>NZ_JAJKFP010000009.1:0-1966 GCF_020966565.1 Rubrivivax sp. JA1055 | reverse complement strand
TTTCGGGATGCGCCGTGCCATCAGCGACAGTTTGATTGCGTCAATACAAACTTTGATTCGCGAGAATTGAAGTTCGGCATAACGCGTGAATACTCAAAATCTGTCATTGACCGGATGTCTGAAGCGAGAGCTTCGGCGTCAAAGTTATAGGGTCAAGTGACTAAGTGCATGTGGTGGATGCCTTGGCGATTACAGGCGATGAAGGACGTGGCAGTCTGCGATAAGCCTCGGGGAGCTGGCAAGCAAGCTTTGATCCGGGGATTTCCGAATGGGGAAACCCACCCGCAAGGGTATCGTCATCTGAATACATAGGGTGACGAGGCGAACCGGGCGAACTGAAACATCTCAGTAGCTCGAGGAAAAGACATCAACCGAGATTCCGAAAGTAGTGGCGAGCGAAATCGGAACAGCCTGTACGTTTTAGCAGTCGATTTATCAGAACGGTCTGGAAAGTCCGGCCATAGCAGGTGATAGCCCTGTATGAAAAAAGTCTTCTGTGGAACTAGGCGTACGACAAGTAGGGCGGGGCACGTGAAACCCTGTCTGAACATGGGGGGACCATCCTCCAAGGCTAAATACTCGTAATCGACCGATAGCGAACTAGTACCGTGAGGGAAAGGCGAAAAGAACCCCGGGAGGGGAGTGAAATAGATCCTGAAACCGCATGCATACAAAAAGTCGGAGCCCGCAAGGGTGACGGCGTACCTTTTGTATAATGGGTCAGCGACTTACATTCAGTGGCAAGCTTAACCGAATAGGGAAGGCGAAGGGAAACCGAGTCCGAATAGGGCGTCTAGTCGCTGGGTGTAGACCCGAAACCAAGTGATCTATCCATGGCCAGGATGAAGGTAGGGTAACACCTGCTGGAGGTCCGAACCGACTAGTGTTGCAAAACTAGCGGATGAGCTGTGGATAGGGGTGAAAGGCTAAACAAACTTGGAGATAGCTGGTTCTCTCCGAAAACTATTTAGGTAGTGCCTCAAGTATTACCGTCGGGGGTAGAGCACTGTTATGGCTAGGGGGTCATGGCGACTTACCAAACCATTGCAAACTCCGAATACCGATGAGTACAGCTTGGGAGACAGTGCACCGGGTGCTAACGTCCGGACACAAGAGGGAAACAACCCAGACCGCCAGCTAAGGTCCCCAAAATTGGCTAAGTGGGAAACGAAGTGGGAAGGCTAAAACAGTCAGGATGTTGGCTTAGAAGCAGCCACCATTTAAAGAAAGCGTAATAGCTCACTGATCGAGTCGTCCTGCGCGGAAGATGTAACGGGGCTAAGCCAGTTACCGAAGCTGCGGATTTGCACGCAAGTGCAAGTGGTAGGAGAGCGTTCCGTACGCCTGCGAAGGTGGATCGTGAGGTCTGCTGGAGGTATCGGAAGTGCGAATGCTGACATGAGTAGCGTTAAAGGGGGTGAAAAGCCCCCTCGCCGAAAGCGCAAGGTTTCCTACGCAACGTTCATCGGCGTAGGGTGAGTCGGCCCCTAAGGCGAGGCAGAGATGCGTAGCTGATGGGAAACAGGTCAATATTCCTGTACCGATCTATAGTGCGATGTGGGGACGGAGAAGGTTAGCTCGGCCGGGTGTTGGATGTCCCGGTTCAAGCCTGTAGTCGTGGCCCTTAGGCAAATCCGGGGGTCTTAGATGAGGGGTGATAACGAGGCGGCTTGCCGCCGAAGCGAGTGATACCCTGCTTCCAGGAAAAGCCACTAAGCTTCAGCTATAGACGACCGTACCGCAAACCGACACTGGTGCGCGAGATGAGTATTCTAAGGCGCTTGAGAGAACTCTGGAGAAGGAACTCGGCAAATTGACACCGTAACTTCGGAAGAAGGTGTGCCTTTAGTAGGTGAACCATTTACTTGGGGAGCCCAATGAGGCCGCAGAGAATCGGTGGCTGCGACTGTTTATTAAAAACACAGCACTCTGCAAAGACGAAAGTCGACGTATAGGGTGTGACGCC
>NZ_JAJKFP010000008.1:0-551 GCF_020966565.1 Rubrivivax sp. JA1055 | reverse complement strand
GCCATCGTGCGCAGGATGTCGCGGTCGTGCAGCGCCATCTCGATGCGCTCGTAGGCGTACTTGTCGTGCATGAAGTGGATCGCGTTGAGCGACTTCATGTAGACGCCCGACAGCCACTCCATCGTCGGCACGAACTTGGCGACGACCTCGTCGTAGTCGAGCAGCTCGCCGGTGATCGGCTCGGTGACCGGGCCGACCTGCTCGCCGCTGACTTCGTCACGGCCGCCGTTGATCGCGTACAGCAGCGCCTTGGCCAGGTTGGCGCGCGCGCCGAAGAACTGCATCTGCTTGCCGATGCGCATCGCCGACACGCAGCAGGCGATGCCGTAGTCGTCGCCCCAGTACGGACGCATCAGGTCGTCGTTCTCGTACTGCACCGAGCAGGTGTCGATGGAGGTCTTGGCGCAGAAGTCCTTGAAGCCCTGCGGCAGCTGCTCCGACCACAGCACGGTCAGGTTGGGCTCGGGCGCCGGGCCCAGGTTGTTGAGCGTCTGCAGGAAGCGGAAGCTGTTCTTGGTGACCAGCGGACGGCCGTCTTCGCCGACGCCGCC
>NZ_JAJKFP010000007.1:0-577249 GCF_020966565.1 Rubrivivax sp. JA1055 | reverse complement strand
TCGAGGGCATCCCGATCTACGCCAGCGTCAAGGAAGCGGCGGCGCAGACCGGCGCCACCGTCAGCGTGATCTACGTGCCGCCCGCGGGCGCCGCGGCGGCGATCTGGGAGGCGGTCGAGGCCGAGCTGGATCTGGCGATCTGCATCACCGAGGGCATCCCCATCAAGGACATGCTCGAGGTGCGCAACAGGATGAAGGCCAAGGAAGCCGCTGGCGGCAAGAAGACGCTGCTGCTGGGGCCGAACTGCCCGGGCACGATCACGCCCGAGGAGATCAAGATCGGCATCATGCCGGGCCACATTCACAAGAAGGGCCGCATCGGTGTCGTCAGCCGTTCGGGCACGCTGACCTACGAGGCGGTGGCGCAGCTCTCCGAACTCGGCATCGGCCAATCGAGCGCAGTCGGCATCGGCGGCGACCCGATCAACGGGCTCAAGCACATCGACGTGATGCGCCTGTTCAACGAGGACCCGGACACCGACGCGGTGATCATGATCGGCGAGATCGGCGGCCCCGACGAAGCCGACGCGGCGCGCTGGTGCAAGGAGCACATGAAGAAGCCGGTGGTCGGCTTCATCGCCGGTGTCACCGCGCCGGCGGGCAAGCGCATGGGTCACGCCGGCGCGCTGATCTCCGGCGGCGCCGACACGGCGGATGCCAAGCTGGCGATCATGGAGGAGTGCGGCTTCACGATCACGCGCAACCCGTCCGAGATGGGGCGGCTGCTGCAGAAGCTGATCTGAGCGGCACGCGCCGCCACTGAACGAGGCCCGGCACGTCCGGGCCTCGGTGTTTCAGGCCGTCTCGTCGCGCGCGCGTTCCAGCGCCGCCGGCATCGCCTGGCGCAGCACGACGGCCAGCGGATGCGGGCTGGTGGCCAAGGGGTGGCGCAGCGTGTCGGCACCCAGCTCGGCAAAAGCCGGCGTGATCGCCCAGCGCCGGGCGGCACGGCCGAAAAGCCGGTAGGCGCGGCGTTCGAGCGCGGCGCAGAAGGCTTCGCTCGGCGGCGCGGGCGCGGTGCCACCGCGGTCGAGCAGGTTCAGCGCTGCCGTCCAGCCGCTGTCGTGCAGCAGCCCGGTGAGGTAGGCGTCGAACACCGGCACGCCCTCGGCGCGCAGCGCGCACTCCGCGGCCAGCGCCTCGGAATGAGCCCACAGGCGGGCGCCGGCGCTGCGGCTCCAGGGGCCGGGCGCATGGTCGTAGATCGGCTTGAGCACGACGCGCGCGATGACCGTCTGCAGCCCCTGCACGCCGATCAGCGAGATCGATTGCTGCAGGTCGGCGGCCTCGCCACGGCCACGGTAGTAGGCGCTGCCGGCCAGCTTGAGCACCTCGGCGGTCAGCACGACGTCGCGCGAGACACGCTGCGCCATCGCCGGGACCGGCAGCTGGTCGCCCTGACGCAGCATCGCCAGCAGCTGCGGCACCAGCGCCGCAGCCCGCGGCAGCAGGTCCTCGGGCAGGCCGGGCTGGGCGAGCACCGCGTCGATGGCCTCCAGCGCCCGGACCTCGGCGGCGGTCGCCGGGCCGGCGGCCGGCGCCTCGGCACCGAGCAGCCAGCACAGCAGCGGTACCGGAGGCGCCGCGGGGGGCGCCTGGCCGATCGCGGCGGCAGGCGCCGCCGCATCGGGCCGCAGGGCCGGCACCGGGACTGCCGCACGCGTCGCCTCGCGGCGCCGCGGCGCGAACAGCCGGGCCAGCCAGCTCATCGCCGGTTCGTCAGCGTTGCGCGAGCGGCGGGACGTCGCGGCGCGGCGAACCGACGAAGAGCTGGCGCGGGCGGCCGATCTTGTACTCGGGGTCGCCGATCATCTCGTTGAGCTGGGCGATCCAGCCCACCGTGCGCGCCAGCGCGAAGATGGCGGTGAACAGCGAGACCGGGATGCCGATCGCGCGCTGCACGATGCCCGAGTAGAAGTCGACGTTCGGGTAGAGCTTGCGGGCGACGAAGTACTCGTCTTCCAGCGCGATCTTCTCGAGCGACATCGCGAGCTTGAACAGCGGGTCGTTCTCCAGGCCCAGCGCACCCAGCACCTCGTGGCAGGTCTCGCGCATCAGCTTGGCGCGCGGGTCGTAGTTCTTGTAGACCCGGTGGCCGAAGCCCATCAGCTTGACGGAGGAGTTCTTGTCCTTCACCTGCTTGATGAACTCGCCGATCTTCTCGACGCCGCCGTTGCGCTGGATGTCCTCCAGCATGTTCAGCGCCGCCTCGTTGGCGCCGCCGTGTGCCGGGCCCCAGAGGCAGGCCACGCCGGCGGCGATCGCCGCGAACGGGTTGGTGCCCGAACTGCCGCACAGGCGCACCGTCGAGGTCGAGGCGTTCTGCTCGTGGTCGGCGTGCAGGATGAAGATGCGGTCCATCGCGCGCACCAGCACCTCGTTGGGCTCGTAGTCCTCGCACGGCGTCGCGAACATCATGCGCATGAAGTTCCCGGCGTACGAGAGCTTGTTGCGCGGGTAGACGTAGGGCTGGCCCTCGCCGTACTTGTAGGCCATCGCGACCAGCGTCGGCATCTTGGCGATCAGGCGGATCGCCGCGATGTCGCGGTGCTTCGGGTTCGTGATGTCGGTGCTGTCGTGATAGAAGGCCGACAGCGCGCCGACGAGGCCCGTCAGCACCGCCATCGGGTGCGCGTCACGACGGAAGCCGCGCAGGAAGAACTGCATCTGCTCGTGCACCATCGTGTGCTCGGACACGAGCTTGTGGAAGTCCTTCTGCTTCTGCTCGTTCGGCAGCTCTCCGTAGAGCAGCAGGTAGCAGGTGTCGAGGAAGTCGCACTGCGTGGCGAGCTGCTCGATCGGATAGCCGCGGTACAGCAGCGCCCCCTTGTCACCGTCGATGTAGGTGATCGTCGACTGGCACGACGCGGTGCTCAGAAAGCCCGGGTCGTAGGTGAACTTGCCGGTCTGGCCGTAGAGCTTGCGGATGTCGATGACATCCGGGCCGATGCTGCCCTTGTACAGGGGCAGGTCGATGCTCGGGCTGCCGTCCGAGAACGACAGGGTGGCTTTCACGTCGGAGGGGGTCATGTCGAGGCCTTTCTTGAGCTCAGGCGGAAGCAGGGACGGTGGGACGGCGCAGTTGCGCCAGCACCTCGTGCACTTCAGGTCGATCCAGCTCGCCCTGCAGCTCACGACGGCCGAGCAGCAGGTCGAGCAGATCGTTGTCCGGCAGGTCCATCAGGGCCATCAGCCCCTGGGCCTGCCGCTTCGTGATCGTCGCCTCGTGATCACGGAAGAAACGTTCGACGAAGAGGTCGTTCTCCAGCAGGCCTCGGCGGCAGCGCCAGCGCAGCCGGCCGAGATCGGTGGGGTCCAGACGTTCGTCCATGAGCCGTAGTCGCTTTTCTTGTCTCAGATGGCGCGGCGGACCATCATTTCCTTGATCTTGGCGATCGCCTTCGTCGGGTTCAGCCCCTTCGGGCAGACGTCGACGCAGTTCATGATCGTGTGGCAGCGGTACAGGCGATACGGGTCCTCGAGGTTGTCGAGGCGCTCGCTGGTCGCCTGGTCGCGGCTGTCGGCGATGAAGCGGTAGGCCTGCAGCAGGCCGGCCGGGCCGACGAACTTGTCCGGGTTCCACCAGAAGCTCGGGCAGGCCGTCGAGCAGCTGGCGCACAGGATGCACTCGTACAGGCCGTTGAGCTCGTCGCGCTCCTCGGGCGACTGCAGCCGCTCGGTCTCGGGCGGGCGCTCGTCGTTGATCAGGTACGGCTTGATCGAGTGGTACTGCTTGAAGAAGTTCGTCATGTCCACGATCAGGTCGCGGATCACGGGCAGGCCCGGCAGCGGGCGCAGCACGACGGTGCCCGGCAGCGTGCGCATGTTGGTCAGGCACGCGAGGCCGTTCTTGCCGTTGATGTTCATCGCGTCGGACCCGCACACGCCTTCGCGGCAGCTGCGGCGGAAGCTGAGCGACGGGTCGACCGCCTTCAGCTTGATCAGCGCGTCCAGCAGCATGCGTTCGCTGCCGTCGAGCTCGACCTGCAGCGTCTGCATGTAGGGCTTGGCGTCCTTGTCCGGGTCGTAGCGGTAGATCTGGAACGTACGGAGCGTCATGTCGGAACCTGTGCCTTAGAACGAACGGACCTTGGGCGGAACGCTGTCGACGCTCAGCGGCTTGAGGTTGACCGGCTTGTATTGCAGCCGGCTGCCTTCGCTGAACCACAGCGTGTGCTTGAGCCACTCCTCGTCGTTGCGGCCGTTCGGGTGTTGCGGGGTGTCGCCGTAGTCGTTGACGGTGTGCGCGCCGCGGCTCTCGTGGCGGGCGGCGGCCGAGACGATCGTCGCCTGCGCGGCCTCGATCAGGTTGTCGACCTCCAGCGCCTCGATGCGCGCGGTGTTGAACACCTTGCTCTTGTCCTTCAGGCCGATGGCCTTCACACGCTCGGCGATGGCGGCGATCTTCGTCACGCCCTCGTCCATCACGGCCTGCGTGCGGAACACGCCGGCGTGCTGCTGCATCGTCTTGCGGATGTCGTTGGCGACGTCCTGGGCGTATTCGCCCGAGGTCGAGGCCTCCAGGCGCGCCAGGCGCTCGAGCGAGCGGTCGGCGGCGTCAGCCGGCAGGTCCTTGTGGTTGCGGCTGGCCAGCGCGCTGGCGACGATGTGGTTGCCGGCCGCGCGGCCGAAGACCAGCAGGTCCAGCAGCGAGTTCGTGCCCAGGCGGTTGGCGCCGTGCACGCTGACGCAGGAGCACTCGCCCACCGCGTAGAAGCCGTTGACCACCGCGTTGGGCGTGCCGTCCTTGGGCACCACGACCTGACCGTGGATGTTGGTCGGGATGCCGCCCATCTGGTAGTGGATCGTCGGCACCACGGGGATCGGCTCCTTCGTGATGTCGACGTTGGCGAAGTTGTGGCCGATCTCGTAGACCGAGGGCAGGCGCTTCAGGATCGTCTCGCCGCCCAGGTGGGTCATGTCGAGGTTGATGTAGTCCTTGTTCGGACCGCAGCCCCGGCCTTCCTTGATCTCCTGGTCCATGCAGCGCGAGACGAAGTCGCGCGGCGCGAGGTCCTTCAGCGTCGGCGCGTAGCGCTCCATGAAGCGCTCGCCGTTGGCGTTGCGCAGGATCGCGCCTTCGCCGCGGCAGCCTTCGGTCAGCAGCACGCCGGCGTTGTGCACGCCGGTCGGGTGGAACTGCCAGAACTCCATGTCCTGCAGCGGCACGCCGGCGCGTGCGGCCATGCCCAGGCCGTCACCGGTGTTGATGAAGGCGTTGGTGCTGGCGGCGTAGATGCGGCCGGCGCCGCCGGTCGCGAACAGCGTGCACTTGGCCTGCAGCACGTGGACTTCACCGGTCTCCATCTCGAGCGCGGTGACGCCGAGCACGTCGCCGTCGGCGTCGCGGATCAGGTCCAGCGCCATCCACTCGACGAAGAAGTTGGTGCGCGCCTTGACGTTCTGCTGGTACAGCGTGTGCAGCATCGCGTGGCCGGTGCGGTCGGCCGCGGCGCAGGCGCGCTGCACCGGCTTCTCGCCGTAGTTGGCGGTGTGGCCGCCGAACGGACGCTGGTAGATCGTGCCGTCCGGGTTGCGGTCGAACGGCATGCCGAAGTGCTCGAGCTCGTAGACGACCTTCGGCGCCTCGCGGCACATGAACTCGATCGCGTCCTGGTCGCCGAGCCAGTCGGAGCCCTTGACGGTGTCGTAGAAGTGGAAGTGCCAGTTGTCCTCGGACATGTTGCCGAGGCTGGCGCCGATGCCGCCCTGGGCCGCGACGGTGTGCGAACGCGTCGGGAACACCTTGGACAGCACGGCGACGTTGAGGCCGGCGCGGGCCAGTTGCAGCGAGGCGCGCATGCCGGAACCGCCGGCACCGACGATGACGACGTCGAACTTGCGCTTGGGAAGATGGGCGAGGGCCATCGTCAGAGTCTCCAGAGCACTTGCACGGCCCAGCCGGCGCAGCCGACGAGCCAGACGATGGACAGCACCTGCAGCGCCAGGCGGATGCCGGCGGGCCTGACGTAATCCATCCAGATGTCGCGGATGCCGATCCAGGCATGCCACGCGAGCGACACGATGACGACGAAGGTCAGGACCTTCATCCATTGCGCCGAGAAGATGCCGGCCCAGCGGTCGTAGCCGAGCGGGCCCGGCGCGAGCAGCTGCACCAGCAGCACGAAGGTGAACAGCGCGATCAGCGCCGCGGTGATGCGTTGCGCGAGCCAGTCGCGCGCACCGTAGTGAGCGCCGACGACGAGGCGCTCGGGACCGTAGTTCTTGGACATGGGAAAGACCTCAGTACAGGCCGAACAGCTTGGCGCCCAGCAAGGCGGTGAGCGGCAGGCTCAGCGCGAGCGTCACGATGGCCGAGGAGCGGCCGCTCTGCTTGGAGTAGGCGTGCGAGACGTCCATCCAGAGGTAGCGGATGCCGGCGATGAGGTGGTGCAGATAGGCCCAGATCAGCGCCAGC
This sequence comes from Rubrivivax sp. JA1055, assembly GCF_020966565.1. Classification (NCBI taxonomy): domain Bacteria; kingdom Pseudomonadati; phylum Pseudomonadota; class Betaproteobacteria; order Burkholderiales; family Sphaerotilaceae; genus Rubrivivax; species Rubrivivax sp. JA1055. Next base: position 570,831 of record NZ_JAJKFP010000007.1, on the reverse strand, counting down.
ACGACGAGCTTCACCAGGAACGCGGGCACGAAGCCGACGCCGGCGACGAAGGCCGAGGTGAAGGTGTCGAACGAGATTTCGGAGGTCAGGCTGTTGTCGAACAGCCAGATGACGAAGGGCAGCAACACGAACATCAGGGCGCCGCTGATGCGGTGCAGGATCGACACGAAGCCGGCGAGCGGCAGCCGGTAGCTGGCGATCTGCGAGATGTGGATGTTGCGATAGACCGGGCGTTGGGTACTTGCCATGGGGGGTTGTCCTGTTTGTTCGCGCCGGCGTCGCTGCTTTGCGGCAACGCAAAGAGTCTAATTCCAGCGCGGCAGGCTTACACGGAACTGGGCGGTTCAGGAAAGCTCGTTGCGGTAGTGATGGGAAGACGTGTTGTAAAGCCCGCGCCGCAGTTCGACGGGCCGGTCTCCGTAGGTGAAGGACAAACGCTCGACCGACAGCAACGGCGCACCCAGGGGCATCGCCAAGGCTTCGGCCTCCTCCTGCGCCGCGCCGACGGCGCGGATCTTCTCTTCGGCCCGGATCATCCGGACCCCGAATTCGGTTTCGAACAGACGGTACATCGGCCCGCGCCATCCTTGCAGGCGCTCGATGCTCAATCCCTTGAACGGCGTGCCGGGCAGCCAGATGTCGTCGAGCACGACCGGCCGGCCGTCGGCCAGCAGCAGGCGGCGCAGTTGCACCGCGGTCTCGCCCGCCTTCAGGTCGAGCGCACGAGCGACGTCCTGCGGCGCACGCATGCGGCGGCAGTCCAGCAGCCGGCGCTGCATGCCGCCGGCGCCGCCGTCGTCGGGGCGCAGGCGCAGGAAGCGGTACTGCACACGCTCCTCGGCATGGGTGGCGACGAAGGTGCCCTTGCCCTGGCGGCGGATCAGCAGGTTCTCGGTGGCCAGTTCGTCGATCGCCTTGCGCACCGTGCCCTGGCTGACCTTGAAGCGCGCCGCCAGCTCCATCTCGCTGGGGATGGCGTCACCGGGCTTCCACTCACCGGTTTCGAGGCTGCGCACGAGCAGACCCTTGATCTGCTGGTACAACGGGCTGAAGGACGGGGTGGGGTCGGCGACCGGAGCGGCGTCGGGCATGGCTCGATTGTCTTACATAAGACATAAGAGTGGTGTCAGCGCCGTCGCTAAAATGTCCAGCGCCTCGACCAACACCCCATCCTGAGGAGCCTCCCCATGAGCAAGAAGCCCGTCCGCGTGGCCGTTACCGGCGCCGCCGGCCAGATCGGTTATGCCCTGCTGTTCCGTATCGCCTCGGGCGAGATGCTGGGCAAGGACCAGCCCGTCATCCTCCAGCTCCTCGAACTGCCGATCGAGAAGGCCCAGGAAGCGCTGCGCGGCGTGATGATGGAACTCGAGGACTGCGCCTTCCCGCTGCTGGCCGGCATGGAAGCCCATTCCGACCCGATGACCGCCTTCAAGGACACCGACTACGCGCTGCTCGTCGGCGCCCGTCCGCGCGGCCCCGGCATGGAGCGCGCCGACCTGCTCGCCGCCAACGCCCAGATCTTCACCGCCCAGGGCAAGGCGCTGAACGCCGTCGCCTCGCGTGACGTCAAGGTGCTGGTCGTCGGCAACCCGGCCAACACCAACGCCTACATCGCGATGAAGAGCGCGCCGGACCTCAAGCCCGGCAACTTCACCGCCATGCTGCGCCTGGACCACAACCGCGCCGCCAGCCAGATCGCCGCCAAGACCGGCAAGCCGGTCTCGGCGATCAAGAAGCTGGCCGTCTGGGGCAACCACAGCCCGACGATGTACGCCGACTACCGCTTCGCGACCATCGACGGCGCCTCGGTCAAGGACACGATCAACGACCAGGTCTGGAACAAGGACGTGTTCCTGCCGACCGTCGGCAAGCGCGGCGCGGCGATCATCGCCGCCCGAGGCGTGTCCTCGGCCGCCTCGGCCGCCAACGCCGCCATCGACCACATGCGCGACTGGGCCCTGGGCACCAACGGCGAATGGGTCACGATGGGCGTGCCCAGCAACGGCGAATACGGCATCCCGAAGGACGTCATGTTCGGCTTCCCGGTGACCTGCGAGAACGGCGAGTACAAGATCGTCGAAGGCCTGCCGATCGACGAGTTCTCGCAAGCCTGCATCGACAAGACGCTGGCCGAGCTCATCGGCGAGCGCGACGCCGTCCAGGACCTGCTCTGACGGCAGCGGCGGGCGCTTGCGCGGATCGCGCCGCGCCCCCAACAATCGACGGCGCCCGGCAACGGGCGCCGTTTTCGTTTCCCCGACCGGAAGACGCGATGACCGAGCTTGTCCACCCCCGCCAGGCGCTGTTCGACCCCGACGAGCTCGTCGCCCCGGCGCTGCCGGTCTGCGACCACTACAGCGGCGTCGAGGCGCGCATGAGGAAGAGCCTGGCGCTGCAGGCCGAGCTCGGCCCGATCTTCGACGTCACGCTCGACGGCGAGGACGGCGCGCCGGTCGGCGGCGAACTCGAGCACGCGGCGCTGATGGCCGAACTCGTCGCCGGGCCGGACAACCGCTACGGCCGCGTCGGCATCCGGCTGCAGGCCGTCGACCACCCGCGTTTCGAGCAGGTCGCCGAGCTCGTCGTCGGCCGCGTCGGCGCGCGCCTGGCCTATCTGATGATCCCCAAGCCGCGCGGCCTGGCCGACTTCGAGCGCGCCGCCGCCGTCGTCGACGAGGCCGCCCGCCGCCACGGCCTGGCGCGCACGATCCCGCTGCACGCGATGGTCGAGACCCACGGCGCGCTGCGCGAGGTGCAGGCGCTCGCCGCGCACCCGCGTGTCGAGTCGCTGTCCTTCGGGCTGATGGACTTCGTCTCGGCGCACCGCGGCGCGATCCCGCAGAGCGCGATGGGCGTCGAGGGCCAGTTCGAGCACCCGCTGGTCCTGCGCGCCAAGCTCGACATCGCCGCCGCCTGCCACGGCTGGGGCAAGGTGCCCTCGCACTGTGTCGTCACCGAGTTCAAGGACGAGAAGGCGATCGCCGCGGCCGCCGAGAAGGCCGCGCGACGGCTGGGCTACACACGCATGTGGAGCATCCACCCGTCGCAGATCCGGCCGATCGTCGACGCCTTCGCGCCGACCACCGCCGAAGTCGACCAGGCGATCGAGATCGTCTTCGCCGCCCAGGCCGCCGGCTGGGCGCCGATCCGCCACCGCGACACGCTGCACGACCGCGCCAGCTACCGCTACTTCTGGCAGGTGCTGGAGCGCGCCCACCAGACCTCCGCCCGCGACGGCGCGCAGTTGCCCGCCGAGGTGCGCCGCGCCTTCTTCGCCGATGCCTAAGCCGTCGATCCCCCCGATGCTCGCCTCAAGTCTTATATAAGACATAAAATACAGGAGGCGAGGCCGGGGGCCCGCCCCGAAACCCGCCCTGCCGCAGGAGAACGCCCGTGCTGACCGCCTACCGCCAACATGTCGCCGAACGCGCCGCGCTCGGCATCCCGCCGCTGCCGCTGGACGCCGCGCAGACCGCCGCGCTGATCGAGCTGATCCAGAACCCGCCCGCCGGCGAGGAAACCTTCCTGCTGGATCTGCTGACCCACCGCGTGCCGCCGGGCGTCGACGACGCCGCCAAGGTCAAGGCCTCGTTCCTGGCCGCCGTCGCGCACGGCGACCTGAAGGTCGGCCTCGTCTCCAAGGCCAAGGCCACCGAGCTGCTGGGCACGATGGTCGGCGGCTACAACGTGCATCCGCTGATCGAACTGCTGGACGACGCCGAGGTCGCCGATGTCGCCGCCGCGGGCCTGAAGAAGACCCTGCTGATGTTCGACTACTTCCACGACGTCGCCGAGAAGGCGCGCGCCGGCAACGCCCGGGCCAAGGAAGTCATCCAGTCCTGGGCCGACGCCGAGTGGTTCACCTCGCGCCCCGAGGTGCCGAAGTCGATCACCGTCAGCGTCTTCAAGGTGCCCGGCGAGACCAACACCGACGACCTGTCGCCGGCGCCCGACGCCTGGAGCCGCCCGGACATCCCGCTGCACTACCTGGCGATGCTGAAGAACACGCGCCCCGACGCGGCCTTCAAGCCCGAGGAAGACGGCAAGCGCGGCCCGATGATGTTCATCGACGAGCTGAAGGCCAAGGGCCACCTCGTGGCCTACGTCGGCGACGTCGTCGGCACCGGCTCGTCGCGCAAGAGCGCGACCAACAGCGTCATCTGGGCCACCGGCCAGGACATCCCGTTCGTGCCGAACAAACGTTTCGGCGGCGTCACGCTGGGCGGCAAGATCGCGCCGATCTTCTTCAACACCCAGGAAGACTCGGGTTCGCTGCCGATCGAGGTCGACGTCTCGAAGCTCGAGATGGGCGACGTCATCGAGGTCCTGCCCTACGACGGCAAGCTGCTGAAGAACGGCGAGACCGTCGCCGAGTTCCAGCTCAAGAGCGAGGTCCTGCTCGACGAGGTGCGTGCCGGCGGCCGCATCAACCTGATCATCGGCCGCTCGCTGACCGCCAAGGCGCGCGAGTTCCTCGGCTTGCCTGCGTCGACCACCTTCCGCCTGCCGGTCGCGCCGCAGGACAGCGGCCGCGGCTTCACGCTGGCGCAGAAGATGGTCGGCCGCGCCTGCGGCCTGCCCGAAGGCCAGGGCATCCGCCCGGGCACCTACTGCGAACCGCGCATGACCACCGTCGGCAGCCAGGACACCACCGGCCCGATGACGCGCGACGAGCTGAAGGACCTGGCCTGCCTGGGCTTCAGCGCCGACCTCGTGATGCAGAGCTTCTGCCACACCGCCGCCTACCCGAAGGCGGTGGACGTGAAGATGCACCGCGAGCTGCCGCAGTTCATCTCCAGCCGCGGCGGCGTCGCGCTGCGCCCGGGTGACGGCGTCATCCACAGCTGGCTGAACCGCCTGCTGCTGCCCGACACCGTCGGCACCGGCGGCGACAGCCACACGCGTTTCCCGATCGGCATCTCGTTCCCGGCGGGCTCGGGCCTGGTCGCCTTCGGCGCCGCCACCGGCGTGATGCCGCTGGACATGCCGGAGTCGGTGCTGGTGCGCTTCAAGGGCCAGATGCAGCCCGGCGTCACGCTGCGCGACCTGGTGCACGCGATCCCGCTGTACGCCATCAAGGCCGGCCTGCTGACCGTCGAGAAGAAGGGCAAGAAGAACATCTTCAGCGGCCGCGTGCTGGAGATCGAGGGTCTGCCGGACCTGAAGGTCGAACAGGCGTTCGAGCTCTCCGACGCCTCGGCCGAACGTTCCGCCGCCGGCTGCACGATCAAGCTCGACCAGGCACCGGTCATCGAGTACCTGAAGAGCAACGTCGTGCTGATGAAGAACATGATCGCCGACGGCTACCAGGACAAGCGCACGCTGGAGCGCCGCATCCAGGCCGTCGAGGCCTGGCTGGCGAATCCGCAGCTGCTGGAGGCCGACGCCGACGCCGAGTACGCCGCGGTCATCGAGATCGACCTCGCCGACATCAAGGAGCCGATCGTCTGCTGCCCGAACGACCCGGACGACGCCAAGTTCATGTCCGAGGTCTCCGGCACGAAGATCGACGAAGCCTTCATCGGCTCGTGCATGACCAACATCGGCCACTTCCGTGCCGCGGCCAAGCTGCTGGGCGGGGCGCGCGACATCCCGGTCAAGCTGTGGGTCGCGCCGCCGACCAAGATGGACCAGAACGAGCTCGTCAAGGAAGGCCACTACGCCACCTTCGGCACCGCCGGCGCGCGCACCGAGATGCCCGGCTGCAGCCTGTGCATGGGCAACCAGGCGCAGGTGAAGGAAGGCGCGACGGTGATGTCGACCTCGACACGCAACTTCCCCAACCGCCTGGGCAAGAACACCAACGTCTTCCTCGGCTCGGCCGAGCTGGCCGCGGTGTGCTCGCGCCTGGGCCGCATCCCGACGCTGGCCGAGTACCACGAGGCGATGGGCATCATCAACCAGGACGCCGCGAGCGTGTACCGCTACATGAACTTCGACCAGATCGCCGAATACGCGGAGACCGCGAAGACGGTCACGGTCTGAGCGCCGTACCACGCCAAACCCGAAGCCCGCCGCAACCGGCGGGCTTTTTTTCGTTTTCTCGGGGTCAGGTCTTGCCTTTTGCATCGCGGCCGTTCGAGGTGCCCGTGCCGCGGGCCGGGATGCAAAAGGCAAGACCTGACCCCACGGCATCGTGCGGTTTGCTACCCTCGCGCCTTTCGCCCCAACGCGCCGTCGCGCGGCCTGCCGCCGCGGCGCTCCCCGTGCCGTGATCCGTCCGCCTGCCGCCACCGGCCCCGCCCTGCCCGCCCGCGTCTCCGTTCCGAGGCCTTGATGTCGCCGCTGGTGAAGAAGATCGCGCTCGGCGCGGGCGCCGTCGTCGGCGCGCTGGTCCTGGTGTTCGTCATCGCCGTCGTCTGGTACTCGACGCGGCTGCCGTCGCTGGATGAGGTGCTGGACTACCGCCCGCGCCAGCACCTGCAGGTGTTCACCGCCGACGGCGTCGAGATCGCGCAGTTCGGCACCGAGCGCCGCGTCTTCGTGCCGATCGAGAAGGCACCGAAGCTGATGCAGGACGCGGTGCTGGCCGTCGAGGACTGGCGCTTCCGCGAACACGGCGGCATCAGCGGCCGCGCGCTGCTGCGTGCGCTGTGGGCCAACCTCAGCGGCGGCATGCCGCAGGGCGCGAGCACGATCACGCAGCAGGTCGCGCGCACCTTCTTCCTGTCGACCCGGCGCACGCCCGAACGCAAGATCAAGGAGGCGCTGCTGGCACTGGAGATCGAGCGGCGCCTGTCCAAGGACCAGATCCTCGAGCTCTACCTGAACCAGATCTACCTCGGCCAGCGCGCCTACGGCTTCGGCGCCGCGGCCCAGGTCTACTTCGGCAAGACGCTCGACCAGCTCGACGTCGCCGAGGCGGCGATGCTCGCCGGCCTGCCGCAGAACCCGGGTTACGCCAACCCGATCACCAACCTCGAACGCGCCAAGCGCCGCCAGGCCATCGTGCTGCAGCGCATGCTGGACACCGGCGTCATCGACGAGAAGGCCTACCGCCAGGCGCTGGACGAACCGCTGGCGGTGCGCAAGCCCGGCGAGGTCGAGGTGCACGCCGCGCACGTCGCCGAGATGGCGCGCCAGGCGGTCGTCGAGCGCATCGGCGACAAGGCCTACACCCAGGGCATCCGCGTCTACACCTCGCTGCACGCCGCCGACCAGGAGGCGGCGTACAAGGCGCTGCGCCGCGCGGTGCTGGCCCACGAGACGCGCCAGCCCTGGCGCGGCCCCGAAGGCCACGAGGACCTGCCCTCCGGCGGCGACCTCGAACGTGCCGCCGCCCAGGCGCTGCGTGACCACAACGACGACGAGGACCTGCGCGTGGCCGTCGTCACCGAAGCCAGCCCGAAGGAAGTGGTCGCGGTGCTGGCCAGCGGCGAGACGGTGCGCGTCACCGGCGCCGGCCTGCGCGCCGCGGCCCCGGGGCTGCAGCCCAAGGCCAAGGAGGCGCTGGCGATCACGCGGGGCTCGGTGATCCGGCTGGCCGGGCGCACGCGCGGCGAACGCACCGACTGGAGCATCGCCCAGTGGCCGCGCGCCGAAGGCGCTTTCGTCGCGCTCGACCCGAAGACCGGCCGCGTGCGCGCGCTGGTCGGCGGCTTCGACTTCGGCACCCAGCAGTTCAACCACGTGACGCAGGCCTGGCGCCAGCCGGGTTCGTCGTTCAAGCCCTTCCTGTACTCGGCGGCCTTCGAGGCCGGGCTGATGCCCGACACCGTCGTCGACGACGCGCCCTGGTCGGGCAGCGACGCCAACGGCAACCCCGGCGGCTGGGACCCGAAGAACTCCGACGGCCGCTACGACGGCCCGATCACGCTGCGCGAGGCGCTGACGCGGTCCAAGAACATGGTCAGCATCCGCGTCGTGCGCCAGCTGGGCATCGCCGAGGCGCTGCAGTGGACCGCCCGCTTCGGCTTCGACCCCAAGCGCCAGCCCGACAACCTGACGCTGGCGCTGGGCGCCGGCAGCACGACGCCGATGCAGCTCGCGTCGGCCTACGCGGTGTTCGCCAACGGCGGCTGGCGCGTCACCCCCACCGTCATCGAACGCATCACCGACGCCGACGGCAAGACGATCTGGCAGGCGCCACCGCCGCCCGCGCTGGACGAGGACTCGCGCGCCGTGCCGGCCCGCAACGTGTTCCTCGTCAACAGCCTGCTGAGCGACGTGACGCGCGCGGGCACTGCGGCACGTGCCCAGGCCAGTCTCAAGCGCCCGGACCTCTACGGCAAGACCGGCACGACGAACGACGCCGTCGACGCCTGGTTCGCCGGCTTCCAGCCGGGTGTCGTCGCGGTCGCCTGGATGGGCTACGACGAACCGCGCAGCCTGGGCAGCGGCGAGTCCGGCGGCGGCCTGGCGCTGCCGATGTGGATCGACGCGATGCAGGTCATGCTGCGCGGCGTGCCGGTGGCGACGCCCGAGCCGCCCGAAGGCGTGGTGCACGGCGCACAGGACTGGCGTTATGCCGAATGGGCCGAACACGCGCCGGTGGAGCGCCTGCTCGACGCCGCCGAAGCCGAACCGGCGGCACCGGCGGCATCGGCCGCCGCGTCGGCAGCGCCGCCGGCCGCGGCCGCGGCCTCCGTGCCGGGCTCGGCGGCGGCGCGCTGAGCGCCGGGGTCAGGGCTCAGGGCTCGACGCTGTCGAGCTGCCCGTAGGCGTGCGCCATCCAGAGCTTCAGGCGCTGGCGCTCCATCATGCCCAGGCCCGGGCCGTCGATCGTCGAGACGTTCTTCGCCGCCCAGAAGCTGGCGTTGCGGGCGTCGATCTTCTGCACCACGGCGTCGTGCAGCCGGCGCAGCGAGATCACCTTGGCGCCCAGGCCCAGCGCACGTTCGAGCTGACCTGAACGTTCGAGCTGGCCGAAGTCGTCGCCGCGCAGCTCGTTCTTCACGATCACGTACTGCACACGCTGGCCGAAACGCTCCAGCAGCCGCGCCAGCAGGTCGACCGAGTCGCGGCCGCTGTCCATCACGTGCCAGGCGTGGAGCGCGATGCCCGACAGGTCGGCCATGTCGAGCACGCCGGATTCGTCCATCCAGCGCACCAGCGGCTCCTGGGTCTGCGCCGCCAGATCGACCAGCACACGCCGGCCGGGCTGCTCGACGGCGGTCTCGACGATGCGGTCCAGCGCCTCGTAGCGGTCGATCAGCGCCGGCGAGGCGAACTCGGCATAGAAGCGCAGCAGCGCGCCGTGCGAGCGGTCGGTGTCGAAGCCGACGAACGGCAGTTCGTGGTCGATGAAGTACTGCGCCAGCAGCCGCGAGACCATCGACTTGCCGACGCCGCCCTTCTCGCCGCCGATGAGGTGGATCTTCGAGACCTGTTGGGTCTGCAGGGTGGGCACGTCTTCCATGCCACCGATTGTGCCGCCGGGCCTGCCGCGGCACGATGTTTCGGGGTGAAACGGCGGCGGGTGGCGGGGTCAGGTCTTGTGAGACCTGACCCCAGGCTTCCGCGGCTGACGGCGGGGTCAGGTCTTGGGCGGGAGGGGTCAGGCGGGAGGGGTCAGGTCTTGTGAGACCTGACCCCAGACTTCTGACCCCAGACTTCCGGACTTCGCCGATCCTCGCCGTCGCAGCCTCAGTCCGGCGCCACCTGCTCCGCCCAGTCGTACAGCGCCTCCAGGATCGACTGCGCGCGCTCGTCGTCGCGCTCGGCGGCGGCCTCGGCCAGCTCGTCGATGCGCTCGGCATAGGCCTGCAGCGTCAGCACGCCGCCGGCGCCGGCTATCAGGCGCGCGTGGCGGTGCGCCGCCCAGCGCTCGCGCTCGTCGGCGTCCAGCGTGTCGGCGAAGTTTCGCGCGCGGTAGCGGAACAGCAGCTCGTCCAGCCGCGGGTCGTCGAAAGCCGGGCGGCGCGAGGCCAGCGCCGCGCCGTCCAGCCCGCGCAGGCGCTGCAGCTGGCGCCGGTCCTCGTCGCCGAGGAAGCCGCCGTACAGGTCTTCGTCGACGTCCACCGGCCCGCCAGCCGCCGGTTTCACGAAGACCTGGGCCCACAGCGGCTCCAGCGTGCGGCCCAGCGCAGCGGCGCGCTCGGCATGCACCAGCGCGCGCTCCAGGTCCAGGCCCCAGCGCTCGCGCGCCGGGCCCAGCGTCTTCAGGTTGCCGATGACGACCGGCGACTTGTTCAGGTGGACGGTCTTGATCGGCAGCCGGGTCTCGCCGGCGGCGGCCAGTTCCTCGGTCTTGGTGTACATCCGCCGGCGCACCGTCTCGGCGTCCAGCGACGCCAGTTCGGCCGGGTCCTGCGCCAGGTCCCAGACGATCAGCTCGTTGCGGTTCGTCGGGTGCGGCGCCAGCGGCCAGACGACGGCCATGCAGCCGTTCTCGACGCCGTACATGCCCGACAGGTGCAGGAAGGGCCGGCCGACGCCGATCTCGGTGCGCACCGCGTCCTTGTGGCGCAGCTTCAGGCAGAAGTCCCAGAGCCGCGGCTGGCGCTGGCGGATCAGCCGCGCCAGCGCGATCGTCGCGCGCACGTCGGACAGCGCATCGTGCGCCGCCTCGTGCGCCAGGCCGTTGGCCGCCGTCAGGTGCTCGAGCTTGAACGAGGGCCGGCCGTCCTCGTGCTTGGGCCACTCGATGCCCTCGGGGCGCAGCGCCCAGCAGCAGCGCACGACGTCCAGCAGGTCCCAGCGGCCGCAGCCGTTCTGCCATTCGCGCGCGTAGGGGTCGATCAGGTTGCGCCAGAAGAGGAAGCGCGTGACCTCGTCGTCGAAGCGGATGCTGTTGTAGCCGACGCCGATCGTGCCGGGCGCGGCCAGCGCGGCCTCGATGCGCGCGGCGAACTCGCGCTCGGCGACACCTTCGGCCAGCGCCTGCTGCGGCAGGATGCCGGTCAGCAGGCAGCTCTCGGGGTCGGGCAGCGTGTCGGTCGGCGGCTGGCAGAACCACATCGCCGGCGCGCCGATCTCGTTGAGTTCGGCGTCGGTGCGGATGCCGGCGAACTGCGCCGGCCGGTCGCGCCGCGGCACGCGGCCGAAGGTCTCGTAGTCGTGCCAGAAGAAGGTGGTCTCAGCCATCGCGGGACGATAGCGCATCGCCTGCGCCGGGGTGCCCACGGCGCCCCGGCGGCCGCTCAGGCCGTGCGCTTGCGCGCCGCGGTCTTGCGTGCCGGCGCCTCGGCCGCCGGCGGGGTGGCCGGCGCCGCCTGCAGCGCCTCGGCCAGGCCGATCAGCACGCCGCTGACCATCGCCGTGTAGCTGTCGGCCAGCGCCTGCGCGGCGCGCACCGAGGCGTGGCGCGTCGTGCGCATCGCGGCCTGCATCTGCTCGGCGATCTGCTCGGCGGTCAGCGAGGCCTGCACGCCCGACAGCGTGCCGCCGGCCTGCAGCCGTTCGAGCACCGGCCCCCAGGCCGCGGCGACACCGCCGCCGCTGCCGGCGGCGCTCTTCTTCAACGCCGCGAACAGCGTGTCCTCCATCTTGTCGAGGTCGTCCAGCGCCTTCTGCAGATGCTTCTCGCGCAGGTCGGCGCCCTGCTGCACCAGGCGCTGCAGCGCGACGCGGTTGGCTTCCACGGCCTTCAGCACCGCGGCGTCGAGCCCGGCGACGGCGCTGTCGAGCAGCGCCGTCGGGTCGACGCCGGCCCCCGTGTTGCGCGCCACGCCGAGGCTGGCGGCGTCGCCGACGGCCTTGACCGTCGCACGCAGATTCTTCAGCGTCAGCTCGCGGCCCTGCAGCGCGGTCAACGCGGTCTGCGTCACCGCCTGGCGCAGCTGTTCGCCCTGCTGGGCGGTGGCGGTCTCGAACATCGCGATCAGCGCTTCGGCGTCGAACATCGGCTTGGCCATCGTCTGCTCCTGTGGTGGAGCGCCGATGCTGGCACCGGCCAACGGCAGCGGCAAGACGGGGCGACACGCGGGCGCTGACGCGGCTCAAGCGCCCGGCCGGGGGCGCGGCCTAAGGTCACCGACGAAACCGCTGCGGGAGGGTGCGATGCCGACTCGTCGACGCGTGATGACCTACGGCGCGCTGCTGGCCGGCGGCGCCCCGCTCGCCGGCTGCGACGACGGCGACGTGCAGCAGGCCACGGCGCTGCTGCAGCGCCGCCTGGCACTGCCCGGCAGCGTCGACGGCCACGAGCGCCTGCGCGCGCTGGTGCACGCGGCGACGCTGGCCCCTTCCAGCCACAACACGCAGTGCTGGCGCTTCGTGCTCGGCCGCGACTCGATCCGCATCGAGCCCGACTTCACGCGGCGCTGCCCCGCCGTCGACCCCGACGACCACCACCTCTTCGTCTCGCTGGGCTGCGCCACCGAGAACCTGGTGCTGGCCGCGCTCGCGCACGGGCTGCAGGCCGAGCCGCAGGTCGGCCGCGACGGGCGGATCGAGGTGGCGCTGGCGCCGACACGGCCGCAGCTCGCCACGCGTTATGCCGCCATCCCGCAGCGCCAGACCACCCGCGGCCCGTTCGACGGCCATCCGCTGCCCGCCGCCACCTGGCGCCAGCTGGAGGACGCCGCGGCCGGCAACGGCGTGAACACGCACCTGGTCAGCGACACCGCGGGCCTCGAACGCCTGCTCGACGCCGTGGCCGCCGGCCACCGCGCGCAGTTCTCCGACGCCGCCTTCGTCGACGAGCTGGTGCAGTGGCTGCGGTTCGACGCCGACGAAGCCGCGGCCAGCGGCGACGGGCTGTTCGTCGGCTGCAGCGGCCGCCCCAGCCTGCCGCCCTGGCTGGCGCGGCGGCTGGTGCGCCGTTTCCTCGGTGCCAGAGCCGAGACCGACCTCGCCGCCGAACAGCTGCGCAGCAGCGCCGGCGTGCTGATCCTCGCCTCCGACGCCGCGGCGGGGCCGGCGGGCTGGGTCGGCGTCGGCCGCGCGTTCCAGCGCCTGGCACTGGAGGCCACCGCCGCCGGGCTGCAACTCTCGCTGCTGAACCCTCCGGTGGAGGTGGCCGCGCTGCGCGCGCCCTTCGCCGCGGCCTTCGGGCTGGGCACGCTGCGGCCGGACCTGGTGGTGCGCATCGGCCGCGGCGAGCGCCTGCCCGACTCGCTGCGCCGGCCGCCGGCCGCCGTCCTGGCCTGACACGGACCCGGCGCGTGCAGCGTTTTCGAATCCGGCATTCAATCGCGCCGTCACGATGCCGCCGCGCGCCGCGGCAGCATCGGCATCCCCTTCAGACGGAGACCCCATGAAGCTCTACTACAGCCCCGGCGCGTGTTCGCTGTCGCCGCACATCGTGCTGCTCGAGTCCGGCCTGCCCTTCCAGGCGGTGATGGCCAGCACCAAGACCCACCGCCTGGCCGACGGCACCGACTTCTACACGATCAACCCCAAGGGCTACGTGCCGCTGCTCGAGCTCGACAGCGGCGAGCGCCTCAGCGAAGGCCCGGCCATCGTGCAGTGGATCGCCGACCAGGTGCCCGAGAAGAAGCTCGCGCCGCCGGCCGGCACGATGGCGCGCTACCGCCTCGTCGAGTGGCTGAACTTCATCTCGACCGAACTGCACAAGGGCTTCTCGCCGCTGTTCACGCCGGGCATGCCCGAAGAAGCCAAGGCGCTGTTCCGCAGCAAGCTCGGCGACCGTTTCGCCCACGTCGACGCGGCGCTGGCGGACAAGCCCCACCTGCTCGGCGAGGACTTCAGCGTCGCCGACGCCTACCTCTTCGTCGTCAGCGGCTGGGCGCGCCTGGTCGGCGTCGACCTGTCGCGCTTCACCCATCTGGCGCGCTTCATCGAGCGTGTCGGCGCGCGCCCGGCGGTGCAGCAGGCGATGCGCGCCGAAGGCCTGATCAAGGGCGGCTGAAGCCGCGACAGGCCTCGTCGCGGCGCGCATCCGGCCCGGCGGCGCCGGCCCACGCCCCGGCTTGTGCAATGTCAAGGCAAACGAAGTGGACCCGAAATCCGGTGCTTCACCGCATGACAGAAGGCAAGACCGCGGGAACAATGGCCGCAACCTGTTCGCATCGAGTGGCGAGCGGGGACGGCGTCGAGCTGTCGGCCGCGGCGGCCCGCAACGGGGCCGCCAGCGTCCGGGCGCCGCAGGCGCGGCCCTCCGCGCCGACCGGAGACGAGCCGATGACCCATTTGACGCACTGCATCTACGCCAGCGCCGCCTGCCAACCTTTCGACGGCGCGGCCTTGCGCGGCCTGCTCGAGAACTCTCGCGCCCACAACGAGCAGGCCGGCATCACCGGCATGCTGCTCTACGCCGACGGCAGCTTCTTCCAGGTCATCGAGGGCCCGGCCGAGGCGGTGAGCGCGCTGTTCGCGCGCATCGCCGCCGACCCGCGCCACGAGCAGGTCACACGCATCATCGAGGAGCCGATCGCGCGCCGCCGGTTCGCCGACTGGTCGATGGGCTTCCCCGGCGTCTGCGACGACCTGTCGGCACTGCCCGGCTTCAACGACTTCTTCGGCCACGGCGGCTGCCTCGCGCGGCTGGACGTCGGCCGCGCGCGCAAGCTGCTGGAGGCGTTCGGCGCCGGGCGCTGGCGCCAGCGCCTGTCGGACTTCGCCCCGCTGGCCGCCTGAGCGCCGTGCCCGAGGCGATGGCGACGCCACCGTTCAGCTACGCGTTCCAGCCCATCATCGACGCGGTCGAGCGCCGCGTCGTGTCGTACGAGGCGCTGGTGCGCGGCCCGGGCGGCGAGCCGGCGGCCGAGGTGCTGGGACGGGTGCCCGAAGCGCAGCTCGCCGCGTTCGACCGCCTCAGCCGCGCCCATGCGCTGGCACTGGCCGCGCAGCTCGGCCTGCCCTGCCTGCTGAACCTCAACCTGCTGCCGCACGGCCTGCTGGCCGACGGCGACGCGATCGACGCCACGCTGCGCGCCGCACGCGACGCCGGCCTGCCGCCCGAGCGCCTGGTCTTCGAGATCACCGAGAGCGACGCCATCGCCGACCGCGCCGCGTTCGCCGCGCTGGTCAACCGCCACAAGAGCGACGGCCTGCTGCTGGCCATCGACGACTTCGGCGCCGGCCAGTCGGGGCTCAACCTGCTGGCCGACTTCCAGCCCGACATGATCAAGGTCGACCGCCACCTGATCCACGGCGTCGACGCCCACGGCCCGCGCCAGGCCATCCTGCGCGGCCTGCTGCTGACCTGCGAGCTGCTGGGCATCGACGTCGTCGCCGAAGGCGTCGAGTCGGCCGCCGACTACCGCTGGCTGCGCGCCCGCGGCGTGCGCCTGTTCCAGGGTTATCTGTTCGCGCGGCCGGGTTTCGAGACGCTGCCGCAGCCGACGCTGCCCGAAGGCTGAGCCGCGCGGCCGGCGCTGCCGCTCAGCGGCGGCTGAAGCGCCGGTGCAGGCGCAGCGTCCACAGCCCGAGAAAGACCATGTAGGCGGCCAGCGCCGACCACAGCGCGCTGCCCGCCAGCGTGCGCTCGGGGTCGTGGTTGGCCTGGACGACCAGGCCGTACAGGCCGGCCAGGAAGGCCGTCGTCACGAGGCTGAACACCGCGGCGTGCTGCTGCAGCCAGCGCCGCGTCGCGGCGCGCGCGGCCTGCGCCGGCATGACGTCGGGACTCGGCAGCGCCACCCGGGCCGCCCCCAGGCCGCGCAGCTGCATCCACCAGGTCAGCAGCGGCACGCCGCCGACCAGCGTGGCCATCAGCGTGACGAATACCGGCCGCGGCAGGTGGCCGTCGGGCCGGCCCGAGGCGTCGAAGTGCGAGGCCACCACGTCCGGCAGCCCGGCGCCGAGCGCCAGCACGAAGGCCACCCCGAGGGCGGAACCGGCGAGAACGAGGAGTCCGGGCATGGCGGCGTCGACGGCAAGGCGGGGACAGCGCGATGGCGCGGAGTCGGCGGGCACTGGCGACAGAGGCGGGCACGCCGGGCGGGTGCAGGCGTTCTATCACGCGGGGGTCACGCGGCGGTCATACGGCGCCGCCGGCGCATCCGGAGTCGAGGTGACGTCGCGGCCGTTCAGCGCCCGCTGCAGGCCGTGCCCCGGCACTGGAGCGTGTTGAAGTCGTAGATCGTCGAGTGGCCGGCGTTGCCCTCCGGGCGCGGCACGCCGACGGGCACCAGCAAGGTGGCGGCGTGGGCGCCGAACAGCCCGGCGGGCAGCGTGAACGGCTTGAGCACGACGTAGGCGTTGTGCAGCGACGGCCGCGGCGGCCGCGGCACGCCCTGGCCGGCCACCGGCGGAAGGTCGCGCGGCGGGCTGCTGCGCATCACCGCGTCGGCCCAGGCGTCGGCGTCCGCGGCGGTGGCCCGGCGCAGCACGCCGCGGCGAACCGCGTCCTCCAGGCCCGCCGGGCCGGCCAGCGGCGCGCCGGGGTCGCGGAACGAGGCCGGCGCCACCTCCGGCGAGGTGAGCAGGCGCGTGCCGGCACGCAGCGCGTCGCCGACCACCACACGCCCGTTCTCCGCCGGGAACACCATCTCGACCGGCCGGCCGAACACGCGCCGCGCCATCGGGTTCAGCGCCGCCAGGTTGTCGGAGCCGATGTAGAAGTAGCCGCAGGGGCCGCGGTTGTCGTAGGAGCTGTTGAGCTGCGGCACCTGCGCCTGCAGCCCGGCGACCGCCTGGCGGTGGTAGCCGCTGACGAGCACCGCGAGGATGCGGGTGCCGGGCGACCAGCCGATGTTCCAGATCGTCGGCTCGTAGGCCCCCAGCATCAGCACCACCGGCCGCGCGGGGCTGTTGACCGCGACGTCGATCTGCGTGCCCTCGTGGCCGCTCTGGTCGATCTGGAACGCCAGCTTGCGGCCGCTGTAGGCCCCGGCTGCGAAGACGGCGACGTTCTCCGGCAGCTGCAGCCCGGCCAGGGCGCACACGGGCCGGGCGGCGGCAGACGCCGCCGGCTCGGCCTCGGGCGAAAACTCGAAGGGCTGCAGCCCGGCCGCGCCGGCGCAGCCGGCGACGAACGAGGACAGCGCGAGCGCGGCAAGGGATCTCGGGAACATGGCGGGCATCGGCAGACGCATCGGCAGACGGACGGCAGCAGGATAGTCGACCGGCGTCCCGGCTCAGGCCGGCACCGCACCCTGCCGCGGCATCAGCGCGAACACGCCCCAGCCCATGTACTCGCGGGTGTAGGTGGCGTGGCGCACCGGCTCGGTGGACAGCCGTGCGCGCACCTCGGGCGCCAGTTCGTCGCCGGGGTTGGCCTCGAGCCAGCGGCGCATCGTGAGCCACTTGGCGGCTTCGTAGCGGTCCCAGCCGTCCTGGTCGGCGAGCACCATCTCGACGACGTCGCAGCCCTGCCGGCCGAAGGACGCCAGCAGCTCGGGCAGCGGCAGGTAGTCGGAGATCGCGTGCGCCAGACAGCCCCGGGCCACGTCCTCGTTCGGCGGCAGCCGTCGCCAGTACGGCTCGCCGACGAGCACGATGCCGCCCGGGCGCAGGCTGCGCAGCAGCAGCTCGACGGTGCCGGCAACACCGCCGGCGATCCAGGTCGCGCCGACACAGGCGGCGACGTCGACCGGCTCGTCGGCGACGTAGCCGGCGGCGTCGGCATGCACGAAGCGCACGCGCTCGGCGACCCCCAGCTCCGCGGCGCGGTGCACGGCCTGGGCACTGAACAGCCGGCTCATGTCGACGCCGATGCCGCCGATGCCGTGGTCGCGCGCCCAGGTGCACAGCATCTCGCCCGAGCCGCAGCCGAGGTCGAGCACCCGCATGCCGGGCGCCAGGCGCAGCGCGGCGCCGAGGGTGGCGAACTTGTCGGGCGTGAACGGGTTGTGGATGAGGTGCGCGCTCTCCATGACGTTGAAGATGCGCGGGATGTCGAGCTCGGTGGCGGGCATGGTGCGGGGCGGGTGGACAAAGCGAGGCGGACGTCGGGCTGACGGCGGCGCGGGCCGGTGGCTGCGGACGGAGCCGCGCACCGGCTGCCTACCTGCGGCGCAGCCAGGCGGGCAGACGCACGAGATCGCGCAGCGTCGGGGGTTCGCCGAGCGACATGACGAAGATCCGAATGGCCAGCACCCCCGCCAGCCACGACGCCGCGAAGATCGCCGCCGGGACCAGCGTCGGCTCCCCATCGGCGAAAGCGCCCGACTGGGCCGCGACCCAGGCCACGCACAGGCCGAACACCAGCGAGGCCACGTACCAGACGATGCGCTGATCTCGCGACAAGGGGGCACGTCGTCTCAAGGTCTGTCTCCTGGAGAGCGCCGCGGCGGCGCCGTTGCACATCCGGCCCGACGCGGGGCCGACCGATCGTCGGTGATGCTACGTCCTGGCCGAGGCCGGCCGGGTTGACCGCAGCCGGACAGTTCACGAATAGGCGACCGTCAAGCCGAGGCCCCCCACCACCAGGACCACCAGGACCGCGCAGGTCGCGATCCGCAGGCAGCCCTGCCGTTCGAGCCATCGGCGCGCCGGACCGGCGTCAGGCCAGCGTCTTTTCACCAGTTCCATCAGCAGGCAGACGGCCGGCACGATCGCCAGTGCCAGCATCAGCTTGAGCGCCACGGAGGAGGTCACCGCCTGCTCGAGAGGCGGCTACACCGAGATCCGACGGAAACCGGCCCCGACCGGAAGACGCCTTGCCGGAGCGATGGCGTGATGACCCGGCCGGACCTCCATGCAGGCTGGGCTCAGGAGGCCGCGCGGGCCGTGCAGTGCAACACCGCGGTGCCACGCAGTTCGTCCGTGCGTCTGTAGCTGCACTGCTGGTTCTTGCCCTGGTCGACGAGCTTCAGGAGAACTGCAGGGGTTCCGGGTATGAGGAGGTACTCGACCACATAGGTGTGCCCCGCCTCCACGACGGCCGTGAGCGACTGCTCGGTGGACCGGTGGTCCGGCGTGACGAAGTAGGCGCGAAGCGTGTGCTGGCCCGGCGCCAGCACCAGCGAGACCGGGTACCCGCCGCCGCCACGGGACGGCAGCGAGGCGCCGTCGACGTGGGTGAAGTGCAGCCTGGCGCCCTGGCGGACGCCCCACACGGTGGCAGCCTCGGCGACGGGCATGCGCTCGGCGGCGCCGACCGCGTAAGGCTCCAGCACCGGCCCCCAAGCGCAGGAGGCCAGAAGCGCGGCGGCGGCAAGAGACAGCGACAGACGCATCGCGTGAGCTGGCGTGTGAACCCGGGAACCTGACGAGGAGGCGGCCCGAGGCGCGTCACCGCGAAACAAGCCGAAATCGGGGAGGCCTGCGGGCCTGTTGGCGGCCATGGCGTCAGTCCGGCGCGAACTGGTCCTGATTGCGGCCCCGGACCCCGGCGTAGAAACGCTTGATCTCCTGCATGTCCTTCTCGACGTCGCCCGTCGGCTCGAACACCGGCCCCAAGCCGCTGACCTTGCGCGCGTAGTCCATGTAGGCCAGGACGATCGGGACCTTCGCTTCGAGCGCGATGAAGTAGAAGCCGGTCTTCCAGTGACGGGTCTTGCCTCGTGTGCCTTCGGGTGGCACGACGAGTTGCAGAGGGCCCTGTGCCGCGACGATCGACGCCGCGGCCGAGGCGACGAGGTTGTTGCTCTTGCTGCGATCGACCGGCACGCCGCCCAGCCAGCGCATCACCGGCCCGAAGGGCCAGCGAAACAGGCTCGCCTTGCCCAGCCAGTAGATGCGCAGGCGCAGGCAGAACGCCACCATGAGCGTGTACGGCAGATCCCAGTTGCTGGTGTGCGGCGCCGCGATGAGGACGCACTTGCTCGCTTCCTTGGGAAGAGCGCCCTCGACCGTCCAGCCCTGCAGACGCAGGACCAGACGGGAGAGGCCGCGGAGCAGATGGTTGACACCCGGGGTGTCGAAGAGGGTGTGGTGCATGGGCTGAGGCCGGCATTGTCCAGCACGCGCGGCGCCCGGGCATGGATCTGTTGCATCGCGTGGGAGACGGGGGCTTGAACCGGCTTGCCGCGGCGAAACCCGTCGAGGTTCAGGCCCCGGCGGGGTGCTGAACGATTTGAAGTTCATTGCCCGACGGATCCTGCAGTGTCGCGAGGGTGCCGCCCCAGAACTGCCTCTCCGGTGGGCCGGTGAAGGGCACTCCCCGCCCGGCCAGTTCCCGATGCGCGGCTTCGACATCTCGAACCGTGAACGACAAGCCGGTGAATCGCCCGACCAGGATTCTCTCCTCTTCGGGAGCGTCATCCGCAACGGTCTCGACCACGAGTTCCGTGCCTCCGGCCTTGAAGACGCAATAGCCGTGCGCGCTGCCGTCGACCTTGATCTGCAGGCCCAGCCCTCGGGAGTAGAAGTCCTTGGCCGCTTCAATATCTCTGACGAAAACTCGGGCGGTGTTCAGGTCCATCTTGTTCCTCTTTGCTGGGAGCGCAGGCCTGGGATATTGGGGGCGGAGATACCTGGGGATATGACAGCCCCCCATGAAGACGGCTAAGCCGCGGCCGTGCGTTTTGATTTCGCAGGACTTTGCCGTGAATGGGTTTGGCTCCACCGTGGGTGTTACATCAAAGTCCGGCATCAAGTCGACGCGGCCGATGGGCGCTTGAACATGACCGTGAACTCGGCTTTGGGGACCTTGAAGCCCATGGCCTCATAGAAGTGCTTCGATTCACCCAGGGCCTTGATGTAGATGGGCGCAGACGGGTAGCCGCGCTCCAGGGCCGCCAGCAGTGACCTTGCTACGCCTTGCCGGCGCCATTCCGGGTGAACCACCAGTTCCCCAAGCAGCGTCGACATGACCCCGTCACTGAACGCAGAGAGATACCCCACCAGCTGGCCAGCTTCTGTACGGGCACAAGCCGTGAACGGGTAAGCGGCGATTGATTGGCCAACGACGGACGGGTCGTTCTGCCCCCAGCCAACCGCATTGAACAGACTGGCGAGTTCTTCTGGGCCCGGGGGCTGAACGAATACAGAGGTGGTCACTGTGACTTCCACCGTTGAATTCTCCGGCCACCGGAGGCGATCGGGCGGAATGTTGGATTGGGCGTCATCTTTTCTCCAACGGCGCAGAAATATCACGTGAGCAGTCGATTTTGGTCACCCCATTGAGCTCCATGCGTCCTCGTCCGCCGGAAACCAAAATGAAGGCCCGAGTTGGGCGAAAATCAAGCAGCAAATTTCTTGTTTGAGCCGGACCAGCCGAAATTTCAACGCGCCCATCTCTTTGCCACGAAAGCCTAAATGGCAAATTGGCGCCCACCGGCAACTCACCCAGCCCCTCTGCCACAGGCCTGCGGCTACCCGTGAAGAATTCGTAGCGAACCTCCAGCCTTGGCGATGTAGTAACCGAACCGATAGAAAGGCGAAATGATGCCTGGAACTTGGAATCATCCACCAGGATAAATGCCAGTGCTGAGGCCCATTTCCCCCCAGGCACCAATTCACCGAGCGCTGCCGTACCAGAAATGGCCCCTTGCGGCCCGACATCTATTAGCTCACAGTCTTCGAAGAGGCCGCCGCCCGCCTGAAAATCGACTGGCAATGCCCGCGAATCAGTACAGAGCGAAAACACTCCTATGGCGATATACAGGATCTTCTTCATGACGCCCGGCGTTTGACATGAGCGGTGACCGACCGGCGCAGCCGGTTGGGTGTCCGCTCGATGGAATGGTTGGGCGTCATGGTGCCTCCTCCACGCGCAGGCCCCGTACGTGCGGCGTTCTCTGCAAGACCTCTTTGAGCGCGGCAAAGAGCATCGCGACGGACTGAGTGCTTTGGTCTTTGCCGAACAATCGGGCTACGAGGCCGCCTTCTGCGAACGCGAACACTCTCCAGTTGTGCGGCCCTTCCTCGCCGCTCGCGCAGGCGACGTAAAGACGATGCGGCGTTGATTCGGCTTGGATGCACCACCCGAAGTCTTCGGCGATGACCTCACCAATGTCCAGACCTCTTGCGCGAAGCTGCTCCGCCAACCAATCGGCCAAGGCCTTTCCGAAGACGCCTGGATTTGTGTGGTCATCTTCACCTGCCTCAGTGGCAAACGCAGAGGAAACGAATTCAAGCAGCGCGCTCTGCCTCATGACGCCCAACGTTTGACATGAGGGGTGACCGACCGGCGAAGCCGGTTGGACATCCCTTCGATGGAATGGTTGGTCGTCATCTACTTGCACTCGGGATCAGCGCCCGCAGGATCGAACCCTTTGGCCCGCACTTCTAGCGTGAGTTCGTACGGAGAATCCGGCGCGAACCACGCCCTGAACTGCAAGTGCTCGTCTTCTTCGGCTTCAGTCGCCAACTCTTCGATTCTTAAGGCAAGCGCCGCTAAGGACTGAACGGGGCCGGCGATCCAGTGATCTGTTATTTGTGGGCGTGACCAAGTGCCAACCTTTAGGTACCAGTAAGGCCCCAGGTGGATGTGCTCGGAGATCTGGGAACTCTTGGGATCGTTTGTGTACTCACGAATATGACGAGCGAAGCCACATAGCCCATCGCGTGTGCCAACGACGCGCCACTGCTTCCGATCGTCATCGCGCTCGTAGTAGAACCCGAGTGACCGCCACTCGCGGCGCGTTGACTCGTTCATCGCTTTGCTTGGCACCGCATCTCCAATGACGCCCAACGTTTGAGCTGAGCTGCGAGCGCAGGTGTAGCGCTTGGCCCGCTGAACGGATGATGAGCCACTCCGGGAAGCGGGCCAAGTGCTACGCCGGAGGGAGTCAGCTCGAGCGAGGGGTTAGGCCTCATGTGGGAACATGCCAGCATGTGGACTCACTTCCAGTGTTCGAATCTGTTGATGTTGACCACGTACTCCGTCCCCTGTGGAAGCAGAGTACGTTCGACTTTGTCGCAAAGCATTTGCTCAACGATCTGCGCTCCTTGAGCGACCTCTCGCGAAACATACTGAGCACACCAGAAGAGCACTTTTCCGTCGTGCTTGAAGACGAGCTCGACGTCGGAGGGCCGAAGCGAGCCACGCGTCCCCACGTTAGAGATTGTGACCAGTGCCCCGGCGACAGTTGTGATGCCCAAAGGTTCGACTCGCGTTACCTTGAGTTCACCTTCGTTCTTCGCGACGTAGTCTGGACCTGGGCGAAGCGATGGCTTGACGAACTCCGACACCAACATGGCCAGCAGCACGCCGAGTGTGAGGCCGAAGCCAGAGATGAGCCAAAGGACGAAGCGGCGGAGGAATTCGTTGTTCATGAGGCCTAACGTGGAGGTGAGGGGCGGCCGGAGCCGAAGGCGGAGGGAACCAAACTGCGCTGCAGTTTGGCTGCCCCCTCGACCGTAGGGTTAGGTTGCACTTCGCCATCCCCGGTGAAGTTTGACAAGCTTTTCACCGCCGTCTGATTTCTTAGGCACCACGCGACAAAAATATTCATCTTTGGGGACGAAGGGAAGATCAGGCTCAAGTTCTGACAGGAAGTGGATCAGCTCTGGGGAACTGGAGGGAAGCGAAAATAAGAACGTGGGTTGAATAAAGCACCTTCGTGAGCCGATAGAGACACCAATACGGCACCCCCGAGCGAAATGACTGCTGTCGGGGCCTCGCGGGACAGGTGGAAGTGACTTCCACTCGAAGCTGTACGAGACGTATAAATCGACCGGACCCAATTGCTGTTTAGGGCGTTCTTCGTCTTTGAACGCAAACTCTAGTGCTTGAGGAAGGTTTGCGTTCGTTAGCTCCCAAACGCTGAAAATTCCTGAGACAGTGGGCGAAGAACCGAATGCAACGATGCCCTCTTCGATCGCTCTTTCGAAAACGGTAGCGTCGGTGTATTCACTTGGCCCCCACACCTTCACGCGCAATGTGGGGCTGAGGTTGGCCTGCGTATGTTTGAAAATGAACTCTTCCGTAGCGGCCCAGGCTCTTCTGGCATTGCGAGCCCTAGAACCATGCCCATGAGACACCGACTTCGGCGGATGGTAGGCGACAAATTCGGATGGCGTTGTCATCGCGGGGTCGTCAGTCATGTGCAACCTAACGTTGGAGTTCAGGGGCCGGCGGAGGGCGAAGCCCGCAGCGAACCGGCAAGCGCAGCTTGACGGCGGTCCCCTGGAACGACTGGTTAGCGCGGCCAGAACGACACATAAGCGCACCAATCGCTATTGAAGGCAGGCCAAGCAAGGAGGGCACCGAGCGTTGCGATGCCAAGGATGAGCGGGAAATATGTAAGCAACTTCTTGAAGAAATGGTCACGAAAAATCTCACTCTCCAGCGCCTTTGCTTCCGCTGAACGTTGCCGCCGAAGACGCCGAATGAAAAGTGGGAAACGCTTTCGACCTGCCCAGTAGCCCCAGCCCAAGAGAAGGGATGACAACAAGGCGCAAAAATGCTTGTGCTCGCCTGTTCCAAGGCAGGCAAGGAACAGGAGGAACGCCGACGTACCCCAAGTGTTTAGAAACAACCACCAATCGCCAAATTGGTGATCGAGCAGTTCGGCCTTTCCGAAGCGAGGCGGATTGTTTGTGATTTCCATAGCGCTAACGCCCAAGGTAAGCGGCGCCGGAGCACCGAAGGTGCGTAGGGCACCAAAAAGGGCCATGAAAATGCCGAAGGCATGGCCCTTGTTGGCGTCCGCTTGACCGCCCAGTTAGGCCACAGATTTTTTCCGACATTGATTGACTCACTTGGACTGCGCTCCTACTAGCAACCTGACTTCAGGAGGTGAGGCGGAAAGAACATTTACGCAATCGTCAACTCCAGTGACCAAATACTCTTTTAACGCGCCGTTCATGTGGGCGCTTATGAAGCCGGAGCGTTTTATCTCCTGCGACAGCCAACCGCCTTCACTGATTTCAAAAATTGAGCCGTTTGCACTTGAGCAAGTTGGCCAAAACTCAGAGAGATCGCGTTCGTCGAGTACGCGAAAACCGTCTACGTCTGCAAAGATCACCTCGAGCATACGCGTGCCACCAAGCTCACAAAGTTCTATGCGCAGGCGACCTAATCGGTATTCAACCGCAACAATCTCGCCTTGCGTGGCGATCCATTCGGGAGCTTCGACGGTCTTTGCAATGACGCTCGTCATATGCGGCCTAACGTTCGAGTTGAGCCGCCTGCGGAGGCAGGCAGCGTAAGCCCGGGCTGAGACAATGTACGAAGTATCTCAGCCCGGGCTTACGTTGCCTGCCGTAGCGGGTCGGCTCGAACGAGGGGTTAGCCGTCACTCGCGACCAAGCCTAGTAGCGGTTCTTCATCATTTCACCCAGTTCTTCTTTGTACATGGAATCGGGTGGCGTGAAGAAGTCGAAGTGCTCGTAGAGGGACAGGGTAAGGGACTTCACGACATCGGGTAGCAAGTCTCTGATGGCGGATGCTGCGAACTGGCCTGTAGTTCGGATGTCGTTCTGCGATGTCTGGTACGTTCCCGCGAGGAATCGCCGCATGTTGTGCACAAACAGCTTTCGCCCCTTTAGTCCATGCCACTCGCAGCTGACGGCTACCTCGAAGTCCTGCTCGAACGTCGCCGTTCCGATCTCCACTACGCGAAGGAGGAACTCACCCAAGCGCCAGATCGGGAGGGTTGCTTCAAAGAGCGTACCGGCCGCTCCGAAGCCCTTTTGCGGATCAAGCGAGTCCTCCTGGTATCCGCGAAGAAGGAAGAAGTTACCGTTGGGGTCAATACGCCAGAAGTCGGCGTGCCCAACGTCAGGATAGTTGGCATCGGCGAGCCAGGCCTCGATACAACCGTCGACGAGCTTCGGGCGGGTTTTCTCCTGATGCAGCGCGACGAAGGCGGGCCAACCCGTGTAGCGCCTGGCGGAGCTGTTGGCTTGAAGGATGGACTGAGCCGTGGAGTTCGACGGCTTACCAATCAGGCGAGCAGCGAAGTGGTAGTGACCGAGCTTGATTTGTGCCGGATGATCCTTCGGGAGGGACTCGTTCAAGGAATGCCATCGCGCCACTGCCGCCGCGACGAATGGGCTCAATCGGTCCAGCTCCGAAGGTTGTGGAGCGATGCCGAAGTCTGAGCCGCTCGGAAGGATGCTGCGCAGGAGCCCGACAATCTCTTCACGTTGATTGGCTACCGCACGACGTAGAAGTCCATCCCATTCCGCAGCTGTTAGTGGTCCGCGACTCTCGGGGCCGGGTGCCCGGATGTAGTACACGTGCTGCTTCAGCGCTCCGCCGGGAGTAGCGCTGTCGGAGCGAACGGGGACCTTCGACCGTCCAGGCACCCGTACGAGCGGGTATTCAAGTCCGGTCTCAGGGTGGCGCTGCAGCGTCACCTCGACGCTGAAAGTCGGCTCGGCCCGCTTCTTGACAATGGCGTTGATCGCGTCCGTCAGATAGGGTTCGAGCGAGGCGGGTCGGTTGGCATCGGGAACAAGCTTCTTGTTCGAGTCCTCCGAGTACCCAAAGAGAAGGAAGCCGCCGCCGTGATTCTCGAGTGCGATAAGCGCCTTCGCTACCAGCCCTTGAGCTTCGTTGTCAGAGAGATCGAGCCACTGCTTCACCTCAAAGTCCAGAGTCTCGCTCGGGCTGAGCAGCCAGTCTTCGAAGCGGGAGTTGATGTCGCGATTCAGCATAGGAGGGTAGCGGTGGGGCCCTGTGACGGCTAACGTTTGACATGAGTCGCGTGGCCCGGCTTGCCGGGGCACGTCAGCTCGATGGAGGGGTTAGGCGTCATCGCGCTACCTTCGCAGGAAGCGGCTGGCCAACCTTGGAAACATTGCTGGCAGTTCAGCCTCCTCCCAGTTTTTACCAGTCGGTGCGGCCAACTCGACATTGAAGTCGCGATCAAGTTCGCCTCCGCCCTTGCTTGCAAATGCCTTCAACGCGGCATAGCCAAAAGCCTCAAGCTCGAAGTAGTCTCCGCGCTGGGGAATCTGCGCCAATGAGTCTGGCGCTGTCAGAGCTTCTGTGAAAGTTGCCTGTCCTTCGGAGATCAGCCAGTCTCTAAAGTACTTGAAACCGTCGTCTGAACTGCCGCCATTCATGAGATAGGCTGCTCCCCAAAGTTCCCTGCTGTTTGCAAGGAGAAGGTAGCTCTCGTACCTACGCTGAAAGGCTTGTATGTCCGGCAGACTCAGTTCCTGAAGGAGCTCTTGAAGAACTGCAGGTCGGCTATTGATATCCGAACCGGCTCTGGCCTTGGCGCGTTCGACCAGACTCCAGAAAGCTTTCTCTTCCATGATTCTCCTTGGAGACGCAGACGCGAGTGATGAAGTGGCCCAGAAGATGGTCGCGGAAGCGACGAGCAGAAGGTGAGAGCGGCGTGCTGGATTCATGACGCCTAACGTTCGAGGTGAGGCGGGACCGACGGCGAGGTGCCTTGCCCGCCGGACGGATGATACGCAGGCCCGGGAGGCGGGCAAGGCGCCTTGCCGTTGGGCCTCGCCTCGACCGAGGTGTTAGGCGTCACGCTTCGCCCGGAGCCGCTGGTAGAAGGGGCCCACCTTGCTTGTGTATCTCTTTGAGTACTTCTGCGATGCCGGCATCGCTTATGGTCGGACGCACAAAAGGAGCGAAAGGGCGTTCGGCTGCGGCCGCGTGCACAAAGACGGTCGTCGGGCCGAGATAGGTATTCAGTCCATCGACCAAATACTGCTGCTCCTCTCTCCATTGATCATCTCCCCCTCGGCACCACTCCTTCAGAAGGGGAAGTCGCTTCCGCTTCCAGGTTGTCGAGACGGCACACCACACGCTGCGGTCTCCGACTACCTGCACACAAACGAATGGACCGGGGCGATCGAGGCCGTCGTCGTTTCGGTCAATCTCTGGATTATTCAGGAGTACTTTGTGATCGAAGTAGGCCACGTTTCCAACCACCACTTCTTGAGTCCGCAGGGGCATGCGCGTCTCCGGTGAGCACTAGAAACTGGAAGTCTAATTCGCACTACGATGGCAAGCGCCTCGTGACGCCTAACGTTCGCGGTAACCGGCACGACGCGGCAGGACGGCACCCGGCAAGAATGAAATGATGCCGGTCGGCGGCATGCCGCGTCGTGTCCGGTTGACCAAGGTGTTAGGCCGCATTTCTACCGTAGCAGGCTATGCCTGCGAACGAGTTGGAGCTCTGAACCACCAGCGACTGCCACACCGAGCCGGGAGCAGCCGCGCTGTCCCTTGCGATAACCATTGACCCTCGAAGAAGTTCGTCACCCCCGTCCGTGTTCATCGTCGTGAGAACTGCGGACACTGACGCTTGATAGTCAGTGCCTTGGCGAATGACGCGCGGGAGCTTGACCACAAGCGTGTGCGAGAGTTTGCCATCCTCTCGCCTGTCGAACAGGCGGGCGGTAAGTGTGGTTCCCGTAACAACCACCGCGGCGTTGCCAGTTACGACGAACCATTCTGGCTTTGTTGATGCTGGGCCAGCAGAGCTGTCTGCAATCTGCGTTCCATGACCGACAACAAAGGTGCATGGCATCGGGCCCGAGGCGAACGCAACAGTCGGAAGCAACACGAACGCAGCGAGGAGCTTCATCTATGCGGCCTAACGTTGCCGTTGACCGGCTGCCGCAGGCAGTCCGGTTGAACGGCCTGTTATGCAAAGCCCCAACGCCGGAGCCGCGGTGATTGTGCGCGGATGAACGCACCGCGACACCCGCGAGGCCGGCACGCAGCAAGGGCGGCGGCGATGGTCGTTACTGCGCGACCGATGCATACCCGGACCCCAGCGCCACCACCGGACCGCGGCCACTGCGGCAGCGCACCTTGCTCGGCCGCGCCCCGCGGGCCGGCGCGCCGATGCTGGCGTACCCTGCCAGACTCTGGCCGCCGTATGGCGCCGCCGCCGCCGATGACCCGCCGAACTGAACCGAACTGGCCTTGAAATTAGCCGTTGCATAACGTAAAGGTGACCGGCACCAAACGGCAAGGCGCCGCGAGGTGCAAACTTTCCAACGGCGTCTCGCGGCGCCTTGCCGTTTGGTGTCCGAGTCGACCGTTTTGTTAGGCATCAGGCTGCGTCAGCCTCCAGGTGCAAAGGAAGTCGGGGTCCACCACGTCCTCATCGCTGTCCTTTAGCGAGTAAGTTCCACGCGGTGCGGGCTCGAAAACCTCAGTCATCGGAGGGAGCGTCTTGAACTCGCCGGCGCGCACACCCAAGAGAGACAGAACGATCCCTGAACTTTCATCCGCCGAGACGACCTTCCCATGAAACTGTTCGCGGCGCTTGAACTCGCCACGCTTGTTCTGGACAGTGATCCCCACCAGGACGTACTTGCCAATGAGCTCTCGGGCGAACGCGTGGTCAAAAGACGGTCGTCCGTCGTCAAAGTGCGCAGGGTGCTGCATTCCTGATGCCCAACGTGTTGTATGCGGCGTACCAACGCCGTTTATCACACCCAACGCCTGCGTAACAGCCCCCAGCCGGGGCGCCTCAAGTGCTTGTCGGATCACACTTTTCTCCCTGTTGACCGACCCTGGCAGCGGCGTAAAAGTGACGACAAAAGCGGCGTCGGTTACAGCTCATTCTGGGCGGCGTCCGCCGGCTTGCCAAGGGAGGCCGCCATGGTGTCGTCCACCGCTTGTACTGCACCCGCAGCCACCACCCCGGCCGCTGATCCGCCGGCGGCCAACGCAGCCGCCACGGCCCCCGCAACCCGGGCCCCGGCCCCTCGCCGCCTGCTCGACCAGCTCCGCGACGCCCTGCGCAGCTGCCACTACAGCCTGCGCACCGAGCAGGCCTATGTGCACTGGACCAAGGCCTTCATCCGCTTCCACGGCCTGCGCCACCCGGCGACGATGGCCGGGCCGGAGGTCGCGGCCTTTCTCTGCCACCTGGCCGCCGAGCGTGGGCTGTCGGTGTCCAGCCACCGCCAGGCGCTGTCGGCGCTGCTGTTCCTCTACGGCAAGGTGCTCGGCCAGTCGCTGCCGTGGATGGACGAGATCGGCCGCCCGGTGCCCAAGCGCCGGCTGCCGGTGGTGCTGTCACCCGCCGAGGTGGCCGCCGTGCTGGCCCGGCTGGACGGCACCTACCGCCTGCTCGGCGAGCTGCTGTACGGCACCGGCCTGCGCATCACCGAAGCGCTGCAGCTGCGCGTGAAGGACGTCGACTTCGCGCAGCGCGCGATCCTCGTGCGCGCCGGCAAGGGCGGCAAGGACCGCGTCGTGATGCTGCCGGCCGCGCTGGAGGCGCCGCTGCGCGATCAGTTGCGCGCCGTGCACGCGGTCTGGGCCGAGGACGCGGCAGCAGGCCGCGCCGGCGTGCAGCTGCCCGACGCGCTGGAGCGCAAATACCCGCGCGCCGGCGCGAGCTGGGCCTGGTTCTGGGTCTTCCCGCAGGGCCGTCATTCGGCGGACCCGCGCAGCGGCGTCGTGCGCCGCCATCACCTGGTGCCGGGCAGCTTCCAGCGTGCGTTCGCCCGCGCGCTGCAGGCCGCCGGCGTCGCCAAGCCGGCCACGCCGCACACGCTGCGCCACAGCTTCGCCACGCACCTGCTGCAGTCGGGCAGCGACATCCGCACCGTGCAGGAGCTGCTGGGCCACGCGGATGTCGCGACGACGATGATCTACACCCACGTGCTGCGGCTGGGCGGCTTCGCGGTGCAGAGCCCGCTCGACCGGCTGGCGCCGGCGCGCTGATCGCCCGCCCGGCGCCGCGGGCCGTCAGGCGGCGCTCAGTGCAGCACCAGCACCGGCAGCTTGCAGCGCGTCATCACGTTCTTGGTGTGCGAGCCGAACAGCAGCTCGCCGAAGACGCCGCGCCCGTGCGTGGCCATCACGATCAGGTCGCAGCCGAACTCCTTGGCCGCGTCGACGATGGCCTCGTCGATGGCGTCGGTGCGCAGGAACTTGCCCTGGTACTGCACGCCCTGGTCCCGCGCCCGCTCGCCGATGCGCGCCAGCACCTGGCGCGCGTGCTGCTCGGTGCGCGCCATGTGCGCGTCGGCGTCGCGCTTGTAGACCGACGGGCTGCTGCCCATGTTGGGCAGCGGCGGCATCGGCTCGGCGACGAAGGCCGTCAGCGACGCGCCCAGCTTGGCAGCCAGGTCGATCGCGGTCTGCGCGGCCTTCTCGGAGAGTTCGGTGCCGTCGACCGGCACGAGCAGGTGCTGGAACATCTCGCTTCCTCTTGGCGCCCCGGGGGCGGGGCTTGCAACCCAGTCTAGGTGCGTGCGCCCCCGGGATATTGACCAAACTCAAGACGCAGGACAACCACCGGGGCCGCGCCCCGGGCCGGCCCCGACCGGATCAGAACTGGCACGCGTCGCGCCCGGGATAATCGGCGCTTCGAGCCACTGCCCAGGAGATGCTTCCGATGCGCCGCGTCCACAACTTCAGCGCCGGCCCCGCCGCCTTGCCCGAACCGGTGCTGCGCCAGGCCGCGGAGGAAATGCTGGACTGGCACGGCAGCGGCATGTCGGTCATGGAGATGAGCCACCGCGGCAAGCACTTCACGGCCATCGCCGAGGAAGCCGAGACGCTGCTGCGCGAGCTGCTCGCGGTGCCCGCCAACTACAAGATCCTGTTCATGCAGGGCGGCGCGATCGCCGAGAACGCGATCGTGCCGATGAACCTGCTGCGCGGCCGCGCCGGCGCCGACTACGTCGACACCGGTGAATGGAGCCGGCGCTCGATCGCCGAGGCGCGCCGCTACGGCCAGGTCAACGTCGTCGCCAGCAACGCCGACGGCGGCTCGGTGTCGATCCCGCCGCGCGACAGCTGGAAGCTCGACCCGAACGCCGCTTACGTGCACATCTGCACCAACGAGACCATCGGCGGCGTGCAGTACCACTGGACGCCCGAGGTCGGCGACGTGCCGCTGGTCGGCGACATGTCCAGCGACATCCTGTCGCGCCCGATCGACGTCTCGCGCTACGGCCTGATCTACGCCGGCGCGCAGAAGAACATCGGCCCCTCGGGGCTGACGATCGTCATCGTGCGCGAAGACCTGCTCGGCGGCGCCCTGCCCTGCACGCCGACGGCCTTCGACTACCAGGTCGTCGCTGAGCACGGCTCGATGTACAACACCCCGCCCACCTACGCGATCTACATCGCCGGCCTGGTGTTCAACTGGCTGAAGGCGCGCGGCGGCCTGACCGCGATGGCCGAGCACAATCGCGTCAAGGCGGCGCTGCTCTACGACTTCCTGGACTCGACCTCGTTCTACTCGAGCCCGATCGCGCGCGACTGCCGCTCGTGGATGAACGTGCCGTTCCGCCTGCACGACAGCGCGCTCGACGCCGCCTTCCTGAAGGGTGCCGACGAACGCGGGCTGGTGCAGCTCAAGGGCCACCGCATCGTCGGCGGCATGCGCGCGTCGATCTACAACGCGATGCCGATCGAGGGCGTGCAGGCGCTGGTGGCCTACATGAAGGAGTTCGAGGCCGCGCACGGCTGAACGCACGCGGCCGGCCGGCTGGCCGCCCGCCCGGTCAGGGCTGGTGCAGGCGACGGCGCGGCACGGTGCGGGTGTGGGTCTGGCCGTCGGGCCCGGTGACGGTGACCGTGCGGCCGTCGGCGCTGCGGTCCACCACGCGCGTGGCGCTCTGGCCGTTCGGGCCGGTGACGGTGCCGGTCTTGTCGCCGCCCTCGCGCGTCACGTCGCGCGTGGCGGTCTTGCCGTCGGCGCCGGTCAGCGTGACGGTCTTGTCGTTGCCGTCGCGGTCGACCTCGCGGCTGACGGTCTTGCCGTCGGGGCCGGTGATCGTGGTGGACTTGTCGCCGCCGGCACGCGTGGTGTCGCGGCTGAAGCTGCGGCCCTCGGGCCCGGTGACACGGGCCTGCACGTGGCCGCGTTCGCGCACGACGTCGCGCTGCACGGCGCGCTCACGCGCCTGGGCGGTGCCGGCCAGGCCGGCCAGCGCCAGCACGGCCGCCAGGCTCACGAGGGACGGGTTCTTCATCGCGGGTTCTCCTGAAGATTCGGCAACGGCCGCATTTCACCGGCGTGTCGTGACGCCCCCGTCGCCGCGGGTCAAGAAACTCCACCCAGCTGCAACAAGGTGTTGCGATCAGCGCGCTGCGGCCGGCCGGTCGACCGGGCGGCGAGCCGGGACGGCGCGAACGGCAGCCCCGTCCAAGCGGCGGTACCGCCGTTTCGCCTGCAACGCTGCGCAAGCGCGCGCCGCGCGTGCAGAATGGGGCGAAGACGTTCCATCCGAGAGAAGAGCCGATGCAAGCCCCCCGCCTGTCCCTCGCCCTGCTGTGCCTGCTGGCCGCCGGTGCCGCGATGCCGGCGCCGGGCGACGAGCCCGTGCCGCCGCTCGTGCCCAGCACGCAGAAGAGCGAGGTGAAGACGCAGACCGCGTCGCTGCCGGCACGCGGGCTGTTCGACGGCGACAAGCTGTCGGCCGACGGCCGCCAGCGCCTGGCCGAGCTGGTGCTCGACGCGCTGGGGCTGCAGGTCGAGGTGGCGCTGCTGGTGCCCACCGGCCCGTGGAAGATCGACGGCAGCCACCGCGACGAACGTGCGCTGACGCCGGCGCGTCTGGACGCCGTCAAACGGTTCCTCGCCGACCGCGGCATCGACCCGAAACACATCTTCGTCGAGAGCCGCATCGACCAGAAACTCGCCGAACCCCGCCTGGACGTGCAAATCGTCGGACGGCCGCAGCAGGACTGACGCGCCGGGCGCGTGGCGGACGGCATCGTCCGTTCACGCCGTGAAGGACTGAGACGTTCGCCACGGCAAAGAAAAAGCCGCCCGAGGGCGGCTTTGTTCATCGTGCGCGGGCCGTGGTCACTCGCCTTCGGGCGAAGACAGCAGCGGGATCGCGCCGCCGCTGGTGCTGCCCAGCAGCCCGGTGCGGCTGTAGACGCCCAGCTTCTCGCGCGTGTCGGAGATGTCCAGGTTGCGCATCGTCAGCTGGCCGATGCGGTCGGCCGGCGTGAACGCGGCGTCCTCTACCTTCTCCATCGACAGGCGCTCGGGCGCGTAGGTCAGGTTCGGGCTCTGCGTGTCCAGCAGCGACCAGTCGTTGCCGCGGCGCAGCTCGATCCAGACCTCGCCGGTGATGGCGCGCGCCACCCAGCGCTGCGCGGTCTCGCGCAGCATCAGGCACTGCGGGTCGAACCAGCGGCCCTGGTAGAGCAGACGGCCGAGCTTGCGGCCGTTCAGGCGGTACTGCTCGATCGTGTCCTCGTTGTGGATGCCGGTGACGAGGCGCTCGTAGGCGATGTGCAGCAGCGCCATGCCCGGGGCTTCGTAGATGCCGCGGCTCTTGGCCTCGATGATGCGGTTCTCGATCTGGTCGCACATGCCCAGGCCGTGGCGGCCGCCGATGCGGTTGGCTTCCTCGAACAGCTCGACGGCATTGGCGAACGTGCGGCCGTTGATCGCCACCGGCACGCCTTCCTCGAAGCGCACGCTGACGGTCTCGGCCTTGACCTCGACGTCCTCGCGCCAGAAGGCAACGCCCATGATCGGGTTGACGATCGTGAGGCCCTTGTTCAGGAACTCCAGGTCCTTGGCCTCGTGCGTCGCGCCCAGCATGTTGCTGTCGGTGCTGTAGGCCTTCTCGACGCTCATCTTGTAGTCGAAGCCGTTGGCGACGAGGTACTCGCTCATCTCCTTGCGGCCGCCGAGCTCGTCGATGAAGGTCTGGTCCAGCCACGGCTTGTAGATGCGCAGCGCCGGGTTGGCGAGCAGGCCGTAGCGGTAGAAGCGCTCGATGTCGTTGCCCTTGTAGGTGCTGCCGTCGCCCCAGATGTTGACGTCGTCCTCCTTCATCGCCACGACCAGCGCGGTGCCGGTGACGGCACGGCCCAGCGGCGTGGTGTTGAAGTAGGTCGCGCCGCCGGTGCTGATGTGGAAGGCCGAGCACTGGATCGCGGCGATGCCTTCGGACACCAGCAGCGCGCGGCAGTCGACCAGGCGCGCCTTCTCGGCACCGTACTCCAGCGCCTTCTTCGGGATCGCGTCGTAGTCGCTCTCGTCGGGCTGGCCGAGGTTGGCGGTGTAGGCGCAGGGGATGGCGCCCTTGGCGCGCATCCAGTGCACCGCGGCGCTGGTGTCCAGGCCACCGGAGAAGGCGATGCCGACGCGCTCGCCGACGGGCAGGTTTTGGAGGATCGTGGCAGACATGGTGCGGGCTCGGAAGGTGGGACGGACGGTGACGCGGCGACGCCGGGCGGTCGCGCGCGCGAACCCGTGATTGTCGCAAGGTTTGCGGCGGTGGCCGCGGGCGACGCGGGCGCAGCGCGACCGAAGGCCGCAGACCGAAGGACGAAGGACGAAGGGGTCAGGTCCCACAGGACCTGACCCCGACCCTAGGCGCGGCACGGCGGGAGGGGTCAGGTCTTTCGAGACCTGACCCCTGCGGCGGTCTCAGAAGGACGAAGGGGTCAGATGAAGGGGTCAGGTCCCACAGGACCTGACCCCGGCCTTAGGCGCGGCACGGCGGGAGGGGTCAGGTCTTTCGAGACCTGACCCCGGCCTTCGGGTGTCCAGCCTCAGCCGGGCAGCCTGGGCGCGCCGC
This sequence comes from Rubrivivax sp. JA1055, assembly GCF_020966565.1. Taxonomy (NCBI): domain Bacteria; kingdom Pseudomonadati; phylum Pseudomonadota; class Betaproteobacteria; order Burkholderiales; family Sphaerotilaceae; genus Rubrivivax; species Rubrivivax sp. JA1055. Next base: position 535,707 of record NZ_JAJKFP010000007.1, on the reverse strand, counting down.
CGGCCAGCGCCTCGGGGTTCAGGCCGCGCTCGCGCAGCAGCGACTCCAGCGCCGGCAGCAGCGGGCCCAGGCGCTCTTCCAGCGTCGCGCGCACGGTGTCGACGAAGACCTGGGTCGCGCGCTCGATCTCGACGTTCAGCGCGGCCCCCGGCGCCTTGTCGCCGAAGGTCGTCTGGCGCAGCGTCTCGGGGATCAGCCAGACCTCGAACCAGCCGGCCTCGCGGTCGGCCTCGGCCACCGTCAGGCTGGCGCCGTTGATCGCGATGTAGCCCTTGGGGAAGACGTAGCGCATCCACGGCGCCGGCACGGCGATGCGCAGCACGTGGTTGTTCTCGGGCCGGCGCACGTCGGCCACCGTGGCGGTGAAGTCGACGTGGCCCGACAGCGGGTGGCCGCCGATCTCGGCGCCGTCCCTGGCGGCACGTTCGACGTTGACGCGACTGCCTTCGGCCAGCGTGCCCAGCGTCGTCAGCGACAGGCTCTGCTGCATGACGTCGAAGCGTGCGGCGTCGCTGCCTTCGAGCTCGGTGACGGTCAGGCAGACGCCGTCGACGGCGACGCTGGCGCCGATCGCCAGGCCGTCGGCGAAACAGGGCGGAAAGCGCAGCGTGAAGCTGCGAAGGCCGGGCCGGTCGGCGAGCGCGGCGACGGTGGCGATGCCTTGGACGATGCCGGTGAACATGGGTGATGCGAGGCAGGGGCCGCAAGCGCGGCGAAGCCGTCGAGCTTAGCGCACGGCGTGCAGGCGCTTATCGTCGGCGCATGGCCGAACCGTTCAAGAACCTCATCTCCCCGGCGCTGGTGGCGCAGATGGCCGCGCGCCTGGCGGCCGCCGGCCCGGGTTTCGACGCCGCCGCCTTCGAGCGCCTGGCCGCCGACGGCCTGGACGCGCTGGAGCTGAAGGCGCGCACGCTGCAGCTCTGCGCCGCGCTGGAAGCGACGCTGCCCGCGGACTTTGGCGCTGCCGCCGACCGGCTGGACGCCGCGATGGACGGCGACGACGGGCTGGAGGGCTGGGCGCTGTGGCCGGTGGGCGAATACGTCGCGCGCCGCGGCCTGCACCAGCCCGAACGGGCGCTGGCCACGCTGCACCGGCTGACGCGGCGTTTCACCGCCGAGTTCGCGATCCGGCCCTTCATCGTCGAGCATCCGGCGCGGGTCTACGAGACGCTCGCACGCTGGGCCGAGGACCCCGACGAACGGGTGCGCCGCCTGGTCAGCGAAGGCACGCGCCCGCGCCTGCCCTGGGGCCTGCGGCTGACGGCGCTGGTGGCCGACCCCTCACCCAGCCTGCCGCTGATGCGCCGGCTGCAGGACGACCCCAGCGAGTTCGTGCGCCGCAGCGTCGCCAACCACCTCAACGACATCGCCAAGGACCACCCGGAGATCGTCGTCGCCTGGGTGCGCGAACACCTGCCCGGCGCGACGCGCGAACGCCGCGCGCTGCTGCGCCACGCCAGCCGCACGCTGGTGAAGCAGGGCGACGCCGCGATGCTGGCGCTGTGGGGCCACGGCGAGGACTTCGTCGGCGACGCGGTGCTGGAACTGGCGCCGCCGCGGCTGGCGGTCGGCGAGACGCTGGTGCTGTCGCTGACGCTGGCCAGCCGCGCCGCGGTGGCGCAGCGCCTGGTCGTCGACTACCTGGTGCACCACGTCAAGGCCGACGGCCGGCGCACGCCCAAGGTGTTCAAGGGCTGGCAGCTCGAACTGCCCGCGGGCGCGACGCTGGCGCTGGCCAAGCGCCATTCGATGAAGCTCGTGACGACGCGGCGTTACTTCGCCGGCGCGCACCGCGTCGACGTCCAGGTCAACGGCCGCGTCGTGGCGGGCGCGGAGTTCGAGCTGGAACTCTAGGCCGCTGCCCAGCGCGCGGCGTCGAAGCCGACGGTGATGCGGCCGTCGTCCCACTCGACGACCGGGCGCTTGATGACGCTGGCCTGGGCCAGCATCAGCGCACGCGCCGAGGCGGCGTCGACGACGCCGGCGCGCACGGTCTCGTCGAGCTTGCGCCAGGTCGTGCCCTGGCGGTTGACCAGCGGCTCCCAGCCGAGCGCGGCAATCCAGGCATCGAGCCGCACCTCGGGCACGCCGGCCTTCTTGAAGTCGTGGAAGCGGTAGTCGTGGCCCTGCTCGGCGAGCCAGGCGCGGGCGCGTTTGACGGTGTCGCAGTTCGGGATGCCGTAGACGATCATGGGCGGGCGGCGCGCGGCCGGAAGACGGTGACGGGCGCTCAGTTTCGCGGATCGAAGGGATGTTCGCAGCGCCAGTCCGGCCCGAAGGCGCCGTCGCGCACGACGCCGTCGTCGCCGATCGAGACCTGGAACCACCAGCATTCGTGGGTCGCGTAGCGCCAGGACCAGACCTCGCCGCCCTGCCAGCCGCCGCCGCGGCGCTCGCCCGGGCGGCCGAGCGTGCGCAGCAGCTCGTCGCGCGACATGCCGGGCAGGCGGCCCTGAACCGCCATCAGGTTCTCTTCGGTCAGCACTTGCTTCGCCGCGACGACACGGCCGCCGGGCGCGACGTCGATCATCCAGGTCGTGCGGCCGAAGGGGCCGGTGGCGTACTCCAGCCGCGTCAGCCCGCCGGCCAGCGTGTAGCGCGAGGTCGGCGGGCCCCAGTGGGCCAGCGTCTGCGGTTCGGTCCAGCCGGGTTGCGGCGGCTTCATCGCCGCGCAGCCGCTCAGGGCGGCGGTGACGATCAACAGGGCGAGCGTTTGACGCATGGCGGCGGGCGGGCAACCGGTGGGCCGAGCTTACGCCCGCCGCCGTCACCCGCCGCTCAGGCGGGCTTGACGGTATCCAGCGCCTTCACCAGACGCGCCACCGCGGCGTCGACGTCGGCCAGCTTGTCCAGGCCGAACAGGCCGATGCGGAAGGTCTTGAAGCCGGCCGGCTCGTCGCACATCAGCGGCACGCCGGAGGCCGTCTGCAGGCCCTGGGCGATGAAGGCCTTGCCGGTCTGGATGGCGTCGTCGTCGGTGTAGGCGACGACCACGCCCGGGGCCTCGAAGCCCGGCGCAGCGACGCTGGGCAGGCCGCGTTCGGCGAGCAGCGCGCGCACGCGCTGTCCGAGCTCGAACTGGGCATCACGCAGCTTGGCGAAGCCGATCTCGCGCGTCTCGAGCATCACGTCGCGGGTGCGCGTCAGCGCGTCGGTCGGCATCGTCGCGTGGTAGGCGTGGCCGCCGGCCTCGTAGGCGTCGGCGATCTGCAGCCACTTCTTCAGGTCGGCGGCGAAGCTGGTGCTGGTGGTCGCACCGATGGCCTCGCGCGCACGCTCGCTGAACATCACGAAGGCGCAGCACGGCGAGCCGCTCCAGCCCTTCTGCGGCGCGCTGATCAGGATGTCGACGCCGGTGGCGCGCATGTCGACCCAGGCCGCGCCGGAGGCGATGCAGTCGAGCACGAACAGGCCGCCGACTTCGTGCACCGCGTCGGCCACGGCCTTCAGGTAGTCGTCGGGCAGCAGGATGCCGGCGGCGGTCTCGACGTGCGGCGCGAAGACGACGTCGGGGCGCTGGGCGCGGATCGTGGCCACCACCTCGGCGATCGGCGCCGGGGCGAACGGCTGATTGGCGCCTTCGGCGACCGGGCGCGCCTTCAGCACCGTGTGTTCGGCCGGGATCGCGCCCGTCTCGAAGATCTGCGTCCAGCGGTAGCTGAACCAGCCGTTGCGGATGACCAGCGCCTTGCGCCCGGTGGCGAACTGGCGCGCCACCGCTTCCATGCCGAAGGTGCCGCTGCCGGGCACGATGGCGACGGCATGCGCGCCGTAGACCTCTTTCAGCGTCGCCGTCAGGTCGCGCATCACACGCTGGAACTTCTGCGACATGTGGTTGACGGCGCGGTCGGTGAACACCACCGAGTACTCGAGCAGACCGTCGGGATCGAGGTCGGGCAGCAATCCGGGCATGGAACTTCCTTGCGGCGCCAGGCGGCGCATGAACGAGCCGGGCAGCTTAGCACCGCCCTCGGCAGGGGCCGGCTGAGGGAAGTCAGGGGCCGGCGCAGCAACGACACGGCCCGCCGAAGCGGGCCGTGCAGCTTGCGCGGGGCAGGAAACGGCGGCCGGTTCAGCCGGCGCGGCGGCGGCGCGATGCGGCCAGACCCAGCAGCGCGGCACCGGCCAGCGCCAGCGTCGCCGGTTCGGGCACGGCACTGCCGGAACCCCCGCCGCCATCGACCGGGGTGCCGGCGAAATGCGGCTCGTCGAGCCCCGTGCCGTACTGGAAGGTGACCTTGGAGATCGAGGCCAGATCCACCGTGCCGCGGACGTTGAACAGGAAGGTCACCGAGCCGACGGTCAGCGGGCTGTTGATGACGCCGCCCTCGCTGTGGTGCTGGCCGGTGCCGGTCGTGCGGTCGTCGGCCGTCGAGGTGATGCCGTACTGCAGGCCGTCGGGCGTAGCAGGGCCCGCGAGGTTGGTGCTGGTGTCGAAGCGGGCAAACGGGCCGAAGAGGCCCAGGCCGGAGCTGGAGATGCCCAGCGAGGCGCCGTACTGGTTGAGGTCGCTCTTGAAGGCCCACTCGCCGCCGACGTTGGTGCCGGCGCCGCTGATCCAGTCCGTGCCCTGGTAGGTGGCGCCACCGGAAATCGCCGCCAGCGGCGACAGCGTCACGCCGGCGATGTCGAAGAACACCGCGGTCAGCACGTGGTCGCCGATGCGCACGTCGTTCTGGCTGGTGTTCGACAGCACGACCTGCAGCTGGCCGTTGACGACGTCGAAGCTGACCGACGCCGACAGCGGATCGTTGCTGCCGGCAAAGCTCACCGGAGCCGCGACGGCGGCGGTGCTGCCCAGGGCCGCGATCGCGAGGCAGACGAGATGCTTTTTCACCGAGGGACTCCCGGAAGCGTGAGTTTCGGCAACACGAAGCAAACGCTGCGCCAGAAGCGCCAAGACCTTGATTTGAAACGTGGGGGCCGGCGAAGCCGCCGGGCACGGGGCGCCGACTGTCAAGCCAGCCGACACCCCGCGGCGGTTCAACGCACGCTGACGCTCACCGAGGCCGCCGCGCTGTTGCCGCTGGCGTCCGTGGCCACGACCTTCAGCGTGTGCGTGCCGGCGCGCACTCGCCGGGTGTTCCAGGCATAGGACAGCGTCGCCCCGCTGCCACTGGCGGCGAGCTTGCCGTCGACGTAGAGCTGCTGGCGGATGCCGGCCGCGCCACGGTCGTCGCTGGCGCTGGTGCTGACCGTCACCGTGCCGCTGACGGCGCCGGCCACCGGGTTGACCAGCGCGACCAGCGGCGGCGTCGTGTCGGCGGCCACCGGCGGCAGCGTGTTGGCGACGTTGACACTGACGGCCGCCGAGTTCGTGCGGTTGCCCGCGGCGTCGTAGGCGGTAGCCACCAGCGAGCGGCTGCCGTTGGCGGCGCCGGTGCTGTCCCAGGCGAAGGCGAAGGGCGCGGCGGAGTCGATGCCGACCACCGTGCCGCCGACGCTCAGCTCGACGCGTGCGACGCCGACGTTGTCGCTGGCCGCGACGTCGACCGTCACCGTGCCGGACACCGTGCTGCCGCCGGCCGGCGAGCCGATCGCCACCGTCGGCGGCGTGGTGTCGGCGGCGGGGGCCGCGGCCGCTGCGGCCGCCACCGCCGCGGCGGCGTCGACGCGGCCGTGGCCGAAGTTCGCGTCGCGCCCGGCCGTGCCCAGGTCGCGGGCGCTGGCGTAGAGCAGGCTCTCGATCGTCGTGTTCGGCAGGTCGGGCCGCCGGGCCATCATCAGCGCGACGACGCCGGCGGTGACCGGGCTGGCGAACGAGGTGCCGCTCCAGGCCGAGTAGCCGCCGCCGCGGTTGGTGGTCCAGATGCCTTCGCCCGGCGCGGCCAGCGCGACGAAGGCGCCGTAGTTGGACCAGCCGGTGCGCTGGTCGGCGCTGTTGGTGGCGGACACCGGGATCATCGCCGTCGTCGCCGCGAAACCCGGGTCGTTGCCGTCGTTGCCGGCGGCGACGACGACCAGCCCGCCCTTGCCGCGCAGGTAGTTCGCGGCGCTGGCGACGGTGGAGCTGCCGGCGACGCCGTTGTAGCTGATGTTGGCGATGCGTGCGCCGTGGTCGGCGGCCCAGGTCAGGCCCTGGGCGACGGTGCTCCAGTAGGCGTAGGCGTTGGCGTCGGCGATGCGCACCGGCATCAGGTTGGCTTTGCCGGCGACGGCGGCGACGCCGGTGGCGTTGTCGCTGGTCGCGGCGGCCGCGCCGGCCACCGCGGTGCCGTGGCCGTGGACGTCGCGGGTGTCGGAGTTGCCGTCGTAGAAGTTCCAGCCGGCGACCATGCGCGCGGCCAGGTCGGGGTGGCTGGCGTCGATGCCGCTGTCGAGGATGGCGATCGTCACGCCGGCCCCCTGCGACTGGTCCCAGGCGGTGGCGGCACCGATCGTGCCCAGGTGCCACTGGCTGCCGAGGTAGGGGTCGTTGGCGGCATAGGCCGGCGCGATGCGGCGGTCGAGCTCGGCGAACTTCAGCAGCCGGTGGCGCGCCAGGCGCTGCTGCACGGCGCGTTCGGAGACGCCGGCCGGCAGGTCGATGACGTACAGCTCGCTCTGGCCCATCTTGCGCGCCTTGCCGCCGTGCACCGCCAGCAGCGCGCGGAAGTCGCCCGCCGGCAGGCCGGCACGCGGCGACACGAGCACCCGGCGCTCGGCCCAGTCGTCGGCCGCGGCCGACGCGCCGGCGGCGAGGCCTGAAGTGGCCAGCAGCACGGCGGCGGCGACGGCACGGGGAAGGCAGGCAGGCGGGAGTTGTCTCATGGCAGTCGTCTCGGTGGTCCGGGCCCGCGGCCGGATGGCGCGGACCCCGGAGCATCGACTGCCGGGACGGGCGTCTTGAGCACGCCGTCGTTTCAAGCGGTAAACCCGCGGCCGGGTTCAACCGCCTGCGCGGCAGCACGGCCCGCCGGTGGCAGGCGCCTCCCGCGGCGCCCGCCGGGGCCTCACATGCCGCGCCCGGCGAGCGCGCGCAGATGCCAGGAGAAGGCTTCGTCGAGCAGGTGCGGCGTGTGCTGGCCCGGCGAGCCCTTCAGCGCGCGGCGGTAGTAGTCGCGCAGCGCGGGCTTGAAGTCGGGGTGGGCGCAGCGTTCGATGATCGTCTCGGCGCGCTGCTTGGGCGACAGGCCGCGCAGGTCGGCCAGGCCCTGTTCGGTGACCAGCACCTGCACGTCGTGCTCGGTGTGGTCGACGTGCGGCACCATCGGCACGATGCACGAGATCGTGCCGCCCTTGGCGGTGGACGGCGTCATGAACATCGACAGGTAGGCGTTGCGCGCGAAGTCGCCCGAGCCGCCGATGCCGTTCATGATCTGCGAGCCCATCACGTGCGTCGAATTGACGTTGCCGTAGATGTCGGCCTCGATCATGCCGTTCATCGCGATGATGCCCAGGCGGCGGATGACCTCGGGGTGGTTGCTGATCTCCTGCGGGCGCAGCAGGATGCGCTCGCGGTAGAAGGCCAGGTTCTCGCGGAACTCCTTCAGCGCGTCGGTCGACAGCGACACCGCGGTGGCCGACGCGAACGCCAGCTTGCCGCTCTTGATCAGCTGCAGCATGCCGTCCTGCAGCACCTCGGTGTAGGCGGTGAGGTTCTCGAACGGCCCGTCCTCGAGCCCGGCGAGCACGGCGTTGGCGATGTTGCCGACGCCCGACTGCAGCGGCAGCAGGTCCTTGGGCAGCCGGCCCTTCTTCACCTCGTGCTGCAGGAAGTCGAGGATGTGGCCGGCGATGCGGCGCGAGTTCTCGTCGGGCGCGCTGAACTGCGTGTTGCGGTCGCCGGCGTGGGTCTCGACGATGGCGACGATCTTGTCCGGGTTGACGCGGAAGGTCGGCTCGCCGATGCGGTCGCCGGGCGCGACCAGCGGGATCGGCTTGCGGTGCGGCGGGCGCTGGGTGCCGTAATAGATGTCGTGCATGCCCAGCAGGTTCATGTCCTGCGCCGAGTTCACCTCGAGGATGATCTTGTCGGCCTCGTCCAGCCAGGTCTTGTTGTTGCCGATCGAGGTCGACGGGATCAGCCGGCCGTCCTCGGTGATGCCGGTGACCTCGACGACCGCGACGTCCAGATGCCCGAGGAAACCGAACCAGACGAACTGCGCGACGTGCGAGAGGTGGATGTCGATGTACTCCATCTCGCCGGCGTTGATGCGCTGGCGGCACACCGGGTCGCTCTGGTAGGGCAGGCGCATCTCGACGCCGGCCACGCTGGCCAGCGCGCCGTCGAGCTCGGGCGCGGTCGACGCGCCGGTCCAGATGCCGACCTTGAAGCGGTCGCCCTCGGAGTTGGCCTGGTGGATGCGGCGCGCCAGCGCGCCCGGGATCGCCTTCGGGTAACCCGCCCCGGTGAAGCCGCTCATGCCGATGTTGTCGCCTTTTCGGATCAAGGCGGCCGCTTCGTCGGCAGACATGATGCGGTTGCGCAAGGCGGGACAGAGGACGCGGCTTTCGGCTTGGGTCATACGTCGGGAACGGGTTACAAGGCGGTTACGCGAGCGCGGCAATGTAGAGCCCGCCCAGAACCGAGGCAAACAAGCATTTATGATTCGACGCACAAGCTGCGCTTAACTGTCGATGACCCGCCGCATGCCCGCGCTGGCACTGTTGCGCACCTTCGAGGTCGCCGCACGCCACCTCAGCTTCAAGCAGGCCGCGGCCGAGCTGCACGTCACGCCGGCGGCCGTCAGCCAGCAGATCCGCAGCCTCGAGGCCGAGCTCGGCGTCGTGCTGTTCGAACGCCTGACACGTGCGGTGCGCCTGAGCCCGCGCGGTGAGGCCCTGCTGCCCAAGGTGCGCGAGGGCCTGGCGCTGCTGGCCGACGCGGTGGACCAGGCCTGCGCGCCGGCGGCCACCGAGCTGCTGCGCGTCATCGCGCCGCCGTCCTGGGCCAGCCACTGGCTGCTGCCGCGCCTGCCCGGCTTCTACGCACGCCATCCGGAGGTCGAGATCCGGCTGGCGAGCAGCTCCGAGACCGTCGACCACGCCGGTGCCGCGAACGTGCTCGCGGCGCTGGCGCGCGCGCCGGGTGACGGCCGCAGCGAGCTGGCCGTCGTCTTCGGCACCGGGCGCTACCCGGGCTGGCGTGTCGACCCGCTGCTGACGCCCGAGTACCTGCCGGTCTGCGCCCCGGCGCTGGCACGCGGCGCGGCGCCGCTGGCGGTGCCGGCCGACGTCGTGCAGCACACGCTGATCCACGACGACACGCTGAACCACGGCGGCGACGAGGCCTGGGGCTGGCACCGCTGGCTGCAGGCCGCCGGCCTGGACCGCCAGGCCGCCGGCAGTGGCCGCCACTTCTCCAACGCGGTGCTGGCGATCGAGGCGGCGCTGGCCGGCCAGGGTGTCGCGCTGGCGGCGCGGCCCATCGTCGCCGGCCACCTGGCCAGCGGCGCGCTGGTCGCGCCCTTCGCGCTGGCCATCGCCTCGCCCTGCACCTACTGCCTGGTCGGCCGCCGCCACAGCGCCGAGCGGCCGGCGGTCGCGGCGTTTCGCCACTGGCTGGTCGAGGCCTCGCGCCGGGAGACCTGAGCCGGGGCTCGGCCGCGCCGGCTGGTTATGCTCGCGCCCGATGCGCCGCCGCCGCCACCCTGACGACCGACACCCTGCCTCGCGGCTGGGGCTGACGTTCGCCGTCGTCTTCGCGTTGCTGGCGGCGCAATGGCTGGGGCTGGCGCACACGGTGCTGCACGGCACGGCGCCAGCGCCGTCGGCCGTGCAGGCGTCCGGCCATCCGCCGTCGCCGCACCCCGCGCACGACGCTGCGCCGGCACACGAACACCGTCACGGTCTGGCGGCGCTGTTCGCCGGCCACGACGACGGCAGCGCCGACTGCCGGCTCTACGACCAGCTCGCCCACGCCGAGCCGCTGCCGCCGGCGCTGCCGGCGCTGGACACGCTGCCGCCGGCACCGCCGCGGCTGGCGGCCGGCCGCACGCACGACGCCGCGGCCGAAGCGGCGCCCTACGCCGCGCGCGGCCCGCCACGCGCCTGAGCGCGCCGCCCCGGCGCCCTTCCCGCCTCGATCCCCGGCCGCACGGCGCTTGGAGCCGAAGCGGCTGCTCACGTCTTTTCGGCGTGCGGCGTGGCCGCACGCCCCTCTGTCCTGATCCGATGAAATCCCTCGTCCTCACCCTGAGTCCGGTGGCGCTGGCCTGCGCCGCCCTGTCGCAACCGGCCGCGGCGCAGTCCGCGCCGACCCCGGTCGAACGCATCGTCATCACCGGCAACCCGCTGGGCAGCGAGCGCAGCACGCAGCCGGTGTCGGTGCTCGCCGGCGACGAGCTCGTGCTGCGCCGCGGCGGCACGCTGGGCGACACGCTGGACACGCTGCCCGGCGTCTCGCAGACCGGCTTCGGCCCCAACGCCAGCCGGCCGGTGATCCGCGGGCTGGACGGCGACCGCCTGCGCGTGCTCGACAACTCGGGCTCGACGCTGGACGCCTCGGCGCTGAGCTACGACCACGCGGTGCCGCTGGACCCGCTGGTGGCCACCGGCATTGAGGTGCTGCGCGGCCCGGCGGCGCTGCTGTACGGCGGCAACGCCGTCGGCGGCGTCGTCAACGTGCTCGACAACCGCATCCCTGCCGCGCCGGTCACTCGCACCGGCGGCTCGGCCGAGCTGCGCCTGGGCGGCGCCGCCGCCGAACGCGGCGCGGCCGCGGTGCTGGAGACCGGCGGCGCCGGCTGGGCGCTGCACCTGGACGCCGCGGCGCGCAACACCGACGACCTGGACGTGCCCGAGCACACGCCGGTGGCCGACGGTGAAGCCCTGGCGCGGACCGACGAGGTGCGCAACTCGGCCGCCAGGACCCGCAGCGCCGCGCTCGGCGGCTCGTGGTTCTTCGCCGGCGGCCGGGTCGGCCTGGCGCTGGACCACTACGACAGCGAGTACGGCGTCGTCGCCGAACCCGACGTCACGATCCTGATGCGCCGCAACCAGCTGCGCGCCGAAGGCGAGTGGCGCCTGGACGGCGGCCCGTTCTCCAACCTGAAGCTGCAGGCGCGCGGCGCCGACTACGAGCACCGCGAGATGGAAGGCGCCGAGGTCGGCACCGTGTTCTCCAGCCGCGGCGGCGAACTGCGCGCCGAGGCCCGCCACCGTGCGCTGGGCCCGCTGCGCGGCGTCGTCGGCGTGCAGGCCGAGAGCTTCGACTTCTCGGCGCTGGGCGAAGAGGCCTTCGTGCCCGACACGACGACACGCCGCCTGGGCCTGTTCGTGCTGGAGGAGACGGACCTCGGGCCCGGCACGGTCTCGGCCGGCGCGCGGGTCGAACGTGCCGACGTCGATTCCGACGGCGGCGGCCGCTTCGGCGACGCGCGCTCGCGCGGCTTCACGCTGTTCAGCGCGTCGCTGGGCACGACGATGCCGCTGGCGCCGGGCTGGAGCGTCAGCGCCAATCTGGCGTCGACCGAGCGTGCACCGACCTACTTCGAGCTCTACGCCGACGGCGTGCACGCCGCCACCGGCGCCTACGAACGCGGCGACCCGACGCTGGACGCCGAACGCGGCGTCAGCGCCGACCTGGCGCTGCAGTGGAAGTCGGGTGCGTCCAGCCTGCGCGCCGGCGTCTTCGCGACACGCTTCTCGCGTTTCATCTCGCTGGACAGCGCCGGCGTCTCGGTCGACGAGGACGGCGAGGTCGTCACCGAGGACGGCGTGCCGCTGTACCGCTTCGACGCGGTGCGGGCGCGGCTGTACGGCGCCGAGTTCGAGGCCCGGACCACGCTCGACGCCGCCGGCTGGCGCTGGACGCCCAGCGCCAGCGCCGACTTCACGCGCGCGACGAACACCACGACCGACGAGGCCCTGCCGCGCATCGCGCCCTGGCGCACGACGCTGGCGCTGGCCGCGTCGCGTGCCGACTGGACGCTGCGCGCCGAACTGCGCCATGCCGGGCGACAGAACCGTGTGCCCACGGGCGACAGCACGACCGCCGGCTACACGCTGCTGAACCTGGCGGCTTCGTACCGCTTCACGCTCGGCGGCCAGGACGCGCTGTGGTACCTGAAGCTGGACAACGCGACCGACCGGCTGGCCTACAACGCCACCGCGATCGAGACGATCCGCGGGCTGTCGCCGCTGCCCGGCCGCGCGCTGGCAACCGGGCTGCGGCTGGACTTCTGAGGCCGCTCAGCGCGGCACGACGAAGGTCGACTTCTCGTCGATCTCGATGGCCGAGTCGTTGGCCGCGGCCGGCAGGCGCTCGATGCGGAAACGGATCGCGTGCACGCCGGCCCCGGCCTGCTGGGCGGCCTCGAACGGCAGGTGCACGTTCAAGGTCACCCAGCGCGCCTCGGCCGGGCCCAGGTCCACCGTCTCGGCGTGTTCGATCGTGATGCCGGGCAGGCCGTCGACCGCGACGCGGTAGCGCTCGGTCTGCTCGGCGTTGTTCATGATCTGCAGGCGGTAGACGTTCTCGATCGTTCCCTGGTCGACGATGCGCGCCAGCGACGCCCGGTCGCGCACGACGTCGACGCGGAACGGGTGGCGCAGCGCGATGCTGGTCGCGAAGGCGCCGAGGATGATGAACAGGATCGCCGTGTAGACCAGCACCCGCGGGCGCAGCACGCGGCGCAGCATCTGGCCGCGGTCGTGGTGCTGCGCCATGCCGTTCTGCGTGGCGTAGCGGATGAGCCCGCGCGGGTAGTTCATCTTGTCCATGATGTCGTCGCAGGCGTCGATGCAGGCGGCGCAGCCGATGCACTCGTACTGCAGGCCGTTGCGGATGTCGATGCCGGTCGGACACACCTGCACGCAGACGCCGCAGTCGACGCAGCTGCCCAGGCCGGCCTGCTTCGGGTCGGTCTTCTTCGAGCGCCGCCCGCGCGGCTCGCCGCGTTCGGGGTCGTAGCTGATGATCAGCGTGTCCTTGTCGAACATCGCGCTCTGGAAGCGCGCGTACGGGCACATGTATTTGCAGACCTGCTCGCGCATGGTGCCGGCGTTGCCCCAGGTGGCGAAGCCGTAGAACAGCACCCAGAAGGTCTGCCACGGGCCCAGCGAGGCGCTGGCGATCGAGCCCAGAAGCTCGCCCATCGGCGTGAAGTAGCCAGCGAAGGTGACGCCGGTCCACAGCGCGAAGCCCACCCACAGCACCTGCTTGGCCGCCTTGCGGCCGAGCTTGGCCGCGCTCCACGGCGCGGCGTCGAGCTTCATGCGCTGCGTGCGGTCGCCTTCGGTGACCTTCTCGAACCACATGAAGATCTCGGTGTAGACCGTCTGCGGGCAGGCGTAGCCGCACCACAGCCGCCCGGCCACCGCGGTGAACAGGAACAGCGCGTAGGCCGAGATCATCAGCAGCGCCGACAGGTAGATCAGGTCCTGCGGATACAGGACCAGCCCGAAGACGTAGAAGCGCCGCGCCGCCAGGTCGAACAGCACCGCCTGGCGGTCGTTCCACTGCAGCCAGGGCAGGCCGTAGAAGACGATCTGCGTCAGCCAGACCAGGGCCCAGCGCCAGTTGGCGAAACGCCCGCTGACGGCACGCGCGTAGATCTTGCGCGACTTCTGGCACAGCGACACGGTGGCCGCGCCAGCGGCCGCCTTGGGTGACGCCGCGGGGGCGTCGCCGCCCGCATTGATAGGGGCAGGGGTATCAGCCATGGACTGATTCTGCCCCATGGACCCCATCCGATGGGGGTTTTCACGAATTCGTGAGCGAACCAGTCGGTCGCTCTTCACGAAGCGCTTCAGTCGTGCTGGCAGCCGCAGGCGCAGCCGTGACCGGCACCCGGCCGCGCTGCCGGCGGGCTCAGGTGCGGCAGTTCGCCGGCGACGTAACGCGCGACGGCGGCGGCGGGTTCGCGTTCGTCCGTCGTCGCGGCGCGGATGCCTCGCGCGGCGAGCTTGGCGACGAGGCCGCCGCCCATGCTGGCGCCGATCAGCACGTCGACACCGTCCAGCGGGTGCGGGGCGTCGGCCGCGGCGTCGTGGAAGGCCTGGCCGGCGTCCAGTTCGACGAGTTCGGGCGCGCCGACCTCGGCGCCCTGCACGCGGTACACGAGGAAACGGCGGCAGCGGCCGGCGTGGTCGGAGACTTCGCGCCGGTTCTGGGCGGCGACGGCGACGAGGGTGGAGGCAACAGGCATGGCGATCGACGGGAGGAGCGGACAGGCCGCGACGGAGCGTCGTTCTCAAGCCGCGTGCCACCCCCTGCGGCGAACGAAAAAAGCCTTCGCGACAAGCACTTGACGCGCCCGCCGGGAGTTCACCGACCGCCCAGGACTGCCACTGACGGCACCCCCTTGGCAGAACGCCTGACAGTTCGGCGAGTACCCCCGGCGGTACACTGGACCCACAGCTTCCGCCTGCCGCCGCCATGAATCAGCCGTCCGCCCCCGCCCGCCGCCGCCTGCTCGCCGTCGCCGGCTCCGCCGTGCTCGCCGGCCTCGCGGCGCCGGGGCATGCCGCCGACGAGGCGCTGCCGCTGGAGGCGGCACGCGACGCGCTGGCCCGCCGCAGCGCGATCGTCATCGACATCCGCGAGCCCGAGGAACACGCCCGCGGCGTCGCACCGGGCATGCGGCTGCTGCCGATGAGCCAGATCGGCCAGCGCCTGGCCGAGATCCCGCGGGACCCGTCGCAACCGGTGCTGCTGGTCTGCAACACGCAGAACCGCTCGCGCGCCACGGCCCGCGCGCTGCGCGAGCGTGGCTGGACCAACGTGCACTACGTCGCCGGCGGCATGAGCGAATGGGCTCGCCGCGGCTGGCCGCTGGTCGCGCCGCGCTGAACACCGCCTCCCGGCGGGGCGCCATCCCTCGGGTGATGGCGCCGGCTGTAACTTGATCGTACTCAACGCCGGCAAAAGGCCGGCCTCGGCCGCCTGTGCAGGCGCTAGCATTGGTCCGCGCTTCCACCAACCGGACCACGATGCCGGCATGCGGGATGCAGCAACACCGGCCCGACGGCGGCCGGCGGCGACGATCGGAGGACAGCCCCATGACCCTGCCATCCCGGATGCTCGAGGAGCTCGAGCGCCGCCGCCGCACCGTGACGGCCGGCGGCGGAGCCGACAAGCTCGCCGCCCGCCACGCCAAGGGCCAGCTCGGCGCGCGTGAACGCCTGGACCGGCTGTTCCAGCCCGGCACCTTCCAGGAAACCGGGATGCACGTGCGCCACGGCGCGCACCACTTCGGCCTGCAGGACAAGGCGTTCCCGGCCGACGGCGTCGTCACCGGCACCGGCTACGTCGGCGGCAACCTCGTCGCCGCCTACAGCCAGGACTTCACGGTCAACGCCGGCACGCTGGGCAAGGCCCACGCCGGCAAGATCGTCGCGCTGATGCAGTTCGCGCTGAAGAACGGCGTGCCCATCGTCTCGATGCAGGACTCGGGCGGTGCGCGCATCCAGGAGGCGGTGGACGCGCTGTCGGGCTACGGCGAAGTCTTCTATCACAACGTGCTCGCCTCCGGCCTGGTGCCGCAGATCGCGCTGGTGCTCGGGCCCTGCGCCGGCGGCGCGGCGTATTCGCCGGCGCTCAACGACTTCATCATCATGACGCGCCGCAACGCGCACATGTTCATCACCGGGCCCGAGGTCATCAAGGCCGTGACCGGCCGGGCGACGACGATGGACGAGGTCGGCGGCGCCGAGATGCACGCCGCGGTCAGCGGCAACGTGCACTTCATCGCCGAGGACGACACGCAGGCCGTGGCGCTGGCGCAGCGCCTGCTGTCGTACCTGCCGCCGAACAACACGATGGACCCGCCGCACCAGCTGTCGGCCGAGCTCGTGCTGGCCAGCGACGAGGGCATGGACACGCTGGTGCCCGAGGACCCGGCCGAGCCGATGGACGTGCGCCAGGTCATCGCCCGCCTCGTCGACGGCGGCGAGCTGCTGGAGGTGCACGCCTCCTGGGCGCGCAACATCATCGTCGGCTTCGCGCGGCTGCAGGGCATGGTCATCGGCCTGGTGGCCAACCAGCCCGCCGAGATGGCCGGCGCGCTGGACATCAACGCGTCGGACAAGGCGGCGCGTTTCATCCGCTTCTGCAACGCCTTCAACGTGCCCGTGGTGACGCTCGTGGACGTGCCCGGCTTCCTGCCCGGCGTTGAGCAGGAGCGCGGCGGCATCATCCGCCACGGCGCCAAGCTGCTGTTCGCCTACGCCTCCTGCACGACGCCCAAGCTGACGGTCATCCTGCGCAAGGCCTACGGCGGCTCGTACCTGGCGATGTGCAGCCAGGAGATGGGCGCCGACGTCGTCTACGCCTGGCCCAACGCCGAGATCGCGGTGATGGGCGCGCAGGGCGCGGTGAACCTGCTGTACCGCAAGGAGCTCGCCGAGGCCGAGGATCGCGCGGCGCTGGCTGCCGAGCTGATCGCCGGCTACCGCGCCGAGTTCGCCTCGCCCTATCTGTCGGCCGGGCGCGGCTACATCACCGACGTCATCGCGCCGTCGGAGACCCGCGCCCAGCTCGCGCTGTCGCTGCGCAAGATCCTCAACAAGCGCGAGCTGCGGCCCGCGAAGAAACACGGCAACGTGCCGCTGTAAGACGCAGCCGGAGAACACCCCATGGAACGAAGACTGCGCATCACCGTCGACGGCAAGGCCTACGTCGTGACGGTCGAGGAGCTCGACGCCGGCCCGCTGGCGCCGCCGCCGGCCGTGGTGCTGGGCGCGACGGTGCCGCCGGCCGTCGCCGCCGCGCCGGTGGCCGCGGCGCCCGCCGCCGCGCACGGCGCCGGCGACGTCGTCGCGCCGCTGGGCGGCACGGTGCAGTCGGTGCTGGTCACGGTCGGCCAGCGTGTCGCCGAAGGCGAGAAGCTCGCGGTGATCGAGGCGATGAAGATGAACACCCAGATCAGCGCGCCGCGTGCCGGCCAGGTCGCCCGCGTCGAGGTGCGCGCCGGCCAGGTGGTCGAGACCGGCCAGCTGCTGCTGGTCATCGGCTGAGGCCGGCGCCGTGTTCGATCAGCTCGGCCCGTTCTTCGAGGCGCTGCTGGCGCAGACCGGCGTCGTGCACCTGAGCTGGGGCAACGTCGTGATGATCGCGGTCGGCGCGGCGATGGTGTACCTGGCGATCGCCAAGCACTACGAGCCGCTGCTGCTGGTCGGCATCGGCTTCTCGTGCATCGTCGCCAACGTGCCCGGCCCGCCCGACGACGTGCCCGGCGGCGAGGCGATCAGCGCCCTGCTCTACGTCGTCAAGGAGGGCGGCCTGTTCCACTACGCCTACGAAGGCGTGGCCAAGCTGATCATCCCGCCGCTGATCTTCCTGGGCGTCGGCGCGATGACCGACTTCGGGCCGATGATCGCCAACCCGCGCCTCGTGATCCTGGGTGCCGGCGCGCACCTGGGCATCTTCGTCGCACTGATCCTGGCCAAGCTCTGCGGCTTCACGCTCGCCGAGGCCGGCGCGATCGGCATCATCGGCGGCGCCGACGGGCCGATGGCGATCTTCGTGACGATGCAGCTGGCGCCGCACCTGCTCGGGCCGATCTCGGTGGCCGCGTACTCGTACATGGCGCTGATGCCGCTGATCCAGCCGCCGGTGATGCGGGCGCTGACGACGCCGGCCGAGCGCCAGATCACGATGAAGCAGCTGCGCACCGTCGGCAAGGCCGAGAAGATCGCCTTCCCGATCGTGATGGCGGTGGTCGTCAACCTGTTCTTCCCGCCGGTCGCGCCGCTGATCACGATGCTGATGCTGGGCAACCTGCTGAAGGAATGCGGCGTCACCGAACGCCTGGCCAAGACCGCCGCCGGCGGGCTGATGAACGTCATCGTGCTGGTGCTGACGGTGGCCATCGGCTCGACGATGGCAGCCGACAAGTTCCTGAACTGGGACACGCTGCTGATCGTGCTGCTGGGCCTGGTGGCCTTCGTCTTCGGCACCGCCTCGGGCGTCATCACCGCCAAGGTGATGAACCTGTTCCTGAAGGAGAAGATCAACCCGCTGATCGGCTCGGCGGGCATCGCCTCGGTGCCGATCGCGGCGCGTGTCTCGCACATCGTCGCGAACCAGGAGAACCCGAAGAACTTCCTGATCTACCACGCGATGGGGCCCAACCTGGCCGGCGTCTTCGGCACCGCCATCTCCGGCGGCATCCTGCTGGCGCTGCTGGGCGCGGGCTGAGGAGCGGACGATGCAGCCCATCATCCCCGACACCCTCGAAGGCGCGCTGATCCTCAGCGTCATCGACTTCGTCGGCAGCTTCTTCATCATCGCCGCGATCGGCGTCGTGCTCGCCGGCTTCCCGCTGATCGGGCGTGTCGCGGCGCGTTTCGAGAAGCGCGAGCCCGCCCCCGCGCCGGCCGTTGCGCAGGCGGCGCCTCAGGACGACGGCGAGCTCGTCGCCGTGCTCGCCGCCGCCGCGCACGCGACGCTGGGCCGGCCGGTGCGCATCGTGCGCATCGAGCCGACGCAGGTCGGCGACGCCTGGACGGCCGAAGGCCGCGCGGCGCACCACGGATCGCACCAGCCGGCCCGAAGCCGCAGCTGAGGCCGGCAGGCGCTGCCGGGCGTCAGCGCTCGGGCCGGCCCCACATCCACAGCGCGACCAGCGCCATCGTGCCGGGCACCAGCACCTTGGACCACAGCGGCATCGGCGTCAGGAAGACGATGACCAGCGTGCTGGCGCCCATCATCCCCGTGGCCGCCCACTTGGCGTTGCGCGGGATGACCCCGCCTTCGCGCCAGCGCCGGATGCCCGGGCCGTAACGCGGGTGCGCCAGCAGCCAGCGCTCCAGCGCCGGCCAGCCGTGCCCGCCGGCCCAGGCAGCGACCAGCAGGAAAGGCACCGTCGGCAGCCCCGGCAGCACGACGCCGACGGCGGCCAGCAGCAGGCAGGCCAGCGCCAGCAGGCGCCACAGCAGCAGGACGACGGGACGGGGCAGCATGGGGTGATTCTCGCGTGCGCCGCCGCGACAATCGCCCGGCCCCAACACAGGAGCACCCGATGTCCGCCCACACCCTTCCCCGCCCCGAGCACGACCGGAGCACCGCCCGATGAACGCCTGGCTGATGCTCGCCGGCGCGATCGGCGCCGAACTCGCCGCCACCACCGCGCTGAAGCTGTCCGCCGGCTTCACGAAGCTGGCACCGTCGGCGGTCGTCGTCGTCGGCTACGGGCTGTCGTTCTGGCTGCTCGGCCAAGTGCTGAAGACGATGGAGGTTGGCATCGTCTACGCGATCTGGAGCGGCGCCGGGCTGGCGATCATCGCCTTGATCGGCATCGCCTTCCTCGGCGAGTCGGTCAGCGCGGTCAAGCTCGCCGGGCTGGCGGCGGTGCTGGTCGGCGTGGTGCTGCTGAACCTGGCCGACCGCCAGGCCTGAGCTCAGGCCAGCAGCGCCGCGCGCAGCGCGCGGATCTCGTCCGGGCCGGTGCGGCAGCAGCCGCCGATCAGGCGCGCGCCGCCGCGGCGCCAGCGCTCGGCCTGGGCGGCGAAGTCGGCGGCGTCGCGCTCGCCGTGCCAGCACTTGGCGACCGCGTCCCACTGCTCGCCCGAGTTCGGGTAGACGACGATCGGCAGCCGCGTGCGCGCCTGCGCCGCGCCGATCAGCGCCGGCACGTGTTCCGGCGCGGTGCAGTTCAGGCCCACCGCGGCGACGCCCGGCAGGCCGTCGAGCGCGGCGGCACAGTCGGCGAAACGTTCGCCTTGGCTGACGTGCTCGCCGTCGCGGCAGGAGAAGCTGATCCAGGCCGGCAGCGCCGGCTGCAGCGCGGGCAGCAGCGAGGCGATGGCCAGCGCCTCGTCCAGGCAGGGAATCGTCTCGCAGGCCAGCAGGTCGGCGCCGGCCGCGGCCAGCACCTCCAGCCGCGGGCGGTGGAAGGCGGCGAGCTGCTCGCGCGTGACGCCGGGGTAGCCGCGGTACTCGCTGCCGTCGGCCAGCATCGCGCCGTAGGGCCCGACCGAAGCCGCGACCAGCGGCCGGCGGCGGCCGGCGCGGTTCGCCGGCTCGGCCCAGAAGGCGTCGCGCGCCTCGATCGCCAGCGCCACCGAGCGCCGCATCAGCGCCACCGCCTCGTCGTGCGAAAAGCCGCGGCGCGCGAAGCCTTCGAAGGTCGCCTGGTAGCTGGCCGTCGTCGCGACGTCGGCGCCGGCGCGGAAGTAGTCCAGATGCACCTCGCGGATCAGCTCCGGGCGCTCGATCAGCAGCCTGGCCGACCACAGCGGGTCCTTCAGGTCGGCGCCGCGGCGCTCCAGCTCGGTGGCGAGCGCGCCGTCGAGCACGACGATGTCCTGCGCGGCGAGGGTGGTGGCGATCACGGGGTCGGGAATCATCGGCGGCGGCCTTCGCTGGGGAGCGGCGAGCTTAGCCGAGCGTGGCCAGGCGCTCGGCGAGGAAGTCGCGCAACCGCTGCACCGCCGGACGCAGCACGCTGCGGTCGGCGCAGGCCAGGAACAGCGGCGCCGGTTCGCCCTGCCAGTCTTCGCACAGCGCGACCAGCGCACCGCGGCGCAGGTCGTCGGTGACGTCCAGCCCCGACTTGTAGGCGATGCCCTCGCCGAAGATCGCCATGCGGCGCACCGCGTCGCCGTCGTCGCAACGCAGCGCGGCGTGCACCTCGACCGCCAGCTCGCGGCCGTCGCGCTCGAAACGCCAGCGTTCGTGCGGCCGGTCCGACAGCCGGTAGCTCAGGCAGCGGTGCTGCACCAGATCCTGCGACTGCGCCGGCCGGCCGTGGCGCGCCAGATAGGCCGGCGACGCGCAGAGCACGCGCCGGTTGTGCGGCGCCAGTGCGACGGCGACGAGCTGGGTGTCGGCCGGCTCGCCGTAGCGCAGCGCGACGTCGACCGCTTCGCGCGCCAGCTCGGCGACGCGGTCGGTCAGCTGCAGCTCGAACTCGATGCCCGGGTGCTGCTCGCGAAACGCCTGCAGCCAGGGCAGCACCACGTTGCGCCCGAGGTCCGACGGCATCGACAGCCGGATGCGCCCGGCCAGCGCCTCGCGCCCGGCCGCCAGGCGTTCGCGCGCCTGATCGATCAGCGCCAGGCCGCGCTCGCAGGCGTCGAGGAAGGCCAGGCCTTCGGGCGTCGGCCGCAGGCTGCGTGTCGAACGCACGAAGAGGCGGAAACCCAGCGCCGATTCCAGCCGCTTGAGCGCCGCGCTGGCCGCCTGCGGGCTGACGGCCAGCTCGCGTGCCGCCGCCGACAGGCTGGCCGAACGCGCCGCGCGAACGAAGAACTGCAGGTCGCCGGGCGACACCGCCTTCAACGGCTGTTTGTAGCTGCTGCTCACGTCACCCTCTCGATCCGGCGGCCTGCCTACCCCACCATCTTGGCATTTTCCGCTTTGCCAGGAGAAAGCATGAAAGCCATCGTCTACACCGAAGCCGGCCTGCCGATCGAGGATGCGCGCTCGCTGTTCGAGACCGAACTGCCGGCACCGCTGCCGCGCGAGCACGACCTGCTGGTGCGCGTGGCGGCCGTCGCCGTCAACCCGGTGGACACCAAGGTGCGCCGCAACCAGCCGACCGAGACGCCGCGCATCCTGGGCTGGGACGCCGTCGGCACCGTCGAGGCGGTCGGCGCCGCGGTGACCCGCTTCAAGCCGGGTGACCGCGTCTGGTACGCCGGCAGCATCGACCGCCCCGGCTCGTACGCCGAGCTGCAGTGCGTCGACGAGCGCATCGCCGGCCACGCCCCGGCGACGCTGGACGATGCCGCCGCGGCCGCGCTGCCGCTGACCACGATCACCGCCTGGGAGCTGCTGTTCGACCGCCTGGGTGTCGCCGAAGGCGGCGGCGAAGGCCGCAAGCTGCTGGTCGTCGGCGCCGCCGGCGGCGTCGGCTCGATCCTCGTGCAGCTGGCGCGCAAACTGACGAAGCTGACGGTGATCGGCACCGCCTCACGCCCTGAGACTGCCGACTGGGTGCGCACGCTGGGCGCGCACGTCGTCGTCGACCATTCCAAGCCGCTGGCCGCCGAACTCGCCGCCGCCGGCCACCCCGCGGTGGACTACATCGCCAGCCTGACCCAGACCCATCTGCACTACGACGCCTACGTCGAGGCCGTCGCGCCGCAGGGCCGCATCGGCCTGATCGACGACCCGGAGCCGATCGACGTGCGCCGCCTGAAGCGCAAGGCGGTGTCGCTGCACTGGGAGCTGATGTTCACGCGGCCGCTGTTCGGCACGCCCGACCTCGTGCGCCAGCACGAGATCCTCGAGCGCGCCGCGGCGCTGGTCGACGCCGGCACGCTGGTCTCGACCCAGGGCGAGCACTACGGCGCCATCAGCGCCGCCAACCTGCGCCGCGCCCACGCGCTTGTCGAGAGCGGGCGCGCACGCGGCAAGCTGGTGCTGGCCGGGTTCTGACGCCGCTCAGGCCTGCGCCGGCACGCGCAGGTCCTGCATCAGCTCGAGCAGGCGCTGCGACTGGTCGCGCAGGCTGGTCGCAGCGCGCGACGCCTGCTCGACGAGCGCGGCGTTCTGCTGCACGTCGCGGTCCATCGCCGAGACGGCGGCCGAGACCTCGGAGACGCCGCGGCTCTGCTCGACGCTGGCGTCGCTGATGCCGCAGACCAGCTCGCTGAGCCGCGACATCGCTTCGATGACCTGGCCGATCGTCGCCCCGGCCTCGCCGACCAGGGCCTGGCCGCGGTCGATGCGCTCGTGGCTGGTGACGATCAGGCCCTTGATCTCCTGCGCCGCGGTGCTGCTGCGCTGGGCCAGCGCACGCACCTCGGCAGCGACGACAGCGAAACCGCGCCCGGATTCGCCGGCACGCGCCGCCTCGACGGCGGCGTTCAGCGCCAGGATGTTGGTCTGGAAGGCGATGCCGTCGATGACGCCGATGATGTCGTTGACACGCCGCGAGGCGTCGCCGATCTGGTCCATCGTCGACACCACGCCCTGCATCGCGTCGCCGCCGCGGCCGACCAGCACCGAGGCCTCGGCGGCCAGTTCGCGTGCCGATTGCGCCTGCGTCTGGTTGTCGCGCACGCGCTCGTCGAGCCGGCCCATCGTCGTGCTCGTCTGCACGATCGCGCCGGCCTGGGCCTCGGTGCGGCGCGCGAGGTCGCCGTTGCCGCCGGCGATCTGCTGGCTGGCGACGGCCACCTCCTCCGCGCCCGAACGCACCGCCTGCACGCGGTGCGCGAGGCTCTCGACCATCTCGTGCAGGTGGCGGCCGAGCTGGCTCAGCTCGTTGCGGCCGCGGAAGCGTTCACGCGCGGTGAGGTCGCCCTGGGCGACACGCCGCGCCAGCGTCACGGCGCGGTCCAGCGGACCGACGATGGTGCGCACGATGGCCAGCGCCAGCACCGAGACGACGGCCAGCGCCGACAGCCCGATCGCCCAGGCGGCCCAGCCGACCTGCCGCGCGGTGCGGTCGAAACGCACGATGTCGGCCTCGGCGCGTTCGGTGCCCACCTTCACGGTGTCCAGCACGCCGGCCTGGTGGCGCAGGAACTGCGCGTCGATGGCCTCCAGCCGCATGCGCGCGGCGGCCAGGCCGTCGCTCTCCATCACACGCAGCGCCTCGTCGATCTGCACGATCAGCTTCTGGCCCTCGGCGTGCTGGGCGCCGAGCAGGCTGTCCTTCAGCGGCGAAGGCGACAGCGCCTGCCAGACCTTGGCTCGCGCCTCGTAGTCGCGGCGCTGGGCCTCGAACTGCGCGCGCGCCCGGGCCACCGTCAGGCTGCCTTCCAGCGCACGCGACAACGTCAGCCGGGCGTCGACCAGATACAGCGGCGGCGGCAGGATGTCGGCGACGATGTCCTTGGACTCGAAGACCGCGTGGCTGTCGTCGGTCTGGTGGCGGTTGCCCCACAGCAGCAGCGCCCCGAGCATCAGGACGGCAGCGAGGGCGACACCGGCGAGCAGCGTCAGACGGCCGCGAATCGACAAGTCGTGCAGAGAAGGCATCTCATGGCCCCGGTAATCGAGCGACGGCAGGCCATGCGCCGGCCAGGCGTCACGAGGGCGACGCAGAAACGATTCTAAAAATTCGCACAAAGAGCATTTGTGGCATTTTTGCGAGATCCCGCACGGTTTGTGCAGGATTGTCAGCGGCGGCGGTGCTGCCGTCGCCAGACCCAGGGCGGCACCGGCCGGGACTCGGCCCACAGCCCGGCGCGGTCGTGCCGCGCCTGCCATTGCAGCGCCGGCAGGTTGAGGTCGGCGGCGTAACCCTCCATGACCCAGGCCAGGCCGGCGCGCAGCTGCGCCGTGCCGGCGTCGCGGCCGCCGCAGGACACGTGGGCGATGGCGCGGCCGTAACGGTCGCGGCCGGCGCTGCCGGGCAGCGGGCGGATCTCGGCGTGCCGGCGCAGGCACAGCGCGGCCAGGTGGCGGCGCGAGGCCGGGCCGAAAGCCTGGGCCTTCTCCGGCGCGTCGACGTCGGCCAGGCGCACACGCAGCGTGCCTTGCGGCGCCGGGCAGCGCGCGGTCAGCGTGTCGCCGTCGGCGACGGCGACGACCAGGCAGGAGAAGACGAGCGCGCTCAGCATCGGGGCGACGGCACCGGCCGCTGCCGGCGCCGCATCAGGCGTCGGCCGGGGGCAGCCCCAGGCGCTCGGGGAAGGTGTAGGCGACGAGGTCCGCGCCGCGCACGAAGCCGGCGAGCAGCAGGCCGCAGGACTGCGCCAGGTCCACCGCCATCGCCGTCGGCGCCGACACCGCGGCCAGCGCCGGCGCGCCCAGGCGCGCGGTCTTCTGCACCATCTCGAAGCTGGCGCGGCTGGTGATCGCGACGAAACCCTCGCCCGCCGCCAGCCCGGCGCGCTGCATCGCGCCGACCAGCTTGTCCAGCGCGTTGTGGCGGCCGACGTCCTCGCGCACCAGGCGGGCGTGGCCGTCGGCGTCGCACCAGGCGGCGGCGTGCGTCGCGCCGGCCAGGCGCTGCAGGCCCTGGGCCTCGCGCAGCTCGTGCTGGGCCCGCGCCAGCGCCTGCGGCGTGAAGGGGCGCGGCGCCAGCGCCGGCAGCGTCTGGCGCACCTGGCCGAGGCTGTCGGTGCCGCACAGGCCGCAGCCGGTGCGCCCGGCCAGCGTGCGCCGGCGCTCGCGCAGCCGCCATTCGCAGGCTGCCGAGACCTCCAGGTGCAGCTCGATGCCGTCGCAGCCGGGCACGGCCTCGACCGAACGCAGATCCTGCGCGTCGGCCAGGCCTTCGGTGGCGCAGAAGCCGCGCGCGAAGTCCTCCAGATCGGCCGGCGTGGCCATCATCACGGCGTGCGAGATGCCGTTGAAGACCAGCGCCACCGGCACTTCCTCGGCGACCCAGTCGTCGGCCGCCTGCACCACGCCGCCGCGGCGCGCGACGACACGCAGTCGGCGCAGGCCTTCGGGAACGGCGGAGTCGGCAGGCTTCATCGGCGGGCGGGATTGTCGCCGCGCCGGCTGCCCGACGCCGGCGCTGGGACTAGGGCAAGTGCCATGACGTGATCTGCAACGCACTGTTAGCATGTGAAAAGCTCCTGGTTCGTGCCGCTCACGTCCGCGGGGGCAGCGCACGATGAGTCAGTGGCCGGCCATCGTGCCGCCCTCACCACTCATGGCCGCACCCGCCAGGCGCCGTCGATCCATCCTTCACAGCCACGGGAATGCGCTCATGAAGCAGCTCTCCAGGCGCCAGTTCATGAAAGTGACTGGCTCCACGCTGGCGGGATCGAGCTTGGCGCTGATGGGCTTCTCGCCAGCCACCGCGCTGGCCGAAGTCCGCCAGTACAAGCTCGCCGCCACCACGGTCACACGCCAGACCTGCACCTACTGCTCGGTCGGCTGCGGCATCCTGATGTACTCGCTCGGCGACGGCGCCAAGAACGCCAAGCGTTCGGTGATCCACGTCGAGGGCGACCCCGACCATCCGGTCAACCGCGGCACGCTGTGCCCCAAGGGCGCCGGCCTGCTGGACATCATCAACAGCCCCAACCGGCTGCTGTTCCCCGAGGTCCGCGAGCCCGGTTCCAGCGAGTGGAAGCGCATCTCCTGGGACGAGGCCAACACCCGCATCGCCCGGCTGCTGAAGGAAGACCGCGACGCCAACTTCGTCGAGAAGACCGAAGACGGCCTGACGGTCAACCGCTGGCTCACCACCGGCATGCTGGCCGCCTCGGCGTCCAGCAACGAAGCCGGCTACATCACCCACAAGGTCGCCCGCTCCTGGGGCCTGCTCGCATTCGACAACCAAGCCCGTGTCTGACACGGCCCGACGGTGGCAGGTCTTGCCCCGACGTTTGGCCGTGGAGCGATGACGAACCATTGGGTCGACATCAAGAATGCGGACGTCATCCTGATCATGGGCGGCAATGCCGCCGAAGCTCACCCCTGCGGGTTCAAGTGGGTCACCGAGGCGAAGGCGCACAACAAGGCGCACTTCATGGTGGTCGATCCGCGCTTCAACCGCTCTGCGGCGGTGGCGGACTTCTACGCCCCGATCCGCTCCGGCAGCGACATCGTCTTCCTCGGCGGGGTCATCCACTACCTGCTCGAGAACGACAAGATCCACCACGAGTACGTCCGCAACTACACGGACTTCAGCTTCATCGTGCGCGAGGACTTCGCGTTCGAGGACGGCATCTACTCGGGCTACAACGCCGACAAGCGCAGTTATGACCGCACGAGCTGGGACTACGAGCTCGGCGCCGACGGCTTCGTCAAGACCGACCCGACGCTGGAGCACCCGCGCTGCGTCTACCAGCTGCTGAAGAAGCACTACAGCCGCTACACGCCGGACAAGGTCGAGAGCATCTGCGGCACGCCGAAGGCCAAGTTCCTGCACGTCTGCGAGAAGCTCGCGTCGACGGCCGTGGCCGGCCGCGCGGCGACGATCCTCTACGCGCTGGGCTGGACGCAGCACTCGATCGGCGCGCAGATCCTGCGCACCGGCGCGATGGTGCAGCTGCTGCTGGGCAACATCGGTGTCGCCGGTGGCGGCATGAACGCGCTGCGCGGGCACTCCAACATCCAGGGCCTCACCGACCTGGGCCTGCTGTCGGCCAGCCTGCCGGGTTACCTGTCGCTGCCCGGCCAGGCCGAGCAGGACTACCAGAAGTACGTCGACACCCGCACGCAGAAACCGCTGCGTCCGGGCCAGATGAGCTACTGGCAGAACTACCCGAAGTTCCACGTCAGCCTGATGAAGGCCTGGTACGGGCCGAACGCGACCGCCGAGAACCACTGGGCCTACGACTACCTGCCCAAGCTCGACAAGCAGTACGACATGCTGCAGGTCTTCGAGCTGATGAACCAGGGCAAGGTCAACGGCTACATCGCCCAGGGCTTCAACCCGCTGGCGGCGCTGTCCAACAAGGACCGCGTGCGCGACGGCCTGTCGAAGCTGAAGTTCCTCGTCGTGATGGACCCGCTGGCCACCGAGACCAGCGAGTTCTGGAAGAACCACGGCGAGTACAACGACGTCGACAGCTCGAAGATCCAGACCACCGTCTTCCGCCTGCCGACGACCTGCTTCGCCGAGGAGGACGGCGCGGTCGTCAGCTCCAGCCGCGTGCTGCAGTGGCACTGGAAGGCCGCCGAGCCGCCGGGCGAGGCGCGCACCGACATCCAGATCATGTCGGCGCTGTTCCTGCGCCTGCGCGAGATGTACAAGAAGGACGGCGGGGCCTTCCCCGACCCGATCCTCAAGCTCTGGTGGCCGTACGCGCACCCCGAGGAGCCGACGCCCGAGGAAGTGGCCAAGGAGTACAACGGCCGCGCGCTGGCCGACGTCTTCGACCCCAAGGACCCGACCAAGCTGATCCGCAAGGCCGGCGAGCAGCTCGCCGGCTTCGGCGAGATGCGCGACGACGGCTCGACGATGGGCGGCTGCTGGATCTTCGCCGGCTGCTGGACCCAGGCCGGCAACCAGATGGCGCGCCGCGACAACTCCGACCCGACCGGCATCGGCAACACGCTGAACTGGGCCTGGGCCTGGCCGGCCAACCGCCGCGTGCTCTACAACCGCGCCTCCTGCGACGTCGAGGGCAAGCCGTTCAACCCGCGGCGCAAGCTGATCGGCTGGAACGGCAGCGCCTGGGGCGGCGCCGACGTGCCGGACATGGCGCCGACGCTGGCGCCCGAAACCGGCGCCGGGCCGTTCATCATGAACCCCGAGGGCGTGGCGCGTTTCTTCGCGCGCAAGGGCCTGGCCGAAGGGCCGTTCCCCGAGCACTACGAGCCCTTCGACACGCCGCTGGGCTACAACCCGCTGCACCCGAAGAACCCGCTGGCGACCAACTCGCCGGCGGCGCGCGTGTTCAAGCCGATCTGGGAGACCTTCGGCAAGGCGGCGGACTACCCGCACGTCGGCACCACCTACCGCCTGACCGAGCACTTCCACTACTGGACCAAGCACGCGCTGCTCAACGCGATCACCCAGCCCGAGCAGATCGTCGAGATCGGCGAGGTGCTGGCGCAGAGCCTGGGCATCGCCGCCGGGGACCTGGTGAAGGTGTCGTCCAAACGCGGCTACATCAAGGCGCGTGCGGTGGTCACCAAGCGCATCAAGCCGATGACGATCGAGGGCAAGCCGGTGCACCACGTCGGCATCCCGATCCACTGGGGCTTCAAGGGGGTGACCAAGCCGGGCTTCCTGGCCAACACGCTGACGCCGTTCGTCGGCGACGGCAACACCAACACGCCCGAGTTCAAGACCTTCCTGGTCAAGGTCGAGAAGGTCTGAGGAGCGCCCATGTCACTGCAATCTCTCGACATCAAGGCGCGCTCGGCCACGACGACACCCTCGCCGCAGGCGCGGGTGCCGGCCTCGGGTGAAGTCGCCAAGCTGATCGACGTCTCCAAGTGCATCGGCTGCAAGGCCTGCCAGACCGCCTGCATGGAGTGGAACGACCTGCGCCAGGAGCCGGGCACCAACCTGGGCGTCTACGACAACCCGGTGGACCTGACCTCGGCCGCGTGGACGGTGATGCGTTTCACCGAACACGAGGACGAGAAGACCGGCAACCTGGAGTGGCTGATCCGCAAGGACGGCTGCATGCACTGCGCCGACCCGGGCTGCCTGAAGGCCTGCCCGTCGCCCGGCGCGATCGTCCAGTACACCAACGGCATCGTCGACTTCCACCAGGAAAACTGCATCGGCTGCGGCTACTGCATCACCGGCTGTCCGTTCAACGTCCCGCGCATCTCCAAGACCGATCACAAGGCCTACAAGTGCACGCTGTGCTCCGACCGCGTCGCGGTCGGCCAGGAGCCGGCCTGCGTGAAGACCTGCCCCACCGGGGCGATCATGTTCGGCACCAAGCAGGCGATGAAGGACCAGGCCGCCGAGCGCATCGAGGACCTGAAGGAACGCGGCTACGCCAACGCCGGCCTGTACGACCCGGCCGGCGTCGGCGGCACGCACGTCATGTACGTGCTGCACCACGCCGACGACCCGAAGCGCTACGAAGGCCTGCCGGCGGACCCGTCGGTGAGCCCGGTGGTCGGCTTCTGGAAGGGTGCGCTCAAGCCGATGGCGGTGGCCGGCCTGGCGATCGCCGGCTTCGCCTCGCTGTTCCACTACATCACCAAGGGCCCGAACGACGTGTCCAAGGCCCTGGAGGACGAGATGGAACGCAAGGACCGTGAAGCCCTGGCCAACGAAGAGGAGACGCCGCGATGAGACGCAACCCACGCGACCTCGTGCGCTACAACGCCTCCGAACGCGCCAACCACTGGGCGGTCGGCTGGTTGTTCCTGGGCGTCATGCTCTCGGGCCTGGCCTTCTTCCACCCGGCGCTGTTCCCGTTGACGATGTTCTTCGGCGGCCCGACCTGGGCGCGCATCCTGCACCCGTACATCGGCGTCGGCATGGCGCTGCTGTTCACGATCATGGCCTGGCGCTTCTGGCGCCTGAACGTGATCGAGCCGGTGGACGTGGACTGGCTGCGCAACGTCGGCAAGATGGTCGACGGCGACGACCACGACATGCCGGCGCAGGGCAAGTACAACGGCGGCCAGAAGCTGCTGTTCTGGGCCCTCGTCGTCTGCATGGTGGTGATGGTGATCACCGGCATCCCGATGTGGCGCGCCTGGTTCACGTTCCCGGTGGGTGTCGTGCGCGTGGCCTCGCTGCTGCACGCCATCGCCGGCATCGGCATGATCCTGCTGATCGTCATGCACGCCTACGCGGCCATCTGGACCCGTGGCACGATACGCGCGATGTTCTACGGCACCGTCACGCGCGCCTGGGCCAAGCAGCACCATCGCAACTGGTATCGCAAGATGACCGGCGACGAGAGCTGAACCCCGCCTGACCCGCGCCGCCCGCGTGTCGCCAGCCGGCGGCCGCGGGCGGTGTCACTTGCAACGAACAAGGAATTCCGCGTGCAGCGAATCCTCCAGCCGGGCGAGATCGAGGCCCTCGACGCCATCGACTTCCCCCGCATCCGCCTGCCCCGGCCGGCGGAGCTTTATGCCGAACGCGCCGCGCGCCTGCGCCAGCTCGCCGACGGCCACCCGATCGCCGACTACCTGCGTTTCGTCGCCCTGCTGGCCGACGGCCAGGCCGCCGCGGCAGCGACGGTGAAGACCACGCCGCCCGACGCCGCCGTGCTGCAGCGCGCGCTCGAACACGGCATGCCGCCGCTGCCGACGCAGGACAAGCCAGACCCCGCTTGGCGCGAGGTGCTGGCGCAGATCGTCGAGCGCGCGCTGGCCGCCGGCGACACGCTGCCGGCACCGCTGCGCGAGCAGCTGCAGCGCCTGCGCACGATGGACGCCGCGGCGCTGGACGCGCTGGCCGTCGACCTGCTCGACGAAGACGTCGACGCCGACACCGCGGCGCTGCAGCCGGTCGTGATGGCCGCGCTGCAGCTCGTCTGGGCCGACCGCGCCAGCCGGCTCGACGCCGACGCGCTGGGTGTGCCGGCCGAGCCGACGACCTGCCCGGTCTGCGGCACGCCGCCGGTGGCCAGCGTGCTGCGCATCGGCGGCGCCGCGGGCGGCCACCGCTACCTGCACTGCGCGCTGTGCGCTACCGAGTGGCACATGGTGCGTGTCAAGTGCAGCCACTGCGAGTCGACCGCCGGCGTGCGTTTCCTCGGTGTCGAGGACGGCGGCAAGACCGTGCTCGCCGAGACCTGCTCGGCCTGCCACAGCTACCGCAAGCAGGTCGACCAGCACGAAGACCCGCTGGCCGAACCGCTGGCCGACGATCTGGCCAGCCTGCGCCTGGACCTGCTGATGGCCGAGACCGAGTTCGAGCGCGCCTCGGGCAACCCGCTGCTGGCGCTGCCCGAGCCCGCCGACGAGGCATGACGGCGCCGACCGCCCGCCTGCCGGCCGTCGACCGCGTGCTTGGCTGCGCCGAACTGGCGCCGCTGCTGGCCGCGCACGGCGCGACACGCACGACGGCCGCGGTGCGTGCGCGGCTGCAGCGCCTGCGCGAGCGCCTGCTTGCCGGCGAACTGCCGGAGGCCGAACTCGCGCTGCCGGCCATCGCCGCCGCGGTGGCCGCGGCACTCTCCGCCGAAGACCAGCCGCGGCTGCGTGCCGTCTTCAACTGCACCGGCACCGTGCTGCACACCAACCTCGGCCGCGCGCTGCTGCCCGACGCCGCGGTGCAGGCCGTCGTGCAGGCGCTCACCGCGCCGGCCAACCTGGAATACGACCTCGCCACCGGCGGCCGTGGCGACCGCGACGACGTCGTCGACGACTTGCTGCGCGAGCTGACCGGCGCCGAGGCGGCGACGGTGGTCAACAACAACGCCGCCGCGGTGCTGCTGATGCTGTCCTCGCTGGCGCCGCGCAAGGAGGTCATCGTCTCGCGCGGCGAGCTGGTCGAGATCGGCGGCGCGTTCCGCATCCCGGACATCATGGCGCGTGCCGGCGCCAAGCTGGTCGAGGTCGGCACGACGAACCGCACCCACGCCCGCGACTACGAAGGCGCGATCGGCGCCCGCACCGCGCTGCTGATGAAGGTGCACTGCAGCAACTACGCCGTCGAAGGTTTCACCGCCAGCGTCGCCGAGGCCGAGGTCGCGCGCATCGCCCACGCCCACGGTCTGCCGCTGGCCGTGGACCTGGGCAGCGGCACGCTGGCCGATCTGGCGGCGCACGGCCTGCCGCGCGAGACCACGGTGCGCGAGACGGTCGCCGCCGGTGCCGACGTCGTCAGCTTCAGCGGCGACAAGCTGCTCGGCGGCCCGCAGGCCGGGCTGATCGTCGGCCGCAAGGACCTGATCGCCAAGATCAAGAAGAACCCGCTGAAGCGAGCGCTGCGCGTCGGCAAGCTGACGCTGGCGGCGCTGGAGCCGGTGCTGCGCCTGTACCGCGAGCCCGAGCACCTGGCGGCGCGGCTGCCGACGCTGCGGCTGTTCACACGCCCGCAGGCCGAGATCCGCGCCGCGGCCGAGCGCCTGCGTGCGCCGCTGCAGGCGGCGCTCGGCGACGCCGCCGCAGTCGAGGTCGTGGCGCTGAGCAGCCAGATCGGCAGCGGCGCGCTGCCGGTGGACACGCTGCCCAGCGCCGGCCTGGTGCTGCGCCCGGCGGGCAAACGCAGCGGGCGCGCGCTGGCGCGGCTGGAAGAAGCCTTGCGCGGCCTGCCGCGGCCGGTGATCGGCCGCATCGCCGACGGCGCGCTGTGGCTGGACCTGCGTTGCATCGAAGCGGCGGACGAAGCCGCGTTCGCGGCCCAGTTCGGCGCGCTGGCCGAGGCCCTGGGGACGCCAAGATGATCGTCGGCACCGCCGGCCACATCGACCACGGCAAGACCGCGCTGGTGCGGGCGCTGACCGGCGTCGCCACCGACCGGTTGAAGGAAGAGCGCGAGCGCGGCATCTCGATCGAACTCGGCTACGCCTACGCGCCGCTGGCCGACGGCACGGTGCTGGGCATCGTCGACGTGCCGGGCCACGAACGTTTCGTGCGCACGATGGTCGCCGGTGCGGTCGGCATAGACCATGCGCTGCTCGTCGTCGCCGCCGACGACGGCGTGATGCCGCAGACGCGCGAGCACCTGGCGATCCTCGACCTGCTGGGCGTGCACCACGGCTCGGTGGCGCTGAACAAGGCCGACCGCGTGCCGCCGGCGCGCCGCGACGAGGTGCGCGCCGAGATCACCGCGCTGCTGGCCGCCACGCCGCTGGCCGGCGCGCCCATCTTCGAGACCGTCGCCACCGCCGACGCCGACCCGGGCGTCGCCGCGCTGCGTGCGCACCTGGAAGCCGTCGCGCACGAACGTTCGCAACGCGCCGCAGACGGCGCATTCCGCCTCGCCGTCGACCGCGTCTTCACGCTCGCCGGCCAGGGCACGGCGGTCACCGGCACGGTGTTCGCCGGCCGCGTGCAGGTCGGCGACACGCTGCAGCACTCGGCCAGCGGCCAGGCGGTGCGCGTGCGTTCGATCCACGCCCAGAACCGCGCCGCCGACGAAGGCCGCGCCGGCCAGCGCTGCGCGCTGGTGCTGGCCGGCATCGACCGCGACACGATCCAGCGCGGCGACTGGATCGCCGCGCCGGCCACGCTGCAGCGCTGCGAGCGCCTGGACGCCCGCATCCGCCTGCTGCCCGACGCGCCCGCGCTGGCGCACTGGGCGCCGGTGCACGTTCACGTCGGCACCGGCCACCACCTCGCCCATCTGGTGCCGCTGGACGCCCAGCCGCCGGCCGCCGGCGCCTCGGCGCGGGTGCAGCTCGTGTTCGAAACGCCGGTCTGGGCCCTGCCCGGCGACCGGCTGATCCTGCGCAACGCCCAGGCCAGCCGCACCATCGGCGGCGGCCGCGTCGTCGACCTCTGGGCGCCCGAACGCCGGCGCCGCAGCGCCGAACGCCTGGCCTGGCTGGACGCGCTGGAAGCGGCGCAGGCCGAGGCCACGCCCGAGGCCGCTGCCCGCCTGCTGGCACTGGCACCGGCCGGGCTGGCGCGCTCGCGGCTGGTGCTGCTGCTGGGCCACGACACGGCGCCGGCCGACGCCGTCGCCGTCGTGCTGCCCGGCGGCGACACGCTGCTCGTCGCGCCGCCGGTCTGGCAACGCTGGCGCGAACGCATCACCACGGTGCTGGCCGACTTCCACCAGCGTTCGCCCGACGACCCCGGCCTCAACGCCGCGCGCCTGCGGCGCATCGTCCAGCCGGGCACGGCCAACGCCGGTGCCGACGCGCTGTGGCCGGCGCTGCTGGACGCCATGCTGGCCGACGGCACGCTGGCGCGCCAGGGCTCGTGGCTGCACCTGCCCGGCCACGCGGTGAACCTCAGCGCCGCCGAGCAGATCCTGGCCGAACGCCTGCTGCCCCGCCTGGCCGACGGCGGCGCCGACCCGCCCTGGGTGCGCGACCTGGCGGCGTCGTGCGCCGCGCCGGAGGACCAGGTGCGCACGGTGCTGCGCAAGCTGGCGCGCCGCGGCGAGCTGCAGCAGGTCGTCAAGGACCTGTTCTATCCCGAAGCGACCGTCACGAAGCTGCTGGCGCTGCTGGACGAACTGAGCGCCGCCGCGCCGCGTGGCGAGGTCGGCGCGGCCGAGTTCCGCGACGCCTGTGGCCTGGGGCGCAAACGCGCGATCCAGGTGCTGGAGCACTTCGACCGCGTCGGCTACACGCGCCGCGTGCGCGACCGGCGGGTGCTGCGCGAACGCCCGGCTGGCCCTGCCCCGGCAAGCGGCGCGGGGCCCTGATACGATCCGCCGCCCCTCGCCAGGGGCGACATGGAAGGCAAACGCACCCGGTGGTGCGCCCGGGCTTCAAACCCGGTCGGGGGCGTCAGCCGCTCCCGGGTAGGTTCGACTCCTGCTGCCTTCCGCCACTCACGCGGCCAGGGCGCGCGCGTGGTGCTCCAGGTGATCGGCCACGAAGCTGGCGATGAAGTAGTAGCTGTGGTCGTAGCCCGCGTGGCGGCGCAGCGTCAGCGGGTGGCCGGCGGCGGCACAGGCTTCTTCCAGCCACTCGGGCTTCAGCTGCCCGGCCAGGAACTCGTCGGCCTCGCCCTGGTCGACGAGCAGCGGCAGGCGCTCGGCGGCACCGGCGATCAGCGCCGTCGCGTCGTGCGCCGCCCAGTTGCTTTCGTCCTCGCCCAGGTAGGCGGCGAAGGCCTTGCGGCCCCAGGGCACACGCGCCGGCGCGACGATCGGCGAGAAGGCCGAGACACTCGCGTAGCGCCCCGGATGGCGCAGCGCCAGCGTCAGCGCGCCGTGGCCGCCCATCGAGTGGCCGAAGATGCCGCGCCGGCCGCTCGTCGCGACATGGTTCTCCACCAGCGCCGGCAGCTCGTGCACGACGTAGCTCTCCATGCGGTAGTGGCGCGCCCAGGGCTGCTGCGTCGCGTCGAGGTAGAAGCCGGCGCCCTGGCCCAGGTCGTAGGCCGGGTCGTCTGCCACGCCCAGCGTGCCGCCGGGGTCGCGCGGGCTGGTGTCGGGCGCGACGAGGATCAGCCCCAGCCGCGCCGCGTGCGCCTGCGCACCGGCCTTGGTGATGAAGTTCTGCTCGCTGCAGGTCAGCCCCGACAGCCAGTAGACGGCCGGGCAGGCTTCGCCGGCCAGCGCCTGCGGCGGCAGGTACAGGCCGAAGCGCATCTCGCAGCCCAGCGTGACCGAGTCGTGGCGCCAGACCTCCTGGCGGCCGCCGAAGCTGGCGTGGTGTTCGACGCGTTGCATCGCCGCGGCCTCAGTAGTGCACGACGCTGCGGATCGACTCGCCGCGGTGCATCAGCTCGAAGGCCTCGTTGATCTCCGGCAGCGGCATCGTGTGCGTGACGAAGGGCTCCAGGCGGATGCGCCCGGCCATCGCGTCCTCGACCATGCCCGGCAGCTCGCTGCGGCCCTTGACGCCGCCGAAGGCCGTGCCCAGCCAGCGCCGGCCGGTGACGAGCTGGAACGGCCGCGTCGAGATCTCCTGCCCCGCGCCGGCGACGCCGATGACGACCGACTGGCCCCAGCCGCGGTGCGCGCACTCCAGCGCCGCGCGCATCACGTGCACGTTGCCGATGCACTCGAACGAATGGTCGACGCCCCAGCCCGTCATCTCGACGATGACCTGCTGGATCGGCTTGTCGTGGTCCTTCGGGTTGACGCAGTCGGTGGCGCCGAAGGTGCGTGCGAGGTCGAACTTCGACGGGTTGGTGTCGATGGCGATGATGCGGCCGGCGCCGGCGAGCTGGGCGCCGTGCACCACCGCCAGGCCGATGCCGCCGAGGCCGAAGACCGCCACCGTGTCGCCCGGCTGCACCTTGGCGGTGTTCTTCACCGCGCCCAGGCCGGTCGTCACGCCGCAGCCCAGCAGGCAGACCTGCTCGGGGTTGGCTTCGGGGTTCACCTTGGCCAGCGACACCTCGGCGACGACGGTGTACTCGCTGAAGGTCGAGCAGCCCATGTAGTGGTAGATCGGCTGGCCGTTGTAGGAGAAACGCGTCGTGCCGTCGGGCATCAGGCCCTTGCCCTGCGTGGCGCGCACCGCGACGCAGAGGTTGGTCTTGCCGGACTTGCAGAACAGGCATTCGCCGCACTCGGCCGTGTACAGCGGGATCACGTGGTCGCCCGGCTTGACGCTGGTGACGCCTTCGCCGACCTCGACGACGATGCCGGCGCCCTCGTGGCCCAGCACGACCGGGAACACGCCTTCGGGGTCGTCGCCGCTCAGCGTGAAGGCGTCGGTGTGGCAGACGCCGGTGTGGGTGATCTTGACCAGCACCTCGCCCTTCTTCGGCGGGGCGACGTCGATCTCGACGATCTGCAGCGGCTGGCCGGCGGCGAAGGCGACGGCGGCACGGGACTTGATCATGGGTGTCTCCTGGTGGGGCGGTTCAGCGTGTGAAGGAGCGCACGAGCCGCACGAGGCGGTCGACCTCGGCCTGCGGCTCGGCCGTCGGCAGCGCACGTTCGGCGCTGGCGCCGAAGGTCTCGCGCAGATGGCCTTCGAGCACGTCGGCCATCAGCCCGTGCGCGGCACCGCGCAGCGCCGCCAGCTGCTGCAGCAGCTCGCCGCAGTCGGTGCCGGCTTCGACGGCACGTTCCAGCGCCTCGGCCTGGCCCTTGATGCGGCGCAGCCGGGTGACGACACGTTTGCGTTCGGCCGGCGAGTGCGGCATCGGCGGGCTCCTTTGTACTGGGGGGGAGTATAAGCAGCCGCGCGGGGAACGCCAGCGCCCTGCTCGCGGCAGGGTCGCGCCAGGGACAGCGCGGGAACTCAGCCGGCCTTGGCCAGCACCCGCGTGATCGCCTGGCGCAGCAGGTCCAGCCCGAGGTCGATCTCGGTGTCGCTGACGGTCAGCGGCGGCGCGATGCGGAACACGCCGCCCATGCCGGGCAGCTGCACGATGTTCATGCTCAGGCCCAGCGTCATGCACTCGCGCGTGATGGCGGCGCCGAGTTCGGGCGCGGCTTCGCGCGTGGCGCGGTCCTTGACGAGTTCCAGCCCCAGCAACAGGCCGCGGCCGCGCACGTCGCCGATGCACTCGAAGTCACGCTGCAGCGCCTGCAGGCCGGCCTGCAGCCGCGCGCCGGCGGTGCTGGCGCGCTCGACGAGATGGTCGCGCGCGACGATGTCCAGCACCTTGGCACCGACGGCCGCCGGCAGCGGGTCGGAGACGTGCGTCGTGTAGAAGAGGAAACCGCGTTCGTGGCAGGTCTCCTCGATCTCGGCCGTCGTCAGCACCGCGGCCAGCGGCAGGCCGGCGCCCAGCGTCTTGGACAGCGTCATGATGTCCGGCGTCACGCCGTCGCGCTGGCAGGCGAACATCAGCCCGGTGCGGCCGATGCCGGTCTGGGCCTCGTCGAGGATCAGCAGCATGCCGCGTTCGACACACTTGGCCTTCAGCGCCGCAAGGTAGCCCGGCGGCAGATCGAGGATGCCGCCCGAGCTGAGGATGGGCTCGGCGATGAAGGCCGCCAGGCTGCCGCAGGACTGGCGGTCGACGAGGTCGAAGGCGTAGTCGAGTTCGGCCTGCCAGTCGTAGACACCACCACGCTCGAAACGCGGGCGGTACGGGTACGGCGCGGGAATCGCGAACGAACCCACCGCCGTCGGGCCGTAACCGCGGCGCCCGGCGCTGTAGGTGGCCGACGCGGCGCCGCCGGTCATGCCGTGCCAGGACTGGGCGAAACCGACGACCTCGTGGCGGCCGGTGTAGAGCTTGGCCAGGCGCAGCGCGGCTTCGTTCGATTCGGCGCCGGTGGTCAGCAGCAGCGCACGTTCCAGCCCGGCCGGCGCGACGCCGGCGAGCTTGGTCGCCAGTTCGACGACCGGGCGGCTCAGCATGCCGCTGAACAGGTGGTCCAGGCGCTGCGCGTGCTCGGCGACGACCTCGGCGATCTCCGGGTGGCCGTGGCCTAGCAGTGCGCTCATCTGGCCCGAGGTGAAGTCCAGGATCGCGCGGCCGTCGGCGTCGTAGACGAAGCTGCCGTGGGCGCGTTCGATGATCATCGGCTCGAAGCGGCCGCCGTAGCGCACGAGGTGGCGGCGGGCGTTCTGCCAGAACAGCGGGTCGTCGTTGCGGGACATGGGGCGGGCTCCAGGAAGGTCGGACTGCAGCCAGCCTAAACAAGCCCCAGCATCAAGAAAAGCTAATCTTTCTGACGGCAGCCATCAGCCATACTGATGGCTTGAGCCGAGACTTGGACCCCGACCTGCTGCGCTGCTTCGTCGCCGTCGCCGAGACGCGCACGCTGGGCCGCGCCGCCGCGCGCATCGGCCGCACCCAGGCCGCGGCGAGCATGCAGGTCAAGAAGCTGGAGACGCTGATCGGCCAGCCGCTGCTGCACCGCGGTGCACGCGGCGTGACGCTGACGCACCACGGCGAGCGCCTGCTGGGCCATGCCCGCGCGCTGCTGCAGCAGCACGACGCCGCGCTGGCCGAGCTGACCGGCGCCGGCCTCACCGGCACGCTGCGTTTCGGCTGCCCCGACGACTACGCCGCCGCCTTCCTGCCGCGCATCCTGCGCGGCTTCGCCGGCCGCCATCCGCAGGCCGTCGTCGACGTCGTCTGCGCGCCCAGCCCGCGGCTGGAAGAACGCCTGCGCCGGCACGCACTCGACCTCGCGCTGGTCTCCACCGCCGACGGCGCCGAGCCGGTGCTGCGCCGCGAGCCGCTGGTCTGGGTCGGGCTGCGCGACGACGAAGGCGCGGCGCGCGAGCCGCTGCGCCTGGCCTTGTCCGACCCCGACACGCTGGACCACCGCGCCGCCTGCCAACGCCTGGACGCCGCCGGCGTCGCCTACCGCGTGGCCTACGCCAGCGCCGGCATGGCCGGGCTGCTGGCCGTCGTGCGTTCGGGCCAGGCGATCGCGGTGCTGACGCAGTCGGCGGTGCCGCCGGACCTGCGCATCCTGGCGCCCGACATGCGCCTGCCGGCGCTGCCGGCGGTCGGTGTGCGCGTCAGGACCGCCCAGCCGCGGCCGGCGGCGCTGGTGGCCGAGTTCGTGCGCCACCTGCACGAGGTCGTCTCCAGCGCATGAACGGCGTCGCGGCACGGGCAATGCTTGCCCGCATTCCATCGAACCCCGGCGGCCGAGGCCGCCACGACAGGACAACGAGATGAAGGTTTCCGTGATCGGAATGGGTGCCGTCGGCACCGAGATCGTCGGTCTGCTGGTGCACATGAGCGAGGTGACCGAGATCGTCGCCGTCGACAAGCTGCGCGAACGTGCCGAAGCCGAGATCTGGGACTTCTCCCACACGACGCCGTTCACCTACGCGAAGAACCCGCGGCTGGTCGTCGGCGAGTATCCGGAGACAGCCGGCAGCGACATCGTCGTCATCACCGCCGGCGCGCAGTTGCAGAAGGGCCAGACGCGCGACGACCTGGTGCGTGTCAACAGCCAGATCCTGCAGGACATCATCGGCCGCGTGGAGCACCACTCGCCGGGCGCCGTCGTCATCAACGTGACCAACCCGGTCGACGTGATGACCCAGGTGATGCTGCGCGCGTCGGGCTACCCGCGCGAGCGCCTGCTGTCGGCCGGCACGCTGATCGACACCGCGCGTTTCCTGCGCATCCTGGCCGAGCACGTCAAGATCGACCCGAAGAACCTCTACGGCTACATGCTGGGCGACCACGGCGCCACCGGCTTCATCCCGTGGAGCCTGTGCCGCGTCTGCGGCGCCGAGGTCGACACCTTCTGCCGCCTGAACGGCCTGCCGCCGGTGGACCGCGAGGACATCCGCCGGCGCACGCTGGAAGCGGGTTTCCGCATCTTCGAGCGCAAGGGCAACACCAACCACGGCATCGCCGCCAGCGTGTTCCGCATCATCCGCGCGATCGAGTGCAACGAGCAGTCGATCCTGCCGCTGGGCGTGCTGCTGAAGGGCGAGTACGGCGTCGACGACCTGGTGATGAGCGTGCCCTGCGTCGTCGGCCGCGGCGGCGTGCAGCGCATCCTGGCGCACGAGTTCACGGCCGAGGAGGAGGCCCAGTTCCGCGCGTCGGAGCGGCATCTGCGCAGCCTGCTGGCGCTGGCCTAGGGTCTGCGGCCGGGGGCAAGGTCGCGCCAGCGGGCTCCGGCACTCTGCCGGAGTGCGCCCAATTACCGAAACATCGAACACTCCGGCGGGCGCGGACACCCGCCACGGCCGATCGGTGAAGAATGTCGAACGTGGGCGGTCCCGCGAGTGTTTCGCCGCCCGTTCAACCGATGCCGTTTCGACTTCGTGATCTGCGCCTGAGCATCGCCACCTGGATGGTGGTGGTCATGTTGCTGGCCTGGCTGCCGCTGCTGGGCTTTGCCGGCGCTGCCACCTGGCGCCTGATCGAATGGCGTGAAGGCGATGCGTTCTCCGCGCTGGAGCGGCGGGCTTCCGTGACGGCCAGCGCCGTGGCACGGGAGCTGGCGAGCATCCGGTCGGCCGCCAAGGCGGTCGTGCTCAGCCAGGCGGCACTGTCCGGCGACCTCGCGCAGCTGCACGCGCACTGTGCGCGCCTCGTGCAACAGGACACGCGCCTGCTGTCGATCAGCGTGCACAACCTCGCGGGTGAGCAGTTGTTGAACACGCGGGCGGCGTTCGGCACCCCGGCAGCCGATGTCGCGGAGGTCAAGACACTGCACGCGTCGCTCGACGGGAGCGTCGACGGGGCTTCGGCGCTGACCATCGAGCCGGGCTCCGGACGGCTGGCGCTCGTGCTCGAGGTGCCGTTCTCCACGTCAAACGGGCAGCCGCTGTTCCTGCACGTCGTCGTCACCCCGCAACTGCTCAACACGGTGCTTGCCGAGCAGCGCTGGCCGGCCTCGTGGCTGGGCTCCGTCGTCGATCAGCGTGGAACGATCATCGCGCGCTCCCGCGACGCCGAGCGCTACGTCGGCCAGATGGCCAGCGCGACGCTGCGGGAGCGGCTTCGCGGCCAGCCGACAGGCGTCTACGAATCCGTGACGAACGACCAGATCCCGGTCTACACGGCCTCGCACGAGGTACCGGGCACACGGTGGTGGGTCAACGTCGGGCAACCCATCGGCACCCTGAAGTCCGAAGCCCGCGACGCCCTGGTCGGCTTGGCCGTGGTCGGAGCCCTGTGCCTGGGCGGAGGCTTGATCGGAGCACTTTGGCTCGCGCGGGCAGTCGCCGAGGCCTCGCGCCGCGGCGATCCCAGCCGAAACGTCGTGCGCGAGATCGGCCACCTCCAGGCACAGCTGCATGGCGCCCAGCTCGACCCCCTGACGGGCCTGGCCGGTCGTCGGGCCTTTCTCGAGATGGGCCACCAGCTCCTGACCGCGGCCGCGCACGCCCCCGGCAGAAGCCTTGCCCTGCTCTTCCTCGACCTCGACGGTTTCAAGGGCCTGAACGACCGGCTCGGACACGCCGCCGGCGACCGGGCGCTCCAGGATGTCGCCAAGGTGCTGCGCGAACATGCGCGCAGCGACGACCTGACCGCACGACTGGGCGGTGACGAGTTCGTGCTGGCGTTGCAGGCGCCGCGGGACTCGCTGGACAAGGTCAGCCACGAGGTCGGCACGCGCCTCATCCAGGCGGTCAGCGAGCTTCCTCACGAAACTGGGATGCAGCATCGGGCTGGCCATCGCACGCGACGGGGAGGCGCTGGACGCCCTGCTGGAGCGCGCCGATCGTGCGATGTACGAAGCCAAGCGCGCGGGCCGCGGGCGGGTCATCACAGCCACCTGAGCCGGGCGCTGTCGCGCCGCAGACCACGTCTTGCACGCGGCCTTGCGCGCGGGGAGGACACCCGGGCGGACCCACCGAGCCCGGCCCGCCGGGAACTGCCGCGGATGCCCGCCGCGACGGGCCGAGAACATCCGGCGCAAAAACGAAAAAGGACTTGGCGTTTCCGCTAAGTCCTTGTCGCTCAACGCTTATGGCGTCGAAAATGTTGGTGGGCCCTGTAGGATTCGAACCTACGACCAACGGATTAAGAGTCCGCTGCTCTACCAACTGAGCTAAGAGCCCTGATTCGGTATCCGCTGTTCGCTTGGTGGGTCGTGCGTGACTCGAACACGCGACCAACGGATTAAAAGTCCGCTGCTCTACCGACTGAGCTAACGACCCCGTCGTCTGCGGAGCCTCGCATTATAGGCAGTGTTCAGCGGGCTGTGCAAGAACTTTTTGCGTGCACGATGCGATCAACCGCTTGCGCCGCCGCGACGAGGCCGAAGGTGGCCGTCACCGTGACCGCAGAGCCGTAGCCGGCACAGTTCAGGCTGCCGTCGGTCGCGCAGGCGCCGGCCTGCGGCGGGGCCACCGGCTCGCGCGAGAAGACGCAGGTCAGGCGCGCCGCGCCCTGGCGCGGCACGACGCCGTCGCGGCGCAGGCGCTGGCGCAGGCCGGCGAGCAGCGGGTCGTGCGTGGTCTCCGACAGATCGGCGACCTCGACCCGCTGCGGCTCGCGTTTGCCGCCGGCGGCGCCGACGCAGATCACCGGCACGCCGGCGGCGATGCCCCAGGCCGCCAGCGCGGCCTTGGCGCGCGCCTGGTCGCAGGCGTCGATCAGCACGTCGACCGGGCACGGCAGCAGCGCCGGCCAGTGGTCGGGTTCGACGAACTCCTCGACGCGCACGACCTCGCAGCCGGGGTGGATGTCGGCGATGCGCGCGGCCAGCGCGTCGACCTTGGCCATGCCGAGCGTCGCGCCCAGCGCCTGGATCTGGCGGTTGATGTTGGATTCGGCGACCTGGTCCAGGTCGATCAGCACCAGCCGGGCGACACCGCTGCGCGCCAGGGCCTCGACGGCCCAGGAGCCGACGCCGCCGACGCCGACGACGGCCACACGCGCCGCACGCAGCCGCTCGTAGCCGGCATCGCCGTACAGGCGCCGCAGCCCGCCGAAACGCCGCTCCAGGTCGGCGGCGGCATCGTCGAGCACTGCGCTCACTTCAGCGACGCCAGGCGCTCCTTGCCGGCCACGGCCGCCTCGGACTTCGGATAGGTCTTCAGCAGCTCGTCGATGGTGCGGCGGGCGGCGCGTGTGTCCTTGGCCTCGGCCTGGCTGTTGGCCAGCGCCAGCAGCGCTTCGGGTGCACGCGGATGCTGCGGCGCGGCGGCGACGAAGGCGCGGAAGCTGGCGATCGCGCCCTTGTAGTCGCGGCGGCCGTACTGGGCGTTGCCGAGCCAGAAACGCGCCGAGTCGACATAACCGCTGGACGGGTAGCGCGTCAGGAAGCCCGACAGCGCCGTCGAGGCCTTGTCGAAGTCGCCGGTGCGCAGCACGCCCATCGCGTCTTCGTAGGCCGCCCGCTCGTCGGCGGTGACCTCGAACTCCTTGCCGTCGATGCTGACCTTGGTCGGCTCGAGCTTGCGCAGCCGGTCGTCGAGCACCTGGCTGGCGTCCTTCTGGCGGCGCTGCAGTTCGGAGACGTCGCGCACGAGCTGCTCGTCGCTGCCGCGCAGCCGCGCGACCTCGGCACGCATCGCCTCCAGGTCGTTGTTCAGGGTCAGGATGGTGCGGCGCAGCGAATCGATGGTCTCGTTCTGCTGCGCCGCGGTCGCGGCCGTCTGGTCCTCCACCGCGCGCAGGCGCTGGCGGAGGTCCAGGATGGCCTTGCGCGCCTCGTCGTCCTCGAACAGGCCGGCCTGCGCCGGCATGCTGACGACGACCAGCGCGGCCAGGGCCACCGCAGCGGCCCCGGGCAGGCGACGAATCGTTCCCCGCAGGCCCGGCAGACGGCCCGACGGAGCACTGCGGCCCATCAAGCTGCCGCCATGCACCGGCTTCGCCGGGGCATCGGCGGCGCCACCTTGTGGGGCCGAGCCGGGACGTAGAGCGTCCAGTGGACGCTCTGCGCCAAGCGAGGGGCCGGGCGCACAGCCCGGCGCGGCCTGCAAGGCAGCGCCGAAGGCGCTACGGGGGTGGTTCATCACTTGTCCTTCAGCTCGACGCGACGGTTCTTGGACCAGGCGGCTTCGTCATGGCCCGGATCGGCCGGACGCTCCTTGCCGAAGCTGACCGGCTCGACCTGGCCGGCGGCCGCGCCCATCACCTGCAGCGCCTTGACGACGGCTTCGGCACGCTTCTGGCCCAGGGCCAGGTTGTACTCGCGGCCGCCGCGCTCGTCGGTGTGGCCTTCGGCGGTCAGGCGCACGCTCTTGTCCAGCGTCAGGAACTTGGCGTTGGCGTCGATGACGGGCTTGTACTCGTCCTTGACGACGTAGCTGTCGAAGTCGAAGTAGACGGTGCGCGCCTTGGCGGCAGCCGCGGCAGCGGCATCACGGGCCGACAGTTCGACGGTGGCCACCTTGGACTGCGGCGTCGCGTTCGCGTTGGCGTTCGCGTCGGCGGTGGGACGCGTCTCGACCGGGGCCTTGTTCTCGGACAGGTCGGTCGTCGTGCCGCAGGCAGCCAGCAGCACGGCCGCGGCAGACAGCGCGGAGACGAGCGGCAGGCGGTGGAATCGGGTCATGGGAATACTCCTCTTGGGGGAAAAAACGGAAACAGGAAGAACAACGTCGGCGGGGCGCAACCGGCCGACACGGTCAGCGTTCGAACGGCCCCCAGGCAGGTTCGCGCATGTCGGCGCCGCTGCTCACCAGCCGCGTCTTGAACGAACC
The DNA here is from genome assembly GCF_020966565.1 of Rubrivivax sp. JA1055. Lineage (NCBI taxonomy): Bacteria > Pseudomonadati > Pseudomonadota > Betaproteobacteria > Burkholderiales > Sphaerotilaceae > Rubrivivax > Rubrivivax sp. JA1055. The sequence continues at coordinate 490,923 of NZ_JAJKFP010000007.1, read as the reverse complement.
GTCGAGCGTGGTCGTCATCAGCACGTCGCGGCCTTGCTGACGCGTCGCGTAGACGATCAGCTTGCCGTTGGGCGCGAAACTCGGGCTCTCGTCGTCGCGCGTGTCGGTGAGCGTGCGCACACCGCCGGCGGCGAGGTCGAGCGTCATCAGCTTGAAGGCGTCGCCCTGGCGCGAGATGTAGGCCAGCAGCTTGCCGTCGGGGCTCACCGCCGGGCTGATGTTGTAGCCGCCGGTGAAGGTGACGCGCTGCGGGCCGCCGCCGTCCAGCGGCAGGCGGTAGACCTGCGGGCCGCCGCCGCGGTCGCTGACGAAGAAGATCGAGCGGCCGTCGGGCGCGTACACCGGCTCGGTGTCGATCGCCGAGCTGCTCGTCAGCCGCCGCGGCGTGCCGCCGGCACGCGGCATCGCGTAGAGCTGCGAGATGCCGTCACGGGTCAGCGTCATCGCCAGCTCGCGGCCGTCGGGCGACCAGGCCGGGGCGCTGTTCGAGCCGCGGAAGTCGGCCAGCTTGCGCCGGCTGCCGGTGATCAGGTCCTGCACCCAGACCACCGCCTTCTGCGTCTCGAACGAGACGTAGGCCAGCTCGCGGCCGTCGGGCGACCAGGCCGGCGAGATGATCGGCTCGGGGCTGGCCAGCGCGACTTGCCCGCCTTCGCCGTCGGCGTCGGTGACGTTCAGCGTGTAGCGCTTGCCGGCCTTGACGACGTAGACGATGCGCGTCGCGTTGACGCCGCGCTCGCCGGTCAGGGCCTCGTGGATGGCGTCGGCGATGCGGTGCGCGGTCAGGCGCAGGTCGGCGGCCAGCACCAGCTTGCTCTGCGCCACCAGCTGCTCGCCCTTGACGATGTCCCAGAGCGTGAAGCGGATGTCCAGGCGGCCGTCGGCCATGCGTGTCACCGAGCCGGCGACCACGGCATCGACACCGCGCGCGCGCCAGTCGGCGGCGGCGACGACGCTGCGCTCGTCCAGCGCCACCGGCGAGCCGGCGACGCGGAACATGCCGCTGCGCGCGAGGTCGGCGCCGACGATGCCCGAGACGGGCGTCGGCAGCGCGCCTTCGTCACGGAAGGGGGCGATCGCGATCGGGATCTGGCGCGCGCCGACGCCGGAGACGTCGACGCGGAACTGCGCGGCCGCCGGGAAGGCGGTGCCGGCGGCGGCCAGGGCGGTGAGGAAACGACGGCGCGGCCAGGCAGGGCTGCTGGACCGGTCTTCGAGGACTGTGTTCAAAGCGGGTAACGGCTTCGCGTCGGCAACCGGAAACGCGCCATTGTAGGCAGCCATCGCAGTGGCCCCTGTGAGCGGCGGTACAAGCCGCGGGTCGCCCCGGGTGGCGGCACGCCGCGCCGGCCGCGAGACTGCGGCGTCGCCACCTAAGCCGATGCCGCCGATGAGCCCCGTGTCCCGCTACCCCGTGCCCGAACTGAAGGACCTTCCCGAGGACCTGCGTGCCCGCATCCTCGAGGTGCAGGAGAAGGCCGGTTTCGTGCCCAACGTCTTCCTCGCGCTGGCCCACCGGCCGGCCGAGTGGCGCGCCTTCTTCGCCTATCACGACGCGCTGATGGCCAAGGAGACCGGCAGCCTGACCAAGGGCGAGCGCGAGATGATCGTCGTCGCCACCTCGGCGCGGAACCAGTGCCTGTACTGCGTCGTCGCGCACGGCGCGATCCTGCGCATCTACGAGAAGAAGCCGCTCGTCGCCGACCAGGTGGCGGTCAACCCCCTGAAGGCCGACATCAGCCCGCGTCAGCGCGCGATGCTGGACTTCGCGCTCAAGGTCTGCAGCGCCTCGCACGAGGTCGGCGAGGCCGACTTCGAGGCCCTGGCGGCACACGGCTTCGATGCCGAGGACGCCTGGGACATCGCCGCGATCACCGCCTTCTTCGGCCTGTCCAACCGCATCGCCAACGTCATCGGCATGCGGCCCAACGACGAGTTCTTCGTGATGGGCCGCGTGCCCCGCAGCAAGAGCTGATCAGCGCGCCGGCGGCAGCAGCGCACGCAGCGTCGCCAGCGTGTCGGCCTCGTGCAGCGGCTTGTCGGGGCGCAGCCGCAGCATGCGCGGGAAACGCACCGCGATGCCGCTCTTGTGGCGGCTGCTCTCGGCCAGGCCCTCGAAACCGAGTTCGAAGACCAGCGTCGGCCGCACGCTGCGCACCGGGCCGAACTTCTCCAGCGTGGTCTGCCGGATCACGCGGTCGACGGCGGCGAACTCGGCGTCGCTGAGGCCCGAGTAGGCCTTGGCGAAGGACACCAGGCGCAGCGGCGGCTCGCCGGCCTCGACCTCGACCTCGGCGTCGGGCTCGGCGGCGCTGCGGCGCCCGGCCGCGGCGACCAGCGCCTCGACCGCCGCCTCGGCTTCGGCGGCGTCGCGCGGCGCGCGGTTCCAGACCGCGAAGCTGTAGTCGGTGTAGACGCTCGCGCGCCGGCCATGCCCGGCCTGGGCGTAGACCAGCACGCAGTCGACCGCGTAAGGCTCGATCTTCCACTTCCACCAGATACCGTCGGCCTTGGTGCGGCCGACGCCGTAGGCCGCACCGCGCTGCTTGAGCATCAGCCCTTCGACGCCGCGCTCACGCGCCTGCGCACGCAGCGCGGCGAGGCCCGCCCAGTCGGGCGCCGTCACCTCGGGCGAGACACGCAGCGGCGTCGGCGCCAGCAGCGCCTCGAGCCGCGCCCGACGCTCGTGCTGCGGCACGGCGCGCAGATCCTGGCCGCCGGCTTCGAGCAGGTCGTAGGCGACGAAGACCACCGGCGCGTCGGCCAGCACCTTCTTCGTCAGCGTCTTGCGGCCGATGCGCTGCTGCAGCAGCGCGAACGGCGCCGGGCGCTCGTCGCCGGGGTGCCAGGCGAGGATCTCGCCGTCGAGCACCGTGCCGTCGGGCAAGCCGGTCGCGGCCGCGACGACCTCCGGGAAACGCTCTGTGACCAGTTCCTCGCCACGCGACCAGATCCAGCAGCCGCCGGCGCGGCACACCAGCTGGGCGCGGATGCCGTCGTACTTCCATTCGGCCAGCCAGTCGGCGACCGGCCCCAGCGTCGGCGGCTCGGCCTGCAGCGGGTGGGCGAGGAAAAACGGATACGGGCGGCCGGCGTCGGTGGCGGCGTCTTCACCCGGGGCGACCAGCGCCCGGTAGCGCTCGGCGCTGGGCGTCGCGCGTGCGTCGGTGTAGCCCATCATGCGCTGGGCGATGCGCTGGGCGTCCAGCCCGGAGGCCTGGGCCAGCGCACGCTGCACCAGCAGCCGGCTGACGCCGACGCGAAAGCCGCCGCCGATCAGCTTGACGTGCAGGAAGCGGCCGGTGGCGTCCAGCGCCGCCCAGTGTTCCGCCAGGCGCGCGGCCTGCTCGGCCGGGGCCAGCCCGCGCAGCGGCAGCAGGCGCTGCTCCACCCATTCGGCCAGGCCGCCGTCGGACGCACGTTCGGGCGCCGGCAGCACGTGGGCGATGGTCTCGGCGAGATCGCCGACGGCCTGGTAGCAGGCCTCGAACAGCCAGTCGTCGAGGCCGGCGAGCTGCTGCGCGGTGGCACGCAGCACGGCCGCCGGCACGAGCTGGCGCGGCCGGCCGCCGGCCAGGAAGTAGACCGCCCAGGCGGCATCCTCGGCCGGCGCCTCGGCGAAGTAACGCGCCAGCGCCGCCACCTTGTCGCCGGTGGCGGTGCTGGCGTCGAGCTGCAGGTACAGCGCGGCGAACTGGCGCATCGTGCGGCCGGCGCCGCCCGGCTTACGGCTCCAGGTCCGCCTGGGGCTCGACCGGCACCGGCGGACGCACGACGGTCACCGGCACCGGGCAGCGCTCGAGCAGGGCCATCGCCACCGGGCCGACGCCCTCGCCTTCTTCCTGCGCGCCCATGATCACGGCGTCGCAGCCGTAGGTCTCGACCAGGTCGACGAGCACGTGGCCCGGCTCGCCACCGGCCACCTCGCTCTCCCAGGAGGCGCCGGCAGCCTCGAGCAGCGCCTCGGCCGGCGCCAGCAGGTCGGCACCGGCGGCGCGGCGCACGTCGTCCAGCACCACCGGGTCGTGGGCGGTCATCACCTCGTACAGCGACGGCGGGGTCTGCACGTTGGCGAGCACGTAGCTCGCGTCCAGGCCCTCCTGGCGCAGGCGCAGCGCGTGCTGCACGGCGAACAGGGCGGACGGGGTGCCATCGACGGGCAACAGGATCTTCATCACCGGGACTTTCGGGTTTCGAGTCAACTCTCGCGCTTAGGTTAACCCTAGACTGGGCCCATGAGCACCCGCCACCTGGATTCGTTGTTCGAACCCCGCTCGGTGGCGGTGTTCGGCGCCTCCGATCGCCCTGCCAGCCTCGGGGCCACCGTCTGGGCCAACGCCGCCGGCAGCGGCTTCGAGGGCCCGGTCTGGGCCGTCAACCCGCGCCGGCCGGTGCTGGGCGGCCAGCGCGCCTACGCCCGCGCCGCCGACCTGCCCGAGGCGCCCGAGCTCGCCGTGCTGTGCACGCCGCCGGACACCGTCGCCAAGCTGGTGGCCGAACTCGGCAAACGCGGCACCCGCGCGGCGATCGTGATGACTGCCGGGCTGTCGCCCGAGCAGCGCCGGGCCGTGCAGGACGCCGCCCGCCCGCACCTGCTGCGGGTGCTGGGCCCGGACTGTCTGGGGCTGTTGAACCCGCGGCTCAAGCTCAATGCCAGCTTCGCCCACGTCACCGCGGCACCGGGCACGCTGGCCTTCGTTTCGCAGTCGGGCGCGCTGGTCACGGCGCTGCTGGACTGGGCGGCGGCGCGCGGCGTCGGCTTCTCGCTGTTCGCGTCACTGGGCGAACAGCTCGACGTCGACTTCGGCGACCTGATCGACCACCTCGCCAGCGACGCCCACACACGCGCCATCCTGCTCTACGTCGAGACGGTGACCGACGCGCGCAAGTTCATGTCGGCCGCACGCGCGGCGGCGCGCAACAAGCCGGTGCTGATCGTCAAGGCCGGCCGCACCCAGGCCGGCCAGCGTGCCGCGGCCTCGCACACCGGCGTTCTGGCGACCTCCGACCTGGTCTTCGACGCCGCGATCCGCCGCGCCGGCATGCTGCGTGTGCAGACGCTGCAGGAACTCTTCGCCGCCGCCGAGACGCTGTCGCACCCGCGGCTGTCGCTGCGCGGCCCGGCCGCCGCCGAGCGCGAGCGCCTGACGGTGCTGACCAACGGCGGTGGCGCCGGCGTGCTGGCTGCCGACGCGGCGCAGGCCGCCGAGGTGCCGCTGGCCGAACCCAGCGCCGCGGTCTATGCCGCGCTGGACCGCGTGCTGCCGCCGCGCTGGTCGCGAGCCAATCCGGTGGACATCGTCGGCGACGCGCCGGTGCAGCGTTATGTCGACGCCATCGCCGCGCTGCACACCGACACCTCGCCGGGCACGCTGCTGTTCGTGCACGCGCCGACGGCCATCGTGCCGGCGGTCGAGGTCGCACGCGCGGTGATCCCGGCGCTGCAGCGTTCGCCGCTGCAGCCGATGACCTGCTGGCTCGGCGGCGACGCGGTGCGCGAGGCGCGTGCGCTGTGCCACGCCGCCGGGCTGCCGACCTACGACACGCCCGAGGACGCGGTGCGGGCACTGGGCATGCTGCAGACCTACCGCCGCAACCAGGAGCTGCTGATCCAGACGCCGCCGGCCGCCCCGCCCGAGCCGCTGTGGCATGCCGCCCAGGTGCACGCGCCGATCGACGCCGCGCTCGCCGAAGGCCGCGAGTGGCTGACCGAGCCCGAGGCCAAGGCGGTGCTGGCCGCCGTCGGCGTGCCGGTCGTCGCCACGCACTCGGTCGCGCCCGACCCCGAGGCCGCGGTCGCCGCAGCGCAGGCGCTGGGCTTCCCGGTGGCGCTGAAGATCGTCGCGCCGGAGCTCGGCCACAAGAGCGACATCGGCGGCGTCGCGCTCGACCTCGACGACGCCGCCTCGGTGCGCGACGCCGCCACGGCGATGCTGCGCCGCGTGCGCGAGCGCCAGCCGGGCGCCGCGATCACCGGCTTCTCGGTGCAGACGATGGTGCGCCGCGCGCGTGGGCTGGAGCTGATCGTCGGCGCGACGCTGGACCCGCTGTTCGGCCCGGTGATCCTGTTCGGCGCCGGCGGCACCGCGGTGGAAGTCGTCGCCGACCGCGCCGTCGCGCTGCCGCCGCTGAACCGGCCGCTGGCGCGCGCGCTGGTCGAACGCACGCGTGTCGCCCGGCTGCTGGCCGGCTGGCGCGACGTGCCGGCAGCCGACGTCGACGCCGTCTGCGACGTGCTGGTGCGCGTCTCGCAGCTGCTGGCCGACGAGCCGCGCATCGCCGAACTCGACCTCAACCCGCTGGTCGCCGACGCCCACGGCGTGCTGGCACTCGACGCCCGCATCCGCGTCGACGCGCGTGGCCCCGGCGGCAGCCGGCGCTTCGCGATCCGGCCCTACCCGGCCGACCTCAGCGAAACCGTCGCCTGGCAGGACCGCCAGCTGACGCTGCGCCCGATCCGCCCCGAAGACGAGGAGCAGCATCTCGAGTTCCTGGCCAAGCTGGACCCGAACGACATCCGCATGCGGGTCTTCTACAGCCGGCGCAGCATCGAGCACAGCGAGCTCGCGCGGCTGACGCAGATCGACTACGAGCGCGAGATGGCCTTCCTCGCCACCGCGCCCAAGACCGACGGCCCCGGCGAGGAGACGCTGGGCGTGGTGCGCGCGCTCTGCGACCCGGACAACGTCGAGGCCGAGTTCGGCATCGTCGTGCGGTCGGACATCAAGGGCGGGCGCCTGGGCGAGCGCCTGATGCGCAAGCTGATCGCCTACCTGAAGGCGCGTGGCACGCAGCGCCTGGTGGCCACCGTGCTCAGCGAGAACCGCCGCATGCTGGACCTGGCCGGCCGCCTGGGCTTCGACTACGACGTCGAGCAGCCCGAGCCGGGCACCCGCCGCATCGTGCTGACGCTCTAGGCCGGCTCGTCGTCGCTGGCGCCGTACTCGGTGCGCAAGCCGCCGGCGTCCAGCCCCTGCTCGCAAAGCCAGCGCACCATCACCGCCTCGTCGCCGTGCGTGACGATGATGCGTTCGGCGCCGGTGGCGACGATGGCGCGCTGCAGCCCCGGCCAGTCGGCATGGTCGCTGAGCACGAAACCGCGGTCCACGCCCTGGCGCCGGCGTGCGCCGCGCAGCTGCATCCAGCCGCTGGCGAAAGCGTCGGAGCAGTCGCCCAGCCGGCGCGCCCAGGCGCTGCCGCGCACCGCCGGCGGCGCGACGACCAGCGCCCGCGACAGTGCCGCCTTGTCGAGCGTGTCGATCGCCTGCGTGGCCGGCAGCGCGACACCGGCGGCGCGGTAGGCCTCGTTGACCGACTCGACCGCGCCGTGGGCGACGATGGGCCCGATCGACGCGTCGACGCCGGCCAGCAGGCGCTGCGCCTTGCCGAAGCTGTAGCCCAGCAGCAGGCTGGCGCGCCCGGCCTCGGCGTTGGCGCGCCACCAGGCGTCGATCTCGGCGAAGACCTCGGCCTGGCGCCGCCAGCGGTAGATCGGCAGGCCGAAGGTGCTCTCGGTGATGAAGCAGTGGCAGCGCTGCGGCTCGAACGGCGGGCAGGTCGGGTTGCGCTCGTCGGCGTGGGCGCTGGCGTAGTAGTCGCCCGAGGCCACCCAGACCCGGCCGCGGTGCTCCAGCCGCACCTGGGCCGAGCCGAGCACGTGGCCGGCCGGGTGCAGGCTGACACGCACGCCGCCGACGTGGACGGCTTCGCCCCAGGCCAGCGTCTGCAGGTTGATGTCGCCCAGGCGCGCGCGCAGCACGCCGGCGCCGTCGGCCTGCGCCAGGTAGGCGCCGTGGCCGCGGCGCGCGTGGTCGGCATGGGCGTGGGTGATGACCGCGCGCGCCACCGGCCGCCAGGGGTCGACGTGGAAGTCTCCGGCCGGGCAGTACAGACCTTCGGGGCGCTGGACGAGCAGGTCCCCGTTCATCGGCACAGCGCCGCGGCCGGCGTGGTGTCGTGCGGGCGCCGCGCTGCGGCGCCGGCCGCGGCCCGGCCCGACGACAATCGACTCATGAGCGGCCCCCGAGAACTCCGTCTGCTGGACGACGACGATAGCGCCAACCCGCTGCGCGTGATGCTGGACCCGCGCGGGCGCGTCTCGCGCCGCACCTTCTGGCTGTACGGCGTCGTCGCGCTCGGCGGCCTGGGGCTGCTGGGGCGCGCGCTGCTGGACATCGCGCGCATCGAGGCCGAGCACCGCGACGCGCTCCTGAACATGCTGCTCGTCTGGCCCGGCATCGCCGTCTCGGCCAAACGCTGGCGGGACCGCAACCGCTCGGGCTGGTGGGTCGCCGTCGGCCTGATCCCGGTGATCGGCCAGCTCTGGATGCTGCTGGACAACGGCTTCGTGCGCGGCACGGCGGGCGCGAACCGCTTCGGCCCGCCGCCCGTGCGCTGACTCAGCGCCCTGCCTCGCGCAGCCAGCAGGCCACGCGCCGCCCCGCCACCTCGGCCAGCGCCGGGCGCTCGCCGGCGCAGCGCGGCTCGGCGATCGGGCAGCGCGCGTGGAAGGCGCAGCCGGCCGGCGGCGACAGCGGCGACGGCAGTTCGCCGGCCAGCACGATGCGCTGGCGGCGCGCCGCCGGGTCGACGGTCGGCGTGGCCGACAGCAGGGCCTGCGTGTAGGGGTGCTGCGGCGCGTCGAACAGCGCGTCGCGAGCGCCCTGCTCCACCGCGCGGCCGAGGTACATGACCATCACCTCGTCGGCCATGTGGCGCACGACGCCCAGGTCGTGCGAGATGAAGACGTAGGCCACACCGAGCTCGGCCTGCAGGTCGGCCAGCAGGTTGAGCACCTGGGCGCGCACCGAGACGTCGAGCGCCGAGACCGGCTCGTCGAGCACCAGCACGCGCGGGCGCAGCATCAGCGCGCGCGCGATCGCGATGCGCTGGCGCTGGCCGCCGCTGAACATGTGCGGCCAGCGGCCGTAGTGCTCGTCGCGCAGGCCGACGCGGCGCAGCATCTCGCGCGCCGCCGCCTCGCGCGACGCGGCGTCGCCCTCGCCCTGCACCTCGAGCGGCTCGGTCAGCGCGGCGCCCACCGTCTGGCGCGGGTTCAGCGAGCCGTAGGGGTTCTGGAAGACGATCTGCACCGCGCGGCGCAGCGCCCGGCGGCGCTCGGCGTCGGCGCCGGCGACGTCCTGGCCGTCGACCAGCAGCCGGCCGCCCGAGGGCGGCTCGATCATCGTCAGCACGCGCGCCAGCGTGCTCTTGCCGCAGCCCGACTCGCCGACCACGGCCAGCGTGCGCCCGGCCTCGACGGCGAACGAGACGCCGGCCAGCGCGTGCACGACACCCGGCTTGGCGAACAGCCCGCGGCGCAGCTCGTAGCGGCGCTGCAGGTCCTCGGCGACCAGCACGGCGCTCACGTCGGCACTCCTCGGATCAACGGAAAGTGGCACAGCGCGCGGCCCAGTTCGTCGGCCGCCGGGCCCGGCGGCGTCGCGCAGCGCGGCTGGGCGTGCGGGCAGCGCGGCGCGAACAGACAGCCTGCCGGGCGGTCGAACTGGCCCGGCACGACGCCGGGGATGGCCGCCAGGCGTTCGCCGACGGCACGCTCGGGCAGCGCCGCCAGCAGCGCCGCGGTGTAGGGGTGGTGCGGGTCGGCGAACAAGGCGTCGACCGGCGCCGTCTCGACCTGGCGCCCGGCGTACTGCACGACGACGCGGTCGGCGGTCTCGGCGACGACGCCCAGGTCGTGCGTGATCAGCACCAGCGCCATGCCGGTGTCGCGCTGCAGCGCCAGCAGCAGGTCCAGGATCTGGGCCTGGATCGTCACGTCCAGCGCGGTGGTCGGCTCGTCGGCGATCAGCAGCCGCGGCTGGCAGGCCAGAGCCATCGCGATCATCACGCGCTGGCACATGCCGCCCGAGAGCTGGTGCGGGAAGGCCGAGGCGCGGCGCGCGGCGTCGGGGATGCCGACCTGCTCCAGCAGTTCGACGACGCGCCGCTTGCGCGCCGCACGGTCCAGCCCGAGGTGCGTGGCCAGCGCCTCGCCGACCTGCCAGCCGACCGTGAAACACGGGTTCAGCGAGGACATCGGCTCCTGGAAGACCATCGCGACGTCGCGGCCGACCAGCGCGCGGCGCTGCCTGGCGCTCAGCGTGCGCAGGTCCTGGCCGTCAAAGGCCATACGGTCAGCGGTGACGGTGGCCGTCCACGGCAGCAGGCCCATCACGGCCAGCATCGCCACCGACTTGCCCGAGCCCGACTCGCCGACCACGGCCAGCACCTCGTCGCGCTCGACGACGAGGTCGATGCCGTCGACGGCGGTGAAAGCGCCGTGGCGCGTCGCGAAGCGCACACGCAGGTTGCGGATGTCGAGGAGGCTCATGAGCTGTGGTTCGGCAGGATTCGCACGCACAGCGGCGGGCGGATCGGGCGGCAGCCGCCGGGGGTTCCGCCTCGGCGGTCGGCCCTGCGGGCCGACTTCGCTGCGCTGCTCGGCTTCGCGGTCGCGCGGCCCAACTCGCTGCGCTCACTGCGTGAGCTCCGCTCAAACAGTCGGCCGCGAGTCAGATCACGATGCGCGCTGACGCGCGCCGACCGCGAAGCCTGCGCTGCTCGCCGCCTCCAGTCACCCCCGACGGCTGCCGCCCGCTCCGCCTGCACACGACAGTGGAACGCCGCCCGGCGCACCAACGCTGGACGCCGGCGCACGTGTTCCAAGGACACAGCCCCGCCCATCACGACCGCCTCATCTTCGGATCGAGCGCGTCGCGCAGCCCGTCGCCCATCAGGTTGATCGACACGACGGTGATCAGGATCGCCAGGCCGGGCAGCGTCACCATCCAGGGGTCGGAGCGGATGAACTCGCGTGCGTCGGCGAGCATCGTGCCCCACTCGGCGGTCGGCGGCTGCGCGCCCAGGCCGAGGAAACCCAGCGCGGCGGCCTCGAGGATCGCGTCGCTGACGCCGAGTGCCGCCTGCACGATCAGCGGCGACAGGCAGTTGGGCAGCACGGTGCGGAACATCAGCCGCACCGGGCCGACGCCGGCCACGCGCGCGGCGACGACGTAGTCCTTGCCGAGCTCGGCCAGCGCCGAGGCGCGCACCAGGCGCACGTAGCGCGGCAGGTAGACGATGGTCACCGCGACGATGGTGTTGACCAGGTTGGGCCCGAGCACCGCGACGACCAGGATCGCCAGCACCAGGCTGGGCACGGCCATGATCAGGTCCATCAGCCGCGTCACCGCGGTGTCCACCGCCAGCCCCAGCGGGCCCTTGAAGGACACGCAGGCCAGGCCCAGCAGCACGCCGAGCACGAAGGACACGCCCATCACCGCCAGGCCGATGAACAGCGACACGCGTGCGCCGTGGATCAGCCGCGACAGCATGTCGCGGCCCAGGCTGTCGGTGCCGAAGACGAACTGCGCGCTGCCGCCCTCGGCCCACATCGGCGGCATCCGCACCGCCTCGCGGAACTGCTCGGTCGGCGAGTACGGCGCGATGACGTCGGCGCCCAGCGCCAGCAGCACGACGAAGGCGACGACGACCAGGCCCGCCACAGCGCCGCGGTTCTCGCGGAACGCGGCCCAGAAGGCGCGCAGCGGCGACAGCTCGGCGACGGGTTGGGCGGAAACCGTTGCGATCTCAGCCTTGCAGGCCGCGTCGGGCCGGTGGCCCGACCCTTCGACCGGCGAGGCCGGCCCACCGGGCCGTCCACGTCCGTTCTCAGCCATGCCGGATCCTCGGGTTCAGCAGCCCGTAGGCCAGGTCGACGAGCAGGTTGACGCCGATGACGACCGCCGAGATCAGCATCACCCCGCCCTGCAGCGCCGGGTAGTCGCGGCGCGAGATCGACTCGATCAGCCACTTGCCGACGCCGGGCCAGGAGAAGATCGTCTCGGTCAGCACCGCGCCGGCCATCAGCGTGCCGACCTGCAGGCCGACGATGGTGACCACCGGGATCATCGCGTTGCGCAAGGCGTGCAGCCCGACGACACGCCACGGCGGCAGGCCCTTGGCGCGTGCGGTGCGCACGTAGTCCTCGCCCAGCACCTCCAGCATCGCCGAGCGGGTCATGCGCGCGATGACCGCCAGCGGGATCGTGCCGAGCACGATGGCCGGCAGCACCAGGTGGTGCAGCGCGTCCTTCACCGCGCCCTCCTGGCCCGACAGCCAGGCGTCGATGACCATGAAGCCGGTCACCGGCTCGAAGTAGAACTGGATCAGGTCGATGCGCCCGGACACCGGGGTCAGGCCCCAGCGCTCGGCGACGAACATGATCAGCAGCAGGCCCCACCAGAAGATCGGCATCGAGTAGCCGGTCACCGACAGGCCCATCAGCACCTGGTCGTAGACGCTGCCGCGGCGCGCCGCGGCGATGGTGCCGGCCGGGATGCCCAGCAGCACCGCCAGCAGCATGCCAGCGGCGGCCAGTTCCAGCGTCGCCGGGAACAGCGCCGCGAACTCGGTCAGCACCTTCTGGTTGGTCGCCAGCGAGGTGCCGAAGTCGCCCTGCAGCAGCTGGCCGCAGTAGTCGAGGAACTGCTTCCAGACCGGCTGGTCGAGGCCCAGCTCGTGGCGGAACATCGCCAGCCGCTCGGGGCTGATGCCGCGTTCGCCGACCCGCACCTCGACCGGATCGCCCGGCACCAGGCGGATCGCGACGAAGGTCACGAACATCAGCGCGACGAAAGTCGGCACCGTCAGCGCCAGGCGGCGCAGGAGGAAACGGAACATTCCGGAATCTCAGCCGGCAAACGGCGCGGATGCCTGCCGACCAGCCGCCATGCCCCCCCGGGGACCGGTCGCCGCAGGCGACCAGGGGGAGCGGCGGTGGAAGACGGGCCGAACCCGATCCGGGTCTCCCGGTCGGGTTCGGAGCCCCCTCGGGGGGCGGCCGCCAGACGGCCGGGGGCTCATCACTTCAGGCTCACGCCGGTGAACTCGTGCGAGCCGAACGGGCTCTGCTTGAAGCCCGTGACCTCCTTGCGCATCACCTCGTAGACCACCGAGTGCGCGATCTTCATGTCGGGCACCTCGGCGGCCTCGATGGCCTGCATCTCCTGGTACAGCTTCAGGCGCGCCTTCTGGTCGGCCATCGTGCGCGCCTTCTCCAGCCGGTCGTCGAAGTCCTTGTTGCACCACTTGCTGAGGTTCTGGCCGCCGGCACGCGCGGCGTCGCAGCCGTGCAGGAAGAAGAAGTTGTCGGGGTCGCCGTTGTCGCCGGTCCAGCCCAGCATGCCGGTCATGTGCTCGCCCTGCTGCATGCGCTTGCGGTACTCGCCCCACTCGTAGGTGACGAGCTTGGCGTTGACGCCGATCTTGGCCAGGTCGGCCTGCATCATCTCGGCGATGCGCTTGGAGTTCGGGTTGTAGGGCCGCTGCACCGGCATGTACCAGAGGTCGATCTCCAGCGGCGTCTTCACGCCGGCCTTGGCCAGCAGCGCCTTGGCCTGGGCCGGGTCGTGCGGGATGGCCTTGGTCTTGTCGTCGTAGGCCCACATCGTCGGCGGGATCAGGTTCTTGGCCGCCTGGCCGGCGCCGAGATAGACGTCGCGGATGATCGCGGCCTTGTCGATCGCCATGTTGAAGGCCAGGCGCACGTCCTTCTTGTCGAACGGCGGCTTCTGGTGGTTGAAGGCCCAGTAGGCGATGTTCAGGCCCGGCTTGCTGATGACCTGCAGCTTCGGGTCCTTCTGCATCTCGGGCAGGTCGGCCGGCCGCGGCGCGATGACGAAGTGGCACTCGCCGGCCTTGAGCTTGCTGTAGCGCGCCGTCGGGTCCGGCGTGATCGCGAACACCAGGCTGTCGACCATCGCCTTCTCGGCGCCCCAGTAGGCCGGATTCGCCTTGTAGCGGATCACCGCGTCCTTCTGGTAGGCGACGAAGCTGAACGGCCCGGTGCCCACCGGCACCTGGTCGAACTGCTCCTTGCGGTTGGCCTTGGCGAGGAAGTCGGCGTACTCGGCGGAGTGGATGGCGGCGAAGTCCATCGCCAGGTTGGCGAGCATCGTCACGTTCGGGCGCTTCAGCGTGATGCGCACCGTGTACGGGTCCAGCTTCTCCAGCGCCTGGAGATCCTGCGCCAGGCCCATGTCGGCGAAGTAGTCGTACTTGCCGCCCGAGACCTTGGCGTAGGGGTGCTCGGCCTTCCACTGGCGCTCGAACGAGAACAGCACGTCGTCGGCGTTGAACTCGCGTGTCGGCGTGAAGCCGTTGACGCCGGCGTGGAACTTGACGCCCTTGCGCAGCTTGAAGGTGAAGACCTTGGCGTCGGGCGACACCGTCCAGCTCTCGGCCAGGCCCGGCTCGACCTCGGTGCTGCCGCGCACGAAGTGCGTCAGCCGGTCGTAGACCGGACGTGCGGCGTCGAAGCTGGTGCCGGTGGTGTTGAGCGCCGGGGTGAAGTTCTCCGGCGAACCTTCGGAGCAGTAGACCAGGGTCTTGGCCTGGGCCGCGGCGCCGAAGGCGAGCAGCGCGGCGGCGGCGACGGCGAGACGGACGGACGGGAGTCGGGTCATCGAAGAGTCCTCCTGTGGGGTGCGGGCGATGCTAAACACTTCGGGCGCGGCATCGGTTGCCGCGCATGCAGGCGCGGAGGCGCCGGCGTCCGGTCCGCGCCACGGCCTTCAGTAGCGCCCGCCGATGCCGGCCAGCCGCAGGTAGACGCCGGCGCACCAGGCGACGAAACCGCGGTGCAGCCAGCTGCGCCAGCCACGCCCGGCGGGCTGGGTCTTGACCTCGTGCGAGGCCTCGATCGCGTTGTCCAGCCGGTCGGCCAGCGCCCGCGCGAACAGCGGGTCGCGCACGACGACGTTGGCCTCCAGGTTCAGCAGCAGCGACAGCGGGTCGATGTTGGAGCTGCCGACCGTCGCCCAGTCGTCGTCGACGACCGCCACCTTGGCGTGCAGGAAGGCCGGCGTGTACTCGTAGATGCGCACGCCGTGGGCGCGCAGCTCGTCGTACAGCGCACGCGCGGCCAGCGCCGCGATGCGGTAGTCGATCTTGCCCTGCAGCAGCAGGCGCACGCGCACGCCGCGCGCGGCGGCGCGGCGCAGCGCGCGGCGGAAGGTCTGGCCCGGGTAGAAGTACGGCACCGCGATGTCGACCCGCTCGCGCGCGCCGCGGATCGCCTCGACGTAGCTGCGTTCGATGGCGCGGCGCTGGCGCAGGTTGTCGCGCACGACGAAGGCCGCACGCACCGGCTCGCCGCCGTCGTCGCCGGGCACCGGCTGCGGCCGCGCACGCAGCTGGCGCAGCAGCTGCACGGTCCGCTCGACCGGCGCCGAGCTGCGCGCCAGCGCCCGCAGCTCCTCGCCCCAGAAGTGGCCGAGGTGGGCGCGGGCCCACATCGCGCGGGCGGTGTCGCGCACCTGCCGGGCGATCGGGCCGCGCAGCTCGACGGCATAGTCCAGCCGCGGCGCGTCGCCCCAGCCGTGGTGCAGGTCGTGACGGTCGTCGATCAGGTTGATGCCGCCGACGTAGGCGATGTCAGCATCGACGACACACAGCTTCTGATGCAGGCGCCGCAACTGCCCCGGCTGCAGCCAGGCCCACCAGCGGTCCAGCGGGCGGAAGACCTCCAGCCGCACGCCACCGGGCAGCAGCCACTCGCGCAGCGTGGCCATGGTCTGCAGCGAACCGAAGCCGTCGACGACGACGTGGACCTCGACGCCGCGCCCGGCGGCCGCCGACAGCGCCGCGGCCACGGCCCGCGCGGCATCGTCGGAATGGAAGATGTAGGTCGCCAGCCAGACCTCGTGGCGCGCGGCGTCGATGGCCTCGACCATGCGCGGGAACAGCTCGTCGCCGCCCTGCAGCAGGCGCACGTCGTTGCCGCCGACGAACCGTGGCCGGGGCACCCCCGACCAGGCCCAGGCCGAGGGATCGTCCAGCGGCAGCGGCATCAGGCCGGCTCCAGTTCCGCGACCAGCGGCAGGTGGTCGGACATGCGCGCCCAGGCCATGCCGCGCGGCACCATCGTCGAGACGCAGCGCAGGCCGCGCAGGTAGAAGCGGTCGAGCGCGAACACCGGCGCCAGCGACGGGAAGGTCAGGCGCTGCTGGCGCGTGGACTCGGGCGCGAAGGCGCGCTGCAGGCCGACCGTCGCCATCGGCGAGTCCAGGCGCTCGCCCCAGTCGTTGAAGTCGCCGGCGACGATCAGCATCTCGCCGGGCGGCACGGTCGCGTCGATGAACTCGGCCAGCCGCGCGACCTGGCGCAGCCGGCTGGCGTGCACCAGGCCGAAGTGGGCGACGACGGCATGCACCGTCATGCCCTGCCACTGCACCGGCACGTGCAGCAGGCCGCGCTGCTCGAAGCGGTGGTCGCTGACGTCGTGGTGGCCGATGTCGCCGATCGGCCAGCGCGACAGCAGCGCGTTGCCGTGTTCGCCATGGCGCGTGATGGCGTTGGTGCGGTAGGCGACGTCGTAGCCCTCGGGAGCGAGGAACTCGGCCTGGCCCTGCTCGGGCCAGCCGAAGGAGGTGCGCTGGAAACGCCGCGACTCGCGCGTGTTGAACAGCCGCACTTCCTGCAGGAAGACCATGTCGGCGTCGAATGACTCGACCGCCAGCCCCAGGTTGTGGATCTCCAGCCGCTTGCCGCGGCCGACGCCGCGCACGCCCTTGTGGATGTTGTAGGTGGCGACACGCAGCGCCTCCAGCCCGGTGGCCGGGGGCATCAGCGTCGACTGCAGCGGGTTCAGCCGGTTCACGCGAAGGTCACGAAACGTGGCAGTTGCAGTATCGCCTCGGCGTTGCTGGGCGAGAAGCAGCGGTCGGCGGCTTCTCGCCACGGCAGCCAGCATGCGTCGCGGTGTTCACGCGGGTTCAGGATGACCGTCGTGTCCGCAGGCACGGTGAGGCCGAAGACGTGCTCGGTGTTGTGCGTGACGCCCGGCGCGTAGCGGTGGCGCCACACCGGGTAGATCTCGTAGACGTTGGAGAGCTGCCAGTCGACGAGTTCGCCACCGGTGATGCCGGTCTCCTCGGCGACCTCGCGCCGCGCCGCGGCCTCCAGCGGCTCGCCGTCGAAGTCGATGGAGCCGGTGACGCTCTGCCAGAAGCCGGCCGGCTGGGCGCGCTCGATCAGCAGCACCTGGCCGTCGAGCCGGTGGATGACCACCAGCACCGACACCGGGATCTTGGGCGGGCGCGTCATCGTGCGCGACGCGCGCGCACGGCCTCGGCGAGGCCGCGCAGCAGCGGCACGGTGTCGTCCCAGCCCAGGCAGGCGTCGGTGATCGACACGCCATGGGCCAGCGGGCAGCCCGGCGTCTGGTCCTGGCGGCCTTCGTGCAGATGGCTCTCGACCATCACGCCGACGATGCGGCGGTCGCCACCGGCGATCTGGCGGCCGACGTCGGCGGCGACCTCGATCTGGCGCCGCGGCTGCTTGGCCGAGTTGGCGTGCGAGCAGTCGATCATCACCTGCTCGCGCAGCCCGGCGCGGCGCAGCACGGCGCAGGCCGTTTGCACGGCGTCGGCGTCGAAGTTGGGCACCTTGCCGCCGCGCAGGATGACGTGGCCGTCGGGGTTGCCGCGCGTCTCGAAGATCGCCGCGACACCCATCTTGGTCATGCCCATGAAGCTGTGCGGCGCGCTGGCGGCCATCAGCGCGTCGGCGGCGACCTGCACGCCGCCGTCGGTGCCGTTCTTGAAGCCCACCGGGCACGACAGGCCGCTGGCGAGCTGGCGGTGGCTCTGGCTCTCGGTGGTGCGGGCGCCGATCGCGCCCCAGGCGATGAGGTCGGCCAGGTACTGCGGCGACAGCAGGTCCAGGAACTCGGTGGCCGCCGGCAGGCCCAGCGCGCTGACGTCCAGCAGCAGCTCGCGCGCGCGGCGCAGGCCTTCGTTGATGCGGAAGCTGCCGTCCAGGCGCGGGTCGTTGACGAAGCCCTTCCAGCCCACCGTCGTGCGCGGCTTCTCGAAGTAGACGCGCATCACCATGACGATCTCGCCGGCCAGCTCGTCGGCCAGCGGCTTCAGGCGCCGCGCGTACTCCATCGCGGCCTCGTAGTCGTGGATCGAACACGGCCCGACGACGGCGACGAGGCGGTCGTCGCGGCCGTGCAGCACCTCGCCGATGGCGCGCCGGGCGCCGTCGACGACGGTCTGCACGGCGGCGGTGGCCGGCAGCTCGTCGAGCAGCACGGCCGGCGAGACCAGCGCGCGCACGGCGGCGATGCGGGTGTCGTCGGTGCGGGTGCTGTCCTGCGTGGCGGGGTCGCGCGGGCCGGCCTCGTGGTCGTGCACGGCGGAGTCTGGAGCGGTGGTCATCGGCGGGCGTCCTGGTGCCGCGGCGGGCGGCAGCGATGCGCCGCCGGGGGCGCCGCAGTATAGCCAGCGCCCCCGGCCGGGCCGGGCCGCAAGGCCGGCCAGAAAAAAGCGGCCCCAAGGGCCGCTTCTTCGTTCAGGCCGCGAGACCTCAGGCCTGCACCGGGTTGCGCAGGCGGATGTGCAGCTCGCGCAGCTGGGCTTCGTCGACGTTGCTCGGCGCGCCGGTCAGCAGGCACTGGGCGCGCTGGGTCTTCGGGAAGGCGATGACGTCGCGGATCGACTCGGCCTTGGTCATCAGCGTGACCAGGCGGTCCAGGCCGAAGGCCAGGCCGCCGTGCGGCGGCGCGCCGTACTGCAGCGCGTCGAGCAGGAAGCCGAACTTCACCTTGGCGTCCTCGGCGCTGATGTTCAGCGCCTTGAAGACCTTGCTCTGCACCTCGGCGCGGTGGATGCGCACCGAGCCGCCGCCGAGCTCCCAGCCGTTGAGCACCATGTCGTAGGCCTTGGCGACGCAGGCGCCCGGGTCGGTGTCCATCAGGTCCTCGTGCCCGTCCTTGGGCGCGGTGAACGGGTGGTGCACCGCGTTCCAGCGGCCGGCCTCGTCGTCGTGCTCGAACATCGGGAAGTCGACGACCCACAGCGGCGCCCACTTGTCCTCGAACAGCCCGTGCGTGCGGCCGAACTCGCTGTGGCCGATCTTCACGCGCAGCGCGCCGAGCGCGTCGTCGACGACCTTGCGCTTGTCGGCGCCGAAGAAGATCAGGTCGCCGGCGGCGGCGCCGGTGCGCTTGAGGATCTCCTCGAGCGCCGCGTCGTGCAGGTTCTTGACGATCGGGCTCTGCAGGCCTTCACGGCCCTTGGCGAGGTCGTTGACCTTGATCCACGCGAGGCCCTTGGCGCCGTAGATCTTGACGAACTCGGTGTAGGCGTCGATCTCGCTGCGGCTCATCTCGGCGCCGCCGGGGATGCGCAGCGCCGCGACGCGGCCGCCCTTCATCGTCGCCGGGCCGGCGAAGACCTTGAAGTCCACCGTCTTCATCACGTCGGTCAGCTCGGTGAACTCGAGCTTGACGCGCAGGTCGGGCTTGTCCGAGCCGTAGCGATGCATCGCCTCGGCGTAGGTCAGCCGCTCGTAGACCGGCAGCTCGACGCCCAGCGCGTTGCGGAAGACACGACGCACCATGCCTTCGGTGATCTCGCGGATCTGCTCCTCGCCGAGGAACGAGGTCTCGATGTCGATCTGCGTGAACTCGGGCTGGCGGTCGGCGCGCAGGTCCTCGTCGCGGAAGCACTTGGTGATCTGGTAGTAGCGGTCGAAGCCCGCGACCATCAGCAGCTGCTTGAAGAGCTGGGGCGACTGCGGCAGCGCGAAGAACATGCCGTCGTGCACGCGGCTGGGCACGAGGTAGTCGCGTGCGCCTTCGGGCGTGCTCTTGGTCAGCATCGGCGTCTCGATGTCGACGAAGCCCTGCTCGTCGAGGTACTTGCGCACCTCCATCGCGACGCGGTAGCGCAGCATCAGGTTTTTCTGCATCGTCGGGCGGCGCAGGTCCAGCACGCGGTGCGTCAAGCGCACCGTCTCCGACAGGTTGTCGTCGTCGAGCTGGAACGGCGGCGTGACGCTGGGGTTCAGCACCTCGAGCTCGTAGGCCAGGACCTCGATCTTGCCGCTGGTGAGGTTGGCGTTCTCGGTGCCGGCCGGACGCGCGCGCACCTTGCCGACGACCTTCAGGCAGAACTCGTTGCGCACGCCTTCGGCGGCCTTGAACATCTCGGGGCGGTCGGGGTCGCAGACGATCTGCACGAGGCCTTCACGGTCGCGCAGGTCGATGAAGATCACGCCGCCGTGGTCGCGGCGACGGTGGGCCCAGCCCATCAGGGTCACGGTCTGGTCCATCAGCGTTTCGCTGACCAGGCCGCAGTACGTCGTTCTCATCGGGACACTCCAGGTATTCGGGGAATTCTTCGGGGAATCGGGTGGCGTCGTGGCGGGGCGGCGAACGCCCTCAGGACCGGCCGCGTGCCGCGGTGGCCGGCCCCGTCAATTTCGCAGCGCGGGCGGCTCGGTGCCGGGCGGGGCGACGACGCCCATCGAGATCACGTACTTCAGCGCCTCGTCGACGCTCATCTTCAGCTCGTGCACGTCGGCACGCGGCACCATCAGGAAAAAGCCCGAGGTCGGGTTCGGCGTCGTCGGCACGTAGACGCTGACGAAGTCGCCCGGCAGGTGGCTGGCGACCTCGCCGCCGGGCTTGCCGGTGACGAAGGCGATGGTCCACGAGCCCTGGCGCGGGTACTGCACCAGCACCGCCTCGCGGAAGGCGTTGCCGCTGGACGAGAACAGCGTGTCCGAGACCTGCTTGACCGAGCTGTAGATCGACTTGACGATCGGGATGCGCACCATCAGCGTATCCCACTGGCGCAGCCACCACTGGCCGACGAAGTTGGCGGCGAACACGCCCGACAGCAGCAGCACGGCAAGCACGACGGCCACGCCGAGGCCGGGCACGCCGCGCAGGAACTCGACGGTCTCGTGGGTGGACTGCGGCAGCACGACCTGCGCCGCCGACAGCAGGCTGACGAAGACGCCGTCGAGCGCGCCCAGCAGCCACGACAGAACCCAGATCGTGACCGTCAGCGGCAGCCAGACCAGCAGGCCGGCGACGAAGTACTTTTTCACGGGTGGCTTTCGCGCGCCTTCAGCTGCCCGCCGACGGCGTGGGGGTGGGCGCGGGCGCCGGGGCCGCGGCAGGGGCCTCGGCCGGCTTGTCGGCCGGCTTGGCCGCGGTGTCGGCCGGTGCGCTCTCGGTCTTGGTGCTGCCGGCCTTGCCGGCGTCGCCGCCGCGGAAATCGGTGACGTACCAGCCCGAGCCCTTCAACTGGAAACCCGCGGCGGTGACCTGTTTCTGGAAGGCCTCGGCGCCGCACGCCGGGCAGACCGTCAGCAGCGGATCGGAGATCTTCTGCAGCACGTCCCGGGCGTGCCCGCAGGCAGCGCAGCGGTACGCATAGATCGGCATGGCTAAACCCTTGATTTGAAAAGCAAAGCGTGAATTCTAACGTTTCGGCGGCAGGGCTTTGGCCGGGCCTCAGGCACCGGAGGTCTGCAGCAGGATGCGCGTGACGACCATCCCGACGACAAACCCCCCCAGCGCCCACAGCACCGCCTGCAGCAGCCGGTTGGTGCGCCGCTGCTCGGCCAGCAGCGCCAGCATCACCGGCGACGGCGCCGGCTCGGGCCGGGGCTTGAGCGCGGCGTGCACCAGCCGCGGCAGCTCGGGAATGATCTGCGCGTAGTGCGGCGCCTCGTGCTGCAGCCGGTCAAGCAGGCCGCGCCAGCCGATCTGCTCGTTCATCCAGCGCTCGAGGAAAGGCTTGGCCGTGGTCCACAGGTCCAGCTCGGGGTCGAGCTGGCGGCCCAGGCCCTCGATGTTCAGCAGCGTCTTCTGCAGCAGCACCAGCTGCGGCTGGATCTCGACGTTGAAGCGGCGCGAGGCCTGGAACAGCCGCATCAGCACCTGGCCGAGCGACAGGTCCTTCAGCGGCCGGTCGAAATGCGGCTCGCAGACGGCGCGGATCGCGCCTTCGAGCGCGTCGATGCGCGTGTCGGCCGGCACCCAGCCGCTCTCGACATGCAACTCGGCCACGCGTTTGTAGTCGCGCCGGAAGAAGGCCAGGAAGTTGTAGGCCAGGTATTCCTTGTCGGTCTCGGTCAGCGTGCCGATGATCCCGAAGTCCAGCGCGATGTAGCGGCCGAAGGTCTCGCTCGCCAGGCTCACCTGGATGTTGCCCGGGTGCATGTCGGCGTGGAAGAAGCCGTCGCGGAAGACCTGGGTGAAGAAGATCGTGACGCCGTCGCGCGCCAGCTTCTTGAAGTCGACGCCGGCCTCGCGCAGGCGCTCGACCTGGCTGATCGGCACGCCGTACATGCGCTCCATGACGATGACCGAGGACGTGCAGTAGTCCCAGATCATCTCGGGCACCAGCAGCAGCTCGAGCCCGTCCATGTTGCGCCGCAACTGGGCGGCGTTGCTGGCCTCGCGCACGAGGTCCAGCTCGTCGTGCAGGTAGACGTCGAACTCGGCGACGACCTCGCGCGGGCGCAGCCGCTTGCCGTCGGCCGACAGGCGCTCGACCCAGCGCGCCAGCGTGTGCAGCAGCGTCAGGTCGTCGTCGATGACCTCGAGCATGCCCGGGCGCAGCACCTTGACGGCGACCTCGCGGCCGTCCTTCAGCGTCGCGAAGTGCACCTGCGCGATCGACGCGCTGGCCACCGGCTCGGTCTCGAAGTGGCTGAAGATGTCGTCGATGCCGCGGCCGAAGGCGCGCTCGACGAGCGCACGCGCGACCGCCGGCGGGAACGGCGGCACACGGTCCTGCAGCTTGGCGAGTTCGTCGGCGAGATCCAGCGGCAGCAGGTCGCGCCGCGTGGACAGCACCTGGCCGAACTTCACGAAGATCGGCCCCAGACGCTCGAAGGCGCGGCGCAAGCGCACGCCGCGCGGCTCGTCCAGGCGGCGGCCGAACGTGACCAGGCGCACCAGCATGCGCACCCAGGGCTGGCGGAAGGCCGACAGCGCCACCTCGTCCAGGCCGAAGCGCAGGACGGTGAAGACGATGAAGATCAGGCGGGCGACACGCCGCATCTCGGGTTCCGGACGGTGAGGACGGGCAGCGTCAGCGCGAGCG
Organism: Rubrivivax sp. JA1055; assembly: GCF_020966565.1. NCBI lineage: Bacteria > Pseudomonadati > Pseudomonadota > Betaproteobacteria > Burkholderiales > Sphaerotilaceae > Rubrivivax > Rubrivivax sp. JA1055. The sequence continues at coordinate 468,007 of NZ_JAJKFP010000007.1, read as the reverse complement.
CGGCCGCACGCGGCCCAGGCCCTGCACCGCGCTGCGCAGCGCGTGCGCGACAGCCGAACCCATGCGGTGCAGCTGCTGCGCGACGACCGGGCCGAAGAAACGCTCGAGATCGGCGGCGACGTCCCAGCGCAGGTTCTGCATCAGCCAGTTGACGTCACCGGCGAGCTGGGCGTCGCCGTCGATGGCCACCGGGGGCAGCTCGCCGCCGAGGGCACGCGCCAGCAGCAGCGCCGGGTTGGCGGCGTCCACGCGCAGCGCGAGGTCACAGGAGGCCGGGCGGTCCAGGCCGCACCATTCGAGCAGACCGGCGGGCGTGACGCGGAAGGCGAGCACCGGCGGCGGCGGCAGCAGCGAGGGCCAGGCGCTCGCGGCGAGCTCGAGCGTGCGCCCGGCGTGCGGCTTGAGCCGCTCGGTGGCGACCGATTCGCTGGACAGCACGTGGTTGATGACCAGCGTCAGCCGTTCCAGCACGGCCGGCGCGAGCAGGCTGTTGAGGGTTTGCAGCATCGTCGCATTGTAGGCAGGCGGCGCCCGGCATCGATCTTGCGCCATTGCAGCTTGCTGCGCGATTCGGCGGCCGGCGCGCGCAAGGCCGCCGGGGCGGCGGCTTCGCGCGCGGCGCCCGGCCCCGCTCGTGATGCAATAGGGCATGGCCACCATCCTCCTCACCGGCGCGACCGGCTACATCGCCTCGCACACCTGGCTGGCGCTGCAGGCCGCCGGCTTCGAGGTCGTCGGCGTCGACGACTTCTCCAACAGCTCGCCCGTCGTCCTGGAGCGGCTGCACGAGCTCGGCGGCCGGCCGCCGGTCTTCGAGCGCGCCGACGTCTGCGACGCCGCGGCGATGGAGGGCGTGTTCCAGCGCCACCGCATCGACGCGACGGTGCACTTCGCCGCGTTCAAGGCCGTCGGCGAATCGACCGCCAAGCCGCTGGAGTACTACGCGAACAACCTCGGCGGCCTGCTCAACGTCTGCCGCACGATGCGCCGCCACGGCTGCGCGCGATTCGTCTTCAGCTCCAGCGCCACGGTCTACGGCGACCCCGACTCGCTGCCGATCCGCGAGGACGCGCGGCTCACCGCGACCAACCCCTACGGCCAGACCAAGCTCGTCGGCGAGCAGATCCTGCGCGACCTGGGCGCCGCCGATCCGGCCTGGCAGACCGCCTGCCTGCGCTACTTCAACCCCGTCGGCGCGCACGAGAGCGGGCGCATCGGCGAGGACCCGCGCGGCACGCCGAACAACCTGATGCCCTACGTGACGCAGGTCGCGGTCGGCCGGCGCGAGTTCCTGCAGGTCTTCGGCGACGACTACCCGACACCCGACGGCACCGGCGTGCGCGACTACATCCACGTCTGCGACCTCGCCGACGGCCACGTCGCGGCGCTGCGCCGGCTGCTCGACGCGCCGGGCTCGTTCACCGTCAACCTGGGCACCGGGCGCGGCCACTCGGTGCTGGAGGTCGTCACCGCGTTCGCGCGGGCCAGCGGGCGGCCGGTTCCGTACAGAATCGTGCCGCGCCGGCCCGGCGACGTCGCCGCCTGCTGGGCCGACCCGTCGCAGGCGCAGTCGCTGCTCGGCTGGCAGGCGCGGCACGGCCTGGAGCGCATGTGCACCGACAGCTGGCGCTGGCAACAGAACAATCCCCGGGGGTTCGAAGCATGAACATCGCCGTCCAGCCGGTCGTCATGGCCGGGGGCTCGGGCACGCGGCTGTGGCCGCTGTCGCGCGCCGGCTATCCGAAGCAGTTTCTCGTGCTCGCCGGCAACACCAGCCTGTTCCAGCAGGCCGCGGCGCGGCTGCAGGCGCTGGGCCGGGGCACGGTGAAGGCGGCGCCGCCGCTGGTCGTCGGCAACGAGGAGCACCGTTTCCTGATCCTGGACCAGTTGCGTGAACTCGGCGCCGAGCCGGCCGCGGTGCTGCTCGAGCCCGCGGGCCGCAACACCGCGCCGGCGCTGACGCTGGCCGCGCTGCAGGCGCTCGAAGGCGGCGCCGACCCGGTGCTCGTCGTCACGCCGGCCGACCAGACGCTGGCCGACGAGGCCGCGTTCGGCACCGCGATGGCCGCGGCGATCGAGGTCGCGGCGCAGGGCTCGATCGTCATCCTCGGCATCACGCCCGACCGGCCGGAGACCGGCTACGGCTACATCCGCACCGAACGCAGCAGCGGTGCGCGAGTCGTCGCCCAGTTCGTCGAGAAGCCCGACGCCGAGACCGCGGCGCGCTACCTGGCCGAAGGCGGCTACTTCTGGAACGCCGGCATGTTCGTGCTGAAGGCCAGCGTCTGGATGGCGGCGCTGGAGCGCTGGCGGCCGGACATCGCCGCGGCCAGCCGCGCGGCCTGGGCCGCGCGCAGCACCGACCAGCGTTTCGTGCGTCCGGGCAAGGCCGAGTTCGCGGCGGTGCCGGCCGAGTCGGTCGACTACGCGGTGATGGAGCGCTGCCCCGGCAGCGGCCAGGACATCCGCATGATCGAGCTCGACGCCGGCTGGAACGACCTCGGCGCCTGGGAGGCGGTGTGGCAGGTCGCCGCCAAGGACACCGACGGCAACGCCGCGGTCGGCGACGCCATCGTGCACGACAGCCGCGGCACGCTGGTGCACGCGACGAGCCGGCTGGTCGGCGTGGTCGGGCTCGACGACGTCGTCGTCGTCGAGACGCCGGACGCGGTGCTGGTGGCCGACCGCGCGCGCAGCCAGGAGGTCAAGCAGATCGTCAACCGGCTGGGCAGCGCCCGCCGCGGCGAGCACACGCTGCACCGCAAGGTGCACCGGCCCTGGGGCTGGTACGACAGCGTCGACGCCGGGCCGCGCCACCAGGTCAAGCGCATCATGGTCAAGCCGGGCGCATCCCTGAGCCTGCAGATGCACCACCACCGCGCCGAGCACTGGATCGTCGTCAGCGGCACCGCCGAGGTGACGGTCGGCGACAAGGTGATCCTGCTCACCGAGAACCAGAGCACCTACATCCCGCTGGGCGAGACGCACCGGCTGCGCAACCCGGGCAAGCTGCCGCTGGAGCTGATCGAGGTGCAGTCGGGCAGCTACCTCGGCGAGGACGACATCGTGCGCTTCGAGGACACCTACGGGCGCACCGCCGGCTGAACCGGCACGGGCCCGGCGCCATGCCGGGCCCCGGGGTCGGGATCAGGCCCCGGCGCGGCCGATCGCGCGGTACTCGAAGCCCAGCGACTTCATGTAGGCCGGGTCGTAGAGGTTGCGGCCGTCGAAGATCACCGGCTGCTTCAGCGCCGCCTTGATGCCGTCGAAGTCGGGGTTGCGGAACTCCTTCCACTCGGTGACGACGACCAGCGCGTCGGCGCCGGCCAGCGCCTCGGCCTGCGAGGCGACGAAGTCGACGCCCTGCAGGCCTTCCATCACGCGGCGCGCCTCGTCCATCGCCACCGGGTCGTAGGCGCGCACGTGTGCGCCGCGCGCCAGCAGCGCCTCGACGACGACGCGGCTGGGCGCCTCGCGCATGTCGTCGGTGTTGGGCTTGAAGGCCAGGCCCCAGAGCGCGAAGGTGCGGCCGGCGAGGTCCTCGCCGTAGCGCGCGACGATCTTGTCGACCAGCACCAGCTTCTGCCGGTCGTTGACCGACTCGACGGCCTCCAGCACCTCCAGCCGCACGCCGTTCTCGCGCCCGGTGTGGATCAGCGCCTTGACGTCCTTCGGGAAGCAGCTGCCGCCGTAGCCGGTGCCGGCGTAGAGGAAGTGGGTGCCGATGCGCGGGTCGCTGCCGATGCCCTTGCGCACGCTCTCGATGTCGGCGCCGACCTTCTCGGCCAGGCGCGACAGCTCGTTCATGAAGCTGATGCGCGTGGCCAGCATCGCGTTGGCGGCGTACTTGGTGAACTCGGCGCTGGGCAGGTCCATGACCAGCAGGCGGTCGTGGTTGCGCATGAACGGCGTGTACAGCGCGCGCATCAGCAGCACCGCGCGCTCGTCGTCGGCGCCGACGACGATGCGGTCCGGGCGCATGCAGTCCTCGACCGCGGCGCCCTCCTTCAGGAACTCGGGGTTGGAGACGACCGAGAAGTCCATCTCCAGCCCGCGCTCGGCCAGCGCCTGGCGCACCGCGTCGCGCACCTTGGCCGCGGTGCCCACCGGCACCGTGCTCTTGTCGACGATGACCTTGTAGTCGGTCATGTGGCGGCCGATGTTGCGCGCCGCGGCCAGCACGTACTGCAGGTCGGCCGAGCCGTCCTCGTCGGGCGGCGTGCCGACGCCGATGAACTGCACCGTGCCGTGCGCGACGGCGGCCTCGACGTCGGTCGTGAACTGCAGCCGGCCGGCGGCGGCGTTGCGGCGCACGATCTCCTCGAGCCCGGGTTCGTGGATCGGGATGCCGCCCTCGTTGAGGATGCGGATCTTGCGCTCGTCGACGTCGAGGCAGACGACGTGGTTGCCCATCTCGGACAGACAGGCGCCTGTGACGAGGCCGACATAACCGGTACCGACGACGGTGACTTTCAACGTGAACGCTCCTGGCAAACGACTGGCCGGGAGTGTAGGCGCTGGGCGGCCTGCCGACGCGCATCCGGCGCCGGCACCGCGCGGGGCGCTCAGCTCAGCGCCTGGACGCGCGCGATCTGCCAGCCGCGGTCGGCGGACCTCAGGTTGGCGAGCAGCCAGAGCTCGCGGAACGGCGCGGCGCGCTCCTCGAGGCGTTCGCGGATCCAGCCCGAGAACTCGACGCTGGCGACGAGGCCGTCGCCGACCTCGTCGAGCCCGAGCAGCCGGGCCTCGAGCGCCAGCACCTCGGTGCGGTTGGGACCGGGGCCGCGCACCTCGAGCTGCTCGCGCAGCTCGGCCAGCAGCTCCTCGGTGGTGATGGCGGCCAGCGCGCGCAGATCGGCGGCGTCCCAGGCGGCCTGCAGCTCGACGAAGCTGGCCCGCGCGACACGCAGGAAAGCCTCGACGTCGTCGCCGGCGGCCGCCACGGGGGCGGGACGCGCGACGGGCCGCAGCGGGACGACGCGCCGCTTCAGGCGCGCCAGCCGACTCAGCACTTGATCCCCACGTGCAGCGCGACGACACCCGCGCTCATGTTGTGCACGTCGACGTGGCCGAAACCGGCTTCCTTCATCATCGTCTTGAGCGTCTGCTGGTCGGGGTGCATGCGGATCGACTCGGCGAGGTAGCGGTAGCTGTCCTCGTCGCCGGCCACGAAACGCCCGATCTTCGGCATGACGTTGAAGGAATACCAGTCGTAGGGTTTCGCCAGCGGCGCGGCGACCTTGGAGAACTCCAGCACCATCAGCCGGCCGCCGTCGCGCAGCACACGGCCCATCTCGCGCAGCGCGGCGTCCTTGTGCGTCATGTTGCGCAGGCCGAAGGCGACGGTGACGAGGTCGAAGCTGCCGCTGGCGAACGGCAGGTGCTCGGCGTCGCAGGTCGTCGTCGGCAGCACCAGGCCCTCGTCGAGCAGGCGGTCGCGGCCGGTGCGCAGCATGGCCTCGTTGATGTCGGTGTGCACGACCGTGCCGCTCTCGCCGACCTTGCGCGCGAAGGCGCGCGCCAGGTCGCCGGTGCCGCCGGCGATGTCGAGCACGCGGTCGCCCGGCTTCACGTTGGCCACCGCCACCGTGTAGGCCTTCCACGCCCGGTGCATGCCCATCGACAGCAGGTCGTTCATCAGGTCGTAGCGGGAGGCGACCGAGTCGAAGACGCCGCGCACACGGCGCGCCTTCTCGCTCTCGTCGACGGTCTGGTAGCCGAAATGGGTCTGGGCCATGGGAGTTCAGGAATGGTGGGAACCGCAAGAGCGGGCGGGCTTGGGCGGCATCGGCGCGTCGCGGTCGACGCCGGCGGCGGCCAGTTGCTCCTCGTGACGCGTCCACAGGGCGGCCTCGTCGGCACCCAGGCGGTAGAGGTAGTCCCAGGTGTAGATGCCGCTGTCGTGGCCGTCGGAGAAGGTCGGGCGCACGCCGTAGTGGCCGACGGGCTCGAGCGCCTCGACGAGCACGCCGCGCTTGCCGGTCTGCAGCGTCTCCTGGCCGGGGCCGTGGCCCTGGACCTCGGCCGACGGCGAGTACACGCGCATCAGCTCGAACGGAATGCGGAACCGGGCGCCGTCCTCGAAGCCGACCTCCAGCACGCGGGACGCCTGGTGGACGGTGATCGACGTGGGTTGCGGCGCGCGGGGCGGACTCATGCTGGCGGGGGGCGTGAACGGGACGCGCGAGTGTATCGCCGCCCCCCACGAAATCAGGGCCCGGCCCGGCACCGCCCTTGACCCAAGTGGGGCCGTGCCCCGTCGCCGGGCCCCGGAGGCGCCGCGGCGGCGCCCGCGCAGCGGCCGGGCGCGCCGGCCTTACACCAGGACGCGTTCGATGCCGCCCGCATTGGCGCGGGCGACGTAGTCCTCGAGCCAGGTCTCGCCGAGCAGCCGGCGCGCCATCTCGACGACGATGTAGTCGGCCTCGAGCAGACCGGAGGACAGGTCGTCCTGGTAGCGCTTCAGGCCCTGCAGGCAGCTCGGGCAGCTGGTGAGGATCTTCACGCCGGCACCGGCCGGCACCGCGCCCGAGGCGCGCAGCGCGGCCTCGGCCTTGCGGATCTCCTCTTCCTTGCGGAAGCGCACCTGGGTGCTGATGTCCGGGCGCGAGACGCCGAGCGTGCCGCTCTCGCCGCAGCAGCGCTCGCTCTTCACGACGTCGGGGCCGACGAGCGCCTTGACGGTCTTCATCGCGTCCTGCTGCTTCATCGGCGTGTGGCAGGGGTCGTGATAGAGGAACGCGCCGCTGCCGGAGGGCAGCGTGACGCCCTTCTCCAGCAGGTACTCGTGGATGTCGACGATGCGGCAGCCGGGGAAGATGTCCTCGAACTTGTAGCCCTGCAGCTGGTCGAAGCAGGTGCCGCAGGACACGACCACGGTCTTGATGTCCAGGTAGTTCAGCGTGTTGGCCACGCGGTGGAACAGCACCCGGTTGTCGGTGATGAGCTTCTCGGCCTTGTCGAACTGGCCGCTGCCGCGCTGCGGGTAGCCGCAGCACAGGTAGCCCGGCGGCAGCACGGTCTGCACGCCGGCGTGCCACAGCATGGCCTGCGTCGCCAGGCCGACCTGGCTGAACAATCGTTCGCTGCCGCAGCCGGGGAAGTAGAAGACGGCCTCGGTCTCGGCGCTCGTCGCCTGCGGGTCGCGGATGATCGGGACGTACTCCCGGTCCTCGATGTCCAGCAGCGCACGCGCGGTCTTCGTCGGCAGCCCGCCGGGCAGCTTCTTGTTGATGAAGTGCAGCACCTGCTCCTTCACCGGCGCCGGCCCCAGCGTCGCCGGCGGCGCGCCGGTCTGGCGGCGCACGACGGGCTTGAGCAGGTCGTTGGCCAGGCGCTGGGCCTTGAAGCCGACGCCGACCATCGCGCCGCGCATCAGCTTGATGGTCTGCGGGCTGGTCGCGTTCAGGAAGGTCATCGCCACCGCGCTGCCGGGACGGAAGCTCTTCTGCCCCATCTTGCGCAGCAGGTTGCGCATGTTCATCGACACGTCGCCGAAGTCGATCTTCACCGGGCACGGCGTCAGGCACTTGTGGCAGACGGTGCAGTGCTCGGAGACGTCCTCGAACTCCTCCCAGTGGCGCAGGCTGACGCCGCGGCGCGTCTGCTCCTCGTAGAGGAAGGCCTCGACGAGCAGCGAGGTGGCGAGGATCTTGTTGCGCGGGCTGTACAGCAGGTTGGCACGCGGCACGTGCGTCGAGCACACCGGCTTGCACTTGCCGCAGCGCAGGCAGTCCTTGATGCTCTCGCTGATCGCGCCGATGTCGCTCTGCTGCATGATCAGCGACTCGTGACCCATCAGCCCGAAGCTCGGCGTGTAGGCGTCGCTCAGGTCGGCGGCCATCGCGCCGGCGACGCCGCCGCGCATCAGCTTGCCCTTGTTGAAGCGCCCCTCGGGGTCGACCTTGGCCTTGTAGGCGGCGAACGACGCCAGCTCCTCGTCGGTCAGGAACTCCAGCTTGGTGATGCCGATGCCGTGCTCGCCGCTGATGACGCCGCCCAGCCGGCGCGCCAGCGCCATGATGCGTGCGACGGCTTCGTGCGCCGTCTGCAGCATCTCGTAGTTGTCGCTGTTGACCGGGATGTTGGTGTGCACGTTGCCGTCGCCGGCATGCATGTGCAGCGCCACCCAGACGCGCCCGCGCAGCACCTCCTTGTGGATCGCCCGGCAGGCGTCGAGGATGGGCGCGAAGGCGCCGCCGGCGAACACGGCCTGCAGCGGCTTGTACAACTGCCGCTTCCACGACGCGCGCAGCGTGTCGTCCTGCAGCAGCGCGAACACCGTGCGGCCGCTGTCGGCCTGCACCACGTCCAGGTTCTCGAGCCAGAAGCGCCACAGCGCGCCGACCTCGGACAGCAGCGTCAGCGCCTCGGCGGCGCGGTCCTCGAGGATCTCGGCGCCGGGGATCTCGCCGGCTTCGCCACCGGGGCCGATCGGCAGCGGGCCGTCGGCGAAGAAGGCCTTCAGGCGGTCGACCAGCGCCAGCTTGTTGCGCAGCGAGAGCTCGACGTTGATGCGCTCGATGCCCTCGGTGTACTCGCCCATGCGCGGCAACGGGATGACGACGTCCTCGTTGACCTTGAAGGCGTTGGTGTGGCGCGCGATCGCCGCGGTGCGCTTGCGGTCGAGCCAGAACTTCTTGCGCGCGTCGGCGCTGACGGCGACGAAACCCTCGCCGCTGCGGCTGTTGGCGATGCGCACGACCTCGCTGGTGGCACGCGCGACGGCGTCCTCGTCGTCGCCGACGATGTCGCCGATCAGCACCATCTTCGGCAGGCCCTTGCCCTTGAGCGCACGTTTGCTCTTGGTCGCGTAGCCGACGGCCTTCAGATAGCGGTCGTCCAGGTGTTCCAGGCCGGCCAGGATGGCGCCGCCGGGCTTCTTCGCCTCGGCGAACAGGTAGTCCTTGATCTCGACGATCGACGGCACCGCCTCCTTCGGGTTGCCGAAGAACTCCAGGCAGACGGTGCGCGTGTGCGCCGGCATGCGGTGCACGACCCAGCGCGCGCTGGTGATCAGGCCGTCGCAGCCTTCCTTCTGGATGCCGGGCAGGCCGGCGAGGAACTTGTCGGTGACGTCCTTGCCCAGGCCTTCCTTGCGGAACACGCGGCCGGGGATCTCCAGGCGCTCGGTGTGCTCCAGCGTGCGGCCGCTGGTGTCGTAGGTGCGCAGCTCGAAGACCGCGGTCTCGACGTCGTGGATCTTGCCGAGGTTGTGGCCGATGCGCACCACCTCCAGCCACTTGGCCTCGGGCGTGACCATGCGCCAGGACGCCAGGTTGTCCAGCGCCGTGCCCCACAGCACCGCCTTCTTGCCCCCGGCGTTCATCGCGATGTTGCCGCCGATGCACGAGGCCTCGGCCGAGGTCGGATCGACGGCGAAGACATGGCCGGCACGCTCGGCGGCGTCGGCCACGCGCTGCGTGACGACGCCGGCCTCGGTCCAGATCGTGGCCACCGGCTCGTCCAGGCCGGGCAGCGTCACGCGCTCGAGCTCGGTCATCGACTCGAGCTTCTCGGTGTTGATGACCGCGCTGTTCCAGGCCAGCGGCACGGCGCCGCCGGTGTAGCCGGTGCCGCCGCCGCGCGGGATGATCGTCAGCCCCAGCTCGATGCAGCCCTTGACCAGCAAGGCCGTCTCGGCCTCGGTGTCGGGCGTCAGCACGACGAACGGGTACTCGACGCGCCAGTCGGTGGCGTCGGTGACGTGCGCCACGCGCGACAGGCCGTCGAACTTGATGTTGTCCTTGGCCGTCACGCGGCCGAGCACGCGGCGGGCGCGCTGGCGCAGCGCACGCACCTCGTCGAAGCGGCCGGCAAAACGCGCGACGGCGGCGCGCGCGGCGGCCAGCAGTTCGCCGACGTGGCCGTCGCGCTCGGTGTCGTCGGGCTGGCGGCGGCGCTCGATCTCGCGCAGCCGGTGCTCCAGCGCGTCGGTCAGCAGGCGCAGGCGCTTCGGATTGTCGAGAAGGTCGTCCTCGAGGTACGGGTTGCGCTGGACGACCCAGATGTCGCCCAGCACCTCGTAGAGCATGCGCGCCGAACGCCCGGTGCGGCGCTCCTGGCGCAGCCGGTCCAGCAGCTCCCAGGCACGCTCGCCGAGCAGGCGGCGCACGATCTCGCGGTCCGAGAACGAGGTGTAGTTGTACGGGATCTCGCGCAGCCGCGCGGGTGCGTCGTCACCACGGTCCGGGGCGCCACGCAGGGCGGCGTCGGCCGGGACTTGAGGTGTGGCAAAGGCTTGCGGCGCGTTCATGGAGAACCTCGCATGCTACCGCAGTGCAACATCGAGACCGGATCCGGGTCTTGAGTGCCAGCGGGTAAACCCGGGTGTCCGCGCCGGGCGGCGCGTGACAGAACCGGCAACTGTCACAAATGGCACGCATGCTTCGCGTGCTGACAACTCGCTGCAGGAGCCCTCTTTCATGATCAAGAAGCCGATGTTCGCCGCCGCCGCCACGGTGGCGGCGCTGTTCGCCGTGCCCGCGCAGGCCCAGGTCGAGATCCAGTGGTGGCACTCGATGGGCGGCGCGCTGGGCGAATGGGTCAACGACCTCGCCAAGGACTTCAACGCCCAGCAGAAGGACTACAAGGTGGTCCCGGTGTTCAAGGGCACCTACGACGAGTCGATGACCGCCGCGATCGCCGCGTTCCGCGCCGGCAACGCGCCGCACATCCTGCAGGTCTTCGAAGTCGGCACCGCGACGATGATGGCCAGCAAGGGCGCGGTGAAGCCGGTGGCCCAGCTGATGACCGAAGCCGGCGTGAAGTTCGACCCGACGCGCTACATCAGCGCCGTCGCCGGCTACTACACGGCGCCGAACGGCCAGATGATGAGCCTGCCGTTCAACAGCTCGACCACCGTCTTCCACTACAACAAGGACGCCTTCAAGGCCGCCGGTCTGGACCCGAACAAGCCGCCGACCACCTGGCCGGAAGTGGCGCTGGCCGCCGCCAAGCTCAAGGCCAGCGGCCACAAGTGCCCGTTCACGACGAGCTGGGTCAGCTGGACGCAGCTGGAGAGCTTCTCGGCCTGGCACAACGTCGAGTACGCGACCAAGCGCAACGGCTTCGGCGGCCTGGACACGCGCCTGGCGTTCACGACGCCGCTGCACGTGCGTCACATCGAGAACCTGGCCAACATGGCCAAGCAGGGCCTGTTCGTCTACAAGGGCCGCGGCAACGCCGCCGACGCCACCTTCGTCTCCGGCGAGTGCGCGATGATGACCGGCTCCTCGGGCCTGTACGGCAACGTCAAGCGCAACGCCAAGTTCACCGGCGGCATCGGCGCCCTTCCCTACTACCCCGACGTGCAAGGCGCGCCGCAGAACACCGTCATCGGCGGCGCCAGCCTGTGGGTGATGAGCGGCAAGAAGCCGGCCGAGTACAAGGGCGTCGCGCAGTTCTTCCAGTACATCTCGGACCCGAAGGTGCAGGCCGCCAGCCACCAGCGCACCGGCTACCTGCCGATCACGACCGCGGCCTACGAGCTGACCGAGAAGTCCGGCTTCTACAAGGAGAACCCGGGCACCGACGTCGCCGTGACGCAGATGATCCGCAAGGTCACCGACAAGTCGCGCGGCGTGCGCCTGGGCAACTTCGTGCAGATCCGCACCATCGTCGACGAGGAGATGGAGCAGATCTGGGGCGGCAAGAAGACCGCCAAGGAAGCGCTGGAAGCGGCCAAGAAGCGCGGCGACGAGCAGCTGCAGCGCTTCGAGAAGGCCAACCGGTCGTGAGTGTCGCCGCAGCCCCCGCGCATCCATTGCCGGGTGGACGCGGCGCGCGGGCCTGTTAGGCTCGCGGTCTTTGTTTCGCGCCCTGCGGGGCGCTCCGGGCGGCGGGTGTTCCCCTGGCGGGCGCCCGCCGTCGTCGTGACGGGAAGCCAGCGTTGGCTGCAGAAAAAAGAGTCCGCTTCAAGAACGCATGGCTGCCCTGGGTGCTGATCGCACCGCAGATGGCGGTCATCCTCGTCTTCTTCTTCTGGCCGGCGGCGCAGGCGCTGCACTACAGCCTGCTGCAGCAGGACGCGTTCGGCACCAGCGTCGAGTACGTCGGGCTGGAGAACTTCCGCCGCCTGATCGACGACGAGAGCTATCTGCAGTCGTTCCAGATCACCGCCGTGTTCTCGACGCTGGTGGCCGTCGTCGGCATCTCGGTGTCGCTGGTGCTGGCGGTGATGGCCGACCGCGTGGTGCGCGGCGCGCGCTTCTACCGCACGCTGCTGATCTGGCCCTACGCGGTGGCGCCGGCGCTGGCCGGCGTGCTGTGGCTGTTCATGTTCGCGCCATCGATCGGCATCGTCAGCTACTGGCTGCGCGAGGCCGGCATCGAATGGAACCACCTGCTCGACAGCGGCGACGCGATGGCGCTGATCGTCATGGCCGCGGTCTGGAAGCAGGTCTCCTACAACTTCCTGTTCTTCCTGGCCGGGCTGCAGTCGATCCCGAAGTCGCTGATCGAGGCCGCCGCGATCGACGGCGCCGGCCCGTGGCGACGCTTCTGGACGGTGCAGTTCCCGCTGCTGACGCCGACCAGCTTCTTCCTGCTGGTCATCAACATCGTCTACGCCTTCTTCGACACCTTCGCGATCGTCGACGCGGCCACCCACGGCGGCCCGGGCAAGGACACGGCGATCCTCGTCTACCGCGTCTACTACGACGGCTTCAAGGCGCTGGACCTGGGCGGCTCGGCCGCGCAGAGCGTGGTGCTGATGGTCATCGTCGTCGCGCTGACGGTGATCCAGTTCCGCTACGTCGAGAAACGGGTCAACTACTGATGGTCGAGAACCGCCCCGTCGCGACGCTGCTGTCGCACCTCGTGCTGGCGCTCGGCGTGCTGATCGTCGCCTTCCCGGTCTACGTCACCTTCATCGCCAGCACGCAGACCGCCGAGCAGATCGTGCAGAACGTGCCGATGTCGCTGCTGCCCGGCGACAACATGATCGAGAGCTACAAGCTGGCGCTGTTCGGCGGCCAGAGCGGCTACGGCAGCAAGATCGCGCCGGTGCTGCCGATGCTAGAGGTCAGCCTGGTGATGGCCCTGGTCATCGCCATCGGCAAGATCGTCATCTCGCTGCTGTCGGCGTTTGCCGTCGTCTACTTCCGCTTCCCCGGCCGCGGCCTCGTCTTCTGGATGATCTTCGTGACGCTGATGCTGCCCGTGGAGGTGCGCATCGGCCCGACCTACGAGGTCGTCTCCAACCTCGGCATGCTCAACACCTACGCCGGGCTGACGGTGCCGCTGATCGCCTCGGCGACCGCGACCTTCCTGTTCCGGCAGTTCTTCCTCACCGTGCCCGACGAGCTGGTCGAGGCCGCACGCATCGACGGCGCCGGGCCGATGCGCTTCTTCAAGGACGTGCTGCTGCCGCTGTCGAGCACCTCGATCGCGGCGCTGTTCGTCATCCAGTTCATCTACGGCTGGAACCAGTACCTGTGGCCGCTGCTGATCACGACCAGCGAGGACATGTACCCGGTGGTCATGGGCATCAAGAGCATGATCTCCGGCGGCGACGCGCAGACCGAGTGGAACGCGGTGATGGCCACCGCGATCCTGGCGATGCTGCCGCCGGCGGCGGTGGTCATCCTGATGCAGAAGTGGTTCGTCAAGGGCCTCACCGACAGCGAGAAATGAATCCCCCCCGAAGCGCCTTCGGCGCTCCCCCCCAGGGGGGCGCCGCCAGCGGCCCGGAGAAGCCGGTTCCGCGGCGGCCGCTTGATCGGGCCGAGCGCGGGTGATCCACGCGCTCATCGACAAGACACGCGAGAAGACATGGGTTCGATTTCCCTCAGACAGGTCGAGAAGACCTACGGCGCCGGCGCGCGCAGCTTCAAGGCGATCCACGGCGTCGACGCCGAGATCGCGGACGGCGAGTTCATCGTCATCGTCGGCCCCTCGGGCTGCGGCAAGAGCACGCTGCTGCGCATGGTGGCGGGGCTCGAGGACATCTCCGGCGGCGAGATCGACATCGGCGGACGTGTCGTCAACCAGCTCGAGCCGGCGCAGCGCGACATCGCGATGGTCTTCCAGAACTACGCGCTGTACCCGCACATGACGGTCTACGACAACATGGCCTACGGCCTGAAGATCGCCAAGGTGCCCAAGGACGAGATCGAGCGCCGCGTGCAGAAGGCGGCGAAGATCCTCGAGCTCGGCACGCTGCTGCAGCGCCGCCCGCGCGAGCTGTCCGGCGGCCAGCGCCAGCGGGTCGCGATGGGGCGCGCGATCGTGCGCCAGCCGGCGGTCTTCCTGTTCGACGAGCCGCTGTCCAACCTCGACGCCAAGCTGCGCGCCCAGACCCGGCTGGAGATCCAGAAGCTGCACCGCGAGCTCGGCGTCACCTCGCTGTTCGTCACCCACGACCAGGTCGAGGCAATGACGCTGGGCCAGCGGCTGATCGTGATGAACGCCGGCCGCATCGAGCAGATCGGCACGCCCGAGGACGTCTACGGCCGCCCGGCCTCGACCTTCGTCGCCGGCTTCATCGGCTCGCCGCCGATGAACCTGATGGCCGGCCAGGCCGCAGGCGGCCGCTTCGAACTCGGCGGCGCGACGATCGCCCTGCCGGCCGCGGCGCCGCGCGACGGCGCGCTGACGCTGGGCGTGCGCCCCGAACACGCGGCGCTGGGCGCCGGCGGCTGGCCGCTGAAGGTCGAGATGCTGGAGATGCTGGGCGCCGAGCGCCTGGTCTACGGCCACGTCGGCACCGCCGCGTTCACGCTGCGCATCGACGGCACGCTGGTGCCCCCAGCCGCAGGCGACACCGTCGGCCTGGTCGTGCGGCCCGAGCATCTGCACTGGTTCGATGCCGCCAGCGGCCAGCGGGTCGGCTGATGCAAGCCTGGCCTTATCCGCTGTGGCTGGCGCACCGCGGCGCCGGCAAGCTGGCGCCGGAGAACACGCTGGCCGCCTTCCGCCTCGGCGCGTCGCACGGCTACCGGGCCTACGAGTGCGACGTGAAGCTCAGTGCCGACGGCGTGCCCTTCCTGCTGCACGACGCGACGCTGGAGCGCACGACGAACGGCTGCGGCGTCGCCGGCGACCGCCCCTGGAGCGAGCTGTCGCGGCTGGACGCCGGCAGCTGGCACTCGCGGACCTACGCGGGCGAGCCGCCGCCCAGCCTGGAGGCGATCGCCGCCTGGCTGCTGCGCAACGGCTTCCATCTCGACCTGGAGATCAAGCCGACACCGGGCACCGAGCGCCGCACCGGCGAGGTCGTCGCCGCCGCCTGCCGCCGGCTGTGGGCCGGCCAGGACGTGCCGCCGCTGCTCAGCTCGTTCCAGCCCGAGGCGCTGGCCGGGGCGCGCGCCACGGCGCCCGAGCTGCCGCGGGCGCTGCTGATCGACACCTTGCGCGACGGCTGGTACGAGGAGGCGCTGGCGCTCGGCTGCGTCGCCGTGATCCCGAACTACCGCCTCGTCGATGCGGCGCTGGTCGAACGCGCACGCGCCGACGGCCTGCGCGTGCTCTGCTACACCGTCAACGACCCGCCCGAGGCGCACCGGCTGCTGGCCGCCGGCGTCGCCGGGCTGATCACCGACGCCGTCGACCGCTTCTCGCCCGACGCCGCACGCGTCGTCGACTGAAGCCGCGGCTCAGGCGCCGCCGGCCGTCACCGGCTTGGCCGCGCTGGGCAGCGAGCGCACGCCGCGGATCACCGGGTGCCACCAGGCGGCGATCACCAGCAGCATCGACACGCCGCCGGCAAAGGCCAGCGCCGAGCGCAGGCCGTGGTGCTCGCCGAGCCAGCCGCCGATCAGCGCACCGGGGCCGGCCGGCAGCAGGATCAGCCAGCGCATCGTGCTCGTCATGCGGCCGAGCATCGGCTCCGGCGTCACCGCCTGGCGCAGCGCCAGGAAGTTGATGAAGGCCAGCACCGCGCCGGCGCCATACAGCGCCAGCGTCGCGGCAAACGCGGCCACGCCCCAGGGGCCGACCGGCGCAACCGCGAGCAGCAGCCAGCCGCTGCCGCAGACCCCGAAGCCCAGCACCATGCTCGGCCCCGGCCCGATGCGGCGGCTGATGCGGTTGCCCCAGACGCTGGCCGTCACGGTGCCGGCGCCCAGCGCGATGTAGCACAGGCCCACGGCGTGTTCGGACAGACCGAGCGTGCGCGTCGCGAACAGGATCTGCACCACCTGGGCCGCGTTCTGGCACAGCTGCCAGGTGCCGACGGCGACGGCCAGCGCGACCAGCAGCTTGTGCTCGGCGACGAAACGCAGGCCTTCGGCCAGCTCGCGGCCGAAGCGTGCGTCGGGGCGCGGCGTGCGGCGTTCGTCGACATGGATGCCACGCAGGATGGCCGCCGAGACGATGACCAGCACCGCGTCGACCAGCAGCGCCAGCGGCGCACCGAAGAGCTTGATCAGCAGGCCCGCGAACCCGGGGCCGGCGACGTCGGAGCCCGAGGTCGCGAGCGCGTTCTTGGCGTGCGCCTCGACCAGGCGGTCACGCTCGACGACCTGGGTCAGCACGATCTGCGACGCCGTGCCGGCCACCGTGAAGATGCAGCCGATGAAGAAGCCGACGGCATACAGCCAGGGCATCGCCAGCCAGCCCATCGCCCAGGCCAGCGGCACGCTGGCCACCGCGACGCCGATCAGCACCTCGCCGGCGATGTAGACCGGCAGCTTGCGCACGCGGTCCAGCCAGACGCCGGCCGGCAGCGAGAACAGCACGAACGGTGCGATCTCCATCGCCGTCAGCAGCCCCATCTGCGTCGGCGTGGCATGCAGCAGCACCGCCGCGGTCAGCGGCAGCGCGAGCATCGTCACCTGGCCGCCGAGCGAGCTGATGAGGATCGAGGTCCAGAGCCGGCGGTAGGTGGCGTTTCGAAGCAGGTCGCCCGGCGGCAGCGTCAGGGCGGCGCGCAGGCGGGCGAGCAGCGCGCGGGTCATCGTGCGGATCTCCGGTCGTCGGATGCGGGCCTGCCGCGGAACACGGGCGACACCGAGACGACACGATCGGCGGCCCGCGGACGGCGCGCGGCGCGCCGGCCTGTCGACGGCGGCTGGGGCGGTGGACGCCGGCCGGCCGTCGAGGGGGGAAGGGGCCGCGATCCTAGCAGCCATGGACCGGCGGCACGACCGCCGGAGAAGGGATCAGGAGCGGTAGTCGGCGTTGATGCTGACGTAGTCGTGCGACAAGTCGCAGGTCCAGACCGTCGCCGCCGCCGCGCCGCGGTGCAGGTCGACCCGCACCGTGATCTCGGCCTGCTTCATCACGCGCTGGCCGTCCTCCTCGCGGTACGCCGGATGGCGGCCGCCTTCGCGCACGACGTGCACGTCGTCGAGGAAGAGATCGATCAGGCCCTGGTCCAGGTCGGCGATGCCGGCGTAGCCGACGGCCGCCAGGATGCGGCCGAGGTTGGGGTCGCTGGCGAAGAACGCCGTCTTGACGAGCGGCGAATGCGCCACCGCGTAGGCCGCGGCGCGGCATTCGGCCCCGTCGCGGCCGCCCTGCACGGTGACGGTGATGAACTTGGTCGCGCCTTCGCCGTCGCGCACGATGGCCTGCGCCAGCTGCTGCGACACCGCGATGACGGCGTCACGCAGCGCGCGGCCTTCGGCCGAATCGAGCGTGGTGATGGGGGCGTGGCCGGCCTGGCCGGTGGCGATCAGCACGAACGAGTCGTTGGTCGAGGTGTCGCCGTCGATCGTGATGCGGTTGAAGCTCAGGTCGGCAGCCTCGCGCACCAGCGGCTGCAGCAGCGCCGCATCGACGGCGGCGTCGGTGGCGACGAAACCCAGCATCGTGGCCATGTTCGGGCGGATCATGCCGGCGCCCTTGGCGATGCCGGTGACGGTGACCGTGCGCCCGCCGATCTGCACCTGCCGCGACGCCGCCTTCGGCAGCGTGTCGGTGGTCATGATGCCTTCGGCGGCCTCGGCCCAGCCGTCGGCACGCAGCGCGGCCCAGGCGGCCGGCAGGCCGGCTTCGAGGCGCTCGACCGGCAGCGTCTCCATGATGACGCCGGTCGAGAACGGCAGCACCTGGCGCGGCGCGACGCCGGCCACCGCGGCCAGCGCGTCGCAGCTGCGGCGCGCGCGCGCCAGGCCGTCGGCGCCGGTGCCGGCGTTGGCATTGCCGGTGTTGACGACGATCGCGCGGATGCCGTCACCGCCGGCCAGATGCTCGCGGCAGACCTGCACCGGCGCGGCACAGAAGCGGTTCTGCGTGAACACGCCGCCCACCGCCGAACCTTCGGCGAGCTCGAAGACGACGAGGTCGCGCCGGCCGGCCTTGCGGATGCCGGCCATCGTGACACCCAGGCGCACGCCGGCGACCGGCAACAGGGACGCGGGAACAGGGGCGGACAGGTTCACGGGCATGGCGGCGGCGCAACGGCGAGGCGGATGGAGAGCGGATTCTAGGAGCGCCTCCGGTGCAACCCTGCCCCCGTGCGGTGCAGCGCTGCGCCGCCGCGGGGAACCCCGGTCCAACCCGCCCCCGCAGTCGCGGGATGGGGGGTCCCGGGGGCCTGCCGCGGCGCTGCACGCCCAGGGGGCCACTACCCATAATCGTTCGCACTTCGGGGGCGGACCGGCAGCCTGCCACCCGAAACGCATTCGACGGCTGCCCCGCGGGCCACGCCCCGAACCGGCAGCTCTCGCTCGCATCTCCACCCCATGGCCGCCACAGAGGCGCCGCGAGACGGCGCCCGCACAGGAGTGAATGACCTCATGAGAAAGCATCACCTCGTGCCGATGCTGACCGCCGTCGCGGCGGCAGTCGCGCTGTTCGGCGCGTCGGCGCAGGCCGCGTCGGGTTCGGTTCCGGCTTCTGCGGCCGAATCGGGCAGCCTCTGGTTCGTCGAACTCGCGGGCAAGCCGGTGGCCGACGGCAACACGCGCGCCTCGGTGCGCGCCGAACAGGCGGCGATGCGCACGGCCATCAAGGGCGCCAAGCTGCGCCTGAAGGAGCGCCGCGCCTACGACACGCTGTTCAACGGTTTCGTCGTCAAGGTCGACGCCGCCGACCGCGCCAAGCTGGCGATGCTGCCCGGCGTGCAGGCGATCTACCCCGTGACCCAGATCGCGGCCCCCGAGCCCGTGAAGGGCGCCGGCACCGCGCCCGACCTGGCCGCGGCGATCCACATGACCGGCGCCGCGGTCGCCCAGCAGCAGCTGGGCCTCAGCGGCCAGGGCGTCAAGGTCGGCATCATCGACACCGGCATCGACATCGACCACCCGGCCTTCGGCGGCAGCGGCAGCAACGGCACGACCGCGTTCCCGACCGCCCGGGTCGTCAAGGGCTACGACTTCGTCGGTGACGCCTACAACAGCGGCGGCAGCGGCGACGCGCTCGTGCCGGTGCCCGACGAGAACCCGGACGACTGCGGCGGCCACGGCACGCACGTCGCCGGCATCGTCGGCGCCAACGGCGGCGGCCTGGTCGGCGTGGCGCCCAAGGTCACGTTCGGCGCCTACCGGGTGTTCGGCTGCACCGGCACGACCTCGTCGGACATCATGCTCGCGGCGATGGAGCGCGCCTACGAGGACGGCATGCAGGTCATCAACATGAGCCTGGGCGCGGCGCGGCAGTGGCCGCAGTACCCGACCGCCAAGGCCGCCGACAAGCTGGTGTCCAAGGGCGTGGTCGTCGTCGCGTCGATCGGCAACAACGGCCCGGGCGGCTCGTCGCCGGACGCGCTGTACGCCGCCGGTGCGCCCGGCGTCGGCGACAAGGTCATCGGCGTGGCCTCCTACGACAACGCGCAGCTGTCGTTCAAGGTCGGCACCACGCCGTTCGGCTACACCGCCGCCACCGGCTCGCCGATGGCGCCGACCAGCGGCTCGCTGCCGCTGGCCAAGACCGGCACCACGACCACCGCCGACGACGCCTGCGTCGCCCCGGCGGCCGACAGCCTGACCGGCAAGGCGGTGCTGATCCGCCGCGGCACCTGCAGCTTCTACCAGAAGGCCTACAACGCGCAGCTCGGCGGCGCCGCGGCGGTCATCCTCTACAACAACGCCGCCGGCGCACTGAGCCCGACGGTGGCCGGCACCCCGGCGGTGACGATCCCGGTCGTCGCCGTCACCGCCGAGCAGGGCGCGGCGCTCGACGCCGCCATCACCGCCGGCAACGCCAGCCTGGCCTGGACCGGCAGCTACGTCTCCTGGCCCTACGGCACCGGCGGCCTGATCTCCGGCTTCAGCTCCTACGGCCTGGCCGCGGATCTCTCGTTCAAGCCCAACGTCGGGGCCCCGGGCGGCGGCATCTACTCGAGCTACCCGCTGGAGCTCGGCGGCGCGGCCAGCCTGTCGGGCACGTCGATGTCCTCGCCGCACGTGGCCGGCGGCGTCGCGCTGATCCTGGAGTCCAACCCGCGGCTGCGTCCGGCGCAGGTGGCCGAGCGGATCTACAACACCGCCGATCCGGTCAACTGGTCGGGCAACCCGGCGCTCGGCTACCTCGACTTCGCCCACCGCCAGGGCTCGGGCATGCTGGACATCGTCGGCGTGATCCAGAACACCGCGACGGTGTCGCCGAGCCAGCTCGCGCTGGGTGAGAGCGCGGCCGGGCCGTCGCAGCGCACGCTGACGGTGAGCAACCGTTCGGGCGCCCCGGTGACCTACACGATCTCGCACGTCGAGGCGCTGGCGAGCGGGCCGAACACGACGACCGGCGCCAGCTACAACCTCAGCGGTGTCTTCGCGGCACCGGCCACGGTGAGCTTCAGCCAGTCGACGCTGACGGTGCCGGCCCGCGGCACGGCCAAGTTCAGCGCCACGATCACGGCCAACGCCTCCCTGGTCGAGCGCGGCCTGTACGGCGGCTACATCGTGCTGACGCCGACCAACGGCACGGCCCCGCTGCGCGTGCCGTATGCCGGCTTCAAGGGCGACTACCAGTCGACGGTGGTGCTGACGCCGACGGCCAACGGCTTCCCCTGGCTGAGCAAGCTGGCGGCCGGCACCTACACCAACCAGCCCGAAGGCGCGAGCTACACGATGGCCGACGGGGACATCCCGTACTTCCTCGTGCACTTCGACCACCTGTCGCGCAAGGTGGTGCTGGAGGCCTACGACGCCGACACCGGCAAGTCCTGGCACCGCGTCAGCCTGGACGAGTACGTGACCCGCAACTCGACGCCGGGCGGCTTCTTCGCCTACACCTGGGACGGCACGACCTTCCGCGGCAAGGGCCAGAACCCGCGCGCCTGGACGACCGTGCCGAACGGGCGCTACGTCGTCAAGGTCTCGGTGCTGAAGGCGCTGGGCAACGAGGGCACGGCCACCGACTGGGAGACCTGGACCTCGCCGGTCATCACCATCGCGCGGCCCTGAACGCAGGCTGCGCCGTCCAAGGGGCCCTTCGGGGCCCCTTTTTCATCGCCGCGGCGGCCAACGAAACGGGGCCCCGAAGGGCCCCGTCGAATGCGGCGCTGGCGGCGCCGGGTCAGGCGTGCACGGGCCGGCGGCCCCGCACGGCGGGCCTCAGGCCAGCTTGCCGTGGCAGTTCTTGTACTTCTTGCCGCTGCCGCAGGGGCAGGGGTCGTTGCGGCCGACACGCGGCACCTCGGCCACGGCGGTCGCCGGGTCGGCCTCCTGCGAGACGCTGCCGTCCTCGTTGGGATGCGTGTAGGTCACGTTGCTGACCTGGCTGGCCTGCTCCTCGATCGCCTCGGCGGCTTCGCTGGCCTGGTCGCGCGACTGGATGCGCACCGTCATCAGCACGCGCGTGACTTCCATCTTCACGACGTCGAGCAGCTGGCTGAACAGCTCGAAGGCCTCGCGCTTGTACTCCTGCTTCGGGTTCTTCTGCGCGTAGCCGCGCAGGTGGATGCCCTGGCGCAGGTAGTCCAGCGCGGCGAGGTGCTCGCGCCAGTGCGAGTCCATCGCCTGCAGCAGCACCATGCGCATGAACGGCGTGAACTGGTCGGCGCCGACGAGGTCGACCTTGGCCTGGAAATGCGCGTCGGCGGCCGCGGCGACCTTCTCGACGATCTCCTCGTCGGTGATGCTCTCGCTGCCCTCGACGATGCTCTTGAGCGGCAGCTCGAGCTGCCACTCGTCGCGCAGCACGCGCTCCAGGGCCTCGAGGTCCCACTGCTCCTCCAGGCTCTCGGCGGGCACGTAGGTGCGCACGACGTCTTCCATCGTCGCGCGGCGCAGGTTGGCGATCTGCTGGTCCAGCGACGCCGACTCGAGGATCTCGTTGCGCTGCTGGTAGATGACCTTGCGCTGGTCGTTGGAGACGTCGTCGTACTCGAGCAGCTGCTTGCGGATGTCGAAGTTGCGCGCCTCGACCTTGCGCTGCGCGCTCTCGATCGAGCGGTTGACGATGCCGGCCTCGATGGCCTCGCCTTCGGGCATCTTCAGCCGGTCCATCACCGCGCGCACGCGGTCGCCGGCGAAGATGCGCATCAGCGGATCGTCCAGGCTCAGGTAGAAGCGGCTGGAACCCGGGTCGCCCTGGCGGCCCGAGCGGCCGCGCAGCTGGTTGTCGATGCGCCGGCTCTCGTGGCGCTCGGTGGCGACGATGCGCAGCCCGCCCAGCGCCTTGACCTGCTCGTGCAGGCCTTGCCACTCGTCGGTCAGCTGGCGGGCGCGCGCCTGCTTCTCCTCGTCGGACAGCGCCGGGTCGGCCTCGAGGAACTGGATCTGCTTCTCGACGTTGCCGCCGAGCACGATGTCGGTGCCGCGGCCGGCCATGTTGGTGGCGATGGTCACCATCTTCGGCCGGCCGGCCTGGGCGACGATCTCGGCTTCCTTGGCGTGCTGCTTGGCGTTGAGCACCTGGTGCGGCAGCCCGGCCTTGTTCAGCAGATCGGAGATCAGCTCCGAGTTCTCGATCGAGGTCGTGCCGACGAGCACCGGCTGGCCGCGTTCGTAGCAGTCGCGGATGTCGGCGATGACGGCGTCGTAGCGCTCCTTGGCCGTCTTGTAGATGAGGTCGTTCTCGTCCTTGCGGATCGTCGGCTTGTTCGGCGGGATGACCACCGTCTCGAGGCCGTAGATCTCCTGGAACTCGTAGGCCTCGGTGTCGGCCGTGCCCGTCATGCCGGCGAGCTTGCCGTACATGCGGAAGTAGTTCTGGAACGTGACCGAGGCCATCGTCTGGTTCTCGCTCTGGATCCGGACGCCTTCCTTGGCTTCCACGGCCTGGTGCAGGCCGTCGCTCCAGCGCCGGCCCGTCATCAGGCGGCCGGTGAACTCGTCGACGATGACGACCTCGCCGTTCTGCACGACGTAGTGCTGGTCGCGGTTGTAGAGCTGGTGGGCCCGCAGCGCCGCGTACACATGGTGCATCAGCGCGATGTTGGCCGGGTCGTACAGGCTCGCGCCCGGCGCCAGCAGGCCGGCTTCGGAGAGGATCTGCTCGGCCTTCTCGTGGCCGGCCTCGGTCAGGAAGACCTGGTGCGCCTTCTCGTCGACGGTGAAGTCGCCGGGCTCGATGACACCTTCGCCGGTGCGCGGGTCGGCTTCGCCGATCTGCTTCTTGAGCTTGGGGATCACCGCGTTGACGCTGACGTACAGCTCGGTGTGGTCCTCGGCCTGGCCGCTGATGATCAGCGGCGTGCGCGCCTCGTCGATCAGGATCGAGTCGACCTCGTCGACGATGGCGTAGTTCAGGCCGCGCGCGACGCGCTCGCGCACGTCGTAGACCATGTTGTCGCGCAGGTAGTCGAAGCCGAACTCGTTGTTCGTGCCGTAGGTGACGTCGGCGGCGAACGCGGCCTGCTTCTCCTCGCGCGACAGGCCCGGCACGTTGACGCCGACCGTGAGGCCGAGGAAACCGTAGAGCCGGCCCATCCACTCGGCATCGCGGCGCGCGAGGTAGTCGTTGACGGTGACGACGTGCACGCCCTTGCCGGGCAGCGCGTTCAGGTACACCGGCAGCGTCGCGACCAGCGTCTTGCCTTCGCCGGTGCGCATCTCGGCGATCTTGCCGTCGTGCAGCGCCATGCCGCCGATCAGCTGGACGTCGAAGTGGCGCATCTTCAGCACGCGCTTGCCGGCCTCGCGCACGACGGCGAAGGCCTCGGGCAGCAGGTCGTCGAGGGCGGTGCCCTGCGCCAGGCGCTGGCGGAACTCGTCGGTCTTGGCGCGCAGGGCGGCGTCGTCGAGCTTCTGCAGCTGAGACTCCAGCGCATTGATCTTCTCGACCGTGCGACGGTAGCCCTTCAGCAGGCGTTCGTTGCGGCTGCCGAAAATCTGGGTCAGGATCTTGGGAAACATGAAGTCCGCGCTCGAGGTGTGTGCGGTGCCCGCGCTGCGGGCCGGGCGGGCTCAGGCGAGCCGCGCATGGCGACCCCGGGCCGTGCGGCGGGGTCGGGCGGTTCGCTCGGTGGCGCTCGGGCGTCGCGCTGGCGCACGGGCACGAAGCCGACGAGTTTAGCACCCGGACATTGCCGGCCAACGGCAGCCCCGCCGTCCCGCGGCCATCCGGCTAGACTGCCGTGATGGCCCCCCGCTCCCCTCTCGCCGGCACCCTCAGCTTCAGCGACGCACTCGGCGGCCATGCGCCGCTGGCGGGCCTGTTGCAGCGGGTGCGCGAGTCGCGCGAACGCTACGACGCGATCGCGCCGCTGCTGGCCGGCGGCCTGCGCGGCGCGGTGCGACCCGGGCCGCTGGACGAGGAAGGCTGGACGCTGCTGGCCAACCACGGGGCGGCCGCAGCCAAGCTGCGCCAGCTGCTGCCGCGGCTGGACGCACGGCTGCGCGGCGCCGGCTGGGCGCCGGTGGCGATCAAGGTGCGGGTGCTGCCGCCCGAGCCGGGCATTCGCCGCTGAGGCGGGGCTGACGGGAGTCTGGTGCCGGCTGTCAGAGTCGAACTGACGACCTTCCGCTTACAAGGCGGGTGCTCTACCAACTGAGCTAAGCCGGCGCGAGCTGGGGATTGTAGGAGCGCCTACTTGATCCGCTTCAGCGAGGGCCGGCCGCCCGAGCCGCCGGGCTCGGGAGAATCGTCCGGCGAAGGCGCGTGGTCGGCGGGCGCCGGCGGCTCGCCGGACTCGGACGCCAGACGCAGCCCGGAGCGCAGCGGCGTCGGCGCGCGCGCCGGCTCGGCCGCCGCCGCCGCCGCTGCCGGCGAGGCCGCCTCGGCCGGCGCCGGGAAGGCCATGCCCTGCCCGTTCTCGCGCGCGTAGATCGCGACGACGTGATCGACCGGCACGACGATGTCGCGCGGCACGCCGCCAAAGCGGGCCTTGAACTCGATGAACTCGTTGCCGAGCTTGAGCCCGGACGTGGCCTCGAAGCCGACGTTGAGCACGATCTCGTGGTTCTTCACGTACTCCATCGGCACCTGCACGCTCGCGTCGACATAGACCGCGAGGTACGGCGTGAAGCCGTTGTCGGTGCACCAGTCGTGCAGCGCCCGCAGCAGGTACGGGCGCGTGGAGGAACCCTGGTTGTCGCTGGTCGCGCTCATCGCTCGAGGCCCTGTCGGCTTACTTGCGCATCACCTTTTCCGAGGGCGTCAGCGCCTCGATGTAGGCCGGGCGCGAGAAGATGCGCTCGGCGTACTTCAGCAGCGGCACGGCGTTCTTCGACAGGTCGATGCCGTAGTAGTCCAGGCGCCACAGCAGCGGCGCGATCGCGACGTCGAGCATCGAGAAGTCGTCGCCGAGCATGTACTTGTTCTTCAGGAAGATCGGCGCGAGCTGCGTCAGGCGGTCGCGGATCTGCGCACGCGCCTTCTCGAGCTGCTTGTCGGTCGCCTTGATGCCGCGGCCCTCGAGCAGGTTGACGTGGGCGAACAGTTCCTTCTCGAAGTTGAAGAGGAACAGGCGCACGCGCGCACGGGCCACCGGGTCGCCCGGCATCAGCTGCGGATGCGGGAAACGCTCGTCGATGTACTCGTTGATGATGTGCGACTCGTAGAGGATGAGATCGCGCTCGACGAGGATCGGCACCTCGTTGTACGGATTCATCATCGCGATGTCTTCGGGCTTGGCGAAGAGGTCGACGTCGCGGATCTCGAAATCCATGCCCTTCTCGAACAGCACGAAGCGGCAGCGGTGCGAGTAGGGGCAGGTCGTTCCGGAGTAAAGCACCATCATGGCGTGGGGCCCTCAATCGTCAGTGGGGGCCGTGGACGGGCCCCGCGTCAAAAGAAGCGAACGCAGTGGTCGCCCGAAGGCTGCCACTGCGCTCCATGGCCCGGCCCACCGCCGGGCGTGGTGGACGTCTACTTGACGTCCTTCCAGTACACCGCGTTCAGGCGCCAGGCGATCACGGTGAAGATGGCCAGGAAGATCAGCACGCCGATGCCCAGCTGGGTGCGGGTGGAACGCATCGGCTCGGCCATCCAGGTCATGAACGCGACGAGGTCGGCGACGGTGGCGTCGTACTCGGCCTTGGACATCGTGCCGGGGGTCTCGATCTCGAAACCCTTGAACACGTGCGTGACCTTGGTCGGGTCCTGCGGATCCTTGTGCTCCTCGAACACCGCGTGCTGCGTGCCCTGCATCTCCCACAGCGCGTGCGGCATGCCGACGGCGGGGAAGACGATGTTGTTCCAGCCGGTGGGACGGCTGTCGTCGCGGTAGAAGCCGCGCAGGTAGGTGTAGAGGTAGTCGGCGCCGCTGCCCTTGGAGCCGTCGGCACGCGAGCGCGCCACCAGCGTCAGGTCCGGCGGCGTGGCGCCGAACCATTCCTTGGCGTCGCGCGGATCGATCGACGCGGTCATCAGGTCACCGACCTTCACGCCGGTGAAGATCAGGTTCTCGCGGATCTGCTGCTCGGTCAGGCCGATCTCGAGCATGCGGTTGTAGCGCATGTACGAGGCGGAATGGCAGTTCAGGCAGTAGTTGGCGAAGGTCTGCGCGCCGCGTTGCAGCGCCGCCTGGTCGTTCAGGCGCTCGGTCGGGAACTTGTCCCAGGCCGGGCCGGCCGACGAGGCGTGGGCCGCGCCGACGAAGGCCAGGCTGGCGAGCAGGGAGAGGATCAGTTTCTTCATGGTGTCTAGGACTCCGCTCTCGTCGGCTCAGTGGGCGCGGAAGGTCACGCGCTCAGGCACCGGCTTGAACTCGCCGATGCGGCTCCACCAGGGCATCAGCAGGAAGAAGCCCATGTAGAACAGCGTGCCGACCATCGAGATGATCGTGCCGGCGGTCGACGGCGGCTGGATGCCGTAGTAGCCGAGCACCACGAAGTTGACGACGAACACGCCGTAGACCACCTTGTGCCAGGTCGGGCGGTAGCGGATCGACTTCACCGGGCTGCGGTCCAGCCAGGGCAGGAAGAAGAGGATCAGCACCGCGACGCCCATCACCACGACGCCCCAGAACTTGGCGTCGAAGACCTTCAGCAGCACCACCAGCGCAACGGCGCCGATCAGCGGAGCGAACTTCCACGGGCCCTTGAAGCCACCCTTCAGGAAGCCGAGCACACCGGCCGCGGCCACCAGCACCACCAGCACCGTGACCATGTCGTCGGTCACCGCGCGCAGCATCGAGTAGAACGGCGTGAAGTACCACACCGGCGCGATGTGCAGCGGCGTCTTCAGCGGGTCGGCCGGGATGAAGTTGTTGAACTCCAGGAAGTAGCCGCCGCCTTCGGGCGCGAAGAACAGCACGGCGCTGTAGATGATCAGGAAGATCGCCACGCCGAAGATGTCGTGCACCGTGTAGTACGGGTGGAACGGGATGCCGTCCAGCGGCACGCCCTTGGCGTCGGTCTTGGCCTTGATCTCGATGCCGTCGGGGTTGTTCGAACCCACTTCGTGCAGCGCGATGATGTGCGCGACGACCAGGCCCAGCAGCACCAGCGGCACGGCGATGACGTGGAAGCTGAAGAAGCGGTTGAGCGTCGCGTCGCCGACGACGAAGTCACCGCGGATCAGCAGCGACAGGTCGTTGCCGACGAAGGGGATCGCGGCGAACAGGTTGATGATGACCTGCGCGCCCCAGTAGCTCATCTGGCCCCACGGCAGCAGGTAGCCCATGAAGGCTTCGGCCATCAGCGCGAGGAAGATCGCGCAGCCGAAGACCCACACCAGCTCCCGCGGCTTGCGGTAGCTGCCGTAGATCATCCCGCGGAACATGTGCAGGTACACGACGATGAAGAACGCCGAGGCGCCGGTGGAGTGCATGTAGCGCACCAGCCAGCCCCAGGGCACGTCGCGCATGATGTACTCGACCGACGCGAACGCGAGCGCGGCGTCGGGCTTGTAGTGCATCACGAGGAAGATGCCGGTGACGATCTGGATCACCAGGACCAGCATCGCCAGCGAGCCGAAGAAGTACCAGACGTTGAAGTTCTTCGGCGCGTAGTACTCCGACATGTGCTCCTTGAAGAGCTTGGTGGCCGGGAACCGGTTGTCCACCCATGTCATGAACTGCTCGGCCATCGGCGCACCCGGCCGCGCTTGCTTGAATTCAGCCATCGAATTGACCTCGGACTTCGTGGTTTGCGGCGTCAGGCCTTCTTGTCCTCACCGATCAGCAGAACGGTGTCGGACAGGTACATGTGCGGCGGAACCTCGAGGTTGTCCGGCGCGGGCTTGTTCTTGTAGACGCGGCCGGCCAGGTCGAAGGTCGAGCCGTGGCAGGGGCAGAGGAAGCCGCCCGGCCAGTCGGCGGGCACGCTGGCGTTGCCGCTGCCCTTGGCCACGCCGCCGGGCGAGCAGCCCAGGTGCGTGCAGATGCCGATGACGACCAGGAACTCGGGCTTGATCGAGCGCCCGGTGTTCTTCGCGTATTCGGGGATCGGGTAGGCGGTGCGCTCGGAGTTCGGGTCGGCGAGCTGGCCGTCGAGCGACTTCAGCTGCTCGATCTGTTCCGGCGTGCGACGCAGGATCCAGACCGGCTTGCCGCGCCATTCGACGGTCACGCGGTCACCGGGGGCCAGCTTGCTGATGTCGACTTCGACGGGAGCGCCAGCGGCGCGGGCCCGTTCGGAAGGCGCAAAAGTGCTGACGAACGGAACGGCGACCGCCGCGCCACCGACGGCACCAGCGCCGCAGGTGATGGCGATCCAGGTGCGTCGTCCTTGGTCGACGGCAGCGTCACTCATGGATGTCCTCGGGTGTTGCTCGGGAGGGGGGATTCGGGTCAACCCGTGATTCTAACCGACGCCGAAGGGACATCCTCCGCTCACCGGCGTGCTTGACGAGGCCAAGGCCCCGACCTACCGTGCCCGGGGCCCCGAAAGACCTTCGCGACCGAGGGCCGGACCACTTCAACGACAAGCAGGAGGGGGCTCGCATGAGCTTCGCATCGGAATTCAAGGAGTTCGCCACCAAGGGCAACGTCGTCGACCTCGCCGTCGGCGTGATCATCGGCGGCGCGTTCGGCAAGATCGTCGAGTCGCTGGTGGGCGACGTCATCATGCCGCTCGTGGGCAAGGTCTTCGGCGGGCTGGACTTCAGCAACTACTTCATCCCGCTGGCCGGACAGGCCGCCACGACGCTGGCCGAGGCCAAGAAGGGCGGCGCCGTGTTCGCCTACGGCAGCTTCATCACGGTGTCCGTCAACTTCGTGATCCTCGCCTTCATCATCTTCGTGATGGTCAAGCAGATCAACCGCATCAAGCGCAACGCACCGCCGCCGCCGCCCCCGGCCCCCGCGCCGACGCCCGAGGACGTGCTGCTGCTGCGCGAGATCCGCGACGCGCTCGCCCGCAAGGCGTAATCCGGGAGAGGGATGCGGCAGTTGCCGCATACTTGGGGACTCTCGTCGCGCGCATGAATCCCCACCCCGTCCACCGCCTGCCCGCCCCGCTAGAAGCCGCCGTCCAGCGCGTCAAGCTGGCGGCGCGGCAGGCCACCGAGCGCACCATCGAGAGCCTGGGGCTCGCCGCGCTCGCGTCGAACAACGCCTTCCAGCGCGACGGCCTGCTGGGCGCGCAGTTCGAGCTCAACCGCAAGTCCGCCGTCTTCGCGCTGGCGTTCAACGAGGAGTTCGACCGGCGCGTGCTGCGCGAGGTCGCGCCGCGCGCGAGCGAGGACTCGACGCAGAGCGCGAGCTGGGAGTCGCTGCGCCTCGTCGAGGACCGCGAGCTCGAGATCGAGGTCGCCGCGGAACGTTTCGGCCTGGAGACCGCGCACGCCTGCGAGTGGGAACTGCGTGAACTCGGCGCCTACGTCGGCGCGCTGCTCGAGGGCGCCCGCGGCGACCGCGAGCAGCGCAACCCGCTGCGCCCCGAGATCGTCGGCCACGCGATGTACCAGGCCATCGAGACCGTCTCCGAACGCCCCGAGGTGCGCGCCGCGCTGGCCAAGGAGATGGCGCGCTCGCTGGCGACGCTGCTGCGCACGGCCTATGCCGAGATCGTCTCCGACCTGCGCCGTGCCGGCATCCAGCCCGCGGGGCTGACGGTGCGCAACGCCGACTCGCGCAGCGGCGCGCCGAGCACCGGCTTCGGCGCCTCGGAGCGCTGCACCGAGTCCGAGCGCGCGGCCTTCTCCCCGGACGCCGACAGCCGCTGGAGCAGCCGCCGCGCCGGCGCCAGCCACTTCGCGCCGAGCACACGTTCCGGCGGCGCCGCGGCCGGCCGCGGCACGCCGCTGGGCGAGGTCGACCCGGCGATGATGGCGCTGATGCGCCGCATCGCCTACGCCGAGGCCGCGGCCATCGGCGAGCCCGCCGACGCCGGCGCCAACGGCGCCGCACTGCCCAACCTGATCCACGTCCACCGCGAAGAGCTGCGCCAGGCCGCCGCCGGGTCGCTGGACCTGACGGTCATCGACGTCATCGGCAGCCTGTTCGACCAGATCCTGTCGGACCCGAAGGTGCCGCCGCAGGTCGCGCGCCAGATCGCGCGGCTGCAGCTGCCGGTGCTGCGTGCCGCGCTCGGCGACCCGAGCTTCTTCTCGTCGCGGCGCCATCCGGTGCGCCGCTTCGTCAACCGCATCGCCTCGCTGGGCGCGGGTTTCGACGACATCGGCGACGACGGCGCGCAGCGTGTGCTGGCGCGCATCCGCGGCCTCGTCGACGAGGTCGTCGAAGGCGACTTCGACCAGCTCGAGGTCTACCAGAGCAAGCTCGCCGCGCTGGAGGCCTTCGTCGCCGAACAGGGCCGCGCCGAGGCCGGCGAGCAGGGTGCCGCCGATCTGCTCGCCGCCAAGGAAGACGAGCTGCGCCTGCGCCAGCTCTACGCCCAGCAGCTGCACGGCGAGCTGAAGGACCTGTCGGCGCCGCCGTTCCTGCGCGACTTCATCAGCCAGGTCTGGAGCCAGGTCGTCGTCGCCGCAAGCGCACGCGACGGCGCCGAGGCCGAGTCGGTGCGCCAGCTGCGCCAGGTCGGCCGCGAGCTCTTCATGAGCGTGCAGGCCAAGACCTCGTCGGCGCAGCGCAAGACCTTCCTCGCCGAGCTGCCCAAGCTGATGAAGGAGCTGGGCGAAGGGCTGGACCTGATCGGCTGGCCCGAAGCCTCGCGGCGCGAGTTCTTCGGCCGCCTGCTGCCGGCGCATGCCGAGTCGCTGAAGGCCACGCCGCTGCGGCCGCTGGACTTCAACCTGCTCGCGCGCGAGGTCGAAGGCGCGCTGCAGCGCCCGCTGCCGACACCCGAGGAGCTGCGCGGCGCGCCGGCCAACCTGCCGGTGCTCGACGACGTCATCGCCGAGCCGCGCTTCAGCCCCGAGGAAGCCGCCCGCGTGGGCCTGGTCGACGAGAGCCAGGTCGACTGGGACGGGCAGATCGACATCGTCGTCGGCGAGGACGCGCCGGTCAGCGCCGCCGACACCGCGATCGGCGGCCTGCCGCAGCCGTCGGAGCCGGTCGAGCCGACCGAGGGCCGCGCGCTGGCCGAGCACGTGCAGGTCGGCTTCGCCTACCGCATGCACATCGCCGATGCCTGGCAGAAGGTGCGCCTGGTGCACGTCAGCGCCGGGCGCACGTTCTTCGTCTTCCACCACGGCTCGCGCCACAAGGAGACGATCTCGCTGACCCACCGCATGCTGGTGCGGCTGTGCGAGACCGGGCGGCTGCGCGCCTTCGAGAACGCCTACCTGCTCGAACGCGCCACGGCGCGCGCGCGGCGCCAGCTCGCCGGCGTCGGCGGCGGCGCCTGAGTCAGCCGCCGCGCGCGGCCAGCGCCGCACGCGCCCAGCGGATCGCCGCCACGAGGCTGGCCGGGTCGGCCCGGCCCCGCCCCGCGATGTCGAACGCGGTGCCGTGGTCGGGGCTGGTGCGCACGAAGGGCAGGCCCAGCGTCACGTTGACGCCGTGCTCGACACCCAGGTACTTCACCGGGATCAGGCCGTGGTCGTGGGTCATCGCGACGACCAGGTCGAAGGCGCCGCGGCGCGCGCGCATGAACACCGTGTCCGGCGGGAACGGGCCCTGCGCGTCGATGCCTTCGGCGCGTGCGGCCTCGATGGCCGGGGCGATGATCTCGATCTCCTCGCGCCCGAACAGCCCGCCCTCGCCGGCATGCGGGTTCAGCCCGGCCACCGCGATGCGCGGCGCGCGCTGCCCCCAGGCGGCGGCGGCGGCATGCGCGATGCGCAGCGTGCGCAGCACGGCGTCGGGGGTGACGAGCTCGATCGCCTGGCGCAGCGCGACGTGGATCGTCACCAGCACCACACGCAGCTCCTCGTTGGCCAGCATCATGCGCACCGGCGGCAGTTCGCCGCCGTCGGCGGCCAGGGCCTGCAGCATCTCGGTGTGGCCCGGAAACGGCACGCCGGCGGCCGCCAGCGCCTCCTTGTGGATCGGCGCGGTGACCAGGGCCGAAGCCTCGCCGGCACGCACCCGGCGCACCGCCTCCTCGATGCAGGCCGCCGCCGCCGCTCCGGCACGGGCGTCGACACGGCCCCAGGGCAGCGCCGCCAGGCCTTCGGGCAGCGCGGGCGGCACCAGCACCGGCAGGCATCCCGGCGGCACCTCCGCGAGATCGGCCGGCGCGTCGATCACCGCGACCATGCCGGCGCCGGCACGGCGCAGCACCGCCGGGTCGCCGACGACGACGCAGCCGTCGGCCTCGCCCCGGCGGAAGGCCGCGGCGACGATCTCCGGCCCGACGCCGGCGGCGTCGCCCATCGTGATCAACAGCGGCGTGTTCATACCGGGTTGTCGATCTCGATGAAGCGGTGCTCCAGGCCGAAGTGCGCCGCCACCGCGGCGGCGGCGGCCGGCGCACCGTAGCGCTCGGTGGCGTGGTGGCCGCAGGCCAGGAAGGCGACGCCGGTCTCGTGCGCCAGGTGGGCCTGCTGCTCCGAGACCTCGCCGCTCAGGAAGGCGTCGGCGCCGGCGGCGATCGCGGCCTCGAAGTGGCCCTGGGCGCCACCGCTGCACCAGGCGATGCGCCGCAGCGGCCGGCCGTCGCCGGGCAGCAGCAGCGGCTCTCGCGAGAGCGCCTGCTCGACACGCGCCGCCAGCGCCGAGGCATCGGCGATGCCGGCGGCCGGGCCGATGAAGCCGATGTCCTGCTCGCCGAAACGGGCGTCGGCCGCGAGGCCCAGGCGCAGGCCGAGCTGGGCGTTGTTGCCGAGCTCGGCGTGGGCGTCCAGCGGCAGGTGGTAGGCGACGAGGCTCAGGTCGTGTTTCATCAGCCGGCGCACGCGCTCGCCCAGCCAGCCGGTCAGCCGCCCGTCCTGGCCGCGCCAGAACAGCCCGTGGTGCACGAACAGCAGGTCGGCGCCGGCGGCGATGCCGGCGTCGATGAACTCGCGGCTGGCGGTGACGCCCGAGACGATGCGCCGCACCTCGGCACGGCCCTCGACCTGCAGGCCGTTCGGCCCATAATCCCGGAACGCCTCGGGTTTCAGCAGCCCTTTGAGGAAGGCGTCGATCTCTTTCAGCTCGGCCACCGGCGCCGTCTCCTTCTCGTCCATGTTGCGCAGAACCTGGCTCGTATTCTCGCAGGCGGTCACCGTCGCGCTGGGCGGACTCTTCGTCGTCGAGACGCTCAAGCCCGACTGGCTGCCGCGCGGCGGCCCGGTCCTGCCGGGCGCGACGATCCTGCAGGCCCCGGCGCCGCTGAGCGCGGCCTCGGCCGCCGCCGGGCTGCACGCCGGCGGCTACAGCGCCGCGGCGCGGCGCGCCACGCCGGCCGTCGTCAGCATCGTCGCGACCAAGATGGCGCGGCGCAGCCCGCACGCCGACGACCCGCGCTTTCGCTTCTTCTTCGGCGACGAGGCGGCGCGCCCGCAGGCGCAGACCGGCCTGGGCTCGGGCGTCATCGCCTCGCCCGAGGGCTACCTGCTGACGAACAACCACGTCATCGAAGGCGCCGACGAGATCGAGGTCCAGCTCGTCGACGGCCGCCAGGTGCGTGCGCGTGTCATCGGCGCCGACCCCGAGACCGACCTCGCGGTGCTGAAGATCGAGCTCGACAAGCTGCCGATCATCGCCTTCGGCGACGCGCCCTCGCTGCAGGTCGGCGACGTCGTGCTGGCCATCGGCAACCCGTTCAACGTCGGCCAGACCGTCACCGCCGGCATCGTCAGCGCGCTGGGGCGCAACCAGCTCGGCCTGTCGACCTTCGAGAACTTCATCCAGACCGACGCCGCGATCAACCCCGGCAATTCCGGCGGCGCGCTGGTCGACGCGGCCGGCAACCTCGTCGGCATCAACACCGCGATCTTCTCGCGCAGCGGCGGCAGCATGGGCATCGGCTTCGCGATCCCCGTGGACATCGCGCGCCAGGTGATGGAGGCCATCGTCAGCGAGGGCCGCGTCACGCGCGGCTGGATCGGCGTCGAGCCGCGCGACCTGACGCCCGAGATCGCCAGGAGCCTGGGCCTGCCGGTGAACAACGGCGTGCTGATCACCGGCGTGCTGCAGGACGGGCCGGCCAGCCGCGGCGGCCTGCGCCCGGGCGACGTCGTCACCCGCATCGGCGACACCGCGGTGGGCAACACGACCGAGCTGATGTCGGCGGTGGCGGCGCTGCGGCCGCGCTCGGAGGCGCTGATCGCGGTGCAGCGCGGGGAGCGCGGGCTCGAGGTGCGGCTGGTGATCGGCGAACGCCCGGCGGCGATGCGCCGGGTGCCGCGCTGAAGCCCGGCCGGGCTCAGCTCGGCTTCTGGCTGCCGTCGGCCGCTTCCTCGGGCGCCTTGGTGTGCCGGATGAAGAGCTGCGCGGCGATGATGCCGGCCTCGTAGAGCAGGATCATCGGGATCGCCAGCGCCAGCTGCGAGATCACGTCCGGCGGCGTCACGACCGCGGCGACGATGAACGCGCCGACGATGAAGTAGCCGCGCGCCTTGCGCAGCTGGGCGATCGTGACGATGCCGATGCGCGCCAGCACGACCACCGCCACCGGCACCTCGAAGGCGACGCCGAAGACCAGGAACAGCGTCAGCACGAAGCCGAAGTACTCCTCGATGTCCGGTGCCGCGGTGATCGCGCTCGGCGCGAAGGCCTGGATGAACTTCGACATCCCCGGGATGACGATGAAGTAGCAGAAGGCCACGCCGACGATGAACAGGATGGTGCTGCTGATCACCAGCGGCAGCACCAGCTTCTTCTCGTGCGAATACAGCCCTGGCGCCACGAAGGCCCAGA
The DNA here is from genome assembly GCF_020966565.1 of Rubrivivax sp. JA1055. NCBI lineage: Bacteria > Pseudomonadati > Pseudomonadota > Betaproteobacteria > Burkholderiales > Sphaerotilaceae > Rubrivivax > Rubrivivax sp. JA1055. The sequence goes on along the minus strand of NZ_JAJKFP010000007.1, from coordinate 432,603 downwards.
CCTGGTAGAGCACGATCGGCAGCGCCAGCATCAGCGCCGCCATCAGCGTGATCTTCAGCGGCACCAGGATCGGCGAGATGACGTTGGTGGCGATCAGCGTCGCGCCCTTGGGCAGGTGCGCGACCAGCGGCGCGGCCAGCAGGTCGTACAGCGCCGAGGGGCCGGGCCACAGGGCGAGCACGGCGAAGGCGATGCCGATCGCGATCAGCGCCCGGATCAGCCGGTCGCGCAGTTCGATCAGGTGGGAGACGAACGGGGCTTCGGTGCCGGCGAGTTCGTCGTCCTTGGGGTCCGGCGCGCTCATCGACGCGGCCCGAGACCGGGCGGACGGAAGCGCGCGACACGCGCCGCGCCGGACTGCGCGCGGGTGCGCACGCCGTGGCGCTGCTTGTACCAGAGCGGCGTGGCGCCGCGTTTCAGGCGCCAGTTCTTCTTCGGCGGCCGGTACTCGGGCACCGGGGTGGACAGCGCCTCGGTCGCCGTGGCCGGCGAGCCGCCGGACCAGGCGTCGGCGGCCTCGCGCCACTCGGACTCGACGGCGCTGCCGGCGGCCTGCACCTCACGCTGCACCGTCTGGCTGACGTCGCGCGCGGCGTCCTGGAACTGGTCTTTCATCTTGCGCAGCTCGTCGAGCTCGATCGAGCGGTTGACCTCGGCCTTGACGTCGGCGACGTAGCGCTGCGCCTTGCCGAACAGATGTCCGAGCGTGCGCGCCACCTTGGGCAGCTTTTCGGGCCCGATGACGATCAGCGCGACCGCGCCGATCAGCGCGATCTTGTCGAAACCGAAGTCGAGCACGGGATCAGTGCTTGGTCTTGGCGTCGACGTCGACGGTGTTGGCGTCGTTGCGCTGGGCCGTGGTCACCTGCTGCGGCGGCGCCGGCGGCGTGTCTTCGGCTTCGTTGGCGCCCTTGACGCCGTCCTTGAAGCCCTTGACGGCGCCGCCGAGGTCGGCGCCGATGTTCTTCAGCTTCTTCGTGCCGAAGATCAACACCACGACCAGCAGCACGATGAGCCAGTGCCAGATGCTGAAGGAACCCATGTCTTAACTCCTTTGGAGGAACCGCAAATTCTATGGCGAGTGCGCCGCGCCCCCCGGGGGGCGGCGAGATCAGCCCTTGGCCCAGGGCCGCGGGCCGCCCATCACGTGCATGTGCAGGTGGTAGACCTCCTGCCCGCCGTCGGGCCCGTTGTTGACGACGACCCGGAAGCCGTTGGTGACGCCCAGCTCACGCATCAGCTTCGGCGCCAGCGCCAGCATGCGGCCGAGCAGCGCCTCGTGCTCCGGGCCGGTGTCGGCCAGCGTCGCGACGTGTTCCTTGGGAATCACCAGCACGTGCACCGGCGCCCAGGGGTTGATGTCGTGGAAGACGAGCAGTTCGTCGTCCTCGTAAACCTTCTTCGCCGGGATCTGGCCGGCGGCGATCTTGCAGAAGATGCAGTTCGGGTCGTGCTTCATGCCGGAAGGGCCTGGTTGGAATTGAGCGCGCTCCAGCCGCGGACGATGCGGTAGAGGAACCAGATCGAGATCAGCATCCAGGCGATCCAGCCCGGAAAGACGAACAGCAGCCACAGCGGGATCGTCAGCAGGTAGGCCAGGCCGGCGAAGATCACGCTGCGGATGCGCCAGCGGAAGTGCGACTCCTGCCAGGAGCCCAGCGCGTCGCCGCGCTTGACGACGTCGATGACGAAGGCGATCAGCAGCAGCACGATGCTCGCCTGGATGCCGGGCACGACCGCGCTGACCGCGACGATCGCGTGCAGCAGGTAGCTCACGTGCCCCAGCGTCTTCAGCGAGGCCTCGCGCTCGGCGGCGGCCACGACATCGTTCGTCATCGTCATCCTCCTTCGGAACTCTCGCGCTGGCGCACCTTGCGCAGCGCGAACTCCTCCAGTCCGGAGAGTCCTTCGCGGCGCCGCAGTTCCGCCAGCACCTGCTCGGGCCGCAGCCCGAAGTGCGACAGCGCGACCAGGCTGTGGAACCACAGGTCGGCCACCTCGCCGACCAGGCGCTCGGGCACGCCGTCCTTGGCCGCCATGACGACCTCAGTGGCCTCCTCGCCGACCTTCTTCAGGATCGCGTCGGTGCCCTTATGGAACAGGCGCGCGACGTAGCTCTTGTCGGGGTCGCCGCCGTGGCGCGAGTCGATGACGTCGGCCAGCCGCGCCAGCGTGTCGTCGCCGGCAGCCGGCGACGCGGAAACGGGTTCGTTCATTTGTAGATGCTCTCGGGGTCCTTCAGCACCGGCTCCACCGTCTGCCAGGCCCCGTTCTCGTAACGCCGGAAGAAGCAGCTGTGCCGACCGGTGTGGCAGGCGATGCCCGGTTCGTGGCCGGTTTGCGTGACCTTCATCAGGATCACGTCGGCATCGCAGTCCAGGCGCAGCTCGTGCACGGTCTGCACGTGGCCCGACTCCTCGCCCTTGTGCCACAGGCGCTTGCGCGAGCGGCTCCAGTAGACCGCCTCGCCGCGGCGCGCGGTCTCGGCCAGGGCCTCGCGGTTCATCCACGCGACCATCAGCACGTCGCCGGTGGTCGCTTCCTGGGCGATCGCCGGCACCAGACCGTCGTCGCCCCATTTCACGCTGTCGAGCCAGTCCATGGGGGCAGTTTACGCAGCCGTGTGCGTCGGGCCGGTGAATCCCCGTTCCTCGGCAAACCACGCGAGCACCGGCACCGTGCCCGGCAGCACCGGCCTCACCTCGACCGGCAGCGTCTGCCAGGCCATCTGCTGGCGCTCGCGCATCTCGAACTCGCCTTGCCAGCGGTAGACCTTGCAGAAATGCAGCCGCACGCGGGCGTGCGGGTAGTCCATCAGCTCGATCTTCCAGGGCTCGGCCGGGCCGATCGTGATGCCGAGTTCTTCCTGCAGCTCGCGCCGCAGCGCCTCCTCGACCGTCTCGCCGGCCTCCAGCTTGCCGCCCGGGAACTCCCAGTGGCCGGCGTAGACCTTGCCTTCGGGACGGCTGGTCAGCAGGAAGCGGCCGTCGGGGGCCACGAGAACCCCGACCGCGACGTCCACCGGACGGCGCGGTTCAGATGACCCGCCGTCCACCGGCGTGCGCTCCGTCGCCTCAGCCATCGGCCAGCCTCCCGGCGTAGTCGCGTGCGAACTGCTGCGCGACACGGCCCGAGCGCGAACCGCGCTCCAGCGCCCAGACCAGCGACTCCTGGCGCGCCGCGGCGATGGCCTGCTCGCCGACGCCGAAGGCCTGCAGCCACTGCGCGACGATCGCCAGGTACTCGTTCTGCGAGAACGGGTAGAAGCTGATCCACAGCCCGAAACGCTCGGACAGCGAGATCTTCTCCTCGACGACCTCGCCCGGGTGCACCTCGCCGTCGTCGGTGTGCGTGTAGCTGAGGTTCTCGCGCATGTACTCGGGCAGCAGGTGGCGCCGGTTGCTGGTGGCGTAGATCAGCACGTTGTCGGCGGTCTGCGCCACCGAGCCGTCGAGCATGCTCTTCAGCGCCTTGTAGCCGGGCTCGCCTTCGTCGAAGCTGAGGTCGTCGCAGAAGACGACGAAACGTTCGGGGCGGTCGGCAACCAGGTCGACGATGTCGGGCAGGTCGACGAGGTCGGCCTTGTCGACCTCGATCAGGCGCAGGCCACGCGGCGCGTACTCGTTGAGGCAGGCCTTGATCAGCGAACTTTTCCCCGTGCCGCGCGCGCCGGTCAGCAGCACGTTGTTGGCGCCGCGGCCGGCGACGAACTGCTCGGTGTTGCGCACCAGGCGTTCCTTCTGGCCGTCGATCTCCTTCAGGTCGGCCAGGCGGATCGTCGCGACGTGGCGCACCGGTTCGAGCACGCCGGCGTTGCCGCGGCGGCGGTAGCGGAAGGCGGGCGACGCGGCCCAGTCGGGCGCGGCCGGCGGGTGCGGCAGCACCGACTCCAGCCGCGCGAGCAGCGATTCGGCGCGGGCGAGCAGCGCCTCCACGGAAGACGTCGGGATCATGGAACCGAGTGTAGGGGGCGCAGCGTGTCGTCGACGACGACCCAGGTCCGGTCGCCCGGGCGGTGCTCGACGGTGGCGCAGCCGGTGAAGGCGCCGAAGGCCGGCAGCACGCCGACCTCGGGCCCGAAGTGGAAACACGGCAGCCGCAGGCGGTCGTGCGCCGGGCCGCCGAGCGCCACCGCCGGGTGCAGATGGCCGCCGATGACGTAGGCGCCGGCGATCGGCTCGGGTTCGTGGGCCAGCGCCAGCGCGCCGACACGCAGCGGGCCGTCGACGCAGTCGATGCCCCAGTCCGGCGGCGGGTCGCCGGCGTGGCGGTCGTGGTTGCCGCGCACCAGCGTCAGCGCCAGGCCCGGATGGCGCGCGCGCCAGCGTGCCACGGCCTGCGCCGTGCCCGGCGTGCGCGAGCGCGACGAGTGGATCAGGTCGCCGAGGAAGACGATGCGTTCGGCGCCGGTGGCGGCGATGGCGGCGTCCAGCATCTCCAGCGTCCGGCTCGTGGTGCCCGCCGGCACCGGCACGCCCAGGCTGCGGAAACTCTGGGCCTTGCCCAGGTGGGCGTCGGCGACGAGCAGCATGCGCTCGGCTGGCAGGAAGGCACAGCGTTCGGGCAGCAGGACGAGCGCCTGCCCGGCAAGCTCGACGTGGACCACCGCGCGCTCAGGCGGCGAGGCGTTGCAGCGCCGGCTCGAGCAGCTCGGTCGGCGAGCGGCGGAAGCCCGAGCGTGCGTAGCGGTGCAGGCGGCCGACCGCGAACGCGACCAGCGCCGAGGCGATCGCGTTGGCGTCCACCGTGGGGGTCGCCGAGCCGCTTTCGTCGGCCGCGGCGCGCAGGCTCTGGCGCAGCTGCGACTCCAGGCGGTCGAAGAACTGGTTCATGCGCGCGGCCAGGCGCTCGTGCTCGAAGACCAGCGCGTCGCCGACCATCACCCGCGTCATGCCCGGGTTCTTCTCGCCGAACTGCAGCAGCACCGCGACGATGCGCCGCGCCTGCGCCGCGCCCGAAGGCTCGCGCTCGGCGATCTGGTTGACCAGCGTGAAGACGCTGGACTCGATGAACTCGATCAGCCCCTCGAACATCTGCGCCTTGCTGGCGAAGTGGCGGTACAGCGCCGCTTCGCTGACGTCCAGGCGCGCCGCCAGCGCGGCCGTCGTGATGCGTTCGGCGCCCGGCTGCTCGAGCATCTGCGCCAGCGTCTGCAGGATCTGCACGCGGCGCTCGCCGGGGCGCGGGCGCTTGCGCGCCGGCGCGGCGGTGGCGACCGCCGGCGTCACCGGCTCGGAGACCGTCGCCGGGGCCAGCGGGTCGGCGTGGGCGCTCTGGTCTTCCATTCGGGCGGCGAGAAGAGGATGTCGTGGGGGCGGGAGGGGACTTTGGGATTCTGGCATAGGGCCGCGCCGCGCTAGCCGCGCAGCAGCGTGGACAGGCGCACGATGCGCCGGTCGACGTACGGCGGCACCAGCGTCAGCCGCGAGGCGACCGGCATCGCCACGCGCGTGCGGCGCGCGAAACGCTGCATCCAGACCGTGCCCATGCCGATCGAGCGCGCCGCCTTCAGGTGGCCCAGCGTGTCCTCGACGAGGATGCAACGCCCGGGCGGCACCTTCAGCCGCGCGGCCACGCGGCGCAGCATGCGCGTATCGGGTTTGGGCCGCAGCTGGCCGAAGACACGCATGTCCTCGATCGGGATCACCCGCTCGAACAGGTGCGCGATGCCCAGCACGCCGAGCACACGCTGCGTGTACAGCGCCGGCGCATTGGTCAGCAGCACCTTGCGCCCGGGCAGCCGGGCCAGCGCGGCGAAGTCGTGAGCCTGGCCGCGCACCCGCTCCTCCAGCCCGGGCAGCCGGTGGGTCTGCTCGAGGAAGTGGGCGGCGTCGACGCCGTGGTGGCGCATCAGCCCGAGCAGCGTCGCGCCGTAGCGCAGCCAGTAGCGCCGGCGCAGCGCGTCGGCCTCGGCGCGGCTCAGGCCCAGCTCACGCTCGATGTAGTCGGTCATGCCGACGTTGAGCTGGCCGAACGCCGCGTGCGACGCGTCGTGCAGCGTGTTGTCCAGGTCGAACAGCCAGACCCGGTCGTGCGTGGCGCCGCTCAATGACTGCGGATCATCGTGCCGAAGGCCTGGTCGGTCAGGATCTCCAGCAGCGTCGCGTGCGGCACGCGGCCGTCGATGATGTGCACCGCGTTGACGCCGCTCTTGGCGGCGTCCAGCGCGCCGGCGATCTTCGGCAGCATGCCGCCGCTGATCGTGCCGTCGGCGAACAGGCCGTCGATCTCGCGGGCCGTCAGGTCGGTGAGCAGCGTGCCGTTCTTGTCCAGCACGCCCGGCGTGTTGGTCAGCAGCATCAGCTTCTCGGCCTTCAGCACCGTGGCCAGCTTGCTGGCGACGAGGTCGGCGTTGATGTTGTAGCTCTCGTTCTTCTCGCCGAAGCCGATCGGGCTGATGACGGGGATGAACTGGTCGTCCTGCAGCGCCTGCACCACCGAGGGGTCGATGGCGGTGATCTCGCCGACCTGGCCGACGTCGTGTTCGATCGACGGGTCGTTCTTGTCGAGCATCTTCAGCTTGCGTGCGCGGATCATGCCGCCGTCGCGGCCGGTCAGGCCCACGGCCTTGCCGCCGGCGGCGTTGATCAGGCCGACGATGTCCTGCTGCACCTCGCCGCCGAGCACCCATTCGACGACTTCCATCGTCTCCTCGTCGGTGACGCGCATGCCCTGGATGAAGGTGCCCTTCTTGCCCAGGCGCGACAGCGCCTCGTCGATCTGCGGGCCGCCGCCGTGCACGACGATCGGGTTCATGCCGACGAGCTTCAGCAGCACGATGTCCTCGGCGAAGTCCTGCTGCAGCGCCGGGTCGGTCATCGCGTTGCCGCCGTACTTGATGACCAGCGTCTTGCCGTGGTACTTGCGGATGTAGGGCAGCGCCTGCGCCAGGATCTCGGCCTTCTCGCGCGGGGTGATGTGGGCGGTGGGGGTCTCGGCGGTGGACATCGGCGGCTTTCCGTCGGCAGAAACAGGGGTGGCGGGCATTGTAGGGACGCGGTCCGCGCGCTGCCGGTTGCCCCGGAGGGCGCCCCACCCGGGCGCGTCGTACAGTCGGGCGCCATGAGTTCGCACCACCAGGATCTCTCGCCGTTCCTGCACCCGCATGCCTTCGCTGACGAAGGTGTCGCCCGGCGCGAGAAGGCGCTGCTGCAGGTCACCGTGCTGACGCTGGTGACGATGGCCGTCGAGGTCGGCGCCGGCTGGTGGACCGGCTCGCTGGCGCTGCTGGCCGACGGCTGGCACATGGGCACGCACGCGCTGGCGCTGGGCGGCGCGGTGCTCGCCTACCGGCTGGCCCGGCGCGCCGCGGCGCACGGCAGCTACGCCTTCGGCGGCTGGAAGATCGAGGTGCTGGCGGCCTACACCAGCGGCCTGCTGCTGCTGGCCGCCGCCGCCGGCATCGCCTGGGACGCGATCGGCACGCTGCGCGAGCCGCGCCCGATCGCCTTCGGCGAGGCGATGGGCGTGGCGGTGCTGGGGCTGGCCGTCAACCTCGTCAGCGCCTGGCTGCTGGCGCGCGGCGGGCACGACCACCACGGGCACGACCACCACGGGCATCACCACCGCCACGACGATCACGACGACGACCACGATCACGACGAGCATCCCCACGGCCATCCGCACGGCCACCACCACCACCACCACCACGACGCCAACTTCGGCGCCGCCTACCTGCACGTGCTGGCCGACCTGATGACCTCGGTGCTGGCGATCGCCGCGCTGGCCGGCGGGCTGTGGTTTGGCTGGCGCTGGCTGGACCCGGCGGTGGCGCTGCTGGGCGCGCTGGTCATCGGACAGTGGGCGCTGGGCGTCATGCGCCAGAGTTCGCGCGCGCTGGTCGACGCCACCGCCGACCCCGAGATCAGCCGTCGCATCCGCACGCTGATCGAGGCCGACGGCGACGCCCGGCTGTCGGACCTGCACGTCTGGCAGGTCGGCGCCCAGGCCTGGTCGGCCGCGATCGCGATCGTCGCCGACCGGCCGCTGCCGGCGGCCGTCTACCGCGCGCGGCTGGCCGAGATCGCGCCGCTGCGCCACGTGACGGTCGAGGTGCACCGCTGCGAAGGCTGCGGCGACGGCTGCCCGCGTGGATAGAGCCGTCTCACTAGAGTTATCGGATGCAGGCCGCCCGCCCTGCGTCCAAGATTGACGAGGGCACCCACGAACGACGACGAGGAGCGACGATGGCAACCAGGAAGGCCCCCACGGCAGCGAAGAAGGCCGCGGCCAAGACGGCGAAGCCCGCCCGCAAGACCGCAGCCGCCCAGCGCAGCGACAAGGCGATGGCCGGCGCGGTGCGCGACTCGGCGCAGCAGATCTGGCTGGCCGGCATGGGCGCGTTCGCCAAGGCACAGGAAGAAGGCGGCCGCGTCTTCGAGGCCCTGGTCAAGGAAGGCGTGCACCTGCAGCGCAAGACGCAGGCGGTGGCCGAGGAGAAGCTCGGCGAGGTCACCGACCGCATGACGGCGATGGCCGGCAGCGTCACCGCGCGCGCCGGGCAGAACTGGGACAAGCTCGAGGCGATCTTCGAGCAGCGCACCGCCAAGGCCTTGTCGCGCCTGGGCGTGCCGACGGCCAAGGACGTGCAGGCGCTGGTCGACCGGGTCGACGCGCTGGCCGCCGCGGTCGAGCGCCTGAACGCCGCCGCAGCCCCGGCCAGGCCCGCCGCGCCGCGCAAGACGGCGCGCAAGGCCGCCGCCAAGCCCGCGCCGGTGGCCGAAGCCCCGGCCGCAGCCGCCCCCGAAGCGCCCACCGAGGCGCCGGCCCCGGCGAAGAAGCGCGTGCGCCGCACCAAGACCGCCTGATCACCACCTCTGAACGGAGCGGGGCGCAGGCCCGCCACGGGCCGCATCGCCCCGGCAAGCGATGACGACACCCGACTCCAAGCGCATCGGCCTGGCCCTGGCCGGTGGCGGCCCGCTGGGCGCGATCTACGAGATCGGCGCGCTGTGCGCGCTCGACGAGTCCTTCGTCGGCGTCGACTTCACGCGGCTGGACGGCTACGTCGGTGTCTCGGCCGGCGGCTTCATCGCCGCCGGGCTGGCCAACGGCATCACGCCGCGCCAGCTCTGCACCTCGTTCATCCTCAACCAGGGGCCCAACGACGACGTCATCCACCCCGGGCTGTTCGTGCAGCCGGCCTGGCGCGAATACGCGCGCCGGCTGGCGATGCTGCCGGCGCTGGTGGCGCACGCCGCCTGGGACTACGCCTTCGAGCGGCGCTCGCTGCTGACCGCGCTCGAACGCCTGGGCCGCGCGCTGCCGGCCGGCCTCTTCGGCCACGAGGCGCTGGAGCGTCAGGTGGCGCGCATGCTGTCGGCGCCGGGGCGCAGCAACGACTTCCGCCAGGTCGCGCGGCCGCTGGTCATCGTCGCCACCGACCTCGACAGCGGCCAGTCGGCGCCCTTCGGCCGGCCGGGCTGGGAGCACGTGCCGATCTCGCGCGCGGTGGCCGCCAGCGCGGCGCTGCCGGGGCTGTTCCCGCCGGTGCCGATCGACGGCCGCTGCTACGTCGACGGTGCGCTGAAGAAGACGCTGCACGCGCGTGTGCTGCTCGACATGGACATGGACCTGGTGCTGTGCCTGAACCCGCTGGTGCCTTTCGAGTCGGGCCATGTCGGGCGCCACGCGACGCCGACGGCCCGCGCCGGCCAGCGCATCCCGCGCCTGGCCGACGGCGGCCTGCCGGTGGTGCTGAGCCAGACCTTCCGCACGCTGATCCACTCGCGGCTGGAGCTCGGCATGCGCGGCTACGAGCAGACCCATCCGAGCACCGAGATCGTGCTCTTCGAGCCCGACCAGCGTGACCCGGAGATGTTCCTGGCCAACACCTTCGGCTACTCGCAGCGCCGGGCGATGGCCGAACACGCCTACCAGCAGACGCGCGCCGACCTGCGCGCGCGCCGCGACGAGCTGGCGCCGCGGCTGGCCGCGCACGGCATCCGCCTGGACGACGCCGCGCTCGACGACGAGACGCGCCGGCTGGTCCCGCTGAAACGCCGCCGGCGGCCGGCGCGCGGCGCCACCGCGAAGGCGATGCGGCGGCTCGACGAGGTGCTCGACGATCTCGAGCGCCGGCTGGCCGCCGCGCGCTGACTCAGACCAGGTAACGCGCCTCGAGGTGGGCGCGGAAGTGCGCCGGGTTCAGCGTCTCGCCGCTGGCGCGGCGCGTCAGCTCGTCGGTGCTCCAGCGGCTGGCCGGCAGCCAGATGTTCTCGCGCAGCCAGCCGAAGACCGGCGCCAGCTCGCCGGCGGCGATGCGCTCGTCCAGGTGCGGCATCGCGCGGCGCATCGCCGCGAACCACTGCGCGGCGTACATCGCGCCCAGCGAGTAGCACGGGAAGTAGCCGATCAGCCCCAGCGGCCAGTGCACGTCCTGCATCGGGCCGTCCTTGAAGTTGCCGCGTGTGTCCACGCCCAGCAGCTCGGCCATCTTGGCGTCCCACAGCGCCGGGATGTCCTCGACCTCGATCTCGCCTTCGACCAGCGGGCGCTCGATCTCGTAGCGCAGGATCACGTGCGCCGGGTAGGTGACCTCGTCGGCGTCGACGCGGATGAAACCCGGCTTCACGCGCGTCAGCAGCTTCTGCAGGTTGGCCGGCGCGAAGGCCGGCTGCTCGCCGAAGGCCGCGGCGATGCGCGGCGCCAGGCCGGCGACGAACCCGGGGTGGCAGCCGAGCTGCATCTCGAAGGACAGCGACTGGCTCTCGTGGATGGCCATCGAACGCGCCTGCGCCAGCGGCTGGCCCAGCCACTCGCGCGGCAGGTTCTGCTCGTAGCGCGCGTGGCCGGTCTCGTGGATCGTGCCCATCAGGCTGCCGAGGAACTCGTCGTCGCGGAAACGCGTCGTCAGGCGCACGTCCTCGGGCACGCCGCCGCAGAACGGGTGCGTGCTGACGTCCAGCCGGCCGGCGTCGAAGTCGAAGCCCAGCAGGCGCATCGTCTCCTCGCACAGCCGGCGCTGCGCGTCGCGCGAGAACGGGCCTTCGGGCACCAGCACGGTCTCGCGCGACTGGCGCTCGACGACCTGGCGGATCAGCCCCGGCAGCCACTGGCGCAGCTCGCCGAAGACACGGTCGACCTGGGCCGTCGTCAGCCCGGGCTCGTAGCGGTCCATCAGCGCCTCGTAGCGCGACACGCCGAGATCGTCGGCCAGGCGCGAGGCCTCCTCGCGCGCCAGCGCGACGACCTCCTTCAGGTTGGGCACCAGGCCGGCCCAGTCGTTGGCCGGACGCTGCGTGCGCCAGGCGTGTTCGCAGCGTGCGGTGGCCATCTGCTGGCGCTCGACGAGCTCGGTCGGCAGCACGTTGGCGGCGCGCCACTGGCGGCGCATCTCGCCAAGGTTGGCGCGGCGCGCCTCGTCCAGCGGCTCGGTCTCGGCGGCTTGCAGGCGCGCGGCCAGCGCCGGGTCGGTGACCAGGCCGTGCAGCAGCGCCGCCATCTCGGCCATCGCCTCGGCACGCGCCTCGTTGCCCTTGGGCGGCATGTTGGCCGACTGGTCCCAGCTGGCGATGGACTGCAGGTGACCCAGGCGGTGCAAACGGGTCCAGGTGGCGGCGAGCGCGTCGTAGGCGGGCGTGGCGGTCATGCGGAGGTTCGGGAAACGGAGCGAGGCGTGATTTTCGCCGCCCGCGGTCAGTACGAGAGCTGGCCCGGGAAGGCCCAGACCAGCCCGGCGGTCATCACGAGGTAGCGCAGGAACTTGCCGATCGCCATGTAGGCCACGCAGGGCCAGAACGGCAGCTTCAGCCAGCCGGCCACCGCGCACAGCGGATCGCCGACGACCGGCAGCCACGACAGCAGGCAGGCCTTGGCGCCGAAGCGGCGCAGCCATTGCAGCGGCCGCGCCTCGCGCGGGCGGCGGTGCGTCGCGTGTTCGTAGGCGATCTCGCCGCCGTAGCCCATCCACCAGGTGATCGCGCCGCCGACGGTGTTGCCGGCGGTGGCCACGAGGATCGCGGGCCAGAACAGCGAGGGGTCGAGCTTGACGAGGCCGAAGACCGCGGGCTCGCTGCCCATCGGCAGCAGCGTGGCCGACACCAGGGCGACGACGAAGACCGTCGACAGGCCGTACTGCGGCAGCGCCAGCGCCGCCAGCAGCGCGGAGAACCATGCTTCCATCTCGGTGCGGATTATCCGCCGCCCTCGGCGCCGGCCCGGTGCCCCCGATGCCGACCGGTATACTCCTGCCTCCTTTTTCAGCACCCCCCGATGATGAGACTCGGCGCTTTCGAGCTGCCGAATCGCCTGTTCGTCGCCCCGATGGCCGGGGTGACCGACCGGGCGTTCCGCAAGCTGTGCAAGCGCCTGGGCGCTGGCTACGCCGTGAGCGAGATGATCACGTCGCGGCCGGACCTGCGCGACTCGCGCAAGACCTCGCGCCGCGCCGACCACACCGGCGAGGGGGCGCCGATCGCGGTGCAGATCGCCGGCACCGAGCCGGCGATGATGGCCGACGCCGCGCGCCACGAGATCGACCGCGGCGCGCAGATCGTCGACATCAACATGGGCTGCCCGGCCAAGAAGGTCTGCAACAAGTGGGCGGGCTCGGCACTGATGCAGGACGAGGCACTGGCGATCGCGATCGTCGAGGCCGTCGTCGGCGCCTGCGCGCCGCGCGGCGTGCCGGTGACGCTGAAGATGCGCACCGGCTGGTGCGCGGCGGAGCGCAACGCGCTGCGCCTGGCGCGGGCCGCCGAGGCCGCCGGCGTCGCGATGGTCACCGTGCACGGGCGCACCCGTGAACAGGGCTACCAGGGCCAGGCCGAGTACGACACGATCGCCGCGGTGAAGGCCGCGCTCGCCATTCCCGTCGTCGCCAACGGCGACATCGACTCGCCGGCCAAGGCCGCCGCGGTGCTCGCACGCACCGGCGCCGACGCCTTGATGATCGGCCGCGCCGCGCAGGGCCGGCCGTGGATCTTCCGCGAGATCGCGCACTACCTGGCCACCGGCACGCTGCTGGCGCCGCCGGCCACGCACGAGGTGCGCGGCTGGCTGCTCGAGCACCTCGAGGAGCACTACGCGCTGTACGGCGAGCACGCCGGCGTGCGCAGCGCGCGCAAGCACATCGGCTGGGCCGTGCGCGGCCTGCCCGGCGGCGAGGACTTCCGCGCCGCGATGAACACCATTGCCGAAGCCGGCGCGCAGTGGCGCGCCGTCGACGGCTTCTTCTCCGAACTGGCCGAACACCACCCGCAGCTGCCCTGCGCGACAGCCGCCAACGACGACCTCGCCGTCAGAAGCGCATGAGCAAGAAACACATCGACGAGTGCGTCCGCACGACGCTCGAGCAGTACTTCAAGGACCTCAAGGGGACCGAACCGCACGACATCCACGCGATGGTGCTGGCCGCCGTCGAGAAGCCGATGCTCGACGTCGTGATGCAGCACGCCGACGGCAACCAGAGCAAGGCTGCCGAGTGGCTGGGCATCAACCGCAACACGCTGCGCCGCAAACTCCTCGAACACAAGCTGATCTGAGACCACCGATGACCACCGCCCTCCTCTCCGTATCCGACAAGACCGGCATCGTCGACTTCGCGCGTGCGCTGCACGGCCTGGGCGTCAAGCTGCTGTCCACCGGCGGCACCGCCAAGCTGCTCGCCGAGTCCGGCCTGCCGGTCACCGAGGTGGCCGAGGTCACCGGCTTCCCCGAGATGCTCGACGGCCGCGTGAAGACGCTGCACCCGCGCATCCACGGCGGCCTGCTGGCGCGCCGCGACGTTCCGGCGCACATGGCGGCGCTGGCCGAGCACGGCATCGGCACGATCGACCTGCTGGTCGTCAACCTCTACCCGTTCGCGCAGGCGACAGCCAAGGCCGACTGCACGCTGGCCGACGCGATCGAGAACATCGACATCGGCGGCCCGGCGATGCTGCGCGCCGCGGCCAAGAACTGGACCGACGTCGCCGTCGTCATCGACCCGGCCGACTACGAGCGTGTGCTGGCCGAGCTGGCCACCGGCGCGACGACGCGCGCCACGCGCTTCATGCTCGCCAAGAAGGTCTACGCGCACACCGCGGCCTACGACGGCATGATCACCAACTACCTGACGGCGCTGGAACCCGGCGTCGAGGAGGCGCTGGAGGCCGTGCCGGCGAAGACCGAGTACCCGGCGGTCTTCAACCTGCAGCTGGCCAAGACCCAGGACCTGCGCTACGGCGAGAACCCGCACCAGAGCGCCGCCTTCTACCGCGACGCCCGGCCGGCCGAAGGCACGCTGTCGGGCTGGACGCAGCTGCAGGGCAAGGAGCTCAGCTACAACAACATCGCCGACTCCGACGCCGCCTGGGAGTGCGTGAAGACCTTCGACGTGCCGGCCTGCGTCATCGTCAAGCACGCCAACCCCTGCGGCGTGGCCGTCGGCGCCGACTGCGCCGAGGCCTATGCCAAGGCCTTCAAGACCGACCCGACCTCGGCCTTCGGCGGCATCATCGCCTTCAACCGCGAACTCGACGAGGCCGCCGCGCAGCTGGTCGTCAAGCAGTTCGTCGAGGTGCTGATCGCGCCGAAGATCACGCCGGAAGCGCGTGCGGTCTTCGCCGGCAAGCAGAACGTGCGCCTGCTCGAAGTGCCGCTGGCACGCGCGATGAACACGCTGGACTTCAAGCGTGTCGGCGGCGGCGTGCTGCTGCAGAGCCAGGACGCGAAGAACGTCGAGCCGGGCGAGCTGCGTGTCGTCACGACGCTGGCGCCGACGCCGGCGCAGATGGAAGACCTGCTGTTCGCCTGGAAGGTCGCCAAGTTCGTCAAGAGCAACGCCATCGTCTTCTGCGGCGGCGGCATGACGCTGGGTGTCGGCGCCGGCCAGATGAGCCGCATCGACAGCGCGCGCATCGCCGGCATCAAGGCCGGCAACGCCGGCCTGACGCTGCACGGCTCGGCGGTCGCCAGCGATGCCTTCTTCCCGTTCCGCGACGGCCTGGACGTCGTCGTCGACGCCGGCGCGACCTGCGTCATCCAGCCGGGCGGCTCGATGCGCGACCAGGAGGTCATAGCCGCCGCGAACGAACGCGGCATCGCGATGGTCCTGACCGGCACGCGCCACTTCCGGCATTGAGTGGAGCCCCCGGCCGCCTGGCGGCCGCCCCCCCGAGGGGGCCGAGCGGGGACGCTGCCCGTCCAGTGGACGGACAGCGCCACGCGAGGAGCCGGGCCACTGGCCCGGCGCGGCTTGCAAAGCTCCGAACCCGACCGGGAGACCCGGGTCGGGTTCGGCCCGCTCCGGAGGCGCCGCTCCCCCTGACCGCCTGCGGCGGTCTGTCCCCGGGGGGACCGTGCGGGCAGCTTATCGCCTGACCATCATGACCTGTACACGCGATGCCGTGATGCGCCCGTTCGCGGCGCCTGGCCTGCACCGCTAGCATCCCGCCATGGCCTCGAAAGCCGACCTGATGGGCTTGCTGCTGACGGCGCTCGTGCGGCTGATCACCGGCGCCCAGGGGCACTGGAAAGGCTGCCCGCCGAAGGCGGAGCAGCGCATCTACTTCGCCAACCACCAGAGCCACCTGGACTGGATGCTGATCTGGGCGGCGCTGCCCAGCGACCTGCGCGCCACGACGCGCCCGATCGCCGCACGCGACTACTGGACCTCGTCGAAGTTCAAGGCCTGGCTGACGCGCGAGGTGTTCCACGCCGTCTACGTCAGCCGCCAGCGCAGCGAGGACCAGGACCCGCTGGAGCCGCTGGTCGCGGCGCTGGACCACGGCGACTCGCTGGTCATCTTCCCGGAGGGCACACGCAGCAACAAGGGGCTGCCGCAGCCGTTCAAGACCGGGCTCTACCACCTTGCCGAACAGTTCCCGAACGTGCAGCTGATCCCCGCCTGGATCGACAACGTGCAGCGCGTGATGCCCAAGGGCGAAGTGGTGCCGGTGCCGATCCTGTGCACCGTGACCTTCGGCGCGCCGATCCAGCTCGAGCCGGGCGAGGACAAACGCGCCTTCCTCGACCGCGCCCGCGAGGCCGTCGTCGCGCTGCGCCCGCACGCCAGCTGACATGGGACATCTTCGAGCGCTCACCGTGGATCAGCAGGTCGGCCTGCTGTTCGTCATCCTGTTCGGCGCGCTGGTCGTCGTCAGCGCGGTCTCGGGGCTGGTCATGCTGCGCCGCTCCGACCAGGAGGGCAGCCACTGGCACCAGCGTGTCAAGGCCGAGCTGCGCGCGATCTGGGCCGGCGCGATCGTCTTCTGGCTGGCCTGGGTCTCCGGCGCGATCGGCGCGACGCTGCTGTTCGCCGTCTTCTCGTTCTTCGCGCTGCGCGAGTTCATCACGCTGGCGCACACCCGGCGCAGCGACCACCGCAGCCTGATCCTCGCCTTCTTCGTGGTGCTGCCGGCGCAGTACCTGCTGGTCGGCTTCCGGACCTTCGACCTGTTCACGGTCTTCATCCCGGTCTACGTGTTCATCGCGATCCCGGTGATCAGCGCGCTGGCCGGCGACCCGGAGCGTTTCCTCGAACGCAACGCCAAGATCCAGTGGGGCGTGATGGTCTGCATCTACGGCCTCAGCCACGCCCCGGCGCTGCTGCTGCTGGAGTTCAAGAACTACGAGGGGCGCGGCGCCTTCCTCGTGTTCTTCCTGGTCGTCGTCGTCGCCACCGCGCAGCGCACGCAGGAAGGCGCGGCGCGCTGGCTGCGCCGCCGGCCGGTGGCACGCCACATCGACCGGTCGTTCTCGTACCGCGCCTGGGCCATCGGCGCGACCACCGCCGCCATCGTCGGCGCGGCGCTGTACTGGACGACGCCGTTCAAGGCCGGCCAGGCGCTGGCGATGGCCTTCATCGCCGCCGGCGCCGGCAGCTTCGGCGACTTCGTCATGAAGGCGCTGAAGAAGGACGCCGGCGTGCCGTCCTGGGGCAACCGCAGCGCGATCACCGGCGCCGTCGGCCTGCTCGACCGTGTCGCGCCGCTGTGCTTCGCCGCGCCGGTGTTCTTCCATTCGGTGCGCTGGTACTTCCAGTTCCGCGGTTAGGCCGTGCCCGACCCCGTCTGCAGGCGGGGATTGGGCTGGCTACACTGCCGCGGGGCCGCCTTGGCGGCGGCGACCGAGGAGAAGCCGTTGATCATCCGCGTAGGCATCGTCGACGACCACGCCATCGTGCGCACCGGGCTGCGCCAGTTCCTGTCCGAGCAGGTCGACCTGCGTGTCACCGGCGAGGCCGCCAACGGCGCCGAGGCGCTGGACCTGGTGCGCCGCGGCGACGTGGACGTGCTGCTGATGGACCTGTCGATGCCCGGCCAGAGCGGCGTCGACGCGCTGGCGGCGATCCGCGCCCGCGCTGCCGAGCTGCCGATCCTGATCCTGAGCGGCTTCCCCGAGACGCACTACGCGACGACGCTGCTGCGCCAGGGCGCCAGCGGCTACCTCAACAAGGAGTGCGACCCGGACGAGATCGTCAAGGCGATCCGCACCGTCGCGCGCGGCCGGCGCTACATCACCAGCCAGGTCGCCGAGCTGCTCGCCGACACGATGGCCGGCGGCCTGGACAAGCTGCCGCACGAGGCGCTGTCCGAACGCGAGCTGCAGGTCTTCCTGCGCCTGGCCAAGGGCGAGACGGTGGGCCACATCGCCGAGAGCATGTTCCTCAGCGTCAAGACGGTCAGCACCTACCGCACCCGGGTGCTGGAGAAGCTCAAGCTCGCCAGCAACAGCGACCTCACCTACTACGCGCTGAAGAACGGGCTGATCCAGTAGCCCGGCCGCGGCCAGGGCGTCTGAGATACTGCGCCGCCGCCCGGCGGCCCGCCCCATGCGCATCCTCGGAATCGACCCCGGTCTCCAACGCACCGGCTTCGGCGTCATCGACGCCGACGGCCCGCGGCTGGCCTACGTCGCCAGCGGCGTCATCGACACCGCCGAGGCGCCGCGCGGCGACCTGCCGCAGCGCCTGAAGATCATCTTCGAGGGCGTCGCCGAGGTCGTCTCGCGCTACGAGCCGCAGGCCGCGTCGGCCGAGATCGTCTTCGTCAACACCAACCCGCAGAGCACGCTGCTGCTCGGCCAGGCGCGTGGTGCGGCGCTGGCGGCGCTGGTCTCGGCCGGGCTGCCGGTGGCCGAGTACACCGCGGTGCAGATGAAGAAGGCCGTCACCGGCCACGGTCTGGCGTCCAAGGAGCAGATCCAGGAGATGGTGCGCCGGCTGCTCGCCCTGCCCGGCGTGCCCGGCAAGGACGCCGCCGACGCGCTGGGCATCGCCATCGCGCACGCCCACGCCGGCGGCACGCTGGCCGCGCTGGCCGAGGCCACGCCGCTGGCGCGCCGCGCCCACGCCCAGTACCGCCGCGGCCGCGCCTACCGCGCCGCGCCCCACCGGAGATGCCGATGAGCCCGAACACCGCCGCAGACCCCGTCAGCACACGCTGGATCGACATCGCGCCCGGCTTCGCCGCCTACCTGGCGCTGCCGCCGGCGGGCCGCGGGCCGGCCCTGGTGCTGCTGCAGGAGATCTTCGGCGTCAACACGCACATCCGCGCCGTCGCGCGGCAGTGGGCGCTGGACGGTTTCGTCGTGCTCGCGCCCGACCTGTTCCACCGCCGCGCGCCACGCGTCGAGCTGGCCTACTCCGGCGACGACCACGCGCAGGGCCTGGCGCTGCACCAGGGCTACACCCACGCGGAGCAGCTCGCCGACGTCGCCGCCGCGATGGCCGCGGCGCGCGCCCTGCCCGAGGTCGCGGGCCGGCGCTGCGGCGCGCTCGGCTTCTGCATGGGCGGGCGGCTGGCCTACTTCGCCGCCGCGACCGCCGGCGCCGACGCCGCGGTCGCCTACTACGGCGGCCGCATCCAGGACCACCTGGCGCTGGCGCCGCAGGTCGGCGTGCCGATCCAGTTCCACTACGCCGGCGACGACGAGTACATCCCGCCGCCGGCCGTCGACGCGGTGCGTGCCGCCTTCGCGGGCCACGCCGGCGCCGAGGTCCACGTCTACCCCGGCACGCCGCACGGCTTCAACTGCTGGGCGCGCACCAGCTACGAGCCGCGTGCCGCGGCGCTGGCGCACGGGCGTGCGCTGCAGTTCCTGGCCGCGACGCTGAACGGCTGATCAGCGGCGGATCAGCGGCCGAGGCGCGGCTCGGCGTCGTGTTCGTCGCGCGCCAGCAGCATCAGCGTCTGCGGGCCGGCGACACCGTCGACCGCCAGGCCGCGGGCGCGCTGGAAACCGGCGATGCGCCGCGCCAGCGAGGCCGCGTCGGTGGCGGTCTCGGTGTCGAGCGCCTGCAGCAGCGCCGTCCACGCGGTGTCGGACGGCGGCCGCCACAGCGTCGTGAAGCCGCCGTGCCACCAGCGCGCCAGCTTCAGCAGCGGCACATGCTCGCGGCGCTCGGCGATCTGCAGCGTCGCCGTGTCCTCGTCCAGCGCCACCAGCAGCGCGTAACCCGGCCGGCCGCGTTCGTCGGCCAGATGCAGCAGGCCGGGACGGTCGAGCTGACGCAGCGTCGACAGCGGCACCCGGCCGCTCCAGCAGGCCAGGCCGGCCGCCGCCGCAGCCGCCGCGCAGGGATCGCCGACGACACGCCCCAGGCCCCACAGCCGGGCCAGCCGGCGCCGCGCGCCGACCTCGTCGGCACCGTCGCCGCTGAACCAGGCGTAGTCGTGCACCGCCGGCAGCAAGGCCTGCGGCGGCAGCTCGGCGCGTGCCGCCAGCGGGCTCGGGGCCGCTGCCGGCGACGCCGGTTCGGCCGGCGGCAGCGTTGGCGAGGGCGGCGCGGCCACCGGGGCGACCGCCGGTGCGGCCACGGGTGCGGAGGCGAACGCGGCGGGTGCGGGGGCCGCGGCCACCGTCGCGCCCGGCGCCCGAGCCGCCGGAGCCACCACGGCCGCCGCCGCCGGCGGCGCGGCATCGCGCCAGGACAGGGCGCCCAGCGCCGCGGCCAGCACCAGCCCGGCGCCGGCGACGAAGGCCCAGGGCGCCACACGCGCCGGGGCGCCGCCCGGCGCGGCGATCACGGCCGACGGCGGCGTCGCCGGCCGCACCGGCGGGCCGGCGACGTCGTGCGCGGCGCGTTCGAGCCGCACGACGTCGACACGCCGCTGCCCGGCCTCGGCGGCGAGCGCCAGCGCGCGGTCGCAGAGCACGTTGACACGCCGCGGCACGCCGCCGCTGAAGCGGTGCACCAGGCCCAGCGCCTCGCCGTCGAACGGCAGCGCCCCCTGCAGCCCGGCCACGCGCAGCCGGTGCTCGACATAGGCCGCCGTCTGCGCCTCGGTCAGCGCGCCCAGGTGGGCGCGCACGACGATGCGCTGCGCCAGCGGCTCGAGCTCCGGGCGCGCGAGCATGCCGCGCAGCTCGGGCTGGCCGATCAGCAGCACCTGCAGCTTGCGGCCGCTGGAGTCCAGGTTGGTCAGCAGGCGCAGCTGCTCCAGCACCTCGTGCGACAGCGCCTGCGCCTCGTCGATGACGATCAGCGTGCGCCGGCCCTGGGCATGGGCCAGCAGCAGGTGGCCGTGCAGCGCGTCGATCATGTCCACCGGGCCGTCGGCGGCCGGCAGCTCGACGTGCAGGTCCTCGAAGACACGGGCGATCAGCGCGTCGACGCCGAGCTTCGGGTTGACGACGCTGGCGACGTCGACGTTGGACGGCAGCTGCTCCAGGAACGTGCGCCAGAGCGTCGTCTTGCCGGCGCCGATCTCGCCGGTCAGCAGCACGAAGCTCGCGCCGCGCGCCAGCCCGTAGTTCAGCAGCTCCAGCGCCTCGCGGTGCTGCTCGCTGGGGTAGAGAAACCGCGGGTCCGGCGCGATCGAGAACGGCTCGCGGGACAGCCCGAAGAAGGACTCGACGATCATGGCGCGGCGAGCATAACCGCCGCGCCGAGCGCTACAGCATCAGCGCCAGGCGCTCGAGGATCAGCACCGCGAAGAAGCCGATCGCCGCCAGCACCGTCCACTTGACGATGACGATGCCGCGCCGGCGCCAGCCGGTCTGGCCGGTGGCGATGTACATCGCGAAGCACAGCAGCCCGGCCAGCAGCAGCAGGCCGAAGACGAGGCGGAAGATCAGCATCGGCCGCGTGTCACCAGGCCGGCGCCAGCTCGGCGAAGCCGCGCGGGGCGTCGCTCTCGCGCTCGAAGCTGACGATCTCGTAGGCCGTGCTGTCGGCCAGCAGCTTGCGCAGCAGCTTGTTGTTCAGCGCATGGCCGCCCTTGAAGGCGGTGTAGCTGGCCAGCAGCGGCTGGCCGGCGACGTGCATGTCGCCGATCGCGTCGAGGATCTTGTGCTTCACGAACTCGTCGTCGTAGCGCAGGCCGTCGGCATTGAGCACGCGGTACTCGTCGACGACGATGACGTTGTCCATGCTGCCGCCCAGGCCCAGCCCGCGCGAACGCATCATCTCGACGTCCTTCGTGAAGCCGAAGGTGCGCGCGCGCGCGATGTCGGTCTTGTAGCGGCCGCTGCCGAAGTCGAACTCGTGGCGCTGGCCGGTGGCGTCGAGCGCCGGGTGGTGGAACTCGATCTCGAAGCTCAGCTTGTAGCCGTGGTACGGCTCCAGGCGCGCCCACTTCAGCGTCGGGCCCTCGCCTTCGCGCAGCTCGACCGGCTTCTTCACGCGCAGGAAACGCTTGGGCGCGTTCTGCAGCTGGATGCCGGCGCTCTGCAGCAGGAAGACGAAGCTCGCCGCCGAGCCGTCGAGGATCGGCACCTCCTCGGCGGTGATGTCGATGTAGACGTTGTCCAGGCCGAGACCGGCGCAGGCCGACAGCAGGTGCTCGATGGTCTGCACCTTGGGCGCGCCGGGGTCGCCGCCGGGGCTGATCGTCGTCGCCATGCGCGTGTCGCAGACGGTGTCGGGACGCACCGGGATGTCCACCGGCACCGGCAAATCGATGCGGCGGAAGACGATGCCGGTGTCCGGCGGGGCCGGGCGAAGGGTCAGCTCGACCTTCTGCCCGCTGTGGACGCCGACGCCCACGGCCCTCGTGAGGCTCTTCAGGGTGCGCTGCTGGATCATGTCCGTATTGTCCCGCATGGCGCTCGCCCCGGGCCGGCACGGGTCAACATCGCCTCGATTGGCAACATTGATGAAATTGTTGACAACGTGCGCTCAAGCCGCTCGCCCCCCGGACCGATAGACCCGTTAGTTCCGAATGGTCGACGAGGGCTGGCATGACTGTTTTCCGTGATCTCCGCATCGGCGTGCGCCTGGGCGCCGCCTTCGTCGCCGTGCTGCTGCTGATGGTGGCGACGCTGGCGCTGGCCGGCTGGACGATGTCCGGCATGCACACGCGCACCGAGCACATCACCGTCACCGAGTACCGCAAGGTGGCGCTGGTCGGCGCGGCGCTGGACAACGTGCGCGGCAGCATCGGCCGCGTGATGCAGATCGTCGGCGACACCAGCCCCGAACGCCTGGCCAAGGCACGCGAACGGTTGGAGGTCAACGTCAAGGCCTTCGACGACGCGATGGCCGAGCTCAAGCCGCTGCTCGACGATGCCGAGGCGGTGGCCTTGTTCGACAAGGCCGAGGCCGCGCGCCAGCGCTACAAACAAGAGGTCGCCGAGGTCTTCAAGACGGTGGAGAACGCCGACGAAGGCGCCGCCGCGGCGCAGCTCTTCGGCCAGACCTACGACTCGCTGCACGCCTTCGCCGGCGCGCTGCGCGAGCTGCAGAAGTTCAGCCAGACGGCAATGAAGGACGCCACCGCCGAGGACGCTGCCGCCTACGACCGGGCGCGCGTGATGATGATCGTCGCGGCGCTGATCGCGCTGGCCACCGGCGCGCTGCTGGCCTGGCTGATCACGCGCTCGATCACGGTGCCGCTGAACGCCGCCGTCGCCGTGGCCGACCGTGTCGCCGCCGGCGACCTGAGCAGCCGCATCCCCGAAGGCGGGCGCGACGAGACCGGCCGATTGCTGACCGCGCTGGCGCGCATGAACGCGGCGCTGGTGCAGCTCGTCGGCGAACTGCGTGGCGCCGCCGACTCGATCGCCACCAGCAGCGCCGAGATCGCCACCGGCAACGCCGACCTGAGCCGGCGCACCGAATCGCAGGCCAGCAGCCTGCAGCAGACCGCGGCGTCGATGGAGGAACTGGCGTCCACCGTGCGCTCCAACGCCGAGACCGCCGGCGAGGCCGCGCGCCTGGCCGCCGAAACCAGCACCGGCGCCGGCGCCGGCGGCGAGGCGATGCAGCGTGTCGTGGAGACGATGCAGGCCATCGGCAGCAGCTCTCAGCGCATCGGCGACATCATCGGCACGATCGACGGCATCGCCTTCCAGACCAACATCCTGGCGCTCAACGCGGCCGTCGAGGCGGCCCGCGCCGGCGAGCAGGGCCGCGGCTTCGCGGTGGTGGCCGGCGAGGTGCGCCTGCTGGCCCAGCGCAGCGCCGAGGCGGCGCGCGAGATCAAGACGCTGATCGGCCAGAGCCGCGACACCGTCGAGTCGGGCAACCGGCTGGTCGCCGATGCCGGCGAGCGCATCACCGCCATCGTCGCCCAGGTCGAGCGTGTCAGCACGCTGGTCGGCGAGATCGGCAACGCCAGCGCCGAGCAGCGTTCGGGCATCGACCAGGTCGGCCAGGCCGTGACGACGCTGGACGACGTGACGCAGCAGAACGCCGCGCTCGTCGAGCAGAGCGCCGCGGCCTCCGACAGCCTGCACCGCCAGGCCGAGGCGCTGCAGGCGCTGGTGGCGCGTTTCCGCCTCGAGGCGGCCTGATCAGCGGCGCAGCGTGCGCACCCAGCGCGCCGCGTCTTCGCGCAGCGCCGCCAGGTCCAGCCCGGGAATCGCGTCGTCCTCGACGACGACACGCCCGGCGACGACCAGCGCCTTCAGCGGCGTGCGACCGCCGCTGACCACCGGCGCCACCGCCCGGTCGTGCAGGCCGAAGTGGCGCGGCTCGCGCGGGTCGTAGACCGCGAAATCAGCGCCCTGCCCCACGGCCAGCGTGCCGACGCCGTCCAGCCCCAGCACCCGCGCGCCGCCGGCGGTGCCGACGTGCACCACGTCCTCGACCGTCATCGCCCCGGCATGGCCGCCGGGCTGGCCGGCGAAGCGGCCCGAACGCGGGTCGGCGCGGTGCGTCAGCCAGCAGGCATGGGCTTCGCTGAACATGTCGCAGGCTTCGTTGGACGCCGCACCGTCGACCGCCAGGCCGACCGGCACGCCGGCGGCCAGCGCCTCGGGAATGCGCGCGATGCCCGAACCCAGCCGCGCGTTGCTCTGCGGGCAGTGCGCGATGCCGGTGCCGGTCTCGGCGCAGCGGCGCAGCTCGGCGTCGTCCAGATGCACCATGTGCGCGTACCAGACGTCCGGGCCCAGCCACTCGTGGCGTTCGGCGAACTCGATCGGCGAGCAGCCGTGGTGCTCGCGTGCCCAGCGCAGGTAGTCGTCGGTCTCCGACAGATGGCTGTGCAGGCGCAGCCCCAGACCGCGCGCATGGCGCGCGATCTCGCGCAGTTCGCCCGAAGTGCAGCTGGTGTGCGGCGTCGTGATCGCGCTGACGACACGCCGCATCGCGTGCGGCGAGGGGTCGTGGAAACGCGCCGCGTCGTGTTCGACACCGGCCAGGAACTGCTCCAGCGTCTCGGGCACGGCTTCGGGCGGGGCGTCGGCGCTGGGCAGCGTCTGGCCGCCGCGGCAGAGCACGAAACGCAGGCCCAGACGCTCGGCCTCCTCGAAGCAGACCGCCGACGGGTCGTAGTCCATGCCCGGGTAGACGTGGTACTGGTGGTCGGCCACCGTGCCGCAGCCCGACAGCGCGAGTTCGACGAGGCCGACACGCACCGCGGTGCGGAACGCGTGCTCGTCGCGGAAGCCGGCGCGGTACGGCACCGTCACCGCGCCCAGCCAGGGCACGAGCGGCAGGTTGATGGCCTCGGGGATGGCCTTCAGCAGGCTCTGGAACAGGTGGTGGTGGGTGTTGACCCAGGCCGGGTAGACGATGCAGCCGGCGGCGTCGAGCACACGTTCGCCGGGCTCGGCGGCCAGCGTGCCGATGGCGGCGACGCGGCCGGCGCGCACACGCAGGTCCACCGGCCCGCGCACGCGCATCGTGTCGCGGCGGCCGGTCCACAGTTCGGCGGCGCCGCGGACGAGGAAGTCGGTCATGGGGAGGAGGCAGGGACGGGAATACGGCCGCGAGTATCCGCCCGCCGCGCCGCCCGCCCCGTGCGCCAGCTCAGCCGGACAGCGTGGTGCGGCGGTACATCTCGGCCAGGTGCTCGCCGGCGGTGATCGGCGCGTAGCGCGCCGGGTGCGCGGCGTCGACGCAGGTTGGCAGCGGCGCGACCAGCGCGTCGGCGTCGAGGTCGAAGAAGTAGGCGATCGACCAGCGCTCGATGCCGACGCGGCGCGGCACGACGCGGTGCATCGTCGAGCGCCAGCGGTCGTTGGTCCAGCGCCGCGTCATGTCGCCGATGTTGACGACGAAGGCGCCGGGCACCGGCTCGACGTCGAGCCAGCGGCCGTCGGCGCGCTGCACCTGCAGGCCGCCGGCGTCGTCCTGCGCCAGCAGCGTCAGCGCACCCCAGTCGGTGTGTGCGCCGCAGCCGAGCTGCCCGGGCAGCACGACGGCCGGCGCCGGCGGGTAGTGCAGCAGACGGGTGACGCAGTTCGGGCGCCGCGTGTACACGTCGAAGTGGCGCGGCGGCAGCGACAGCGCCAGCTCGAACAGCCCCATCATGCGCGCCGCCAGCGTGCGCAGCGCCGCCGCGTAGGCGTCGAGCGCGGCGCGGAAGCCCGGCACCAGCGCCTCGTCGGGCCACTGGTTCGGGCCCAGCGCCTCGACACCGAGGTAGAAGCTCTCCTTCAGGTCGGCCGGGCGGTTGGGGTCCAGCGCCTGCCAGCCCACCGGGTCGAAGCCGCGGTGCAGCGGCCAGCGGTCGATGTGCCAGCGGCACTTGACGGCCTCGGGCAGCGCGAAGAAGCGCCGGCTGGCGTCGAAGGCCGCGGCGACGACGTCGGCCGGCACGCCGTGGCCGGTGACGGCGACGAAGCCGTCGGCGCGCAGCGCGTCGTCCAGGCGGCGCGCCAGCTCGGCCGGCGGCGCGGATTCGAGGTCCAGCAACAGGATCGTCATCGCCTCTCCGGTGTCAGAACTGCACGAAGCTCAGCCCCAGGCCGACGCTGTTCTGGCGGAAGTTGTAATCGGTCAGCGTCTCGCCGTAGCCGCTGAACAGCTGGAAGTACCAGCGCAATCCGTTCGGCTGGTCGGAGAACACCGGGTAGGTGTAGTCGAACTGGAAGGCGCCGGTGCGGCCCTCCTTCAGCGTCGTGCGGTACAGCAGCGACGCGGCGTGCGGCCCCGAGGCCCAGCCGAGCGTGAAGTCGGCGCGGCCGCGGTAATGCACCAGATCGGGGTTGTCGTCGTCGGCACGCGACTCCGACAGCCGGTGGGCGATGCGCGCCTGCAGCGTCCACGGCCCGCGCTCCAAGCCGGCGCCGAGATAGGTGCGGTTCCAGCTGCGCGACAGCGGGTCGCTCTGGCCGTTGGACTGGTGCGCCAGGCCGAGTTCGGTGAACCGCCAGCGCCAGCCCAGCGGCAAGCGCTGCAGCCCCTGCGGCGTCGGCACCATGTAGATCAGCTCGGGCTCGTAGTCGGCGTTGCGGAAGGGCTTGGAGTCGGTGGTGTTCCAGATCTGCCACAGCACCTGCTGGGTGTAGCCGAACCACAGGTCGGCGTCGGGCAGCAGCAGCCCCTGCGCCAGCTTGGCGCGCACCGACAGCTGGAACTTGGCCTCGACGTTGCGGTAGTTGGGCTGGTCGAGCTCGGGCTGGGTCGGCGTCTTCGGACGCCGGTTGATGCGGTCGGTGTAGTGCACCGGCATCACGTAGCTCGGCCGGTAGCCGGTGAAGTTGAAGATGCCGCGCTTGTCGGCGCGGTCGAGCTCCCAGAAGCGCGACAGCAGGCTGGTCTCGCGCGGTTCGGCCGGGTCGGCGACCGGCGCGCCGCGTGCGGCCAGCAGCGTCGGCGGCGCCTCGGCGGCCGGCGGCGGCGCCACCGGCGCGCGGCCGGCGAGGCGGTCGTAGCAGGCCAGGCGGTCGGGGGCGGCGGCGATCTCGACGCAGGCGGCCAGGCGCGCGTCGGGCGTCTGGGCGACGGCGGCGGCACAGGCGCAGAGCAGCGGCACGGGCAGGAGGCGGACGGACATGGACAGTCGGGCGAGGTGTCGAGGCGGCGCAGCTTAAAGCCCGCGCGGCATGCCGGCGACGGCGCATGCAAGGCCGGGGCCATGGCCGCCGGCGCCGCGATCGTGCGTGCGGTGCGGGCGCCTCAGCCGGAGGCGGCCGGCCGCAGCGGCACGCGGGTCTCGAACTTCGAGCAGTGCATCGCGAAGGTGCTCTTGAAGTTGCGCACGTTGTGGTGCGACGCGAAGGCGGCGCGCGTGAACGCGTGGTACTCCTGCATCGACGCCGCGGTGACGACGAGCAGGAAGTCGAACTCGCCCGAGACCTCGTAACAGGCCTGCACCGCCGGCTCGGCCGCCATGCGCTGCTCGAACTGGCGCAGCAGCGCATCGTTCTGGCGGTCCAGCTCGACCGAGACGAAAGCCGTCAGCGGCCGGCCGACCCGCTGGCGG
Organism: Rubrivivax sp. JA1055; assembly: GCF_020966565.1. Lineage (NCBI taxonomy): Bacteria > Pseudomonadati > Pseudomonadota > Betaproteobacteria > Burkholderiales > Sphaerotilaceae > Rubrivivax > Rubrivivax sp. JA1055. The sequence continues at coordinate 405,079 of NZ_JAJKFP010000007.1, read as the reverse complement.
TCGACGATCGCCACCTGGCGCAGCAGCACGCCCGAGGCGCGCATCGCGGCGATGCGGCGCTGGCAGGTCGCCGGCGACGAGCCGGCCCGGGCGGCCAGCGTGCGCATCGGCAGCGTGGCGTCGTCTTGCAGCAGGTCGAGCAGGCGCAGGTCGAGCGCGTCGAGCTCGGAAGGTGACATCGGGGCACGGGCATTCACGGCGCCGACCTTAGCACCGCGTTCGTGCCCGCCGCCTGGGCCCGGAGACCGCCGTCTCCCTCCTGAATCTCCGATGCAAGCGATCAAATTTCACACTTCTATCTTTTATAGGATCAAAAAAGCCACCGAAACTAGCGCCAGCATCAAAGCACAGAGGGATAGTGCGCGATGGAGACGTTCAAATGATCGAGCGCATCACGCTGAGCCAGCGTCTTGCCCTGGCCTTCACGCTGCTGCCGGCGGCGATGCTGGTGCTGGCGCTGCTGTCGGCACACGACCTGACGCGGGCCACCGAGCGCCTGCGGGGCTACGTCGCCGGGGCCGAGGCCCGCGCCGCACTGGCCGCCGACATGCACATCGCCGTCGAGCAGCGGGCCATCGCGGCGCGCAACATGCTGCTGCTCGACGACGCCGCCGACATCGCCCGCGAAGGCACGGCGGCGCGCGAAGCCCACGAGCAGGTCGCCCGCATCCTGGACGACCTCAAGCGCCACGTGCACGACGACGCCGACACCAGCGACGAGGCGCGCCGCCTGGTCGCCCGCATAGAAGACGTCGAACGCCGCTACGCGCCGGTGGCGCTGCAGGTCGTCGCACTCGCCGCGCAAGGCCGGCGCGACGAAGCCCGGCTGATGATGAACCGCGACTGCCGGCCGCTGCTGGGTGAACTGGCGCAGGCCGCGCACGACTACGACGACCTCGCCAAGCGCCAGAGCGCCGACGCCGTGGCTTCGGCGCTGGCCGAGGCCGAAGGGCAGCGCCTGGTGCTGGTCGGCTTCAGCACGCTGGCGCTGATCGGCGCGGCCGTCGCCGGGATCGCGCTGCGGCGCTCGATCGTGCGGCCGCTGGCCCAGGCCGTCGGCGTCGCCGAGGCGGTGGCCGACGGCGACCTGACGCACCACATCGAGGCCCGCGGCCGCGACGAGATCGCCGCGCTGATGCGCGCGCTGGCGACGATGAGCGACAAGCTCCAACACGTCGTGCGCCAGGTGCGCGACGGCAGCGACTCGATCGCCGTCGGCACGCGCGAGATCGCCGTCGGCAGCGCCGACATCAGCGCCCGCACCGAGACCCAGGCCAGCGCGCTGCAGCAGACCGCCGCGACGATGGACCAGCTCGGCTCGACGGTGCGCCACAACGCCGACCGCGCCGGCCAGGCCGACCAGCTCGCGGCGCGGGCGTGCACGATCGCCGGCCGCGGCGGCGAGGCGATGCAGCAGGTGGTGCACACGATGGGCGAGATCGAGGAGCGCTCCAGGCGCGTGCTCGACATCGTCGGCGTCATCGACGGCATCGCCCACCAGACACGGCTGCTGGCGCTCAACGCCGCGGTCGAGGCCGCGCGTGCCGGCGACCACGGCCGCGGTTTCGCCGTCGTCGCCGGCGAGGTGCGCACGCTGGCCCAGCGCAGCGCCGTCGCGGCACAGGAGATCAAGGCGCTGGTCACCGACAGCGCCGCGCGTGTCGAGCAGGGCAGCGGCCGGGTGCGCGACGCCGGACAGACGCTGCAGGAACTGACCGACGCCATCCGCCATGTCGGCACCATCGTCGCCGAGATCCGCAGCGGCAGCGAAGAGCAGGCCAGCGGCGTGCACCAGGTCGGCGAGGCGATGGCGCAGATCGACAGCGCGACGCAGAACAACGCCGCGCTGGTCGAGGAAAGCGCCGCCGCCACCGAGCGGCTGCGCGACCAGGCGGCACGCCTGGCCCAGCTGGTCTCGGTGTTCCGCGTCGCCGGCACGCCGGCCTGAGGAGGCGGCCATGCACACCTCCGGCGCCGACACGGCACGCAGCACGCTGCTGATCGTCGACGACAACCCGGCCATGATCCAGTTGATGGCCCGGCTGCTGACCGGCGTCGGCCAGCTGCGCTACGCGAAGGACGGCCCGTCGGCGCTGGCCCAGATCCGCCGTGCACCGCCCGACCTGGTGCTGCTGGACGCCGAGATGCCCGGCATGTCGGGCTACGAGGTCTGCGCCGAGCTGCAGCGCGACCCGGCGCTGGCCGCGGTGCCGGTGATCTTCGTCACCGGCCACACCGGGCCGGAGTTCGAGCTCAAGGGGCTGGAGACCGGCGCGGTGGACTTCATCACCAAGCCGGTCAGCGAGCCGCTGCTGCTGGCGCGCGTGCGCACGCAGCTGCGCATCAAGCGCCTCACCGACGAGCTGCGCGCGGTGGCGGCCACCGACGCGCTGACCGGGCTGCTGAACCGGCGCAGCTTCGACCGCGTGCTCGAACGCGAGTGGCGCCGCTGCGTGCGTGCGCCGCAGCCGATGGCGCTGGTGGCGCTGGACGTCGACCACTTCAAGCGTTTCAACGACCGCTACGGCCACCCTGCCGGTGACGCCTGCCTGCGCGCCGTCGCCGAGGTGCTGCGGGAGACCGCCGGGCGCCCCGGCGACGCCGTCGCGCGCATCGGCGGCGAGGAGTTCGCGATCGTGCTGCCGCAGACCGACCGTGGCGGCGCGACCATCGTCGCCGAGCGCGTGATGCAGGGCCTGCGCGAGCGGGCGCTGGCGCACGAGGACTCGCCCACCGCCGGCATCGTCAGCACCAGCCTGGGCGTCGCCTGCCTGGACGCCGACAGCGCGCTGTGGCCGGGTGCGAGCGAAGCCGCGGCGACCGCGATCGCCGACCGTGCCGACGAACTGCTGCGCTGCGCCGACCAGGCGCTTTATGCCGCCAAGGCCGCCGGGCGCGCGCGCGCCTGGCTGCAGGACTACGCCGACCTGGGCACTCCCGGGCGCCCGCACGAGATCGCCACATGCACGCTGCCGCCGCCCCGGGTGTCGCCCGCCGCCTCGACCTGAGGTCCTGGCGCCGGCCGCTGCTGGCGGCCGCGCTGACGCTGGCCCTGGCGCTGGCCGGCGCGACGCTGGCCTGGCAGCAGCAGGCGCGCCAGAACGCGGCCGAAGCCGACGCCGCCTTCACGAAGCTGGCCGAGCGCGTCGCCGTCGAGATCCACAAGCGCATGGACCGCTACGAGTACGGCCTGCGCGCGGCACGCGGCGCCTACGCCGCTGCCGGCGCGCAGGCGATGCGGCGCGCCGACTTCCGCCGCCACAGCCTGACCTGGGACCTGGCGCGCGAGTTCCCGGGAACACGCGGCTTCGGCATCGTGCGCCGCGTCGCCGAGGACGAGGTGCCGGGGTTCGTCGCGGCGCAGCGCCGCGACGGCTGGCCCGACTACCAGGTGCAGTCGCTGGCGCTGCATTCGGGCGAGCTCTACCTGATCCAGTTCTTCGAGCCGGTGGAGCTCAACCGCGTCGCGCTCGGTCTGGACATCGCCTCGGAGCCGCGGCGCCTGGACGCCGCGGTGAGCGCGATGCGCAGCGGCCAGGTGACGATCAGCGCTCCGGTCACGCTGCTGCAGGAGCCGGCGCGCCGGGCACGGTCGTTCCTGATGCTGCTGCCGATCTACCCTGCCGGTGCCGACGTGTCGACGCCGCAGCGCCGCGAAGCGGCGGCGCTCGGCTGGGCGTACACGCCGCTGGTCATCGACGAGGTGCTGGCCGACCTGCCCGACAGCAGCCTGTTCGGTTTGCGCATCGACGACGGCGACCTGACCCAGGACGAAGGTTTCTACGACAGCATCGCAGGCCAGCGGGGGGACGGGCTGCCGCGGCACGCGCTGCGCCTGGCGATGTTCGGCCGCGAGTGGCAGCTGCAGCTGCAGGCGCGGCAGACCTTCGTCGACGGGCTGAAGCAGCCGTCGCCACGCGCCGAGTTCCTCGAGGTGCTGCTGCTGGGCAGCGTCTGCGCGACGCTGGCTGCGGTGCTCACGCGGCTGCTGCACCGCGGGCGCAGCCAGCGCCTGGAACAGGCACGGCGGGCGGCCATCGTCGAGGACTCGAACGACGCGATCATCGTGCAGACGCTGGACGGCACGATCACCGACTGGAACAGCGGCGCCGAGCGCCTGTTCGGCTACACCGCGGCCCAGGTGCTGGGCCACCGGGCGACCGAGCTGCTGGTGCCGCCGGACCGCGAAGCCGAGGATCACGGGCTGCTGGCCACCGTGGCGCGCGGCGACCGCGTCAAGGTCTTCGAGACCGAACGCCGCCACCGCGACGGCACGCTGATCGAGGTCTCGATCACCGCGTCACCGATCCGCGGCCCCGACGGACGCTGCGTCGGCTCGGCCAAGACGATCCGCGACGTGCGCGACGCACGCGCTGCCGAACGCCGCGTGCGCGAACTCAACGCCACGCTGGAAGACCAGGTGCGCGAGCGCACAGCACTGCTCGAGGCCGCGCGCCACGACCTGCAGATGGTGCTCGACGCCACCTCGTCGATGATCGGCTACTGGGACTCGGGGCTGCGCAATCGTGTCGCCAACCGTGCCTACGGCGACTGGTTCGGCATCGAGCCCGAGCGTGTTCACGGCATGCCGATGCACGAGGTGCTCGGCCAGGCGCTGTACGAGCAGAACCTGCCGCGCATCCAGTCCGCGCTGGCCGGCGAAAGCTGCCGCTTCGAGATCACGACCCCGCCGATGGCGCACCGCGGCGCGCGCCACGCGCTCGTGCAGTACGTGCCGGACGTCGACGCCGACGGGGGCGTGCGCGGCTTCTACTCCTTCGTGCACGACGTCACCGAGCTCAACGAGAGCCGGTTGCGCCTGGCCGCGGCGCAGCGCGACAACGCCGCGCTGCTGCAGACGCTGGACCGCCACGCCATCGTCTCGGTGGCCGACCGCGCCGGGCGCATCGTCGAGGTCAACGAAGCCTTCTGCCGCGTCTCGGGCTACCGCGCCGACGAGCTGATCGGCCAGAACCACCGCATCGTCAACTCGGGCCAGCACGACAGCACGTTCTGGACCGGCATGTGGCGCACGATCGCCTCCGGCCACAGCTGGCACGGCGAGGTCTGCAACCGCGCCAAGGACGGCTCGCTGTACTGGGTCGACTCGGTGATCGCGCCCTTCCTGGACGCCGAGGGCCGGGTCGAGAAGTACGTGTCGATCCGCACCGACATCAGCGACCGCAAGCGCGCCGAGCAGGCGCTGCAGCGCACGCTGACGCTGCTGCGCACGGTGCTCGAGGCCTCGACCCAGGTGTCGATCGTCGCCACCGGGGCCGACGGCCGCGTCAACGTCTTCAACAAGGGCTCCGAGCTGCTGCTGGGCTGGAGCGCCGCCGAGGCCGGCAGCGCGCCGCAGGCCCCGGACTTCGTCGAACTCGACGACGGCCGGGCGGTGGACGCCGGCACCGGTTTCGCGGCCATCGCCGCACGCTCCGGGCAGGCGCCGGGAGAGCGGGTCTACCGGCGGCGCGACGGCAGCCGCGTGCCGGTGTCGCTGGCCGTCACGCCGATGCTCGACGCCGCCGGGGCGCCCGCCGGCTACCTGGGCATCGCACACGACATCAGCGCACGCCAGCGCCAGGAGCGTTCGCTGCACGAGGCGATGCAGCAGGCACGCCAGGCCAACCGTGCCAAGAGCCAGTTCCTGGCCAACATGAGCCACGAGATCCGCACGCCGCTGAACGCCGTCATCGGCCTGGCCTACCTGCTGGGCCGCACGCCGCTGCAGGGCGAGCAGGCCGACATGCTCGGTCGCATCCAGCTCGCCAGCAACGCGCTGCTGGCGCTGATCAACGACGTGCTCGACCTGTCCAAGATCGAGGCCGGCGAGATGGCGCTGGAGCGTGTGCCGTTCGATCTCGGCCGGCTGGTGCGCGACGTCGCCGCGCTGATGGGCCTGCAGGCCCAGCAGAAGGGCATCGAGTTCGTCGTCGACACCGGCGGCCCGCTGCCCCCCGGCGTCGAGGGCGACAGCACGCGGCTGCGGCAGGTGCTGATCAACCTCGTCGGCAACGCGATCAAGTTCACCGAACGCGGCAGCGTGCGCCTGCTGCTGCGGCACCGGCTGTCGGCGCCCGGGCGGCTGCAGGTCGAGTTCGCGGTCGAGGACACCGGGATCGGCATCCCGCAGGCGGCGCAGGCGGGGCTGTTCGAGCCCTTCGTGCAGGCCGACGCGTCGACGACGCGGCGCTTCGGCGGCACCGGGCTGGGCTTGTCGATCGTGCGCCAGCTGGTCGCGCTGATGGACGGCACGCTGACGCTGGACAGCGAGCCCGGCCGCGGCAGCCGCTTCGGCGTCGTGCTGGACCTGCCGGTCGTCGACTCGATGGAAGCCCCGGCCGAGGAGTCCGACGTTGCGGGCAGCGGCCTGGAGGGCCTGCGCGTGCTGGTCGTCGACGACAGCAGCGTCAACCAGGACGTCGCGCGCCGCCTGCTCGAAGGCGAAGGCGCCCGCGTGCAGCTCGCCGGCAACGGGCTGCAGGCCGTCGAGCGGCTGGAGGCCGGCCCGGCCGACTTCGACATCGTGCTGATGGACGTGCAGATGCCGGTGCTCGACGGCCTAGACGCCACGCGGCGCATCCGCGGCGTGCTCGGCCTGGACACGCTGCCCATCGTCGGCCTGACCGCCGGCGTCTCGCGCAGCGAGCAGGCGCGAGCCCGCGCCGCCGGCATGAACGAAGTCATCGGCAAACCCTTCGACCCGCCGGCGCTGGTCGCGGCGCTGCGCCGCGTCGTCTGGGGCACGACGTCAGCACCACCCGCGGCGCCGGCGGCGCTGGTGCCGCTGCCGCCGGACTGGCCGAGCATCGACGGCGTCGACGCCGCGGCAGCCTGCCGCCGGCTGCGTGGCGACACCGGGCTGCTGCGCACGATGCTGAAGCGCATCGTCGAACACGCCGACGTCCTGAGCCAGATCGCCCGCGACCCGACCACCGCCCGGGCCCGGCTGCACGACCTGAAGGGCCTGGCCGGCACGATCGGTGCGGAAGCGCTGCAACGCGCCGCCTCGAGCGCCGAACACGCCTGCCGCCGGCTGGTGGACGCCGAGGAGGCGGATCAGCCCCCCGCCGGCAGCCTGCCGCCGGCCGAACTCGAGGCGCTGATCGACGCCGTGGCCGGCGAGGCCGCCCGGCTGCGCGCCGCGGCCGCCGCCTTCATCGACGCCGTGCCGGCACGCGCAGCGAGCGCGCGGCCGCTGCAGGCCGGCGAACTGGCCGAGCTGCTGGCACTGCTGGCCCAGGGTGACCTGAGCGCGGTCGAACGGGTCGAGTCGCTGGCCGGCACGCTGTCTGCGGCCCTGGGTGACACGGGTTTCAGCGCCCTCGAGCGCGAGGTGCAGAACCTGGAGTTCGAGGCCGCGGCAGCCCTGCTCGCCGGGCTGGTGCCGAGCGAGGACTGAGACAGCGGCGCGCCACGGCGCCGCAACACGGGACGTTTCGATCACGCGGCGGCCGATCAGCGAGCGCCGGTCTCGTGCAGCGGCCCCAACAATGGAGGCCCGCCCACGCCGCCGCACGCCGATGGACCTCGCCACACCCGCCCCCGACGCCGAAACCACCTGGCGCCGCTGGCGCCACGACTTCCACCGTTTCCCCGAGACCGGCTTCGACGAACACCGCAGCGCCGAACGTGTCGCGCAGGTGCTCTCGCTGCTGGGCCTCGAGGTCGAACGCGGCATCGGCGGCACCGGCGTCGTCGGCACGCTGCGCCGCGGCCACGGGCCGGGCATCGTCGCGCTGCGCGCCGACATGGACGCGCTGGCGATCACCGAGCACGCGCCGGGCCGTGACTACGCGTCGCAACACGCCGGCCGCATGCACGCCTGCGGCCACGACGGCCACATGGCGATGCTGCTGGCGGCGGCGCAGCTGCTGGCCGAAGGCGGCGGCTTCGACGGCACGGTGCGTTTCGTCTTCCAGCCGGCCGAGGAACACGGCCGCGGCGCCGCGGCGATGCTGGCCGACGGGCTGCTGGAGCGCTTTCCGTTCGACGAGATCTACGGCGTGCACAACATGCCGGGGCTGCCGGCCGGGCAGATCGCCACACGCGTCGGCGGCCTGATGGCCAGCGAGGACAACTTCGTCATCCGCGTGCACGGCCGCGGCGGCCACGCGGCGCGGCCGCACCAGCTGGTCGACCCGCTGGTCGTCGGCGCCGAGATCGTGCTGGCGCTGCAGACCGTCGTCGCACGTTCGGTCGACCCGCAGCAGCCGGCGGTGCTGTCGTGCACCGAGTTCCACACCGACGGCATCCGCAACGCGGTGCCGTCCGAGGTGGTGATCCAAGGCGACACGCGCAGCTACGCGCCGGAGGTCCAGGCGCTGCTGGAGCGCCGCATCCGCGAGCTGGCCGACGGCATCGCGCAGGCCCACGGCGCACGCTACGAGGTCGAGTACACGCACGAGTTCGCGCCGACGATCAACCACGCCGCGCCGGTGGCCGCGGCGCTGCAAGCCGCGCGCCGCGTCGTCGCGGCCGCACAGATCGACGGCGACACGCCGCCGGTGATGGCGTCCGAGGACTTCGGCCGTTTCCTGCTGCACCGCCCCGGCGCCTTCGTCTTCCTCGGCAACGGCGCCGGCAGCGAACCCGGCGCGACACCGCTGCACAACGCCGGCTACGACTTCAACGACGCGCTGCTGCCCGTCGGCGCACGCTGGTTCGCCGAACTCGTGCGCCTGCGCCTGCCCGCCCACGCCTCCGAGACCCGCCCGTGATCGTCCACAACCCGCAGGCCACGCGCCGCCCTTACGACGCCGAACTCGCGGCGCTGCTGAACGCCGACGCCGCCCGCGACGCCCGCGAGGCGCTGGCCCACTGGCCGCTGCTGGCGCGCCAGCCGACGCCGCTGTGGTCCCTGCCCGGCCGCGCCACGGCGCTGGGCCTGGCCGCCGTCGACCTGAAGGACGAGAGCCGGCGTTCGCCGCTGGCCAGCTTCAAGGCGCTGGGTGCGCCGTATGCGCTGCTGCGCCTGGTGCAGCGCCGCTTCGACGGCGCCGGCTGGAATGCCGTCGATCTCTTCGCTGGCCACCACGCCGCCGCGCTAGCCGGTTTCACCGTCATCGCCGCGACCGACGGCAACCACGGCCGTGCACTCGCCGCCGCGGCGCAGAGCCTGGGCTGCCGCTGCGTCATCGTGCTGCACGCCCAGGTGAGCCGCGAGCGTGAAGACGCGATCGCCGCCTTCGGCGCCGAGATCGTGCGCATCGCCGGCGACTACGACGATTCGGTCGTCGAAGCCGCGCGCCTGGCCGCGGCCAACGGCTGGGAGGTCGTCTCCGACACCTCGTACGAAGGCTACGAAGCCGTGCCGCGCGACGTGATGCAGGGCTACGCCGTCATCGCCGACGAGGTGCTGGAGCTGGTCGACACACCCTACACCCACGTCTTGCTGCAAGGCGGCGTCGGCGGGCTGGCCGCGGGCATCGTCAGCCGGCTGTGGCAAGCCGCCGGTGCGGCGCGGCCGCGGTTCATCGTCGTCGAGCCCGAGCAGGCCGACTGCCTGCTGCAGAGCGCGCTCGCCGGCCGCGCGGTGCGCGCCAGCGGCAGCACCGACTCGCTGATGGCCGGGCTGGCTTGCGGCGAACCGTCGCCGCTGGCCTGGCGTTTCCTCGCGCCGGCGGTCGACACCTTCATGACCGTGCCCGACGAGGCCGCCGCGCAGGCGATGCGCGAACTGGCCGACGGCGCACACGGCGACCTGCCGCTGGTCGGCGGCGAATCGGGGGTCGCCGGGCTGGCGGCGCTGCAGGCGCTGTGCGCCGACCCGGCGGCGCGTGAGCGGCTGGGGCTGGACCGCCACGCCCGTGTGCTGCTGATCAACAGCGAAGGTGCGACCGCGCCGGGTGTCTACGCCGGGCTCGTCGGCCGCGATGCCAACGAGGTGCTCGGCGCGCAGCAGCAGCGCCTGGCGCGGGACGGCATCGCCGCCGACCGTCTCGTGGCGCGGCTGGCCGAACACGCCGAGATCGGCGCCACACCCAACGGCGGCGTCTGCCGCCTGGCGCTGAGCGACGCCGACCGCGACGGCCGCGACCGCCTCGTCGCCTGGATGCACGAGCTGGGGCTCGTGGTGCAGGTCGACCGCATCGGCAACGTCTTCGGCACGCGCGCCGGCCGCGATCCGGGCGCGGCGCCGGTGATGACCGGCTCGCACCTCGACACGGTGGCCACCGGCGGGCGTTACGACGGTGTCTACGGCGTGATGGCGGCGCTGGAAGCCGTGCGCCGGCTCGACGAGCTGGGCATCACGACGCGCCGGCCCATCGTCGTCGCCGCGTTCACCAACGAAGAAGGCGTGCGCTACCAGCCCGACATGCTGGGTTCGCTGGTGCACGCCGGCGGCCTGGCGCTGCCCGACGCGCTGGACACCGTCGGCATCGACGGCACACGCCTGGGCGACGAGCTCGCGCGCATCGGCTACGCCGGCGATCTCGATGTCGGCACGATCCGCCCGCACGCCTTCGTCGAGCTGCACATCGAGCAGGGGCCGGTGCTGGAAGCCGAAGGCGTGGCCATCGGCGCCGTCGCCGACCTGCAGGGCATCTCCTGGCAGGAGATCACCGTCGAGGGCCAGTCCAACCACGCCGGCACGACGCCGATGCGGCTGCGCCGCGACGCCGGCGCCGCGGCGGCCGAGATCGTGGTCTTCGTGCGTGAGCTGGCGCTGCGTTTCGGCGAGCCCCAGGTCGCCACCGTCGGCCGGCTGCGCCTGCACCCGGACCTGATCAACGTGATTCCGGCACGCGCGACGCTGACGGTGGACCTGCGCCACACCGACGAAACGACGCTGCAGCAGGCCGAAGCTGAACTGGCAACCTTCCTCGAAGGCCTGGCCACCGAACGCGGCCTGACGGTGTCGTCCCGAAGGCTGGCGCGTTTCGAGCCAGTGGTCTTCGACGCCCGCCTGGTGCGCACGATCGAAGCCGCCGCCGCGGCGCGTGGTTACGGCGTGCGCCGCATGACGTCGGGCGCCGGCCACGACGCGCAGATGATGGCGCGCATCGGCCCGGCGGCGATGATCTTCGTGCCCAGCGCCGGCGGCCTGAGCCACAACCCGCGTGAACACACGCCGGCCGAACAGCTCGCGCAGGGTGCGAACGTGCTGCTGGACGTGTTGCGGCGGCTGGCCGGCTGATGCCGGCCAGCGCGCGCGATCAGGCCGTCACGGCCTGGATCGCGGTCAGCGCGATCGTGTAGACGATGTCGTCGACGAGCGCGCCGCGCGACAGGTCGTTCACCGGCTTGCGCAGGCCCTGCAGCATCGGGCCGACCGAGACCACGCCGGCCGAGCGCTGCACCGCCTTGTAGGTCGTGTTGCCGGTGTTGAGGTCCGGGAACACGAACACGTTGGCGCGGCCGGCCACCGGCGAGTTCGGGGCCTTCTGGCGGCCCACGCTCTCCACCGAGGCGGCGTCGTACTGCATCGGGCCGTCGATGGCCAGCTGCGGGCGGCGCTCGCGCACGATGCGCGTCGCCTCGCGGACCTTGTCGACGTCGGCGCCGGTGCCCGAGGACCCCGTCGAGTACGAGATCATCGCCACACGCGGCTCGATGCCGAAGGCGGCGGCGCTGTCGGCCGACTGCATCGCGATCTCGGCCAGCTCCTCGGCGCTCGGGTCGGGGTTGATCGCGCAGTCGCCGTAGACCAGCACCTGGTCGGGCATCAGCATGAAGAACACCGACGAGACGATCGACGAACCCGGCGCGGTCTTGATCAGCTGCAGCGCCGGGCGCACCGTGCTCGCCGTCGTGTGCACCGCACCCGAGACGAGGCCGTCGACGTCGCCGGTGGCCAGCATCATCGTGCCGAGCACGACGGTGTCCTCCAGCTGCATCGCCGCCTGGCCCGGGGTCAGGCCCTTGGACTTGCGCAGCTCGACCATCGGCGCGACGTAACGCTCGCGCACCACGTCCGGGTCGAGGATCTCGACCGTGTCGGGCAGCTCGATGCCGTGCAGCGTGGCCGCGGCGCGCACCGCGTCGGGCGCGCCCAGCAGCACGCAGCGCGCGATGCCCTTGCGCGCGCAGATCGCCGCGGCGGCCAGCGTGCGCGGCTCGTCGCCCTCGGGCAGCACGATGCGCTTGTGCGCCGCACGCGCCTCGCGGATCAGCGCGTGGCGGAACATCGGCGGCGTCATCGTCGCCGAGCGCGGCACCGCCGCGGCCACGGCCAGCACCGAGACGTCGAGGTGGTCGGCGGCGTGCTCGACCAGGCGCTCCATGCGCTCCAGGTCGTCGGGGCGCACGCGGCGGTCGAGGCTGGCCAGGCGGGTGGCGGCCTCGAAGGTCTGCAGCTCGGTGCGCAGGATGTTCAGGCCGGCACGGCGCGGCTCGAGGAAGCTCTTCAGCTCGGGCGCGAGCTGCTCGCCGCAGGTCAGCAGCACGCCGGCGATCGGCATGCCGGTGGCCTTGGCGAAGCTGGTGGTCAGCACGACGTCGGCGCGGTCGCCCGGCGTGACGACCAGCGTGCCCGGGCCCAGGCGCACGACCAGGTGCTCGGGGCTGCGCGCCGCGACGACGACGTTCTGCAGCCGCGCGCCGGCCAGGTCGCCGGCCTCGACGATCTCGAAGCCCAGCTCCTCGACGACGTCGGCCATGCGCGGCGCGGCCAGCGACGGCTCGTCGGGCACGACGCCGAGCACCGGCGCCGCGGTGTCGGGCACCTCGTCCAGCCCGGCCGGGGCGCGCGAGACGACGACGCCCATCGGCGCCGCGCCGTCGCGGCCGAAGCGGTGGGTGACGTCGGCGATGCGGTCGGCCAGCGTCGGGCCGCCGTCGACGCTGCCCGGCACCACCGGCACGATCTCGGCGCGCAGCGCCTTGGCGACGGCCAGGTCCAGGTCGGCGACGAGCGGGTGGCCGTCGTCCAGCGTCGCGCCTTCGACGACGACGACGTCGGCCGTCTCGGCCACGGCGTGCACCAGCGCGACGACGTCCTCGAGCAGGGTGTCGAGTTCGCCGGAGCGTGTCATCGCCTCGGCGGTGTCCATCGGCAGCGCGGCCGGCGTGTCCAGGCCGAACAGGCGGCGCGCGAAGCCGACCGAACGGTCCTCGCCGTCACGGCCGACGCCGGGGTCGGCGATCGGCTTGACGAAGCCGGCGCGCACGCCGGCGGCCTGCAGCGCGCGCACGAAACCGAGCGCGACCGAGGACACGCCGACGCCCGGGGCGGTCGGCACGACATAGACCAGGCGGGTATGGCGGGGGCTCTGCATCACGCCACCTCCGCGGCCGAGGCCGACAGGCCGAAGGCGATGGCCGCCGTGTCGCGCGCGATCGTGCCCTCCTCGTCGGTGGGCACGACGATCGCCGCCGGCCGGTGCGAGCGGCTGATGACGGCGCAGGCGCCGCCGCGCGTGACGTCGTTGCGTTCGGGGTCGAGGTCCAGGCCGAAGATCGCCAGGCGCTCGAGCACCTTGGCGCGCACGTGGGCCGAGTTCTCGCCGATGCCGCCGGTGAAGACCAGCGCGTCCAGGCGCGGCAGCGACGCGGCCAGCGCGCCGACGGTGCGCGCGATGCGGTAGCAGAACACGTCCAGCGCGATCTGCGCGCCCTCGTGGCCGGCGGCCGCGGCCTGCTCCAGCGTGCGGCAGTCGTTGGACAGCTCGGACAGGCCCAGCAGGCCGCTCTTCTTGTTGATCATCGTGTCGACGGCGTCGAGGTCGAGCCCGGCGCGGCGGGCGATGTACAGCAGCGCGCCGGCGTCGACGTCGCCGCAGCGCGTGCCCATGACGAGGCCCTCGACCGGCGTCAGCCCCATCGAGGTGTCGACGCTGCGGCCGTTGCGCACCGCGGTGGCCGAGGCGCCGTTGCCCAGGTGCAGCACGACGAGCGCGTTGTCGGTCGGGTCGAGCTCCAGGCGCTCGATGGCGCGCTGCGACACGCAGCGGTGCGAGGTGCCGTGGAAGCCGTAGCGGCGCACGCCGTAGTCGCGGCGGTACTGCTGCGGCAGCGCGTAGAGGTAGGCCTCGGGCGCCATCGTCTGGTGGAAGGCGGTGTCGAACACCGCCACCTGGCGCGCCGCCGGCAGCGCGGCCATCGCCGCGCGGATGCCGATCAGGTTGGCCGGGTTGTGCAGCGGCGCCAGCTCGGCGCAGGCCTCGATGTCGGCCAGCACTTCGGCGCTGACCTCGGCCGACTGCGTGAAACGTTCGCCGCCGTGCACGACGCGGTGGCCGACGGCGGCCACACGTTCGAGCAGGCCGCGAGCGGCCAGGAAGGCGAGCAGCGCATCCAGCGCCTCGCGGTGGCCGCCGCCGGCCAGCGGCGTGACGGTGCGTTCGCCGTCGGCGTCGAAACGGATGCGCGCGTCAGGCGAGTCCAGGCACTCGGCCAGGCCGCCGAGCAGGGCTTCGGGTTCGCGCGGGTCGTAGAGCGCGAACTTCAGGGACGAGGAGCCGCAGTTCACGACCAGGGTGAGCGGCGAGGAGATGGGCATCGGAAGTCTTTCGGACAGGAACCAGCAGACCCGCCCCCGCGAAGGGGCGGAACTCGAATCGCGCTGATCGCCTGCTGGGAAGGGCGCCCATCTCGGGACTGACTCGCGGCATGACGACACTCCTGTCTGCCTGCGGGCGAACCGGGATCAAGTTGCGGGCCCACGTAAACCCGCATTCCGGCAGCCCCGATATATAACCTGTCCGAGGCCGGCGCGGAATGGGCGCCGGGGGTGGATACGTCAAGCGATGACGATTCAGGCGCACTCCGTGCGCCGCCGTTCAGGCCGGGCTGGCGAGCTTGAGCCCGACGATGCCGGCGACGATGAGTCCCAGGCTGGCCAGCCGCCCGGCGCTGGCCGGCTCGCCGAAGAGCACGATGCCCAGCAGCGCCGTGCCGACCGCGCCGACGCCGACCCAGACCGCGTAGGACGTGCCCACCGGCAGCGACTTCATCGCCACGCCCAGCAGCAGCACGCTGACCGTCATCGCCGCCAGCGTGAGCACGCTGGGCAGCGGCCGCGTGAAACCCTCGGTGTACTTCAGCCCGATGGCCCAGGCCACCTCGAACAGACCTGCGACGACGAGCAGAACCCACGCCATGCGACTCTCCTGACCAGATCGGATGCCCCGGGCGGAGCCCGGCGAGGCGCCGATGATCCACCGGAAGGCGGCCGGCACGATCCAGGCAGTGCCCGGATGGCGTCAGTCTCGTCCCGCCTCGAACGCACGTCCCCGGGGCAGGGGCGGCGAATCCAGGCCGAGCGCGCCAGGATCCTGCTGTCAAAATGCCGAGCCTGTCGTCCCCGCGAGCCCGCATGCCGCTCCTCGTTGTTTCTGCCCGCCGGGCTCGCCTGGCCCTGGCATGCACCTCCCTCGTCGCCACCGGTGCCGCACTGGCCGGCGGCGCAGCGTCGCCCGACGTGTCGATGCTGGCCGGTGCCTGCGGCAACTGCCACCGCCCCGGCCCGGCGACGTCCTCGCCGGCCAGCATTCCCAGCTTGCAGGGACTCACCGAAGCGCAACTGCGCCAGCGCCTCACGGCCTTCCGTGCCGGCCAGGTGCCCGACGCCACGGTGATGCCGCGCCTGATGCGGGCGCTCGGCGACGACGAGATCGCCGCGCTGGCACGCTGGTTCGCCCAGGGGACGGCACGATGAGGCCGCTGTCGCGTCGCGGCCTGCTGGGCCAGGCCGCCGCCGCCGGCGCCGCGCTGGCGATGCCGGCCTTCGTGCGGGCGCAAGGCGCGTCGGCGCGGGTCGTCGTCGTCGGCGGCGGCTTCGGTGGCGCCACTGCGGCGCGCCAGCTCAAGCGCCTGGCGCCCAAGGTCCAGGTGACGCTGGTCGAGCCGGCGAGCCGCTTCGTTACCTGCCCGTTCAGCAACCACTACCTCGCCGGGCTGCGCGACTGGGAGAGCCTGGGCCACGGCTACGACGGCCTGCGCGCCGCCGGCATCGAAGTCGTGCAGGCGCTGGCCGACGACGTCGACACCACGGCGCGCACGCTGACGCTGTCCACCGGGCAGCGCCTGGCCTGGGACCGTCTCGTGCTGTCGCCCGGCGTCGAGATGCGCTGGGGCGCGCTCGACGGCTACGACGAAGCCGCCACCGAGCGGGCGCCGCACGCCTGGAAGGCCGGGCCGCAGACGCAGCTGCTGCGCCGCCAGCTGCAGGCGATGGACGACGGCGGCGTCTTCGTGATGGCCATCCCCGACAACCCGTTCCGCTGCCCGCCGGGGCCTTACGAACGTGCGGCGCTGGTGGCGCACTACTTCAGGCAGCACAAGCCGCGCGCCAAGATCCTGCTGCTCGACGCCAAGGACAACTTCTCGAAGAAGGCGCTGTTCCAGCAGGGCTGGAAGGCGTTGTACGGCTCGATGATCGAGTGGGTCGGCCAGTCCGACGACGGCCAGGTGATGCGTGTCGACGCCAAGGCGCTGAGTGTCGAGACGAGCTTCGGCCGCGTCGTCAAGGCCGCGGTGCTGAACGTCATCCCGCCGCAGAAGGCCGGGCGCATCGCCGAACGTGCCGGCGTCACCGACGCCAGCGGCTGGGTGCCGGTGAAGGCCGAGAGCTTCGAGAGCCGGCGCGTGGCCGGTGTCTACGTCGTCGGCGACGCGACGATCGCCGCACCGATGCCGAAGTCCGGTTTCGCCGCCAACATGCAGGGCAAGATGGCGGCGGCGGCGATCGCCGCCGACTTCGCCGGCCGCACGCCGCCGCCGGCGGCCTACGTCAACACCTGCTACAGCCTCGTCGGGCCGGACTACGGCATCTCGGTCGCCGGCGTCTACCGCGCCGAAGGCGGCCGCATCGTCGAGGTGGCCGATGCCGGCGGCGTCAGCCCGCTGGACGCCGGCCCCACCTTCCGCGCCGCCGAAGCGCACCACGGCGCCGCCTGGTACGAGGCCATCAGCACCGACATCTGGGGCGCCTGAACACACCGCCGGACCACCACCGAACCCCGCAGAGGAGACCCGCATGAAACGACGCAACTTCCTGATCACGCCGCCGGCCGCCGCGCTGGCCGGCATGGCCGCGGTGCCGGGCCTGGCGCAGGCCGCGCCGATGATCATCACGCCGCAGTCGACGATCATCCCGCGCGAAGGCGCCAAGCCGCGCATCGTCATCTGCGGCGGCGGCTGGGGCGGGCTGACCGCCGCGCGCTACCTGCGCGAGCTGATCCCGACCTCCGACGTCGTGCTGCTGGAGCGCAACCCGACCTTCTGGTCCGGGCCGATGAGCAACAAGTGGCTGATCGACATCGTCGGCACCGACTTCGTCAACCACGACATGCTCAAGCCGGCCAACGCCTACGGCTACAAGCTGCTGCAGACCGAGGTCACAGGCGTCGACCGCGACCGCCGCCGCGTGCTGACGGCGCACGGCCAGGTCGAGTACGACTTCCTGATCCTGTCGGGCGGCATCCGCAACGACTACGAGGCCTGGTACGGCAACGACCGCCGCGCCATCGAGCACACGCGCACGCACTTCCCGTCGGCCTACATCCCGAACGCCGAGATGTTCGCGCTCAAGCGCAAGGTGCAGGAGTTCAAGGGCGGCACGCTGGTGATGACGCTGCCGCCGCCGCCGCACCGCTGCCCGCCGTCGCCGTACGAACGCGCCTGCCTGATCGCCTGGCACATCAAGAAGCACAAGATCCCCGGCAAGATCGTCATCCTCGACCCGAAGCCGCGCATCGCGCCGATCGGCATGGGCTACAAGGCCGCCTTCGAGGAGCTGTACCCGGACATCATCACCCACGTGCCCAACGCCAAGGTGCAGGAGGTGGACCCGTTCAACAAGCGCATCAAGACCGCGGCCGGCGAGTTCCGCTTCGACGACGCGATCCTGATGCCGCCGCACCAGGCCGCCGACATGGTGTGGAACGCCGGCCTGATCGGCCAGGACGCGGCCGGCAAGCCCACCGGCTGGGCCGACATGCACCCGCGCCTGTTCCACGCGCGCAGCGACGACCGCGTCTACTTCGTCGGCGACCTGATGGGCCCGATCTCCGACCAGTTCGGCCACTACCCGAAGAGCGGCCACGTCGCCAACTACGTCGGCCGCATCGTCGCGCAGAACATCGCCGAGCGTGTCGCCGGCAAGCCGGTCGTCGCGCGCCTGCCCGACAACCTCTGCTACATGATGGTCAACGCCGATCCGCAGGAGGAGATCTCGGTGAAGTTCGAGTACGAGGTCGACGCCACCGGCAAGGTCATCCAGACGCAGATCGACATGGACGTGCGCAACCAGGAGATCGTCAAGGAGGACTTCGACTGGATCCGGCAGCGGTTCCAGGACTTCCTGGCGATCTGAGCGGCACGATGAAACGTCGTGACTTCGTCATCCGCGGGGCTTCGCTGGGCGGCGCGCTGGCGCTGCCGGCGGCCGCCACGGCGGCTGCGGGCGCCGCGCCGGCCGGGCTGCTGGCACCCGACCCGGCGGGTTTCCGCCAGGCCATCGAGAGCTTCATCGGCGGCGCCACCGTCGTCGAGGAGGGCCTGCTGCTCGACGTGCCGGCGCTGGGCGACAACCCGGCCGCGGTGCCGGTCAAGGTGCGCGTGACGCGCCCGATCTCCGAGCAGCTGTATTGCGAGGAGATCGTCGTGCTCGGCGACCTGAACCCGGCGCCGCTGGCCTGCCGCTTTCGCTTCACGCCGGCCACCGGCACCGCCGAGGCGGCGTTTCGCATCCGCCTGAGCCAGAGCCAGACCGTGCACGCGCTGGCGCGCATGAGCGACGGCCAGGTGCTGGCCGCACGCCAGGCGGTCGAGGTCGGCTCCAGCGGCTGCGGCATGTGAGGCAACTGACATGACCGCACCGCCCCGCATCTGGATCAGCAACCCGCGCCCCGCACCCGGCGAAATCGTGCGCGTGCGCGCCCAGGTCGAGCACGTGATGGAAAGCGGCCTGCGCGCCGACCCCGAGGGCCGGCTGCGGCCACGCGACATCGTGCGCCGCTTCGAGGCGCGCCTGGGGCCGACGCTGCTGCTCGTCTGGGAACCCGGCATCGCCGTCGCCCAAAACCCCTACATCGAGTTCACCTTCGCCGCGCGCCACGGCGGCGAGCTGGTGCTGAGCTGGGTCGACGACCGCGGCCAGACGCAGGAAGTGCGCCGGCCGGTCGAGCTGAAGCCCGCAGAGGGTTGAGGCGCAGCACGGCCGCGGCCCCATAATCCCCCCATGCCCGCCCGCCTCCCGCACTCCCTACGCCTATGCCTGACGCTGGGCCGGGATCCGCACGTGCGCGCGGCTGACACGACCCCGTTCGCGGGTCGCTAGACACTCCCCCAGATCCCGGCCTCGAAGCGGCACCCGCCAGGGCACCGCAGGGGAGCGTCGTGCCGTTCGCCGGCATCCGCAGCACGTTCCCCCCGCCCTGTCGTCCGTAGACCCGCGTCCGCACGCCGCCCGCTCGAGGGCCGCGCGGCGCACCGCTTCGAGGCCCCGATGCTGCAAGCCCCCGAGACCAAGTACCGCCCCTATCCCGCCCCCGTGATGGACAGCCGCCGCTGGCCGTCGCAGACGCTCGTCCAGGCGCCCGTCTGGCTGTCCACCGACCTGCGCGACGGCAACCAGGCGCTGTTCGAGCCGATGAACGCCGAGCGCAAGCTGCGCCTGTTCGAGCTGCTGGTCGGCGTCGGCTTCAAGGAGATCGAGGTCGGCTTCCCGGCCGCGTCGGCCACCGACCATGCCTTCGTGCGCCGCCTGATCGACGAGCAGCGCCTGCCCGCCGACGTGACGCCGATGGTGATGACCCAGGCGCGTGAAGACCTGCTGGTGCGCACCGTCGAGTCGCTGCGCGGCGCGCGCCGCGCCATCGTGCACCTCTACAACGCCACCGCGCCGCTGTGGCGCCGCGTCGTCTTCGGCATGGGCGTGGACGAGGTGCTGGCCTTCGTCGACCGCCACGTGCGCCTGCTGCGCACGCTGACCGACGCCGCGCCCGAGACCGAATGGGTGCTGCAGTACTCGCCCGAGACCTTCTGCATGACCGAGCCCGAGGTGTCGCTGGCCGCCTGCACCGCGGCGCTGGAAGCCTGGGACGCCGGCCCCGGCCGCCCGGTGATCCTGAACCTGCCGACGACGGTGGAAGTGGCCACGCCCAACGTCTTCGCCGACCAGATCGAGTGGATGCACCGGCGCCTGCCGCGCCGCCAGCACGTCGTGCTGTCGATCCACCCGCACAACGACCGCGGCACCGGCGTGGCCTGCGCCGAACTCGCGCTGCTGGCCGGCGCGCAGCGTGTCGAAGGCACGCTGTTCGGCAACGGCGAGCGCAGCGGCAACGTCGACCTGGTGACGCTGGCGCTGAACCTCTACGCGCTGGGCGTGGCGCCGGGGCTGGACTTCTCGGACATCGGCCACGTCGCGCGCGAGGTCGAGGCCTGCACCGGCCTGCCGCTGCACCCGCGCCACCCGTACGCCGGCGACCTCGTCTTCACGGCCTTCTCGGGCTCGCACCAGGACGCCATCCGCAAGGGCATGGCGGCGCAGGAGCCGGGCGGCCTGTGGCAAGTGCCCTACCTGCCGGTGGACCCGCAAGACCTGGGCCGGACCTACGACGGCCTGATCCGCGTGAACAGCCAGTCGGGCAAGGGCGGCATCGCCTGGCTGATGGAGCGCCACCACGGCCTGGCGATGCCGCGCCGGATGCAGGTGGAGTTCAGCAGCGTCGTGCAGGCGCACGCCGACGCCGCCGAAGCCGAGGTCGACGCCGACACGCTGTGGCAGCTGTTCGACGCCGCCTACCTGGCGCCGACGGCCGCCGGCGGCGCGCTGGCCTGGCACGGCCACACGCTGGTGGCGGTGCCGGGCGGCGTGGAGATCACGCTGGACGTCACCGGCGCCGACGGCACGGCGCGCCGCCTCGTCGGCCGCGGCGCCGGCCCGGTGGACGCGGCGGCGCAGGCGCTGCGCAGCGCCTTCGGCATCGCGCTGGAGATCGTGCACTTCGAGGAGCGTTCGATCGGCGGCGGCTCCGACGCCCCAGCCTGGGCGCTGGTCGAGGCCGCCGCGCCGGGCGTGGCCGGCACGCGTTTCGGCGCCGGGCGCCACGCCGACATCGCCACCGCCGGCGTGCTGGCGGTGCTCAGCGCGGCGGCGCGGCTGGGGGCGGCGGGCTGAACAGGCCCAGAGCTCCCGCGTCGCCTTTCACGACGTCACGCGGCGCGCCCTCACCCCGCGCCCGCGTGCACGCCCCGGTCACGAGCCGGGGCGTGAGCCGGCCCGCCGCGCCTGCCATCCGCAGGCGCCGGCGCGGGCCGGTCGCGGCCGAACCCGGCGCCAGGCCACCCGCGTGGCCTGGCGCCAGGGCCGGCCAACCCCGGAGCGGCCCAGGGCACAAGGCCGCCACCGCCAGAATCGGCCATGGACTCCGTTTCGCAACTGGCGCTGGGCGCCGCCGTCAGCGTGGCGGTGATGGGCCGGCGCAGCGCGGTCTGGAAGGCCGCGGCATGGGGCGCGGTGGCCGGCACGCTGCCCGACCTGGACGTGCTGGTCGACCACGGCGACGCCATCCGCAACATGGTGCTGCACCGCGGCGCCACGCACTCGCTGTTCTGGCTGACGCTGCTGTCGCTGCCGCTGGCCGCCGCCGTGGCGCGGCTGCATGGCGAAACGGCACTGTGGCGGCGCTGGTGGCTGGCGCTCTGGCTGGCGCTCGTCACCCACCCTCTGCTGGACACGATGACGGTCTACGGCACGCGGCTGGCGCTGCCGTTCAGTGACTGGCCGTACGCCGTCGGCAGCATCTTCATCATCGACCCGCTGTTCACGCTGCCGCTTCTGGCCGGCGCCGGCTGGGCGCTGGCGTCGCGCGGCAGCGCCCGCGGGCTGCGCGCCAACGCCGCCGGGCTGCTGCTGGGCTGCGCCTACCTGGGCTGGAGCGCGGTGGCGCAGGCCCAGGTCGAGCGCGTGGCGCGCGCGTCGCTGGCGGCGCAGGGCATCACCGCCGGGCAGGTGCTGGTCACGCCGACGGCCTTCAACACCGTGCTCTGGCGCGTCGTCGCGATCGACGGGGCGCACTACCACGAGGGCTTTCACTCGCTGCTCGACGAGACGCCGACGATGCGTTTCGACCGCTTCGACCGAGGCACCGCGCTCGCCCCGGCGCTGCAGGACATCCCCGGCGTGCGCCTCGTCGCCGCGTTCAGCAAGGGCTTCTACAAGCTGCACGCCGACGGCGACGAGCTCTTCGTCACCGACCTGCGCATGGGCCAGGAGCCGGCCTACGTGTTCACGTTCGCCGTCGCCGAACGGCACAGCCCGGTTCGGCCGCTGGCCACGCCCGAGCAGCGCAGCGCCCGCCTCGACGTGCGCCTGGGCCTGGCCTGGCTGTGGCGGCGCGCGCTGGGCGAGGAACTGCCGCCGCCGCGCTAGGGAGCGCCTTCGCCGTTGAGCACTTGGTAGTTCAGCAGCAGCCACGAGTGCTGCAGCCGGCGCACCTCGTCGAGCACCAGGGCCTTCACCTGGCGCAGTTCGGCGGCGTCGCGCAGCGGCGGGCCGTCGACCAGCGTCGGCGTCGTCGCGCCGCCCACCAGCGCCGGGGCGAGCACCAGCGACACGCGGTCGACCAGGCCCTGGCGCAGCAGCAGCGCGTTCAGCGTGCCGCCGGTCTGGATCGTCAGGCGCTCGACGCCGTGCTGCGCCTTCAGCGTGCGCAGCAGCTCGCCGAAGTCGATGCGGCCGTCGAACGGCAGGATCTCCAGCCCTTCGGCGCCCTGGCGGGCAAACACCGGGTGTGCGGGGTTGGCGGTCGCCAGGAACAGCCGGCGGCAGCGTCCGAGCAGGTGGTCGACGCCGGCCAGCGTCAGGTGGTGGTCGTCGGCGATGACGAAGCTGACCGGCAGCCGCACCGCGGCGGGGCCGGCCTCGTTGACGCCGATCTTGGCCATCACGCGGCCGCTGTTCAGCGCGAACAGGTCGGTGCAACGCTCCAGCTCGTAGTACTGCGCCAGGCCCTCGCCGACGCCGGGCAGCGCCGGCAGGTCGCGGTCGAAGTCGCGCGTGTCGACGTCGCCGGTGGAGATCTTGCCGTCCACCGAGGACAGCATGAAGAGAGTCGTGACGGGGCGGGACATCGTCGCGGGCGGGTGTGTGGGGCGGCCATTGTCGGCCCAGCGCGCACGCCTTCAGCCCGGTGCGCCGCGCTCGCACAGCGCCTTCAGCCGCTGCAGCGCCTTCGGCCAGGCGGCGGCCAGGTAGGCCTCGTAGGCCGGGGTGACGTCCTGCTCGATCTCGACGCGCGTGCCTTCGGGCGTGGGCACGAAGCGGTAGTTCTCCAGCGCGCCGGCCCAGGCTTCGGCGGCGTCGCCGCTGGTGTCCTCCTCGCCGTTGGACAGCACGCCGAGGTGGCGCAGCGAGGTGTACTCGCCCGGCCGGTGCTCGGCGATCTCGGACAGCATGCCGTCGCCATTGGGTGCCAGGAAGCGGATGCGTTCGCCGGCCAGCCAGCGCCCTTCGTAGCGCGAGCCTTCGCAGAAGGCCGTGGTCCAGTCGCGGTAGTCCTCGGGGTCCAGCATGCGCTGGCAGACCAGCGCCGGCGGCGCGGCGATGTCGACGGCGAAGAACAGGCGCTTGAAGTCGGGCATGGGGGCCCCTGGCGGGCAGCGGCGGCCCGCGGGGCGGCAATCGGCGAGCCCGCGTGCTTCAGCCGGGCGCCGGCGCCTCGTCCAGCCAGCGCCGCAAGGCATCGAACAGGCGCTGCGGCTCCACCGGCTTGGACAGGTGGTCGTTCATGCCGGCGTCCAGGCAGGCCGCGCGGTCCTCGGCGAAGGCGTTGGCGGTCATCGCGACGATGGGGACGGCGCTGCCCAGGTGCTCGCGGATCTGGCGCGTGGCGGCCAGCCCGTCCAGCCCCGGCATCTGCACGTCCATCAGGATCAGCGCGTAGGGCGAGCGCAGCGCCATCTCCAGCGCCTGGCGGCCGTTGTCGGCGGTGTCGACCCGCAGCCCCACCGCTTCGAGCAGGTCGACCACCACCTCCTGGTTGATCGGGTTGTCTTCGGCCAGCAGGATGCGCCGGCCAAGATGGTCCGCGCGCAGAGGCCACGGGTCCTGCAGCGGCGGCGGCAGCGGCTGCGTGCCCTCGGGCGGCGGCAATCCGAACTCGGCGCTGACCCAGAACGTGCTGCCTTCACCCAGGCGGCTGTCGACGCCGGCCTCGCCGCCCATCAGCGTGGCGAAGCGGCGTGTCAGCGCCAGGCCCAGGCCGGTGCCGCCGTGGCGGCGCGTCGCCGAGTTGTCGCCCTGATCGAAGGCCTCGAACAGCCGCCCGAGCTGGTCCGGGGCGATGCCCGGCCCGCTGTCCTGCACCTCGAAACGCGCCAGCAGCCGGTGTTCGTCTCGCCACAGCTCGCGGCCGTGCAGACGCACGCCGCCGCGGTCGGTGAAGCGCACGGCGTTGGCCAGCAGGTTGATCAGCACCTGGGCCAGCCGTGTCGGGTCGCCGATCAGGCGCTCGGGCAGCGGCGTGGTGTCGACAGCCAGCTCCAGCCCCTTCTCCGCCGCCTTGGTACGCACCATCGACAGCGAACGCTCCAGCACTTCGTCGAGGCGGAACTCCTCGCGCTCCAGGCTCAACTTGCCGGCCTCGATCTTGGACAGGTCGAGGATGTCGCTGATGACCTGCAGCAGATGCCGCGCGGCGCCGTCGACCTTGGCCAGGCGGCTGCGCTGCTGGTCGTCGGTGGCGTCGCGCGCCAGCAGGTGCGTCAGGCCGATGATGGCGTTCATCGGCGTGCGGATCTCGTGGCTCATGTTGGCCAGGAAGGCGCTCTTGGCGCGCGTGGCGGCATCGGCTTCGGCTGCGCGCTGCACCAGCTGCACGTTGAGTCGTTCGAGCTCGATCTCTGCGCGCTTGACGTCGGAGATGTCGGCGACGATGACGTTGAAGCCGCGCACCCGTCCATCGACGCGGTCGGGGATGTACGACGCGAGCGTGTAGCCGGTGCTGCCGTCGGCTCGCGTCATCGTGCGCTGGAAGCGCTGTTCCTCGCCGGCCAAGGCGCCGCGGATGTGGCGCTCGTTGGCGCGGAACAGCTCCTCGCCCAGCAGGTCCTGCATCCGCATGCCCAGCACTTGCCGCGGCGTGCGGCCGAACCACTCCAGGTAGGCGATGTTGGCAAAGCGGCAGCGCAGGTCTGCGTCCCAGTAGCCGACCATGCCCGGCAGGGCGTCGGCGATGGCGCGCATGAAACGTTCGTGCTCGGACAGCGTGTCGCGTTCTTCGGCCAGTTGCCGCAGGCGCTCGTGCGTGTCGTCGGGCACAGGGACTGGCGCCGGCGCTGCGGGCCGCGGCCGGAACGCGGCCAGCGCGCAGATCAGCAGCGCCTCCAGCACGAACACGCCCCAGGCCTGCGCGCCGGCGCCGGGTGCAGCGTAGACCGCCCCAGCGGCACCGAGCGCGGCCGCCACCAGCCCCGGCCCGATGCCGCCGGCCCATACGGAGGCGATGACGGGCAGCAGCAGAGGCAGGAACAGCGTGTCGGCGGGGGCCGCCGACTGGCGCCAGACGAGCAGCACGGCCGGCGACGACGACAGCGCGAGCAGATAGGGCCAGAGACGCGGCCCGCGAGGCGTAGCCGGCTCGCGCTCAGGCATGCGCACGCGGATGCGCCGGGGCGGGAGAACGAACGGCAGCTGGGGTCACGGCGCGCTCCGGTCACTCGGGCCAGGCCTGGCACCCGCAGGCGAGCGGCCTGCGGGATGGGCTGCGCATTATTCGGCGGCCGCCCCGCCCTCGGGTGCGGGAATGCCCGCGACGTCCCGAATGCGAAGGACAGAGCGCGGAACAGTCCACGCTCCGGCCGCCGCCCCGGAACTCAGAGCTTGGTGCCGCCGCTGGCGTCGACGACCTGGCCCGTCGTCCAGGCGCCGTCCGGCCCGGCCAGGAAGGCAACGACGCCGGCCACCTGCGCCGGCTGGCCGATGCCCGGCAGCGCCTGCACCTGGGCCAGCGTCTCCTGGCCGCCCGGGGCGTGGATCCAGGTGCTCATGCGCGTGTCGATCGCGCCCGGCGCAACGACGTTGGCGGTGATGCGGCGTGGGCCCAGTTCGGCCGCCAGCTGCAGCGTCAGCACGTCGACGAAACCCTTGGTGGCGGCGTAGGCCGTGATGCCGGGGAAGGCGGTGCGCGACACCGCACTGCCGATGTTGATGACGCGGCCGCCGTCGGGCATCAGCGGCAGCACCCCCTGGGTGACGAAGAACAGGCTGCGCACGTTGACGGCGAGGAGCTTGTCGAAGACCTCGGGCGTGGTCTCGACGAGCGTCGCGAACGGCGCGACGCCGGCGTTGTTGACGAGGATGTCGACACGCGGCAGCGGCAGCGCCTTCAGGCCGTCGACGAGGTGCCGGGCGCCGTCGGCAGCCGCCAGGTCGGCCTGCAGCAGGTGCACGCGGTGGCCGCCGTCGTGCAGCGCAGCGGCCACGGCCTCGGCTTCGGCACGGCCGCTGCCGTAGTGCAGCACCAGCTCGGCGCCGTCGGCGGCCAGCCGCCGCGCGATCGCTTCGCCGATGCCACGCGAGGCGCCGGTGACCAGCGCGATCTTTCCGTCCAGGGGCTTGTTCATCACGATCTCCAACTTGACCATTTGGTCAATAAAGGGTGAAAGAAATGCCGCTCGCGCGGCCGGGCGGGCACAGGGCGGCTCAGGCCCTGTCGAGAACTCCGAGGGTCAGCGCCGCCAGCCGCTCCATCTGCTGGCGGCTGCGGCCGGCGCGGGCGGCGACCCGCAGCCCGCTGACGAGTGCGGCCAGCAGTTCGGCCAGGTCGGCCGACGGCGCGGGGTTGGCGACGGAACCGTCGCGCTGGCCGCGTTCGACGCTGGCGCGCAGCAGTTCGTGCGTGGCCTGCCAGCGGCTGGTCAGCGCCCAGGCCAGCGGCGCCTCGTCCAGGCCCTCGACGAGGCCGGTGGTGACGATGCAGCTCTTGCGGCCGGGGTCGGGGCTGGCGCAGTCGTCGAGCATCGCGGCGAAGAAGGCCTGCAGCGCGGCGCGGCCGTCGCTCGCGCCCTGCATCGCGCCGGCGACGTGTGCCGCACGCCGCGTCGCGCAGTCGATGGCCTGCAGATACATCGCCTGCTTGTCGCCGAAGGCGTTGTACAGGCTCTGCTTGCCCAGGCCGGTGGCCTGCTGCAGCAGCGCGAGGCTGGTGCCGGTGTAGCCGTGGGCGGCGAAGACGTCGGTCAGACGCTCCAGCACCTCGGCTTCGGAGAAACAGCGTTCGCGCGGCATGGGACGCAGCCTACACTGTTTTTGACCAATCGGTCAAACCTCGCGCTGACGGACGCGCAGCCGGAGGGCTGCGCGCCGCCGTCACTCCGGCTGGAACCCGGCGCTGCGCAGCAGTTCGGCACCCTGCGCGACGTCGCGCGCGACGAAGCCCTTGAACTGCTCGGCGCTCTCGGTGACCGGCGTGATGCCCAGCTTGGCCCAGGCGCCGCTGCGCGCGAGTTCGGTGGTGGCGGCGTTGATCGCGGTGTTCAAGGTCGCCACGCGGGCCGGTGGCGTGGCGGCCGGTGCCCAGACGCCGTACCAGGAGGCATAGGCAAACTCGTGCAGCCCGCTTTCCTTGAAGGTCGGCACCTCGGGCGCCAGCGCGCTGCGCCGTGCCGCGGTGATCGCGATCGGCTTCACCTTGCCCGACCTGGCCAACGGCAGCAGCGAGATCATCGAGTCCAACACCAGGTCGGTGTGGCCGCCGGCGACGTCCATCAGCGCCGGCTGCGTGCCCTTGTAGGGCACGTAGGCGAGCTCGAGCCGCGCGTCGCGCGCCATCAGCAGCGTCGCCAGGTGGCTGGGCGCGCCGGCCGCCGGGATGCCGGCCGACCATTTGCCGGGCTGCTGGCGGATCGTGCCGAGGACCTCGGCCAGCCGGGTCTGTGTCCGGTTGGGGGCCAGCACCAGCATCAGCGGCGCCTCGCCGACACGCGCCACCGGCGCGAAGTCGGTCTGCGGGTCGTAGGGCGCACTCTTCAGCACCTGCTTGGCGAGCACGTGCGTGGCCGCCGAGAACAGCAGCGTCTGGCCGTCGGCCGGCGCCGTCAGCACCGCGCGGCCGCCGATCGTGCCGCTGCCGCCGGCGCGGTTCTCGACGACGACGTTGACGCCGAGCTGCTTCTGCAGCTGCGTGCCCAGCAGCCGCGCGGCGGCGTCGACGCCGCCGCCGGCCGCGAACGGCACGACGATGCGCAGCGGCTTGTCGCGTTCGGGGAATGTCGCCGCCTGGGCCAGGGCCGCCGCCGCAGGCGCGGCCAGCAGCAGGGCCAGGGTGGCCCGCAACCATCGCTTCATCTTGTCTCCTGTTTCTCTTGGCGGCCTGCGCAGCCTGCCTCGCGGGGCAGGTCCGGCGGGCCGGGAACCTGCACTCTAGGGAGCGTGCTGCCTTGCGCCTAGCCGAGCTTCGCAGCTTTCAGACTTGCCGGAAAAGGCATGTCTTGACGCGCTGGCCGCGGGGTCGGCCGCCGCCGGCGAGAATCCCGCCACCGATGAGCGCCCCCGACCTCCGCGTGCTCGCCGTCATCCCGCCGATGACGCAGCTGAACACGCCCTACCCCTCGACCGCCTACCTGACCGGCTTCCTGCGTTCGCGCGGCGTCGCCGCGATGCAGACCGACCTCGCGCTGGCGCTGGTACTGGAACTGTTCACGCCCGCCGGGCTGGCTGCCGTGCGCGACGCCGCCGCAGCGCTGCCGCCCGCGCGACGCACGCCGCGGCTGGACGCCTTCGAGGCGCAGTTCGAGCGTTACGCGGCGACGATCGCGCCGACGATCCGCTTCCTGCAGGGCGGCGACGCGACGCTGGCGCACCGCATCGCCGGCCGCGCCTTCCTGCCCGAAGGCGCACGCTTCTGCTCGCTCGACGTCTACGTCGACCCCGACGACCCCGAAGGCGGCGACCCGCTGGCCTGGGCCTTCGGCGCGCTGGGCACGCAGGACCGCGCACGCCACCTCGCGACGCTGTACCTCGACGACCTGGCCGACGTGCTGCGCGACGCCGTCGACGCCCGTTTCGAGTTCGTGCGCTACGCCGAGCAGCTGGCCGCCAGCCAGCCGAGCTTCGAGCCGCTGGCGCAGGCGCTGGCGGCGCCGCCCAATCTGGTCGACGCGACGCTGCAACGCCTGGCGCGCGACGCGCTGGCCGAGCACCGGCCCGACGTCGTGCTCTTGAGCGTGCCCTTCCCCGGCTCGGTCTACGGCGCGCTGCGCATCGCCCAGGCGATGAAGGCGGTGCAGCCGGGGCTGCGCGTGGCGCTGGGCGGCGGTTTCGTCAACACCGAGCTGCGCGAGCTGTCGGACGCGCGGCTGTTCGATTACGTCGACGCGGTGACGCTGGACGCCGGCGAGCGCCCGCTGCTGGCGCTGCTGGAGCACTGGGCCGGCAAACGTTCGCGCCAGCGCCTGGTGCGCAGCTTCATGCGCGACGAGGAAGGCGCCGTGCGTTACCACGACATCGGCGAGGCCGACGTGCCGTTCGCCGAGGTCGGCACGCCGACCTGGGACGGGCTGCCGCTGGGCCGCTACCTGTCGCTCTTGGACATGCTGAACCCGATGCACCGGCTGTGGAGCGACGGGCGCTGGAACAAGCTGACGGTGGCGCACGGCTGCTACTGGAAGAAGTGCAGCTTCTGCGACACCAGCCTGGACTACATCTCGCGCTACGACGCCGCCGGCGCGACGACGCTGGTCGACCGCATCGAGGCCATCGTCGCCGAGACCGGACAGACGGGCTTCCACTTCGTCGACGAGGCGGCGCCGCCCAAGTCGCTGAAGGCGCTGGCCGCCGAGCTGCAACGCCGCCAGATGGCGATCTCGTGGTGGGGCAACGTGCGCTTCGAGAAGAGCTTCAGCCCCGAGCTGTGCCGCCAGCTGGCCGACAGCGGCTGCATCGCGATCAGCGGCGGGCTGGAGGTCGCGTCCGACCGGCTGCTGGGGCTGATGCAGAAAGGCGTGTCGGTCGAGCAGGTGGCGCGTGTCACACGTGCCTTCAGCGACGCCGGCATCCTGGTGCACGCCTACCTGATGTACGGCTTCCCGACGCAGACGGTGCAGGACACCGTCGACGCGCTGGAATACGTGCGCCAGCTGTTCGAGGCCGGCTGCATCCAGTCGGGTTTCTTCCACCGCTTCACCTGCACCGTGCACTCGCCGGTGGGGCGTGATCCGGCGGCCTACGGCGTGACGCTGCAGCCGCTGCCGCCGACGACGTTCGCGCGCAACGACGTCGGTTTCGTCGACCCCACCGGCGTCGACCACGACCGCCTGGGCACGGCGCTGAAGAAGGCGATCTACAACTACATGCACGGCATCGGCCTGGACACCGACGTGCGCAGCTGGTTCGACCAGCGTGTGCCCAAGCCGACCGTGCCGCGCGGGCGCATTGCGCGGGCGCTGCAACGCTGAGCCGCAAGGCGCTTCAAGACGAGAAGAGCAGGCGGTCGCGTTCCTTGACGTGGCTGACCAGGTAGTACGGCGCGAACCAGGTGCGGCCTCCCGGTGCGGGCGGCTTCTGCAGACGCAGCGTCTTCTGCGCATCGCGTTCGCGCGCGGCGACGCGGAAGTGGAAATGGTCGAACAGCCGCAAGGCCTCGATGGCATAGGCGGTTGCCACGCTGCGGTCTTCCAGGCGGATCAGATGGTCGCCGTTGTCGAGTTCGCCGCCCGCGGACAGGTTGGACGAACCAGTGAACACGACCGGGTTCTCGGTGTTGAAGTCGACGACGACGAACTTGTGATGAACCATGTTCGACTGGCCCTCGGCATCACCGGACCACTCGGTCTTGAACGGCACGGGCGCGTTATCGGCCAGCCAGGCGAAGGGCAGCAGACCGCGTGAACCGTCGGGCTTGTGCACCGTCAGGCCGCTGGTGCGCTGCGCGACGCCGTAGGAGAACAGCGAGCGCTGCATCAGATCGTCCAGGGCCTGCCGCACCTGGCCGCCGATCTGGTTGAGGAAGACCACCGAATAGAGCACCGAGCTGCGCGCCTGCTCGATGGCCTGGGCCACCGGGGCCAGCGACAGCGAGGCGTCGCGCTTCGGGGAGAACGAGACGGCGACGCGGGAGCCCGGTTCGTTGCGGATGACGTGCCATTGCTGCGAGATGGTCTTGCGGCGGAAGCTGGACGGTGATGTCCAGCAGGCGTCGAACAGCGCCCCGAACGGCCCCGCGGCGGCTTCGCCGTCGAACAGCAGCACGTTGTTGGCCTGGATGTACAGGCCGCGCAACGAGAAGTTGGTCGAGCCGCCGAGCGCGCGCACCGGCACGCCGTCGCGACGCACGACGAAGACCTTGTGGTGCTGCTGGCGGCCGAAGTGCAGGCGCCTGACCCGGGCGCCGGCGGCGGCGAGCCTGACGCAGGCCAGGCTCTCGGCGCTGTCGGCGGCGCCCATCTCGTCGTGGTCGTCGACGACCGCACGCAGCCGCGGGCCCAGCGCTTCGAGCCGCGCCAGGATCGCCGGCTCGCGCAGTTCGTAGATCAGCGCGTCCAGCGTCAGCGACGCATCAGCCGCGGCCTCGTCGAGCACGCGGTAGATCAGGCGTCGCGCCTCGAAGCCCAGCCAGGCGTACTCGGCCTCGTACGGACTCATGTCGTGTTGCAGGCTGGCGGAGCCGGGCGCGCCCCTCGGCGGCAGGATGCCGGTCTCGTTGTGGAAACGGTCGGCGTAGGCCTGCGAGGACGCGAAGCCGCGCGTGAAGGCGACGTCGAGGAAGGACGCGATGGTGCGCGGCTGCAGCGAGATCGAGGCCTGAACGCTGGCGCGGGGCGCGACCGCGCCGGCCGCGTCCATGTAGCAGGCGGCGACGCGGTACTCGAAGACCCCGGGCGCCGAGACGTCGGTCGGAACGTGGACCCAGCGGAAGGTCTGGAATGGCGCCTCGGTCGACTTGTACGAGCGGGGCAGCTCCTGCCGCGGGGGGTAGTCGAAATGCAGCCGGTTGCGCAGCGCACCCCAGCGGGTCGAGCCGGGGTAGCGCACCTCGACCGAGAAGCCGACGAAGTCGCGCGTCGCCTGCTCGGCGGCCAGATCGAAGGCCAGCAGGCAGGCTCCTTCGCCGCGGTAGAGCTTGAGGGTCAGGCCGCCGGCCGAAACCCGGACCTCGCTGTCGTTTGCCATGATGGGCTCTCCCTGCACGCCGCCTCGCGGGCAACCTCGCAGGGCACTTTGCCATCGGCTGGCGATGCCGGAGCCCCCTAGCGCATCTCGAACAGCTCCTGGTGGAAACGCCCCGGCGGCAGGCCGGCGGCGGCCAGGTCGCGCTTCAGGGCCTCGCCGAAGGCCGCCGGGCCGCAGAACCAGAAGTCGGCGTGCAGCCAGTCGGGCACCAGCTGGCGCAGCCGGGCGGCGTCCAGGCGGCCGTCGCGGGCGTCCTGCAGCACGTGCAGGCGCACGCCGGCGGCGCCGGCGTCGGCCGCCAGCCGCGCCAGCGCGGTGGCGTCGACGGCGGCCGTCGGGTGGAACATGTCGATCGTGCGGCCATCGGGCTGGCGCGCCAGCGCCTGCAGGCGGGCGACGAAGGGCGTGACGCCGATGCCCGCGCCGATCCACACCTGCCGCCGCTGCCGGCCCTCGAAGCGGAAGCGGCCGTAGGGGCCTTCCACCGCCACCGCGTCGCCGGCCTTCAGCGCCTGCGGCAGCGTGCGCGTGTAGTCGCCCAGCGCCTTGATGAGGAAACGCAGCCGGCCGTCGCCCGCCCAGGCCGAGGCGATCGTGAACGGGTGCGCGCCTTCGGCGGCGTCGAAGGTGACGAAGGCGAACTGGCCGGCGTCGTGGCCGCGCCAGCCGTCGGCCAGCTTCACCGTCACCGCGGTGACCTGGGTGCCGGGCAGGAACTCGACGCTCTCGACCCGGCCTTCGACACGGCGCGCACGGCCGATGCGGCACGCCAGGCTCATGAAGGCCGACACCGTGCCCACCGCCATCAGCGCGGCCAGCACCAGGCCCACCGGCTGCAGCCAGTACTCGGGCTTGGTCAGCACCACCGAGTGGAAGACGAGCACCAGGTACACGAGCGCCATCGCACGGTGGGTCTGGAAGAAGCGCCGGTACGGGAAACGCTTGATCAGCGCGATCGCGATCAGCGCCAGCATCACGTAGAAGGCGTATTCGCCGACCTCCTCGGCCGGGTGGCGCAGGCCCTGCATCAGCGCGAGCAGGCTGTCGGGCTCGAGCTGGGGCCGCGGGCCGCGCTGCGGGCGCTCCAGCCAGCCGGCCTGCACCAGCCACTTCGGCCCCTTGGCGAACAGCCAGTGCGCCACCGACAGCACCAGCCCGGCGATGCCCAGCCACTTGTGCAGTCGGTAGCCCTTGTCCAGGCCGTGCAGGCGTTCGTCCAGCCAGGCCGGGCGCAGCGCCAGCAGCATGCCGGCGCTCATCAGCCCCATGCCCAGCACGCCGCTGTACTGCACCAGCAGGTTGCGCCAGGGGAAGACACCTTGCGCGGCCGCCAGCGCGGACGCCTCGGCCGCCAGCCACAACACGCTCAGCCCGGCGGCGAGCGCGACGAAGGTGGTGCGGATCGTTTTCATGACGGACTCTCGGGATTCGATGCCGTCATGCTGCGCGTGCGAGGTGAAGCTGGTCTTAAGACAGCGCCGCGACAGCGCCGCGCGGCCTTGCGTCGCCCGTCGGCCGCCTTCAAGCCGATTCGGGCGCAAGACGCCTGACAGGCGCCGCAATCCTGCGTTGCGACAAGTCCTTTGACTTGGCTCCAGAGGCTTGATTGAAAGCAGTCGTTAGACTGTAACGGCAGCTTGACAGGCGATTTCACGAACTGGCAAGCCCACCGTGGCACGCAGGCAGCCACACCCGCAGCCGTAAGGAAGGACCTCATGAAGTACACAACCAGAGCAGTGGCCGTGACGGCCCTGGCCGCACCGGCCCTGCTCGCCACCACGCCTGCCGTCCCCGCGAGCACGCCCAAGTACCTCGCCGAACGTGTCGACTGTGCCGCCGTCGCCGGCCTGTCGCTCGCGCCCGGCCAGCTCTCGGTGCTGCTCGTCGACGAATCGGCCAAGCCCGCACCGGCACGCCTGGAGCGTCTGCGCGCGCCGGCCTGCCGCGCCATCGCCGCCGCCCAGCGTGTCAACGACGACGGCTGGATGGACCGCGACTGGCTCGGCGACGTGATCGTCTCGGCCGTCGACCCGGCCGACGGCAAGCCCGCCACCGACCTGCAGCAGAGCCGCCTGCGCGCGCCGCACTACGTCGTCACCGTCAGCACCACGCTGGCCGACCAGGCCACGCCCGACGCGCTGACCTTCTCGCTGTCGCGCGAGCTCGGCCACGGCGTCTACCGCCACGGCACGCGCACCGCCGCGCTGCGCCTGCTGTCCACCGGCTTCTACGCCACCAGCGTGCTGGGCTTCGGCATGCTGCCGACGATCAGCGCCTCGGTCGTGGCCAGCGGCGCCGCCGTCGACGCCGGCCTGGGCGTCGGCACCTGCCTGGTCGCCGGGCTGAACAAGCGTTTCGAGCTGCAGGCCGACGCCTTCGCTGTGCGCTCGCTGCAGGCGCTGGGCACGCCCAAGGCCCAGGCGCAGCAGGTCGCGCTGGACGTGCTGCGCGCCGCGCCGGCCGAAGAAGGCCGCTGCATGGACGCGCAGAACGCCACCGCCGGCACCTTCGCGCGCAGCCAGGCCGTGCAGGCGCTCTGAGCGTCCACATTCCCGGCAACGGCCGCCTTCGGGCGGCCGTTTTTGTTTCCCGGGACGTGGGATGTCGTCTCCCGCGCCGCCTGGGCATGCTGAGCGGCGGCCGATAAGAGGTGGGTAAGCGCCCAGCGTGTACACCGTCCCGGCCGCCCCCCCGTGCGCAAGGAGGACCACGAATGCTCCCCACAGCCTGCCGCCCGGCACCGGGCCGCCACCGGCACGATGGCTGAGCCCGCGCCGCCGGCCGGCTGGCGGCTGCGGCTGGGCGGCGCGCCGCAGTTGCTCGAGGCCCAGCCGCAGGGGCGCACGCTGGCGCTGATCGCGCTCGACGCCGCCTGGCTGGCACTGGCCGCCGCGCCCGAAGGCCGCGACAGCCGCCAGGTCGCGCTGCTTGTCTGGCCCGACGCCGGCGAGCGTGGTGCGCTGAACAACCTGCACCAGCGTGTGCACCGGCTGCGCCGCACCACCGGCGCCCGCCTGGTCGAGACCGGCACACACTTCGTGCTGGCCGCCGACCTGGAACTGCCGCCCGAGGACTTCGCAGCGCTCGCCGCCGCCCCCGAAGCCGAGCCGGGCGAATGGCTGGCGGGCTGCGACTTCACCCACCGGCCGGCCTTGGCCGAGTGGCTGGAGCATCAGCGCGCCGCGCGCGGCGCTGCCTGGCGCGAGGCGCTGGCAGCCCGCGCCGCGGCGGCCGAACGCGACGGCGCGCTGGTGCTCGCGCTGCGCTGCGCCGAACGCCTGCTGGCGCTGGAGCCGCTGAGCGAACACGCCCACCGCCGCCTGATGCGCCTGCACCACCTGCGCGGCGACCGCGCCGGCGCGGTGGCGGCGTTCGAGCGCTGCGAGCGGCTGCTGAAGGACGAACTGGGGCTGACGCCCGACGCCGAGACACGCGCCCTGCTGAGCACGGTCGAACGCGGTCGCGGCGGCGAACTGGCGCCGGTGCGGCCGGTGCCCGCCGCGCTGCTGCGCCCGCCCCGGCTGGCCGGCCGGCGCGAGGCGCTGGCCGAGCTCGCGGCCGCCGAGCGCGACGGCGCCGTACTGCTGCTGGTCGGCGACGCCGGCATCGGCAAGACGCGGCTGCTGCAGGAGCATCTGGCCGGCCGGGCCGACGCCCTGCACGTACAGGCCCGGCCCGGCGACGAAGGCGTGCCCTACGCGACGCTGATGCGGCTGCTGCAGCGCCTGGCCCCGGCCGAGGCCGAGACGGCGCCGGCGCGTCCCGAGCGCATGCCCGCGCTGCTGCGGCACGCGCTCTTGGCGGCGCAGCGGCAGGCCCTGCGCGTCGTCGCCGTCGATGACCTGCACTTCGCCGACCGCGCGAGCATCGAGACGCTGCTGGCACTGGCCGTTGAACCTGCACTGCGCTGGATCCTCGCCCGGCGGCCGCCACCCCACGGCGCCGAGGACGCACTGGCGGCGCTGCTCGAGAGCGGCGGCACGCGCCGCCTGCTGCTCGGGCCGCTGGAAGCCAGCGAACTCGCCGAGCTGCTGCAGGGTCTGGACGTGGCGCCGCCGCAGTCGCGGGCCCTGGCCGACCAATTGCTGCAGCGCTGCGGCGGCAACCCGCTGTTCGTGCTGGAGACGCTGCGCGCCGCCTGGCGCGACGGCCTGCCCGAAGGCACGCTGCCGGTGCCGCGTGCGCTGGCGCACCTGGTCGAGCTGAGGCTTGCACGGCTGTCGCCCGAGGCGCTGGCACTGGCCCGCGTGGCGGCCATCGCGACGCCCGACTTCGACCTGCCGCTGGCCGAGCAGGTGCTGGGCGTGCCGGCACTGCGCCTGGCCGGCGCCTGGCACGAGCTGGAGCAGGCTCAGGTGCTGCGCGGCGAGCAGTTCGCGCACGACCTGATCCAGGACGCGGTGCTGGCCGCGATCCCGCAGGTGATCGCCCGGCACACGCACGGCCAGGTGGCGGCGGCGCTGGCCGCACGCGGCGTCGCGCCGGCGCGCGTGGCGCGGCACTGGCGGGAGGCCGGCCGCCACGCCGTGGCGGCGGCGGCATTCGAGGCCGCGTCGCGGCTCGCGGAACGGGCTTGCCGGCCTCGCGAGCAGGCGGAACTGCTGGCCGACGCGGCCCACGAGCACGACGCTGCCGGGGACGCCGTCGCGGCCCGGCGGGCGCGCACATTGCGGCTGGGAGCCGTGCTGCACAGCGGCGCCTGCACCGCCGCGATCACCGAAGGCCGGGCGCTGGCCGAGGCCTGCCGCGGCACGCCGCAGGCAGCGGCGGCGCTGGCCGCGCTGGCGCTGGCGCTGCTGTGGGGCCTGCAGCTGGAGGAAGGCCACGAGACCGCCGCGGCCGCGCTGCGCGAGGCCGGCGACGACGCCACCCGCGCCCGCGCCACCGCGCTGCTGGCCCACGGCGAGGCGCTGCGCGGGCGCGTGCACGAGGCGCTGGCGCTGATGCAACCGTGGCGCTCGCGCATCGACCGCGTCGGCGACCCGGCGCTGCAATGCGACTTCCTCGGCAACCTGGCCGCGATCCTGGTGCGCTTGAACCGGGCCATGGAGGCCCGGCCCGTGGCCGAAGCCCACCTCGCGGTGGCCCGCGAGCTGGGCGCCGTCGGCGAGCAGCTGTGCGCGCTGATGAACCTGTCCAACCTGCACGGACGGCAGGGCGAGCTGCAGGCCGCGATCGCCTACGGCCGCGAGGCCGACCGTCTGGCCACCGACGTCGAGCATTCGCGTTCGATCGTCGGCTGGAACCGCGCGACACTCGGCTACTGGCTGGCCGGAGCTGGCCGTTACGACGAGGCGCTGGAACTGCTGGAGACGGCCACCGAGATGCTGGCCGACAACGGCGTCCAGCGCACGGTCGCCCTGGGTCTGACGGGCCGCGTCTGGCTGGCGCTGGGCCAGCCGGCGCGGGCGCACCGCTGCCTGGACGGGATGATGGAGTTCCCGCCCGGCCCGACACGGGCCGGGCAGCAGTTGCTGCGCGCCCAGATCGCCGCGGCGACTGCAGCGGTGCCGCGGGCGCTGCTCGACGACGCCGTGGTGCAGGCACCGCCCGATGACCAAGTCCACCTCGCGGCAGCCGTCGAACTCGCCGCGCTGGATGGCGATGCGCAGGCGCTGGCGGCGCTGCAGCGGCGTGCCGAAGCGGCCGAGTTCTTTCCGCTTGCAGCGGAAGCCGCCGCACGCGTGCTCGAGTTCCTGCCGGAAGCCGCCGCCGGCGTGGCCGCCGAACGTGTCGAGCAGCGGGCGCTGGCCGCGCGATCGCCGGCCTACTACCTGCCGGGCCAGCTGCTGCTGTGCGCGCAGGCCTTCCACCGCGCCGGACGCGCCGCCGACGCCCGCCGCTGCCTGGACACGGCGCTGGACTGGGTGCACCGCGAGGCCCTGCCCCACGTGCCCGCCCCGTTCGTCGAGGGGTTCCTGCACCGCCAGCCGGTCAACGTGGCCTTGCGCGCCCTGGCGGCGCGGGTAACGCGGCAGTAAGTGCCTCGCCGCTACACCCTGGGAGCCGGATGCCGGCATTCAGGAAGGAGCGCAGCGATGGTTTCCAGTCGTGCACGGGACGTGGGGCGGGTGTGGCTCGCCGCGATGCTGACGGCGGCCCTGGCCGCCTGCGGCGGCGGCGGTGGCAGCGGCGGCGACACCATCGTCGTGCCGGCCGGCGCGCCGGTGATCGTGTTTCAGCCGGCGTCGACCCGCGTCGAGGAAGGCCAGCAGGCGCAGTTCGAGGTCAGCGCCAGCGGCACGGCGCCGCTGGTCTACCAGTGGCAGCGCGACGGCCTGGACATCGCGGGCGCGACCGACGATCGCTACACGACGCCGGCGGCGACCGCCGCGGACGATGGCGCGGTGTTCCGTGTCGTGGTCTCCAACGCCGAGGGCAGCACGACCAGCGCCGAGGCCGTGCTGTCGGTCGCGGCGGCCCCGGTGGAGGACGCGCTGACGCTGAGCGGCCCGGCCGCGGACGCGGTCGGGGCCGGCGCGCGCTACGTGCCGGCGAGCGCGTCGGCCTCGGCGCAGGCACCGGCCTGCAACGCGGGCAGCTGCAGCTCGTCGCTGATGCTGATCTGGAGCCGCGGCCCGGGCGACCAGCTGATGGTCACGCTGATGTCCAACGGCGTCGCCGAGCCGGGCGCGACACCGGGCACGCAGGTCAACGCCATCGGCATCACGCTGTCACCCGGGGTCGTCGGCGCGATGGGACTGAACTACGCCTGTGCCGGCGAGGGCTGCAGCCTGCCGGCACTGGGCATCACGCTGGACCGGCAGGCCCGCACGCTGCGCTTCGCCGGCACCCGCGTGCCGGCCTGGACCGGCGGGCCCGAGGTCGTGCTCGACGGCGCGCTGCGCTACTGAACAGGGGGAGGAGGAGCGGGAACGACAAAGGGGCGGCCCTGGGGGCCGCCCCTTCCCGTCTGGTCAACCGTCTGAAACTGGGCTCTCAGCCCTCGCGCGTGAAATCGCGCTCGGGCCTGAGCCTGGCGTGCAAGGCCTTCCCGAACCGCACGTCCCGGCTCAGCCCTCGCGCGTGAAATCGCGCTCGGGCCTGAGCCTGGCGTGCAAGGCCTTCCGGCCTTGCACGTCCCGGCTCAGTCAGCCTGCTTGCGCAGGAAGGCCGGGATCTCGATCTCGTCCATGCCGTTGCTGGCCAGCGCGTCGACCTTGGCCGCGGCCTGGCTGCGGCCGCTGCGCCAGACGCTGGGCGTGTTCAGCCCGGCGTAGTCGTGCGCCGGGGCCGGCGCGGCGGCGCCGAGCGCCGGCTGGGTCAGGATCGGCAGGTTGTCGGTGCCGGTGCGCAGCACCGGCTGCGCGGCCGGGGCCTGCTGCACCACGGCCAGCGGCGGCGCCGGGCGGGTCTCCTGGCGGCGCGCCGAGCTCAGGCCGGTGGCGATGACGGTGACACGCAGCTGGTCGCCCAGGCTCTCGTCGTAGGCCGTGCCGTAGATGACGTGGGCGTCGTCGGCGGCGTAGCGGCGGATGGTGTTCATCGCGTTGCGGCTCTCGGCGAGCTTGAAGGTCGCCTTGCTCGCGGCGATCAGCACCAGCACGCCGCGTGCGCCCGACAGGTCGATGCCTTCGAGCAGCGGGCAGGCCACCGCGGCGTCGGCGGCCTTGGTGGCGCGGTCCGGGCCGCCGGCGGTGGCGGTGCCCATCATCGCCTTGCCGGGCTCGCTCATCACCGTCTTCACGTCCTCGAAGTCGACGTTGACGAGACCGGGGATGTGGATGATGTCGCTGATGCCGCCGACGGCGTTCTTCAGCACGTCGTTGGCGTGCGCGAAGGCCTGGTCCTGCGTCACGTCCTCGCCCATCACGTCGAGCAGCTTCTCGTTGAGCACGACGATCAGGCTGTCGACGTTGGCCTCGAGCTCGCTGACGCCGTCGTCGGCCTGCTTGCCGCGGCGCTTGCCCTCGAACTCGAAGGGCTTGGTGACGACGCCGACGGTCAGGATGCCCATCTCCTTGGCGACGCGGGCGATGACCGGCGCGGCGCCGGTGCCGGTGCCGCCGCCCATGCCGGCGGTGATGAACAGCATGTGCGCGCCGCTGATGGCCTCGCGGATGCGGTCGACGGCCTCCTCGGCGGCCGAGCGGCCGACCTCGGGCTTGGCGCCGGCGCCCAGGCCGCTGGTGCCCAGCTGCACGAGCGTCGCCGCGCCGCTGCGGTGCAGGGCCTGCGAGTCGGTGTTGGCGCAGATGAAGTCCACGCCCTGCACGCCCTGGGCGATCATGTGCTCGACGGCATTGCCGCCGCCGCCGCCGACGCCGATCACCTTGATCTGCGTGCCTTGGTCGAATTCCTCGATCATTTCGATGGGCATGTGGAGCCTCCTAGTGAATGCAGTTGCCAGACGGTTGACTTGACGGTTGGAAACGGGACCTCGTCACGGGTCCTCTTCAGAAATTGCCCAGGAACCAGTCCTTGGCGCGGCCGAGCAGCGTCGTCACCGACCCCGCCTGGGCCGCGGCCTTGTGACCGCGTTGCCGTGCCAGACGCGCCTCCTCGAGCAGCCCCATGACGGTGGCCGACCGCGGATTCGCGACCATGTCGCCGAGTGCGGCGTGGTACGTGGGCAGGCCACGCCGCACCGGCTTCAGAAAGATGTCCTCGCCGAGCTCGATCATCCCGGGCATCACCGACGAGCCGCCGGTGATGACGATCCCCGAGGACAGCAGCTCCTCGTAGCCGCTCTCGCGGATGACCTGGTGCACGAGGGTGAAGATCTCCTCGACACGCGGCTCGATGACGCCGGCCAGCGCCTGCTTGCTCAGCATGCGCGGCGCGCGGTCGCCCAGACCCGGCACCTCGACCTGGTCGGCCGGGTCGGCCAGCAGCTGCTTGGCGACGCCGTGCTCGACCTTGATCTCCTCGGCGTCCTTGGTCGGCGTGCGCAGCGCCATCGCGATGTCGCTGGTGATCAGGTCGCCGGCGATCGGGATCACCGCGGTGTGGCGCACGCTGCCGTCGGTGTAGATCTGCACGTCGGTGGTGCCGGCGCCGATGTCGACGACGGCCACGCCGAGCGACTTCTCGTCGTCGGTCAGCACCGCGGCGGCGCTGGCGCTGGGGTTGAGCACCAGGCGCTCGACCTCCAGGCCGCAGCGGCGCACGCACTTCAGGATGTTCTCGGCGGCACTCTGGGCGCCGGTCACGATGTGGACCTTGACCTCCAGCCGCGAGCCGCTCATGCCGATCGGCTCCTTGACCTCGTGGCCGTCGATCACGAACTCCTGCGGCTCGACGAGCAGCAGGCGCTGGTCGTTGGGGATGTTGATCGCCTTGGCGGTCTCGACGACACGCGCCACGTCCACCGTCGTCACCTCGCGGTTGTCGCGCACGATGACCATGCCGGTGGAGTTCTGGCCGCGGATGTGGCTGCCGGTGATGCCGGTGTAGACCCGGTCGATCTTGCAGGCGGCCATCATCTCGGCCTCCTTCAAGGCCTGCTGGATGCTCTGCACCGTGGCGTCGATGTTCACGACGACGCCGCGCTTCAGGCCATGCGTCGTCGCGACGCCGAGGCCGGCGACGCGCAGCTCGCCGTCGGGCAGCACTTCGGCGGCGACCACCATGACCTTGGCGGTGCCGATGTCCAGGCCGAAGACGAGATCCTTGTATTCCTTGGCCATGTTGTCCTTCAGTTGATCGTCTTCGTCGTCACGCCACGCAGTCGCACCGCATAGCCGTCGGTGTGGCGCAGGTCGGCGTATTCCAGCGGCGCGCGCCAGCGCGCCGTCACCTCGGGCAGCGTGCGCACGAAGCGCGCGGCGCGCGCGAGCACCTCGTCCTCGCTGCCGCGGCCCAGTTCCAGCGTCGCGCCGCTGTCGAGCTCGACACGCCACGAGCCGCGGTGCGACAGATGCAGCTCGCCGATCGCCGCGTCCAGCGGCTCGAACAGCGGCTGCAGCCGGCGGTACATCGCCAGCACCGAGGCCGCAGCCTCGTCGGGACCGGAGAACGCCGGCAGGCCGTCGTCCTCGACGTCGCCGACATTGGCGTCGAACAGTTCGCCGTAGCTGTTGACGAGGCGGTCGTTGCCGTCGTCGCCCTGCCAGACGGCGGCCGCGCGGTGCTCCTCCAGACGCACCGCCAGCCGGTCGGGCCAGACCCGGCGCACGACCGCGCTGCGCACCCAGGGCACGGCCTCGAAGGCCTCGCGGCCCTGGTCCAGGTCCAGGCTGAAGAAGTTGCCGCGCAGCCGCGGCATCGCGTTGGCGCGGATCGTGTGCACGCTGTTGCGGCCCAGGTCGCCGTCGATCTCGACGGCGTGGATCGTGAACAGCGGCGCGCGCGAGAGCCAGGCCACGCCGGCGGCCAGCAGCGCCGCGCCGGCGAGCACGAACACCCCGGCCGCGACGCCGTTCATCAGGCGCACGTCGACCGGTTGTTCGGCCAGCGGCAGGGCTGGGGCGCGGCTCATGGTCGTCTCAGGTCCCCGGGTGGTCCAGCGCGGCGCACTCGAGCACGTGCACGCACAGCTGTTCGTAGCTCAGGCCGGCCACGCGCGCGGCCAGCGGCACCAGCGAGTGGCTGGTCATGCCCGGGCTGGTGTTCATCTCCAGCAGGAAGGGCTTGCGGTCGCTGGCGCGGATCATCAGGTCGGCGCGGCCCCAGCCGCGGCAGCCGAGCAGGCGGTAGGCGGCCAGCGTCAGGCGCTGGATCTCGGCCTCCTCGGCCGGCGGCAGGCCGCTCGGGCAGTGGTAGCCGGTCTCCTCGGAGAAGTACTTGTGCTCGAAGTCGTAGTTGCCGCCCGGCGCGACGATGCGGATCACCGGCAGCGCCCGCGCCGAGGCGCCGTCGCCGAGCACCGCGCAGGTGACTTCCTCGCCGTCGATGAACTCCTCGCAGAGCACGTCGGCGTCGTACTCGGACGCCAGCTTCACCGCGTCCTGCATCTCGGAGTAGCCGGCGACCTTGGTGATGCCGATCGACGAGCCCTCGCGCGGCGGCTTGACGATCAGCGGCAGGCCGAGCTGGTCGGGCACGGCGACGACGTGCTCGCGCGCCTGGCGATCGGGCGCGAGCCAGGCCCAGCGCGGCGTCGGCAGGCCTTCGGCGGCCCAGATGCGCTTGGTCATCACCTTGTCCATCGCGATCGCGCTGGCCATCACGCCGGAGCCGGTGTAGGGGATGCGCAGCAGCTCCAGCGCGCCCTGCACCGTGCCGTCCTCGCCGTGGCGGCCGTGCAGCGCGATGAAGGCGCGTTCGAAGCCGGCGTGCTTGAGTTCGGCCAGCTCGCGCTCGGCCGGGTCGAACGGGTGCGCGTCGACACCGGCGCGGTGCAGCGCCTCGAGCACGCCGTGGCCCGACATCAGCGACACCTGCCGCTCGGCGCTCGATCCGCCCATCAGGACGGCGACCTTGCCCAGGTGTTTCATGCCACGGCTCCTTGCGTCAGTTCCACGACCTTCTGCGGCACGCCGCCCATCGAGCCGGCGCCCATCGCGATGACGACGTCGCCGTCCTGCGCGAACTCGGCGATCGCCTGCGGCAGCTCGGCGATGGCGTCGACGAACACCGGGTCGACCTTGCCGGCGACCCGCAGCGCACGGGCCAGCGCGCGGCCGTCGGCGGCGACGATCGGCGCCTCGCCGGCGGCGTAGACCTCGGTCAGCAGCACCGCGTCGGCGCTGCCCATGACCTTGACGAAGTCCTCGAAGCAGTCGCGCGTGCGGGTGTAGCGGTGCGGCTGGAAGGCCAGCACCAGGCGCCGGCCCGGGAAGGCGCCGCGCGCCGCGGCGACCACCGCCGCCATCTCGGCCGGGTGGTGGCCGTAGTCGTCGATCAGCGTGAAGCTGCCGCCGCCGCGCGCCGCCGACACCGGCAGCTCGCCCCAGCGCTGGAAGCGCCGGCCGACGCCG
Organism: Rubrivivax sp. JA1055; assembly: GCF_020966565.1. Lineage (NCBI taxonomy): Bacteria > Pseudomonadati > Pseudomonadota > Betaproteobacteria > Burkholderiales > Sphaerotilaceae > Rubrivivax > Rubrivivax sp. JA1055. The sequence goes on along the minus strand of NZ_JAJKFP010000007.1, from coordinate 361,156 downwards.
GTGAAGCCGGCCAGCGCACGCACCGTCGGCTCGTCGGGCAGCTCCAGCTCCATCGCCACGGCGATCGCGGCCAGCGCGTTGCAGACGTTGTGCACGCCGGGCAGGTTCAGCGTGATCGACAGGTCGGGCAGCGCGACGCCGTTGCGGCGCTGGGCGGTGAACTTCATGCGCCCGCCGGGCAGCGCCTCGACGTCGACGGCACGCACCTGCACGTCCTCGCCGAGGCCGTAGCTGACGACCGGGCGCGACAGCATCGGCATGATCGCGCGCACGCCGGGGTCGTCGCCGCAGACGATGGCCGCGCCGTAGAACGGCATGCGGTGGATGAAGTCGACGAAGGCCGAACGCAGCCGCGACAGGTCGTGGCCGTAGGTCTCCATGTGGTCGGCGTCGATGTTGGTGACGACGGCCATGATCGGCATCAGGTTCAGGAACGAGGCGTCGCTCTCGTCGGCCTCGACGACGATGTACTCGCCCGAACCGAGGCGCGAGTTGGCGCCGGCGCTCAGCAGCTTGCCGCCGATGACGAAGGTCGGGTCGCGGCCGGCTTCGGCGAGCACGCTGGCGACCAGCGAGGTCGTCGTCGTCTTGCCGTGCGTGCCGGCGATGGCGATGCCGCGGCGCAGGCGCATCAGCTCGGCCAGCATCACCGCGCGCGGCACGACCGGGATGCGGCGCGCACGGGCGGTGATGACCTCGGGGTTGTCGCCCTTCACCGCGGTCGAGATGACGACGGCGTCGGCGCCCTCGATGTTGGCGGCGTCGTGGCCGATGGCGATGCGCAGGCCCAGCGCGGCCAGGCGCTCGGTGGTCGCGCTGGCGGCCTGGTCGCTGCCGGTGACGCGGTAGCCCAGGTTGTGCAGGATCTCGGCGATGCCGCTCATGCCGGCGCCGCCGACGCCGACGAAGTGGATCTGCTTGACCGCGTGTTTCATCGCTTGCTCAGGTTCTCGATCAGGTCCGCGACACGCGCGGCCGCCTGCGGGCGGGCCAGCGCGCGGGCGCGGTCGGCCATCGCGGCGAGCGCGGCGCGGTCCAGCGCGCGCAGCTCGTCGGCGAGGCGTTCGGGGTTCAGTTCGGATTGCGGCAGGTGCCTGGCGGCACCCCGGGCGGCCATCATCTCGGCGTTGTCACGCTGGTGCGAGGTCGTGCTGACGATCAGCGGCACCAGGATCGATGCAACGCCGGCGGCGCACAGTTCGCTGACCGTGATCGCGCCAGCGCGGCACAGCATCAGGTCGCAGTCGGCCAGGCGGCGCGGCATGTCGTCGATGAACGGCAGCACCTCGGCGTCGACGCCGGCCGCGGCGTAGGCGGCCTTGACGGCCTCGAGCTGGGCGGCGCCGGTCTGGTGGGTGACGAGCGGACGCTCGTGCGGCGCGAGCTTGGCCAGCGCCTGCGGCACGGTCTCGTTGAGCACCTTGGCGCCCAGGCTGCCGCCGACGACGAGCAGCTTCAGCGCGCCGCTGCGGCCGGCATAACGTTCGGCCGGCGCCGGCAGCGCCTCGATCTCGGCGCGCACCGGGTTGCCGGTGACGACGGCGTTCTTCGTCGATTGCGCCGCCGCGCCGTCGAAGCCGAAGGCGACGCGGTCGGCCACCGGCAGCAGCGAGCGGTTGGACAGCAGCATCGCGGCGTCGGCGTTGACCAGCACCAGCGGCCTGGACAGCAGCGAAGCCATCAGCCCGCCGGGGAAGCAGACGTAGCCGCCCATGCCGAGCACGGCGTCGGCGCGGCGCCGGCGCAGGATGCCCAGGCAGTCGGCGAAGGCCTTCAGCAGGCGCAGGCCGCCGGTCAGCGCGCCCATCGCGCCCTTGCCGCGCAGGCCGGCGAAGCCGATCGTGTCCAGCGTGATGCCGGTCGGCGGCACCAGCTTGTTCTCCATGCCGGTCTTCGTGCCCAGCCAGCTGACCGTCCAGCCGCGGCGCTGCATCTCGCGCGCGACGGCGATGCCGGGAATGACGTGGCCGCCGGTGCCGGCCGCCATCACGACGAGGTGGCGCGTGCTCATGCTCGCCCTCCCCGCATCAAGGTGCGGTTCTCGATATCGACCCGCACGACGATCGCCAAAGCGACGAGGTTCATCAGGATCGCCGAGCCGCCGTAGCTCATCAGCGGCAGCGTCAGGCCCTTGGTCGGCAGCACGCCGAGGTTCACGCCCATGTTGATGAAGGCCTGGCCGCCCATCCAGATGCCGACGCCCTGCACCATCAGCCCGGCGAAGACGCGGTCCAGCGCGATCGCCTGGCGGCCGATGACGAAGATGCGCCGCGTCAGCCAGAAGAACAGCGCGATGACCGAGGCGACGCCGACGAAACCCAGCTCCTCGCCGATGACGGCGAGCAGGAAGTCGGTGTGCGCCTCGGGCAGGTAGTGCAGCTTCTCGACGCTGGCGCCCAGCCCCTGGCCGAAGAGCTCGCCGCGGCCGAAGGCGATCAGCGAGTGCGTCAGCTGGTAGGCCTTGCCCTGCGCGTAGGCCGGGTCCCAGGGGTTCAGGTAGGCCAGGATGCGCTCGCGGCGCAGGTCGTCGAAGGCGATGATCGTCGCGAAGGTGCCGACCAGCACCGCGGCGATCAGGAAGAACATGCGGCCGTTGACGCCGCCCAGGAACAGGATGCCCATGGCCACCGTCGCGATGACGATGAAGGCACCCATGTCGGGCTGGCGCAGCAGCAGCGCGCCGATGAAGGCCACCGCGACGACCATCGGCCAGACGGCACGGAAGAAGTTCTCCTTCACGTCCATCTTGCGCACCATGTAGCTGGCCGCGTACATGGCGATCGTGATCTTCGCCAGCTCCGAGGGCTGGAAGTTCATGATGCCCAGCGGGATCCAGCGGCGCGAGTTGTTGACCACCTTGCCGACGAAGGGCAGCAGCACCAGCACCAGCAGCACCAGCGAGACGACGAAGATCTTCTCGGCGTGTTTCTCCCAGAACGACACCGGCACCTGCACGACGGCGAACGCGACCACCGCGCCCAGCGCCAGCGCGAACACGTGGCGCGTCAGGAAGTACGAGGACGAGTAGTTGGCGAACTTCGGGTTGTCGGGCAGCGCGATCGACGCCGAATAGACCATCACCAGGCCGAGCAGCAGCAGCGTCGCGACGACGGCGACGAAACTCTGGTCGAAGGCGCGCAGCGTCGCCGGGCGGCCGCCGGCGGCGACGCGGTCGCGCACCGGCAGCGTGCCGACGCTCTCGCGCCGGGCCGCCCACCATTCGCGGATCGCGCCGACGGCCTTCATGCCTGGCCCTTCTCCGCGGCCAGCGCCTGCACCGCGGCGGCGAAGACCTCGGCGCGGTGGGCGTAGTTGCGGAACATGTCCATGCTGGCGCAGGCCGGGCTCAGCAGCACGGCGTCGCCCGGCTGGGCCTGCTCGAAGCACCAGGCGACGGCGGCCTCCAGCGTGGCGTGGCGCGCCAGCACCGGGCCGCGCACGTGCGGCTCGATGGCCGGCGCGTCGCGGCCGATGGTCGCCACGGCACGCGCCCAGCGCGCCAGCGGCGCGGCCAGCGGCGCGAAGTCCTGGCCCTTGCCGTCGCCGCCGAGGATGACGACCAGCTTGGCCGGCGTCTTGTCGGCGCCCAGGCCGTCGAGCGCGGCGACGGTGGCGCCGACGTTCGTGCCCTTGCTGTCGTCGAAGGCCTCGACCTCGCCGACGTTGCCGATCCACTGCACGCGGTGCGGCTCGCCGGCGTAGTCGCGCAGGCCGTGCAGCAAGGAGCTGAGCGGGCAGCCGATGGCCGTGGCCAGCGCCAGCGCGGCCAGCGCGTTGGCGGCGTTGTGGCGGCCGCGGATGCGCAGCGCGTCGGCCGGCATCAGGCGCTGCAGGTGGATCTCGTGGTCCTCGTCGCGGCGCAGCTTGACGGTCTCGTCGGCCGGCAGCGCCCGCACCAGCCAGGCCATGCCGTTCTCGACGACCAGGCCCCAGTCGCCGGGGCGGCGCGGCGCGTCCAGGCCGAAACGCTGCACGCTGCGGCCCACCGGCTTGGCGCGGCCCTTGGCCGGCGGCGGCGGCGGCACCATGGCCTCGACCAGCGGGTCGTCGCGGTTGATGACCATCACCGCGTCGCGGCCGAAGACGCGCGCCTTGGCCGCGGCGTAGGCCTCCATCGAGCCGTGCCAGTCCAGGTGGTCCTGGGTGACGTTGAGCACCGCGGCGGCGGCCGGCTCGAAGCCGCTGACGCCGTCGAGCTGGAAGCTGGAGAGCTCGAGCACCCAGACCTCGGGCAGCTCGTCCAGCCGCGCGGCCAGCGTGTCGAGCATCGTCGGGCCGATGTTGCCGGCCAGCACGACGCTGCGCCCGGCGCGTTCGACGAGCAGCCCGGTCAGCGTCGTCGTCGTCGTCTTGCCGTTGGTGCCGGTGATCGCGATGACCTGCGGCGCGTAGCCGCGTTCGGCCTTCAGCGCGGCCAGCGCCTCGGCGAACAGGTCGAGCTCGCCCTGCACCGGCAGGCCGCGGAACCGCGCCTCCTGCAGCACCGCGGCGATGCGCGCGTCGTGCGGCGCCAGCCCGGGGCTCTTCAGCACGCGCGCGGCGCCCTCGACGGCCTCGCGCGGCAGCGCGCCCGACAGCAGCTCGGCGCCGGGGCAGTGCTCGCGCAGCGCGGCGGCGCCGGGCGGGTTCTCGCGCGAGTCCCAGACGCGCACGCGCGCGCCGTGGCGCGCGCACCAGCGCGCCATCGCCAGCCCGGAGTCGCCGAGGCCGAGCACGAGGACGGAGCGGTCGTGCAGGTCCATCGTGCTCACCGCAGCTTCAGGCTGGCCAGGCCGACCAGGCACAGCAGCATCGTGATGATCCAGAAGCGCACCACGACCTGGCTCTCGGTCCAGCCCTTCTTCTCGTAGTGGTGGTGCAGCGGCGCCATCAGGAAGATGCGCCGGCCCTCGCCGTAGCGCTTCTTCGTGTACTTGAACCAGGCGACCTGGGCCATCACCGACAGCGCCTCGGCGACGAAGATGCCGCCCATGATCCCGAGCACGATCTCCTGGCGCGTGATGACGGCGATCGTGCCCAGCGCGCCGCCCAGCGCCAGCGCGCCGACGTCGCCCATGAAGACCTGCGCCGGGTTGGCGTTGAACCACAGGAAGGCCAGCCCCGCGCCGGCCAGCGCGGCGCAGAACACCAGCAGCTCGCCGGCCCCCGGGATGTAGGGCAGCAGCAGGTAGCGCGAGAACACCGAGTTGCCGGTGACGTAGGCGAAGACGCCCAGCGCCGAGCCGACCAGCACCACCGGCATGATCGCCAGCCCGTCCAGGCCGTCGGTGAAGTTGACGGCGTTGCTGGCGCCGACGATGACGAACCAGGTCAGCGCGATGAAGCCGAACACGCCCAGCGGGTAGCTCACCGTCTTGAAGAACGGCACGATCAGGTCGGCCTTGGGCGGCAGGTCGTTGGAGAAGCCGCTCGTCACCCAGCGCACGAACAGCTCCAGCACGCGCAGGTTCGAGGTCTCGGAGACGCTGAACGCGAGGTAGACCGCGGCGAACAGGCCGATCAGCGTCTGCCAGAAGAACTTCTCGCGCGAGCGCATGCCTTCCGGGTCCTTGCGCACGACCTTGCGGTAGTCGTCGGCCCAGCCGATGGCGCCGAAGCCGAAGGTCACGATCATCACGACCCAGACGAAGCGGTTGCTCCAGTCGAACCACAGCAGCGTCGACACCGCGATGCCCAGCAGCACCAGCACGCCGCCCATCGTCGGCGTGCCGCGTTTGCCCAGGTGGGTCTGCACGCCGTACTCGCGGATCGGCTGGCCGATCTTCATCTCGGTCAGCCGGCGGATGACCCAGGGGCCCAGCGCCAGGCCGATCAAGAGCGCCGTCATCGCCGCGAGCACGGCGCGGAACGTGAGGTACTGGAAGACGCGCAGGAAACCCAGCTCGTCCGGGAACAGCGAGAGGAGCCACTGGCTGAGGGTGAGCAGCATCAGCGCACCCCTTCCTTCAACGCGCGCACGACCTGCTCCATCCGCATGAACCGGGAACCCTTGACCAGCACCGACGCGGCCTGCGGCGCGTCGGCGAGCGCGGCGACCAGCGCCGACGTGTTGTCGAAATGACGATCGGCGCCGACGTGGCGCGACAGCGTGCCGGCGGTCCAGACCGTCTCGATGCCGGCGGCCCGCGCCGCGGCGCCGACCTCGGCATGGAACTCGGGGCCGCGCTCGCCGACCTCGCCCATGTCGCCCAGCACCAGCCAGCGCGGGCCTGGCAGCGCCGCCAGCACGGCGACGGCGGCCAGCGCCGAGTCGGGGTTGGCGTTGTAGCTGTCGTCCACCAGCGTGATCTCGCCGTGCGCCGTGGCCAGGCGCGCGGCCTGCGAACGCCCGGCCACCGGCTGGAAGGCCGCCAAGCCGGCGGCGATGGCCGCCGGCGCGACACCCGCGGCCAGCGCGCAGGCGGCGGCGGCGAGCGCGTTCTTCACGTTGTGCCGGCCGGCGACGGCCAGCGTGGTGACCAGCGGGCCGGCCGGCGTCGCCATCTCGACGCGCCAGCGATCACCCTGCCAGGTGGCGCGCGCCGTCAGGTCGGCGGCGCCGTCGAGCGCGAAGGTGATCGTGCGGCGCGCACCGGCCAGCTCGCGCCACAGCGGCGTGTAGTCGTCGTCGGCCGGGAACACGGCGACGCCTGCGGGCGGCAGCATCGTGATCGCCTGGCCGTTCTCGCGCGCCACGGCCTCGACCGTGGCCATGAACTCCTGGTGCTCGCGCTGGGCGTTGTTGACGAGCGCGATCGTCGGCCGGGCGATGGCCGCCAGCTCGGCGATCTCGCCCGGGTGGTTCATGCCCAGCTCGACGACGCCGGCGGCATGCGCCGGCTCCAGCCCGAGCAGCGTCAGCGGCACGCCGATGTGGTTGTTCAGGTTGCCGCGCGTGGCGAAGGCGGCGTCGCCGTGCGCGGCGCGCAGGATCGCGGCGACCATCTGCGTGACCGTCGTCTTGCCGTTGCTGCCGGTGACGGCGACCAGCGGCAGCGTGAAACGCGCGCGCCAGCCGGCCGCCAGCTGCTGCAGCGCGGCCAGCGCATCGGGCACCTGCAGGCCGGGCAGCGCATCGGACAGGCCGTGTTCGGCGATCGCCGCGACGGCGCCGGCCTCGCGCGCGGACGCGAGGAACTCGTGGCCGTCGAAACGTTCGCCGCGCAGCGCGACGAACAGGTCGCCAGGCTGCAGCGTGCGCGTGTCGGTGTGCACGCGCGCGAACGCCGTCGTGCCGTCGCCGACCAGCGTCGCGCCGGGCACGAACGGCAGCGCCTGGGCCAGCGTCGACCTCATCCGCGCACCTCCGTGCGGCGCGCCAGCGCGGCACGCGCCTCGGTCTCGTCGGAGAACGGGCGGCGCACGCCCTTGATCTCCTGGTAGTCCTCGTGGCCCTTGCCGGCCAGCAGCACGACGTCGCCCGGCGCGGCGTTGGCGACCGCATAGGCGATCGCCTCGTGGCGGTCCTCGATGACGTCGACTTCGTCGTGGCCGGCGACGCCGGCCAGGATCTGCGACAGGATGAAACACGGCGCCTCGTCGCGCGGGTTGTCGCTGGTGGCGACGACGCGGTCGGCCAGGCGCGCGGCGATGGCGCCCATCAGCGGGCGCTTGGTGGCGTCGCGGTTGCCGCCGCAGCCGAACACGCACCACAGCCGGCCGCCGCGCGCGGCCGCCAGCGGGCGCAGCGCCTGCAGCACCTTCTCCAGCGCGTCGGGCGTGTGCGCGTAGTCGACGACGACCTCGACGTCCCCGCCGGGCACCCGCTGCATGCGCCCGGGCACCGGCGTCAGCGCCGGCACGACGGCCGCGGCGTCGGCCAGCGGCACGCCCAGCGCGCGCAGGCCGCCGATGACGGCCAGCAGGTTGTGCACGTTGTATTCGCCGATCAGCGTGCTGCGCACTTCGACCGCGGCATCGCCTTCGTGCAGCGTGAAGGCCAGGCCGCCGTCGACGTAGCGCACGTCGCGCGCCACGAGGCGCGCCGCGCCGTTCACGGCGTAGGTCCAGACGTCCAGCGCCAGCGGCTCGGCGGCCAGCCGCGCGCCCTGCTCGTCGTCGACGTTGATCACCGCGGCCTTCAGCCCCGGCCAGGCGAACAGGCGGCGCTTGGCCTCCCAGTACGCGGCCATCGTGCCGTGGTAGTCGAGGTGGTCGCGCGTGAAGTTGGTGAACAGCGCGACGTCGATCTCGGCGGCGTCCAGGCGGTGCTCGACGATGCCGATCGACGAGGCCTCCAGCGCGCAGGCGGCGAAACCCTGGTCGACGAAGCCGCGGAAGGCGGCATGCAGCGTCACCGGGTCCGGCGTCGTCAGGCCCGTGGCGCGCACCGCGCCCGGCTCGCCGACACCCAGCGTGCCCATCACGCCGCAGCGCTGGCCCAGGCGGGTCAGCGCCTGCGCGGTCCACCAGGCGGTCGAGGTCTTGCCGTTGGTGCCGGTCGTGGCGACGAGCTTCAGCCGCTGGCTCGGATGCTCGAAATAGGCGTGGGCGATGTCGCCGGTGACGGCCTTCAGGTCGGGCAGCGTGGCCACACGCGCGTCCTCGAAGCCGAAGGCCTCGACGCCGTCGAGCTCGACCAGGCAGGTCGACGCGCCGGCGTCCAGCGCCTGCTGGACGAAGCGGCGGCCGTCGTTGGCGTAACCCGGCCAGGCGATGAAGGCGTCGCCGGGCTGCACGAGGCGGCTGTCGGTGCGCAGCGTGCCGGTGACCCAGGACGAGAGCCAGCGGGCGGCGGCCTCGGGGGACTTCAGGCGCGTCAGCGGCATGCGGCCTCCCCGGTGACGACGAAGGGCTGGGACGGGATCTGCATCAGAAGCTTTCCTGCTCGGCGGCGGCCGGATCGGCGACGATCTGCGCCTGCACCGGGATGTCCGGCGGCACGCCCATCATGCGCAGCGTGTTCTGCACGACCTGGCTGAAAACCGGTCCGGCGACGGCGCCGCCGTAGAACACGCCCTTGCTCGGTTCGTCGACCATCACCGCGACGACGATGCGCGGCGAGGAGATCGGCGCGATGCCGACGAACCAGGAGCGGTACTTGTTGGTGTAGCCCTTGCCTTCCTGCTTGCGCGCGGTGCCGGACTTGCCCCCCGTGGAGTAGCCGATCGCCGCCGCGGCGGTGGCGGTGCCGCCGGGCTGGGTCACCAGGCCCAGCATCGCGCGCATCGTGCGCGCGGTCTCGGGCTCGAACACCTTGACGCCGGCGACCGGGCCGTCCTGGCGCAGCATCGACACCGGCACGATGTCGCCGTCGCGGGCGTAGACGGTGTAGGCACGCGCGATCTGCAGCAGGCTCGCCGACAGGCCGTAGCCGTAGCTCATCGTCGCCTGCTCGATCGGGCGCCAGGTCTTGTACGGGCGCAGCCGGCCGGTGACGGCGCCGGGGAAGTCGATCTGCGGCTTCTGCCCCAGGCCGATCGCCGAGAACACCTCCCACATCTCGCGCGGCTGCATCTGCATCGCCATCTTGACGGTGCCGACGTTGCTCGACTTCTGGATCACCTGGGCGACGGTGAGCGCGCCGTGCGGGTGCGAGTCGCGGATCGTCGAGCCGGTGATCGTGATCGTGCCGGGCGCGGTGTCGATGACGGTCGACGGCGACACGCGGCCGGTCTCCATCGCCAGGCTGGCGACGAAGGGCTTCATCGTCGAGCCGGGCTCGAAGGTGTCGGTCAGCGCGCGGTTGCGCAGCTGCGCGCCGCTGAGGTTGCGGCGCTGCCCCGGGTCGTAGCTGGGGTAGTTGGCCAGCGCCAGCACCTCGCCGGTCAGCGCGTCCAGCACGACGACGCTGCCGGCCTTGGCGCCGTGCTGGGCGACGGCGTCGCGCACGCGCTGGTAGGCGTAGAACTGCACCTTGGAGTCCAGCGCCAGCTGCACGTCGCGGCCGTCGAGCGCGGCGGTCTGGTCGCCGATGTCCTCGACGACGCGGCCGAGGCGGTCGCGCACCACGGCGCGCAGGCCGTCGCGGCCCTGCAGCTCCTTGTCGAAACGCAGCTCGATGCCTTCCTGGCCGCGCTCCTCGACGTTGGTGAAGCCGACGACGTGCGCCGCCGACTCGCCCTCGGGGTAGCTGCGCTTGTACTCGCGCACCTGGTAGACGCCCTTCAGGCCCATGGCCTTGACCTTGTCCCAGGTGGCGTCGTCGGCCTGGCGGCGCAGCCAGACGAAGTTGGGGTTGCCGGCCAGCCGCGTGTCGAGCTCGGTCGGCGACATGCCCAGCGCACGTGCCAGCGCACGGCGCTCGCCGCCGTCGGCCTGGAAGTCCTTGGGGATGGCCCAGATCGACGGCGACGGCACGCTCGACGCCAGCACCAGGCCGTTGCGGTCGAGCACGCGGCCGCGGCTGGCCTGCAGCGACAGCGTGTGCGCGTAACGCTTCTCGCCCTGCTTCTGATAGAAGTCGTTGCCGACGACCTGCACCCAGACGGCGCGCCCGAGCAGCAGCGCGAACGACAGCGCGACCATCGCGACGACGAAACGCGAGCGCCACGGCGGCGTCTTGCTCGCCAGCAGCGGGCTGGTGGCGTAGTTGACGCTGCGCACGCTGGCGCCGCCGTTCTTGCGCCGCCCGATCATCGAGCGCCCCCGGAGGCGGCCGGCGCCGCGCCGTCGCCGACGTACTGCGTCACCGCCGGCGTGGCCGGGCGCATCGCCAGCTTCTCGCGTGCGACACGCTCGACGCGCAGGTTGGTCGCCTGCGCCTGGCGCTCGGCGTCCAGGCGCTTGTAGTCGGCCTCGAGCTGGAACTGCTCGTTCTTCGCCCGGTCCAGCGCCGCGAACAGGCGCCGGCTCTCGTAGGCGTTGCGCACCAGCGCGAAGGCGCTGCCCAGCAGCAGCACCAGCAGCACGGCGTTGAGCAGCTTGCTCATGCCGGCACCTCGGTGCGTTCGGCCACGCGCATCACCGCCGAGCGCGCGCGCGGGTTGGCGCGCACTTCGTCGTCGCCCGGCTTGACGCGGGCGAGGGCCTTGAGCTTGAGCGCCCGCGGCGGCGCCATCGGCGCACGCCGGTCGAACTCGTCGCGGCTCTCGCGCGTGATGAAGTTCTTGACGATGCGGTCTTCGAGCGAATGGAAGCTGATGACGACCAGACGGCCGCCCGGCGCGAGCAGCTGCAGCGCGGCGCTCAGTCCCTGTTCGAGCGCCTCAAGCTCGGCGTTGACGAAAATCCGAAGAGCCTGAAATGTGCGCGTTGCAGGGTCCTGGCCCGGCTCGCGGGTTTTGACTGCACGAGCCACGAGCGCGGAAAGCTCCCCGGTGGTTCGAAGCTGATCCCCGCCCTGCCGGCGAGCAACAACCGCCTTTGCAATCTGTAGAGCAAACCGTTCTTCCCCATAGTCGCGGATCACCTGTGCGATGTGGCGCTCGTCGGCGCGGGCCAGGAAGTCCGCGGCGGTCTCGCCGCGGGTCGTGTCCATGCGCATGTCCAGCGGCGCGTCGAAGCGGAAGCTGAAGCCGCGCTCGGGCGTGTCGATCTGCGGCGAGCTGACGCCCAGGTCGAGCAGCACGCCCTGCACCTGCCCGACGCCGCGCGCGGCGAGTTCCTCGCGCATCGCGCCGAAGCTGGCGTGGCAGATCGTGAAACGGGGGTCGTCGATCGCCGCCGCGGCGGCGATGGCCTCGGGGTCGCGATCGAAGGCGAGCACCCGCGCGCGCGGCGACAGCGCGGCCAGCAGCGCACGCGTGTGGCCGCCGCGGCCGAAGGTGCCGTCGACGTAGAGGCCGTCCGCCTGCGTCACGAGGGCCTCGACGGCCTCGGCGAGCAAGACGGTCGTGTGGGCGCGACCCGTCTGCGTCACGGCGGTCATCCTGCGACCTGGTTCTGCAGCTCTTCGGGCATGCCGCTGGCGATCGTCTGCGCCTCGGCCGCCTCGTAGCGGGCCTTGTCCCACAATTCGAACTTGTCGCCGACGCCCATGAAGACGACCTCGCGCTCCAGCCCGGCCCAGGCCCGAAGTTCAGGCGGCACCAGCACGCGCGAGGCGGCGTCGATCTCGACTTCCGTGGCCGAACCGATGAACACGCGCCGCCACCCTTCGTACTTCAGCGGCAGACGCACGAGCTCGGCCTCGAACGCGTCCCAGACGGGACGCGGGTACAGCGTCAGGCAGCCGGCGTGGTTCTTCGCGACCACCATCTGCCCCTGGACGGTGGACATCAGCACGTCACGCCAACGCGCCGGGACGGTGACCCGTCCCTTCGCGTCCAGCGTGAGCACCGGACCCCCTCGGAAGGCAAATGCAGCCACGAAACCCCACAGAAATCTACTTTTCTGCACTCTACCTGAGCGCCGGGCTCGGGGTCAATGGCGCAGAAGCGTAAAAATTCAGTGGAATCAAGGACTTACCGACGCTCTCGCAAGGACTTTTGCAGCCGGAAAGTGCTTCAGAATGAAGGACTTGCAAGCCTCACTGAAAGTGGTTTGTGAGCGACGCCGGGCTTGACGGCCGCGGCAGCGCTGCAGTGGGGGAAGGTGGATCTCCCCCACGATTCCACACCCGCCCGGGCCGGGCGCCGGGACGCGAGGGCCGCGTGGTGGGGCGGCAACCGCCGCCGCCGGGCGCCGGAGAGCCCTGCCGGAGCGGGCCCAAGCGCCTGCGGCCACCGCCCCGGGGCCATACTCGCGCCGCCCGTGACCGCACCGAACCGATGACCTGGCAGAACCAAGACCCGCTGTACCGCCTGCGCCATGCCCTCGTCGGGCTGACGATCGCCGTCGTGCTGTCGGTGCCCGCCGCGGCGCTGCTCGGGCGCTGGATCGGCGACCTGGTCGCCGACGACTACGCCTGGCGCGCCGGCACCTACGCGGCGCTGCTGGCCTACGTCGTCGCCGGGGCGGTGGTGCTGTTCATGAAGGTCGCGCGCCACGAGACGCGGCCGGTGTCGGCCGGGCGCGTGGCGCTGTGGTTCGCCAGCCTGTGGCTGTGGCCGGCCTTGCTGCTGCTGCGCCGCCGCGGCGGCGGCGACCTCAGCGGGACTGCTTGATCAGCCGCCCCGAGGACGGCTGCACCGGCCGCGCGTTCATCGGATAGATCCGCGCGAAGATGTCGATCTGCTCCTGCGACACCGCCACCGGCTGGCGCATGACGATCCACAGCACGCCTTCGGTGCACGGCGGCGTCGTCAGCGAGCCCATGTAGGTGTAGTAGCCACGATCGGCGGGCAGCAGCTGGCCCAGGTCGATCGCGCCGGAAGCCCGCGCCTCGTCGTGCTTTTCCAGCGGCAGGTTGTTCCACACCGACTGGACCACCGGCTGCTCCTCGCCACGCTGCAGCAGCACCGCGACGACGGCCAGCCGGCCTTCCGGGTCCCGGTGCACCAGGTGCGCGACCATCTCGCTCTGGCGGCCGTCGATGCGCTCCTCCGACGGGCGGTGGAAGTGGAACTGTTGCAGCTCGTAGCGCCGCCCGCCGACGGCGATGACATTGCCCGGGCCGACGTTGACCTGCACCGTGTGGCCGTTGTCCAGCACCGCGAAGCCGGCCGGCCGGTAGTCGAAGACGATCTCCTCGAGGTCGACGGCGATGCCGCCGCGGATGTCGATCGGGCTCTGGCGCTGGCCCCGCGCGCACAGGCCGAACTCGGGCCGCAGCGCGCCCCAGCGCGCCGGGCCGCCCTCGCCGGTGTAGTTCCAGTGGATCTCGGGGGCCGGCACCGGCTCGGGGCGCGGGCGCGGCGCGGGCTTGCGCGCCGCCGGCGCGTCGCCCGGCACCCGCGACGAGATGCGCAGCACGTTGCCCGGGGTGTCGGGCGCCTTCATCGCGCCGAGCTTCTCGGCCAGGCGCTCGCGCACGCGATCCAGCGGGTCCAGCGGCTCGGCCTCGGGGGCCGCGCTGGCCGCCGCCTTGGCGGGCGGCGCGCCCCGCTCGGACGCCCGCGACGGCGGCGCGAACAGCAGCGCCGCGGCCACGGGCAGCACCGCCCAGGCGTACCAGGCAGGGTTTGCGGCAGGGCGGACGGCAGCGGGGCGGGAACGGTTCATGCGGGGTCTCCGCCCCGGATATCGGCCGCCGCGGGGCCGCGCTTGAATCACCCCAGGCGCGGCCGGACCCAGAACCAGGCGACGATGCCCACCGCCATCAGCGCGAACGAGGCCAGCGCCAGCGTCGCCGTCGAGTGCATCACCAGCGGCGCCACGACGCCGGCGACCAGCGCGTTGGCGGCGCTGCCGACGCAGGACTGCACCGAGGACGCCATGCCGCGGCGCTCGGGCACCAGGTCCAGCACCATCAGCGTGACCACCGGCACCATCAGCGCCCAGCCGAACGAGAAGACGCCGATCAGCGGCATCGCCCACCAGGCCTCGGCCTTGAACACCAGGTTCAGGCCGACGTTGAGCACCGACACCACGGCCATGATCGTGAAGCCGTAGCGGATCTGGCGATGCGGCCCGAGCTTGCCGGCGGCGCGCCCGGAGGCCCAGGCGCCGCCCATGATCCCGCCGATCGTGAACAGGAAGAACCAGAAGAACTGCTGTGGCGCCAGCCCCAGGTGCTCGCCGACGAACACCGGCGCCGACAGCACGTACAGGAACATGCCGTTGAACGGCACGCCGCTGGCGAAGACCAGCGCCATGAAACGTGCGCTGCGCACCATGTCCCAGTAGCCGCGCAGCAGCGGCACCGGGTGGAAGGACTGGCGCGCGTCGGCATGCAGCGTCTCGGGCAGCCAGCGCCAGTTGGCCGCCCACAGCGCCGCGCCGATCAGCACCAGCAGCCAGAAGATCGAATGCCAGTCGGCGTGCACGAACAGGAAGCCGCCGATCATCGGCGCGATGGCCGGTGCGACGCCGAAGTAGATCGTCACCTGCGACATCACGCGCTGCGCGTCGGCCGGCGGGAACATGTCGCGGATGATGGCGCGCGAGACGACGACGCCGGCGCCGGCCGACATGCCCTGGATCGCGCGGAAGAACGCCAGCCAGCCGATCGACGGCGACAGCGCGCAGCCCAGCGAGGCCAGCGTGAACAGGCCCAGGCCGGCCAGCACCACCGGCCGGCGGCCGAAGCTGTCAGCCAGCGCGCCGTGGAACAGGTTCATCAGCGCGAAGCCGGCGAGGTAGGCCGACAGCGTCTGCTGCATCTGCACCGGCGTCGCGTCGAGCGAGCGCGCGATGCCGGCGAAGGCCGGCAGGTAGGTGTCGATCGAGAACGGCCCCAGCATGCCCAGGCAGGCCAGCAGCACGGCCAGCGCCCAGCGCGGGCCGCGCCAGAGTCGGGGCGCGTCGGGATTCATCGGGGCGGCGAAAAGCCGGCGAGTCTATCGACGGCGTCGTGAGCCTGCCCGTCCGGGGGCAAGCACGGCACCCGGCGACGTCGCGCCGGGCGAAAGGAAAAAGTGTGAAGCGAACCGATAGGCCGGATTCTGTGCACCGCGCCTCTTTCAAGGCGCGGCGTGACCGCCATTCCTCTTGGCCGTGGATCGCTCCACGGCTCGGTGCCACCTACCCGCCGGCTCCGCAGGCGACATCATCGCCGGCCTATTCGGTGTTGCTGCGCGTAGAGATTGCCCGTTTCACCCCGGGCGGACTTGCATCCGCCCGGACTCGTCTCTGTTGCTCTAATCCTCACCTCGCGGTGGACAGCCGTTAGCTGCTACGCTGCCTTGTGCAGTCCGGACCTTCCTCCCGTGCGGCGTTTCCGCTGATGCACCGGCGGCGGTCTGGTCCGCTTCACCGTGCCATTATCCCCGGAGAGCAAGAATGAGAGCCGACAACGTCCTGGCCACCATCGGCAACACGCCGCACGTCCGCATCAACCGCCTGTTCGGCGGCACGCACGAGGTGTGGGTCAAGTGCGAGCGCGCCAACCCCGGCGGCTCGGTCAAGGACCGCATCGCGCTGGCGATGGTCGAGGACGCCGAGCGCTCGGGTGCGCTGAAGGCCGGCGGCACGATCGTCGAGCCGACCTCGGGCAACACCGGCATCGGCCTGGCGATGGTCGCCGCGGTCAAGGGCTACAAGCTGATCCTCGTGATGCCCGACAGCATGAGCGTCGAGCGCCGCCGCCTGATGCTGGCCTACGGCGCCAGCTTCGAGCTGACGCCGCGCGAGAAGGGCATGAAGGGCTCGATCGCGCGCGCCCAGGAGCTCGTCGCCGAGATCCCCGGCGCCTGGATGCCGCAGCAGTTCGAGAACCCGGCCAACATCGACGTGCACGTGCGCACCACGGCCGAGGAGATCGCGCGCGACTTCCCCGAAGGCCTGGACGCGCTGATCACCGGCGTCGGCACCGGCGGCCACCTGAGCGGCTGCGCCCAGGTGCTGAAGGCGCGCTGGCCGAAGCTGAAGGTCTTCGCCGTCGAGCCGAGCGCCAGCCCGGTGATCAGCGGCGGCCAGCCCTCGCCGCACCCGATCCAGGGCATCGGCGCCGGCTTCGTGCCGAAGAACCTGAGGACCGAGCTGCTCGACGGCGTGATCCAGGTCGAGGCCGAGGCGGCACGCGAGATGGCGCGCCGCAGCGCGCGCGAGGAAGGCCTGCTGGTCGGCATCTCCAGCGGCGCGACGCTGGCGGCGATCGCGCAGAAGCTGCCCGAGCTGCCGGCCGGCGCCCGCGTGCTCGGCTTCAACTACGACACCGGCGAGCGCTACCTGTCGATCGACGGTTTCCTGCCGGCCTGAGCGCCCTGCCCCGCTGAATGACGAAGCCCCCGCGTGCGGGGGCTTTCTTGTTTCTAGGCCTCGAGGGCCGGCGCGGCGGCCGCCTGAATCGGCGGCACCGGCAGCGGCACCATGTCCTCGGGCTGCGCCGCGGCCGGCACCAGCACGACCTTGGGGGCCCACCAGTGCGCGAGGCCGACGCCGGCGGCCACCGCCGCGATCCAGCCCAGCACCCACCAGCGCATCTTCATGGCGGCAGTATGCGGCGGCGCGCGGCGCCCGGGCAAGGCGGCTTACTGGGCCTGCTGCAGCGCGCGGATGCGCTCCTCGATCGGCGGGTGGCTGGAGAACAGCGCCATGAAGCCGCCCGGCTTGCCGTTGATGCCCATCGCCTGCACCTGCTGCGGCAACTGGCCCGGCTCGAGGCCGCCCAGACGCGCCAGCGCGTTGATCATCGGCTGCTTGCGGCCCATCAACTGGGCGGCGCCGGCGTCGGCGCGGAACTCGCGGGCGCGCGAGAACCAGGCCACGATGATCGCCGCCAGCACACCCAGCGCGATGTCGAGCACGATGGTCGTCGCGTAGTAGCCGATGCCCGGGCCTTCGCGGTCGTTCTTCAGGATCACGCGGTCGACGAAGTAGCCGACGACACGCGACAGGAACACGACGAAGGTGTTCATCACGCCCTGGATCAGCGTCATCGTGACCATGTCGCCGTTGGCGATGTGCGCGACCTCGTGGCCGATGACGGCCTCGGCCTCCTCGCGCGTCATGCTCTGCAGCAGCCCGGTCGACACCGCGACCAGCGCCGAGTTCTTGAACGCGCCGGTGGCGAAGGCGTTGGGCTCGCCCGGGTAGATCGCGACCTCGGGCATGCCGATGCCGGCTTTCTGGGCGAAACGCTCGACGGTGCCGACGATCCAGCGGTGCGTCGGGTCCTGGGAGTTGTTGATGACCTGGGCGCCGGTGCTCATCTTGGCCATCGGCTTGCTCATCAGCAGCGAGATGATCGCGCCGCCGAAGCCGAAGATGGCCGCGAACGCGAGCAGCGAGCCCAGGTTCAGGCCGTTGGCCGTCATGAAGCGGTTGACGCCCAGCACGCTGGCCGTGATGCCCAGCACCAGCATCACCGCCAGGTTGGTCAGAACGAACAGCATCACTCGTTTCATCGTCGTAGCGCCTTTTCCGCGTTGGCGGGAATAGTCCAAACAGCCGCGCATGTTAGGGCGCGGCCCTGCGATTCAAGACTTGCCCCCGGAGGACCGGGGGCTTGGCCGGGGGATCAGCCTTCGATCGGGCGCAGCCGCACCTTGTTCGGCTGGCCGGCCGGCAGCAGCTCGAAGCGCTCGGCATGCGGCGCGAAGAAGCGTGTCGACGACGCGCGCGGGCCCAGCAGCTCGGCGTCGCGCAGGCGTTCGGCGGCCAGGCGCAGTTCCACCGCGTCGCCGCGCAGCAGTTCGGGCAGCGCGGCGAGGATCTGGCGGATCTCGTCGGGGTAGGCCGCAGCCGGCGCGGGCGCCGCCCGCGGAGGCCGGGGCGCCGGCTTCGGCGCCGGCTCGGGCGCGGAAGCTGGAGCCGCCGCGGCAGCGGGTTCGCCGGCAGGCTCGGCCGCGGGCTCGACGGTCTTGCGCCGGCGCGGCGCGCGGCGCGGGGCCGGCGCTTCGGCAGCGGGCACCTCGGCCACCGGCTCGTCGGCAGCGGACGGCACGGGCTCGGCCGCTGCGGGCTCGGGCACCGGCGCGGGGGCCGGTGCCGCGGAGCTATCCGCCGCAGCGGGCACGGCGGCCTCGGCATCGCGGCGCCCGCGGCGGCGGCGCGGTGCCCGCTCGGGCGTCGCGGCCTCGGTGGCCGGCGCGGCCTCGGCCGCCGGCGCGAGGGCCGGCTCGGCCGGCGCGGCATCGACCAGCGGCGCAGGCGCGGCCGCCGGGGCCGGGCGCTGCGGCGCCGGCGGCTCGCGGCGGGCGCTGCCGCGGGCCGCGGTGCGGGCGCCGCCGTCGGCGGCGGCTCGGGAGGAGGTGCCGGTGCGGCCACCGCGCCCGCGCGACGGCGTCGTGGCCACGCCGCCGCGGCGGTGCGACAGCACGGTGAACTCGTCGTAGACCGAGATCGTCTCGTCGCCGGTCTTGCCGTCCTGGCCGAGGCCGACGACGCGGCAGCCCTTCTCGCGCAGGCGCTGCACCAGCGGCGCGAAATCGGAGTCCGACGAAGCGATCGCGACGACCGCCGGCCGCAGCGCGAGCACCAGGTCGATGGCGTCGACGGCCATCGCGATGTCGGTGGAGTTCTTGCCGGCGGCGAGGTTGACCATCGGCTTGATGCCCAGGCGCTTGAACGCCGCCTGGTGCTTCAGCGCGCTCTCGGCGGTGCAGTAGGCGCGGCGCACGTGCAGCGCGCCGTGGCGCTCGATCATCAGCTCGACAGCCTGCTCCATCACGTCCAGCGAGACGTTGTCGGCGTCGATCAGCAGCATCACGCCAGCGTTCATTGCAGGCTCCAGGGCAGGGTTTCGCCGGCACGCAGCGGCTTGATCGTGGCGTCGCCGAACGGCAGCGCCTCGGGCAGCGTGAACGGCTCGCGACGCAGCGTCACGGTGCCGGTGTTGCGCGGCAGGCCGTAGAAGTCGGGGCCGTTGAAGGCGGCGAAGGCTTCCAGCTTGTCCAGCGCGCCGGCCAGCTCGAAGGCCTCGGCGTACAGCGCCAGCGCCGCCGGCGCGGTGAAGCAGCCGGCGCCGCAGACCGACTGCTCCTTCAGCGCCGCGGCGTGCGGGGCGCTGTCGGTGCCGAGGAAGAACTTGCGGCTGCCCGAGGCCACCGCGGCCAGCAGCGCGTGGCGGTGCACGGCACGCTTCAACACCGGCAGGCAGTAGTAGTGCGGGCGCAGGCCGCCGACGAACAGCGCGTTGCGGTCGTACAGCAGGTGATGGGCGGTGACGGTGGCGGCGGTGAAGTCGTCGGCGGCGGCGACGTACTCGGCCGCCTCCTTCGTCGTGATGTGCTCGAAGACGACCTTCAGCTCGGGAAAGTCGGCGCGCAGCGGGCGCATCACACGGTCGATGAACACCGCCTCGCGGTCGAAGACGTCGATCTCCGGGTCGGTGACCTCGCCGTGCACCAGCAGCGGCAGGCCGGCGCGCTGCATCGCCTCCAGCGTCGGGTAGCAGCGGCGGATGTCGGTGACGCCGGCATCGCTGTTGGTCGTGGCGCCGGCCGGGTACAGCTTGAGCGCGACGACGCCGGCCTCCCGGGCGCGCACGATCTCGTCGGGCGGCGTGTTGTCGGTCAGGTACAGCGTCATCAGCGGCTCGAAGTCGGTGCCTTCGAGGCCGGCGGCGAGGATGCGTTCGCGATAGGCCGTGGCCTGGGCCGCGGTGGTCACCGGCGGGCGCAGGTTGGGCATGACGATCGCCCGCGCGAACTCGCGTGCCGTGTACGGCAGCACGGCGGCCAGCGCCGCGCCGTCGCGCAGATGCAGGTGCCAGTCGTCGGGGCGGGTGATCGTCAGGGTGGTCGGCGCAGCGCTCATGCCGGAATTGTCTCATCGGCCCCGGCAAGCACCGCCCGGTCGCGGCCGCCGCGCTTGGCCGCGTACAGCGCGCCGTCGGCGGCGCGGTACAGGGCCTCGCCGTCGACGCGGCCCTGCGGGCTGAGCGCGATGCCGGCCGAGAAGCTCACCGGGCAGGCCTGGCCGGCTTCGGTGTGCAGCCCCATCTCCCGGCAGTCGCCGCGCAGTTGCTCGAGCACGCGCCGCGCACCGGCCGCGTCGCTGTCGGGCAGCACGAGGGCGAACTCCTCGCCGCCCAGGCGCACCAGCAGATCGCTGGCGCGCAGCCGGGTGCGCACCGTCTGCGCGAAACGGCGCAGCACCTCGTCGCCGAAGACGTGGCCGTGGCGGTCGTTGACCTGCTTGAAGCGGTCGAGGTCGATCAGCACGAAGGCGACGCAGGCGCCGCCGCGGCGCGCGCGCCGCAGGGCCTGGGCGAGCAGCGGCTCGGCCGCCTGGCGGTTCAGCGCGCCGGTCAGGTGGTCGTGCGAGGCCAGGCGCTCCAGCGAGCGCGAGGCCCGCTCGGTGCAGGCGAGCACGAAGCCGAAGCCGGCGCCGAGCAGCGCGACGTAGGCCGCCACCGCGACCAGGGTCTGCACCGGGTTGGGCTGCGTCATGTCGACGTAGGCCGAGGGCTGAAGCACGGCGTGCACGCAGCGGACCAGCAGCGTCGCGGCCACCAGCGCGAGCATCGCGCCGACCGGACGCAGCGAACGTTCGGCCTCGCGCCACTGCCGCACCACCAGCCAACCACCCCAGGCCAGCGGTGCCGCGGCGATCAGCGACATGATGGCCATGCGGGTCGGCGTCGCCAGCATCATCAGCGGCGCCATCGACAGCGCGCAGGCCAATCCGCCCATCACCAGCCATCGCGGCGGCGGCGCCTGGTCGACGAAACGCTGGAGCGCGGCGACGAACACGAACTCGCCGAGCACGATCAGCCCGTTGCTGGCGATCACCCAGACCGGCTGCGGGGCCACGACGTCGACCAGCAGGAACAGGTAGCCGGCCAGCATCAGGCTGTTGCCCAGGCCCCAGCCCCGCAGCGCCTCGCCGCCGAAGAGCCGGCGGCTGGCGGTCACCAGCTGCAGGCCCAGCATGGCGTAGCCGAGCAGCAGCAGGACGAAGAGGGTCGGCTCGTGCAGGGTCATCGGGACGGCCCGCCGGCTGGCGAGCCCAGTCGCATCCACCGGACAGAGGATGCCGGCGCAGGCCTGCAGGATCGCCCCGAGCGCCCGCACGCGGAGTGCCGCCGATCAACCGCAGCGGCTTCGCTAGCCGTGCATCCGCGCAATCCTGCACGCCGCGGCGGCCGGGCCGCCGCCGGGCGCGGGACTCAGGTGGTCTGCGGCGCCTCCGGCTGCGCGAGCACCACCCGGTCGCGGCCGGCGTGTTTGGCCTCGTAGAGCGCGCGGTCGGCATTGCGGTACAGCGCCTCGGCCCCGACGCGCCCGGACGGGCTGAGGGCGACACCGGCCGAGAAGGTCAGCACGAAGGGGCGGCCGTCGTCGGTCATCAGCCCCATCGCGGCGCAGGCCTGGCGCAGTTCCTCGACCACGCCCAGCGCGCCGGCCGCGTCGCTGTCGGGCAGCACCAGACCGAACTCCTCGCCGCCGCAGCGCGAGAAGACGTCGGTCGCACGCAGGCGCGTGTCGACGGTCTGGGCGAAGCGGCGCAGCACCTCGTCGCCGAAGACGTGGCCGTGGCGGTCGTTGATCGACTTGAAGCGGTCCAGGTCGATCAGCACGTAGGCGACGGTGCTGCGGTCGCGGCGCGCGCGCTGCAGCGCGTTGGTCAGCAGCAGCTCGGCGGGCTGGCGGTTCAGCGCCCCGGTGAGGTGGTCGTGCGAGGCCAGGTGCTCCAGCGAACGTGTCGCGCGCTCGGTGCAGGCGAGCACGAAGCCGAAACCCGAGCCGAGCAGCGCGACGAAGCTCGTCAGCAGCAAGGCCGCCTGCATGCCGCCGGGCAGCATCGGGTCGGTGTAGTAGGACGGGTTCAGCGCCGCGTGGCCGCCTCGTGCCAGCAGCGCCAGCGCGATCAGCGCCAGGCCGGCGCCGACCGGCCACAGCGAGCGCTCGACACGATGGCGCGCACGCCAGACCAGCCAGGCGCCCCAGATCGCCGGCAGCGGCGTCAGCACCGAGGCGACGAACACGCGCGTCGGCGTGTCGAACAGCGCCAGCGGCACCATCGCCGCGACGCAGAAGCCGCAGGTCCGGCGCACCCAGCGCGGCAGCGGCCGGTCATCGATGAACTGCTGCAGCGCCGCGACGTAGGCGCACTCGCCGAGCAGGATCAGGGTGTTGCCGGCGATCACCGACACCGGCAACGGCACGACGATGCGCGCCAGCAGCATCAGGTGGCCGGCGAGCAGCAGGCTGTTGCCCCAGCTCCAGCGCCGCAACGCCTCGACCTCGTTGAGGCGCCGGCGCACCATCGCCAGCTGCAGGCCGAGCATCACGTAGCCCAGCAGCAGCAAGACGAGGATGGTCGGCGGGTGCAGCGTCATCGGACGGGGGCCCGCGCACCCGGGCGGGGAGGATCAGGAAGGCACGCCGGCGGGCGTGGCCGCGGGAACTCAGTGCGACAGGATCTTCGAGAGGAAGTCCTTGGCGCGCACCGAACGCGCGTCCGGATTGCCGAAGAACTCGTCCTTCGTGCAGTCCTCCACGATCTTGCCGTGGTCCATGAAGATCACGCGGTGGCTGACCTTCTTGGCGAAGCCCATCTCGTGGGTGACGCACATCATCGTCATGCCCTCGTTGGCGAGCTGCACCATCACGTCGAGCACCTCGCCGACCATCTCCGGGTCCAGCGCCGAGGTCGGCTCGTCGAACAGCATGACGATCGGGTCCATCGACAGCGCACGCGCGATCGCCACACGCTGCTGCTGGCCGCCGGAGAGCTGGCCCGGGTACTTGTCCTTGTGCACCATCAGGCCGACGCGCTCGAGCATCTTCAGCCCGCGCGTCTTGGCTTCGTCGACCGAGCGGCCGAGCACCTTGATCTGCGCCAGCGTCAGGTTCTCGGTCACCGACAGGTGCGGGAACAGCTCGAAATGCTGGAACACCATGCCGACGCGCGCGCGCAGCTTGGGCAGGTTGGTCTTCGGGTCGCTGAGGCTGATGCCGTCGACGACGATGTCGCCCTTCTGGAAAGGCTCGAGCGCGTTGACGGTCTTGATCAGCGTGCTCTTGCCCGAGCCCGACGGGCCGCAGACGACGACGACCTCGCCCTTCTGGATGGACGTGGTGCAGTCGGTCAGCACCTGGAAGGAGCCGTACCACTTGCTCACGTTCTGGATCTGGATCATTCGGAAGGTTCCTCAGCGGATGATGGCGATGCGCGCCTGCAGCCGCCGCACGAGCATCGACAGGCCGAAGCAGATCACGAAATAGACGACGGCGGCGACGAGATAGGTCTCGACCGGCCGGTTGAAGTTCTTGCCGGCGATCTCGAAGCCCTTCAGCAGGTCGTAGGCGCCGATCGCGTAGACCAGCGAGGTGTCCTGGAAGAGGATGATGGTCTGCGTCAGCAGCACCGGCAGCATGTTGCGGAAGGCCTGCGGCAGCACCACCAGCTGCATCGTCTGGCGATAGCTCATGCCCATCGCGTAGCCGGCGTAGACCTGGCCCTTGGGCACGCTCTGGATGCCCGCGCGCATGATCTCCGAGTAGTACGCGGCCTCGAACAGCGTGAAGGTCACGAAGGCCGAGAGCTCGGCGCCCATCGGCTTGCCCAGCAGCAGCGGGATCAGCAGGAAGAACCACAGGATCACCATGACCAGCGGGATGCTGCGCATGGTGTTGACGTAGGCCGCCGCGGGCGTCACCAGCCAGGGTTTGCCGGACAGGCGCATCAGCGCCAGCAGCGTGCCCAGGATGATGCCGCCGATCATCGCCACCAGCGTCAGCTGCAGCGAGAACAGCAGGCCCTTGACGATGAAGCCCGAGATGACGTCGGCGCTGAAGAAGCTGAAGTCGAGATTCATCGCTTCACTTCCCGCCGATCATGCCCGGCACGCGGACACGGTTCTCGATGACCAGCGCGACGCGGTTGATCGCGAAGGCCGAGAAGAAGTAGAGCACCGTCACCGCGAGGTACATCTCGATGTTGCGCGAGGTCTCCTCGCCGGCCTGCAGCGCGAACATCGTCAGCTCGGCGATGCTGACCGCGAAGGCCACCGACGAGTTCTTGATGATGTTCATCGCCTCGCTGGTCAGCGGCGGCACGATGATGCGGAAGGCCATCGGCAGCAGCACGTAGCGGTAGGTTTGCGGCAGCGTCAGGCCCATCGCCAGGCCGGCGTAGCGCTGGCCGCGCGGCAGGCTCTGGATGCCCGCACGCACCTGCTCGGAGATGCGCGCCGAAGTGAAGAAGCCGAGCGCGAAGACCACCAGCACGAAGCTCGGGAAGGCCTGCAGCGGCTTGAACAGCGCCGGCAGCGCGTGGTACCAGAGGAAGATCTGAACCAGCAGCGGGATGTTGCGGAACAGCTCGGTCCAGGCGTTGCCGAACCACACGAGCCGCCGGTCGGGCGTCGTGCGCAGGATGCCCATCAGCGAGCCGAAGACCAGCGCGACGATCAGCGCCAGCGCCGACACCGACAGCGTCCAGCCCCAGGCCGACATCAGCCAGTTCAGGTAGGTGATGTCGCCGCCGCGGCCGAAGCAGCCCGGCAGCACTTCACCGGTGACGGTCTCGGTGCAGAAGATCTGCCAGTCCCAGGTCACGCGCTCTCCTCAAAAACGAAACGAGGGCCCGCCCCGAGACGGGAGCGGGCCCGGCGCAAGACGCGTCAGCGCTTGGCGTACTCTTCCATCGGCTTGTCGTTCGGGGTCGCCCACGCGGCCTTGGTGGCGTCGTTGAGCGGCATGCCGATCTTGGCGTTGGTCGGCGGGATCGGCTGCAGGAACCACTTGTCGTAGGTCTTGGCCAGGTCGCCGCTCTTGATCTGCGCCTTGATGCTCTCGTCGACGGCGGCCTTGAAGGCGGCGTCGTCCTTGCGCAGCATGATCGCGATCGGCTCGACCGACAGCACTTCGCCGACGATCTTGAAGCCGGCCGGGTTCTTCGACGTGGCGATGTTCTTCGCCAGGATCGAGCCGTCCATCACGAAGGCGTCGGCGCGGCCCGACTCGAGCAGCAGGAAGCTGTCGGCGTGGTCCTTGCCGTAGACCTCCTTGAAGTCGACGCCGTTGGCGCGCTCGTGCTTGCGCAGCGTCTGCACCGAGGTCGTGCCGGTGGTCGTGGCGACGGTCTTGCCGACGAGCTGGGAGATGGAGTTGATGCCCGAGTCGGCCTTGACGGCGATGCGCACTTCCTCGACGAAGGTCGTGACGGCGAAGGCCACGTCCTTCTGGCGCGCGACGTTGTTCGTCGTCGAGCCGCACTCGATGTCGACGGTGCCGTTCTGCACCAGCGGAATGCGGTTCTGCGAGGTGACCGGCTGGTACTTGATGGTCAGGCTCGACAGGCCGAGCTTCTTGCGGATGTCGGAGAGCACCTTCTGGCAGACGTCGATGTGATAGCCGACGAACTTGCCGTCACCCAGCGTGTACGACAGGCCCGAGGACTCGCGCACACCCATCGTGACCGTGCCGGTCTCCTTGATCTTGGACAGGGTGTCGGCCTGGACGGCACCGACGGCCAGCAGCGTGGCTGCAGCCAGCAGCGTCTTCTTCATGAACTCTCCTTCGCAGTGAGAAGCAGGGGAAAGGCGGAATCGCTCATTTTAGGGATAGCACACGGACGAACGAAGCGTGCAACCCCGTGGAATGCATGAATCGGGCCACCGTGCCCCCCGATCGTCGCGCTTCAGCCTCGCTGCAGGAAGTCCCACAAGGCCTGCACGCCGGGCTTGGGATGGCGGGCGAACTCGGGACGTTCGCGGTAGATGCGCACGTCCATCGTCAGCTCGAAGCTGCCGGGCGCCGCCGCCGGCACCAGGCGCCGCGCCTCGAGCTCCTTGTGCACCGAACTGGCCGGCAGGAAGGCCAGGCCGTGGCCTTCGAGCGCCATCGCCTTCAGGCCCTCGGCCATGTCGGTGACGTAGATCGGCTCGAGCTGCGCCGGCACCGGCGCCTGCTTGAGGATCAGCTCGACGAGGCGCGCCATGTAGGCGCCCGAGGCGTAGTTCAGCCAGGGCACACGCTCGTGGCCGGGCAGGCGGAACAGCGGCTGGCCGTCGGCGTCGGGCTTGGCGTAGGCGGCCAGGGTCTCGGTGCCCAGGCTCAGCATCTCGTAGCGGTCGGTGGACAGCTGCAGCGGCTGCGACGGGTGGTGGTAGGCGATCAGCAGGTCGCAACCGCCTTCGGTCAGGCGCAGCACCGCATCGTGCACGTTCAGCCCGGTGAGCCGGCTCTTGATGTTGCCGAAGCGCTGGCGCAGGTCCATCAGCCAGTGCGGGAAGAAGGTGAAGGCCAGCGTGTGCGGCGCCGCGAACTCGATCATGTCCAGGCCCGCGGCCTGGTACGAGCGCATCATGTTGCGCGCCGAGGCCAGCGAACCCAGGATCTCCAGCGACTGGGCGTGGAAGGTCTCGCCGGCGGGCGTGAGCCGCGTCGGGTACGACGAACGGTCGACGAGGTCGATGCCGGCCCAGGCCTCCAGCGCCTGGATGCGGCGCGAGAACGCCGGCTGCGTGACGTGGCGCAGCTGCGCCGAACGCGAGAAGCTGCGGGTCTCGGCGAGGCTCACGAAGTCCTCGAGCCACTTGGTTTCCATCGGGCCAGTGTATGCAGTGCGGCGTCAGGCGCCGGCCGGCTCGCCGGCATCGTCGCGCGCGGCCTGCTGCAGCCGCCACATCTCGGCGTAGCGGCCGTCGCGCGCCAGCAGCTCGGCGTGGGCGCCGCGCTCGACGACGCGGCCGTGGTCGAGCACGACGATCTCGTGCGCGTCGACCACCGTCGACAGGCGGTGGGCGATGACCAGCGCGGTCTTGCCCTGGGCCGCGCTCTTCAGCTCGGCCTGGATCGCACGTTCGTTGGCCGAGTCCAGCGCCGAGGTCGCCTCGTCGAAGATCAGGATCGGCGGGTTCTTCAGCAGCGTGCGCGCGATCGCCACACGCTGCTTCTCGCCGCCGGAGAGCTTCAGCCCGCGCTCGCCGACCATCGTCTCGTAGCCCTTGGGCGTGGCGGCGATGAAATCGTGGATGTGCGCCGACCTCGCCGCCGCCTCGACCTCCTCGCGCGTGGCGCCGGGGCGGCCGTAGGCGATGTTGAACTCGACCGTGTCGTTGAACAGCACCGTGTCCTGCGGGACGATGCCGATCGCGCGGCGCAGGCTTTCCTGCGTGACGGCGCGGATGTCCTGACCGTCGATCGTGATGCGGCCGCCCGAGACGTCGTAGAAGCGGTAGAGCAGCCGCGCCAGCGTCGACTTGCCGGCGCCCGAGGCGCCGACCACGGCCACCGTGCACCCGGCCGGGATCTCGAAGCTGACGCCGTGCAGGATCGGCCGCGCCGGGTCGTAGGCGAAGTCCACGCCCTCGAAGCGCACCGTGCCGGTGGCGACCTTCAGCTCGGCGGCACCGGGCGCGTCGGCGACCTCGCGCTCGCGCTCGAGCAGGTTGAACATCTTGTCCAGGTCGGTCAGCGCCTGCTTGATCTCGCGGTAGATCACGCCGAGGAAGTTCAGCGGGATGTACAGCTGGATCATGAAGGCGTTGATCATCACCAGGTCGCCCAGCGTCAGCCGGCCCTCGGCGACGCCGGCGGTGGCGCGCCACAGGATGCCCACCAGCGCCGCGGCGATGATCAGCTGCTGCCCGGTGTTGAGCAGGCTCAGCGTGCCCTGGCTCTTGATCTTGGCGCGCTGCAGCCGCTCCAGGCTCTCGTCGTAGCGCCGGGCCTCGAACTCCTCGTTGTTGAAGTACTTGACGGTCTCGTAGTTCAGCAGCGCGTCGACGGCGCGCGAGTGCGCGCTCGAGTCCAGCTCGTTCATCTGGCGGCGGAACTGCGTGCGCCACTCGGTGACGACGATCGTGAAGACGATGTAGAAAAGCAGCGCGCCGGCGGTGATCCAGGCGAACAGCGCGTCGAACTTCAGCGCCAGCAGGCCAAGCACCAGGCCGACCTCGATCAGCGTCGGCAGGATGCTGTAGAGCGAGTACGAGATCAGCGCCTGCACGGCGCGCGTGCCGCGCTCGATGTCGCGTGTCATGCCGCCGGTCTGGCGCTCCAGGTGGAAACGCATCGACAGCGCATGCAGGTGGCGGAACACCTTCAGCGAGATGCTGCGCGAGGCGCCTTCGGTGGCGCGCGCGAAGATCAGCTCGCGCAGCTCGGTGAACACCGAGGTCGACAGGCGCAGCGCGCCGTAGGCGACGATCAGCCCGACCGGCACGGCCAGCAGCGCCATCGTGTCGCCGGGCTTGATCGACATCGCGTCGACCAGCTCCTTCAGCAGCACCGGCACGCCGACGTTGGCGACCTTGGCCGCGACCAGGCAGGCCAGCGCGATCGACACCCGCCAGCGGTAGACCCAGAGGAAGGGCAGCAGGCGCGCGAGCGTCCGCCAGTCCGAGCGCGGCGCGCCCGGTTCGGCGGCCGGCGCCGGGGGAGCTCGCATGGAACGGGAGGCGGAACGCATGGGCCGGGATTGTCGCCGCGCAGCCGGCGCGGCGCCGGCCGCGGCCCGGCAGGCCACAATGCCGGCCGTCGTCTTTCCTGGAGCCTGTCCCGTATGAACGCCCCCGCAGCCTCGGCCGTCCCGCACATGCCCCCGGCCACGCTGCCCGACGGTGCCGAACTCGTGATGCGCGTGATGCCGATGCCCGCCGACGCCAACGCCAACGGCGACGTGTTCGGCGGCTGGATCATGGCGCAGGTGGATCTGGCCGGCGCCGTGCTGCCGGCGCGCGTGGCGCGCGGCCGCATCGCGACGGTGGCCGTCAACCAGTTCGTCTTCAAGCAGCCGGTGTCGATCGGCGACCTGCTGAGCTTCTATGCCCACGTCGAGCGCATCGGCAACACCTCGGTCACCGTGCACGTGCAGGTCTGGGCCGAGCGCAACCCGGCCGACCCGCAGATCGTCAAGGTGACCGAGGCCAACCTGACCTACGTCGCGATCACCGACGACGGCAAGCCGCGCACGATCCCCCGCTGACCGTGGCCCTCCGGCCGCCTGGCGGGCGCCGGGGACGGCATCACGCCGGCAGCAACACCCTCACCGCCAGCCCGCCGAGCGTGGCCGAACGCGTGACTTCGCACTGCGCGTGGTGCAGCGCGACGATGCGCCGCACGATGGACCAGCCCAGGCCGCTGCCGCTGGCCTCCTGGCCGAGCACACGGAAGAATCGTTCGCCCAGGCGCGCGATGTCGGCCTCGGCCATGCCGGGGCCGCTGTCCTCGACGGTCAGCACGACGGTGCTGCCGTGGCGCGCGACCGTGGCACGCACCGTCGCGCCGGCCGGGCTGTAGCGCAGCGCGTTCTCGACGAGGTTGCGGATCAGCACCGACAGCAGCGCCTCGACGCCGTCGACACGCAGATCGCCGTCGGCGTCCAGCTCAAGCTGCTGACGGCGCGCCAGCGCCTGCGGCGCCAGCGCGGCGGCCACGCGCCGCGCGACCGCGTCCAGCGCCACCGGCGCCACGGCCGGCGCCTGGCCGCCGGCGTCCAGCCGGGCCAGCGTCAGCAGCTGCTCGACGAGGCGCACGGCGCGGTCGCAGCCTTCGATCGTCGATTGCAGCGCGTGGCGGCGGCGTTCGCCGTCGGCCTCGCCCAGCGCCACCTGGGCCTGGGTGCGGATCGCGGCGATCGGCGTGCGCAACTCGTGCGCGGCGTCGGCGGTGAAACGGCGCTCGGTCTCGACCATGCGCGCGATGCGCTCGAACAGGCTGTTGAGCTCGTCGAGCATCGGGCGCATCTCGCTGGGCGCGTCGGCCACCTCGACCGGCTGCAGCGCCTGCGGCTCGCGTTCAGCCAGCGTCGCGCCCAGGCGGCGCAGCGGCGCGGTGCCGGCACGCACCGCCCACCAGACGCCCAGGCCGAGCAACGGCAGGCCCAGCGCCAGCGGCCACAGCGTGCCCCACAGCAGCGCGCCGAGGATCGAGCGGCGCGAGTCCAGGTGCTCGGCGACGAAGACCTGCACGTCGCGCTCGGCGCCGCGGGCGCTGAACAGGCGCCAGACCTCGCCGTCGATGCGCACCAGGCCGAAACCGTCGCGGTCCTGGCGCAGCGGCCGCCCGCCCGGCCCCAGACCGTCGAGCCGGGCCTCGGGCGCGTTGGCCGAACGCTGCACCAGCCGCCCTTCGTGCCAGACCTGGAAGGCCACGCGCGGCGAATAGTGGCGCAGCGCGGCGATGCCGAAACGGTCGTCGTCCTCGTGGTCGTGGCGCTGGCGCCTGGCCTCGCGTTTGGCGGCGTGACGCGCGGCGTGCGCGGCGTCGCGCGCTTCGCGCCGGCGCTGCTCGGCGGCGCGGTCGCGATGGTCGTCGTCGTCATCGTCGTCGTCCGCGTCCTCGATCGTGCGCACCTGCTGGGCGACGAGCAGCGTCGCGGCCTGCGCCAGGTGGGCGTCGAGCAGTTCGCTCAGTTCGCGCCGCGTGTCGCGGAAGGTGATGGCCAGCGTCGCCAGCCAGAGCACGGCCACCAGGCCGAGCACCAGCAGCAGCAGCCGGCCCTGCAGCGAACGCGGCACGAGGCGCTTCATTCGCCGGGCAGCAGGTAGCCGACGCCGCGCACCGTCTGCACGAGCTCGGCGCCGAGCTTGCGCCGCAGGTGGTGCACGTGCACCTCGACGGCGTTGCTCTCGACCTCGCGGCCCCAGCGGTACAGATGCTGCTCGAGCTGCTCGCGCGTCAGCACGCGCCCGGCGTTGAGCATCAGCGCGTGCAGCAGGTCGAACTCGCGCTGCGACAGCACGACCGGCTCGCCGGCGCGCGTGACGGTGCGCGCCGCCGGGTCGAGCACGACCTCGCCGGCGGCCAGCAGGTCCTGCGTCTGGCCGTGGGCGCGACGGATCAGCGCACGCAGCCGCGCAGCCAGCTCGTCCAGGTCCACCGGCTTGACGACGTAGTCGTCGGCGCCGCCGTCCAGGCCGATGACGCGGTCGCTGACGGCGTCGCGCGCGGTCAGCACCAGCACCGGCAGGCGCACGCCGGCCCGGCGGGTCTCGGCCAGCACCTCCAGGCCGTCCTTGCGCGGCAGACCCAGGTCCAGCACCGCGG
This sequence comes from Rubrivivax sp. JA1055, assembly GCF_020966565.1. NCBI lineage: Bacteria > Pseudomonadati > Pseudomonadota > Betaproteobacteria > Burkholderiales > Sphaerotilaceae > Rubrivivax > Rubrivivax sp. JA1055. The sequence continues at coordinate 329,867 of NZ_JAJKFP010000007.1, read as the reverse complement.
CGGCGTGCACCGCCGAGCGCAGCTCGCGCGACGCGGCCTCGCCGTCGCGCACCCAGTCGACCTGGAAGCCGGCTTGCGTGAGCCCGGCGCGCAGGCCGTCACCGAGCAGCGGATCGTCTTCGACGAGCAGGATGCGCATGGTGGGGATGCTAAGCCTGGCGGAGCCGGCTCAGTCGTCGTCGCCGTCGGGCGCGCCACCCTGGCGCGCCGGGCCGTGGTGGCCGGCCGAGGCCACCGCAGCGTCGGCGTCCGCGGCGCCGGCATCGCGCCACTGCAGCACCCAGAAGCCCAGCACCGCAGCCAGCAGCAGTGCCGCGACGCTGCGCCACGACGAGCGGATGGCCTGCTCCGGCGGCGCGATCTTCAGCCCGTCGACCATGCTGCGCGGCAGGTTCTCGCCGGTCATGCGGCTGGCCAGCAGCACGCCGACGACGTGGCCGATGGCGGTCAGCAGGAAGACGTTGGCGGCCAGCTCGTGCAGCTCCTCGACCCATTCGCCGCCGACGTCCTGCTGCAGCGCCCAGCCGCTGGCGCCGAGCACCAGGCCCGTCACCAGCAGCACGACGATCGCCAGCGCGCTGGCCGGGTTGTGGCCGACGTGGTGCTCGGGTGTGCGCCGGGCGACGTTCTTCAGGTAGCGCAGCACCGCGCCCGGGCCGGTGACGAAGTCGCCGAAACGCGCGTGGCGCGTGCCCACCAGGCCCCAGACCAGGCGCCAGACGATCAGCCCGGCCAGCGTGTAGCCCAGCGTCTCGTGCAGCAGCGCATGGCGCTCGCTCTCTGACGTCAGCCAGGCACCGGCGAAGCAGACGACGATGAGGCCGTGGAACAGGCGCACCGGCAGGTCCCAGACCAGACGGCGCTGGCGGTCGTTGGAAGCGTTCATTTCGGGATCTTCACGTCGTCTTCTTCGAAATCGCCTTGTTCGGCGCGCGGATGGCAGGCGGCGCAGTTGGCCGGGCTGCCGACGGCCTTGCGCTTCCAGACCGCGGCGCGCACCTCGTCGTGCTTGCGCTCGAACCAGGCGCTGCGCGTGATGCGATCCTCGGGCGGCGCGGTGCGCGCGCGACGGCTGGCGTTGGCGTCCAGCCAGGCGGCGATGCTCGCCTGCGTCGCGGCGTCGATCGAGGCGTCGCTGCCGTAGTGCTGGTCCAGGCCGGCCATCAGGCGCTTCCAGGACTCCGCCGGCAGCATGCCGGCCGGGTAGGCGATGTGGCAGGAGCCACCGCATTCCTGCTCGTAGGCCGGCAGCGGGGCGACGGCGGCGCGGCGGTCGCGGCGCTCGTGGCGTTCGTGCTCGTCGTCGCCGTGGCGGTGAGCCCAGGCGGCGGCGGCGCCGGCCAGACCGGCGACGAGCAGTGCGGCACTGGCCAGCGCGAGGCTGCGGGTCGCAAACAGCTTCTTCATCGTGGCCTCACTTCAGCGTCAGCAGCCAGGCCAGCACGTCGGCCTTCTCGGCCGGGGTGCAGGCGCGTTCGAGCACGTCCTTGCAGTTGCGGCGGAACCACTTCTCGACCTTGGCCTCGTCGCTGAAGCGCTTCGGGTTCGCGGCGGGCGCCAGCGGCGCGATCGTGCGGTTCGTGCTGGCGTGTCGGCCTTCGGCGGTGGGGCGCTCGGCGTGGCAGGACGCGCAGCTCCAGTCGTTGGCGTGGCGCGCGGCGTACCACTGCTGGCCACGCGCGGCGTCGGGCGCGCGGCCGGCTTCGGCGGCGTAGCGCGCGAGCAGGTCGTTGGGGGCGGCCAGCGTCGGGCAGGCGGCGAGCACGGCGACAACGGCGACCGCGGTGGTGGCGACGACGGCGCGCGAGGGCAGGCGGAATCGGCGGGATCGGGACGGGTGGTTCATGGCAGCTCTCCTTGGGACGGGATGCTGCCGGGGGCGTCTTAGGGTCCTCTTAAGCTCGCGGCCGCGCCGCGGCTTGCGCCTAGAATCGCGCCCGCACTCGTCATCGGGGAGTAGCCGCCCTGCCGCCCGGCAGGGGTCCGCGCCAACACGCTTGGCCCTCAGGGGCCATGGTCCGGACAGCCCCCAGCCTGGCAAGACCGCTGACTGCGCCGCCTCCGAATGGGCCGGGGTCGCGGCGTGGTCACGCTCCGGTCATGCCGGCCCGTATCGGATTCGTCTCTTGGAAGCCTTCCTGATCTCCACCGGCCTCGTCGCGCTCGGCGAAATGGGCGACAAGACGCAGTTGCTGGCGATGCTGCTGGCCGCGCGTTTCAAGCGCCCGGTGCCCATCATCCTCGGCGTGCTCGTCGCCACCCTCGTCAACCACGCGCTGGCCGGCATCGTCGGCGACACCGTCGCACGCTGGATGGGCCCGGACCTGCTGCGCTGGGTGATCGGCGGCAGCTTCCTCGCGATGGCGGTGTGGATGCTGATCCCCGACGAGGCCGACGAGGTCGAGGGCGGCACCGGGCGCTTCGGCGTCTTCGGCACGACGGTGATCGCGTTCTTCCTCGCCGAGATGGGCGACAAGACGCAGATCGCCACCGTCGCGCTGGCGGCCCGGTTCAGCGACCTGTGGGCGGTGGTCGCCGGCACCACCTTCGGCATGATGCTGGCCAACGTGCCGGCGGTCTTCTTCGGCGACCGCGTCAGCCGCCTGGTGCCGATGCGTGTCGTGCACGCCGTCAGCGCCGCGATCTTCGCGGTGCTGGGCGTGCTGACGCTGCTGAACGTCGGCAGCTTGTTCTGAGACGCCCGGGCGCGGCCCGCACCGGCGGGCCGTCAGCCGCCGCTGGGGTCACGCGCCACTGGGGTCAGGTCTCACGAGACCTGACCCCGTCTTCTGAGGCGTCGGCGGACGGCCTTTCAGGCCGCGCCGGGCGCCGCTGGGGTCAGGTCTCACGAGACCTGACCCCGTCTTCTGGGGCGTCGGCGGACGGCCTTGCAGGCCGCGTCGGGCGCCGCTGGGGTCAGGTCTCACGGGGCGCCGCTGGGGTCAGGTCTCGTGAGACCTGACCCCGTCTTCTGGGGCGTCGGCGGACGGCCTTGCAGGCCGCGCGGACATGGCCCGGCCCCTCGGGCGTAGCGACCGAATGCGAGCTTGGGGGCTCAATCAATGAAGAAGTCGGGGATGAAGTTCTTCGTCCCCGGGACGACGGCGTAAGGGTCGAGGTCGGTCACGCCGTTCGCGGCCAGCAGCTCGTCGTCGATGAAGAAGTTGCCGGTCGTCGCCCGGGCATCGCTGGTCAGGATGAACCAGGCGGCGTCGGCCAGGATCTCGGGCTTGCGGCAGAGCTTGACGTCCACGCCCGGGATCATCTGCAGCGCCGCGGTGGCGATCGCGGTGCGCGGCCACAGGCTGTTGACGGCGATGCCCAGCGGGCGGAACTCGCCGGCATGGCCCAGCGTGCATTCGCTCATGCCGTACTTGGCCATCGTGTAGGCGACGTGGCCCTTGAACCAGTGCTCGCGCATCGACAGCGGCGGGCTCATGTTCAGCACGTGCGGGTTGCGGCCGGCGCGGGCGCTGGCGGTCAGCGCCGGCAGACAGGCCTGGGTGCAGGCATAGGTGCCGCGCACGTTGACGCCGAACATCAGGTCGAAACGCTTCATCGGCGTCGCCGCGGTCGGCGTCAGGCTGATCGCGCTGGCGTTGTTGACCAGGATGTCGATGCCACCGAAACGCTCGACCGCCGCGGCCACCGCGGCGGCGACGGCGGCGTCGTCGCGGATGTCGGTCGGCACGGCCAGCGCCTGGCCGCCGGCGGCACGCACCTGCTCGGCGGCCTCGTGCACGGTGCCGGGCAGCTTGGGGTTCGGATCGCTGGTCTTGGCGACGAGCACGACGTTGGCGCCGTCGCGCGCCGCGCGCAGCGCGATCGCCAGGCCGATGCCCCGGCTCGCGCCGGTGATGAACAGCGTGCGGCCCTGCAGGCTGCGGGTATCGCTCATGCGGTCGTCTCCTCTTTCTTTCTGATGGCCGGCCAGACCTGGCCGGCGACGTGTTCGGCGATGACGGCGGCGCAGTAGCGGTACGCCGGCTCGCCGGGATGGAAACCGTCGACGGCCATGACCTCGGGCTCGAGCTGCAGCCCCATGTCGACCCGGGACACGCCGGGGTAGGCCGCAGCCCAGCGGTCCAGCGCACGGTCGTGACGCACGGCCTCGCTGCCGGCGCACCAGCGCAGCGGTTGCGGCAGGCCGGGGAACTGGTGCACCGGCGGCAGCGCGGCGAAGGCGACGTGGCGCACGTGCAGCGCGCCGCGCAGCCAGTCGGCCAGACGCTCGCGCGCGGCGATCGCGTGGTGCAGCGGCACGCGGTCGACGATGTCGTTGACGCCGGTGACGATGACGGCGATGTCGAAGCTCGGCAGGTCCTCGCGCTGCAGCAGGTGCAGCGTCTGCGCCGTCGTCATGCCGGAGCGCGCGACGAGGCGCCATTCGACCCGCGCCTGGGCGCGTTCGGCGATCAGTTCGGCCATCGGGTGCGCCAGCGCCGCCCGCTGGTGCAGCACGCCGACACCGGCCGCCGACGAGTCGCCGGCGATCAGCAGCCGCAGCCGCGGGCCTTCGCCGCAGCTTCCGTGTCGTTCCCCGTCGGCCTCGGGCAGCTTGGGCATTCGCTGGCGGGTGTGCACGGCCTGGGCCAGCAGCAGCGGGGTCAGCATCAGCATCACGGCACGGGACATGGTCGGCTCCTTCCGAAGGACGGTGGGGTCAACGCGGGGATTCGCGGCGGGCAAACACTCCTGGCAGGGCGCCACGCGGGCGCCGGTTCGGTCGGGTCACACGATGCGAAGCGCGTGCCAGACCGGGAATCGGTTCGAGGGGGGCGCCGCGGCGCCGCCCCGTGGGTCAGAACTTGCTGAAGTCGGGCTTGCGCTTCTGGAAGAAGGCCTGGAAGGCCTCCATCGCCTCGGGGCTGCGCAGCCGGCGCGTGAAACGTTCGCCTTCGGTGCGCATCGCCTCCAGCACCGCGGCGCGCGTCGGGCCGCGCAGCAGCTGCTTGCTCTCGCGCACCGCGCCCGGCGGCAACGCGTTGAAACGCTCCGCGACGCGGCGCGCGTGAGCGACCACTTCGCCGGCCGGCAGCACGGCGTTGGCGATGCCGCACTCCACCGCCTGCTCGGGCGTGAAGGCGTCTCCGAGCAGCAGCTTCTCGGCGGCACGGGCGTGGCCCATCAGCTGCGGCACCAGCAGGCTGGACGCGAACTCCGGCACCAGCCCCAGGCTGGTGAACGGCATCGCCAGCCGCGCCTCGTCGCTGACGTAGACGAAGTCGCAGTGCAGCAGCATCGTCGTGCCGATGCCGATGGCCGCGCCGGTGACGGCGGCAACGACCGGCTTGTCGCAGTTCAGCAGCGCGCGCATGAAGCGGAAGACCGGCGAGTCCATCGCCTCGGGGCCCTCGGCCGGCGGCCGCGCCATGAAGTCCTCGATGTCGTTGCCCGAGGTGAAGATCCCGGGCTGGCCGGTGATCAGCACCGCGCGCACGGCCGGGTCGGCGACCGCGGCTTCCAGCGCCGCGGCCATCGTCTCGTACATCGCGATCGTCAGCGCGTTCTTCTTCTCGGGGCGCGCGATCTCGATCGTCGCGACGCCCGCGAGCGTGGCGGTCTTGATGCTCATGCGTGTCTCCTCCGGGGTTGGGGTGCCCGCGCCGGGCCGCCGCGGCGCGGGCTTGGGCTTCAGCAGCGCTCCAGGATACCGGCGGCGCCCTGCCCCATGCCGATGCACATCGTCACCATGCCGTACTTGAGCTGCTTGCGGCGCAGCGCGTGCACGACGGTGGCGGCGCGGATCGCGCCGGTGGCGCCCAGCGGGTGGCCCAGCGCGATCGCGCCGCCCATCGGGTTGACCTTGGCGCGGTCGAGCTTCAGCGAATCGATCACCGCCAGCGACTGCGCGGCGAAGGCTTCGTTCAGCTCGATCCAGTCCAGGTCGTCCTGGCTGATGCCGGCCGCCCGCAGTGCCGCCGGGATGGCCTCGATCGGGCCGATGCCCATGATCTCCGGCGGCACGCCGCGCACCGCGAAGCTGACGAAACGCGCCAGCGGCTTCAGGTCGAAGGTCCTCAGCGCCTTCTCGCTGCAGACGATCAGCGCGCCGGCGCCGTCGCTGGTCTGCGAGCTGTTGCCGGCGGTGACGCTGCCCTTGGCGGCGAACACCGGCTTCAGCTTGGCCAGGCCTTCGAGCGAGGTGTCGCGGCGCGCGCCTTCGTCGAGCGTGACGGTGCGCGTCTTCGTGATCACCTGGCCGGTGGCGAGATCGGGCTGGCGGTCGACGACGGTGAACGGGGTCATCTCGTCGGCGAACTCGCCGGCGTCCATCGCGCGGATCGCACGCTGGTGCGACTCGAGCGCGAACGCGTCCTGGGCCTCGCGGCCGACCTTCCACTGCTGGGCGACCTTCTCCGCCGTCAGGCCCATGCCGTAGGCGATGCCGATGTTCTCGTCGCGGGCGAAGACCTCGGGGTTGAAGCTCGGCTTGTTGCCGCCCATCGGCACCAGGCTCATGCTCTCGGCGCCGCCGGCGATCATCACGTCGGCCTCGCCGACGCGGATGCGGTCGGCGGCCATCTGCAGCGCGGTGATGCCGCTGGCGCAGAAGCGGTTGACGGTGACGCCGCCCACCGAATGCGGCAGGCCGGCGAGCACCATCGCGGCACGCGCCATGTTCATGCCCTGCTCGCCTTCGGGGAAGCTGCAGCCGATGACCGCGTCCTCGATGGCCTTCGGGTCCAGCGACGGCACCTGCGACAGCGCGTGGCGCACCGCGGCGACGAGCAGGTCGTCGGGCCGCGTGTTCTTGAAATAGCCGCGGCCGGACTTGCCGATCGGGGTGCGCGTGGCGGCGACGATGTAGGCGTCTTGCACTTGCTTGCTCATTTGAAGCTCCGTATTGCTTTACCAAGTGGCCGCCGCGGTTCCGGCTCTGCCGGGCCGCTGGCGGCGCCCCCTTGAGGGGGAGCGGCGAAGCCGCTACGGGGGTGGGTCAGTTCCTCACCGGCTTGCCGGTCTGCAGCATGCCCATGATGCGTTCCTGGGTCTTGGGGTTGTCCAGCAGCGAGCAGAAGCGCTCGCGCTCCATCGTCATCAGGTACTCCTCGGTCACCAGCGAGCCGGCGTCGATGTCGCCGCCGCAGCAGACCTCGGCGATCAGCGTCGCGATGTGGAAGTCGTGCGCGCTGATGAAGCCGCCGTCGCGCATGTTGGCGAGCTGGCCCTTGATCGTCGCCAGCGCGTTGCGGCCGGCCGCCGGGAAGGCCACCTTCGCCGGCGGGCGCCAGCCGCTGTCGGCCATCGCCTTGGCCTGGGCCGTGGCGACGAACAGCAGCTCGTCCTTGTTCGGCACGATGACGTCACCGTCGATCAGGTAGCCGAGCTTGCGCGACTCGATGGCGCTGGTGCCGACCTTGGCCATCGCGGCGTTGGTGAAGCCGTCGGTCAGGAACTTCAGGATGTCGGCGTTGGCGTTGCCGGCCGCCGCCATCTGCGCGGCGCGGCGCGCGATGTAGGTCAGCCCGCCGCCCGCCGGCAGCAGGCCGACGCCGACCTCGACGAGGCCGACGTAGGTTTCCATCGCCGCGACACGGCGCGAGGCGTAGACCGACAGCTCGCAGCCGCCGCCCAGCGCCAGGCCGCGCATCGCCGCGACCACCGGCACCTGCGCGTAGCGCATCTTCAACACCGCGTCCTGCAGCTTCTTGACCTCGGGCGCGATGCCCTTGGAGCCGGACTTCATGAACACCGGCAGCATCGACTCGAGGTTGGCGCCGGCCGAGAACACGTCGTCCGGCGACCAGATCACCAGCGCCTTGTAGCCGGCTTCGGCGAGTTCGATGGCCTTCACCAGGCCCTCGGTGACCTGCTGGCTGATCAGGTGCAGCTTGCAGGTGATGCTGAGGATCAGCACCTCGCCGTCCAGCGTCCAGACGCGCACGTCTTCATTGCGGAAGACCTCGGTGCCGGATTCGAGCGCGCCCTTGGCGCCCGAGCCGAGCACGTTCTCCGGGAAGTGCTGACGGCCGTAGACCGCCAGCGCGCTGCGCGGCACGAAGGCCTGGCGCGACGGGCTCCACGACCCGGCGGCGGTGTGCACGCCGCCGGCCTCGGCGACCGGGCCCTCGAAGACCCAGGCCGGCAGCGGCGCCGACGACAGCGCCTTGCCGGCGTCGATGTCGGCCTTGACCCATTCCGCGACCTGCTTCCAGCCGGCGGCCTGCCAGAGCTCGAACGGGCCCTGCTGCATGCCGAAGCCCCAGCGCATCGCGAAGTCGACGTCGCGCGCGTTGTCGGCGATCGCCTCCAGGTGCACCGCGGCGTAGTGGAAGGCGTCGCGCAGGATGGCCCACAGGAACTGCGCCTGCGCGTTGCTGCTCTCGCGCAGCAGCTTCAGGCGGTCGGCCGGCGCCTTCTTCAGCATGCGCGCGACGATCTCGTCGGCCTTGCCGGTCGAGGGCACGTACTCGCCGCTGGCGAAGTCCAGCCGCAGGATGGTCTTGCCGTCCTTGCGGTAGAAGCCGGCGCCCGACTTCTGCCCCAGCGCGCCCTTGTCGATCAGCGCCTTCAGGACCGGCGGCGTGGCGTAGCTGGGGTAGAAAGGGTCGTCGGCGAGGTTGTCCTGCAGCGTCTTGATGACGTGCGCCATCGTGTCCAGGCCGACCACGTCCGCGGTGCGGAAGGTGCCCGAGCTGGCGCGGCCGAGCTTCTTGCCGGTCAGGTCGTCGACGACCTCGACCGTCAGGCCGAACTGCTGCGCCTCGTGGATCGTCGCCAGCATGCCGGCGATGCCGACGCGGTTGGCGATGAAGTTCGGCGTGTCCTTGGCGCGCACGACGCCCTTGCCGACCGCGGTGGTGACGAAGGCCTCGAGCTGGTCCAGCACCTCGGGCTGCGTCGCCGGGGTGGCGATCAGCTCGACGAGGTACATGTAGCGCGGCGGGTTGAAGAAGTGGATGCCGCAGAAGCGCGGGCGGATCGCTTCCGGCAACGCCTCGGCGAGCTTGGTGATCGACAGGCCCGAGGTGTTGCTGGCGACGATGGCGTGCGGCGCCAGCGAGCCGGCGATTCGCTCGTACAGCGCCAGCTTCCAGTCCATGCGCTCGGCGATGGCCTCGATGACGAGGTCGCACTCGGCGAGCAGGTGCAGGTGCTCCTCGTAGTTGGCCTGGACGATGCGCGCGGCGTCCTCGGGCACGCCCAGCGGCGCGGGCTTCAGCTTCTTCAGGCCGTCGACGGCCTTGGTCACGACGCCGTTCTTCGGGCCATCTTTCGCCGGCAGGTCGAACAGCACGACCGGCACGTTGACGTTGACCAGATGGGCGGCGATCTGCGCGCCCATCACGCCGGCGCCGAGCACGGCGACCTTGCGGACGTGGAATCGATTCACGGATTGCTCCTGGTTGGTGTTCATTCGACCCGCTGCCAGGTCTGGTTGCGATAGAAGGGCCCGATGAAGCCGCGCACCTCGAGCGTCTTGCCGCCGTCCTTGGGCGTCAGGCGCACGCGGTAGCTCTTGCCGTTGTTCGGGTCGAGGATCGTGCCGCCGTCCCAGTAGGCCTCGTCGGCGTTCTTGCGCACGTTCTCGAGGATGGTCATGCCCAGCACCGGCTGGCCCTTGCGGGCGTCGCTGCACTTGTCGCACTTGCTGTCCTGCTTGGCCGGGTCGAGCAGCTTCTCGATGCGGCCACCGAAGACACCGCCGTTGTCGACGATGCGCACCAGCGACTTCTCCTTGCCGGTCTCGTCGTCGATCGTGCGCCACAGGCCTTGCGGCGTGGCCTGGGCCATCGCCACCGACGACGCGGCGGCGAGTGCGAGAGCGATCCAGTTGCGCTTGTGCATGCTTTGTCTCCTTCGTTGTCGCGGGACTCGGGCGGACCCGTCGGGGTTCAGAACAGCGACTCGTCCATCGCCATCAGCGCGTCGGAACCCGAACGCGCCGTGCGGATCAGGCCGGCGGTCTCGGGCAGCAGCTTGGCGAAGTAGAAGCGCGCGGTGTGCAGCTTGGCGGTGTAGAACGGGTCGCCCGAGCCCTGCTTCTCCAGCGCCACCTTGGCCATGCGCGCCCAGAAGTAGGCGAACACGAGGTGGCCGCAGACACGCAGGTAGTCGACCGCGGCGGCGCCGACCTCGTCGGTGTTGCGCATCGCCTTCATGCCGAGCTCGGTCGTCAGCTTGGTCACCTTGTCGCCCAGGTCGGCCAGCGGATTGACGAACTCCTGCATCGATTCGTTGACGCCTTCCTCCTCGATGAACTCGGCGACGATCTTGCCGAACTTCTTCAGCTTCTTGCCGTTGTCGCCCAGCACCTTGCGGCCCAGCAGGTCCAGCGACTGCACGGTGTTCGTGCCTTCGTAGATCATGTTGATGCGCGCGTCGCGCACGAACTGCTCGATGCCGGTGCCGCGGATGTAGCCGCTGCCGCCGAAGACCTGCATGCAGTGCGAGGTGGCGATCCAGGCGTTGTCGGTCATGAAGGCCTTGACGATCGGCGTCAGCAGCGCGACGAGGTCGGCGCACTCGGCGCGTTCGTCCTCGTCGTCGGAGGCGATCTCGCGGTCCAGCAGCAGCGCGGTGTACAGCGCCAGCGCGCGGCCGCCTTCGGCGTAGGCACGCGCGGTCAGCAGCATCTTGCGCACGTCGGGGTGCACGATGATCGGATCGGCCGGCTTGTCCGGCGCCTTCGGGCCGGTCAGGCTGCGCATCTGGATGCGGTCCTTGGCGTAGGCCACGGCCATCTGGTAGGCGGTCTCGGTCAGGCCCAGGTCCTGGCAGCCGACGCCCAGGCGGGCGGCGTTCATCATCACGAACATCGCCTGCAGGCCGCGGTTGGGCTCACCGACCAGCGTGCCGACGGCGCCTTCCAGCGACAGCTGGCAGGTGGCGTTGCCGTGGATGCCCATCTTGTGCTCGACGGCGGTGCAGTAGATGCCGTTGCGCTCGCCGATCGAGCCGTCGGCCGCGACCTGGAACTTGGGCACGACGAACAGCGAGATGCCCTTGCTGCCGGCCGGCGCGTCCGGCAGGCGCGCCAGCACCAGGTGCACGATGTTCGGCGTGATGTCGTGCTCGCCGGCGGAGATGAAGATCTTCTGGCCGGTGATCTTGTAGGTGCCGTCGGGCTGCGGCTCGGCCTTGGTGCGCAGCATGCCGAGGTCGGTGCCGCAGTGCGGCTCGGTCAGGCACATCGTGCCGGTCCACTCGCCGCTGGTCAGCTTGGGCAGGAAGGTGTTCTTCTGCCACTCGGTGCCGTGCGCGCTGAGGCACTCGTAGGCGCCGTGCGACAGGCCGGGGTACATCGTCCAGGCCTGGTTGGCCGAGTTCAGCATCTCGTAGAGGCACTGGTTCAGCAACACCGGCAGGCCCTGGCCGCCGAAGGCCGGGTCGCAGCTCAGCGCGGGCCAGCCGCCTTCGACGTACTGCTCGTAGGCCTGCTTGAAACCCTTGGGCGTGCGCACCGCGTGCGTCGCGGGGTCCAGCGTGCAGCCTTCAGCGTCGCCGCTGGCGTTGATCGGCGCGGCCACGCCGGCGGCGAACTTGCCGGCTTCCTCGATGACGGCGTTGATCGTGTCGGCGTCGATCTCGGCGTGACGCGGCAGCTGCTTGAGCGTCGAGGCGACGTCGAGCACCTCGTGCATGACGAACTGCAGGTCGCGAAGCGGCGGGGTGTAAGACATGGAAGCGCTCCTGGAGAGGATGTGAGACGGAATTCAGGTCCGCGTTTCGGGGGCCGCCGGCGGCTGCCAGTCGGCGACGAGGCGCTCGAAACCGCGCCGCGCGCGGTCGAGCACCCCGGTGTTGCGCAGCAGCCGGGCATCGTGGTGCAGCGCGAGGATCAGCCCGTGCATCTCGAACAGCAGCTGCGACGGGTCGGTTTCGGGACGAAGATGGCCTTCCTCGACGGCCATCGCGATCGCGCGCTGCAGCGCCAGGTGCCAGGCGCGCACCATCGAGACGAGCGCATCGCGCACCGGGCCGGGCCGGTCGTCGAACTCGACCGCGCCGCTGATGTAGATGCAGCCCGAGTCCAGCTCGACCGAGACGCGACGGATCCAGCGCTCGAACAGCGCCCGCAGCCGCGGCAGGCCGCGCGCCTCGGCCATCGCCGGGAAGAAGACCTCTTCCTCGAAACGCGTGTGGTACTCGCGGATGACCGAGATCTGCAGCTCCTCGCGCGAGCCGAAGTGGGCGAAGACGCCCGACTTGCTCATCTGCATCATCTCGGCGAGCGTGCCGATCGACAGCCCCTCCAGCCCCATGTGCGAGGCCAGGCCCAGCGCCGCGTCGAGGATCGCGGCGCGGGTCTGCTGACCCTTCTGCAGCGATTTCGCCGACGGCTGGCGGGAGGTGGTGGAAGAGGCCAAGTTTCGATGGGCAAAAAATCGAACGATCGTTCTATTTTGCCGATTCGGGCTTGCGCCGACCAGCCATTGGGGGCATTGCCCCGGGAAAGTCCCTAGAGGGTCGCGAGCCCCCCCTGCCTGTCATCAAAGCGTGGTTGCGACGGGCACGGATCTTGTTTACGCTGCCCGTTCATGGATGTGCTGCAACTCGATGTGTCGGGTCGGCCACAGGCGTGGATCACGCCTCGCGAGGCCGCGGTCCTTTATGCCAGCGACGGCATCGCCTGGACGCTGGGCAAGGCTTTCCAGGTGCTGCGCGGCGGCATCCAGCGCGCCACCGGGCTGCAGTCGCGCATCGAGGTGCACCCGATCATCGCGGTGCGCGGCGCGATCCCCAGCCGCGCCTGGCGGCACACGCCGGCGATCACCAACCACAAGCTGTTCGTGCGCGACCGCGGCATCTGCGCCTACTGCGGCGGCCACTTCGCGTTCGACGACCTGACGCGCGAGCACATCGTGCCGGTCTCGCGCGGCGGTGCCGACAGCTGGATGAACTGCATCACCGCCTGCCGCGGCTGCAACGGCCACAAGGCCGACCGCCTGCCCGAAGAGGCGCACATGACGCTGCTGTACCTGCCCTACGTGCCCAGCCTGCACGAGGACATGATCCTGCGCGGCCGGCGCATCGTCGCCGACCAGATGGACTTCCTGCTGGCCTCGGTGCCTCGCAGCAGCCGGCTGCACGGCTGAACGGCCGCCGCGACGCCGCGGCGCGCAACGTATCTTTACCGCCTCCGGTCTTCAGCCGCGCCTTCCACGGCGCGGCTTTGCGGCACCATCGGCGTGTCAACGCGCCCCGGCCGGGGACGTTGCACTGTCATGAGGAGGTTCCCCGCGATGAAGCGCCTGATCGCCGCCGCCGCCGTGCTGGCACTGGCGGCCTGTTCCACCACCAGCCCCGACGTCATCAGCCCCGGTGACGCGCAGCGCATGAGCACCGTCATCGACGCCACCGTGCTGTCGACCCGGCCGGTCGTCGTCGAAGGCTCGCAGAGCGGCATCGGCGGCGTCAGCGGCGGCGTGATCGGCGGCATCGCCGGCTCCAGCGTCGGTGGCCGGCGCGAGAGCGTCGCCGTCGGCGTGCTCGGCGCGGTGGCCGGCGCCGTCGTCGGCAACGCCGTCGAGCGCATGGGCACGCGCGAGGACGCGGTCGAGATCCTCGTGCAGCTGCGCAGCGGCGAACGCCGCGCCATCGTGCAGGCCAAGGGCAACGAGAACCTCCAGCCCGGCGACGCGGTCATCATCGTGACCACCGGCGGCAAGGTGCGCGTGAGCAAGGCGCCGCAGGTTACGCGCGCCCAGTAACACGCGGGCGCGGCCGGCTCAGGCCAGCATCTGCGGCAGGTCGGCGAAGCTGGTCGCCACCGGCACCACGTCGACCGGCCGGCCCAGCTGGCGCTCGATCTGCGAGCGCGAGACGATCCCCCGCAGCCGCGGCGGCACGCCCGGGCCGCCGCCGTCGACCACCAGCAGGTGGTTGCGCCCCAGGCGCTTGAGCGTGGCCACCAGATGGCCCACCCGCGCGCCCTGCAGCCGGGAATGCTCGATGGCGTCGAGCCGCGAACGCGGCGTCATCGCGTCACCGACGGTGATCTCGGCCCAGCGCAGGCCGCGTTCCTGCACCAGACGCAGCGCACGTTCGCCGCGCAGGTCGGTGCTCGTGATCAGGCCCTCGATCGCCGGCCACTCGGCGACGACGAACAGCAGCCGGACCCCCTGGTAGATCATCGTCTGCTCGGCCTGGCGCAGCGTCGCGCCGGGCGCGACGGTGGCCGCCTTGACCTGCGTGAGGTCGGTCATCACCGACACCGCCGCCGAATCGAGCGTCACCGGGAAGCTCTGCCACGGCTGGGCCTGCGCCAGCACGGCGCCGGCCTCCAGGCTGCGGGTGGACAAGGGGGTCTCCAGGCTCATGGGCACCTCCGCAGGTTCCAACGCGGACACGGTACGCGCTCGGCTGCGCCGAGGACATCATGGATTCCCGCTTGCATCGCATGACATTGCTCAAGCATCGCGAGCCACAACGCCACCGCAAGCAATTGCGTTTTCATTGACTGCATGCTTTTCGTGGATTTCGGGCGTGCAGGAATTCACGCTCGACCCCCACTTCGGTCCGCGCGCATGAAGTGCGTCAAGGCTGCGCCGATACCGAAGGCAGTGGTTGCGGCGTCCGCCAGTCGACGCTCACGCCGTTCACCGAGCATTTCTGGAGCAGCATGAACCAATTGCGCATCGGCGCCCGCCTCGGACTGGCCTTCGGGCTCGTGTTGACGATCACCGTCGCCGTCGCGGCGGCGGCCATCTGGCAACTCGGCGAGCTGCGCGCCGCCAGCGAGGCCATCGTGCAGAAGGACGAGCAGCGCAGCAAGCTCGCCAGCCAGTGGGCGACCAACCTCCGCATCAGCTGGACCAAGGTCTCGGCCTCGCTGAAGAGCTCCGACCCGGCGCTGCAGGCCCAGATGAAGCAGGACGTCGAGCAGATCTCGACCGAGACCGCGGTGGTGCACAAGGCGCTAGTGGCGATGGTCGACGACGCCGAAGGCAAGGCGCTGATCGCCAAGGTCGCCGACGTGCGCGTGCGCTACACCGACGTGCGCCGCGAGCTCAACGAGCGGGTCGAACGCGGCGAGTCGGTGTATGCCGACGTCGACACCCTGCTGCTGCCGGTGGCCCAGGACTACCAGAAGGCGCTGGACGCGGTGGCCGCGCATTCGCAGGAGCTGCTGGAGGCCAGCCAGGCCGGGCTCGCCGCGGCGACCGAACGCAGCCAGTGGACGATCGCCATCGGCGCGCTGCTGGCCACGCTGCTGGGCGCCGGCTTCGCCATCGTCGCGACGCGGTCGATCACGCGGCCGATCGAACGCGCCGTGCGCACCGCCGAAGCGATCGGCGCCGGCGACCTGTCGGCGACCATCGTCGCCGAGGGCCGCGACGAGACCGCGCGCCTGCTGCAGGCCCTGGCCGGCATGCAGGCCAGCCTGGCACGCATCGTCGCCGAGGTGCGCGAGTCGGCCGACGGCGTGGCCACCGCCAGCCACCAGATCGCGCACGGCAACGCGGACCTGTCGGCGCGCACCGAGCAGCAGGCCAGCGCGCTGCAGCAGACCGCCGCGTCGATGGAGGAGCTCAACGCCACGGTGCGCCAGAACGCCGACAACGCGATGCAGGCCAACCAGCTGGCCGCCGCGGCCAGCGCCGTCGCCACCGAAGGCGGGCAGATGGTCGGCCAGGTCGTGCAGACGATGGACGGCATCAGCGAGAGTTCGCGCCGCATCACCGAGATCATCAACGTCATCGACGGCATCGCGTTCCAGACCAACATCCTGGCGCTCAACGCCGCCGTCGAGGCGGCGCGTGCCGGCGAGCAGGGCCGCGGCTTCGCCGTCGTCGCCGGCGAGGTGCGCATCCTGGCGCAGCGCTCGGCCGAGGCGGCACGCGAGATCAAGTCGCTGATCGGCACCAGCGTCGAACGCGTGGACAGCGGCAATGCGCTGGTCCATCAGGCCGGCGCGAAGATGCAGGACGTGCTGGCGTCGATCCGCCGCGTGGCCGACATCGTCGGCGAGATCAGCAGCGCCAGCGCCGAGCAGAGCGACGGTGTCGCCCAGGTCGGCGAAGCCGTGGCGCAGATGGACCAGGCGACGCAGCAGAACGCCGCGCTGGTCGAGGAGAGCGCCGCCGCCGCCGAGAGCCTTCGCACCCAGGCACGCCAGCTGGTCGACGCCGTGGCGGTGTTCCGCGTCGCCGGCCGAACGGCCGCGGCGCCCGCGGTGGCGGCGGCGCCGACCGCGGCCCCGGCGGTGACGACGCCGACGGCGCCCCCCGCACAACGCCCGGCGGCGCCCCGTCCGGCCGCGGCGCGCCCGGCGCCGGTCGCCGCGGCAGCGCCGGTCACGACCGCCAAGGCCGAGACCGCCGACGACGACTGGCAGACCTTCTGAGGCCGGGCGGCCGTGTGACGCTGCGGCACGCTCGGCCTGCAGCCGCCGGCGGCGGCCACTGCGGTGCGGCACCGCGCCGCAGGGCCGGCGTGCGCGCCTGACCGCACGCCGCATGGCCCCTGGCGGAAATATTTCTTTCTCCGCTGCATCCAAGCGTGCATCCGGCGGCTAGTCCCTGACGAGAGCCGAAACGATCGGCCTCGGCCGGCGCCCCAAGGCACCGGCCCCACCTGGACCAAGCACCGGAGACTCCTGCATGCACACCGCCTTGACCGCCATCACCGCCCTGGGCCTGACCCTCACGCTTGCCGCCTGCGGCGGCATGGCCAGGACCGCCGCACCTGCTTTTGACCAGGGCATGCTGCCCGCGGCCGTGCAGGTGCCGGCCGGCCACCGCGTCGTCTGGGAGACGGTGGGTGTCGGCCGCATCACCTACGAGTGCCGCGCCAAGACCGGCGGAGCCGGCCACGAATGGGCGTTCGTCGGCCCCGACGCCGAGCTGCGCGCGCGCGACGGCAAGGCCGTGGGCCGCTACTACGGCCCGCCGGCCACCTGGGAGACGGCGGACGGCCAGCGCCTGACCGGCAGCCAGCTCGCCGTGGCACCGGCGGCCGCCGGCTCGATCCCGCTGCAGCTCGTCAAGGCCACGGCGCCGATGCAAGGCCCGCTGGCCGGCGTCAGCCACGTGCAGCGTGTCGCCACGCGCGGCGGCGTCGCCCCGGCCAGGACCTGCGACGCCATGACGGCCGGCCAGCGTGAAGTCGTCGGCTACCAGGCCGACTACATCTTCTGGAAGCCGGTCTGAGCGCTGCACGCGCTCGGAGCCGCTGCCTAGAATCGCCTCGACCCGGGTTCCCGGCCCGGGCACGAGGTCGCCGATGCCCGTCCGTTCAGACGCCTTCGACCACGACGCCGCGCTGCAGGCCTGCGCGCGCGGTGAACGTTTTGCGCTGCGGGCGCTGTACGAGCGCGAGGGGCGATGGCTGCTGGGTGTGGCGCGGCGCATCGTGCGCGACGCGGCTGTGGCCGAAGACGTGCTGCAGGACGCGTTCCTGCAGATCTGGCAGCGCGCGGCGACCTTCGACCCGGCGCTCGGCTCCGGCCGCGGCTGGGTCTACACCGTCGTGCGCCACCAGGCGATCAAGGTCGTGCGCAGCGGCGAGCCGGTGGAAGCCCTGGAGCCGGACGAGCTCGCCGGGCTGGCCGAACGCCTGCCTGCCACCGACGAGCCGGCGCTGGACGCAGCGAGCCTGGAGCGCTGCCTGGACCGCCTGGACGCCGACCGCCGCGCCTGCGTGCTGCACGCCTTCGTCGACGGCTACACGCACGAGCAGATCGCGCGCCAGCTGAGCGCGCCGCTGGGCACGATCAAGTCCTGGATCCGGCGCAGCCTGCTGTCGCTGCGGGAGTGTCTGGCATGAAGCTCGACACACCCGACGAACGCAGTGCCGCCGCCGGCGAGTACGTGCTCGGCACGCTCGCGCCGGACGAGCGGCGCGCCTTCGAGACTGCGCTGGCAGGCGATCAGGCCTTGCGCGCCGAGGTCGCCGGGTGGCAGGACCGGCTGCTGCCGCTGGCCCGGCACGCCCCGCCGGTGGAGCCGCCGCCCGGTCTGTGGCCAGCCATCGAGGCCCGGCTGGGCCCGGCGGCGCCCGCCGCCCGGCCAAGGCCCGCGGGCGCGCCCGGCTGGTGGCAGCGGCTGGTGTTCTGGCAGTCGCTCAGCGGCGCAGCACTGGCCGCCAGCGTGCTGCTCGGCAGCGCGGTGCTGACCCGGCCCGAGGCTCCGGCCGAACGCTACGTCGCGGTGCTGCAGGCGCCGCAAGGCGGCGGCAACGGCTGGCTCGTCGACGTGCGTGTCGACGCGCAAGGCCGCGGCCAGCTGCGGCTGCAGCCGGTCGCACCGGGCGACACGCCGCCGCAAGGCCGCAGCCTGCAGTTCTGGACCAAGGCGCCGGGCGCGCCAGGCCCGCGCTCGCTGGGCCTGCTGCGGGCCGGCGGTGAAGTGGCGCTGCCGCTGGAACGCCTGCCAGGCATGCGCGCCGAGCAGTTGTTCGAGATCACGCTCGAACCCGAAGGCGGCTCGCCGCTGGACCGCCCGACCGGCCCGGTGCTGTTCATCGGGCGCGCCGTGCAGCTGACGACCTGAGACCGCGGCCCGCCGGCGCCTGTGATCAGCGCGCCTTCCCCTCATTTCGCGAGGCGCCGTGAGCCAGCTCAGAACGATCCAGTCCGTCGGCGGCGTGCTGGTGCAAACCCGCCATCGGCTGTCCTGCCATTGCGGCGCCGTGGTGCTCGAGCTGCATCTGCCCGACGGCATCGTCGACCCGCGGCGCTGCAACTGCTCGATCTGCCGGCGCAAGAGCGCCGTCGTCGGCTCGGTGCCGCTGGACGCGATCCGCATCGTGCAGGGCGAAGACGCGCTGACGCTCTACCAGTTCAACACCCGTGTCGCGAAGCACCACTTCTGCTCGCGCTGCGGCATCTACACCCACCACCAGCGGCGCTCGCGCCCCGACCAGTACGGCTACAACGTCGGCTGCCTGGAAGGCATCGACCCGTTCCTGATCGAGAACGTGCCGGTCAGCGACGGCGTGCACCACCCGGCGGACCGCAAACCCTGAGCTGCCGATGACGCAGCCATGACGCGCTTTCCGGCGCTGCCGCTGCAGACCGAGCGCCTGACGCTGCGCGCCTACCGCGCCGACGACGCCGAGGTGGTCTTCGCGATCTTCGCGGACCCGCGCGTGATGCGCTTCTGGAGCACGCCGCCGTGGACCTTGACGGCGCAGGCGCCGGAAGCGATCGACAGCGACCTGCAGGCGCTGCACAGCGGCCGGCATCTGCGGCTGGGTTTCCGCCTCGAAGGCCGGCTGCGGGAGCGCTGGATCGTCGCCGGCGAGGTGTCGGACAGCGCGATCTACGGGCTGCTGCGGCGCGAGTGGGCGTTGCGGCACACCCCGCGCTGAGGCCGCACGCCGCGTCGCGAGGCGCAGCCGTGGTGGTGCCCCGGCCCGTGTCCCCGCACCGACCTCGGGGATGGCAGACCGGCACCCGCTGCCCACCCTGCGCGGCGTCTGCGGGGCAATCGATCAGAGGCCAGGATGAAACGCGTCGCCGACCTGGCCGCGCTGCTGCAGGCCCTGCGTGCCGAAGGTTGCCAGGTGCCGGAGAAGACCGACGACTCCGAGTACGGCAAGTTCGGCTGGGTGGGGGACCCCGAAGGCAACAAGATCGAGCTCTGGGAGCCGCCGCCCGGGCCGTGAGGCGCCTCAGGCGGCGGCGGATCGGCTAACCTGCCGGCCGCCCGCGCATCCGGGAGCCCCCGCCGCCATGAAGAGCGCCCTGTTCGTCGACTTCGACAACGTGTTTTCGCAGCTGCGCCAGCTGCAGCCCGACGCCGCCGAACGTTTCGCGCGTCACCCCTCCGAGTGGATCGGCTGGCTGACCAGCGCGCTGGCGCTGCCCGAGCCGCACGAGGACGGCGAGCGCCGCCGGCTGCTGGTGCGCCGCTGCTACCTGAACCCGAACTGGTACCAGACCTACCGCCACGCCTTCCTGCGCGCCGGCTTCGAGATCGTCGACTGCCCGCCGGTGACCAGCCAGGGCAAGACCAGCACCGACATCCACATGGTGCTGGACATCGTCGACCTGCTGCAGCACGAGACCCGCTGCGACGAGTTCATCGTCTTCTCGGCCGACGCCGACTTCACGCCGGTGCTGCGCAAGCTGCGCCGCTACGACCGCCGCACCACGGTGCTGGCGATCGGTTTCCCGTCGGCGGCCTACCAGGCCTCGGCCGACCTGCTGATCGACGAACGGGTGTTCCTGCGCGACGCGCTGGCGCTGGCGCAGCCGGCGCCCGAAGCCGTGGCCGACACCGGCGAAGCGCGTGCCGCCGCCGCGCCGCGGCCCGAGCCGGCGCGCGAGACGCCACGCCCGGCCACCGGCGACGAACTGGGCCTGATCGCCACCCGCATCTGGGCCACGGTCGACGAGTCGGCGCTGCCGGTGAGCGCCGGCATGCTGGCGTCGCGGCTGCGCCAGGAGCACCCGGACATCATGGAGAACTGGAACGGCGGCGGCACGTTCAAGGCCTTCTTCCGTTCGCTCGGGCTGGCGCGGCTGCTGTGGGTGAGCGGCTCGGGCGGGCGCATCGTCGACCCGGCGCGCCACGAGATCGAGGCCGCGGCCGTCGAGCAGGACCCGGAGTCGCCCTGGCACGGCCGCGGCGCCACCTTCGCCGTGGTGCGCGAGGTGTGCGCGCTGACCGGCGCACCGATGCTGGCGCCGCAGGACCTGCAGCTCGTGTTGCGCACGCTGTCGGAGCTGCTGGCCGAACGCGGCTTCGAGGCTGCGGCCACCGCGCATCAGGTCTGCCGCCGCTGCCACGAGACGGCCGGCATCCGCGTGCGCCAGCGCGACGTCAGCTTCCTGGTGCGCGGCATGCAGCTCAACGGCCACGTCTTCGGCCAGGGCCAGGACAGCGTGCCGACGCTGGGCTCGCGGCTGGTGAACCAGGTGCAGTTCCTGTGCGAGCGCGAGCAGAAGGTGCTGGACGCCGACGAGCTGGCGCAGATCCGGGCGTGGGTGGGGGTGGAAGCGGTCGAAGAAGCGGCCTGACCGGCGCCCCTTGGCTGGCCGCTGCTTCGGCAAGAAGCTCGAACACTCGCAACACCACACCCTGATGAACTCCACGCCCTCTTCGCTGCTTGCTCTCTTCGGCCTGTTGCTGCTGTCGGCGACGGCCCGGGCCCAAGACGCCGGCCCGCGCGCCGACGCGCAACCCGGCTTCGACTGCCAGCGCGCGCGCACGCCCGTCGAGCGCCTGGTCTGCGCCGACCCCGACCTGGCCCGGGCGGATGCGCGCATGGCGGCGGCCTACAGCGCGCTGACCCAACGCTGGGAGGAAGACCGCAGCCTGCGCCGCACGCAGCGCCGCTGGCTGCGCGAGCGCAACGCCTGCGGCGCCGACACCGCGTGCGTAGCCGCGGCCTATGCGGCCCGCAACGCGGTGCTGGCACGAGCGCTGGCGCAGGTGCCGGACCTGGGCCCCTTCCCGTGGACGACGCCACCGGCGGGCAGCACCTGGCGCATCGAGCGCATCGACGACACGCGGGTGCTGCGCATGACGATCCCGGCAGCGACGCAGCGCCAAACCCTGCAGTGGGAGTTCTATCCCGACCCGGACGACCACCGGCACCTGTTCACCGGCGGGCCGCTCACCGAGGTCGTGTGCCGCCCGCCCGACGCACGCGAAGGCTACGCGCCGCGCTTCAGCTTCCAGCAGCGCAAGGCCGGGCCGGCGATCGCGCCGATCCGGCGGGGTGAACGGCAGGGCTTCCGCCTGATGCGCATGACGCTGGGCCAAGACCTGCCGCTGGGCGAGGAGATTCGCTGCAGCTTCGTGTTCAGCAGCTGGCTGCTGGACAAGGCGAGCGAGTTGGTTCTGGTGCCGGTCGAAGGCCCGGCGACGGTGCCGAGGTGACGGCGCGACTGACGCTACGGATCTGCGGGCAGGTCAGCGCCCCAGAACGCGCTCCGGCTGCTCATCCCGCCGCCCGAGCGCGCAGCGACTCATACAACTGTGCCGGCCCCAAGAGGATGTCGCGCAGCCCTTGCCGCACCCGCTCCGAGCCGAGCGCCTGAGAACTCATCGTCTGGTGCGCGTCGAACGCGTCCATGATGGCGTCCATCAGCGCCTTGCTCAGGTCAGGCGAGCTTGAGAACTGCTCCTTGCTGTTGCTGGCAGCCTGCTGCATGAGCAGCTCGTTCTCGAGCAACTTGCCCTTGAGCACGCCGTTCACGTAGACCAACTGGTCGTCGTCGGTCAGCTCGCCCTCGAACAGGCCGTTCACCTTCTGAATGATCTCGACCAGATAGGCCTGCTGCTTCTCCTGCACCGAGCCGCTGCCCACCGCATCCATCGGCGGCAGCTTGTAGCGGCCCTCCTGGTCCAGTGCCATCGGTTGCTTGCCCTGGCTTTTCAGCGTGTGATGCGTCAGGACCACCTTGCTCAGGTCCACCGTATCGCGCTCGCGGCCGAAGTCCAGCAAGGGGATGAGGCGCTTGAAGAACAGGAAGCGCTTTTCGATGTCGGTGTTGCCGTAGTCGAAGATCTGGCTCAGGAACGAGTAGAGCCGGACATAAGCGCCGAGGTCGTTCTTGAACAGCACGAGGGCTTCGAGCGCGTCCTTGGCTGCGGCGGCCGCCTTGTCGTCGGCGCCCGCCTCGGCCGCCGCCTTCTGCAACTGCGCAGACTTGTACCGCTTCAGCAGCCGGTCGGCCACGGGGGCGATCGCCGCGTCCAACTGTTTCTGGGTGCCCTGCGGGTCGAGATCGACCTGGGCGACGCGGTCGACCTCGAAGTCATCGTAGAAGCCCGTGGCATCGAGTTTGGCCCGGAGGTCGTAGACCCGATGAGGGTCGGTCGCAGCCTCCAGCTCCGCGGTCTCGTAGTAGGTCTTGAATGCCTTCAGGATGGCGCCGGGATCGTTGACGAAGTCGAGGATGTAGGTCGTGTCCTTGCCAGGGTGGGCGCGGTTGAGTCGCGAAAGCGTCTGCACCGCCTGGATGCCGCCCAGCATCTTGTCGACGTACATGCCGCACAGCCGCGGCTGGTCGAAGCCGGTCTGGAACTTGTTGGCGACCAGCAGCAGGTGGTAGTCGGGCTCGTTGAAGGCGTCGCGGATGTCGCGGCCCTTCAGGCCCGGGTTCAACTCCTTGCTGGTCTCGGAGACCGGCTGGAGGTAGCTCTCGGGGTCATCCACGTCACCCGAAAAAGCCACCAGGACGCCCAGCGAGTACTGGCGCCGGGCGATGTAGGCCCGGATCGCCTTCTGCCACCGCACAGCCTCCTTGCGGCTGCCGACCACGACCATGGCCTTGGCCTGCCCGGCCAGCAGCGGCTGCACGTTCTCGCGGTAGTGCTCGACGACGACCTGCACCTTCTGCGCGATGTTGTACGGGTGCAGCCGGACCCACTGCATGATGCCCTTCATCGCCGCACTGCGTTCGACCTGCTTCTCGTCGTACTCCTGGCCATCGTGCGCCAGCTTGAAGGCCAGCTTGTAGCTGGTGTAGTTCTTCAGGACGTCGAGGATGAAGCCCTCTTCGATGGCCTGCCGCATCGAATAGACGTGGAACGGCTCCGGCCGCCCGTCCGGCCCCGGGCGACCGAAGAGCTCCAGCGTCTTCGCCTTGGGCGTCGCCGTGAAGGCGACGTAGGTCAGCCCCTTCGTGTTGGCACGAGCCTCCATCTGGGCAGCCAGCAGGGCTTCGGTGTCCACCTCACCGCCGTCCTGCAGCTCGGCCCACTCCTGGGCCGACAGCAGCTGCTTGAGTTTGGCGGCCGACTCGCCGGTCTGCGAGCTGTGCGCCTCGTCGGCGATGACCGCGAAGCGCTTGCCCTCGGTGGCCGCCAGCTCCTGCACCGCCGCCAGCGCGAACGGGAAGGTCTGGATGGTGCAGACGATGATCTTCTTGCCGTCCTTCAGCGCCTGGCCGAGCTGGGCGCTCTTGCTGCCGTGTTCATGGGTGATGCTGGCCACCACGCCGGTGGTGCGCTCGAAGTCGAAGATGGCTTCCTGCAGCTGTGCGTCCAGCACGTTGCGGTCCGAGACGACCAGCACGCTGTCGAACAGCTTCTGGTGTCGGGCGTCGTGCAGGTCGGCCAGGAAGTGCGCGGTCCAGGCGATCGAGTTGGTCTTGCCCGAGCCGGCCGAGTGCTGGATCAGATATCGCTGCCCGGCCCCGTGGGCCATGACATCGGCCACCAGCCGCCGGGTGGCGTCGAGCTGGTGGTAGCGCGGGAAGACGACCGCCTTGAGCTGCTTCTTGTCGTCGCGCTTGCCGATGCAGTAGCGGTGCAGGATGTCCAGCCAGCTCTCGCGCGCCCAGACCTCCTCCCAGAGATAGGCGGTCGCATAACCGTCCGGGTTGGGCGCGTTGCCGGCACCGCCGGCGTGGCCGCGGTTGAACGGCAGGAAGGTGGTGGCCGGCCCGGCGAGGCGGGTCGTCATCATGACTTCCGACTGGCTGACCGCGAAGTGCACCAGCGCGCCGCCGGGGAAGCCGAGCAGCGGCTCGGCCACGCCGCCCTTGGGCTGAGGATGCCGGTCGAAGCGGTACTGGTCGACCGCATCGTGCACGCTCTGCGTGAAGTCGCTCTTCAGCTCGGCAGTCGCCACCGCGATGCCGTTGACGAACAGCACCAGGTCCAGCTCGGCCTTCGGGTTGTTCGGCGAATGCGTGACCTGCCGCACCACCCGCAGGCGGTTGGCGGCGTAGCGGGCCTGGATGGCCGGGTTGAGGGCCAGCGCCGGCTTGAACTGCGCCAACGACAAGGCCTCCTTCAGGCCCAGCATCTCGACGCCCCGGCGCAGCACGTCCAGCGTGCCGCGCTCGTTCAGGCTCTTGCGCACGCGCTCCGCCAGCACCTTGGGCAGGGCCGCGCCATGGGTCTTGTTCAGGCGCTGCCAGCTCTCGGGCTGGGTGGCTTGCACCCAGGCCAGCAGGTCGGGCATGAACAGGCCGTGGGCACGATCGAAATGGGCCGCATCGCCTTCGGCGTACAGCCAGCCGTGGGCGCCCAGGTGCTGGCAGATCTCGGCTTCGAAGTGATGCTCCTGGTGCAGATTCATAGACTCAAGGTCTTCAGGCGTTCCATGACGAGGCCAGCGCGCTCTGGCTCGGCCAGCAGGCCCGGCAGCACGTTCGCGAAGTCCGGGTGCTTCAACAGCGTTCCAAGGGCCGCGGCAACAGCCTGCCGAAGTTCGGCTGGCGCGGCGGCCATCTCTTCGCCCAGTTCCTCGCGCCCGTCGACGATGTTCAGCACGTCCTCGAGGTCATGGCTGGTCATGAAATCGCCGCCGCCTCGGCTGCCGAAGGCTTCGAGCTTGGTCGCGACGAAGGCCACGGCGCTGACCCGCCGGATCGTGATGCCATTGCCGAGATCTACGGGCTCGGCGGTTTCGACCGCGTAGGGGTACCAGCGGTTCGAAAAGCCCAGCACGTCCGGCTGCACCGGCATCAAGTCGAAGATCAGGCCCGACGCCTTGTGCACCCACCGGCAGATCACGTCGCTGCTGACGTCCCGCGCAAACCCGCGCTCGGCGACCGTCGCCTCGATGCGGTGGAACACGACCCGGCTGGCATTCACCACCGCATCGACATCGCGGGTGGCGCGCACGCTGTCGGCCAGCGGGTCGGTCACCAGCAGCCCGGCCACGGCCCCACCGACGAACACGACTTGCTCCTTCAAGTCGCCCAGGGCCTCGGCAACCTGGCGAAGCTGGGGCAGGTTCGGGTCATCGGCGCGCATCGGCGCGCTCCTGGCCGGGCTGGCTCAGCTCGGATTCCATGAGACTGGCGGCCAAGGCGCGCTCGCGCGACCGCCCCACCCGCAAGGCATCCAGCAGGGCCAGCAAACGATGCAGCGCCGGGTCGGCGAGGGCGGCCTGAGGCGCGGTCCGGTAAAGCGGTGACAGCGTCGGGCCCTTGGCATTGCCGGTGGGATGTGCCCAGACGGGTGCATCGCCCGGCGCCACCGCCATCTGGCTGGCCAGCGGCTCCATGCCGATCGACGTCGGAACACCGCGCTTGACCGGCCCCAGCGTCGCCGGCCAGACGTAGCGCACCCCGTGCAGGACGAACTCCAGCAGGTTCGGCCGGACTGGCGACCACTCGCCGCGCGCCGGTGCCACGGCCAGGCCGGACGCGACGGCACGCTTGACGCTCGCGTGCGTCTCGGAGGCGCTCATGACCAGGGCTTCGCCCAGCGCGGCGTAGGTCCAGCGCTGAGCGGGGTTCGCGGCCACCTTCAGCAGCACCAGAAGGTCTTGCGGTTTCAGGTCCATCGGGCAGGGAAGCGGAACTTCGCTATTCGCGAATCACGAATATCGCCAATGAGGAGGCCGTTGGCAAGCGACGACCGGGCACGCTGTGCAGCGGAGCCGCGTGCCAGCTTGCCGTGGCCTTCAGGCACAGCCCGCCGGCGCGCCGAGCAGATCGTCCAGCAGTTCCTGGGCCGGCTCCCGTCCCCACGCAGAGGGGCGCTGGTAGACGGGAATCGTGACGACGTACTCGTCGCTGAAGATCTTGGCCAGCGACTGCTCTTTGGCCGTGAGTGTGTGGCTCATTGTTCTCTCCCTGATCTTGTGATTCTTATGCGTTGCGGACGTCGATTTGGCCGGTGACGGCGGCGGCGATGAGGGCCGAGCGGCGCTCCCGCAGCAAGGCTATTGCCTTGTCTGACGCAGCCCTCAGCGCATCAAGCCTGCCGGTCTCTTCTGCGATGAACGCCAGAATTTCATATTGCTCATCAACGGGAGGCAGAAGAACAGGCAGATCCATGATGTTTGTCGAGGAAATCGACGCAAGGTTGGTACTCTGCTTGGACCGGCACATGAAATAGAACTGCGCGTGGTGCGAACTGGTGATTTGGTTCAGCCACTCGGCACTGACTCCATGCGGCCGAACCGCAAAGACATGATTCTGGTGGACACAATCTGGAATCTCGCCATGCCAGACAGCACCCCGGCCGAGCTTGTCAAAGTCCCCACCCTCATTCATCAGCACATCACCCGGCAGGAGTCGGTAGCGCATCAACTGTTCCGGCTCTATAGCCAAGGTGGCGACATCATCCAGCGCAAGGAACCCGTCTTGTACGTTCGCAACCCGCAAGTAAGGCACGTCAATCGTCTCCTTGCCAGCAGTATCTTTTCCTTTTGCAATACCCGTTTGAACCTTCGCTATGAACTTGAGCCTGGTGATTACCCAATGAGCAGGAACCTTCCCCAGCCATGCCACCCCGGAATCTTTCATCGGGGCGCTGGGGTCAAGGCCCTTGGTGACGGCGTGCGAGATGGTTGCCTGGCGCTTCTCGGCCAGCAGCGCGATGAGCTTTTCCTGTTCCGCAATCAGCGCATCGATCTTGGCAGTCTCGCTCTCAAGGAAGCTCGCAATCGCACACTGCTCGTTCATCGGAGGCAGGGCGATCTTTCGCGAGGCCATGGCGCCGAGAGGGATCCTAGAGCGAGTCGTACCGCCGGCAAGCGAGCCAGCGTCGAAGGCGGCCCCAGCGGTGAGCTGGAGAGCGGCGAATGCTGGCAGAGCCAAGCTCTGGTCTAGCCGAAAGCGGAAGCAGTCTGCCTTGACCAACGCCTCGCCAAGTCCTGCCGGCGCAACGCACGCACGACCGACCAGATTCCGATCATCACCGAGCCCCGCAATTAACAGATCGTCGGGGATAACGGCATGACGGGTCAGCTCATTTCGGAAGTAGCTGACGTCGATGTAGGCCGGCTCGCCAGCATAGAAGCCCTCGGCCTTGATGTTCTGAAGTCGGACAACAAGTGCACCTTCGTCGGTGTAGTGATCCGAAGTCAGTCCTGAGCCAAACGGGCCATCGCAGCGCTCGGTTGATGCTTGACCGAGCTGCATCACCGTCCAGTGGGACGGGATGCAACCTACCCATCCGATTCCGCTTTCCTTGTACGACGGGTACTTGGGCAGCCTCACTCCGCCAACTCCGATAGCATCGCCACGATCCGCGCCGACACCGCCTTCAGCTCCTCGTCGATGGCCTGCAGGCTGCGCGGCGGCTCGAAGACGTAGAAGTGGCGGTTGAACGGGATCTCGTAGCCGACCTTGCTCTTTTCGTCGTCGATCCAGGCATCGGGCGCATGGGGCAGCACCTCGCGCTTGAAGTAGGCGCCGATGTCTTCGCCGAGCGGCACGTTCTCGGTGTCGCGCAGCGCGCTGTCGGGCTGCGGCTTGCCCTTCTGCTTGCCCTTCAGACCGACGACCACCTCGCCAGCCTCGTCACGCAGCGGGCGCTCCACGGTGATGGTGGTGTAGCCGAAGTCCTGGTTGCGGAAGATGCGCGAGATCGGCACACGCTTGAGCCGGCCGCCTTCGGGCGCGGCGGGCGGGGTGTCGGTGCCGGTGACGAGCAACGGCTCGCCCAGGGCCTGGCCGGCGGCGTCGAGCACGGTGACCAGTTCCGCCTCGGTGAAGTCGCCGAACAGGCGGGTCACGGTGGCGATGTGGGCCTCGCTCATCTCCTTGCGCTTGCTGCCCAGGCTCTTGCGCATCTTCTGCCAGAAGCCGCTGGCGTCGATCAGCTGCACGTAGCCCCTGCGGTCTTCCGGCTTGCGGTTGGACAGGACCCACACGTAGGTGGCGATGCCGGTGTTGTAGAACATGTCGGTGGGCAGGCCGACGATGGCCTCCACCAGGTCGTTCTCCAGCACGTAGCGGCGGATCTCGCTCTCGCCGCTGCCGGCACCGCCGGTGAACAACGGCGAGCCGTTGAGCACGATGCCGAATCGGCTGCCGCCGTCGTGCGCCGGGCGCATCTTGGACAGCAGGTGCATCAGGAACAGCATCGAGCCGTCGCTGACGCGCGGCAGGCCCGGGCCGAAGCGGCCGTCGTAGCCCTTCTGCTCGTGCTCCTGCCGCACCTGCTTCTCGACCTTCTTCCATTCCACGCCGAAGGGCGGGTTGGACAGCATGTAGTCGAACTTGCGGCCGCCGTGGCCGTCGTCGCTGAGCGTGTTGCCGGCGACGATGTTGGCCACGTCCTGGCCCTTGATGAGCATGTCGGCTTTGCAGATCGCGTAGCTCTCGTCGTTGAGCTCCTGGCCGAACATCGTCAGGCGGGCCTGCGGGTTGTGCTCCAGCAGGTACTCGCCGGCGACGCTGAGCATGCCGCCGGTGCCGGCCGTCGGGTCGTAGATGGTGCGCACCACCGCATTGCCGGGGGTCAGCACGTCGTCGTCTTCGATGAACAGCAGGCTCACCATCAGCCGGATGACTTCACGTGGCGTGAAGTGCTCCCCGGCGGTCTCGTTGCTGATCTCGGCGAACTTGCGGATCAGTTCCTCGAACACCGCGCCCATGCTGGCGTTGTCGACCACCGAAGGATGCAGGTCGATGCGGGCGAACCTCTCGGTGACGAGGTAGAGCAGGTTGGCCTTGGCCAGCCGCTCGACCTGCGTGAAGAAGTCGAAGCGCTCGAAGATGTCGCGCGCTGCCGGCGAGAAGCCCTGCACGTAGGCGTAGAGGTTCTGCCGGATGTGGTCCTGGTCGCCGAGCAGCTTGCCCAGGTCCAGCGGCGAGGTGTTGAAGAAGCTCTGCCCGGCCTTGCGAAGCAGGAACGGCTCCGGGTTCACGCCCAGCCGGGTCTTGGCCTCGAACTCGGCCAGCACGGCCGGCTTGGTGGCCGCGAGCACGCAATCGAGGCGGCGCAGCACGGTGAAGGGGAGGATGACGCGTCCGTACTCGGACTGCTTGTAGTCGCCGCGCAGCAGGTCGGCGACGGACCAGATGAAGGATGAAAGCGCTTGATGGTTCATGTTGTTTTTCTGATGTCGCCCGGTCGACGCCGGCCTTGCGTTCGACACCCGATCGGTCGCCCCGGAAGACAACCGGCGCA
Source organism: Rubrivivax sp. JA1055 (assembly GCF_020966565.1). Classification (NCBI taxonomy): domain Bacteria; kingdom Pseudomonadati; phylum Pseudomonadota; class Betaproteobacteria; order Burkholderiales; family Sphaerotilaceae; genus Rubrivivax; species Rubrivivax sp. JA1055. Next base: position 300,138 of record NZ_JAJKFP010000007.1, on the reverse strand, counting down.
TCGCGCAGGCATCCGGGTGGGCTGGACCGATTCTCCGCCACGCATGGGCTGCAGCCGTCGCCAGGCGACTCGATTCCCGGCCTCATGCGCGGTGCACGGCAGCGGCGCATTGCACGCGACAGCCTGAACGCCCGCAGACCGAACCGTCGCACGATGTCTGGGATGGTCGGCACCGCTCGGATGCGTCGCGCGACGCCAGCCAGCGTGTTCAAACCTGCGTTGTTCGCCGGGCTGGGCGAGCGCCGCGCCGTGCAGGCCGACCATGCGCTGTGCGCTAGCGTCGTCGACTGGAAGAGCCGGCTGTTCGCGCGGTAGTGGGCTCGCCGAGACCGGCCCGGCGAGGCGGCTTCCGGCTGTCGCCCGCCGAACCGCGGCCGGCGACCATGGCGCGGGACTGCGCGCGGATGCGGGCCATGTTCGTCACACCGCCCCGGAGTTCAGCGTCCTGCTCGACCGGCTGGCCGATGCGCAGCAGACCGTGAACGCTGCCGGGGCGCATTGATCCCGTTCCGGGCATGGCGCGTCCGCACGAGCGGGCAACTGCGCCGACACCGGAAGCAACTCGACAGGCGACTTGTCTCGCCGAGTGGCCGCTACGGTGACATGCCTCGTGACATTGGTAGGCCGTCGGGGGCTCGAACCCCGGACCAAAGGATTATGAGTCCTCTGCTCTAACCGACTGAGCTAACGGCCCCGCGCGAAAAGACGGCGATTCTAGGAGCCCTCGTCGGGCGCCGGCAGCGCGGCGCGCACGGCGTCGTCGAGCGCCGCCAGCGCGCGCTCCAGCTCGGCCTGCTGGGCCTGCAGCTGCTCCAGCGGCACGCCGGCCCGGATCGACTGCTCCAGCACCGCGGCCAGCGCGCTGACGGCCGCCGCGCCGATCTGCGCTGCGCCGCCCTTGAGCGTGTGCGCGGCCAGGCGCGCCGCCGCCAGGTCGCCGCCGGCGAGCGCCTCGCCGACGCGGCCGGCAATCGTGCCGCGGCTGTCAGCAAACCGGCGCAGCAGACGCTCGTACAGCCCGCGCCGACCGCCGGCCAGCCGCAGGCCGGTCTCGATGTCGAGCACGCCCGGATCGGGCGGAGCGGGGGCCGGCGACGGCGGCGCGACCACGGCCGGCACCGGCTCGGCGCCACGCTCCAGGCAGCCCTGCAGCTGGCTGGCCAGCCGGCGCGGGTCGATGGGCTTGGCGATGTGGCCGTCCATGCCGGCGCTGAGGCAGCGCTGGACGTCGTCGACCATCGCGTTGGCGGTCATCGCGACGATCGGCAGCCGGGCGGCGCTGGGCAACGCCCGGATCGCGCGCGTGGCGCTCAGGCCGTCCATCTCGGGCATCTGCATGTCCATCAGCACGAGGTCGTAGCGGCGCTCGCGCACCCGCTCGACCGCCGTGCGCCCGTTGTCGACGACGTCGACGACCAGGCCCAGCTCGGACAGCAGCTCGACGGCCACCTGCTGGTTGAGCTCGTTGTCCTCGGCCAGCAGCACGCGGCGCCCGGCCAGCGACGCGGGGGCGGCGGCCGGACCGGGCAGCGCGGCGGCCGGCGGCAGCTCGGGCCGCGGCGCCACCAGCAGGCGCATCAGCGCGTCGAGCAGCCGGGACGGCGTCATCGGCTGGCGCAGCAGCGCCAGCGTCGGCGTCTCGGCGACGTCGAGGTCGCCCTCGGGGCCGGCCACCAGCACCAGCCGAGGCGGCCGCGCCAGCGCCAGGGGCTGCAGCAACGCCTCGGGCGCCGCACCGCCGGCGAGCCGCGGATCGACGACGGCGACGTCGAAACCCTGGCCCTCGGCATCGCTCTCCTGCAGCATCGCGGCCGCTGGCGGCCAGTCGTCGGCGACGGCGACGTGCAGCCCGAAGCCGCGCAGCATCGCCACCAGCACCTCGCGCGACCGCGGATGGGCGTCGGCCACCAGCGCATGCCGGCCGCGCAGCGCGGTGTCGCCCCAGTTGCGAGCGCCGCGCCCGGCGCCGACACCCAGGTGGACGGTGAACCAGAACGTCGAGCCCACGCCGGGCTGGCTGTCGACGCCGATCTCGCCGCCCTGCAGTTCCACCAGGCGCTTGGCGATCACCAGGCCCAGGCCGGTGCCGCCGTAGCGCCGCGTGATCGAGCTGTCGGCCTGCTGGAAGCTCTGGAACAGGCGCGAGCGCTGCTCCTCGCCAAGCCCGATGCCGCTGTCCTGCACGGCGCAGCGCAGCAGCACCTGGCCCTCGGTCTGGCGCTGCACGCGCAGGCGCACGCAGACGCCGCCCTACTCGGTGAACTTCACCGCGTTGCCGCACAGGTTGAGCAGCACCTGGCCCAGACGCAGCGGGTCGCCGACGAGACGGCGGGGCACCTCGGGGCCGAGGTCGACGACGAATTCCAGCCCCTTGGCTGCGGCACGCGCGGCGAGCTGGTCGCAGACCTCGCCGACGACCTCCTCGAGGTCGAACTCGCGCCGCTCGATCTCGAGCTTGCCGGCCTCGATCTTGGAGAAGTCGAGGATGTCGTTGATCGTCGCCAGCAGGCTGCGGCCGGCGGACTGGATCTTCTGCAGGTAGTCGCGCTGGCGCGGGCTGAGCTCGGTGTTCAGCGCCAGCGCGGTCATGCCGATGATCGCGTTCATCGGCGTGCGGATCTCGTGGCTCATCGTCGCCAGGAAGGCGCTCTTGGCAGCGCTGGCGGCCTCGGCAAGCTCCTGGGCACGCTTGAGCGGCGTGATGTCGGCGAGCGTGACGACCATGCCGTCGCCCAGTTGCTGGCCACCGGCCAGCAGCACCAGGTCGAGGCCGCCGCGCACGCGCACGCGGCACTCGATCTCGTGCACGCGCCCGCCTTCGCGGGCCGCGCGTTCGACCGCCTCGCGCCAGGCGCGCTGCATCGCCTCGCGCGCGGCGTCGTCCGGGCAGACCAGGCGCCACCAGGCGTCGAAGCTGCCGAGTTCGTGCTCGTCGACGCCGAACAGCTCGCGGAAGGCGACGTTGCTCGACTCGACGACCTCGCCGCGCAGGTACAGCATCGGCAGCGGCGCAGCGTCGCTCAGCGCCCGCAGGCGGCGGTCGCGTTCGGCGATGACCTCGCGTTCGCGGGCCTGCAGCAGCGCCTCCTCGGCGGCGCGGCGCCGGGTGATGTCGCGCGACAGGGTCAGCACGTGGCCGGTGGCCTTGCGCGTGGTCGACAGCTCGAACCAGTGCGGCTGGCCGCCGATGTCGAGCTCCATCGTCCGGCCGTAATCCGCACCGTCGCGCAGCGCCACGGCGATCGACTCCAGCACGATCGCCGCGGCGTCGGCGGGCAGGACCTCGCCGACGCGGCGGCCGATGATCTCGTCGGAGTCCCGGTACAGCAGCCGGGTGCTGCTGCCGCCGGAATAGACGTCCAGGTATCGGCCCTGGGCGTCGAACTCGAACAGCAGGTCGGGGATGGCCGACAGCGTCGCGGCCAGGTTGGCGCGCACCGACTCGGCGACCGCGTGCGCGTTGCGCAGCTCGCCCAGCGCGTCCTGCAGCTCGGCGGTGCGCCCGGCCACGCGCCGGCGCAGCGAGACGTTCCACAGCAGAAGCGCCCCGCCCAGCGCCAGCACGCCGGGGGCGATCCACCACAGCTGGTCGACGTAGGACGCACCGCGCAGCGGCTCGCCGAACCAGGCGATGCGCAGCGCCTCGTCCTCCTCGGGCGAGATCGCCGCGACGCCCCGGTCGACCAGCGCCAGCGTCGCGCTGTCGCCCTTGCGCACGGCGCGGTGGAACTGCCCGGTGTAGAGCTGGAACGCACGCTTGAACTCGCGTTCGGCGCCGAACTTGTAGAGGTAGAAGTTGGCCGGGGCCTGGTCGAGACAGAACAGGCGCACCTCGGCGCGCTTGGCGCCGGCGATCAGCGCGTCGTAGTTGGCGTACTCGACGAGCGAGTCGATGCCGTGCTCGTGCAGCTTGTCGATGCAGGCGTCACCCGCCTGCACACCCACCGGCAGACCCTTCAGCGTGGCGACGCTGTTCACCCCGCTCAGCCCGACGTGGCTGTAGATGTTGACCGGCAGCTGCGCGTGCGGCGAGGAGAAGTCGTAGATCGCCTCGCGCGCCGGGGTGCGGTAGATCAGGTCGATGACGTCGGCCTCGCCGGCCTGCACACGCCGCTGGGCCTCGACCCAGCCGGTGGCGATCAGCTCGACGCGCACGCCGGTGCGGCGCTGCCAGAGTTTCCAGTAGTCGACCAGATAGCCCTGGACCTGGCCGTCGGCGTCACGGAACAGGAACGGCGGGTAGTTCTCGTCGCTGATGACGCGCAGCCCGCGGTCCTGCGCCAGCGCGTTGCCGGCGGCGACAAAGGCGAACACGAGCATCGCCAGGACATGCGCGAACCGGGGCGGATGGAAGACCGCAGGGCACCGAGGCTCCGTGAGACGACGAACGCGAACGAACAACCGAACTCCCGTGGCGGAGACCGGGTGATCGCCCCCGCCAGACTGGCCTGCGGACGGCGTCTGTCGCGCCGGGTCCGCGCCGGAGAAGATGGCGACCGCGCCTTCGCTGCACGCGGCTCAACGCGGTTTATACCGGCCACACCGTTGCAGCGTGTATCGGCTCGCCCCCCACGGGGCTGACATTTCTCAACGCCGGGCCGGCAATCCCTCACACGCAGGCGGTCTGCGTGGCGCGCGCTCAGCGCGAGGACAGCGCGTTGCCCACCAGCCGGGCGGTGATGTCGACGATGCGGATCATGCGGTCGTAGGCCATGCGCGTCGGGCCGATGACGCCCAGCGTGCCGACGATGCGCCCGTCCACCTCGTAGGGGGCGGTGACGACCGACAGCTCCTCGAACGGCACGACCTGGCTCTCGCCGCCGATGTAGATGCGCACCCCCTCGGCCCGGCTGCTGACGTCGAGCAGCCGCATCAGCTCGGTCTTCTGCTCGAAGACGTCGAACAGCCGGCGCAGCCCGGCCATGTCGTGGCCCAGGTCCTGCACGCCCAGCAGGTTGTGCTCGCCGGAGACGACGACGTTCTCGCTGCGCCCGGCCAGCTCCTCGCCGGCCTGCACCGCGGCCTGCATCAGCTGGGCGATCTCGCCGCGCAGCGCGTCGACCTCGTGTTTCAGGCGCTCGCGCACCTCCTCGATCGCCAGCCCGGTGTAGTGGGCGTTGAGGAAGTTGGTGGCCTCGATCAGCTCGGCCTGGGTGTAGTCGCGGGCGGTGAAGATGACGCGGTTCTGCACGTCGCCGTCGGGCGCGACGAGGATCACCAGCACGCGGCGTTCGCCCAGGCGCAGGAACTCGATGTGGTGGATCAGCCCGGCCTTGCGCGGCGCGCTGACGACGCCGACGAAGCTCGACAGGTTGGACAGCAGCGAAGCCGCCTGGGCGATGACACGCTGCGGCTGGTCGGGATGCAGCTGCTCGCGCGCGGCGGCCAGCTCCGGGGCGACGGTCTGCAGGTCGATCGGGCGTGCGGTGAGCATCGTGTCGACGAACAGCCGGTAGCCGCGCGCCGTCGGGATGCGGCCGGCGCTGGTGTGCGGGCTGGCGATCAGGCCGAGCTCTTCCAGGTCGGCCATCACGTTGCGGATCGTCGCCGGCGACAGGTCCAGCCCGGAGGCGCGCGACAGCGTGCGCGACCCCACCGGCTGACCGTCGGCGATGTAGCGCTCCACGAGGGCTTTCAGCAGCGTCTTGGCGCGGTCGTCGAGCATGGTTTCGGATTGTAGGGAGCAGTTTTCCCTATGGTGTAATGCGCCGCATGCCGGCCCCGTTCCGCCATGCCGCGATCGTCGGAAAGTACCAGGCACAGGGCATCGCCCCGGTGCTGCTGGAGCTTGCGCGTTTCCTGCAGCAGCAGGACGTCGCGGTGTCCTTCGAGCGCGAGACCGCCGAGGCCACCGGCATCGCCGAGTTCGGCGCCCACGACGCGCAGTCGCTGGGCGAACGCTGCGACTTCGCCGTCGTCGTCGGCGGCGACGGCACGATGCTCGGCATCGCGCGCGAGTTCTCGCGCCACAACCTGCCGCTGGTCGGCATCAACCAGGGCCGGCTGGGTTTCATCACCGACGTGCCGGTGGGCCAGTACAAGGAGGCGCTCGCGACGCTGATCGCCGGCGACTACGAGGAAGAGCATCGCTCGATGCTCGAAGGCCAGGTCTTCCGCGACGGCCAGCCGATCCACGAGGCGCTGTCGCTGAACGACGTGGTGGTGGCGCGCGGCGTCACGGCCAGCATGGTCGAGCTGCGGGTCGACGTCGACGACGACTTCGTCGCCAACCTGCGCTGCGACGGCCTGATCATCGCCACGCCGACCGGCTCGACCGCCTACGCGCTGTCCGCCGGCGGGCCGATCCTGCACCCCGGCATCGCCGGGCTGGTGTTCGCGCCGATCGCCTCGCACACGCTGTCCAACCGGCCGATCGTGCTGCCCGACAGCGCGACGGTGCGCATCACGCTGGTCGCCGGCCGCGACGCCTCGGCGCACTTCGACATGCACAGCCTGGCCAGCCTGCAGCACGGCGACTGCGTGCTGGTGCAGCGCTCGGCCTACAAGGTTCGTTTTCTTCATCCGCGCGGCTGGAGCTACTACGCCACCCTCCGCCGCAAGCTGCGCTGGTACGAAGGCGTAGTGTGATGGCCCCCCCCGAAGCGCCTTCGGCGCGCCTTGCAGGCCGCGCCGGGCCGGTGACCCGGCCCTGCAGCTGGCGCGCACGGTCCACCGGACCGTGCACGTCCCGCCGCAGCCCCCCAGGGGGCGCCGCCAGTGGCCCGGCGAAGCCGGTCCACGGCGGCAGCTTGAGACGCCGAATTCCTGACGCTGCCTTGTTGCTTGGCAACCTGACCGACTGACATGCTCCGCCGACTTTCTCTTCGCGACGTCGTCATCGTCGAACGCCTGGAGATCGAGCTGGACGCCGGCTTCAGCGTGCTCACCGGCGAGACCGGTGCCGGCAAGTCCATCCTGATCGACGCGCTGCAGCTGGCGCTGGGCGCTCGCGGCGACGCGGCGCTGGTGCGCGAAGGCGCGGCACGCGCCGAAGTGGCCGCCGAGTTCGACGCCCCGCCTTCGCTGGCCGCCTGGCTGGACGAGGCCGGCTTCGCCGCCGAGCCGACGCTGCTGCTGCGCCGCACGATCGACGCCCAGGGCAAGAGCCGGGCGTGGATCAACGGCAGCCCGGCCACCGTGACGCAGCTGCGCGAAGCCGCCGACCATCTCGTCGACATCCACGGCCAGCACGCCTGGCAGAGCCTGACGCGCCCGGCCGCGGTGCGCGCGCTGCTCGACGCCCAGGCCGGTGCCGACACGCGCCCGCTGGCCGCCCGCTGGGCCGCCTGGCGCCAGGCGCTGGCCGCACTGGACGCCGCCCGCGCGCAGCGCGACACGCTGGAGCGTGAACGCGAGCGCCTGGCCTGGCAGATCGGCGAGCTCGACAAGCTCGCGCCGGGCGAACACGAGTGGGAGGAGCTGAACGCCGAGCACCAGCGGCTGGCGCACGGCCAGGCGCTGCTCGACGGCGCCCGCGCGGCGCTGGACGCCACCGCCGAAGGTGAACCCTCTGCCGATGCGCTGATCGCGCGTGCCATCGACGCACTGGAGGAGGTGCAGCGCTACGACGCCGAGCTGGCCTCGGTCGTCGAGGTGCTGCGCGGCGCCCAAGCGCAGCTGGAAGACGCCGCGCACACGCTGGGCAGCTACCTCGGCCGCCGCGAACCGGACCCCGAACGCCTGGCCGACCTGGACGCGCGCCTGGGGGCCTGGGTCTCGCTGGCGCGGCGCTACCGCCGCCAGCCGATCGAGCTGCCAGCGCTGCTGGCCGGCTGGAAGGCCGAACTCGCGGCGCTCGACGCCGCCGCCGACCTCGACGGCCTCGAACGGGCCGCCGCCGAAGCCGAACGCGCCTGGCGCGACGAGGCGAAGAAGATCAGCCGCGCCCGCGCCAAGGCCGCGCCCAAACTCGCCGACGCGGTGACGCAGGCGATGCAGCAGCTGGGCATGGCCGGCGGGCGTTTCGAGGTCGCGATCGTGGCGCAGGACGAACCGCAGGCCTACGGGCTGGAGAACGTCGAGCTGCGTGTCGCCGGCCACGCCGGCAGCACGCCGCGTGCGATCGCCAAGGTCGCCTCGGGCGGCGAGCTGTCGCGTCTGGCGCTGGCGATCGCCGTGACCACGGCCGCCAACGCGCCCGGCGACGGCGCGCAGACGCTGATCTTCGACGAGATCGACGCCGGTGTCGGCGGCGCCGTGGCCGACAGCGTCGGGCGGCTGATGAAGCAGCTCGGCGGCACGACGCAGGTGCTGGCCGTGACCCACCTGGCGCAGGTCGCGGCCTGCGCCGACCATCATTTCGTCGTCGCCAAGGCGCTGCAGGGCCAGGCCACGGTCAGCGAGGTGCGGCCGGTGGCCGGCGAGGCCCGCGTGGCCGAAGTCGCGCGCATGCTCGGCGGCGAACGCCTGACCAGCACCAGCCGCGCCCACGCCGAGGCGATGCTGGCAGGGAACGCACGATGAGCCCTCGGGACCTGCCGCGGGCTCGTTCCTGCCGGGCCGCAGCGGCCGCAGGCCGAAGGGAGTTCCAGTGAGCGGATTCGTCGACCCGCCGCCCAGCGAATGGGCGCCGCTGCCCGACGGCAGCGGCAACGAGATCTTCCTCGTCACCGGGATCTCCGGCTCGGGCAAGTCGATCGCCCTGCACGCGCTCGAGGATGCCGGCTACTTCTGCGTCGACAACCTGCCGCCGGAGCTGCTGCGCGAGTTCATCCGCCTGGAGCACGGCCGCTGGACGCGGCGCGTGGCCGTCGCGGTGGACGTGCGCACCGTCGGCTCGCTGCCGCTGCTGCTGCCGCTGATCGACGAGTTGCGCGCCGAAGGGCTGAAGGTTCGTTCGCTGTTCCTGGACGCCAGCACCGACGCGCTGGTGCGGCGCTTCTCCGAGACCCGCCGGCCGCACCCGCTGTCCTCGGTGCCGGCCGGCAACGACGCCGCGCGCGCGCTGGTCGAGGCGATCGAGCTCGAACGCGAGCTGCTGGCGGGGCTGCGCGAGAAGTCCACCGTCATCGACACCAGCCAGCTGCGCCCCGGGGTGCTGCGTGCCTGGGTGCGCGGGCTGGCCGGCGCACGCGAGTCGGCGCTGACGCTGGTCTTCGAGAGCTTCGCCTTCAAGCAGGGCGTGCCGCTGGACGCCGACTTCGTCTTCGACCTGCGTGCGCTGCCCAACCCGTACTACGTGCGCGAGCTGCGCGCGCTGACCGGCCGCGACGAGCCGGTGGCCGCCTACCTGCGGGCGCAAACCGATGCCGGCGAGATGCTCGAGCAGATCGCCACCTTCATCGAACGCTGGCTGCCGGCCTTCGAGGACAACCAGCGCAGCTACCTGACGGTCGCGCTGGGCTGCACCGGCGGCCAGCACCGCTCGGTCTACGGCGTCGAGCATCTGGCCCGGCGCTTCGAAGGCCGCCAGGCCACCTTGATCCGCCATCGCGAGCTCGACGCCCGTGGGTGAAATGACGGCCCCCGGCCGCCTGGCGGCCGCCCTTGCAGGGCGCGCCGGCCGGGGACGGCCGGCTCTTCGCCAGGCGCAGACAGTCCTCCGGACTGTCTTCGTCCGGGCTCAGCCCCAAAGGGGCTCCGAATCCGACCGGGAGACCCGGATCGGATCCGGCCCGTATGCCACGGGCGCTCCCCCTGCCCGCCAGTGGCGGGCTGTCCCCGGGGGGAAGACCTCCGCAGGCCAACAGGCGAGGGGTTGTCGATGAGCCCAACGGGACTGATGCCGCTGTTCCCGCTGCAGGCCGTGCTCTTTCCCGGCGGGCTGGTCGGGCTGAAGGTCTTCGAGGCGCGTTACCTGGACCTCGTCGCACGCTGTCTGCGCGAAGGCACCGGCTTCGGCATCGTCTGCCTGCAGCAGGGGCGCGAGACCGGCACCGCGGCGCAGGGCGTGAAGCTCGAAAGGGTCGGCGTCGTCGTGCGGCTCGACGAGGTCGACGCCGACGGCCCCGGGCTGCTGCGGGTGCTCGGCACCGGGCTGGAGCGGTTCCGCCTCGCCGGCACACCGGCGCAGCAGCCCGACGGGCTCTGGACCTGCGAGGTCGAGGACATCGCCGCCGACGCGCTGCGTGCGCCGGGCGAGGCGATGCAGCCGACGGTGCAGGCGCTGCAGGAGGCGATCCGCAAACTCGACGAACAGGGCCACCAGCCGTTTGCCGAGCCCTACCGCTTCGACGACGCCGGCTGGGTGGCCAACCGCTGGTGCGAGCTGCTGCCGGTGCCGCTGTCGGCCAAGCAGAAGCTGATGGAACTCGAGGATCCGGTGATCCGGCTGTCGATCGTCGACGGCTACCTGCGCGACAAGTCGATCGTCATCGGCTGAGCACCGCGTCGGCTTCGAGCAGGCGCCGCACCGGCGCCGGCAGCCCGGCGGCCAGCGCCTCGGCACGCGTGAACCAGCGCCCGGCCGGCAGCACGGCTTCGACGGCGCCCGGCTCGGCGGCCAGCGCCGGCGGCAGCGTCCAGCGCAGCGGCTCCAAGGTCCAGTCCAGGTGCGTCAGCACGTGCACGAACGGGGCCAGCCAGGCGCCCTGCCCCGGCCAGCCGGAGACGAGCGCCTCCAGATCCTCGGCCGACTCGTACTCGGGCAGGCTCCAGAGCCCGGCCCAGACGCCGCTGTCGGGGCGCTGCACCAGCCAGACCGCGTCGGCGCGCTGCAGCCACAGCAGCGCGTGGCGGCGCCGGCCGCGGCGCAGCGTGCGCGTCTTCACCGGATAGCGTTCGGGCGCGCCTTCGGTGCGCGCGACACAGACCTCGGCCAGCGGGCACAGCAGGCACTGCGGCCGGCGCGCCAGGCAGACGGTCGCGCCCAGGTCCATCAGGCCTTGCGTGTAGCGCTCGATGTCCTGCTCGGGCAGCAGCGCCTCGGCTTCGCGCCACAGCGCCCGCTCCTCGGCCGGGCGTGCCAGGTCGCCGCCGAAGCCGATCGCGCGCGTCAGCACGCGCTTGACGTTGCCGTCGAGGATCGCGGCGCGCTCGCCGTAGGCGAAAGCGGCGATCGCCGCGGCGGTCGAGCGGCCGATGCCGGGCAGCGTCGCCAGCGTCGCGGCGTCGGGCGGGAAACGCCCGCCGTGTTCGGCGACGACGGCCTGCGCGCAGCGGTGCAGGTTGCGCGCGCGGCTGTAGTAGCCCAGCCCGCTCCACAGCGCCAGCACCTCGTCCAGCGGCGCGGCGGCGAGCGCGGCGACGTCGGGAAAGCGCTGCAGGAAACGTTCGTAGTAGCCGAGCACCGTCGCCACCTGGGTCTGCTGCAGCATCACCTCGGACAGCCAGATGCGGTACGGGTCGCGCGTGTTCTGCCACGGCAGCGTGTGGCGGCCGTGCGTGCGTTGCCAGCGCACGACGCGCGCGGCGATCGTGGTGTCGGGCATCAGGCGGCGTCGCGGGCCAGCGGCGCGGCCGCGGACGCCTCGACGGGCGCCCGCTCGAGGCCCTCGGCGTCGCGCGCCGCGGCCACCAGGTCGGCGACGACGCGGTCCAGCCCGACCTGCAGCGCGACCAGGTGCTGGTCCTGCTGCTCGACCTCGGCAATGCGCCCCTCGAGCTCGCCGGCGGCCGACTGGATGCGCACCAGCGCCTCGCGGCGCCGGCGGAAGCCCCGGCGGCGCTCGCGCAGCTGCTCGTCGACCTGCGCCGACTGCGACTGGCTCCAGACCTCGACGTCATGCGCAGCGCGCTCGAAGACGACGCGCAGCTTGGCCAGCAGCATGCGCCGGAACTGCTCGGCCGAGCCCGGCATCGCCATGCGCCAGCCCTGGGCCAGACCGAGGTAGCGGCCGTAGTTCTGCTCGAGCTGGTCGAGCTGGTCGACGTAGGCGTTGAGCAGCGGCGGCGGCTGCAGCGCGAAGGCGAAACCGTGTTCGGCGTTGAGCTGCACGAAGCTGGAGTCCAGCATGCGCCGCATCTCGTCAGTGCGTGCGCTGGCGTCGCCGAGCGTGGCGCGCAGGCGCTTGAACAGCGTCGCGAAGCTCTCGCGCGCGCCGGCGGTGAAAGCCCGCCCGCCGATGGCCGACAGCATCGCCGAGACCTCGGTGCGCAGCGCGTCGCTGCCCAGGCGGTCGAGCAGCGCAGCGAGCTGGCGCGTCTGCACCAGCCGCAGCGCCGCCAGGCGCTTGACGCAGCCGTCGAACTCGGCCGACTCGGCCTCGACACGGTCGAGCATCAGCCGCACCTTGGCGGCGCTCTTGCCGCGCAGGCCGCGCAGCTCCAGCAGCTGCTCGGCGAGCTGGCGGCGGCGGTCGGCGAGGCGGCGCGACGCGGCGCTGCGCATCTGCTGCGCGCAGCCGGCCGCCGCCTGGGCCAGCACCTCGTGCTGGCGCGGGATCAGCTCGGCGGTCAGCGCCGACTCCAGCGCCGGCAGGCGGCTGCGCTCCAGCGCCGCGGCGTCGCCGGCCACGCGCGCGGCCAGCGCCTCGCGCGCCGACAGCGGAAAGACACGCGAACGCGCCACGCCGAGCGAGGCGGCGCTGGCGTCGCGCTGGCGCTCGATCTGCGCGGCGACGACGGCCGGCTCGGCCAGCGGATCGGCCAGCGTGTCGATCTTGTTGAGCACGACGAACCGTTCGAGCCCGTCGCTGCCCAGGTGCTCGCGCCAGATCGCGAGGTCCGAACGCGTGACGCCGGCGTCGGCCGCGAGCACGAACACGCAGGCATGCGCCGACGGCAGCAGCGACAGCGTCAGCTCGGGCTCGGCGCCGATCGCGTTGAGGCCCGGCGTGTCGAGCACGACCAGCCCGCGCGACAGCAGCGCGTGCGGGAAGTTGATCAGCGCGTGGCGCCAGGCCGGCACCTCGACCTGGCCGTCGGCCAGCAGCGGCGGGTTGTCCTCGGGGCGCTCGTCGTGCCAGAAGCCCAGCGCACGCGCCTCGCCAACGGTGACGCGGCGCGAGCGCGTCACCGCTGCCAGCGTGGCGGCGAGCTGCTCCGGGTCCTGCGGATCCAGCGGCAGCGACTGCCAGGCCTCGTCGCGGCGGCGCAGCTCGGCCAGCGACAGGCCGGCCAGCCGGGTCTCGATCGGCAGCAGCGACAGCCGCGGCGGCTGCGCCGGGTCGTGGAACAGCTCGACCGGGCACATCGTCGTGCGCCCGGGAGTCGCCGGCATCACGCGGCGGCCGGCCGCCGCGAAGAAGATCGCGTTGATCAGCTCGGACTTGCCGCGCGAGAACTCGGCCACGAAGGCCAGCACCACGCGCTCGGCCGCCAGCCGTTCGCGCAGCGTGGCCAGCAGCTCGGTCTGCGCCGCGTCGACCAGTTCGTGATCGGCCAGGAAACGCGCGAACACGGCCACGCGGCGGTCGACGTCCTGCCGCCATGCGGCCAGGGAGTCGAGCGTCGAGACCAGGGAACTCTTCATGGCGCGGCCGATGCTAGCGCAGCCCTCCGCGCGCCCGGGCGCGCGGCGCCGCGTCAAGGAAACAAGCTGCGCAATCCGTCGCGTTCAGGGACGCTGGCAGGCGGCGCAGAAATAGGTGGCGCGCTGCGCCTGCACGACACGCCGCACCGCGGCGCCGCAGCGCGGGCAGGGTTCGCCGGCACGGCCGTAGACCCGGGCATGGTGCTGGAACTCGCCGTTCATGCCGTGGGCATCGCGGAAGTCGCGCAGCGTCGAGCCGCCCAGCTCGATCGCCTGCGCCAGCGTCTCGCGCAGCGCCTGCAGCAGCCGCGCCGCGCGCAGCGGGCCGATGCGCCGGCACGGCGTCGCCGGGTGGATGCCGGCCTGATGCAGCGCCTCGCAGGCGTAGATGTTGCCGGCGCCGACGACGATGCGCCCGGACAGCAGCATCGCCTTGATCGGCGTGCGATGGCGCTGCAGCGCGGCATGGAAGGACTGCGGCGTGAGCGTGGCGTCGAACGGCTCGGCGCCGAGCGCGGCCAGCAGCGTCGCCGCCGGCGGGTCGGCGGTGGACGGCGACCAGACGACGGCACCGAAGCGCCGTGGGTCGGTCAGGCGCAGCGTGCCGTGCGAGGTGACGAGGTCGAAGTGGTCGTGCGGGCCGGGCGCCGGCGCGGCCGGGTGCAGCGCCAGCGAGCCGGACATGCCCAGGTGCAGCAGCAGCCCGCCGCCGCAGCCGCCGAGCAGCGGCAGCCAGAGGTACTTGCCGCGCCGCTGCACCGGCAGCACGCGGGCGCCGAGCAGGGCCTGCGGCGCGACGCCCAGCGGCCAGCGCAAGGCCTTGCCCAGGCGCACCGCCAAGACCTCGGCACCACGCAGCGGCTCGTCGATGCCCCTGCGCGTGACTTCGACTTCGGGCAATTCGGGCATGCGGCATTATGTCGAGATGCCTTGCCGTTCCCTTGTCGCCGCGCGTCGCCGCGGCGCCCGTCCGCTGGCCGCCGCGCTGGCCTTCGCCGCCGTCTCTGCCTGGGCCCAGGGGGCCGTCGCCACATCGCCCCCGGCACCACCCGAGGTGCGCAACTCGGCCCTCGACGCGCCGCTGTTCTACCAGCTGCTGATCGGCGAGATCGAGGCCCGCCAAGGCCAGCCGGGAGCCGCCTACCAGGTGATCCTCGACGCCGCGCGGCGCAGCCGTGACGAGCTGCTGTTCCGCCGCGCGGTCGAGATCGCGCTGCAGGCCCGGGCCGGCGAGGAGGCGCTGACCGCCACACGCGCCTGGCGCACGGCGCTGCCGCGTTCGCAAGAGGCGCTGCGCACCGAGCTGCAGATCCTGTCGGCGATGAACCGCCTGGACCAGGCCGCCGAACCGTTGCGCGCGCTGCTGGCGGCCGCGACCCCGGCCGAGCGCAGCGGCATCATCGCCGCGGTGCCGGGTTTCCTGCAGCGTGCGGCCGACCCGGCGCGCGGCGCCCGGCTCGTCGAGGAGGTGCTCGCACCGTACCTGGAGACCCCGGCGACGCGGGTGGCCGCGCAGATCGCGATCGGCCGCGCGCGGCTGACCGCAGGCGACGGCACGCGCGCGCTCGAGCTGGCGCGCCAGGCGCATGCCGCCGACCCGGCGGCGCAGGCGCCGGTGCTGCTGGCACTGGAGCTGCTGCCCAGCCGGCCCGAGGCCGAGCCCATCGTCACCGACTACGCCGCCCGCCCCGACGCCGAGCCGGCGCTGCTGCTGCTGTACGCGCGGGCGCTGACCAGCACGCAGCGTTATGCCGAGGCGCTGCGCCAGCTCGAAACCGTCACCCGGCGCAAGCCCGATCTCGCGCCGCCCTATCTGACGCTGGGCGCGCTGCACCTGGAGCTCCGGCACGCCGCCCAGGGCGAGGCCGCGCTGCGCCGCTACCTGGAGCTGACCGAACCCGCCGCGGCGCCGGCGTCGGCCGCGAGCGCTGCCGCCAGCGGCGGCGGCGAAGACGACCGCTCGCACGCGCCGGCCCAGGGCCGCGTCCAGGCCTGGCTGATGCTGGCGGCCTCGGCCGAGCAGCGTGGCGACTACGCCGCCGCCGAGCGCTGGCTGGCGCGTGTCGACGCCCCCGAGCGTGCGCTGGAGGTCCAGACCCGGCGGGCGTCGATGCTCGCGCGCCAGGGCCGCGTCGACGACGCGCGCCGGCTGCTGCAGGCCATGCCCGGCAGCGAGCCGAAGGACCTGCGCGCCCGGCTCGACGCCGAGGCGTCGATGCTGCGCGGCGTCAAGCGCTGGAAGGAGGCCTACGAGGTGATGGGCCAGGCACTGAAGCTGCAGCCCGACGACCCCGAACTGCTCTACGAACAGTCGATGCTGGCCGAGAAGCTCGGCCGCATCGACGAGATGGAGCGCCTGCTGCGCCGCGTCATCGAGCTCAAGCCCGACAACGCGCACGCCTACAACGCGCTGGGCTACTCGCTGGCCGATCGCGGCCAGCGCCTGCCCGAGGCCCGCGACCTGATCGCCCGGGCGCTCGAACTCGCCCCCGGCGACCCGTTCATCACCGACAGCCTGGGCTGGGTCGAGTTCCGCCTGGGCAACCGCGCCCGGGCGCTGGAGCTGCTGCAGCGCGCCTACGCCTCGCGCCCCGACGCCGAGATCGCCGCCCACCTCGGCGAGGTGCTGTGGGCCGACGGCCGCCAGGACGAGGCGCGGCGCGTCTGGGCCGAGGCCCGTGGCCGCGACGCCGACAACGAGGTCCTGGTCGAGACCCTGAAGCGGCTGAAGGTGCGGCCGTGAGCGCGGCCGCATGAAGCGCGCGCTGCTCGCGGCCGCGGCCCTCGCGCTGACCGGCTGCACGACGGTGCCGCACAACGCTGGCGGCTGGGTGGCCGGCAAGCTGTCGGTCGAGGTGCGCCCCGCCGACGCGCCGCTGCGCCGCCTGGCCAGCGGATTCGAGTTGCAGGGCGACGGCGAGCGCGGCGAGCTGCGCCTGACCTCGCCGCTGGGCAGCATCGTCGCCACCGCGCGCTGGGCGCCTGGCGAGGCGGTGCTGACCACCGCCGAGGGCAGCACGCGCTACGCCGGGCTGGACGAGCTCTCGCGCGAGGCGCTCGGCGAGGCGCTGCCGCTGGCCGCCCTGCCCGACTGGCTGGCCGGCCGGCCCTGGCCCGGCGCCGCGTCGCAGCCGACGGCACGTGGCTTCGATCAGCTGGGCTGGACGATCGACCTCGCGCGGCGCGACGACGGCTGGGTCGAGGCCTCGCGTGCGGCACCGCCGCCGGTGCTGGTGCGCGTGCGGCTGGAGCAAGCGCCGGAATGAACCCGGACCGAGGCGCGCTTGGCTCGGCGCAAGCGTGACCGGACGGGCGACGGCTTAGAGTCGCGACCCATGACCTTGCGATCGCTGCTCGACGTCCCGGCCCCGGCCAAGCTGAACCTGTTCCTGCACATCGTCGGCCGCCGCGCCGACGGCTACCACCTGCTGCAGTCGCCGTTCGTGCTGATCGACTGGGCCGACACGCTGCACTTCGAGCGCCGCGACGACGGCCGGATCGCCCGCCACGACCTCGGCGTGGCGCTGCCGGCCGACGATCTCTGCCTGCGCGCCGCGCGCGCGCTGCAGGCCGCCAGCGGCACGACGCTGGGCGTCGACATCTCGATCGCCAAGCAGCTGCCGTCCGGCGCCGGGATGGGCGGCGGCAGCTCCGACGCCGCGACCGTGCTGCTGGCGCTGAACCGCCTGTGGGGCCTGGACTGGCCGCGTGAGCGCCTGCTGGCGCTGGGCGCGACGCTGGGCGCCGACGTGCCGTTCTTCGTCGGCGGCCGCAACGCCTTCGTCGAAGGCATCGGCGAGAAGCTCACGCCGATCGAGCTGCCGCGCCAGTGGTACGCGGTCGTGAAACCCGCCGAAGGGCTGTCCACGAAAGAAATCTTCGAACACCCCCTTCTCAAACGGGATACATCTGCTATAGTCTTGGGCTCTCCCGCAGAGGACAAAGTTGTCGCGGAATTCAGTGCAGGATACGGTTGCAACGACATGCAACCCCCCGCGCAGGACCGATGCAACGATGTGGCGCAAGCCCTGAGCTTTCTGGAGCGACGTTACGGCAACAGCCGCATGACAGGCTCAGGCAGCGCAGTCTTCGCGAGAGTTGGCACAGGCGATCGACCCCTGGCGACATTTTCGGAAGCCGAGCTTCCGGAAGGTTGGGTCGGACGGATGTGCCGCAGTCTGGAGCATCATCCGCTGGTCGGCTGGGCTCGTGACTGAGACGGTTTCAAGGGCGCGGCCTAGCCGGGTCCTGTGTAGGGGAGTCGCCAAGTTGGTTAAGGCATCGGATTTTGATTCCGACATGCGAGGGTTCGAGTCCTTCCTCCCCTGCCAAAATTCTCTCTGACGGCGCGTCGCCGTCAGCGCTCCCGGAGATCCCCATCGTGCTGTTCAATACCGTGCTCTTCACCGGCAACGCGAACCCGGTGCTGGCGCAGGAAATTGCCACGCATCTGAGCGTCGAGCTCGGGCGGGCTTCGGTGGGTCGCTTCTCCGACGGCGAGGTCACGGTCGAGATCCGGCAGAACGTGCGTGCCCGCGACGTCTTCGTCGTGCAGCCGACCTGCAGCCCGACCAACGAGAACCTGATGGAGTTCCTGATCATGGTCGATGCGTTGAAGCGCGCCAGCGCTCGCCGCATCACCGCCGTGATCCCGTACTTCGGCTATGCCCGCCAGGACCGCCGCCCGCGCAGCACGCGGGTGCCGATCAGCGCCAAGGTCGTCGCCAACCTGCTCGAGACGGTGGGCGTCGAGCGCCTGCTGACGATGGATCTGCACGCCGACCAGATCCAGGGCTTCTTCGACATCCCGGTCGACAACATCTACGCCAGCCCGGTGCTGCTGTCGGACCTGAAGAGCAAGGCCTACAAGGACCTGGTCGTCGTGTCGCCGGACGTCGGCGGCGTGGTCCGTGCCCGCGCGCTGGCCAAGCAGCTCGGCTGCGACCTGGCGATCATCGACAAGCGCCGCCCCGCCGCCAACGTCTCCGAGGTGATGCACATCATCGGCGAGATCGACGGCCGCAACTGCGTGATCATGGACGACATGATCGACACCGCCGGCACGCTGGTGAAGGCCGCCGAGGTGCTGAAGGAGCGCGGCGCCAAGAGCGTCTACGCCTACTGCACGCACCCGGTGTTCTCCGGCCCGGCCGTCGAGCGCATCAAGAATTCGCAGATCGACGAGGTCGTCATCACGAACACGATCCCGATGAGCCCGGAAGCCAAGGCCTGCCCGAAGATCCGCCAGCTCAGCGTCGCGTTCCTGTTCGCCGAGACGATCCGCCGCATCAGCGACGGCGAGTCGGTGACCTCGCTGTTCGCCGAGCAGAACAGTAATTTCTGATTCGGAAAGCGGGCTCGCTTCGCGAGCCCTTTTCCTATTTGGGGCCTGGTCGCGGGCCCCTTTTTCGCAACTGTGGAGTCCACATGAAATTCACTGCTTACGAGCGTAGCGTCCAGGGGACCGGAGCGAGCCGCCGCCTGCGCAACGCCGCCAAGGTTCCGGGCATCGTCTACGGTGCCGGCGAGCCGAAGATGATCGAGCTCGATCACAACGCCCTCTTCTTCGCGCTGAAGAAGGAAGCCTTCCACTCGTCGATCCTCGAGATGGAACTGGCCGGCAAGGTCGAGAAGGTCCTGCTGCGCGACTTCCAGATGCACGCCTGGAAGCCGATCGTCATGCACGTGGACTTCCAGCGCGTCGACGAGACGACCCGTCTGCGCAAGAAGGTCCCGCTGCACTTCGAAGGCGAAGAGAACTCGCCGGCGGTGAAGACCGACAAGTGCCTGGTCAGCCACGTCGCCACCGAAATCGAGATCGAGTGCCTGGCCTCGCAGCTGCCCGAGTTCGTGACGATCGACCTGTCGGGCCTGGTGAAGAACCAGAGCCTGCACCTCAACGACCTGAAGCTGCCGGCCGGCATCAAGGCCGTGCGCCACGGCACGCTGAACCCGGCGATCGTCGCCGTCACGATGCCGAAGGCCGAGGAAGAAGTGATCGTCGCCCCGGTGGCCGCGCCCGAAAAGGGCAAGGGCAAGGGCAAGAAGGACGAGAAGCAGAACAAGAAGTGATGCCCCGGCCGGCCTCGCGCCGGCTGCGCACACCGTTTGGGGCCCCACCTCGGTGGGGCCTTGTCGTTTCCGGGCTCCGGATAATCCTCGACCATGATTCGTCTGTTCGTCGGCCTGGGCAACCCGGGCCCTGAGTACGAGGCCACGCGCCACAACGCGGGCTTCTGGTGGCTGGAGGCGCTGGCCGACAAGCTCGGCGCGCGCCTCGTGCCCGAACGCGGCTACCAGGCGCTGGCCGCACGCGTGAACACGCCGCACGGCCCGGTCTGGCTGCTCGAGCCGATGACCTACATGAACCGCTCCGGGTTCTCGGTCGCGACGCTGGCGCGTTTCTTCAAGATCGCACCGAACGAGATCCTCGTCGTGCACGACGAGCTCGACCTGCAGCCCGGCGAGGCCAAGATCAAGCTCGGCGGCAGCGCCGCCGGCCACAACGGCCTGAAGGACATCCACAGCCAGCTCGGCACGCTGGACTTCTGGCGCCTGCGCCTGGGCATCGGCCACCCCGGCGTGCGCGCCGAGGTCGTCAACTGGGTGCTGAAGAAGCCCTCACCCGACCACCGCGAGGCCATCGCCAAGGCGATCGAGCAGTCGCTCGCCGCGTCGGACCTGCTGCTCGCCGGCGAGATGGACCGCGCGCTGCAGAAGATCCACGCCAAGCCTGCGCGTCCCAAGCCGCCGAAGCCGCCGCGCCCCGAGGCGCCGCCGGCGCCGGACGTCCCGCCCGGGGCCTGACCATGCGCGCCGCGCTCGCCCTCGCCTTGTTGGCGCTGGCTGGCGCGGCCGACGCGCAGCGCATCTGGCGCTGCGGGCCCGACGGGCGCCTGCTGCAGGATCGCCCCTGCCGCGACGGCGAGGCCATGACCGTGCGCGACGAGCGCCCCAGCGCCAGCGACGAAGCCGCCGCCCGCGACGTGGCGCGCCGCGAGATGGCGCTGGCCGAACAGCTGCGCGACGAGCGCCGTGCACGTGAACGCGAGGCCGTGACGGCCGCTGCCGGCTTCGTCGAACCCGAGAAGCCGGCCGTGCAGAGCGTGCTGAAGAAGACGCCGAAGAAGGCGCCGCGCAAGAAGAAGAACCGGCGCGACTAACGCGCGCCGCCAGCCTGCAGGGCCTGGAACTTCAGCTGCAGCTGCTCGCGCGTCTCGACGTGCTCCGGGTTCACCGGAATGCACTCGACCGGGCAGACCTGCACGCACTGCGGCTCGTCAAAATGGCCCACGCACTCGGTGCAGCGCCGCGGGTCGATCTCGTAGCGTTCATCACCCATCGAGATCGCCTGGTTCGGGCACTCGGGTTCGCAGACGTCGCAGTTGATGCACTCGTCGGTGATCCACAAAGCCATCGTCAAGCCGCCGGTTGGTTCACGCGGTCCTGGAGTCGTTTCAGCACCGACGGTGCCACGAACTTGGAGACATCGCCGCCGAGGGTGGCAATCTCGCGGATGAAGGTCGCGCTGACGAACTGGTACTGGTCGGACGGCGTCATGAACACCGTCTCGACGTCGGGCATCAGCTGGCGGTTCATGCCGGCCATCTGGAACTCGTACTCGAAGTCGCTGACCGCACGCAGGCCGCGCACGACGACCTTGGCGCCGGCAGCAACGACGAAATCGCGCAGCAGCCCGCGGAAGGCCACGACCTCTACGTTGGCGTAGGGTGCGGCGATCTCGCGCGCGATCGACAGCCGCTCCTCGATCGTGAACATCGTGCGCTTGTGGTGGCCGGCGGCCACCGCCAGGATCAGCCGGTCGAACAGGCGCGAGCCGCGGCGCATCAAGTCCTCGTGGCCCAGCGTCATCGGGTCGAAGGTGCCGGGATAGACGGCGGTCAGCGGGGTGACGGTGGTCACGGCGTCGGTCCTGTAACGCAAACCGGCGCAGTGTAGCCGCGGCGCAGCAGGCGGTAGTGCACCGCGCCGGCACGGCCTTCGCGCCAGGGTTCCAGCCCGGGCGGCAGTTCGTCCAGCGCCTCTCCGCTCTCGACGTAGACGAAACCGCCCGGCACGACCAGCCGTGCCGCCGCGCGTGCGGCCGGCAGCGCCAGCCCGGCGGCGAACGGCGGGTCCAGCAGCACCAGCTCCCAGGCCTCGGGCGCGGCCGAGGCCATCCAGGCCATCGCGTCGGCGCGGCGCGCTTCCAGGCCGGTCGCGCCCAGCCGTTGCGCATGGGCCTTGAAGCCGGCGACGAGCTGCGCGTCCTGCTCCAGCAGCAGCACCTGGGCCGCGCCGCGCGACGCGGCCTCGAAACCGAGCGCGCCGCTGCCGGCGAAGGCGTCGAGCACACGCCAGCCCGTGAGGTCCTGGCCCAGCCAGTTGAACAGCGTCTCGCGCACGCGGTCGGGCGTCGGCCGCAGGCCGGGCCGGTCGGGCACCGGCAGCTTGCTGCGCTTCCAGGCGCCGCCGATCAGCCGCACCTCGTTCGGACGGCCGCGCTGCGGCGGTTTCACGGGCGGACCGGGATGCCGTCGCGCGCCATCAGCGCCTTGGCCTGGGCGACGGTGAACTCGCCGTAGTGGAAGATGCTGGCGGCCAGCACCGCGTCGGCGCCGCCCAGGCGGATGCCTTCGGACAGATGCTCCAGCGTGCCGACGCCGCCCGAGGCGATGACCGGCACCGGCACCGCGTCACTGACGGCGCGCGTGAGTTCCAGGTCGAAGCCGCTCTTCGTGCCGTCGCGGTCCATGCTGGTCAGCAGGATCTCGCCGGCACCGTGTTCGGCCATGCGGCGCGCCCATTCGACGGCGTCCAGGCCGACGTTCTTGCGCCCGCCATGGGTGTAGACATCCCAGCCCGGGCCGCGCGCGGCCAAGTCATCGCCCTGGCGGCGCTTGGCGTCGATGGCAACGACGATGCACTGCGCGCCGTACTTCTCCGACGCGTCGCGGATGACCTGCGGGTTGGCCACCGCCGCCGAGTTGAAGCTCACCTTGTCGGCCCCGGCGTTGAGCAGCCGGCGCACGTCCTCGACGCTGCGCACGCCGCCGCCGACGGTCAGCGGGATGAAGACCTGCGAGGCCACGGCCTCGATGATGTGCAGGATCAGGTCGCGGCCGTCGCTGGTCGCGGTGATGTCCAGGAAGGTCAGTTCGTCGGCGCCCTGCTCGTTGTAGCGCGCGGCGATCTCGACCGGGTCGCCCGCGTCGCGCAGTTCGACGAAGTTGACGCCCTTGACGACCCGGCCGCCGGTGACGTCCAGGCAGGGAATGATGCGTTTGGCCAGCATGGGAACGCCCGGCGAGGGGCGGCGCGAAAGAGGTTAGGCGGCGCCGTTGAGCTCGTCGGCGCGCGCCTGCGCGGCGGCGAAGTCGAGCGCGCCGGTGTAGATGCTGCGCCCGCAGATGACGCCTTCGACACCGTCGGACTCGACGCCGCACAGGCGCTCGATGTCCGCCAGGTCCGACAGGCCGCCCGAGGCGATGACGGGGATAGCCAGCGCCTGCGCCAGCTTGACGGTGGCCTCGATGTTGATGCCGGTGAGCATGCCGTCGCGGCCGATGTCGGTGTAGATCACGCCTTCGACGCCGTAGTCCTCGAACTTCTTCGCCAGGTCGACGACCTCGTGGCCGGTGAGCTTGCTCCAGCCGTCGGTGGCGACCTTGCCGTCCTTGGCGTCGAGGCCGACGATGATGTGGCCGCCGAAGGCCGTGCAGGCGTCCTTCAGGAAACCCGGGCTCTTGACCGCCGCGGTGCCGATGATGACGTAGCTGATGCCGTCGTCGAGCAGGCGTTCGATGGTGTCCAGGTCGCGGATGCCGCCACCCAGCTGCACCGGGATCTCGTCGCCGACCTCACGCAGGATGGCCTTGACGGCCGCCTCGTTGATCGGCCGGCCGGCGAAGGCGCCGTTGAGGTCGACCAGGTGCAGACGGCGTGCGCCGGCGTCGAGCCAGCGGCGCGCCATCGCGGCGGGGTCGTCGCCGAAGGTCGTGGAGGCATTCATATCGCCCTGCTGGAGGCGGACGCACTTGCCGTCCTTCAGGTCGATGGCGGGGATCAGCAGCATGGCTCGTCGGCGCCGTGGCGGGAGGGGGAAAGACGGATCAGGGCTTCCAGCCGAGGAAGTTGCGGTACAGCGCGAGGCCGTGTGCAGCGCTCTTCTCGGGGTGGAACTGGGTGGCAAAAATGTTATCCCGCGCGATAGCGCAGGTAAAGCGCGCGCCGTAGTCGGTTTCGCCCGCGGTGTGGGCGGCATCCGCGGGCTGCGCGAAGTAGCTGTGGACGAAATAGAAGAAGGCGCCGTCGGGCACACCGTCCCACAGCGCGTGCGGGCGCTGCCAGACCTGGTTCCAGCCCATCTGCGGCACCTTGAAGCGGCTGCCGTCTTCCTGCAGCCGGCCTTCGAGGCGGAAACGCTTCACCTCGCCGGGGATCAGGCCGAGCCCGGGCGTGTCCTGCTCCTCGCTGTGCGTCAGCAGCATCTGCATGCCGACGCACACGCCCATCAGCGGCTTGTTCGCGGCGGCGTCGAGCACCGCCTCCAGCAGCCCGGAGTCGTGCAGCTCGCGCATGCAGTCGCGGATCGCGCCCTGCCCCGGCAGCACGATGCGCTCGGCGGCGAAGACCTCCTCCGGCCGCGAGGTGACGACGACCTCGTGCCCGGTGCCGGCGGCGACGTGCATCACCGCCTGCGACACCGAGCGCAGGTTGCCCATCCCGTAATCGACGACGGCCACTGTGCTCACAAACAGCCTTTCGTCGACGGCACGATGCCGGCCGCACGTT
Source organism: Rubrivivax sp. JA1055 (assembly GCF_020966565.1). Lineage (NCBI taxonomy): Bacteria > Pseudomonadati > Pseudomonadota > Betaproteobacteria > Burkholderiales > Sphaerotilaceae > Rubrivivax > Rubrivivax sp. JA1055. The sequence goes on along the minus strand of NZ_JAJKFP010000007.1, from coordinate 275,993 downwards.
TGTCGGCGGCGAGCGCCATGCGCAGCGCGCGGCCGAAGGCCTTGAACACCGTCTCGCACTGGTGGTGCGCGTTGACGCCCTTCAGGTTGTCGACGTGCAGCGTGACCTGCGCGTGGTTGACGAAGCCCTGGAAGAACTCGTAGACGAGCTGGGTGTCCAGCGCACCGATCATGCCGGCGGTGAACTTGACGTCGAAGGCCAGCCCGGGGCGGCCGGAGAAGTCGACGACGACACGCGACAGCGCCTCGTCCAGCGGCACGTAGCTGTGGCCGTAGCGCGTGATGCCGCGCTTGTCGCCGACGGCCCGGGCGACCGCCTGCCCCAGCGTGATGCCGATGTCCTCGACGCTGTGGTGGCCGTCGATGTGCAGGTCGCCCTCGCACTCGACTTCCAGATCGATCATGCCGTGGCGCGCCACCTGGTCGAGCATGTGGTCGAGAAAGCCGATGCCGGTGGCGAGCTTGGCGTCGCCGCGGCCGTCGAGGTCGACGCGCACGCGGATGCGCGTTTCGCGGGTGTCGCGCCGGACTTCGGCGGTGCGGGCGTCGTTGCGGGTGTCCATGGCGTCCTTCTACAGGCTGGCGCGCAGCGCGTCGATCAGTCGGGTCGTCTCGTCGGGGGTGCCGACAGTCAGGCGCAGGCAGTTGGCGAGCGAGGGGTGCAGCGCCGAGACGTTCTTCACCAGCACGCCGCGCGACTTGAGGCCGGCGAAGGCCGCTGCGGCGTCGGGCACACGCGCCAGGATCATGTTCGCCTCGCTCGGCCAGGCGTGCACGCCGGGCATCGTCTGCAGCGCCTCGTGCAGGCGCTGGCGCTGGGCGCGGATCTCGGCGGCCTGGCGCGCGTACTCGTCGGCGTGCTCCAGCGCGAACAGCGCCGCCTCGGCGTTGAGCACGCTGACGTTGAACGGCGGGCGCAGCTTGTCGATCTCGGCGATCAGCGCGCTGCGGCCCATCAGGTAGCCGATGCGCACGCCGGCCAGGCCGAACTTGCTCATCGTGCGCATCACCAGCACGTGCGGATGCGCGGCCAGGCGCGCCATCGAGTCGCGTGCGGCGAAGGGCTGGTAGGCCTCGTCCATCACGACCAGGCCGCCGGCTTCGCCCATCGCGGCGATCAGGCGGTCGACGACGGCGTCGTCCCAGAGGTTGCCGGTCGGGTTGTTCGGGTACGAGAGATACAGCAGCGAAGGCCGGTGCTCGGCGATGGCCGCCAGCATCGCCGTTTCGTCGAGCTCGAAGTCGGCGGCCAGCGGCACGCCGACGAAACGCACGCCCTGCAGCGCCGCCGACAGCCCGTACATCACGAAGCTCGGCAGCGGCGACATGAACACCGCGCCCGGCACCGCGCAGGTCAGGCTGAGCATCGTGATGAGCTCGTCGGAGCCGTTGCCCAGCGTCAGCGCGCAGCCTTCGGGCAGGCCGGCGAAGCTCGCCAGCGCCGCCTTCAGGTCCTCGGTGCGCTCGGCCGGGTAACGGTTGATCGCCACACGGCCCAGGCGCTCGCCCAGCGCCTGCTGCAGCTCAGGCGGCAGCGGGAACGGGTTCTCCATCGTGTCCAGCTTGACGAAGCCAGCCGAGGGCTGCACCGCGTAGGCGTGCAGGCCCTGGATGTCCTGGCGCACGACGCGGGCCATCAGGGACGGGAGATCGGGAGTCATCGCGGGCTTTCGGGCCTGGGGTTCTGCGACACGGTCACCGGCTGAGCTCAGGCCGCGCTCAACGGGGCTTCAGACGGAACTCGGCGGCCTGGGCGTGGGCCTGCAGCCCTTCGCCGTAGGCCAGCTCGGCGGCGATCGGGCCCAGCACCTGGGCGCCGGCCTCGCTCACCTCGATCAGGCTGCTGCGCTTCTGGAAGTCGTAGACGCCCAGCGGCGACGAGAAGCGCGCGGTGCCCGAAGTCGGCAGCACGTGGTTCGGGCCGGCGCAGTAGTCGCCCAGGCTCTCGCTGGTGTAGGCGCCGAGGAAGATCGTGCCGGCGTGGCGCAGCAGCGGCTCCCAGCGGCCGGGTTCGGCCGAGCTGACTTCCAGGTGCTCGGGCGCGACGCGGTTGGAGATCTCGCAGGCCTCCTCCATCGAGCGCGTGTGGATGAGCGCGCCGCGGCCTTCGAGCGAGGCGCGGATCGTCGCCTGGCGCGGCATCGCCGGCAGCAGGCGCTCGATCTCGGCCTGCACCGCGGCGATGTAGCCGGCATCCGGGCACAGCAGGATGCTCTGCGCCAGCTCGTCGTGCTCGGCCTGGCTGAACAGGTCCATCGCCACCCACTCGGCCGGCGTCGTGCCGTCGGCCAGCACGAGGATCTCGCTCGGCCCGGCGATCATGTCGATGCCGACCTGGCCGAAGACGCGGCGCTTGGCGCTGGCGACGTAGGCGTTGCCCGGGCCGGTGATCTTGTCGACGCGGGGCACGGTCGCCGTGCCGTAGGCCAGCGCGGCCACCGCCTGGGCGCCGCCGATCGTGAAGACGCGGTGGGCACCAGCCACCGCGGCGGCGGCCAGCACCAGCGCGTTGCGCTCGCCGCCGGGCGTCGGCACCACCATCACGATCTCGCCGACACCGGCCACCTGGGCCGGGATGGCGTTCATCAGCACGCTCGACGGGTAGGCCGCCTTGCCGCCGGGCACGTAGATGCCGACGCGGTCCAGCGGCGTGACTTTCTGGCCCAGCAGCGTGCCGTCGGCGTCGCGGTAGCTCCAGCTCTGGCCGCAGGCCTGGAGCTGGCGCTGGTGGTAGTCGCGTACGCGCTCGGCGGCAGCCTCGAGCGCCGAGCGCTGCGCCGGCGTGATCGAGGCCAGCGCGGCGCGCAGCTCGTCGGCGCCGATCTCCAGCGCCGCGACCGAGTCGGCCTGCAGGCGGTCGAAACGCGCCGTGTAGTCCAGCACCGCGGCGTCGCCGCGCTGGCGCACGTCGTCGAGGATCGCGGCGACGCGGTTCTCGATCTCGGCGTCGGTCTCGGCCGACCAGTGCAGCACACGCTGGAAACCGGCCTCGAAGCCGGCGTCGGCGGTGGACAAGCGGGTGATGGCGACGGGGCTCATGCGCGGGACTCCACGGCTTGCTCGAAGGCGTCGATCAGCGCGCGCAGCGGGGCGCGCTTCAACTTCAGCGCCGCCGGGTTGACGACCAGGCGCGACGAGATGTCCATGATCTTCTCGACCTCGACGAGCTGGTTGGCCTTCAGCGTGCTGCCGGTCGAGACCAGGTCGACGATGGCGTCGGCCAGGCCCGTGAGCGGCGCCAGCTCCATCGAGCCGTAGAGCTTGATCAGGTCGACGTGCACGCCCTTGGCGGCGAAGTGCTGGCGCGCGATCTGGGTGTACTTGGTGGCGACGCGGATGCGTGCGCCCTGGCGCACGGCGTGCGCGTAGTCGAAATCGGCGCGCGTGGCGACGCTCATGCGGCAGCGCGCGATGCGAAGGTCCAGCGGGCGGTACAGGCCGTCGCCGTGCTCCAGCAGCACGTCCAGGCCGGCGACGCCGAGGTCGGCGCCGCCGTGCTGCACGTAGGTCGGCACGTCGCTGGCGCGCACCAGCACGACGCGCACGTCGGGCCGGGTGGTGCCGATGATCAGCTTGCGGCTCTTCTCCGGGTCCTCCAGCACCTCGATGCCGGCGGCCGCCAGCAACGGCAGCGAGTCCTCGAAGATGCGGCCCTTGGACAGTGCGAGCGTGATCATCGGACTCTCTCGATGTCCGCCCCGAGGGCGCGCAGCTTGGCTTCCATGCGGTCGTAGCCGCGGTCCAGGTGGTAGATGCGCTCCACCGTCGTCTCGCCTTCGGCCACCAGGCCGGCGATGACCAGGCTGGCCGAGGCGCGCAGGTCGGTCGCCATCACGGTGGCACCCGAGAGCGTCGGCACGCCCTGGATCATCGCCGTGTGGCCGTCGACCTGGATGCTCGCGCCCAGGCGCACCAGCTCGTTGACGTGCATGAAGCGGTTCTCGAAGATCGTCTCCGAGACCTTGGCCGCGCCTTCGGCGACGCAGTCGACGGCCATGAACTGGGCCTGCATGTCGGTCGGGAAGGCCGGGTACTCGCTGGTGCGGAAGCTCACCGCCTTCGGGCGCGCGTCGGCACGCACGCGGATCCAGTCCTCACCCGCTTCGATGGTCACACCGGCTTCGCGCAGCTTGGTGATGACGGCGTCGAGGTGCTCGGCACGCGCGTCGCGCAGCACGGCCTCGCCGCCGGCGGCGGCCACCGCGCAGAGGAAGGTGCCGGCCTCGATGCGGTCGGGCACGATGCGGTGCGGCTGCGCCGGCGCGTGCAGGCGCTCGACGCCCTGGATGCGGATGCGGCCGCTGCCGTGGCCTTCGATCTTCGCGCCCATCGAGATCAGCAGCTCGGCCAGGTCGGTGACCTCGGGCTCCTGGGCGGCGTTCTCGAGCACCGTCTCGCCTTCGGCCAGCGCCGCGGCCATCAGCAGGTTCTCGGTGCCGGTGACGGTGATCATGTCCGTCGTGATGCGTGCGCCGCGCAGCCGGCCGGCGCTGGCGACGATGTTGCCGTGCTCGACCTTGACCGTCGCGCCCATCGCCTGCAGGCCCTTAATGTGCTGGTCGACCGGGCGCGAGCCGATCGCGCAGCCGCCGGGCAGCGACACCGTCGCGCGGCCGAAACGCGCCAGCAGCGGGCCGAGCACGAGGATCGACGCGCGCATCGTCTTCACGAGCTCGTAGGGTGCGACCGGGTCGACGCCGTCGGGCGCGGCGAGCGTCACGCGCGCCGGCTGGTCTTCGGGGCGCTCGACGGCGACGCCCATGCGGCGCAGCAGCGACAGCATCGTCGCCACGTCCTGCAGGCGCGGCACGTTGTCCAGCGTCAGCGGCCCGGCGCACAGCAGCGCGGCGCAGAGCTCGGGCAGCGCGGCGTTCTTGGCGCCGGAGATCGACACCTCGCCTTGGAGGCGGCGTCCGCCGCGGATCAGGAGTTTGTCCATGCTGGTGCTCGGAAAAGCACGCGGCACGGGACGGGCGGCAGCGCAGCACGCGGCCACCCGCGGCGCGCCGCAGGTGCCGTGTCAGGGGTGGTGGGTGGCGCCTTGGGCCGAGTACTCGGCCGGCGTGAGCGTCTTCATCGACAGCGCGTGGATCTGCTCGCGCATTCTATCGCCCAGCGCGGCGTAGACCCGCTGGTGCCGGCGCACGCGGTTCAGGCCCTCGAAGGCCGACGAGACGATGGTGGCGAAGAAGTGGCGGCCGTCGCCTTCGACCTGCAGGTGCTCGCAGGGCAGCCCGGCCTCGATGTAGCCGCGGACCTCGGCGACGGTCGGCTCGGCCATCAGGCGAGTTCCGACTGGCGTTCGATGACGCGCGACACGATGCCGTAGGCGATCGCCTCGTCGGCGCTCATCCAGTAGTCGCGCTCCATGTCGGCCATGACCTTCTCGATCTTCTGGCCAGTCTGGGTGGCGACGACACGCGCGATGCGCTCGCGGGTCTTGATGATTTCCTTGGCCTGGATCGCGATGTCGGTGGCCCGGCCGCCGGCGCCGCCGGCGGGCTGGTGGATCATGAAACGCGTGTTCGGCAGACAGACCCGGCGCTCCTTGGGCGCGGCCAGGTAGATGTGCGTGCCGGCGCTGGCGACCCAGCCGCTGCCGATGGTCGTCACCGGCGCGTTGATGAAGCGGATCATGTCGTGGATCGCGTCGCCGCTTTCCACGTGGCCGCCCGGGCTGCTGATCAGCATGTGGATCGGCGCGTCGGAGTCCTGCGACAGCGCGATCAGGCGCTCGCAGGTGGCGCGCGCCAGCTTGTCGTCGATCTCGCCGAAGACGAGGACGAAACGCGACTTGAACGACAGCTGTTCCTGCAGGCCGCCGGCGGGCTTGGCAGCGTCCTTGTCGGCAGGCTTGGCGTCGCAGGCGGCGTGGATGTGCGTCATGCTCGGAGGCTCGTGCAGGAGGTTGGGGGTCGATTATCTCAGGCCGCCGCGGCGGGCGTCATGAACGCAGCTTGTAGCCCGACGCCAGCAGGCGCAAGGCGATCGTCGAGACGACGACGAAGCTGGTGCCGACGACCGCCAGGCTGAGCCAGGGCGAGACGTCGCTGGCGCCGAAGAAGCCGCGGCGGAAGCCGTCGATCATGTAGAAGAACGGGTTCAGGTGGCTCGCCGCCTGCCAGACGCCGGGCAGCGACTTCACCGAGTAGAAGACGCCCGACAGAAAGGTCATCGGCATGACGATGAAGTTCTGGAACGCGGCAAGCTGGTCGAACTTCTCCGCCCACAGCCCGGCGATCAGGCCCAGCGCGCCCAGCATGCCGGCGCCGAGCGCGGCGAAGACCAGCACCCACCACGGTTCGGCCAGGTGCAGCGGCGCGAACCAGACGGTGACCAGCAGCACGCCCAGGCCGACGACCAGCCCGCGCACCGCCGACGCCGCGACATAGGCGACGAACCAGGCCCAGTGCGACAGCGGCGTCAGCAGCAGGAAGACGAGGTTGCCGGTGATCTTGCTCTGGATCAGCGACGAGCTGGTGTTGGCGAAGGCGTTCTGCAGCACGCTCATCATCACCAGCCCGGGCACGAGGAAGCTCGTGTAGCCGACACCGGGGAAGACCTCGACGTGGTCCTCCAGCACGTGGCCGAAGATCAGCAGGTACAGCACCGCCGTCAGCACCGGCGCGGCGACGGTCTGGAAGGCCACCTTCCAGAAGCGCAGCACCTCCTTGCGGAACAGCGTGCCGGCGCCGGCGAGGTCGATGCCGCTCATCGTGCGCCCTCCCCGCCCATGATCCCGAGGAAGACGTCCTCGAGGTCGGCACGGCCGATCTCCAGGTCCTCGACGGCGACGCCGGCCTGGCGCAGCGTGGCCAGGTCGTGTTCGACCTCGGCGGCGTCGCGCGCCTGCAGCTGCACGATGCGGCCGGTGACGCGGGCGCGTGCGGCCAGCGCCGGCGGCAGCGTGGCGTCGGTCTTGAAGCGCAGCATCGTGCTCGCCATGCCCGACAGCAGCGCCGAGGTGCGGTCCAGCGCGACGACGCGGCCCTGCTTGAGCATCGCGATGCGGCCGCACAGCGCCTCGGCTTCTTCGAGGTAGTGCGTGGTCAGCAGCACCGCGTGGCCTTCGCGGTTCAGGCGTGCGACGAAGTGCCACAGCGTCTGGCGCAGCTCGACGTCGACGCCGGCGGTCGGCTCGTCGAGCACGATGACCGGCGGCCGGTGCACCAGCGCCTGGGCAACGAGCACACGCCGCTTCATGCCGCCGGAGAGCTGGCGCATGTTGGCGCTGCCCTTGTCGGCCAGGCCGAGGTTGGCCAGCAGCTCGTCGATCCAGTCGTCGTTGTGCTTCAGGCCGAAGTAGCCGCTCTGGATGCGCAGCGTCTCGCGCACGCTGAAGAACGGGTCGAAGACCAGTTCCTGCGGCACGATGCCCAGCGCCCGGCGCGCGGCGGCGAAGTCGGCGACGACGTCGTGGCCCATGACCTCGACCCGTCCGCCGCTGGCTTGTGCCAGCCCGGCGAGGATGGAGATCAGCGTCGTCTTGCCGGCGCCGTTGGGGCCGAGCAGGCCGAAGAACTCGCCCGGCTCGATGTCGAAACTGACGCCGTCCAGGGCCTGGACGGTGCCGCGTGCGCCGCGGAAGGTCTTGGTGACGTGGTCGAAACGGACAGCGGGCATGGGGGGCGGATTGTAGGCAGCGCACCCCAGACCCCACGGTGCACAATGCGCCGCACCATGCCGACGCCCAAGAAGCCGCGGCGCACCGCGGAACGCATCCTCGAGGTGACGCTGGACCTCTTCAACCGGTTCGGCGAGCCGAACGTCAGCACGACGCTGATCTCGGCCGAGCTCGGCATCAGCCCCGGCAACCTGTACTACCACTACCCGGCCAAGGACGAGCTGATCAACGCGCTGTTCGACCGTTACGAACGTGCGCTGGACGAGTTGCTGCGTGCCGCCGACGGCGTGCGCAACGTCGAGGACGCGTGGCTGTTCCTGCACATGTTCTTCGAGCTGGTCTGGCAGTACCGCTTCCTGTACCGCGACCTGAACGACCTGCTCAGCAAGAACCGGCGTCTGGAAACGCACTTCCAGTTCGTGCTGCGCCACAAGGGCGAGGCGGTGCGCGAGTTGCTGGCCGGGCTGTCGGGTGCCGGCGCGGTGAAGCTGACACCCGAGGAGGCCGAGCCGCTGGCGACCGCGATGGTCGTCGTGCTGACCTACTGGCTGAGCTACGAATACGTGCGCGACCCGCGCCGGGCGCTGGAGCCCGAAGGCGCCGGCGCGGCGCTGGCGCGTGGCGCCTGGCACACGATGAGCCTGCTGCTGCCCTATCTGGACGCCGAGTCGCGCGCGCACCTGAACGCGCTGGCCGCGCCCTACCGCGCCTGATGGCGCGCTGGGTGCGTTTCCCCTGGCCCGACGCGGGCTACGTGCACGAGCCGGCGGCGCTGCGCCGGCGCTGGAAGCGGCTGCACGTCGGCGACGCCGAGCCGCTGCCGCGCGATGCGGCGCTGCTCGCGGCCTGGGCACGGCTGCACGCTGGCGAGTTCCGCGCCGCCTACGACGCCGCGCTGGCGCTGGGCCCGGCCGGCGTGACGCTGGCCAACAAGGCCCAGGCGCTGCAGGCGACCTACCTCGAACGCACCGAACGCACGCGGCTGGCGATGGTCGACGAGGTCGCGCGCCGTGCGCTCGCCCAGCAGAAGGCCGAACCCGCCAACCCGGCAGGCTGGTTCTGGCACGCCTACGCACTCGGCCGGCGCGCCGAGTCGCTGGACCTGCTGAAGCTGGTCGCCGAACGTCTGGCGCCGCAGGTACGGCAGTCGCTGGAACACACGCTGAAGCTGGCGCCGAAACACCCCGAAGCGCACCTGGCGCTGGCCACTTTCCACGCCGAGGCGATCGCGCGCGTCGGCCGGCTGCTGGCGATGACCGAAGGCGCCGACGCCGCCAAGGGCCTGGCGCACTACCGCCAGGCGCTGGCGCTGAACCCGGCGAGCGCGATCGTCAAGGTCGAGGTTGCGCGCGGGCTGCTGATCCTCGAAGGCGAGGCCGCGCGGCCCGAGGCCCGGCGGCTGCTGGCCGACGCGGCACGCCACGTGCCGGCCGACGCGATCGAGCGGCTGGAAGTCGAGGCGGCGAAGCTGGCGCTGCAGGCGGCGGCTTAAGCGGCCGCCCCGTCCTCGCCCGGCCAGGGCAGCATCATCGTCAGCCAGAGCAGCTTCTCGAACTCGGGCTCGAAACGTTCGACGATGGCCTCGGGGTCGGGGCACAGCGCGGTGTCGGCGATCAGACCGAACTGCACGCCACCGCCGTAGCTGAGCACGCTGACGCCCAGGCCGACGTCGCCCGAGGCCGGCACCCAGAACATCGTCTGGCGCAGCGTCGAGCCGCAGAACTTCAGCGGCTCGCGCGGGCCGGGCACGTTGGTCATCACCGCGGTGGTCTTGCGTGCGAAGAGGTTCAGGACCGCGTCCTGCACCGGCTTGACGAGGAAACCGGCCATCGCCAGCACCGCGAAGGCCAGCAGCGGCTGGTAACTGCCCTTCAGCTCGGCCATGCGCTGGCGCACCGCGTAGACGCGTTCGATCGGGTTGGTGATGCCGATCGGCAGCACCAGCGGCGCCAGGCCGAAGCGGTTGCCCAGCTGCCAGGCCTTGTCCATCGGCCGCAGGTTCACCGGCACCATGGCCCGGATCTCCTTGCCCGCCGGGTCGTCGCCGCATTCGTGCAGGTAGCGGCCGATCGCGCCGGCGACGCAGGCCAGCAGCACGTCGTTGATCGAGCAGCCCAGCGCCTTGCCGACGGCCTTGACGGTGTCCAGCGGCAGCGGTTCGTTCCAGGCCACGGCCTTCAGGCCGCCGGGCTTGCCTTTCAGCGCGGTCGGCGAGTCGTCGGCCATCAGCGCCAGCGACGCGGCGTCGTGCAGCACCTGCCAGCCGTGGCGCGCCACCGCGAGCGAGCCCCACAGCGGCGCCTGCGGGTGCGCCAGCATCTCCATCGAGCGGGCGACACCGTTGCCGTACATGCCGATCGCCTTGACCGTCAGGTCGGTGATCGGGCGCAGCACCGCGTCGGCCAGCCAGTCGTGTTCATGCGAGTGGTCGTGGCCGTGCGCGTGCTGCGGGTGCTTCGGCGGCTCGGCGCCGCCGTCGGTGATCGACAGCATCACCGAGATCAGCGCGATGCCGTCGGCGATGCAGTGGTGCAGGCGCACGACGATGGCCGAGCCACCTTCGTAGCGCTCGATGAGGTGGAACTGCCACAGCGGGCGCTGGGGGTCGAGCGGCGTCGCGGCGAGTTCGGCGCACAAGGCCTTCAGCGCGGCGCGCTCGTCCTGGCCGCGGCGGCGCGGCAGCTTCGTCGTGACGACGTGGCGCGAAAGGTCGAAGTCATCGTCCTCGACCCAGGAGGCGCCGAGCAGGTCGGGCACGGCGCGCTGGCGGAAGCGCGCGTAGCGCAGGAAGCGCTCCTCGACACGCCGCCGCAGCGCGGCCAGCGTGATGCCGGGTTCCAGCAGCCAGACCCCGACGATCATCATCAGGTTGACGTCGTTGTCCATGCGCAGCCACGCGGTGTCCACGCGTGACATGCGCTCGGCGTCAAGACTCATGCGCTCCTCCGCTTTTTCGCGGCACGATGGCCGCTAACATCGGGAGCGTCAAGCCCGGATCACGGGTCAGAGGAGACCTGCACCATGCCGCAACTCAAGGCTGCGTTCGAAAAGGCCGTCGCGGAAAGCAAGTCGCTGCCGGCCAAGCCCGACAACGCGACGCTGCTGAAGATCTATTCGCTCTACAAGCAGGCCACGGTCGGCGACGTCGAAGGCGACCGCCCGGGCTTCACCGACTTCGTCGGCCGGGCGAAGTACGACGCCTGGGCAGGCTTGAAGGGCACGTCCGCGAACGAGGCGATGCAGCAGTACATCGACCTCATCGAGGATTTGAAGTAAGGCGTCAGCCGCGCTTCTTCGCGTCGCCCGCGTGGCGGGCGAGCTGCTGGTCGAGGTTGCTGCGGATCTCGCGTTCGATCGTCTTGCTGAAGGCGCCGAGCAGGAAACCGAGCTTGGCGTCGAGGTCGAAATGATCGGCGGCGACGACCAGACGGCCGTTGACGCCGCTGCGGCGGAACTCGACCGTGTCGCTGCTCTCGCCGCGCACGATGCGGCACTGCATGTCGAACTGGGTGCGGCATTGTTCGGCCCAGTCGTCGGCCACCGCGCGGGCCACGTCCAGGCCCAGATCGTGTTCGCGTCGGATGCGGATATCGCTCACTCGTCAACTCCTGTCGCCGCGGCGGCGGCCAGTGCCGCACGTCGCTCCGCCTTGGGCAGCGCGGCCAGCCGCGCCACCTCGGCATAGAACCGTTTGAAATCGGCGCCTTCAGCCTCGAAGAGCCGCTCGAACGCCGGCACCCACTCGTCGTAGGCCGCCTGCACGCCCAGCGCCGCGTTGTTCGCATTGTCGAACCAGGCGTCGTAACCGGCATAACCCGCCCACTCGCCGGCCTTCAGCGCTGCGTGGCGCGCGCGCATCGCGGCCATCAGCTCGGCCTTGCGGGCGCGTTTGGTCGCGTCGTCGGCGTCGCTGGCGTACAGCGCGCGCAGTGACTCGCGCGTCTCGCCGACGAGCGCGCGGAAGGCGCGCCGGCGAGCGTCGAAACGTTCGTACTCGGCACGCGCCGCGGCGTCGGCGTGTGTGTCCAGCCAGCGCCGCACACCCAGGCGCTCGACCGCGGTGGCGAAGGACTCGTTGAACGGCGTGTCGTCCTGCGCGTAGGCGACCTGGTGCGCGAGTTCGTGGAACACCAGCCGCGCCAGTTCGCCTTCGGGCCAGCCGATGAAGGTCGACAGCAGCGGGTCGCCGCCCAGCCACTCGCTCCAGCCCAGCGTCGAATAGGCCGGCACGCCGTAGACCCAGACCTCGCGGCCTTCGGCCTTCAGCTCGGCGGCCAGCGCATCGGCGCCGTCACGCCGGAAGTAGCCGCGGTAGCCGACGCAGCCCATCACCGGCCAGCACCAGGTCTGCAGCGTCAGCGACAGCTCGGGCGCGGCGACGACGTTCCAGACGACGGCCTTGCGGTCGAGCTCGGCATAACGTTTGTAGCTGCGGTTGTCGGGCAGCTTCAGCTGGGCGACGGCGAAGGCGCGCAAGCGCTGCGCCCGTTCCAGACGGGCGTGCAGGGCCGGCGGTGTGGCCGGGTCGGCCAGCCAGTCCTCGACCGGGCGCGAGCGCTGCAGCAAATCGAGATGGCCTTGCAGCGCCTGGGCGACGTAGCCGACGTTGCTGCAGCCGGCCAGTGCCGTCACGGCGGCCAGCACCGCGACCCCGCCGGCACGGCGCGCGTGCATCAGGCGGCCGCCACCTCGACGAGGCAGTCGTAGAAGCTCGGCGCGCGGCCGATGTCGGTGAGCCGCTGGTGCGTCAGCTCGTTGACGTTGGTGCCGTCGCGGCCCAGCTTGCGCCACCAGACGCCCAGGCCGACGACGACGCCCGGCCGCGCGCGTGTGCTGACCGCCGCGGCGCAGCGGTACTCGCCACGTTCGTTGAACACCCGCACCTCGGCACCATCGGCGATGCCGCGTGCGGCGGCATCGTCGGGGTGGATCTCCAGCAGCGGCTCGCCTTCGACGGCACGCAGGCTCTTCACGTTGACGAAGGTCGAGTTCAGGAAGTGGCGCGCCGGCGGCGAGATCATCGCCAGCGGGAAACGCGCCGCCAACTCGGGCGTCGTCTCCGCGCATTCGTTGTTCGGCACGTGGTCGGGCACACCCAGCCCCGGCACGTCGACGATGGCCTTGCCCGACGGTGTCGGGAAGCCGTTGGCGAACGGCGCCTCGGCGACGTCCAGCCGGGCCCAGCCGCGCCGCTCCAGCGAATCGAGATCGACACGGTCGGCGAGGAAGGCGCGCCGCGCCAGCGTCTCGTCGTCGTCGGCAAAACACGGGTCGTCGAAACCCATCCGTTCGGCCAGCGCACGAAAGATCGCGGCGTTGGAGCGCGCCTGGCCCACCGGCTCGATCGCAGGCTTGTTCAGCAGCGCGTAGGTGTGGCCGTAGGCGGTGTGCGCGTCCCAGTGTTCGAGCTGGGTCGTCGCCGGCAGCACGAAGTCGGCGTGGTCGGCGGTGTCGGTGAGGAAGTGCTCCAGCACGACGGTGAACAGGTCCTCGCGTGCGAAGCCGGCGACGACCTTGCGGCTCTCGGGCGCCACCGCCACCGGGTTGCTGTTGTAGACGACGACGGCCTCGATGCGCGGGCCGAAGGCCGGCGAGGCTTCGCGCAGCAGGTCGTCGCCGATCGTGCTCATGTTGATCGTGCGCGGCTGGCGGCCGGCCAGCAGGTCGGGACGCTGCAGCCAGGCGTCGTCGCGCCGGCCGGCGAACCAGCCCGAGGCCGACAGCAGCAGACCGCCGGCGCGATGCCGCCAGGCGCCGGTCAGGCAGGGCAGCAAGGCGATCAGGCGCACCGCGCTGCCGCCGCCGTGCACACGCTGCATGCCGTAGTTCAGGCGGATCGCCGCCGGTTTCGTCGTGCCGTAGTCGCGCGCCAGGCCGCGGATCTGCTCGACCGTCAGGCCGCAGACCGCGGCAGCACGTTCGGCCGGCCACTGCAGCGCACGTTCACGCAGCGCCGGCCAGCCGTCGACGTAGCGTTCCAGGTAGTCGTGGTCCAGCCAGTCGTGGGCGATCAGCTCGTGCATCAGCGCCAGCGCCAGCGCGCCGTCGCTGCCGGGGCGCAGCGCCAGGTGTTCGTGGCACTTCTCGGCGGTCTCGGTGCGCCGCGGGTCGATGCAGACGAGTTTGGCGCCCTGGCGCTTGGCGGCCTGGGCGATGGTCCAGAAGTGCAGGTTCGAGGTGATCGAGTTGCTGCCCCAGATCAGGATCAGCCGGCTCTCGGCGAAGTGCTCGACGTGCATGCCGGCCTTGATGCCGTAGGTCGCCAGCAGCGCCTCGCTGCCGGCCGAGGCGCAGATCGTGCGGTCCAGGCGCGAGGCGCCGAGCTGGTGGAAGAAACGTGCCGCCATGCTCTCGCCCTGCACCAGGCCCATCGTGCCGGCATAGCTGTAGGGCAGGATGGCCTCGGGGTCGCGCGCGGCGATGGCAGTCAGACGCGCGGCGATCGTGTCCAGCGCCTCGTCCCAGGACACAGCCACGAACTCGCCGCGGCCCTTGGGGCCGACGCGTTTCAGCGGCGTCAGCACACGCTCGGGGTGGTAGGTGCGCTCCGGGTAGCGGCTGACCTTGGTGCACAGCGCGCCGTTCGTCGTCGGATGCTCCGGGTCGCCCTGCACCCGCACCGCACGGCCGTTCTCGACGGTGACCCGCATCGCGCAGGTGTCGGGGCAGTCGTGCGGGCAGGCGGCGTGCACGACGCGGATGTCGGGAGCGGCGTTCATGGTCGGAGCGTGGCGGTAGGCGGCGCGAAGGCCGAGATGGTGCCATGCGACCGCCGGCCCGCCGCTCGACACGGTATCTCCCCGGCGACCGATGCGGCGCGGGATCGGGGCTAGGATCGCCGTTTGGCCGTCCCCTGCCCTGCCCGATGAAGCTGATCGATTCCATCGTCGCCGACGCCGCCGGCATCGCCACGCTGCGACGTGACCTGCACGCCCACCCCGAGCTGTGTTTCGAGGAACAGCGCACCAGCGACCTGATCGCCGCCGCGCTGGAAGGCTGGGGCATCCCGGTGCACCGCGGGCTGGGCAAGACCGGCGTCGTCGGCATCGTCAAGAACGGCAGCTCGGCGCGCGCCGTCGGCCTGCGTGCCGACATCGACGCGCTGCCGATCACCGAGAAGAACACCTTCGCGCACGCCAGCCGCCACGCCGGCCGCATGCACGCCTGCGGCCACGACGGCCACACGGCGATGCTGCTGGCGGCCGCCCAGCACCTGGCGACGAACCGGAACTTCGACGGCACCGTGTACCTGGTGTTCCAGCCGGCCGAAGAAGGCGGCGGCGGCGCGCGCGAGATGATCCAGGACGGCTTGTTCGAGCGTTTCCCGATGGAGGCGGTCTTCGGCGCCCACAACTGGCCGGGGCTGGAAGCCGGCCAGTTCGCGGTCAAGACCGGCCCGGTCTTCGCCAGCAGCAACGAGTTCAAGGTGACGATCCGCGGCAAGGGCGCGCACGCGGCGATGCCGCACAACGGCATCGACCCGGTGCTCGTCGCCTGCCAGCTGGTCAACGCCTGGCAAGGCATCGTCACGCGCAACAAGCGCCCGATCGACACCGCGGTGATCTCGACGACGATGATCCACGCCGGCGAGGCGACCAACGTCATCCCCGACAGCGTCGAGCTGCAGGGCACGGTGCGCACCTTCACGACCGAGGTGCTGGACCTGGTGGAGCGCCGCATGCAGCAGGTGGCCGAAGCGACCTGCGCGGCCTACGACGCACGCTGCGAGTTCGAGTTCCACCGCAACTACCCGCCGACGATCAACCACCCGGCCGAGACCGAGTTCGTGCGCCGCACGCTGGCCGAGGTGGTGGGCGCGGCCAACGTGCTCGAGTTCGAGCCGACGATGGGCGCCGAGGACTTCAGCTTCTACCTGCAGCAGCAGCCCGGCTGCTACTTCGTCATCGGCAACGGCGACGGCACGCACCGCGAGGCCGGCCACGGCCTGGGGCCGTGCATGCTGCACAACCCGAGCTACGACTTCAACGACGCGCTGATCCCGATCGGCGCCTCGGCCTGGGTGCGGCTGGCCGAAGCCTGGCTGGCGCAGCCGCGGCCCTGAGGCCAGGACAGCGGATGTCCTGAAACGTCCGCCTCGCGTCCGGTTCGGGCCCGGCGCGTGCACACTGCGAGAGGCACGATGCGGTCACCTTCCACCACCGCACGAGGCCTTCCGATGTCCACCGCCGTCCTGTTGATCGACGTCCAGCAGTCCTTCACCGCGCGTCCCTACTGGGACCCGGCCGCCGCGCCGGCCTTCCTGGAGCGCGTGAACACGCTGCTCGCCGGTGCCGCCGAACGCGGACTGCCGGTGGTGCGCATCCTGCACACCGACGGCCCGAAGAGCGCCGACAACCCGTTCGCGCTCGAAAGCGGCCTCGTGCGCCCGCTGGACGGCCTGGCGCCTTACGACGCCGCGGCCAGCTTCCTGAAGCAGCGCCACAGCGCGCTGGTCGGCACCGGCCTCACGGTCTGGCTGCACCAGCAGGGCATCCGCCGGCTGATCGTCGCCGGCATCCGCACCGAGCAGTGCTGCGAGACGACGACGCGCCACGCCAGCGACGAAGGCTGGGAGGTCGACTACGTCACCGAGGCCACGCTGACCTTCGCGATGACGACACCCGCCGGCCGCACGCTGAGCCCGGCCGAACTCTACGAGCGCACCGAGACCGTGCTCGCCGGGCGTTTCGCGACGATCTGCAGCGTCGAGGAGGCCTTGCGCCGCGCCGCATGATCGACATCGTCTTCGTCGTCCTGCCCGACACGCTGCTGCTGGACCTGGCCGGCCCGGCCGAGGTCTTGCGCCTCGCCAACCAGCAGCTGCAGCGCCGCGGCCGGCCGCCGGCCTTCCGGCTGCGCCACGTCGGCCCCGAGCCGCAGGCGGCGAGTTCGGTCGGCGCGACGATCGCGGCGCTGGAGCCGCTGCCGGCCGACTTCGACCGCGAGACCTGGGTCGTGCTGCTGGGCCAGCCCAGCGGCAGCGAGAGCGCGCTGCAACAGCCGCTGCCGGCGCACTGGGCCGCGACACGCCGCTGGCTGGCCGAGGCGGTGGCGCCGCGCCTGGGCGCCGGCGTCGAGCTGCTGACGGTCTGCGCCGGCGCGCTGCTGGCGGCCGACGCCGGCCTGCTGGCCGGGCGGCGCTGCACGACGCACCACGAGATGCTCGGCGAGCTGCAGCGCCTGGCGCCGACGGCCCAGGTGCTGGCCAACCGCCTGCTCGTCACCGACGGTCCGGTGGCGACGAGCGCCGGCGTCACCGCCGGCATCGACCTTGCGCTGCACGCCGTCGGGCGCGTCTGCGGCGAGGCCGTGGCGGCGGCCGTGGCGCAGACGATGGTCGTCTTCCACCGCCGCGGCAGCGAGGACCCGCAGCACTCGGCGCTGCTCGCCGGCCGCGAGCACCTGCACCCGGCGCTGCACCGCGTGCAGGACGCGGTGCTCGACGACCCGGCCGCCGACTGGCCGCTGGAGAAACTTGCCGCGCTGGCCCACGTCTCGCCGCGCCACCTGGCGCGGCTGTTCGCCGAACACGTGGGCAGCAGCCCACGCGCCTGGATCGAGGACCTGCGTGTCGCGCTCGCCGAACGTGCGCTGCGCGAAGGCCGGGCGACCAAGCAGGCGGTCGCCGAAGCCGGCCTCGGCGGCACGCGCCAGTGGCGGCGCGTGCGCGCGCGGCGCAGCGCCTGAGGCCTCAGCCGCGCAGCTTGGCCAGCAACCCGGCGGTGCTGGCGTCCAGCCCTCGCGTGTCGCCCGAGGCCAGGCGCGGCAGCAGGTCGTTGGCCAGCGCCTTGCCGAGCTCGACGCCCCACTGGTCGAAGCTGTTGATGCCCCACAGCGCGCCGCTGGTCCAGACGCGGTGCTCGTACATCGCCACCAGCGCGCCCAGCGCACGCGGCGTCAGCGCGTCCAGCACGAAGGTCGTGCTCGGCCGGTTGCCGGGGAAGGTGCGGTGGCGCGCGAGCACGTCGCGGTCCAGCGTCGCCGACGCCGTCGGCACCGTCTCGCCGCGCGCCGCCTCGGCGGACTTGCCCAGCATCAGCGCCTGGCTCTGCGCCAGGCAGTTGGACAGCAGCTTGGCGTGCAGGTCGGCGTGCGCATGCGTCGGGTGGCGCACGGCGATGAACTCCACCGGGATCACGTCGGTGCCCTGGTGCAGCATCTGGAAGTAGGCGTGCTGGCCGTTGGTGCCGGGCTCGCCCCAGACGACCGGGCTGGTGGCGTAGGGCAGCGGCTCGCCGGCCAGGTCGACACGTTTGCCGTTGGACTCCATCTCCAGCTGCTGCAGATAGGCCGGCAGCCGGCGCAGGCCCTGGTGGTAGGGCGCGACGCTGCGGCTGGTGAAGCCGTGGAAGTTGCGGTACCAGACGTCGAGCAGGCCCAGCAGCATCGGCAGGTTGCGCTCGACCGGCGCCTCGGCGAAGTGGCGGTCCATCGCGTGCGCGCCGTCGAGCAGCGCGCGGAAGTTGGCCGCGCCGATGGCGATCGCGATCGGCAGGCCGATCGCGCTCCACAGCGAGTAGCGCCCGCCGACCCAGTCCCAGAAGCCGAAGGTCGTCGTGATGCCGAAGGCCGCCGCGGCGCTGACGTTGGTCGTCGTCGCGGCGAAGTGGCGCGCGATCTGCTCGACCGTGCCGCCGTGGGCCAGGAACCAGGCGCGCGCGACCTGCGCGTTAGCCATCGTCTCCTGCGTCGTGAAGGTCTTGGAGGCGACGATGAACAGCGTGCGCTGGGGGTCCAGCTTCGCCAGCAACGGCGTGATGTCGTGGCCGTCGACGTTGCTGACGAAGTGCAGCCGCCGGCCCGGGTCGCCGTAGGACTCGAGCGCGGCGACGACCATCTGCGGCCCGAGGTCGCTGCCGCCGATGCCGATGTTGACGATGTCGGTGATCTGCGCGTCCAGCCGCACCTGCTCGGCGTAGGCCAGCATCGCCGCCAGCACCGCGTGCACCGGCTCGCCGTGCGGCGCGGCGCCCAGCGGCGCGCGCAGCGCGGTGTGCAGCACCTCGCGGTCTTCGGTGAGGTTGGCGACCGCCCCGGCCAGCATCGCGTCGCGGCGCGCCGGCAGCTCGCACTCCCGCGCCAGATCGGCGAGGAGGTGCAGCGTCGCCGTGTCGAGCAGATTCTTCGACAGGTCGGCGAAGATCTCCGGCGCCTGCAGCGACAGCGCCTCGAAGCGCGAGGCGTCGCGCGCGAAGGCTTCGCGCAGGTCCAGCGAGCGGCCGTGGGCCTCGTAGTGGCCGGCCAAGGCGCTCCAGGCTTCGGTGCGGTCGCAGCGGTTCATCGTCTGGCTTCCTCGATCAGCGCGTCCAGCGCGCGGGCGTCGGCGGCGAAGGCGCGGATGCCTTCGGCCAGCTTCTCGGTGGCCATCGCGTCCTCGTTGAGCGTCCAGCGGAACGCGGCCTCGTCCAGGTGCACGGCGGGCAGGTCGGCGGCCTGGGCCTCGGCAAGGTCGAGCGCCCGCGCCACCGGCGCGTCGGCGGCCTGCAGCTGGGCCAGCAGCTCGGGGCTGATCGTCAGCAGGTCGCAGCCGGCCAGAGCCAGGATCTGGCCGACGTTGCGGAAGCTCGCGCCCATCACCTCGGTGGCCAGGCCGTGGCGCTTGTAGTGGCGCCAGATCGTCGTCACCGACTGCACGCCGGGGTCGGCGGCGCCGCTGTTCGCGGCGGCGTCCCAGGCGGCGCCGGCGCGCGCCTTGTGCCAGTCGAGGATGCGGCCGACGAAAGGCGAGATCAGCGTCACGCCGGCGTCGCCGCAGGCCACGGCCTGGCCGAAGCCGAAGAGCAGCGTCAGGTTGCAGTGGATGCCTTCGCGCTCCAGCACCTCGGCGGCGCGGATGCCTTCCCAGGTCGACGCGATCTTGACCAGCAGGCGCTCCGGGCCGACGCCGGCGGCGCGGTACAGCGCGGCGATGCGGCGGCCGCGTTCGATCGTCGCCGCGGTGTCGAAGGACAGGCGGGCGTCGACCTCGGTGCTGACGCGGCCGGGCACGACCTTCAGGATCTCCAGGCCGAAACGCACCAGCACCTCGTCGACGATCTCGTCGAGCGGGCGTGCGGCATGCGCGGCCACGGTTTCGGCCAGCAGCGGTGCGTACTCGGGCTGGCGCACGGCCTTCAGGATCAGCGACGGGTTGGTCGTCGCGTCACGCGGCGCGAACTGGGCGAGCTGGTGGAAGTTGCCGGTATCAGCGACGACGGTCGTGTACTGGCGGAGCTGGTCGAGCTGGTTCATGAGGGATCGGCGTGGAGTCTGGATTGCACCGCGTGCGCCCCCGCAACCGTGTGACACGGATGCGAAATGGAGCGTTGCCGGGCCTCGCTATGCTAGGCGTCTTCGCGCCCCCCGTCGCGCCGCAACGCCCCACGACCGATCCGGACCCCGATGTACGCGAGCTTCTTCGGCCTGCAGCGCGAGCCCTTCTCGATCGCACCCGACCCGCGTTTCCTCTACATGAGCGAAGCGCACCGCGAGGCGCTGGCGCACCTGCTCTACGGCCTGTCCGGCGGCGGCGGCTTCGTGCTGCTGACCGGCGAGATCGGCGCCGGCAAGACCACCGTCTGCCGCTGCTTCCTGGAGCAGGTGCCGGCGCACTGCGACGTGGCCTACGTCTTCAACCCCAAGCTCGACGCGCTGGAGCTGCTGCAGACCGTCTGCGACGAGTTCCGCCTCGAGGTGCCGGCCGGCGCGGCGACGGTGAAGGCCTACGTCGACGCGCTGAACCGTTTCCTGCTCGCCGCGCACGCCGCCGGCCGCCACGCGGTGCTGGTCATCGACGAGGCCCAGGCACTGGCCCCCGGGGTGCTGGAACAGCTGCGCCTGCTGACCAACCTGGAGACCGACGAGCGCAAGCTGCTGCAGATCGTGCTGATCGGCCAGCCCGAGCTGCGCACGATGCTGGCGCGGCCCGACCTGGAACAGCTCGCCCAGCGTGTCATCGCGCGCTACCACCTGCCGGCGCTGGACGCGGCCGAGACCGCGGCCTACGTGCGCCACCGGCTGGCGGTCGCCGGGCTGGCCGGCGAGCCGCCGTTCGACGACGAGGCGCTGGCGGCGCTGCACCGGCTCTGCGGCGGCGTGCCGCGGCGCATCAACCTGCTCGCCGACCGGGCGCTGCTCGGCGGCTACGCCCAGGGGCAGCGGCGCATCGGCCGTGCCATCGTCGAACGTGCGGCGCACGAGGTCTTCGGCACGACACCGCCGGCGCCCACGCCGTCGCGTGCGCCGGTGGCGGCCGCGGTGCTGGGGGCCGCGGCGCTGGCGGTCGGCGCCCTGGTCTGGCAGGCCGGGCGCGGCGACGCGAGCGCGGCGCCGGCGGCCCCGGTGGCGCAGGCGGCCACGCCGGCCGCGACGGTGGTCAGGGCCGCGGCCTTCGCCGCTTCGGCTGCGGTGGCCGACGCACTCGACGCCGAGGCGCTGCTGGCACGCGCCGCCGCGCGCGAGGCCGACGGCTGGCGTTCGCTGGCCACCCGCTGGAACGCCGAACCCGGCGCCGGCGACCCCTGCACCGCGCTGGCCGCCGGCGGCCTCGCCTGCTGGCGCACGAAGACCGGCCTGGCCCAGGTGCGCGATCTCGGCCGCCCGGGCCTGCTGACGCTGCACGCCAGCGACGGCCGCCGCGGTGTCGTGCTGCTGACCGGTCTGTCGGGCGAACACGCGACGCTGGCCTTCGCCGACGGCGGCCAGGCGACGGTCGATCTGGCGACGCTGGCGACGCTGTGGCGCGGCGAGTTCGCGACGCTGTGGCGCCCGCCGCCGGGTTGGGGCGTGCCGGGCGGGGCCGAGGCCCTGGCCGGCTGGCTGGACGAACGCCTGCCCGGCCGCGGCGTGCTGGCGCCGCGCATCGTCGCCTTCCAGGTCGCGCACGGGTTGCAGCCCGACGGCCGCGCCGGCCCGCTGACGCTGATGCAGATCCTGCCCGCCGACGGCGAGACCGTGCCGCGGCTCGCGCTCACCCGCTGAGACCATGTCCTACATCCTCGACGCCCTGCGCCGTGCCGACGCCGAACGCGAGCGCGGCGCCGTGCCCGGCTTGCACTCCCAGTCCGCCACGCCGCCCGCGGCGGCCGCACCGCCGGCGCCCCGGCGCGCATCGTGGGTCGCGGGCGCCGCGGCGCTGGCGGTCGTGGGGCTCGGCGTCGGCGTGTGGTGGAGCACGCAGCGCCCGTCGCCGGCTTCGGTCGTCGTGGCGCAGACGCCGCCCGCGCCCGCCGCGCCGCCGATGGCGCGTGTCGACCCGCCACCCGCGCCCCCCGCGGGGGCGTCGGCCGAGGTGGCCCCCGTGCCGCGTGTCGGCCCGCCCCGCATCGTGACGCCGCCGGCCACGATGGCCGAGCCGCCGCGCCGGGCGGCCGCGACCGAGCCGGCGCCGGCCGCCGCTGCGGCCGGCCCGCGCGCCCCCGCCGACGCCCGGCCGGGAACCCCGGCCGCCGAACGTGCGATCCCGATCGAGCAGCTGTCGGCCGAGCAGCGCCGCGGGCTGCCGCAGCTGTCGATCGGCGGCGCGATCTACTCCGAACAGCCGGCGGCGCGCATGCTGCTCGTCGGCGGCCAGTTGCTGCACGAAGGCGACGTCGCCGCGCCCGGGGTGACGCTGGAGCGCATCGGCCCGCGTTCGGCCGTGCTGCGCTGGCGCGAGCTGCGCTACGAAGTGGCTTACTGAGCCGCCGCAGGCCGGCTCCGGATCGCCCCGCGGTTGACCGGCATGAAACCGCGGAGCATGATCCGGACGAAACAAAGTTACATGCACGCCCCGACATGTCCTTCGACCTCGTCTTCTTCGGTGGCACCGGCGACCTGACCTGGCGCAAGCTGCTTCCGGCGCTGTTCCAGGCCTGGCGCCACCACAAGCTGCCCGAGGGCGGCCGCATCCTCGCCGTCGCGCGCGACGAACGCAGCGACGACGAGTACCGCGCCTTCGTGCGCGAACGTTTTGCCGCCGTCGACAGCAGCAAGCGCCCGAACGACGCCGAGTTCGACGCCTTCGCGCAGCTGCTGCACTACCGGCGCATGGACCTGTCCAAGCCGGAGGACTACGCCGGCCTGAAGGGCTGGCTGGCCGAACGCGGCGCCGACACGGCGCTGATGTACCTGGCGACCAGCCCCTACCTGTTCCCGGTGATCTGCGAACAGCTCGGCGCCGCCGGCATCGTCGGCCCGCACGTGCGCATCGTGCTCGAGAAGCCGCTGGGCCACGACCTCACCAGCGCGCAGCAGATCAACCGCGTCGTGCGTTCGGTGTTCGACGAGCGCCAGGCGCTGCGCATCGACCACTACCTCGGCAAGCCCGCGGTGCAGAACCTGATGGCGCTGCGTTTCGGCAACGCCTTGTTCGAGCCGCTGTGGCGGCGCGAGTGGATCGCCAACATCCAGATCACGCTGGCCGAGTCGCTCGGCGTCGGCACGCGCGGCGACTACTACGACCGCACCGGCGCGCTGCGCGACATGATCCAGAACCATGCGCTGCAGCTGCTGACGATGATCGCGATGGAGCCGCCGTCGTCCAGCGCCGCCGACGCGATCCGCGACGAGAAGCTGAAGGTGCTGCGTTCGCTGCGCCCGTTCACGCCCGAGACGGTGGCGCGCGACGTCGTGCGCGGCCAGTACCGCGCCGGCAGCGTCGAGGGCCAGGCGGTGCCGGGCTACCTCGACGAGGTCAAGGTGCCGCCTGGCAGCCGCTGCGAGACCTTCGTCGCGCTGCGCACCGAGATCCAGAACTGGCGCTGGGCCGGCGTGCCTTTCTACCTGCGCACCGGCAAGCGCCTGGCCGGGCAGGACGCGCACATCGTCGTCAACTTCCGCGAGGTGCCGCACCCGATCTTCCCGGGCACGCGGCGCGCCAACCGTCTGGTCATCAAGCTGCAGCCCGAGGACGGTCTGGAGCTGCACCTGCTGGCGGCCACCGGCGGCAGCCGCGACGAGCTGCTGTCGCCGGTGTCGCTGGACCTGGACTTCGACCGGGCCTTCCCGAGCGAGCGTGTCGGCGCCTACGAGCGCCTGCTGCTCGACGCCATCGCCGGGCGGCTGAACCTGTTCGTGCGCAGCGACGAGCAGGAGCAGGCCTGGCGCTGGGTCGAGCCGGTGCTGGACGCCTGGAACAACGACCCGACCGGCCCGCGCCCCTACGCGGCCGGCAGCTGGGGCCCGGCGGCGGCCAGCGCGCTCGTCGCGCGCGACGGCTGTGCCTGGGCCGAGGAACAATGAACACCTTCCCGCCCCCGACCCCGCGGCCCGTCCGCGACCCCGCCGCCGAACTGAGCCCGATGCTCGAACGCATCCGGGCCTCGATCCCGGCGCTGCCGCCGGCCGAGCAGCGCGTCGCGCGCCTGCTGCTGGCCGACGCCCGCGGTTTCGCCAGCCTGCCGGTCGGCGAACTCGCCGAACGTGCGCGCGTCAGCAAGCCCACCGTCGTGCGCTTCTGCCGCAGCGTCGGCTACGACGGCCTGGCCGACTTCAAGATCAAGCTCGCCGGCAGCGTCAACGAAGGCGTGCCCTTCGTGCACCGCGCCGTCGAGGAGGACGACAAGCCCGGCGACCTGGTCATCAAGGTCGTCGACAACGCCGTCGCGGCGCTGCTGCGCTACCGCAACGCCGCGGCCAGCCAGGCGATCGAGGACGCGATCACGGCACTGACCGAAGCCGGCCGCCACAGCCGGCGCATCGAGTTCTACGGCGTCGGCAACTCCGGCATCGTGGCGCTGGACGCGCAGCACAAGTTCTTCCGCCTGGGCGTCAACTCGATGGCCATCAGCGACGGCCACGTGCAGGTGATGAGCGCGACGATGCTCGGCGAAGGCGACTGCGCCGTCGTCATCAGCAATTCGGGGCGCAGCCGCGACATCCTGGACGTCGCCGAGATCGCGCGCCGCAAAGGCGCGACGGTGATCGTCATCACCGCCAGCGGCTCGCCGCTGGCGACGCTGGCGCTGGGCTCGCCGGGCCACGTCCTGCTGGCCGCCGACCACCCCGAGGACGCCGACCGCTACAGCCCGATGGTCTCGCGGCTGCTGCACCTGACGATCGTCGACATCCTCGCCACCGGCGTGGCGCTGCGCCTGGGCTCGGCCGCGCTGCGGCCGACGCTCTCGGAGATCAAGAAGAACCTGCGCAACCGGCGTTATTCCGACGGCCAGCGGCTGGCCGAAGACGCCGGACGCTGAGCCGGTTCAGGCGGCGGCCGCCGCCGGCAGGCCCAGCAGTTCGTCGACACCGTACAGGCGAGCCAGCTCGACGAGCTGGGCCGGGGCGCCGTCGACACGCAGCGTGCGCCCGCGCGCCGCAGCCCGGCGCCGGGCCTCGAGCAGCAGCGCGACCGCCGAGCTGTCGAACTCGGCGAGCGCGCTGGCGTCGACGACTTCGGTGTCGTCACCGAGCTGGCGCAGCAGGTCCGGCGCCTGCGCCAGCATGGCGGTCGCGGGCAGCTTCATCTCAGCCCTTCTTGGCGGGCTGGACCGGCGCCTTGTTGCGTTCGACGAGCCTGGCGATCAGGCCGTCGATGCCGCCGGCGCCGAGCTCCTGCGCGAACTGCGAGCGGTAGCTCTGCACCAGCCAGATGCCGCCGACGTTGACGTCGATGATCTTCCAGGCGCCCTGCACCTGGTCGAGGCGGTAGTCGAGCTTGATCGGCTCGCCCTTGCCGCGCACCTCGGACTGCACGACGACCTGCGTGCCGCCGGGCACCGGCTGGGTCTTCGTGATCTCGACGGTCTGGTCCTTCAGCTGCGTCAGCGCGCCGGCGTAGACCCGCACCAGCAGCGTCTTGAACTCGGCCTGCAGCTTCTGGCGCTGCTCGGGCGTGGCGCTGCGCCACTGCGGGCCGACGGCCGAGCGCGTGACGGTCTCGAAGGCCACCGCCGGCATCACCTTCTGGTCGACGAGCGCGACGATGGCGTTGATGTCGCCGGACTGGATCGCCTTGTCGTTCTTGGCCGTCGTCAGCACGTCGTTGGAGATCGTGCGCACGAAGGCATCGGCCGCGCCGGGCTGGGCGTTGGCGCCGGCGATCAGGAGGCCCAGCATCGACAGGCCGGTGAGGAGTTGCTTGAACATCGTTTGCCTTTCGGTTGCGTGCACGCCGCGAGGCGTTGCCGCTTCAACGCACGGGCCGCCAGGGCGGTTCACCGTGCCGGCTCGGCCTCGTCGTCGCCGTAGTCGTCGTAGTCCTCGAGCGGCGGAGCGCCGTCCCAGACCTGGTCCAGCCGCCGCGACAGGTAAGCGTCACGCACGAACGAATAACGGTCGAGCGCGACCTGGTCGAGCAACTGGGTCGTCGACAACAGATCGCTGCGGGCGTTCAACAGTTCCATCGCCAGCACGCCGTAACCGCCGGCATCGGTCTGCGGCAGCCGCGACGGGGCGAACATGCGGTCGACCGGCCAGGCCAGGCCGTCGCGCACCGACGAGGGGCCGAGCAGCGGCAGCACGACATACGGCCCGGGGCCCACGCCCCAGACGCCCAGCGTCTGGCCGAAGTCCTCGCTGCGGCGGTCCAGCCGCAGTTCGGTGCCCCAGTCGAGCAGGCCGAACAGGCCCATCGTCGTGTTGACGAGCACGCGCGCACTCATCTCCAGGCCGTCGGCCGGCTTGCCCTGCAGGAACTGGTTGGCCGCTGACCAGACGTCGCGGATGTTGCCCAGCACGTTGGCGACGCCGGTGCGCACGATCTGCGGCACGACGTCGCGGTAAGCCTCGGCGGCCGGGCGCAAGACCGCCTCGTCGACCTTGTCGTTGAACGCGTAGACCTTGCGGTTCCAGTTCTCCCACGGGTCCGCCGGCGACGCGACACGCGCCGGCGCGTCGCTGGTGGCGGGCGCCGGCGCCGTCGCGCAGCCCGCGGCGAGCGCGGCGACGCCCAGCGCGGCGGCCAGGCGCTTCACGGCGCGGCTCCCGGTGCGGTGGCGCCGCTGCCGGCCTCGGCCGCCTTGCCGGTCATGAACTGGCCGATGAGGTTCTCCAGCACGACGGCCGACTGGGTCTGCGCGACGATGTCGCCGGACTTCAGGTTCTGGTCGTCACCGCCGGGTTCCAGCCCGATGTACTGGTCACCCAGCAGGCCGGAGGTGAGGATCTTGGCCGCCGAGTCCTTGGGAAACTGGAAGCGCTGGTCGATGTCCATCTCGACGACGCCCTGGAAGGTCTGCGGGTCCAGCGAGATCGACTTGACGCGGCCGACGACGACGCCGGCGCTGCGCACCGGCGCCCTCGCCTTCAGCCCGCCGATGTTGTCGAAGCGTGCCGTCAGCGCATAGGTGGCGCCGCTGCTGCTGAAGCTGCCCAGGTTGGCCGCCTTCAGCGCCAGGAACGCGAACGCGCACAGGCCCAGCAGGACAAACAGCCCGACGAGCGTCTCGATACCCTTCTTACCCATTCTTTTCCTCGGCGACGCCGGATCACGGCGTCGAGAACATCAGTGCGGTCAACAGGAAGTCCATGGCCAGCACCGCCAGTGACGCGATGACCACCGTGCGTGTCGTCGCATGGGCCACGCCCTCGGGCGTGGCCTGCGTCTCGTAACCCTGGTACAGCGCCACCGCGGTGCAGATGACGCCGAAGACGAAGCTCTTGACGATGCCGTTGCCGACGTCGCGCCAGACGTCGACGCTGCTCTGCATGATCGACCAGAAGTTGCCGGCGTCGACACCGATCAGCAGCACCGCGACGACCCAGGCTCCCAGGATGCCGATGGCCGAAAACAGGGCGGCCAGCAGGGGCATCGAGATGATGCCGCCCAGGAAACGCGGCGCCAGCACGCGGCTGCGCGGGTCGATCGCCATCAGCTCCATCGCGGCGAGTTGCTCGCCGGCCTTCATCAGGCCGATCTCGGCGGTCAGCGAGGTGCCGGCGCGGCCGGCGAACAGCAGCGCCGCGACCACCGGGCCGAGCTCGCGCACCAGCGACAGGTTGACGACGAGGCCCAGGCTCTCGGCGGCGCCGTAGGTCACCAGCGCGTAGTACATCTGCAGCGCCAGCACGAAGCCCACCGCCATGCCCGAGGCCAGGATGATGACCAGCGAGCGGTTGCCGATGGCGTGGATCTGCGCGACGACCAGCGAGAAGCGGCGCAGCGCCGCCGGCGAGTGGCGCAGCAGATCGACGAAGAAATAGGCGGCGTGGCCCAGCGCCCGCAGCCATTCCAGCGTGAAGCGGCCGATGAACTGCAGCGCGGCCGTCATGCGCCGGCTCCCAGGTCCTGCGCCAGCGGCGGCGCCGGGTAGTGGAACTTGACCGGTCCGTCGGGCTCGCCACGGATGAACTGGCGCACCTCCGGGTCGTCCGAGCGCGACAGCTCGGCCGGCGTGCCTTCGGCGACGATCGTGCCGCCGGCACGCATCAGGTAGGCGTAGTCGACGATCTGGAAACACTCCTGCACGTCGTGCGAGACGACGAGCGAGGTCGAGCCGGTGGCGTCGTTGAGCTTGCGGATCAGGTTGGCGGTGACGCCCATCGAGATCGGGTCCAGCCCGGCGAAGGGCTCGTCGTACATGATCAGCTCGGGGTCCAGCGAGATCGCACGCGCCAGCGCGATGCGCCGCGCCATGCCGCCGGAGACCTGCGAGATGCGCAGCGCCGCGGCGCCGCGCAGGCCCACCGCGTTCAGCTTCATCAGCACGATGTCGCGAATCGCCGACTCGGGCAGATCCGGGAAATGCTCGCGCAGCGGGAAGGCGACGTTCTCGAACACCGTCAGGTCGGTGAACAGCGCGCCGAACTGGAACAGCATGCCCAGGCGGCGGCGCAGGCGGAACAGCTGGTCCTTGTCGCGCGTGTCGACCTGTTCGCCGTCGAAGACGATGCGCCCCTGGTTGGGCGGGTAGACGCCGCCGATCAGCCGCAGCAGCGTCGTCTTGCCGCAACCCGAGCCGCCGAGGATGGCCGTGACCTGGCCGCGGCGAAAGGTCATCGAGACGTCGCGGAGGATCGTCCGCTCGGCGTCGTAGCCGAACGTGACGTGGTCGATCTCGATGAGCGTGTCGGACTTCAAGCGCTGCGCGTCGCGGCCTGTCGGCCCCGACCTAAACGAATCGTGGGTCGGTAATTTTCGCACGAGGCTCCGGAGGCTGCGGGTCGACCCGCATTCACCCCCGGTAAAGCCTTGTGAACGGCGACGTGACGGAAACGAAACGGGGTCAGGTCTCGAAAGACCTGACCCCAGCCTTCTTTCGCCTTGTTTAGCGCGGCAGCAGCGACGAGCCGGTCAGGAACTCGTCGACGGCGCGCGCGCACTGGCGGCCTTCGCGGATCGCCCAGACGACGAGCGACTGGCCACGGCGCATGTCGCCGGCGGCGAAGACCTTGGCGACGCTGGTGCGGTAGCCGCCGGCGGCCTCGGTCGTGGCCGCGGCGTTGCCGCGCGCGTCCTTGGCGACGCCGAAGGCTTCGAGCACGCTGGCCACGGGGTTCGTGAAGCCCATCGCCAGCAGCACCAGATCGGCCTTCCATTCCTTCT
Source organism: Rubrivivax sp. JA1055 (assembly GCF_020966565.1). Classification (NCBI taxonomy): domain Bacteria; kingdom Pseudomonadati; phylum Pseudomonadota; class Betaproteobacteria; order Burkholderiales; family Sphaerotilaceae; genus Rubrivivax; species Rubrivivax sp. JA1055. Next base: position 246,928 of record NZ_JAJKFP010000007.1, on the reverse strand, counting down.
CGCTGCCCGGCACCTCGACCATCTTGCCGCCCTGCCACTGCACGTTCACCGTCTTCAGGCCGGTGAGCTTGCCCTTGGCGCCGACGAACTCCTTGGTCGCGATGGCGAACTCGCGCACGCAGCCTTCCTCGTGGCTGGAGCTGGTGCGCAGCTTGGTCGGCCAGTACGGCCAGGTCATCGGCCGGTCTTCCTGCTCGGGCGGCATCGGCATCAGCTCGAACTGCGTGACGCTGGCCGCGCCGTGGCGGTTGCTGGTGCCGACGCAGTCGCTGCCGGTGTCGCCGCCGCCGATGACGATGACGTGCTTGCCGTCGGCCCGGATCTGGCCCTTGACCTTGTCGCCGGCGACGACCTTGTTCTGCTGCGGCAGGAACTCCATCGCGAAGTGCACGCCGTCGAGGTCGCGCCCGGGCACCGGCAGATCACGCGACTGCTCGGCGCCGCCGGCCAGGATGACGGCGTCGAACTCGGCCTGCAGCTGCTCGGCCGAGACCGTCTCCTTGGCGTCGTTCGTGACCTTGCTGCCCTTGGGCAGCGCGCCGACGAGCACGCCGGTGCGGAAGACCACGCCTTCGGCCTTCATCTGCTCGACGCGGCGGTCGATGTGCGACTTCTCGAACTTGAAGTCCGGGATGCCGTAGCGCAGCAGGCCGCCGACACGGTGGTTCTTCTCGAACACCGTCACCTCGTGGCCGGCACGCGCGAGCTGCTGCGCCGCGGCCAGGCCGGCCGGGCCGGAACCGACGACGGCCACCTTCTTGCCGGTCTTGGCCTTGGCCGGCTGCGGCTGGATCCAGCCTTCGGCCCAGGCGCGGTCGACGATCGCGTGCTCCAGGCTCTTGATGCCGACCGCGTCGCCGTTGACGTTCAGCGTGCACGCCGCCTCGCAGGGCGCGGGGCAGATGCGGCCGGTGAACTCGGGGAAGTTGTTCGTCGAGTGCAGCACCTCGATCGCGTTCTTCCAGTCGCCGCGGTAGACGAGGTCGTTCCAGTCCGGAATGACGTTGTTGACCGGGCAGCCGTTGTTGCAGAACGGCGTGCCGCAGTCCATGCAGCGTGCGCCCTGGATCTTCGCCTTCGGCTCGTCGAGGCCGATGACGAACTCCTTCCAGGTCTTCAGACGTTCGGCGACGGGCGCGTAGCCCTCCTCCTGGCGCTCGAACTCGAGGAAGCCGGTGACCTTGCCCATGATGGTTCTCGTCCTGTTCGGGTTACTTGGCGGCGACGGCGGCGGAGGCGCGGGCCTTGCCGGTGGCGGCTTCGGCCTGGGCCTTGGCGGCACGTTCGGCGAGCGCACGCTTGTATTCGTTCGGGAACACCTTGACGAACTTGGCGCGCGAGGCGGCCCAGGCGTCGAGCAGCTCGCGGGCGCGCAGCGAGCCGGTCCAGCGGTGGTGGTCCTCGATGAGCTTCTTCAGCAGCGCCTCGTCGGCCATGCCGCGGTGCCAGGCCGAAGCGTCGCCGGCCTGCTCGTCGCGCGGCAGCACCTTCTCCAGCGTGACCATGCTGGTGTTGCAGCGGCGCGCGAACTCGCCGTCCTCGTCGAAGACGTAGGCCACGCCGCCGGACATGCCGGCGGCGAAGTTGCGGCCGGTCTTGCCGAGCACGACGACCGTGCCGCCGGTCATGTACTCGCAGCCGTGGTCGCCGGTGCCTTCGACGACGGTCGAGGCGCCCGACAGCCGCACCGCGAAACGCTCGCCGGCGACGCCGCGGAAGAAGGCCTCGCCGCTGGTCGCGCCGTACAGCGCGGTGTTGCCGATGATGATGTTCTTAGTGGCGTCGCCGCGGAACTCGATCGACGGGCGCACGACGACGCGGCCGCCCGACAGGCCCTTGCCGGTGTAGTCGTTGGCGTCGCCGATCAGGTACAGCGTGATGCCCGGCGCGAGGAAGGCGCCGAAGCTCTGGCCGCCGGTGCCTTCCATCTGCATGAAGATCGTGTGGTCGGGCAGGCCTTCGGGGCGGTGGCGCACCAGCTCGCCCGACAGCATCGCGCCGACGCTGCGGTTGCGGTTGCGCGCGTCCTCCATGAACTGCACCTTCTCGCCGCGCTCGATCGCCGGGCGGCAGCGTTCGATGAGCTTCAGGTCCAGCGCCTTCTCCAGGCCGTGGTCCTGCTCCTCGCAGTGCAGGCGCGGCACGTCGGCGGCGACGGCGGGCTGGTGCAGCACACGGGCGAAGTCCAGGCCGCTGGCCTTCCAGTGCTCGATGCCCTTCTTCATGTCGAGCAGGTCGGCACGGCCGATCAGCTCGTCGAAGGTGCGGATGCCCAGCTGCGCCATGATCTGGCGCGCTTCCTCGGCGACGAAGAAGAAGTAGTTGACGACGTGCTCGGGCTTGCCGGCGAACTTGCGGCGCAGCACCGGGTCCTGCGTGGCCACGCCCACCGGGCAGGTGTTGAGGTGGCACTTGCGCATCATGATGCAGCCCTCGACGACCAGCGGCGCGGTCGCGAAGCCGAACTCGTCGGCGCCCAGCAGCGCGGCGACGACGACGTCGCGGCCGGTCTTCATCTGGCCGTCGGCCTGCACGCGGATGCGGCCGCGCAGGCGGTTCAGCACCAGCGTCTGCTGCGTCTCGGCCAGGCCCAGCTCCCACGGCGTGCCGCAGTGCTTGATCGAGCTCCACGGCGACGCGCCGGTGCCGCCGTCGTAGCCGCTGATGACCAGGTGGTCGGCCTTGCACTTGGTGACGCCGGCGGCGATGGTGCCGACACCGACCTCGGAGACGAGCTTGACGCTGATCGACGCACGCGGGTTGGCGTTCTTCAGGTCGTGGATCAGCTGCGCCAGGTCCTCGATCGAATAGATGTCGTGGTGCGGCGGCGGGCTGATCAGGCCGACACCCGGCACCGAGTAGCGCAGGAAGCCGATGTACTCGGAGACCTTGCCGCCCGGCAGCTGGCCGCCTTCACCGGGCTTGGCGCCCTGGGCCATCTTGATCTGGATCTGATCGGCCGAGACCAGGTACTCGGTCGTGACGCCGAAGCGGCCCGAGGCCACCTGCTTGATCTTCGAGCGCAGGCTGTCGCCTTCCTGCATCACGTAGTCGGCTTCGATGACCTTGCTGCCGACGACGTCCGACACCTTGGTGCCGGCGGCGATCTTGATGCCCTTCAGCTCGTTGCGGTAGCGCGCCGGGTCTTCGCCGCCTTCGCCGGTGTTGCTCTTGGCGCCGATGCGGTTCATCGCCAGCGCCAGCGTCGAGTGCGCCTCGGTGCTGATCGAGCCCAGCGACATCGCGCCGGTGGCGAAACGCTTGACGATCTCGGACGCCGGCTCGACCTCGTCGAGGGAGATCGCCTTGCTCGGGTCGACCTTGAACTCGAACAGGCCGCGCAGCGTCATGTGGCGGCGGTTCTGGTCGTTGATGATCTGGGCGTACTCCTTGTACGTCTCCCAGCGGTTGCCGCGCGTCGCGTGCTGCAGCTTGGCGATCGCGTCGGGCGTCCACATGTGCTCTTCGCCGCGGGTGCGCCAGGCGTATTCGCCACCGGCGTCGAGCATGGTCGCGAGCACCGGGTCATCGCCGAAGGCCGCCAGGTGCATGCGCACCGCTTCCTCGGCGACCTCGAAGACGCCGATGCCGCCGACCTGGCTGGCGGTGCCGCGGAAGTACTTCTCGACGAAATCCTTCTTCAGGCCGATGGCCTCGAAGATCTGGGCACCGCAATACGACATGTAGGTGCTGATGCCCATCTTCGACATGATCTTCGAGAGACCCTTGCCGACGGCCTTGATGTAGTTGTAGATCGCCTTCTCGGCCGACAGCGCGCCGGGCAGCTCGGCGTGCATCGTCGCCAGCGTTTCCAGCGCCAGGTACGGGTGCACGGCCTCGGCGCCGTAGCCGGCGAGCACCGCGAAGTGGTGCACCTCGCGCGCCGAGCCGGTCTCGACGACCAGGCCGGCCGTCGTGCGCAGGCCTTCGCGCACCAGATGGTGGTGGATGGCCGACAGCGCCAGCAGCGCGGGAATCGCGACCTGGCCGCGCGCCATGCGGCGGTCGGTGATGATCAGGATGTTGTGGTCGCTCTTCAGCGCATCCACCGCTTCGGCGCACAGCGAGGCCAGCTTGGCCTCGACGCCTTCACGGCCCCAGGCCAGCGGGTAGGTGATGTCCAGCTCGTAGCAGCGGAACTTGCCGTGGGTGTGCTTCTCGATGGAGCGCAGGCGCGCCATGTCGTCGAAGTCCAGCACCGGCTGCGTCACCTCCAGACGCATCGGCGGGTTCACCGCGTTGATGTCCAGCAGGTTGGGCTTCGGGCCGATGAAGCTGTTCAGCGACATGACGATGGCCTCGCGGATCGGGTCGATCGGCGGGTTCGTCACCTGGGCGAACAGCTGCTTGAAGTAGCTGTACAGCGGCTTGTTCTTGTCCGACAGCACGGCCAGCGGGCTGTCGTTGCCCATCGAGCCGATCGCTTCCTCGCCGTTGGCGGCCATCGGGGCGAGCAGGAACTTGATGTCTTCCTGCGTGTAGCCGAAGGCCTGCTGGCGGTCGAGCAGCGTCTCGGCGAACGAGACCGGCTCGGCGTTGACCTGCACGTCGTCCAGGCGCACACGCACGTTGTCGATCCACTGGCGGTACGGGCGCGCGTTGGCGAACTGGTTCTTCAGCTCCTCGTCGTCGACGATGCGGCCCTGCTCCAGGTCGATCAGGAACATCTTGCCCGGCTGCAGGCGCCACTTCTTGACGATGCGGTTCTCGGGGATCGGCAGCACGCCGGACTCCGAGGCCATCACGACGAGGTCGTCGTCGGTGACGATGTAGCGCGCCGGGCGCAGGCCGTTGCGGTCCAGCGTGGCGCCGATCTGGCGGCCGTCGGTGAAGACCATCGCCGCCGGGCCGTCCCAGGGCTCGAGCATCGCCGCGTGGTATTCGTAGAACGCGCGCCGGCGCGTGTCCATCAGCTCGTGGTTCTCCCAGGCTTCCGGGATCATCATCATCGCCGCGTGCGCGAGCGGGTAGCCCGACATCGTCAGCAGCTCGAGCGTGTTGTCGAAGGTGGCGGTGTCGCTCTGGTGCTCGAAGCTGATCGGGTAGAGCTTCTTCAGGTCGTCGCCGAGCACCGGCGACTTCATCACGCCCTCACGGGCGCGCATCCAGTTGAAGTTGCCCTTGACGGTGTTGATCTCGCCGTTGTGCGCGACCATGCGGTACGGGTGCGCCAGCGGCCATTCCGGGAAGGTGTTGGTCGAGAAACGCTGGTGCACCAGCGCCAGCGCCGAGGTCGCACGCGGGTCGGCGAGGTCTCGGTAGTACAGGCCGACCTGGTCGGCGAGCAGCAGGCCCTTGTAGATCACCGTGCGGCAGCTCATGCTGGGCACGTAGTACTCGCGGCTGTGCGTCAGCTTCAGGCGCTGGATGGCGGCCGAGGCGGTCTTGCGGATCACGTAGAGCTTGCGCTCCAGCGCGTCGGGCACGATGACGTCGTGGCCGCGGCCGATGAAGACCTGACGGATCACCGGCTCCTTCTGGCGCACCGTCGGCGACATCGGCATCTCGCGGTCGACCGGCACGTCGCGCCAGCCGAGCAGCACCTGGCCCTCGGCCTTGATCGCACGCTCCATCTCCTGCTCGCAGGCCAGGCGCGAAGCGTGTTCCTTCGGCAGGAAGATCATGCCGACGCCGTACTCGCCGGGCGGCGGCAGCTCGACGCCTTGCGCGGCCATCTCGGCGCGGTACAGGTCGTCGGGGATCTGGATCAGGATGCCCGCGCCGTCACCCATCAGCGCGTCGGCGCCGACGGCACCGCGGTGGTCCAGGTTCTCGAGGATCTTCAGGCCCTGCTCGATGATCGAGTGCGCCTTCTGCCCCTTGATGTGGGCGACGAAGCCGACACCGCAGGCGTCGTGTTCGTTGCGCGGGTCGTACAGGCCGCCTTGGGCGAGCTGGACTTCGTCGACGGTCGCGGGCGTGGCGGGGGCTGCGTCGCGCATGGCGATCTCCGGGCAATCAGGGGGGAGCGCGAGCCTAACCCACGCCCTCTATAAGGGCAAGTACGAATAAATGGGGTCAGACACCAACAGACAATACGATCGACAAGCACGCCGCATTAAATGGGGACATAGTCATGTTCCGCGACAGTGCACCGGAGCGCGGGCCCGGTGCGTGCGAGGCGACGATCGCCCGAATGTCGGCCGCACCCGGCGCGGGTCGCCGTGAGCTGGTGCGCGGCAGCGGGAGCCCGCACCACGAGCGACCGGCGACACGCACGAGCGCGCCGGGCGTGCATTCGGGAATGTCCGGAGGCCGCCGGGTGGGCGGCCACGCGCCGGCTCAGCCCTCCTGCGTGAAATCGCGCTCGGGCCTGAGCCTGGCGTGCAAGGCCTTCCGGCCTTGCACGTCCCGGCTCAGCCCGGCCGGCGGGCGGGGGCCGGCGCCGGGCGCGCCGGTCGTCCCCGCGGACGGGGCCGCAAGGGCCGGGCGGTCTGCTCGCCCAGGCGGGCCAGGAAGCTCGGCCCCCCGACGGCCCAGCCGCCCAGCGCGGCTTCGCGCAGTGCCGCCGCCTGGGCGGGCGGGACGCCGGTGTCGAGCAGACGGCGGTACGCGGCTTCGCGCTCGAACGGCGTGTTGCCCAGTTGCCAGACTTCGGGCGGGTCACTGACCAGCGGGTCGCGACCGCCGGTGCGGTGCGCCGCGCTGGAACACGGCGCCGCCGCGTCGACCAGCCGCAGCGCCGCCAGCAGCCAGTCACCCGGCTCGACCGGCGCGCAGCGGTAGCGCCCGTCCCACAGCGTGCCGCGGCCGCCGTGGCGCTGGCGATAGGCCGCGACGTAGCGCCGGCCCAGCGACTGCATCATGCGCGAGAGCGCGTCCTCGGCCGGCGGTGTGGCCAGGATCTGGACCTCGGTGTCGGGCAGCGCGTAGGCGTGGATCGCGACCCGCTGGGCCACCGCGGCCTCGCGCAACGCGGCGACGAAGGCGCGCCGATCCTCGTCGTCGGCGAACACGCTGCGACCGTCGTGGCCGCGCTGCACCACGAGGTGGCCGCAGCCGGGCAGCACGAGCCGAGGCAGCCGCGCCATCGCGATCAGAGCGCGAACAGGTCGCGGCCGGTCAGCCGCTGGTGCTCGCGCAGCGCGAAGCGGTCGGTCATGCCGGCGATGTAGTCAGCGACCGCACGGTGGAAGTCGCTGGCACCGGCGTAATCGGCCGGCATCTCCTGCGGCGCCGAGACATAGGCCGCGAAGAGTTCGGCGACGACAGTGCGCGCACGCACCGTCACGTCGACGACCTGCGGGTGGCGGTACAGCTCCTTGAACAGAAAGCGCTTCAGCTCCGAAAGCGGCTCGCGCACCTCGTCGCTGAAGGCGGCAATGCGCGGCAGCCGTCGCAGCGCGTCGGCATCCTCGGGCTGGTGCCTGGCAAGCTGGCGGTTCGTCTCGTCGATCAGATCGTAGACCAGCGCCGACAGCAAACGCCGCAGCGTCTCGAACAGCAGGCGCCGCGGCGGCATCGCCAGCAGCTTCGGGTGCGCGGCGAGCGCCTCGTCGCGGAAGCGCGCATACAGCGCCAGCTCGTCGAGCTGCTCCATCGTGATCAGGCCGGAGCGCACGCCGTCGTCGACGTCGTGGGCGTTGTAGGCCACCTCGTCGGCGAGGTTGACGATCTGCGCCTCCAGCGAAGGCTGCGTGCCGTCGAGGAAACGCCGCGCCGGGCCGTCGGGCTCGGCGGCGCACATCAGCTCGGCGTGATGGCGCGAGCAGTGTTTCAGGATGCCTTCGCGCGTCTCGAAGCTGAGGTTCAGGCCGTCGAACTCCGGATAACGCTGCTCCAGCTTGTCAACGACACGCAGGCTCTGCAGGTTGTGCTCGAAGCCGCCGTGCTCGGCCATGCACTGGTTCAGCACGTCCTGGCCGGCGTGGCCGAACGGCGTGTGGCCGAGGTCATGGGCCAGCGCCAGCGCCTCGATCAGCTCCTCGTTCAGGCGCAGCTGGCGCGCGATCGAACGCCCGAGCTGCGCGACCTCCAGCGAATGCGTCAGCCGGGTGCGGAACAGGTCGCCTTCATGGTTGACGAAGACCTGGGTCTTGTAGACCAGGCGCCGGAAGGCCGTGCTGTGCACGATGCGGTCGCGGTCGCGATGGTGCTCGGTGCGCGGCGCCGCCGAGCCTTCGTCGATGCGCCGCCCGCGGCTGCGCCACGGGTCGACCGCCCACGGAGCCAGCCCGGTGCCGTTCACGCCACGAGATGGCGCTCGATCGCCTCGGCGACCAGCGCGTCCGGCGCCGCGCACACGACGGCGCGGCCCGGGGCCTCGATCAGCACGAAGCGGATCTCGCCGCCTTCGGCCTTCTTGTCGACGCGCATCAGCTCGAGGTAGCGCTCGATGCCCAGCCGCGGGCCGCGCACCGGCAGGCCGGCACGTTCGCACAGGCGTTGCAGGCGCTCGACGAAAGCCGGCGGCACCAGACCCAGCAGCGCCGACAGCTCGGCGGCCATCACCATGCCGCAGCCGACGGCTTCGCCGTGCAGCCATTCGCCATAACCCAGGCCGGCTTCGATCGCGTGGCCGAAGGTGTGGCCGAAGTTGAGGATCGCGCGCAGACCGGCTTCGCGCTCGTCCTGGCCGACGACCTCGGCCTTGATCTCGCAGGAACGCTGCACCGCGTACGCCAGCGCGGCGCGGTCGCGCGCGCGCAGCGCGTCGACGTTGGCCTCGATCCAGTCGAGGAAGCCGGCATCGGCGATCGGCCCGTACTTGATGATCTCGGCGAGTCCGGCGCTGACTTCGCGCGCCGGCAAGGTGTCCAGCGTGTCGAGGTCGCAGATCACGCGGCGCGGCTGGTAGAACGCGCCGATCATGTTCTTGCCCAGCGGGTGGTTGATCGCGGTCTTGCCGCCGACCGAGGAGTCGACCTGCGCCAGCAGCGTCGTCGGCACCTGCACGAAGGGCACGCCGCGCATGTAGCTGGCGGCCGCGAAGCCGGTGATGTCGCCGACGACGCCGCCGCCGAGCGCGTAGAGCACCGTCTTGCGGTCGCAGCCACGCGCCAGCAGGTGGTCGAAGATCAGGTTCAGCGTCTGCCAGGTCTTGTACGCCTCGCCGTCGGGCAGCACGACGGTGCTGACGTCGCGGTGCAGCGGCGCCAGCGCGCGGCGCAGCGCGTCGCCGTGCAGCGGGTCGACCGTGGTGTTGGTGACGATGACGGCATGGGCCGCACGCGGCAGGCCCTGCCAGCACGCGGGCGCGGCGAGCAGGCCGCCGCCGATCAGGATGTCATAGCGCGAATCGGGCGTCGCGACGGAAACGGAGACGGGTTCGCTCATGGCGGCGACAGTGTACGGCGCCGTCCGAGACGCCTCAGTGGCGGTCGGCGGCGCTCGACGCCTCGGCGGGCGGGTGGTCGATCGGCGACGGCACGCGGCCGGGATCGACGAGGCCGGCCAGCTCCAGCTGCATCAGCACCATGCCGATCAGCGAGGGCACCGACGGCCGCGTGGTCTCGACGACGAAGTGCGCGCAACGGCGGTACAGCGGATCGCGGTCGCGGAACAGCTCGCGCAGCCGGCGTTGCGGATCGCCCACCTGCAGCAGCGGCCGCGTCGTGTCGTGGCGCAGGCGGCGGAACAGCTCTTCCGGCGTCGAGCGCAGATAGAACACCTGCGTGCGCGAGTGCAGCGCCTCGCGGTTGGCCGGCCGCAGCACGGCACCGCCGCCGGTGGCGAGCACGCAGCCGGGCTGGCGCGTCAGCTCGTCGATCGTGCGCTGCTCGAGGTCGCGGAAGGCCTCCTCGCCGTGGGCGGCGAAGTAGTCGCGGATGCTGATGCCCAGCGAGCGCTCGATCTCGGCGTCGCTGTCGACGAAACGCAGCCCGAGCTGCCGCGCCAGATGGCGCCCGACGGTGGACTTGCCACTGCCGGGCATGCCGACGAGGGAGAGGATCACGCGACGAGGCTCCGGGAGCGAGCGCCGCACCGTCCGGCCTGCCGGCCCGCTGCGGCACGCGCGGGCACGGCAGGCGAGCGCCTCAGGTCCGACACGTCAGGCGTCAACGCACCGCAGCCCGGTCGGTCACGATCTTGGGCGTCAGGAACACCAGCAGCTCGGTCTTGCTGGAGGTACGCGTGGTGCTGCGGAACAGGACGCCCAGCCCCGGGATGTCGCCCAGCAGCGGCACCTTGCTGACGTCGGTGCTCTCGCTTTGCGTGTAGATGCCGCCGATGACCACCGTGCCGCCGTTCTCGACCAGCACCTTGGTCTTGACGTGCTTGGTGTCGATCGCGAAGCCGGCGGCGGTCGAACGGCCGACGCTGTCCTTGTTGACGTCGACGTCGAGGATCACGTTGCCTTCGGGCGTGATCTGCGGCGTGACCTCGAGCTTCAGGCTGGCCTTGCGGAAGCTGATCGAGGTGGCGCCGCTGGAGGTGCTCTCCTGGTATGGCAGCTCCTCGCCCTGCTCGATCAGCGCCTTCTCCTGGTCTGCGGTGATGACCCGCGGGCTGGAGACGATCTTGCCCTTGCCGTCGGCTTCCAGCGCCGAGAGCTCCAGGTTCAGGAAACGCGTCAGGCTGGAGTTGAACAGCGACACCGCGAAGGTCGGTGCCGATGTGACGCCGCTGAAGTTCGACGACGAGATGTTGGCCGGCAGGTTGACGAACTGGGTGCTGTTGAAGCCCGGGTCCTTCAACAGCTGGCCCGTCTGGTAGCCGACGTCGTCGTAGTTGCCGCCGACACCGACGCCCACACCGCCGTTGTTGTAGAACTTCGGCGCGGCATTGGCGCCCAGCTTGACCCCGAGCGCCCGCCCGAAGGTGTCGTCGGCCTCGACGATGCGCGCCTCGATCATCACCTGGCGCACCGGGATGTCGATCTTGGCGATCAGCTGGGTGATCTCCTCGAGCTTGCTCGGGATGTCAGAGACGAAGAGCTGGTTGGTGCGCGTCTCGAAGATCACGCTGCCACGCGGCGACAGGATGCGCGAGGCATGCGACGAGCCGCCGCTCTGGCCCTGGTTCTGGCCCAGCAGCCCCTTGGCCACGACCTCGGCCTTGGTGTAGTTGAGCTGGAAGGACTGGGTGCGCAGCGGCTCGAGCTCGGCGACCTTCTTCTTGGCCTCCAGGTCGACCTGCTCCTTGGCGGCCAGCTCCTCCTTCGGCGCGATCCAGAGCACGTTGCCGGACTTCTTCACGCCCAGGCCCTTGCTCTGCATGATGATGTCCAGCGCCTGGTCCCAGGGCACGTCCTTCAGCCGCAGCGTGACGGTGCCGGTGACGGTGTCGCTGGTCACGACGTTGAAGTTGGTGAAGTCGGCGATGACCTGCAGCAGCGCCCGGACCTCGATGTTCTGGAAGTTCAGCGACAGCTTCTCGCCCTGGTAGCCCGGGCCCTGCGTCAGCTTGTTCGGATCCATCTTCAGCGGCCGGACCTCGAGCACGAACTGGTCGTCGGTCTGGTAGGCGCTGTGCTCCCAGGCGCCGGTGGGCTCAACGACCATGCGCACGCGGTCGCCGGCCTGCACCGTCGACACCATGCGCACCGGGGTACCGAAGTCGGTGACGTCCAGCCGGCGGCGCAGCGCGTCGGGCAGCGTCGCGCGCGGGAACTCGACGACGAGGTTCTGGCCCTGCTGGCGCAGGTCGACGCCGAGCTGCGCGCTCGGCAGCGCGACGACGACGCGGCCGGCGCCGTCGGCACCGCGGCGGAAGTCGATGCCGCGAATGCTCTGCGTCTCGACGTTCTGCGACGGCGCGAAGTGAACCGGCTGTTCGGCCACGGCGATCTGCGGCGCCACGGTGTTCAGCACCAGCAGCAGCGCGTTGCCCTGGATCTGGGCCTGGTAGCTCGTCGGCTGCTTCAGGTTGAGCACCAGACGCGTGCGGTCGCCGGCCTGCGCGATGCTGACCGAGCGCAGGTTGCCCTGGTTGACCTCGACGCTGTTGCGGCCCATCGCGTTGCCGACGCCGGGCAGGTCCACCGCGATGCGCGGCGGGTTCTGCACCGAGAAGCCGTTGGGCACCGCCGCCAGCGGTTCGCTGAGTTCGATGCGCACGACCTCGCCGCCGGCCTGCTGGGTGCTGCTGACCGACTGGATCGCCGGATCGGCCCAGGCAGCCGGGGCGAGCAGCAGGCCGCTGGTCGCGATGGCCGCAAGAACGGCTCGCCAGTTGAACATCGTTCGAATCTCCTCGGTGTCCTTCATCGCCGTCATCGCGCCCTCTCCTGCAGTTGCAGCACGGCCGGGCGCTCGACCCACTCGCCGGCGGCGTCCTGCACGACCTCGCGCAGCGCGATCTCGCTTTCGGCGATGCGCATCACACGGCCATAGTTCTGGCCCAGGTAGTCACCCACCTTGACCTGGTACAGCAGGTTCTCCACCCGCAGCAGCGCGAACTGCTGGCCTCCCCGCACGACGCTGCCGACCATCGACATGCTGTCCAGCGGGTAGGCCTCGAGCGGCTCGCGGCGGCGGTTCATCTCCGACGCCAGCAGGGAGTTCGGCTGCCGCGCCTCCTGCTTGAGGGCGACCGACAGCTTCTGGTTGCTGAACGGCTCGACCCCCTGAGCCTGGGTGTAGGGCTCGGGGTCGAAGCGCTTGGGCGCCTGCAGCGGCTGCACGCTCGGCTTCACCTCGCGCCGCTGCTGGTCCATCCAGGCCTGGAGTTCCTCGTTCTGGTCGGCACAGCCGGCGACCAGCGCGGCGGCCAGCGCGAGCGCCAGGCCGGTTCGGGCGGGCATCACTTGCGGCCCCCCTTCTTCTTCTGCTGCGACGCGGCCGCCTTGCGCCGCTCTTCGACCTCGGACGGGTCGAGATAGCGGTAGGTGCGCGCGGTGGCCTCCATCGCCAGCATGCCGTTGGCTTCCTTGGGCATCTGCGTGATCGTGAGGTTCTGCAGCGTGACGATGCGCGACAGGTTGGCGACGTCGGCGGCGAACGCCCCGACGTCGTGGTAGCGCCCGGAGACCTTGATCGAGATCGGCAGCTCGGCGTAGTAGTCCTTGACCTCGACCTGGCCGGGACGGAACAGCTCGAACTGCAGGCCGCGGCCGAGGCCGGCCTGGTTGATGTCCGACAGCAGCGCGTCCATCTCGGCCTTGCCCGGCAGCTGGCGCTCGAGCTGGGTCACGTACTCCTGCACCTGCTCCTTCTGCTTGCGCAGCTCGCCGATGTTGACCGCCTGCGAGAGCTTGTTGCGGTATTCGGTCTTCAGCGCCGGCTCGCGGTCGCGCTCGGCCTGCAGTTCGTCGTTGGCCGCCGACAGCAGCAGGAACCAGCCGAGCACGACGGTCACCAGCGCGGCCGCGGTCCAGGCCGCGGCCTTGGGCAGCGGCGGCCACTGGCCGGGCTCGTTGACGTTGATCCCGCGGAACTGGGAGGCAGCCCGTTCGAACAGGCCGCCGAGGTCGATGTTGACGTTTCGGGCCATGCTCGCCTCAGGAAGACTTCGCGGCGACAGCCGAGGCACCCTTGGCGGGCGCCGAGGCGGCAGCGGCGGGGGACTGCGGGCGCTTGAGCGTCACGCGCATCGAGAAGTCGAACAGGCGCGAGGTGTCGCGGCTGTTCGCCTGGGCGCTGCGGGCCTTGATCTCGACGAGCTCGGGGCGCTCCAGCCAGGGCGAGTTGTACAGCGCGTTGCGCAGGAACTCCGAGACGCGCTCGTTGGTCTGCGCCACGCCGGCGATCGTCACGGTGCGCCCGCTCTGGCGGATGCTGGTCAGGTACACACCCTCGGGCGTCTGCTTGACGAGTTCGTTGAGCAGGTAGACCGGCGTGTTGCGGTCGGTCTGCAGGTCCTCGACCGCCTTCTGGCGGGACTTCAACGCCTCGATCTCGCTGCGCAGCGTCGCGATGTCCTTGATCTCCTTGTCGAGCACGGAGATCTTCGACTTGAGGAAGGCGTTGCGGTCGGCCTGCGTCGAGGTCATCTGCTGGAGCGCGGTGTACCAGACGCCGACGGCGGCCACGCCGCCGCAGGCAGCCAGCCCCAGGCCGACGAGGAAGGCCCGCTTGCGCTGGCGCCGCTTCTCCTCGCGATGCGGCAGCAGGTTGATGAGGATCACTGCATGAACCTCCGCATCGCGAGGCCGCAGGCCGTCAGGTACGACGGCGCTTCGCGGCGAACGCGGCTTTCACGCACGGCCGAGCCGAGCTGCATGTTGTCGAATGGATTCACGACCTGCGAGGCGAAGCCGGTGAGTTCGGTGACACGATCCTTCAGGCCGGGCAGCGTCGCGGTGCCGCCGGCAAGCATCACGTAGTGCACCTTGTGGTGCGGCGTGCTGGTGAAGAAGTACTGCAGCGCGCGGCCGATCTCCTGCGACAGGCTGTCGACGAAGGGAGCGAGGATCGCGCTCTCGTAGTCCTCGGGCAGGTCGCCGGAGAGCTTCTTGGCCTCGGCTTCCTCGAAGGACAGGCCGTACTGGCGGCTGATCAGCTGGGTGAGCTGCGAGCCGCCGAAGGCCTGGTCGCGGTCGTAGAGCATGTCGTCGTCGCGCAGCACCTTCAGGCTGGTGGTGTCGGCGCCGATCTCGAACAGCGCGACCAGCGCGTCGCGGCCCTCGTTGGGCAGCGCCGCGACGACCCGGCTCATCGCCAGGCGCGAGGCGTGCGACTCGATGTCCAGCACCACCGGCTTCAGCCCGGCGGCCTCGGCCAGGCCCTGGCGGTCCTGCACGCGGTCCTTGCGGCTGGCGGCGATCAGCACCTCGACGTCGCCGGCGGAGGTGGCACTCGGGCCGATGACGCAGAAGTCCAGGCTGACCTCGTCGAGCGAGAACGGGATGTACTGGTTGGCCTCGGACTCGACCTGCAGCTCCATCTCCTCGTCGCGCAGGCCGGCCGGCAGCATGATCTTCTTCGTGATGACGGCCGACTGCGGCATCGCCATGACGACGTTCTTGGAGCGCGTGCCGCTCTTGGCGACGACGCGGCGCACGGCTTCGGCGACCTCGTCGAACTTCTCGATCTGGCCGTCGGTGATCCAGCCCTTTTCGAACGGCTCGGTGGCGAAACGCTCCAGCACGAACTCACCGGAGGGCGCGCGCCCCAGCTCGACGAGCTTGACGCTGGACGAGCTGATGTCCAGCCCGATCATGGGTGGGTGCTTGCGGCCCAGAAGATTGTCGAGAAAGCTCAAAGCGCACGCTCCCCAGGCAGGCGGGATCCAACCCGAGCTTGTTAAAGAGTTACTTGAATGCTAGCAGTAAAGCCTTTGTAAACCGCAGAGAAACGGGCGCAACTACTGCACGGTCGGCAACGAATCCGCGCCCTTGCTGGCGGCATCGCAACACCCCGCGGCGGCCGGGCGGCAACACGACGTGAGGAATGTCACGGCGCCGGCCATGAAAACCCGCCGGCGGACGCATTCCTATAATCCCGGCGACCTCTCCACGGGATCCCCATGTCCTCTACCGATCCCGCGCCCGAGCGCCCGCCGGCGCCTTCCGGTGGCGCACCCCGCTCCCGCCCGCGACGCACTGCCGGCAGCCTGCTGCTGCTGGCCCTGGCCTGGCTTGTCGGCCTGGCGCTCGCGGCCGTCGTCTCGCTCGTGATGGTGGTCGGCGTCGCGCTGGCCGTGGCCTACCCGCAGCTGCCGGAGATCGCCAGCCTCACCGACTACCGGCCCAAGCTGCCGCTGCGCGTGTTCTCCAGCGACGGCGTGCTGCTCGGCGAGTTCGGCGAGGAGCGGCGCAACTTCACGCCGATCGCGCAGATCCCGCAGGTGATGAAGAACGCGGTGCTCGCCGCCGAGGACGCACGCTTCTACGAACACGGCGGCGTCGACTACAAGGGCGTGGCCCGCGCGGCGATCGAGAACCTGCGCGACGCACGCAGCCAGGGCGCGTCGACGATCACGATGCAGGTGGCGCGCAACTTCTACCTGTCGACCGAGAAGACCTTCACGCGCAAGATCTACGAGATCCTGCTGGCGCTGAAGATCGAGCGCCAGCTCTCGAAGGACCAGATCCTCGAGGCCTACATGAACCAGATCTACCTCGGCCAGCGCGCCAACGGGTTCGCCGCGGCCGCGGAGATCTACTTCGGCAAGAAGCTCGCCGACGTGACGGTGGCCGAGGCGGCGATGCTCGCCGGCCTGCCCAAGGCGCCATCGGCCTACAACCCGATCGCCAACCCCAAGCGCGCCGAGCTGCGCCAGCGCTACATCATCGAGCGCATGTTCGAGAACGGCTTCATCACCGAGGCCGAACACGACGCCGCGCTGGAGCAGAAGCTGCACTACCGCGTACCCAGCGACATCGCGGTGCATGCCGAGTTCGTCGCCGAGCAGGTGCGCCAGCTGATCTTCGCCCAGTACGGCGAGGAGACCTACACCCGCGGCCTGAACGCCTGGGTGACGATCGACTCCCGGCAGCAGATGGCCGCCTACCGCGCGCTGCGCCGCGGCCTGATGGATTACGAGCTCAGGCGCGTCTACCGCGGCCCCGAGGCCTACATCGACCTGCCGGGCGATCCGGCGCAGGTCGACGCGCGTGTCGCCGAGGCGCTCGCCGACCACCCCGACAACGACGACCTGCGCAGCGCCGTGGTGCTCGAGGCCGCGCCGCGCAAGGTCGTCGCGATGCTGCAGTCCGGCGACACGATCACCGTCACCGGCGACGGCCTGAAGCCGGTCACCTCCGGGCTGTCGGAGAAGGCCGGGCCCAAGACCCAGATCCGCCGCGGCGCCGTGGTGCGTGCGATGCAGGACGCCAAGGGCAACTGGACGCTGACCCAGCTGCCGGAGGTCGAGGGCGCCTTCGTCGCGCTGGACCCGCGCACCGGTGCGCTGCAGGCGATGGTCGGCGGCTTCGACTTCGGCAAGAACAAGTTCAACCACGTGACCCAGGCCTGGCGCCAGCCGGGCTCGTCGTTCAAGCCCTTCATCTACTCGGCGGCGCTGGAAAAGGGCTTCACGCCGGCGACCGTGGTCAACGACGCGCCGCTGTTCTTCGACGCCACCGTCACCGGCAGCCAGCCCTGGGAGCCGAAGAACTACGACGGCAAGTTCGAGGGCCCGATGACGCTGCAGGCGGCGCTAGCCAAGTCCAAGAACATGGTCTCGATCCGGGTGCTGCAGTCGGTGGGCGCGCCGTTCGCCCAGGAATGGATCACGCGTTTCGGTTTCGAGCCCGAGCGGCATCCGGCCTATCTGACGATGGCGCTGGGCGCCGGCTCGGTGACGCCGCTGCAGATGGCCACCGCCTACGGCGTCTTCGCCAACGGCGGCTACCGCGTCACGCCGGTGATGATCACCCGGATCACCGACGTCAAGGGCCGCGTGCTGCAGGAGACCCAGCTCAAGCCGCGCGACGAGAGCATGCGTGTGCTCGACGAGCGCAACGCCTTCGTGATGGGCTCGCTGCTGCAGAACGTCGCGCGCGCCGGCACCGCTGCACGCGCGCAGGCGACGCTGAAGCGGCCCGACCTGTACGGCAAGACCGGCACGACCAACGACTCGATGGACGCCTGGTTCGCCGGTTACCAGCCGACGCAGGTCGCGGTGGTCTGGATCGGCTACGACACGCCGAGGAAGCTCGGCGACCGCGAAACCGGCGGCGGCCGCGCGCTGCCGGTGTGGATCGAGTACATGCAGACCGCGCTGCGCGGCGTGCCGGTGTTCGAGCCGCTGCCGCCGGCGGGCGTCGTCCAGCACGAGGGCGTCTGGATGTACGAGGAGTACCGCGACGGCGCCGGCGTCTCCAGCGTCGGCCTGAGCGACGCCGTGCCGCAGGCGCCGACAAACGAGGAACGCAGCACGATCCTCGACCTGTTCAAGCGCTGAACGCCGGCTCGCGCCGGCGCACGCTTCAGAACACGATCGGCTTGCCGGCCTGGGTGCTGGCGTGCCGGCTCAGCGCCTCGAAGAACTCGCTGCCGTCGCGCGTGTCGGCCCAGCGGCCGTCGACCCAGCGGTAGTGGAAGCCGCCGCCACGCGCGGCCAGCCACAGCTCCTGCAGCGGCGGCTGGGTGTTGACGACGATCTTGCTGCCGTTCGGGAAGGACAGCTCCAGCAGACCGCCGGTGCGCGTGGTGTCGATGTCGACGACGTCCTGCTGCAGCAGCCGGTCGGCGGTGGCCTCGATGCGTGCCAGCGCCTCCTGCGCCAGGCGGTGGTACTCGGCGTCGGTCAGGACCGTGCTCATAGAATCTTCCTGAAATGCGTCAACTCTCCCGAAACAGTGTAGTGCGCGGCGCCGCGGCGCTCGTGGCGGCCCTCGCCCTGACCCTGACGGCCGGATGCGGCCAGAAGGGCCCGCTGAAGCTGCCGGCGCCCGCCGGCGCGGCGTCGGGAGCGGCGAAGTGACGCTGCCCGGCCACCCCCACCTGGCGCGCGACGCCGACGGCGAGCTGCGGCTGGAAGGCCATTCGCTGGCCGACCTGGCGCGCCGCCACGGCACGCCGCTGTACGTCTACTCGCGCACGGCGATGCTCGACGCGCTCGCCGGCTACCAGCGTGCGCTCGAGGGCCTGCCGCACCTGATCTGCTACGCGATCAAGGCCAACTCCAACCTCGCCGTGCTGCAGACCTTCGCACGCGCCGGCTGCGGCTTCGACATCGTCTCCGGCGGCGAGCTGGAGCGTGTGCTGGCCGCCGGCGCCGAGCCGTCGAAGATCGTGTTCTCCGGCGTCGGCAAGACCGCCGCCGAGATGCGCCGCGCGCTCGAGGTCGGCGTGCACTGCTTCAACGTCGAGAGCCTGGGCGAGCTGGAACGCCTGGCCGAGGTCGCCGCGGCGATGGGCCGGCGCGCGCCGGTCAGCCTGCGCGTCAACCCCGACGTCGACGCCGGCACCCACCCCTACATCTCGACCGGGCTGAAGGACAACAAGTTCGGCATCCCGCACGACGAGGCGCTGGCCGTCTACCGCCGCGCCGCCTCGCTGCCGTCGCTGCAGGTCGTCGGCATCGACTGCCACATCGGCTCGCAGATCACGCAGCTCGAACCCTATCTCGACGCGCTCGGCCGCGTGCTCGACCTCGTCGAAGCGGTCGAGGCCGAAGGCATCGCGCTGGCCCACGTCGACGTCGGCGGCGGCCTGGGCATCACCTACACCGACGAGGCGCCGCCCTCGCCCGAGACGCTGGTGCGCGGCCTCGCGGACCTGATGCGCGCACGCGGCCACGGCCACCGCCAGTTGCTCGTCGAGCCCGGGCGCTCGCTGGTCGGCAACGCCGGCGTGCTGCTGGCCGAGGTGCAGTACCTGAAGCCCGGCGAGACGAAGAACTTCTGCATCGTCGACGCGGCGATGAACGACCTCGTGCGCCCGGCGATGTACGAGGCCTGGATGGCGATCGAGCCCTGCCGTCCCGGCGCCGGCACCGTGGCCGCCACCTGGGACGTCGTCGGCCCGGTCTGCGAATCGGGCGACTGGCTGGGCCGCGACCGCAGGCTGGCCGTCGCGCCGGGCGACATCGTCGCCGTGCTGTCCGCCGGCGCCTACGGCATGGCGATGGCCGGCAACTACAACAGCCGCCCGCGCGCCGCCGAGATCCTGCTCGACGGCGACGCCGTGCACGTCGTGCGCGAACGCGAGGACGCCCGGGCGCTGTTCGCGCTCGAACGCCTGCTCGCCTAGATCCGCCCCTCTTCCACCGCGTGGCAGGCCGTGCGGCCGCCGCGGCCGTCGTCGCGCAACAGCGGCCGTTCGACGGCGCAGCGCGACGCGGCGTGCGGGCAGCGCGGGTGGAAGGCGCAGCCGGTCGGCGGCGCCAGCGGGTTGGGCACCTCGCCGCGCACCGGCGTGCGCGCACGGCCGCTCATCGCGACGTCGGGGATCGCGTCGAGCAGCAGCCGCGTGTACGGGTGGCGCGGCGCCGCGAACAGCGCCCGCTTGGGCGCCTGCTCGACCAGCCGCCCCAGGTACATCACGCCGACCGCGTCGGCCACGTGGCGCACGACGGCCAGGTTGTGCGAGATGAACAGATAGGTCAGCCCGCGCTCGCGCTGCAGGTCCTTCATCAGGTTCAGCACCTGGGCCTGCACCGAGACGTCCAGCGCCGAGGTCGGCTCGTCGCAGACCAGGAACTCGGGCTCGGTGGCCAGCGCACGCGCGATCGAGATGCGCTGGCGCTGGCCGCCGGAGAACTGGTGCGGATACTTCACGCCGTCGGCCACCGCCAGCCCGACCGACTGCAGCAGCGCCGCGACACGCGCCTGCAGCTCGGCGCCGCGTGCCAGCCGGCGCTCGACCAGCGGCTCGGCGACGATGTCCTGCACCGTCCAGCGCGGGTTGAGGCTGGCGTACGGGTCCTGGAAGATCATCTGCAGCCGCTGCCGCGCCGCGGCGTCCAGCGGCCGGCCGTCGAACTGCAGCGTGCCGGCGCTGGGCGCGTACAGCCCGACCAGCAGCCGCGCCACCGTGCTCTTGCCGCAGCCCGACTCGCCGACCAGCGCCAGCGTCGTGCCGCGTTCGATGTCGAAGGACACGCCGTCCACGGCATGCACCACCTGACGCGGCTTGCCGCCGACGACACGCTCCAGCCACGGCGGCGAGACGTCGAACCGTTTGGCCAGGTCGCGCACCTGCACCAGCGCCGTCATGCCGCCGCCTCCTGGTCGGCGCCGACCCGCCAGCAGGCGGCGCGGGTCGTGCCGGCCGCCATCAACTCGGGGCGTTCGCTGCGGCAGCGTGCAAACGTGTGTCCGCAGCGCGGGTGGAAGGCGCAGCCGGCCGGGATCGCGCCCAGCCGCGGCATCGCACCGTCGATCTGCGCCAGGCGTTCGCGCTCGCCGTCCATCGCCGGGATCGAGCCCATCAGCCCGGCCGTGTACGGATGGCGCGCGCGGTGGATGACCTCGGCCACCGGGCCGATCTCGGCGATGCGGCCGGCGTACATCACGGCGACGCGGTCGCAGGTCTCGGCGATGACGCCCATGTCGTGCGTGACCAGCATCACCGCCGCGCCGTGTTCGCGGCAGACGCGCTTGAGCAGGGTGATGATCTGGGCCTGGATCGACACGTCCAGCGCCGTCGTCGGCTCGTCGGCGACGATCAGCTTGGGCTCGGCGGCCAGCGCCAGCGCGATGACGACCCGCTGGCGCATGCCGCCGGAGAACTGGTGCGGGTAGTGGTCGAAACGCTCGCGTGCCGCCGGGATGCCGGTTTCCTCCAGCAGCCGGATCGCCCGCGCCCTCGCCTCCTCGGCAGACACCGGCAGATGGGTGCGGATCGTCTCGACGAGCTGGCGGCCCACCGTGTACAGCGGGTTCAGCGAGGTCAGCGGGTCCTGGAAGACGGCGCCGATCGAGCGCCCGCGCAGCCGGCGCATCGCCTCGGGCGGCAGGTCGTCGATGCGCCGTCCTTCGAGGCGGATCTCGCCGCCGGCGATGCGCCCCGGCGGCTCCAGCAGGCCGATGATGGCCGCGCCGGTCAGCGACTTGCCGGCGCCGGACTCGCCGACGACGCCGAGGATCTCGCCGGCGCGGATGTCGAAGGAGATGTCGTCCAGCGCGCGCAGCGTGCCGCGGCGCGTGGGGAACTCGACGGCGAGGTGCCGGACTTCGAGCAGCGGAGCGTCCATCAGCGCAGCCTCGGGTTCAGCGCGTCGCGCAGCCAGTCGCCGAGCAGGTTCACCGACAGCGCGATCAGCACCAGCATCACGCCCGGGAAGATCGTGATCCACCATTCGCCGGAGAACAGGAAGTCGTTGCCGACGCGGATCAGCGTGCCCAGCGACGGCGAGGTCGGCGGCACGCCGACGCCGAGGAAGGACAGCGTCGCCTCGGTGAGGATGGCGGTGGCGACCTGGATCGTCGCCAGCACCAGCACCGGCCCCATCACGTTGGGCAGCACGTGGCGGCGCATGATGCGCAGCGACGGCACGCCGATGATGCGCGCCGCCTGCACGTACTCCTTCTGGCGTTCGACCATCGTCGAGCCGCGCACCGTGCGTGCGTACTGCACCCAGCCGGTCAGCGCGATCGCCAGGATCAGCACGCCGAAGGCCAGCGTCTCGTGGGCCTGCGGGAACAGCGCCCGGCCGACGCCGTCGATCAACAGCGCGACGAGGATCGCCGGGAAGGACAGCATGACGTCGCAGACGCGCATGATGAAGGCGTCGGTGCGGCCGCCGACGAAGCCGGCCAGCAGCCCGAGGCCCACGCCCAGCACCACCGACAGCGCCACCGAAGCCAGCCCGACGAGCAGCGAGATGCGCGCCCCGTACATCAGCGCCGACAGGATGTCGCGGCCCTGGTCGTCGGTGCCCAGCAGGTACTTCGTGCTGCCGCCGTCGATCCAGGCCGGCGGCAGGCGCGAGTCCATCAGGTCCAGCGTCGCCAGGTCGAAGGGGTCGTGCGGCGAGACCCAGCCGGCGAACAGCGCGCAGAACACGCAGACCGCGGCGATGACGGCCGCCAGGATCGCCGTCGGCGAGCGCTTGAAGCTGTGCCAGACGTCGCCGTCGAGAAAACGTGCCAGGCGGCCGGGCGGCCTGGGCAGGGAGGTGTCGGGAACGGGCGCCATCGCGGGGGCTCAGTGGGCGGCGGCGCTGCGCTCGATGCGCAGCCGCGGGTCGACGACGAAGTACAGCAGGTCGACGACGAGGTTGATCAGCACGAAGATCAGCGCGATCAGGCAGAGATAGGCCGCCATCACCGGGATGTCGGCGAACTGCACCGCCTGGATGAACAGCAGCCCCATGCCGGGCCACTGGAAGACGGTCTCGGTGATGATCGCGAAGGCGATCAGCGAGCCCAGCTGCAGCCCGGTGATCGTGATCACCGGCACCAGCGTGTTTTTCAGCGCATGGCCGAAGTGCACCGCGCGGTCGCTGAGGCCGCGAGCGCGCGCGAACTTGATGTAGTCGCTGCGCAGCACCTCCAGCATCTCGGCGCGCACCAGGCGCAGGATCAGCGCCAGCTGGAACACCGACAGCGTCACCGCCGGCAGCACCAGGTGCTTCAGGCCGTCGGCGGTCAGCAGCCCGGTCGTCCAGCCGCCCAGCGCGACGACCTCGCCGCGGCCGAAGCTCGGCAGCCAGTGCAGCTGCACCGCGAAGACCAGGATCAGCAGGATGCCGATCAGGAAGGTCGGCAGCGACACGCCCAGCAGCGACAGCGTCATCACCAGCTGCGCGCCGGCGCTGCCGCGGCGCAGCGCCGCGTAGACGCCCAGCGGGATGCCCAGCACCAGCGCCAGCAGCGCCGCCACCAGCGACAGCTCCAGCGTCGCCGGGAAACGTTCGGCGATCAGCGCCGAGACCTGGCGCCCCTGGCGCAGGCTGAGGCCGAACTCGCCCTGCAAGGCATTGGCGACGAAGTGGCCGAACTGCACCAGGAAGCCCTGGTCCAGCCCGAGGTCACGGCGCAACTGGGCACGCTGCTCCTGCGTCGCGTCCTGGCCCAGCAGGTTGAGCACCGGGTCGCCGACGTACTGGAACAGCATGAAGGCGATGAACGCCACCGCCAGCATCACGACGAGGGCCTGGGCGAGCCGGCGGAGGACGAAGACGAGCATCGAGGGCGGCGGGTGCACGCGGCAAAAGCTCGCGATGATGCGCAAAACCCGTGCCCGGGCAAAGCGCAAAGACCTCATGCCGACCCGCGCGCCCCCGGGGCCGGGTGGTCAGCAGCGCCCCGTGGCCGGCGCTATGCTGCACCGCATGAGCACCGTCGACCGCCTTCTCGTCAGCGCCGACAACGCGCTGCGCACCCTGTCCGGCGCCGTGCACGCCGGCCGCCCCAACCCTGCCGGCCCGGCGCGCGCCGACGCCGAACCGCCGGCCGAGGACGAACGCAGCCTGTCGGCGGCGCTGATGCGCGTGAACCACGTCGGCGAGGTCTGCGCCCAGGCGCTGTACCAGGCCCAGGCGCTGACCGCGCGCAGCCCCGAGCTGCGCGAGCAGATGGCGGCCGCGGCGCGCGAGGAGATCGACCACCTCGCCTGGACGCAGCAGCGGCTGGACGAGCTCGGCGACCGCCCCAGCCTGCTGAACCCGCTGTGGTACGCCGGCGCCTTCGCCATCGGCCTGGCCGCCGGGCGCCTGGGCGACCGCGTCAGCCTGGGCTTCGTCGTCGAGACCGAGCGTCAGGTCGAGCAGCACCTCGCCGGCCACCTCGACCGGCTGCCGGCGGGCGACGAACGTTCGCGCGCCATCGTCGAGCAGATGAAGGACGACGAACGCCGCCACGCCGACGGCGCCGAGGACGCCGGCGGCATCGCGCTGCCGATGCCGGTGCGGCTGGCGATGCGCGCGGCGGCCAAGGTGATGACCGTCACCGCGCACCGCATCTGATCAGCCCTCGACGATCTCGTAGCCGGTCGTGATCTCGGCCGTGCGCGCCAGCATGATCGTCGCCGAGCAGTACTTCTCGTGCGACAGCGCGATCGCGCGCTCCACCGCCTGCGCCGGCAGGCCGCGGCCGGTGACGACGAAGTGCAGGTGGATCTTCGTGAACACCTTCGGGTCGGTGGCGGCACGTTCGGCCTGCAGCTTGACCTGGCAGCCGCGCACGTCGTGGCGGCCGCGCTTGAGGATCAGCACGACGTCGTAGGCGGTGCAGCCGCCGGCACCGGCCAGCAGCGTCTCCATCGGCCGCGGGGCGAGGTTGCGGCCGCCGCCGTCGGGCGCGCCGTCCATGGTCAGCAGATGGCCGCTGCCGGTCTCGGCGACGAAGCCCATGCCCGAGGCCGGGATCCAGTTGATCGTGCATTCCATGGCGTGAAACTCCGTGAGCGGCGCGAAAAGGCGTGCATTGTGCGCAGGTCCGGCGCAGGCGTCGCCGAGGCTTGCGGCAGGTCGGCCAGCAGGCCAGTCAGGATATTGCACCGCAGCAAGGCGGTGGTAGACTGGCTTCCATCGGTCGTTGACGGCGTCTTGCCTCCGACCCACCGGTTGTCTCCTCCACCTCCTCCAATGGTGGATTCAGGCCCGGGGCCGCAAGGTCCCGGGCTTCTTTTCTTCCGGCAGGCGCCGCCGGCCCGCGTCGTATGATGCGGCCCCTCCCCCGGTTATGCGCGCACCCCGTCTGCCCGCCGTCCCGATGTCCGCTGCCGAAACCGACGTCGCGAGCATCGCGGCCGGCTACCTGAAGAAGATCCTCACCGCCCGCGTCTACGACGTCGCCGTCGAGTCGCCGCTGACGCCGGCCAAGAGCCTGTCGCGCCGCCTCGCCAACACGGTGCTGCTCAAGCGCGAGGACCGCCAGCCGGTGTTCAGCTTCAAGCTGCGCGGCGCCTACAACAAGATGGCCCACCTGGCGCCCGAGGCGCTGGCGCGCGGCGTCATCTGCGCCTCGGCCGGCAACCACGCCCAGGGCGTCGCGCTGTCGGCACGCAAGCTCGGCTGCCGCGCCGTCGTCGTGATGCCGGTGACGACGCCGCGGCTGAAGGTCGACGCGGTGGCCGCACTCGGCGGCGAGGTCGTGCTGCACGGCGACAGCTACTCCGACGCCTACGCCCACGCCGTCGGGCTGCAGGCCGAGCAGGGCCTGACCTTCGTGCACCCGTTCGACGACCCCGACGTCATCGCCGGCCAGGGCACGATCGCGATGGAGATCCTGCGCCAGCACCAGGGCCCGATCGACGCGGTCTTCGTCGCCATCGGCGGCGGCGGCCTGATCTCGGGTGTCGCGGCCTACCTGAAGGCGGTGCGCCCGGAGATCAAGGTCATCGGCGTGCAGACCGCCGACAGCGACGCGATGCTGCGTTCGGTGCGCGCCGGCCACCGCGTCACGCTGGACGACGTCGGCCTGTTCTCCGACGGCACCGCGGTCAAGCTCGTCGGCGAGGAGACCTTCCGCGTCGCCAGCGCGCTGGTCGACGACTTCGTCGTCGTCGACACCGACGCCGTCTGCGCCGCGATCAAGGACGTCTTCCAGGACACGCGCAGCATCGTCGAGCCCGCCGGCGCGCTGGGCGTCGCGGCGATCAAGCAGTACGTGCACGAGCACAGGCTGAAGGGCAAGACCTTCGTCTCGATCACCTGCGGCGCGAACATGAACTTCGACCGCCTGCGCTTCGTCGCCGAGCGGGCCGAACTCGGCGAGCAGCGCGAGGCGCTGTTCGCGGTCACGATCCCCGAGGAGCGCGGCTCGTTCCGCCGCTTCTGCAGCCTGATCGGCCCGCGCGCGGTGACCGAGTTCAACTACCGCATCAGCGACGCGCGCCAGGCCCACGTCTTCGTCGGCGTGGCGATCGCGCGCCACGACGAGGCGGCACGCATCGCCGCCAACTTCGAGCGCCACGGCTTCCCCACCGTCGACCTCACCGACGACGAGCTCGCCAAGGAGCACGTGCGCCACATGGTCGGCGGGCGCAGCGAACTCGCGCACGACGAACGCCTGTTCCGCTTCGTCTTCCCCGAGCGCCCGGGCGCGCTGATGCGGTTCCTCGACGGCCTGCACCCGGACTGGAACATCAGCCTGTTCCACTACCGCAACCAGGGCGCCGACTACGGCCGCATCCTCGTCGGCATGCAGGTGCCGGCCGGCGAGGACGAGGAGTTCGGCCGCTTCCTGCAGACGCTGGCCTACCCCTGCGTCGAAGAGACCGACAACCCGGTCTACCGCCTGTTCCTGCGCTGACGACCCCGGCGCGACGCCCATGGACCACAGCCGATCCCTCGTCGCGCCGACCGCCGACCCGCCGCTGGAACGCGCGCTGCGCGACAAGCTCGCGCGCCGCAACGACGACAGTGGCAGCCTCGGCGAACTCGAACCGCTGGCGCTGCGCATCGGCCTGATGCAGGGCTCGCTGAAGCCGCGTTTCCACGAGCCGCAGCTGCTGGTCTTCGCCGCCGACCACGGCCTGGCGGTCGACGGCCTGCACGGCGCGCTGCGCTACACCACCGACGAGCTCGTGCGCCGCCTGCTCGCCGGGCGGCTGCCGCTGGCGGTCTTCGCACGCGCCGGCGGGCTGGCGCTGACGGTCGTCGACTGCGGCGTCGCCGAGACGCTGCCGGCGCACGAACGCCTGCTGGCGCGCAAGATCGCGCACGGCACGCGCAACCCGCGCGTCGCCGCGGCAATGTCGGTCGCCCAGGCCCACGCAGCGATGCGCGCCGGCATGGAGATCGGCGACCAGCTGCGCGGCAACCTGGCGATCTGCGCCGGCCTGGGCGTCGGTTCGCAGGAGAGCGCGGCACTGCTGCTGTCGCGCATCACCGAGCTGCCGCTGCGCGCGCTGCTGGAAACCGGGCCGGGCATGGCGCCCGAGGAGCTCGCCCACCAGCTCGCCGTCGCCCAGGCGGCGCTGGCCCGCCACCGCGACGTCGCCGAGCCGGTGGAGCTGCTGGCCGCGCTCGGCGGCTTCGAGGTCGCGGTGATGGTCGGCGTGATGCTGATGGCGGCCAGCAAGCGCCAGCTGCTGATGATCGACGGCCTGGCCGCCTGCGCCGCGCTGGCGATGGCCGCGCGCATCGCGCCGCCGGTCACCGACTACTGCGTCTTCAGCCGCAGCCGCGAGCACCGCGGCCTGGACCTGGTGCACAAGCACCTGCGCGCCGCGCCGCTGCCCGACCTGGGCCTCGACGGCCTGGACGGCACCGGTGCCGTGCTCGGCTGGCCGCTGGTGCGCAGCGCCGCGGCGCTGCTGACCGAGGTCGCCGAAGGCGAGGACGCCGGGCCGACGCGCCCGGGCTCGTTCGACGACGACGACGACGGATTCCCCTCGACCCTGGGGTTCTGAACCCCGCGAACCGGGGCCCCGCGGCCGGCCGCCGCGGCGTTCACTCGGCCTGGATCTCGGCCTCGACCGACTCGTCGAGGTTCTGATCGGGCTGCGGCCGGGTGCCGGGCGGCGGCCGCACGGGCCGGGCGGCCGAACCCAGCGACGGCACGCCGCCGGGCACTGCCCGCGCCGCCGGCACGGCCGCGCCGGGCGCGGGCAGGCGCCCGGTGCTCGCCGGCGGCGGTGCCGACAGATCCAGCGCGACGGTGGTGCTGCCGCCGCGCGGGCCGAGCAGCACCTCGCGCTGGCGCACCGACTGCACGACGGTGTCGCCGTCGACGGCCGCCCCGACGCGGAAGGCCTTGGGCGCCTTGCCGTCGACGGCGATCAGGGCGACGCCGTCGAGCTCGGCACTGCGCGAGGCGACGACACCGAGCAGCTCGAAACGCGAACTCTCGGGTGACTCGGCGGGCACGCCGGCATCGCTGCCGAGCACGCGCGACGGGTCGCCGCGCATCGCGCCGGCGGCGGCCACGACGCTCGCCTGCGGCGGCGTCGCCGGCGCCGGCTTCACGAGCTGCAAGGCCCAGTAGACGGCGCTCGCGGCCGCCACGGCCCAGACACCGAACGCCCACCAACGTGTCGTCATGCGCCGATTATGATTGACCGCACCCTCTGCCAGGCTTCGCCTTCCGCCCCTCATGATGCCCCTCTCCCGCTCGCGCCGCCGAGGCTTCACGCTGATCGAGCTGATGGTCGTGCTGGTGATCCTCGGCGTGCTGGCGGCGCTCATCGTGCCCAACGTTCTCAACCGTGCCGATGACGCCCGCGTGACCGCCGCCCGCACCGACATCCACAACCTGATGCAGTCGCTCAAGCTCTACAAGCTCGACAACCTGCGTTACCCGAGCACCGAGCAGGGCCTGGACGCGCTGGTGCGCAAGCCGGCCACGAACCCGGTGCCGCCGAACTGGAAGCCCTACCTCGACAAGCTGCCCAACGACCCCTGGGGCCACCCGTACCAGTACCTGAACCCGGGCGTGAAGGGCGAGATCGACGTCTTCAGCTACGGCGCCGACGGGCAGGCCGGCGGCGAAGGCAACGATGCCGACGTCGGCTCCTGGCAGTAGCAGGCGCCTGCACCGTCGCCGGCGCGGCTTCACGCTGATCGAGGTGATGGTCGTGATGGCCATCGTCGCCATCGGCATCGGCCTGGCCACGCTGGCGATGCGCGACCCGGCCGGCACCCGGCTCGAGGTCGACGCCGCGCGCCTGGCCACGCTGCTGGAGACGGCGCGCACCGAGGCGCGCACCGGCCGCCTGGCGGTGGCCTGGATCCCGACGAACGACCCGCAGCGCGATCCCTTCGTCTTCGCCGGGCTGCCGTCGGGCCAGGCGCTGCCGACACGCTGGCTCGACGCCGAGGTCAGCGCCCAGGTCGTCGGCGGCAACCAGGTGGTGCTCGGCCCCGAGGCCATCCTGCCGCCGCAGCGCATCGTGCTGCGGCTGGACGACCGCCGGCTGGAGGTCGCCAGCGACGGCCTGTCGGCCTTCGCCGTCGTGCCGCAGGCCGAGGCGCCATGAGACGCACGCGCGGCTTCACGCTGATCGAGGTGCTGGTCGCGGTGGCCATCGTCGCCGTCGCGCTGGCCGCGGGGCTGCGTGCCGGCGGCGCGCTGACCGACAACGCGCAGCGCCTGGCCGACGTCAGCGCCGCGCAGTGGTGCGCCGAGAACCGCCTCGCCGCGCTGCGCCTGGCGCGTCAGCTGCCCGGCGTCGGCGACGCCGACTTCGAGTGCGAGCAGCTCGGCCGCCGCTACCGCGGCGTGGTGCAGACGCGGCCGACGCCGAACCCGAACTTCCGCCGCGTCGATGCCCGCGTCAGCGACGACGAGGGCCGCCCGCTGCTGACGCTGTCGACCGTCGTCTCGCGCTACTGACGTGAGCTCCCCCGCCCGCCGCACGCACGGCTTCACGCTCGTCGAGGTGCTGGTCGCGCTGGCGATCATGGCCGTGCTCGCCGGCCTGGCCTGGCGCGGCATCGACGGCATGGTGCGCACGCGCGACGCCACCACCCAGGCGGTGGACCGCACGGCGCGGCTGAACACCATCCTGTCGCAGTGGCAGCAGGACCTGCAGTCGCTGCAGGACACCGGCGCCGCGCCGGTGCTGCAGTTCGACGGCCGCCACCTGCGCCTGACGCGGCGCGTCGACGGCGGCGTGGCGGTCGTCGTCTGGACGCTGGCCGACGGCGTCTGGCAGCGCTGGGCGAGCCCGGCGACGACACGGCTGCAGCCGCTGCAGCAAGCCTGGCTGCGCAGCCAGCAGCTGCTGGGCACCGAGCCGCAGCAGGTGCGGCTGCTCGACGGCGTCGCCGACTGGCAGCTCTACTACTACCGCGGCAACGCCTGGTCCAACGCCCAGTCCAGCGCCGGCACCGGCGACGGCAACGGCGGCGAGGACCTGCCCGACGCCGTGCGCCTGGTGCTCGACACCGCCGCCGGCCGCCTCACGCGCGACCTGGTGCTGCTGCCCGGAGGCGGCTCGTGAGGCGCGCGCCCCGGCGCCAGCGTGGCGCGGCGCTGCTGCTGGCGATGCTGATCCTGACGCTGGTGGCGACGCTGGCCGCCGGCATGGCCTGGCAGCAGACGCGCGCGGTGCACATCGAGGCCGCCGAACGCGGCGCGGTGCAGGCCGGCTGGATCCTCGACGCCTTGCTCGACTGGGCGCGCCTGATCCTGCGCGAGGACGCCCGCACCGGCAGCATCGACCACCTCGGCGAGCCCTGGGCGACACCGCTGGCCGAGGCCCGGCTGTCGAGCTTCCTCGCCGCCGACCGCGACAACACCGACGCCGCCGCCCCGGAGGCCTTCATCTCGGGGGCGATCTCGGACGCCCAGGCGAAGTACAACCTGCGCAACGTCGTCGACTCGGAGGGCAAGATTTCGCCGCAGGAGCTGAAGGCGCTGCAGCGCCTGTGCGAGGCCGCCGGCACGCCCACCGACACCGCGTCGCGGCTGGCGCAGGGGCTGGCCGCGGCCTGGGCGGCGCGCAGCGGCACCGAGGCCACCGACGCGCCGCTGGCGCCGTCGCGCCCGGCCGACCTCGCCTGGCTGGGCCTGGACGCGGCCACCGTCGCCCGGCTGCAGCCCTACGTGACGCTACTGCCGACGCCGACGCCGGTCAACGCCAACACCGCGCCGCGCGAGGTGCTGGTGGCGGCCATCGACGGCCTGGACCTGGGCAGCGCCGAGCGCCTGGTGCAGACGCGCCAGCGCAGCCCCTTCGACTCGCTGGCCGCGGTGCAGGCGCTGCTGCCGCAGGGCGCACGCGCCGACGACGAGAGCCGGATCTCGGTGCGCAGCTCGTTCTTCGAGGTGCGCGGCCGGCTGCGCCTGGACGAGCGCATCGTCGAGGAGGAGTCGCTGGTCGAGCGCCGCGGCGCCGACCGCGGCCGCGACGTCGTGACGCTGCGCCGCGAGCGCCGTCCGCTTCACATCGGGACACAGTGAGCCCGCCACAATAGACCCTCATGGCCGTCCTCGTGCTCCAGATCCCCGCCCGGCAGCGCCTGGCATCGCGCTCGGCGGACGAGCCGGCGCCCGCACGCGCGCCCGCCGAGATCGACTACGTCTTCAGCCCCGACGGCCTGGCCGTCGGCTCCTCGGGCCGCGCCGCCCCGGCGCTGCTGCCGCGCGCGGACAGCGTCGTCGTGCTGCTCGCCGACGGCGACGTCGCCTGGCAGCGCATCACGCTGCCCAAGGCGCCGCCGGCGCGGCTGCGCGCCGCGCTCGCCGGCCTGCTCGAGGAAGCGCTGCTCGACGACGAGGACGCGCTGCACTTCGCGCTGCCGCCGCAGGCCACCGCCGGCGCCGAGGCCTGGGTCGCCGTGGTGCACCGCGGCTGGCTGGCCGGCGTCGTGGCCGATCTCGAGGCCGCCGGCGTCGCCGTCGACCGCGTCGTGCCGGCCGTCGTGCCCGGCACGCCGGGCGGCCACTTCGCGCTGCCCGAGGGCGCCGCCGACGACGCCGCCCCCTGGCTGACGCTGGTGCGCGAGGACGGCATCACCCGGCTGCGCACCGACGGCACGCTGGCGCGCGCGCTGCTGCCGGCCGACGTGCAGGCCCTGCGCTGGACCGCGACCCCGGCGGCGGCGGCCGCCGCCGAACGTTTTCTCGGCCAGCCGGTGGCCGTGATCGCCGAGGCCGCCCGTGCGCTGGACGCGGCGCGCTCGGCGTGGAACCTGCGCCAGTTCGAGCTGGCGCCGCGGCGCCGCGGCCTGCGCGTGCTGCGCGACACCGCCCAGCGCCTGCTGGCGCCCGAGTGGCGCCCGGTGCGCTGGGGCCTGGGCGCGCTGGTCGCGGTGCAGCTCGTCGGCCTGAACGCGATGGCCTGGCAGCAGCGCCGCGCCATCGACGAACGGCAGGCCGCGATGACCGCGCTGCTGCAGCAGAGCTTCCCCGGCGTGCGCGCCGTGATCGACGCGCCGCTGCAGATGCGCCGCGAGACCGAGCGCCTGCGCGCGGCCGCCGGCCGGGCCGGCGACGGCGACCTCGAGGCCCTGATCGGCGCCGCCGCCGCCGCCTGGCCCGAAGGCCAGGGCCCGGCGCAGACGCTGCGCTACGAACCCGGCCGGCTGACGCTGGGCGCCACCGGCTGGAGCCCGCCGGAGATCGCCGCCTTCCGCGACCGGCTGCGCCCCGCGGGTTATGCCGCCGAACTCGCCGACGGCCGCATCACCGTCAGCCGCGGCAACGGAGCGGCCGCATGAAACACCCTCAGGACGCGGCCCGCCGGGCCCCGCTGAACGCCTGGTGGACGCGGCTGGCGCCGCGCGAACGCCTGCTCGTCGCCACGGCCGCCGCCGTCGTCGTGCTCTACCTCGTCTTCGCCGTGGCGGTGCAACCGGCCTGGCGCACCTTGTCGGCCGCGCCGGCCAAGCTGGAGGCGCTTGACGTCGAGCTGCAGGCCATGGGCCGGCTGGCCGCCGAGGCCCGCGAGCTGCGCAACGCGCCGCCGGTCAACGCCGAGCAGGCCGCCGCCGCGCTGCGCGCCGCCAGCCAGCGCCTGGGGCCGCGCGGCCGCCTGGCGCTGCAGGGCGAGCGTGCGGTGCTGACGCTGGACAACGCCGACGCCGCCGAGCTGCAGGCCTGGCTGGCCGAGGTGCGCTCCGGCGCCCGCGCCCGCCCGGTCGAGGCGACGCTGACACGCGGCGCGGGCGGCTACAGCGGCAGCATCGTCGTCGCGCTCGGGGACGCCGGATGAGCCCGCCGGCCCCTGCCTCGCGGCCGCGGGCCGGCGCGCGGCGCTGGGCCGCGGCCGGCGCGCTGCTCGGCGGCGCGGCGGCGCTGGTCGCGTTCGCGCCGGCGAGCTGGCTGGCCGGCGCGCTGGCCACGGCCAGCGGCCAGCGCCTGCTGCTCGCCGACGCCCGCGGCAGCATCTGGAACGGCAGCGCCGTCGCGGTGCTGAGCGGCGGCCCCGGCAGCCGCGACGCTGCCGCCCTGCCCGGCCGGCTGCACTGGACGCTGCGCCCGGCCGGCGCCGGCATCGCGCTGCGCGCGCGCCAGGCCTGCTGCATCGACGGCGAGCTCGCGCTGCTCGTCGAGCCGGGGCTGGGCCGCCTGAAGATCAGCCTGCCCGCGGGCCCGGTGGGCCGCTGGCCGGCGGCCTGGCTGGCCGGCCTGGGCACGCCGTTCAACACGCTGGGGCTGGGCGGCACGGTCGCGCTGGCCAGCCAGGGCCTGGTGGCCGAGTCGGCCGCCGGCCGCTGGCGCCTGGCCGGCGGCGCGACGCTGGTGCTGGAGGACATGTCCTCGCGCGTGTCGACGCTGGAGCGGCTGGGCAGCTACCGGCTGGCGCTGGCCGGCGGCGACGTGCCGCAGCTGACGCTGGCGACGCAGCAGGGCCCGCTGCTGCTGTCCGGCGACGGCCAGTGGTCCGGCCGCGGGCTGCGCTTTCGCGGCGAGGCCGCCGCGGCGCCCGGGGCCGAACCGGTGCTGAACAATCTGCTGAACATCATCGGCCGCCGCCAAGGCACGAAGGCCGTCATTTCGATCGGATGAGCATGAAATCCTCGCGCTTCCTCGCCGTCGCGCTGTGCCTGGCCGCCACCGCCCAGATGACGGCGCTGCCCGCCGCGGCGCAGCGCCCGCGTGCGCCGGTCACGGTGAACTTCGTCAACGCCGACATCGACGCCGTGGCACGCGCCTTCGCCGCGATGATCGACCGGCAGATCGCCGTCGACCCGCGCGTCAAGGGCCAGATCACCGTCTACAGCGAGCAGCCGCAGAGCGTGCAGGAGGCCTACCAGAGCTTCCAGTCGGCGCTGCGCGGGCTGGGTTTCGCCGTCGTCGAGAGCGGCGGGCTGCTGAAGGTGGTGCCCGAGGCCGACGCCAAGCTGCAGACCGGCACCGTCTCGGTGGGCTCGGTCGGCGTGCGCGGCGACCAAGTCATCACGCAGATCTTCCAGCTGCGCTACGAGAACCCGAACAACCTCGTCGCGGTGCTGCGGCCGCTGATCAGCGCTAACAACACGATCAACTCCAACCCCGGCTCGAGCTCGCTGGTCATCACCGACTACGCCGACAACCTGCAGCGCATCGGCCGCATCATCGCCGCGCTCGACCAGCCCACCGCCACCGACCTGGAGGTCGTGCCGCTGGAGCACGCGGTGGCCAGCGACCTGGCGCCGCTGGTGCAGCGCCTGGCCGAGACCGGCAGCACCGTCACCGCGCCCGGCGCGGCCGCCGGCGCCGGCGGCACGACGGTCGTCGCCGACGCTCGCAGCAACTCGCTGATCATCCGCGCGCCCAATGCCGCGCGGCTGGCCGCGGTGCGCGCCGCGATCGCCAAGCTCGACCGCCCGGCCAGCGGCCTGGGCCCGGGCGGCGGGCTGTGGGTCGTGCACCTGAAGAACGCCGACGCGGTGAAGCTGGCGACCGTGCTGCGTGCGGCCTTCGGCACCGGCAGCGGCAGCTCGGGCAGCGGCACGGGCACGCCCACCGGCCTGGGCACGGCGGCCACGCCGACGACGCCGGCCGCGCCGGCCGCAACCGCCGGCGGCAGCAGCGCCGGCGGCGCGTCGGCGCAGGCCACCGCGCCGGTGACGCCGTCGGGCCAGCCGACGACCGGCGGCTTCATCCAGGCCGACCCGGCGACCAACTCGCTGATCATCACCGCGCCCGAGCCGCTGTACCGCCAGGTGCGCACGATGATCGAGCAGCTCGACTCGCGCCGCGCCCAGGTCTACATCGAGAGCCTGATCGTCGAGGTGGCGGGCGACAACGCCGCCGAGTTCGGTTTCCAGTGGCAGGGCCTGATCGGCAAGGACGGCGACAAGACCGGCCTGTTCGGCGGCACCAACTTCAGCAACAACAACGGCAGCGGCAACATCCTCAACATCACGACCGCGGCGGCCAGCGGCAGCGCCAGCGGCGTGTCGCTCGGCGAGGGGCTGAACGTCGGCATCCTGCGCCGCTACGGCGGCACCTACGCGCTGGGCGCGCTGGCCAACCTGCTGCAGAGCCAGACCAAGACGAACATCGTCTCGACGCCGAACCTGATCACGCTGGACAACGAGGAAGCGAAGATCGTCGTCGGCGAGAACGTGCCGTTCATCACCGGCCAGTACACCAACACCGGCACCGCGACGACGAGCCCGTTCCAGACCATCGAGCGCAAGGACGTCGGCATCACGCTGCGCATCCGGCCGCAGATCGGCGAGAGCGGCACGGTGCGCATGACGATCTACCAGGAGCAGTCCAGCGTGCTGTCGACGGCCACAGTCGGCACGACCAACGCCGGGCCGTCGACGACCAAACGTTCGATCGAGTCGCAGGTCGTCGTCGAGGACGGCCAGATCATCGTGCTCGGCGGCCTGGTGCAGGACAGCTACGTCGAGGAGAAGTCCAAGGTGCCGCTGCTGGGCGACATCCCGGGCCTGGGCGCGCTGTTCCGCAGCGAGAGCCGCACCAAGAAGCGCACCAACCTGATGGTCTTCCTGCGCCCGGTGGTGATGCGCGACGCCGACAGCACCGTCCGGCTGTCGCTGGACCGCTACGACCAGATCCGCGCCCGCCAGGAAGGCGCGCAGCCGACGCCCAGCGCCATCCTGCGCATCGACGAGGCGCCGGTGCTGCCGCCGCTGCCCAACGCCGCGCCGCCAGCCGCCCAGCCGGCGAAGGCGCCGACGGCCGAGCCGGTGACGCCGGCGCCGAACGACGCCAGCCCGGCCGCCAGGCCGCAGTAAGACGATGGCCACCCGACACCCGCTGCCCTACGCGTTCGCCAAGGCGAACACGCTGCTGCTGGAGGACGACGGCCAGCTCGTGCTGTGGGCCGGCGAGACCACGCCGCCGGCGGCGCTGGCCGAGGTGACGCGGCTGTTCGACGTCGCCGCCTTCGAGCACGAGCCGAGCGCGACGCTCGGCCAGCGCATCGCCGCGGCCTACGCCGGCGGCGAGAGCAGCGCCGCGGCCGTCATCGGCGAGGTCGAGAGCGGCGTGGATCTCTCGCGGATGATGCAGGAGCTGCCGGCGGTCGAGGACCTGCTCGAGGCCGCCGACGACGCGCCGATCATCCGCATGCTCAACGCGCTGCTGACGCAGGCCGCCAAGGACGGCGCCAGCGACATCCACATCGAGCCCTACGAACGCAGCTCCAGCGTGCGTTTCCGCGTCGACGGCACGCTGCGTGAAGTCGTGCAGCCGAACAAGGCGCTGCACGCGGCGCTGATCAGCCGGCTGAAGATCATGGCCGAGCTCGACATCGCCGAGAAACGCCTGCCGCAGGACGGCCGCATCAGCTTGCGCATCGGCGGCCGGGCGATCGACGTGCGCGTGTCGACGCTGCCGTCGGCGCACGGCGAGCGCGCGGTGCTGCGCCTGCTGGACAAGGCCGAATCGAAGTTCACGCTCGAAGGCCTGGGCATGGACGGCGAGCTGCTGCGGCGCTTCGAGCGCCTGATCCAGCAGCCGCACGGCATCGTGCTCGTCACCGGCCCCACCGGCAGCGGCAAGACGACGACGCTGTACGCCTCGCTGGGCCGCGTCGACACCGCGACGACCAACGTGCTGACCGTGGAAGACCCGGTCGAGTACGAGCTGCCCGGGATCGGCCAGACCCAGGTCAACCCGAAGATCGACCTGACCTTCGCGAAGGCGC
The DNA here is from genome assembly GCF_020966565.1 of Rubrivivax sp. JA1055. Taxonomy (NCBI): domain Bacteria; kingdom Pseudomonadati; phylum Pseudomonadota; class Betaproteobacteria; order Burkholderiales; family Sphaerotilaceae; genus Rubrivivax; species Rubrivivax sp. JA1055. The sequence continues at coordinate 210,209 of NZ_JAJKFP010000007.1, read as the reverse complement.
TGCGCGCGATCCTGCGCCAGGACCCGGACGTCATCATGATCGGCGAGATCCGCGACTACGAGACCGCGCAGATCGCGATCCAGGCCTCGCTGACCGGCCACCTGGTGCTGGCGACGATCCACACCAACGACGCGCCGTCGTCGGTCACGCGGCTGATCGACATGGGCGTCGAGCCCTATCTGCTGTCGTCCAGCCTGCTCGGCGCGCTGGCCCAGCGCCTGGTGCGCAAGCTCTGCCCGGCGTGCAAGCGCCAGGACGGCGAGGGCCGCTGGCACCCGGTCGGCTGCCCGGCCTGCAGCCACACCGGCTACAAGGGCCGCACCGGCGTCTACGAGCTGATGGTCGTCGACGAGGCGGTGCAGACGCTGATCCACGAGCGCGGCTCGGAGCAGGACCTGGCCGCCGCCGCGCGCGCCAACGGCCTGCGCTCGATGCGCGAGGACGGCGAACGCCTGATCGCAGAGGGCGTCACGTCCGCCGAGGAAGTCATCCGCGTCACGAGGGACTGATGCCGGCCTACCGCTTCGAGGCGCTGGACGCCGCCGGCAAGGCCCAGAGCGGCCTGCTCGACGCCGACAACGCCCGCGCTGCACGCGCCCAGATCCGCGCCCGCAACCTGGTGCCGCTGTCGGTGGCGCCGGTCGGCGCGCCGGCGGCCGAGGGCACGACCGCGGCGCGGTTCTCGCGTCGCGTGTTCAACGCCACCGGGCTGGCCGTGTGGACGCGACAGCTGGCCGGGCTGGTGGGCTCGGGGCTGCCGCTGGAGCGGGCGCTGACCGCGCTGGCCGACGAAGCCGAGGACCAGCGCCAGCGTGAACTGCTGGTGCACCTGAGGAGCGAGGTCAACGCCGGCAGCCCGTTCGCACGCGCGCTGGCCACGGCGCCGCGCGAGTTCGACGAGGTCTACCGCGCGGTCGTCGCCGCCGGCGAGCAGAGCGGCGCGCTCGGCGCGGTGCTCGAACGCCTGGCGCAGGACCTGGAGGACCGCCAGGCGCTGCGCGCCAAGCTGCTCGGCGCGATGCTCTACCCGGCCATCGTCTCGCTGATCGCGCTGGTCATCGTGACCTTCCTCGTCACCTACGTCGTGCCGCAGGTGGCCACCGTCTTCAGCAACACCAAGCAGTCGCTGCCGCTGCTGACCGTCGTGATGATGGCGATCAGCGACTTCGTGCGCCACTGGGGCTGGGCGGTGGCGCTGGGCGTCGTGGCCGGCGTGTCGGCTTTCGTCTTCGCGCGGCGCAGCGCAGGGTTTCGCGAGCGCAGCGACGCCGCCTTCCTGCGCCTGCCGCTGGTCGGCCGGCTGGCGCGCGGCTACAACGCGGCGCGGTTCGCCGGCACGCTGGCGATGCTGGCCGGCGCCGGCGTGCCGATCCTGAAGGCGCTGCAGGCGGCGGCCGAGACGCTGGGCAACCGCGCGATGCGCGCCGACGCGCTCGACGCGCTGGTGCAGGTGCGCGAAGGTGCGCCGCTGGCCTCGGCGCTGGCGGCGAAGAAACGTTTCCCGGGGCTTCTGGCGATGTTCGCCCGCCTCGGCGAGCAGACCGGCCAGCTGCCGGTGATGCTGCAGCGCGCCGCGACCCAGCTCGGCGCCGAGGTCCAGCGCCGCGCGATGGCCGTGGCCACCGTGCTCGAGCCGCTGCTGATCGTCGCGATGGGCGGCGTCGTGATGATGATCGTGCTGGCGGTGATGCTGCCGATCATCCAGCTCAACAGCTGGGTGCGATAGCGAAAAGCCTGGGGTCAGGTCTCGAGACCTGACCCCATTCGCGCTGACCCCACTCGCGGAGGTCCTCGGCGAAGGCCTCGCTGCGGTAGCAGGCCTCCAGCGCCGGCGTGTCGGGGCGGGCGCGGTCTTCGGTCGGCATCCAGCCTTGGGCGGCGGCGGTGGCAGCGTGCATCGTCGTCTCCGCGGCCCGGGGCAGGCCGCGACGGCATCCTGGCCGGCACCGGTTTCAGCATCTTGACCGGACGATGTCGGTGCGGTGACGGCGACAACAGGCGCGGGTCTTGCTTCAGCGCGCACAACAAGCGGGGTTTTGCCGCACGGTTCCGGGCTTGCCGGGCGGCCGCCGATGCTTGAATGATGTGACGCCTGTTCTCCCGCTCCAGGAGGTGTGCATGTCGGAATCGCACGATCTCGTCCCGGTCGCCGCCGGCCACGGCCGGATCCCGATCGCGCAGCTGCGCAGCGTCTACCGGCCCGACGAGGTCGAGAAGCGCCTGACCCAGCTGCCACCGCGCGAGCACGAGACGCTGCGCAGCACCTACGAACGCATGATCGAGAAAGGCGGCGAGCGCTTCCAGGTCAGGCCCTCGGGCGTGCCGGCGATGGAGCATCTGTACGAGGAGCTGCCCAACTTCGGCGAGGTGCTCGACGACGTGCGCCGCCAGCTCGCGCTGTGCCAGGACAGCCGCGACGCGCTGGAGATCACGCCGATGCTGCTGCTCGGCCCGCCCGGGATCGGCAAGACGCACTTCGCGCGCGAGGTCGCGCAGCTGCTGGGCACCGGGCTGGGTTTCGTGTCGATGAGCTCGCTGACCGCCGGCTGGGTGCTGTCGGGCGCGTCCAGCCAGTGGAAGGGCGCGCGGCCGGGCAAGGTCTTCGAGACCCTGGTCGAGGGCCAGTACGCCAACCCGGTGATGGTCGTCGACGAGATCGACAAGGCGCGCGGCGAACACGCCTACGACCCGCTGGGTGCGCTGTACAGCCTGCTCGAGCACGACACGGCCCGCCACTTCACCGACGAGTTCGCCGAGGTCGCGATCGACGCCAGCCAGGTCATCTGGGTGGCCACCGCCAACGACGAGCGCGCCATCCCCGACCCGATCCTCAACCGGATGAACGTCTTCGAGGTCCAGCCGCCCGACCTCGACGCCGCGCGCTCGATCGCGCTGCGCCTGTACCGCAGCCTGCGCGAACGCCACGACTGGGGCCGGCGCTTCGACGAGCAGCCCGGCGAGGCGGTGCTCGAACGCATGGCGCAGATGGCGCCGCGCGAGATGCGGCGCGCCTGGATGACCGGCTTCGGCAACGCCCGGCTGGCCGGGCGCGACACGATCGAGCTCGCCGACCTGCCCGGCGCGGCGGCGCGCCGCGGGGCCATCGGCTTCCTGCAGTGAACGCCCGGCCGGCGCCGCCGCTTCAGGCGTAGGCGCCCGGCGGCACGGCGCGGCGCACCGTGCCCTTGCCGGCCTGCTTGCCGGCGTACATCGCGGCGTCGGCGCGGCGCAGCAGCAGCACCGGGTCGCGCCCGTCCTGCGGCGCGAGCGCGAAGCCGACGGTCAGGCCGACGACGCAGCGCCGGCCGTCGCCCTCGAAGGGCGCGGCGAAGGCCTGCACCAGCCGCTCGCCGAACGCCCAGGCCGCATCGGCGTCACCCAGGCCGGCGGCCAGCACGACGAACTCGTCGCCGCCGAAGCGCGCGACGACGTCGCCCTGGCGCAACACGCCGCGCAGCCGCTGCGCGGCCTGCGCCAGCAGCAGGTCGCCGACCTCGTGGCCGTGTTCGTCGTTGACGGCCTTGAAGCCGTCGAGGTCGACGAGGAACAGCGCCAGCGGCCGCTGCTCGTCGACACGCGCCAGCGCCGTGTCCAGCGCCTGCTCCAGGCCGCGCCGGTTGGGCAGGCCGGTGAGCGCGTCGCTGTGCGCCAGGGCCTGCAGGCGCTGGCGCTCGCGGTCGGCGAGCTCGGCGCGTTCGCGCTGCTCGACGTCGCGCAGGTCGAGCACGCGCAGCCAGGCCAACGCCTGCAGCAGCGCGCCGACCTGGTAGGCGTGCCGGGTCCAGCCGTCCAGGTCCAGCCAGCCGTGCAGCAGCAGCGCCAGCACCGTGGCACCGACGGCGCTGGCCCCCCAGCCGAGGATCACGTACGGCGCCGCGTGGTCGCCGGCATGCCAGCGCCGCCAGGCCATCGGCAGCGCGATCAGCATCGGCAGCGGGCCCACCAGGCTGGCGACGAACTGCGCCTGGTGATAGTCCAGCGCGCCGGCCAGCAGCAGCAGCGCGGCCAGCGCCGCCACGACGCCGGCCAGGCGCGTGGTGCGCGCCAGCGGCGGCGACAGCACGCGGGCCTCGAACAGCCCGTCGACCAGCCACAGCGCGCCAGCCAGGCCGACCAGCGCCGACAGCAGCGGCGCCAGGTCGGCGAACCGCGCGCTGGCCGACCACAGGTGCTGCGCGCCCAGCCCGGCAAACGAGAACAGGAACAGCCCCGAACCGACGGTCGACAGCGCGTAGTGCACGTAGACCGGCTCGCGCCGCCCCACCGCGCGCACCAGCGCGAAGGCCACCAGGCAGACGCTGATGCCGGCGGCCAGCCCCTGCAGCATCTGCAGCCGCGCCTCTTCGGCGTAGAAGACGCCGGGCTTGAGCAGGCGCACCGGCAGCAGCATCGTGCTGGTGGTGCGCACGCGCAGCAGCAGCTCGTGCTCGAGCCCGCGTTCGAGCATCAGCAGCATCGCGTGCGGGCGCGTCGGCAGCGGCCGCTGCACGAACGGCAGCGAGTCGCCCAGCGTGACCTGGCGCACCACCAGGCCGTCGGAGACGACGTAGACGTCGACGCGGTCCAGCGGCGGGTAGTCCAGGTCCAGCAGCCAGCGGCCGTCGTCGGTCTCGGGAACCGCCAGCTTCAGCCGCAGCCAGACGGCGCCGTCGCGCAGGCCCAGGTTGGCGCGCCGCCCCTGCATCGGCACGAACTCGCCGCGCCGGCGCAGCGCGTCCTCGACGCCGAGCTGCGCCGACGGGTCCGCCAGCATCGTCATGCTCGACCAGGCGTCGATGGCGCCGCGTTCGGGCCCGAGCACGATCCAGCGGCCGTCGGCGGCCACCGCCACGCCGCCGCCCAGGCCCGCGAACAGCAGCAGCGCCGCGACCATCGTGCGCCACCACGCCGCGACCGGCGGCACACGCCGCGCGGGCGGGGTCATGGCGGCAGGCGGGGTGGGTCGGGCCGGCATCTCCGCGGGGCTATCGGGCGTCCGGGCGACGGTTTGAGACCCGTGGCGTGCAGGACCCCACGCGCCGCCGGGACAATGTCGCGCATGACACCCTCTTGCCGCCGCTCGACCGTGCTCGCCAGCCTGCTGCTCGCGCTGCTGCCGCCGCTGCACGCCGCCGACGGTGGCGAACGCCCGCGTGTCGGCCTGGTGCTCAGCGGCGGCGGCGCGCGCGGCGCGGCGCACGTCGGCGTGCTCGAGGTGCTGGACCGGCTGCACGTGCCGGTGGACTGCGTCGCCGGCACCAGCATGGGTGCACTGGTGGCCGGCGCCTGGGTGGCCGGCGTGCCGCCGCAGACCATGCGCGAGGAGCTCGGCCGCGCCGACTGGAACGACATGTTCCAGGACAACCCCGAGTACGCCGAGCTGAACTTCCGCAACAAGCAGATCGAGCGCCGCTTCCTGTCGGGCACCGAGAGCGGCGTCGGCGCGGCCGGGCTGATCGGCGCCCAGGGCGTGGTCACCGGCCAGAAGATCAAGCTGTTCTTCAACCGCCTGGTGCGCGCCGAGGCCGGCGAGCGCGACCTGGGCCGCCTGCCGCTGCCGCTGTCGATGATCGCCACCGACATCGGCACCGGCGAACGTGTCGTGCTGCGCTCGGGCAGCCTGACGCAGGCGATGCGCGCGTCGATGGCGGTGCCCGGGCTGCTGCTGCCGCTGGAACTGGACGGCCGCCGCCTCGTCGACGGCGGCATCGTCGACAACCTGCCGGTCGGCGAGGTGCGCGAGCGCTGCGGCGCCGAGGTCGTCATCGCCGTCAACGTCGGCTCGCCGCTGCTCAAGGCCGAGGAGGTGACCGGCATGCTGTCGCTGACGGCGCAGATGGTCGCCATCCTGACCGAGCAGAACGTCGCCCAGTCGCTGGCGACGCTGAAGGACGGCGACGTCTACATCAAGCCCGACCTCTCCGGCCTGAGCGCGGCCGACTTCGAGCGCAGCGCCGAGGCCGCCGACCGCGGCCGCGCCGCCGCCGAGGCGCTGGCGCCGGCGCTGCAGCGCCTGGCGGTGCCGGCCGAGCAGTACGCCGCCTGGCGCCGCCGGCTGGAGGACCACCGCCCCGACGTCGACCGCGTCGACGCCATCGAGATCGCCGGGCTGCAGCGGGTGGATGCGGAGGTGCTGCGCCGCCACCTGTCGCAGCGCGAAGGCCAGCCGCTGGACGCCGAGGCGCTGAACCGCGACCTGGTGCGCGCCTACGGCGACGGCTACTACCAGGGCGTGGACTACACGCTGCTGACGCAGCGCGGCCGCCGCGTGCTGCGCATCACGCCGATCGAGAAGCCCTGGGGGCCGGACTACCTGCGCCTGGGCCTGAACTTCGACTCCAACGTCAGCCAGGGCTCGACCTACTCGTTGCGCGCCGGCTACCAGAAGACCTGGCTGAACACGCTCGGCGCCGAGGCGCTGCTCGAGGCGGAGATCGGCAACGTCAGCGCCGCCGCGCTGACGCTGTACCAGCCGCTGGAGCCGACGCAGTTCTGGTTCGCCCAGCTCGACGCCGGCTACCGCCGCGAACGCGCCGACATCTTCGAGGACGACCGCCGCATCGCCGAATACCAGGTCTCGCGCGACATCGTCGAACTCCAGCTCGGCGCCAATCTCGGCCTCTTCGGCCAGGCCCGCCTCGGCTGGCGCGACGGCGAGCTGCGCCCGCGCGTGGACACCGGCGACGCCTCGCTGCCCAGCTTCAGCCAGCCGCTGGACGGCTGGACCGCGGCACTGGACCTGGACCAGCTCGACCGGCTGCACTTCCCGAGCGCCGGCTGGGCGGCACGCGTGGCCTGGTTCTCGTCGCGCCAGCGCCATTACCGGCGCCTGGACGCCGAGGCCCGCGCCGCCTGGGGTTACGGCGACTGGGTGCTGGGCTCGCGCATCGCCTGGACCGGCTCGACCGGTGGCGAGCTGCCGGTCTGGGACGCGGCCACGCTGGGCGGCTTCCTGAACCTGTCGGCCTACGCCTCGGGCCAGCTGCGCGGCGACGACATGCGCTACGGCCAGCTGCGCGCCGAACGCATCGTCGGCCGGCTGCCGCTGGGGCTGCGTGGCGACATGCGCTTCGGCCTCGCCTGGGAGCGTGCTCGTTTCGGCCGGCTCTACACCGAGACCGGGCGCCGCGGCTGGCTGGACTCGGCCAGCGCCTACCTCGGCGGCGAGACGCCGATCGGCGCGGTGTACGTCGGCATCGGCCGCGGCCGCGACGGCGCGTCCAACGCCTACCTGTTCATCGGCACGCCCTAAGGCGCGGCCGGCGGCGCACCGTCGGCCGGCGCGCCGCCCTCGCCGATCCAGCTCTCCAGCAGCGTGAAGCCGACGGCCAGCACGACCGGGCCGACGAAGATGCCGACCAGCCCGAAGGCCAGCAGCCCGCCGATGACGCCGGCGAAGATCAGCAGCAGCGGCAGGTCGGCGCCCAGGCGGATCAGCACCGGGCGCAGGAAGTTGTCCAGCGTGCCGACGATCGCCGACCAGACGAGCAGGAACACGCCCCAGCCGACGTCGCCGCCGTAGAGCACCCAGCCGGCGGCCGGCAGCAGCACCGGCAAGGCGCCGATCTGGGCGATGCAGAGCATGAACATCAGCGCCGTCAGCAGCCCGGCCAGCGGCACGCCGGCCAGCGCCAGGCCGACACCGCCGAGCACCGCCTGCACCACCGCCGTGACACCGACACCGAGCGCGACACCGCGGATCGCGTCGGCGGCCAGCGTCACCGCGCCGACGCCGCGCTCGCCGGCCAGCCGGCCGGCGAAGGCCCGCACCTGGGCGCCGAAGACCTCGCCTTGCGCGTACATCACCGCGGCGATGACGACCGTCAGCACGAACTGCAGCGCGACGCTGCCGAAGTCGCCGATCTCGCCGACGAACCAGCGCGTGAAGCCGCCGGCGTAGGGCTGGATGCGCACGACCAGGCCTTCGAGCCCGGCGGCCACCGCCTGCTCCCAGGCGACGGCGAGCTTGGGGCCGACCATCGGCAGCGCCAGCAGCCAGGCCGGCGCCTCGCGCGACGGCCGCCAGGTGGCGAGATCGCGGGCGGTCTGGGCGATGCGGTCGGCGTTCTCGACCAGCGTCGCGATCGACAGCGCCAGCGGCACCGCGAACAGCAGCACCAGCAGCAGCGTCATCACCGTCACCGCCGCGGCGCGGCTGCCGCCGAGCGCGGCCTGCACCCGCAGCATCAGCGGCCAGGTGGCGACGACGACCATCGTCGCCCAGATCGTCGGCCCGACGAAGGGCTTGAGGATCCACAGCGAGCAGCCGACCAGCGCGGCCAGGAACAGCACCGCGAAGCTGGTGCGGGTGACGTCGGCGGTCTTCAACGTGCCTTCTCCGTGTAGCGCTCGACGGCGGCGCCGTCGATGCGGTAGCTGCTGGCGCCCATGTAGGTGTCGCCGCGCACGGTGGCCAGCGTGCCGCTGACCCAGACCGTGTCCATCGACTTGAAGGCCACCGGGCGCGCCGCGAACACGTGCACGATCTGGTTGGCCGGCGGCGGCGGGCTGTGGATGCAGGCGCCGAAGTACGGCACCAGCAGGAACTCCTTCAGGCCCTGCTTCGTCTCCTCCAGCGGCACGACGAAGCCCGGCAGGCGCACCGCCTGGCCGACGATCGCCGGGTTGGCCGGCGCCGCGTCCCAGATCTCGCGCATGCGCTGCAGCAGCTTGTTGGCGCGCGGGTCGCCGTCGGCGAGACCGGCGAGGTCCAGGTCCTTGAACTCCTTCATCGGGTCCCAGTCCCTGGGCCCCAGCTGGTCCCAGCCGATCGTGCGCGGCGCGCCGGGCGCGGCCTTGGCCGGCGCGGGGGCGGCCAAGGCCGGCTGCGGCGGCGCCACGCCGGCCGCCGGCTGGGCAACGGCCGGGCCGATCAGGGCCGCGGCCGCCGCGGCGGCGAGGAGTCTGTGCATATCGTGTCCTTCGACATCAGCGCGGGCTCAGCCCGTCGGCCAGCGACAGCCGGTAGGCGCGCCAGCCCGGCACCAGCCCGGCGAGCATACCGGCGGCGAGCACCGCACCCAGCCAGGCCCATTGCGTCGGCGTCGGCGCGCCGTGCGACAGCGCCACGCCCAGATGCTGCTGCACCCAGGGCCCGGCCAGCACGACGGCGGCCACGGCGAACAGCACACCGAGCGCGGCGCCGGCCAGCGTCACCAGCGCGGCTTCGGCGGCCAGCAGCGCCAGCACGTGGCGCGGCCCGGCGCCGACGGCGCGCAGCACCGCCAGCTCGCGCCGGCGCTCGGCCAGCCCGGCCAGCACCACCGCCACCAGCCCGGCCAGGCTGACGACGGCGACCAGCGCCGACACCGCCAGCAGCGACCGTTCGCCGACGCCGACGACCTCCCAGAGCTCGTCGAGCGCGACCCCGGGCAGCACCGCCAGCAGCGGCTCGGCCTCGTAGTCGGCCACCCAGCGCTGCACGCGGAACACCGCGACGCGGTTCTTCAGCCCGACGAAGGCCGCCGTCGCGCGCTTGGGCGCGAGGTCGAACTTGCGCGCCTGGTCGGCGGCGATCGTCACGCCCGGCATCGGCGCGCCGCCGGCCCAGTCGAGGTGGATGGCTTCGATGGCGGGCAGGCCGACATGCACGCTGCGGTCCACCGGCGTGCCGGTCGGCGCCAGGATGCCGACGACGGTGAAGGGCTTGTCGGCGTGTTCGGCACCGAGTTCGCCGCCGGCGCCGTGCGCCAGGACGATGCGCTGGCCGACGCGGTAGCCCAGGCGGGCGGCGACCTCGGCGCCGAGCACCGCCTCGTACAGCCCGTCCAGCGTGCCGCTGAAGGCGCGGCCCTGGTCCAGCGCCAGCGCCTGGCCCTCGCCGTAGCGGAAGTGCTCGAAGTAGCCGGTGCTGGTGCCGACGACCGGGAAGCCGCGGTGCGAGTCGCCGAGCGCGATCGGCACGACCCAGGCCACTGCTGGATGGCGCGCGATCGCGTCGACGCTGGCCATCGAGATGTCGTTGGTCGCGCCGCCCAAGCGGAACACGGCGTAGAGCATCAGCTGCACCGGCCCGGTGCGTGCGCCGACGACGAGGTCGGTGCCGCTGACGGCCTGCGAGAAGCTGGCGCGCACGTCCTCGCGCAGCCGCTCCAGCGTCAGCAGCAGCGCCGTCGACAGCGCGATCGACAGCGCGACGAGCACGAGCGTGCCGCGCCGCGCCCAGGCGCTGCGTGCGGCCAGGCCGACGAGCGGCGTCATCGTGCGCCTCCGTTGAGTTCGGCCAGCGCGACACGGCGGTCGAAGCGCCCGGCCAGGCGCTCGTCGTGGCTGACGAAGACCAGCGTCGCGCCGGCCTCGTGCACCGCGGCCAGCAGCAGGTCGAGGAAGGCGTCGCGCAGCGGCGTGTCCAGCGCCGAGGTCGGCTCGTCGCAGATGACGAGTTCGGGCCGGCCGATCAGCGCACGCGCCGCGGCCACACGCTGCTGCTGGCCGACCGAGAGCTCGGCCGCCGGCCGCGCCCAGGCCTCGTGCGGCAGGCCGACCCGTTCGAGCAGCGCCTCGGCGTCGCCGGCAGCGGTGCGCGCGCGGCGCCGCACCGAGAAGCGGCATGGCAGGCGCACGTTGTCCAGCACGCTGAGATACGGCAACAGGTTGAACTGCTGGAAGACGTAGCCGACGTGGTCGGCGCGGAAGGCGTCGCGGCGGCCGGCGGCCAGCGCCGCCCAGTCCTGGCCCAGCACCTCGACACGGCCGTCGCCGGGCAGCAGCACGCCGGCCAGCAGGCCGAGCAAGGTGCTCTTGCCGCCGCCGCTGGGGCCGTGCAGGAAGACCGCCTCGCCGGCTTCGACGTCCCAGGCGTCGATGGCCAGCGTCGGCGCGGCGGCCCGCGGCCAGCGGTAGCGCAGGCCGCGGATCGAGATCGCCGGGTTCACCGCACCAGCGGCAGGCGCGTCATCGGCCGGCTCAGCATCGCCTTCCACTGGCCCTTGGGCGTGGCGACCTGCACGTGCACGATGCGCAGCCGCGGGAAGCTCTCCAGCAGCCCGGTGTCGACGAAGGCCGCCCGTTCGGCAGCCGCGCACTCCAGCGTGTAGCTGGCGTCGGCGTCGGCGTGGCCGTCGTCGCCATGCGCGTGGTCATGGTCGGCGCCGTGGGCGTGGCCGGGCGCCAGCGGGCCGCCGTCGATCTCGGCCTGGGCCGGGCCGCAGCCGGCGGCCGGGTCGGGGCGCCACAGCTTCGCGGCGTCGGCCAGCCTGGCCAGCGCGGTGCGCGCGGCGGCGCGTTCGGCGTCGTTGCGCGGCGCACGCTCGAAACCGACCAGCGTGTCCAGCGGCATCTCCAGCATCAGCGTGATGCGGCCGGGCTCGACGGCGACGTCGAGCCGGGCGACGCCGTGTTCGTGCGGCGGCGCCGCCATCGCGGCCGAGGCGGCCAGGGTCGACACGAGGATCGCGCCACGTCGCAGCAGGTGCTTCATCTCGGGAACGGCAGGCGCCGAAGTCAGGCAGACGCTGCCGATTGTGCCGGCGCGGCGTGACGGCCTGCCCATATCATCACCCGCGATGGACGAAACCGCCGCCCTCGCGCCGGCCGCAGCCGACGCCCGCCTCGTCGTCGCGATCTCCTCGCGCGCGCTGTTCGACTTCGAGGAGGAGAACCGCGTCTTCGAGGCCGGCGGCGACGACCGCGACTACATGCGGCTGCAGCTGGAACGCCTGGACGTGCCGGCGCGCCCCGGCGTCGCGTTCTCGCTGGTGCACAAGCTGCTCGCCTTCAACGCCGGCGCACCGCGTGTCGACGTCGTCGTGCTGTCGCGCAACGACCCGGTGTCGGGGATGCGCGTCTTCCGCTCGGCGCAGCACTACGGCCTGCCGATCGAACGCGGCATGTTCTCGCGCGGGCGCCCGCCCTGGCGCTACCTCGGGCCGCTGAAGGCCAACCTCTTCCTGTCGACCAACGAGGACGACGTGCGCGCGGCGCTGGACGCCGGCGTCGCCGCGGCGCGTGTGGCCACGCACAGCCGCCACGCCGCCGAGACCCATCCCGACGAGCTGCGCATCGCCTTCGACGGCGACGCCGTGCTGTTCTCCGACGAGGCCGAACGTGTCTACCAGCAGGAAGGCGGCCTGGCCGCCTTCCATGCCCACGAGGTGGCGCGCAGCACGACGCCGCTGCCGCCGGGGCCGTTCAAGCCGCTGCTCGAGGCGCTGCACCGGCTGCAGCGCGCCGCGGCCAGCGGCATGCGCGTGCGCACCGCGCTCGTCACCGCGCGCAGCGCACCGGCGCACGAGCGTGCGATCCGCACGCTGATGGCCTGGCAGCTGGAGGTCGACGAGGCGATGTTCCTCGGCGGCCTGCCCAAGGGCGAGTTCCTGCGCCAGTTCGAACCCGACTTCTTCTTCGACGACCAGACCCGGCACGTCGAACACGCGGCCGGCCACGTGCCCGCGGGCCACGTCGCCGCCGGCATCACGAACGCGGCGCGCTGACGCCGCCCTGCCCCTTCTTCCCCACCGAGATGCGAATCGAGATCCAGCCCGGCGTGCGCCTGTTCGTCGACGTCGAAGGCCCGGGCTTCGTGCCCGACGGCCCCACGCTGCGCGAGAAGCCGACGCTGCTGCTGCTGCACGGCGGCCCCGGCTTCGACCATGCGAGCTTCAAGCCGCTGTTCTCGCGCCTGGCGGACCTGGTGCAGATCGTCTACGTCGACCACCGCGGCCACGGCCGCAGCGACCCGCGCCCGGCCGAGGAATGGACCCTGGACACCTTCGCCGACGACGTCGTGCGGCTGTGCGACGCGCTCGGCGTCGAGCGCCCGATCGTGCTCGGCCAGTCCTTCGGCGGCTTCGTCGCCCAGCGCTACATCGCGCGCCACCCGGGCCATGCGGCCAAGGTCATCCTGTCGAGCACCGCGCCGCGGTTCGAGCTGGCGCGCAAGCTGGCGATGTTCGAGCGCCTGGGCGGCGCCGCGGCGCGCGACGCCGCCGAAGCCTTCTGGACGCGCCCCGACGCCGCCACCTGGGCGGCCTACGAGGTGCACTGCCGCCACCTCTACAACACGACGCGCCCGGCCGACCCGGACGCCGGCAAGCGCGGCCTCTTCCGCCCGGAGATCCTGTTCGGCTGGAACGAGGCCGAACACGCGGCGATGGACCTGCGCGCCGGCCTCGCCGCCGCGCGCTGCCCGGTGCTGGTGCTGGCCGGCTCGCACGACCCGGTGTGCCCGGTCGCCGACGCCGAGGACATCGCCGCCGCGCTGCCGCCGGCGCTGGTCGAATACACGGTCATCGACGGCGCCGGCCACGGCACCTGGCGCGACCGGCCCGACGAGGCGCTGGCGCGGCTGCGCGCGTTCATCGCGGGCTGAAGGCCGCGGGCGGCAAACTGCCGGCGGTCAGCGAGCTGACTTCAGAGGCACGGCCGCGGCGATCAAGCTTCCCGCCGCGGCCCGGCTTTGCCGGGCCGCTGGCGGACGGCCCCCTCGGGGGGTAGCGAGCGTCAGCGAGCTTGGGGGCTCAAAAGTCCCCGCCCCAGGCGATGCTCCAGCGCGAGGGGTCCAGGTACTTGCGCAGCGCGGCGTTCACCTGCTCCAGCGTCAGCGCCGAGATCCTGTCGTCGACCTGCTGCGAGAACGCGAACGTGCGGCCCAGGTAGAGGTTGGACGCCAGCTGGCCGGCGACCACCGGGTCCTGCGCACGCTGCAGGCGCAGCGTGTTCAGCAGGCCCTTGCGGCCGGCCTCGAACTCGGCCTGGCTGAAGCCCTCGCGGCGCGCCTTGTCGAGCTCGGCCATCACCGCGGCCTCGACCTTGGCGCGGTTCTGAGGCGCGAAGATCGCGCTCACCGACCAGGTCGAGTTCTGCTCGATGCGACTCCAGTCGATCGTGGAACGCACGTCGTAGCTCAGGCCCTCGGTCTCGCGCACCCGCGTCCACAGCCGCGACGAGGTGCTGCCGCCGAACAGGTAGTTGGCCATCAGCAGCGCCGGGTAGTCGGCGTCGCGGTCGGACACCGGCAGCGCCAGCGCGGTGCGCAGGTTGGCGTTCTGCTTGTCCGGCGTCTGCAGCTTGAAGGCCGCCGGCGCGACCTCGACCCGCGGCTGCGGCAGGCGCTCGTAGGCCTGCGCGCCGGCGGCCGGTGCCCGCCAGTCGGCGAAGGCGACGACCAGCGCACGCTGCACGGCCTCGGCGTCGAAGTCGCCGACGGCGCTGAACTCGCCCGCCGCCGCGCTGTAGAAGCGGCGGTGGAAGGCCGCCAGCTGCGCGGCATCGACCTTGGCGACGTCGTCGGCCATCTCCTCGAAGCTCGGTGCGTAGCGCAGGTCACCGCGCGGGTACGGGTTGCCGTGGCGCGCCAGCGCGTTGGCGATCAGCGCCGCGGGCTCCTGCTTCTGGTTCTCGATCGCCGTCGCCCACTGGCGCTTGACCTCGTCGAGCGCGTCGGCCGGGAAGGCCGGCTCGCGCAGCAGCCGGCCGACCAGCGCGACGGCCGCCGGCAGGTGCTCGCGCACGGTGACGATCGCGACGTCCAGGTCCTGGCCGTTGGCGTTGAAGCCGACCTGGGCGCGCAGCGCGTCGAAGCGGTCGGCGATCTGCTGGCGCGTCATCCCGGCGCCGCCCTTGTCGAGCATCTCGGCGACGACGCTGGCGACGGTCTCCTGGCCTTCGAGCGCCTTGCCGGTGCCGAAGTGCAGCCGCAGCCGCGCCTGCACCGCGCCGCCGCGCGTGCTCTTGGGCAGCAGCGCGACCTTCAGCCCGCTCTGCAGCGCCGAGACCTGGGTGCGCCGGTCGAGGTTGGCCGGCGTGGCCTCGAAGCTCTCGGCCTGCGCGAGCTGGGCGCGGCCGCGGTAGTCCTTGACCAGCGCCGCGACGTCGACGCGCGCCGGCGTCGGCGCGCGCTGCGGGTTCTCGGTCGGCAGATAGGTGCCGACGGTGCGGTTGTCGCGCAGCAGCACCTGGCGCGCGACGCGATTCAGGTCCTCGACCGTCAGCTTCTCGACCTGGTCGCGCTCGACGAAGAACAGCCGCCAGTCGCCGCGCGAGATCGCCTCCGACAGCTCGATGCCGACGGCCTGCGGATCGCTGAAGCCCTTCTCCCAGCCGTTGAGCCACTTCACGCGGGCGCGCTCCAGCTCCTCGGCCGTGATCGGCTCGGCGGCCACGCCGTCCAGCGTCGCCAGCATCGCCGTCCGCGCGGCCTCGACGTCCTGGCCCGGGGCCAGCTCGATGCCGGTGAACAGCACGCCGGGCTCGGCCAGCCCGAAGGCGACGCCGAAGCTCGACGCCGCCAGCTTGCCCTCGACGAGGCGCTTGTGCAGCCGGCCGGCCGGCGCGTCGCCGAGGATGCCGGCCAGCAGCGACGCGGCGGCGAAGTCGGCGCTGGCGCCCGGGGCGACGTGAAAGCCGGTGAAGACCATCGGCGCGCCGCCGGTGCGGCGCAGCGTCACGGTGCGTTCGCCGTCC
This sequence comes from Rubrivivax sp. JA1055, assembly GCF_020966565.1. NCBI lineage: Bacteria > Pseudomonadati > Pseudomonadota > Betaproteobacteria > Burkholderiales > Sphaerotilaceae > Rubrivivax > Rubrivivax sp. JA1055. The sequence goes on along the minus strand of NZ_JAJKFP010000007.1, from coordinate 194,828 downwards.
TGCGCCGGGTCCAGCGTGTAGGTCGGCTCGAGCACACGCTTGGGCCGCGGGATCTTGCCGAAGCTCTGCGTGATCCAGCCCAGCGTCTTCGCGACGTCGAAGCGGCCGGTGACGATCAGCGTCGCGTTGTCGGGCTGGTAGTAGCGGCGGTAGAAGGCCTGCAGGCGCGGGATGTCGACGTTCTCGACGTCGGCGCGGGCGCCGATCGTGTCCTTGCCGTAGGCGTGCCAGTCGTACATGACGGCCATCGTCTTCTGGAACAGCGCGCCGCTGGGGCTGTTCTCGCCCATCTCCATCTCGTTGCGCACGACGGTCATCTCGCTGTCCAGGTCGCGGCGCGCGATCAGGCTGTTGACCATCGCGTCGGCCTGCCAGGACAGGTACCAGCGCAGGTTGTCGTCGCTGGCGGCGAAGCTGGCGAAGTAGTTGGTGCGGTCGAACCAGGTCGTGCCGTTGGCGCGCAGGCCGCGGCGGCTGAACTCGGCCATCACGTTGCGCGTCGTCGGCGTGCCCTTGAACAGCAGGTGTTCCAGCAGGTGCGCCATGCCGGTCTCGCCGTAGCTCTCGTGGCGCGAGCCGACGCGGTAGGTGACGTTGACCGTCGTCGTCGGCTTGGACTCGTCGGGCACCAGCAGGATCTGCAGGCCGTTGGGCAGCCGGTACTCGGCGATGCCCTCGACGGTGGTGACGGCGACGACGCCGGCGGGAAGCGCGGCCTTGGGCGGCGGCGCGGCGTGCACGAAGGATGCCGACAGCACGAGGGCTGCGGCGCTCAACCAGGCTCTGATCATCTTCTGCAGGGACAGGCTAGGACGAAGCCGGCGAGTGTAGGCCCGCGGCGCGACGCCACCACGGCCAGCGGGGGTTGGCGCTCAGCCGCCGGCGCGAAAGCCGCGCAGCCCGTCGAGCGCCAGCACGCGCACGCCGCCGTACTCGACGCGGATCAGCCCGCGCGCCTGCAGCGCGTGCAGCGCCTCGTTCACCCGCTGGCGCGACAGGCCGACGAGATAGCCCAGCTCCTGCTGCGTGATGTGCAGCACCTCGCCGACGCCGGGGTACAGCGTCGGGTGGAACAGCGAGGCCAGGCTGCGTGCGACCCGTTCGTCGGGGTCGGTCAGGCGGTCGATCTCGCGTGCGCCGATGAACTGTCCCAGGCGTTCGTTCAACTGCAGCATCACGAAGCGGTTGAAGCCGATGCTGCGGTCCAGCAGCCAGTGGAAGGTGTCGGCGCCGATGCCGGCGACGTGGCTGCGCCGCAGCGCCTCGATGTTGTAGCGGTAGGGCTCGCGCTTGAGCACCGTGCCCTCGCCGAACCAGCCGCCGGGCGGCACGCCGGTGAAGGTGATCGGCATGCCCAGCGCCGAGTCGTTGCTCATCTTCAGCAGCCCGTCGATGAGCCCGAACCAGTAGCTCACCGGCCGGCCGATGCGGCAGACGTGCTCGCCGGCCTCGACCTGCACGACGCGCAGGTCGGCGAGCACACGCTCGCGCTCGACGGCGTCGAGACGGCCCAGCCAGGGGATGCCGGCGAGTTCTTCGGCGGTGGCGGCACGCGAGCGTGACGCGAGCGCGGCGGAACCCGGCGAGGGCGTGGTCGACGTCATGGCGCGGCTGCGGGAAAGACCCGGTGGGACGTTCCCGAAGATTGTCGTCAGAACGACAACTCGACGTCAAAGCCGTTCGTACGATCGTCTCGAACGGAGCCGGCCACCCTCGGCCCCGGCCCGCCGCCCTCTGGAGCCGCCATGCCGACGACTTTCCCGCGTCTGTTGCAGGAGCATGCGAAGCGCCGCCCGCAGGCCCCTGCGCTGCGCGAGAAGGTCTACGGCATCTGGCAGACGCTGTCGTGGAGCGAGCTGCTGACGCTGGTGCGTGCGCTGGCCGGCGGCTTCGCGGCGGCCGGCATCGCGCGCGACGAGCACGTCGTCGTCGTCGGCGAGAACCGGCCCCGGCTGTATGCGTCGATGCTGGCGCTGCAGTCCATCGGCGCGGTGCCGGTGCCGCTGTACCAGGACGCGGCCTCGCCGGAGTACGCCTTTCCGATCACCAACGCCGACGTGCGCTGCGCCGTCGTCGAGGACCAGGAGCAGGTCGACAAGCTGCTGGAGCTGCGCGAGACCTGCCCGCGGCTGGAGCGCCTCTGGTACGACGACCCGCGCGGCCTGCGCAAGTACGCCGAGCCGGGCCTGGAGTCGCTGGATGCGCTGATCGAGGCCGGCCGCGCGCACGACGCCGCGCACCCCGGCGCCTTCGACGCCGCGGTCGAGGCCGGCACGCCGGAAGACGTCGCGGCGATGTTCTTCACCTCGGGCACGACCGGCAACCCGAAGGGCGTGGTGCACACCCACCGCTCGCTGCTCGACCGCGCCTCGGCCGGCCGCGACTTCGACCGCCTGACCGAACACGAGGAAGTGCTGGCCTACCTGCCGCCGGCCTGGATCGGCCAGAACATCTTCAGCTACGCCCAGTGGCTGGCCTGCGGTTACGTCGTCAACTGCCCCGAGTCGCAGGCCACGGTGACGATCGACCTGAAGGAGATCGGCCCGACCTACTACTTCGCGCCGCCGCGTGTCTTCGAGGCTTTGCTGACCAGCGTCACGATCCGCATGGAAGACGCCTCGGCGATCAAGCGCTGGATGTACCGCCGCGCGATGGCGGTGGCGCGCCGTGTCGGCCCGCAACTGATGGACGGCAAGGCGATCAGCCTCGGCGACCGCATCGCCTACGCACTGGGCCAGCTCTTCGTCTACGGCCCGCTGCGCAACACGCTGGGCTTGTCGCGCGTGCGCGTGGCCTACACCGCCGGCGAGGCGATCGGGCCCGACCTCTTCACCTTCTACCGCTCGATCGGCATCAACCTGAAGCAGCTCTACGGCTCGACCGAGACCGCGGTCTTCGTCTGCCTGCAGCCCGACCACGAGGTGCGCGCCGACACGGTGGGCGTGCCGATCGCCGGCGTCGAGATCCGTGTCGCCGACAACGGCGAGATCCTGGTGAAGAGCCCCGGGCTGCTGAAGGAGTACTACAAGAACCCGGCGGCCACCGCCGAGGTGCTGACCGCCGACGGCTGGTACCACACCGGCGACGCCGGCTTCCTCGACGCCCACGGCCACCTGAAGATCATCGACCGCGCCAAGGACGTCGGCCGGCTGGCCGGCGGCGCCAACGACGGCGCGATGTTCGCGCCCAAGTACGTCGAGAACAAGCTGAAGTTCTTCCCGTTCATCAAGGAGGCGGTGGCCTTCGGCGACGGCCGCGAGAAGGTCTGCGCCTTCGTCAACATCGACTTCGAGGCGGTGGGCAACTGGGCCGAACGGCGCAACCTGCCCTACGCCGGCTACACCGACCTGGCGGCCAAGCCGCAAGTGCTGGAGCTGGTGCGCGAATGCGTCGAGCAGGTCAACGCCGACCTGGCCGGCGACGAGCGGCTGGCCGGCAGCCAGATCCACCGTTTCCTCGTGCTGCACAAGGAGCTCGACGCCGACGACGGCGAGCTGACGCGCACGCGCAAGGTGAGGCGCGGTTTCATCGCCGAGAAGTACGCGGTGCTGGTCGACGCGCTCTACGGGGGCCGCAGCGAGCAGTTCATCGAGACCGCGGTGAAGTTCGAGGACGGGCGCAGCGGCAGCGTCTCGGCGACGCTGGCGATCCTCGACAGCAAGGTGTTCCCGGCAGCGCGAAAGGCGGCTTGAGGTGGCAGCAGTGCTCGAACGACCCCAGGACGCTTCGCTGTCCGACCCGGCCCCCACCGGCCGCCGCAGCGGCGAGGTGATCCTCGACGTGCGCAACATCTCGCTGCGTTTCGGCGGCGTCAAGGCGCTGACCGACATCAGCTTCGACGTGCGCGAGCACGAGGTGCGCTCGATCATCGGCCCCAACGGTGCCGGCAAGAGCTCGATGCTGAACTGCATCAACGGCGTCTACTCGCCGCAGGAGGGCTCGATCAGCTTCCGCGGCAAGACCTTCGCGCACATGAACAGCCGCCAGGTCGCCGAGATGGGCATCGCGCGCACCTTCCAGAACCTGGCGCTGTTCAAGGGCATGAGCGTGCTCGACAACATCATGTCGGGCCGCAACCTGAAGATGAAGACCAACCTCTTCCAGCAGGCGATCCGCTGGGGCGCGGCCGAGCGCGAGGAGTGCGAGCACCGCGAGTTCGTCGAGAAGATCATCGACTTCCTCGAGATCCAGGCCTGGCGCAAGACGCCGGTCGGACGCCTGCCCTACGGCCTGCAGAAGCGTGTCGACCTCGGCCGCGCGCTGGCGATGGAGCCGCAGGTGCTGCTGCTGGACGAGCCGATGGCCGGCATGAACGTCGAGGAGAAGCAGGACATGAGCCGCTTCATCCTCGACGTCAACGACGAGTACGGCACGACCATCGTGCTGATTGAGCACGACATGGGCGTCGTGATGGACATCAGCGACCGCGTCGTCGTGCTCGACTACGGCAAGAAGATCGGCGACGGCACGCCCGACGAGGTGCGCAGCAATCCCGACGTCATCGCGGCGTATCTGGGCACGTCTCACTGAGCTTCTTCCGAGTGATGACCCGCGACGCGCACCGCCGGCCTGCCCCCCTCTCCCGCCCGCGGGAGAGGGCTGGGGTGAGGGCTCGTGGCACGCGTCTCCCCTCACCCCCCGCCCTCTCCCGCTTCGCGGGAGAGGGAGCCTACGGCGGCGCACCCTGACATGGCCTTCTTCCTCGAAACCCTGATCGGCGGCCTGATGACCGGCATGCTGTACGCGCTGGTCGCGCTCGGCTTCGTGCTGATCTTCAAGGCCAGCGGCGTCTTCAACTTCGCCCAGGGCGCGATGGTGCTGTTCGCGGCGCTGGCGATGGCGCGCTTCTCGGCCTGGTTCCCGGCCTGGTTCGGCTTCGAGAGCCAGCTGCTGGCCAACCTGCTGGCCATCGTCGCGGCGATGGCGGTGATGATCGTCGTCGCCTGGGCCATCGAGCGCCTGGTGCTGGGCAAGCTGGTCAACCAGGAAGGCGTGACGCTGCTGATGGCCACGCTGGGCATCGCCTACTTCCTCGAAGGACTGGGCCAGACGATCTTCGGCAACGACATCTATCCGATCGACGTCGGCCTGCCCAAGGACCCGGTGTTCCTGCTGGAGAGCACCTTCGAGGGCGGCATCCTCGTCAACAAGGAAGACCTGTACGCGGCGCTGATCGCCGCCGCGCTGGTGGCCGCGCTGAGCCTGTTCTTCCAGAAGACGGCCACCGGGCGTGCGCTGCGCGCCGTGGCCGACGACCACCAGGCGGCGCAGTCGATCGGCATCCCGCTGAACCGCATCTGGGTCATCGTCTGGAGCGTCGCCGGCTTCGTCGCGCTGGTCGCCGGGATCATCTGGGGCAGCAAGCTGGGCGTGCAGTTCTCGCTGTCGCTGGTGGCGCTGAAGGCGCTGCCGGTGGTCATCCTCGGCGGCCTGACCTCGGTGCCGGGCGCCATCGTCGGCGGCCTCTTGATCGGTGTCGGCGAGAAGCTGTCCGAGGTCTACGTCGGGCCGATGCTCGGCGGCGGCATCGAGATCTGGTTCGCCTACGTGCTGGCGCTGGTCTTCCTCTTCGTGCGGCCGCAGGGGCTGTTCGGGGAAAAGATCATCGACCGCGTCTGAACGGAGCCGAACGATGCTCTACCGCGAAAACGGCCAGTTCAAGACTTCGTACCGCGCCGACCTGCAGGTCTTCCCGATCCGCCAGGACCGCGTCGCGATCGCGCTGCTGCTGGCGCTGGCGATCGTCGTCGTGCCGCTGGTGGCGCCGGAGTACCTGTTCCGCGCGATCCTGATCCCGTTCCTGATCCTGTCGCTGGCCGCGCTGGGCCTGAACATCCTCGTCGGCTACTGCGGCCAGATCTCGCTGGGCACAGGCGCCTTCATGGCGGTGGGCGCCTACGCGGCCTACAACTTCCAGGTGCGTATCGACGGCATGCCGGTCGTCGCCTCGATCCTGCTCGGCGGCCTGTGCTCGACCGCCGTCGGCGTGCTCTTCGGCCTGCCCTCGCTGCGCATCAAGGGGCTGTACCTGGCGGTGGCGACGCTGGCGGCGCAGTTCTTCGTCGACTGGGCGGCGCTGCGGCTGAAGTTCGTGACCAACGGCTCGACCTCGGGCTCGGTCAGCGTCGCCGGGCTGCAGTTCCTGGGCATCCCGATCGAGTCGCCGGTGCAGAAGTACCTGTTCTGCCTGGCCTTCGTGCTCGTCTTCGCGACGCTGGCCAAGAACCTGGTGCGTGGCCACATCGGCCGCGAGTGGATGGCGATCCGCGACATGGACGTCGCCGCGGCGGTGATCGGCATCCGCCCGGTCTACGCCAAGCTGAGCGCCTTCGCGGTCAGCTCGTTCATCGTCGGCGTCGCCGGCGCGCTGTGGGGCTTCGTGCACCTGGGCTCCTGGGAGCCGGCGGCCTTCGGCGTCAACCGCTCGTTCGACCTGCTGTTCATGATCATCATCGGCGGCCTCGGTTCGATCATGGGCAGCTTCTTCGGCGCCGCGTTCATCGTCGTGCTGCCGATCGTGCTCGACAGCCTGCCGTACTGGTTCGGCATCCCCATCGACACGGCGCTCGCCGCGCACCTGACCTTCATGATCTTCGGCGCGCTGATCGTCTTCTTCCTGATCGTCGAGCCGCACGGCATCGCACGCTTGTGGTCCACGGCCAAAGAGAAGCTGCGTCTCTGGCCATTTCCGCACTGATGGCCCCCAAGCTCGCATTCGCTCGCTACCCCCCGAGGGGGCCGTTCGCCGATGGCCCGGCAAAGCCGGGCCATGGCTCTTGCTTGATCGCGGTGCCACCGCGATATCGGTCGACAACCAACGGAGACAAACCAAGATGAAGCTCGTTCCGTACACCCTGGCCGCCGCGGCGCTGGTCGCCGCCTCGGGCGCCTTCGCCCAGGCCAAGGAGCAGTTCTTCCCGCTGCTCGTCTACCGCACCGGCCCGTACGCGCCCAACGGCACGCCGTGGGCCAACGGCAAGCAGGACTACCTGAAGATGATCAACGCACGCGACGGCGGCGTGAACGGCGTCAAGCTGAGCTTCGAGGAGTGCGAGACCGGCTACGCCACCGACAAGGGCGTCGAGTGCTACGAACGCCTGAAGGGCAAGGGCGCGACGCTGTTCGACCCGCAAGCCACCGGCATCACCTTCGCGCTGACCGACAAGGCGCCGGCCGACAAGGTGCCGCTGCTGACGCTGGGCTACGGCCTGTCGGCCTCGGCCGACGGCGGTGTCTTCAAGTGGAACTTCCCGCTGATGGGCAGCTACTGGACGGCCGCCGACATCCTGATCCAGCACCTGGCGAAGAAGGAAGGCGGCTTCGACAAGCTCAAGGGCAAGAAGATCGCGCTGGTCTACCACGACAGCCCCTTCGGCAAGGAGCCGATCCCGCTGCTCGACGAGCGCCAGCAGATGCACGGCTTCGATCTGGTGAAGATCCCGGTCACGGCGCCGGGCGTCGAGCAGAAGTCGGCCTGGCTGCAGGTGCGCCAGCAGCGCCCCGACTACGTGCTGCTGTGGGGCTGGGGCGTGATGAACTCCACCGCGCTGAAGGAGGCCCAGGCCACCGGCTACCCGCGCGAGAAGATGTACGGCGTCTGGTGGGCCGGCGCCGAACCCGACGTCAAGGACGTCGGCATGGGCGCCAAGGGCTACAACGCGCTGGCGCTGAACACCTCGGGCACGACGCCGCAGGTCATCCAGGACATCCTCAAGCACGTGCACGCCAAGGGCCAGGGCACGGGGCCGAAGGACGAGGTCGGCTCGGTGCTGTACACGCGCGGCGTGATCATCCAGGCGCTGGGCGTCGAGGCCGTGCGCCGCGCGCAGGAGCGTTTCGGCAAGGGCAAGGTGATGACCGGCGAACAGGTGCGCTGGGGCCTGGAGAACCTGGCGCTGGACGACAAGAAGCTCGCCCAGCTCGGCCTGACCGGCGTGATCCGCCCGATCAGCACCTCGTGCATGGACCACCAGGGCTCGACCTGGGCGCGTGTGCAGACCTGGGACGGTGCCAAGTGGGGCTTCAGCTCCGACTGGTACCAGGCCGACGAGCAGATCCTGAAGCCGATGATCAAGAGCGCGGCGGACCGGTATGCGGGCGAGAAGAAGCTGACGCGGCGCTCGCCTGCCGATTGTCAGAGTTGATCCCCCCCGTAGCGGCCGACGCCGGCCTGCCGGCCGCGGCGGGCCAGTGGCCCGCCTCCTCGCCTGGCGCAGCCGGTCCACTGGACCGGCCACGTCCCGGCTCGGCCCCCCAGGGGGGCACCGCGAGCGGCCCGGCAGAGCCGGTTCCGCCGCGGTTGCTTGAGGGGCGGGGCGCGCTGCGCGCGGCCCCTATCGCGCGCGGCAACAACTGTTGGAGGACGGCATGGGTGATGTGCTGCTGAACGTCAACGGCATCGAGGTCATCTACAACCACGTGATCCTGGTGCTGAAGGGGGTGTCGCTGCGTGTGCCGGAAGGCGGCGTGGTGGCGCTGCTGGGCGGCAACGGGGCGGGCAAGACGACCACGCTGCGTGCGGTGAGCAACCTGCTGGCCGGGGAACGCGGCGAGGTGACCAAGGGCGCGATCGAGCTGCGCGGCGAGCGCATCGAGAAGCTGTCGACGGCGCAGATGGTCGAGCGTGGGGTCGTGCAGGTGATGGAGGGCCGGCACTGCTTCGCCCACCTGACGATCGAGGAGAACCTGATGACCGGCGCCTACACGCGCCGCGACGGGCGCGCCGCGGTCGCCGAGACGCTGGACAAGGTCTACACCTACTTTCCCCGCCTGAAGACGCGCCGCACCAGCCAGGCGGCCTACACCTCGGGCGGCGAGCAGCAGATGTGCGCCATCGGCCGCGCGCTGATGGCCAACCCGAAGATGGTGCTGCTCGACGAACCGTCGATGGGCCTGGCGCCGCAGATCGTCGAGGAGGTGTTCGAGATCGTGAAGGACCTGAACACGCGCGAAGGCGTGACCTTCCTGCTCGCCGAACAGAACACCAGCATCGCGCTGAAGTACGCCGACTACGGCTACATCCTCGAGAACGGCCGCGTCGTGATGGACGGCAGCGCCGAGGCGCTGCGCGAGAACGAGGACGTCAAGGAGTTCTACCTCGGCATGGGCGGCGGCGATCGCAAGAGCTTCCGCGATGCGAAGAGCTACAAGCGGCGCAAGCGGTGGTTGAGTTGAGCCCCCAAGCTCGCTATCGCTCGCTACCCCCCGAGGGGGCCGCTCGCCGGCGGACCGGCGGAGCCGGATCCGCGGCGAGGGCTTGATGGCGAGTGCCGTGCTGGCCTCGCAGGCCCGCTGACCGCGAGGATGAAGAATGGCGGTTCTTCGACCGCATCGAGATCCGCCATGAACGACGACGACTTCCTGGGGTTCGCCCCGCCGGCTTTCAACCCGGCCGAGGCGCTGCAGCGGCTGCGGCGCGACTTGCGCGAGCTGGGACTCGCGGAGCGGGCCGGGGTGTTCGAGCGCCGCGGCTGCGCGATCGCGCGGGTGGATCTGGACGACACGGCGCTGAAGGCGCAGACCGTGAAGCGGCCGTCGCGCAGCAGCCCGGAATGGCAGTCGAAGACGCTGCGCTCGGGGGCCGACGTGCGTGACTTCGTTGCCGACCTGAAGAAGCGGCTCGCCGCCTGGAGCGACCGCGATGACTAGGAGCCCACGACGATGAGCGACAACGCCCTGGACCCGCTGGAGACCCGCGACCCCGCCGAACGCGAGGCGGCGCTGATGGCGGCACTGCCGGCCCAGGTGGCTGCGGCGCTGTGCACGCCGGCATTCGCCGAACGCCTGCACGGCGTCGAGCCGGCCGCGGTGAGCAGCCGTGCCGCGCTGGCCGCGCTGCCGGTGACGCGCAAGCACGAGCTGCTCGAACGCCAGGCTGCCGAACGTGCCGCCGGCGGCGACCCCTTCGGTGGTTTCGCGGCGATCGGCTGGCGCGGCATCGGCGCGGTGCGTGTCGCCCGCCGTGTCTTCCAGTCGCCGGGGCCGATCTACGAACCCGAGGGTGCGGCCGCCGACTACTGGCGCTTCGGGCGTGCGCTGCGCGCCGCCGGCTTCACGGCCGGCGACCTGGTGCACAACAGCTTCAGCTACCACCTGACGCCGGCCGGCTCGATGATGGAAGGCGGCGCGCTGGCGCTGGGCTGCGCGGTCTTCCCCGGCGGCGTCGGCAACACCGAGCTGCAGCTGCAGGCGCTGGCCGAGCTGCGCGCCGACGCCTACGCCGGCACGCCGAGCTTTCTGCGCATCCTGCTGGAGAAGGCCGACATCGCCGGCCTGCGCCTGCCGGCGCTGCGCAAGGCCGCAGTCAGCGGCGAGGCCTTCCCGCCGGCGCTGCGCGACGCCTTCCGCGCCCGCGGCATCGAGGCCTACCAGAGTTACGCGACGGCCGACCTGGGCCTCGTCGCCTACGAGACCGAAGCGCGCGAAGGCCTGGTGCTCGACGAGTCGGTGATCGTCGAGATCGTGCGCCCCGGCACCGGCGAGCCGCTGCCCGACGGCGAGGTCGGCGAGGTCGTCGTCACGGTGCTGAACCCGGACTACCCGCTGATCCGTTTCGGCACCGGCGACCTGTCGGCGATCCTGCCGGGCGCCTGCCCGACCGGCCGCAGCAACGCACGCATGCGCGGCTGGCTCGGCCGCGCCGACCAGACGGCCAAGGTGCGCGGCATGTTCGTGCACCCGGCGCAGGTCGCCGAGGTGCTGCGCCGGCATCCGGAGCTGGGCCGCGCGCGCCTGGTCGTCGAAGGCGAGATGGCCGACGACCGCATGACGCTGATGGTCGAGTGCACGCGCCGGCCCGAGGGCCTGGCGGCGTCGATCGCGCAGACGGTGCGCGACGTGACCAAGCTGCGCGCCGAGGTCGAGCTCTGCGACCCGGGCCAGCTGCCCAACGACGGCAAGGTCATCGACGACCTGCGCCGCGTCGGCTGAGGCCGGGCCTCAGGCCACCAGCTTGGCCTGGCGCGCCAGGCGCTCCCAGCGCTTGAGGTCCAGGCGGATCGCGCCGGCCCACTCGATCGGCGTCATCGTCACCGGCGTGGCGCCCATCTGCAGCAGCTGGGCCTTGAACTCGCCGCTGTCGAGCAGGCGGTTGACGGTAGCGTTCAGGCGCTCGACGGTCGCGCGCGGCGTGCCGGCGGGGGCAACCGCGCCGTACCAGACCGGGGCGTCGAAGTTCGACAGCCCGGCCTCGGCCAGCGTCGGCACGTCGGGCAGCGCGAAAGAGCGTTTGGCCGTCGACACCGCCAGCGCCCTCACCTTGCCGGCGCGGATCTGGACCAGCGCCGACGGGATGGTCTCGAACGCGAGCTCGATGTCGCCGTTGGCCAGCCCGGCCATCATCGCGTTGCCGCCGGGGAACGCGACGCCATCGAGCTTGATGCCGGCGCGGATGCGGAACAGCTCGGCCGTGGCCTGCTGGGTCGAGCCGGCGCCGACCGAACCGTAGCGCAGCCGGTCCGGCCCCGCGGCGGCGGCCGAGATCAGCTCGCGCACCGAGCCGACGCGCGAGCGCGCCGCGACCACCAGCACCGAGGGCACCGCGGCCATCGCGGCGACGGGCTCGAAAGCGGTGGCGAAGTCGTAGCCCAGCCCGGTCTGCACGTACTGCGCGACGAGGTGGTGCGAGGAGGCCAGCATCAGCGTCGAGCCGTCGGGCTCGGCCTTGGCGACCGCGGCTGCGGCGGTGGTGCCCCCGGCCCCCGGGCGGTTCTCGACGACCAGCGGCAGGCCCAGCGCCGGGGCCAGGCGCTCGGCCAGCGCACGGCCCATCGCGTCGCTGGAGCCGCCGGACGGGAAGCCGATGACGAAACGCAGCGGCCGCGCCGGCTGCGCGAAGGCCGGAGGCAGGGCCAGCGAGGCGGCGGCAGCGAGCAGGGAACGACGCGTGAGCGGGAGGTTCATCGGCGGCAAGGTGTCGTCATGGGTGAAAACCCGCAGGATTCTGCGGTGCCCGCCCGGTCCGCGCCGCGACGAACGGCGGCAGAGCGGCCATCCGTCACGCTCTCGGCCGGCGCGGCGGCCCGATGCTGCTGACAGGCGTCAAGTGCAGCGCGGGCGCGGGTTTGCCGCTACGTATTTCCCGACGTGGCGGGCCGTTTGCGCGCCCTAGGATTCGCGCATCCCGGACCTTGACCACCACTGAAGGAGACAGACATCTTGAAGAAGACGCTGCTGGCCCTGGCCGCCACCCTGGTTGCCGCCACCGCATCGGCCGCCTATCCCGAGAAGCCGATCACCGTCGTCGTGCCGTTCGCAGCCGGCGGCCCCACCGACAAGGTCGCGCGCGACCTGGCCGAAGCGCTGCGCAAGCAGCTGAACAACACGACCATCGTCATCGAGAACGTCGGGGGTGCCGGCGGCACGCTGGGCGCGGCCAAGGTCGCCAAGGCGACGCCGGACGGCTACACGCTGCTGGTGCACCACATCGGCATGGCCACCTCGCCGGCGCTGTACCGCAACCTGCCGTACAAGACGCTGGACGACTTCGAGTACGTCGGCCTCATCAACGAGGTGCCGATGACGGTGATCGGCCGCCCGGACCTGCCGGCCAACAACTTCGCCGAGCTGCGCAAGTGGCTCGAGGCGAACAAGGGCCGCATCAACCTCGCCAACGCCGGCCTCGGCGCCGCCTCGCACCTGTGCGGCGTGCTGTTCCAGCAGAGCCTGGCCATCGACATGACGACCGTGCCGTACAAGGGCACCGCACCGGCGATGACCGACCTGCTCGGCGGCCAGGTCGACATCATGTGCGACCAGACGACGAACACCACCGGCCAGATCGAGAGCGGCAAGGTCAAGGCCTACGCCGTGACGACGACCAAGCGCCTGACGGCGCCGGCGCTGGCCAAGCTGCCGACGCTGGACGAGTCGGGCGTCAAGGGCTTCAACGTGACGATCTGGCACGGTGTCTACGCGCCGCGCGGCACGCCCAAGCCGGTGCTCGACACGCTGAACGCCGCGCTGCGCAAGGCGCTGAAGGACGCCGACTTCATCAAGCGCGAGGAAGCGCTGGGTGCGGTCGTCGTCACCGACAGCCGCGTCGGCCCGGCCGAACACAAGAAGTTCGTCGAGGCCGAGATCAACAAGTGGGGCCCGATCATCAAGGCCGCCGGACAGTACGCTGACTGAGCCCGGACGTGCGACGCCGGAAGGCGTTGCACGCCAGGCGAAGGCCCGAGCGCGATTTCACGCGCGAGGGCTGAGGACGTGTGAACGTGCCCGCGCACGGTCACACGCTGCAGTCAGGAGCAGCCCGGAGGCAGCCCGGGGTCAGGTCTCGCAAGACCTGACCCCGTCTTTCCCTCGCGCGACGTTCTGGCAGCCCGGGGTCAGGTCTCACGAGACCTGACCCCGTCTTTCCATCTTCCTCAGCAGGACGCCAACGAGGTCAGGCGATCCGCATCGGGATCGTCACCGGCCCGTCGTTGACGAGATGCACCTGCATGTCGGCGCCGAAGACCCCGGCAGCCACCGTCGGATGGCGCTCGCGTGCCAGGCGCAGCACATCCTCGTAGAGCGCACGGCCGAGTTCGGCCGGCGCGGCGCCGGTGAAGCTCGGGCGGTTGCCGCCCGAGGTGTCGGCCGCCAGCGTGAACTGCGAGACGATCAGCAGCCCGCCGCCGACGTCCTGCACGCTGCGGTTCATGCGTCCGGCCTCGTCGCTGAAGATGCGCAGCTTCAACAGCTTGTCGACCAGCCTGGCGGCCTGCGCCGGCGTGTCCGACGGCTCGGCGCAGACCAGCACCAGCAGGCCCTGCGCGATCTGGCCGACGACACGGCCTTCGACCTCGACACGCGCGCCAGCGGCGCGCTGGATCAGCGCCATCATGGGTTCGGGTCCTCCTCGCCCGGCAGCGCGATCGCCTCGGCGTCGACGGGCAGCAACTGGATGCTGGCGCGCAGCCCCGGCACGGCCGCCATCAGCGCGACCTCCACCTCGGTGCGCACCTGGGCGGCATGGGCCAGCGTCCAGGCGCCGGGCACGTGCAGGTGCAGGTCGACGAAACGCCGCTGCCCGGCGCGGCGCGTGACGACGTGATCGAAACGGATCGGCTGCCCGGCGAACGCCGCCAGCGCGGCGTCGACCTTGGCGATGACCTCGGGCTCCAGCGCCTGGTCCATCAGGCCGCTGGCCGAGCGCCAGATCAGCGAGGCGCCCTCGCGCAGGATGTTCAGCGCCACCAGGATCGCGAGCACCGGGTCCAGCCACAGCCAGCCGCTGAAGTGCACCAGCACCAGCCCGCCGACGACGCCGGCCGAGGTCCAGACGTCGGTGAACAGGTGGCGGGCATCGCCTTCGAGCGCCATCGAGCCGACGGCGCGCGCCTTGCGCAGCATCGACCAGGCGAGCGCGCCGTTGAGCACCGAGCTGATCACCGACAGCGCCAGGCCGAAGCCCAGCTGCTCCAGCGGCTGCGGGTTCAGCAGGCGCTCGACCGCGGCCCAGACGATGGCCAGCGCGGCGACGAAGATCAGCACGCCCTCGAAGCCGCTGGAGAAGTACTCGGCCTTGTGGTGGCCGTAGGGATGCTCCTCGTCGGCCGGGCGCGCGGCGATCGTCACCATCGCCAGCGCGAAGGTGGCGCCGGCCAGGTTGACCAGCGACTCCATCGCGTCGGACAGCAGGCTGACGCTGCCGCTGACCCACCAGGCGCCGGTCTTCAGCGCGATCGTCGCGATGGCGACCGCGACCGAGATCTTCAGGTAGCTGCTGACCTGCATCGCGGGGCGGACGCAGCGGACGCGGCGGGCGGGCGCTCAGGCGCCCAGCGTCACGCGCGCGAACTTGCGCTTGCCGACCTGCACGACGTAGGTGCCGGCCGCCAGCTTCAGCGCCTTGTCGGAGACGACACCGCCGTCGACACGCACGCCGCCCTGTTCGACCATGCGCATCGCCTCGCTGGTCGACGGCACCAGGCCGGCCTGCTTCAGCAGCGCGGCGATGCCCAGCGGCGCGCCGGACAGCGAGCACTCGGGGATCTCGTCGGGCACGCCGCCGGCGGCGCGACGCTGGAAGTCCTCGTGCGCGGCCTCGGCCGCGGCGGCGCTGTGGAAGCGCGTCGTGATCTCCTTGGCGAGCATCACCTTCGCGTCCTTCGGGTTGCGCCCGCCCTCGACCTCGCGCTTGAGCGCCGCGATCTCGTCCTCGCTGCGGAAGGACAGCAGCGTGTACCAGCGCCACATCAGCTCGTCGCTGATCGACAGGATCTTGGCGAACATGGCGTTCGCCGGCTCGGTGATGCCGACGTAGTTGCCCTTGCTCTTGGACATCTTCTCGACGCCGTCCAGGCCTTCGAGCAGCGGCATCGTCAGGATGCACTGCGGCTCCTGGCCGTACTCGGCCTGCAGCGCGCGGCCGACGAGCAGGTTGAACTTCTGGTCGGTGCCGCCGAGCTCGAGGTCGCTCTTCAGCGCCACCGAGTCGTAGCCCTGCATCAGCGGGTAGAGGAACTCGTGCACGCTGATCGGCGTGTTCGACTCGAAGCGCTTCTTGAAGTCGTCGCGCTCCATCATGCGTGCCACCGTGTAGCGCGCCGCCAGCTGGATCATGCCGCGAGCGCCGAGCGCGTCACTCCACTCGCTGTTGTAGCGGATCTCGGTGCGCGCCGGGTCCAGCACCAGGCTGGCCTGCTTGTAGTAGGTCTGGGCGTTGGCCTCGATCTGCTCGCGCGTCAGCGGCGGGCGCGTCGAGTTGCGGCCCGAGGGGTCGCCGATCATCGACGTGAAGTCGCCGATCAGGAAGATCACCGTGTGCCCCAGGTCCTGGAGCTGGCGCATCTTGTTGAGCACGACGGTGTGGCCGATGTGGATGTCGGGAGCCGTCGGGTCCAGCCCGAGCTTGATGCGCAGCGGCGTTCCGGTGGCCTCGGCACGGGCCAGCTTCTTCAGCCAGTCGGCTTCGGGGAGCAGTTCGTCACAGCCGCGGCGGGAGATGCGCATCGCCTCCATGACGCGGTCTGTGATCGGCGTCAACGGGGCGGCAGAGGAGTCGGACATGGCAGGTTTTTTGATGCGGGCGGCCCCCTTGCTCGTGGGGGGCTTGGCTATACTCGCGCGGCCCGTTGTAGGACTGGGCGAAAGATTCTAGAGGACGACACGACGCCGACCCCGAAGCAGGGGCCTACAACGAGACCGGATCGACACGTTGGGACCGAGCATCTCCCCGGAGCGCCTCATCAGCCAGGCGCAGGCGTTCGCAGGACGCCACCGCCGCAGCATCATCGCCTCGGTCGTCGTCGCGCTCGGCGGCTTCGGCATCACCGCTTTCGGCATCGCGCCGCTGGCTCCCGACGCTTCGCTGCTGCCGCAGCGGCTGGTCACCGAGGACGTCGTCCCCGAGGACATCGCCAGCCAGGCCGCAGCGCTGGCCGACCTCTCGCTCCAGCTCGACCGCCACGAGATCACGCGCGGCACCGACACGCCGCAGAGCCTGCTGGCGCGCCTGGGCGTCACCGACGAGGCCGCCGCACGCTTCCTGCGCAACGACCCCTCGGCGCGACGCATCGTCGGCGGTCGCGGCGGCAAGATGGTGCGCGCCCGCGTGTCCGAGCTGGGTGAACTCGACGAACTCGTCGTGCGCTACCCGGCCGAGAACGCCGAGCAGGCACGCACCCACTTCACCCGCCTGACCGTCAAGCGCGACGGCAAGGGCTTCGTCAGCAGCACCGAGACGGCGCCGCTGGCGGTGCAGGTGCGTCTGGGCAGTGGCACGATCCAGAGCTCGCTGTTCGCCGCCACCGACGCCGCGATGCTGCCCGACGCGGTCGCGATCCAGATCGCCGACATCTTCTCCGGCGAGATCGACTTCCACCGCGAGCTGCGCAAGGGCGACACCTTCAGCGTCGTCTACGAGGCGGTCACCGCCGACGGCGAGGTCGTGCCCTGGAACGAAGGCGTCGGCCGCGTGCTGGCCGCCGAGTTCATCAACCGCGGCCAGACCTTCCAGGCCGTCTGGTTCAACCCCGGCACCCGCGGCGGCTATTACGACCTCGACGGCCGCAGCCTGCGCCGCAGCTTCCTCGCCAGCCCGATGGAGTTCTCGCGCGTGACCTCCGGCTTCGCGATGCGCCTGCACCCGATCCAGAAGACCTGGCGCGCGCACAAGGGCGTGGACTACGGCGCCCCGACCGGCACGCCGGTGCGCACCGTGGCCGACGGCCTCGTCGACTTCGCCGGGCGCCAGAACGGCTACGGCAACGTCATCCAGATCCAGCACGGCGGCGGCAAGGCCACGCTGTACGCCCACCTGAGCCGCATCGACGTCAAGAAGGGCCAGCGCGTCGAGCAGGGCCAGCGCATCGGTGCCGTCGGCGCCACCGGCTGGGCCACCGGCCCGCACCTGCACTTCGAGTTCAAGATCAACGGCGCCCAGCACGACCCGCTGCGCATCGCCCGCAGCGCCGAGCAGGTGACGCTGGACGCCGCCGCCCGCGCGCGCCTGGCCCAGGTCGCGCAGGGCCTGCGCGTGCAACTGCAGCTCGCCGAAGCGCGCTCGGGCCGCCCGAGCTTCGAATAAACCAGCCAGGGCGCCCACGGTGGCGATCGAGCTGGGGCTGATGTCGGGCACGTCGCTCGACGGCATCGACGCCGTCGCCGTCGACTTCGACGGCCCGGCGCCTCGTGTGCTCGGCCACCTGCACCAGCCTTTCGCACCGGCGCTGCGCGCCGAGCTGCTGGCGCTGAACAGCCCCGGCGCCGACGAACTCCATCGCGCCGCGCTGGCCGCCAACGCGCTGGCACGGGCCTACGCCGGCGCCGTGGCCACGCTGCTCGACACGCAAGCCATCGCGCCGAGCTCGGTTCGAGCCCTCGGCGCCCACGGCCAGACGGTGCGCCACCGGCCACGCGAGTTCGACGGAACCGGCTACACGCTGCAGCTGCTCAACGGCGCGCTGCTCGCCGAGCTGAGCGGCATCGACGTCGTCTGCGACTTCCGCAGCCGCGACGTCGCCGCGGGCGGCGAAGGCGCGCCGCTGGTGCCGGCCTTCCATGCCGAGGTCTTCGCGTCGCCGGGCGAACACGTCGCGGTGCTCAATCTCGGCGGCATCGCCAACCTGACGCTGCTGCCGGCTGACGGTGCGGTGTCGGGCTTCGACTGCGGGCCAGGCAACGCGCTGCTCGACCTCTGGATCCAGTGCCACCTGGGCCGGCCTTACGACGACGGCGGCGCCTGGGCATCCGGCGGCCGCGTCGACACGGCACTGCTGGCGGCGCTGCTGACCGACCCGTTCTTCATGCGCCTGCCGCCCAAGAGCACCGGCCGCGACCTGTTCAACGAGCCCTGGCTGGCGGCGATGCCGCTGGTTGGCGTCGCGCCACAGGACGTGATGGCGACACTGGCCGAGCTGACGGCGCGTGGCGCCGCCGATGCCGTGGCCCGCCACGCGCCGGCGACGGCACGCCTCGTGGTCTGCGGCGGCGGCGCCTTCAACGGCCATCTGATGTCGCGGCTGGTGGCGCTGCTGCCGGGCGCACGGGTGATGTCCAGCGCCGAACTCGGCGTGCCGCCCGATCAGGTCGAGGCCATCGCCTTCGCCTGGCTGGCGCGCGCCCACCTCGAACGGCGCGCCGGCAACCGCGTCGCCGTCACCGGCGCGCGCGGCGAGCGTGTGCTCGGCGCGTTCTACCCCGCCTGAAACGACAACGGCACGCGGGCGGGTGCCGGCGTGCCGTGTCAGAGAGCGCAGGCCGAACGGCCGCGCGGGGATTCAGACCGAGAACGAGGACCCGCAGCCGCAGGTCGTGGTGGCGTTCGGATTGCGGATCACGAACTGGGCACCCTGGAGGTCGTCCTTGTAGTCGATCTCGGCGCCGACGAGGTACTGCAGGCTCATCGCGTCGATCAGCAGCGTGACGCCGTTCTTCGTCATCTGCGTGTCGTCCTCGTTGACTTCCTCGTCGAAGGTGAAGCCGTACTGGAAGCCGGAGCAGCCGCCGCCCTGCACGAAGACGCGCAGCTTCAGGTCCGGGTTGCCTTCCTCGTCGACGAGCTCCTTCACCTTGGCGGCAGCGCTGTCGGTGAAGATCAGCGGCGCGGGCATTTCCTCGGTGGCGGGGGTGGCCAGATCGGCGATCGCGTTCATGAGTTCTCCAGTTCGGGCGTGACGGCACGCCGCCGGCGACCCGCCGGCTTCGACATTGTGGCGCCGCGCCATGGCAGGCCGGAGCGCCAGGAAACGACGACCGCGACGGCGTCGCGGTCTTTCGCCGCCCACCGCGGACGGCAAAACGCCGCGCCGGCCGGTGAGGCCGCGCGGCGTCGTGCAACAACAGGGGAGCCGGACGAGCCGGCCCTCCCGATCAGCGCTTGCTGAACTGCTTGCGACGGCGGGCGCCGTGCAGGCCGACCTTCTTGCGCTCGACTTCGCGCGCGTCACGCGTCACGAAGCCGGCACGGCTCAGGTCGGGCTTGAGGGCCGCGTCGTAGTCGATCAGCGCACGGGTGATGCCGTGGCGCACCGCGCCGGCCTGGCCGGATTCACCGCCGCCGTGCACGTTGACCTGGATGTCGAAGGCCGCGTCATTGGCCGTCAGCAGCAGCGGCTGCTTGACGATCATGATCGACGTCTGACGACCGAAGTAGGCTTCGATCGGCTTGCCGTTGATGACGATCTGGCCGGTGCCCTTCTTGATGAAGACGCGAGCCACCGAGCTCTTGCGGCGGCCGGTGCCGTAGTTCCATTGTCCGATCATCGCAGTCCTCAGATCGCCAGCGGCTTGGGTTGCTGGGCGGTGTGCGGGTGGGTGTCACCGGCGTACACCTTCAGCTTCTTGATCATCGCGTAGCCCAGCGGGCCCTTCGGCAGCATGCCCTTGACGGCCTTCTCCAGCGCGCGGCCGGGGTGCTTGGCCTGCATGTCCTTGAAGGCGGTGGCGTAGATGCCGCCCGGAAAGCCCGAGTGACGGTAGTAGATCTTGTCGGTGGCCTTGGTGCCGGTGACGCGGATCTTGTCGGCGTTGACGACGATGATGAAGTCACCGGTGTCGACGTGAGGCGTGTAGATGGCCTTGTGCTTGCCGCGCAAACGGAGTGCCACTTCGCTGGCGACACGTCCGAGCACCTTATCGGTGGCGTCAATCACGTACCACTCGTGCTTCACCTCGGCCGGCTTGGCGCTGAAGGTCTTCATGAGGGGGTCTTCACAATGAGCGCGCCACCGGACGGCGACACGCGTGGGATCGGCTTGAACTTCCCGCCTCCCCTCGGCACCGCTTGTCAGGGGCGGCCTCTCGGGGCTGGCCGAGGCACCACGGGGGCGCCCGACCTGGACGTGCTTTTCCCAGCCGAAATCGGGAAAGCCCGCGAGTATACACGGTTCAGCGACGCCAACTATCGCCGGTTAGAACGGCAAATTGGGGAGATGGGTCAAGGGTTAACCCTAGGTCTTCCGGTAGGATGCGGGCACCCGAGCCGACCCGGCCTGATGCCGGTCGAGCCCAAGCCCAAGGGGCGGCGGACTCCGCATCGCCCCTGGAAGTGCCCAGAAGCAGTCGTTGGGGGCCCCGATGAAGACCGATTCCGAAATGCCCGGGCCTGCGCCCGACGCCGCTGCGCAGCAGTGGGTGCCGATCCGCAAGCTCGCCGACCGCCACCGGCCGCGCGTGCTGCAGCACCTGCTGGGGCTCGAGGGCCAGGACCGCTACCTGCGTTTCGGCTACGCGGCGGGCGATCACCAGATCGAGCAGTACGTCGCCCGGCTGGACTTCGAGCGTGACGAGCTCTTCGGCGTCTTCAACCGCCGCCTCGAACTGGTCGCGGTCGCCCACCTCGCCCACCTGGGCGACAGCGACCGGCCCGGTGCCGAAGCGGAGTTCGGCGTCTCGGTCTCGGCGCGCGCCCGCGGGCGCGGCTGGGGCTCGCGCCTGTTCGCGCTGTGCACCGTGCACGCCCGCAACCGCGGCGTCTACACGCTGCTGATCCACGCGCTGGCCGAGAACTCCGCAATGCTGCGCATCGCCCGCAACGCCGGCGCCGAGGTCGGCTTCGACGGCCCGGACGCGGTCGCCCGCGTCTACCTGCCGCCGCAGGACATCGCGTCGCACGTCGAAGCGATGGTCGAGCAGCAGGTCGCCGACCTCGACTACGGCCTCAAGCGCCACGCCCGGCGCTTCGACCGCTGGCTGAACCTGTGGGGCAGCGTCGGCACGCTCCCCGACCTCGGGGACGCGAACGTGTCGCATGCCGCGCGCCGGGGGGGGCGGCGCGACCGCGGGCCGACGCCCCCGGTTTAACATCGACCACGCATCGGCCGCGGTCCGGCGGTGCCTCCCGAGATGCCGCCCGCCCTGCCCTGGATCCTCAGCTCGATCGCCTTCGCCCTGCTCGGGGGCGCGGCGGCGCTGTGGTTCATCCGGCGGCGCAGCGGCGCCGAACCCGAGCCTTCACCCGACGGGCTGTTCGCCGCCCGGCCGGTCTTCGACGCCGTCGAGCGCCGCGTGCACCGCGAACTGCGCGCGGCCCTGCCCGACCAGCTGGTGCTGGCACGCGTGCCGCTGCGCCGCTTCTGCCGCCCGCTGGAGCCGCAGCACGCGCGCCCCTTCATGGCGCGCATGGCACCGCTGGACGTGGCTTTCCTGATCTGCAGCGGCAGCGGGCGCGTGCTCGCCGCGATCGACCTCGAGCGCAGCGAGGACCCGGCTGTGCTCGAGCAGCGCCGCTTCAAGGCCGAGCTGCTGGGCGCCTGCCGCGTGCGCTACCTGCGCTGCCTGCCCGAGGCGATGCCGGATGCCGAGGAGCTCAGGCGCCTCGTCGACGCCGGCGCGCCGGCGCGCGACCGCGGCACGCCCGAACGCCCGCCGATCCCGCCGCGCAGGCGCGAGCACCACGTCTGGATCGAGACCGCGCCGGCGCCGCTGGCCGAGACCTCGTGGGTCGGCGAGCCCCCCGCCGCACCGGCGCCACCGGCCACGCCGCCGGCGCCACCCTGGGTCACGCCGAGCCGCCGCTCGACGGATCACCGCGCGCGCGACGTCCGCGGCCTGCCCTCCCGCCGGCACTGAGGCCGATGTCCGGACCCGGTTACGCCGATCTGACACCGCAGCAGGTGCTCGACGCGCTCGACGCGGTGGGGCTGCGCGGCGACGGCCGCATCCTGCAGCTCAACTCCTACGAGAACCGCGTCTTCCAGCTGTTCCTGGAGGACGGCAGCGCGGTCGTCGCCAAGTTCTACCGCCCCGGGCGCTGGAGCGATGCGCAGATCCTCGAGGAGCATGCCTTCGCGCTCGAGCTCGCCGCCGCCGAGGTGCCGGTGGTGCCGCCGCTGGTGCTGGCAGCGGCCGAAGACGGCACGGCGCTGGCCGGCACGCCGCCGACGCTGGCGCTGCGCGGTGCGCACCGCTGGTCGGTGTCGGCACGCTGCGCCGGGCGTGAACCCGAGCTCGACGATCCCGAGACGCTGCGCCGCATCGGCCGGTTCATCGGCCGGCTGCACGCCGTCGGCCGGCGCCGCCCGTTCGAGCACCGCCACCGGCTCGACGCGCGCCGCGACGGCCGCCGGGCGCTGGCCGTGCTGCTCGAAGGCGGTTTCGTGCCCGCCGACCAGCGCCCGGCCTGGTTGTCCAGCTGCGAACAGGCGCTGGCCGCGGTCGAGGCCGCGTTCGACGCCGCGCAGCCGCTGGCCACGCTGCGCCTGCACGGCGATTGCCACCCCGGCAACGTGCTCTGGCGCGACGGCGCGCCGCACGTCGTCGACCTCGACGACGCGATGCAGGGCCCGGCGGTGCAGGATCTGTGGATGCTGGTCTCGGGCGACCGCTCGACGATCGCCCGCCAGCTCGACCTGCTGCTCTCCGGCTACGAGGAGTTCAGCGAGTTCGACGACCGCGAACGCGCGCTGATCGAGCCGCTGCGCACGCTGCGCATGGTGCGCCACGCAGCCTGGCTGGCCGAACGCTGGGGCGACCCCAGCTTCCCGATCAACTTCCCGTATTTCGGCACGTCGGCCTACTGGTCGCAGCAGACGACGCAGCTGCGCGAGCAGCTCGAGGCGATGGCCTGACGCGCCCGCGGCGCGCGGCCGCGGGCGTCGCGGCCACCGCTCAGGGCGGCGGCAGCACGGTGTAGACCGGCATGCCGCCCGAGGGCTGCGGGTAGGTCGCGAGGATGTCGTAGCTGGCGAGCGTGCCGCCGGATTCGGTGATGACGGCGCGGTAGCGGACCGTCGTCGCCGTCGTCGACTGCACGCTGACGGTGATCGTGCGGGTGCCGACGGAGACGGCCGCGCTGCTGCCGGCCACGGGCCGCCCGTCCACACGCTGCCAGCTGGCGAAGCCGACGTCGACGTAGGCTCCGGCCTGCGCCGGGTGCTCCAGCCGCACGGTGCCGGCGGAGATGACGGCCGCGCCGCCAGAGCTGCCGACCTCGAGTGCGGTGTAGCGCACGCCGTCGGCCGTCAGCTGCAGGCCGACGTTCGACTGCTGCAGCCGCGCCGAGAAGTCGATCGGACCGTACGCGACGTCGCCGACGCTGCCTTGCAGGCCGTCGAAGGTGATGCGCAGGGAGTCGCCGACGCGGAAGCCGACCAGGAAATCGAACGAGGTCTCGAAGTCGATGCGCAGGCCGCCGTCGAGGGTGACGGCCTCGGCACCGCTGCCGAAGGCGATGCTGCGGAAGTCGAGCGCCAGGTAACGACCGGCCGCGACCTGGTCAGCCGCCAGGTCGAAGTCGCTGCTGACGGCGATCGTGCCGGCGCAGGGCATGACCTCGAAGACGTCGTAGCAGGTCGCCGTCCCGGAGTCCTGGGCCTGCACCGTGCCCGCGGCCTTGGCGCCGGCCCGGCCGGACACCGTGGCGCCGTCGCCGAGCAGGACGTCGAGGCCGAGCAGCGAAGCCTGGGCGTCGATCGCCCGGTCGGCAGCCGCCACTGCCGCGCGCACGCCGCCGATGGCGCCGTCCGAAGTCACGTCGATCGTGGCTGCCGCGGTGGGCGGCGCTTCGACACCGTCACCGTAGCTCGTGCCGCCACCGCCACCACCGCCGCAGGCCGCCAGCGCAGCCGTCACCAGCGTCGTCCCCACGAAGCGCCAACCACGACCGGCTGGTCGCGACGGGCGTCCGATGATCTCGTTCAACATCAAGGCCTCCTGCCGGGGCACCCCCGGACGATTCCGCCGGATTCGTGCCTCGCACCATTCCGACGGGCAGGATGCTAGGCCCGCGGCGGCGGGCCTTCACCCCCCGGACAGGCAGTGTTGCCGCCGCGCCAACGCCGGGCGCGGCGCGGCGCGGCATGGACGCGAACTCAGCCGACCAGCATGCGGTTGACGCGCTGCACGTAGGCCGCCGGATCCTCCAGCTGCCCGCCTTCGGCCAGCAGCGCCTGGTCGAACAGGATCTGCGCCAGATCGTCGAAGCGCGCATCGCCGTCCAGCCGCTTGACCAGCGGATGCTCGGCGTTGACTTCCAGGATCGGCAGCGACTTCGGCGCGCTCTGGCCGGCCTGCTTCAGCAGCCGCGCCAGGTGCGAGCTCATGTCGCCTTCGTCGGCGACGATGCAGGCCGGCGAGTCGACGAGTCGCGTCGTCGTGCGCACGTCCTTGGCGCGGTCCTTCAGCGACTCCTTCAGGCGCTCGAGTACCGGCTTGAAGGCCTCGGCGGTCTGCTCGGCGGCCTTCTTCTCTTCCTCGTCCTGCAGCTTGCCCAGGTCGACGCCGCCCTTGGCGACGCTCTGCAGCGGCTTGCCGTCGAACTCGTAGAGGTGCGAGAGCATCCACTCGTCGACGCGGTCAGTCAGCAGCAGGACCTCGATGCCCTTCTTGCGGAAGATCTCCAGCTGCGGGCTGCTCTTGGCCGCGGCCAGCGTGTCGGCGGTGATGTAGTAGATCGCCTCCTGGCCTTCCTTCATGCGCGCCACGTAGTCGGCGAAACCGACGCCCGAGTCGGCCTGCGTCGACGCGAAGCGCAGCAGCTTGGCCAGGCGCTCCTGGTTGGCGTGGTCCTCGCCGATGCCTTCCTTCAGCACGGCGCCGAACTGCTGCCAGAACTCGGCGTACTTGTCCTTCTGGTTCTCGGCCACGTCCTCCAGCATCGCCAGCACGCGCTTGGTGCTGCCTTCGCGGATCGCCTTCACGTCGCGGCTTTCCTGCAGCAGCTCGCGGCTGACGTTCAGCGGCAGGTCGGCCGAGTCGATCACGCCCTTGACGAAGCGCAGGTACACCGGCATCAGCGCCTCGGCGTCGTCCATGATGAAGACGCGCTTGACGTAGAGCTTCACGCCGCCGCGCTTGTCGCGGTTCCACAAATCGAACGGTGCCTTGGCCGGCACGTACAGCAGCTGCGTGTACTCGGTGCGACCCTCGACGCGGTTGTGCGTGTAGGCCAGCGGCGCCTCGCTGTCGTAGGAGATCTGCTTGTAGAACTCCTGGTACTCGGCGTCGGTGACGTCGCTCTTGGAGCGCGCCCACAGCGCGGCGGCCTTGTTGACGGCCTCCCACTCGTCGGTGGTGACCTGCTCCTTCTTCTCGTCGTCCCAGCGCTGCTTGGGCATCAGCACCGGCAGCGAGATGTGGTCGCTGTACTTGCTGATGATGCTGCGCAGCTTCCAGGCGGCGAGGAACTCGTCCTCGCCGTCGCGCAGGTGCAGGATGACGTCGGTGCCGCGTTCGGGGCGGTGGATGGTCTCGACCTCGAACTCGCCGGTGCCTTCGCTGGACCAGCGCACGCCTTGCTCGGCCGGCAGGCCGGCGCGGCGGGTCTCGACGGTGATGCGGTCGGCGACGATGAAGCCCGAGTAGAAGCCGACGCCGAACTGGCCGATCAGGTTGGCGTCCTTCTTCTGCTCGCCTTCGAGCGCGGCCATGAACTCGCGCGTGCCGCTCTTGGCGATCGTGCCCAGGTGCTGCACGGCCTCGTCGGCGCTCATGCCGATGCCGTTGTCGTGGATCGTGATCGTCTTCTTCTCGGCATCGAAGCTGACGCGGATCTCCAGGTCGGGGTCGTCCTCGTACAGCTCGGCCTTGTCCAGCGCCTCGAAGCGCAGCTTGTCGCAGGCGTCCGACGCGTTGGACACGAGCTCGCGAAGGAAGATCTCCTTGTTCGAGTACAGCGAATGCGTCACGAGGTGCAGGATCTGCTTGACCTCGGCCTGGAACGACAGGGTTTGCTTGTCCATGGTGTTGGCGGCGAGTAGTGGCTCCGCCCGGCGAAACCGGGCACGGCGATGCACAGTGGGGGCGCCGCGGCGCCCTTCAAGAGGGGCGGGATTGTCGCCTGTGCGCCCGCGGGGGCGCCGTGCGGCGCATCAGGCCGCCAGCCAGGCGCCCAGCGCGGCGTTGACGGCGGCCGGCGACTCCAGCGGCGCCATGTGGCCGCAGCGGCCGATGACGACGTGCGAAGCGCCGGGGATGCGCCGGCGCATCTCGGCGTGGGTCTCGGGCGGCGTCAGGCGGTCGTCGCTGCCGGTCAGCAGCAGCGTCGTGCAGCGCAGCTGCGGCAGCAGCGGCGAATGGTCGGGGCGTGCCAGCAAGGCCTCGATCTGGGCCTCGAAGACGGCCGGCGTGCGCCGCGCGAACATCTCGACGACGGTGTCGACGACCGGGCCGGGGCGGCGGCTCTCGTGCACCGCGCCCTGCACCCAGTCCAGCGCCATCGCACGCATGCCGTCGCGGCGCGCCAGCTCCAGGAAACGCAGGCGCGCGGCGCGTTCGGCGGCACCGGCCTCGCCCTCCGGCAGCGGCAGGCAGCCGGTGTTCAGCAGCGCCAGGCGTTGCACGCGCTCGGGCGCACGATGGCAGATCTCCAGCGCCACGCGCCCGCCCATCGAATGCCCGGCGATGGCCAGCGGCCCGGGCGGCGCGGCGGCGAGCGCGGCTTCGGCCATCGCGGCGATCGAACGGGACTCGCCGTACTCGGCGACAGTGCAGGACGCCGGCAAGTCGCGGCTCTGCGGGCGCCAGAGATCGGCGTCGCACAGCAGGCCGGGCAGCAGCAGCAGGGACGGCTTCATCCGGGGCTCCTCCATCGACGTGCCAGTCATTCTGGCGCGCCGCGCGGCGGTGCGGATTGAGCCAGCGACAGAGGCCCGTCGTTCAGGCCGCCTGCGTGGACCCCGCTTCCGCGACACCCGCATGGCGGGCCAGCGCCGTGTCGAAGACCTCGCGCGCGCAGTCGTGGCAGCAGCCGCAGGAGGAGGCGACACGCAGATCGTCCTGCAGCACGTCGAAGCAGCGCGTGCCGGTCTGCACGGCGGCGGCGATGTCGCGGTCCGAGACGCGGTGGCAGAGGCAGACGATCATGGGCGCGACTCCTGTCGGAATGCGCCGGATCGTAAGCTAAATGCGAATCCGTCTCAATAGACAAGCTCGCAGCAGGGACTCCAGGCGACTCAGGACGCCTCGCCCATCTGCGACTGCAGGTAGTTCGGCTCGCCGACCTTGCCGACCAGCTCGAGCTGGGTCTCGAGGTGGTCGATGTGTTCCTCGGTGGCCTCGAGGATGTCCTCGAGCAGCTCGCGGCTGACGTAGTCGCGCACCGACTCGCAGTGCGCGATGGCCTCCTTCAACTGCGCCTGCGAGGCGAGTTCGAGCTTCAGGTCACACTCGAGAACCTCGACCACGGTCTCGCCGATCAGCAGCTTGCCCAGGTCCTGCAGGTTGGGCAGGCCTTCGAGCACGAGGATGCGGTCGACGATCTTGTCGGCGTGCTTCATCTCCTCGATCGACTCTTCGTACTCGTGTTTCGCCATGCGCGCGAAGCCCCAGTTCTTCAGCATGCGGTAGTGCAGGAAGTACTGGTTGATCGCGGTGAGCTCGTTCTTGAGCTGGCGGTTCAGGTGCTCGAGTACGACGGTATCGCCCTTCATGGCCGTGGCTCCATCCGGTGGGGGGGTCGGCGCATTGTGCGGCGGGCGCCGATTTCGTGCTCAGGCCAGCAGCGCCGCCGCCAGCACCAGCATCGTCGCGCCGATCGCCAGGTCCAGCACCTGCCAGGCCCGCGGCCGCGCGAACAGCGGCGCCAGCCAGCGTGCGCCGTAGCCCAGCCCCGAGAACCACAGCGCGCTGGCCGAGGCCGCGCCGAGCACGAAAGCCGGCCGCGCGGCCGCCGCCTGCTGCGCGCCGATCGAGCCGACCAGCAGCACGGTGTCCAGGTAGACATGGGGGTTGAGCAACGTGAACGCCGCCACCTGCGACAGCGCCTGGCGGCGCGTCAGGCCGCCGGCGCCGGCCGCCGCCAGCGCACCGGGCCTGCGTGCACGCCACAGCGCACGCAGGCCGTAGGCGGCGAGGAAGGCCGCGCCGCCCCAGGTCAGCAGCGTCGTCAGCACCGGCGCGGCGCCGATGACGCCGCCCAGCCCGGCGACGCCGGCGGCGATCAGCAGCGCGTCCATCGCGGCACAGAACAGCACGATCGGCCCGACATGCTCGCGGCGCAGCCCCTGGCGCAGCACGAAGGCGTTCTGCGCGCCGATCGCGACGATCAGCGCCAGGCTGAGGGAAAAGCCGGTGATCCAGGCGGAAGTCATGGCGACAGCATGCCCGCCAACGCCAAAAGCGGTGCTAAAACATCCTGCACCGTCATTAGCGTTGCTTCATCTCATGCTCGACTACGCCCTGCTCGACGCCCTGGCCGCCGTCGTGCGCGAAGGCAGCTTCGAACGCGCCGCGCGAACGCTGCACGTCACCGCGTCGGCGGTGTCGCAGCGCGTGCGCCTGCTCGAGGAGCGCCTGGGCCAGGTGCTGGTCGTGCGCGGCCAGCCCTGCAGCGCCACCCCCGCCGGCCGGCTGCTGTGCCGCCATGCGGAGCAGGTGGCGCTGCTCGAAGGTGCGTTGCGCGCCGAGCTGCCGGCGCTGCAGAGCGACGCCGGCTGGGCGACGCTGCCGGTGGCCGTCAACGCCGACAGCCTGGCGACCTGGTTCGTCGGCGCTGCGGCGGCGTTCGCGCAGGCCGAACCGCGTGTGCTGCTGGACCTGGGCGTCGACGACCAGGACCACACCGCCGAACGCCTGCACGCCGGCGAGGTGCTGGCCGCCGTCAGCGCCGACGAACACGCCGCACCGGGCTGCCGCCGCGTGCCGCTGGGACGGCTGCGCTACGTCGCCACCGCCAGCCCGGCCTACGTCGCACGCCACTTCGCCGCCGGCGTCGACGCCGCCGCACTGGCGCGTGCGCCGGCGCTGGTCTTCGACCGCAAGGACCGGCTGCAGCAGCGCTGGGCGCAGCGCGCCGCCGGCCAGGCGGTGGAGATGCCGCGGCACTGGCTGCCGTCGAGCCAGGGTTTCGTCGACGCGACGCTGGCCGGCCTGGGCTGGGGCCTGAACCCGGAGCCGCTGGTGCGGCCGCTGCTGGCGGCCGGCACGCTGGTCGAACTGGTGCCCGACAGCGCGCTGGACGTGCCGCTGGCCTGGCAGCACACGCGCATCGCGCTGCCGGCGCTGCAGCGGCTGACCGACTGCGTCGTCGAGGCCGCACGCGGCACGCTGGAGCCCTGACGCCGACGCCACGTTACGCTTGCGCAAGATCAACCCGCCCACCGCGACCGTGCAGGGCGCACGAGCGCGGGATCAGGCGCTGGCCTATCCTCGACGGTTGACCCAGACGACGAAAGCTCCATCGTGGACCGCCATATCCTCAGCTCGCTCTTCGCGCCGAAATCGATCGTCGTCTTCGCCGGCGACCCCGACAGCGACGAAGCCCCGACGCCGCTGGCGCGCACGCTGCGCCGGGCGCTGATCGACGGCGGCTACACCGGCCCGGTCACCTGGCTGGACATCTCGATGACCGGCACGCTGGCCGACCTGGCGGCCTCGCTCGCCGACCTGGCGCTGATCGCGCTGCCGCCCGAGCAGATCCCGGCGGCGCTGGAGATCGTCGGCCGCATCCGCTGCCGCGCCGCGCTGATCGTCTCCAGCGGCCTGCCGCTGGAGGCCTGCAGCGAGCTGCACCAGGTGGCCAAACGCTACGGCGTGCACCTGCTGGGCCCCAACAGCATGGGCTTCCAGCGCCCGTCGCTGAAGCTCAACGCCAGCGCGCTGGGCCCGCTGGCCGCGCCCGGGCCGCTGGGCCTGATCTCGCAGTCGGGCGCGCTGACCGCGTCGATCCTCGACTGGGCGCGCCACAACGGCATCGGCTTCTCCAACGTCATCTCGCTGGGCCCCAACACCGCCGTCGACCTGCCGCAGGCGCTGGACTTCCTGGCCAACGACGGCCAGACGCAGAGCATCCTGGTCTACATGGAAGGCATCCGCCACGCGCGCCGCTTCATGAGCGCGCTGCGTGCCGCGGCCTATGCCAAGCCGGTGGTCGTGATGAAGGCCGGGCGCAAGCCGGCCGGCTCGCACGCCGCGCTGACGCACTCGGCCTCGATCGTCGGCGCCGACGACGTCTTCGACGCCGCGCTGCGCCGCGCCGGCGTCGTGCGCGTGCGCACCTTCGTGCAGCTGTTCTCGGCCGCCAAGTGCCTGGCCTCGCGCTTCCGCCCGGTCGGCAAGCGCCTGGCGATCATCACCAACGGCGGCGGCCCCGGCGTGCTGGCCGCCGACTGGGCCGACGAGATCGGCCTCGAAGTCGCCGGTGTCGCCGACCTCGGCGAGGACGCCGACGGCGCCCGCTACCGCGAGGCGCTGCAGCAGGCACTGGCCGACCGCGGCGCCGACGGCATCCTGCTGATCTACTCGCCCAAGGCCGGCGAGGACCCGCTGGCCATCGCCCAGGCGATCGGCGAGGCGTACTCGCCTTCGGGCAAGCCGGTGCTGTCGTGCTGGATGGGCGACACCGTCGTGCGCCCGGCGCGCGAGTACCTGGCCTCGCGGCTGATCCCGACCTTCCGCACGCCGGAAGCCGCGGTCGACGCCTTCCACAGCATCGCCAGCTTCTACCGCAACCAGCAGTTGCTGCAGCAGACGCCGGCCTCGCTGTCGCACCTGGCCGACCCCGACACCGAAGGCGCGCGCCTGCTGATCGAGGGCGTGCTGACCGAGCGCCGCCGCGTGCTCACCGAGATGGAGAGCAAGGCGCTGCTGGCGGCCTTCCACATCCCGGTGACGCGCACGATGCTCGCGCGCACGCCCAACGAGGCGATGCTGATCGCCAGCCAGCTCGGCTACCCGGTGGCGCTGAAGATCGATTCGCCCGACATCTCGCACAAGAGCGACGTCAAGGGCGTGGCGCTGGACGTTCACAGCGCGGCCCAGGTGCGTGACCGCTTCAACGACATGATGGAAGCGGTGCGCCGGGCGATGCCCAGCGCGCGCATCAACGGCATCACGGTGCAGCCGATGGCCGGGCGCAACTCGCGCGGCAAGACGCGCGAGGTCTACGTCGGCCTGACCACCGACGACCCGTTCGGCCCGGTCATCACCTTCGGCGCCGGCGGCACGATGATCGAGCTGATCGCCGACCGCGCGATGGAGCTGCCGCCGCTGAACCAGTTCCTGGCCCACCGGCTGATCGAGAGCGCGCGCGTCGCCGAGTCGCTCGGCGAGTGGCGCGGCGCGCTGCCGGCGGACATCCAGGCGCTCGAGCAGGTGCTGCTGCGCGTCTCGGAGATGGTCTGCGAGCTGCCGCAGCTGCGCGAGATGGACATCAACCCGATCATCGTCGACGAGAACGGCGCGGTCGCGGTCGATGCACGCATCGTCATCGACCACTCCGCGGCCTCGCCGCACAGCTACAACCACCTGGCGATCCTGCCCTACCCGTCGAGCCAGGAGCGCGAGTGGCCGATGAAGGGCGGCGGGCTGTACACGATCCGCCCGATCCGCCCCGACGACGCCGACATGCTGCAGTCCTTCGTGCGCGGGCTGTCCGAGGAGAGCCGCTACTTCCGCTTCGCCAGCACGATGCCCGAGCTGCCGGCGCGCATGCTGGCGCGCTACACGCTGATCGACTACGACCGCGAGATGGCGCTGGTGGCCGTGCTGCGCGAGCGCCACGTCGCCGAGGACGGCAGCTTCCACGAGAGCGAACGCATCATCGGCGTCTCGCGCTACATCACCAACCCCGACCAGACGAGCTGCGAGTTCTCGCTCGCGGTGGCCGACGAGTTCAAGGGCCAGGGGCTGGGCTCGCGGCTGATGCTGTCGATCATCGACTTCGCGCGTGCCAAGGGGCTGGCCGAGATCGAGGGCCTGATCCTGGCGAACAACGCCAACATGCTGCGCCTGATGAAGAGCCTGGGCTTCACGATCTCGCCGTTCCCCGAGGACCCGGACTTCAAGCTCGCGGCCAAGACGCTGTAGCGCCCGGCCGGCGGCACACGGCCGCCGCCGGGGGTCAGCGCGTCAGGAAGCGGTCGCAGACGGCGAAGAACTCCTGCGGCCGCTCGAAGTACGGCAGCGCGCCGGTCTGGAAGACGTTGAAGCGCCAGTTGGGCTTCTTCTCGACCGCCTTCTTCGCGCGGTAGTCGGTGAAGTCGCCGCGCACGCCGTGGCACATCCAGACCGGCTGGCGCAGCTTCTCGTAGACGTCGAGGATGTCGGCGCTGAACAGCCCGCCGGACAGGAACTGCAGCGGCGCGTGGCGTGCGCCCGGCGCACGCGCGGTGGCCACCGCGTAGTTCCAGGCCTGCTCGTCGATCTGGCGCTGACCCCAGGCCTTCTCGAGGAAGTAGCGCACGACCTTGGGCCGCGTCAGGTTGTCGAACAGGAACGGCGCCCACAGCGGCACCGACAGCACGGCGTGCAACCCGGGGATCGCGCGCGTGGCGCCCGGTGCACCGCGCAGCGGCTTGGCGCCGCGGAAGCCCGTCGGGCTGACCAGCGCCAGGCGGCCCCAGTTGCGCGGGCGCTCGGCGGCCGCGCGCGCCAGGAACTCGCAGCCCAGCGACAGCGCCATCGCGTCCAGCGGCTGCGGGCCGCAGCGCTGGCGGATCTGCGCCGCCACCTCGTGCAGCGCGTCGGTCATCAGCCGCGGCGTGTACTCGCGGTCGGCGCGGTCGGACAGGCCGAAGCCCGGCAGGTCGAGCGCGAACACCGTGCGCCAGGTGGCGTAGTGCTCGTAGACCGGCCGCACCTCGGCCGCCGAGGCCGCGGCGTTGACGCTGTGCACGAGCAGCAGCGGCTCGCCCTGCCCCATCGTGTAGCAGACGAGCCCGCCCGGGATCGACAGGCGTTCGCCCGGCAGCGCCGGGCCCAGAGGCTGGCCCTGGCGGGCCATCACCGGATCGAGTGCGGCATTCATGGTTTCCTCAGGACCTTGGGAACGGGGGCGCGCCGCAGGCGGTAGGCGTCGGGCATGCGCGAGCCCAGCAGCGGACGCAGGTACATGCGGAAGGCGTCGGTGACGTCGGTGCCTTCGGCGGTGATGAACTCGTCGTCCATCGTGCGCGTCTTGCCGGCCACCGCCGCCAGCGGCAGCAGCTCGTAGTCGACCGAGTAGAAGCCGGTGCGCTTGATCGCCACCGAGCCGTCGCTCCGGCCCCACATCGCGAACTGCACGGCCTTCTCCCCGACCTCGCGCGCCTCGCGCTGGTCGACGTCGCTGACGCAGCCGATGAAGCTCCTCTGCAGGTAGCCGAAGGTGTCGCCGCGCACGCGCTTGATGCCCAGGCGCGACTTGATGGCCTCGCACAGCAGGTCGGCCAGCGCGCCGTTGCCCGACAGCTGCACGTTGCCGTGCGCGTCGTGCTCGACGGTCTTGGCCAGCTGCACGACGATCGGCGTGCCGGAGGCGTCATGGATGCCTTCGCTGACGGCGATGACGCAGCGGCCGTGGCGCTCGTACATCGTCTTCACGTCGGCGAGGAAACGCTCGATGTCGAAGACACGCTCCGGCACGTAGATCAGGTGCGGGCCGTCGTCGGGGAACTTCTTGCCCAGCGCGCTGGCGGCGGTCAGGAACCCGGCATGGCGGCCCATCACGACGCCGACGTAGACGCCCGGCAGCGCCGCGTTGTCGAGGTTGGCGCCGGCGAAGGCCTGGGCGACGAAACGCGCCGCGCTCGGGAAGCCGGGCGTGTGGTCGCTGCCGACGAGGTCGTTGTCGATCGTCTTCGGGATGTGGATCGCACGCAGCGGGTAGCCGGCCTTGATCGCCTCCTCGCTGACGATGCGCACCGTGTCCGACGAGTCGTTGCCGCCGATGTAGAAGAAGTGCTCGATCTCGTGCGCCTGCAGGACCTTGAAGATCTCCTGGCAGTACTTGAGGTCGGGCTTGTCGCGCGTCGAGCCCAGCGCCGACGACGGCGTGTTGGCGACCTGCTCGAGGTTGTGGCTGGTCTCCTGCGTCAGGTCGACGAAGTCCTCGTCGACGATGCCGCGCACGCCGTGGCGCGCGCCGTAGACCAGGCGCACGTCGCGGAAACGCCGCGCCTCGAGCACGACGCCGACGAGCGACTGGTTGATGACCGCGGTCGGCCCGCCACCCTGGGCCACGAGAATCTTGCCTGACGACATGCGTCGACCTCCTGCGGGCATTGTGCGCCCGCCCCCGGGCGACACACCCGGCACAGGTCAGGAAACGGCTTGTCGCGCGACGCCGCGTTGGGGGGTCAGCGCAGCCCGCGGCGGTGGGCCATCTCCTCGGCCATGCGCACCAGGCAGCGGTCGTCGATCGCCGCGGCGGCGGCCGGATAGGCGCGGTCGTCCTCGTCGGCGACGTGGCGCCGGTACATCGCGACGAAAGCCTGCCACTGCGGCACGACGGCGGCGTCCCAGCGGCCGTCGGCGAGCGCGGCCAGCGTCGGCTTCAGCGCGCTCCAGGCGGCGGCCATCTCCGCGTGTTCGGCCTGCAGCCGGTCGGCCAGCGCGGCCTCGCCCTGCTCGCGCAGCGCCGGGAAGACGTGGCGCTCCTCGTCCTCGTGGTGGTTGGGCGCGGCGAGGTCGAAGTAGCGCATCACGTCGCGCGCGGCCTGGCGGGCCTGGTCGTCGACGGCGCCGCCACGCTGCTCGAGGTGCGAGCGCAGGCGCTCCAGCAGCGACAGCATGCGTTCGACACGGCCGTGGCAGGCCTCGAGCATCTCGAACGGGGCGTCGAAGCCCGCACTCGGGCCGTCGTGCAGCGGAATCGTGGCCATGGCCTGCCCTCCGGATCAGCTCCACCCGGCGGCGAACACGCCCAGCGGATGGTGCGCCCGCGCCACCGACACCATGTAGAGGAACACCGCCAGCGCGGCGACATAGGCGGCAGCGCGTGCCCCCGGTGTGCGGCCGCGCTTGAGCGCGACCGAGCCGAGCACGACGTAGACGACGAGCAGCGCCAGCTTGGTGCCCAGCCAGCCGTCACGCCAGGGCTGCAGCGCGAGCAGCGCCCACAAGCTGGCGCCGGCCGCCAGCAGCAGCGTGTCGATGACGTAACTGGCCACGCGCAGCGGCTTGACCATCGCCCAGCGCTGGCCGGCCAGCACCGCCGCGCCGCGCACGGCGAACAGCGTGCCGCTGGCCGCGACGAGCGCGACATGGGCCAGCTTGATCTCGGCGTAGGCGGCGGCCAGGGACATCACGGACCCTCGTGCCGGCCGGGCCCGCGCCCGCCGGCAACGCGGCGTCAGGCGTGGGCGTAGGCGCCGACGGGCACCGGCGTCAGCAGCTTCTCCAGCAGCTCGCGCACCTGGACGATGCGGTTGCCGAACGGCATCTGGCCGACGCCGCGGAAGAACAGGCCCTTCATGACGTCGCCACGCACCGCGGCGGCGAGCTGGGTGTCGATGCAGAACTGGCCCCAGCCCTTGAAGCCGTCGCGCAGACCGCATTGCGCCAGGCAGTCGAAGGTCACGACGCAGCGCGGCTTCTTGTGCGCGATCTCCTGCAGCTTGGGCTCGGCATTCAGGTAGTTCTTCAGCCAGTGCGTCTTGACCGCACGCGCCGGCAGGCCGGCGACGCTGGTGAACTCGACCAGGTCTTCGTCGCGCGCCTCGGCCAGCACCTTCTTGAACGCCGGGTGGGCGTCGCATTCCTCGGTGGCGACGAAAGGCGTGCCCAGCTGCACCGCGGCGGCGCCCAGGCTCTGCAGGCGGGCAATGTCCTCGTGCGTGCGGATGCCGCCGGCGGCGATCACCGGCACGTCGTCCATGCCGGCGGTGCGCAGGAACTCGCGCGTCGCCGGGATCACGTTCTCGAACTCGAAACGCGGGTCGTTGAGGTCCTCGACCCGCGCCGCGCCGAGGTGGCCGGCGGCCAGCCGCGGGTGCTCGATGACGATGGCGTCGGGGCGACGCTGCTTGCGCTCCCACTTCTTGACGATCAGCTGCACGCCGCGTGCGTCCGACAGGATCGGGATCAGCGCGGTCTTCGGGTGCTCCTTGGCCAGGTCCGGCAGGTCCAGCGGCAGGCCGGCGCCGACGACGACGGCGTCGATGCCCGAGCGCAGCGCGCGCACCACCGACGGTGCGTACTCGCCGACGGCGCGCATGACGTTGATCGCCAGCAGGCCGCGGCCCTGGGAGATCTCGCGCGCGGCGCGGATCTCGCGGTCGATGGCTTCCAGGTTGGCGTCGTTGATCGCCTTCTTGTCGGCTTCGCCGTTCAGGCCCTTGTGGCAGTGCTGGGTGCGCTCCATCAGGTCGGGGTGATGGCGGCGCAGGTCGACCGAGGAGAGCGTGCCGACGGCCCCGAGCGACGCGACGCTGCCGGCCAGGCGGTGCGCCGAGATGCCGACGCCCATGCCGCCCTGCACGATCGGCAGCAGTTCGCGACCGGCCAGCTTCAGCGGGCGCAGCACGCTGCGCTCGAGCTTTTCGCGCAGGATTTCGACGGTCTGGTCGACCGAGGCGGGCATCAACATCGTGGGTTCTCGCGGTCAGGCACGCGGGACAACCGTGTCCGGCGTGCGGCATTGCATCGCGCCCGGCAAGGGGCGGCCTTGACTTCAGTCAGATCGGCACCCCGTAGCGTAACGGATTCCGGGGCGCCTCCGCCTGACGGGGCGCCGCGCCGCTCAGAACTCGATGAGCTCGATGCGCTGGCCGGCCTTCACGAGCCGGTCGCGCAGGCGTTCGGCCTCGTCGCGACGGGTCAGCGGCCAGCAGACGGCGCGCCAGTCATCGCCGGCGGGCATGACGTCCAGGCGCGGGCAGCGCGGCGGGCCCGGCAGCGCCGCCATTGCCGCCTCGAGATCGCGGCCGAGCAGGCGCGACTCCGTCGGCGTGCGAGCCGGCCGCGTGACCAGCGCGTAGGCGGTCTCCTGCCGCTCGGCACGGCGCGCGGCCGACGCGGCTCTCGCCGACTCGCCGGCGGCGCGTGCGGCGCGGCGCTGCGTGTCGTCGAGCAGGAACTCGGGCGGCTCCTGGATGCGGCGCCCGTCGGCGTCGGTGCGGCGCGGCGCGATGACCGGCGGCGGCAGCATCGTCGCCGGGCGCGCCGGGGCCTCGGCCAGCGGCGCGGCGGCCGCCGACGCACGGGCGGGCGGCGGCGCGGCCGAGGCCGCGGGCACGGGCGCGGACGCCGCGGCGGACGCGGCGGACGGGGTCGGCGCCGCAGCGGAGGCCGCGGAAACGGCCGAAGCAGAGGACGAGGCCGCCGCCGAAGGGGCCGACGCCGTCGGCGGCGCCGCGGCGGCGGACGCCGCGGACGCCACCGGCGGGGCCGCGGGCGCGGCCTTGTCGCGGCCGCGATGCACGATCCAGGCGAAAGCCGCGGCCAGGGCCAGCGCGGCGGTCAGGCCGGCGGCGGCGACCGCCACGCGGCGCGGGCTGCGGCGGCGCCGGCCCAGCACCGCACCGCCCGGGCGGGCGTCGAGCAGCACCTCCACCGGCCCGGCCGCCGTCTCCAGCGTCGCGCGCAGCATCCAGAGCACCACCGCGTCGGCGCCGGCGGGCACCCGCGCACGGTCGATCTCGACCTGGTGCAACGGCAGGCCGTCGGCGGCGGGGCGTTCGTCGTGGCCGTGGCGGCGGGCCCAGGCGGCAAGCCGGGCGGGCGGCAGGTCGGCGAGCACACGCTCGCTGAACACCGGCTGCCAGCGCGAACGCGGGCCGCCACCGGCGAACGGCAGGTCCAGCCAGGCGAAGCCGCTGACCTGCTGCGGCGTGACACGCAGCGCCAGCGGGTCGCGCTGGTGCCAGGCCGCCACGCGGGCGGCCCATTCGTCACGGCGGTCGAGCTCCATCGGGCCGCATTCTGGGCGGCCGCGCGGCGGCGAAAGCGCCGATGAACGGCAGCCGGACGGCGCTGTTCCGCCCGCCGGCGTCAGCCGCGCACGGTGGAGGCGAGCGTGCCGAAGCCGATGCGCACGGCGCCGCGGCGCTGGCAGCTGCCGCGCAGGATCACGCTGTCGCCGTCGTGCA
This sequence comes from Rubrivivax sp. JA1055, assembly GCF_020966565.1. Lineage (NCBI taxonomy): Bacteria > Pseudomonadati > Pseudomonadota > Betaproteobacteria > Burkholderiales > Sphaerotilaceae > Rubrivivax > Rubrivivax sp. JA1055. Next base: position 156,675 of record NZ_JAJKFP010000007.1, on the reverse strand, counting down.
GGAAGACCCGCTGCTCGCCGCCGGGCAGCGTCAGCGGCTGGCGGCCGCCCTGCGTCAGCTCCAGCAGCGACGCGCCCTGCCCCGGCTGCGGCCCGGAGATCGCGCCGGTGCCCAGCAGGTCGCCCGGATGCAGCGGGCAGCCGTTGCTGGCGTGGTGCGCGACGAGCTGCGCCGGCGTCCAGTAGGCGTCGAGCAGGCTGGACGTGGCCAGCGGCGCCGGCTGCACCATCGCCGGCGTCGCCAGCCAGGACTCCAGCGCCACGTCCAGCGCGCCGGCGGCGCGGTTGGCGGCCGAGTCGAGGTAGGGCAGCGGCGGCGGGTCGCCGGCCGGGCGCACCTGGGGCCGGCGGAACGGCGCCAGCGCCTCCATCGTCACGATCCACGGCGAGATCGAGGTCGCGAAGTTCTTGCCGAGGAAGGGCCCGAGCGGCGCGCCCTCCCAGGCCAGCAGGTCACGCGCCGACCAGTCGTTGAGCAGCACCAGGCCGAAGATCGTGTCCTCGGCCTGGGCCATCGTCAGCGGCTCGCCCGGCGCGCTGGCGCGGCCGACGACGACACCGATCTCCAGCTCGAAGTCGAGGCGGCGCGTGGGCACGAACTCCGGCGCCTCGGCCGCACCCTTGACCTGGCCGCGCGGGCGCTGCACCTCGGCGCCCAGCCCGACCGACGAGGCCCGCCCGTGGCAGGCCAGCGGCACCCACTTGTAGTTCGGCAGCAGAGGGTGGTCGGGACGCGCCAGCCGCCCGACCGCGGCGGCGTGGTGGATGCCGGCGTGGAACTCGGTGAACTCGGCGATGCGGCAGGGCAGAGCCATCTCGGCCTGGGCCTGCGGCAGCAGGCACAGCTCGAGGAAGGGCCCCTGGTCGCTGCCCTCGGCCAGCGCCTCGGACAGGGCCTCGCGCAGCCGGCGCCAGGCGCCGCGGCCCATCGCCATGAAGGTGTTGACGTCGCCGGCGGCCAGCGGCCCGAGCAGCGGGTAGACGTCGTCGGCCCAGGGGCACTGCTCCAGGGCCAGCCTGAGGTCGAGGATCTGGTCGCCGATGGCGACGCCGGCACGCAGCGGCTCGTCGCTGCGCCGCGGGCGGAAACGCCCGAGCGGCAGGTTCTGGATCGGGAAGTCGGCTCCCGGCCGGTTGGCCGACTCGACCCAGCTCAGCAGCAGCGGGTCGTGGGTCGCATCGAGGCGCGCAGCGCTCATCGGGAATGTCGCCTGACCGGGCGTCCGGGGTGAACTGGCACGGGCACGGGCTTTGCTCTTGGGGGGACTGCTCTGCAGCCCGTGAAGGCCATGCAAGATCGTAGTTCCCGAGGCCCCGACCACAACCCCGAAGGCGCAACGCGCGGTGAAACAGGCGGTGACACGCCCGGCAGCCGCAGCGACGCGCTCCCGACCTTTCACGGAGGTCGACGATGAGCAGGAACGGTTACCGCCCGCCATGGGACCGCTGGCTGACGATCGCCACCCTCGCCGTGGCGGTGTTCAGCGCCTGGATCTGGGCCGAGGCCGCGGCGGCGCCCGCGGTGCCGCCGGTCGCGCTGCGCTGAACGCGGCCCGCACGGGCCGCAGCGCCGGCGCCGCTATGCTCGGCGCATGCGACTGCTGCTCGTCGAGGATGACCGCATGATCGGCGAGAGCCTGCGCGCCGCGCTCAGGCTCGAAGGCCATGCCGTGGACTGGGTGCGCGACGTCGCCGCGGCGCGCGCCACGCTGGCCAGCGAACGTTTCGACTGCGTGCTGCTCGACCTGGGCCTGCCGCCCGGCGGCCCGCCCGGCGCGCCGCCGGCCGACGGCCTGGACGTGCTGCGCGAGCTGCGCGGCCGCGCCGACACCACGCCGGTCATCGTGCTGACCGCGCGCGACGCCAGCGGTGACCGCGTGCGCGGCCTGGACGCCGGCGCCGACGACTACCTCGTCAAGCCCTTCGAGTTCGACGAGCTGACGGCGCGCATCCGTGCCGTCACGCGCCGCCACGGCGGCCGCGCCGCGCCGCTGCTGACGCACGGCGGCGTCACGCTCGACCCGGCGACGCGCCAGGTGACGAAGGACGGCCAGCCGGTGCTGCTGTCGTCGCGCGAGTTCGCGGTGCTGGAAGCCTTGATGCAGCGCCCCGGCGCGGTGCTGTCGCGCGCCCAGCTCGAGGACCGCCTCTACGGCTGGGGCGACGCGGTGGAGAGCAACGCCGTCTCGGTCTACGTCCACCAGCTGCGGCGCAAGCTGGGCGCCGACTTCATCCGCAACATGCGCGGCGTCGGCTACTTCCTGTGAACTCGATCCGCGCGCGTGTGCTCGCGCTGCTGCTGGCGATGCTCGCCTTCGCCGCGGCGGTGATGGGCGCCGTCACCTACCGCAACGTGCTCGCCGAGACCGAGGCGCTGTTCGACTACCAGCTGCGCCAGATGGCGCTGTCGCTGCGCGACCAGGGCGAGATCGCGCCCGACCAGGCCGGCGCGCTGGCCGACCGCGAGCTCGACTTCGTGATCCAGATCTGGAGCGCCGACGGCCAGACGATCTATGCCTCGCGCCCGCACGACGAGCTGCCGGCGCGCGCGCTGCTCGGCTTCGCCGACGTCTCGGCCGGCAAGCAGACCTGGCGCACTTTCACCGTGCTGCGCGGCCAGCGTGTGATCCAGGTCGCGCAGCCGCGCCAGATCCGCCAGCGCCTGGCCGCCGGCGCGGCGCTGCGCAGCGTCGCGCCGCTGCTCGGCATCGCGCCGCTGATCGCGCTGCTGACCTGGGCCGCGGCGACCCGCGTGCTGCGCCCGCTGCGCAGCGTCGCGCGTGCGGTGCGCGAGCGCGAACCGCAGTCGCTCTCGCCGCTGCCGGCTGCCGGGCTGCCCGACGAGCTGTCGCCGCTGGTCACCGCGCTCAACGGGCTGCTGGCCCAGCTCGCGCAGGCGATGGACACCCAGCGCGCCTTCGTCGCCGACGCCGCGCACGAGCTGCGCTCGCCGCTGCAGGCGCTGAAGCTGCAGATCCGCCTGCTCGAACGCGCCGAGGACGAGGCGGCACGTGCCGAGGCCGTGCGCGCGCTGGGCGAAGGCGTGGAGCGCAGCGCCTGGCTGGTCGAGCAGCTGCTCGTGCTGGCGCGCAACGAACCCGGCGCGCCGCCGCTGCCGACGGCGCGTGTCGACCTCGCCGAAGCCGCGCGCAGCGCGCTCGCCGCGACGGTGCCGCTGGCGCGGACGCGCGGCACCGAGCTGTCTCTGCAGGCCGACGCGCCGGTGCCGCTGCAGGGTGACGCCGGCTCGCTGGCGGTGCTGGTGCGCAACCTGGTCGACAACGCGGTGCGCCATTCGCCGCCCGGCGCACGCGTCGAGGTGCGCGCGGCGCTGGACGGCGGTGCGCCGCTGCTCGTCGTCGACGACGCCGGCCCGGGCATCCCGGTGGCCGAACGCGAGCGTGTCTTCGACCGCTTCTACCGCCGCGACCCCGGCGCCGGCGAAGGCAGCGGCCTGGGGCTGGCCATCGTGCGCACGATCGCCGAGCGCCACGGCGCCCGCGTCACGCTGGCCGAGTCGCCGCTGGGCGGGCTGCGCGCCAGCGTGCGTTTCCCGGCGGCTTAATCCTCGCTTCACGCAGCGCTAATGCTGCACTCATCGTCCGGCCCCAATCTCGCGTCCATCGGGCTTCGACCAGGGCCCGCTCTCCGCGAAAAGGACATGGACACGATGAAGATGAAGCCTTTGGCCGCCGCCCTGCTGGCCGGCGGCGTGCTCGGTGCGAGTGCGGCCAGCGCCTTCGACCTGCCGCCGTGGCTGCGGCTGGACCGCCCCGCACCCGCCGCCGCGATGGCCGGTGCCGCGGCGGCCACCACCGCCGCCACGACCGCGCCGGTCGCCCCGATCCCGGCCCAGGGCACGGTGCCCGACTACCGCGCGATCTTCAAGCAGGCCGGCCCGGCCGTCGTCGGCATCACCGTCGAAGGCCTGCACAAGGCCAGCGCCGAGGAGCAGGGCCTGCCCGAAGGGCTGGAGAACGACCCGTTCTTCCAGTTCTTCCGCGGCATGCCCGGCTTCGGCCAGCGCGGCCGCGGCGCCAACCCCTCGGTGCCGTTCCGCGGCCAGGGCTCGGGTTTCATCGTCGCCGCCGACGGCCTGATCCTGACCAACGCCCACGTCGTGCGCGAAGCCAAGGAGGTCACCGTCAAGCTGAGCGACCGGCGCGAGTTCCCGGCCAAGGTGCTGGGCAGCGACCCGGTGACCGACATCGCCGTGCTGCGAATCGACGCCAAGGGGCTGCCGACGGTGCGCCTGGGCGACCCGCGCCGACTGGAGGTCGGCGACCCGGTGATGGCCATCGGCGCGCCCTACGGCTTCGAGCAGACGGCGACGACCGGCATCGTCAGCGCCAAGGGCCGTTCGCTGCCCGGCGACACCGTCGTGCCGTTCATCCAGACCGACGCCGCGGTCAACCCCGGCAACTCGGGTGGCCCGCTGCTCGACGGCGGCGGCGCCGTCGTCGGCATCAACGCCCAGATCTATTCGCAGAGCGGCGGCTTCCAGGGCCTGTCGTTCGCGATCCCGATCGACGTCGCGCTGAAGATCAAGGACCAGATCGTCGCCACCGGCCGCGCCCAGCACGCCCGGCTGGGGGTCTCGATCCAGGACCTGAACCAGGGCCTGGCCGAGTCCTTCGGGCTGGAGCGGCCCGACGGTGCGCTGGTCGCCGCAGTGCAGCCGGGCAGCGCGGCGGCCAAGGGCGGGCTCAAGCCCGGCGACGTGATCACCGAGGTCAACGGCCAGGCCGTCGAGCGCAGCGGCAACCTGTCTTCGCTGATCGGCCTGTCGGCGCCGGGCGAGCGCGTCAAGCTCAAGGTCTGGCGCGACAAGAGCTGGCGCGAGCTCGAGGTCAAGCTCGGCAGCGCCGAGGCCGAGGTGGCGCGCGCCGACGACCCGGCGCGCCCCGAAGGCACGCAGCTCGGCCTGGCGCTGCGCCCGCTGACACGCGACGAGCAGCGCCAGGTTCACGTCGACGGCGGCCTGCTGGTGCAGGACGTCGCAGGCCCGGCGGCACGTGCCGGCGTCGAGCGCGGCGACGTGCTGCTGGCGATCAACGGCCAGCCGGTGCAATCCATCGAGCAGGTGCAGAAGGTGCTCGAAGCCAAGCCGCGGCACGTCGCGCTGCTGGTGCAGCGTGACGGCGAGACGATCTTCGTGCCGATCCGCATCGGCTGATTCGTGTCGCCTGCTCGCCGACGGCCGCCCCGGGCAACGGGGCGGCCGTCGTCGTTTGTGGCGTGGGACGTGACGTATTGGCGCAATTCATAGCGATAGAAATGCTAGATTTGATCACTTCAAGTGATCGCCGCCATGTTGACCCTCAGTTCCACGCTGCAGCGTTTTGCTGCCTCGGCCGCCCCCGGCGCCGAACGCCGCCTGAGCAAGCTCGCGATCGGCGCCGCCGGCGTGCTGATCGTGCTGGCCTGGGCCACCGTCGCGCTGGTGCTGTGGTTGCGCTGGCACGACGCCATCGCCGGCGAACTGCGCCAGAACACCAACCTGGCACGCGCCTTCGAGGAACAGACGGTTCGGGTGCTGGCCGCGGTCGACCAGGCCACGGTGCGCGCGCGCGACGACTTCGCGCGCCACGGCGGCGACGGGCTGGAACTCCCGCGCTATGCCAACGAGACCGGCCTGGTGCCCGGCATCCTGGTGCAGCTGTCGCTGGTGGGCGCCGACGGCCGCTTCATCGGCAGCAACCTCGACCCCGATGGCCGCAAGACCGGCCACGTCGACCTGTCCGAACGCGAGCACGTGCGTGTGCACCTGGCGCCGACGACGCTGCCGCCGGGCACCGGGCTCAAGAGCGCCGACGACCTGTGGATCGGCAAGCCGGTGCTGGGCAAGGTGTCCAAGCGCTGGACGATCCAGATCTCGCGCCGCATCAGCGCCGCCGACGGCCGCGTCATCGGCGTCGTCGTCGCCTCGCTGGACCCGGGCTACTTCGAGGACGTCTACCGGCGCGCGGCGATCGGCTCGCTGGGCGCGGTGACGCTGGTCGGCCAGGACCTGAGCATCCGCGCCCGCGTCGTCGGCGGCGAGAGCGCCAACCAGATCGGCGAGAAGCTCAAGCGCGGCGGCGCGTTCTCGCAGCAGGACCTGCAGCGCGAAGGCACGTTCAGCGGCGTCAGCACGCTCGACGGCCTGGAGCGCTACACGGCCTACCGGCGCATCGCCGACTACCCGCTGTACGTGCTGGTGGCCACCGCCAGCCAGGAAGCCCTGGTGGGCTGGCGCACGACACGCAACATCGCCGTCGTGCTGACGCTGCTGCTCACCGGCGCCGTCGCCGCCGGCGCGCTGGTCTTCGTCGCCGGGCTGCGCCGGCTGGAGGCCCACAACGCCGCGCTGCGCGCCAGCGAGGCCCAGGCCAACGCCGCGAACAACGCCAAGAGCGAGTTCCTGGCCGCCATCTCGCACGAGCTGCGCACGCCGCTGACCAGCATCCGCGGTTTCGCCGAGCTGATGGAGCACCGGCTGGACAACCCGAAGTTCCGCGACCAGGCCGGGCTGATCCGCAAGGGCGCCGAGTACCTGAACCAGCTGCTGGGCGAGATCCTCGACCTGGCCAAGGTCGAGGCCGGTTCGATGACACTGAGCTCCGAACCCGTGAACCTGGGCTCGCTGGTGCAGGGCACGGTCGACTTCTACGCCCTCACCGCGGCCGGCAAGGGGCTGACGCTGGCGGTGGAGATCGACCCCGAGGCGCCGCAGGTCATCGTCGCCGACGGGCTGCGCGTGAAGCAGATCCTGAACAACCTGCTGTCCAACGCGATCAAGTTCACCCCGGCCGGGCGCGTCGACGTGATGGTCGAGCGCCTGGGCGACCGGGTGCTGATGCACGTCGAGGACACCGGCCCGGGCATCGCGCCCGAACTGCACGAGACGATCTTCGAGCGTTTCCGCCAGGGCAGCGCGCGCGTGAGCTACGAACACGGCGGCACCGGCCTGGGGCTGGCGCTGTCGCGCGCGCTGGCGCAGCTGATGGGCGGCACGCTGACGCTGGCCTCCGAGCCCGGCCGCGGCGCGCGCTTCACGCTGGCGCTGACCATCGTGCTGCCGGCGACGGCCACGCCGCCGCAGCCGATGGCCGTCAGCGGCTGAGGTATCTGGCCAGCAGCACCAGGCCGGCGGCCGCGGCGCCGACGACGGCGATCGCGGCCAGCCAGAGGCCGGTCGAGCTGCGCCGCGGCGCGGCGGCGCGCGGGCGGCGCCGCTCCAGCGTCGAATCGGGATGGCGCGAAGGCTCGTCCCAGAGCGTGGGGCGGGTGCTCGAGTCGCCGAACTCGCTCGGGCGGTCGGCACCGTTGTCGAAGACGGTCACGCCCTGGAAACGACGAACTCCGGCTGGACGTACATCTTGTGACATATGACCATTTTCCCGGCGCCGGGCGGGATTGCATTTCCCGCAGTTGCGGGGTCCGCTGCAGCCCGCCCGCGATCCCCGTGACCGACTTGACGAAAGATTGATCTGAATGCGCGTCGTGGTCGCGGCGCGCCGCTTACGTTGGCACGACGCCGGGCCGGCAGGCCGCATCGGCGCGAAAGCGAGAAAAGGGCATGCAAGCCTTGAGCGGGGTGGACGGGGCCTTCCTCCACCTGGAGACGACGCAGACGCCGATGCACGTCGGCTCGCTGCACCTGTTCGTGCGGCCGCCGGGCGCACGCGGCGACTTCGCCACCGCGGTGCGGCGGCTGATGAAGCAGCGGCTGCACCTGGCGCCGGTGCTGACACGGCGGCTGGCGACGATGCCGCTGCAGTTCGCCAACCCGGTGTGGGTGGAGGACGACAGCGCCGACATGGACTGGCACGTGCAGCGTGTCGCGGTGCCGGCGCCCGGCACGCAGGCCGAACTGGAGGCCACGGTCGCGCGGCTGCACGCCGAGCGCCTGGACCGCACGCGGCCGCTGTGGCGCATCTGGGTGCTCGACGGCCTGGCCTCCGGCGAAATCGGCTACTACGTGCAGGTGCACCACGCGCTGCTCGACGGCAAGGCCGGCGTGCTGCTGGCGCAGACGCTGTTCGACCCGTCGCCCGAGCCGCCGCCGCGGCCGCGCGGCCGCACGCGACGCGCCGAGGCCCCCGGCACGCTGGAACTCGCCGCCGCCGCGCTGGCGCGCGACGCGGGCCTGTACGTCAAGCTCGCGCGCCAGCTGCCGCAGGCGCTGCAGCTGATCGGCACGCTGTTCGCCAGCCCGCGCAAGCCGCGCGGCAGCGCCGCCAAGTCCGACGGGCATCTGCGCGAGAACTTCGGCTTCGGCCCGAAGACGGCGCTGAACGTGCCGATCGGTGCCGAACGCAGCTTCGCCGCCGTCTCGGTGCCGATGGACACGCTGAAGGCGCTGGCCGCGGCCCACGAGGCCAAGCTCAACGACATCGTGCTCGCGCTGTGCAGCGGCATGCTGCGGCGCTGGCTGGCGGCACACGGCGGCGTGCCGAAGAAGCCGCTGCTGGCGTCGATGCCGATCTCGCTGCGCGCCAGCGGCGACCAGGAGTTCACGACCAAGGCCACGCTGTCGCTGGTCAACCTGCACACCGACATCGCCAACCCGCTGAAGCGCCTGCACGCGATCCGCGACGCCGCCGGGGCGGTGAAGTCGGCGGCCAAACGCGCGCGCGGCGTCATCCCGACCGACTTCCCGTCGCTGGGCGCGCCCTGGCTGCTGCAGGGGCTGGCCGCCGTGTACGGCGCCTCGGGCATCGCCGGCGCGGTGCCGCCGCTGGCCAACGTCGTCATCTCCAACGTGCCCGGCCCGCACGAGCCGCTGTACCTGGCCGGCGCACGCATGACGAGCTACTGGCCGCTGTCCATCGTCGAGCACGGCATCGGCCTGAACATCACGGTGATGAGCTACGCCGGCGAGCTGGGTTTCGGCTTCACCGCGGCGCAGGCGGCGGTGGCCGACGCCGGCGAACTGAGGGCGGCGCTGCATGAGGCGCTGGACGAGCTGGTCGCCGCCAGCCGCCCGAAGCCGCCACGCAAGCGGACCGGCAGCCCGACGGCACGCGCCCTGCCGACGCCCTGACCCTGCAGGAGACCCCATGCGCCAGCTGAGCGGCCACGAAGCCGGTTTCCTCTACGCCGACACGACGCACGCCAACGCGAACGTCACCTTCGTCCAGATCTACGACCAGAGCACCGCGCCGGGCGGCACGGTGCGCTTCAAGAGCATCCTGGCGCACGTCGCCGGTCGGCTGCAGCGCTCGCCGGTGTTCCGCCAGCGCCTGCTGCGCGTGCCGCTGGAGCTGGACTATCCGTACTGGGTCGAGGACCAGCATTTCGACCTCGAGTACCACGTGCGCCACATCGCGCTGCCCAAGCCGGGCGACTGGCGCCAGTTCTGCATCCAGGCCTCGCGCATCCACGCCCGCGCGCTGGACCTGAACCGGCCGCTGTGGGAGCTCTACGTCATCGAGGGCCTGGACAGCTTCGTCGACCTGCCGCCGGGCAGCTTTGCGGTGCTGACCAAGATCCACCACGCCGCCGTCGACGTCGCCGGGCGCCACGAGATCGTCGAGGCGCTGCACGACCTCGTCGCCGAGCCGCCGCGCGCCGAACCGCCCGAGCCCTGGTTCCCCGAACGCGCACCCGGCGCGCTGCAGTTGCTGGCGCGCGGCGCGCTGCACACCGCGCTGTCGCCGCTGTCGCTGGCCGCACCGCTGCTGCGTCTGGCGCCGGTGGCCTGGACCTTCGCCGCCGACGTCGTCGCGCCCGAGCAGCACCACGCGACCCGCTTCAACTCGGTGGTCTCGCCGCACCGCGTGTTCGACACGCGCCGCTTCACGGTGGCCGAGTTCGAGCGCATCCGCGCGCTGGTGCCGCGCGCCACCGTCACCGACGCGGTGCTCGCGGTCTGCGCCGGCGGCCTGCGGCGCTATCTGCAGGCCCAGGGCGAACTGCCCGAAGCCGACCTCGAGGCCATCGCGCCGGTCGCCGGCGCGGTGCCCGAGCCCGGCGTCGAGCCGCCGTGGCAGCTGGTGTCGCTGGGCACCTCGATCGACGATCCGGTCGCCCGGTTGCGCCACATCCAGCGCCAGGCCGCCAGCGCCCGTGCCGGGCTGCGCGCCCAGGCCGCACGCGGGCTCACCGAGCTGGCCGAGCACGCGCCCGCGGCGACGATGAAGCTCGCCTCGCGCTGGCTGGGCCTGCGCGCGAACGAGCTGCGCCGGCCGGCGGCCTGCTGCACCGTCACCGCCGTCGGCAGCCCGCGCCAGCCGCTGTACCTGTGCGGCGCGCGCATGACCTACTTCTCGGCCATCCTGCCGATCGCCGACGGCATGGGGCTGGTGTTCGCCGTCACCGAGTACGACGGCCGCATCGTCGTCTCGCCGACGTCCTGCCGTGAGCTGGTGCCCGACCCCGAGGCCTTCACCCAGGCGGTGCGCGACAGCTTCCAGGAGTATCTGGCGCTGGCCGCGGCGGCACCGGCGCCGCTCAGACCGGCAGCGCGCGGTGCGTCAGCAGCCGGTAGGCCCGGCCCCAGGCCCCGTGCGGCTCGAAAGGCCGCCAGCGGCCGTCCGGCAGCGCCAGGCGGTCGGCGACGATCCACAGCACCACCGGGTTGAAACCCAGCCCGAGGTGGCTGCCCGGCACGCGGATGTTCTCGTGCCGCGCCGGGTCGCCCTCGATCGTCGCCTCCTGCGGCGGCACGACGCCGTCGCTGAGCGAGTACAGGCAGGACACCGGCACCGCCAGCGGCACGCGCTCGCGCAGCTTCTTCGCCCGCGGCTGCATCGTGTGCGCCGACGGCCCGTGCGGATGGGCGATCAGCCGGTACATCGCCTTGACCAGCGGCGGCGACGCGCTGCCCTCGGGATCGACGCTGACCGGGCTGCCCAGCGTGACGACCTGGCGCACGCACTCCGGCGCCTGGTGCGCGCCGTAGACCGAGAACACGCCGCCCAGGCTCCAGCCGACCAGGCTGACCGGCCGCCCGGCGCGGTGCGCCATGTGGCGGATCTTCTGCTCCAGCGCGGTCGCGTGGCGCGGGTTGAAGCCGACGTTGCGGCCCAGGCCCCAGGTCTCGACGGCATAACCGCGGCGGCGCAGGAAACGCTCCAGGCCGATCAGCGACAGCTCGCTGCCCATGAAGCCCGGCAGCAGCAGCACCGGATGGCCGTCGCCGCGCGGCGCGGCCAGCGACAGCGCCGGCAGCGTCCACGGCAGCACCGCCAGTTCGGCGAAGACACGCGCCTCCAGCGCCGAATGCAGCAGCCGCGGGCGGCCGCGATGCGTGTGACGGGTGGCCATGCGGCCACTGTAAGCCCGCCGCCGCAAGGCCGGGCAGCGAGGATGTCACGCAGCGGACAGCCGGCGGCAGCCTACGCGGTCTCCACAACTGGACGGATGAGACCGGCACTCCAGAATCACCCGGCCATGCCAGACCGCCTGCCGATCCTCGCCACCCGCGCCGCCACCGAGCGGGACCTGCCGTGGATCGCGGTGCTGCACCATGGGCCGGGCGCCGCCCAGCTCGAAGGCGAGGCGCTGGCCTCGCTGCGCACCCAGCTCGCCGGCGCGGCCGTCGTGCTGCTCGACGGCCAGCCCGTCGGCCTGCTGCGTGTGCACCGCGGCAGCCGCGACTGGGCGATCCAGCAGGTGCAGCTGCTGCCCGCGTATCGCCGCGCCGGCATCGGCAGCCGGTTGATCGCCGAGGTGCTGGCCGAGGCCCGGGACCAGGGCGCACGCGTCAGCCTCTCGGTGCTCAAGAGCAACCCGGCGCGCAGCCTCTACGAGCGCCTGGGCTTCACCGTCACCGCCGAGTGCGAGAACGGCTACAGCATGCGCGCCGGCTAAGCTCGCGCCGTGGTGCACCCCGCCGTCCCCGACACCTGGACCGAGCGCGCCGCGGCGCTGGCCCGTGCCGGCGGCCGCCGGCTGCTGGGCATCGCCGGGCCGCCGGGCGCCGGCAAGTCGACGCTGGCCGCGGCGCTGGCGGCCGCACTCGCGCCGGCCGCCGTGGTCGTGCCGATGGACGGCTTCCACCTCGCCAACGCCGAGCTCGACCGCCTGGGACGGCGCGGCCGCAAGGGCGCACCCGACACCTTCGACGCCGCTGGCTACGTCGCGCTGCTGGCACGGCTGCGCGCCGCCGAAGACACCGTCTGGGCGCCCGAGTACCGGCGCGGCCTGGGCGAGCCGGTGGCCGGCGCGATCGCCGTGCCGCCGCAGCTGCCGCTGGTCATCACCGAGGGCAACTACCTGCTGCTCGACGGGCCCTGGGCTGGCGTGCGGCCGCTGCTCGACGAGGTCTGGTACGTCGAGGTCGACGACACGCTGCGCCGCGAGCGCCTGGCCGCGCGCCACCGCCGGCACGGCCGCAGCGCCGCGGACGCGGCGGCCTGGGTCGAGCAGACCGACGAGCCGAACGCCCGCCGCGTGGCCGCCACCGCGTCGTGCGCCGACCTGAGGTTGCGCTGGGACGCCGGCCCCGGCCATCCGCCGGCCTTGTCGACCCCCCCTGTTTGCTAGGGATCGGATATCCCACGGATACCGCACGGGGCACCCATCATTCGGGGTGGTGCGGCCGCTGCAGTTCTGGGGTCAGGCCGGCATCCACGCGGACCCAACCGCGACGTGCACCCCACATCACGCCACGGCGAGAGCGACATGAGCGAGACCACGAGACGAGACGGAGACGAGGCCCGCAAGCGGGCGGCCCTGTGGGGCCTGCTGGCCAGGGTGGTGATCGAGCGGCCGACGCCGCAATGGCTGGACGAGCTGGAGGCCGCGCTCGGCGCCGCCGACGGCTCGCGCCCGCTGGCGCCGCAGCTCGGTGCGCTGCTGGCCGCGTTGCGCAAGTCGCGCCGCCACCCCGGAGGCGCCACGGTGCTGGCCGTCGACCGCACGCGGCTGCTGTCGATGGTGATGCACGGCGAGACGCTGACCGCCCCGTGCGAGTCGGCGGCGCTGGGCGTGGCACCCGGCGGTGACCGCGTGCTCGACGTGCTGCGCTCTTACCGCGAGGCCGGTTTCGAGCCGATGGCGCTGCTCGGCGCGCCCGACCACCTCGGCAACGAGCTGCAATTCGTCGCCCACCTCTGCCGCCAGGAAGGCGAGGCCCTGGCCGCGGGCGACGACGCCGCGGCCCAGCGCTGCCGCGCCCAGCAACTGCGCTTCCTGTCGCGCCACCTGATGGCCTGGGTGCCGGCGCACTGCGAGCAGCTCGCGGCCAAGGCCGCCACCGGCTACTACGCCGCCGCCGCGACGCTGATCGGCCGCGCCTGCAAGCTGTCGATGGACGAGGTCGACCCGTTCACGCCGATGGCCGTCGCCGCCTGACGCGCGGCGCGCTCCGCGACACGAGCCCGGCCGCGCGCCGGGCTCGGCGTTTTCAGGCGATGCGGCCGATCCAGTCGAGCAGCCGGCCGATCGACGGCTTGTACGGCGGCGCGATCAGCCCGGTGGCCGCCAGCGCCGACTGCTCGAACACCGGCTTGTCCTTGCTGAACTGGCGGAAACCCGCCTCGCCGTGATACGCGCCCATGCCCGAGGCGCCGACACCGCCGAACGGGAGCCCCTCCTGGGCGACGTGCAGCAGCGTCTCGTTGAGCGACACGCCGCCGGAGATCGTCTGCGCCAGCACCTTGCGCCGCGCCGCGGCGTCGCTGCCGAACCAGTACAGCGCCAGCGGCCGGTCGCGGTCGTTGACGTAGGCGATGGCATCGTCCAGCGCGTCGTAGCCGACGATCGGCAGCACCGGGCCGAAGATCTCCTCCTGCATCACGCGCATCGCCGGCTCGACGTCGAGCAGCAGCGTCGGCGGCAGCTGGCGGCTGGCACGGCCGATGCCTTCGCCCGGCGCCTCCAGCTCGATCACCGTCGCGCCGCGCTCGCGGGCGTCGTCCACCAGCTCGCGCAGGCGGCGGAAATGGCGTTCGCTGACGATGCTGGTGTAGTCGGGGTTGGCGCGGAAGCTGGGATAGAGCCGGGCCATCGCGGTGCGCAGCGCGGCCACGAAACGCTCGCGCTGCGCGCGCGGCACCAGCACGTAGTCGGGCGCGATGCAGGTCTGCCCGGCGTTGACCAGCTTGCCGAAGGCGATGCGCTCGGCCGCCTTCGCGAGCCGGGCCGAGGCGTCGACGATGGCCGGCGACTTGCCGCCCAGCTCCAGCGTCACCGGCGTCAGGTTCTTCGCCGCGGCCTGCGCGACCTCGCGGCCGACGGCCGTCGAGCCGGTGAAGACGAGGTGGTCGAACGGCAGCGCGACGAAGGCGCGTCCGGTCGCCGCGTCGCCGGTGACCACCGTCACCTCGTCGGGCGCGAAGTGCTCGGCCACCGCCGCCTGCAGTGCGGCCGAGAAACGCGGCGTCAGCTCCGACGGCTTGATCATCGCCCGGTTGCCCGCCGCCAGCGCACCGACCAGCGGCCCCAGCGCCAGCTGCAGCGGGTAGTTCCAGGGGCTGACGATGCCGACCACGCCCAGCGGCTGCGGCAGCAGCCACGAGCGCCCGGGCCAGAAGGCCGGCGAGGTCGGCACGCGCCGCGGCTTCATCCAGCGGCCGAGGTGGCCGCGGGCCTGGCGGATCGCGGCCTTCAGCAGCATCGTTTCGGTGATGCGGATCTCCACCGGCGAGCGGTTGCCGAAGTCGTCGCCGATGGCCGCGGCAAAGGCCTCGGCGTGGCGGTCGAGCAGCTGCTCCAGCCGCCGCAGGCGCTCCAGCCGCTGCGCGCGCGTGGGCAGCATGTCGGCGCGGTGGGCGCGGCGCAGGCGCTCCAGCAGCGGCGGCAGCGCCTCGGCGGGCGTGGACGGCGGCAGGACGGGCGAGGTGACGCTCATGCGCGACTCCTGGGTTCGGCGGCGGGACATTCGGGCGGGCTCGGCATGGCGGCGCCGGCGCGGCACCACCCCAGCCGCCGACCTTATCGACCGATGTTTACGCTGTCAACATGGGCATATACTGAGCCGATGGACCGCCGCGCCGCCCCTGTCGACGAGCCGCCCCGCCGGGCGTACCACCATGGCGACCTGCGCGCCGCGCTGCGCGAGGCGGCCGAGCGTGTGCTCGTCGAGCGCGGTGCCGCCGAGGTCAGCCTGCGCGGGGTGGCGCGTGCCGTCGGCGTGTCGCACGCCGCGCCCTACCGCCACTACGCCAGCCGCGAGGCGCTGCTGGCCGACATCGCCGCCGGCGGCTTCGACCGGCTGCGCGCGGTCTTCGCCGCGCTGCCGGAGCCGGCCGACCCGGCGGCGCGTTTCGTCGCGATGGCACGCGCCTACGTCGACTTCGCCGTCGCCCAGCCGGCGATCTACCGCCTGATGCTCGGGCCCGAGGTGCGCAAGGCCGACCACCCGGTGCTCGCCGAGGCCGGCCACCGCGTGCTCGGCACGCTGCGCCAGGCGCTCGTCGCGCTGGGCGTGCCGGCACCGGCCACCGACGAGGCGATGGCCGCCTGGGGCTTCGCGCACGGGCTGGCGCAGCTGCTCGTCGACGGCCGGCTCGAGGTCGATCCGGAGGTCGACACCGCGCCCGATCCGCAGCGCCTGGTCGAGCGCTCGGCCCGGCTGTTCATCGCCGGGCTGCAGGCCGGCGGGGCCGCCGGCAACACCGCCTGAAGCCGCGCGACGAGGCGGCCGGACCACAGCACACGGCTTCCCGCCCACCCCGCCGCCGGTGGGGGTAAACTGGTCCAAATCGCAAAAAACACCATTCAGGGGATAGCCCGGGTGCTTGGTTGGCTGCGGGTTGTGCTGGAACAAATCCATGCGGGCCCGGCATCGCCAGAGTCAGCAGACGCCACCACCCGGTGCGGCTTTTCACGATGCAGGAGACCAACATGATGACGTGTTCGACCGAGACGACAGGTCCGGACGCTGATTCGGCGTCGCAGCCCGCGCACGCGAGTTTCGTCACGGGCACTTTCGAGGACGACGTTGCCCTGCTGCGCATCGCCTTCGCGCCGCTGACCGTGCCCGACTCGACGCTCGTCAGGCTCAGCGACGCCTCGCGCATGATCTGTTGCCCGGCCGGGCGGTTCACGCTGGGTTCGCCGCGCCGGCCCGAGCCGTCGTGGTGGCTGGTGCGCCACGGCTGCGCCAGCCTGGGCCGCCTGGGTGCCGACGGCGGCTTCATCGAGCGCCGGCTGATCGGCCCCGGCGAATGGTTCGACGTCACCGGCGCGCTCGACCTGCCGGGCGGCTGGGCCGAGGCCGCGGTGATCCGCGAGCCGATCGAGCTGCTGGCGTTGCCGCTGGAGTCGCTGTTCGAGGCCTGCGACGGCGACGAGGTCTTCGCCCGCGCCTTCGCGCTGACGCTGGCCACGCGCCTGCGTGAACTCGCGCTGCACCGCCCCGAGGTCCCGCAAGGCGCCGAGCGCCTGTCGGCCGCCGAACTGGCCGACCTGCGCAGCCACGCGCGCCTGCCCGGCGACCCGATGGCGATGCTGGGCCGCTGAGGCGGCCACCGCAGACGAAGGCGCCCCGCGGGGCGCCTTTTTCATGTCTGCGCCGGGACGATCAGGGCTGCACGACGCGCCCCACCGCCGTCGTGCGCCGCGGGCCGAAGCGCAGGAACAGGTCCTC
This sequence comes from Rubrivivax sp. JA1055, assembly GCF_020966565.1. Lineage (NCBI taxonomy): Bacteria > Pseudomonadati > Pseudomonadota > Betaproteobacteria > Burkholderiales > Sphaerotilaceae > Rubrivivax > Rubrivivax sp. JA1055. Next base: position 140,154 of record NZ_JAJKFP010000007.1, on the reverse strand, counting down.
GTCCTCGGCGGCCACGTGCTGCTGCAGGTCGTCGATCAGCTTGCGGCAGCCGGCGGCCAGCAGCGCGGCCTCGGGCGTGGCCGGCAGGCGCGCCAGCAGCGCCTGCAGCCGTTCGATCGAGACCTCGTGCGCGCGGTGCTCGCGCTCCAGGTCGTCGAGCAGCAGGTCCAGCAGCGTGCCGCCGCCCTGCTCCATCATCGGGAACAGCCGCATCTCCTCCTTGAACATGTGCTCCTCGAGCGCTGCGCCCATGTGCTCCAGGTGGTCGGCGAGTTCGGGCAGCACACCGGCGGCGGCCAGCGCACGCGCCTGCGCCACCAGCACCGGGACCTCGGCGCGGTGCGTCTCGTGGAAGCGCAGCAGGATGTGGGCGATCAGGTCGGTCACCGCGTGCGGGACCTTGTCGGCAGGGCTCATCGTCGGGTTCTCTGGACGTGGGAACGGGGCGGCCCGCCGCTCGCGGGCCAGGCCCGGATGCTCTCCCGGGGCCTCCGGTCGAATCCTTGAACGGGTTCAAGGAAAGTACCCGAGCGAATCAGGAGGATAAGCGCACCGAAGTCAAGGAGGCGCTTTCCATGAGCCAAGTCCGGGGCGGGTTCACCAAGCAGATGGCCCGCAACATGTTCTACGGCGGCACAGTGTTCTTCGCACTGCTGTTCGCCGCACTCGTCTTCCACACCGAGCGGCGCATCCCGCAACGCTCCAACGCCAGCGCGATCACGCCTCAGGTCATTGCCGGCAAGAAGATCTGGGAGACCCGCAACTGCATCGGCTGCCACACGCTGCTGGGCGAAGGCGCGTATTTCGCGCCCGAGCTGGGCAACGTCTACCAGCGCCGCGGCGGCGAGTTCATCAAGGCCTGGATCCAGGCCCAGCCGACGCACATCCCGGGCCGCCGGCAGATGCCGCAGTTCGACCTCACCGAGCAGCAACTCGACGATCTCGTGCAGTTCCTGAAGTGGACCGGCGAGATCAACACCGAGAAGTGGCCTCCCAACATCGAAGGCTGAGCGCCGGAGCACCTTCCATGAACACCAACCAAGTCCTCAAGTACCGCTCGCAGGCGGTGGCCAAGCCGTACTTCATCGCGGCGATGCTGCTGTTCGCCGGCCAGATCGTCTTCGGCATCAGCCTCGGGCTGCAGTACGTCATCGGCGACTTCCTGTTCCCGTACATCCCGTTCAACGTCGCGCGCATGGTGCACACGAACCTGCTGATCGTGTGGCTGCTGTTCGGCTTCATGGGCGCGGCCTACTACATCGTGCCCGAGGAGTCGGAGACCGAGCTCTGGAGCCCGAAGCTGGCGAAGGCGCTGTTCTGGATCTTCCTCGCCGCCGGCGTGCTGACCATCGTCGGCTACCTGACGCTGCCCTACGCCAAGCTCGCCGAGCTGACCGGCAACGACCTGCTGCAGACCATGGGCCGCGAGTTCCTGGAGCAGCCGCTGCCGACCAAGATCGGCATCGTCGTCGTCGCGCTCGGCTTCCTGCTCAACGTCAGCATGACGGTGCTCAAGGGCCGCAAGACCAGCGTCTCGGTGGTGCTGCTGATGGGGCTGTGGGGCCTGGCGATCTTCTTCCTGTTCAGCTTCGTGAACCCGCACAACCTGGTGCGCGACAAGATGTACTGGTGGTTCGTCGTGCACCTGTGGGTCGAAGGCGTGTGGGAGCTGATCCTCGGCGCGCTGCTGGCCTACGTGCTGGTCAAGACCACCGGCGTCGACCGCGAGGTCATCGACAAGTGGCTGTACGTGATCATCGCCTTCGCGCTGATGACCGGCATCCTGGGCACCGGCCACCACTTCTACTTCATCGGCCTGCCGGGTTACTGGCAGTGGATCGGCAGCATCTTCAGCGCGATGGAACCGATCCCGTTCTTCATGATGACGGTGTTCGCGTTCAACATGGTGCAGCGCCGCCGCCGCGAACACCCGAACCAGGCCGCCGTGCTGTGGGCGCTGGGCACCGCGGTGATGGGCTTCCTGGGCGCCGGCCTCTGGGGCTTCATCCACACGCTGAGCCCGGTGAACTACTACACCCACGGCTCGCAGGTCACCGCCGCACACGGCCACCTGGCCTTCTACGGCGCCTACGTGCTGGTGGTCATCACGCTGATCAGCTACGCGATGCCGACGCTGCGCGGGCGCATCGCCAACAGCCAGCGCGCCCAGGCGGTCGAGATGTGGAGCTTCTGGATCATGTCGATCGGCATGGGCGTGATGGTGTTGGCGCTGACCGGCGCCGGCATCCTGCAGGTCTGGCTGCAGCGTTTGCCCACCGAAGGCGCGATGAGCTTCATGTCCACCCAGGACCAGCTGCGCTTCTTCTACTGGGTGCGCATCGCCGGCGGCGTGACCTTCCTGCTCGGCCAGTTCACCTACTTCGCCAGCTTCTTCGTCGGCGGCGAGCCGGTGAAGACGGACACGGTGACGTCGGCCAAGCTGGCGCAAGCCTGAGCTGAAGGGAGCCGCTGCCATGGACATGAGCGAACGCGGCGCCCTCGGGCTGGAGCTCTTCCAGCCCGACGCCGGCCGCGCTGGCGGGGCCGCGCTGCCTTTCTACGCCGAACAGGCGGGCGAGGCGGCGCTGTTCGAGCAGGCCTGGCGGCAGCGGCTGCCGCTGCTGCTGAAGGGCCCCACCGGCTGCGGCAAGACCCGTTTCGTCGAGCACATGGCGGCCCGCCTGGGCCGCCCGCTCGTCACCGTCAGCTGCCATGACGACCTGTCGGCCGCCGACCTGGTGGGCCGCCACCTGATCGGCGCGCAGGGCACGGTCTGGGCCGACGGCCCGCTGACGCGCGCCGTGCGCCAGGGCGCGATCTGCTACCTCGACGAGGTCGTCGAAGCGCGCAAGGACACCACCGTCGTGCTGCACCCGCTGGCCGACGACCGCCGCGTGCTGCCGATCGAACGCACCGGCGAGCTGCTCGCCGCGCCGGCGGGTTTCATGCTCGTCGTCTCGTACAACCCGGGCTACCAGAACCTGCTGAAGAGCCTGAAGCCCAGCACGCGCCAGCGTTTCGTCGCGCTGACGCTGGGCTACCCCGAGCCGGGGCTGGAGACACGCATCGTCGAGATGGAGTCCGGCGTCGCGCCGGAGCTCGCCGCGCGCCTGGTGCGCCTGGCGCAGGCGCTGCGCCGCCTGACCGAACACGACCTCGAGGAAACGGCCAGCACCCGGCTGCTGGTGATGGCCGCCCGCCTGGCCGCCGGCGGCGTGCCGCTGCGCGCCGCCTGCCGCGCGGCGATCGTCGACGCGCTGACCGACGACGCCGACACCGCCGCCGCGCTCGACGAGGTCGTCGGCGCGGTGATCGGCAGCTGAACTGCGCGGCCGCCTTCGGGTGGCCGCCACCATTGCACCCGCCCCGTGTCCGCCGCCCTGCAACGCCGCCGCCGGCTTTTCCAGGCCGCCTTCCTGGCGCTGTTCGTCAGCGCACCGGCGCTGGACCTGCTGCGTTTCGACCTGCACGAGGCTCAGCTCTGGCTGCTGGGCCGGCCGTGGACGCTGGGCATCGCCGACTTCACGGCCGGGCACATCGGCGCCACCGAAGTCGCGCTGGCCATCCTGCTGCGCGCCTTCGTGCCGGCGATCGTGCTGGCCGTCGGTTTTCTCTACATCGCCTGGCGCTGGGGCCGGCTGTACTGCGGCTGGCTGTGCCCGCACTTCAGCGTCGTCGAGACGCTGGACCGGCTGATGCGCCGTGCACTCGGCCGCGCCAGCCTCTGGGACGCGGCCGCCCCCACGGCGCGGGGCGAGGGGCGCTGGTGGCCGCCGTTCGTGCTGCTGGCCGCCGGCCTCGGGTTCCTCTGGGCGGTGACGCTGCTGAGCTATTTGCTGCCGCCGGCCGAGGTCTGGGGCCGGCTGCTGGCTGGCGAGTCCACGCCCAACCAGGCTCGTTTCCTGGCCGTCGCGACGCTGCTGTTCACCGCCGAGTTCGTCTTCGCGCGCCACCTGTTCTGCCGCTTCGGCTGCGCCGTCGGGCTGTTCCAGAGCCTGGCCTGGATGGCCAACCCGCGCGCGATGGTCGTCGCCTACGACCGCGCCCGTGCCCGCGACTGCCGCCGCTGCAGCACCGCCGCCGCCCCCGGCGGCAGCGCCTGCGACACGGTCTGCCCGATGCGGCTGAAGCCGCGCGACATCAAGCGCCGCATGTTCTCCTGCGTGCAGTGCGGGCGCTGCCTGGACCAGTGCGAGCAGTCGCAAGGCGCCCAGGCGCGCGCGCCGCTGCTCGAATGGCGCACCGGCGCCGACGCGCTGCGCGAGACGCTGCACCAGCGAAAGGGCGAACTGCGGGCCCGAGGCGAAGGCCGCGGTCTCTCCACCACCCTCACCCTGCCCCTCTCCCGCGAGCGGGAGAGGGAACTCGAGCCAGAACCCGCGCTGGCACTGTCCCGCGTGCGGCTGAGCGAGCTCGAGCCCGGCCCCGCACTGCCCCCTCTCCCGCTCGCGGGAGAGGGCTGGGGTGAGGGCCGCAGCCACACAGCCGCCCTCGCGCAGGCGCGGGAACACCGCGCCGAGGAGTTCTGAGATGGAAGAGTGGGTCGGCCAGCACTGGCACCGTTTCATCAGCCGCGTGGCCGACCGCCGCCACGCCGACGCCGCCGTCACGCTGCCCGAGGTGCAGCGCACGATCACGCTGATGTTCCGCGCCGGCGGCGGCGCGCCGGGGCTGCGTTTCGCATCCGCCACCGCCACACGCGCCGGCGGCCCGCGCGGCTGGCTGCAGCGGGTGGCCGGCAGCGGCACGCACGCCGCCACCGCGCGGCTGGACGCCGAGGCGCTGTCGCTGCCGCCCGAGGTGGCGGTCTTCGCCGACGCCGCGCTCAACCGCCGCCTGTACCTGTGGCTGGCGGCGCTGGCCGCGCACCACACGCCGACCGGCGACTGGCTGGCCGACAACCTGCACGCGACGGCCGCCGCGCTGGCGCAGTTCCCCGGCCTGCACGAGACCCACGCCGCGCTGGTGGCCGCGCAGCTGGGGCTGCGGCCGGCGCCCGCCACGCTGCGCGGCGCCGCCGCGGCCGCCGAGGCCACCGTGCAGCAGGAGCTGCGCGGCGAGCCGGTCACCCTGCCCGCCGGGCTGAAACCCGCCGACGCCGCGCCGGTCTGGCTGTGGCTGGACGCCGCCGAAGCCGCCGCGGCCACCGCGCGCCAGGACCCGGCCGACACCGGCACCGACGAGGCCAGCCGCGCCAAACCGGCCACCAGCGACCGCCGCCGCCACGCCGAACGTGTGCAGGACGAACGCGGCCAGGCGCCGCTGATGATGTTCTTCCGCGCCGAGTCGATCCTGTCCTGGGGCGAGTTCGTGCGTGTCGACCGCGCCAGCGACGATGACGACGACGGCAACGCGCTGGCCGCCGCCGACGACCTGGACACGCTGGCCATCGCGCCCGACGGCAGCCGCGCCGCGTCGCGCGTGCGTTTCGACCTCGACCTGCCCAGCGCCGCCGCCGACGACCGCCCGCTGGGCCCCGGCGTGCGCCTGCCCGAATGGGACTGGCGCCAGCAGACGCTGATCCCGGAACACTGCGCCGCCCAGGTGCTGGTGGCCGCCGCGCCGCCGCCCTGGCAGCCGCCGCCGGCGCTGCGTGCCGTGGCGCGGCGCGTGCGCCGCCGCATGGAGGTGCTGCGCGCGGCGCCGCTGCGCGCACGCGCCCAGGCCGACGGCGACGAGCTCGACCTCGACGCCTGGCTGCGCCACCGCGTGTTGGCCGACGCCGGCCGCGTCGACGAGCAGCCCGCCGTCTGGCAGCGCCGCGTGCGTGGCGACCGCAGCCTGGCGACGCTGCTGCTGGCCGACCTGTCGCTGTCCACCGACGCCTGGGCCGGCGGCGACGCACGCATCGTCGACGTCATCCGCGACGCGATGTGGGTCTTTGGCGAGGCCCTGGCCGCCGGCGGCGACGCCTTCGAGATGCTGGGCTTCTCGTCGGTGCGGCGGCAGAACGTGCGCATCCAGCACCTGAAGGGCTTCGGCGAACCCTGGGACGGCGCGGCGCGTGCGCGCATCGGCGCCATCAAGCCCGGCTACTACACACGCATGGGCGCCGCGCTGCGCCTGGCCACCACGCGCCTGGCCGCGCGCCCCGAGCGCCAGCGGCTGCTGCTGATCCTGACCGATGGCAAACCCAACGACCTCGACGTCTACGAAGGCCGCTACGGCCTGGAGGACACGCGCCACGCGGTGCAGGCGGCACGCGACGCCGGGCTGCAGCCGTTCTGCGTCACCATCGACGAGAGCGCGCACGACTACCTGCCGATGCTCTTCGGCCAGCACGGCTGGGCGCTGGTGCACCGGCCGCAGGATCTGGTGCAGCGCCTGGCCGCCGTCTACGCGCGCATGACCCGCGGTTGAGCACGCAGCACGCGACTGCGAGAATTGACACCCATCAAGACTAGGCCCGCAGGGCAAATCGCGGCATCCTCGGCGCCGAGCCCGGCACGCGGGCCGGCGACAGGAGAACGAATGGAGACGAGGAGCTTCGACATCCCGCGCTACCTGGCGGTGCTGCCGCTCTTCCAGGAGATGAGCCCCGAGGAGCTGCAGCGGCTGGCCGAAGGCTGCCGGCTGCGGCGCTACTCGCGTGGTGACACGGTGTTCCGTGTCGGCGAGCCCTGCGAGGAGCTGCACGTCACGGTGATGGGGCAGGTCAAGCTGTTCGCCATCTCGCCGGCCGGGCAGGAGAAGGTCATCGAGCTGGTCGGCCCGGGCAACACCTTCGCCGAGGCGCTGATGTTCACCGGCAAGCCCTACATCATCAACGCGCAGGCGCTGGGCGACACGCTGGTGCTGAGCGTCGGCAAGGCCGCGGTGCTGGCCGAGATCGAGCGCGACTCGCGCTTCGCGCTGCGCATGCTGGCCGGCATCTCGCGCCGGCTGCACGGGCTGGTGCACGACGTGCAGGCGTATTCGCTGCACAGCGGCATGCAGCGCGTCATCGGCTACCTGCTGCGCGCCCTGCCCGAGGAGGCCGAGGACGCCGCCGCGTTCTCGCTGGCCGACGCCGGCGTGACGCCGGCCGCCCAGGCCCAGCGCCGCGACCTGCGCGTGAGCCTGCCGGTCAGCAAGGCGACGATCGCGTCGCGGCTGTCGCTGACGCCCGAGTACTTCTCGCGCGTGCTGCACGAGCTGGAAGCCGCCGGGCTGATCGTCATCGACAAGCGCGAGATCCGCATCCCCGACCCGAAGCGGCTGGCGGGGCACAAGCTGCAGTAGGCAAGGCCACCAGCGCCAGCGCGAGGCACCTCGCGCCCCTTGGCCTACAACGTCCGAAACGCAACCGGTCTGATCGCCCGGGGGCTCGTGCTGCGCGAGGTGGGGGGATTCTAGGAGCGGCGCCCCTGCGGCGAACCGAAGTCTGTTGCAGATCAAAGGCGCCACCGTCACCCGCAACTGCAGGCTCGGCCTGTGAGCCCGTAGCGCCCAAGAATCCCCGGCAACAACAAGCCATGCCGGGGAGCAAGATGGCCTGCACACCCACCGCCTGGGGCAAGTACGAGGCAACGAGCGGGCGACGACTCAGCCTCGTCGCGCATTGCCTGGACGTCGCCGCCGTCGTCGAGGCACTGCTCGCGCTGCCGACCTGGTCGCGGCGCTTCACGACGCTGGCCGGGCAGTCGTTGGCCCCGGTGACGGTAGAGCGACTGACGTTGCTGGCCTTCCTGCACGACCCGGGCAAGGCCGGGGCCGGCTTCTACTCGAAGGCCTTGCCCGACGAAGCGCGGCTCCTGTGGATGCGACGCACAAAAGCCGGCCGGGATCAGCTCGGCCACACCCGCGTCGTCGCCGCGCTGTGCGGCGAGGACAGACGATACGCTGCCCATCGCGATGCGCTCGGCATCGAGCAGATCATCGGCTGGGGCGGCGACGACATCGACGCCCAGGAGGCCGTCACCGACCTCTGGCTGGCCTCGGTCTCGCACCACGGCGAGCCGATCTCGACCGAGTCCTTGCGCGCGGAGTTCTCGAAGCCGTTTCCAACCTGGACCGTGCCGATCGACGGCTACGTCCCGCTGGACGGCCTGCGCGAACTGGGCGAGACGGCGCGCCGGCTTTGGCCCGGTGCGTTCAGCGCCGACCCGGCGCCCTGGAAGCCCGCCCAGGCCTTGATCCACGCCTTTGCCGGCCTCGTGTCGCTGGCAGACTGGATCGCGTCGAACGTCGAGTTCTTCCCGTACGACCTGGGGCCGCAGGACGCGGCACGCTGGCCGCACTCCCGCCGAGCCGCGGCCACGACGCTGCGCGCGATGCGGCTGGACGTCGAGGCGGCGCGCGCCTCGCTCGCTCGGCGCAAGCCGGGTTTCCGGGATGTCTTCGGCTTCGCCCCCAACCGCATGCAGCTGGAGACTGCGGCCGCCCCGCTGCGCAGCCCGCTGGTGCTCGAAGCCGAGACGGGCGGCGGCAAGACCGAGGCCGCGCTGTGGCGCTTCAAGGCGCTGTTCGAGGCCGGCGAGGTGGACTCGCTGTGTTTCCTGCTGCCCACACGCGTCGCCGCCACCGGCATCAGCAATCGCATCGAAGACTGCGTCCGCAAGCTGTTCCCTGACGCCGGCGAGCGCCCGAACACCGTGCTCGCAGTGCCGGGCTACCTGCGCGCCAATGGTGCCAGCGGCGAACGGCTGGCGCCGTTCCAGACGCTGTGGCCCGACGATGGCCAGGACAAGGCGATCTACTGGGCCGCCGAGAACAGCAAGCGCTACTTCGCCGCCGCGGCGGCGTCCGCGACGATCGACCAATTCCTGCTGTCGACGATGCAGACCCGCCACGCGCACCTGCGCGGCAGCGTGCTGCTGCGTGCCTTCGTCGTCGTCGACGAGGTGCATGCGTCCGACCCGTACATGCGCACGCTGCTGAAGGCGGCGCTGCAGCGCCACCTCGCGGCCGGCGGCCATGCGCTGCTGCTGTCGGCCACGCTGGCGCTGGACCTGCGCGACGAGCTGCTGGGCATCGCGGCGCCGCGGCGCGCCTTGGGCTTCGGCCGCGGCGCGCCCGCCGAGCCGCAGGCAGGTGACTCCGAACCGCGCGACTACCCGCGTCTGAGCGCGCCCGGCTTCGCCCGCCAGCTGCCACCGCCGGAGCGGCACAAGACCGTCGAGCACACGGTGCTGCCGCAGATGCACGAGCCGCAGGCCGTGGCGGCGCTGGCCGCCGAGGCGCTGCAGGCCGGCGCCCGGGTGCTGGTGCTGCGCAACACGGTTCGCCAGGCGGTGGCCACGCAGCGTGCGCTGGAAGAGCGGCTGGGGCCGGATCACCCGGCGCTGTTCCGCTGCCGCGGCATCGTCGCGCTGCACCACGGGCGCTACGCGCTGCCCGACCGCCAGGCCCTGGACGTCGCCGTCGGCGACGCCTTCGGCAAAGGCGCAGCCAAGGCCCGCACGCCGGTCGTGCTGTGCGCGACGCAGACCGTCGAGATCTCGGTCGACTGCGACGCCGACCTGCTGATCACCGACCTGGCGCCGATGGACGTGCTGCTGCAGCGCATCGGGCGCCTGCACCGGCATGCCGATCGCGATGCGTTCCGGCCGGAGGGCTACCGCGTGCCGCGCTGCATCGTGCTGGCCCCTCCGGGCCTGGACATCGCGGCGCTGTTCGACGCCAGGCACCGCCGCGGGCTGGGCCTGGGGCCGCGCAGCGCCTATCCCGACCTGGTGTGCCTGCAGGCGACGCTGCAGGCGCTGCTCGACCATGAGCGCTTCCCCGCGCTGTGCATTCCCGCCGACAACCGCGACCTGGTCGAGCGCAGCGTCGGACGGTCCACGCTGCGCCGGCTGGCTGAGACGCTGGGCGAGCCGTGGTGGTCGCACTGGCGTGTTCTGGCCGGGGAACGCAGCGCAGAGGTCGCGGACGCCGACTACAAGACGGTCGACTGGCTGGCCCCGTGGCGCGACGCCGTGCCGGGCGAGCTGTCGACCGAGGCCCGGACACGCCTGGGCCTCGACGGCGTCGACATCGAACTGCCGGCCGGGGCGACCTCGCCGTTCGGCCACGCCATCACGCAACTGAGCTTGCCGGCGTGGATGCTGCCGGCGCTGCCCGAAGACGCCGGCTTGCCCCAGGCCACGGACTTCGTGAGCGGCGCAGACGGGTTCAGCTTCGCCATCGGTCCGCGCCGTTACCAGTACGACCGCTACGGCCTGGCTCAAGCGACCGGTCATCCGGAGGGATGAACGACGCCGCCACAAGCGCTGGCAAAACCTGGCTGTTGAGCCTAGATTGATTCAGTCTTTAAGACAACCTGTCAAATGTTCTCCTCTCAGGCGGAGATGGCCCGATTTGACAGGTCTTCGGCAAAACGCCCCGTGCAAGCGGGGACCTGACAGGGAGGAGGAAAGTGGTGCTCAGACACTGCGTCCTGCAAGAGCCGATGTTCCGCGTCACCGCGCCTTCGGGCGTGGTGACGCGGCTTTCCCTGCCCGAGGTGCTCGCGCGCCTCACGGCGTCGGAAGACCTCGTGTTCACGGCCTTGCGCCCGCACCAGCGGGCGGCCTGGCACGCCTTCAACGTTCAGCTGGCGGTCCTCGCGCTGGAGCACGCCGGCCGGGAAGAACTGCCCACCACCGCCGACGGCTGGCGCGAGCTGCTGCGCACGCTGACGGCGGGGTACCGCGACGATGCCCCCTGACACCTCGTCGTCGAGGACTGGGGCCGGCCGGCCTTCCTGCAGTCGCCCTGCAGCCCGGCTCGGGTGGCCGACTTCAAGCATGGCAGCGACGCGGCGCAGGACATCGACGTGCTGGTCACCGCGCGCCATCACGACGAGAAGGCGGGCAAGCTGCCGCTGCGCGCCGACGAACTCGACACGCTGATCTACGCGCTGATCACGCTGCAGGGCTGGACGCCGTTCCTCGGCGCCGGCAACTACAACTCGATGCGCATGAACGGCGGCTTCAGCTCGAGGCCGCAGTTCAGGCTGGCCATCGAACGCGGCAGCGGCGCCGAGTTCCGGCGTGATGTCGAGGTGCTGACGGCAGGCCTCGGGCGCATCGCGGACGAGTTCCGCCTCCGGCACGACGGCGCCGACAAGCCCGAACACCGGCTGCTCTGGCTGCCGCTGTGGGACGACGCGCCATTGCCCCTGTCGTGCGTCCACCCGCTGGCGCTCGAGGTCTCGCGCCGGGTACGCCTGATCGAACGCGACGGCACGCTGCAACTGCTGCGCGCCGGCAGCAAGTCGATGCGTGTAGATGCCTCGATTTGGAACGGCGACGTGCTTGACCCCTGGACACCAATCTTGGTGATCGACGGCCGCAAAGCGCTCTCCGCTCAGCCGGACACGCTTGGATATCGCGAACTACCTGGGCTGCTGTTTAGCCGGAATAAGTGCGAGCTGCCCCTGCTCGCACTGCCCGCCGAGCACGAACGCAGTAGATCGGCCAAGCTGATCGTCCAAGCACTGGCTGGCGGCAAAGGAAAGACAAACGGGCTGCTGCAGCGCGAGATCTCGATGCCGGCCAGCGTCACGCGCCGGCTAGGCCACGAGGTCGTCGACTTGGCGCGCCGTTCGCAGCTCTTCGTCGACCGTGCCAGCGAGATGTCGGGCAAGGTCTTCCGCAGCGCGCTGATCCAGTTCGTCGACGGCAGCGACGACGTCGACTGGAAGAACAAGGACTTCGACCGCGCCACCCGCAGCGCGGTCGACGACTACGAGCGCGACGTCGACGAGGCTTTCTTCCCCGAGCTGTTCCGCAGCATCGACGCCGGCCACGACGACCAGCTTGCGCAGGTGCACTGGGTGCAATGGCTTTACACCCTGGCGCAACGCCGGCTGCCCGTGGCGACCGAGGCGCTGCCGACACGCAGCCCGTCGCGGCCGTTCGCCCTGGCGCGTGCCGAGCGGGTGCTGCACGGCGGCGCACGCAAGCACTTCGGCACCTGGCTGGCCCAGGCCCGCGCCGAGGCGCAGAACGAGGACACCACGGAGAGCACGCGATGAGCGAAACCCTCATGACCGAAGCACCGGCGCGGCCCAAGGACCCGATCCTGTCGCTGGCCGGACAGCTGCGACGCGCGGACACCGGCACGCTGGCCCGGCTGCGCCGGCACCACCCCCATCTGAGCAGAGGTGCCGGCTTCGACTGCGAACGCCTGCTCCAGGCCGCCGGCACTCCCGACGACGAGGGCGCGCGCGCGCGCTGGGCGCTGGTGCTGCATTGCCTGGCACTGGCCAACGGCGGGCACGACACGCGGCCCGACCACGCGGCCGGCGCCGTGCTCGCCCGGCTGCGCTTCAGCGAAGCGCGTGTGCGCCAGCTCGTCGAAGCCGACGAGGCCGTGCTTGCCGACCTGCTGCCGCGTGTCGCCCGCCGCCTGGCGGCCACCGGCAGCAGCGCCAACTGGTGGCCGCTGGCCGAACTGGTGCTCGCGCCGCCCGACAGCGAGCGTGGGCGCAAGGCCCGGTCCGACATCGTCCGCGCCTTCGTCGCCCATGCCGACCGCCAGGACTGAACACGCCTCCGAACGAATCCACAGGGAGAACACGATGGCCCGCCCCCGCTTCATCCAGATCCACAGCCTCGCCAGCTACCCCGGCACGCTGCTAAACCGCGACGACAACGGCCAGGCCAAGCGCCTGCCGTTTGGCGGCACGACGCGCATTCGCATCTCGTCGCAGGCGCTCAAGCGCCGCTGGCGCTTCGCCGGCGAAGCCGACCACGACGGCGCGGCGCGCGTGCCCTACTCGCTGCAGACGCTGGGCGTGCCGATGGGCGACCGCACCAAAGACCTGGTCAAGCACTCGATCCTGCCGGCGGCACTGGAGGGCCTGCCGGCGCTGCACCCCGTCGCGCTGGCGCGGCTCACCGAGGCGCTGAACATCGCGCTGTACGGGAAGAACGGCGCCGACCCCAAGTCGCGCCAGGCACTGTTCTTCGGCCGCCCCGAAACGGCCTACGTGCAGCAGATCGCGCGCCGCCTCGCCGAAGCCATGGCCGCCGACGCCACGCTGCTCGCAAACGCGGCCAAGGACCCGGACAAGGCGGCCATGAAGGCGCTGGACGTCCAGGTCGCGAATGAGCTCACACCGCTGCAGAAGAACCTGCGCGCGCTGGCCGAGCAGACGCGCGGCGCGGCCGGGCTGGAGTCGGCGCTGTTCGGCCGCATGGTCACGTCGGACCCGACCGCCAACCTCGACGCGCCGGTGCACGTCGCGCACGCCTTCACGGTGCACCCGATCGAGCAGGAGCTGGACTACGTCACCGCGGTGGACGACCTGCGCCAGCAGAGCGAGGACGGCGAAGCCGGCTCGGCCGGCATCTTCGACATCGAGATCACCAGCGGGCTGTTCTACGGTTACGTCGTCGTCGACGTCGACCTGCTGGTCGCCAACCTCGGTGGCGACGCCGCGCTGGCCGGCGCGGTCGTCGACCGGCTGGTCAAGCTGATCGCCTGCACCTCGCCCGGCGCCAAGAAGGGCAGCACCGCGCCGTACTCGCGCGCCGAGTTCCTGCTGGTGGAAACCGGCGACGAGCAGCCCCGCACGCTGGCCAACGCGTTCCGGCGCGCTGTCGACCGGCGCGGCGACGTCTTCGCCAACACCGTCGGTGCGCTGCAGGCGCACCTGCAGGCGCTGGACACCGCCTACGGCGCGCACACGCAGCGCCATCAGCTGAGCGTCACCCCGCCGGCGCTCGACGGCGTGCCGGTTGCCGGCATCGACGCCATCGGCCAGGCGCTGCAACGCGCCGTCGCCGGCGAATGACGATGGCCCGCCATCTGCTGTTGCGGCTGGAAGGCCCGTTGATGGCCTTCGGCACCACCGCCGTCGACCACCGCCGGCCGGTCCAGCCCTGGCCGGCGACGTCGATGCTGACCGGCCTGCTGGCCAACGCGCTGGGCTGGGACCGCGCCGAAGGCGCACGGCTCGAACGCCTTCAGGCCCGGCTGCGCTGGGCCGCGCGCATCGACCGCCCGGGCGAGCACCTCGGCGACTTCCAGACCGCCCAGTTGTCGAAGAAGAGCGTGGGCTGGACGACCCGGGGCGTCGTCGAATCGCCCGCCGGCGGTGACGCCGCGTTCGAGTCGCCCCATCTGCGCGAGCGCGACTACCGCGCTGACGCCTCGGTGCTGGTGGCGCTGCGGCTAGACCCCGCCGACGAGGCCCCGACGCTCGACGAGCTGTGCGCCGCGCTCGACCGTCCGGCACGGCCGCTGTTCCTCGGCCGCAAAGGTTGCCCGCCGGCCGCGCGGCTGGCCGCCGGCTGGGCCGACGGCGCCACGGCGGTGGATGCCATCGACGGCGCGGCTGGCCTCGATTCACACGCCCGCCCGGCCGTCTACACCAACGAGGCCGGCGCGATCGGCCAACCGGACCGTGTGCACCCGGCCAGCGACGAGCGGCGCTTCAGCGTCGACGTCCATGCCGGCACCCGCCCGATCTACGAACGATGCGCGAGATGACCATGGACGCGCCTGTCGCCCCCACCCTGTTGCTGCGCACCCATCCGGACCTGGCCGCGCTGGCACGCTGGGCCGCTGCCACCGGCCAGCGCGCCCTGCGCGAGGACCCCGGTTACGCCCTGCACGCCGCGCTGAAGGCGACGTTGGGCGCGGCAGCACCCAAACCCTTCGCGCTCGTGCAGCGCGCCGACGGCTGCCAGTTCGTCGGCTATGCGCACGCCGAACGCAACGCCGTCGAGCGCGCGCTCCAACTGGCAGCGGACACCGACCCCGGCGCCGCGGCGGCGCTGGGTCTGGACCGCGACGACGTCGTCGTCAAGACGATGCCCGCCGACTGGCGCGCCGGCGAGCGGCTGGACTTCGAGGCCCGCGTCGCGCCGATCGTGCGCAGCCGCGCCGCCGGCGCCGACGGCGGCTGGGCCGAGGTCGACGCCGCGTTCCACCCCAGCTTCGCCGGTGACGCCCCGGGCGACCGCGCCGCCGCGCATCAGCGCTGGCTGGCAAGGGAACTCGCACGTGACGGTGCGGCCACGCTGCTGCACGGCCACGCCACCGGCTTCCGCCTGGCGCCCATCGCGCGCCGCGGCGCAGAGGCCTCGGGCCAACGCACCGGACGGCACACACGCAACGGTCTGCTGCCGGACCTCACGGTGCGTGGGCAGCTGCGCGTCGAGAACCCGCGGGCCTTCTCAGCGTTGCTGGCGCGCGGGCTGGGCCGGCACCGCAGCTTCGGCTTCGGCTGCCTGCTGCTGGCGCCGCCGGGCAGCTGGACCTGAGCGGCACACGATGCTCAAGGGCCGGCTCGGGCTGGAGAAGGCCCAGATCGCGCATGCCGACCGCCACGGCCTGCTGTACCTGGACCGCGGCGCGCTGACCGTCGTCGACGGCTGTCTGCACTTCGACAGCGGCGGCGGCGCGCTGCCGGCTGGCGAGTACCAGCTGCCGCACCAGACGCTGTCGGCGATCCTGATCGGGCCGGGCACCACCGTCAGCCACGACGTGCTGCGCATCCTGGCGCGCCACGGCACGACGCTGATCGCGGTGGGCACCGATGCCACCCGGCTGTACACCGCACCGGCACTCGGCCCCGACCGCTCGGACGTCGCGCGTGCCCAGGCGCGGGCCTGGGCCGACGACAAGCAGCGCGTCGCCATCGCCCGAAAGATGTACGCACGCCGCCTGGGCGAGGTGCTGCCGCACACCGACATCGAGGTGCTGCGCGGCATCGAGGGCGCGCGCGTCAAGGAGAGCTACAAGCTGCTGTCGCAGGCCTTCGGGCTGAAGTGGCGGCGGCGCGACTACAACCGCGCCAACCCCGACGCCACCGACCTGGCCAACCAGGCCATCAACCATGCGGCGACGGCGGTTCGTTCGGCTGCCGGCGTGGCAGTGGCCTGCGTGTCCGCGTTGCCGCAACTGGGCTTCATCCACGAGGACTCCGACCAGTCCTTCGTGCTCGACATCGCCGACCTGTACCGCGAGGCCGTGACGCTGCGGCTGGCGTTTGCCGCGGCCAAGCGCATCGAGCAGGGTGCCGACGAGACCGTGGACCGGCTCGTCCGGCAGAGTGCGGCGCGGGAGTTCCGCCGCATCGGCCTGGTGCCGAAGATGATCGACGACATACAGAGTCTTTTCGGGATCGCTCGCGATGGCACTGACGGTCGTGATCACGCGTGACGTGGACGACCGCTACCGCGGTTTCCTGGCGTCGGCGATGCTCGAACTGGCTCCTGGCGTCTATGCCAGCCCATCCCTGACCAAGGGCGCACGAGAGCGCGTCTGGGGGGTGGTGTCGGACTGGCACGCGCAGCTGGGGAGGGGCTCGATCACGCTCGTCTACCCGGACAAGCAAGCCGATGGCGGACTTGCCGTGATGCACCTCGGCGAACCCAACCGGAAAGTCGTGCGCATCGACGGCGTACTGCTGACGACCAAGGGTTAACCCTTGATCGCTTGACTGCTCCTTAACAAATTGACTTTGCGGATAGGAACTTAGGATTTAGGGGCTGCCCCGCGCGAGCGGGGATGGACCGCGCATCAGGTGCTGACCTCGCAGGCGAGCGCGGGCTGCCCCGCGCGAGCGGGGATGGACCCGGCGCGTTCGACGTCAACTTCCCGGTCGCCGCGGCTGCCCCGCGCGAGCGGGGATGGACCCGGCCCGGGGGCTGACGCGCCCAGGCTGAAGCCGGCTGCCCCGCGCGAGCGGGGATGGACCCTTCTGGAACGCCGGCGCCAGGTTGGCCTCGGCGGCTGCCCCGCGCGAGCGGGGATGGACCCTGCACCCAGGCCTTCGCGCGCGACGTGCTTGCGGCTGCCCCGCGCGAGCGGGGATGGACCGGCTGAGGCCGCGCGGCTGGGGGATCTGGCAGGGGCTGCCCCGCGCGAGCGGGGATGGACCCCCCGGGCCACAGCCGCCAGGCGCTGCGTCAGCGGCTGCCCCGCGCGAGCGGGGATGGACCCACGAGACGCGCGCAGCTCAGGCCGTCGAGAACGGCTGCCCCGCGCGAGCGGGGATGGACCCCAGCACAAGCCGGGCAGCCGACCGGGCCAGGAGGCTGCCCCGCGCGAGCGGGGATGGACCCCCAGTGTCGAGAGCCGGCGGCGCGGCGCGACTGGCTGCCCCGCGCGAGCGGGGATGGACCCATGGCCTTCACTTCGGCCCGATTAAGCGGCCAGGCTGCCCCGCGCGAGCGGGGATGGACCCCCCAAGGGCGGCCCCTTGTGTAAAGCGACAATGGCTGCCCCGCGCGAGCGGGGATGGACCCCACCCCACCACCATCGGCGTCGATCTCGCGGCGGCTGCCCCGCGCGAGCGGGGATGGACCCAGAGGCCTCCGCGCACGCGGGGACGCCGTCGCGGCTGCCCCGCGCGAGCGGGGATGGACCCTGCGCCTTGCGGCTGGGGAACCGCCCCTTCAGGGCTGCCCCGCGCGAGCGGGGATGGACCCTGCCCGGCGAGCCCGCGGTGTGTCTTCTCGCGGGCTGCCCCGCGCGAGCGGGGATGGACCCATCGTCGACGCCGGCGGCACGGGCACCGACAAGGCTGCCCCGCGCGAGCGGGGATGGACCCTGAGTCAGCACCGTTCCGAACGGCGTAGCGCGGGCTGCCCCGCGCGAGCGGGGATGGACCCGCGGCAGCCTGGTCGGCGGTCTTCGGCATCGGGGCTGCCCCGCGCGAGCGGGGATGGACCCAGGTGGTCTGTCTCGGCGCGTGGTCGTGACGCGGCTGCCCCGCGCGAGCGGGGATGGACCCCGGACACCTCCACCGGGTCGCCGCCGCAGCCTGGCTGCCCCGCGCGAGCGGGGATGGACCCGGCCGCGAGATGAATCTCGCGCAGGCTGATGCGGCTGCCCCGCGCGAGCGGGGATGGACCCCGACGTTGGAGATGCTGCGCGAAGCCTCGGCTGGCTGCCCCGCGCGAGCGGGGATGGACCCGGCACGCTGCCGCTGGTCGTGCTGCTGCGTCGGGCTGCCCCGCGCGAGCGGGGATGGACCCACAGCGTGATAGTGGATCGCGCCGCGCTTCTGGGCTGCCCCGCGCGAGCGGGGATGGACCCACACGCGCTTGACGCGCCGGAGTGCCCTCGACGGCTGCCCCGCGCGAGCGGGGATGGACCCTTCACGGTTGAACGGTCGATCCCGATCAAGATGGCTGCCCCGCGCGAGCGGGGATGGACCCAAGGCTTCGTCGACGACGACGAACGCCATGACGGCTGCCCCGCGCGAGCGGGGATGGACCCGGTATGCGGGCGCCCCATGATGGCTTCGACTTGGCTGCCCCGCGCGAGCGGGGATGGACCCTCCCGAGGAAGGCGAAGAAGGTTCAGGCGACCGGCTGCCCCGCGCGAGCGGGGATGGACCCAGCGCGAGGCGGGGTCGTGGACCTCAGGGCACGGCTGCCCCGCGCGAGCGGGGATGGACCCTTCGGGAGCTGACCCATGATCCCGCTGCCCGTGGCTGCCCCGCGCGAGCGGGGATGGACCCTTCAGCGCGCTGTTGGTCGGGTTGAAGTCGCAGGCTGCCCCGCGCGAGCGGGGATGGACCCTGGCCGACTGCCTGCGCATCGCGACGGCCCGTGGCTGCCCCGCGCGAGCGGGGATGGACCCGAGGGGACGCTGGTCAGCGCCCAGCGGTCCGGGGCTGCCCCGCGCGAGCGGGGATGGACCCCCAGCGCGCAAGCACCTGGCGCGCTTTGCCGCGGCTGCCCCGCGCGAGCGGGGATGGACCGTCGGCTGAGCTGCTGGAGGCCATCGAGGAGATGGCTGCCCCGCGCGAGCGGGGATGGACCCGTAGAACGGCACGTTTTCCTGCTCGTCCGACGGGCTGCCCCGCGCGAGCGGGGATGGACCCCCCGCGACGCAAGCCGCGCCAGCAAGCCCCCCGGCTGCCCCGCGCGAGCGGGGATGGACCCTCGGCGGCGGAGACGGCGGAAGCGGCCGCCAAGGCTGCCCCGCGCGAGCGGGGATGGACCCCAGAGAGCGTCATGTTGGCCATGGCTGCCTCAGGCTGCCCCGCGCGAGCGGGGATGGACCCGACGAAGCCCCGCGCGTGGCGATGCTCGCACTGGCTGCCCCGCGCGAGCGGGGATGGACCCCCGGCGCTCCACGCCTACGACTACGCACGCCGGGCTGCCCCGCGCGAGCGGGGATGGACCCCGGCTTCGATGCACCTTTGAAGGCCCTTCGAAGGCTGCCCCGCGCGAGCGGGGATGGACCCTACCCGGCCGGCAGCGGCACCGGCACCATCCGGGCTGCCCCGCGCGAGCGGGGATGGACCCAAGCAGCTCACCGACGCCAAGCCGGGCGGCAGGGCTGCCCCGCGCGAGCGGGGATGGACCCTGCAGCAGCTCGACCCGGCCGAGGCGCTACTGGGCTGCCCCGCGCGAGCGGGGATGGACCCTTCATCCCGGCGCGAAGGCTTCCGTCCAATGGGGCTGCCCCGCGCGAGCGGGGATGGACCCGCCGGCGGCGACGTCAGCTATGACAAGAACGGGGCTGCCCCGCGCGAGCGGGGATGGACCCACCGCCGAGGCCGGCACAGACGCATTCCGCGGGGCTGCCCCGCGCGAGCGGGGATGGACCCCCTCGCACGAGGTTTCGATTGACCCGGATGTTGGCTGCCCCGCGCGAGCGGGGATGGACCCGCGCCAGAGCGCCTGCGCCGTCCGCATACTGCGGCTGCCCCGCGCGAGCGGGGATGGACCCGGCATCGCGCTGCTCCAGCCGACCCACGAATGGGCTGCCCCGCGCGAGCGGGGATGGACCCAGAAGCGCCTGAAGCGCGAGGTCCACGAGGCGGGCTGCCCCGCGCGAGCGGGGATGGACCCCCTTGTTGACGAAGGCGGGCTGCCCACTCGTGGGCTGCCCCGCGCGAGCGGGGATGGACCCGACGAAAGGACTGCCTGAAAACGGGTGTTGGGGGCTGCCCCGCGCGAGCGGGGATGGACCGTCGTCAGACCCCGGCACGCTGGCGAAGGGCCGGGCTGCCCCGCGCGAGCGGGGATGGACCCCGGTCTCGGCGCCGGCCACCTTCATGCACCAGGGCTGCCCCGCGCGAGCGGGGATGGACCCTCCTGACAAATCAAGTCGGCGTAGCCATCGGCGGCTGCCCCGCGCGAGCGGGGATGGACCCAGCCCGGTCGCCGGCGGCGCGATCAACACCACGGCTGCCCCGCGCGAGCGGGGATGGACCCTCGGCGGCGGCATCTTCTCTGCATCCGTACTGGGCTGCCCCGCGCGAGCGGGGATGGACCCGCGGCCATCTTCGCCCAGGGGCTGGAGCGGCGGGCTGCCCCGCGCGAGCGGGGATGGACCCAGCGCCGGATTGTTGCCGGCCGCCTGGGCGCTGGCTGCCCCGCGCGAGCGGGGATGGACCCTTCATCCAGTGACGACGCCCCCCCGTTCCGCCGGCTGCCCCGCGCGAGCGGGGATGGACCCCCGTTTTTCTTTGCTGCGTGACTCCGTGCGTGGGCTGCCCCGCGCGAGCGGGGATGGACCCTGGTCTTCGCACGGGAAGGGCGGAGCGATCAAGGCTGCCCCGCGCGAGCGGGGATGGACCCCAACACGTTTGCGACTGCCATCAGCAATAGTCGGCTGCCCCGCGCGAGCGGGGATGGACCCGGCGTGAGGCAAGCGTTCATAGGCTACTCCAGGGCTGCCCCGCGCGAGCGGGGATGGACCCCACAAGGATTCACGCCATGCGCACTCTGGCAGGGCTGCCCCGCGCGAGCGGGGATGGACCCGTCGCCGTGGGCTACATGGGCGACGTCTACGAGGCTGCCCCGCGCGAGCGGGGATGGACCCACCCGAAGGACTCGCAGGACACTCCCGAGCACGGCTGCCCCGCGCGAGCGGGGATGGACCCCTTGGTAGGCCAGGGTGGGGATGCCGATCTCCGGCTGCCCCGCGCGAGCGGGGATGGACCCCTGGCGATCCTCCCGCTGGGCCTGTCGCGCACGGCTGCCCCGCGCGAGCGGGGATGGACCCCTCGCCGGCGTGGTGAACGACCTCGTCGGCTGGGCTGCCCCGCGCGAGCGGGGATGGACCCTCCTGGTCGGTGCTCGGCTTCTTCGGGATGCGGGCTGCCCCGCGCGAGCGGGGATGGACCCCGACTTGGCTCAGCGCTTGCGACACTGCGGCGGGCTGCCCCGCGCGAGCGGGGATGGACCCGGCGCCTTCGCCGTCGCCGACCCGCGTTCTGGGGCTGCCCCGCGCGAGCGGGGATGGACCCGTCGAGACGCCGGAGCTCGCGTGCCCTCTCGGGGCTGCCCCGCGCGAGCGGGGATGGACCCAGCCCGGCAGGCTCGCTGGCGCGATCCCAGGAGGCTGCCCCGCGCGAGCGGGGATGGACCCCGGAAAGGGGATCTCCATGAAGGGCCAGATCAGGCTGCCCCGCGCGAGCGGGGATGGACCCCGCCGCGGCTCGCTGTACTCCGACGCGCTGAAGGCTGCCCCGCGCGAGCGGGGATGGACCCGTCACCGGAAGTCCTTCACCAGCGTCGCGTACGGCTGCCCCGCGCGAGCGGGGATGGACCCATGCCCCGCGTGCGGTGCGCACAGGTGGCGTGGGCTGCCCCGCGCGAGCGGGGATGGACCCACGAGGTCCCGGTCGGTCGGCGGCGCGACCGCGGCTGCCCCGCGCGAGCGGGGATGGACCCCTGTCCGGCGCCTTGGTGCAGCCTGCGCCTAGGGCTGCCCCGCGCGAGCGGGGATGGACCCGCCGAGGCGGCCAGCATCCGCGAGCACGTCCGGGCTGCCCCGCGCGAGCGGGGATGGACCCATGGCTGACATTCCGAACCGCCGAGCCGGTGTGGCTGCCCCGCGCGAGCGGGGATGGACCCGGCTTCGCGCGTGGCTGATCGGCGCCGAGGCCGGCTGCCCCGCGCGAGCGGGGATGGACCCCGTCAAGTCGTCGACGGCACCGGGAACCTCGCGGCTGCCCCGCGCGAGCGGGGATGGACCCTCACGAAGCGCGCGCCGCACATCGGCGGGGTGGGCTGCCCCGCGCGAGCGGGGATGGACCGCCGGCGTCAACGCCGCCGGCGGCCGTGCCGAAGGCTGCCCCGCGCGAGCGGGGATGGACCCAAGGGCGACTTCATCGTGGCGCTGGGCCTGCCGGCTGCCCCGCGCGAGCGGGGATGGACCCTGCGCAGCGGCCGATAGCGGCACGCTGCTCGCGGCTGCCCCGCGCGAGCGGGGATGGACCCGGCTCGCTGGGGGCCGTGGCATCGGCCGCAGGGGCTGCCCCGCGCGAGCGGGGATGGACCTGCAGCGCCAGACCGCGGCTTCGGATGCCCTCGGGCTGCCCCGCGCGAGCGGGGATGGACCCTGCCGGCGGCGCAGAAGCTCATGGCACTGCCGGGCTGCCCCGCGCGAGCGGGGATGGACCCACCCGAAGGACTCGCAGGACACTCCCGAGCACGGCTGCCCCGCGCGAGCGGGGATGGACCCCAGCACGCGAGGGTGGATCACGGTGAGCTACCGGCTGCCCCGCGCGAGCGGGGATGGACCCGCGACAACCGCCGGCCCCGCGCCTCACCCGCGCCGCCGCCCTCCCGCCCGCTCCCGGTGCAGCCAGGTCAGGCCCGAGGACGTGCCCAGCGGTTTGCCGCCGCGCGCGGGCCGGTACTCGCAGCCGATCCAGCCGTCCCAGTGCCCCTGTGCGGCCAGCTCGTCGATGAGCTCGAAGAGGTACGGGTAGTGCACCTCGCCGCGGTCGGGCTCGTGGCGTTCGGGCACGCCGGCGATCTGCAGGTGGCCGACCTGTCCGCTGGGCAGCCAGCGGCGCAGCTGCATCGCCAGGTCGCCCTCGGTGATCTGGCAGTGGTACAGGTCCATCTGCACCTTCAGCGCGGGCGAGCCCAGGGCCTGCACCGCGTCGTGCGCGTCCTGCTGGCGGCTGAGGAAGTAGCCCGGCATGTCGCGCTGGTTGATGGGCTCGATCAGCAGCGTGCAGCCGGCAGCCGACGCGCGTGCCGCGGCCCATGCGAGGTTGTCGTGCCAGAGCGCCAGGCGTTCCTCGCGGCGCACGCCGGCGGGCAGCAGGCCCGACATCACGTGCACGCGGCGGCAGCCCAGCACCCGCGCACAGGCCAGCGCACGCTCGATGCCGTCGCGGAACTCGGCCTCGCGCCCGGGCAGGCTGGCCAGGCCGCGCTCGCCGCCGGCCCAGTCGCCGGGCGGCGCGTTGAACAGCACCTGCGTCAGGCCGTGCTCGTCGAGCAGGGCGCGCAGCGTCGCGGCGTCGTGCTCGTAGGGGAAGAGGTACTCCACGCCCTCGAAGCCGTCCTGCGCCGCGGCGCGGAAGCGCTCGAGGAAGGGCTGCTCGGGATACATCAGCGACAGGTTGGCGGCGAAGCGGGGCATGGTGGCGGCAGGTCGCGTAACGAGTGGGATGCGGTGGCGGGGCCGGCCGGCGGCCACCGCGGGCCGGCCCGGCCGGCGCAGGCCCGGGTCGTCCTGCGCGTCGGCCGGCCCCGGCGGTGTGCCGGGCGCGGGCTTACTTCGCTTCGCGCAGGCGTTCGACCTCGGCGGTCACCTCGCCCACCAGCGCCTCGCCGATGTCCTTGGCCAGCTTGGCCGAGACCGGCGCCAGGTGGCGGCGCATGCGCTCGATCTCGGCGGCGCTGACCTCGTTGACGAGGGTGCCGCGGGCCTTCAGCGAGGCGGTGGACTTGGCCTCCATCTCGCGCGAGACCTGGCGCTGGTAGGCCCGCGTCTCGACCGCGGCCTCGGTGAGCACGCGGCGTTCGGCGTCGTTGAGCCGGGCCCAGGCCTTGCCGCTGGCCAGCACGATGAGCGGGTTGTACTGGTGGCGCGTCAGCGAGAGGTACTTCTGCACCTCGTTGAACTTGTTGGCGTCGAACACCGCGGTGGGGTTCTCCTGGCCGTCGACGGCCCGGGTCTCCAGCGCGGAATAGACCTCGGTGAAGGCCATCGGCGTGGCGTTGGCGCCCAGGCCGTTGATGGTCTCGATGATCATCGGCGACTGCGACACGCGGATCTTCAGCCCCGCGAAGTCCTCCAGCCGGGCCACCGGACGGCGGCTGTTGCTGACGTTGCGGAAGCCGTGGTCCCAGTACGCCAGGCCCACCAGGCCGGCCGGCGCCTGCGCCATCAGCTTCTGGCCCACGGGGCCGTCGAGCAGCGCGTCGGCCTCGGCGAAGCTGTTGAACAGGAAGGGCATGTCGAAGACCGCGAACGGCTTGGACAGGCCCACCATCAGGCCCGGCGGCATGGTCGTCATCTCGACGGTGCCGCCCTGCAGCGCCGAGATGGTCTGGATGTCGCCGCCCAGCGTGCCGCCGGGGAAGAGCCGGATCTGCATGAGCCCCTTGGACTTGGCCGCCACCAGCTCGGCGAAACGCACGGCGCCGGCGCCCATGTGGCTGTCCTTGGGCTGGACGAAGGCGAACTTGAACGACTGGTCGCGGATCTCCTGCGCGGCCGCTGGCAGCGCGGCGGCAGCGAGCAGAGGGGCGGCGATCAGGGCGCGGGCGAGCAGGCGTCGCAGGGTGTCGGGGGTCTGCATGGTGATGTCTCCGTTGTGTCGAGGGCCTTCTGGGGGCGGTGGGCCCGGCGCCGTGGCGGCGCCGGGGCGGCGTCGTGGCCGCGGGGTCAGAGCCGCAGTTCGCGGCGGAACATGTCCTCCTGGGCGCGGCGCACCTGCACGGCCTGCTTGCTGGCGTCGTAGTCGACGTCGTCCCAGCTCACGACCTCGCCGGCCGCGATGTCGCGCTTGAGCACCATGTTGTGCGCCAGGCCGATGGGCAGCGCGCGCCGGCGCAGCGAGGTGGCGGTGGGCATCAGCTTGCCGTAGACGGTGAAGCCGCCTTCGCCGTCGAGCTTCTCGCCGGCCCTGAGCGCACGCTTGGCGGTGGCGCCGACGTCGCCGCGCCACTCGCCGGTGGCGCCGGTGGCCTCCTGGCGCACGGCGATGCTGGCCACCGAGATGCCCAGCTCCAGGCCGATCAGGTGGTAGGGCTTGTACATGGCGGCGTAGCGGCCGCTGGCGTCGGTCTTCAAGCCGTACTGCTGGAAGCAGTCCTTCACGTAGGGGCTGGGCGCCTCGAAGACGGCGTACACGCCCCAGCGCAGGTCGCGAAACACCGGGCGGCCGTCGCGCTCGAGCGAGCTGACCACCTCGACCATGCCCTTCTTCGGCAGGATGCCGCCGTCGGCGGCCGGGCGCAGGACGTGCGGCAGGTCGTCCACGCCCACCGGCGGGAACACCAGGCCGTCCTCCGGCGGCGACAGCTCGCAGCCGTTGGCCACCGCGGCCATCTCCAGCGCCGACTTGGTGCCGTCGAGGAAGCTGTTGAACATCTGCGCGTTGAAGTCGCCGCCGGCGACCTGCGCCTCGCTGAAGCCGTAGTGGCCCCAGACCGTCTCGGGCGTGCTGGCGTGGTAGACCGGCAGGTACTTGGTGCCCTTGCCGGCGCACACGACCTCCATGCCGATGGTGCGCGCCCAGTCCACCAGCTCGGCGATCAGCGCCGGCTGGTCGCCCGAGGCCATGCTGTAGATGATGCCGGCCTCGGCCGCCCGGCGCGCCAGGTAGGGGCCGGCCAGCACGTCGGCCTCGACGTTGACCATGATGATGTGCTTGCGGTGCTCGCAGCACAGCAGCGCGTGGGCGATGCCGGCGGCGGGGCTGCCGGTGGCGTCGATGACGATGTCCACCGCGTCGCTGGCGATGACGGCGTGGGCGTCGTCGGTGATGAAGGTGCTGCCGTCCTTCTTCGCCTGGGCCAGCGAGGTGGCGGCGAAACGCGGCGCGTCCCAGCCGACGCGCGCCAGCGAGGCGCGGGCGCGGTCGGGCGAGAGGTCGACCACCGCGGTCAGGTGGATGCCCGGCGTGCGCGGCGCCTGCGACAGGTACATGGAGCCGAACTTGCCGGCGCCGATCACGGCGACGCGCACCGGCTGGCCGTTCTGCGCGCGGGTCTTGAGCTTGCGGATGAGGGACATGGACTCGGGGTCTCCGTCTGGGGGTTGGCAAGGAGCGCGGTGCGCTCCGGATCGGGCGAGCCGGCCTGCCGGCTCTCTGTCGGAAGCAGTCGAAACGGTGAACGAGCCGCGCGTGTGCGGGCCACTCGCCCGGCGGCGCCGGGCGGGTGTGGCGGGCTCGTTCACGGCCTGTCAGCCGTGGAGCCAGCGCAGCGGCACCAGGACCAGTTGCGGGAAGAAGACGAGCAGGAACATCACGGCCGTCTGCGCGGCCATGAACGGCAGGACGCCGCGCGTGACCTCGGTGATGTTCATGCGGCCGACGCCGGCCACCACGTTGAGCACGGTGCCCACCGGCGGCGTGATCAGGCCGATGGCGTTGTTCATGATGAACAGCACGCCGAAGTAGACCGGGTCGATGCCCGCGGCCTTCACCAGCGGCATCAGCACCGGGGTCATGATCAGGATGGTGGGCGTCATGTCCATCGCCATGCCCACCAGCATCACCAGCGCCATGATGGCCAGCAGCAGCAGCGTCGGGCTGTCCAGCAGCGGCTCGAGCAGGCTCACCACCTGGCTGGGCACGTCGGCCACCGTGATCAGCCAGGCGCTGACCATCGCCGCCGCGACCAGGAACATGATCACCGCCGTGGTGCGCGAGGCGCTGACGAAGACCTCGGTCAGCTGCTGCCAGCGCAGCTCGCGGTAGACCAGCGTGGACACCGCCAGCGCGTAGACCGCCGCCACCACGGCCGCCTCGGTGGGCGTGAACACGCCCATGCGCAGGCCCACCACGACGATCACCGGCAGCGCCAGGGCCCAGGTCGACTCGCGCAGCGCCTTCCAGCGTTCGGCCGCGGAGGCCGGCGGCGGCGGCTGCACCGCCTCGCGGCGCGAGATCCAGCCCCAGGTCAGCGCCAGCGCCAGGCCCATCATCAGGCCGGGCACGATGCCGGCGAGGAAGAGCTTGCCCACCGACACGTTGGCCGCGACGCCGAAGACGATGAAGCCGATGGACGGCGGGATGACCGGCGCGATGATGCCCGCCGAGGCGATGAGGCCGCCGGCGCGCGCCCGGTCGTGGCCGGCGCGCACCATCATCGGCAGCAGCAGCGTGGCCAGCGCCGCGGTGTCGGCCACCGCCGAGCCCGACAGCGCGGCCATCAGGCAGGCGGCGACGATGGTCACGAAACCCAGGCCGCCGCGGCGGTGGCCCACCAGCGCCAGCGCGAGGTTGACGATGCGGCGCGACAGCCCGCCGACGTTCATGATCTCGCCGGCCAGCATGAAGAAGGGCACGGCCAGCAGCGGGAAGCTGTCGGCGCCGTTGATGACGTTCTGCGCCAGGATCTGGGCGTCGAACAGGTCGAGCTGCCACATCAGCGCCACGCCGCTGGCCAGCAGCGCGTAGGCGATGGGCGTGCCCAGGGCCATCACGGCCAGCAGCGAGCCGACGAAGAGAAACACGGTCATGGCCTGCTCCTCAGTGGCGCCAGGCGGCGCTGCGGTCCAGGTGCAGATCCTGGATCTGGGCCACGTCCTCGGACTCCTGCAGCGGCGCCAGCTCTTCGTCGCCGACGCCGGTGAGGGTGCGCAGAGCCTGGCGCAGCAGCAGCCCCAGCACGAGCACGCCGAAGACCACGCCGGCGCCGTAGAACCAGGCCATCGACAGGCCGCTGACCGGCGCGCGCACCGGCCAGTTGATCGCCGCCTGCTGCCAGCTGCCCACCAGGAGCATCGCGGTGATGCCGATCATCAGGGCCTGGCTGAGCAGCAGGCAGGCCCGGCGCGCGCCGGGGCCCAGGCGCTCGACCAGCAGGTTGCTGCCCAGGTGGCCCCGGTTCTCGACGGCCACCACCGCACCGAGCATCGTCATCCAGACGAAGGCCCAGCGGGCCAGCTCCTCCGACACGGTGATGCTGGCGTCGAAGCCGTAGCGCATCACCACGTTGCCGAAGACCAGCACCACCATCAGTGCCAGCAGCGTGGCGCAGGCGAGGTCGAGCACCCGCATGCCCCTGCGTATCCAGAAAGCCATGTCTGTCTCCGATCTTGTCTCGTCGGTCACCTCTGCGGGTGCCGGCCCCGGCCGGTGTGGACGGGGCGAGGCCACGATAGCATCGGCATTCCTGCAAAAAAACCTGCAAATCAGCACACCGGTTGTGCAGAAACTCGCATGCCCGACTTCGACTGGAACGACCTGCGCGCCTTTCTGGCGATGGCCCGCACCGGGCGCCTGACGGTCGCCGCACGGCAGCTGGGCGTGGACCACAGCACGCTGAGCCGGCGCATCAGCGGCCTGGAGGCGGCGCTGGGCACGCCGCTGTTCGACCGCCGCCCGGCCGGCTTCGTGCCCACGCCCGAGGGCGAGCGGCTGCTGCCCGATGCCGAGGCCATGGAGGCGATGGCGCTGCGCCTGACGGGGCGCCTGGCGGACGCCGGCCAGCAGCTCTCGGGCAGCGTGCGCGTGGGCTCGCCGGAGGGTTTCGGCACCTACTTCCTCGGGCCGCGCCTGGCCACGCTGGCCACGCGCCACCCGCAGCTCGAACTGGAGCTGGTGGCCATGCCGCGCAGCTTCAGCCTGTCCAAGCGCGAGGCCGACCTCGCGATCACGATGACGCGCCCGGCCCAGGGCCGGGTCTACGCGCACAAGCTGGTGGACTACGCGCTGGGCCTGTACGCCAGCCCGCAGTACCTGCAGGGCCGGCGGGCCATCCGCCAGCGCGAGGACCTCACCAGCCACCGCTGGATCGGCTACGTCGAGGAGCTGATGTGGACCGAGGAGCTGGACTATCTGCCCCAGGTGCAGCGCGGCCTGGTGCCGCAGCTGCGCATCTCCAACGTCATCAGCCAGATGATGGCGCTGGCCGGCGGCGCGGGCCTGGGCGTGCTGCCGCACTTCATGGCGCGCCAGCAGCCGGGCCTGGTGCAGGTGCTGGCGGACAAGGTGCGCCTGGTGCGCAGCTACTGGTGCGTGACGCACGAGGACACGCACGAGCTGGCCCGCGTGCGGCGTGTGGTCGAGTTCCTGGACGAGCAGGTCGCGGCGGCGGGCGAGGACTTCTGGCTCGACTGAAGCGGGTGTGGACGCCGCGCGTGGGAGCCGAGGCCCGGCAGCGCCGGCTCGCGCCGAGACACCGGCCGCCCGCCTCGAGGCGACTGCGTCACGCAGGAGGCAGGCTCGGCGTGATCTCGTCACGCCTCTTGACATAGGTCTAGTCACAAGCCTGGGCCGGCCCCGGGTCACCGTGTATCGTCCCGTCGAGTCCGATCCGCCCGTCCGTCTCGAACCCGATGAACCTCGCCCTGCCCCCCGGCCACCCGCTGCGTCTGTGCAGCGCCGCGCTGGAGATCGCACCGCTGCCGCCCGAGCGCCTGCTCGCCGCGGGCGGCGAGCCGACGGCGGCGTTCCTGGCGCCCAACGGCGAGTCCTGGGTCGGCATGGGCGCGGTGCGCTGGCTCACCGGCAAGCCGGGTGACGCGCACGCGCTGTGGGCCGGGCTGGCCGACGTCAGCCCCGACGCCCCGCCGCCCACCGCGCTGGGCGTGCTGCCGTTCTCGGCACGCGAGCATCCCGACGCGCTGTGGGCCGGCCTGCTGCCCGGCGGCGTGGTGCTGCCCGAGCGCCTGGTGGTGCAGCGCGGCGGCCGCGCCTGGCTGCGCCTGACGCTGCCGGCCGCCGAGGCCGACACGCTGCGCGCCCGGCTGACCTCGGTCGCGCGCGAGCTGGCGGCGCTGCCGGCGGCCGAGGCCGTGCCGCTGCCGGGCTTCGAGACCTTCGAGGACCGCGCCGCGGCGCGGCAGTACACCGCCGCCGTCGGCGACGCGGTGGCGCGCATCCGCGCCGGCGAGCTGGTCAAGGTGGTGCTGGCGCGCCGCGCCAGCATCGCGTTCGACGGCACGCCCACCGCCGCGGCGGTGCTGCGCCGGCTGTCGGCACACCAGAGCGGCGCCGTGCGCTACGCCTGGTGCCGCGGCGGCAAGGCCTGGCTGGGCGCGACACCCGAGACGCTGCTGCGCCTGGACGGCCGCACGCTGCGCACCGAGGCGCTGGCCGGCACCCGCCCCGAGGCGCAGGCCGACGAGCTGCACGCCGACGCCAAGGAGCGCCACGAACACGCCGTCGTCGTCGACGCGGTGCGCGCCGCCATCGCGCCCTGGGTGCAGGCGCTGCCGCCGACGCGCCCGCCCGGCCTGCGCCGCACACGCGGCCTGGCCCACCTGCACACCCCGATCGAGGCCACGCTCAGCGCCGACACCGACGCGCTGGCGCTGGTGCACGCGCTGCACCCGACGCCGGCGGTCTGCGGCCTGCCCACCGCACGTGCGGCACAGCTGCTGGCATCGCTGGAAGGCCAGCCGCGCGGCCTGTACGCCGGGCCGGTGCTGCGCCTGTCGGCCGACGGCACGGCGCACGCCGTCGTCGGCCTGCGCGGCGCGGTGCTCAGCGGCCGGCTGGCCGTGCTGCCGGCCGGCGCCGGCATCGTCGAGGGCTCCGACGGCGACCGCGAACTCGCCGAGACATGCGCCAAACAAGGCAGCGTGCTCGACGCCTGGCGCGCCTTCGTCGCGGCATGAGTCCGCAAGGCTTGTCCGGGGCGCGTTCCCGCGGGGCGGGGCCGGCCGCAGGACCGGGGGTGCCCCGATGAGCGACCTGCACACCGCCTGGGCCCGGCTGTTCGCCGGCGCGCTGCGCGCCGCGGGCGTGGGCCACGCCGTCATCAGCCCCGGTTCGCGCTCGACGCCGCTGGCGCTGGCGCTGGCGCGCACGCTGCCGCACACGCTGCTGCACGACGAACGCGCGGCGGCCTTCTTCGCGCTCGGCCAGGCCCGCGCCAGCGGCCGCCCGGCGGTGGTGCTGGCCACCAGCGGCACCGCGCCCGGCCACTGGCTGCCGGCGGCGATGGAAGCGCGTGAAGCCGGCATCCCGCTGCTGCTGCTCAGCGCCGACCGGCCCTGGGAGGTGCAGGACGCGCAGGCCTCGCAGACGGTGGACCAGCAGCATCTCTTCGGCCGCCACGTGCGCGCCTTCTACGACCTGGGCGTGCCCGACGAGCACCCGGCCGCGCTGCGCGCCGTGCCGCGCATCGCCGCGCAGGCGGTGCTGGCCACGCAGTACCCGCTGGCCGGCGCGGTGCACGTCAACGCGCGGTTCCGCAAGCCGCTGGAGCCGCAGCCCGGCCCGGGCGACGAACCCTGGCGGCCGCTGGTCGAGCGCCTGTCACGCGACGGCGCGCCGCGCCTGCTGCCGCCGGCGGCGCAGCCCTCGCCCGAGGCGGTGGCGCTGCTCGTCGAGCGGGTGCGCGCCACGCCGCAGGGTGTCATCGTCGCCGGCCCGCTGCCCGCGCCCGACGCGCCGGCGCTGCGCCGCGCGGTGGCGCGTTTCGTCGCCGCCAGCGGCTACGTGCTGCTGGCCGAGGCGACGAGCCAGCTGCGGTTCGGCCTGCCCGACACGGTGCTGCCGCGCTGCCTGGGGGCCTTCGACGCGCTGCTGCGCTCGCGCCCGGTGCGCGCGGCGCTGGCGCCGGCGCTGGCGCTGGAGATCGGCGCGCCGGCGGTGTCGGCGCAGTGGCTGGCGCTGGTGTCGGGGGCCGACGCGCCCGAGCGCATCGTGCTGCCCGGCGAACGCCCGGCCGACCCGGCCGGCGGTGCCGCGGCGATGCTGCTCGGCCCGGTGGCCGCGCTGCTGGATGCCGCCGCCGAGCGGCTGGAGGCCGAGCCCCGCACGGCGGCCGGGCAGCAGGCCGCGAGCTTCTACACCCAGCGCTGGCAGTTCGCCGAGGCCGGGGCCTGGGCGGCCCGCGAGGACGCGGCCGACGGCGGCGACGACGGCCCGCTGCACGAGCACCAGATCCCGGCGCTGCTGCGCGCCGCGCTGCCGGCCGGCGCGACGCTGATGGTCGGCAACAGCAACCCGGTGCGCGACCTCGACCACGACCTGCGCCCCGATGGGCAGCCGCTGGCCGTGCTGCACCAGCGCGGCGCCGCCGGCATCGACGGGCTGGTGGCCGGCGCCGCCGGCGCCCGGCGCGTGCTCGACGGCCCGCTGGCGCTGCTGCTGGGCGACGTCTCGCTGCTGCACGACGCCGGCGGCCTGGCCGCGGCGGCCGCGGTGCGCGGGCCGCTGGCCATCGTCGCGGTGCACAACGACGGCGGGCGGATCTTCGAGCGCCTGCCGATCGGACGCGACCCGGCGCTGGCCGACGACTGCGACACGCTGTTCGTCGCCGGCCACGGCCGCGGGTTCGAGGGCCTGGCCGCCACCTGGGACCTGGGCTACGCACGCGTGGCCACGCCGGCCGCGCTGCGCGACGCGCTGGCCGCGGCGCTGGCCGCCGACCGGCCGGTGCTGATCGAGGCCCGTGTCGCCGACGGCGGCAGCGCCACGCGCGCCGCGCTGCTGGCGGCGATGGCCGACGCCGGCGCCGCCGCGGTGGCGATGTCGTGAACGCCGGCCCCGGCACCCGCCACGCCGCACGCGGCGACGGGCCGCCGCTGGTGCTGCTGCACGGCTTTCTCGGCCACCCCGGCGCCTGGGACGGCGTGCTCGCCGCGCTGCCGTCCCACGGCGAGGCCTGGTGCCCCTGGCTGCCCGGCCACGGGCCGGCGGCGGCCACGCCGGCCACCTGGGCCGAGGCGGTGGACACGATCGCCGCCACGCTGCCGGCCGGCGCGCTGCTGGCCGGTTATTCGATGGGCGCGCGGCTGGCGCTGGGCGCGGCGCTGGCGCGGCCCGGCCGGGTGCGCGCGGTGCTGCTCGTCGGCGGCCATGTCGGCCTGGCCGGCGAGGCCGAACGCGCCGAACGTGCGGCGCAGGACGCGGCGCGTGCCGCCGCGCTGCGGCGCGACGGCCTCGCGGCCTTCGTCGACGCCTGGGAGGCGATGCCGCTGTTCGCCAGCCAGCAGGCGCTGCCGGCCGAGGCGCAGGCGGCCCAGCGTGCCGCCCGGCTGGCGCACGACGCCGAAGGGCTGACCTGGGCCTTCGAGGTCGCGGGGCTGGCGTGCATGCCCGACTACCGTGCCGCGGTCGCCACGACCGGGCAGCGGCTGCACTGGCTGACCGGCGCCGAAGACCCACGCTTCGACACGCTGGCCGCCGGGCTGGCACGGCCACCGCAGGTCACGCACGAGCGTGTGGCCGGCGCCGGCCACAACCTGCTGCTGGAGGCGCCGCAGGCCGTGGCCGCGGCGCTGGCGAGGCTGGCGGCATGAGCGCCGGGGCTCTGGCCCGTCTGGCAGAACCGGCCGCAAGCCGGAGGGTGCCAAGGTGAGCGCCGCCCCGCTGCGGCTGACGCTGGGCGCCCCGCAGCGCGTCGGCTGCGGCACGGTCGTCGTGCGCGGCACGGCGCGGCCGCGTGTCGCGCTGCGCGTCGCGCTGACGGCCGGCGCGCTGGCCGGCCACGGCGAGGCGCTGCCGCTGGCGGGGTTCAGCCCCGACGACGCCGACAGCGTCGAGGACACGCTGGCCGCACTCGCCGGCAGCGAGCTCGCGCTGCCGGCCGCTGGCACGCCGGCGGCTCGGCTGGACGCCGCGCTGGCGCCGCACGCGGCCAGGCTGGCGCGCACGCCGTCGGCCCGCTTCGCGCTGGAATGCGCGCTGCTGGACGCCGCGTCGCAGGCCGAAGGCCGCAGCGCCGCCGAATGGCTGGCCGGCGGCCGTGCGCTGCAGCCGGTGCCGGTCAGCGTACTGCTGCCCGACGACGAACGCGCGCCAGCCGTCGCCGCGGCCGCCGCGGCGCGAGGCCACCGCGTGCTGAAGCTGAAGATCACGATCCCCGGCCGCGGCAACGCCGACGAAGACCGGCGGCTGGCCGCAGTGCGCGCCGCAGCCGACGCCGCCGCCGGCCCCGGCGCGGTGGCGCTGCGGCTGGACGCCAACGGCGCGCTGGCCTCGGCCGACGCGCCGGCCCGGCTGGCGGCGCTGGCGCAGCACGGCGTCGAGCTGGTCGAGGAGCCCTGCCGGGGCATCCCGCCGCCGCTGCCGCTGCCCTGGGCCGCCGACGAGTCGCTGGCCGACCCGGCGCGCGTGGCCGCGCTGCTGGCGCTGCCGCCCGCGCGCCGGCCCGCCGCCTGGGTGCTCAAGCCGGCGCTGCTGGGCCTGGCACGCTGCCTGACGCTGGCCGACGCGGCGGCCGCGGCCGGCATCGGCCTGATCGTCACGCACGCCTTCGACGGCGACACCGGCTTCGCCGCGGCCTGCGCGCTGGCGCAGGCGCTGCCGGTGCCGCCGCTGCCCTGCGGCCTGGCGCCGCACGCCGGGCTCGGCCGGGCCTGGCCCGACCTGCCGGAGCTGCCCGTGCGCGACGGCACGGGCCTGCTCTAGGGCGGCCGGGGTGGCAAGCGCCGCCGGGACAGGAAAGACGCGAGACCTGACCCCAAGCGATGAAACGTATACGTTTCGTATACTGGCTGCATGGGAATCGTCAAAATCTCCGAGCCGATGCACGAGAGCCTGCGCATCGCCGCCGGCGCGCTGTCGCGCTCGATCAACGCGCAGGCCGAACACTGGATGCGCATCGGCATGCTCGCCGAGCTGCACCCCGATCTGCCGCACGGCGAGCTGTGCCGGATGCTGGTGCGCGCCGAGCTGGCCGGCGGGCTGGATCTGGCCCGGGTGGCTGCGGCACCCGAAGCGAGGGTGCAATGAGGGGCCCGATCCCGCGCCGCAACCCGACGGAGGTCGCGAAGGCACGCGCCGCCGGCCAGATGGCCGCGTCGGTGCTGGCGATGATCGCGCCGCACGTGCGTGCCGGCGTCAGCACCGAGGAACTCGACACGCTGTGCCACGACCACATCGTCGGCACGCTGAAGGCGGTGCCGGCCAACGTCGGCTACCACGGCTTCCCGAAGACGGTCTGCGCCTCGGTGAACGAGGTCGTCTGCCACGGCATCCCGTCGCCGGACACGGTGCTGAAGGATGGCGACATCGTCAACATCGACGTCGCCGTCATCCACGACGGCTGGTACGGCGACTGCAGCCGCATGTACTGCGTCGGCGAGGTCTCGCCGCTGGCGCGCCGGCTGGTGGACACGACCTACGAGGCGATGCGCGCCGGCATCCGCCGCGTGCGCCCGGGCGCGACGCTGGGTGACGTCGGCCACGCGATCCAGACCGTCGCGCGGCGCGAAGGTTTCGGCGTCGTGCGCGAGTACGGCGGCCACGGCATCGGCACCGTCTACCACGGCGAGCCGCACGTCGCGCACTACGGCCAGCGCGGCCAGGGGCTGCGGCTGGCCGAGGGCATGATCTTCACGATCGAGCCGATGCTCAACGCCGGCAGCGCCGCGATCCGCGACGCCGGCGACGGCTGGACCGTCGTCACGCGCGACGGCTCGCTGTCGGCGCAGTGGGAGCACATGGTGGCCGTCACGCGCGACGGCTGCGAGGTGCTGACACCCTGGCCCGACGGCCTGGGCGGCTACGCGCCGGTCTAGACACGAACGCGCCGCCCGAGCGGCGCGCCGCGCCCGACCTCACTGCTTGAGCACCCAGGCGATGACGGTCTTCAGGTCGGCGTCGGAAATCTGCTGCGGCGTGTGCGGAATCATCGGCACCGGCCCCCAGACGCCGCCGCCGCCCTTGCGCACCTTGTCGAAGAGCTGGGCCTCGACCTTCTTGCCCTTGTACTTGGCCGCGATCTCCTTGTAGGACGGGCCGACGACCTTCTTGTCGACCTGGTGGCACATCAGGCAGCCGGACTTCTTGACGATGTCCTCGGGCGCGGCCTGGGCGCCGGCGGACAGGAGGGCGAGGCCGAGTGCGGCCAGCAGGGGCTTGATCATCTGGAAGGTTCCTGTTCCGGCCCGCGGCGTCTGCTCGCCCGACGGGCTCGATGCAAATGGGAACGCTTATCGTATTCAGTCTAGACGGCTTGGCTTTGATCAAGAACAGGCCGGCCTGCGCAGCCGGCTCAGTGCGAAGTGCCCTCCGAGCGCGTGATCTTGTTCCAGACGTTGTACTTGCCGACCGGCTTGCTCATCGGCAGGCGCTTCACTTCCTTCAGCGTCTTCGCGTCGTAGACGACGAGCGCGCCGTCCAGCTCCCAGACGCTGGCCAGCGCGTAGCGGCCGTCCTTGGTGAACTCGATGTGCGCCAGCGTCTTGCCGGGCTCGCGGATCGTCGCCACCGGGGTCAGCGTCGCCTTGTCGATCAGCGTCAGCGTGTCCTTGGCCGTCGGGCTCATCATCGAATCGGCCCAGGCATAGGGCGTGGCCTCGTGGCTGCGCATGAAGAAGCCCGGGCCCGGCGTCGGAATGGTCTTCACCGGCTTCCAGGTCTTCATGTCGATGACGTCGATCGCGCCACCCTTGAGGTTGGGGCTGGCGAGCACCGTCGTGTCGTTCCACGCGAAGGTGATGCCCGAGCCCAAGTGCGGCATGCCGGCGATCGGCAGGTCGGCCACCTTGCGCCGGATGTCGAGGTTGACGACCTGCGCGCTGGCGCCCTGCCCGTCGGCCGTGGGCCGCGTCGCGCCGAGCAGGTGGCGGTAGCCCTGGTCGAAGAAGAAGTCGTCCAGCGGCTCGTCGAGCACGGTGCGGCGCGGGTTCTGGAAGCCCGGCGTGGCGATCGCCTCGCCCATCTTGTAGTCGTGCACCAGGCCGTCGTGGATGGGCTCGGCCTTCGGGTCGTAGCTGATCTCCCAGACCTCGGGGATGTCCTTCATCGCGACGACGAAGCTCTTGCGCGGCGCGGCGTCGTACACGGCCGAGACCCGTGACGCCTGCTTGCCGTCCAGCGTCTGCGCGGCGATCGTCTTCACGAGCTTCAGGTCGGCGTCGAACAGCGCGACGGTGCGCGGCAGGTAGTTGGCCGCCATCACCCAGCGGCCGTCGCCGCTGACGGCGATGTTGCGCATGTTGAGCCCGGCACGCACCTCGGCGACCACCGTCAGGTTCCAGAGGTCGTACTTCGTGATCCAGCCGTCGCGGCTGCCGAAATAGACGTAGCGCCCGTCGGGCGTGAACTTCGGCCCGCCGTGCAGCGCGTAGCGGCTGGCGAAGCGGTGGATCACCTCGAAGCGGTCGCCGTCGACCAGCGAGACGTGGTGGTCGCCACCTTCGACGACGACGAAGAGGTTCATCGGGTCGGCGCGCCACACCGGCTTGGCCGGCAGCTTCGCGGCACCCGGCGTCTCTTCGCGCGAGGCGCGGATGTCGGCCTCGCTCCAGGCCGGCGCCGGGTTCACCGGCTGGTAGACCCAGGCGGCCAGCGCGTCGATCTCGGCGGCGCTCAGCGTGGCGGCAAAACCCGCCATCTGCGTCGCCGGGCGGCCCTGGGCGATGACCTTGCGCGCTTCGGCCGGGCGCAGGCGCTCCAGGCTCTCGGGCAGCAGCGCCGGGCCCATGCCGCCGGTGCGCTGGGCGCCGTGACAGGCGGCGCAGTGCGTCGTGTACAGCGCGGGGGCGGCCGGTTCGGCCACCGGCTGTGCCAGCGCGACGTCCCAGCCGACCCAGACGACGGCCGCGGCCAGCACCAGCTTCAGCGTGCGCTTACGCATGTTCGTTCTCCCGACGGCCGAAGGGCGCCAGCGCGACGCGCGCCGCGTCGGCACCGGCGGCCAGGCCGATCTCCTCGTCGTCGAGATAGCAGCCCGGGTCTTCGGCCCAGGCGTCGCCGGTGAGCTGCTGGGCACGCACACGCGTGTTGCCGCCGCAGATCGCGAAGTGGCGGCAGCCGGCGCAGCGGCCGCCGACCGGGCGCGGGTGGGCCTTCAGGCCGGCCATCAGCGGGTCGCTGGTGTCGCTCCAGATCGCCGAGAACGGCCGCTCGCGCACGTTGCCCAGCGTGTGGTGCCACCACATCGTGTCGGGGTGCACGTTGCCGAGGTTGTCGATGTTGGCGACGTTGACGCCGCTGGAGTTGCCGCCCCAGGCGACCAGGCGCTCGCGCAGCGCGTCGGCCCACTCGGGCCAGCGCGCCGCCACCCACTGCAGCAGGAACGGGCCGTCGGCGTCGTTGTTGCCGGTGACGTAGTCCTCGTCGCGGCCTTCCTGAACGCTCTGCCAGGCGCGTTCGAACAGCAGCGCCATCGCCTGGCGCGTGGCGGCGAACTGCGAGTCCTTGCCGCGGTGGATGTTGCCGCGGCCGGCGTAGTTCAGGTGCGAGAAGTAGAACTTGTCGACCTGCTCCTCGCGCATCAGCGCCAGCAGCGCCGGCAGGTCCTGCTGGTTCAGCGCCGTCATCGTGAAACGCAGGCCGACCTTGACGCCGCGTGCACGCAGCAGGCGCACCGCGGCCAGGCTGCGGTCGAAGGCGCCGTCCAGGCGGCGGAACTTGTCGTGCGTGGCTTTGAGCCCGTCCAGGCTGATGCCGACGTAGTCGAAGCCGGTGGCGGCGATGCGGTCGGCGCAGTGGGCGTCGATCAGCGTGCCGTTGGTCGACAGGCCGGTGTAGAAGCGCATCGCCTTGGCGCGCTCGGCGATCTCGAACAGGTCCGGGCGCATCAGCGGCTCGCCGCCGGAGAGGATCAGCACCGGCACCTGATAAGCCTTCAGGTCGTCCATCACCGTGCCGACCTCGGCCTTGCTCAGCTCGCCGGCGTAGTCGTGGTCGGCCGACAGCGCGTAGCAGTGTTTGCAGGTAAGGTTGCAGCGCCGGATCAGGTTCCAGATGACGACCGGCCCCGAGGGGCGCGGCGTGCGCACCGCCGGCCAGGCGCCGGTGCGGACGGCGGCATCGAGTTCACGCAGGTACTGGCTGATGCGGAACATGGTGTTAGGGCCTTCTCGATTGCTCCCTCTCCCGCCTGCGGGAGAGGGTGGGGGTGAGGGCTCGCGGCGCACCAACACCCTCACCCCGGCCCTCTCCCGCACGCGGGAGAGGGGGCAAGGCAGAGCGGCGCGAGGCGTCGGAGCTCATATCCGCAACCCGGTCTTCTTGAGGATCGCGATGGAGTAAAGGATGTCGTGGCCGCGGCAGGCGCTGCCGAGCAGCGTTTCGACCTCGCGGGCCTGGGCCTCGACTTCGGCGCGGCTGCGGCCGTGCAGCATCGCGAACAGGTTGTAGGGCCAGGCCGGCAGGTGGCGCGGGCGGCGGTAGCAGTGGCTGACGCCGGCCAGCGCGCCGATGCGTTCGCCGAGCGCGTCGACCTGCTCGTCGGCGACGTCCCAGACGCTCATGCCGTTGGCGGTGAAGCCGAGCCGGTAGTGGTTGGGCACGGCGCCGATGCGGCGCACCAGACCTTGCTCGAGCATCTGCGCCAGGCGCTCGCGCACACGTTCGCCCGGCACGCCGAGCATCGCCCCGACGGCTTCGTAAGGCCGCGGCACCAGCGGCAGCCCGCCTTGCGTGGCGGCGATCAGCTCGCGGTCGAAGGCGTCAAGCGGCATCGTCGGCCTCCTCGGTTTCCAGCGCCGCGGCGGCATCGGCCAGCGGCAAGCGCAGCTCGACGAAGTACTCGCGCTCCTTCGGGAAGGCGAGCACCGGCAGGCCGGTCTCGGCCTCGATGCGTGCGATCGCGGCGTCGGCCGCGGCCGGCGTCTCGGCGGCGACGACGAACCACATGTTCAGCGCGTGCTCGCGGCGGTAGTTGTGCGCCACCTCGGGCCGTGCGTTGACGATCGCGGCGACGGCGTCGAAACGCTCCTCGGGCACGGCGATCGCGGCGAGCACGAAACGCCCGCCGGCACGTTCGATCTGGAACAGCGGGCCGAAACGGGTCAGCACGCCGGCCGTCAGCCAGCCGTGCACCCGTTCGATCAGCGTGTACTCGCTGCAGCCGAGTTCGGCGGCCAGGTCGGCGAACGGCCGGTCGCTGAGCGGCAGGCCGCCGTGCAGGCGGTCGATCAGCCGCAGGTCCTCAGGCGTGAGCATGGGCGGACTCCTGGACGGGGGCGCCGAAACGCGAGGCACCGGTCTGCTTGAAGCGCCGGCACGAGAACAGCACCGAACGCGGGACGTGCTGCAGCCCGGCGGCCACGGCAGCGCGCTCGAGCACGGCGTGCACCGCCTCGCGGTCGCGGCCGTGCACCATGCCGTACAGGTTGAAGGGCCAGCCTTCGACACGCGCGCGGCGGTAGGCCAGCGTGACGCCGGGCACCTGTGCCAGCGCTTCGCCGCGCGTGTCGACCTCGGCGTCGGGCACGTCGAAGACGGCCATCGCGTTGGCGGCGAAACCGAGTTCGTGGTGGCGCACGATGGCGCCGAAACGTTTCAAGGTGCCGTCGATCAGCCAGCCGCCCAGCGTCGCGAGCACGGCCTCGGGCTCGCAGCCGAGTTCACGCGCCCAGAGGTCGTAAGGCCGCGCCACCAGCGGCAGGCCTTGTTCGACCAGCGCGGCCAGCGGCCGGTCGGCGGCCGGCACCGCCGGCGCGCGGCGCTGCGGCGCCATCGCCTCGGGCGCGGTGCGCGCGCGCAGGTCGAAACCGAGGTCGATGCGGTAGGGCCGCAGCAGCGGCAGGCGCAGCGCCGGCAGGCCGCTGGCGTGTTCCAGCCGCGCGACGACGGCCTCGACCGCGCCGGCGTCGCCGGCGTTGACGACGAACCACAGGTTCAGCGTGTGCTCGCGCTCGTAGTTGTGGTTGACCTGCGGCTCGGCCGAGACGAGCGCCGCCACCGCGTCCAGCCGCGCCGGCGGCACGGCCATCGCGACCAGCAGCCCGGCACCGCCGGCACCGGGGCCGAAGACGCCGCCGATGCGCGACAGCGCGCCGCGGCGCAACGCGTCGCGGAACGCCGCCAGCACCTCGGGCGCCGGGCGGCCGGTGGTCGCGGCGATCGCCGCGAACGGCGTGCGCTCCAGCGGGAAGCGCTGCTGCCAGCGGTTGAGCAGGTCGGTGCCGTCCATGCCTAGAACCCGACCCGGTGGGCGCGCGAGGTGAAGAAGATGCCGCTGGGCGAGTCGACGGCCAGCGTCGCCAGCGTCGTGAAACGCGTGGTGTCGACGATGCTGACGCGGTGGTCGTCGCGGCTGCTGATCCAGACCGCGTCGCCACGCGGCGTGAACTCCAGGTGCAGCACCGCCTTGCCGGGCGAGAAGGTCTGCACGACCTGCTGCGTCAGCGTGTCGATGACCTGCACGCGGTCGTAGTCGGGCACGGCGAAGTTGACCCAGACCTGGCGGCCGTCGGGCCGCGCCATCACGAACACCGGCTGGCCGGCGACCGCGATGCGGCCGACTTCCTGCCAGCTCTCGGTGTCGACGACCAGCACCTCGTGGCGGCCGATGGCCGGCAGGTAGGCGCGCCGCCCGGCGACGGCCCAGCCGCGCAGATGCGGCATCTTGTAGACCGGCAGCGGCGCCTGGCCGCGGCCGTAGCCCGACAGCACCTTGCGCGCGCGCAGCGGCTCGGCCCAGAGGTCGACGAGCGCCAGGCCGTCCTCGCCGAACAGGCCGGCGACGTAGTGGCGGCCGTCGGGCGTGACCAGCGCGTCGTAGGGCTGGCGGCCGATGCCGGCGAGCTGGGTCGTCTTCGGCGCCGCGGCGTCGCTGCAGTCGGTGATCCAGATCGCGTCGGCGTCGAACAGGCTGTAGGCGAAACGCCGGCCCGGCAGGTCGACGAGGCCGACGACGCGCGAGCGCTGGCCGGGCGCGTATTCCGCCGGCACGTCGGCCACGAGCGCCAGCGTCGCGGCGTCGAAGACCTTGATGCCGCCGGGCGTGTAGTTCTGCGCCGCGACCAGCGTGCCGTCGGCGCTGATCGCGCCGCCGATCGAGTTGCCGGCCTGCATCACGCGGCCGGCGATGCGGCGCTCCAGCAGGTCGACCTTGCTGAGGCCGCCGTCGCGGCCGAAGACGTAGGCGTAGCGGCCGTCGCGCGAGAACACCGCCGAGGCGTGCGACAGGTCGCCCAGGCCGCCGACGCGGCCGAGCACGGCGCGCGCGCTGGTGTCGACGACGACGACGGAACCGGCGGCACGTTCGACGACGAGGCCGAGGTCACCGGTGCCGCGCAAGGCGGGGGTCTGGGCACAGCCGGGCAGCAGCGCGGCCAGCGGCGGCAGCGCGAGCGCGGCGAGCAGGTCGCGGCGTTTCATCATCGGGAGGCGGGCAGTTCGGGGAAGCCCGTGAGCAGCCGTTCGGCGATCCAGCGCGCCTCGCCCTCGTCGAGCATCGCGCGCCAGGGCGGCATCGGCGTGCCGGGGCGTCCGTGGAAGATCGTCGCGGCCAGGCCGTCGACGGGTTTGTCGGCCAGCGCCTGCGGCGTCAGCGCGGGGCCGAGACCGCCGCCGAGCCGCATGCCGTGGCACGAGCCGCAGTCCTGCCGCACCACCCGCACCAGCTGCTGCTGGCGCTCGGGTGCGGGGTCGGCGGCCATGGCGGTGGTGGCCGCCGTCGTCAGCACGACGGCCGCCCACCGGCGCAGCCTCAGCCTTGCTTGAGGATCCACGCGATGACCTCCTTGAGGTCGGCGTCGGAGATCTTCTCGGGCGGGTTGGGCGACATCGGGATCGGGCCGAAGCTGCCCGAGCCGCCCTTGCGCACCTTGTCGAAGAGCTTGGCACTGACGTCCTGGCCCTTGTACTTCGTCGCGATGTCCTTGAACGACGGGCCGACGAGCTTCTTGTCCTTGGTATGGCAGGCCATGCACGCGGCCTTGGTGAGCGCGTCCTCGGGTGCGGCCAGCGCACCGGCGGAGACGAAGGCGAGGCCGAGCGCGACCAGCAGGGTCTTCTTCATGGGAGTCCTTTCGGGGCGGGGAGGCCGGGAGCGGCGCCGGTGCCGCCCCCGGTGCGCGACATCAATAGATGTCGTGCTGGGTGTTGAAGATGTTGAAGTGGCCCGTGGGCGTGATCAGCCGCGGGTCCTTGATGACGGCCTTCAGCTTCAGCGTCTTGTCGTCGACGACGACCAGCGCGCTCTGCTTGTTCTTGGCCGACCAGACCGAGAACCAGACCTCGTCACCGGCCTTGTTGAACTCCGGCTGCACGACCCGCTTGGCGCCGTCGTCGCCCAGGCCCGCCCACTGCGCGATCGGCAGCACGGTGAAGCCCTTGTCGAGGTTCTTCACGTCGTAGACCGCGACCGACTGCGACAGCGCCGGGTCGGGGTTCAGCGGCGTGTCGACGTACAGGTGCTGCGACTTCGGATGGCTCTTCAGGAACAGCGAGCCGCCACCCTGGCCGGTG
Organism: Rubrivivax sp. JA1055; assembly: GCF_020966565.1. NCBI lineage: Bacteria > Pseudomonadati > Pseudomonadota > Betaproteobacteria > Burkholderiales > Sphaerotilaceae > Rubrivivax > Rubrivivax sp. JA1055. Next base: position 97,238 of record NZ_JAJKFP010000007.1, on the reverse strand, counting down.
AGCTTGGCGACTTCCTTGAAGGCGTAGGGCTTGTGCTTGACCGGGTCGGTGCCGATCAGCGAGATCGTCTCGTCGCCCAGGTGGCCGGTGGCCCAGACGGGGCCGAAGGTCGGGTGCACGAAGTTGGCGCCGCGGCCCGGGTGCGGGATCTTGCCGACGTCGACGATGGCCGCCAGCTTGCCTTGCTTGGCGTCGATGACGGTGATCTTGTTGCTCTGGTTGGCCGCCACCATGAAGTAGCGTTTGCTGGCGTCCCAGCCGCCGTCGTGCAGGAAGGGCGCCGAGCCGATCTCGGTCATCTTCAGCGCGTCGAGGTTGGAGTAGTCGACCATCAAGGTCTTGCCCGTCTCCTTGACGTTGACGATGAACTCCGGCTTGTAGTGCGACGCGACGATCGACGCGACACGCGGCTCCGGGTGGTACTCCTGCGTGCCGACGACCATGCCACGCGTGGCGACGATCTTCTTCGGCTCCAGCGTGTCGCCGTCCATGATCGTGAACTGCGGCGGCCAGTAGGTGCCGGCCACGGCCAGCTTGTCCTCGTAGCCCTTGTACTTGGAGGTCTCGACCGAACGCGCCTCCAGGCCGACGCGGATCTCGGCCACCGTCTCCGGGTGCTCCATCCACATGTCGATCATGTTGATCTTGGCGTCGCGGCCGATGACGAACAGGTAGCGGCCCGAGGCCGAGGTGCGCGAGATGTGCACCGCGTAGCCGGTCTTGATGACGCTGATGATCTGCTTGCTGTCGCCGTCGATCAGCGCGATCTCGCCGGCGTCGCGCAGCGTCGTCGAGAAGATGTTGTCGATGTTGAACTTGTTCATCTTGCGCGTCGGCCGCTTCTCGGGCGGGACGAGCACCTTCCAGGTCTGCTTCATCTGCGCGAGGCCGAACTCCGGCGGCTGCGGCGGCTCCTGCTGGATGTAGCGGGCCATGATGTCGACGGTCTTCTCGTCGAGCTCGCCCGAGGTCAGCCAGTTCGGCATGCCGGCGGGGCTGCCGTAGGAGATGAACACCTTCAGGTAGTCGGTGCCCTTGGCCAGCGTGATGTCCGGCGTCAGCGGCTTGCCGGTGGCGCCCTTGCGCAGCACGCCGTGGCAGCCGGCGCAGCGCTCGAAGTACGTCTTGCGGCCGAGCTCGAACTCGGCCTCGGTCATCGCCGGGGCCTTGGGGTTCGTGCTCTGGTGCATCGGCTCGTGGGCCAGCGGCGACGGGGCGCCCTGGTAGCTCTGCTGCGCCGGCGGCATCGTGCCGTGGGTGTCGGCGGCGGCGGACGCCGCGCCCTGGGCCATCGCGCCGGCGGACGCCAGCAGGGCCGCCAGCGCGGCGGCGCCTGCGACCGAGGTCTTGCGGATCATGTTCTCTCCTTCTTTCTCAGCAGGTCGCGACCGGCAGGAAGACCGGCGGCGTGACGCGGGCGCGGCCGTGCCGCTTCCGTGGAACGCATGGTCCGCAGCGGCCGCCGGGGCGTCCTTAAACTGGTTCAAGGACGCTCCCGCCACCGCATTTCGACAATGGCCCCACATCGCGACACACCGGCAAGGAGCTCGGCATGACTGCATTCCCTGAGGCGCCGTACCTGCTGGCAGACCCGTCGCGCTACGGGCACGTGACGCTGCTGGGCGCCGGCCCGGGCGACCCGGAGCTGCTGACCCTCAAGGGCGCGAAGGCGCTGCAGCGCGCGTCGCTGCTGCTCTACGACGCGCTGGTCAGCGAGGAGATCCTGGCGCTGGCGCCGCCCACGGCCGAACGGCTGTACGTCGGCAAGCAGGCTTCGCGGCACGCGCTGCCGCAGGAGCAGATCATCGAGCTGATGCTGCGCCTGGCGCGCAGCGGGCGCTCGCTGGTGCGGCTGAAGGGCGGCGACGGCTACATCTTCGGCCGCGGAGGCGAGGAGGCGATCGCGCTGGCCGAAGCCGGCGTGCCGTTCAGCGTCATCCCGGGGCTGAGCGCCGCGCAAGGCGCCGGCGCCAGTGCCGGCATCCCGCTGACGCACCGCGACCACGCCGGGGCGCTGGTCTTCGCCACCGGCCATCTGCGCGCCGACCGCAACGCCGTCGACCTGGACTGGCAAGCGCTGGCGCGGCCGCGGCAGACGCTGGTGATCTACATGGGTGTCGGCACGCTGCCGATCATCTGCCGCGAACTCGTCGCGCACGGGCTGGCGGCCGACACGCCGGCGGCGATCGTCGAACGCGCGACGCTGCCCGACGAACGCTGCCTCACCGGCACCGTGACGACGCTGCCGGTGCTGGCGGCACGGCAGAAGGTGCGCACGCCGGCGCTGATCGTCATCGGCAGCGTCGTCGGCCTGCGCCCGCTGCTGGCGCAGCGCCGGCGCGAGATCACCGAACTGGAGGCCTGCGCATGAACGAGAGCCGTGCCGCGGCCTTCGCCCGCATCCCCTACGAGGGCCCGCCCGAGTGGCGCGAGCCGGTGCTCGAGGCGCTGGCGCGGGTCGTCGACCCGGAGATCGCACTGACCATCGTCGACGTCGGCCTGGTCTACGGCGTGCGGCTGCAAGACCGCATCGCCGCGATCCTGCTGACCACGACCTCGGCCGCCTGCCCGCTGGCCGACTCGATCGCCGACGACGTCGAGAGCGAGCTGATGCAGGTGCTGCCGGCCGGCTGGGCGGTGGACCTGGAGCTGACCTGGACGCCGGAGTGGACGCCGGAGCGCATGAGTCCGTCGGCGCGCCAGTTCATGGGTTGGTGAGGCCGCGATGAAGTACCTGCGCCCGCTGGTCGCCACCGCCGTCGTCACCGTGCTCGTCTCGGCGGTGATCGGCGGGCTGCTGCGTGTGGGTGTCGGCGAGACGCTGCTGGCCACGGATGCCGGTGCGGCGGTCTTCGGCCGCGCGGCGGTGTTCCACGCGGCGCTGATGCTGTCGGGTTTCTTCGGCACCGTGATCGCCATCGAACGCGCGGTCGCGGCGCGGGTGCGCTGGGCCTTCGCGGCACCGGCGCTGTCGGGCGCCGGGGCGCTGGCGCTGCTGGGCGGGGCCACTGCGCTGGCGGCGGCGCTGTCGCTGGCCGGCGCGGCGGTGTTCGTCGCGGTGCACGCGCTGCTGCTCAAGCGCCAGGCGATGACGCACACCCGGCTGCTGGCGCTGGCCGCGGGGGCCTGGCTGGCCGGCAACGCCTTGTTCGCCGCCGGCCGCGGCGCCGACGCACCGGTCTGGTGGTTCGTCTTCCTCGTGCTGACGGTGGGCGCCGAGCGGCTGGAGATGACGCGTTTCGCGCCGCGCAAACCGGCGGCCGAACCGGCGCTGCTGGGCATCGTCGCGGCACTGCTGGCCGGCGCGCTGCTGTCGGCCTGGCAGCCGGCGGCCGGCGGCGTGGTCTACGGGCTGGCGCTGATCGCGCTGGGCGCCTGGTTCGCGCTCTACGACGTCGCGCGGCGCACGGTGCGCGCGCCGGGGCTGCCGCGCTACATGGCGCTGTGCCTGCTGTCGGGCTACGCCTGGCTGGTGGTCGGCGGGCTGGCCTGGATGGGCACGGCGCTGGGCTGCCCCGGGCGCGACATGGCGCTGCACGCGCTGGGCCTGGGCTTCGTCTTCAGCATGGTGATGGGCCACGCGCCAGTGATCCTGCCGGCGGTCGCCAAGGTCAAGCTGCGTTTCGGCGCACGTTTCTACGTGCCGGTGGTGGCGCTGCAGGCGTCGCTGGCGCTGCGGCTGTTCGGCGGCGCCGAAGACGCCGGCCTGAAGGCGCTGGGCTCGGCGCTGAACGCGGCCTCGGTGGCGCTGTTCGCGGCGATCGTCGTCAGCGCCATCGTCGCCGCCCGGCGCGCGGCGCGCCAGGCGCCGCCGCCGAAGCCGGTGGACGCGGCCGACGCCGAGGCGCGCCTGGCCGCGGCGCTGGCCGCCGCCCGCGCACGCCGCGGCGACGCGCCGCACTGATCAGTCCGGCGGCGCGAGCCACTCGCGCAGCGCCGGCGACGGCGTGCGCGCCCGGTGGTGCACGAGGTACAGCGGCCGCACGATGGGCGGCAGCCCGCCGTCCAGCAGCCGGACGCGGCCCAGCGCCAGCGCGTCGGCCACGGCCAGCGCGCTGAGGCAGCTGATGCCCAGCCCGGCGGCCACGCCCTGCAGCAGCGCCTCGTTGGTGTCGAACTGCAGCGTGCGCGCGAAGTGGTCCAGCCGCGGCAGCAGCGCCTGCTCGACGGCCTCGCGTGTGCCCGAGCCCGGCTCGCGCAGCAGCCAGCGGGCCTGGCGCAGCTCGTCGCAGTCCAGCCGCCGGCCGGGGGCGGCCAGCGGGTCGTCGGCCGCGGCGACGAGCAGCAGCCGGTCTTCGGACCAGCGCTCGACGTTGAGCTCGGGTTCGCTGCAATGGCCTTCGACCAGCGCGACGTCGAGCTCCAGCCGAGCCGCGGCGGCGGCGATGGCGCGGGTGTTGTCGATCTGCAGCGTGACCTGCGCGTCGGGCCGCTGGCGCAGCAGCCGCGCCAGCAGCGGCGGCACGAGGTAGTTGCCGACGGTGCGGCTGGCGCCCAGGCGCAGCGCCAGCGGCGGCCCGGCTTCGCCGCCGCTGAACTGGTGCTCCAGCCGGCGCAGACGGTCCAGCGCCTCGCGCAGCTCGGGCAGCACGGCGCGGCCGCGTTCGTTGAGCAGCAGCCGGCGGCCGACACGGTCGAAGAGCCGCGTGCCCAGCAGCGACTCCAGTTCGCCGAGCGCGGCGCTGGTCGCCGACTGCGACAGCGCCACCCGTTCGCCGGCGGCCGCGGTGCTGCCGCATTCGGCCACCGCGAGCAGCACCTCCAGTTGGCGCAGCGTGAAACGCATCGTTCGATCGAGTTGCTGAGTCGCTCGAATATACGCAAACAACTCGTTTTTCTAATCACGCGACGGGACGCACGATGCGCGCCGTGTCGTTCGCCCTCCCCTCCTCTTCGATGCGCGCGCGGCTGCCCGGGCTGGCGCTGGCCGGCGCCATCGCCGCCGCGGCCACGGCGCTGGCCGCCGTGCCGGGCTTCGCGGCCCACGGCCTGGGTGCGCTGACGCTGGCCATCGTGCTCGGCATCGCCGTCGGTCACATGCCGGCGGCACGGCATGCGGCCACCGGGCCGGGCATCGAGTTCGCGAAGCAGCGCCTGCTGCGCTGGGGCATCGTGCTCTACGGGCTGCGGCTGGGGCTGGCCGACCTGGGCGCGCTGGGCGCCAGCGGGCTGGTGATCGACCTGCTGATGGTCGGCACGACCTTCGTGCTGGCCTACACGCTCGGGCGGCGCGTCTTCGGCCTGGACCACCGCACGACGGTGCTGATCGGCGCCGGCAGCTCGATCTGCGGCGCCGCCGCGGTGATGGCCTGCGCGCCGGTGCTGCGCGGCCGCGCCGACGAGGTGGCGGTGGCGGTGTCCACCGTGGTCGTCTTCGGCACGCTGGCGATGTTCGCCTACCCGCTGGCCTACCCGCTGCTGGGGCTGGACGCGGCGGGCTTCGGGCTCTACGTCGGCTCGACGCTGCACGAGGTGGCGCAGGTCGTCGCCGCGGCGCGGCCGGCGGGCGAGAGCGCGGCCGACGCCGCAGTGGTGGCCAAGCTGGCGCGTGTGATGCTGCTCGCGCCCTTCCTGCTGCTGCTGTCGGCCTGGGACGCACGCAGCGGCGATGGCGGCACGGGGCGCATCACCGTGCCCTGGTTCGCGCTCGGCTTCGTCGGCGTCGTGCTGCTGCACCCGCTGCTGGCGCTGCCGCCGGCGGCCGTCGACGCGCTGCTGGCCGTCGACACGGCGCTGCTGGCCATGGCGATGGCGGCACTGGGGCTGACGACGCACGTCTCGGCGCTGCGCCGCGCCGGCGCGCGGCCGCTGGCGCTGGCGGCGCTGCTGCTGGTCTGGCTGGCGGTCGGCGGGCTGGCGATCAACCTCGCCGTGCCGGCGCTGGCCGGCTGATCAGTCGAAGGCCGGCGCCTCGGGCCGCACGACCGGCTTGCCGGCCGCGACCCAGGCGTCGTAACCGCCGGCGATCGACACGACGTCGGTGTAGCCCATCTCCTGCAGCGCCACCGCGGCCAGCGCCGCGCGGCCGCTGCTCTTGCAGTACAGCACGACCTTCTGGCCGCGCTCGGCCAGCGCCGGCGTGGCGCTCAGCTTGAACTCCAGCATGCCGCGCGAGACGTGCAGCGCCCCGGGCAGATGGCCGGCGGCGTACTCGTCGGCCTCGCGCACGTCGAGCAGCACGTCGGCCTGCGCGACGGCGGCCTCGGCCTGGTCCGGCGGCAGTTCGCGGATGCGCGCCTTGGCGGCGACGACGAGGTCGTGGGCGGTCTTCATCGGGAGTCCTCGGGAGCGGTCGGATGATCGGGAACTATACCGGCCGTGGTATGCGGCATTGCCCCCCGGTCGAACCGCGCCGCTCGGCCAGGCCGGCGTCGAAGCGACACCGCCGGCCCGACCCGGCGGATCAGCGATGCGCAGGCACCCAAGGCACTACGCGGCCGGGAGCGTCAGGCCGCAGCGCAAGTTCTTTCGGAGAGGGGCGCTGGACTTTGGCGATATACGGTGGACGATGCGTCGCCACGAAGGTCTCGACACCCGACAGCGTCTGCACGAACCACTGCGCCAGCTGGGGATACGGCGCTCGCCCTTGCACGACCAACATCGCCACACGGTGATGCATCACGGCAGCCAGTTCGTTGGGCTTGTATCGGATGCGTGCGTCGTGGGTCAACACGATCCAGCCTCTGCGCCCGACTTCAGTCAGCCAGACCTCGTCGGCGGTATCCGGGGCGAAGTGGTCGGCGTGCCGCTCCACTTGGAGCCCCGCTTCGCGCAGCCGCGCCGGAAACTGCTTGCCCAGGTCGCGGTCGGTGAAAAAGACGCGACCCGACGACGGGGCGTTCAAGATCGGTCAGGCAGCGCGTTCGTAAAGCGCGGCCTGCTCGATGTCCGCCGGAGTCAGCTCGTAATCGGCAGCGAGTTCATCGATCGACTCTCCTGCATCCAGCCGCTCGGCAATGGCGTGCGTGGAAACACCGCCGGTCACCAGGACGGGACGTCCGAATGCGACATGCGCGTCGATGGCGATCGGCCGGCGCCCGCCGAGCGTCGACGTCGACGTCGGGTAGGGATACAGCCGGACCGGGAACTTCCATCGATCCCACTCGACGCGGGCGAGGTGGTCCTCGAGCGCCTTGCGGATGGCGATCTGGCCGGACGCCGACAGGTCGATCAGCTCACCGTAGCGGTCCAGCAAAACCCGCCCACCGTGGGTGCGCAGATCCTCGCTCAGCAGCAGACGCTCGATTTTCAGCCTGCACTCCGCGTAGGCGATGGCGTCGCGCAAGGCCCGCAAAGACACCCCGTGCTCGGTTCTCAGCGCACGCAGCACATGAGCTTCGATCAGGTTGAAGAACGACAACAGCGGCGGCTTGCTGCGCGCCGGCTCGATCAAGGCCCGGAATCTGCCCTGCCCCTCGGCAACGGGATAGTCGCGACCGACCGTCCAGGCACGCAGCGTCGCCGGAGGAAGCTTGAGGTAGCGCGCGGCTTCAGCCAGGGTGTAGGCGCCCTGCTGGCGGGGGTCGGTCTTTTCGAAGGCAGACATGCAAGGTCGGGTCGAAACCTGATTGTCTGCCCGGGCGAGGCTCGCGCCAAGAAGGGCGCCCCGCAGAACAGGCCGAGCGCCGGCTTGCGACGCCCGCCACGGCTGCATCGGCGAAATGCAGCACGACTGCCCGGCCGCGGTGCGCTGCGGCCGCGCGTGCCGCCGGCAACAGCGGACAAAATCGCGGCCAGGAAACCCGCCCCACGGCCCGCCCGATGCTCCAGTACCGCACCGTCCCCGTCACCCCTTTCCAGCAGAACTGCAGCATCCTCTGGTGCGACGAGACGCGCGAAGCCGCGGTGCTGGACCCGGGCGGGGACGTGCCGGCGATCCTGGCGGCGCTGCAGCGTCTGGACGTCGTGCCGCGGCTGATCCTGCTGACGCACGCCCACATCGACCACGCCGGCGGCGCCGGCCGTCTGGCGCGCGAGCTGTCGCTGCCGATCGTCGGCCCGCACGAGGGCGACCGCTTCTGGATCGACGGCCTCGCGCAGCAGGCGGCGATGTTCGGTTTCCCGGCCGCCGAGCCCTTCGTGCCGGCACGCTGGCTGAAGGACGGCGACACCGTCGCCGTCGGCCGCTCGGCGCTGGCCGTGCGCCACTGCCCCGGGCACACGCCGGGCCACGTCGTCTTCCACAGCGCCGAGGCGAAACGTGCCTTCGTCGGCGACGTGCTGTTCGCCGGCAGCATCGGCCGCACCGACTTCCCCGGCGGCGACCACGCGACGCTGATCGACAGCATCGTGCAGCGCCTGTGGCCGATGGGCGACGACACCGTCTTCGTGCCCGGCCACGGGCCGGAGAGCACGTTCGGCGACGAACGGCGCCACAACCCCTACGTGCGCGGCACCTGAGCCGCCGCACCGCCGGGGCCCGCCCGGCCGGTTGGAGAGCTCGCGCCGGGCGCCGATCCGGCAGCGATGGCACGGCCCGGCCGGGCACGCCCGGCCGCGGGGGGACAATCCGGCGCTCCCGGCCGTCGTGCGGACGGCCGTCACCCGGAGAACCCTGACGATGGCCGAACCCAACCCGCTGCGGGTCGAGCGCGACGGCGCGATCCTGCGCCTGACCGTCGACCGGCCGGAGCGCCACAACCCGCTGTCGATGGCGGTGCTGACCGCGCTGCGCGAGGCGCTGCTGCAGCACGCGCACGACCCCGCGCTGCGCTGCGTGATCGTCACCGGCGCCGGCGAGCGCTACTTCGCCGCCGGCGGCGACGTGCTGGAACTGGAGGCCGTGCGCAGCGAAGACGACGCGCGGCTGATGTCCGACCGCGGCCGCACCGTGCTGGACACCGTGCGCGACTGCCCGGTGCCGGTGGTCGCGGTGCTCAACGGCGACGCCATCGGCGGCGGCAGCGAGCTGGCCGTGGCCTGCGACTTCCGCCTGATGCGCGAAGGCACGCACATCGGCTTCATCCACGGCCGGCTGGCCATCACCTCGGCCTGGGGCGGCGGGCCGGACCTGGCCTCGCTGGTGGGCCCGGCACGCGCGCTGCGCATGATGTCGCGCTGCGAGCTGGTGCCGGCGCAGACCGCGCTGGCCTGGGGCCTGGCCGACCTCGTCGTGCCCGACGCCGCGGCGATGGCGGCGGCGGTGGACGAGTTCATCGCCCCGATCCTGCGCCAGACGCGCGCCGCGCTGACCGGCGCCGTCGAGCAGACACGCGCGCTGCGCCGGGGCGAGCCCTACCGCGAACGGCGCGAGATCGAGCAGCGCCACTTCGTGCAGGCCTGGGTGCACGAGGACCACTGGGCGGCGGTGGAACGCTTCAAGGCGCGCAAGCGCGGCGCCTGAGGGCTGATCAGGGCGGCGGCGGCGTGCGCGCGTAGATGCGCGTCGTGCGCAAGCGCCCCTGCAGGTCCAGCCGTTCGTTGACCAGCGTGCCTTCGTGGCGGAAGCCGGCGCGTTCGGCCAGCTTCCAGCTGCGCACGTTGCGTTCGTCGCAGGTGATGAAGACGCGGTTGGCGGCCAGTTCGCCCAGGGCGTGCTCGGCCAGCGCGCGCACGCCTTCGGTCATCAGGCCCCGGCCCTCGTGGCCGGCGCGGCACCAGTAGCCGATCTCGAAGCGGCGCAGCGTCCAGTCGGCGTCATGCAGGCCGCTGCCGCCGACGAGGCGGCCCGAGGACTTCAGGAAGAAGAAGACCACCAGGCTCTCGTTGAGCAGCCAGCGGGCGTGGAAGCGGCGGCAGCTGGCCTCGGACTGCGCCGGCGTCGGCGGCGGCGTCACCCAGCCCAGCCAGGGCGCGAGCTGCGGCAGCGACTCGTGCACCGCCACGTTGAACACCGGCCCGTCGCCGGGGCGCGGCACGCGGATCAGCAGGCGCTCGGTCTCGAGCTGTTCGGGCAACTGGTTGGATGGCATCGGGACACTCCGGCGGAGTCGGCCCGCAGCCTAGCCGCAGGACCGGCCGTGCGAAAGCGCGGGGCGCACGACCCGGGGATCAGCCGCCCAGCGGCTTGTCGTACAGCTCCAGCGTCTCGCCTCCGTGCTCGACGCACCGCAGCCGGCGCCAGCCGCAGCGCTGCAGCAGCGAGGCGGCCGACGCGGTGGCGCAGTACAGCCGCGTCTCGCCCAGTGCCGCGGCGCGACGCTGCAGCTCGAGCAACAGCGCGCGGCCGATGCCCAGACGGCGCAGGCCCGGGTGCACGACCGCCGCGCCGACCCACGGCCCGAGTTCCGGCAGCGAAGCCAGCCCTTCACGCTTGAGCGCCATGAAGCCGCAGGGATGGCCGTCGAGCCGGGCCACCAGGCCCAGCGGCAGCGCGTCGTGGCGGGCGTAGTGCTGCAGATCGTGCAGCGCGTCGCCCGGCCCGTCGTGGCCTTGCCGGGCGCGCAGCACCGCGACGTGCAGCAGATGCCCGCCCAGGCCGCTGCCGGCGGCCTCGGGGCGCACGAAGAGCAGCGTCACCTCGCCCGGCACGGCGGCGCAGAAGCCGAGCACGCGGCCGTCACGCTCGGCCAGCGTCATCCGGCCGGCCTCGATGCCCGGGTGGTGGATGGCGGCGCTGCGGCCCTCGAACCAGGCCGCCATCTGCGCCGGCGTGTAGGCCTCGGCACAGAGATGCAGCACCGAGTCGCGGTGGGCGTCGTAGACGGCCGGCGCGTCGGCGAGCACGGCGGGGCGCAGCGTGATCGCGCCGGAGGCCAGTTGTTCGAGCAGCGTCATCAACCCGGTCTTGCCCGCGATGGGGCGGGGAGAAATCGAGCGGTGCAGGGGCGGCGACAGGTGAGTCATTGAAGCTTGCCACAGCCGCTAAACTGGTCAGCACACTGGTTTGAAGGAGTCGACCATGAAGCACTGGCCTGTCCAGGACGCCAAGGCACGCTTCAGCGAGTTCCTCGAAACCTGCCTGGCCGAAGGCCCGCAGATGGTGACCAAACGCGGTGCCGAGGCCGCGGTGCTGGTGCCGGTGCAGGAATGGCGGCGGCTGCAGGCGGGCGCGCGCCCGTCCTTGAAGGAACTGCTGCTGTGCGACGAGGCTCGCGGCGATCTGCTGCTGCCCAGCCGCGGCGCGGCCCGCCGCCGCACGCCGAGCGCCGCGCGCTGACGGCGATGTACCTGCTCGACACCAACGTCGTCTCGGAGTTGCGCAAGCCCAGGCCGCACGGCGCCGTGCTGGCGTGGCTGCGCGGGCTGGACGAAGCCCAGGTGCATCTGTCGGCGGTGACGATCGGCGAGATCCAGGCCGGCATCGAGCTGACGCGCGAGCAGGACGCCGCCAAGGCCGCGGAGATCGAGGCCTGGCTGGAGATGATCGCGGCCTCGTTCCAGGTGCTGCCGATGGACGCCAGGACCTTCCGCGCCTGGGCGCGGCTGATGCACCGGCGCTCGAACACGCTGTACGAAGACGCGATGATCGCGTCGACCGCCCAGGTGCACGGCCTGACGGTGGCGACACGCAACGTCGCCGACTTCGACGCGCTGGGCGTGCCGGTGTTCAACCCGTTCGCACGCTAGCGGCACGATCTGAGGCGTGGCCGTCGCGCACGGCCAGCGCCATCTGAATCAGCGTCGTCATCTCAGCCCCGCTCTTGATAGGCCGCGGAGAAGTCGAGCGGCGGTGAAGTCACCGAGAGGTAGACGAAGGGCTCGGCGCCGGTGTTGTGCAGGCCGTGCAGCTCGCCATCGGCAAAACGTGCGACCTGACCCGCCACGAACGCCGCGGTGGCACCGTCGGCCAGCAGCAGCGTGCCTTCGCCGGCGACGGCCACCCAGACCTGCTCCGAGGCCGCGTGCAGATGGCGCGGCTGCTCGGCGCCGGGCGCGAGCACGACACGCGTGATCGTCAGCCGCGTCGACGCGGAGTTGTGCGGGGACAGTAGCTGCCACGACTCGACGCCGGGGTTGGCGAGGCGGACGAAGTGGTCGGAGGTCAGGAGTTCCATCGTGGCAACCCGGCTAGACAGAGGCGTCGAACTCGTAGATCCACGCCGGCGGCCGCGCATGTTCGCGTACTGTGAGCCCCGGCTTGCCGGTCAGCACCGCTCGCCAGAAGACGAGCGCCGCGCCGTTGTCCTGCCGCACGCCGACACGCCAGCGGCCCGGCCGCAGCGCGAACAGCCTGTCGGCCGCGCGGCGCCCGCAGCCCTGCTGACGGTACTGGGCGGCGACGTAGAACTCCACCAGCTCGGTGGTCCCGGCGTCCACCTGCTCCAGCAGCGCGAAGCCGGCCGCTGCGCCGTCCAACCAGAGCAGGAAGGCCTCACAGCGCGGATCGGACCCGTAGCGCTCCAGCCCCGGGTACGGCCCCTCGGCGCCGAAGCCGCGCAGGTACGGGACCATCATCGCATCGACGAGCGCGCGGTCTTCGGGCCGCGCGGAGCGGACCTCGAGCGCCGGCGTGGGCAGCGTCACGCGCGCTCTTTCCGCCTTCAGGACGCCAGGATCACCCAGCGCGCAAACGCCGGCAGGTCGGCGACCACCGGCACCTCGTCGCCATCACCGGCTGCGGCGCCGGCCGGGTTCAGCCACACCGCTTGCACGCCGAAGCGCCGCGGCGCCCGCACGTCGTGCTCCAGCGAGTCGCCGACCATCGCGATGCGCTCGCGCGGCACGCCCAGGCGGCGTTCGACGGCGTCCCAGAACTCGGGTTCGTTCTTGCGGTGGCCGAGTTCGGTGAAGCAGAAGACGTCGGCGAAGTGGCGCCCGAGGCCGACGCGGCGCAGGGCCAGCTCGATCATCGGCCGGCGCGACACGGTGGCGTTGGTGGCGATGGCCAGCGGCAGCCGCCCGGCCAGCAGCGCCAGCGCCTCGGCGGCGCCCGGCAGCGCCTGCACCTGCGGCCACAGCCCCATCGGCGTGTCCTCGGGGCCCTGCTCCGACATCAGCGTGCCGCCCCAGTCGAAACACACGGCCTGCACCTCGTGCAGCGGGTTGGGCACGTCTTCGCCGGCGACGGCCGCCACCGCCGGCAGCCCAGCCAGCGAGCGGCGGTAGAAGACCACGCGCTCGGTCTCCTCGAAACCCAGGCGCTCGTGCAGCGCCTGGCTGGCGAGGTTGTCGAGCGCCGTGTCCGACGCCAGCTCGGCACAGCCGCGGCTGCGCGCCCAGGCGGCGACAGCGCCGACCAGCGCACGCGAGACGCCCTGCCGGCGCGCCTCGGGCACGACGTACAGGCCCTCGAGGAAGCCGACCGGGCTCGTGTCGGTGCCGTTGACGTAGTCGCGCCGGATCGAGGCCTCGGCCAGGCCGAGCGCGGCGCCGTCGTCGTCACGGGCCAGGAACTGCGAGTAGCGCCCGGGCTCGGCGAGCTGCGACTGCATCTCGTGCAGGTGCCCGGCCGCGTCGGCGTCGGGCCACAAGGCCTGGCGCAGTTGCAGCCAGTCGGGGTGGGGCAGCGTGGCCAGGGCTTCGATCATCATCGTGCGGCGCGCCGTCTCAAGGCCGGTTCTTGCGCGGCTTGTCGTTTTTCTTCCAGTAGCCGAACTCGTCTTCGTGGACCTCGAAATCGAGTTCGGCGACGCGCGCCTGCAGCCGCTGCTGCACATCGGCGACGGCCTGGTTGTAGACCGAGGGTGCGATCTCGTCGAGAAAGAAGCCGAGCAGCCCGGCGGCGGTGACGTTGCCGACCGGCTCGTCGAGGTTCTCGTGGCACCAGCGCTCGATCGACGCGATCGCCTGCTGGCGGTCCTGCTTGTTCAGTTCGATGGCCATCGGGGCATTTTGGCGGCGCGCGACGAAAGCGCCAGCCGCCCTACAGCCCCTGGCGGCGCCGCCACTCCTCGCCGTCGAGCTGCGCCAGCGCGGCCTCGTAACGCGCCTGCGAAGCCTCGGCCAGCGTGCCGCCGCGGCTTTGCATCAGCTCGAAGAAATGCTCGGCCAGCGCGGAGCCGACGGCGTGCACGGCTTCGTGGCGGTCCAGCCCCTGGCCGAGCAGGCGCGAGAACGCGGAGACGACGGCGGGCACGCCCAGCGCCAGCTGGTTCTCGATGATCGCGTGGAACACGGCGTGCGCGCGCACGCTGGGCAGCGGAATGCCGGCCTTGCGGTGGTACTGCTCGGCCAGCTGGATGCGCAGCCCTTCGTCCAGCTCGAGCCACTGCGCGGGGTCGGGCGCGAAGTCGGGGTCGTAGCGTTGCATCGTGGGCCTCCTTCAGAGGACGCGTGAACGGCGGTTCATTGTCGCCGCGGGGACGACCGGACGCGACGGGATTCACGCCGTCCGGGCAGCGACGGCCCGCCACGTTTCACTCGACGCCGCCCGCCGCCTCCCGGTCCCGTTCGGCGAACACCTCCTTGGCCGCGAACAGGCCGTTCAGCGCGGCCGGGAAGCCGGCGTAGACCGCCATCTGCACGATGACCTCGACGACCTCCTCGCGCGTGCAGCCGACGTTGAGCGCGCCGTGCACGTGCACCTTGAGCTGCGGCGTCGCGTGGCCCATCGCGGTGAGCGCGGCGACGGTGGCGATCTCGCGCGACTTCAGGTCCAGCTGCGCTCGGGTGTAGACGTCGCCGAACGGGAACTCGATCAACAGGCGCGCGAAGTCGGGCGCGATGTCGGCCAGCGCCTGCACGACCCGCTCGCCGGCCTGGCCGTCGATCTCGCGCAGCTTGTCCCAGCCGCGGGCGTAGCGCGAGGCTTCGGGCGTTTGTGTGGTGCTCGTCGTCATGCGCGCTCCCCGGTGGCGGCCAGCAGGCCGCGGTAGTGGCCGATCTTGTCGTCCAGCGCGCGGGCGCTGGCCTGCAGCTCGTCGATCTGCGCGGCCAGGCGCTGGCGGTGGCGCTCCAGCATCGCCAGGCGATCGCCGGTCGTCGCCTCGCCTTGCGCGCGCAGCACGGCGTAGCGGCGGATCTCCGCCAGCGGCATGCCGGTGTGCTTGAGGCGCAGCACGAAAGCCAGCCAGGCCAGGTCTTCGTCGCGGTAGCGGCGGTGGCCGTTGCCGGCGCGGCCGGCGGGCTGGAGGATGCCTTCGGCTTCGTAGAAACGCAGCGTGTGCGCCGACACGCCGCTGCGGCGGGCGATCTCGCCGATGGAAAGCGCTTCGAGGTTCATGCCCGCATCGTGGGGCTTCGAGTGCACTCGAAGTCAAGCCCCGCGCGGCGGGGCCGTGCGGGCTACTCCAGCACCACCGCCGTGCCGCTGGCCGAGACCATCAGCATGCCGTTGCCCTGGCCGAGCACCTCGTAGTCGAGGTCGATGCCGACGACGGCGTTGGCGCCGGCGGCGCGGGCGCGCTCCTCCAGCTCGGCCAGCGCGATGTCGCGGGCGCGCTGCAGCTCGCGTTCGTAGGTGGCCGAGCGCCCGCCGACGATGTCGCGGATGCCGGCGAACAGGTCCTTGAAGACGTTGGCGCCGAGGATGGCTTCGCCGGTGACGATGCCGCAGTAGCGGCTGATCTTGCGGCCTTCGACGCTGGGGGTGGTGGTGACGATCATGCGGGCTCCTGGGGGGCCGGCCGGAGAAGCGGCCGGCCCCCGGAGGCTAAGACGGCGCCCCCAGGGCGTCCAAGCGCCCTGGCCGCACGGGTTCATCCGGGCGGCCGAGCATCGCGGGGCCTGGCGGCAGGCGCGTCGGCCTCAAGCCTCGGCCGGGCCGGGGCCGCCACCGCAGGAGCGGCGCGTGACGTAGGTCTCCAGGTCCCGGGCCTCCCGCTCGTCCAGCACGCCCAGCGTGCGCGCCACCGCGGCCGCGTATTGGCGGTAGGCCCAGGGCTGGGCGGTGATCAGCCGGCCGTCCTGCACGAGGTCGGCACGCACGAACTGCATGCCGTCCCAGAAGTGGCGCGTCGCGGCAACCTTCTCGGGCGGCGCGTGTTCGGCGGTGTAGTTGTGCGTGCCGCGGCGCCCGACCAGCAGCCCGGCTCCGGCCATCACCAGGTTGCCGGCGCAGATGCCGGCGACGAGCGCACCGGCGGCGGCCTGCGCACGCAAGGCCTCGCTGGCGCGCGGCACCGGCAGCATCAGCGAGCGCGGGTCGCCGCCCGGCACCAGCACGGCCTGCAGCGCGGCCGACTTCAAGGCCGACAGGCCGCCCGCCGGCACGAGCGTGGCGCCGTTCGACGCACGGTGCGGTTCGCCATCCGGCGTGTAGTAGCTCAGCGTGCAGCGCCCGGCCAGCGTCTCGGCGGCCAGGGCGATCTCGAAGAAGATGCAGCCGGGGTAGAGCAGGACGGCGACGTGCATCGTCAGGACTCCAGGGTTGAGGAGCCGGGGCTCACGGCGCGCCGGGCTCGGGCATCACCGGCGGGCCGATCGGCGGATGACCGGGCGATCACATCAGTTGGCGCACGCTGCAGACCTGCTCGGTCGCGGCGGCGGCGCGCACACGCGGCAACGGGATCAGGCGGTCGTCGATGCGGAGGCCGGGAAGCGAGAGCACGAGGGGATCGGCCACGGCGAACGGCTCGCCGACGATGACGAAGACGTACTGCCGCCAGTTCTCGGTCTTGACGAACAGGCGCAGGAAGTCAGGCCCGCTCCTGTCGGCCGCACCCACGAACGGTGACGTGGGCGCGAAGGAGTACTTGAAGACCTCAAAGTGCTCGCCGCCGATGTAGGCCATGCCGTACAGCCGGACCCGGGAAGCACCCGCCGTCGGCATGTCTTCGGACGAGCTGCAGCGGCGCTCGCCGTTGGCCTTGTCGAGGCAGAAGACCTGGTACGAGGCCTCCGACAACGCCAGCGTTCCAGCCTGACCGGGCGCTGCCTCGGAGACATAGGGCAGCTCGGCGCGCTGCAGCTGCAGCCGCCGCCCCTCGGGCGCCAGAACGGTCATGCAAAGGGTTCCGAAGGGCTCTCCAGGGCACCGGGAGAGATGGATCTCCGCTTCGGGCTCGAGCTGCAGGTTCAGGAAGTAGGGCTGCGGCTGCAGGGCCGTCACGGCAGGCGACACGGCGCCGACCGGTTCCACGCGCAGCACGCGCGCGTCGTGGCAGTTGGCGCAGCCTTGCAACAGCACAGCAAGCAGCAGCGCGCCGCAAGGCCACGGCCGCCATCGCGAGTGCGTGGCGCCGGCAGGGTGCGGCTGCGGGGAGCCCTCGCGGTTCATCCCGTGCACTCCACGAAGAAATGGCTGGTCAGCCGTGCGTACTCGTAGGCCCGGACGATGTCGGGGCCCGTGAAACCGTGCGGGCACCAACCGCGCTCCACCAGAAGATCCGCCGCATGGCGGCGCATGCCTTCGCGGATTCGCTCGCTGGCCGCAAGTGGCAGCGCCTGGATCTCGGGGTACTTCTTCAAGCCAGGGTCGCCATGCACCACGAACCGCGCCCGCTTCGGGTTGTCCGGGTCGACAGTCACCGTCTCGGGCACCGGCCGGCGAGACGGGTCGGTGCCACAGCCGGCAACGGCCAACACCGCCAGGAGCAGCAAGGCGACGGTGCGAGCCTGCTGGCGGAGGGAGCCACGGGCCGGGGTGCGCGCGGTCATGGTGCAGGTGTCGCTGGCGCCAGCCCAGGGGCCCCCGGGCACTGGCAACGGTTCGAACGACAGTGAACGATCAAGATTGCCGCGACCACCGAGAGCGCGGAAATGTCGTTGCAGGTCAGTTCCTGGTCCAGGCGCCGATATTCAGCACCTGCTTGTCCACCGGCAGCGCAGCCAGGCCAGGATTCTTCCGGCGAATGATTCCGAGGTCACGCTCGAACTGGTCCGAGCATTCCGGCAGCCCGCCACCGGGGATCGCCAAGCCAAAAATATTCTTCCCCATCAGCGTCTCGATATGCAGCGCACCGATGTACGTCGCCCTGTCCGCTTCGACGGTGAAGGTCAAGACTGGCAGTTTCTCTCGCGGCGAGATATAGCCATAGCCTCCCATCGTCGGAATATAGATCGTCCAGGTGAACATCTCGTACTCCCCCGGCTCGAGCATCAACGCCTGCGCGCGCCCGAGTCGATCCGGAAGCTCGGGAAAGTCATCGTCCCTGACGAAAAACGCGACATCGTTCGACTTCAAGCGCTGCGACGCTTCATCGCCCTTCTTGCGGAAATAGAACCACGTACTGATCGTGGGCTTGCCTTCGGAAGCCGTGAGGGAAAAGAACAGCCACCCCTTGCCGGGCGTGATGACCGCCTCCTTCTCGCCTTGCAGGGGCAGCGAGTCACACCCCGCCGCCAATGCGGAAACACCCAGCGAAGCACCCAGGAAGCAACGACGATTGATCATGAAACGGCCAGCCTTGCTCTGATGATGGGGAATGTCAGGCGACCGAGGAAGCAGTTGAAAAGTGCGCGGCGCCACGAAGCGCAGAAGACCGCCACTGTGCAGTGGCGTGCAACCTGACGCGCCGCCCTCGGCGTCAAATGTCCCAGCAGCCTATCGAGGCGGCACCGCAGCGGCAAGCGCGTCCGTCATGTTCGCGAACTCCGGCGGAATAACCGTTGCCGCCGCGCCGACGACCAGTAGATCGGCTATTCCGGTGCAGCGCCGCCGACCTGCTCCCGTCCGAGCATCACGGACAGCTCACCGAATTGCATGTCCGATTCCGGCGCGACGCCGCGTCGAGCCACGACCAGACTGCAAGCCACTTTTTGCAGGAGCAGACCGATGCATGACTTGAACGGCAAGGTGGCGATCGTCGTGGGCGCCAGTTCCGGGATCGGGCGCGCGACGGCGTTGTTGTTCGCATCCTGCGGGGCGGCCGTCGTCCTGGGGGCACGGCGCCGCCACGAATTGGACTGGGTGTCGAAGGAAATCAGCAGCCGCGGCGGACGCGCCGAGTATCTCGCCGGCGACGCGAGTGACGAAGGCTTCGCGGAAAGCCTGGTCGCCCTGGCGGAGGAGCGTTTCGGCGGTCTGGACATCGCCTTCAACAACGCCGGCACGCTGGGCGAGATGGGGCCGAGCGACACCGTCTCGGCAGAGGGCTGGCGCCAGACCCTCGACACCAACCTGACGGGCGCGTTCTTCGGCGCCAAGCACCAGATCCGCGCGATGAAGAAACGTGGCGCCGGCAGCATCGTCTTCACGTCGACCTTCGTCGGCCACACCGTCGGCTTCCCGGGCGTTGCCGCTTATGCCGCCAGCAAGGCGGGCATCGTCGGGCTGACCCAGGCGCTGGCCGCAGAACTCGGCCCGGTCGGCATCCGCGTCAACGCGCTGCTCCCGGGCGGCACCGACACCGCGATGGGGCGCCAGATGAGTTCGACACCCGAGCAACTGCGCCGGGTGGCCGACCTCCATGCGCTGAAACGACTGGCCAGCCCGGAGGAACTGGCGCAGAGCGCGCTTTTCCTGGCCTCCGAAGCGTCGTCGTTCATGACCGGGGCGGCGATGCTGGTGGACGGCGGGGTTTCGATCAACCGGACGTAGGTGCAGCCGGAGCTTCCTGCCGGTTCAACGCCCACGATCCGACGTGCGGGAGCTCACAGCGCGCCGGCCTCGGGCATCACCAGCCGGCCGATCGACATCAGGCCCTGCGCGTCGAGTTCGGTGACCTCCGTCCAGCGGCGGCTGCCCGGCGCCGTTTCCAGTTCCGGCAGCGGCAAGCCGTGGACGAAGCGGGTCGACACACCGGACAGGGCGAAGAAGCGGCGCGAGCCTGGCGCCAGCTCGACGGCCAGCGGCGGCGCCATCTCCCCGAACACCGGCAGGCCGGCGGCGGTGCGCAACAGGTGGCGGCCGGGCGGCAGGCTGATCACCGTGTAGGTACCCGAGTCCAGCGTCGCCAGATGGCGATCGCCCTCGACCACCCGGACGAGCTTCGAGTCGTGCGGCGCACGCAGGAGGTAGACGAGGGCCTGCCCCGGCGGCGCGTCCTGCAGCGGCAGGTCGACCGGCGGCACGTAGGGCTTGAACTCGGTGGCGCAGGACGCCAGTGCGGCGGAACAGAGCAGCAGCCAATGGCGGCGCGAGAGCGGGCGTTGCGGCATGTCTCAAAGACGCCCGGCGTCACGCGACAAGTCGTCGAGGGCCTCGAAGAGCACCTGGTGGATGTCGTCTCCGGCGATGTGGCCGGTGAGGCTTTGACGGGACAGCCCGACGACCGGCACGCCGTCGACCGTCGCTTCGATCCTGGCCGAGACGAGCGAGGACCGCGAGCGCCGCGCGATGTAGTCGATGACGACCGGCGCCAGCAGGCTGCCGACGACGGCCGACCTGCCGGAGCCGGCGGCGTCCACCGGCATCGGCAACGGCGCCGGGCCCGAGGCGAGACTGCTGTTGCCCGCCGCCGGCTGGAACACCTGGACCTTGAGCTCCTTCAGTTCGACCCTCTTGCCGGCCAACGCGGTGCCGGCACGGTCCTGCAGCCAGTTGCCGACCAGCACCGACGGCGGCCGCGTGAACGCGTCGTCACCGAAGAAGACCGTGGTGCCGAGCGAGTCCTGCTCTTGCGTCGTGACCAGCCGCAGTTGGCTGCGAGCATCGACGAAGGCGAACGACAGCGCCGTCGCCTCCGGTGGCGCGACCAGGCGGGGACGCGGAGGCGCGGTCTGGCAGCCGGCCACGAGAACGACGAGTGCGAGGAGCAGGCGGGTCATGGCGGGGCGCTGGTGGGATGAGGAACAGGCGGAATGGACTCTCACCGCACCCCCGCACCCGCCGCCTGGGGCCACGTCACCCGATAGACGGTCACGCCGTCACGCCAATAGGACGGGCCTTGGTGAACGCGGATGCCGAGGGCGGGCGAATCACCGATGGTCTCGCCGTCCTGGATGACGGGGCCCTTGGAGATCAAGTACTGCGCCATGCCCTGCAGGAGCACGAACACTTCCAGGCCGGGGCGGTTGACGTCCTTGGCCTCGATCTCGCGCAGGTCGAACTGCTCCATGCCCTGGGTCGACACCGAAAACCCGCGCTCGGCATCACGGCTGACCCGGAAGTTGATCCACAGCCATGCCGGCGGCTGGTCGCGGTTGGTGGCGGCGCTTTGGCGCAGGAAGGCGTCGCGCGACTGGAGGCTCGCGCCCCAGTAGCTCGCGATCGCGTTGCCGTCCATCAGCGAGGCGACCACGTCGGTGAGCAGCAGCGACGCGTCGAGCTTGTCGAGGCCCGTGCCGAGAACGCTGACGGCCACGTGAGCCCGGTGACCGGCCGTGGCTTGGCACGCCTGGCGCCAATACCAGGCGGCAGCACACAGATCGTCGATCTGGCCCTTGGGCAGCGGCGCGTCGATCAGGCCGACCATGACGGTGCCGCCGGCCACACGCAGCAGGATGACGTCGCGCCCATCGGCCTCCATGCCGGTGATCGCCAGACGCCCGGCCAGACGCTTCTCGACCTGGGCGCGGAACGCCTTCGCCTCGGGCAGCCTGGGCTCCGACAGCAGCACGAAGGACAGCACGTCGGCCTTGCTGGTCTCCGCCGCGCGGGCCGGGAGGAGCGTGAACAGCAGGCAGAGCAGCAGGGCGAGGGTGCGGATGGGCATGACGGTGTGGCTCAACGACTGATGCTATTTCGCAACGTTCGATTGTTCCCGCAGACAGTGCGCACTGGCCCCGGCTCCCCGGGACCTCGATGGACCATCATCGAGCTTGGCGCAAAAGCCGGAATCTATTTCGCACATCACTGCGGACCACGCCATTTTTGAAAGGCACGCGACGTCACTCGGGGTTGACCTTCACAGTGAATCCATACTCAATTAGCTTGGCAGCAACTTTTGGTTCATAGCCTTCTTTGGGCACCAACTCCGCCGCACGAAAGAAATCGCGTTTTGCTTGGACTCTGTCGCCGAGAGCCTCATACGACAGCGCACGCTGGTATAGGGCGTAGCCGTAGTCGGGCTGCTTTGGTATCCCGCTGGTCATGGCCTCAATCGCGTCGCTGTATCGCCCCATCTCATGCAGGGTCCTGGCGGTGTGATAGTGCACCGCCATCCCGGGCCCGGATCCTGGACCATCCTCGTCGAACTGCATCGCCGCTCGCAGCGCCTCGAGCGACTCGTCGAGCCTCCCGGCCTCCCTGAGGTATGCCCCAAGCATGATGTGCGGCCACGCATCCTTGGGTTTCTCTTCGAAGGTGGATTGGCGCTGATCCTCAGCGGCAAGGGCCCACTCTTTCATGTCCGCATACGCATTCGCTCGAGCCTGCAGCACGAAGGCTCTCGCCCGAGCGGGCAACTGTTGCTTTAGGCATTGCGAGAGCGGATCAATTGCCTCCGCTGGCCGGTTCGCTTGAAGGGCCTCCAACCCGTGCCGGCAGTCAGCGGGCTGCGCACTTGCGACACCGACAGAGAAGAGGACGAGCGCGAATAGTGAGCGACGCATGGCGGACCAAGGGTTGATATGTGAAAGCTGACGCAAGCAGATGTCCATCACGATCCTGGAGTCAGGTCTCCCATGGGAGCGGACTTGTACGGCCTCGGTCACTGCCCGTGCTGGACACAAAGAGCTCGATTCCGAGTGAAGCGGCCCACATCACTAACGCCACCGGCAATCGGGATGACCAGAAAGGCTGTCCCAGCAAAGGACGCGGAACTCACTGCACGTCCATTCCCATCCGAATCAATCCCCAGTTTATTCGTCTGAGTTCCGACGCCTATGAAAACATTACCAGACTCACTGGCAGCGGAGCCAAATGGACGAGTCAGCCTCACTTGACCGGACTCAAAGGTGAAGTCTCGGCCCGATGCGAAGACTTGCTCCTTGATGACTCCATTTGAGGTATGTGCCGAGACAGAAACCTTGTCATCCATGAGCGACCGCACCTCCACCGCCGTGATGTCACCGTGTGGAAGCTTGGAGTCGGGCCAAATGATGGAGCTCAAGAACATGAGGCCGACGCCCTTTCCGACATGCGCTCGGTTTTCGTAGCAACCGGCGAGCGACTCCAACGATGCGACGCGTTCGAAGCCGAGGTCATCAATCGGCTTCGTCGACATGCATCCACACAGCAGTGCTGCGGTGGCGGTGCAATAGGTTATTGGTCGCATGCAAATCCTAACACTGGAGATAAACGGCCACATCAATCGCTTCGCGATTGATGTGGCCCACTTGAGCGAAACGCTAGACGCCAAGGTTGCCACTAGCCCCGCCACTCCGCCAGCGCATCGGAAGAGTGGAAACCAAGCGCATTGAGCCGCCCCGGGTGCGGCCCGTAGGCCAGGAAGAACTCCTTGACACCGGGGAGATAGCCCAACCAGTTGTCGCCGGAGCGCGCGATGACAAGCGGAGGGTCTTGTGCGACGAGCTGCTTAAGGCCGGAATCATTTTGTGCGACGCCCAAAATTGTGGCGGCAGCGGGCTCAATGGCAGACGCAACCAAGTCAGCCGTGAGGCGCTCAATCTCAGCGTCTCTATCGAGCTCGAATAGTGGCGTGACGCTACCAAGCGCCACCGATGCTCGAATTGCCTGCATTGCCTCGTCGCGTGTCATTGGCGCCTAAATTTCGACGTGAGCCGCGATGGATTTATTAAGCCTCATAGGGCAGCAAGGAACATGCGCCAACCGTCGACGCCGAAGAACAGAGCCAGGGCGGATATGGTAAACGCCGCCAACACGGCGGTGTCCATAAGTAGCCGCTCCTGAAAAGAAGACTCGGACGAGACGCGTGACACACCAAATTGCGCCTCCCGTCCACCGAGCCGTTGCGTCAGGTACCGCAACGACCATGCGGAGCAGAACCAAGCAAAGGCCAATTGCCCCAGAGTCCTCTCCACGCTGACGTGGACGAGAATGGCTACTGTGACAAGACCGACTTGCATAAGCCAGCCCGCCATTGCGCTGAGCCCAACGCTTGGCACCAAGGACCAGGGGTTCTCATCCAAGAGCGGCTTCGGTTCCCAGCGCGAGCGCCTAGACATAGGTGCGGACAGGGGCGATGGGTAGCAAGCGCGGGTGTGTTGGCATGAGGCCTAACGAATGAAAGGGACACCCCCATAGCGTCCCACCCGCCCGAGGTTATCCCTCAGGCAAGGACGGCCGCCCGATACGACGATGGGGTTGCGAAATCTCATCCTCCACCCGGCTGACGCAAGGAGATGTCCATGACGATTCTGTTTCTCGGCATCGATCTGGCCAAGAACGTGTTTGCCCTGCACGGTGTCGACGAGCGCGGCAGGCCTGCGCTGGTGCGCCCGGCGGTGCGCCGCGACCAATTGCTCGAAGCGGTGGCCAAGTTGCCGCCATGCACCATCGGCATGGAAGCCTGTTCGGGTGCGCACCACTGGGCGCGCCGCTTCCAGGAGTTCGGCCACACGGTGCGACTGATGGCACCCAAGTTCGTCGTGCCCTACCGCATGAGCGGGCGCCGCGGCAAGAACGACGCGGCCGACGCGGCTGCAATCTGCGAAGCGCTGCAGCGCCCGGCGATGCGACTTGTCCACGTCCAAACCGGAGCAGGTTCCGACGGCCAGAACCGTGTCGATCAGGTCGACCGTGGGAACCGCGATCACACATTCCCTCGACTTCTCGAGCGCGGCATACGAGTGATTCCAGGGGCCGGAGGTGATGGCGAATCGGGGCGTGAAGTCCAGCACCATCGTCCACGTGATCGTCAAGACGTTGTGCCGACGGCCGTCGCTGATGCTGACCAGAACGACCGGCCCCGGCTCCAGCAGCGTGAAGGCCTTGGCGAGCGGAAAGTCGTTCATTCATCCCTTCCTTGCAGACGAGCGCCTGGATCTTAGCCCTGCGGCCCGATATCGGAGCCGACTTCGTTGGCCTTGGGCAAACGCGCAAGCCGCGCGGTTACATCCCTATATCGTGAGGCGTATCCACCGCGCATCTCATCGCTGCTCACCTCGGCCCCTGGGAAGATACGAGACCTCACCGAGGACCCGGAACTTGGATGCAATCGCCCCGAAACCCTCGCAAAGCTGCTTCACCACCCCCGAGAGCACACTCCTTCTTGCAGTTGCCCATGGATCGGATTTCAAGAATATAGAGTGGAGCAAAGATGACTCCGATGATGCCGCCTGCGATGCCGACTTTGATGGCAAGTCGACGAATCGCAGCTCCGGTCCACGGAAGCGTCTCATGCGGCTTTCCGGAAATCTGCCCGCCAAAGTAGAAGCGCCCGCATGAACTGCAATGAAGGAAGCTGTAATAGCGCCAGTACAGCCAATGGACGAATACGTAGATGACAAGCAAGGACAGTGCGGGGTGGATAAGCGCGAAGCCAAGCCCAAGAACAACGATTGCCCCGATCACCGGCAACAATGGCATCTGAAACTCTGGGCCTTTCGCCTCAAGGCTGAGCCAGGCGGGATGCACGACCGTTCTCTCCAGTGCCGAGCCGCAATGAGGACACTTGTAGCGACGCAACTGCATTTTTTTATTGAGACCCGACGAGCTGAGGCTCACCACAAAACAGCATCCGCCCGCACGAGATTTTGGCCGACAGCCCTATGCGCGCATATCGAGCCATATAGTCCTGCCTGTTCTGTCGCCGGTGCAGCCGCAGCAGACTGATGCATGACTTCGAGGTGCCGCATCTTGTCGGCCGGGACGTGCCCGCGATCAGTTCTTCAACGGTCGGTTAGACCGCACTCCACCTACGGCAGCCAAGTTGCATTGCCCAGGACCGCAAGATACCGGGCATGATAGTCATCAATATTGCCTTTGCCCTCGACGGTGATGAAGGCAAGCCGGCCGCTTGGGGATACAAGCATGTACTGCAGGAAGTAGCCGGACGAGAATAGACCTGAGGTTTCGGAGCCGATATAGGCAAGGATACTCCCGTCAGTCAGGGTCTCGTTCGCGGATGGCAAGACGAGCTTTCCGGCTCGCTCTGCCTGCTTGCGCAGAAAGCCACTGCCAAACGAGACCGTCTTGGCTTGCTCATCAGGATTGGGCTCCCCAGATGTATCTGCCTTTGATCGCATGACCGTGACGAGAACCTTCTCTCCCGTTGGCCCAGCGAGCTCGAATGGCTGCTTGGCGCTGCGTACGCTGAAGCCTTCAGGCAGATCCAGTTGGAGCGAACCAAGCTGAACTCCCTCTGCAGCGCATATCAGTGGAAATGCTGCCAGCGCCACGGCGGCAATTACTTTTCGGAGACGATTCATGGCTTACTTTTGCGACCCAACGTATGCGGCACACCAACGCCGCCCATCACACTGAACGCTCGCGTAACGGCCCAACCCGCGACTCAGACCTATGTTGCGCTTGAGTTTCTCCTCGCCGAGCCACCTGTTCCACAGGCGTAAAAATGACGCCAAAGGCGGCGTCGGTTGCAGATGATTCTGAGCCGCCCCACGTCCCCCGCCAAGCCCACCGCCCGCCTTCGGGGGGATGTCAGCGAACCCTGAGCAAACAGACCGCGCCACGCCCTGCCGCGGACGCCGGGTGGCCGGTGGAGTGAAGTATTAGGAGGAGGCCCGGCGCAGCCGGGCCGGGGGACATGAACGGAACCGGCCACCCGGTGGCCGTGGCACGCCACAGTCGTTCGCGGACGAGCCGCCAGGAACTCCGCGACTCACGCGAAGAACCGGACAGCCGAACAGGCAGCGCCAGAAGCCAGAACAGCGCCACCCTCACACGCAAGAAACCAGAAGCGCCCCTACACCCCCACCTTCAACGCCCCCCGCCGAATCTGATCCCGCTCCAGGCTCTCGAACAGCGCCTTGAAGTTGCCTTCGCCGAAACCCTCCTCGCGCCGGCGCTCGATGAACTCGAAGAACACCGGCCCGAGCAGCGTCTCGGAGAAGATCTGCAGCAGCAGCCGCTTGTCGCCGTCTTTCGTCGAGCCGTCGACCAGGATGCCGCGCGCCTGCAGTTGGGGCACCGGCAGGCCGTGGCCGGGCAGGCGTTCGTCGAGCATCTGGTAGTAGATGTCGTTGGGCGCCGTCATCAGCGGCACGCCGGCCATCTGCAGCGCGTCGACGGTGGCCACCAGGTCGTCGGTCAGCAGCGCGATGTGCTGGATGCCTTCGCCGCTGAACTTCATCAGGAACTCTTCGATCTGGCCGCTGCCGCCCTTGCCCGACTCCTCGTTCAGCGGAATGCGGATCAGCCCGTCGGGCGCGGTCATCGCGCGGCTCGTCAGGCCCGTGTACTCGCCCTGGATGTCGAAGTAGCGGATCTCGCGGAAGTTGAACAGCCGCTCGTAGAAGCCGCCCCAGAACGCCATGCGGCCGCGGTAGACGTTGTGCGTCAGGTGGTCGATGACGCGCAGGCCGTGGCCCTGCGGGTGGCGCGCCGCCGGGTCGGCATAACCGGGCAGGAACTCGAAGTCGATGTCGTAGATGCTCTTGCCGTCCTCGAAGCGGTCGATCAGGTACAGCGCCGCGCCGCCGATGCCGCGGATGGCCGGCAGGCGCAGCTCCATCGGCCCGGTGGGCACGTCGATGGGTTGCGCACCCAGTTCCAGCGCACGCGCGTAGGCGTGGTGCGAGTCGCGCACGCGGAAGGCCAGCGCGCAGGCGCAGGGCCCGTGCTCGGCGGCGAAGTAGCCGGCCAGGCTCCTGGGCTCGCGGTTGACGATGAAGTTGATGTCGCCCTGGCGGTACAGGACGACGTCCTTGCTGCGGTGGCGGGCGACGAGCGCGAAGCCCATCTTCTCGAACAGCGGCTCCAGGACGTTCGGCGTCGGCGAGGCGAACTCGACGAACTCGAAGCCCTGCAGCCCCATCGGATTGGGGAACAGGTCGGGCATGGATGTCTCCGTGGGGAACGGTTGAAAGCGTGCGGCGGGGCTCAGCAGCCCGGCGGCGCGCACGCGATCCCGCGCACGGAGACGGCCAGATGGCCGCCGAAGGTCATCGCCAGCGCGGCGGCCCGCTCGTGCACACGGCCAGCCCGGCGCGCCAGGGGCGCGCAGCGACGGAGACAGGTGGAGGAGCGGGTGGCGGGCATCGTGCGAAGGCAGGGGAACCGCGGCGCGCGCCACCGGCGCGCCGCCTTGCCTGCCGGATGCCAGCCTAAGCCCGGGCCGGGGGCGCCGGCCTCGGGATAAACGCCGGGGCGGCGCTCAGGCCTTCGGAACGCCGAGGACCACGTGCGAAGCCTTGATGACGGCCGTGGCCGCCACACCCGGCGCCAGGCCCAGGTCCTTCACGGCTTCCTTGGTGACGATGGCGGCGATCTGCGCGCCACCCGGCAGCGTGATGACGACCTCGGCGTTCACGGCGCCGGTCTCGACGGCGCTGACGGTGCCGGCCAGCTGGTTGCGCGCCGACAGCTTCAGCTCGCTGTCGCCGGTCATCACGATGACCCAGGGCGCCTTGACCAGCGCCACCACCGGCTGGCCCGGGGCCAGCTCCAGATCGGTGCAGCTGGCCAGCGTGACGATGGCCGTCAGCTGATCGCCCGCCCCCAGATCGACATGGACTTCGGCATTGACGGCACCGGCCTTGACCGCCGAGACGGTGCCGCGGAGAACGTTGCGTGCGCTGATCTTCATCGTGCTTCCCTTGTGTTGCAGGCTCTGACGGGTTTTTTGTAGTGTTGCCTACATAGAATGTCGGGCACCCGACAGCGTCGGCCCGATGCAAGCCACTCTAAGGGCCACGCCTATGTCGATGCCACCATAACGACGGCATCGCACCACGCCCGCATCCGGCGGGCGCAGGACGGCCGTGGTGGCACGGCTTTCGCTATCTACCGCGGTACATAGAAATGCCGAACACGATGGACTCCGACGCCGCCCCCCCGCTTCGCCGCCCGCATGACGCTGGACACCGACGGCGGCGCCTCGCTGGGCGAGACCCGTGTGCGCCTGCTCGAAGCCATCGACCGCCACGGCTCGATCAACCAGGCCGCCAAGGCCGTGCCGCTGTCGTACAAGGCCGCCTGGGACGCGATCGACACGCTGAACAACCTGGCGCCGCAGCCGCTGGTCGAGCGGGTCACCGGAGGCCGCCAGGGCGGCGGCACCCGGCTCACCGACTACGGCCGGCGCGTCGTCGCGATGTACCGCGCGCTGGAGAGCGAGTACCAGACGGTGCTCGACCGCGTCGCCGCGCACCTGCCCGACGCCGGCGCGTCCGACGTGCGCGCCTTCCGCCAGCTGATGCGCCGCGCCTCGATGCGCAGCAGCGCACGCAACCAGTTCCACGGCCGCATCGTCGGCCTGCGCGACGGCCGCGTCGACTACGAGGTGCGCCTGGCGCTGGACGACGCCACCGAGATCGTCGCCGTCATCACCCAGGCCAGTGCCGAGAACCTGGGCCTGGCCATCGGCCAGGAGGTGCTGGCGCTGGTGAAGTCGAGTTCGGTGCTGGTCACCACCGAGCGCGGCATGCGCGTCACGGCGCGCAACCAGCTCTGGGGCGAGGTCTCGGCGGTGCACGCCGGCATCGTCAACGACGAGGTCGTCATCGCGCTGCCCGGTGGCCGCAGCGTCGCGGCCGTCGTCACGCACGGCAGCGTCGAGGCGCTGGGCCTGGTGCCCGGCATGGCCGCCGGCGCGCTGTTCAAGTCCTCGGCGGTGATCCTGGCCACCTACGACTGACGCCTGTCCCGTTCCCCGTCCCCCGTCACACGGAGCTTTCCCGCATGAAGAACCCGATCGCCCTCGCCGCCCTGCTCTTCACCGCCAGCCTGGCCCATGCCGAGGAGGTGCAGGTGGCCGTGGCCGCCAACTTCACCGCGCCGGCGCAGAAGATCGCCGCCC
Source organism: Rubrivivax sp. JA1055 (assembly GCF_020966565.1). NCBI lineage: Bacteria > Pseudomonadati > Pseudomonadota > Betaproteobacteria > Burkholderiales > Sphaerotilaceae > Rubrivivax > Rubrivivax sp. JA1055. The sequence goes on along the minus strand of NZ_JAJKFP010000007.1, from coordinate 67,755 downwards.
AGTTCGAGAAGGACACCGGCCACGTCGCCAAGCTGAGCTTCGGCGCCACCGGCAAGTTCTACGCGCAGATCACCAACGGCGCGCCGTTCGAGGTGCTGCTGTCGGCCGACGACGAGACGCCGGCCAAGCTGGAGAAGGAAGGCCAGGCCGCGCCGGGCACCCGTTTCACCTACGCGATCGGCACGCTGGTGCTGTGGAGCGCGCAGCCGGGTGTCGTTGACGCCCAGGGCGCGGTGCTGAAGAGCGGCCACTTCGAGCGCGTGGCCATCGCCAACCCGAAGACCGCACCCTACGGCGCCGCCGCCGTCGAGACGATGAAGGCGCTGGGTGTCTTCGACGCCGTGACGCCCAAGCTGGTGCAGGGCGAGAACATCGCCCAGGCCTACCAGTTCGTCGCCACCGGCAACGCGCCGCTCGGTTTCGTCGCGCTGTCGCAGGTCTTCGAGGACGGCGCGCTGAAGAGCGGTTCGGCCTGGATCGTGCCGGCCAAGCTGCACCAGCCGATCCGCCAGGACGCGGTGGTGCTGGCCAAGGGCGCCGCCAACCCCGCGGCCAAGGCTTGGCTGGCCTACCTGAAGAGCGAGAAGGCGCTGACCGTCATCCGCGCCTACGGATATCAGGCCGCACCGTAAGCGCCCCGGAGCCCATAGATGCCGTTCAGCAGCGAAGACTGGGGCGCGATCCGGCTGACGCTGGAGCTGGCGACGGTGGTCACCGCGCTGCTGCTCGTCATCGGCACGCCGATCGCGTGGTGGCTGGCGCGCACGCGCTCGTGGTGGAAGGGCCCGGTCGGCGCCGTCGTCGCGCTGCCGCTGGTGCTGCCGCCGACGGTGCTGGGCTTCTACCTGCTGCTGGCGATGGGGCCGCACGGCCCCGTCGGCGCGTTCACCGAGTGGCTCGGCATCGGCCGCCTGCCCTTCACCTTCGCCGGGCTGGTCGTGGCCTCGGTGTTCTATTCGATGCCTTTCGTCGTGCAGCCGCTGCAGAACGCCTTCGAGGCGCTGGGCGACCGGCCGCTGGAAGCCGCGGCGACGCTGCGCGCCGGGCCGCTGGACACCTTCTTCAGCGTCGTCGTGCCGCTGGCGCGGCCGGGTTTCCTCACCGCCTCCATCCTCGGCTTCGCGCACACCGTCGGCGAGTTCGGCGTCGTGCTGATGATCGGCGGCAACATCCCCGAGCAGACGCGCGTCGTCTCGGTGCAGATCTACGACCACGTCGAGGCGATGGAGTACGCCCAGGCCCACACGCTGGCCGCGGTGATGCTCGTCTTCAGCTTCACGGTGCTGCTGCTGCTCTACACGCTGAACCCGTCGCGGAGGCGGGCATGAACGCCGGCCGCCCCGAAGCGCAGGCCGTCGAACGTGCGGCCGAGCCGCGTGCGCCGATCGAAGCGCGTTTCGACGTCGATTACCCCGGCTTCCGGCTGCAGGCCGATCTGCAGCTGCCGGGCCGCGGCGTCACCGCGCTGTTCGGGCCGTCGGGCTCGGGCAAGACGACGCTGCTGCGCGCCATCGCCGGGCTGGAACGCCACCGCGGCCGGCTCGTCGTCGGCGGCGAGTGCTGGCAGGACGACGCACGCGGCCTCTTCGTGCCGACGCACAAGCGCCCGGTCGGCGTCGTCTTCCAGGACGCCAGCCTGTTCGAACACCTGACGGTGCGCGCCAACCTCGACTTCGGCCGCAAGCGCATCGCGGCGGCCGATCGCCGTGTCGACTTCGACGCCGCCGTCGCGCTGATGGGCATCGCCCACCTGCTGGAGCGCAAGCCGGCGCATCTGTCCGGCGGCGAGCGCCAGCGTGTCGCCGTCGCGCGGGCGCTGCTGACCAGCCCGCGCCTGCTGCTGATGGACGAGCCGCTGGCCGCGCTGGACCAGGCGCGCAAGCGCGAGATCCTGCCCTTCCTCGAGAAGCTGCACGCCGAGCTCGACCTGCCCATCCTCTACGTCAGCCACGCGCCCGACGAGGTGGCGCGGCTGGCCGACCACCTGGTGCTGCTGGACAGCGGCCGCGTCGTCGCCCACGGCCCGCTGGCCGAGCTGATGGCGCGGCTGGACCTGCCCACCGCGCAGGGCGAGGACGCCGGCGTCGTCATCGATGGCCGCGTCGTCGAGCACGACCTGCACTACGGCCTGGTGACGATCGCCTTCCCCGGCGGGCGCGTGCAGGTCGCGCACGGGCCCGAGCCCGTCGGCCGGCGGCTGCGGCTGCAGGTGCGGGCGCGCGACGTCAGCGTCGCGCTGTCGGCCTCGGGCGACAGCTCGATCCTCAACCGCGTCGCCGCCACCGTCGTCGCCGAGGCGCCGGCCGACACGCCGGCGCACCTGCTGCTGCGCCTGGACGCCGGCGGCACGCCGCTGGTGGCGCGCATCACCCGGCTGTCGCGCGACCAGCTCGGGCTGGTGCCGGGGCGCCCGGTCTGGGCGCAGATCAAGGCCGTCGCGCTGCTCGCCTGAGGACCGCCGCGATGAACACCCTGCCCGACCCCGAACTGCTGGCGCTGCTGCACGACGACGTGCCCTGCGGCGACCTGACGACCGAGGCGCTGGGCCTGGCGGCGGCGGCACCGGCGCGGCTGGAGTTCCGCGCACGCGGCGCGATGACGGTCTGCGCCACCGAGGAGGCCGAGCGCCTGTTCCAGCTCGCCGGCGCCACGGCGCGGCGCCTGGTGCCCAGCGGCCGTGCGGTCGCGGCGGGTGAACGCCTGCTCGCCGCGCAAGGCCCGGTGCCGGCGCTGCACGCCGCCTGGAAGACGGCGCAGACGCTGGTCGAATGGGCCTCGGGCATCGCCACCGCCAGCGCCGCGCTGGTGGCCGCGGCGCGCGACAGCGGCCGCGCGGTGCCGGTGGCCTGCACACGCAAGAACGTGCCCGGCACCAAGTGGCTGTCCGCCAAGGCGGTGCGCGCTGGCGGCGCGACGATGCACCGGCTGGGGCTGTCGGAAACGCTGCTCGTCTTCCCCGAACACCGGCTCTACCTGCGCGAGGCGCCGGCGGCCACGGTGGCGCGGCTGCGCGCCGCCGAGCCCGAGAAGACGGTGGTCGTCGAGGTGCGCAGCGTCGACGAGGCGCTGGCCTGGGCCGAAGCCGGCGCCGACGTGCTGCAGCTGGAGAAGTTCAACCCGGCGCAGGTCGCCGAGAGTCACGCACGCCTGCAGTCGCTGCCACGGCGCCCGCGGCTGGCGGCAGCCGGCGGCGTCAACGCCGGCAACGCCGCGGCCTACGCCGCCGCCGGGGCCGACCTGCTGGTCAGCTCCGCCCCCTACAGCGCGCCGCCTTGCGACGTGCGTGTCGAGTTCCATCCCGGCGACGCCGACGTCGCCTGACTCCGAAGGAGCATGCCGATGGCCCGCCCGCTCGCCGCCCCGCCGCCGCCCTGCTGCGCCCCCCGGCCGCCGGAGGACTGGAACCTGCTGCTGCCCGACACGCTGCGCCCGCTGGTCGTGCCGCCGCAACGCTGCGAGCACCACGCCGACGACGAGCTGCCGGCCGAACGCACGCTGGGCTACGCCGCCGACGGTTCGCCCAGCTTCTGCGCCAGCCGCCACCGCCTGGCCGCACCGGCGTCCGACGACGACGAGGAGTTCGTCGAAACGACCTCGGTCACCGAATGCACCACCGCCTGGCGGCTGCGCGACGGGCGCTGGCTGGTGCACGAGTCGGTGCTGCACTACGGCCGCTGCCCGCCCGAGGAGAGCGCCCGCTTCTACCTGTCGGAGACGATGCCGCGCTGAGCCCGCGCGCCTTCAGCGCCGCCGCGGCGCGTGCGTCGCCGCGTGTTCGTGCACGCCGCCGGTGTGCGGCGCGGCCTCGGGCAGCGCCACCTGGCCCAGACCACTGAGGATGCCGCAGGCGGCGCCGTCACCCGGCGTGTCGCAGCGCGCACGCAGCGCCCGCAGCGAGGCTTCCAGCGCGCGCAGTTCCTCGATGCGGTGCACGACGTGGCCGATGTGTTCGTCCAGCAGCGTATTGACGCCGCTGCAGTCGGCCGGCGGCGCGTCGCGGAAGGCGAGCAGCGCGCGCACCTCGTCCAGCGACATGTCCAGCGCCCGGCACTGGCGGATGAAAGCCAGGCGCTCCAGCTCGGCGTCGCCGTAGACGCGGTAGTTGCCGCCCGAACGCGGCGGTGCCGGCAGCAGGCCTTCGCGTTCGTAATAGCGGATCGTTTCGACCGGCGTGCCGCAGGCCGCCGCGAGTTCGCCGATGCGCATGACCATCCTTTCGTGTCCGACGCTTGACTCTAAACCCGCTACAGGGTCTGCAATGGCGCCATGGACACGAAGAAGACCGATTCCGACGGCTGCGGCGAAGGCTGCGGCTGCACGCCGGTGGCCGTGGCTCTGCCGATGCCGACGCGGCGCCGGCAGACGCCGGAAGCCGCCCACGGACATTCGCACGATCACGGGCATGACCACGCGCACGAGCACGACCAGGCCCATGGGCACGCGCACGAACACGACTGCTGCGGCGGCGCCTGCGCGACACCCGCCGACGCGACGCCCGACCCCGGCGGCCCCGGCCTGAAGCTGCGCATCCCGGCGATGGACTGCGCCGTCGAGGAGGCGCAGATCCGCCGCGCGCTCGAAGGCATCGCCGGCATCCGCAGGCTGCATTTCGCGCTCGCCGAACGCACGCTGCGCCTGGACGCCGAACCGGCGGCACGCGACGCCGCGCTGGCCGCGATCCGCCGCGCCGGCTTCGCCGCCGAGCCGCTGGCCGACGACGCCGCGCCGCTGCCCTGGTGGCGTGCCGCCGGCCTGCCGCGCCTGGGCGCGGCGCTGGCGCTGGCCGCCGCGGCCGAACTGCTGCACGCCCTGCTGCCGGCCTCCCAGACCGCCGAATGGGCCGGCATGGCGCTCGCCGCCGCGGCCATCGCACTCGCCGGCCTGGGCGTGCTGAAGAAGGGTTTCGCCGCGCTGGCGCGCCGCCGGCTGGACATCAACGCGCTGATGTCGGTGGCCGTCGTCGGCGCTTTCGCGATCGGCCAGTGGCCCGAGGCGGCGATGGTGATGGCGCTGTACACCGTCGCCGAGCTGATCGAAGCGCGCGCGGTGGACCGCGCACGCGGCGCGATCGCCGCGCTGATGGCGATGGCGCCCGAGGTCGCGACGCTGCGCCGCGCCGGCGGCTGGGTCACGGTGCCGGTGGCCGAAGCCGCCGTCGGCGAGACGCTGCGGGTGCGCCCGGGCGAACGTTTCCCGGTCGACGCCGTGCTGACGGACGGCACGACCAGCGTCGACCAGGCCGCCGTCACCGGCGAGAGCCTGCCGGTGGACAAGCAGCCCGGCGACGCGCTGTTCGCCGGCACGCTGAACCTGTCGGGCGCGGTCGAGGCGCGCATCACGGCGCCAGCCTCGCGCTCGACGCTGGCGCGCATCGTCGAAGCCGTCGAACACGCGCAGGCCTCGCGCGCGCCGACGCAGCGTTTCGTCGACCGCTTCGCCGCGGTCTACACGCCGGCCGTGTTCGCCGTCGCGCTGGCGGTGGCGCTGGGCGGGCCGCTCGTCGCCGGCTGGGGCTGGACCGCGGCGCTGTACAAGGCGCTGGTGCTGCTGGTCATCGCCTGCCCCTGCGCGCTGGTGATCTCGACGCCGGTGGCGCTGTCCAGCGGCCTGGCGGCGGCGGCGCGGCGCGGCGTGCTGCTCAAGGGCGGCGCGCACCTCGAAGCCGCGCGCCGCATCCGCGCCGTCGCGTTCGACAAGACCGGCACGCTGACCGAAGGCCGGCCGCGTCTCGTGCACTGGCAGACGCTGGCCGGTGACGAGGCCGCGGCGCGTGCGCTGGGCGCCGCGCTGGCGGCGCAGACCGACCACCCGGTGTCACGCGCCATCGCCGCCGGCCTGGCGCCGGCCGCAGCAGCGGCCGTCAGCGCGGTGCAGGCGCTGCACGGGCGTGGTGTCGTCGCCGAAGCCGACGGCGCCGCCGTCTGGCTGGGCAGCCGCCGCCTGGCCGCCGAACGCGGCGCGCTGACGCCCGAGCTCGAAGCGGCGCTGGCCGAGCACGAACGCCAGGGCCGCGGCCTGACGCTGCTGGGCCGCGGCGCGCAGGCGCTGGCGCTGTTCGCCGTCGCCGACACGCTGAAACCCGGCGCACGCGACGCGGTCTCGGCGCTGAAGGCGCTGGGCGTCGTGCCGGTGATGCTGAGCGGCGACCACGGCGCCGCGGCGCAGGCGGTGGCCGCCGAAGCCGGCATCGCCGAAGTGCGTGCCGACCTGCTGCCCGAGGACAAGCTGGCGGCGATCGAGGCGCTGCAGCGCCGCCACGGCCCGACGGCGATGGCCGGCGACGGCCTGAACGACGCCCCGGCGCTGGCGCGCAGCGACCTGGGCATCGCGATGGGCGCCGCCGGCACCGACGTCGCGATCGAGGCCGCCGACGTCGTCGTGATGAACGACGACCCGCGCCGCGTCGCCGAGACCGTTCGCCTGTCGCGCGCGACGCACGCGGTGCTGGTGCAGAACATCGTGCTCGCGCTGGGCATCAAGGCGGTGTTCCTGGCGCTGGCGGTGTTCGACGACGCGACGATGTGGATGGCCGTCTTCGCCGACATGGGCGCCAGCCTGATCGTCGTCTTCAACGGCCTGCGGCTGCTGCGCCGCGCGAAAGGCTGATCAGCCGGGGCGGCGCGCCAGCAGGCCGATCAGCGCCGCCCGGCCGACGTGCTGCGTGCCTTCGGCGAGTTCGGCCTCGTACTCGGCGAGGTCCAGGATCTCCAGCCCGGCGAAGGCTTCGCGCAGCAGCTCGGGCGTGTAGAGGTGGTCCAGGCGCCCCGGCCCGCCGCTGCGGTAGGCCAGCTGCGCCGGCGTGTAGCCCTGCAGCACCAGGCAGCCGCCCGGGCGCAGTGCGCGCGCCATGCGCTCGAACAGGCGAGCGCGCGTCGGCGGGTCGGCGAACTGCACGAAGACCGCGGCGACCAGGTCGTAGGCCGCTTCGCGCCAGGCCCAGTCCTCGCAGCCGGCGACTTCGTAATGCACCGCGACGCCGGCCTCGGCCGCCAAGCGCCGCGCCTTGGCCACCGCGACGTCCGAGATGTCGAAGGCGTCGACCTCGAAACCGCGCCTCGCCAGCCAGACGCTGTTGCGGCCTTCGCCGTCGGCGACACACAGCGCGCGCCCGCCGGCCGGCAGCCGCGCCGCCAGGCTCTCCAGGTAGGCGTTGGGCGCCGTGCCGAACAGGTAACCCTCGGCGCGGTAACGCTGGTTCCAGCCGCCGGCGGGGTCGTCGAAGACGGGGGTGTTGTCTCGGCTCATGCGCCGATTTGGCCACGTCCCGGGAGGCCCCGCAGCCGGCCCCGGAACCCCCGGGGGTAGCATCGCGGCGTCAGCCTGCCTGGAGCCTGCCCATGCGCCGTGCCGTCGCCCTCGCCTGCCTCGTCTGCGCCCCCGCCGTCTTCGCGGCCGAAGACGGGCGCACGTTCGCCCCGCTGACGCCGGCCGCGCAGGCCACGCTGCGCGACGAGATGCTGGGCAACCTGCGTGCGCTCAACGAGCTGATCACGCTGGTGGCCGACGGCAAGCTGGCCGAGGCCGCGGCGGTGGCCGACACCGAACTCGGCTTCGGCGCGATGGGCCGCAACCGCGCGCTGCCGATGGACGCGCGCCCCGGGCCGCAGATGCCGCAGGCGATGCACCGCATGGGCATCGAAGGCCACCAGGCGGCGAACCGCTTCGCCGAGGCCGCCAGAGCCGGCGACCAGGCGCTGGCGCTGCGCCGGCTGGGCGAGCTGACGACGACCTGCGTCGTCTGCCATCACGCCTGGCGCACGCGCTGACGGCGCGGCTCAGAGCCGCGGGCGGTAGTCGAAAGCCGACGCCGCGCGCGGGTCGGTGAAGGGTTCGACCGGCTGCGCGCGCGTGACCGCCGCGTTGACCAGCGAAGCCGGGAACACCTCCAGCCCGGTGTTGTAGAGCTCGACGTTGCGGCTGAAGATCGTCAGCGCCGCCGTCACTTCCTTCTGCAGGTCCACGAGCTGCGCCATCAGCTCGCGCAGCGCACCGGCGGCCTGCAGCTCGGGATAGGCCTCGACGGCGATGCGCAGCCCCTTCAGCAGCTCGGCGCTGGCGCGTTCGGCCTGGGCCAGCGCGATGCCGTCGGGCTGGTTGCCCAGGCGGCCCAGGCTCTCGCGCAGCTGCGTCACGCTGGTCAGCAGGCCACGCTCGTACTCCTGGTAGGAGCCGACCAGCTCCTCCAGCTTCGGCAGCGTCTGCTGCTTCTGGCGCTCGTAGGCCAGCACGTCGGCCCAGGCGCGGCGCACCGCGTTGCGGCGCGAGACGATGCCGTTGTGGATGACGACGACGCCGCAAGCGACGGCGATGGCGGCCAGCACGACGATCAGGGTGGTGTTCACGGGAAGGCCTTTCGGGACGGGATCGGGGGCTCGGCGGCGGGCCGCGGCTGCAGCTCGGCGGCGGCGTCGGCCAGCACACGCAGCAGCACGGTCAGCGCCTCGAGCTTGGGCATCGTGGCGGTCGAGCGCACGCGCCAGCGCAGCTCGTCGACGCGGTCGGTGCGCCGCACGGCGTCGGCACGCGCCAGCAGGTCGTCGTCGGAAAACGAGATGCAGCCGGTGTCGCCGATGAAGTGGAAATCCATCGCCTTGAAGTGGCGCCCGGCCTCGACGAAGGCCTGCACGACCGACGGCGTCAGCAGCCGCGCGGCCTGCATCTCGCTGGCGGCGCCGGCGCGCCAGCGTTCACCGAACTCGATCGACGCGGTGCTCCACGGCACCGGCATGCGCGGCTTGCGCACCTCGGAGACGCCCAGCACCAGCGGCGGCGCCAGGTCGACGACGACACCGTGGCGGTGGTGCGTGGTGCGCCGCGTGTCGCGGTGGTGGCGGCCGTCGGCGTCGGTGCGCGATTGGTCCTCCACCTCGACCCAGCGGAAGCGGTAGCAGGCGATGGTGTGCAGCCGGCCGGCGTCGTCGGTCCATCCGCCCTGGACGAGGCGGTCGATGCTCTGATCCTCGTCGCCACGCTCGAAGTCGGGAAAACGCGCGCGCCAGTCGCGCCACAGCGCCTTGCCGTCGCAGGCGACGGTGACGAGTTCGCGGTCGAGCATCGCGGCCTGCGTCAGCACGGCGTCGATGAAGGCGCGGCGCGCCGACCACGTGGCCAGCAGCAGGCCGCCGCAGACCAGCGCCACCAGCCCGGCGAGCAACGCCTGGCCGTCCTCGCCGGCGTCGTGGCGCCAGGCGGCGGCGACGAGCGCGAGCACGGCCGCGACGATCAGCGGCAAGGGGTTGGCGCGCACGATGCGGCCGTCGCGGCCGGCGTGCCGGTCGACCTCGGCCAGCAGCAGCGCCTTGGACGGCAGCGAGGCGGCCAGACGCGCTGCCCGCTTCATGCGCAGCAGAAGCGGGATCACGGCGCACCTCGCAGGCACGCGGCACGACGTTGGTGGCGGCAGGATCTGGACATCGGCGCGAGCGCGAGCATGCCACGGAGGCGCGCGGGCGCAGCCATCGCACCGGCGATTCGTTTTCTCGGTGCGTGAACGTGACAGTCGACGACGGAAGGTGCACACACTGCCCCTAAGATGCCGGACCGAGACCAGAGCCCGCTGGACGACTTCCCGTCAACCCGGCGCCGGGCTGGACAGATCCCGGCATCCAATGGGCGCATCGACGACGACCATGACACCGAACCCCAGGACCTTCCTGAAACGCGTCATCCTGCGCAACTACAAGAGCATCGGCTATTGCGATGTCCGCTTGCGCGCGCTGACTTACCTCGTCGGGGTCAACGGCTCGGGCAAGAGCAACTTCCTCGACGCCTTGCATCTGGTGCGCGATGCGCTGAACGGTTCGCTGGACAACGCCATCAACGAACGCGGTGGTTTGAACGAAGTCAGGCGGCGCTCGAACGGCCACCCGACGCACTTCGGCATCCGGCTGGAGTTCGAGCTGCCCAGCGGCCAGTGCGGCTGGTACGCCTTCAACATCGGCGCACTGAAGGACCGCGGCTACGAGGTCTTCACCGAGGAATGCGTCATTGGCGGCATCGGCCGCGGACCGTTCTACCGGATCGACCGCGGCAGGCTGCGCGACTGCAGCGAGAGCACCTTCCCCACCGTCACCTCGGACCGCCTGGCGCTGGTGGCGGCGTCAGGCCTCGCAGTGTTCCGCCCGGTGTTCGACGCGCTGTCGTCGATGGGCTTCTACAACCTGAATCCGAAGCTGATGCGCGAGTTGCAGAAGCCGCAGGAGGGGCGACTGCTCAAGCCGGCGGGCGAGAACATCGCCAGCGTCATCGGTCACCTGGAACGCGTCGGTTCCGACCAGACAGCCATCATCCAGGAGTACCTGCAGACCGTGGTCCCCACGGTTCAAGGCATCGAACGCAAGCAGGTCGGCCACATGGAAACGCTGGAGTTCCGCCAGGAGATGGCCGGAGCTCACCATCCCTGGCGGTTCCTGGCACAGAACATGTCGGACGGCACCTTGCGTGCGCTCGGAGTTCTCGTCGCGCTGTTCCAGGCCAACCGCGACTACGCGCCCAGCCTCGTCGGCATCGAGGAGCCGGAGACCGCATTGCACCCGGCCGCCAGTTCTGCGCTGCGAGAGGCGCTGTCGCGGGCCTCGCAGAACACGCAGATCATCGTCACCAGCCACAGCCCCGACCTGCTCGACGACCGGGACATCCCTGCCGACTCGTTTCTCGCCGTGGCCTCCGAAGGTGGCGAGACCCGCATCGCGCCGCTGGACGAGGCCTCGCGGGACGTCCTTCGGCAGCAACTGTTCTCGCCGGGTGAACTGCTGAGGTTGAATCAGTTGGCGCCCGATCGGCAGGTGCTGGCGGAACAGCAGGCGCGTCAGGCAGATCTCTTCGGCGACCTGGCCCGATGAAGGTCGTGTCGATCGTCGAAGGCGACGGCGAGGTCACCGCGTTGCCGGTGCTGCTGCGGCGGATCGCGCAATGGCGTTCGCCCGGGGTTTATGCCGAGATCGCGCAGCCGATCCGGGTCCGGCGCGATCGCTTCCTGAACCGGGCGGAGGAGTTCGAGCGCCATCTGCTGCTCGCAGCCAGGAAGTCGGGCGAAGGCGACTGGATCCTCGTGCTCTTCGACGCCGACGACGACTGCCCGGCCGAGACGGCCGCCATGGTGCTCGAGCGTGCCAGACGCGTCGTGCCACACCGCCGGATCTCCGTGGTGCTCGCCAACCGCGAGTACGAGGCCTGGTTCATCGCCGCCGCGCAATCACTGGACGGACACCGCGGATTCCGCTTCGACCCACAGGAAACCACTGCCGCGGAAACGCCACGCGATGCAAAAGGCTGGATGCGCCTCAGGATGAGCGCCGGCAGCTACGGCGAGACCACCGATCAGCCTGCCTTCTCGGCCAAGATGGACCTTGCGCAGGCTTTCGACAACAGCCGCTCATTCCGCAAACTCTGCACCGAATGGGACCGGGTAGCTGCGGCAGCGGCCTGAGCGATCACCGCGCCCCTGGGTCGCCCCCAGGACGCCGACAAACAACGCAAAACGCGGCGCTCAGGCCATCTGGCTCTGCAGGTAGTTCGGCAGCGTCACCAGGCCGATCAGGCGCAGCTGCTGTTCCAGCCAATGGGCGTGATCCTGCTCGGTGTCATCGAGCATCGGCAGCAGGATGTCGCGCGTGACGTAGTCGCGTTCGCTCTCGCACAGCGCCATCACCTCGCGCAGGTGCTGCACGACACGCAGCTCGACGGCCAGGTCGCTCTGCAGGATCGACGGCACGTCGTGGCCGACGTCCAGTGCGCTGGGCGTCATGCGCGGCGTGCCGCCCAGCATCAGGATGCGGCGGATCAGCGCGTCGGCGTGCGCCGTCTCGTCTTCCATCTCGTGGCCGATGCGGTCGGCCAGCTTGGTGAGGCCCCATTCCGACAGCATGCGCGAATGGATGAAGTACTGGTCGCGGGCGGCAAGCTCGTCGACCAGCAGCGCGTTCAGCGCGTCGAGGATGGCGGGGTGGCCTTGCATCGGCTTGTCTCCTGGCGGGGCAATTCGCGCAAATCGTACGCCGGCGACGCGGTCTTTGCTCGCGCCGGTTTTGCGGGTTCGCCGCGACGCGCGGGCCGCGCCGGCGCGCGACACTGGGCGCCCGGACCGCCGTCCGCCGCCTTCGCGAGGTCCCGATGCCGCACGATCCGGCCGACGACGCCGTGAGCGAGACGCTGGCCTTCATCCGCGCACACAGCTCGATCCGCTTCATCGCGCTGCCCTTCTTCCTGGGCGCGATCGCGGCGCTGGCCAAGGTCTATTACGACGCCGAACCGCCGCCGTCGCCGACGCTGCTGGCGGCCACCGGGCTGGGCCTGAGCGTCGTCGCCGGCACGATCGAGGTCGTGCTGTCGCGCAACCTGATCGCCTGGTGGCGGGCGTTGGACCAGCATTTCGTCACCGCGCCGCACTGGCGAATGGTGCGTGCGCACCGCGCACCCGGCGCGCTGACGGCCGCGCGCTGGACGCTGTTCCTGCCCTACGTCGCGGCCTTCGTCTTCTGGCTGGTGCAGTTGGTCGGCTGCGTCGCGCCGGCCGGGCGCGGCGGCGCGGTGCTGGTGTTCGCGCTGCTGCTGGCGCTGCTGCTGTGTTCGGGTGCGGCCGCCGTCTGGCGCCGCGCCGCTCAGGAGCCGCTTTCGGGCACGTAGACGATGGCGCCGTCCTTCATCCGGTAGGCGACGCCGGCCTTCTCGCCGTCGCCGCTGCCGATCGCGCCGCTGGCCTTGTAGCGTTCGATCTTCTCGCCCTTCTTGACGACCATCTCCATGCTCGGTTTGCCCGGGTCGGTGATGACGGTGACGTCGCGCTTGGAGAACGGGTTCATCAGCGGGTTCTGCGCCACCGTGATCAGCAGCGCGGCGATGACGACGAGGAAGATGTCGATCAGGTTGACGACCGAGAGGATGGGGTCGTCGTCCTGCGGTTCGTGCAGCAGCTTCATGCCACCGCCTTGCCGCGTGCGGTGGCGATCTCGACCAGTTCCTCGGCCAGCCAGCGCCGGCGCACGTTGACGACCCAGAAGGTGATCGACGCCGCGATCAGCGCCAGGATCACCGCCGAGAACGCGACGGTGAGGTTCTGCGACACCTGCGCCAGGTTGCCGTCGGACAGCGACTTCAGCGCCGGGCCCATCGGGATCATCGTCGCGACCAGCCCCAGCATCGGCGTCACGCGGCTGGCGATGCGCTGCGTCTCCAGCATCCGGTGCGCGTGCAGGTCCAGCGCGTCGTCGCTCAGGCCGCCGGCGGCGCGGTCGGCGGCCAGCAGCGGCCGGCCGCCGCCGCGCCGGCGTTGCCAGGCGAGCGTGGCGAACTCGCCCAGCGCCCAGAAGGCGTAGAGGAAGAGCAGCGCGATCAGCGCCAGCGTCGGCAGCAGGAAGAGCTGCGCGACGTCGTACATGGTCGATTCGAGTGCGTGGTTCATGGCGTGTGGGCTGCCTTCAGGTGGCGAACGAAAGAGAGGAACGGGAGCGCCGGCCGCGCAGCGCGCCGCCGGCCAGCGCCAGCGCGATGGCGGCCAGCGCCAGCGCGGCGCGCGAGGCCTCGGCCGGCGGCGGGGCGACACGTTCGAGCAGCAGGCCCTCGACCGGGGGCCGTGCCGCAGCGGGCTCGGGGGGAACGGCGGCCGCTTCGGCGGGCTTGGCCGGTGCGGGCGCCGGCGCGGCCGGCTGCGGCGCGAGGCCGTAGCCGACGAAGGCGGCGAACGCGGCGCTGTCGGGCCGGACGTCGTGGCGCTGGGCCAGTTCGCGCCAGCGTTGTTTCAGCTCGGCGACGCTCTCCGGCGCGGCCTTCCACTGGCCCAGGCGCGCGGCTTCGAGCATTCGTTCGATGACCTGCGCCATCGCCTGCGGGTTGCGGCTTTCGAACCAGCGGCGGATGCCGAGCTGGTGCTTGTCGCGCACGTAGACGTCCATGAACTCCTGCCACTGGTCGTCGCGCACGATCTCGCGCGCCACGCTCTGCCAGCCGGCGAAGTTGTTGATGCCGTCGAGCACCTGCAGCGTGCCGGCGTAGCCCTCGGCCATCAGGCCGCTGATGTGGCCGGGGTGGAAGTTGCGCGTCGCCAGCTCCTTGGCGAGGAACTCGGCGGCACCTTCGACCCGCCCCGCGCCCGGCCCGCGCAGGTTGCTGATCCAGAGCTCGGGCGCCTTGCCGTCGAGGTGGCGCACGGCCAGCGACAGCCCGCCCAGGTACTGGAACGGGTCGTCGGTGGTCAGCATGCCGTAGAGGTTGGAGCTGCGCGCCAGCACCGCGCCTTCGGTGCCCTTCAGGTGCTCGGCGTAGAGATTTCCCTTGGCGCCGGCCTGGCCCCATTCGCCTTCGTCGGGCCCGTAGGCGTACTGCATGCGCGACAGGTACAGCGTCGCCAGCTTGCGGTCGCCTTCGGCCTGGGTCTTCCAGGTGTCGGTGGCCAGCGCCGCATCGTCCAGGCCGCTGCCGTAACGACCCGACTCGGACGAGAAGACGCGCGTCTGCCCGGCGCGTTCGGCGGCCGCCGCGTCCAGGCCGCGTGCACGCAGCCCGGCGGCGATGCGGCGCGCGTTGGCCGCCACCGGGTTGTCGGCTTCGTCGGCCTGGGACGCGAGCCTGGCCGCCTTGGCAAGCTGGCGCATCACGTTGGGGAAGTGGTCGCGGTACAGCCCGGTGGCCGACAGCACGACGTCGATGCGCGGCCGGCCCAGCGCGGCGCGCGGCACCAGCCTGACGTCGGAAACCCGCCCGCCGGCGTCCCAGACCGGCTCGACGCCCAGCGCCCACAGCGCCTGCGCTTCGAGCAGGCCCTGGTGGCGCATCGTCTCCACCGACCACAGCGTGAACGCCAGCTTGGCCGGCGTGCGGCCGGTCTTGGCTCGGTGCGCGGCGGCCAGCTGCTCCAGCGCCTGCTTGCCGGCGTCCCAGGCGGCCTTGGTCGGCACGCGCGAGGGGTCGAAGCCGTAGAGGTTGCGCCCGGTCGGCAGCGAGTCGGGGTTCTTGATCGGGTCGCCGCCGTAGCTGGTCGGCCGGTAACGCCCGGCGAGTGCGTCCAGCAGCCCGGCGAGTTCGCCTTCGGCGCCCAGGTCGGCATACCAGCGCCGGCCGCGTTCGAGCGCTTCGCGCAGCGAGGGCGGCAGCGCCGCGGTGTCGGCGCCTTCGACGATGAACTCGTGCAAACGGCGGTAGGTGGCGGTCTCGGTGAGTTTTCGCCAGTCGCCGACCAGCACCTCGTCGGCCTCTTCGCCCGGCGCGGCCAGCGCGACGAGGGTCTCGCGGCCCAGCATCTCCATCACCGTCGCCAGGCGCCAGCGCTCCTCGGGCGGCCGGCCGAAGGTATGCAGGCCGACCGGCTGCACGGTCAGCGCCAGTTCGTGCAGATGGTCGTGCAGCGCGCTGATGAAACCGGGGAAGTCGGCCTCCACGCGCGCTTCGCTCCAGCCCATGTCGGCGGCGATGCGTTCGCGCTTCACGCCGTCGGTGATCTGGCGCCGCAGCGCGTCGCGCACCTGGCCTTCGCCTTGCGCCAGCCACTGGTGCAGCGCGTCGTGCAGCGCGGTCAGCGCGTCGTGCAGCCCGGCCGGCGCCAGCGCCGGCGTCTGGTGCGAGACGACGACGGCACGCCCGCGGCGCTTGGTCTGCAGCGCCTCGCCGATGTTGTCGACGATGTACGGGTAGACCACCGGCACGTCGCCGACGGCGAGCAGCGCGTCGTCGAAGACCGACAGCCCGCGCTCCTTGCCCGGCAGCCACTCCTGCGTGCCGTGCGTGCCGAAGTGCACCAGCGCGTCGGCGGCGAAGGCCTCGCGCGCCCAGAGGTAGACGGCGTAGTAGTGGTGCGAGGGCACGGCGCTGGTCGAGTGGTAGATGGCCTTCTCGCGGTCTTCCCCACGTTCACCGCGCGGCGGCTGCGGCAGCAGGCTGATGCCGCCCAGGCGCAGCCGCGGCACGACAAAACCGTCCTGGCCGCCGCGGCGCACGATCCAGGTGGACTTCTCGGGCGCACCCCAGCGTTCGTCGATGCGTGCGCCGACCTCGGCAGGCAGGCTCGCCAGCCAGGCGCGGTAGCGCGCAACCGGCAGCCAGTCGGCCAAGCCGTCGCGCAGCAATCGCTCCAGCACCTCGCGGTCGGCGGCCGGGCGGTAGGCAGGCTCCAGCAGGCGCTGCAGCGAGGCCGTCAGCACCGCCTCGTCCTGGGTCTCGGTGGTGTAGCCGGCCTGGCGCAGCGCCGCCAGCGTCGCCACCAGGCTGCGCGGCAGGTTCATGAACGAGGCCGACAGATTCTTCTCGCCCGGCGGGTAGTTCCAGAAGAACAGCGCGACGTGTTTGTCGGCCGCGGCCTTGCGCTGCAGCGCGACGAGCTTCATCGCCTTGGCGACGACGGCGTCGACCTGCGGCGCGATCGGCTCCAGGCGTTCGTCGGCGCCGCCGTTGGCCGAGGCGATCAGGATGTCGGTGATGCCGGCGGTCTCGGCCTGCGACAGGTAGAACGGCACGTCGTCGATGCGCACGCCCTGCGGGTCGGCGCGCCAGGCGGCGGTGTCGCCGCGGCGGTAGTTCATCGCCTGGATCACCGGCACGCCCAGGGCCTCGAACTCGGCGCGACGGGCGTCGGGGCTCAGCGTGATCTGGGTGTTGATCAGCACGTCGACCACCGGCCGGCCGTCGACGAGCGCGACACGGCGCACGGCGTCGGCGTCGAGCACCGGCGTGTAGAAGGCCAGCGGCACGGCGCCCTGCGCTTCCAGGCGCGAGATCAGCGTGTCCAGCAGCTCGGTCTCTTCGGCCGCGACGCTTTGCGGGTGGAAGACGATGCCGACGACCGGCGGCCGCTGGCCGTCGGCGGCCACGCCCTTCCACGCCAGGTAGTCGCGCGTCGATGCGGTCACCAGGCCGGGGTATTTCGGGTGGTAGATCCCGCTGGCCGGGAAGACGACCGGATCGGGGTGACCGCCCCAGGGCCGGCCGTCCAGCCAGTCGTCCAGCGTCTGGACGAAGTGGCGCAGGTTGGGCCCGGCGCCGTTGACGTAGTAGGCGTGCAGGCGTTTGGCCAGATCGGCCGGCACGCCCTGCGGGCGCGCCTCGGCGGTGGACAGCCAGACGTGGCGGCGGCGCTCCAGTGCCGGCAGCGCGGGCGCGAGTTTTTCGCGCATCCAGGCCTCGATGTGGGCGCGTGGTGCATCGAGCAGCACGAGGTCGGCGCCGTCCCAGAGCGTGGCGTCGATCGTCGTCAGCTTCTCGACGTAGCGGGCCTGCATGTCCAGCCCCAGCGGGCCGCCGGCGCGTGCCAGCGCCGCGAGCTTGGCCGGTGGCACCGGCGAGGTGGTGACGACGAGCACGCGCGCCGCCTGCGCCGGCAGCGCGAGCAGCAGCAGCAAGGCGGCGAGCACGACGGCCGCCGCCGCCAGCCGCCGGCGGGCGGCGGCGAGCGGGGCGGCGAGCTGGCAGGGCCGGCGCGAGGCCGGCGGGCTGGCGTCGCGGCGCATCAGAAGCGGTAGCGCACGCTGGCGTTGACGTTGCGGCCGGGCTGCGTGAACGCATCGACGGCGCGCGTGGTGGTCGTCAGCTCACGGGCGTCGGCCCACTGGATGTACTTCTTGTCGAACAGGTTGGTGACGCCGAAGACGAGTTCGGTGTCCGGCCGCACCAGCCACCACATCGACAGATCGGCGACGGCGAAGCCGCCGGGCACGTACTGCGTGCCGGCCGAGTCGACCGGCACGTAGCGCCCCTGGCGCTTCATCGCGGTGACGGCGAACTCGGTGCCGAAGTGGCCGACCTCACGCTTGACGGCGAGCACCAGCTTGTCGGGCTCGACACTCTCCAGCGCCTGTTCGACGCCGCCTTCGCGGCTGTCGCCGTGGGCGTGGGCATAACGCGCCGACAGCGTCCAGCCGGGGTGCACGGCCCAGTCCAGCGTCGCCTCGACACCGCGGATGTCGACGCGGTTCAGGTTGACGGCCTGCAGGATCAGCGGGTCCAGCACGGTGCCGGCACCGCCGACCTCGACACCGGCCTCGATGAAGTTCTTGTAGCGCGACTTGAACACCGTCGCAGTCCAGCGCAGCGCGCCGCTCTCGCCGCGCAGGCCGAACTCGGCGGTGTCGCTGGTCTCGGGCTTCAGATCGGGGTTGCCGATCGACATGTAGGGCGTGCTCGCGTTGAGGTTGGTGACGCCGCCGTTGACCTGCGACGGCGTCGGCGCGCGGAAACCGTGCGCCAGGTTGGCCACCGCGCGCAGCGCCGGCGAGAACTTCCAGACCAGGCCCAGCCGCGGCGAGAACTCGCTGCCCGACAGCGCCACCGGCGTGCTGGCGTTGTTGGCGCTGGCCAGCGGGTCGTTGCGCTCCGGGTCGAGCTTGAAGTGGTCCCAGCGCAGCGCCGGGATCAGCGCCAGCCGGCCGAGCGAGATCTCGTCCTGCACGAAGGCGCCGATCAGTCGGTAGTCGGTGTCGGGGAAGTTCTTCTTCTCGACGAACGGCGTCTGCGTGCTCGGAACGCCGT
Organism: Rubrivivax sp. JA1055; assembly: GCF_020966565.1. Classification (NCBI taxonomy): domain Bacteria; kingdom Pseudomonadati; phylum Pseudomonadota; class Betaproteobacteria; order Burkholderiales; family Sphaerotilaceae; genus Rubrivivax; species Rubrivivax sp. JA1055. The sequence goes on along the minus strand of NZ_JAJKFP010000007.1, from coordinate 49,305 downwards.
TCAGATGATTGCCGCCCTTGCTGATCGTCGTGACCTCGGTCGTCGACGCGTCCAGGCCCCAGACGATGCGCTGCGCGACCTCGGTGCCGAAGTTGGACTCGAACTGCAGGCTGCCGCCGACGGTCTTCTCGCCGTAGCGCGTGTCGCGGTCGCGGCTGTTCCAGTTCGTCGTGTTGGAGCGGGCCTCGTAGCCGAGCTGGCGGTTCTCGCTGTCCTGCAGGTAGAGCGTGCCGCTGGCGCGCTGGAACCAGGCGGCGCGCGGGTCGCTGAACTCGTAGCCGGCCTTCAGCAGCGTGCGCTGGATGCGTTCGGCGGCCTCGACGTCGGTCGTCGTCGGGTACATCGGGTCGCCGAACAGCGTGTAGATCTCGCTGTCGAGCCGGCGGCTCATGTGCTCGGCGCTGAACTTCAGCTTCTGGCGCGCGTCCAGGCGCTGCTCGAGCTTGGCGAGCAGGAAGTTCGAGCGTGTGTCCTGCGGGTTGGCCGTGGTGCGGGTGTTGTTCTTCGCGTCGTTGTCGCCGCGGTTGTCGACCTCGTGGCCACGGCGCAGGCTGGCCAGCAGCATCGCCTCGGTGCCGCCTTCGGTGCGCAGCGCGAAGGTCGGCACCGCGACCCAGGAGTCGTCGACGCTGCGGTAACCGAGCTTCAGCGACTCGGCATGCGTCTCGCCGTCGCGCAGCAGGTCCGACGGGTCCTTGGTGACGAAGCTCACCGCGCCGGCCAGGCCGTCCGAGCCATAGGATGCCGACGAGGGCCCGCGCAGCAGCTCCACGCGCTTGAAAGCCTCGACGTCGATGTAGTCGCCGCGGCCGGCGAAGAACGGGCCGTTGGAGTACAGCATCGGCAGGCGCACGCCGTCGACCTGCAGCATCACCTGGTTGCCTTCGAGGCCGCGGATGTTGATGCCCTCGTTGCCGCCGCGGCCGGTGTTGTAGAAGGCCGCCGAACTGCGGTTGGGCAGCGAACGCACCGCGACGCCGGCCTCCTGCTTCAGCAGGTCCTGGATGTCGTTGGCGCCGCGACGGTCGATCTCCTCGGCGGTGACGGCGCTGGCGGTGGCCGCGACCTCGTCTTCGTTGGCCTCGACACGCGTGGCCGAGACGACGACCTTGGGCAGCGGCGCCTGGGCGAGCAGCTCGCCGCGAGGGGCGGTCTGGGCCTGCGCCAGGCTGGCGGCGAGCGCCGCGGCGGCCAGGCTCAGCGGCTGAAGGACAAAACGGCGCGCACGGCGCGAACCCTGGGGCTGTGACATGGTGGTCTTTCTTGTGTCATGGCAACGGGCTGGCGGCCGGCGCCCGGAGGCGGGCGTGGTGGCTGGCGATCGGAGGAAGAGCAGGGAGACGGGGAAACGGGGACTCAGGTCCCGAAGCGGCCCTCGGCGCGCCAGGCGCCGCCGCCGAGCGCGCGGCGCAGCGCGACGAGCTGCTCGGCCTGGCGGCGGTTCTCGCGCACCAGCTCGAGCCGGGTGCGCAGGTCGGGCGTCTCGACGTGCAGCAGGCGCAGCTCGTCGCGCAGCTGGGCGATCTCGGTGTCACGCCGGATCAGCAACGCACGCAGGCGCATCGCGTCGGCCTCGGCAGCGTCGGCGCGGTGCTGCAGCGCGTGCAGCGCGGCGCCGGTTTCGGCACGCGCCAGCGCGTGCACGGCAGCGGTTCGCGGCAGCGGCGTGTTCATGCCTGCAGCTCCGCGTCGAGCTGGGCGACGAGGCGGCGCCAGCCGCAGCGCTCGCGGCGCGGGCCGGCGTCGTCGCCCAGGCGGGCGATCGGCGCGCCGGCGGCGTCCAGCAGCAGCAGCGTCTGGCGCAGCCCGGCCCGCGACGGACAGGCCAGCAGCCAGGCCTCGGCCACCGCGTCCTCGCGAAGATGCAGGCGCACGCCGCCGGCTTCGGCCTCGGTCCAGCCGCGGGCCTGGCGCACGGCGCGCCAGTCGCCGCCGCAGGCGCCGGCGCCGGGCACCTCGACGGCCAGCCCCACGCCCTGCTGGGCCGCGGCGGCCAGCAGCTCGTGCGCGCTGGTCGGCGCGACACGGCGCGCGAAGTCGGGGCCGGCCAGGCGGCAGGCCTCGGCCGGCGCCAGCGCGAAGCGCGCCAGCAGCCGCTCGAAGCCGTCGGGGCCGCGCATCGCGCTCCAAACCTGGCGCAGCGTCGCGGCGTCGGCGGGCACGGGCGCGGCGGCACGCACAGCGCGCACGCGCCGCGCCACCAGCGGCCGCGGTGCCGGCTCGAAACAGGCGCAGGCCTCGACGAGGTCGAACCAGGCGGCCACGCCGCCGGCGTCCAGCGGCGTCAGCTCGGCCAGGCTGTCGCCGGCGGCGTCGAAGAACTGCAGGCTGCGCAACACGCCGCCGTCGGCGCCGCGCTGCTCGAGCGCGAAGGCGTGCGCCCAGCGCTCGGGCGCCTGGGCCGCGCCCTGGCGCTCGACGCGGCAGGCCCGGTGGCCCGCCACGGTGCGGGTGGGCCCGAACCGCGCCAGCGCGGCGGCGATGTCGCGCCGGCGCACGCGCAGCCGGCGCGCGGCCAGCGGCGACTCGGCCCGGTCGAAGCAGCCGGCGTGGGCGGCGACGAGTTCGGCCTCCCGCACGCCCAGCGCGGCGGCCGCGTCGCAGCGCTGCAGCGCGGCGCCGGCGGCGCTGGCGCCGCCCAGCGAACCGAAGACGCGGCGCAGCGCGGGGGCGCGCACGCCCGACGGCGGCAGCGTCAGGCCCTGGAGGACCCGGGGAACGGAGGACATCGTGTGCACGGAACGCTCCTGGACATCGGGGCGCACGTGCTGGCGGATCGCTGGCTGGTGCTGCGGTGGAAAGACGGCGCGGACTACTTGGTCAGGATCAGCTTGCCCATCGAGGTGATGCGCATGCGGTAGACGGCCTCGCCATGCTGGATCTCGATCTCCTCGGCGCCGGCGAACAGTTCGGCGCTGGTCCAGCGCGGGCGGCGGGCCGCGGCGCAGGAGGCGGCGGCACGCAGCGGCGGCTGGGCGGCCGGCGGCCGGGGGTCACGAGAATCGGGTTGCATCGGGGGTGTCCTGTGTCCGAAGCCGCACTCTAATGCGAACCATTCTCATTAACAAGCCCCTGAGGCCGTGTCGATGGCCCGGACACCACGCCGCAGCCGGCACGAAGCCCTTTTGAGCGGCCGCCGCGGGCTCGGAGCCGCGGCGAACCGTTACAACATCGCCTGCCGCCGACCGTTCCCCGTCCCGATGCCCCGTTTCCCGCTCGACGCCCCTGCCCGCCTGCCGCTGTCGGCGATGCTCGAACAGCTCGCCCGCGACGACTCGCGTGAACGTGTCGCCGTCGGCGACCTGCTGGCCGCGCTGGGCGACCGCGCGCTGGCGGCGCTGCTGTTCGTATTCGCCTTCCCGAACGTGCTGCCGACGCCGCCGGGCACCTCGGCGATCCTGGGGGCGCCGCTGATCTTCCTCGCCGCGCAGCTGGCCTTCGGCCTGAAGCCGTGGCTGCCCCGGGTGATCGCGTCGCGCTCGATGGCGCGTGCCGACTTCGAGCGCCTGATCACGCGCGTGTCGCCATGGCTGGCGCGCGCCGAACGCCTGCTGAAGCCGCGCTGGAGCACGCTGGCGGCGCCGCCGATGGAGTACCTGATCGGCCTCGTCTGCCTGCTGCTGTCGTGCGTGCTGGTGCTGCCGGTGCCGCTGGGCAACATGCTGCCGGCGCTGGCGGTGAGCCTGTTCGCGCTCGGCGTGCTCGAACGCGATGGCGTCTGGGTCATCGCCGGCGCGGTGGCGGCGGTCGTCGCCGCGGTCGTCGTCTCCGGCGTCGTCTGGGCGATGGTCAAGGGCGCCGTCTACTTCGCCACCCAGGTGCTGGGCCTGGGCGGCTGAGCCGGCGCCGACTCAGGGCGCCGGCGGCGGCCCGTCGCGCAGTTCGCGGCGCAGGATCTTGCCGATGTTGGTGCGCGGCAGCGGCTGCTCGCGGAACTCGATCTGGCGCGGCATCTTGTAGCCGGTGAGGTGCTGGCGGCAGTGCGCCAGCAGCTCGCGCTCGGTCAGCTCGGGGTCGTGGCGCACGACGAAGACCTTGACCGCCTCGCCCGAACGTTCGTCGGGCACGCCCACCGCGCCGGCTTCCTGCACCCCGGGGTGCATCGTCAGCACGTCCTCGACCTCGTTCGGGAAGACCTTGAAGCCCGAGACGACGATCATGTCCTTCTTGCGGTCGGTGATGCGGATGTTGCCCTGCTCGTCCATCGTGCCCATGTCGCCGGTGCGCAGCCAGCCGTCGGCGGTCAGCACCTCGGCGGTCTCCTCGGGCCGCTGCCAGTAGCCGCGCATGATCTGCGGGCCGCGCAGGCGGATCTCGCCGACGCTCCCGGGCGCCAGCGCGCGGCCCTCGTCGTCGGCGATGACGACATCGGTGCTCGGGATCGGCATGCCGATCGTGCCGCTCCACTCGTGCACGTCGACCGGGTTGGCGATCGCCACCGGCGAGGCCTCGGTCAGGCCGTAACCCTCGACCAGCGGCACCCGGGCGCGTTCGCGCCAGCGCTGGGCGACGACGTGCTGCACCGCCATGCCGCCGGCCACCGCGAGCTTCAGCCCGCCGAGGTCGACCCGGGCGAAGCCCGGTGCGTCGAGCAGCGCGCGGTACAGCGTGTTGACGCCGACGATGCCGGTGAACGGCACCGTCTGCAGCGTCTTCAGCATCTCGCCCATGTCGCGCGGGTTCGGGATCAGCACCAGCTTGGAGCCCTTGCGCAGGAAGACGAAGGACGCCATCAGCGCGAACACGTGGTACATCGGCAGCGGCAGCACGACGGTCTCGCGGCCGTCCTGCATGTCGCGCGCCAGCCAGGCCGTCACCTGCAGCACGTTGGCCAGCACGTTGCCGTGGGTCAGCATCGCGCCCTTGGCGACGCCGGTGGTGCCGCCGGTGTACTGCAGGAAGGCCAGGTCGTCGTGGCCCAGCGTGACCGGCGACAGCGCGCGGCGGCGCCCGGCGGCCAGCGCCTGGTTGAAGCCGACGGCACCCGGCAGCCGCCACGGCGGCACCATCTTCTTCACGTGGCGCACGACGGCGTTGACGACGTGGCCCTTGAAGCCGAGCAGGTCGCCGGCGCCGGTGGTGACGATGGCGCGCAGCCGCGTCGCCGCGACCACCTGCTCCAGCTTGGACGCGAAGTTCTCCAGCACCACGATGGCCGCGGCGCCCGAGTCCTGCAGCTGGTGCTCCAGCTCGCGCGGCGTGTACAGCGGGTTGACGTTGACGACGACCAGCCCCGCGCGCAGCACGCCCAGCAGCGCCACCGGGTACTGCATCAGGTTGGGCATCATCAGCGCGACACGTTCGCCGCGCACCAGGCCGGCGCCGTGCTGCAGCCAGGCGGCGAAGGCGAGGCTCGCCTCGTCGAGCTGGCGGTAGCTCATCGTGCGGCCCATCGACCACAAGGCGGGCTGATCGGCGAAGCGGGTGCAGGCGTCGGCGAGCGCGTCGACCAGCGACGCGTGGCAGCCGACGTCGATTTCCGGCGGAATGCCGTCCGGATAGTGGGCGAGCCAGGGCTTGAACATGAGGCCGGCGATGGTCGCACAGCGCGTGCATGCCGGGTTCGCCCGGCGATGACGGAGCATGAGCGAAGTCAAATCGCCGCACCGCTTCGGGGCATCGGCTGTCACACGGCGTTCACGGCGCTGCCATCCGCCAGGCCCAGCATGGGGGCTCCTGGAGGCGAAACGATGCTGATCTTCGTGAACACCGAGTGCCTGACGCGCCTGGCCGACGCCGAGGATGCGCAAGGCGGGCTGCCCGGTTTCGAGGCCGTGCTGCAGGCCTGGCCGCAGCTGCGGGTGGTGCTGGCCGACGAGCGCCGCCACTGGACGACGATCGACCGCCTGCGTGCACCGTTCAGCGCGCCGCTGCACGGCCGCATCCTCGGCACGACGCCGATCTACGGCGCGCTGGCGCAGTCGCGCCCGGGGCGCGAGGACGAGATTCTCGACTGGCTGCGCCAGGCCGACGCCGAGGACGCCGACTGGCTGGCGGTGGACGACCGTGCCGACGAGTTCCACGCCCACGCCCACCGGCTGCTGGCCTGCCGCCGCTTCGGCACCGCCGAGGCCGCCGAGCTGCACGGCCGGCTGCACCGGCGCTCGCTGCGCCGCGAGGCCGTGGTGCGCGTGCTGCCGCCGCCGCCGCGGCGCACGCTGCCGCTGGGCGCCTGAGCCCGGCCCATGCCCCGGACGCTGCGCGAGCGCCGCCGGGCGGCGGACAATGCGCGGCTTCACGAGGATTTGCGCATGGACCAAGAATTCCTGGACGGCATCGCCGAGCAGTTCGCCGACATCCCGATGGACGAGCTGATCAGCGGCCCGCTGATCGCCGACTGCGACCCCGCGCTGAAGGCCGCGCTGGCGCAGGCGCGCTACATCCGTTTCGCCGGCTTCGCGCTCGACGCCGACGGCGGCCTGCCGCAGGTGAAGTTCGAGTGGCAGCGCGCCGACGCCACCGCGCCCGAGATCCTGCAGGTGCCGCTGCCCGGCACGACGCCCGACGACCTGAGCGACACGCTGGCCCGCGAGGGCGGCGGCAGCCTCTGAGCGCCATGGCCACGACGAGCCGCGCCCGGGCCGGGGACGAGGCGCGTGTCGAGCGCCGGCTCGAAGACCTCGAGGTCAAGCTCGCCTTCACCGAGGACCTGCTGGAGAAGCTCGACGCCGTCGTCGTGCGCCAGCAGCAGCAGATCGACCTGCTGACTCGCGAGCTGCTCGAGCTGAAGCGCCAGGGCGCGGCCGCCGAGCCGGCGACCTGGCGCAGCCTGCGCGAGGAACTGCCGCCGCACTACTGAGCGGCGGCCTCCCGGCGGCGCACCAGCCGCACGGCGTTGGGCAGGTTGCGGTCGTCGAGCACCTCGTCGCCGCTGCGGAAGTCCACGGCCCAGGCGTCGTAGTCGTTGCCCGGCTCGGTGTCGGCGCTCCAGAACCACAGCGGCGGTGTCGCCGGGAAGACGCGGCCGTCGATCGCCGGGTCCACGCAGTGGCCGTCGACCAGCGTGCGCAGCTCGGCGCGTGTCGGCAGCCGCCAGTCGTGGCGGCCCTGCCAGCCCTCGCGCGCCAGGCGTGCGACCAGATCCTGGGCCTGCATCGCGCTCAGTCGGCGCGGCGCGCCGTCGCTGCAGTCATCGCCGGTCTGGCCCCAAGGGCAGCGCTGCCACTGCAGGCCACGCGCCGGGTCGTCGACCAGCGCCGGCGAGACGACGACGAACGCCGGCGGCGGGCGCGGGCCGTCGCGGCAGATCGGCGCCGCGCCGGCGGCGGCCGCCAGCAGCAGCGCGGCGGCAAGCATCAGCGCTCCAGCGCCGCCTTCACGACGCGGAAGACGTCGGTGTTGTCGACGTAGCGGCCGTCGTCGTTGTGGCCGGTGACCTCGGCGAAACGCGGGTCGCGGCCACGCTGGTGGGCGGCGAACCGCTCCGCGCCGGCACCCCGCGCCCACAGCCGCACCAGTTCGTTGGTGTGGTTGTCGCTCCAGAAACGCGGCGCCGGGCGCGCGCCGGCGCCGCCGTTGGGCACCGGCTGGAAGGCGACGCGGTCGGACTGCGGCCCCATCGGCATCGCGTTGCCGTGGTCGGTGGTGACGATCAGCAGGTTCTGCTGCCAGCCGCCGTGGGCGGCGATCCAGGCTTCGACGACGGCCAGCGCGGCGTTGAACTCGGTCTGCTCTTCGACCAGACGGCCGGCCTGGTTGGCGTGCGCCGCCCAGTCGACGGCGCCGCCCTCGATCATCAGGAACAGGCCGTCGGGGTCGCGCTCCAGATGGCGCAGCGCGGCGCCGGCCATCGTCGCCAGGTCGGGCACGGTGGCGATGCGGCGCACGCCGCTGGGCTGCGCCGGGTCGGCGCCGAGCACTTCTTCCTCGCGCGCCTGCTGCAGCGTCCAGCGCACCCGCGGGATGCCGACCAGCGGGCCGTCGACACGGCGCTGGCCGGCGGCCAGGCGCTCGAACTCGGCGCGGTCCTCGACCAGCGTCCACGGCCGCTCGGCACCCGCCGGGCGCAGCGTGCCGGCGCGCAGCTCGCGCCACTCGGCTTCGGCGAGCACGTCCCAGCGTTTGGCACAGGCCGTGCGCGCGGCGCAGTCGGCGGCCGACAGGCCGAGCACGCTGGCGCCGTTGCCGTCGTGCTCGGGGTGGCCGGCGCCCATGATCAGGTCGAGGTTGCCGTCGCGCAGCATGTCGCGCGCGAGCTCCGTCATGCGGCTGCGGCTGGCGTTGCGCGCGCCGAAGGCCGCCGGCGTCGCGTGCGCCAGCGGCACCGAGGTGACGACGCCGGTGGCCTTGCCGGCGCCACGCGCGATGCGTGTCGCGAAGTCCAGCGGCTGGCCGAAGTTGTCGACGTTGATCGCGTTGTTGTAGGTCTTGGTGCCCGAGGCCAGCGCGGTGCCGGCGGCGGCCGAGTCGGTGTACTGGCGCTTCAGGTACTGGTAGCCGGCGATCGCGGTGGCGTAGGCGTCGCCCGGCACCGGCGCCGCCGGGCTCGGGTCCCAGGCGCGCGCCGGGTCGTAGCTCACCTGCGGCGTCGCGTCGTGCGTCGGTTTGGTCGAGGTGTTCAGCGGGAAGGTCGTGACGCCCCAGCGCTCGGTCAGCAACTGGTACTCGGGCAGATCGTTGGCGCGGGCGCCGGCGCGGAAGTGAGCCGCCATCTCCCAGGTGTTCCAGCTGGCGCCGTCGCTGATCATCACGATGACGTTCTTCGGCTTGGCAGGCGCCGGCGCGGACGGCGCGGCGGCACAGGCCGACAGCAGCGCGGCGGCGGCCAGGGCAGCGAACACGGTGCGGCGCGGCGGGACGGCGGGGGGAGTCGGGCGGCGGGTCATCGGCGGAGGCTCGGAGTTCGCGGGAGCCGCGAGCCTAGCCCATGCCCGTGTCGCGAGCCTTGATATTGCGACAGCAATATCATTAAGGCCCTGCTCCCCGCCTCCCTCCATGGAACGCAACACCCGCCAGCGCTCCGCGATCCGCGACGCGATCGCCGAAGCCGCGCGCCCGCTGCTGCCGCAGGAGGTGCTGGAGCGCGCGCAGCGCACGGCGCCCGGGCTGGGCATCGCCACCGTCTACCGCAACCTGAAGGCGCTGGTCGACGAGGGCCTGCTGCGCACCGTGACGCTGCCCGGCGAGGTGCCGCGCTACGAGGCCGCCGAGCACCGCCACCACCACCATTTCCAGTGCACGCGCTGCCAGCGTGTCTTCGACGTGCATGCCTGCCCCGGCGACCTGTCGCGCCTGGCGCCGCCGGGCTTCAGCGTCGAGGACCACGAGCTGACGCTGTACGGCTGCTGCCGCGACTGCGCCCTGCCGCCCGCGGCACCGAACTGAGACCGGAGAACACGATGCTGATGGCAGGGGCGCTGACCCGGCTGGCCGGCGCGGCGCTGATCGTCGCCGTGCTGTGGGCGGCCGTCGCGTGGGCGCTGTCATGAGCCCTCGGGACTTGTCCGGGGCTCGTTCCCGCCTGGCGGGACCGGCCGACGGGCCGAAGGGTGCTCCAGTGACCGCCGCCGTGCGCCTGCACGACCTGACGGTCGCCTGGCGCGGCCACCCCGCGGTGCACCACCTGAGCGGCCAGTTCGCCGCCGCCAGCGCCACCGCGATCGTCGGCCCCAACGGCGCCGGCAAGAGCAGCCTGATGGCGGTGCTCGGCGGCACGCTGCGGCGCTACCAGGGCCGTGTCGAGCGCGACCCGGCGCTGCGGGTGGCCTACCTGCCGCAGGCCGGCGAGATCGACCGCTCGTTCCCGGTGCGGGTGCAGGAGTTCGTCGCGATGGGGCTGTGGCAGCGCATCGGCTGCTTCGGCGTCGTCGGCGCGGCGATGCGCCGCCAGGTGCACGAGGCGCTGCACGCCGTGGGCCTCGAAGGTTTCGACGACCGGCCGATCGGCGAACTGTCGGTGGGCCAGATGCAGCGTGTGCTGTTCGCTCGCCTGGTGGTCCAGGACGCGGCGCTGATCCTGCTCGACGAACCCTTCAACGCGCTGGACGAACGCACCACCACCGACCTGCTGGCGCTGCTGGAACGCTGGAAGGCCGAGGGCCGCACGCTGATCGCCGTGCTGCACGACCTGGAGCAGGTGCGTGCGCATTTCGAGCACACGCTGCTCTTGGCACGCGAGAAGGTCGCCTGGGGCCCGACGGCCGAGGTGCTGTGCGACGAGCACCTGGGCGCCGCGCGCCGCATGGCCGAGGCCTGGGACGCGCATGCGCCGCGCTGCGCCGCGGAGGCCACGCCGTGATCGAGCTGCTGCAACCCTTCGTCGAGTTCGGCTTCATGCGCCGCGCGCTGGTCGCGACGCTCGCGCTGTCGCTGGGCGCGGCGCCGATCGGCTGCCTGCTGGTGCTGCGCCGCATGAGCCTGGCCGGCGACGCGCTCGCCCACGCGGTGCTGCCGGGCGCGGCGGTGGCCTACCTGATCGCCGGGCTGTCGTTCCCGGCGATGAGCGCCGGCGGCTTCGTCGCCGCGCTGATCGTCGCGCTGGCCGCCGGCTTCGTCACGCGCCACACGCCGCAGCGCGAGGACGCGAGCTTCGCCGCCTTCTACCTGATCGCGCTGGCGCTGGGCGTGCTGCTGGTGTCCTGGCGCGGCAGCCAGGTCGACCTGATGCACCTGCTGTTCGGCAGCGTGCTCGCCGCCGACGACGCGGCGCTGCTGCAGACCGCCGGCGTTGCCAGCCTGACGCTGTTCGCGCTGGCGCTGGCCTGGCGCCCGCTGGTGCTGGAAAGCTGCGACCCGGGCTTCCTGCGCAGCGTCGGCGGCCCCGGCGCCACCGTGCACGCGCTGCTGCTGGTGCTGCTGGTGGCCAACCTCGTCAGCGCCTTCCAGGCCCTGGGCACGCTGATGGCCGTCGGTCTGATGATGCTGCCGGCTGCCGCGGCGCGTTTCTGGGCCGCCGGGCTGGCGGCGATGTGCACCGTGGCCGCGGCGATCGGCGCCGCGTCGGGTGCGATCGGCCTGCTCTGGAGCTACCACGCCGAGCTGCCGTCGGGTCCGTGCATCGTGCTCGTCTGCGGCCTGGCCTATCTCGGTTCGGTGCTGCTCGGCCGCCGCGACGGCGTGCTCGTGCGGCGTTTCCAGGCCGCCCACCATCTGCAACGCTGAGACCATGACCCCCCTGCCCCGCCGTTCGCTGCTCGCCGCCGCACTGGCCTGCGCCGCCGCCCCCGTCTTCGCCCAGGCGCCGCGTGGCGGGCGCATCGTCGCCAGCTTCTCGATCCTCGCCGACCTGGTGCGCGAGGTCGCGCCGCTGGACTTCGAGGTCGGCTCGCTGGTCGGCGCCGACGCCGACGCCCACGCCTGGGAGCCGCGCCCGGGCGACGTGCGCAAGCTCGCCGGCGCCGACCTCGTCGTCGTCAACGGCCTGGGTTTCGAAGGCTGGATGACGCGGCTGGTGAAGAACTCGGGTTACCGCGGCGAGATCGTCGTCGCCAGCGCCGGCATCACGCCGCGCCACGCGGCGCACGACGACCACGACCACGACCATGGTCATGGCCACGACCACGGCGACGCCGACCCGCACGCCTGGCAGGACCTGGCCCACGCACAGCGTTACGTGGCGACGATCGCCGCCGCGCTGGCGCGGCGCTGGCCGCAGCGCCGCGCCGAGTTCGAGGCACGCGCCGCGGCCTACGGCGAGCGGCTGGCGGTGCTGGACACGCGGCTGCGCCGCCTCGTCGACACGGTGCCGCGCGAGCAGCGCCGCGTCATCACCTCGCACGACGCCTTCGGCTACCTGGGCGCGGCCTACGGCATCGAGTTTCTCGCGCCGCAGGGTTGGACGACGCACAGCGAGCCCTCGGCGGCGGCCGTCGGCCGGCTGGTGCGCCAGATCCGCCAGCAGAAGGTGCGCGCGGTGTTCGTCGAGAACATCAGCGACCCGCGGCTGGTCGAGCGCATCGCGCGCGAGACCGGCGCGCGCCTCGGCGGCCGACTCTATTCGGACGCGCTGTCGGCGCCGGGCGGCCCGGCGGCGAGCTTCGTCGCGCTCTACGAGTACAACGTGCGCGCGCTGGTCGCCGGCATGAGCGGCGCCTGAGGCGCCGCCCCGGCCTCAGCCGCGACGGCGGCGCGCGGCGCCGACGCCCGCCAGGGCCAGCACCCCGAGCGCCAGCGTGCCCGGCTCGGGCACGTCCTGCGGGTTCTCGTCGAACACCAGCGAGGTCGTGATCTGCAGGTTGGACTGCGTCGTGTGGCGCTCGGCGAAGAAGAAGTCGAACGAGTAGGTGCCGGATTCGCGCGCGTTGGCGCCGGAGAACAGCGCATCCAGGTTGACCGTCTGCGACTGCGCGCCGTGCACGCCGCCGAGGTCGATGCCCAGCAGATCGTCGAAGTACACCCAGACGTCGTCGTCGCCGGTGAAGGTGAACTCCTGGCCGGCGCCCTTCAGGTACGAGAACGTCGTCGAGATCGTGTACGTGAAGTGGTAGTTGTGGTTGCGGCCCTCGTTGCCCAGCAGCTGGCCGTCGATCGGGAAGAAGCTGTTCGACGAATAGGTGTAGAGACCGGGAGAGGTCTCGTCGAGCACCAGCGCGTACGAGGCGCTGGCGGTGGGCCGGGTGTACCAGAGGTCGAAGGCGCCGGCCCCGGTGTTGGAGATCACCGACTGGCCGAGCGCGGTGAGCGTCGGCGAGGCACCGCTCAGCGTCGACTGCACGTAACCCTGGCCGGCGGCCAGCGCTCCTTCGAAGTTGATGCCGTCGGCGTTGAAGTCGCGCACCGTGCCGGTGAGCGTCAGCGTGCTCGCCGACGCGGCGCTGGTGGCGGCGGCGAGCAGGGCCGCGGCGAAGAGCTTGGATCGCATGTTGTCCCTCCGGGTGTTCGGGGCATTGTCCGCAGCCGTCGTCCGGCCGTGATCCCCGGAGGCGCGGGGAGCGCTGCGCTCACCCCCTCGTTCGCGGCGGGCTCAGCGCAGGGCCCAGGCCAGCGCCGGCGCGACGAGCACGTTCAGCGCCCCGACCAGCACCATCACCAGCCCGGCGACCGCACCTTCCTCGGCGCCGACACGGTGCGCCTGGGCGACGCCGGCGCCGTGCGCGCCCATGCCGAACAGCGCGCCGCGTGCCAGCGTCGAGCGCAGCGGCAGCCAGCGCAGCAGCGCCTGGCCGATCGTCGCGCCGAGCACGCCGGTGAAGACGACGAACACCGCCGCCAGGTCGGGCACGCCGCCGATGTCGCCGGCCACCGTCATCGCGAACGGCGTGCTGACCGAACGCGGCACCAGGCTCAGCCGCAGCTCGCCGCCGACCCCCAGCCAGGACGCCAGCCACCAGGCGGTGAGGATGGACACCGTGCTGCCGACGACCATGCCGACGGCCAGCGCCGCGGCGTGGCGGCGCAGCAGCGCACGCTGCTCCCAGACCGGCACCGCGAAGGCCACCGTCGCCGGCCCCAGCAGCGCCAGCAGCCAGTGCGTGCCGCGCAGGTACTCGGCATAACTGCCGTGCAGCGCCAGCACGACGAGCAGCAGCACCGCCGGCGCCAGCACCAGCGGCAGGGTCCAGGCGCGCGGATGGCGGCGGTGCAGCGCCTTGGCCGCGGCGTAGGCGGCGATCGTCGGCGCCGACCACAGCAGCACCGCCGCGGCAGCCGACGCCGAGAACATCGCCATCACGGCTGCGCCCCGCCGCGGCGCAGCATGCACTCGACGGCCAGCGCGGTGGCGGCCATCACCGCCAGCGTGCCGCCGGCGATGACGACGAGCAGCTTCAGGCCCAGCCAGCCGAAGAGCTCCGGGTGGTCCAGCACCGCCAGCACCGCCGGCACGAAGAACAGCAGCATCTCGGCGATCAGCCAGCTCGCGCCGCGGCGCCAGCTCGCCACGCGCACCGCGCCGGTGGCCAGCAGCACGAACAGCAGCGCCATGCCGACCAGCCCGCCGGGCAGCGGCAGGCCGGTCGTGCGCACGATGAGTTCGCCCGCCGCCCAGACCGCGCCGATCGCGCCCAGCTGGGCGATGCGGCTGCGCCGCCAGCGGCGCCGCAGCGCCACCGTCGTGCCATGCCAGTCGGGTGCGAGATCCATGGCTTGCACTCTAGGTTGCAGCGCAGCATGATGAAAGCGAATGTTTGGACTGCGCTCCAGTCCCTTTTGGAATGGACATCAAGCTGCGCGCCGTGCGCGCCTTCATCGAGGTCGTGCGCCAGGGCGGTTTTTCGCCGGCGGCGCGCCAGGTCTTCGCCACCCAGTCGGCGGTCAGCAAGGCGGTGCGCCAGCTCGAGGACGAGCTGGGCGTCGTGCTGCTCGACCGCGGCGTGCAGCCGGCGCGCCTGACCGACGCCGGCGAGGTCGTCTACCGCCGCGCGCTGGCGCTGCTGGCCGAGCAGGACGACCTGCGCGCCGAACTCGACGAACTGCGTGGCCTGCAGCGCGGCCTGCTGCGCCTGGGCCTGCCGCCGATCGGCAGCAGCCAGCTCTTCGCGCCGCTGTTCGCTCGCTTTCGCAGCCTGTATCCCGGCATCGAGGTGCAGCTCGTCGAACACGGCAGCAAACGCCTGGAGCAGATGCTCAGCGACGGCGAGCTCGACCTCGCCGGGCTGCTGGCGCCGACCTCGGCGGCCTTCGACTGGCAGTCGGTGCGCGAAGAGCCGATGTGCGTGCTGGTCGCCGAGTCGGTGCCGCTGGCGGTCAACGGCGACTCGGTGGGCTTCGCGGCGCTGGCGGCGCAGCCCTTCGTGCTGTTCGAAGCCGGTTTTGCGCTCAACCCGATGCTCGTCGACGCGGCGCGCAGCGCCGGCTTCGAGCCGCACGTCGTCGCACGCACCAGCCAGATCGACTTCATGGTCGAACTCGTCGCCGCCGGGCTGGGCGTCGGCTTCCTGCCGCGGCTGATGGCCGAGCCGCGCCGCCGCCCGGGCGTGCGTGTGCTCGCGCTGGCCGAGCCGGCGCTGGTCTGGCACATGGCGCTGGCCTGGCGCCGCGGCGGCTACCTGCCGCACGCCGCACGCGCCTGGCTGGCGCTGGCAGCGGCCGCCGCCTAGGGCGTTCAGCGCACCGGCAGCGCGCGCGGCACCCAGCCCGAGGCGCCGAGCACGTCGACCCGCGCCCGGCGCGCGACGCTGTAGTGCAGCTCGGTGCCCGGCGCGACACCGAGCTCGTCCAGCCGGCGCTGCAGCAGCGCACGCGCCGGCGCGAGCTCGTGCACCTCGATGTCGATGCGGTGGAAACGCAGCGGCCGAACGCCGGCGCCGCCAGCCTCACCGAGCGAGCCGCCCCAGCCGAGCAGCGTGCCCTGGCCGGCTTCGGCGAGGGTCTGCTCGAGCGCGGCGTGCAAGGCATGGTGGGCATCGGCCGCTTCGTCGGTCGACGGGATCTTCAGATACAGGAATTCCATGGACGGCAGGACGGCAGGCGCCGGGGACGGGCGCCAGAACACAACGTGCGGGGCCGGGGTTGCGAGGACACCACCCCGGCACGCCGAAGTCCGCGGCGCGACGCCCGCGGCGGCTTAGACTGCCACCGCGGCACCTGCCGCCATGACAAGGAGGAGAAGCCGGCGATGGGCATGCGCACCACGCCCGGGCGCTGTCGCCCGAGTTCGGCCCCCCATCGGCAGCGCGGCCCTGCCGGGCGCCTGCGGCCTGCACGATGACCACGGCGCTGCTGGCCACCGCCCGCCGCCGTCGCGTGCTGCCGCTGGTCGCCACCGCGCTGCTGCTCGGCGCCGTGCTGGCCTGGGGCTGGCTGGCGCATCACCGCGCCGTGGCCAGCGCCGACGCCCAGACCGCCGCGCTGCGCCAGATCGCCGCCGAAGTCGAGCCCGGCATGCTGGTGCTGGCCGCCGGCAGCGGCGACACCGCGCCGGCCGCGGTCGCGCAGCGGCTGGACCGCGCGCGCAACGAGCTGCTCGAACTCGGCCGCCGTGCCGCGGCCGATGCACCGGCGGCTCGTTTCTCGGCCGCGCTGGACGCGGCGCTCGCCGCCCCCCACGAAGGCCGCACACTGCGCGCGCTGGCCGCCGCCTGGCGCGATTTCGAGGACACGACACAGGCTGGCGCCGAGCAGCGCCGGCGCGACGCCGACCGCCGCTTCGCGCTGCTGCTGCTGAGCGCCGCGGCCCTGGTCGCCGCGGTGCTGGCCTGGATGCTGCGGCCCTTGCGCGCCGATGCCGCGCTGCCGGACGCGCCGCTGGAGGCCACCGGCCACAGCGTCTTCGAACCCGGCGAACATCCGCTGGCGCGCCTGTCCGGCGAGACGCCGGCGATGCTCGTCGCCTACTGGGACCGGGCACTGCGGCTGCGTTTCGCCAACCAGGCCTATCTCGACTGGTACGGCCTGGAACGCGACGCGGTGCTGGGCCGCACGATGGGCGAGGTGCTCGGCGCCGAGGTCCCGGTGCGGCGGCGCGAGGCGCTGGATCGTGTGCTCGCCGGCGAGGTCGTGCAGACCCGGCTCGACATCGAGGGCTCGCGCGGGCGGCGCGGCCACTTCTGGGTCTACCGCCTGCCCGACAAACGCCGCGGGCGCATCGCCGGCTTCTACTTCATCGCCAGCAACGTCAGCGAGCTGCAGGACGCGCGCCTGGCCGCCGAAGCCGCCAACCTGGCGCTGGCGCGCGCGGAGGCCTTCACGCGCGAGCTGGCCGACACGCTGCCGGCGGTGGTGCTGTACTGGGACCACGAGGAACGCTGCCGCTTCGCCAACCTCGCGGCGCAGGACTGGTTCGCGCGCGGCGAGGCCGAGCTGCTGGGCCGCTCGATCGCCGAGCTGATCCCCGCCGAGCAGTACGAGGGGGCGCGGCCCTTCATCGAAGGCGCGCTGCGCGGCGAACGCCAGGAGTACGAACGCACGCTGGTGCGCGCCGACGGCCGCGCCGTGCCGCTGTACGCGCACTACGTGCCGCGTGTCATCGACGGCCAGGTGGTCGGCTTCCTGGCCGTGCTGACCGACGTCGGCGCGCTCAAGCAGGCCGAGCAGCGCCTGGCCGAGGCCAACGGGCAGCTCGAGCAGCGCGCCGTGCAGGCCGAGGCGGCGACCCGAGCCAAGAGCGCCTTCCTGGCCAACATGAGCCACGAGATCCGCACGCCGATGAACGCGATCATCGGCCTGACGCACCTGATCTCGCGCGCCACCCAGGACCCGCTGCAGCGCGAGCGGCTGCGCAAGGTCGACGGCGCGGCCGCGCACCTGCTGCAGATCCTCAACGACATCCTGGACCTGTCCAAGATCGAGGCCGGCAAGCTGCGGCTGGACCCGGTGGACTTCTCGCGCGACGAGCTGATCGCGCGGGCGCTGGACGTCGTCGAGGCCAGCGCACGCGCCAAGGGGCTGGAGCTGGTGCTCGACACCGACCACCTGCCCGCGCGGCTGCGCGGCGACGCACGGCTGCTGTCGCAGGCCCTGATCAACCTGCTGGGCAACGCGGTGAAGTTCACCGAACACGGTTGGGTGCGGCTGCGCGCCGCGCTGCTGCGCGAGCACGGCCAGCGGCTGCAGGTGCGCTTCGAGGTCCAGGACACCGGCATCGGCATCGCGCCGGAGCAGCAGGCCCGCCTGTTCACGGCTTTCGAGCAGGCCGACAGCTCGAGCACCCGGCGCCACGGCGGCACCGGGTTGGGGCTGGCGTTGACGCGCCACATCGCCGAGCTGATGGGCGGCAGCGCCGACGCCGTCAGCCGCCCCGGCGCGGGCAGCACCTTCGGGCTGACCGTCTGGCTCGAACGTGCGGAGTCCGTGCCTCCGGAGTCCGGCTCGCTGCCGCCGTCGCTGCGGGCGCTGGTCGTCGACGACCTGCCCGAGGCGCGCGAGGCCATCGCCTCGCAGCTGGAGCTGCTGGGCGTGCAGGCCGACACGGCCGACGGTGCCGAGCCGGCGCTGGCCCGGCTGGCGGCAGCGGGCCCGCGTCGCTACGACCTCTTCATCGTCGACTGCGTGATGCCGGTCTGCGACGGCTTCGAGACGCTGCGCCGGCTGCGTGCGGCCCCCGGCGGGGCCGGGCCGGCGGCGGTGCTCGTCAGCGCGCACGACGCCCCGGCGCTGCGTGAACGCGCCCGCGACGCCGGTTACGGGGCGGTGCTGATGAAGCCGCTGACGCCGTCGGCGCTGCACGACACGATCGCGCAGCTGCTGCGCTCGTCGCCGCGGACCGAGGCCGCGGCCGATGCCTCGGAACCGGCCTTCGTGCGCCTGTGCGCACGCGCCGCCGGCCGGCGCGTGCTGCTGGCCGAGGACAACCCGGTGAACCAGGAGGTTGCCGTGGCGCTGCTCGAGTCGGCGGGGCTGGAGGTCGTGGTCGCCGACGACGGCGCCCGCGCCGTCGAGCTGGCCTGCGGCTCGCCGCCGTTCGACCTCGTGCTGATGGACGTGCAGATGCCGGACATGGACGGCCTGACGGCCACGCGCACGATCCGTGAACGCGCCGGCCGCACGCTGCCGATCGTCGCGATGACGGCCAACGCCTTCGGCGAGGACCGCGAGGCCTGCCTGGCCGCCGGCATGGACGACCACGTCGCCAAGCCGGTCGATCCGGCGATGCTGTACACGACGCTGCTGCGCTGGCTGGACTGACGCTATTCGGCGCGGAAGCCCGAGGCACGCAGCAGCTCGGCGCCGACGGCAACCTGGGCGGCGACGAAGCGGCGGAACCCGTCGGGCGACAGCGGCGCCGGCTCGATGCCCAGCGCCTCCAGCGCCCCTGCGCGCGCCAGCGCGGCGGTGGCCGCGGCCACCGCCGCATCGAGTTCGGCGACGCGGCCGGCAGGCGTGCCGGCCGGGGCCCAGACGCCGTACCAGGAGTGGTGCTCGAAGCCCGGCAGCCCCGCCTCGCCGAAGGTCGGCAGCGACGGCAGCAGGCGGCTGCGCGCGGCGGCGCTGAGCGCCAGCGCCCGGACCCGGCCGGCACGGGCCAGCGGCAGCAGCGCCACCATCGAGTCGAGCAGCAGGTCGACATGGCCGCCGGCCACGTCCATCAGCGCCGGCTGCGTGCCCTTGTACGGCACGAGGTTCAGCCGCAGCGCGGCGCGGCGCGCCAGGTCCAGCGTCGCCAGGTGGCCGGGAGAACCGAAGGACGGGATGCCCGCGGACCAGGTGCCGGGCTCGCGCCGGACGGCGTCGAGCAGCTCGGGCAGCCCGGCCTCGGGCCGGCGCGGGGCCATGACCAGCATCAGCGGCGCCAGGCCGAAGCGGGTGACGGCGGCGAAATCGGTCTGCGGGTCGTAGGGCGGGCGCCCCAGCACCTGGCGCGTGAAGATGTGGGTCGCGGCGCTGAACAGCAGCGTGCGGCCGTCCGGCGGGGCCGAGAGCACCAGGCGGCCGCCGATCGTGCCGCTGGCCCCCGGGTGGTTCTCCACCACCACCGGCGTGCCGGTGACCGGCTGCAGCGCCGACGCAAGCAGGCGCGCTGCGGCGTCGACACCGCCGCCGGCCACGAAGGGCACGATCAGGCGCAAGGCCGAACCCCGCGCCGCCCGGGCGGGCCGCGTCCCCGGCACCGCCAGTGCCGCCAGCAACAGGCTGCGGCGCTTCAGCGCCGGCACGACGACTCCATCGAGGTTCTCCCGCAAGGCCCGTCCACGCGGGCCGAGCCTGTGCCGCGACCCGGGCCGGCGCAAGCGCACCGTCGGCCCGGCGGGCGTGACGCGAGCCGCCACGGCGGCGGCGCGTCGGGCAGGCGGCGCACGCCGCCCGCCACGATCACTGGGCGCGCAGCTCGTCCAGCGTCTTGCCGGCGGCCAGCGCCGCGCGGATCCACTCCGGGCGCTTGCCGCGGCCGACCCAGGTGTTGCCCTGGCCGTCGGCATAAAGCGCCTTGCCGGCGGGCTTGCGCGAACGCGAGGCCTTGGGCGCCAGGCCGAGGTCGGCGGCGGTCAGGCCGTATTCGGCGATCTGCGCCTTGATGCCGGCGACGACGTCGGCGATCTCCTTCTTGCGCAGCGCTTCGGCTTCGGCCTGGAGCTTTTCGATCTGTGCCTGGATTTCGGCATAGGTCGCCGTCGGCGCGGAATTCTTCTTGGTGGCCATTCGGTGATGATCCTTCATTAGAGGGGAAGAAAAGGATAACGTGAAAACGCAGCAAAGCGCTGCGCGGTTTACCCAAGCCGTACCCGCAGCAGGCCAATGCGGCAGCCGGCGTTAATGCCGCCGGCGGCGCCGCCGTCAAAGCCAGCCGAAATGGCTGCGCAGGTGATGCGCCGTGACGTTGACCGGATCGACCGGCGCCTGAGGGAACTGGCGCATCGTCGCGCCGCGCCAGCCGCCCGGGTTCTGTCCGAGCACCGCGATCGACTTGAAGCGCCAGCCGGCGGATTGCAGATGATCGAGATAGGCGGCGGCATCGGGCAGCTTCTGCGGGTCGACCGGATGGGCCAGCGGCCAGAGGCAGAACAGCACCGCGCCGCAACGCCGGCCGGCGACTTCGGCCGCGAAGTCCGCTGGTGTCGTGCGTGTCTCCTGCAATGCCCCGGCGCGCGCGTACAGGCGCAATACGGGGCCGCCGGAGGCCGGCTGGATGTCGCGCAGGCTGCGATTGAAGCAGCCGGTCAGGCTGCGCACGAGCGTCGACTTGCGCGTGTTCGGGTTGCCGATGAGGACGTACGCTTCCACGAGGGAGTCCGGAATGTCGTGCCGCCCCGATGATGCCGCAGCCAGCAGCCCAACGGCCGCCGAAAGGCGTAATTCAGTCGATGCGCAGGCCGGCCGGCCCGAAGCCGATGCGTTCGGCATCGACCTTGAAGAACTGGCCGAGATAGCCGCGCGCGGCCTCGCGCAGGCGCTGCTGCGTCGCGGCATCGGGCTGCTGCTGCAGCGCCATCCGGGTGCCGGCCATCAGCATGCCGAGGATGGCCAGTTGCTCGTACATCTCGCGCCGGTCGGCCGCCGGCGCCTTGGCCAGTTCGGGCTGCGCCGCCAGCAGCGTGCGCATCTGCCGGACCACCGGCATGAAATGCTCGTCCGCGAACGGCCGGTCGTGCAGGCCCATCCAGCTGCCGACGAGAAACGCCGCGAGCGCGCCGCCGAGGTCGCCGTGGGCCAGGCCGAACTGCGTCTCGATGCCGCGGTAACGCTGCAGCAGATCCGCGAACAGCGCCCGCGCCTGGGGCTGGCGGTCGGCCGGGTAGAAGCTGGCGAGCCTGGCCGGCATCGTCGCCGGGCCGCGCGTGGACACGAGCAGCGCCGCCGCGGACGCGCCTTCGCGGGGAGCGCGCGCGGCCGACCGCAGGCGCTCGGGCGTGTGCAGGTCGTTGACGACCGACTGCGTCAGATAGCTGGTGGCCAGGAAACTGGACATCGGCATCTGCAGCGTGCCGTAGTCCGAGGCGACGATCTGCGCACCGGCCGGGGCCGTCCAGAGCGCCGCGGCGCATGCGAGCACCAGGCCGGACAGCCGGGCCCGCCGCGCCGCGCCCGGGCGCCGGTTGCAGACGATGGCGGATGGTGACGATCTCATCGGAACACTCCTGTGGACTCCCGCCACGGCCTGCGCGGCCGGGCGGCACACGCCCGGCCGCAGCCAGGCCCGGAATCGGGGCGGCACCCGGGCGACGCGCACGCCGGGCTCACGGGGTCCACCCCAGCAGATCACAGCCCAGCGTGCCGCGCCGGCCGTCGCGCTCGGTGACCTTGAAACGCTGCACGCCGGCGCTGGACGGCGTCACGCCCCGCACGGTGGCCGGGGCCCAGTACAGGTCGCAGCCGCCGGACATGCCGCCCGAACAGCCGGTCGTCGTGCAGACGCTGGCGGGGTCGACGTCGAAAGCGAAGGCCTGCCCGTCGGGCGACCAGACGGCGGAGCTCGTGCGCCCGGTGTCGGTCAGGCGCTGCACGCCGCGGCCGTCCAGGGCCGAGATCCAGAGGTCGGTCGAGCGCACGCCGCCATCCGGCCAGCGCTGTTGCCAGCTCGTGATGATGCGGGCACCGGCGCGGTCGACCCAGAGCCGGCCGACGACGCGGCCGGCAACCGCCAGCCGGCCGGCCGGGCGCACGTCCAGCGCCGGCGTGCCGATGCGGATGGCGCCGTCGGCGGCGAGATGCAGCACACGGCCGTCGGGCAGCCAGTCCGCCGCGGCGTCGACGCCGGGATATCGCGCGACCAGGCTCGCCGCCGCGAGGTCGAGCAGCCGCCACTCGCGCCGCACCGACTCGACGCCGCCGGCGGTGGGGGACCACAGCACGAGCACCTCGTCCACGCGCAGCGGCGACGGGCGCACACGACGGACGTAGCCGTCCAGGCGGACACGGCGCAGCAAGGCGCCGGCGCGCGTGAACAGGCTCAGCGTCGAGACGTCCTCGCGGCGCTCGTACTCCCAGGTGAGGTAGTGGCTGCCGTCGGGCACCGGCACGCCGGTCTCGACCCGGTTGAGCACCCGGGTCGGGGCACCGGACAGTTCGGACACCCGGAGGCCGTGCACGGCCTCGCGGATGAACGCGTCGTGCCAGAGCGTGCCGGCCGCAGCGCCGGCGCAGGCCGGCCACGGCAGCAGCGCCGCACACGCCGCGGCCAGCGTCCGGCCACGGCCCCGGGGCAGCCGGCCCGGGCCGGGTGTCATCGTTCCGCCTCGCCAATGGCCATGGTGCTGATGATCGGCACAAAAACGCTGCGCACTGTGCTTGGCCATGTCGACAGGCGCAACCCCGGAAACGCGTACGCTTGAAATGACGGCTCTCAACTTGAAACAGCCGGTTAAATATTTCGCCGATGACGAATGACGAACGCCACGCCGGATCGGTAATCCGTTCGTCATGAAATCGCCGGATGCTGCGCCAATCGTTCGATGCCATCGACGCCGGCGATCGCCAGCGTGCACCGCGGACACGGGCGTGGGCCGGGCTCGCCGTGCCGGCGCCTCACCCGGGAAACCGCCATCCATCGCATCCACCGGCCGGATGAAGGACCCCGTGCAGCAGCTTGCACCGGGCACGCCGATGCGGCAAAGCGCGACAACGACAATGCGCAATGCAGGCACCGTTCATCCAGGCGACATCTCGAAACGACGCCACCCTCCCGTCCTTATTCGATCGGATTCATGTTCGACCGAGAATGAATATCGAGCGACGCCACCGCAGCGCCGAATGCCGGCCGCTCGCGACGAGCACGAAAGGCCAACGATGAGCCGCACGAAGAACCGCTGGGCCCGCATCGCGATGGGCATCGCGCTCGCCTGGCCCGTCCTGGCCGCGGCCTACGGCCCGATGTACAACATCGGCAACCTCGGCGTGCTGGACTCGTCGTGGTACTACCAGTCGATCCAGTACCGCATCGTCGAGAACGCGCGCGAGCGCCACGCGGGCCGCAAGCCGGCCGAGGCCCCGCCGCCGGCCGGCCGCGAGGCGCTCGCCGGCCTGCTGACCGCGCCCGATGGCACGACCCGCGTCCCGGCGCGGCTGGCGGCGGCGTACCCGCCGGCCGGCCGCTCGCAGGCCGAGTCCACGTTCGCCACGCTGCTGCGGTCCTATGGCGACATCGAGCGCCGCTTCGGCATCGAGGCCGGCGACCTCGGCGGCGCGGCCGCGGCCTTCGTCGCCGGCTGCTGGATGGCGATGCACGGCGCCGACTTCCCCGACCGCCACTTCGCGACGCTGGTCGCGCAGATGCGCCAGGTGATGGCCTCGCAACCCGGCTTCGCCGCGGTGCCGGCCCGCGAGCGGCGCGAGGCCTACGAGCAGCTGGCCATCATCGGCATGTTCATGGCGACGACCCAGATGGGGCTGATGGCCAGGCCCGATCCGGCACTGGCGCGCAGCAGCCGCGACGCGGCACGGCGCTACCTCGCCGGCTTCCTCAAGGGCGACGTCGATCGCCTGACGCTGAGCGACGACGGGCTGCGGCTGCGCTGAACGCCCGCCGCGCCCCGAACGAACGTGATGAACTCCGGCAAAGCCCATGCCGCACGCCGCCCCCGCGGCAACGGCCCCGGCGACCAGCGCGAACGTGCACAGGCGCGGCTCGACGACCCGTCGAGGCCGCTGGCCAACGCCATGTCGCTGCTGAACGCGGCGGCCCGCTTGTCCGCCCACGCCGCGGTGGCCGCGCGGGGGCCGCGGCCATGACGCCGGGCGGGTTCTGGCGCCGCCGCAGCACCCCGCCGCGCGAGGCGCTGGCCGCACGGCTGCGCCGCTATCCGCCCTGCGAGACCGCGCCGGCCGGCCTGGGCACGGTGCCGAGCCCTGCGCAGGCCGCCACCAAGCTGGCCGAGTTCGAACGCGCGCGGCCGCAGCGCCTGCGGCAGGTGTCGGCCCTGCTGCACGACGACGCCGGCCTGGACACCGGCCCGGCACTCGCGGAGCCCGCCCGGCACGCCGCCGCGCTCGCCGACGCGCTGCAGCGCTGGGCCGGCGCCGCCTGGCCCGCGCCCCGGCCGCAGGACAGCCTCGCGCACTGGATGGCCAGCCGCCGCTGCGGCGAGGACATCGTCTACTCGATGCTGCTGGACCTCGCGATCCTGCTCGGCGAGCTGATCCACCGCGGCAACCCGGCCTGGCGCTGGGGCCTGGACCTGGACCCGGAGAACCTCGCCGACGGGATCATCACCGCACACCGCATCGTGCTGACGGCCGAGCCGGTGGGCACGCACACGACGCCGTTCGTGCTCGACGTCGAGGGCGTCGTCGTGTACCGCTTCCTGCACCCCGACGCGCCGGCGCAGCGGCTGCTGAATCCGTTGCGGCAGCTGGTCGAACGCGGCTTGCGCGGCGACGACTTCGCCGCGTTCCGCGGCCCCTAGGGCGGCTCCGGCCGGAAGCTGCGGCCGTCCCAGGTCCAGCGGCGCCCGTCGGCGCAGGCGATGCTGCGCCCCTGCCGCGGCAGCGTGCAGTCGTCGCTCTCGCGCCAGCCCGGCAGCAGCGTGGCCGTGACGTCGCGCCAGCGCGCGCCGTCGCGGCGCAGCCAGCGCGTGCGCTGGGCCTGCGGCCAGCGCTGCTGGACGGCGACGACGGCGCCGCCGTCGGCGGCGCGGAACAGCGCCGCGACATACGCCGGCCGGCCGCCGTCGCCGCGCAGCGCCAGATAGCCGTTGGCGCGGTCGTGCACCTCGTGCAGCGGATGGCCGGGCTGCAGCCGCTGCAGCCGCTCCAGCCGCGTCAGGTCGACGAGGTCCAACGGCAGCGACACGAACGCCGCCGCCAGCTCGCCCTCCACCGGCGGCAGCAGCCGCGCGTAGGCCGGGGCCAGACGGCGGCGGGCCTCGGCGACGTCGGTGACGCCGTCCAGCAGCGCCTCGAGCGCGGGCACCGGGCGCACGCCGTCGCCGTCGCGGCGCAGCACGCGGGCGCTGTCGTGGCGCTCGCCGCCGGCCGGCGCGGCGCGGGTGTGGCGCTCCAGCAGCACCAGGTCGTGCGCGCCCTCGGGGCCGGCGGCGAAGGCGGCACGCAGCTCGATGTCGAAGAAGGCGTCGGCCGGGTCCGGGTCGCGCAGGCGCAGCAGCCGCCAGTGCGCGGCGTCTCCCGGGCGCGGCATCAGGTACCAGACGGCGACGCCGCCGTCCGGCCCGGCGCTGCGCAGCGCCAGCAGCCAGCCGCGTTCGTCGGCACCGAAGGGCAGCGCCAGCGGGCCGTGCAGCAGCCGCGCGCCGGGGGGCAGCAGCGTGCGCAGCGCGGCCTCGTCGGCGGCCGCCGCGGCGGGCACCTCGCCCGGCGGGTCGTCGGGCGCGGCGGCCACGGCACCGCCCAGCGCCGCGAGCAGCGCACCGCACAGCAGGTTGGGCAGCGTCATGCGGCGACGATAGCGCCGCCGGCTCAGTACCAGGTTTCCAGACCCAGCGTCAGGTAACGCCGCCAGTAGCCGCTGCCGGACTCGCCGGTGGCCATGCGCTGGCCGCTGCCGCCGGTGGCCAGGCGCAGCCGGGCCGACGGTGCCAGGTCCCAGCCCACGGCCAGCTCCCAGAAGTTGGGGTGCGCCGTGCTGCGGTTGCCGGCGCTGTCGGTCTCGCGCGCGACGCCCAGGCCCAGCCGCAGCTGCAGGTCCACCGGGCGCCACTCGCGCGCCAGCGCCAGGTAGGCGCGCGCCTCGTGGTAGCGGTCGGGGTTCCAGTAGCCGCGGTCGACGTCGTCGTCGCCGGCGCTGCGCTCGATGAGGTTGGCCTCGACGCCGGCGGACAGGCCGCGCAGCGGCAGCGTGCGTTCGGCGCGGCCGCGCAGGCGCAGCCGCGTCGTGCCGTCGTCGAAACGCTGCACCGCACCCGAGCCGGCATAGGACCAGGGCCCGGTCGGGCGGAAGTCGACGCCGAGCGCCAGCGAGTCCACCGTGACCCGGTTGGCGACGGCACGCGGGGCCTCGACGAGTTCACGCGCGGCCTGGGCGTCGACGCGCCAGTGGTCGGCGGGCACACCGGTCAGGCGCAGGGTCGGCAGCACCGGATGCCAGCCGTCGAAGTTGGCCGCCCGCAGCGCGATCGACGGCCACCAGGTGCCCGCCGGGCTGCCCGGTTCGCCGACGCGCCAGCGCAGCGAGGCCGCGACCTGGTTGGCCGCCGGGTCGCCGTTGGCGTCGTCCAGCGTCAGCCGGCGGGTCTGCAGGTCGACGGTCGCACCCGGCGCCGGATGCCAGCCGCCGCCGACGGTCCAGGCCCGCGTGTCGAGCTCGTCCTTGTCTTCGGAGGCCTCGAAGCCGGCGTAGCCGAAAGGCCGCAGCTCGCGGCCGATGCGCCAGTCGCGCAGCCAGGCCGACTCGGCGTCGGTCGGCTCGGCCAGCAGCGGCCAGGCGCGGTCTTCGTAGCCGGCCCACCACCAGGCGCGGGCGAGGTCGGCCCGTTCGCCCGGGTGCACCGGCGCCGGCTGCGCCAGGAAGCCGGCGAGCGCCGCGCGGGGCGCACCGGCGAAGTTGCGGGCGTTGGCCAGCGCCCAGGCCAGGTCGCGGTCGGCCGGGAAACGGCGGGCGAGTGTCTCGAGTTCGCGCACGGCGCCGGCTTCGTCGCCGCTCCACAGCCGAGCGGTCGCCAGCCGGCGCTGCAGCCGCACGTCGTCGGGCGCGAGGGCCTGCGCCTCGGTGAAGGCGGCGACGGCCCCGGCGGCGTCACCCCCGGCCTGACGCGCCTGGCCCAGGCCGTCGAGCAGCGCGGCCCGCGTGGCGCCGGCGGTGCCCGGCACGAGTTCGGCGAACAGCGCCGCAGCCTCGGCCGCGCGGCCGCTCCACAGGCTCTGCCAGGCCAGCGAAGGCACGATGTCGGCGCGCCGCTGCGGCGCCTGGGCCAGCGCGCGCCGGTACAGCGCCGCGGCCTCGGCATTGCGGTCGGCGAAGCCGTGCACACGCGCCGCCTCGATCAGCAGGTCGACGTCGTCGCCGTGGGCGGCGACGAGCTGCACGTACAGCGGCAGCGCCTGCGCCCAGTCGCGCTGCTCGGCGGCGGCGCGGGCCTCGGCGCGGCCCGCGGCGGCAACCGGCGCGGCGGCGAAAGCGGCGGCCAGCGCCAGCAGCAGCGGTGCCAGGCGCGGGCTCACGAGCCCCTCCCGACACGCGCGGTGCTCCAGCGCACGGCCTGGGTCGCCGGGCGGCGGAACAAGGTCGGCAGCGCGACGACGGTCGTGACGGCCAGGAAGGCCCAGTAGATCAGCGGATACCACACGGCGTAAGGCAGGAAGCGGGTGATGCCGGGGTCGTAGCGGCGGTCGATCCAGACGCCGACCGTCAGCTGCAGCATGCACAGCGTCGCGATCGCCATGCCCCAGAGGTTGGGGATCGGCGAGGCGCCGACCGGCGGCAGGCCGACCGCCCAGGACAGCGTCCACAGCGTCGCCAGCAGCACGAAACACACCGACCACAGGATGGACAGCGAGGACTCGACGAACACCGGCCACAGCCGCCGGCTGCGCCACGTGACCAGCACGTCGGCATGCTTGCGCAGCACCTGGATCAGCCCGCGCGCCCAGCGCAGGCGCTGGCGCCACAGGCCGCGGTAGGACAGCGGCACCGTCATCCAGCACAGCGCACGCGGCTCGTAGCGCACGTCGTAATGGCGCTTCTGCAGCCGCCAGGTGAGTTCGATGTCCTCGGTGGGCATGTCGGGGCTGTAGCCGCCGACGTCGAGCACGGCGCTGCGGCGCAGCGCCGCGACGACGCCCGAGACGGTGACGATGCGGCCCCAGACGCGCTGCGCACGGCGCAGCAGGCTGACGATGGACGAGAACTCCACCGCCTGCAGCCGCGCCAGGAAGCTGCCGGTGTTGCGCACACGCGGATTGCCGGTGACGGCGGCCACGCGTGGCGAGTCGAAGTGCGGGACGATGTAGCGCAGCATGCGCGCGTCGGGCTCGGCGTCGGCGTCCAGGCCCATCAGGATCTCGCCGCGCGCCAGCGCGATGGCGTCGTTGAGCGCCATCGCCTTGCCTTCGTTGTTCGCCTTGTGCACCAGGCGCAGCCGCGGGTCGGCCGTCAACGGTTCCAGCGCCGCCAGCGTGCCGTCGGTCGAGCCGTCGTCGACGACGATGACCTCGTAATGCGGGTAGTCCATGCGCAGCATCGACTCGACCGAACGGCGGATCACCGCCTCCTCGTTGTGCGCCGGCACCAGCACGCTGACGAAAGGCAGGTCGGCGTCGGATCGTTTCGGGTCGGGACCGACGGTCTCCTCCCAGCGCACGCGGAAGATCAGCGCGGTGACGATCCACATCAGGCTGGTGACGATCGGGTAGATCGCGAAGAAGGCCAGCACCCAGCCGTACCAGGCCGTGGTCTGCACGGCCAGCAGCCACGCTTCCATCAGAGCACCTCCTGGCGCTGCTCGCGCCGCGGCGGCACGGCGGCCGCCGGCGCGCTGCGCTCTGCGGGCGGCTCGACGAGCTCGAAGCGCTTGTGCGCGCCGTCGTTGCGGATGCACACCCGGCGGGCGCCGGCCAGCATGGCCCAGTCGGCGTCGATGTGGCGGCCGTTGAAGTCGTGGCGGTAGTCCAGCGCCACCCGCGCGCTGCTGCGCCGCGGCCCCTTGCGGCGGTAGATGCCGACGTTGTGCAGCACCCACGACAGCGTCAGCACCGGCACCAGCACCAGCGCACCGCCGATCAGCAGCAGCAGTTCGGCGAAGTCGGGGCGCCCGGCGAGGACCCGCTCCCAGCCCCAGACGAACAGCACCCAGCCGGCGAGCACGACCAGCGCATGCAGCAGGCGACGCGCCGCCGTCAGCCGCTCGGGCCGAGCGGCTGTGTGCGGGAGCGGGGGGGTCATGCGCGGCGGCCGATCGTGCGGCGCAGCCCCAGCATCGCCAGGGCCGGCAGCAGCAGCGCCAGCGTCGAAGGTTCAGGCACCGCCGAGGTCGGCAGCAGGTTCTGCGGGTCGACCAGCGTCCAGTCGCTGCCCTGGTAGCTGTAGCGCAGGTCGACGACGCCGGCCTGCAGCCGGTTCCAGCTGCCGAGCTCGAAGCCGTACAGGCCCGGGGTCAGGAACAGGTCCTCGGCGAAACCCAGGCGGTCACGCGGGTTCAGGAAGTCCTTGCCGATCTCCAGCGTCTCCTCCAGGCCCAGCAGGCGGAAGAAGAAGCCGTCGTCGTAGAGCACCGAGAAGTTGTAGAGGCCGGCCTCGGTGATGCGGATGAAGCCCTCGAAGTGCGAGGTCCAGTTGCCGTTGGCGTCGTCGCCGCAGACACCGCTGTCCTGGCTCAGCGGCACCGGGGTCGCCGGGCCCCATTGCGCCGAATGGGCGCCGTTGTAGCAGCCGTTGCCGTAGTTGATCGCCGAGGACAGGCCGCTCCAGCTGGAGATGATGTCCGGCGCGCCGGCACCGCCGCCGCCGGCCGCCGCGGCCTGCACCGCCTGCCAGTCGGCGCGGCCCCACAGGCCGGTGCCCCAGCCGTAGCTGCCGATCGCGCTGCCGCTGCCGTAGCTCTGCGTGGCCTCGTTCCAGAGCACGGTGCTGCCCTGCCAGTTGCCGTCGATCTGCACGAAGCTGGCGTCGGCGCCGCTGCCGCTGGCGTAGCTGCCGGCGTACAGCGGCGACAGGTTCAGCGGGCTCGCCAGTGCCGCCGGGGCGGCGGCGACGAGGAGGCCGGCGGCACAGGCCAGCACACTGAGCTTCAGGCGGGAGATTCGGGTGTCGGACATGGTGATCGGGGCGGTGCGACCGCAGGCGCCGGGGTGTTCGAAGGCACCGTTTGCGCGGCGCCTTTATAGGCTACAAAAACTGCAGTCAATCCTGACATTGCGTTGTTTGAAACAATGTCAAACAAATCCGGCCGGCTGTGCACCCCGATTCAGGTGGTTGAACCACAGCTTCGGCCCTGTTTCAGGGCCTGGGCGTGCAATACGACACGCCGCCGAAGGCTCGGCTTTGATCTTCCGCAGCGATCACCGGCAGCGAAGATGGTTTGGCGACCCCTCGCCCTCCGCGCTGCGGCGGATCGGCGGCGGGCCCGCCAACCCGGCTGACCCCGGGCCGCGGCGCCGCGCTGTGGCAGCATCGGCGCGTCGTCCCGAGCACCGCACCGTGACCACCGCCCGCACCAGCCACAGCCACCCGCTGCAGATCGCCGCGGTGCGCGCCAGTCCCGCGCACGGGCGCATCGGCATCACCTTCTGCCCCGGCAAGCACGACCGCAGCGCCGCCACCGGCGCCTGGGCGCGCGACCTGGGCATGGACCTGGACACGATCGCCGCCTGGGGCGCGAAGCTGGTGCTGACGCTGGTCGAGCCGGCGGAGCTGTCGGCGCTGAAGGTGCCGCAGCTCGGCCACGAGGTCAGACGCCGCGGCATCGCCTGGCAGCACCTGCCGATTCCCGACTTCGGCGTGCCCGGCGAACATTTCGAGCGCCAGTGGGTGCAGGCCGGAGCCGAGATCCGCGCCCTGCTGCGCGCCGGCGACGACGTGCTCGTGCACTGCAAGGGCGGCCTGGGCCGCGCCGGCATGATCGCCGCGCGGCTGCTGGCCGAGCTCGGCGTCGCCCCCGAGCAGGCCATCCGCGACGTGCGCCGCGCGCGCCACGGGGCCATCGAGACACCGGCCCAGATGATGCTGGTGCAGCGCACGCGCCCGCTGCCATGAGCCCTCGGGAGTCGGGGCGCATTCCCGCTCGGCGGGGCCGGCCGCCCGGCCGAAGGGGACCCTGGTGAACCCGTTCGTGCGTCCCGAACCGCCGGAACCCGCGCCCGATGCCGCCGCGCGTGTGCTCGACACCGCCACGCTGCAGCGCGTCGGCGGCCGCCTGGGCAGCAACCCGGCCGGTGTCTACCGCGACGAGGCTGGGCGCCGCTACTACGTGAAGGAGCTGGAGAGCCCGGCGCTGGCGCGCAACGAGTGGCTCGCGGCCCAGCTCTACCGCCTGGCCGGGGCGCCGACGCTGCGCTACCTGCGCACGCGGGCCGCCGACCAGGTGGCCACCGAGTTCGTCGTGCTCGACAAGAAGAACGTCGGCCAGCTCGACGAGGCCGAACGCCGCCAGGCCCGGCGCTGGCTGGGCGTGCACGCCTGGACCGCCAACTGGGATGCCGCCGGCTACGACGGCGACAACCAGGGCGTGACCGGCGGCACGGTGCTGACGCTGGACGTCGGCGGCGCGCTCGAGTTCCGCGCCCAGGGCAGCCCCAAGGGCCGCGCCTTCGGCCACGAGGTCGGCGAACTCGACCGCCTGCGCCACGACCCCGACAACCGGCACGCAAGCCGCCTCTTCGGCGAGATCGGCGAGGCCGAGTTGCACGAGGCGATCTCGATCGTCACGCGGCTGGACGACGCCGCGGTGCGCGCCTGCGTGCTCGGCCACGGCGGCAGTGCGGCGCTGGCCGAGAAGATGCTCGCGCGCAAGGCAGACATGGCGCGGCGCCTCGGCGGCTGACGGACCCGGCGGCGGCCGCGCCGCGGCGCGTCAGTCCAGGTGCGGCCCGAGCCGCCGCAGCAGCATCGCGTCGGCCCATTCGAGGAAAGCCTGCACACGCGCCGGGCGCCGGCGCGGCGGCGGCGTCAGCCAGTGCATCGGCAGCGACGCGCAGCGCCAGCCCGGCAGCACGCGCACCAGCGCGCCGCTGTCCAGGTGCGGCGCGGCGACGAACTCGGCCAGCTGCACGACACCCAGGCCGTCGAGCGCGGCCGACAACGCCGCGGCGCTGTCGGTGGTGACCAGGCGCGCCGGCAGCTCGAGCTCGACGGACGCGGTGTCGCGCCGCAGCCGCAGCGGGCGCAGCCGGCCGGTGGAGCCGGCGACGAAGCCCACCTGCGGATGCGCGGCCAGGGCCTGCGGCGTGGCCGGCACGCCGTGGCGCTCGAGATGGCGCGGCGCCGCGCAGAGCACGAAGCGCAGCGCGCCGACCGGGCGCGCGACCAGGCCCGAGTCGGGCAGCTCGCCGCCGCGCAGCGCGCAGTCGACCCCGGCGGCCACGAGATCGACACGCCGATCGGTGCAGCCGAGTTCGACGTCGATGCCCGGATGGCTGTCGAGGAAGCCGCGGATCTCCTGCGCGAACAGCAGCCGCCCGACCGCCACCGGCACGTCCACGCGCAGCTGGCCCTGCAGCGCCCGGCTGCCCTGGCGCAGCGTGGTCTCGGCCTCGTCGAGCTGCTGCAGGATGGACCGCGCCCGCTCGTGGAAACGCAGGCCCTCGGTCGTCGGCGTCACCTTGCGCGTGGTGCGCGTCAGCAGCCGCACGCCGAGCTTGGCTTCGAGCTGCTGCACCAGCTGGCTGACGCTGGCCTTGTGCAGACCGAGCTGCTGTGCGGCCCGGGTGAAGCTGCCGCTGTCGACCACCTGGACATAGGCGCGCATCGCCTCGAAACGGTCCATTGCCGGCCTCCGTGTACGCGGTGATTGTCAACGGATCCAAGACAGTGTGTCGCCCCCGGCGGGCTGGGCACGGCCGCGGCGGACTCCTAGAGTGACGCTCGACGGGCCAGCCGGCCCTTCACGATGGAGGAACCCGATGTCCAGGACGCTTCATGTCGCGGCCGCTGCTGTCGCGCCGCTGTGCGTCGCCACCTTTCTGGTCTCGACGCTGGCCGTCGAGCTGCTGGGCAGCGCCGAGGCCATCGCCGGCGTCAAGGCGGCGATCGTCGCGCCCGGGCTGTGGCTCCTGGTGCCGGCGATGGCCGCCTTGGGCGGCAGCGGCATCCGGCTGGCGCGCACACGCCGCGACCCTCTCGTCGAAGCCAAGCGGCGGCGCATGCGGCTCGTCGCGGCCAACGGCCTGCTGGTGCTCGTGCCCTGCGCGCTGCTGCTCGACACGTGGGCATCGGCCGGGCGCTTCGACACGGCGTTCTTCGCGCTGCAGGGCGTCGAGCTGCTGGCCGGCAGCGCCAACCTGGCGCTGATGCTGAGCGGCCTGCGCGACGGGCGGCGGCTGGCGGCCCGCCGGCGCGTGGCAGCCGCGCGCGGCTGAGAGCGCGGCCCTCAGGCCACCGCAGCCCAGCGCGTGTAGACCGCCTCCACGTCGCCGGCGAAGTAGTCGGGGTTGAGTTCGCGGATCGTCGCCAGGCTGGCGGTCAGCCCTTCGAGATGCGCGCTGACCCGCGCCACCGCGGTGTCGGCGTCGTGCGCGGCGATGGCGTCGACCAGCGCCGCGTGTTCGTCCAGCGCCAGCTCCATGCGGTGCGGCTGCGGCAGCGTCAGGCGGCGGAAGCGGTCGAGCTGGACCTTGATCTGCTGCACCATCTCCCAGATGCCGGGCAGGCCGGCGGCCTCGGCGATGGCGCGGTGCATGGTCTCGTCGGCGGCGTGGAAGCCGGCCTGGTCGCCGGCTTCGAGCGTTTCGCGCTGCAGCTCGATCAGCGCGCGCAGCCCGGCGATGTCGGAGCCGCGTGCGCGTTCGGCGGCGGCACGCACGGTGATCGTCTCCAGCGCGGTGCGCGCCAGGATGATCTCCGGCAGCTTGGCCACCGGGATGCGCGCGACGATGGTGCCCGACTTGGGCACGATCTCGACCAGCTTCTCGTCGGCCAGGCGCAGCAGCGCCTCGCGCACCGGGGTGCGGCTGACCTGCGCTTCCTGCGCGATCTCCTTCTCGTAGATCACGTCGCCGGGGCGGCGCTGCAGCGACACGATCTCGTCGCGCAGGCGCTCGTGCACCAGCTGCGCGGCCGTGAGGCTCGCGCCGTTCGCGGCGGCCACGCGCCGTGCGTCGCCACCGATGGTCCAGTCCGCCATGGGATCCCTTCCTGGGCCCGCGAAACGCGGCCGCCGCATGGCGCCCGCTCCGGCGAGCAGTTCTCGCATATTACATATATGGCCACCCCGACAGGGGCTTGGCCGCGTCAGAGGGCTCGCCGGCCGGGCTGCCGAGCCCGGTCACCGCCGACGACGGGCCGCCGAAACGGCGCCGGGATCGCGCCGCACCGCACGTCAAGTCCGGTCGTCATGGAATCAGTGAAAACACTAGGTCAAACGCCTCAAAGATCGCTATGTATACCAAATACTCCTTGTATATCATGCATACAGACCGCCCCACCTGACCCGCAAGACGGCGCACAGACGCCCTGACGGCAGGCCCGATGCGAGCGGCGCAACAACCGGCGACCGGCCCACGAGGCTGGCGACCGGGAGACCGCTGGCAAGGACCGAGAGATGGACAAGAGCCCCGTGCTGCGCGTCGCCGCGATCGGCGAGTGCATGGTCGAACTGCAGGAGCGTGCCGACGGCAGCGTCAGCCAGGCGTTCGGCGGCGACACGCTGAACACCGCGGTCTACATGGCCCGCCTGGGCCGGCGCCTCGGCCGCTTCGTGCACTACGTCAGCGCCATCGGCGACGACCCGTTCAGCCACGCGATGGCCGAGTTCTGGCGCGCCCAGGGCGTCGACGACAGCCTGACGATGCGCCGCACCGGCCGCCGCCCGGGGCTGTACTTCATCAAGACCGACGCCGCCGGCGAGCGCCGCTTCTTCTACTGGCGCGGCGAGGCCGCGGTGCGCGAGGCCTTCGAGTGCGAAGGCTCGGACGCGCTGCTCGAGTCGCTCGCCGGCTTCGACGCGATCTACCTGTCGGGCATCAGCCTGGCGGTGCTGCGCCCGGCCAGCCGCGAGCGCCTGCTGGTGCGCCTGGCCGACCTGGCCGCCGCCGGCAAGACGATCGACTTCGACTGCAACTACCGCCCGCTGCTGTGGGAGGACGTGGCCACGACACGCGCCGTCTACGAACGTGTCTTCGGCTTCGCCCGCCGCGTGCTGGTGACGGTCGAGGAACTGGAGGTGCTGGGCGTGGCCCCGCACCCGGCGGCCGGCGCGGCGCACTTCCGCCCGCTGACGCAGCTCGAAGTCGTCATCAAGGACGGCGCCAAGCCCTGCACGCTGATCCACGGCGGCCAGGTCGAGTCCGTCGCCGCGACCTGCATCCCGCAGGTCGTCGACACCACCGCCGCCGGCGACAGCTTCTCCGGCGCCTATCTCCTCGGACGCATGCTGGGCCTGGCCCCGGCCGAAAGCGCCCGCCGGGCCCACCGGGTGGCCGGCGCCGTGGTCCAGCACCGCGGCGCCATCATCCCGGCCGAGGCCACCCCCGACGTCTACGCCACGGAAACGGCCGCAGACCGCCCGTAGCGCGTTCCACCCTGCCGGCCCCACCCGGCTTTCTCTGCACACAAGGGGTACGTCCATGAACATCAAGAAGGCGATCGACCGGATTCCCGGTGGCCTGATGCTGGTGCCGCTGATCCTCGGCGCGCTGACCAAGACCTTCTTCCCGGACGCCGGCAAGTACTTCGGCTCGTTCACCAACGGGCTGATCACGGGCACGGTGCCGATCCTGGCAGTGTGGTTCTTCTGCATGGGCGCGACGA
Source organism: Rubrivivax sp. JA1055 (assembly GCF_020966565.1). Lineage (NCBI taxonomy): Bacteria > Pseudomonadati > Pseudomonadota > Betaproteobacteria > Burkholderiales > Sphaerotilaceae > Rubrivivax > Rubrivivax sp. JA1055. Next base: position 13,703 of record NZ_JAJKFP010000007.1, on the reverse strand, counting down.
TCGACTTGCGCGCCACCGGCACGGTGCTGCGCAAGTCGGGCAACCTCGTCGTCGTCAAGACGCTGGTCGCCTGGGCCGCCACCTGGATGGCCGCGCAATGGCTGCCGATGGACGGCGTGCAGGCGGGCCTCTTCGCCGGCTTCTCGGCGCTGGCCATCTGCGCCGCGATGGACATGACCAACGGCGGCCTCTACGCCGCGGTGATGCAGCAGTACGGCACCAAGGAGGAGGCGGGCGCCTTCGTCCTGATGTCGGTCGAGTCGGGCCCGCTGGTGTCGATGCTGATCCTCGGCGCCGCCGGCGTCGCCAGCTTCGAGCCGCGGCTGTTCGCCGGCGCGGTGCTGCCCTTCCTGATCGGCTTCGCGCTCGGCAACCTCGACAAGGACCTGAAGGAGTTCTTCGGCAAGTGCGTGCACGTGCTGATCCCGTTCTTCGGCTTCGCGCTGGGCAACGGCATCAACCTGAACGTGATCGCGCAGACCGGCCTCGGCGGCATCCTGCTGGGCCTGATGGTGATCGTCGTCACCGGCATCCCGCTGATGATCGCCGACAAGCTGATCGGCGGCGGCAACGGCACCGCCGGCCTCGCCGCCTCGTCGACCGCCGGCGCCGCCGTGGCCAACCCGATGATCATCGCGGAGATGGTGCCGGCCTTCAAACCGGCCGCCGCCGCCGCGACCTCGCTGGTCGCCGCCGCCTGCCTGACCACCGCCATCCTGGTGCCCGTGCTGACCGGCCTGTGGGCCAAGCGCATGGCCGCTCGCGGCGACACCAAGACCCAGCCGGCCACGGCCTGAGCCCGACCACGTCGCCCCGCGCGTGAGGTGCCGGTTCTGGCCGCACGCGCCGGGCGCCCCCGGCCGGCAGCACGCCGGCCGGGCCCTCCGAACCCCAGGACCGCAGCGGAATCCGCCATGTTCCTCAGCCACATCTCCCTGCTCGACCGCGAGGCCGACCAGTTGCCCGCCGCGCTGGTGCGCGGCCTTCGTTTTCTCGCCGAGACCGATATCGAGAGCCTGCCCGCCGGGCGTTTCGACCTCGACGGCGACCGCCTGTTCGCGCTGGTCCAGGACTACGACACCGAGCCCAAGGCCCACAAGCGCGCCGAATCGCACGCGCGCTACATCGACATCCAGTACGTCGCGCGCGGGCTGGAGGTCATCGGCTACGCGCCGCTGAACCACGGCGGCGCCGTCGAGGAAGACCTGCTCGCCGAACGCGACGTGCAGTTCTTCGCCTCGGTCGCCGACGAGACCGACCTGCTGCTGGGCCCCGGCAGCTACGCCATCTTCCACCCCACCGACATCCACCGCCCGGGCTGCTGCGACGACCGCAGCCGCAAGGTGCGCAAGGTCGTGGTCAAGGTGCTCGCCTGAACCACGCCACCGACACGGGAAACACCATGGACATCCGCTACTCCACGAACCAGCGCGACTTCAAGCGCTACACGACCGAAGAGACGCGCCGCGAGTTCCTGATCCAGAACCTGTACCTGCCCGACACCGTGCAGGCCGTCTACAGCCACGTCGACCGGATGGTGACCTTCGGCTGCATGCCGGTCGACGAGGCGGTGCCGCTGGACAAGGGCATCGCCTGCATGAAGACCTTCGGCACGAACTACGTGCTGGAGCGCCGCGAGCTCGGTATTTTCAACATCGGCGGCGCCGGCTCGGTCGAGGCCGACGGCGTGCGCTACCAGCTCGGTTTCCAGGACTGCCTGTACGTCAGCCAAGGCACGCGCGAAGTCGTCTTCCGCAGCGCCGACCCGTCGCGGCCGGCCAAGTTCTACATGGTCAGCGCGCCGGCCCACAAAGCCTGCAAGACGACCTTCATCTCGATCGCCGACGCGAAGAAGAAGCCCGTCGGCGACACCGCGACGGCCAACAAGCGCGTCATCAACCAGTTCATCCACCCCGACGTGCTGGAGACCTGCCAGCTGTCGATGGGCCTCACGCAGCTGGAGCCCGGCAACGTCTGGAACACGATGCCGGCGCACACGCACGAGCGCCGCATGGAGATCTACACCTACTTCGGCATCCCCGAAGGCCAGGCCGTGTTCCACATGATGGGCGAGGGCCAGGAGACGCGCCACATCCTCGTGCACAACGAGGAGGCGGTGATCTCGCCGTCGTGGTCGATCCACTCGGGCTGCGGCACCTCGGCCTACACCTTCATCTGGGCGATGGGCGGCGAGAACCAGACCTTCGACGACATGGACCACATCGCGATCGGCGACCTGCGCTGACGCCGCCGAACAAGGACAGACCATGAGCTTCTACCCCGACGCCTTCTCCCTGAAGGGCAAGGTCGCGCTCGTCACCGGCGCCAGCTACGGCATCGGCTTCGCACTGGCCAGCGCACTGGCCGAGGCCGGCGCGACGATCGCCTTCAACGACATCAACGAGGACTTCCTCGCCCAGGGCCTGGCGGCCTACAAGGCCGCCGGCATCACCGCCCACGGCTATCTGTGCGACGTCACCGACGAGCCGGCGGTGCAGAAGATGGTCGCGCAGATCGAGCGCGAGGTCGGCACGGTCGACATCCTGGTGAACAACGCCGGCATCATCAAGCGCGTGCCGATGCACGAGATGGCGGCCAGCGAGTTCCGCCAGGTCATCGACATCGACCTGACGGCGCCCTTCATCCTGGCCAAGGCGGTGATCCCGGCGATGATCGCCAAGGGCGGCGGCAAGATCATCAACATCTGCTCGATGATGAGCGAGCTGGGCCGCGAGACCGTCTCGGCCTACGCCGCCGCCAAGGGCGGGCTGAAGATGCTGACGCGCAACATCGCCTCGGAGTACGGCGCGCACAACATCCAGTGCAACGGCATCGGCCCGGGCTACATCGAGACGCCGCAGACCGCGCCGCTGCGCACGCCCGGCCACCCGTTCAACAGCTTCATCCTCGCCAAGACCCCGGCCAACCGCTGGGGCCGCACCGAGGACCTGAAGGGCCCGGCGGTGTTCCTCGCCTCCAGCGCCTCGGACTTCGTCAACGGCCACGTGCTCTACGTGGACGGCGGCATCCTGGCCTACATCGGCAAGCAGCCTTAAGGCTCGACTTCCCCACGACGCCCCCGGCGCCGCACACGCGGTTCCGGGGGCGTTCTTCATCGCGCGTCGGCGGCGAACCGGCACACATCGGCGGGCCAGAGCATTCAAGATCCTCGCAGCGCACATGCGAGTTTTCGTGACACCAGAATTCGCTCTAAGATGTTGTCATTCAACAGATCCTGATCCGCCATTCAAGATTCATCGGAAGCCGGATTCAAGATCCCGCAACACCGTGCCCCAGTTCCATCACCACGATCTGCGACTGCTGAACCCGCGGTTCGACTCGCCGTTGCTGGACGTGCTGACCGACCTGGAGCACCTGCGCCGGCTGGAGATCCGCGGCAGCACGCCAGCGCCGGTCTTCATGCAGCTCAAGCAGGTGTTCCACCTGCTCGAAAGCCTGGCGTCGGCGCGCATCGAAGGCAACCACACGACGCTGGCCGACTATGTCGAAGCCAAGGTGGTGCCGGGACGACCCGACGGCGAGCCGCTGCGCGAGATCGAGAACATCGAGGCCGCGATGCGCCAGCTGGAAGAGACCGTGGAACCCGGCTCGGCGCTGAGCGAGCACCTGCTGCGCGGCCTGCACACGACCACGGTCCAGGGCCTCGAACGCGAGGGCGACCGCACGCCAGGCTGCTATCGCGGCGGCCCGGTGCGCATCGCCCAAGCCGAGCACCAGCCGCCCGAAGCCGTGCAGGTGCCCGGCTACATGAGCGAGCTGGTGGACTTCGTCAACCGGCCCGACGCGCCCAAGTACGACCTGATGAAGGTCGCGCTGGCGCACCACCGCTTCGCCTGGATCCACCCGTTCAGCAACGGCAACGGCCGCGTCGTGCGGCTGCTGACCTACGCGATGCTGGTCAAGTACGGCTTCCAGGTCAGCGCCGCCGGCCGGCTGCTGAACCCCGCGGCCGTGTTCTGCGCCGACCGTCAGCGCTATTACTCGATGCTGGCGCAGGCCGACAGCGGCCAGGACGCGGCGCTGGAATCGTGGTGCACCTACGTGCTCGGCGGCATCCGTGACGAGCTCGAGAAGGTCGCCCGCCTGGCCGACTACGCGCATCTGCAGAAGGTGGTGCTGCTGCCCGCGCTGGCCCACGCGCGCGAACGCCAGCTGATCACCGCCCAGGAGGAGGCCGTGCTGCAGCTGGCGATCCACGCCGGCACGCTGAAGGCCGGCGACCTCGACGCCGCGCTGCCCGGCCTCAACGCCAACCAGCGCACCTACCAGATCCGCAAGCTGCTCGACAGCGGCATGCTGCAGCCGGTGCGGCCGGGGGCACGCCAGTACACGCTGGGTTTCATGCACAGCACGCTGCTGCGCGGCGTCGTCAAGGCGCTGACCGATCAGGGGTTCGTGCCGCCGGCGCTGGCCCGGCCGGGCTGAAACCAAGCCGAGCGATGAAACCCCGCATCCTGCTGCTGGAAGACGACCACGCGATCGCCGGCACCGTGGCCTTCGCGCTGGAGCGCGAGGGCTTCGCCGTCGAGGCCGTGACACTGCTGCGCGACGCCGACGCGGCACTGCGCCGCGCCACGCCCGCGGCCGCGGTGCTCGACGTCGCGCTGCCCGACGGCAACGGGCTGGACCTGCTGCGGCGCTGGCGCGCCGACGGCGACGCCCGCGTCGCGACGCTGCCGCTGCTGGTGCTGACGGCACGCGGCGAGGAGATCGACCGCGTGCTCGGCCTGGAAGCCGGCGCCGACGACTACCTGCCCAAGCCCTTCAGCCCGCGCGAGCTGGTGGCCCGTGTGCGCGCGCTGCTGCGGCGCGCCGCGATGCCGCGTGCCGCGCCGCAGGTCTTCGAGCTCGACGAGCCCGGCCAGCGCATCCGCTACCGCGGCGCCGTGCTGGCGCTGACGCGGCTGGAGTACGGCCTGCTGCGCGAGCTGATCCTGGCGCGCGGTCGCATCCTGTCGCGCGAGGCGCTGTTCGACCGCGTCTGGGGCACCCAGGCCGAAGCCGCCGACCGCACCGTCGACACCCACGTCAAGACGCTGCGCGCCAAGCTGCGCGAGGTGCATGCCGGCGCCGACCCGATCGCCACCCACCGCGGCCTGGGCTACACGCTGGCCGACGGCGAGGGCTGAATGCACATCGGCCTGCGGCTGTTCTTCGCCTTCGCCGCGATCACCGGGCTGGCGGCCTTCTTCGTGCTGCGTGTCTTCGTCACCGAGATCAAGCCCAGCGTGCGCGAGGTGATGGAAGACGTGATGGTCGACAGCGCCAACCTGCTGGCCGAGGTCGCCGCGCCCGAACTCGCGGCGCTGCCGGCCGGTGGCACGCTGGGCGACGGGCCCTTCGCCGGCGCGGTGCGCGAGTACGCGGCGCGCGAGGTCGACGTGAAGATCTGGGGCCTGCACAAGACGACGCTGGACCTGCGTGTCGTCGTCACCGACGCCGCCGGCCGCGTGGTCTTCGACTCCGGCACGCCGCCGGCCACCGGCCAGGACTACTCGCGCTGGCGCGACGTGCTGCTGACGCTGCGCGGCGAGTACGGCGCGCGCACCACGCGCAACGGTGCCGGCGACGAGAGCTCGGTGATGCACGTCGCCGCGCCGGTGCGCAGCGGCGGCCGCACCGTCGGCGTGCTCGTCGTCGCCAAGCCGCTGGCGAGCATCATGCCCTTCGTCGAACGTGCCGAACGCAAGGTGCTGTGGGCCGGCGTGCTGCTGCTCGGGCTGTCGCTGGCGATCGGCGTGGTGGTCACGCTGTGGGCGGTGCACGCGGTGCGCCGGCTGCGCGCCTACGCGCAGGCCGTCGGCGAGAGGCCCGAAGGCCCGCGCCGCACGCCGCCGGCGCCGCCCGCACTCGGCGGCGAACTCGGCGAGCTGGCGCAGGCCATGGACCGCATGCGCCAGCGCCTGGAAGGCCGCGAGCAGCTCGAACACCAGGTGCGTGCGCTGACCCACGAGCTGAAGACGCCGCTGGCCGGCATCCGCGGCGCCGCCGAGCTGCTGCACGAGGACCTGCCCGAGGCCGACCGCCGGCGTTTCGTGCAGCAGGTCGACACGCAGGCGCGGCGGCTGCAGGCCATCGTCGAGCAGATGCTCGAGCTGTCCAAGCTGGAGAGCCTGCAGGCGCTGCCGGCGCGCGTGCCGGTGGACCTGAACGTGCTGGCGCGGGAGGTCGCCCAGGCCCACGGCGCCGGCGACCGCCTGCGGCTGCCGGCCGAGGTCGCCGTCGTGATGGGCGACGCCGAGCGGCTGCGGCTGGCGATCTCCAACGTGCTCGCCAACGCCATCACCCATGCGCCGGCCGGCACGCCGCTGGAGGTGCAAGTGCGGCACGACGGCGGCACGCTGGAATGGTCGCTGCGCGACCACGGCCCCGGCGTGCCCGACTACGCGCTGGCGCGCCTGGGCGAACGTTTCTTCAGCACCGGCGAGGGCCGCGGCAGCGGCCTGGGCCTGGCCATCGTGCGCCAGGTGCTGTGGCTGCACGGCGGCAGCGTCGGCTTCGAGCCGGCCGCGCCGGGGCTGCGCGTCGTGTTCCGCTTCCCCTGACTTCACGCCCGCTTCACGCAGCCCATCGCCGCTTCACCGCCGCTGGCCAGACTGCGGCGCATCGTGAAACAACGGAGCGAGGAACGATGCGAAACCCGGTGGTGGTGAAGGTGATGGCCGTGCTGGCCACGGTGCTGCTGATCTCGGTGGTGCTGGCGCGCATCGGCTGGCTGGTCGACGAGCGCCAGGTCTACCAGCACGAGGCGGTCGACAGCGTGCAGCAGTCGTACGCCGGCGCGCAGACGCTGATGGGGCCGGTGCTGCAGCGCCAGTGCGTCGAGGAATGGGAGGTCGTGCAGGGCAGCCGCACCGAGGTCGCGCGCCGCGGCTTCGCGCTGCAGGCGGTGCCTGCCGAGCTGGTGGCCAGCACGAAGACCCAGGCCGACGCACGCTACCGCGGCCTGTTCAAGGTGAACGGCTACAACGCCCGGCTGGAACTGCAGGCGCGCTGGCCGCAGCTGGCGGTGCTGCAGCCCAGGGCCGAGAACGCCGGCGGCCGCGTCAGCTGCCAGGCACCGACGGTCTGGGTGGCGGTGTCCGACCCGCGCGGGCTGCGCAGCGCGCGCATCCAGCTCGCCGGCCGCACGCTGGAGCTGCAGCCGGGCACCGGCCACAAGACCTGGAAGGACGGCTTGCATGCCGGGCTGCCGGCCGCGCTGGCCGACGGCGGCGCGCTGGAACTGAACGTGACGCTGGACCTCGTCGGCACCGCCGAGCTGGCCGTCGTGCCCGCCGCCCGCAGCGTGCAGTGGACGCTGGCCGCCGACTGGCCGCACCCGTCCTTCGGCGGCCGTTTCCTGCCGGTGACCCGCGAGGTGCGCGACGACGGCTTCGACGCCCGCTGGTCGGTCAGCGCGCTGGCCAGCAACGCGGCGCAGATCGTCGAGCAGGCCGGCGGCGAGAAGCCGCGCCTGGGCTCGCTGGACACGCTGGCCGTGACCTTCACCGACCCGGTGAACCCGTACGTGCTGGCCGACCGCGCGATCAAGTACGGCCTGCTGTTCGTCGTGCTCACCTTCGCCGCGGTGGCGCTGGCCGAGACGCTGGCGCGCCGGCGCGTGCGCCGCGTGCACCCGGTGCAGTACGCGCTGGTCGGGCTGGCGCTGGCGCTGTTCTTCCTGCTGCTGCTGGCGCTGTCGGAGCAACTTCCCTTTGCCGCCGCCTACGGCCTCGCCGCGGCCGCCTGCGTGCTGCTGCTGGGCAGCTACGGCCGCCACATGCTGGGCGGCGTGCGAGACGGCTGGCTGTTCGGCGCCGGCATGGCGCTGCTCTACGGCCTCTTGTACCTGCTCCTGCTGCGCGAGCAGACGGCGCTGCTCGTCGGCTCGCTGGGCCTGTTCGCGGCGCTGGCGGCGGTGATGCTGCTGACGCGGCGGCTGGACTGGTACCGGCTGGGGGCGGCCCCGGCGGCGCCGGAGGTCTGAGCCGGGCGGGCGGCACGACCGCCGCCCGCCCGCCGCTCGTTCAGGGCAGCACCACCCCCGCCGCCGTCCTCACCTGCTGGTGCGAGTAGTCCGCCCGCGCCGGGCGCGCCACCGTGCCCTGGGCCTTCACGTAGTCGGCGAAGGTCTGGGTGTAGAGCAGGTAGGTGTTCACCCAGGCGCCGGTGGCGTAGACCGTGCCCAGCGTGCGGTAACCGTCCTGGCCGGCGGCGATGAAGTCGTTGGTCACCAGCGTGTAGGTCCGCGCCGGGTCGATCGCCGACCAGGCACCGGTGACACGGTCCTTCACCTGCACCTGGCTGAAGCGGCTGCCCTTGGGCTGGCTCATGTCCAGGTTCCAGCGCAGACCGGCGGCGTACGGATGCGAGCCGCTGGACTGGCCGTTGTCGAGGTGGTTGGCGACGGCGTCCTCCAGCGCCGCGACCATCTGCGCGCCGGTGACGTCGATCTCGACGAGCACGTTGGTGAACGGCAGCAGCGTGAACGCGTCGTTCATCGTCAGCGTGCCGGCCCTCAGCGGCACGCGCACGCCACCGGCGTTCTGCAGCGCGAAGTGCGCGCGCCGGCTGGCCGCCAGGAAGGCCTCGGCGACGATCTGCGCCGCGTCGCTGCCGCGCGCCTGCAGGTTGGCTTGCGCCCCCGCCTCGATGCAGCCGGCGACCCCCGACGAGCGGTTGGTCGACTCGCCCGGCACACGCACCAGGCACAGCGCCTCGCTCGCCGAGCCGATGGTCTTGGTCTTCTCGGCCGCCACCTGCGAGGTGTAGGTCGCCAGCAGCGCCGCCGCGTCGGAATCGGGCGTCGTGACCTTGACGCGCGGCTCGTTGGCCAGGCCGGCGACGATGTTCGCCTGGGTGACCTCGTCCACCGCGACGAAGCTGCCCGAGCCGTTCTTGCGCGCGAAGCGGTCGCCGATCACCAGCGAGGCGTTGCCGCCGCAACTGGCGACCGCGCCCCGGTCGTCGAACTTCACGTTCATCAGCGCGAAGACCTTGGCGTACTCCCAGGCCTGGCCGATGCAGACCTTGGCGCCGTCCTTGTTCGTGACCTGCGTCGGGTAGGCGCCCGAGCTGGCGACGCCGAAGGCGCTGAAGTCGCCGAGCAGCGTGTGCGAGTCGCCGCCGACGATGACGTCGACGTCGCTCAGCTGCGCGGCCATCGCCTTGTCGGCCTCGTAGCCCTGGTGCGTCAGCAGCACGATGTGGCGGATGCCCTGGCGCTTGAGCTCGTCGATGGTTTTCTGAGCGGTCGTCACCTCGTCGAGGAACTGCGTCGTCGACAGCGGGCGCGAGGAGTTCGTCGTCTTGCCGGCGATGTCGATGCCGACGATGCCGACCCTGACGCCGTCGTAGGTCTTGATCGTGTACGGCTGGACGAGCGGGCTGCCCGACGGGTTCAGCGGCGTGCCGCTGGCGGGCACGACGTTGGCGCCGAGCACCGGGGTCTTGCAGCTGCCGGCATGCAGCATGTCGATGAAGTTGCGCGCCGCCTGGTCGCCGTCGTCGAACTCGTGGTTGCCGAGCTCGAACGCGTCGAAGCAGACGGTGTTCATCATCTTCGCGTCGGCCTCGCCCTTGAAGAAGGTGTAGTACAGCGTGCCGGTGACGGCGTCGCCCGCGTGCAGCTTCAAGAGGTTCTTCGTGCCGGCCTGGGCGTTGAACAGCGTCGTCAGGCGCGAGAAGCCGCCGAGCTCGACCTGCGTGGCCTCGCCGCCGATCTTCATCTCGAACGCGCTGAAGGGCTCGAGCTGCGAGTGGTGGTCGTTGACGTGGGCAATGTTGATCTCGATCGCCGGGTAGCGCTCGTCATCGCCTCCGCCGCAGGCCGACAGCGCGGCAACGGCCAGCGAGGTGATGCCGAACAGTGCAGCGCGCCGCAGCGATGCCGGGCGCAGTCGCGGGATCAGGGACATGAGGGGTCACCGGAGGTCATGAAGACGGCAGATGATTCCGGCGGCCGGTGAAAGCCGGATGACACCGGCGCCCCCGGCACTCCCCGGTTGCGGGGCCGGCCGCTCGTCACGGCGGCACCGGCCGGGCACTCCTTGTCCATGCGGCCCGGCATCGGCAGGCCCGCCGCCAGGGCATCGATCCGTTCCGGCGCCGACGATGAACTGCGCCGGGCGGATGCCGACGCGGTCGGCACGGCTCGAACCGCAGACGACGAGGATGTGGTCCAAGCCCGCCCACGCATTGACAGGAGCGAGGGCCGAGGCAGGCCGATGCGCGGCGGCAAACGCCTCGCCCACAACAGAGCATCGCGCCGTAATGCAATGCCTTTTGTGGCAACTCTGAAACCTCGGAATTGAGTCTATGAAGATATCGACTCGTTTCCTACAGTGGTCGCCATCGCAACCCTTTTTGCTACGGACACGACGAGCACGCCGATGCCCTAGCGTTTTCAGAGGACCTCATGAAATTGCTCAGCTTCCGCGACCGCCGAGGCGAACGCAGCTACGGCATCCGCAACGAACACGGCATCGTCGACCTCGGCCGGCGCCTGGGCAGCCGCTTCCCCACGCTGCGCGCGCTGCTCGCCGCGCCCGACGGCCTGGCGCTGGCGCGCCAGCACGAACACGCCGCCGCCGACCTGCAGGAACAGGACGTCGTCTTCCTGCCGGTCATCGACCGTCCGAACAAGATCTTCTGCGTCGGCATGAACTACGCCGCCAAGCGCCAGGAGTTCAACGAGAGCAACCCGGCACCGACGCTGTTCATTCGTTTCCCCGACTCGCAGACCGGCCACCGCTGCCCGGTCGTCAAGCCGCTGCAGAGCCGCGAGTTCGACTACGAAGGTGAACTCGCCGTGGTCATCGGCACTGGCGGCCGCGGCATCCGGCGCGAAGACGCGCTGCAGCACGTCGCCGGTTATGCCTGCTACATGGACGGCTCGGTGCGCGACTGGCAGCACACCTGGTTCACCGCCGGCAAGAACTGGCACGACACCGGCGCCTTCGGCCCGTGGATCGTGACCACCGACGAGATCCCCGACCCGCAGCAGCTGCGCCTGCGCACCTTCCTCAACGGCCAGCAGGTGCAGGACGAGAGCACCGCCGCGATGCTGCATCCGGTGGCCGAGCTGATCGAATACATCAGCACCTTCAGCGCGCTGTCGCCCGGCGACGTGATCATCACCGGCTCGCCCGGCGGCGTCGGCAAGAAGCGTGTGCCGCCGCTGTTCATGAACGACGGCGACACGATCGAGGTCGAGATCTCGGGCATCGGCCGCCTCAGCAACGTGATCGTCGACGAGGCGCCCGAAGTCGAAGACGACCCGGTGAGCCTGCTGCTCGCCGAGACTGCGGCCGCCTGACCGCCCCCCGCCGCCGCCGCCAGGCGGCGGGCTTTCACGATGCCGCCGCGACCCGGCGGCGCGCGCTTTCAGCCGCCCGCGAGGCGGCTTTCGATTTCGCGGTCCAGCGCGCGCGACAGCGTCGCCCAGGCCGCGCCCGGCGCATCGGCCGCACCGAGCTCCAGTTCCAGCCGGCGCCGCAGCACCACCAGCGCGCAGAGTTTCAGCCGCTGGCGTTCGCGCCCGTGCGGCCAACGTCCGGCGGCGGCCTTCAGGCCCTGGCGCCGGTCCAGCGTCTCGGCCACCAGCGCCTGCACCGCCGCCGCGTCCTGCCAGTCCAGCGCCAGCACGCGGGCGGCCTGCAGCAGCGCACGCTCGGTCTCGCGAGCCGTGGCCGCGTAGTCGATGAAGCCGGCCGTCACGCCTTGCCCCCCGGGCGCCGGAACAGCCACCAGTAGGCGCCGGCGACGAGCAGCGCGCCGCCGACCCAGTTGCCCAGCGTCACCACGCCGAGGTTGACGAGGTACTGCGCCACCGGGATCTCGGTGGCCGCCTTGGCCTGCGCCGCGGGTTCGGCCCAGAAGGCGGCCGGCGCGAACCACTTGACCATCAGGCCGTAGGGCACGAAGTACATGTTGGCCACGCAGTGCTCGAAGCCGGCGGCGACGAAGGCCGTGATCGGCAGGAACATCGCGACGATCTTGTCGGTCACGCTGCGCGCGGCCAGCGACAGCCAGGTCGCCAGGCACACCAGCACGTTGCACAGGATGGCCAGGCTGAAAGCCTTGAACGGCGGCAGGCTGGCCTTGCTGGCGGCCAGGTACAGCGCGCTGGCGCCGACCTCGCCGTGCCCGGCGCCGTACTGGCCGCCGAGGAAGACGATCAGCGCCGTGCCGAGCGCACCGACCAGGTTGCCCAGCCAGACGAGGGTCCAGACGCGCAGCATGCGCCGCGTGTCCAGCCGGCCGCTGGCCCAGGCCATGACCATCAGCGCGTCGCTGGTGAAGAGCTGCGCGCCGGCGACGACGACCAGCATCAGCCCCATCGAGAACGCAGCGCCCATCAGCAGGCGCATCACGCCCCAGGGCAGCACGTGGTCGGCGCCGGCGATGGCGACGGTGGCGAACATCGCGCCCAGCGCGACGAAGGCGCCGCCGAGCACGGCCAGGCCGAACTGCTGGGCGGCCGAGGCCTTGGCCTTCTTGACGCCCATCTCCTCGGCGGCGCAGGCCACCGCGTCGGGGGCCAGCGGGTCGAACAGCGAACGGGGGGCCGCCTCGGAGGCGGCAGACAACGGAGGACTCATCGGGTTCTCAATGGGAGAGCTGCGCCGCCGCGAGCCGCGCGGCGAGTGCACAGGACGCGAGGCGCGAACGCAGCGTGTCGGTGGCGCCGGCCAGGATCACCGGCAGCCGGGCGCCGAGCACGACACTGGCCGCGTCGGCGGCGGCAAAGAGGCGCAACTGCTTGACCAGCAGGTCTCCGGCCACGAGGTCGGGCACCAGCAGGATGTCGGCGTCGCCGGCCACCGGCGAGGCCAGACCCTTGGCACGAGCGGTGTCGGCGCAGATCGCGTCGTCCAGCGCCAGCGGGCCGTCGAGCAGGCCGCCGGTGATCTGGCCGCGTTCGGCCATCTTGCAGAGCACGGCGGCTTCCAGCGTCGAGGCGATCTTCGGGTTCACCGCCTCGGTCGACGACAGGATCGCGACCTTGGGCCTCGCGAGGCCGAGGGCCTGCGCGAGCCGGATCGCGTTCTGCACGATCTGCGCCTTGTCCTCGAGCGACGGCGAGACGTTGATCGCCGCGTCGGTGATCAGCAGCGGCCGTGCGCGGCCGGGCACCTGCACGACGGCGACCTGGCTCAGACGTGGCGCGACGCGCAGCCCGTGGTCCTTGCGCATCGCGAGGGCCACCATCTCGTCCGCAGGCAGCGCACCCTGCATCAGCGCGCCGACCTCGCCGTCGCGCGCCAGCTGCGCGGCAACTTCGACGGCCGCGTGCGCGGAAGTGGCGTCAACGAGGCAGCAGCCCGACAGGTCCAGCGCCTGCATCGCCGCCAGCCGCTGCATCGTCGCCGACGGGCCGACGAGCACCGGAGCCATCAGCCCGGTGCTCGCAGCCTCGACGGCGACCCGCAGCGAGATGTCGTCGCAGGGATAGACCAGCGCCGTCGGCAGCGGCGCTTCGCACGCGGCAGCGGCCGCACGCGCTTTCGGCGCGGCGCACAAGCGGAGGGTGGACATCGTGGTGATCTCCAGGCGAAGGCAGGCCCGGCCGGGTGGGCACCCGGTGTGTCGGAAGCAGTGGGAAACGCCGGGGCCGGCGTCAGTCGACGGCCAGCCCGGCCTCGCGGAACAGCGAACGCGTTCGCTCGGCCAGCTCTTCGGACGGCGGCGCCACGCCG
>NZ_JAJKFP010000006.1:0-1538970 GCF_020966565.1 Rubrivivax sp. JA1055 | reverse complement strand
CGCCACTGAGCAGCGCCTCGATCACGCGCCGAGCATCGTCTTCAGACGGCGGCAAACCGTTCCGGCGAACGATTCGTACCAGAATTGGTATTGGTTTGCGCTCAGGCTTTGACGCCGAACACCTGGCGCAGATAAGCCAGGAACCCGGGGTCGTCGCACATCGTCTTGCCCGGGGCGTCGGATATCTTGGCGACCGGCTGGCCGTTCACGCTGGTCAGCTTCATGACGATGTTGAGTGTCGCCAGCCCAGTGTCGTTGCTCAGGTGCGTTCCGATGCCAAAACCGCACTGGGTCCTGTCTGCGAAGTGGCGATAGAGATCCAGGCAACGCTCGATGTCGAGAGCATCGGAGAACACCAGGCGCTTGGTCGAAGGATCGACGCGCAGGCGGGCGTAGTGCGCCAACGCCTTCTCGCCCCAGACGTAAGGGTCTCCCGAGTCATGGCGCAGGCCGTCGAACAGCTTGGCGAAGTACAGGTCGAAGTCGGCCAGGAAAGCGTCCATGCCGACGACATCGGTCAATGCGGTGCCAAGGTCTCCGCGGTACTCCTGAACCCAGGCTTCCAGCGCCGCCTTCTGGTGGTCGCGCAGGCGGTATCCCAAACCCTGGAATGTCTGCAGATACTCGTGGGCCATCGTGCCGATGGGCACCAGGTCAAGTTCGCGCGCGAGCAGGACGTTCGAGGTTCCGGTGAAGAACTCGGGCAACTCCTGCTTCAAGGTCGTGAGCACCTCGCGTTGCCAGCTGCCCGAATATCGGCGGCGCAAGCCGAAATCGAAGAAGCGGAACGGGTGCCGGCGCGGCGGCTCCTGGGCGAACTCGCGCAAGCGCCGGATCTTGGCCTGAAGCCTGCGCCGGCCTTCATCCAGCGCGGCGGCCGACCCGACCCGCCGGAAATAGAGCTCGTTGACGATCGCCAGCACGAAGATCTCGAACGCCATCACGTGGACCTGCGGCCCTTCGACACTGATGGCCAGATTCATGCCTTCGGCTTCCACGCGGATGAAGTCGCGCTGGAAGCGGAAGATGCGCAGGAAGTCGATGAAGTCCGAGCTGAGATAACGCAGCGTGCGCAGATAGGCCAGTTCGTCGGCGCTGAACGACAGCGCGCACAAGGCATCGACTTCACGCTGCACGTCGCCCACCAGCTCGGCCAGCGGGAAGGCGCTGCGGTTGCGGCAGAGAAAACGGTAGCGCGCCTGCGTCGCCGGGTGGCGGTGCAGCATCGCCTGCCACATCGAGAACTTGTAGAGATCGGTCTCGAGCAGGCTGCCGATGACGGGGCGCACGTGGGATTCCTTCAGCATTCGGTGCTGGTCTCGAGGCTCACGCCAGCGGCGGCCGCGCGCTCCAGGAAGCTCTGCTGTTCGGCTTCGAAGCCGGGCACCGGGCTCATGCAGTCGGTCAGCAGAATCACCCTCCGCGACACGTCCGCGGGGAGGTGGACGAGCAGGTCCTCGACGCTGGCGCGAACACAGTGGCTGCCGGCCTCTCCGGCGATCACCAGCGTCTTGGCTGTCGACAGTTCGTCGATCAGCGACTCGTTCAGCGCGGTGGCGGGATCGTCGATGTCGGGCACCTCGGCCTGGAAGGCGCTGTAGTGCTCCGTCCAGGGGTTGTCGCCCTTGAAGACGTGGCGTACCGGCTGCTGCCGGTGGACCTCCCAGCGGTCGCAAGCCGCCTGCACCGCGGCGTGGGTGAGATGGCCCCAGGTGCCGATACGGCAGTGTTCCGGCCAGACCATCAGCGTGTAGCGCCCACGCTGGTCCAGTGCGTCCAGATACGCCAGCGTGCGAGGCAACGCCGCCGCATCACGCGGAGCGAAACGTCGCGCCCGCACGTCTTGCGCCGTGATCGGGGTGAACGGAGCCACGGATTCGCCGTCTTCGCGGCGCCAGAAGGGCGGGTGGGCGACGTCGATGCGGTGGTGCGAGTCCAGCGTGACGGTGATGGCCACGATGCGCGAGGCGTGGGCGTCGATGAAGGCGGCCAGGCGCAGCATGTCGGCATGTGCGCCGGCCACCGGCAGCGCCGGCGTCAGCCGTTGCCCGCTGGCGGGGTCGACCGCGCACCAGTCGGCGGGCAAGTCGCAGAAGTCGTTCTGCGGGTCGATGATCAGCAAGTGGATGTCGCCAGCGTGCATGTCGTCCTCGTGCCAGGGATGCTACGTCACGGCGGCAGGGTGCCGGGTCAGGCCAGCCGCAGCTCGGCGCGGGCCGCGACGCTGCGCCGCCCGGCGTCCAGCAGCGCCTGCACCGCCAGCGCAGCGTCCAGCGCCACCGGCAACGGCCCGAGGCCGCGGATCGCGTCGCGCATGCCGGCGTAGAAGCTCGGATACGCGCCGGCCAGCAGCGGCACGCTGTCAGGCGGGCCGTCGCCGCGCCACCAGCGGCCGCGGCGTGTGCTCTCCTGTCCCCAGCCTGGATCGGCAGGGTCCGCGCCGCGCTTCAGTGCCGATTCCTGCGGGTCGAGCCCGTCGATGCGAAGACTGCCGGCGTGGCCGTGGACCAGGAAACGCGGGCCGGGTTCGGCGGCCAGCATGCCGGCCTGCAGCCTTGCCCGCAGCCCGTCGTGCGGCCCCCCCTCCCAGCGCAGATGGCAGCAGAACCAGTCGTCGGTCAGCGCCCCGTCGCGCTGCAACGCCAGGTCCAGCGTGATCGCCGCCGGCGCGCCGAACAACTGCAGCGTCTGGTCGAGCAGATGCGGGCCGAGATCGAACCACAGGCCGTTGCCGGCTCCCGCGTGTTCTCGCCAGCGGTCGCGTACCTGGGGACGGTAACGGTCGAAGTGGGAGACGAACTCCACCGGACGGCCGAGCACGCCGCGGTCCAGCAGCGAGCGCAGCGTCATGAAGTCACCGTCCCAGCGCCGGTTGTGGAAGACGCACAGCAGGCGGTCCACCTCGCCGGCCCGGGCCACGAGGGAACGGGCCTGGCTGGTGTCGAGCGCAAATGGCTTGTCGACGACCACGTGCCTGCCGGCACGCAAGGCCGCGTCGGCGAGCGCATGGTGGCTGTCGTTCGGCGTGGCCACGACGATCAGGTCCAGCCGGCCGTCGGCGATCAGGGCCTCGGCGCTCTGCACCGTCACCGCGTCGCCGCAGGCTGCCCGCACCGCAGCCGCGGCCGATGTCGGCGATCGCGTCGCAACCGCCGCCAGCTGCAACCCCGGCGTGGCGCGGATCAGCGGCGCATGGAAGGTGGTGGCCGAACTGCCCCAGCCGATCAAGCCTACCTTCAGGTCGTCCATCGATCGCTCCTCCCGTGCCCGCGTGGGCGGGCGCCGCGTCAGGCCGGCGTCGCCAGCAGCGCGTCGACAGCGTTGAGCAGCCTGTCGACGTCCAGCGGCTTGGTCAGGTACAGCTCGATGCCGGCCTCGCGTGCGGCCAGCAGGTCGGCCGGCATCGCGCTGGCCGACAGCACGATGCAGGGGGTCTGCTGGCCGTGCTCGGCGCGCAGTTCGCGCAGCAGGTCCAGGCCGGGCCGGTCGGGCAGGAACAGGTCCAGCAGCAGCAGGTCGGGCGGCGCGGCGAGCGCCAGCGCCAGCGCCTCGGCGGCATTGGCGGCGATGCGCAACTCGACGCCGGGGCGCCAGGCGAAGAAGCTCTGCAGCAGCACCGCGTTGACCGGGTTGTCCTCCACGGCCAGCACCCGCCCGCGCAGTTCCGGGCGGGCCACCAGCGCGCGAGGTGGTGCCGGCAGCGCCGCCGTCGACGCCGCGGCCGGCAGCACGAACCGGAACTCGCTGCCCCGTCCGGGCTCGCTGCTGACCTCCAGGCTGCCGCCCATGGCCTCGACGAGTTCGCGCGTCAACACCAGCCCGATGCCGGTGCCCGGGATGCCGCTGGCCTCGCGCCCGAGCCGGTTGAACGGTTCGAACAGCGCCGCGAGCTGGGCCGGCGACATGCCGAGCCCGGTATCGCGCACCGCGATGCACCAGCCGGCGCCGTCGCGCCGGACGGCGACGACCACCTCGCCGTGCAGTCGGTTGTACTTGATCGCGTTGGACACGAGGTTGGCGAGCACCTGGCGCAACCGCGTGCCGTCGGCCAGCACCAGCAGACGTTCGGCCGGCAGGGCGCTGCGCAACTGCACCCGCCGCATCGCCGCGGAGGCGTGCGCCTCGTGCAGCACCTCGTCGATCACCTGGCCCAGGTCGACGACGCTGCTCTCCAGGCGCACGGTGCCGGCCTCGATCAGCGACAGGTCGGTGAGATCGGCGATCAGGCGCTCCAGGTGGCGCCCGGCGTCGGCGATGTGGGCGACGGCCTGGCGGTGCTCCAGCGCCAGCGGCACCACCGCGCCGCGCAGCAGCATCTGGGCGAAGCCGACGATCGCGTTCAGCGGCGTGCGGATCTCGTGGCCCAGGCGGGACAGGAACTCGCTCTTGGCGCGGCTGGCACGCTCGGCGACACGCTGGGCCTCCAGCGCCGCTTCGGCCAGGCGCTGTTCGGTGACGTCCCAGAGCACGCCGACGACCGCCTTGCGGGTCTCGTCGCCGCCCCGGCGCAAACGGCCCTTGGCGGCCAGACGTCGGGGCTGCCCGTCGGGCCAGCGGATCTCGAACTCCACGGCGTCGGCCTCGCGTCCGTCACGCAAGGGGGCCACCCAGGCCGCCAGCCGACGGATCTCGCCCGGCGGCACCGCCTCGCGCACGATGGCGCGTGGATCGCCGCCGTCGGGGTGGCCGAACAGGCGGCAGCTCTGGGCGTTGAACTGCAGCGGCTCGTCGCCGTCGTAACGCAGCTCGAACGTGCCGATGCCGGCGGCCTCGGTGGCCAGCGCCAGGTGCTCGGCGAGGGCCAGGCGCTCGTGCTCGCCGGCGGTCACGTCCACCAGCCAGGCAGCCAGGCGGTCTTCACTCAGTCTCAGCAGCCCCAGCGCCAGCACCTGCTCGCGCGCTGGCGTGCCGGGAAGCCGCAGCGTGATGCGCCGGTCCTCGAACACGGTGCCGCGTGCGCTGCCGTGGCGGGCCAGGTCCTCGTGCAGCGTGGGCATGGCCGGCGCCAGCACGTCGAAGAGGTTGTCCAGCCTGCCGCCGGGCGCCAGCGGGGCCAGCAACTCGGCAGCTCGCGGCGTCATCAGCCGAACGCAGCCGTCGCCGGTGGTCTGCAGCATCGCGACCGGTGCGCGATGGAGGAACTCGAGCAGGGCGAGGTCGTCGTCGGCCGGGCCGTGCATCGGGTTCAGCCGGGGCGGCGCCGGGCGGCCGGAACGCCCGCCGCGTCGCCGTCCGCACAACGCCAGCCCCGGTGAGGGGCGCGGCCATCGGCGTCGGCGGGGGGCGCTGGCGAGAAGTCGCGCATTCGGGCAGTCGCAGGGCGGTTGATCTTTCTGTGATTACACCACCGATGCGGCTGCGAAGCGATCGCGTCTGCCGCCAGCCCCGCGGCACGCCGTCAGGCTGCGCCGTAGCGGGCGAAGACGCGGGCTCGACCGCCGCGCTCCACCAGCAGCACGTCGTAGGCGTCGCGCTGCGAGCCCATCTCCATGCCCGGCGAGCCGACCGGCATGCCGGGCACGGCCAGCCCGATGGCCACCGGCTTCATCGCCAGCAGGCGCTTGACGTCGGCGGCCGGCACATGGCCTTCGAGCAGGTAGCCCGCCACCCGCGCCGTGTGGCAGCTGCCGTAAACGGCGGGCATGCCGAGCAGGCGGCGCGAGGCGTCGATGTCCAGCACATCGTGCACCTCGACGGCGAACCCGGCCTGACGCATGTGCGTCACCCAGGCGCCGCAGCAGCCGCAGGTGGGGCTCTTCCACACCTGCACCGGCGGCAGCGCCGGGGCGGCGGCCGAGGCCAGTGCCGGTGCGGCGGCGGCCAGCGCCGCCGTCAACAGATCGCGCCGCTTCATCGCACCACCACCTTGCCGACCATGCCGGCTTCGAAGTGCCCCGGGATCAGGCAGCCGAACTCGAAGCTGCCGGCCTCGGTGAACTGCCAGACGATCTCGCCGCTGGCACCGGCGGCGACACGCACCGCGCCGGGGTCGGCGTGCTGCATGTCGGGCATGGCGCGCATCTCCTCGGCGTGCGCCTTCAGCGACGCGGTGGTGCCGAGCACGAACTCGTGCTCGATGCGGCCACCGTTGGCGGCGACGAAACGCACCGTCTCGCCGCGGCGCACGGTGATCGTCGCCGGGTCGAAACGCATCGTGTCGCTCATCACGATGCGCACCGTGCGCTGGGCCTTGGCCGCGTCGCCGGGGCGGCCGTAGGGCGTGTCGGCGTCGTGGGCGTGGGCGGCGGCATGGGCGCCACCGTGTTCGTGGCCGGCATCGGCCTGGGCGGTGATGGCGAAGAGGGCGGCGGCGCACAGCAGCGCCGGCTGGAGGATTCGGTTCTTCAAGAGGGACTCCAAGAGATCGTGCGAGGCCCACGTGTGGCGTGGGCGAGCGAAACGGGCAGGGCCCGTGGCGGCCTCAGGCCGCTCTTGGAGGTCGTTCGAGCCCGTCGGGCACGTGGCCGTCGCGCGGCGCCGGCGGCGGCGGGAAGACGGCGGCCGCCGGCCCCGGCGCCGCGATGACGGGCGCCGCAGCCGTGCCGGCCAGCGGCACCGCGGCGCAGTGCGCGGCGCACCGCGAGCCGGCATCGTGGCCGCAGCCGCCGTCTTGCGCATCGCCGCAGCAGGGATCGGCCGGCGTGTGGTCGGCCATCGCCGTCATCTCGTGCGCCATCGCGGCCGGCGCACAGGGCGACGCCGGCAACGACGGCCCGGGCGCAGTCCAGCCGCGCAGCGGCAGCAGCGCCGCCAGCAGCACGAAGATCCAGACGCGCAAGGCCTTCATGGCGGCGAGCGTAGCACCGTGCCGCGTCAGCCGGCCGGGCGCTCGCCGGCCAGGCTGTCGAGGATCGGGCAATCCGGCCGTTCGTCGCCATGGCAGCACTGCACCAGGCGCTCGAGCGTGGCCTTCACCGCCTGCAGTTCGGCGAGCTTGGCGTCGATGGCCGCCAGATGTTCACGCGCCAGCGCCTTGACCTGGCGGCTGGGGCGCTTGCGGTCGTGCCACAGGCCGATCAGGTCGCCGATGCGCTCCAGCGGGAAACCGAGGTCGCGCGCATGGCGCACGAAACGCAGCGTGTGCACGTCGCGTTCGTCGTAACGCCGGTAGCCGGCGGCGCTGCGCTGGGCCTGCGGCAGCAGGCCGATGCGCTCGTAGTGGCGGATCATCTTGGCGCTGACGCCCGAGGCGGCCGCGGCTTCGCCGATGTTCATCTGCGCTCCCCTGACGGCCGCCAGCGGCGCAGCAGCAAGGCGTTGGTGACGACGCTGACGCTGGACGCCGCCATCGCCGCGCCGGCGACCACCGGGCTCAGTAGGCCGAAGGCCGCCAGCGGGATGCCGAGCACGTTGTAGGCGAAAGCCCAGAACAGCCCCTGGCGGATCTTGGCCGTCGTGCGGCGCGAGACCTCGATCGCGTCGGCGACCAGGCGCGGGTCGCCGCGCATCAGCGTCACCGCCGCGGTCTCCATCGCGACGTCGGTGCCGGTGGCCATCGCGATGCCGACGTCGGCGGCGGCCAGCGCCGGGGCGTCGTTCAGGCCGTCGCCGACCATCGCGACACGCGCGCCGCCGGCGCGAAGCGCCTGCAAGGCAGCGGCCTTGTCGCCGGGCAGCACCTCGGCCTTCACCTCGTCGATGCCGAGCGCGGCGGCCACGGCCTCGGCGCTGCGGTGGTTGTCGCCGGTCAGCATCACGGTGCGCAGCCCGGCGGCCTTCAGGCGTTTGACGGCATCGTGTGCCGTGGGCTTCACGGTGTCGCCGAAAGCCAGCAGCGCCAGCGGCTCGATGCGGCCGGCGGCAGAGGTGCGCACGAGCCACGAGACGCTGCGGCCGGCTTGTTCGTGCGCCGTGGCGGACGCCGCCAGCGCGCCCGGCTGGAAGCCGAGCTCGTTCATCCAGCGTGTGCTGCCCAGCCGCAGCTCGGTGCCGTCGACGCGGCCTTCGACACCACGGCCCGGCTGGGCGCGTGCGTCCTGCACCGGCGGCGGCTGCAGGCCGTCGGCGGCGGCGCGTTCCATCACGGCACGCGCCAGCGGGTGCTCGCTGGCCTGCTGAAGCGCCGCGGCGGCGCGCAGCGCGTCGGCCGCGTCGACGCCCGGTGCCGGTTCGATCGCCGCCAGCGCCGGCCGGCCTTCGGTCAGCGTGCCGGTCTTGTCGAAGGCGACGACCTGCACGGCGTGCGCGGTCTCCAGCGCCTCGGCGTCGCGGATCAGGATGCCGTGGCGCGCGGCGACGCCGGTGCCGACCATGATCGCCGTCGGCGTCGCCAGGCCCAGTGCACACGGGCAGGCGATGACCAGCACCGCGACGGCGTTGATCAGCGCCGTCTCGGCGCCGCCACCGGCCAGCCACCAGCCGGCGAAGGTCAGCGCCGCCAGCGCCAGCACGACCGGCACGAAGACCGCGCTGACGCGGTCGACCTGGCGCTGGATCGGCGCCTTGGCCGCCTGTGCCGACTCGACGAGGCGGATGATGCGTGCCAGCGTCGTCTCGGTGCCGACGGCCAGCGTCTTCACGACCAGCAGACCGTCGGCGTTGACCGAGCCGCCGGTCGCACGTTCGCCGGGGCCGCGCGCGACCGGCAGGCTCTCGCCGGTGATCAGCGACTCGTCGAGGTGGCTGCGGCCTTCGACGATCTCGCCGTCGACCGGCAGGCGCTCGCCCGGGCGCACGACGACGAGCTCGCCGATGCGCACCGCCTCGACCGGGACGTCCAGCTCGACACCGTCGCGGCGCACGCGGGCGGTCGCCGGGCGCAGCGCCTGCAACGCGCGGATCGCCTCGCCGGTCTGGCGCTTGGCACGCGCTTCCAGCCACTTGCCCAGCAGCACCAGCGTGATGACCGCGGCCGAGGCTTCGTAATACAGGTGCGGCATCGCGTGGCCGCCGCCGTGCGTGGCGAGCAGCCAGGTCGACAGCCCCCAGGCCGCCGAGGTGCCGAGCGCGACCAGCAGGTCCATGTTGCCGGTGCCGGCACGCAGCGCCTTCCAGCCGGCGCGGTAGAAGCGCGCGCCGAAGACGAACTGCACGACGCTGGCCAGCAGCAACTGCCACAGCCCGGGCAGCATCGCGTCGCGCCCGGCCAGCGCGGCGACCATCGGCGCCACCAGCGGCAGCGTCAGTGCCGCGCTGGCCGCCGCCGGGGCCCACTCGGGCCAGCGCGGCGCGGCGGCAGGGCGGGCGTCGTCGACGGGTCGCGCGCCGTAGCCGGCTTTCTCGACCGCGGCCACCAGCGCCGGCACCGGCAAGTTCGACAACGCCTGCACCGTCGCGGTCTCGGTCGCCAGGTTGACGCTGGCCGAGAGCACGCCGGGCAGCCGAGTCAGCGCACGTTCGACGCGGCCGCTGCATGAGGCGCAGCTCATGCCCTCGACCTTCAGCCGCGTCTCGACCGTGGCGACGCCGAAGCCCGCGCGGCGCACCGCGTCGGCCAGCACCTGGGCGCCGACGCCGCGTTCGGCACGCACCGCGGCGCGTTCGGTCGCCAGGTTGACGCTGGCCTCGTGCACGCCGGGCACCTTCTTCAGCGTGCGCTCGACGCGCGCGACGCAGGACGCGCAGCTCATGCCGGTGACCTGCAAGGTCAGCGGCTCGGCGTCTCGGGTGGGGGTGGCGGTGCTCATCGGGGGCTCCGGTCGGCATTGTGGACCGGAGCCATCGTCGACCTTGCCACGATGACAAGGTCAAGCGCAGGGCCGCACGAAGGGAAATGGCGGCGCACAAGACAAAACGGGCCAGTTCTTGCGAACTGACCCGTTGAATCGTTGGCGGAGTGGACGGGGCTCGAACCCGCGACCCCCGGCGTGACAGGCCGGTATTCTAACCAACTGAACTACCACTCCAGTGGTCAACAACGCGCTTGCGTTTGATTGCTGACCGAGCCCGCTACTATAGCGCGGTTGCGAAAGATTGCAAGCACTTTTTCGCAATCCACGTTTTCACCTCACAAAGTCGCCCGGCCGAGCACGCCGGCGATGCGTCGCATCAGGCCCCGCGGCGTGGCGCCGGCAGCCATCGCCGTCGCCCGGTTGAGCCAGCCGGGCACACAGACGACGTCGCCGGCCAGGCAGGCGCGCACCGCATCGGTGGCGACCGCATCGGCGTCGCCGACCAGGGTCTGCGGCAGTTTTGCCAGCCGCGGGTTGCGCGCCGCGGCGGTCTCCAGCATCGAGGTCGCGGTGATGCCCGGGCACAGCGCGGTGGCGCTGACGCCGCTGCCGCGCAGTTCCTCGGCCAGTGATTCGGTCAGCGACAGCACGTAGGCCTTGGTCGCGGCGTAGGTCGCCAGCCCGGGCACCGGCTGGAACGCGGCCGTCGAGGCGACGTTGAGCACGCGGCCACGGCCGCGTTCGACCATCGCCGGCACGAAGGCCGCCAGCATCTCGGTCAGCGCGCCGACGTTGAGCTGCAGCAGCTCGCGATGGCGAGCCGCCGGCGTGTCGACGAACAGGCCGTGCTCCAGCACCCCGGCGTTGTTGACCAGCAGATCGACATGCCGGCGTTTGCGCGCCAGCGTGGTGGCCAGATCGGCCGCGGCGCCGGGTTGCGCCAGGTCGATCGCGATGGCGTCGATGCGCACGCCGTGTTCGGCGCGCAGCGCCGCCGCCAGCTCGTCGAGCCGCGCCTGGCGGCGGGCGACGAGCACGAGTGCGAACCCTTCTCGCGCCAGGCGGCGCGCCAGGGCCTCGCCGATGCCGGCAGACGCGCCGGTGACCAGGGCGGTTTCAGCCGGTTGCGGGGCAGGGTCGCGCATGGGCTCGGGCCTCCGTGTACGGGGTGCGGGGGGTGTCGCTTCGTATCATGAGGCACCGGCTTGCCGGCCGGCGAGGATCCGTGACCGCAGGAGACAGGATGAATGCCATGGACCGCACGCGCTCGGCGCTCGTGCTCGTCGACTACCAGGCCCGGCTGATGCCGGTGATCCACGGCCACGCGCTGGTGCTGGCCTGGGCCACGCGCCTGGGCGAGATCGCCCGCGAACTCGGCGTGCCGGTGCTGGGCACCGAGCAGAACCCGCAGAAGCTCGGCCCCAACGACGAACGCATCCGCGCCTGCTGTGGCACGACGCTGGCCAAGAACCACTTCGACGCCTGCGCCGACGGCCTGGCCGAGGCGCTGCGTGCGCTGCCGCGGCCGGTCGGCGAGGTGGTGGTCGCCGGGTGCGAAGCCCACGTCTGCCTGCTGCAGACCGCGCTCGGCCTGCTGCGCGCCGGCTTCGAGGTGCGCGTCGTCGAGCCGGCCTGCGGCTCGCGCTCGCCGGAGGACAAGGCGCTGGCGATGGCCCGGCTGCGCCAGGCCGGCGCCCAGATCGTCTCGGTCGAGATGGTCGCCTTCGAGTGGCTGCACGACTGCCGCGACCCGGCGTTCCGGCGCGTGCTGCCGCTGCTGCGGCAGCGTGTGGACGCCGGCTGAAGCCGATCCCCGCGCCCCGTGACTTGAGAACGGTCATGCGCGGGCGGGGCGCTGCCCCGACAATCGTGGATTCCCGTCACTCTCCCCCCGGGGTATTCCCAGCGATGTCTTCCCTGCGCGGCGTCTTCAACGCCCTGGCCGTCGGCCTGAACACCGTCGCCGTCTTCTCGCTGATGATGCCGCCGGCGCTGCTGAAGCTGGTCTTCCGCGGCGGCCCGGTCCGCCAGGCCTGCGACCACCTGCTCAACGCGCTGGCCAGCCGCTGGGTCGGCAACAACAACGCCTGGATCGCCGCGTCATCGCGCGCGCGCTGGGACGTGCAGGGCGTCGACGGGCTGGACCGCCGCGGCTGGTACCTGGTGTCGTGCAACCACCAGAGCTGGGTCGACATCCTGGTGCTGCAGCGCGTCTTCCACGGCCGCATCCCGTTCCTGAAGTTCTTCCTGAAGGCCGAGCTGATCTGGGTGCCGGTCATCGGCCTGGCCTGGTGGGCGCTGGACTTCCCGTTCCTCAAGCGCGGCAAGGGCCGCAACTCGCGCGAGTCCGACCTGAAGTCGGCGCGTGAAGCCTGCGAGAAGTTCAAGCGCATCCCGACCTCGGTCATCAGCTTCTTCGAGGGCACGCGCTTCACCCCCGCCAAACACGCCGAGCAGGGCAGCCCGTACCGCCACCTGCTGAAGCCCAAGATCGGCAGCCTGGGCGTCGCGCTGGCGACGATGGGCGAGCAGTTCCAGGCCCTGCTGGACGTGACCATCGTCTACCGCAACGGCGCGCCGACCTTCTGGGATCTGCTGTGCGGGCGTGTCGGCGAGGTCTTCGTCCGGGTGCGCGAGCTCGAGATCCCGAAGGAGCTCGTCGAACGCGCCGACCACATGCTCGACCGCAGCTACCGCCGCCGCCTCACGGCCTGGGTCGAGCAGCAGTGGGCCGAGAAGGACCTGCTGATCGACGAGCTGCTGGCCCAGCCCCAGACGTCCCGGACGGCCTGACCGCCCGGCCGGCGAGGCGTCGCCGAGGGCCCCGGTTGCGCCGCCGCGCCGCAGGCTAGGGGTCGGCGCGGTTGAACATCGCCGCGAGATGGGCCTCGCCCCGGTCGAGCACGAAGTAGCGGAAGGCCTCGGCCGCCGGCGACAGCTGCTTGGCCGCGGTGTTGACGATGTTCCAGCGCCGCATCAGCGGCAGGCCCTCGACGTGCGGCGCGGCGATCAGCCCGGCCGACCATTCCAGCCCGATGGTGTGCAGCGACAGCAGGCTGACGCCCATGCCGGCCATCACCGCCTGCTTGATCGCCTCGTTGCTGGGCATCTCCATCACGAAGGTCGGCTTCAGGCGGTACTGGTCCAGGTACTCCTGCAGCGCGGTGCGGGTGCCCGAGGCCGGCTCGCGCACGATGAAGGGCTCGTGGGCCAGCGCCGCGGCCGGCACGCTCTCGGCGTGCGCGAAGCGGTGGTCCGGCGCGGTGACGAGCACGTGCGGATGTTTGGCGAAGGGCTCGGCACGGCTCGGGAAGTCCACCGGCGGGCGGCCCATCACGCTGAGGTCGACCTCGTTGGCCGCCATCATCGCCACCAGCGCCTCGCGGTTGCCCAGGCGCAGGCGCACGTCGATCGCCGGGTGCTCGGTGTGGAACTTGGCCAGCAGCTGCGGCAGGAAGTACTTGGCGCTGCTGACCATGCCGATCGTCAGCCGGCCGCTTTCCAGCCGGGCGAAACGCGCCATCGCGTCCTCGGCTTCCTTCAGCGTGCCCAGCAGCCGGCGCGCGTAGACCAGGAAGTACTCGCCCGCGGTCGACAGCGACATGCGGCGGTGCGTGCGCTCGAACAGCTTGTGGCCGACCTGGGACTCGATCTCCTTGATCTGCAGCGACACCGCCGGCGGCGTCAGGTGCAACACCTCGGCCGCACCCTGCACGCTGCCCTGGCGGGCGACCTCGACAAAGACCCGGAGCTGGCGGAAGGTGACGTTCACTTAAGGTTTCACTAAAGGAACAGTTTGGAAAGTCTAACTGTTCTTTATTCGTCGGCCTTCGTAGAGTCTGCGTACACCCCGCTTGGAGAACACCGCATGAACAAGCCCCACGAACCCGGCGCCACCGGGGACCAGATCCTCGACAAGAAGCAGCGCTACAGCGCCGGCGTGCTGAAGTACCGTCAGATGGGTTACTGGGACAGCGACTACGTGCCCAAGCCCACCGATGTCGTCTGCCTGTTCCGCATCACGCCGCAGGAAGGCGTGGACCCGATCGAGGCCGCCGCCGCGGTGGCCGGCGAATCCAGCACCGCGACCTGGACCGTGGTCTGGACCGACCGCCTGACCGCCTGCGACAGTTACCGCGCCAAGGCCTACAAGGTCGAGCCGGTGCCGGGCCGGCCCGGCGAGTTCTTCGCCTGGGTGGCCTACGACCTGATCCTGTTCGAGGAAGGCTCGATCGCGAACATGACCGCGAGCCTGATCGGCAACGTCTTCAGCTTCAAGCCGCTGAAGGCCGCGCGTCTCGAGGACATCCACATCCCGGTCGCCTACGTGAAGACCTTCAAGGGCCCGCCGACCGGCCTGGTCGTCGAGCGCGAGCGCCTGGACAAGTTCGGCCGCCCGCTGCTGGGCGCGACGACCAAGCCCAAGCTCGGCCTGTCGGGGCGCAACTACGGCCGCGTGATCTACGAAGGCCTGAAGGGCGGCCTGGACTTCATGAAGGACGACGAGAACATCAACTCGCAGCCCTTCATGCACTGGCGTGACCGCTTCCTCTACGTGATGGACGGCGTGAACAAGGCCAGCGCCGCCACCGGCGAGGTCAAGGGCAGCTACCTGAACATCACCGCGGCGACGATGGAGGACATGTACGAGCGCGCCGAGTTCGCCAAGGAACTGGGCTCGGTCGTCGTGATGGTCGACCTGGTGATCGGCTGGACGGCGATCCAGAGCATCGCCAACTGGGCGCGCAAGAACGACATGATCGTTCACATGCACCGCGCCGGCCACGGCACCTACACCCGCCAGAAGAACCACGGCGTGAGCTTCCGCGTCATCGCCAAGTGGCTGCGCCTGGCCGGCTGCGACCACCTGCACACCGGCACCGCCGTCGGCAAGCTCGAGGGCGACCCGCTGACCGTGCAGGGCTACTACAACGTCTGCCGCGACAGCTACACCAAGCAGGACCTGCCGCGCGGCCTGTTCTTCGACCAGGACTGGGCCGACCTGCGCAAGGTCATGCCGGTGGCCTCGGGCGGCATCCACGCAGGCCAGATGCACCAGCTGATCGACCTGTTCGGCGACGACGTGATCCTGCAGTTCGGCGGCGGCACGATCGGCCACCCGGCCGGCATCCAGGCCGGCGCCGTGGCCAACCGCGTCGCGCTGGAAGCCATGGTGAAGGCGCGCAACGAAGGCAAGGACATCAAGAACGAAGGCCCGGAGATCCTGCAGAAGGCGGCCCAGTTCTGCACCCCGCTGAAGCAGGCGCTGGACACCTGGAAGGACGTGTCGTTCAACTACGCCAGCACCGACCAGTCCGACTACGCCGTGACGCCTGCCACCTCCGCCTGACGCCGCCCGAAGGAGCACACGACCATGATGACCAATCCCACCGGCCGGCTCACGCAAGGCCAGTTCAGCTTCCTCCCGGACCTGACCGACGAGGAGATCACGCTGCAGATCGAGTACGGGCTGCGCAAAGGCTACGCCTGGAGCGTCGAGTACACCGACGACCCGCACCCGCGCAACACGTACTGGGAGATGTACGGCATGCCGATGTTCGACCTGCAGGACGCCGCCGGCGTGCTGATGGAGATGAACGCCTGCCGCAAGACCTTCCCGCACCACTACATCCGCCTGATGGCCTTCGACTCGACCCGCGGCGTCGAGTCGATCGCGATGAGCTTCATCGTGAACCGCCCGGCCACCGAGCCCGGCTTCGGCGTCGTGCGCCAGGAGGTCAACGGCCGGACCATGCGCTACACGATCCACAGCTACGCGACCGACAAGCCCGAGGCGCAACGCTACTGACCCCGGAGGCGCCGTGTACCGCATCGCACCCTCGATCCTGTCGGCCGATTTCGCCCGTCTGGGCGAGGAGGTGCGGGCGGTGGTCGCCGCCGGCGCCGACTGGATCCACTTCGACGTGATGGACAACCATTACGTCCCGAACCTGACCTTCGGGCCGATGGTGTGCCAGGCGCTGAGGAAGCACACCGAGGCGCCGATCGACGTGCACCTGATGGTGCAGCCGGTGGACGCGCTGGCCACCGCGTTCGCCAAGGCCGGCGCGGATCTCGTGAGCTTCCACCCCGACGCCAGCACGCACGTGGACCGCACGCTGCAGCTGATCAAGGCCGAGGGTTGCCAGGCCGGCCTGGTGTTCAACCCCGCCGCGCCGCTGGACGTGCTGGAGTGGGTGATCGACAAGGTCGACCTGGTGCTGATCATGAGCGTCAACCCGGGCTTCGGCGGGCAGTCGTTCATCGACAGCGCGCTGCGCAAGATCGAGAAGGCGCGCAAGATCATCGACGCCTCGGGCCGCGACATCCGGCTGGAGGTGGACGGCGGCATCAAGGTCGACAACATCCGGCGGGTGGCCGATGCCGGCGCCGACACCTTCGTCGCCGGCAGCGCGATCTTCGGCCAGCCGGACTACGCCGCGGTCATCGCGGCGATGCGCGCCGAGCTCGCCGGAGCCGAACAGAAGGAGACCATGTGATGGGCGCCCCGCTGTACTCGATCCCCGGCAGCGCCGCCGCGCAGCCCGCCGCGCCGGCCGAGGAGCTGAAGCCCGCCGCCCGCACCGTCGGCGAGGTGCTGGCGCAAAGCCAGGTCGAGGCGGTGATGGACGAGCTCGAGCACGACCTCGTCGGCCTGGCGCCGGTCAAGCAGCGCATCCGCGACATCGCCGCGCTGCTGGTCATCGACAAGCTGCGGCTGAACCTGGGTCTCGCGGCGCAGATGCCCAGCCTGCACATGTGCTTCACCGGCAACCCCGGCACCGGCAAGACGACGGTGGCGCTGCGGATGGCCGAGATCCTGCACCGCCTGGGCTACGTGCGAAAGGGCCACCTCGTCGCGGTGACGCGCGACGACCTCGTCGGCCAGTACATCGGCCACACCGCGCCGAAGACCAAGGAAGTGCTGAAGAAGGCGATGGGCGGCGTGCTGTTCATCGACGAGGCCTACTACCTGTACCGCCCCGAGAACGAGCGCGACTACGGCCAGGAGGCCATCGAGATCCTGCTGCAGGTGATGGAGAACCAGCGCGACGACCTGGTCGTGATCCTCGCCGGCTACAAGGACCGCATGGACACCTTCTTCAAGTCCAACCCGGGCATGAGCTCGCGCATCGCGCACCACCTCGACTTCCCGGACTATTCGGGCGAGGAACTGCTGCAGATCGCCGACCGCATGACCGCCGGCATGAACTACCGCTTCGGCCCCGGCACGCGCGAAGCCTTCGCCGAGTACCTGGAGCTGCGCCTGGCGCAGCCCAACTTCGCCAACGCGCGCAGCGTGCGCAACGCGCTCGACCGCATGCGGCTGCGCCAGGCCTCGAGGCTGTTCGAAGAGCGCGACCGCGCGCTCACCGAGGCCGACCTGACGACGCTGGCCCCCGAGGACATTCTCGCCAGCCGCCTGTTCCAGACCGCCGAGCGCTAGACCCGCTTTCATCTCTCCCGTCGGAAAGCCCACCATGCCCTTGTCCCAACGCTGGACGCTGACCCGCTACCTGATCGAGGAACGCCGCCGTTTCCCCGGTGCCAGCGGCGACCTCAACGCGCTGATCCTCGACGTCTCGCTGGCCTGCAAGGCCATCGCGCGCATCGTCTCCTTCGGCGTGCTCGGCGATTCGCTGACGCCCCAGGTGACCGCCGTCGGGGGCGACGTCAACGTGCAGGGCGAGGTGCAGAAGCCGCTGGACGTGCTGTCCAACGAGATCTTCATCCGCATGAACGAGTGGAACGGGCATCTCGCGGGCATGGCGTCCGAGGAGATGGAGACGCCGCAGCAGATCCCGGCCGCCTTCCCTCGCGGCAAGTACCTGCTCACTTTCGATCCGCTGGACGGTTCCAGCAACATCGACGTCAACGTCTCGGTCGGCAGCATCTTCTCGATCCTGCGCGCGCCGCAGGCGGTCATCGACTCGGGCCGCGACGTCACCGTCGACGACTTCCTGCAGCCCGGCACCGAGCAGGTGGCCGCCGGCTACGCGATCTACGGCCCGGTGACGATGCTGGTGCTGACGGTCGGCAACGGCGTCGCCGGCTTCACGCTGAACCACAACCTCGGCGAGTTCGTGCTCACGCACCCGAACATCCGGGTGCCGGCCGACACCAGCGAGTTCGCGATCAACACCTCCAACAGCCGCTTCTGGGAGCCGCCGGTCAAGCGCTACGTCGACGAGTGCCTGGCCGGCAAGACCGGCCCGCGCGGGCGCGACTTCAACATGCGCTGGATCGCCAGCATGGTCGCCGAGGCGCACCGCATCCTGATGCGTGGCGGCGTCTTCATGTACCCGCGCGACACCAAGGACCCGGCCAAGCCCGGCCGCCTGCGCCTGCTGTACGAAGCCAACCCGATCGGCTTCGTGATGGAGCAGGCCGGCGGGCGCGCCTCCACCGGCCGCCAGCCGGTGCTGGGCGTCAAGCCGAGTTCGCTGCACCAGCGCATCGGCCTGGTGTTCGGCTCCAGGAACGAAGTGGAGCGCATTGAGCGCTACCACCACGAACCCGCCGAACGCGAACCCTGCAACCCGCTGTTCGCCGAACGCAGCCTGTTCCGAGACTGAAGAGAAAGACGACCATGTCCGAACGCCACCCCATCATCTCGATCACCGGATCGTCGGGTGCCGGCACCACCTCGGTGACGCGCACCTTCGCCAACATCTTCCGCCGCGAGAACATCAAGGCCGCGATCATCGAAGGCGACAGCTTCCACCGCTACGACCGCAACGAGATGCGGCTCAAGATGCTGGAAGCCGAGAAAGTCGGCAACAAGCACTTCAGCCACTTCGGCCCCGAGAACAACCTCTTCAGCGACCTCGAGCAGCTGTTCCGCAGCTACGGCGAGACCGGCACCGGCCGCAGCCGCAAGTACCTGCACGACCCGGTCGAGGCCGCGCCCTACGGCCAGGAGCCCGGCACCTTCACGCCCTGGGAGCAGATCGAGCCCGGCACCGACCTGATGTTCTACGAAGGCCTGCACGGCGCCGTCGTGACGCCCGAGGTCGACATCGCGCGCTACCCCGACCTGCTGATCGGTGTCGTCCCGGTGATCAACCTGGAGTGGATCCAGAAGCTCTACCGCGACAAGAACGTGCGCGGCTATTCCACCGAGGCGGTGACCGACACCATCCTGCGCCGCATGCCGGACTACGTGCACTACATCGTCCCGCAGTTCACGCACACCCACGTGAACTTCCAGCGTGTGCCAGTCGTCGACACCTCCAACCCCTTCGTCGCGCGCGACATCCCGCAGCCCGACGAGAGCCTGTGCGTGATCCGCTTCGCCAACCCGAAGGGCATCGACTTCCCCTACCTGCTGAACATGATCAACGACTCGTGGATGTCGCGTGCGAACACCATCGTCGTGCCCGGCGGCAAGATGGAGCTGGCGATGCAGCTGATCCTCACGCCGTTCATCTGGCGCATGATGGAACGGCGCCGCCGCGCGCTGGGGGCCCTGTGATGACGGCGCCCACCACCACCCGCCTGGCCGACGCGCTGCGTGTGCTGGCCGTCGACGCCGTCGAGGCCGCCAAGAGCGGCCACCCCGGCGCGCCGATGGGCATGGCCGAGATGGCCACCGTGCTGTGGACACGCCACCTGCGCCACGACCCGGCGGCGCCGCACTGGGCCGACCGCGACCGCTTCGTGCTCAGCAACGGCCACGCGTCGATGCTGATCTACGGCCTGCTGCACCTCACGGGCTACGAGCTGCCGCTGGACGAGCTCAAGCGCTTCCGCCAACTGCACAGCAAGACTGCCGGCCACCCCGAGGTCGGCATCAC
Source organism: Rubrivivax sp. JA1055 (assembly GCF_020966565.1). Classification (NCBI taxonomy): domain Bacteria; kingdom Pseudomonadati; phylum Pseudomonadota; class Betaproteobacteria; order Burkholderiales; family Sphaerotilaceae; genus Rubrivivax; species Rubrivivax sp. JA1055. The sequence goes on along the minus strand of NZ_JAJKFP010000006.1, from coordinate 1,519,562 downwards.
GCCGGGCGTCGAGACGACGACCGGGCCGCTGGGCCAGGGCCTGGCCAACGCCGTCGGCATGGCGCTGGCCGAGAAGCTGCTGGCCGCCGAATTCAACCGCCCCGGCCACACGCTCGTCGACCACCGCACCTGGGTCTTCCACGGCGACGGCTGCCTGATGGAAGGCATCAGCCACGAAGCCTGCTCGCTGGCCGGCACGCTGCGCCTGTCCAAGCTGGTCGCGCTGTACGACGACAACGGCATCTCGATCGACGGCCACGTCGACGGCTGGTTCACCGACGACACGCCGGCGCGTTTCCGCGCCTACGGCTGGCACGTCATCGGCCCGATCGACGGCCATGACGCCGCCGCGCTCGACGCCGCGATGGCCGAGGCGCGTGCCCAGGGCGACGCCGCCGACGGCAAGCCGACGCTGATCGTCTGCAAGACGACGATCGGCAAGGGTTCGCCGAACAAGGCCGGCGGCCACGACGTGCACGGCGCGCCGCTGGGCGCCGCCGAGGTCGCGGCGATGCGCCAGGCGCTGGACTGGCCCTGGGGCCCGTTCGAGATCCCCGACGAACTGCGTGCCGCCTGGGACCAGCGTGAACGCGGTGCCGCCGCGCACGCCGACTGGAACCAGCGCCTGGCCGCCTACCGCGCCGAGTACCCGGCCGAGGCCGCCGAGTTCGAGCGCCGCATGGCCGGCGTGCTGCCCGAGGATTACGCCGAACGTGCCGCCGAAGCGGTCGCGAAGCTCGCCGCCTCGGCCGGCACCGTCGCCACGCGCAAGGCCAGCCAGCTCGCGCTGGACGCGCTGGCGCCGCTGCTGCCCGAGATCTTCGGCGGCTCGGCCGACCTGACCGGCTCCAACCTGACCAACTTCAAGGGCTGCGTCGTCGCCGGCCGCGACCGCGCCGGCAACCACCTCAGCTGGGGCGTGCGCGAGTTCGGCATGGCCGCCGCGCTCAACGGCATGGCGCTGCACGGCGGCTTCATTCCCTACGGTGGCACCTTCCTGACCTTCAGCGACTACAGCCGCAACGCCGTGCGCATGGCGGCGCTGATGAAGCAGCGTGTGATCCACGTCTTCACGCACGACTCGATCGGCCTGGGCGAAGACGGCCCGACGCACCAGAGCGTCGAGCACGTGCCCTCGCTGCGCCTGATCCCGAACCTGGACGTCTGGCGCCCGGCCGACAGCGCCGAGACCGCCGTCGCCTGGGCCACCGCGCTGGAGCGCCACGACGGCCCGACGGCGCTGGCGCTGTCGCGCCAGAACCTGCCGCCGGTGGCCGACGCCGGCCGCCTGGACGACATCGCCCGCGGCGGCTACGTGCTGGCCGACGCCGAAGGCGCGCGCGCGGTGATCATCGGCACCGGCTCCGAGCTGCACCTGGCCTTGCAGGCGCAGGCGGCGCTGGCGGCCGAGGGCATTCCGGTGCGTGTGGTCTCGATGCCGAGCACCAGCGTCTTCGACCGTCAGGACGCGGCCTACGTCGACGCCGTGCTGCCGCCGGAACTGCCGACGGTCGCCGTCGAAGCCGCGCACCCGGACTTCTGGCGCAAGTACGTCGGCCGCCGCGGCGCGGTCGTCGGCATCGCCACCTTCGGCGAGTCGGCGCCGGCACCGGCGCTGTACCAACACTTCGGCATCACCGCCGAGCGTGTCGCCGAGGCCGTGCGCGGCCTCCTCGGCTGACCCTCCTCGCGAAGGAGAGCACGATGCTGCGCGCCCTGCTGATCGACCTCGACGGCACCCTCGTCGACACCGCGCCCGAGCTGGCGCTGGCGCTCAACGCCACGCTGCGCGCCTGGCAGCGCGAGCCGGTGGACGACGAGACGGTGCGCGGCTGGATCGGCGACGGCGCGCGGGCCCTCGTGCAGAAGGCCTTCGGCGGCCCGGTGCCGGAGGCCGTCTGGCAGCACTTCTCGCAGGTCTACGGCGAGGTCTGCGGCCAGCACAGCACGCTGTTCCCCGGCGCGCGCGAGCTGCTGCAGCGCCTGGCCGACGACGGCGTGCGGCTGGCGGTGCTGACCAACAAGGAGCAGGTCTTCGCGCACCGCCTGCTGGCGCGCCACGACATCGCCGATCTGGTCGAGCTGCTCGTCGCCGGCGACTCGCTGCCGGTGCGCAAGCCCGACCCGGCGGTCGCCGGCCACGCGCTGGCGGCGCTGGACGTCGGCCCCGAGGAGGCCGCGCTGCTGGGCGACTCGGTCACCGACGTGCGCACCGCCCGCGCCGCCGGGTTGCGCGCCTGGATCGTGCGCCACGGCTACCCGGCCGGCGAGTTCGCCGGTGACGACCATCCCGACGCCTTCGTCGGCTCGCTGGCCGAGTTCGATCCGCGTTCGCTGCATGGCGGCGAGGCCCGGCGCCCGATCCACTGATCCGTCCGGCGCCGGCCGCGGCGCCGTTTCCATTGCCCGACAACGTCACGGCCGTCCGTGACGCAGGAGTTGCCATGCCCCTCATCGCGCTGCGCCCGCTGCTCGACCATGCCGCCGAACACGACTACGGCGTGCCGGCCTTCAACGTCAACAACATGGAGCAGATCCAGGCGATCCTGCAGGCCGCCCAGGCCTGCGACGCGCCGGTGATCCTGCAGGCGAGCGCCGGGGCGCGCAAATACGCCGGCGAACCCTTTCTGCGCAAGCTGGTCGAGGCCGCCATCGAGCAGTACCCGGCGACGCCGATCTGCCTGCACCAGGACCACGGCGCCTCGCCGGCGGTCTGCGTGCAGGCCATCCGCTCGGGCTTCACCAGCGTGATGATGGACGGCTCGCTGCGCGAGGACCAGAAGACGCCGGCCTCCTACGACTACAACGTCGAGGTCACGCGCCGCGTCGTCGAGATCGCGCGTGCCGTCGGCGTCAGCGTCGAAGGCGAGCTCGGCTGCCTGGGTTCGCTGGAGACCGGCACCGCCGGCGAGGAAGACGGCGTCGGCGCCGAAGGCACGCTCGACCACGCCCAGTTGCTGACCGACCCCGAGCAGGCCGCCGACTTCGTCGCGCGCACCGGCGTCGACGCGCTGGCGATCGCCATCGGCACCAGCCACGGCGCCTACAAGTTCACCCGCCAGCCCACCGGCGACATCCTGGCCATCGACCGCATCGCCGCGATCCACGCGAAGATCCCGAACACCCATCTCGTGATGCACGGCAGCTCCAGCGTGCCGCAGGAGTGGCTGCAGATCATCCGCCAGCACGGCGGCAGCATCCGCGAGACCTACGGCGTGCCGGTCGAAGAAATCGTGCGCGGCATTCGCCATGGTGTGCGCAAGATCAACATCGACACCGACATCCGCCTCGCGATGACCGGGGCCATGAGAAAAGTCATGGCGGAAAAGCCGGAAGAGTTCGATCCTCGAGCGTTTTTGAAGGCTGCAACCGCGGCCGCGCGCGACATCTGCCGGGACCGCTTCGAGGCCTTCGGCTGCGCCGGGCAGGCCTCCCGGTTGGGTCGTGGGCGCGGCTGACGCGACTTGAGGAACCGACCATGACCTTGAAGGCCCTGCTCTGGGACGTCGACGGCACGCTGGCCGAAACCGAGGACCAGGGGCACCGGGTTGCCTTCAACCTGGCGTTCAAGGAAGCCGGCCTGCGCTGGCGCTGGGACAGCGAGCTCTACGGCGACCTGCTGAAGGTCACCGGCGGCAAGGAGCGGCTGATGGCCTGGCTGCAGCGCGTGGACCCGACGGCCGCCGCCGCGCCCGACGCGCCGGCCCGCATGGCCCGGCTGCACGAGCGCAAGACCGCGATCTACGTCGACCTGCTGACCCGCCGCGCGGTGGGCTTTCGCCCCGGCGTGGCGCGCCTGCTCGACGACGCCCAGGCCGCCGGCCTGCGCCAGGCGATCGCCACGACGACGACGCCGGCCAACGTCACCCAGCTGATCGACGTCACGCTGGGCGGCCGCGGGCACCGGCTGTTCGAGGTCGTCGGCGCCGGCGACGCGGTGCCGAAGAAGAAGCCGGCGCCGGACATCTACCGCTGGGTGCTGGAGCGCATGCGCCTGGCGCCGCACGAGTGCCTGGCGATCGAGGACTCGCGCATGGGCGTCGAGGCCGCGGTGGCCGCCGGCGTGCCGGTGCTGCTGGTGCGCAGCCGCTACACCGGCACGGCGACGATTCCCGGCACCGTCGGCGACCTGCCCAGCCTCGAAGGCGTGCGCCTGCAGCAGCTGCGCGACTGGCACGCCCAGGCCGTGCAGGGTAGCGCCGCGGCGGCCTGACGAGCGCGCGGCCGGACGTCGGCCGCGGCAAGCCCGTCGGCCGGGCCGTTCAGGCCCGCGCGAGCAGCATCAGCCCGGCGAGCGCGACACCGCCGGACAGCGTGCGCCAGACCACGGCCGGCAGCGCCAGCAGCCGCGGCGCGGCCGCCAGGCCCGCCGCGTGCAGCATCGCGGTGGCGGCCAGGAAACCCAGCGCGTAGCCGGCAAAACCACCGGCGTCGGGCAGTTCGGCGCCGTGCGCCAGGCCGTGCAGCGAGCCGGCGACGGCCACCAGCGCCAGCCCGGCGGCCGCCGGCAGGCGGCGCGCGAAGGCCAGCATCAGGCCCAGCACGGCGACGCTCGCCGCGATCGCCGGCTCGACCAGCGCATGGCCCCAGCCCGCGGCGCCGGCCACGGCGCCGGCCAGCAGTGCCAGCATGAACAGCGCCGGGCCGGCCAGGCGGCGCGTGCCGGTCAACGCGGCGGCCGACCACAGGCCGACGGCGACCATCGCCAGCAGGTGGTCCAGCCCCAGCGGATGCACCAGGCCGGCGAACAGGCTGGTCGTGCCGTGGCCGGTGTGGGCCATGGCCGGGGCGGCGGCCATGGCGGCGACGGCGGCCAGGAGGGTGGGCGTGCGCTTCATCGAATGTCCTTCTGGAATCGGTTCGGCCCTGACCGGGCCTTGACGGGGAATGCTGTCTCGGTCGCCTCTGCCGGGGGCTGCGCTGTGCAGTCGCGGCGGGGGCGGTCGGGCGCCGTCAGCGTAAGCAAGATTTCGACCGTGGGTCTTGCGCCGGGGGGCGTGTGCCTCGGCCGGGCACCGCATGACGGATGTTCAGCGCGCGGGGCCCAGGCGCGCGATCTGCGCATCGTGCAGGCGTGACAGCGACAGCAGCGCGGTGATGGCGCCGATCAGCGCCATGAACATGTCCGACTGCGTGTCCCACGGGTCGCCCTGGGTGCCGAGGAAGGCGTCGGCGTCCTGGCCGATGGCCAGTGCGACGCCCCATTCGATCAGCTCGTAGCTGGCGCTGATCGCCAGCACGATGCAGACGACGAGAAAGGCCAGCATGCGCCGGCCGCGCACGAAGCCGCCGCGCAGCAGGATCTCGCGTGCCGCGACGGCCGGCACGAAACCCTGCATGAAGTGGCCGATCTTGTCGTACGGGTTGCGCGACAGCTGCAGCCAGTCCTGGAGCTGGAAGCCCAGCGGCACCCGCGCGTAGGTGTAGGCGCCGCCGAGCATCAGCACCGCGCAGTGCACGAAGACCAGCGTGTAGAGCAGCGTCGTCAGCGGATGGCGCCGGTGGGTGGCGGCCAGCAGCGGCAGCACGACCATCACCGGCACCGTCTCCAGCACCCAGGTCTCGCGTTCGTAGGGCTGCCAGCCCGACCAGGCGAGCAGGGCGATCAGCACGAGGGCGGCGACGGCGAGGGCGGGGGTGCGGCGGTCGGGCATGGCCGCCGACTCTAGCGGCTCGCCGGGGCTGCGGGCACGTGCCCTGGCGCGCGACACCCGGCCGGGCTCAGTGCGCCAGCGCGGCGGCGCGGTTGCTCGCCCGCGTCTCGAGCTGCGGCACCTGGCTGAAATTGCCCTTCATCGCCTGGCGCATCGCCTGCAGCACCGCGTCACGGCTGCGCTGGCCGGCGCCGTCCTTCGTCGCCTTCACGAAGTGGTAGGTGAAGGCGCCGTTGTAGCGGCCGTCGAAGTACGCGTCGGCACTGGTCTGGTTGGCCTTGCAGCCGGTCCACAGCACGTGGTGTTCTCCGGGCTGCTCGGCGTCGCGGCCGAGCACGAAGCCGGTGGCGGCGCGCTGGCGCAGCGTGCCCTGGCGGCTGGGCGGCGCGACGAAACGCGGCCGCGGCGCGTGCAGCGAGAACTCGGCGCCGCGCAGCCCGGTGCCGCTGTGACAGGTGTCGAGGAAGACCTCCAGCTCGACGGCCGGCGGCAGCATGGCGAACAGGTCGTGCAGCTCGTCGTCGGTGATGATGTGCGCCGGGTCCCAGTCGCCGTCCTTCTCGGCCACGTCGTAGGGCACGAACGCCTCGTCGACGCCGTCGGGCTCGTCGCCGCTGGTGTCGGCGATCTGGGTGCCGTGCGAGGACCACGAGAAGACGATGCGGTCGAGCTTGCCGGCCCGGGCCTGGTCGGCCATCTTGTGCAGCCGGGCGAGGATCGCCGCCTTCGTCGCCTGCTTGTCCAGCAGCAGCGTGACCTCGCGCGGGCGCCAGCCCAGCGTGCCGGTCAGCAGCGCCGCCATGTCGCGGGCGTCGTTGACGCAGCCGTTGAGCTGGAATTGTGGGTAGCGCCGGAACTGGTTGATGCCGACGCACAGCGCGCGCTGGGCCATGGATCCCTCCATCGTTCACACCGAAAGAAGGGCAGGCTAGCGAGCGGCCACACGCGCGGCCCATCCCTAGCGGCGACAATAACGGGCTGACCCGAGGTTTCCGCCCATGAACCGTCTCCCGCTCGTTTCCCTGTCGAAGCCCATCGCCGCGATGGCTTTCGTCATCGTGCTGTCCAACGTGCTCGTGCAGTACCCGATCGGCGACTGGCTGACCTGGGGCGCGTTCAGCTATCCGCTGGTGTTCCTGGTCTGCGACCTGACCAACCGCGCGGTCGGCGTCACCGAGGCGCGTCGCGTGGCCTGGATCGGCTTCGCGATCGCGGTCGCGGTGTCGGCGGTGCTGGCGCCGTGGCGCATCGCCGTGGCCTCGGGCTGCGCCTTCATCTTCTCGCAGCTGATGGACATCGCGGTGTTCAACCGCTGGCGCCAGCAGAGCTGGTGGAAGGCGCCGCTGATCGGCTCGGTCGTCGCCTCGGTCGTCGACACCTCGGTGTTCTTCTTCCTCGCCTTCGCCGGCACCGACGTGCCCTGGATGCAGCTCGCCGCCGGCGACCTCGGCGTCAAGTGGCTGATGGCCGCGCTGCTGCTCGCGCCGTACCGCGCGATGCTGCCGCGCCTGCAAGCCTGGGTGCCGGTGCGCTGACCCTGCCGGCACGACGCCGGCCGACGAGCCGATGAACAAGGCCTTCACGAAGGAAACCGACGCCGCCGACGACGGCGACGACGATCTCCCCGGCCTGCCGCCGCTGCCGGCCGGCACGCGCAACTACATGACGCCGCAGGGCTGGCGCATGCTGCGCGAGGAGCTGATGACGCTGCTCGACGTCGAGCGGCCGAAGATCGTCGAGACCGTCTCCTGGGCCGCCAAGAACGGCGACCGCAGCGAGAACGGCGACTACCTCTACGGCAAGAAGCGGCTGCGAGAGATCGACCGCCGCATCCGCTTCCTGACCAAGCGCCTGGACATCGCCGAGGTCGCCGACCCGTCGGCGCACCACGGCAGCGACCAGGTCTTCTTCGGCGCCACCGTCACCTACGCCAATGCCAAGGGCGAGGAGCGCACGATCACGATCAAGGGCATCGACGAGGCCGACAACCTGAAGGGCGAGGTCAGCTGGGTGGCGCCGATCGCCCGCGCGCTCTTGAAGTCGCGCGAAGGCGACGAGGTGCAGCTGATGACGCCGGGCGGCCTGGAGACGATCGAGGTCGTCGAGGTGCGTTACCCGGCGCCGCCGGGTGCGACGCCTCAGGCCTGACCGGGCTTGTCGCGCCAGACGCGCAGCACCGCCGGCGCACGGCGCAGCGTGCGCAGCACCTCGGCCAGGTGCACGCGGTCGCGCACGCTGACCAGCAGGCGCAGCTCGGTGGTCTCGGCGGCCGGTTCCTGGTCCATGTCGAGGTGGGTGATGTCGGCTTCGGCCGCGGCCACCGCCGAGGCGATCTGCGCCAGCACGCCCTTGCCGTTGTGGACCAGCGCGACGACGGTCGTCGGGAAGGCCCGGGTCGGCTCCTCGGCCCACTCGACGCGCATCCAGCGTTCGCTGTCGCGCTCGAACAGCCGGCGGCCGACCTGGCACTCGCTGGTGTGCACGACCAGGCCTTCGCCGCGGCCCAGGTAGCCGGCGATCTGGTCGCCGGGGATCGGGCGGCAGCAGTGCGCCATCTGCACCGACGCGCCTTCGCTGCCGTCGACGAAGACCACGCCCTGCGTCGGCGAGCTGTCGTCGCTGGCGTAGCGGCCCATCGTCAGCATCACCGCGTCGGGGCGGATGCCGCGTTCGGCCAGCAGCCCGGCCAGGCGCTTGGCGACGATGGTCGCGATCTTCTTGCCCAGGCCGATGTCGTTGAGCAGCTCGTCGCGGCTGCGGTTGCCGCTCCAGCGCGTCAGCTGCTGCCAGATGGCGGCCGCGTCGGCATCGGCCGGGTCCGAAGACGGTGCCTGCAGGCCTTCGGCGCGCAGCGCCTGGCCGAGCAGCTTCTCGCCCAGCGCCTGCGACTCCTCGGACTCCGGGTTCTTCAGGTAGTGGCGGATCTTCGAGCGTGCACGCCCGGTGCGCACCATGTGCAGCCAGCCCGGGCTGGGGCGCGCGCCCGGCGCGGTGATGACCTCGACGACGTCGCCGCTGCGCAGTTCGGTGTGCAGCGCCACCGGCTCGCCGTTGACCTTGGCGGCGACGACGTGGTCGCCGACGTCGGAGTGGATCGCGTAGGCGAAGTCCACCGGCGTCGCGCCGCGCGGCAGCGCCAGGATCTTGCTGCGCGGCGTGAAGACGTAGACCGCGTCGGGGTAGAGGTCGATCTTGACGTGCTCGAGGAACTCCGCCGAGTCGCGCGTCTCGTCCTGGATGTCGATCAGGCTCTGCAGCCACAGCGCGCCCAGGCGCTGCGCCTCCTGCGAGTCGCCTTTGCCGCTGGTCTTGTAGATCCAGTGCGCGGCGATGCCGCGTTCGGCCACGGCGTGCATCTCGTCGGTGCGCACCTGGAACTCGACCGCCGTGCCCAGCGGGCTGACCAGCGTCGTGTGCAGCGACTGGTAGCCGTTGGCCTTGGGGATCGCGATGTAGTCCTTGAAGCGCCCCGGCACCGGCTTGTAGAGCTGGTGCAGCACGCCGATCGCCAGATAACACTCGGGCAGCGTCGCGACGACGATGCGAAAGCCGAAGATGTCGTTGACCTGGGCGAAGCCGGCGTGCTTCTCGCGCATCTTGCGGTAGATCGAGAACACCGTCTTCTCGCGCCCGGTGACCTCGACCTTCATCTTCTGCGCGCCGAAGGCCCGTTCGACGTCGCGCTGCACACGCTCGACGATGTCGCGGCGGTAGCCGCGTGCACGCTTGATCGCCTTGGCCAGCGCGCCGTGGCGCCAGGGGTGCAGGTACTGGAAGGACAGCTCCTGCAGCTCGCGGTAGGTCTGGTTCAGGCCCAGGCGGTGGGCGATCGGGGCGTAGATCTCCAGCGTCTCGCGGGCGATGCGCGAACGTTTGTTCGCCGCCATCGACTCCATCGTGCGCATGTTGTGCAGACGGTCGGCGAGCTTGACGAGGATGACGCGCACGTCGCGCGCCATCGCCAGCAGCATCTTGCGGAAGGACTCGGCCTGGCTCTCCTCGCGCGTGCTGAACTGCAGCTTGTCGAGCTTGGTGAGGCCGTCGACGAGGTCGGCCGTCGGGGCGCCGAAACGCTCGATCAGCTCGGTCTTCGTGACGCCCTGGTCCTCGATCGTGTCGTGCAGCAGTGCGGCCATCACGGCCTGCACGTCCAGACGCCAGTCGGCGCACAGCCCGGCGACGGCCAGCGGATGCGTGATGTAGGGCAGGCCGCTGGCGCGGAACTGGCCCAGGTGGGCCTCGTCGGCGAACTTGTAGGCCTCGCGGACGAGCTTGATGTCGCCCTTGGACAGGTAGCCGAGCTTCTCGGTCAGGCCCGCGAACGAGGCCGCCTCGGCGGGTGTCTGCTCGGGCGGTTCGGACGCGCGCGAACGCCCCTGCAGCGCGGCAGGCAGCAGCTCGGCAGCCAGAGAGCGGATCCCCATGCTGCGTAATCTAGCGTGGAATGTCGGGCACGGACGGCGCGGGGCCGCAAACGACGACGGGCGCCGCGAGGGCGCCCGTCAGGGATGCGAGGTGGTGGTCAGACCGGGACCTTGCGCAGCATCTCCAGGCCGACTTCGCCGGCGGCGATCTCGCGCAGCGCGGTCACGCCGGGCTTGTTCTTGGTCTCGATCTTCGGCGCGTGGCCCTGGCTCAGCATGCGCGCGCGGTACGTCGCCGCCAGCACGAGCTGAAAGCGGTTCGGGATCTTGTGCAGGCAGTCTTCGACGGTGATGCGGGCCATTGCGGAGTTCCTGGTGCGGTGGGTTCGATCAGAGCAGGTCGAGTGCCGCGAAGACCTGGGAGCGGTTGCGGCACTGCGTCACGTACTTGAGGCGCTGCGAGTGCACGACCGTCTTGAGGTCGAAGAGCGCCGTCTCGAACAACTGGTTGATTATAACGAAGTCGAAGTGGCGGGCCTGGGCCACCTCCTCGCGCGCGTTCTGCATGCGCACCTCGATGACCTCGTGGCCGTCCTCGCCGCGGCGCAGCAGGCGCTGGCGCAGTTCGTCCCAGCTCGGCGGCAGGATGAAGATCAGCACCGCGTAGGCGAAGAGCTTCTTGATCTGCAGCGCGCCCTGGTAGTCGATCTCGAGCACGACGTCCTCGCCGCGCATCAGGCGCTCCTCGATCGCCTTGCGCGAGGTGCCGTAGAGGTTGCCGTGCACCTGCGCCCACTCGAAGAAGTCGCCGCGCTCGATCATCGAGCGGAACTCGGGCTCGTCGACGAACCAGTACTCGCGCCCGTTCTGCTCCTGGCCGCGCGGCTTGCGCGTGGTGTGCGAGACCGACACCGACAGGTGCGAGTCGAGCTCGAGCAGGGCCTTGACGAGGCTGGATTTGCCGGCGCCACTGGGCGCGGCGACGACGAAGAGATTGCCGGGCGTTTCCATCGCCGGATTCTACCGGCGGCGCCCGGCGCGCCTCAGCGCAGCCGCAGCTCGCGCATCTTGCGGTACAGCGTGTTGCGGCTGATGCCCAGCCGCCGCGCGGCCTCCGACAGGTTGCCGGCGCAGGCTTCGATCACCTGGCGCACGGTGCGCTCGGACTGCGCGCGCAGGTCGACCGCGTCGGCCACCGGCGCTGGCGCGGCCGGGCGCTGGCGCAGGTCCTCCGCGAGGTCGTCGCTCAGGTGGCCCCAGCCGATCTCGTCCTCGTGTTCGTCGAGCAGCGCGCAGGCGGTGGCCAGCGCGTTGTGCAGCTGGCGCAGGTTGCCCGGCCAGCGGTGGCGCGCGAAGGCCTGCGCGACCTCGGGTGCCAGCCGCACGTCGCGTGCCGGCAGCAGCTCGCGCAGCATGCCGGCCACCAGCGCCGCCTGATCGCCGCGCTGGCGCAGCGGCGGCAACTGCAGCGCCAGGCCGTTGAGGCGGTAGTACAGGTCCTCGCGGAAGCGGCCGGCGTCGATCGCCTCGCGCAGGTTGCGGTGGGTGGCGCAGATCAGGCGGAAGTCCACCGCCTGCGGCCGCCCGCCGCCCAGCGGCACGACCTCGCGCTCCTGCAGCACGCGCAGCAGCCGCGTCTGCAGCGCCGCCGGCATGTCGCCGATCTCGTCGAGGAACAGCGTGCCGCCGTGGGCCTCGCGGATGCGCCCGGGGGCGCCGTCGCGCGCCGCGCCGGTGAAGGCGCCGGGGCGGTAGCCGAAGAGCTCGGCCTCGATCAGCGTCTCGGGCAGCGCGGCGCAGTTGACGGCGACGAAGGGCGCGTCGCGGCGCGCGCTGCTGCGGTGCACGGCGCGTGCGAACAGCTCCTTGCCGACGCCCGACTCGCCTTGCAGCAGCAGCGAGATCGGCTTGTCGAGCACGCGCCGGGCGCGGCCGATCGCGGCCTGCATCGCGTGGTCGCCGGTGTCCAGCTGGGCCAGCGCGTCGGCCACCGCCGGCGCCGCCGGGGCGACCGGCCGCACGCCCAGGCTGCGGCCGCCTTCGACCCGCAGCCACAGCACGCTGCCGTCGTCGCGACGCACGGCATGCGCGGCGCTGCCGCGGCTCCAGGCGGCCAGCGTCGCGATGTCCAGCGGCAGCACACGTTCCAGCGTCAGCGCGCCGACCGAACCCGGCGCCAGCCCGAGCATTGCCATCGCGACGCCGTTGGCGCCGACGATCCAGCCGTCCTCGGACACGGCGAGCAGCCCTTCGGTGACCGTGCCCAGGCCCTCGGGCTGGGCGTGCAGCCGCAGGCGCAGGCCGGCGGCGTGGCGGGTGTCGAACAGGCGGTGCTCGATGATGCGCGCCGCCGAGCGCACCAGCGCCAGCGTGTGGCGGTGGTAGCCGCGGTGGTCGCCGGAGATGTCGAGCACGCCCAGCAGCCGGCCGGCCGGATCGGCGATCGGTGCGGCGGTGCAGGTCAGGAAGGCGTTGCGCTCCAGGTAGTGCTCGCTGCCGTGCACGACGACCGGCGCGCCTTCGGCGATCGCCGTGCCGACGGCGTTGGTGCCGCGCCACTGCTCGTGCCAGCTGGCGCCGGGGCGCAGCGCGACCCGCTGGGCGCGGTCGACGAAGCCGGCGTCGCCCAGCGCGTGCAGCACCATGCCCTGGGCGTCGGCGAGGATGACCATGCTGTCGGTGTCGCGCGTCTGGTCGAAGAGGAACTCCATCGCCGGCCGCGCGTGGGCGACGAACTCGTGCTGCTGGTCCAGCGCCCGCGCGAGCTGCGCCGACGAGGCGTGCGGCGCGCCGGCGAAACGCCCGGTGGGCGCGAGGCCGAAGTCGCGGCTGCGGCGCCAACTGCGTGTCAGCGCGGGCTCGAAGGCGTCGTCGGCGAGCTCGCCGGTGTCGAAGAAGCGGCGCCGCGCTTCGCGCAGCCGGGCCGGCGGCGTGCGCGCGGCGAGCAGGGAACTGGGCATCGTCTCGTCTCCAGCGCGAGCCTCTGGCGGGCTCTCGTGTCGGGGCCGGCCCAGCCTAGCGCAAGCCTTCGCCGCCGCGATGCGGATCGACCCGGAGGCCGGCACGGACTGTCACGAGACGGGACAGCTGTCCCGCCACGATGCGCAGCCGACGCCGGTTTTGACGCGAAACACGCCGTGTTTTGCCGAAAGCCGGCGGTTCCGGCGCCGAACGCGGCTGGCACGCCCTCTGCTGTTGCGGCCCCCGCGCGTTCCGGTGCAAGGCTTCGTACCGGACGACGCCCCAAGACCCCAAGGAGACAACAGATGCTTTACGCACTGCCCAACACGCCGGGCGCCAAGGTCCAGTTCAAGGCCCAGTACGACAACTTCATCGGCGGCAAGTTCGTGCCGCCGGTCGAGGGCCAGTACTTCGACGTCGTGACGCCGATCACCGGCAAGCCCTACACGCGCGCCGCGCGTTCGGGCGCCGCCGACATCGAGCGTGCGCTCGACGCCGCGCACGCCGCAGCCGACGCCTGGGGCCGCACGCCGGCGGCCGACCGCTCGAACATCCTGCTGAGGATCGCCGACCGCATCGAGCAGAACCTCGAGCTGCTGGCCTATGCCGAGACGGTGGACAACGGCAAGCCGATGCGCGAGACGCTGGCCGCCGACGTGCCGCTGGCCGTCGACCACTTCCGCTACTTCGCCGGCTGCCTGCGCTCGCAGGAAGGCGCGATCAGCGAGATCGACGAGCACACCATCGCCTACCACTTCCACGAGCCGCTGGGCGTCGTCGGCCAAATCATCCCGTGGAACTTCCCGCTGCTGATGGCGGCCTGGAAGCTGGCGCCGGCGCTGGGCGCGGGCAACTGCGTGGTGCTGAAGCCCGCCGAGTCGACGCCGGTCAGCATCATGGTCTTCGCCGAGCTGATCGCCGACCTGCTGCCGCCGGGCGTTCTGAACATCGTCAACGGCTTCGGCCGCGAAGCCGGCATGCCGCTGGCGTCGAGCAAGCGCATCGCCAAGATCGCCTTCACCGGCAGCACCGCCACCGGCCGCGTCATCGCCCAGGCGGCGGCCGGCAACCTGATCCCGGCGACGCTGGAACTCGGCGGCAAGAGCCCGAACATCTTCTTCGAGGACGTGGCCGCCGCCGACGACGAGTTCTTCAACAAGGCGATCGAAGGCCTGGTGCTGTTCGCGTTCAACCAGGGCGAGGTCTGCACCTGCCCGTCGCGCGCGCTGATCCACGAGAAGATCTACGACAAGTTCATGGCGCGGGCGCTGGAGCGCGTGAAGCAGATCAAGCAGGGCAGCCCGCTGGACACCGAGACGATGATGGGCGCGCAGGCCTCGGCGATGCAGATGGACAAGATCCTCGGCTACCTCGAGATCGGCCGCCAGGAAGGCGCCGAGTGCCTGATCGGCGGCGGCCGGGCCGACCTCGGCGGCGAACTGTCGGGCGGCTACTACATCCAGCCGACGCTGTTCAAGGGCCACAACGGCATGCGCGTGTTCCGCGAGGAGATCTTCGGCCCGGTGCTGGCGGTGACGACCTTCAAGACCGAGCAGGAGGCGCTGGACATCGCCAACGACACGCCCTACGGCCTGGGCGCCGGCGTCTGGAGCCGCGACGGCACCGCCGCCTACCGCGCCGGCCGCGCGATCAAGGCCGGCCGCGTCTGGACCAACTGCTACCACGCCTACCCGGCGCACGCGACCTTCGGCGGCTACAAGGAGTCGGGCATCGGGCGCGAGACGCACAAGATGATGCTCGACCACTACCAGCAGACGAAGAACCTGCTGGTGAGCTACTCGCCGCACGCGCTGGGCTTCTTCTGAAGCGACGGCTGCGGCTGCGGGGGTCAGGTCTCGAGAGACCTGACCCCAAGGTCCCCGCGCTGGGCTTCTTCTGACGCAACGGCCGCGGCTGCGGGGGGCAGGTCTCGAGAGACCTGACCCCAAGGTCCGACGCGACTGCTGCGGCTGCGTGCGGCTGCGGGGGTCAGGTCTTGAGAGACCTGACCCCAAGGTACCCAAGGCCCTCAGACAGGCCGGCCGCGCGCTCCGTTGCGCGGCCTTTTCCGTGCTGTTCAGCGCAGTTCGAGCCGCAGCTGGACGGCGCGTGCACCCGCCACCTGCGGCGCGCCGAGCTGCGCCGAGCCGGCGCCGCGGCCGAGCAGGTAGCTGCGCACGGCGGCGGCGCGCTGCGCCGCCAGCGCCGCGTCGCCGCCGGCGTCACCCGGAGCGGCGAGCGCGAGCGTCATCTGCGGCTGGCGGCGCAGCGACTCGGCCAGCTTGTCGAGCACCGCCGCCAGCGGCGGCTTGACGCTGCGTTTGCCGGCGTCGAACGAGAACGCCAGCGGCACCTCCACCGCGACCGGCCCGCTGCCTTTCTGGGTGATGACGACCGGCGTGCCGTCGAACCAGCTCTGCAGCCACTGGCGCTCGACGACCAGCGCCGGTGTCGGCGGCATCGACGGCAGGCTGCGGCCGCGGGGCGGCTCGGGTGTCGGCGGCGTCGTCTGGCAGCCGGTGACGGCGAACACCGTGGCCAGCGCGGCGGCGGCAGCGAGGCCGCGGCGGCGGTGCGACGGCGGGCAGGGCTGGCGTGGCGTCATGCGGCAATTGTTCCGTGTGTCGTGCGCGGGTCCGTGTCCAGGCGTTCGATGCCCTCGCCGCGGCGCCGTGATCGCGCGGCGCGACTGCCGCCGCAGGGCCGTGCGGCGCGCGCTGGCGGCCGCCGGCCCGACTACACTCGCTCCCGCTCCGGGGTGCACGTATGGCGTGCTGAGATGGCGGACCTGACCGCCGGAACCGCGAACTTGATCTGGTTAGTACCAGCGTAAGAAGAGCTGCAGCGCCGAGGCGCGTGCGTCCGTCCCTTCAGGGCGGGCGTGCGCGCCGTTCAGTCGGCGCCGATGGCGGGGCATTCATCCAACCGAGACGGAGATTGCCCGATGAACGCCCCCGGCGACCTGCAGCAGCGGCTGTCCCTGAGCCGCGAACCCTTTCCCCAGTCCCGCAAGGTTTACGTGCCCGGCGCCTCGCCGGCGGTGCACGTGCCCATGCGCGAGATCACGCTGAGCAACGGCGAGACCGTCACGCTGTACGACACCTCGGGCCCCTACACCGACCCGGCGGTGGCGCTCGACGTGCGCCGCGGCCTGCCTTCGGTGCGCGGCGCCTGGCTGGACGAACGTGCCGACACCGTGGCCTACGACGGCCGCCCGCGCGCTGCGCAGGACGACGGCGGCCGCCCCGGTGACGCCGCCGATGCCCGCCTGGACGAACTGCGCCGTCAGGCCGCCGGCCTGCAGCGGCGGCCGCGCCGCGCCGCGGCCGGGGCCGGGGCCAGCGTGACGCAGATGCACTACGCCCGCCGCGGCATCGTCACGCCGGAGATGGAGTACGTCGCGCTGCGCGAGAACGGCCGCCGCGAGTGGATGCGCGAGTACCTCGGCGACGCCGCGCGCGAAGCCCGGTTGCGCGGCAACCCGCTGGGCGCCTGCATCCCCGAGACGATCACGCCCGAGTTCGTGCGCGACGAGGTGGCGCGCGGCCGCGCGGTGATCCCGGCCAATGTCAACCACCCCGAGCTCGAGCCGATGATCATCGGCCGCAACTTCCGCGTGAAGGTCAACGCCAACATCGGCAACTCGCCGGTGACGTCCTCGATCGAGGAGGAGGTCGAGAAGCTGGTCTGGGCGATCCGCTGGGGCGCCGACACGGTGATGGACCTGTCGACCGGCCGCCACATCCACACCACGCGCGACTGGATCGTGCGCAACTCGCCGGTGCCGGTGGGCACGGTGCCGATCTACCAGGCGCTGGAGAAGGTGGGCGGCGTCGCCGAGGACCTGAGCTGGCCGCTGCTGCGCGACACGCTGATCGAGCAGGCGGAGCAGGGCGTCGACTACTTCACCTTGCACGCCGGGCTGCGCCTGCCCTTCGTGCCGCTGACCGCCGGGCGGCGCACCGGCATCGTCTCGCGCGGCGGCTCGATCCTCGCCAAGTGGTGCGTCGCCCATCACCAGGAGAACTTCCTCTACACGCACTTCGAGGAGATCTGCGAAATCATGAAGGCCTACGACGTGGCCTTCTCGCTCGGCGACGGCCTGCGCCCGGGCTCGGCGGCCGACGCCAACGACGAGGCCCAGTTCGCCGAGCTGCGCACGCTGGGGGAGCTGACGCAGGTCGCGTGGCGGCACGAGGTGCAGACGATGATCGAAGGCCCGGGCCACGTGCCGATGCACCTGGTGCAGGCCAACATGGACGAGCAGCTGCGCCACTGCCACGAGGCGCCGTTCTACACGCTGGGGCCGCTGACGGTGGACATCGCGCCGGGCTACGACCACATCGCCAGCGCGATCGGCGCGGCGATGATCGGCTGGATGGGCACCGCGATGCTCTGCTACGTGACGCCCAAGGAGCACCTGGGCCTGCCCGACCGCGACGACGTGCGCCAGGGCATCGTCGCCTACCGCATCGCCGCGCACGCCGCCGACATCGCCAAGGGCCACCCCGGCGCACGCGCGCACGACGACGCGATGAGCAAGGCGCGCTTCGAGTTCCGCTGGCGCGACCAGTTCGCGCTGGGCCTGGACCCGCAGACCGCCGAGGCCTTCCACGACGAGACGCTGCCCAAGGACTCGTCCAAGGAGGCGCACTTCTGCTCGATGTGCGGGCCGCGCTTCTGCAGCATGAAGATCACGCGCGAGCTGCGCGAGTACGCGCAGGCCCGGGGCATCGGCGAAGACGAGGCGGTGCAGCGCGGCCTGGCCGACAAGAGCGCCGAGTTCAGGGCCGCCGGCGGCGGGTTCTACGTGCCGCTGGCAACACGTCGCGACGGGCCGCTTCCCGGTGATCCGGCCTGAGTAAAGTGGTCGGACCAATTGGCGGCAGAGTGATGTCGAATCCGGCGATTCACCCTGTGGTTACCGGTCGGGTACAGGAATACCCTGAGTCATCCGCTCGGGAAAATCCGCAGAATCCGCTCCGCTTCACACTGCCTTTCGTCAACTGGTCGGACCAATCCGGGCTCGATCTCGGTCGAAGGCGTGGTCGTGAAGTGTTGAAGTCAGCCTCGAAGAGCCAGCCGGCGTGACGGTCGCGAGACCCGTGCTGCGAGCCTCCTGGCGGCCCCGGCGCCCTGGTGGCGGGGCCGCCAGCGGCGACTGAAACCGCTCCGGGCCGCTCGCGGTCCTTTCCCGTTACCCCTGACCGCACGTCACACGGCCATGCAACCCATCTGGCAACAGAACTACGACCCCGCCGGCAACGTCTGGGTCTCGGCGCTCGTCGCGCTGATCCCGATCATCTTCTTCTTCCTCGCGCTGACGAAGCTGCGCCTGAAGGGCTACCAGGCCGGCACGATCACCGTCGGGCTGGCGCTCGGTGTCGCGCTGCTGTTCTACGACATGCCGGTCAGCGCCGCGCTGGCGTCGGCGGTCTACGGCTTCTTCTACGGGCTGTGGCCGATCGCCTGGATCATCGTGGCCGCGGTCTTCCTCTACAAGATCTCGGTGAAGACGGGGCACTTCGACGTCATCCGCTCGTCGATCCTGTCGGTGACGCCCGACCAGCGGCTGCAGCTGATCCTGGTGGGCTTCTGCTTCGGCGCCTTCCTCGAAGGCGCGGCGGGCTTCGGCGCGCCGGTGGCGATCACCGCGGCGCTGCTGGTCGGCCTGGGCTTCAAGCCGCTGTACGCCGCCGGCCTGTGCCTGATCGCCAACACCGCGCCGGTGGCTTTCGGCGCGATGGGCATCCCGATCATCGTCGCCGGCCAGGTGTCGGGCGTCGACGCCTTCGCGATCGGCCAGATGGCCGGCCGCCAGCTGCCGTTCATGACGATGATCGTGCTGTTCTGGCTGATGGCCATCATGGACGGCTGGCGCGGTGTCAAGGAGACCTGGCCGGCGGTGCTGGTCGGCGGCGGCTCGTTCGCCGTCGTGCAGTTCCTGACCGCCAACTACGTCGGCCCCGAGCTGCCGGACATCACCTCGGCGATCGTCTCGATGGTCGCGCTGACGGCCTTCCTGAAGGTCTGGCAGCCCAAGCGCATCTTCCGCTTCGAGCAGGACGACGCCGCCGGCCAGCCGGCCGCGGCGCCCAAGGCCGCGCAAACGCTGTCGCTGGGCAAGGTGATGATGGCCTGGTCGCCGTTCATCATCCTCACCGCGATGGTGACGGTGTGGAGCGTCAAGCCGTTCAAGGCGCTGTTCGCCGCCGGCGGGCCGCTGGCCTCCACCGTCATCAGCCTGCCGGTGCCGCTGCTGGACAAGCTGGTCGAGAAGATGCCGCCGGTGGTGACCGCGGCCACCCCGTACGGCGCGGTCTACAACTTCAACTGGCTGTCGGCCACCGGCACCGCGATCCTGCTGGCCGCGCTGCTGACCATCCTGTTCTCGCGCCTGTCGCCGGCCAAGGCCGCGGCCACGCTGGGCGAGACGCTGAAGGAGCTGGCGACGCCGATCTACTCGATCGGCATGGTGCTGGCGTTCGCCTTCATCGCCAACTACTCGGGCCTGTCGGCGACGCTGGCGCTGGCGCTGGCGCACACCGGCAGCGCGTTCACGTTCTTCTCGCCCTTCCTGGGCTGGATCGGCGTCTTCCTGACCGGCTCGGACACCTCGGCCAACGCCCTGTTCGCGGCGCTGCAGGCGACCACCGCGCAGCAGCTGGGCCTGCCCGAGGTGCTGACGGTGGCGGCCAACACCACCGGCGGCGTCACCGGCAAGATGATCTCGCCGCAGTCGATCGCCATCGCCTGCGCCGCCGTCGGCCTGGCTGGGCGCGAGTCGGACCTGTTCCGCTTCACCGTCAAGCACAGCCTGGTGTTCGCCGCGATCATCGGCGCGATGACGACGGTCCAGGCCTACCTGCTGCCGTGGATGATTCCGGGTCACTGAACTCCCGGACACCCCGATGCGACTGGTCGATCACGTCGTCGAGAAGCTGCTGGCGCTGGTGCAGGCGCGAGGCCTGCAACCCGGCCAGCGCCTGCCGGCCGAACGTGCGCTGGCCGCCGAGCTGGGGGTCTCGCGCAGCTCGCTGCGCGAGGCGATCCAGAAGCTCGTCAGCCAGGGCGTGCTGGCGGCGCGCCAGGGCGACGGCACCTACCTGCAGTCCACGGCCCAGGCCGAGTGGCTGCAGGAGGCCGTGGCGCCGCTGGTGAACCTGCTCGACACCGACCCCGGCTACCGCTTCGACGTCATCGAGACGCGCCACGCGCTGGAGACGGCCACCGCCGAGCTCGCGGCGCAGCGTGCCACCACCGCCGACAAGGACCGCATCCGCCGGGCCTTCGACGTGATGATCGAGCACCAGCAGAGCGGCCACGCCGAGCAGGCCGCGCGCTCCGACGCCCAGTTCCACCTCGCCATCGCCGAGGCCTCGCACAACCTGGTCTTGAAGCAGGTGATGCACGGCCTGTTCACCGTCGTGCTGTCGACGGTGACGCGCAACCGCGAGGACATGTTCCGCTTCAGCGCGCCCGAGACGCTGCGCCGGCTGACCGCCGAACACCAGGCGGTGATGCAGGCCATCGTCGACGGCGACGCGGCGCGTGCGCGCGCCAGCATGGTCGACCACCTCGAGCACGTGCGCCAGACGATCCAGCGCGAAGCCGAGGACCACGCCCGCCGCCAGCGGCTGCTGCGCCTGCCGCCCGACGCGGCGCCGCCGCTGCTGCAGCCCCACGATCTTCACTTGCCATGATCATTTCCTCCACCGCGGACTACCGCGAAGCCGCCCGCCGGCGGCTCCCGCCCTTCCTGTTCCACTACATCGACGGTGGCGCCTACGCCGAGCAGACGCTGCGCCGCAACGTCGACGACCTCGCCGGCGTCGCGCTGCGCCAGCGGGTGCTCAAGGACATGAGCCAGCTGGACACCAGCATCGAGCTCTTCGGCGAGAAGCTCTCCATCCCCGTGACGCTGGCCCCGGTCGGCCTCACCGGCATGTACGCGCGCCGCGGCGAGGTGCAGGCGGCCCGCGCCGCCGAAGCCCAGGGCATCCCGTTCACGATGTCCAGCGTCTCGGTCTGCGCGATCGAGGAGGTGGCGCCGAAGATCCAGCGCCCGATGTGGTTCCAGCTCTACGTGCTGAAGGACCGCGGCTTCATGCGCAACGCGCTCGAGCGCGCCCAGGCCGCCGGCTGCTCGGCGCTGGTGTTCACCGTCGACATGCCGGTGCCCGGCGCACGCTACCGCGACATGCACTCGGGCATGAGCGGCCCGAACGCGCCGCTGCGCCGCTACTGGCAGGGGCTGACGCACCCGCGCTGGGCCTGGGACGTGGGCCTGATGGGCAAGCCGCACGACCTGGGCAACATCTCCACCTACCGCGGCCAGCAGGTCGGGCTGCAGGACTACATGGGTTACCTGGGCGCCAACTTCGACCCGTCGATCTCGTGGAAGGACCTGGAGTGGATCCGCGAGTTCTGGCGCGGGCCGATGCTGATCAAGGGCATCCTCGACCCCGAGGACGCCAAGGACGCGGTGCGTTTCGGCGCCGACGGCATCATCGTCTCCAACCACGGCGGGCGGCAGCTCGACGGCGTGCTGTCCTCGGCGCGTGCGCTGCCGGCGATCGCCGACGCGGTGAAGGGCCAGATCAAGATCGTCGCCGACTCCGGCGTGCGCAACGGCCTGGACGTGGTGCGCATGCTGGCGCTGGGCGCCGACGCGACGATGATCGGCCGCGCCTACATCTACGCCCTGGCCGCCGCCGGCGAAGCCGGCGTGCGCCACCTGCTGGCGCTGATGGAGAAGGAGATGCGCGTGGCGATGACGCTGACCAGCGTCGCGCGTGTCGCCGACATCGGCCCCGACCTGCTGGTGCGCGAATGAACGCGCCGGACCCGAGCGGGGCCCCGGCCCCCGTGACCCCGCGCGAAGCCCTGCTGGCGCAGTTGCGCGCCGCCGTCGGCAGCCCCCACGTGCTGACCGACGACCAGGCCACGCGCCGTTTCCGCAAAGGCCACCGCACCGGCGAAGGCCCGGTGCTGGCCGTCGTGCGGCCGGGCAGCCTGCTGGAGCTGTGGCGCGTGCTGCAGGCTGTGGTGGCCGCCGGCCGCATCGTCATCATGCAGGCCGCCAACACGGGCCTCACCGGCGGCTCGACGCCCGACGGCACCGGCTACGACCGCGAGATCGTGCTCGTCAACACGATGCGCATCGCCGGCGTGCAGGTCATCGCCGGCGGCGAGCAGGTCGTCTGCCTGCCCGGCGCGACGCTGGACCAGCTCGAGCGCCAGCTGGCGCCGCTGGGCCGCGAGCCGCATTCGGTGATCGGCTCGTCGTGCATCGGCGCGTCGGTGCTGGGCGGCATCTGCAACAACTCCGGCGGCGCGCTGGTGCGCCGCGGCCCGGCCTACACCGAGCTGGCGCTGTATGCGCGTGTGGCCGACGATGGCCGCGTCGAGCTCGTCAACCACCTGGGCATCGCGCTCGGCGACACGCCCGAAGAGATCCTGACGCGGCTGGAGCGTGGCGAATACGGCGAGGCCGACATCGCCCGCGACAGCGGCCGTGCTGCGTCGGACCCGCGTTATGCCGAGCACGTGCGCGCCGTCGACGCCGACACGCCGGCACGTTTCAACGCCGACCCGTCGCGGCTGTTCGAGGCCTCGGGTTCGGCCGGCAAGCTGTGCCTGTTCGCGGTGCGGCTGGACACCTTCCCGAAGGAGGCCAGCACCGTCTTCTACGTCGGCACGAACGAGCCCGACGAGCTGACCTCCGTGCGCCGCCACCTGCTGACCGCGCTGCCGCGGCTGCCGATCGCCGGCGAATACATCCACCGCACGGCCTTCGACATCGGCGAGCGTTACGGCAAGGACACCTTCCTGCTGATCGACCGCTTCGGCACCGCGCGCGTGCCCAAGGCCTTCGCGCTGAAGAGCCGCATCGACGGCTTCTTCGAGCGTTTCGGCTGGCGCGGCGTGACCGACCGCGTGGTGCAGGCCATCACCGACCGGATGCCCAGCCATCTGCCGGCCCGCATGCGCGAGTGGCGCGAGCGTTACGAGCACCACCTGCTGATCCGCGTGTCCAACGACCAGGCCGAGGCGACACGCGAGTACCTGGCGCGCCAGTTCGAGGCCAGCGCCACCGGCGCCTGGTTCGAGTGCGACGCCGAGGAAGGGCGCAAGGCCTTCCTGCACCGCTTCGCGATCGCCGGTGCGGCGATCCGCTACCGCGAGGCGCACCGCGGCCGCGTCGGCGACATCGTCGCGCTGGACGTCGCGCTGCGCCGCAACGACCGCGCCTGGGTGGAGCAGCTGCCCGACGAGCTGGAGCGCGACATCGTGCACAAGCTCTACTACGGCCACTTCTTCTGCCACGTCTTCCACCAGGACTACATCGTCAAGCCGGGCGTCGACCCGCTGGCGATGGAGCACCGCATGTGGGAGCTGCTGGACGCGCGCCGCGCCGAGTACCCGGCCGAACACAACGTCGGCCACCTCTACGTCGCCAAGCCGGCGCTGGTGGACCACTACCGCCGGCTGGACCCGACCAACACCTTCAACCCCGGCATCGGCCACACGCCGCGCGGGCGCGGCTGGCAGGAGTGCTGCGACCGGCCGGCGCCGGTGTGGCCGAAGGCGTATTCGGAGGCGGTGGAGTAGGGCGCAAGGCGGCCGCGCCGCGGCCCGGGCACGCCGGATGCCCGGCCGCGCGCGCATGCCCTGCGGCCATGACCGCCCGTCGTCCGTCACGCTGGGGGCATGCCGCGCACGCCGAAGCCGCGGTGGGCTTCGTCCTGGCGCGCCATGTCGGCGACGCGCCGTTCTCGTTCTTCCAGCGGGCGTGGTCGTGGTGGAGGGCGCCCCCTCGCTCGTGCGGTGCCGAGCGACGATCGCTGACGGCTCTGGCGCGACGAGCGGCGGCGGGCGGGTGGAGCCGGCGGCCGCGGCTTACTCGATGTTTTGCACCTGCTTTGCGAGATGGCTCGCAGGTGCTTGTCAGCGTTCAGGTTTTCGGTGCGGTGACCGCCGAACCACACAGCCGCCCACTCGAAATTTCGCCGTGGAACATCGATCTAATGCGGCGTTCGTGGGGGAGTCTAGCGGAGGCTGGTGTGCTTGGCTGGCGGTGAGCATCGGGCTCGGTTGAGCACGACGCGGCGGTCAAGGGTCGGAGCGATATAACGCCAGGAGTACGGGTCACCGTAAGATGAGGTGAGATGTCGCAACAGTCTTCACCTGCGCCCATCGTCTTCGCTCGGCAGGGGGCGCTGTTCGAACTCTGCGGCGCCCACCAACTTCTCCAGGAAAGTCAACGATTTGCGCCCCCCGTTCGGGTGGAGTTCTCGACTGTCGTGTTCCGAAGGCGGGAAGGGGTGCCAGAGCGAGGGAATGTCTCATCGCTATTGCGTGCAGAGGACTGGCGGTGACGCCATCTTCAGCGGAGCCGAGGTTCCGGCAGCTCCTCGATCGCGATCACGCTTGTGGGGCGAAGGCCAAAGCGCCAGGCCCTGAGGCGGCGGTCGATCCTGGCAGTGGCCGCTCAGGCAACAGCACAGGCTGTCGCGCAGCATCGTCCCCAGTCGTCGCCGAACGCGGTTTGCGGCGGGGCAGTGCTTCACTTTGCGCAGTCGATCGGGGCGAGGACACGAACAGGGCGCTCGCACGGTCGGCACGCATCCCAGAAAGTGTGTGAATCTTGAACCAAGTTGATCTACACGTTGTCATCAATTTGATGACCACGTGCTATTCTCTTGACACGTCCACAGCGCCCGGCCGTCATGAACGTTGCAGTCAACAAGCTCTCCCAAGCGCAGCGCGAGCGGCTGGCGTTCCTGGAGATGCGCGCGTACTTCACGGGGGAATTGCGACGTGCAGACATCGAAGCGCGCTTTGGCATCAAGCCGGCCGCATCTTCGCGTGACCTCAGTGCCTACCGAGACCTCGAACCCGGCAACCTGGACTATGACGTTGCCGCGCGCTGCTATCGGCCCAGCAAGGCGTTCAAGCCGATCTTCGAGTTTTCGTCGGAGCGGGTCCTCGCCTGGCTACTGCAGGGGTTCGGCGACGGCCTTAAACTGAAGCTGCGCAAGGCCGCACCCTGTGAGGGCCCCGGGAACCTTGTGCGACCCGACCTCGCCATTCTGTCGACGGTGACACGGGCCATGTGTGCCAAGCGGGCGATCAGGGTGTCCTACTTGTCGCTGTCCTCGGGCGCTGCCAGTCGCGAGCTGGTGCCCGTCGCCCTGGCAGACAACGGTCTGCGCTGGCATGTGCGCGCGTTCGATCGAACCAATGCGCGATTCGGAGATTTCGTCCTCACCCGCATCGCGAAAGCGAGAGAGATCGACGGCCCTGTGGAAGAGAACGAGCTTCTGCCCGCCGACGAGCAATGGGCACGCATCGTCGACATGGAGGTGGTGCCGCACCCAGGAGTTCGCTGGGCTCAGGCCGTCGAAGCCGACTACGGGATGGAAGACGGCGTGCTGCGCCTTCGCTCACGGGCGGCGCTGGCGGGCTACGTACTTCGCCGCTGGTCCATCGACTGCTCAGCCGACCACTCGCTCGATCCAGCCGCACATCACCTCTGGCTCCGCAACCCACAGACCCTGTATGGCGTCGAGAGCGCAGTCTTCGCGCCCGGCGTCAAGGAAGGGGGTGGCAGTGGGCCTCTATAACGCCGAGATCTCCGCTGGATCACTCATGGTGCCCGAGAGCCGCCGCATCGCGCGGCTGCTGCTCACGCACCCAACGGCCGAGCAATGGGACGAGGCCATGAAGCAGGACAACCTGCTGCAGAAGAAGCCCGCCACGGCCCGACGGCAAGCGCGACTGATCCGCAATCGGCTGGCCACGCTGGACGATGAGGGCCTGCAACTGGTGGCCGATGGTGAAGGCGAACTCACCGGTCAGCTGTTGCTCGCAGCGTCGGCGAGGCACAGCCAGCTATTGAGCGACTTCATGCACGACGTGTACGCCGCCGACCTGCGCCGCCTCGAGCGAACCTTAAGCCACCGGCAATGGGAAGCCTTCCTCACCGAGTGCGAGCACCGTGACGATGCCGTCGGCACCTGGGCGGAGACGACGCGCAAGAAGCTCTTTCAGGTCATCGTTCGAATGCTCGTCGAATCCAAGTTCCTCGACAGCGCGCGGCGCATGTCGCTCACGCCGCCGATGCTTCACCCGAAGGTCCGCGCCTATCTGAAACGACTGGGCGCCGAGGAGACGCTCGCCCGCATGGAAGTCAAAGCATGAAAACGTCCTTCGACGAGCGCCTGAACCAGATCCTGCCGCGTCTCGCGTCACCTGACGTGCTGGACAACCGTGGCGCCGGTGGCGAGATCGGCTTCTGGATCTTCGACTACCCGCCTGAACACGAGATGCAGATGCGTTCGTGGCTCGCCGATGTCATCGAGCCCGGCCTACACAAGCTCAAGCCTGGGCTGCGCTTCGCCACGATCGATCTCTTCGAGTGCGTCATCAGCCTACTCGAAGAGCGAGGCCTGCTCACCAAGGCCTTCGACATGCAGCTCAAGCAGGGCGACGAAGCGGTGTTGAAGTCGCTGCGCTCGGTGCTCAAGGAGGACCGGCTGGCCGCGCGCATCGTCGAGCTGACCGGCGCTGCGGATCTTGACCTGCTGATCGTCAAAGGCGTCGGGGCTGTCTACCCGATGCTCCGCACGCACACGCTGCTGTCTGCGCTGCACCCGCACATGCGCGACACGCCGCTGCTGATGCTCTACCCCGGCCGTTACGACGGCCAGTCCCTGCGCCTGTTCAGCAAGCTCACGGACGACAACTACTACCGGGCATTCAGCCTGGTCTCGTGATTCAGGGAGCCCCATGAAAATCAAAGAACTGTTCGTCAAGCAGATCGACCGCCCCATCAACGGCGTCATCAAGGCCGACCAACGCGACGACGAAAGCATCTGGCAAGAGCTGGACGAGTACGTCACCACCAGGCAGGTGACCGAGTACCTGCGTCGGTTCTTCGATGCCTACCTGGCCACGGTCGACAACCCGACCGATCCCACCATCGCCGCGCGCATGGGCGTGTGGGTGTCGGGCTTCTTCGGTTCCGGCAAGTCGCACTTCATCAAGATCCTGTCGTACCTGCTCTCCAACCTAGAAGCCACCCATCCCGGCAACGGCGAGAAGCGCCGCGCGGCGCAGTTCTTCGAGTCGAAGATCAAGGACCCGCTGCTCATCGGCGACGTGCGTCGTGCCGTGGCCGGCAAGACCGATGTCATCCTCTTCAACATCGACTCCAAGGCCGATGCCAAGAGCGACCGCGACGCCATCCTGCAAGTCTTCCTGCGCGTCTTCAACGAGATGCAGGGCCTCTCTGGCGACGCGCCTCACGTCGCCCACATGGAGCGCCATCTCATCTCGAAGGGCAGCTTCGACACGTTCAAGGCGGCCTTCAAGGCGTCCAACGGCAACGAGTGGGACGCCGAGCGCGACGCGGTGGACTTCCTGCGCGACGACGTGATCGCCGGCCTGAGCGCCGCGCTGAAGATGTCGGCCGAGTCCGCTGGCAAGTGGTTCGATGACGCCCGCGACACCTACCGCATCAACATCGAAGGCTTCGCTGACCTGGTACGTGCCTACCTGGATGCCAAGGGCCCCGGCCACCGCATCGTGTTCCTGGTCGACGAGGTGGGCCAGTTCATCGGCAAGAACACCCAGCTGATGCTGAACCTGCAGACCATCACCGAAGAACTCGGCGTCCGCTGCAAGGGCCGAGCCTGGGTCATCGTCACCAGCCAGGAAGACATTGACGCCACGCTGGGCGAGGCGAACCAGGCCCGCACCAATGACTTCTCCAAGATCACGGGCCGCTTCCATACGCGGCTGTCGCTGTCGAGTTCGAACACCGACGAGGTGATCTCACAGCGCCTGCTGGAGAAGACCCCCGAAGCCAAAGCCGCGCTGGCCGCTGTTTGGAAGGCCAAGGGCGACATCATCAACAACCAGCTCTCGTTTGCCGACCACGCGGTTGCCTTCAGGCGCTTCAAGGACGCAGACGACTACGCCGCGCACTATCCCTTTGCACCGTACCAGTTCCAACTGCTGCAGAAGGTCTTCGAGTCGATCCGCAAGGTGGGCGCCACGGGTCGCCACCTGGCACGCGGTGAGCGGTCCATGCTCGATGCGTTCCAGACCGCCGCTGTCGGCAACGGCGACAAGGACATCGACGCCTTCGTCCCGCTGTACGACTTCTACCCCTCGATCGAGAGCTTCCTCGATTCATCCGTCAAGCGCGCTATCGACCAGGCCGGCGAGAACCCGGCGCTGGAGCCCTGGGATATCAAGCTGCTGCGCGCGTTGTTCCTGATCCGCTACGCCGATGCCGTCAAGGCCACGGTCGACAACCTGGCTACCTTGTGCCTTGACCGGGTAGACGCCGACAAGCTCGCCTTGAAGCGCCAGATCCAGGAGAGCCTGGCACGGCTGGAGCGACAGAACCTGGTCAGCCGCAATGGTGACCTGTGGTTCTTCCTCACCAACGAAGAGCGCGACGTATCGCAAGAGATCAAGTCGGTCGACATTTCGTCGGCCGAGGTCTCGCGCTTGGTGTCCGAGCTGGTCTTCGACGAGGTGCTGAGCGGCCAGACCAAGGTGCGCCACCGCGACACCAAGACCGACTACGAATTCAACCGCCTGCTCGACGGTGCGCCCTGGCGCCAAGCGAACCAGCAGCTGACGCTGGAAGTTCTGTCGCCCGTCGGTGGTGATTACGAGCTGATGACCGAAGCCAAGTGCATCGGGCGCAGCGCTGAGGGCGCCGGCCGCGCGATCTTGCGCATGGCCAACGACGCCCGCGTGGACGTGGAGCTGCGCACCTACGTGCAGATCGAGAAGTACATCAGCGGCCCGAAGACCGACGCGGCTACGCCATCGCTCAAGCGCATCCTGCTGGACCGCAAAGACGAGAACCGCGAGCGCAAGACCCGCATCCTGGCCCAGCTGGCCGACCTGCTGAGCCGCGGCGACTTCTACGCCCTGGGCCAGAAGCTGACGCTCAAGCCGCAAGGCCCCTCGGTGATCTTGGACGAGGCACTGAACTACCTCGTCTCCAACACCTACTCCAAGCTCGGCTACATCAAGGTGCGCCAGGCCGACCCAGCGGCCGAGATTCGCGCCGTGCTGGCGTCGGACACACACGGGCAATACAAGATCGCGCTCGACGGCGAAGACGGTAATGCCCTCGCCATCGGCGAGATGCGCCAGTACCTCACGGTCGCGGCCGGCACCAGCCGCGTGCTGCTATCCGACGTGGTGGACCGCTTTGCCGGTGCGCCGTGGGGCTGGCGGCCCGAGCTTGAAACCGTGTTGCTGATCGCCCGCCTGTTCATGGCCGGCGAGATCAAGCTGGTGATGGAGGGTTCAGACCTCGATCCCAAGTCGGCCGCCGAACCGCTGACCAAGGCCGCCCGATTCAAGCAGGTGTCCATCCTCAAGCGCAAGACCGCCGATGCTGGCACCCGCGCCAAGGCCCGCGATCTGCACCGCGAGATCTTCTCGTTGCAGCCGCCGGATGACGAAGACGGCCTGGTGGCCGCCTTCCGCGAGAACCTGGGCCAACGTAAGGCCGAGCTGGAGCGCGCCAAGCTCAAGGCAGAGCAGAAGCACTACCCGGGTGCCGCCGAGGTGGCCAAGGCTCTGCAGGCGATCGACCGGCAAATGGCGATCCGCGACCCCTTCGAGTTCTTGAACGCCATCCTGTCGTCGCGTGACGACTGGCTGGACTTGGCCGAAGACACGCACGATGTGCTGAGCTTCTACAAGACGCAGGCCCCGGTGTGGGCGCGCATGCTCGATGGGCTGGTCAGCTTTGCCGACAACCGAGAAGCGCTGGTCAAGGACACGGCAGCGGCCCAGCCGCTGGCCGACCTGGAGGCCATCCGCGCCAACCCGAGGCCGTACTCGCAGGTCAACCGCATCGAAGCCCTGCTCTCGGCCGTGGAGAAGGTCAACGAAGCCCTGGCCAGCGAGCGGCGAGAGAAAGCGCTGCTCTCCATCGACGCCAAGATCAAAGAAGCCACGCAGGCCCTTGATGACGCTCAGGCCGAGCCCGCGGTGCGCAACGCTGCACTGCGCCCGCTGCAAGAGCTGAAGGCCCAGCTGGCGGGCCTCGTGAGCATCCCGCGCATCATGTTCCTGCAGCAGCGCGCGGGCGAGCTGTTGGACGAAGCGATGGACAAGATCGCCGCGGCCGTCGCCGCGGCGGCGAAGGCCAAGGCCGCGGTCAAGCTTGCACCGGCGCCCACGCCGGGTGGCACCCCTACGCCCCCACCACCGCCTGCGCCGCCAGCCGCCAAGCCGATCCGCGTGGTGCGTACCGCGGACGTGAACGCCAAGACCTACCTGGAAACCGAGCAAGACGTGGACGACTACGTGGCCAAACTGCGCGCCGAGCTGATGGCTGCCATCGCAGCCGGCCATCGCGCCCGCATCCAGTAGGCGCTCCAGCTAAATCGCGCGAGCAGAACAAGACTGAGACCTTTCCAGGGACAGACATGAACAAGGCCAACCTCAAGAGCTACGCCCCGAAAGCGCGGCTGGACTTCATCAAGGCCGTGACCGAGCGCGCCAACGTGTTGGGTATCTCGGCCGCCGGTGTGGTGCCGGCCGAAGTGCGGGGCGACGTGGCCTTGATCGACGGCCGCGAGTGGCCCGCCAAGGTGGCCGGCCAGCGCGACGAACTCATCGCCCGCATCAAGCGGCATGGCTTCGAGCAGGCGATGGACGAGGTGGCCTACACCTGGTTCAACCGCTTCGCGGCGCTGCGCTACATGGAGATCCACGACTACCTGGGTCACGGCTGGCGGGTGTTGTCCAGCCGTGACGGTGGCTTGCCGGAGATCCTGCGCCACGCGAGCGAGGTGACGCTGCCGGGCTTGAGTCCTGACCGGGCCCGCGAGATGCAGCTGGCCGGCAACCGGGACAACGAGCTCTACAAGCTGCTGCTGGTGGCCCAGTGCAACGAGCTGTCGCGGGTGATGCCCTTCCTGTTCGAGCGCATCGACGATGAGACCGAGCTGCTGTTGCCCGAGAACCTGCTGCGCACCGATTCCATCGTGGCCAAGCTGGTCGAACAGGTGCCCGAGGAAGACTGGCAAGAGATCGAGGTCATTGGCTGGCTGTACCAGTTCTACATCAGCGAGAAGAAGGATCAGGTCATCGGCAAGGTGGTGAAGAGCGAGGACATCCCTGCCGCCACCCAGCTGTTCACTCCTAACTGGATCGTGCAGTACCTGGTGCAGAACAGCGTGGGCCGGCTGTGGCTGATGGCCAACCCGACCAGCACGCTGGCCAGCCAATGGCCGTACTACATCCAGCCGGCCGAGCAGACCCCGGAGGTGCAGGCGGAACTGGACGCATTGATTCAGACGCGGATCCGTACGGATGGCGAGGCGCTGAACCCTGAGACCATTACTGTGCTGGACCCAGCCTGTGGCAGCGGGCACATCCTGGTGGTTGCGTACGACGTGCTAAAGGCGATCTACCTAGAGCGTGGGTATCAGCCTCGGGCCATTCCGCGCCTGATTCTGGAAAGGAACCTGTACGGGTTAGACATCGATGACCGCGCCGCGCAACTTGCAGCATTTGCACTGCTGATGAAGGCGCGCTCCGATGATCGCCGCTTGTTCAACGATCCGCCCAAGCTCAATGTGCTGAGCCTCCAGGACAGCAAGGGCCTAAATGTTGAGGAAATCGCTACCCATCTGGCCCCATTCGGACTTCAGCGCGCGCCGCTCAAGGCGTTGCTTAGCGCTTTCGAGCACGGAAAGGTCTTCGGATCGCTCATTCAGATTCCGGCGACGCTGGCCAACCAGCTAGCGACGATGACGACCGGAGTGCATCACGCCTTACAGAAGGGCGATTTGTATGCACAGCAAGCCGCCAGGGATGTATTGCCGCTGATCTGGCAAGCGCTCATCTTGGGGCAGAGGTTCGACGCAGTGGTCGCGAATCCACCCTACATGGGGGGCGGGTTCATGACTGCCTCGCTGAAATCCTTCGTAGAAAGCCAATACCCTCTAGAAAAGGGCGATCTCTTCAGCTGCTTCATTCGGCGTGGCGAGGCATCTTCTGCAAGAACTGGCCTTATTGCCTTCGTTACGATGCAGAGTTGGATGTTCTTGTCCAACTACGAGTCCTTCCG
Organism: Rubrivivax sp. JA1055; assembly: GCF_020966565.1. NCBI lineage: Bacteria > Pseudomonadati > Pseudomonadota > Betaproteobacteria > Burkholderiales > Sphaerotilaceae > Rubrivivax > Rubrivivax sp. JA1055. The sequence goes on along the minus strand of NZ_JAJKFP010000006.1, from coordinate 1,487,460 downwards.
ACGAGACTTCTTGTCAGCCAATGCGATATCAAGCCTGCTGCACTTGGGTAACGGAGTAATGGGAATCGCATTCGGGACGTGCGCTACCACATTCTATCGATCCCCGATCAAGCGTTTCGCTGCACGGTACAAACGTATCGAGTCTTCGGAAGTTTCGGACGATGGAAGTGCGGATATTGTTTCTGCAGCTGGCTTCGTCCGAGACCTGAATCACTTCACGCACGCGCCTGGCCTCGCGCTCGCTTATTCGCTCAATCATGCCCAGATGGAATTGTTTAGGACTAGGCGACCAATTTCAGAGCGGGTTGAGGCACGAGAGGGTCTGACTACCGCGGACAACGCAAGATTCTTACGCTTCTGGTGGGAAGTCAGCGCTGCGCAAATAAATCGGGGGGCAAGGACAGAGGCCGACGCTAAACGATCGGAGGCCCGTTGGTATCCGTATCAAAAGGGAGGTGAGGCGGTAAAGTGGTTCGGAAACAATGAATGGGTTGTAGATTGGAAGAACGATGGAGAAGCGATAAAAAGTAATATCGACGTCAAGACCCTGCGCGTTAGGTCGCACAACTACAACGGCACGTATTCGTTCAGAGAAGGCATTACTTGGTCGTCGTTCAGTAATGGCGGACTCGCGTTTAGGCACGTCCCGGCCGGAAGCCTCTTTGACAGCACTGGATCAATGGCGTTCGCGGCCGATAATGTATTTGGATATCTGGCGTTACTAAACACTGATGCTGCCTTTCGATTCCTTAAGGCGTACTCGCCGTCGGCGCGTATAAAGATCGAAAGCCTGCTTGCGCTTCCGAATATCCTCCAAGAACAGGACTCAGGCGACCTCGCGCGCCTCGCGCAAGCGTGCGTGACTTCTGCCATGGAGATAAGTAGATATGATGAAACATCGCCGACCTTCGCAGTCTCGTGTTCAACCGATTTGCGCACTCTTGAAAGTCCATCGGATCAGATAGGCGCCCATCAGGCGCTCATCCAGCGCAACGAAGCTCGCATAGAGCAAATGCTATCCGAGCGGTTTGGGTTCGCCGAATCTGGCGCTCCGGAGCCCGGGCCTATGGCCTCAAGCTTTGGAGGGCGTGAGTTGCTTTCCTACGCGATCGGTTGCGTGATGGGGCGCTATAGCCTGAACGAGCCAGGCCTGATCTATGCAGATTCTGGGAACGTTGGGTTTGACCCGAGTCGGTACGAAGAGAGATTCCCGGCCGACGCGGACGGCATCGTCCCACTCACCGATGAGCAGTGGTTTGTTGATGACGCTGCCGTCCGTTCTCGTGACTTCCTCGGCGTTGTCTGGGGCGCAAGTGCGTTAGACAGAAACTTGACTTGGCTAGCCAAAGGCCTCGGTGCCAAAGCGACCGAGGCGCCGGACGAGACTGTCCGTCGCTACTTGGCAGACAAGTTCTACAAAGACCATCTGCAGACCTACAGGAAGCGGCCAATCTATTGGCTTTTCTCAAGCGGCAAGCAAGGGGCCTTCCAAGCGCTGGTGTATCTGCATCGCTACAACGAGGGAACGCTAGCTCGTATGCGCGCGGAATACGTTGTGCCTCTAGTCGCGAAGATGGTGTCGCGCCTGGACATGCTGGACAAGGACCTGGCCGCAGCATCGTCAGCAGCTGCCCGCACCAAACTGCAGAAGCAAATCGAAGCGCTTCGCAAGAAGCACCTCGAACTGCTGGCGTACGACGAGAAGTTGCGCCACTACGCCGACATGCGCATCGCACTGGATCTGGACGATGGCGTGAAGGTCAACTACGCGAAGTTCGGTGACCTGGTCGCCGAGTCCAAGGCCATCACCGGCGGTAGCGATGAGTAGTGCGCCCGTGTTCCTCGCGGCCCTGACCCGCCTCTTCCAGGAGGGCCATGATTTGGTGTTCTGGAACGACGCGGGCGGCGAGTTTGCGCCTCAGGTCGATGCCATCGGCATCGAGGGCGTGCAGGTGCTGCGGCTGGACCGCACGCCTGCCCTGCAAGCCAAGATCTCGATCGAGCGGGAGGTCGACGGTCGCTGGTTGATCTATGCACCGTTCGATGAACCGGAACCGGCTCAGGACTGGCTGCTGGACGCGCGGCTGCGCGGCAAGCCTTTCAGCGCCGACACGGCGTCGATTCAGCTGGAGGAACTGGGCCTGAACACACGATCGCTGCGCGATCACTTAAAGCTGCGCGGCAAGTTCCTTCGGGCACGCGACCGCTTTGATCGCGTCAAGCGATGGGTGCAACCGACCGACACGGCCGATGACCTAGACCGCAAGATGATCGCGGCCGTGGCCCGCGCCGAGACGGCGGACCCTGCGGCGATCCTGCTCAAGGCCTTTGCTGCCTTGGTGGCTGAGGGCAGAGACCTCGGTGCCCGACCGAGGTTGTTGGAAGAGCTGACCAGCTTCGACCTGGAGCAGGCTTTCTGGGCGATGGCAGAGCGGGAGCTGGGCTACCGCGAACCCGGCGACGAGCCATCCAGCCTTCGCGGCCTGCTCTACCGCCTGTTCGCCACCGACTTCTGCAGTAGCGTGCGCGGTGTGCAGGCATCGCTGGCGCACTTCGTGATCGCCGAACGGGTCATGGCGGCGAACGTATCGGTGTTCGCGAGCCGGTGGCGCACCGACATGGCCAACTACCGCAGCTACGACGTGCTGTCGGGCTGGGTGGCTGATGAGCTGAAGATCAGCAGCATCCTGGGCCCCATGCAGGCCGAAGAGCTGGCGGACGCGATGACCTTCGAGGCCATCGAGAAGCGGGTGATTGGCGACCTGAAGGCCCGCATCATCGCGGGCGGCGGCGCCAACATGGACTCGGTGCGCGACCTCATCGCGCGGCGGCGTGACGGCCACTGGGCTAACCCGCTGCTGGCCGGCGCCAACGACGCCACGAGAGCCTTGGCCGCCAGCTACGACGCGCTGGAGGCGGCGGCCGGCTTCTTTGAACTGCAGGCCAAGCACCTGCAGGGCTTCAGCTTTGCAGATGCTGGCACTGCCTTCCAGGCCTACCGGACTGAGCTGTTCCGTTTCGACCAGCTGTACCGCTGGTTCATGCGGGCGTCAGAGACGGTGGAGCCCATGGGCTGGTCTCTTCTGCACGAGCTGCGCGACCGCATGGAAGACGCCCACTCGGGCTGGTTCATCGGCCAGCTCGCTTCGGCCTGGGGGGCGGTGGCGGAAGGGCCGGCCGGTTTGCTGGCGAAGTGGAAGCTCGACGAGGTCGTCAACCAGCAGAACTTCTACGCGCGCCATGTGGCGCCCGCTTTTGAGGGCGGCGCCAAACGGGTGTTCGTGGTCATCTCCGATGCCTTCCGCTTCGAGGCGGCGGCCGAACTGGTGGATGAGCTGAACAGCCGCAGCCGGGTGAAGGCCCGCCTGGACGCCATGCTGGGCGTTCTGCCCAGCTACACCGCGCTGGGCATGGCCAGCCTGCTGCCGCACCAGCGCCTGGCCTACAAGGGCAACGCCTCGCTGGACGTGACGGTGGATGGCCAGCCGTCGTCGACGCTGGAGCAGCGTTCGGCGATCCTGGCGGCGCACGGCGGCGTGGCCATCGGCCGCGACGCGCTGATGGAGAAGGGCAAGGACAAGGGCCGCGAGTTCGTCAAGCCGCACAAGGTCGTCTACGTCTACCACGACCTGATCGACATGATCGGCGACAAGCGTGGGTCCGAGACCAAGACCTTCGAGGCGACGGCGAACGCCATCAAGGAACTGTCGGAGCTGGTGAGCTTCATCGTCAACAACCTGAACGGCTCCACCATCTTCGTCACGGCCGATCACGGCTTCATGTACCAGGAGTCGGCCCTGGATGAGGCGGACCGGCACACCGTGGAAGAAGGTATGCCGGGCGTGTTGAAGCCCAAGAAGCGCTACATCTTGGGCCGCGGCATGTGGCCGATGCAGAACGCCTGGGCGGGCAACACCGCCACCACAGCGGGCACGGATGAAGGCACGGGTAGTCTGGACTTCCTGGTGCCCAAGGGCGCCGGACGGTTCCACTTCGTTGGCGGTGCGCGCTTCGTGCATGGCAGTGCCATGCCGCAAGAGATCGTCGTGCCGGTGATCGTGGTGAAGGAGAGCGACACCGAGAAGGCCAAGACCCGGCAGGTGGAAGTGAGCCTGCTCGGATCCAGCAACAAGGTGGTCACCAACAAGCAGCGCTTCGAGTTCATCCAGACCGAGGCGGTGTCTGAGCGTGTGCTGCCGGTGACGCTGCTGCTGTCCATCCGCGACGGCGACCAGTCCGTCAGCGATGAGCAGATCCTGACCTTCGACAGCACCTCACCGATGCTCGATGAGCGCAAACGCTCGGTGATGCTGACGCTGGCCGCCGGTAGCTACGACCGCACGAAAGACTACTTCCTGGTCGCGCGCGACGCGAAGACCAAGGCCGAGGCCTGGCGGGCGCCGCTGCGCATCGATCTGGCCTTCAGCAATGACTTTTAGGGGCCACCATGGCTGACGACACCGCACAGGCCAGTTCGACATCCACCGCCACCATCGACCCGGGCCTGGACAAGCTGCTCAACGAGCGCTTCGCCGGGCGCGTGGTGCGCAAGGACCTGACCAAGCTCATCAAGGAGGGGGCCAACGTTCCCGTCTACGTGCTGGAGTACCTGCTGGGCATGTACTGCGCATCGGACGATGCCGAGACCATCCGCGCTGGCCTGGTCACGGTCAAGAACGTGCTGGCCGAAAACTACGTGCGGCCGGACGAGGCCGAGAAGGTCAAGAGCAAGATCCGGGAGCGCGGTTCGTTCAAGGTGATCGACAAGGTCACCGTGAGGCTCAACGAGAACCGCGACGCCTACGAGGCGCTGCTGTCCAACCTGGGGATCAAGAACGCCGAGGTGCCCGACTCCTACGTGCGGCAGTTCGAGAAGCTGCTGGTGGGCGGCATCTGGTGCATCGTGACGCTGAACTACCGGTTCGAGGAGAACCAGCGCACGTCGCCCTTCGTGGTGTCGGACCTCAAGCCCATCCAGATGCCGAACATGGACATGGAGGAGCTGTTCGCTGGCCGCAAGGGGTTCACGGAAGAGCAGTGGATTGACGCACTGCTGCGCTCGACCGGCATGGAGCCCACCTGCTTCAAGGAACGGGTGAAGTGGCACCTGCTGGCCCGGATGATTCCGCTGGTGGAGAACAACTACAACCTGTGCGAGCTGGGGCCGCGCGGCACGGGCAAGAGCCACATCTACAAGGAGATCAGCCCGAACTCGATCCTGGTGTCCGGCGGCCAGACCACGGTGGCCAACCTGTTCTACAACATGAGCGCCCGCAAGGTGGGCCTTGTCGGCCTGTGGGACGTGGTGGCCTTCGACGAGGTGGCCGGCATCAACTTCAAGGACCAGGACGGCGTCCAGATCATGAAGGACTACATGGCCTCGGGCTCGTTCAGCCGTGGCCGTGAGTCCATCAACGCCAGCGCGGCGATGGTCTTCGTCGGCAACCTGCCTCAGGGCCAGACCGTGGAAACGCTGGTGAAGACCAGCCACCTGTTCGCGCCGTTCCCGGACGTGATGATCGACTCGGCCTTCTTCGATCGCTTCCACGCCTACGTGCCGGGCTGGGAGATTCCGAAGATGCGGCCGGAGTTCTTCACCGACCAGTACGGCCTGATCGTCGACTACCTGGCAGAGTGGGCGCGCGAGATGCGCAAGCGCAGCTTCGCTGATGCGATCGACAAGTTCTTCAAGCTGGGCAACAACCTCAACCAGCGCGACACCATCGCCGTGCGGCGGACGGTGTCTGGCCTGCTGAAGCTGATTTGCCCTGACGGCGCCTACACCAAGGACACAGTAGGCAAGTGCCTGGAGTACGCGCTGGAAACGCGCCGGCGCGTGAAGGAGCAGCTCAAGAAGATCGGGGGCATGGAGTTCTATGACGTGCACTTCTCCTACATCGATCTGGAGGACATGCAGGAGCGCTTCATCTCCGTGCCGGAACAGGGCGGTGGCGGCTTGATCCCCGAAGGCCGTTTGGCGCCGGGCGTGCTGCATACCGTCGCCATGGGCGACGGCGGCATGCCTGGCGTATACCGCATGGAGATCCAGGCCATGGCTGGCGGCGGCAAGCTGTCGGTGTCGGGCCCGGTCTCGCGGGAGCCGGTGCGGGTGGCCTTCGACTACTTCAAGGCCAACGCCGGCCGAGTGAGCGCATCAATCCACCCGACCGAGCGCGACTTCCACTTGCACATGGTTGAGCTGCAGACGGCGGGCACGCCGGAGGCGCTGACCCTGTCCAGCTTCATCGTCCTGTGCTCGGCCGCGCTCGGTAAGCCCTTGCAGAGCCAGATGGTCGTCATGGGCGACATGTCGCTTGGTGGCACGGTCACGCAGGCCAGCAACCTCGCTGAGAGCCTGCAGGTCGCCTTCGATGCTGGCGCAAAGCGGATTCTTCTGCCGATGTCGAGTGTGACGGACATCCCGTCGGTTCCGGGCGAGCTGTTCGCAAAGTTCCAGACCAGCTTCTACTCGGATCCCGTGGACGCGGTGTTCAAGGCCTTGGGGGTGGAGTAGCTTGCGCTTCGCATAAAGGCAAACCGTGGTGCAGAAGCAGTCCACCTAGAGTGGCACCCCCGGCTTACGTGTCCTCGTCGGGCTGCGAGATGCTCAGACAATAGACTACCCGCGGACAACTTCTTGGTCTTTTCGCGGCCTGCGCGGCTAGTCACGCCGCTTGCTAAGGGTGGAGCGGGGCATCAACACACACCTTCTCGGGGGCTGCCGAGTCCGGGGCGCAGTTCGCCGTAATCCGCCTGATTGCTAGCAATACCAGTGATTGTTTCACGAGAACAGCGAGGAGCGAGCGGGATGCAGGCTCACGCTGGTCTGCCGCTACGCGGCAGACCGAAGAAGCTCGAACTGCACGCGGGCTTTCTACTTACTCCCGAGGGCGATCAGAAGATCGTAGGGCAGTCTTACTCAGGGCTCATGAAGAAGGCGGGCGAAGCGGGCTTCCTGAAGCTTTGCGAGCGGTTGCAGTCAGTTCCTGAGACCCAGCTCTTGGCGCCACAAGGGCGTGCACGGTGGGTTTCGCTGTACGAGCGGATGGTCGTAATGGCGGGCTCAATAGGCGCCGCCGGGCCCGAGACGAGCAAGCTCCTCGATATCTTTCGCCAGCTCGCCGAAGGCAAAGTCCCGGCCCCTGATGTGTTGGAGGCGCTCTCGCCGTGGGCCGTCGTGCGGATGAGCTACGAAGGATGGTCCGACCTCCCCGCTACTCGGCGAGAGGTTACCGAGCACTGGTTCGTTCTCGAGCGGGCTGCGCTGCGAGCTACGCGGTCGAGCGATACGTCGGCAGGCTGGGCGATGGCTTTCGCCACGGATGCGACATTGCGTGCCTACTGGACGCCAGAGGCGCTTGAGCGACTCCGCGAGGCCGAAAGTCCGTTTGTCGATTGGGCGGTGCTGGCTCGGTTTTCGGCGCTGCTGGACGTGCTGTTGTCGCAGATAGCGCTGATCGAGGTTAAGTCTAAGGAACATGCCTTCGGCTTCGCTCATTTGTTCGCGCCGGTGTCCAGTCGCGCTGGCCCCGAGCGTTGTCGACCCGGCGGAGCGTTTGTCGACTGGTTGAAGCAGTGGGCGGGGGCTGGGTCACTGGAGAAGCTCTTGCCCGCGACGGAGCAAGACGACGCGGTTGGTCTCTCGACCTTGAAGGAGTGGAGCCGGGGCCAACAGTTTCCTTCTGTGCGGGCTATCAACGCGTTGGCCGAGCCGCTCCTTCGGCAGCGCCCAGAGTTGGCGCTAAGCATGCCTGAGGGAAGGACGAGGTATTGGGCCGCCGCGCGCGCCGACGCCATCCTTCGTCTGGCGCAGCGGGGTTGGCCGCTGCTCTCGACTTTAATGGGGCGAGATCCAAGCGCGGGGGCGTGGTGTCGAAGGCGCTACCCGCACTGGCTTGAACACTGGCGATCGGGGTGAAAACGACCGGCGGATTCCTCCGCCGGTGCGCACTACGGGTCGCGTATCAGCGCCCCTTCGGCGGTGAGGCCGGCGGGTTGTTGTCGCGGCCTCTCCCCGAGGGATTGCCAGTCCCGCTGGGGAATCCTGCGGGACCGCGTTTGTTGCCAGTGCTAGTGCCAGTCCGTGCCTGGCCTTGTTCAGTCGATCTGCTCTTGCTCATGATGTCGTCCTTAGATGCGTGCCCGATCGGCACGGACGAAATCTCTTCGTTTCGCGATCGCTGCTCAGCCCGGAAATTGGGACACGGCTGCGCTCACCGACATTGCCTGTATCGCGCGATCACGGCGATGTCTGTGGCGACGAAACGGTTGGGCGTGCTGTGCTCTGCAACGTGGTGGTGCGTCGCCGCCCGGGGGATGTCCCCGGCTAGGTGACAGCGCACCCGGCCTTTCCCGCGCTTAGCACGACCAACCGCGAAACTCGTTCCGTACGCGGCATAGTTGGGACATGAGGCTGGCGCTTCCGGCGCCTCCAACTTCGTTGAGCGTGTCGCGTAAGACGGGCCTGGGCGTCTCCCTGCTCGCGCGGGACCGGGCTGTTGCGCTTCGCGTCGAGCCACCGGCCCTTCGGTCCGGCGTCTCGCCCCTGCCGGGCTGCCATCCCTGACGCGAACACGGCCAGGCCGGCGTTGCCGCCGGCGGTCCCTGGGGCAGCGGCCCTGACCCGTGTCCGTGGATCGCGGGCCTGATTGCCCTCCCGCTGCGCGTGAGCGCGGCCCGCTCGACGAACTGACCGGCGCCGCGCAGCCCTGTCGGACGCTTCGCTCTGCGCGTCACCGGCCAGATCGTCGCCCCGGACACCCGCCATGCCCGTCGCCGGGCCGCTGCTGAAGACCGAAGTCCAGCAGCCGAACAGCCGAATAGCCGGGTGCAGACGCGTGCTCACCCCGGCTCGGCCGACGCGCCAGTCGCTGCGCTTGGTGTCACGCCGGCCGCGTAGCCGCCGGGGCTCGTGTCCTGGGGCGGGCCCTCGGGCGGCGTCCGTCGTGCCAGGCTTTGCCTGTCACGCCTGCCGCTGTCGCCGGGCCCTCTTTGAACTCCCGCGCGCTCGCCGGTAACGACCCACCGCGCTCCCCCCACAAGCCCCCCATCTCCGGGCGAGGGGGACTTGTGGGGGGATCTTCAATGCGGTGGGCCGGGTGAACCGGCTCATCGCTTCGCGCTGCTCCCGAATGCACCCCACCCCCCGCCCGCCCCAGAGGGGCGGGAGCGAGGGAGTCCGAGCGAGAGGATCAGTTTTCAGCAGCCTGAATCCCGGGCTGTGCTGGTCGTCTCGATATCGGAGTGCATCGCCATGGCAAACGTTCGAGTCGAGCAGCGCAACGCTCATCTGGCCGGCCCGGTCCGCCTGGAGTACGTCAACGGCCGCGAGGGCCAGGTCGCGAAGGCGACGATCACCGTGATCTCCAACAGCCGCCGCGGCAGCGGCGACGAGCGCGAGGAGGAGGCGACCTCGCTGCTGTGGACGCTGTGGGGCCGGCAGGCGGAGAACGCCGCCGAGTACCTGGGCAAGGGCAGCCACGTCAACGTCATCGGCCGGCTGCGCAACAACAACTTCCGCAACGCCGAGGGCTTCGACGTCTACATGCTGGCATTCACCGTCGAGGAGATCGATTACCTCGACAGCCGCGCCGAGTCCGAAGCGCGCCGCGCGCGCAGCGAGGGCCGGGCCGAGCCGCCTGCGCCGGCACCTGCGCCCGCCGCCAAGCCCGTCAACGGCCGCCGCCCGGCGCGGTCGCAGCCCCAGGCCTGAACCCTTCCGGCGGGGGCCGTCCCGCCGAACCCCTGCACCGCGGACCCCGCGGGGTCCGCCTCCATCGCACGAGGACCACCATGCAAGCCATCCATCCCACGCTGGCCACGCGTTTCGGCCACCGCACCCACGTCCTGCGCAGCCACGAGCCGCTGGCCGAGGACCAGATCCGCGCCGTGGCGCCTTCGGTGTTCGCCGAGGGCAAGCACGCCAGCCGTTCCGAGCGCTACACCTACATCCCGACCATCGAGGTGCTGCGCGGCCTCAAGCGCGAAGGCTTCGAGCCCTACATGGCCGCCCAGGGCCACAGCCGGCTGGAGGACCGGCGTGCGTTCACCAAGCACATGCTGCGGCTGCGCCATGCCGGCCAGGTGCAGGCGACCGAGACCCGGGCACGCGACACCGTCAACGAGATCATCCTCATCAACAGCCACGACGGCGGCAGCTCTTACCAGATGCTCGCCGGGCTGTTCCGCTTCGTCTGCTGCAACGGCCTGGTCGTCGGCGACGTCGTCGAGGACATCCGCATCCCGCACAAGGGCGACGTGCGCGGCGAGGTCATCGAGGGCGCGTTCCGGGTGCTGGAGGAGTTCGACGAGGTCGACGAGCACGCCGAGGCCATGAAGGCGCTGCCGCTGGAGCACGGCGAGGAGATCGCGTTCGCGACCGCCGCGCTGGCGCTGCGCTTCGGCGAGCGTGCGCTGGAGGAGGGCGGCCACGTGCCGGCGCCGGTGACGGCCGAGCAGTTGGTGGAGGCCCGGCGGCCCGAGGACCTGGGCCACAGCCTGTGGACCACCTTCCAGCGGGTGCAGGAGAACGTCATGCAGGGCGGGCAGGCGGGTCGCAGCCCTCGCGGGCGCCGGATCTCGACGCGCCCCGTGGGCAGCATCGACCGCGCCGTGAGCCTCAACCGCGCGCTCTGGATGCTGGCCGAGGAGATGCGCAAGCTGAAGGCCTGAGCCGCCCCCGAGCCCCGGGCGCTGGATCCGGGGCCGAATCCAGCGCGTCGGCGGACCTCAGGTCCGCCGACCATCAGAGGTCAGTGCGGCCGCCGCGGCCGCGGGAGCCTGCCATGGACGACACCGACGACGTCGGCCGCGTGGTCGACGAGTTCTTCCTCTACACGCAGCGCGTCACGCCGGCGACCGAGAAGGGCGCTCAGGCCTTCGAACGCCTGCTGCGCTTGGCCGAGCACCACGACTCGGGCCAGGTCGCCCGTGTCGCCGGCTTCATCGCCAGCGTGCACGACGGCGCCACCTTCCGCTGGGATCCGTTCGAGCTGCGCATGCTGGACGTCGAGATCAGCGATGACATGCTGGCCTGCCTGGACGCGCTGCGCTGGGGCCAGCACGACCTGCATCGCCTGGTGCCCGACGGCGAGCGCCGCGTGCTGCAGGTGCTGCGTGCCTGGGCCCTCGTCCCGACCGCGGCCACTCCCGACACCGGAGCCCCGCGATGAAGACGCTCGTCCTCGCCAACCAGAAAGGCGGTGTCGGCAAGTCCGCCGTCGCCACGCTGCTCGCCCACCACCTGCGCCGCGCCGGCCGCCGCGTGCTCGCGCTGGACCTGGACCACCAGGGCAACCTCAGCAGCGTGCTGCAGCGCTCCGGGCGTCCGTTGGTGGCCTCCGTCACGGCCGACCTGCTGCTGACCCAGGCGCAGGTCGACGTGCCGGCCGAGCCCTTCGTGCTCGTGCCGGCCGCCGACCCGCTGCTCTGGCTCGAACGGCAGCCGGCGCAGCACACGCCGTTCGCGCGCAACCTGCGCGCGTTCCTGCGGGCGCAGGCCGGCCGCTTCGACGTCTGCATCGTCGACACCAACCCCAACCCCGACATCCGCCTCATCGCCGCGCTGGCGTCGGCCGACTTCGTGCTGTCGCCGATCCAGCTCAACCAGGAGGCGATCGACGGCGTGCGCGGCCTGCTGCACCACCCACGTGTCGGCGTGCACAAGATCCGCGCGCTGCTGAACCCGGCGCTGCAGCTGGTCGGCCTGCTGCCGGTGATGGTGGAGGCGACGCCGTTCCAGCGCGCCAACTTCGCCGAGATCGTGCGCCACCACCAGTCGCTGCTGATCCCGCTGACCGACAAGCCCGGCGAGTTCGCGTTCATCCCCAAGCGCTCGGCCGTCGCCGAGGCGCAGGCGAGCGGCGACCTGCTCTGGGAGATGAAGAAGACCGCCGCGCGCGACGCCTGGGCCGAGATCGAGCCGACGATGCGGCGCCTGGCCCAGATCATCGACCCGCAGGAGCAGCGCCATGCCGCTTGACCTGACCGTGCTGGACGACGCCGCGCCCGCGCCGGCCGGCGGCGCACCGCTGGAACTGCCGATCGACACGATCGACGAAGACCCCGAGCAGCCGCGTTTCGAGTTCGACGACGAGGCACTGGCCGAACTGGCCGAGACCATCCGCCAGCGTGGGGTGCGTCAGCCGGTGTCGGTGCGCCCGCATCCCGACGAGCCCGGCCGCTGGATGCTGAACTTCGGCGCGCGGCGGCTGCGTGCGTCGCGCATGGCCGGACGCCAGACCGTGCCCGCCTTCGTCGACTTGGCCGCCGACAGCTATGACCAGGTCATCGAGAACGAGCAGCGCCAGAACCTGCAGCCGCTGGAACTGGCGCTGTTCGTGCAGCGGCGGTTGCGGGCGGGCGAGACGCAGGCGGAGGTGGCGCGGTGCTTGGGCAAGTCTCGGGCATACGTCACGTATGTGGTTGCACTGATCGACGCCCCGGATCCGGTGATGGCGCTCTATCGCAGCGGCCGGTGCCGCGGGCTGACGGAGCTTTATGACCTAAGGCGGCTGTTCGAGCTGCAGCCGCAGGCGGTGACCGAATGGCTCAACACGGCGGACAAGGTGACTCGGACCGAGATCGATCGGCTGAAGCACGAACTGCAGTCGCCCACGGTGACCGTCTTTGAAGCGCTTGCACAAGATGCCCGCTCGGCTGGTAGTGGACCTGTCAGGAACACCGGCAACATGGAGCCTCACCCCCAGGCAGAGGCCGCGACCGCCGAATCTGCTGCCTCAATCCCTGTTCCTGCGGCCGGCACCAGGGCCTGTCCGCCTGACGCGTCTCACGGCACACGCCCACCGTCCCGGTGGCAGCTGATCGCGGAGGTCGAGGGCACCGATGTCGTGGTCGAAATGCGCCGCCTTCCGCAGAGCGAAGAGCAGGTGTTCGTTTCTGGCCTCGGCACCAAGGACGTGGTCGCGGTCGACATCGACCGCCTGCGAGCGCTCCGTCTCGTTCGCACGGCGGCTTGAGGCGGCCTCAGCGGCGATAGGCGCCGGTGGTGCCTGTTCTTCCTCGCAAGTTGCGCAGCCTCATCAGTCGACCAACGCTTGTTAAGCCGCTAAACACGCAGTGGATGCGGCGATGGCACGCGCAGGCGCTGCTGGACGGTCTCCCGCTCGCGGACCCGGTGCTCCCGCCGGCGGACATCAACTCCGCCTCAGGATCATCTCGTTGGCGTAGGGCACGAAGCCCAGGGCGCGGTACATGGGTGCCGCTTCTTGCGACGCCGCAAGGCTGAAGACACGGACACCGGCTTCAGTGCAGGCGCCCATCACCTTGTCGACGAGCGCCTTGGCGATGCCTCGCTTGCGCCAGGGCAAATCGGTGTAGACGTTGACGATGCGTGCGCGAGTGCCTGATGCGTCGCCCCGCGTCGGCCCCCAGTCGAGCAGGACGGCGCCGGCGCCTCCCACCACCTGGCCTGCGGCTTCAGCGACGAAGCCGATGTACGTCCCGCGCTCGATGCGCGAGACGACCCACGCGGCATAGGCGTCGATGTCTTCCTGCGGTTCGTTCCGGAAGTAACGATGCCGGGCGATGCCCGCTGCATCGTCGGGGCCGACCGTGCGCACAGTCCAGGTGGCAGTCATTCGAGCATTGTGCCGGCCGAACTGCTCGGCTCGTGGCCCGTTCGAGTGTTCAGCGGCTTAACAGCGGCAGCCGTTTCCCGAGGCCCGTGTGCCTTCCGGTCGCCAAGCGCGGACCGTCCGAAGGTCCGATCGTGCTCCGCTTGCCGTGCTGGAACTCGGCCCGATTCCAGCGCAAGCCAAGCAACGATCCAGGCCAATACTGAAGTCCAGATGAGTGCAGGATAGGCGCCGTGGCGCCGATGTAAGACAAGTGCGCCGCCACGGTGAGTTCGCACGCAGCGGCGCGCTCGGACCCCGTGTCGCCGAAGCTTCAGGCTCCGCTGTCCAACTGCCTCGCCGGGCCCTTGAAGACGTTGTGCATGTTCCAGGCGAGGTAGGGCGCTGCCGGCCGCATGCTCGTGTGCTGAGGAGCCAGCAATGGCCGACCGTGATGCCGCAGGGCGCCATCGCCGCTGCGGTCGCCGGCGATGGCGTGCTGGCTGAAGACGACGCGCAGGTCATGCGGTTCGACCGTGAATGCCCCGAGGTCGAACAACTTGTGGTGCAGGGCGCAGAGCGCGAGGCCGTTGGTTTCGACATCCGGCCCGCCTACGTGGTGCCACTGGATGTGCGCAGCCTCCAGGCCCGCAGCGATCGTGCCGATGCGCAGGTCGAAGCCGCAGACGCAGCACCGGTACTCGTAGGCCCGCAGCACCCGCTCGCGGAAGGCGGGGTCGCGACGGCGTCGTTCCGCATTCGCATACGCAGGCGGCGCTGGCTCGCCCGTGAACGCGACGGACGGCCGATGGAGCGTCAGGCCGACCGCTGCGGCAATGTCGGTGTGCAGCGTCGCCGGGAACGCCGCCTCCAGCACGCGCGACGCAACCGCTTCCAGAAGGCCGGGCACCTCGCGCAGTGCGCGGTCCACTTCGGCCGGAAAGCCGCCCTCGACATGGCCTGCGCGCAGTTCGCCGAGGTTCGGCGTCGCGCCGGGCGGGCGGCTCAGCAACTCCCGTGGGCCTCGCAGTTCCCATAGCGCTCCGCCGCCATCGGTAGCCAGGTGCCAGAACGGGTAATGCCGTGACTTGGGGGCGCTGCTGGGACCGAACTCGGTAAGCAGGGCGCGCAGTGGCGCGTCGACCGTGCCGAAGTCGACCAGCCGCTGCTCTCCCCGTTGCACGCGCGCCAGCGCCAGCAGGATCAGCAGCGGCTTGTGCGGCGCGTACACGCCTGCGCGCTGGGCGCGGCGCAAGCCGTCGAACGCTTCGAGAATGCGTTGAGCTTCGATCATGAGGGATCGCTGCGGGACTTGGGCCAGTCGTCCGCCTGGTCCGGGAAGAGCCAGCGAACACCGCCCCGTGGGCCCGCGAAGTCTTGCGCGAACCGTGGGTTGAGGTATGCGTGCAGATTCGGCAGGGGATGCCGGCAGAACGGGAAGGGCGGGGATGCCGTCATCTGAAGCGCTCAGGCTGCGAGCCGCGCCGCCATCTTCTTCGTCGACGAGGCGACGAACTTCGCTAGCCGCTCGGCCAGCGTGTGGGCCGAAGGCGACAGCGCCGGTGCCACCTGCTGCACCGCCTGGCTCATCGCGGCAGGCAAGCGCGCCGCGACGTCGGCGGCCTGCTGCTTCAGATAGCGCGGCTGCATGCCGAGCTGCCGGGCGAGCAGCATCAGGTGCTCCGCTCCAAGATCACCGGGCCGTACCTCGCCGCCGATCGCGAACGCGAACTCCGGTGACAGGCCCGGATACAGCCGTGTGCACATCAGGTCGTAGAACGGCGTCAGCCTCACGCCCTGGCCCGGCACGCTGTAGAGCGACAGGTTCTTGGCGTGGCTGTCGTTGTTGCCGACATAGACGTTGAAGAACACCCAGCGCACCAGGTGGCGCAGGTCCGGCGCCGGCTGGGCGCTGTAGCGTCTGACCAGCTCCGCGCAGGCGGCCAGTCCTGGCCCGCCTTCCTTCTCGTACTTGCGGTCCGACAGCGTGCCGGCCAGCTGGCACAGGTCGTATTGGACCAGCCGCGCCAGCGTGCCGTCCGGACGCGCCATGCGGTCGAAACGGCGCACGACGCAGGACTCGGTGAGCGGCTCGTAGAACACCTCGGCCGTCGGCAGCCCGCAGAGGGCTGCGGCCCGCATCACGATCGCCTCGTTGGCCGCGGAGTGCCACACCTTGGCCAGGCGGCGGATGTTGGGCTTGAGGATGTGGGTCGAAGGCGAGGTGCCCTTGGGCAGGCGCGGCACGCCGTCGTCGAAGATCGCGATGCTGGTCTTGTCCTGCGCGCCGGCCAGCGAGATGCGCGCGCCTTCGCCCTGAAGGTCGATCGCCGACGCCGAGCGCTTGCCGATGATGGCGGCGATGGCTTCCCAGGTGGTCGGCTCGTAGCGCGGTGGCTCGGGCGTCTGGCCGGGCGGCACGAGCACGCAGGCGCCGGCCGTGTCGCCCGCCACTTCGAGCAGCAGCGAGAACAGCGTCGAGGCTTTGCGCTGTGCGGCCAGGTACTCGCGCAGGTCGCCCTCGGGCAGCAGGTTCTCGAAGAATGCCTGCACGGCGGCCGAATCCTGCCGGCCCGGCTGCAGTGCGATCGTGGCCAGCGACATGCGCTGCCCCCCGGCCAGCCAGCCGGGCGCGTACTCGAACGCCAGCGGCGTGCTGTCGTGCACCGTGCCGACCAGCTCGCTGCCGCACCAGACGTCCAGGCGATCGGGCCTCGGGTCCATCAGCGGCCCCTCACAGCGAGCGTGACGCCTTGGTGCGCACCACGACCTCCAGGCCCAGCAGGTCCAGGATGTCCAGCGCCTTCTGCAACTGCACCGTGGGCTTGCCGTTCTCCAGGTCGACGATGAAGCGGTTGCCGGTGTTGCCCAGGCCGGCCAGGTCCAGTTGCGTCAGGGCCAACTGCTTGCGCTGGCCGCGGATGGCGGCGCCCAGATCGGCGGAGCAGCGGATCGGGGTCTCCCTGTTATCGGAGTGACCGACCGGTAAATTATTGGTAGGGGGTGGCATTGTCGTCGCTTAAAGTTACCTATCGGTCATTCTCTGTGTCAGCCCGCTGGAGGTCAAACGGAAAGTGACGGAGCGGTAATTTTGGGGGCTTGCGGCTTCGGCGTGTCAGTCATTCGGGGCGAAGAGCCGTGACGCCAGCCGGGACGGCCCACTGGTCGTCTTGGCGCCGCAGGTCGTGCTCGACGAACGCACTGCCGTCGCTCTCCTGGGCCATTTGAAGGCTTTACCCATGCTGCCCGCATGCAGGTGAGTGGCCGACTCTTGCCGGCCTTGCTCTTTCAGCGGATGGGGTGCACGTCTTCCCGGCTGCTCATGCGCCCAGGCGATTCCGTGCTGACGCAGCAGGGCTCTCAGGCGTTCGTTTTCGGCCTGGAGGCGAGCGATCTGTTGGCGTTCGTCTCCGGGCATTGCGCGCGGTCCCTTGGCTCAGGCTCCGCGCTTCTCGGCGGGCCAAGGGAGTGAGGTGTAGAGCGCGCAAACCAGCCGATAGGCATCTTCGAAGGCGGGAAGTCCACCGTCGACCTCGGCTGCCAGGCTGTCGTAGTCCGCACGTGCCATGGCCTTGACCTGGGCGTCCAGGATGGACTCCGGCCCGGCGGTGATGTCACGTTCGGCGCAGGACTGCCGGAGCACGTCCAGCAGGCGTCGCCGTTCGATCTCGTTCGCCGGTGTTACGCCGTGTGTCACCAGCAGGTGGAGGTCGTACACGTCCTGCCGGCGGTTCCGGCGCCGCACCGGTTGCTGCAGCAGGGAGCGCAGCTTCTCGGCGATGACGTTGAGATGGCTGTAGGCCTGCAGTTCCTGGCCGTCGCTCAAGCGCAGGATCTCGATGTCCAGAACGGCTTCGTTGTAGCTGTAGTCGATCTCGACCACCAGGGGCGACTGCAGTTGCACAAGGCGCTGCAGTTGGCGGGCATTGCTGCGAGGGGCATACCCGATGCCGATGGTCAGCGTGGGGAACGTGGCATCGACGCGCGGTGGATTGAGCTTGGCCCGTTGTCGCCGGCATACGGTGTCGTAGCCGAACGCGTCGTTGGCCCGTTCTAGCTGCTGGTCGAGTTCGGCCAGCAATGCCTGCTCGGACCCGGGCGCGTACTTCTCGCGGGTCGAGAAATCGACGTCACGGGTAAAGCGAGTGCTGTCGTACCGGATGGCCATGAGCAGGCCGCCCTTCATGATCATCTGGGTCCGCAGCGGTGCCGAGTCGCTGATCGCGGAGATGACGATGTGCACTGCCTCGCGAAAGCCGCGATGCCGTTCGTCGGCGCGCGACACCCAGGCGGCCAGATCGACAGGGCTCAGTTGCGGGTCACTCGCCATCGGCATCGTCTTCGGCGCCTTGAAGCTGTGGCACGTTGATCGAAAGTTTCCAGGTCTCGGAGTAGTCGGCCGCGTACTCGGCATCTGGGTCGAGCTTGCGCGAACCGCCGCGCTGTGCGAACGCCTTCCAGGCTTCGGTGGCCGGGAGTGACAAGTGGCAGACATCGGTCAGCACATAGCCGGCCCGAACCTTGTCGATGGGGGCGCCGTGGCGATCGATCTCGTCGACGATGAGGTTCGCATAGCGCTTGGCTTGGCCTCGATAGATGTCCAGCACGTGCTGCATGCCGCCGCAGAGTCCGGGCTCCCGCAGCATGTCGAGGAACGTGCGGCCGACCGTGGCCACGCACAGTGGGGAGCCCGCGATCCGGCGGAACGCGCCCATCTGGCTGCGCTCCTGGAACTGGATGACGGTTCGGTCGACCGCCGCCAGGGCGGGGCGTGTCAGCCGCGGCAGGCCGGACGCCTTGTAGCGCTCGAGCAGGTCACCGAGATCTCTGCTCATCCGCTGACTGGCTTGCCTGCGCCATTCCTTCAGCGGGGGGGTGGACATGAACAGCGTCTTCGGAAACCGATCCGTGAGCCCGTGGTACTCCATCGCGCTGAGGTGTGAGACGTACGCGAACGGATCAAGACTGCACGCGATCTCCGCCGGCATCGCCGTCTTGCGCCCGAAGAGTCGGTATCCAGCGGGGGTGGATGCTGTCGACGGGATCGGGGACAGCAGGCGCACCTCAATCAGCGACTGGACCACGGCCTGGTAGGCGGGCTTCAAGGTGGCCGGCGGCGGTGTGGTTTTGTTCGTGGCCAGTGCCGCGAAGAGCAGTCGTCCGAGGTCGTAGGGGGACACGGCGGGCGCATCGATTGCCGCAAGCGCGTCGGCCAAGGCAGGAAGCGCCGGGTAGTTTGCCGGCGGTGCAGCTTGAATTTGTGCAGTCCGAGTCATGTACGCTGCGTCCTAAGGACGCAGCGTACATGACTCGGGCACGAACTCCAATCCCTAACCCTCTTTTTTGGTCTATGATGGCCCTGTACAATACGTCCTAAGGACGTATTGTACAGGGCCATCGGCTGATCATCTGCTTCGCGTGCGGTTCTCGTCCACCCGCGTGCTTCCCGCGAGTGTGGCCAAGCTGCACGCGGCACGGGCGGGTGAGCCGTCAGTTTTGGAGCAGCCTGTGGCGCGACAACCGTCTCAGCGCGTTGCTGCAGGTCTTTCCTGGCTCCACCGTTCGACGTCCACGCGTCGCCACCCGATCGACCTCTCGCTCAACTGGACCGGCTTCGGGAAGGTCTGCCGGTCAATCATCCGGTAGATCGTCGACCGCCCCAGGCCAGTCAGTCGCATGACCGACTGCAGACGCATGAAGCCCTCGGGTTCCGCGGACGGCCGAAGGCTGCGGGCATTGAAGCTGTACGGCATGGCGTTCTCCAGGGGCGTTGCCACGCATTCACTCTAGTCCCGCGCTGTTCGCCGGCGGCCGCTGGATTCCGCCGGAATTCCTGGCCCAGTCGAGTCGGGTTCCTCTCAGCCAAGCTCTACCGAGTGCCGGAGCGCACAGTGGCGCTCAGCCCTTGGCTTCGGCTCCTCCATCGGCCAGGTCCGAAGCCCTGAACCGGCTCCGCGGTGACGTCTGGCTCTCCTCGATCTCCCCAGCCGCCAGCTTCCTCAGCATCTCGGCCCACACCCCCAGCGCCCGGCGCCGTTCGTCGAAGTAGTCGTAGCGGTTGTAGGTGCCCTCGACGTCGCGCAGCTTGTGGTTCAACGAGCGTTCGGCGACGAAGCGGTCGACGCCGAGCGCGGCCATGTGGCTGCGTGCGGTGCGGCGCATGTCGTGGACCGTGAAGTGCTCGACGCCGTCGAGTTCCAGCCGCCGAAGTGCCAGGTTCAACGTGTCGGGGCTGACGTGCGGGAACCGGTTGCGCTGCCCTGTGTCTGGGCGGATCCCGACGCGGCGTCGCGGCGGGAAGAGGTGGTCGCTGCCGCAGGCCAGCACCCGCACTTCGTTCAGCCACGCCAGCACGGGCTCGGTCAGCGGGATCTCGATGCGGGCGCCGGTTTTCGTGCGCTCGGGCCGCAGCAGCCAGACGCCCGCTTCGAGATCGAAGTCGTCCCAGCATGCGCCCAGCAGTTCCATCTTGCGCACGCACAACGCGAGCAGCAGCCAGACGGACAGCTCGTTGATGCGTCCGAAGCTCGGCGTGTTGCGCATCGCCTTGGCCAGCGCCTGCAGTTCGGCGGTGCTGAGCCAGCGCTCGCGCGGCCGTTCGGTGCCACCGGCGTCGCTGAGGTCGAAGCTTGCCGCGGGGTTGCGGTCCATCCACTGCCGCTTCATCGCGAAGTGGAACATCCGGAACAGGATGCGCAGCGCGTCGTTGGCGATCGTCGGCGCGCCGCGCTTCACGGTGAGCGTCAGCACCTGGTCGATGTGGTGCTCCCGCAAGTCGACGATCTGCACCGTGCCGATGACCGGGTACACGTGCCGCTCCAGGATGCGTTCGACGACCTTCGGGTGCTTGTAGCGCTCGGCGATGTGCCGCGCATGCCAGAGCTTGCCGAGTTCGCGCACGTCCCGGGCGTCGGCCAGGCGCGCCTTCACGTCCTGCTTGGCAGCCGCGATGTCCACGCCCTGCTGGACCTGCGCCCGGTCGCGTCGCGCCAGTTCGCGTGCGTCCTTGAGCGAGAGGTCGGGGTAGCGCCCCAGGACCTTCTCGCGTTGTCGCCCGCCGATGCGATAGCGCAGGATCCACGACGCCTTGCCGACGCCCGCCGACGCGTCGCTGGCGATGAACGTCAGCCCGTCGCCGATGCTCTTGTTGGTGGGGCCGGCAGCGAGCCAGGCTCGCAGTGTCCGATCGGTAATGCTCTTCTCAGTCCCAGTCACGGTACTTCTCCGTTTTGGGTGTGAGGTTCGCCGGCCGAATGGGCCGGCGAGGTGTGAGGTTCGGGCCCGAACCTCACAGTAAACCTCACACGGTTCACGCACTTCGGCGGAACCGCCTGAGACGTCCTGGTCTCCAAAAGACCAGGAACATCAAGGGGTTAGGTGCGTTTTTGGGACGCCCCGAACACCCCCGAAAACCTACTCGATGTTTTGCACCTGCTCGCGCATCTGCTCCACGAGCACCTTCATCTCCACGGAGATCGCGGTCAGCTCGATCGCCGGCGACTTCGATCCCAGCGTGTTCGCTTCGCGCTGCAGTTCCTGGATCAGGAAGTCCAGGCGCTTGCCTAGTTCGCCGCCCTTCTTCAGCAGGCGTTCGATCTCGTCGAGGTGCGAGCGCAGCCGGGTCAGCTCCTCGGCGACGTCGATGCGGATCGCGAACGCGGCGGCTTCGGCCATTGCGCGCTCCTGCAGCGTCGCGGCCGGCACGCTGTTGCCGGCGTTGGCGCCGGCCAGCGCTTCGTTCCAGCGCTCCAGGAACCGTTGCTGCTGGCGCTGCACCACCTGCGGCACCAGCGGCTCGGCCTTGTCGGCCAGTTCGCGCAGCTTGCCCAGGCGGTCCATCAGCATCGCCACCAGGCGCTTGCCTTCGCGGGCACGGGCGTCCTTCAGGCCTTCGATGCACTGGCGCGCGGCTTCCAGCGCCGCCTCGTCCAGGCGCTCGCCGCCGGCGCCGTTGCGGCACCACTGCAGCACCTCGTTGACCGACAGGCCACGCGCCTGCGGCATCCAGCCCTGCACCGAGCTTTCCAGGCGCAGCAGCCGGTTCAGCTGCTCCGGGTTGGGGTTGGGCCAGGCCGAATCGCTGTCGCGCTGCGCCGAGATGCGCATCTCGATCTTGCCGCGCCGGAAGGCCGTGCCGAGCAGGTCGCGCAGCGCAGGTTCCAGGCCCCGAAGGTCGTCCGGCATCCTGAACGACAGGTCCAGAAAACGGCCGTTGACCGAGCGCGCCTCCACTGAAACGGAGGACGCCGCGCCACCGTCTCCGGCCGGGGCCGAAGCGGCGTTGGCATACCCCGTCATGCTATAAACCGCCATCGGATCCCACCCTTCGAAAAGCCCGGCGATTATGTCAAAGCCCAAACCTGCTCCGCTGCCTTCGGGCACCGTGGTCGGGGGCTACCAGATCGTCAAGAAGCTCGCGGCCGGGGGCTTCGGCGTCGTCTATCTGGCCGAGGGCCAGGACCGCCAGCTCGTCGCGATCAAGGAGTACCTGCCGTCTTCACTGGCCGAGCGTTCGGCCGGCGAGCTGACGCCTCGCGTCAAGCCCGACAAGCAGCCGCTGTATCGCCTGGGCCTCAAGAGCTTCTTCGAAGAAGGCCGCTCGCTCGCGCAGATCAGCCACCCGAGCGTCGTCTCGGTGCTGAACTTCTTCCGCGAGAACGAGACCGTCTACATGGTGATGAACTACCTGCAGGGCGACACGCTGCAGGACTTCATCGTCACCGCGCGCGACCTCAAGCGCGACAAGGTGTTCCGCGAGAGCACGATCCGCAGCCTGTTCGACGAGATCCTGCGCGGCCTGCGCATCGTGCACCAGCACAAGATGCTGCACCTGGACATCAAGCCGGCCAACGTCTTCATCACCAACGACAACAAGGCGGTGCTGCTGGACTTCGGCGCCGCGCGCGAGGTGCTGTCCAAGGAAGGCAACTTCATCCGGCCGATGTACACGCCGGGTTTCGCCGCGCCGGAGATGTACCGCCGCGACGGCTCGCTGGGCCCGTGGACCGACATCTACGCCATCGGCGCCTGCATCTACGCCTGCATGCAGGGCTACCCGCCCAACGACGCGCCGCAGCGCCTGGAGAAAGACCGCCTGGCGCTGTCGCTCTCGCGGCTGCGCAACGTCTACTCGGACAACCTCATCGAGGTCACCGAGTGGTGCATGTCGCTGGACCCGCTGTCGCGCCCGCAGAGCGTGTTCGCGCTGCAGAAGGAGCTGGCGCGCGAGACCGAGCGCCGCTACACCAAGCTGAGCTTCAGCGAGCGGCTCAAGCTGCAGATCGAGACCATCAAGACCGGCCAGAAGGCCTGACGCCCGATGCGCTTCGCCGTCTACCAGGTCAGCCGCAAGGGCGGCCGCGAGAAGAACGAAGACCGCATGGGCTACTGCTACACGCGGGACGCCGGGCTCTTCGCGCTGGCCGACGGCATGGGCGGGCACCCGGAAGGCGAGGTCGCGGCGCAGCTGGCGCTGCAGACGCTGGCGGCGATCTTCCAGCGCGAGGCGCGGCCCTCGCTGCGCGAGCCGGTGCGCACGCTGCACGACGCGATCCTCGCCGCGCACCACCAGTTGCTGCGTTATGCCGGTGATCGTGCGCTTGGCGACACGCCGCGCACCACGGTCGTCGCCTGCGTGCTGCAGGGCAACCAGGCGTTCTGGGCGCACTGCGGCGACTCGCGCCTGTACCTGGTGCGTGGCGACAAGCTGATCGCGCGCACGCGCGACCACTCGTACTCCGAGCTGCAGGACACGCTGGCCCAGGTCGTGCCGATGGGCGAGCGCATGAACCGCAACGTCCTGTTCACCTGCCTGGGCAGCCCCGGCAAGCCGGTCGTCGACACCGCCGGGCCGCTGGTGCTGCAGTCCGGCGACCGCATCCTGCTGTGCTCCGACGGCCTGTGGGGCCACCTCAGCGACGCGGTGATCGCCGAGCAGCTGGCGCGCCGCCCGATCTCCGACGCCGTGCCCGAGCTCGTCGAGCAGGCGCTGCGACTGGGTGGCGCGCGCAGCGACAACGTCACCGCGATCGCCGTCGAGTGGGAATGCGCCGAGGACGGCGACAACGCGGTCGGCGTCTCCACGTTGTCGCTCGGCGAGCAGGTCTTCGCGTCGACGATCCAGGCCAGCATGGCGGGCGAGCCGGCCGACGAACTCGACGAAGCCGAGATCGAACGCTCGATACGCGAGATCAACGAGGCGATCCGGCGCTCATCGCAGAAGCGGTGAGTGCCGGATGGCTGGCGCTGTCCGTCGGGCTCCCCGGCCCCTGCAGCAGGGGCTCCAGTTCGGTGAGCGTGGAGGATGGGGCGGGGCGGCGACAATGTCGGCTTCGTTTTCGATCCTCCCGCCATGACCTTCGTCCGCTCCAGCGGCCGTGCGCACGATGCGCTGCGGCCCGTCACGATCACCCGCCACTACACCAAGCACGCCGAAGGCTCGGTCCTGGTCTGCTTCGGCGACACGCAGGTCCTCTGTACCGCGTCGGTCGAGGAGAAGGTGCCGCCGCACAAGCGCGGCAGCGGCGAGGGCTGGGTGACGGCCGAGTACGGCATGCTGCCGCGCGCCACGCACACGCGCGGCGACCGCGAGGCCGCGCGCGGCAAGCAGAGCGGGCGCACGCAGGAGATCCAGCGGCTCATCGGCCGCTCGCTGCGCACGGTGTTCGACCTTGCCGCGCTCGGCGAACGCAGCATCCTGATCGACTGCGACGTGCTGCAGGCCGACGGCGGCACGCGCACCGCGGCGATCACCGGCGCCTTCGTCGCCGCGCAGGACGCCGTCAACTGGCTGCTCGCCCAGGGCAAGATCGCCGCCTCGCCGATCCGCGACCAGGTCGCCGCGATCTCGGTCGGCATCGTGCAGGGCACGCCGCTGCTGGACCTCGAGTACATCGAGGACTCGGCCTGCGACACCGACATGAACGTCGTGATGACCGGCTCCGGCGGCTTCGTCGAGATCCAGGGCACGGCCGAAGGCGTGCCGTTCACGCGCGCCGAGATGGACGCGCTGCTGGCGCTGGCCGGCAAGGGCATCACCGAGCTGGCGGCCGCGCAGCGCGCGGCGCTGGCCGCCTGACGGGAGCATCGCGATGCGCCTCGTGCTGGCGTCGAACAACGCGAAGAAGCTCAAGGAGCTGCGCGCGCTCTTCGGCACGCTGCCCATCGAGCTGGTGCCGCAAGGCGAACTCGGCGTCACCGAGGCCGACGAGCCGCACCACACCTTCGTCGAGAACGCGCTGGCCAAGGCGCGCCACGCCGCGCGTGCCGTCGGCGGCGCGGCCATCGCCGACGACTCGGGGCTGTGCGTCGACGCGCTCGGCGGCGCGCCGGGCGTGATCTCGGCGCACTACGCGCCGCTGCCGGCCGAGGCCGCCGCGCTGGCCGACCGCGAGGCGCGCCGCGCTGCGCAGGATGCGGCCAACAACACGCTGCTGCTGCAGCGCATGGCCGGCGTCGCCGACCGCCGCGTGGCCTTCGTCAGCGTCATCGTCGCGCTGCGCCATGCCGACGACCCCGAGCCGCTGGTCGCCGCCGGGCGCTGGAACGCCGAGCTGCTGGCCGAGCGCCGCGGCAGCGGCGGCTTCGGCTACGACCCGCTGGTCCACGTGCCCGAACTCGGCGCGACGGTGGCCGAGCTCGACGCGGCGACGAAGAACGCGCATAGCCACCGCGCCCGTGCCGCGGCTCGCATGATCACCTTGATGCAGGACGCCTGGCACCTTGGCTGATCCCCGCGCCGAAGCGACGCTGCGCTGGCTGAAACCTGGCGCCGTGCGCCTGGACGCGCTGCCGCCGCTGTCGCTGTACCTGCACGTGCCCTGGTGCCTGCGCAAGTGCCCGTACTGCGACTTCAACTCGCACGAGCTGGGCGGCGGCCGGCCCGACACGGCGCTGCAGTCGCGGTACGTAGCCGCGCTGATCGCCGACCTCGAGGCCGCGCTGCCGCTGGTCTGGGGCCGGCCGGTGATCAGCGTCTTCATCGGTGGCGGCACGCCCAGCCTGCTGGAGCCGGCCATGGTCGACCGGCTGCTGGCCGCGGTGCGTGCGCGCCTGCCGCTGGAGCCCGGCTGCGAGATCACGCTGGAAGCCAATCCCGGCACCTTCGAGCGCGAACGCTTCGCCGCCTTCCGCGCCGCTGGCGTGACGCGGCTGTCGGTCGGCGTGCAGAGCTTCGACGACGCCGCGCTGGCCGCCATCGGCCGCGTGCACGACGGTGCCCAGGCGCGCGCCGCGCTCGAAGAAGCGGCGCGCGCCTTCGACACCTTCAACCTCGACCTGATGTACGCGCTGCCCGGCCAGGACCTGGCAGCGCTGGCGCGCGACCTCGACACGGCGCTGTCCTTCGCGCCGCCGCATCTGTCGATCTACCACCTGAGCCTGGAGCCGAACACACGTTTCGCCACGCGCCCGCCCGAAGGCCTGCCCGACGACGACCTGGCCAGCGACATGCTGGACCTGATCGCCGAACGCACCGCGGCTGGCGGCCTGGCGCGCTACGAGGTCTCGGCTTTCGCGCGGCCGGGCCACCGCTGCGTGCACAACCAGAACTACTGGCACTTCGGCGACTACCTGGGCCTGGGCGCCGGCGCGCACGGCAAGCTGTCGTTCGCCGAACGTGTCGTGCGCCAGGTGCGCTGGCGCGAGCCGCAGGCCTATGTCGAGCAGGCGCTGGCCGGCCACGCGGTGTCCAACGAGCACGAGGTCGGTGCCGCCGAGCTGCCGTTCGAGTTCATGCTCAACGCGCTGCGTCTGCGCGAGGGTTTCGAGCCGGGCCTGTTCGCCGAACGCACCGGCCTGTCGCCGACGGCGCTGGAGCCGGGCCTGACGCAGGCGCTGGCGCGCGGCCTGCTGGAGCGCCAGGGCACCCGCCTCGTGCCGACGGTGCGCGGTTTCGACTTCCTCTCGGACCTGCAGCAGCTGTTCCTGGCGCCGTCCTGAGCCGCCGGCTCAGACGTGCAGCAGCTTGAGCCCGGCGACGACGAGCAGCGCCGCGATCGCCGGCCGCAGCAGGCCCTCGGGCATGCGCGTGCTCAGGTGCGAGCCGATGATGATCCCGGGGATCGAGCCGATCAGCAGCGTGCCCAGCAGCACGAGGTCGACGTTGCCCAGCAGCAGGTGGCCGGTGCCGGCGACGATGGTCAGCGGGATCGCGTGCACGATGTCGGTGCCCACCAGCCGCGACGGCGTCATCCGGAACGGGTACAGGTAGACCAGCATCACCGCGCCCAGCGCCCCGGCGCCGATCGAGGTCAGCGTCACCAGCAGGCCGAGCACGGCGCCGGCGACGACGGTCAGCGCCGGCTGCCAGCGCTTGAAGTCGACCGGCGAGACGGTGCGCAGCTTCAGGCCCACGGCCTGCACGCGCTTCTTGAAGACCATCGCCACCGCGGTGAGCAGCAGCACGGCGCCCAACGCGCTCATCAGCAGCCCGCTCTTGAGCTGCGAGGCGTTGCTCAGGTGCAGCCAGGCCAGCGTCGCCAGCGAGGCCGGCAGGCTGCCCAGGCACAGCAGCTTGAGCACCTCGCGGTCGACGGTGCCGCGCGAGTGGTGCACGAAGCCGCCGACCGACTTGGTGATGGCCGCGAACCAGAGGTCGGTGCCGATCGCCGACGCCGGCGCCACGCCGAACAGCAGCACGAGGATCGGCGTCATCAGCGCCCCGCCGCCGACGCCGGTGATGCCGACGACGGTGCCGACACCGAAGCCGGCGATGGCGTTCACCCACCACGCGTCCAAATAAGTTCCTTGCAGACTTTGCCCGCGTCGATCCTACCGGCAGGCATGAAGACCCGCTGCCGCCGGCCCCTCCCGACGGGGGAGCAAGCTCCGGGCCGGCCTGCGGCCCGGGGCCGCGTGGTTCAGACGCGGGTCGTCGCCAGGCCGGCGGTGCTGCGCAGGCGCTCGATCAGCGCCGTGGCGATGCGCTGCAGCGGCAGCACCTCGTGCGCCGCGCCGTGGGCGATGGCTTCGCGCGGCATGCCGAAGACGACGCAGCTCGCCTCGTCCTGGGCGACATTCCAGCTGCCGGCGTCGCGCATCTCGCGCATCGCGCGCGCGCCGTCGGCGCCCATGCCGGTCAGCATCACGCCCAGCGCGTTCGGGCCGACTACCCGCGCCGCCGACTGGAACAGCACCTCGACCGAGGGCTTGTGGCGGTTGACCGGGTCGCCGTCGCGCACGCGGGCGATGTAGTTGGCGCCCGAGCGCTCCACCGACAGGTGCAGGCCGCCCGGGGCGATGTAGGCGTGGCCGGGCAGCACACGCTCGCCGTCCACCGCCTCGGCGACGCGGATGCGTGCCAGGCCGTTCAGCCGCGCGGCATAGCTCTTCGTGAAGCCCGGCGGCATGTGCTGGGTGATCATCACCGCCGGCGCGTCCGGCGGCAGCTGGGTGATGACCTCGCGCGTGGCCTCGGTGCCGCCGGTGGAGGCGCCGATGAAGATGATCTTCTCGGTCGACAGCCGGCCCAGCGGGCTCACCGTCGCCGGGCGGGCGGCGCCGGGAGTGGCGGCGGCCGGCGCCGGCGCCGCAGCCAGGCGGTGCACACGCGCCTTGGCGGCGGTGCGGATCTTCTCGGTGATGTCGTCGCCGAGCTGGCGCAGGCCGTCGGCGACGCCGATCTTGGGCTTGGAGACGAAGTCGACGGCGCCGAGTTCCAGCGCCTTCATCGTCACCTCGGCGCCGCGTTCGGTCAGCGTCGAGACCATCACCACCGGCATCGGCCGCAGCCGCATCAGCCGCGACAGGAAGTCGATGCCGTCCATGCGCGGCATCTCGACGTCCAGCGTGATGACGTCGGGGTTCAGGTTGCGGATCATCTCGCGCGCCACCAGCGGGTCGGCGGCGGCGCCGACACAGGTCATGTCCGGCTGGCGGTTGATGATCTCGGCCAGAAGGCCGCGCACGAGGGCTGAATCGTCGACGACGACGACGCGGGTCTTGCTCATCCTGACGGTCTCCTGCGTGCTTGTCGCCGTGTTCAGAACAGGTCGATGCTGCCGCCGCTGCTGCCGGCGGGCACTCGCTGCGACGCCGCCGCGCGTTCCTGGGCCACCAGCGCCTCGGTGTTGGCCGAAGCGAGCTTCTTGACCATCGCCTTGCCGCTGTGCGGCAGGAAACACACCTTGCGCGGGTAGATGTCGAGCACGTCCTTGCTGACCACCGTGATGCGCTCGGTGCGCAGGTAGTCCATGACGAAGGTCGTGTTGCGCTCGCCGACGTTGATGCTGTTCATGCCGCTGATGACCGCGCCGCCGCCGAAGACCTTGGCCTCCATCGTCGAGCGCGTGGCGCCGCGCTTGATCATCTCGTTGATCAGCAGTTCCATCGCGAACGAGCCGTAGCGGCCGCAGTCGGCCGAGCCGCCGGCGTCGGGCAGCATGAAGTGGTTCATGCCGCCGAGTTTCTTCTCGCGGTCCCACAGGCACGCGGCGATGCACGAGCCCAGCGTCGTCATGATGAGGATGTCCTCGTCGTGCACGAAGAACTCGCCGGGCAGCACCTTGACCGCCTCGTTGCGGAAGTGCGAGTCGTAGAAGAAGAACGAGGCCTCGCCCGGGCGGCGCGATGCGCTCTTCAGACGCTCCAGGCGCGAGGGCCCGGCGGGCGCACGCGCGGCGGGCGCCGCGGACAGGGAGGCGATTGACATGGCCGTCTTATCGTCCGTTTCGGATCCGTTCTTGAGCCGGGACCGTGTCGGCGGCCTCAGACACGCTCGTAGATCGTCTTTCCGCGCAATCTGAACAGGTCGCGCGAGTCGGTGAAGTTCTCCGAGTGGCCGACGTAGAGCAGGCCGCCGGGCTTCATCGCCGCGTGCGTGCGCTCCAGCACCTTGCGCTGGGTCGGGTTGTCGAAATAGATCATCACGTTGCGGCAGAACACGATGTCGAACGGGTCGCCCAGTGCCGACCAGCTCGTGCTCATCAGGTTGAACGTGCGGAACTCGACCAGCCGCGACAGCTCGGGCTTGACGCGGATGAAGCCCTCGTTCTTGGCCGTGCCGCGCATGAAGTGGCGCTTCAGGCGCTCGGGCGACAGGCCGCGGGCGTCGGCGGTGTAGACGCCGCGGCTGGCCGTGGCCAGCACCTTGGTGTCGATGTCGCTGCACAGGATCTTCGCCTGCGCCGAGGTGCCCAGCGTCTCGACGACGGTCATCGCCAGCGAATACGGCTCCTCGCCGGTGGACGCGGCGTTGCACCAGATGCGGATCGGCTTGGAGGCGCGCGCGCGCAGGTCCTCGACGAGGGCGTGGAAGTGGTGTTCCTCGCGGAAGAAGGCCGTCAGGTTGGTGGTCAGGCAGTTCACGAACTCCTGCCACTCGTGGTCGGAGCCGCCGCGTTCGAGCGCCTGCAGGTAGCTCGAGAAGTCTCGGTAGCCGGTCTCGCGCAGGCGGCGCGACAGACGGCTGTAGACCATCGCCTGCTTGCCCGCGTGCAGGCTGATGCCGGCGCGCTGGTAGATCAGCTGGCGGATGCGTTCGAAATCGGCCGCCGAGAGCGTGAACTCCTGGTCGGCGACAGCGGCCAGCACGGGAAGGGCGGCGTTCATGGCAGGCATTCGCGCCGCGCGTGCGGCGCGGCCTGGGATGTTGGTTCCGGTCGACAGTGTCGCGGTGTGCGGCGCGGCCGTGGTCCGGAGTTGTGCGGCGTTTTCCGCTCAGATCTCTTTTGCGGCCGTTCGCGGCCCCGGCTAGACTGGTGCTTTCCCGGGGAGTGGCGTCGTCGCTGCCGGGAATGACACCCTTGGACTGTCCCCGTCACCCCCCAGCCGATCCGCCTGTGACGCTTCGCCTGAACGAGGCGCTGCAACTGCTCGCCCATTCGGGCCTGCCCGAGCCCACGGGCGAGCCCGGCAGCGTGCAGTGGATGCAGCGCCTCATCGACGCCCTGGTCGACCTGTCCAGCCGTGACGCGCTCACCGGCCTGGCCAACCGTCGCGCCTTCCAGCTCGCGCTGGAGCGCGAGATCGACCGTGTCGCCCGCAGCGGCGAGCCGGCGCTGATGCTGGTGGCCGACATCGACCACTTCAAGCTCGTCAACGACCGCCACGGCCATGCCGCCGGCGACGAGGTGATCCGCGCCGTCGCCGCCGTGCTGGCCGACAGCGTGCGGCCGATGGACCTCGTCGCGCGTGTCGGCGGCGAGGAGTTCGCGATCATCCTGCCCAACTGCCCGCACACCTTCGGCCTGACCGTCGCCGAGCGCATCCGCCAGAAGGTCGAGCGCATGAGCGTGTCTGTCGGCAACGGCCGCGCGCTGTCGGTGAGCGTCAGCGTCGGCGGTGCCTTCGCACCGCAGTGGGTGCGTTCCACACCGGCGCTGTGGCTCGAACGCGCCGACCTGCAGCTCTACGCCGCCAAGGCCGCCGGCCGCAACCGCGTGCTGCTCGAACCGACCGCCGACTCGCACGTCAGCCACGACGAGAAGCGGCTGCTGTTCGACTCCACGAGCTTCCAGGACTTCCTATGACCGACGGTACCCCGCCGGCCGCCGTGCCCACCCGAGACGACGCCTCCCGCGCCGCGCGGCCGCGTGCGCGCATCAGCGCGATCACCAGCGGCAAGGGCGGCGTCGGCAAGACCTTCGTCGACGCCAACCTGGCCGCCGCGCTGGCGCGCCAGGGCCGCCGCGTGCTCGTGCTCGACGCCGACCTGGGGCTGGCCAACCTGGACGTCGTGCTCAACCTGTATCCCAAGCTGACGCTGCACGACGTCTTCACCGGCAAGTGCTCGCTCGAGGACGCGCTGCTGCCGGCGCCGGGCGGCTTCACGGTGCTGCTCGCCGGCTCGGGCATGGTCGAGTACTCGCGCATGACGCCCGAGGTGCGTGACCAGCTGCAGCGCGTGATCTCCGAGGTCGCGCCGCGCTTCGACCACGTCATCCTCGACACCGGCGCCGGCATCTCCGACGTCGTGCTCTACACGGTGTCGCTGGCCGACGACGCGATCGTCGTCGCCACGCCCGAGCCGACCTCGCTGACCGACGCCTACGCGACGATCAAGGTCCTGGCGACGACCCAGGGCCGGCGCCTGATCCAGACGCTGGTCAACCAGGCACGACGTCCCGGCGAGGGGCGTGCCGTTCGCCAGCAGCTGCAGGCCGTCGTCGACCGCTACGTCGCGCCGTCGCTGGACGGGCCGGTGCGCCTGGACCTGCTCGGCGAGCTGCCTGCCGATCCCGCGGTGCGCGAAGCCGTGCTGCGCCGCCAGCTGCTGCTGGAAAGCCTGCCCGGGACGCCGGCGGCGATCGCCATGGTCGGCGTCGCGACGCGGCTGCTGTCCCTCGTCGACGGGGCGCGGTGAGCGCCGCCGAAGCCGCGCCGACGCCGTTCGTGCGCCTGGGTGGCGAGGCCGGCGTGCGCACGCTGGTCGACCGCTTCTACGACCTGATGGAGCTGGAGCCGGCCTATGCGGCGCTGCGGGCGATGCACCCCCAAAGCCTGGACGGCTCGCGCGACAAGCTGTTCTGGTTCCTCTGCGGCTGGCTTGGCGGGCCGGATCACTATGTCCAGCGTTTCGGCCACCCGCGGCTGCGTGCGCGCCACCTGCCGTACGCGATCGGCATCGCCGAACGCGACCAGTGGATGGCCTGCATGATCCAGGCGCTGGGCGACTGCGGCCTCGAGCCCGCACTGGCCGACCGGCTGACCGAGTCGCTGTTCGGCACCGCCGACTGGATGCGCAACCAGGGCGGGTGAAGCGGGACGCCCGGGGTCAGGGACGCCCGGGGTCAGGTCTCTCGAGACCTGACCCCGCCGCTGCGGGAGATGCCCGGGGTCAGGTCTTTCGAGACCTGACC
This sequence comes from Rubrivivax sp. JA1055, assembly GCF_020966565.1. Lineage (NCBI taxonomy): Bacteria > Pseudomonadati > Pseudomonadota > Betaproteobacteria > Burkholderiales > Sphaerotilaceae > Rubrivivax > Rubrivivax sp. JA1055. The sequence continues at coordinate 1,455,089 of NZ_JAJKFP010000006.1, read as the reverse complement.
CCGTCGCTGCGCTGACCCCGTCGCTGCGTGACCCCGTCGCTGCGAGACCTGACCCCGCCGCTGCGGGCTGGCCCGAGGGGCCGGCTGTCCGTGCTCACCCCAGCAGCACGATCAGCGCCCCGGCGCCGCCCTGCGGCCCGGTGGCCTGGGCGAAGGCGATGACCTCCTCGCACTGCGCCAGCCAGCGCTGCGCCTTGACCTTCAGCACCGGCTTGCGCCCCGGCGAGCCGTGGCCCTTGCCGTGCACGACGCGCACGCAGCGCTGGCCGCGCTGCAGCGCCTCGCGCACGAAGCGCACCAGCGCGTCGCGGGCTTCGTCGCGGCGCAGGCCGTGCAGGTCGACCTCGGCCTGGATCGACCAGTGGCCGCGGCGGAGTTTGGTGACGACGTCGGGGCCGACGCCGAAGCGGCGGAAGGACAGGCCGTCGTCGGTCAGCAGCAGCGACTCGACGTCGACCTCGTCGGACAGCGTCGCGCGCAGCGCCTCGCGCTCGTCGGCCTCGCGCTGGCGCGGCAGCGGCGCCGGGCGGGCGCGGTGCACGTGGGCGCGGCCGTGCGGCCGCAGCGCATGCACCGGGCCGACGGCATGGGCGAAGACGCGGCGCTGGGCCTCGGCTTCGGCGGCCTCGCGGCGTTCGCGCTCGGCGCGTTCGGCGGCTTCGCGCTCGCGCCGCGCGATCGCTTCGCGCAGCGCCTGCAGTTCCTTCAGGCTGGAGACCTTCACACCAGCCCCCGCTCGGCCATCGACACCACCTGGCCGCGGCCGACGACGAGGTGGTCGAGCACGCGCACGTCCAGCAGCTGCAGCGCCTGGCGCAGCGTCTGCGTCAGGAACTCGTCGGCGCGCGACGGTTCGGCGACGCCCGACGGGTGGTTGTGCGCCAGGATCACCGCGCCGGCGTTGAGCGCCAGCGCCCGGCGCGCCACCTCGCGCGGGTAGACGCTGGTCTGGGTCAGCGTGCCGTGGAACATCTCCTCCATCACGATCAGGCGGTGCTGGCTGTCGAGGAACAGCACCGCGAAGACCTCGTGCTCCCGGCCGGCCAGCTGCAGCGCGACGTAGTCCTTGACCTTGTCCGGCGAGTCGAACACCGGCGCGGCGCGCACCTTGGCGGCCAGCGCGCGGCGCGCCAGCTCCATCACCGCCAGCAGCTCGGCCTGCTTGGCCGGCCCCAGGCCCTTGACCCGGCCCAGCGTGGCCGGCGTCGCGGCCAGCAGCCCGCCGGCGCCGCCGCAGGCCGCGAGCACACGCTGCGCGAGCTCGAACACGCCCTCGCCGGGCAGCCCGGTGCGCAGCAGCAGCGCCAGCAGCTCGCCGTCGGCGAGCGCGCCCGGGCCGCGCTGGAGCAGCTTCTCGCGCGGGCGCTGGTCGGCGGGCAGGTCCTTCAGGAGGGGCATGGGGCGGCTCTTACAATGGCCGCAACCAGTCTATCGTCAGCGACGTACCCCCAGTGACCACCGTCCAGTCCGGCTCCTTCCTGACCCTGCACTACCGGCTTGCCGGGCCCGACGGCGGCGACATCGTCAACACCTTCGGCGGCACGCCGGCGACGCTGACGATCGGCGCGGGCGACCTGTCGCCGGGCCTGGAGCAGGCGCTGATCGGCCTGGACGACGGCGCCGAGGCGCGTTTCGAGCTGCCGCCGGGCGCCGCCTTCGGCGAACGCAACCCGCAGCTGATGCAGCGCGTGAAGATGTCGCTGATGCGCGAGCTCGGCGACGAGGACACCGTCTACACCGTCGGTGACGTCGTCCAGTTCCCGACCCCCGACGGCCTGGGCAGCTACGCCGGCATGGTGCGCGAGGTCGGCGAGGACTGGCTGCTGTTCGATTTCAACCACCCGTTGGCCGGCCAGTCCGTGCACTTCGAGGTGCGCATCCTGGGAGTGCTGTGATGGCGGCGATCGAGGAACTGGTCCTGGCCGAGCCGCGCGGCTTCTGTGCCGGCGTCGACCGCGCGATCGAGATCGTCGAGCGTGCGCTCGCCAGGTTCGGCGCGCCGATCTACGTGCGCCACGAGATCGTGCACAACACCTACGTCGTCAACGACCTGCGGGCCAAGGGCGCGATCTTCATCGAGGAGCTCGCCGAGGTCCCGCCCGGCGCGACGCTGGTCTTCAGCGCCCACGGTGTCAGCCAGGCGGTGCGCGAGGAGGCCGACCGCCGCGGCTTCAAGGTCTTCGACGCCACCTGTCCGCTGGTGACCAAGGTCCACGTCGAGGTCGCCAAGCTGGCGCGCGAGGGCTACGAGTTCATCATGATCGGCCACAAGGGCCACCCCGAGGTCGAGGGCACGATGGGCCAGCTCTCCGAGGGCATCTACCTCGTCGAGGACGCCGAGGACGTGCCGCGCGTGCAGCCGCGCGGCGACAAGCTCGCCGTCGTCACCCAGACCACGCTGTCGGTGGACGACGCCGCCGAGATCCTGGCCGCGGTGAAGGCGCGCTTCCCGCACGTGCGCGAGCCCAAGAAGCAGGACATCTGCTACGCGACGCAGAACCGCCAGGACGCCGTCAAGCTGATCGCGCCGGCGGTCGACGTCGTCATCGTCGTCGGCAGCCCGACCAGCAGCAACAGCAACCGCCTGCGCGAGCTGGCCGAGCGGCTGGGCACGCCGGCGCACATGGTCGACAGTGCCGCCGACCTGCAGCCGGCCTGGTTCGAGGGCCGCAGCCGCGTCGGCCTGACCGCCGGGGCCTCGGCGCCGGACATCCTCGTGCAGCAGGTCATCGCCCGGCTGCGCGAGCTGGGCGTGCTCAGCGTGCGCAACATGGACGGCGTCAAGGAGTCGGTGCGCTTCCCGCTGCCGCGCGGCCTGGGCGACCGCAGCATGGCCGGGCTCGACGCGCCGTCCGCGTCCGACTGAGATTCCCGCGCCATCCCCGACGACGGCGCCACGAGGGCGCCGTTCGCCTTTCTAGAATCACCCTCTCCGGAGGACCCATGCTCGACATCACCCTGCTGCGCCGCGACCTCGCGAGCGTCGTCGCCCGTCTCGAAAAGCGCCGCGCGCCGCAACCCTTCCTCGACGTCGAGCGCTTCACCGCGCTCGAGGCCGAACGCAAGCGCATCCAGACCCGCACCGAGGACCTGCAGGCGCGGCGCAACCAGCTGTCCAAGCAGATCGGCCAGGCCAAGGGCCGCGGCGAGGACGCCTCGGCGCTGATGGCCGAGGTCGGCGGCATCGGCGACGAGCAGAAGGCCGGCGCCGAACGGCTGGAGGCGATCCAGGCCGAACTGCAGCAGATGCTGATGTCGATCCCGAACCTGCCGCAGGACAGCGTGCCGGTCGGCGCCGACGAGAGCGGCAACGTCGAGCTGCGCCGCTGGGGCACGCCGCGCAGCTTCGAGTTCACGCCCCGGGACCACGTCGACCTGGGCCAGCCGCTGGGCCTGGACTTCGACACCGGCGCCAGGCTCGCCGGTGCGCGTTTCACCTTCCTGCGCGGCCCGGCCGCACGCCTGCATCGTGCGCTCGCCCAGTTCATGCTGGACACGCAGACCCAGGAGCACGGCTACACCGAGTGCTGGACGCCGTACATCGTCAACCGCGAGGTGCTCGAAGGCACCGGCCAGCTGCCGAAGTTCAAGGAGGACATGTTCTGGGTGCTGCGTGGCGGCGACGAGGAGCAGCGCGAGCAGTACCTGATCTCCACGTCGGAGATCCCGCTGACGAACACCGTGCGCGAACAGATCCTCGACGCCGCGGCGCTGCCGATCAAGCTGACGGCGCACAGCCCCTGCTTCCGCTCGGAAGCCGGCAGCGCCGGGCGCGACACGCGCGGCATGATCCGCCAGCACCAGTTCGACAAGGTCGAGATGGTGCAGATCGTGCGTCCCGAAGACAGCGACGCGGCGCTCGAGCAGATGGTCGGCCATGCCGAGGCCATCCTGCAGAAGCTGGAGCTGCCGTACCGCGTGATCACGCTGTGCAGCGGCGACATGGGCTTCGGTTCGGCCAAGACCTACGACCTGGAGGTCTGGCTGCCGGCGCAGGGCACCTACCGCGAGATCAGCTCGTGCAGCAACTGCGAGGCCTTCCAGGCGCGGCGCATGCAGGCGCGTTTCCGCAACGCCCAAGGCAAGACCGAGTTCGTGCACACGCTCAACGGCTCGGGTCTGGCGGTCGGCCGCGCGCTCGTCGCGGTGCTGGAGAACCACCAGCAGGCCGACGGTTCGATCCGCGTGCCGGCGGCCTTGCGGCCGTATCTAGGCGGCGCCGAAATCCTGCGCTAGAATGCGCGGCTTCGCTGACCCCAGCGAGACCACGCGAATACCAGGAAAGGTGGCAGAGTGGTCGAATGCGCCGGACTCGAAATCCGGTTCACGGGTCCTCCCGTGACGAGGGTTCGAATCCCTCCCTTTCCGCCAGAACAGTCCCTCACCGCCCCCGGCCGTGAGGGATTTTTCTTTTCGGAACCGTCCACATGATCCTCCGCGAACGCCCGGTCGGCCCGCGCCTGTTCTTCGTGCTGCGCGGCTCGATCCTGCACCGCATCCTGGTGCCGCTGGCCGGCACGACGCTGACGGCCGTCGTCGTCACGCTGCTGCACGGCGAGCTGCTGCACCACAAGATCACCGTCACGACGATCCCGTTCTCGCTGATCGGCATCGCGCTGGCGATCTTCCTCGGCTTTCGCAACAGCGCCGCCTACGACCGCTACTGGGAGGCGCGCAAGCTCTGGGGCGACGTCGTGCACCGCAGCCGCAGCCTGGCGCGCCAGGCGCGCTGCCTGGTGCGCGGCGCGGTGCCGGCGCAGGCTTCGCTGGGGCTGGACGACCTGCGTGTGCGCATCGTCTGGCGCACCGTCGCGCTGGCGCACGCGCTGCGCCACCATCTGCGCGACACGAAGCCAGAGCCTGAACTCGCGCGTTTCCTGACGCCGGCCGAATGGGCCGGGCTGCAGGCCGCGTCCAACGGCCCGGAGTACCTGCTGCAGCGCCTGGGCGACGACCTGCGCCGCGGCCTGGACGACGGCGCCATCGACTCCATCGTCGCCTGCGAGATGGACCAGACGCTGGCCGCCTTCGCCGCGGCCTTCGCCGGCTGCGAGCGCATCAAGGGCACGCCGATCCCGTTCGCCTACTCGCTGCTGCTGCACCGCACGGCCTACCTCTACTGCTTCCTGCTGCCTTTCGGCCTGATCGACGTGCTGGGCTTCGTCACGCCGCTGGTCGTGGCCTTTGTCGCCTACACCTTCTTCGGCCTGGACGCCGTCGGCGACGAGATCGAGAACCCGTTCGGACACGGCTACAACGACCTGCCGCTGGACGCGATCTGCCGCACGATCGAGATCGGCCTGCGCGAGAGCCTGGGCGACGAGGGCATCCCGCCGCCGCTGCAGCCGGTGGACTTCTGGCTGCGCTGAGCGCCATGAAAGACGGGCCCCGCGGGGCCCGTCGTCGTCAGCCGGTTCCAGCCGCCGCTCAGGCGGCGAGGTCGAAGCGGTCGAGGTTCATCACCTTGGTCCACGCCGCGGCGAAGTCCTGCACGAACTTGCCGGCGTTGTCGTCGCTGGCGTAGACCTCCAGCAGCGCGCGCAGCTCGGAGTTCGAGCCGAAGACCAGGTCGGCGCGTGTCGCCGTCCACTTCAGCGCGCCGCTGGCGCGGTCGCGGCCTTCGTAGACGCCGGCCTCGGCCGCCGGGCCCCACTTCGTGCCCATGTCGAGCAGGTTGACGAAGAAGTCGGTCGACAGCGTGCCCGGGCGCTCGGTCAGCTGGCCGTGCGTGCTGCGGCCGGTGTTGGCACCGAGCACCCGCAGGCCGCCGACGAGCACCGTCATCTCCGGCGCCGTCAGCGTCAGCAGCTGGGCGCGGTCGAGCAGAAGCTCCTCGGCCGGTGCCTGGCTGTCGGCACGCTGGTAGTTGCGGAAGCCGTCGGCGCGCGGCTCGAGCACCGCGAAGGACTCGACGTCGGTCTGATCCTGGCGGGCGTCGGTGCGGCCCGGGGCGAAGGCCACCGTCACCGGATGTCCGGCGCGGCGCGCGGCTTCCTCGACGGCGGCACTGCCGGCGAGCACGATCAGGTCGGCCGCCGAGATGCGCTTGCCGCCGGTCTGCGCGGCGTTGAAACGCTCGCGCACGCCGTCCAGCACCGCCAGCACCCGCGCCAGCTCGGCCGGTTCGTTGACGTCCCAGTCCTTCTGCGGCGCCAGACGGATGCGCGCGCCGTTGGCGCCGCCGCGTTTGTCCGAACCGCGGAAGGTCGAGGCCGAGGCCCAGGCGGTCTTCACCAGCTCGGCGACCGTCAGCCCCGAGGCCAGCACCTCGGCCTTCAGCTGTTCGACGTCGGCGGCGTCGACCAGCGCGTGGTCGACCGCGGGCACCGGGTCCTGCCAGATCAGGTCTTCGGCCGGCACCTCCGGGCCCAGGTAACGCGAGCGCGGCCCCATGTCGCGGTGCGTCAGCTTGAACCAGGCGCGCGCGAAGGCGTCGGCGAAGAGTTCCGGGTTCTGGTGGAAGCGGCGCGAGATCGGCTCGTAGACCGGGTCGAAACGCAGCGACAGGTCGGCCGTCGTCATCATCGGCCGGTGCTTGCGGCTGGGGTCGTGGGCGTCGGGGATCAGGTGCTCGGGCTTGACGTCCTTGGCGAGCCACTGCCAGGCGCCGGCCGGGCTCTTGACCAGCTCCCACTCGTAGCCGAAGAGCATGTCGAAGTAGCCCATGTCCCAGCGTGTCGGGTGGGGCTTCCAGGCGCCTTCGATGCCGCTGGTCGTGGTGTGCACGCCCTTGCCGCTGCCGAAGGCGTTCTGCCAGCCCAGGCCCATCTGCTCGATCGACGCGGCCTCGGGTTCGGGGCCGACCAGCGCGGCGTCGCCGGCGCCGTGCGCCTTGCCGAAGGTGTGGCCGCCGGCCACGAGCGCGACGGTCTCCTCGTCGTTCATCGCCATGCGGGCGAAGGTCTCGCGCACGTCGCGGCCCGAGGCCACCGGGTCGGGCTTGCCGTCCGGGCCTTCGGGGTTCACGTAGATCAGGCCCATCTGCACCGCGGCCAGCGGGTTGGCGAGCTCACGCTCGCCGCTGTAGCGGCTGTTGGGCTTGTCGCTGGTGGCCAGCCACTCGGCCTCGGCGCCCCAGTTGACGTCTTCCTCGGGCTCCCAGATGTCGGGGCGGCCGCCGCCGAAGCCGAAGGTCTTGAAGCCCATCGACTCCAGCGCGACGTTGCCGGCCAGGATCATCAGGTCGGCCCAGCTCAGCTGGTTGCCGTACTTCTTCTTGATCGGCCAGAGCAGGCGGCGCGCCTTGTCCAGGTTGCCGTTGTCGGGCCAGCTGTTCAGCGGCGCGAAGCGCTGGTTGCCGCGCCCGCCGCCGCCACGGCCGTCGGCGGTGCGGTAGGTGCCGGCGCTGTGCCAGGCCATGCGGATCATCAGGCCGCCGTAGTGGCCCCAGTCGGCCGGCCACCAGTCCTGCGAGTCGGTCATCAGCACGCGCAGGTCGTGTTTGACGGCGGCGTAGTCGAGCTTGCGGAACTCGGCCGCGTAGTCGAAGCCGGCGCCCATCGGGTCGGACTTGGCCGAGTGCTGGTGCAGGATCTTCAGGTTCAGCCGCTTCGGCCACCAGTCGGTGTTGGACCGCATCTGGGCCGTGACACGGGCGCCGTGTTCGGCGTGGAAGGGGCAGCGGGCTTCGGTGGACATCGGCAATCTCCTCGAGTCAGGTCTGAACGACGAGCATCAATTTAGTCAATCGCGCGAGCCAATGCGATTGCATTAGGCTATCTTGTCGATCGACGCCCGGGCGCCGGACTGCGCCACCAGCACCGCCAGCGCCGCTGACGCCAGCCGCGCGGTGGCGCCGTCGGCGCGGCTGGTCAGCGCGATCGGCACCCGCGCGCCGAGCACGATGCCGCTGCCCACCGCGCCGCCCAGGTATTCCAGCTGCTTCGCGAGGATGTTGCCCGACACGAGGTCGGGCACCACGAGGATGTCGGGGTTGCCGGCCACCGGCGAGACGATGCCCTTGGTGCGCGCGGCCTCGGCCGAGATCGCGTTGTCGAAGGCCAGCGGGCCGTCGACGATGGCGCCGCGGATCTGGCCGCGGTCGGCCATCTTGCACAGCGCCGCGGCGTCCAGCGTGCAGGCCATCTTCGGGTTGACGCCTTCGACGGCCGCCAGCACCGCCACCTTCGGCAGGTCGACGCCGAGCACCAGCGCCAGGTCGATCGCGTTCTGCACGATGTGCGCCTTGTCGTCGAGCGTCGGCGTGATGTTCATCGCCGCGTCGGTGACGAGCAGCGGCTTGTGGTACGCCGGCGCGTCGAAGCGGAAGACGTGCGAGATGCGGCGCCCGGTGCGCAGCTCGGGGCGCGACAGCACGGCCTTCATCACCTCGTCGGTGTGCAGGCTGCCCTTCATCAGCGCCTGCACCGCGCCGTCGGCGGCCATCGCGGCGGCGCGTTCGGCGGCGGCGTGGCTGTGGCGCACGTCCTCGATCTCGACGCCGGCCAGGTCCAGCCCGGCGGCGTCGGCGGTGGCGATCAGGCGGTCGCGCGGCGCCACCAGCACCGGCGTGAACAGGCCGTGGCGGGCGGCATCGAGCGCGCCGCGCAGCGACTCGGCGTCGCAGGGGTGCACGACGGCGCAGCGCAGCCCGGCGTGGCGCGCGGCCTGCTCGATCAGCGCGCGCACGCCGGCCGCGGCGTCGAAGACGTGCCAGCGCAGCCCGGTGGCCTTGCGCACCCGCTCCTTGTGGCGCGGCGCCTCGACGACGGCCAGCCCGTCCATCAGCAGCGTGCCGTCCTGGCGGCGCACGCTGCAGTCCAGCGTCACGCGGCCGCTGGCGGCGTCCTTGGCGCACACGGCGACCCGCACCTCCAGCACGTCGCCGGCGCGCGCCGTGGCGTGGAAGTCCATGCGCTGCGAGACGTAGCGTGTGCCCGGGCCGGGGAAGACGGTGCCGAGCACGGTCGACACCAGCGCGCCGCTCCACATGCCGTGCGCGGTGCGGCCGGCCAGGCCTTCCTCGCGCGCGAAGCGGTCGTCCAGGTGGGTGGGGTTCAGGTCGCCGGAGATCGCGGCGAAGCCGGCGATGTCGGCGTCGGTCAGGGCGCGGCGCATCGTCGCGCTGCGGCCGACGGCGAGTTCGTCGAAGGTGCTGTTCTCCAGCCACTCGTCGCGCAGGTCGATGTCCATCTGCCGTCCGACCGCGGCCGTGACGGGGCCGCCGGGAGCGAAGACTAACGCTGCCAGGCCATCACGGGGATCCAGGATCGCAACCGGCGGCCGTCGTGCACCCGTCGGTCCAGCCGCTGCGCCAGGCGCCAGGTCGTGTAGGGCAGGGCCGCGCGCAGGCGCAGGATCGCCATCGCGTCGTCGGCGGCCTCGGACACGATGACGATCTCGATCTCGACCTCCGTGTCGGCCCAGCGTCCCAGGAGGGCGTGAAGTTCATCGATGGTGCATTGGGTGCGCAGGCCGAAGACGACGATGCGCCATTCGGCGGGCACGAAAAAGGCATTCATGGCAAACCTGGCGTGCGTCCAGTGCACGCCGATGACCGAGCGTCGCGCGGGGCGCGCTGCCGTGCCGGATACCCGCCGGGGGGCGTCGTGCAATTGCACGCCGGGCTGGCGCTTGATCTGCCGCAACCTTGATCTGGTGGCGGGACGCCCGAACCGGGGGCAGGGACACTGCGCCCCCGCCGTGCGGCCCGGCCCCGGCTTCACCCTCGCGCTCCACGCGCTCCCAACCGCATCGATTTCCCGAGGAGTCGACCGACCCGATCATGTCCGAACAAGCCATCGTCCTCCATCCGCGAGCCGGCACCGCCGCCCCCGACTCCCAGCCGGCCATCGTCGGCCAGCGTGTCGAGCTGCAGCTGCTGACCACGCTGCGCTGCAACCTGAAGTGCAGCTACTACTCGATCGCCGAAGGCGACGTGCGCGAGTCGCAGGGCCACGTGGCCTACACGATGGACCAGCTCGACGCGTTCATCGCCCAGCAGCTCGCCGGCAAGGAGGTCTACGTCACGTTCTACGGCGGCGAGCCGACGCTGAACCGGCCGTTCATCGAGGCCGTGATGCAGCGCCACCCGCTGTTCCGCTTCCAGCTGCAGACCAACGGCACGCTGCTCGACGACCTCAGCCACCACGTGCTGCAGCGCCTGTCGAACGTGCTCGTGTCGATCGACGGCGGCCAGGAGGTGACCGACGGCTACCGCGGCAAGGGCATCTACAAGCAGATCCTGCGCAACGTCGGCGTCGTGCGCGACAGCCTGGGCGGCACGCTGACGGCCCGCGTGACCTGGTCCGACGAGACCATCAGCTTCGAGGAGCTGGACCAGCTGACGAAGGCCTTCGACTACGTCTACTTCCAGTTCGTCGCCGGCGACGCCTATGCCGGCCAGTCGGTCGAGCGCCGCAAGGCGGTGCTGACGCAGCTTGTCGAGCGTTTCTTCGCCGACAGCGACCGCGTCTACCCCTTCATCCCGCTGATGGGCGCGGTGCGCAACAAGCTGTTCCCGTCGCGTGCCGTCGAGCAGTGCGGCGGCGGCACGGCCTGCCGCGTGTCGACGCACATCCTCAACGTGATGCCCGACGGCCGCATCTTCGCCTGCCCCGACCTGATGCACCTGCCGGAGATGCAGACCGGCGACGTCGTCGGCAACTGGCTGCGCCGCAGCCCGCTGCAGCCCGACCCGAAGATGCCCTGCACGAGCTGCGAGGCGCAGAGCTGGTGCCGCGGCAACTGCATGAAGAACCTGTACCTCGGCTACGTGCGCGAGGACGGCGACTGGCGCAGCAAGGTCACCGACCCGATCTGCGAGCTGGTGCGCCACCTCGGCCGCGAGATCGACCGCCACGACGTCACGGGCTGGTTCGAGCAGCTGCCGCTGCCGCAGCGCCGCGTGCTGCTGGACTGCGAGGTCTACCAGTACGTCGAAGTCATGCCCTGACGGGCCGGCCCGCGCTGCAGAAAAAGAAAGCCGGTCGAGGCATCGGAGGCACCTCGACCGGCGAAGTCCGCCGCGCGGGTGCGCGGCGCCGTCAGAACCCGTCCCGGACGACGGCAGGGCGCAGGCGCCGGGGCGCGTGCGGTGCTGGGCCGGTGTCGAGGTGCCGACAGCGACAACCTCGATGCAGTGATATTAATGATATTTGTGCTGCGTGAAAAGTGCTGTTTTCACGCTGGCGCACCGGGCGAAGCCTGGTTCCGTGCGGCGGCAACGAAAAGGGGCCCCGAAGGGCCCCTGGTGATGCCGCGGCCGCGGCGGGCGCGTGCTCAGGCGGCGGGCGCCGCCTCGGCGGCCTTCGCCGGGCGTGCACGGCGCGGCTTCTTCGCCGGCGCCGCCTCGACCACCGCCGCCACTTCGGCGACCGCCTTGCGCACCCGGCGTGCCGCCGGCTTCACCGCCTCGGCGACGGCCTTCGTGCGCTTCTTGCCGACCGCCGCACGCGTCGCCTTGCGCGCCTTGGGCGTTCCGGCCGCGTCGGCCAGGCGCTCGGCGCCGCGCACCACGGTCGTCGACAGCTTCAGCGCGATCTTCGCGCCGGGCAGCGTCATCTTGGCCGCGGTGTGCAGGCCGTTGGCCAGCACCGTGTTGTCGACGCCGGCGGCCAGATCGGCCATCTTCGCGACCTGCGCGGCGGCGGTGTCGCCACCAAGGTCAACGAGCTTGACGGCGCGGTCGGCGACCTCGTCGATGCCCTTGTCGACCGTGCCGGCGACGGTGCCGCGCAACGCGTTCATCTTGTCGGTGGTGCGCGGCGCGATGCGGGCGGTGCGGGTGTAGACGCCCTTCTCGATCACGCCGTCGACCAGGCCGACGAGGCGGTGGCCGCCGAAGCGGTAGGCCGCGACCGTCTTCTCGGCCGCGGCGCGGTAGTTCTCGATCGTCTTCAGGGTGACGCTGGCGAGGTCTTGAGTGGACATGTGCTGCCTCCGTGGATGGTGAATGGGCTTTGCCGACACCACCCAGTCTCGGCCTTGCGCCTAGAGAGCGCACCCCAGGACGGCGGTCTTTCCTAGAGAGCGCTCTCCAGAGCGGGGGCGCGTCAGTGCGCCATCAGCACCGGCAGCGTCATCGAGCGCAGCACCGTGCGCGTGACGCCGCCCAGCACCAGCTCGCGCGCCCGGCTGTGGCCGTAGCAGCCCATCACCAGCAGGTCGGCGTCGGTGTCGGCGGCCACCGACAGCAGCGCCTCGCCGATGCCGGTGCCGGCCAGGCCGTGGCTGCGGATCGGCGCGGTGACGCCGCTGGCGCGCAGCCAGCGCTCGAGCGCCGCGACGCCGGTGCGCTCGTCGTCGCGCCGCGCCAGCGTGCAGGCGACGTGCACCTCCTCGGCCGCCAGCAGCCAGGGCCGGGCGGCGGCCACCGCACGCGCGGCCTCGGGCGTGGGTTTCCAGGCGATCAGCACGCGGCGCACCGGCGCGCCGAACTCGCCCTGAAACGGCAGCACCAACGCCGGCTTGCCGCTGTCGTGCACCAGCGTCGCGACCAGGCCGCGCGGCACCGGGCCGGCCTCGCGGTCGTCGGGGTCGTGCTGGCCGAGCACCAGCAGGTCGGCGAACAGCGCGTGCTCAACGACCGCGACCTCCAGCGTGTCGTGGCGGATCTCGAACCACTGCATCGGCACGCCGGAAACCGCTTCACGCTCGAACATCTCGCGCGCACGGGCGCGCAGCTGGCGGTCGGTCTCCTCGAGCAGCGAGGCGGCGGCATAGGCGCCTTCGGCCGCGGCGAAGGGCACGGCGACGATGGCCGGCAGCACCGCGAAGACCGCGGTCAGCTGGGCGCCGTGCTGGCGTGCGAGGCGGTGGGCCAGCGCGAGGCGGGTCGCCGAGCGCGGCGAGGCGTCGAGGTGGACGAGGATGCTCTTCATGGTGCGCTCCTGGCCCGGGTGGCGCCTGCCGCCCGCCCGGGCAGCGGGTGGGGGTGTCGCGGCCATGCTCCGCCGCGTGGCGGCGGGTGTCAAGGCGCCCGCTCAACCCGCGGGCGAACGTCCTCAGCCGCGCGGGACGCCCGGGTGGGCGTGGCGGCGCCAGGAGCGCTCGGCGGCGGGGCGCATGCCGGCGTCGGCGTCACCGTGCTCGGCGGCGGGCGGGCCGGCGTGGCGCCGCGGCCAGGCCAGCTGCGGCACCGGCGGCGCGGCGGGTTCGGGGTCGAACGGGTCGGTGACTCGGAGGGCGCACATCGGCTGCTCGGCGGCGGCGTGGCGACGGGCCACGGTGCCGGGCGCGATCCTCGCGAGCCGGTCGTCCGGCCGGGTTGACCGGCGGCAAGCGACGGCGTCGCAGGCGTCTCGTGGCCGCCGTCCGTGTCGGCTATGTCACGGGCGCGGCCAGCAGCGCGGGCCAGTCCGGCGCCTGGTCCGGCGTCACGCGCAGCGCCGCGGCGGCTTCGGCGGCGTCCAGCGGGTCGCCGGATCGCTGCTGCGCGGCGAGCACCGCCAGGTCGGCGTCCGAGGCGTCGTCGCCGCGCTGCCCGCGGGCGGCGACGCGGGCGCGCAGCGTCGCGTCGTCGGCGGCGAAGTCCAGCAGCACGAAGCGCGCGCCGCGTGCGGCGGCGAAGCGGCGTGCCGCGTCGCGGGCCGCACGGTGCAGGAAGGTCGCGTCGAGCACCACGACGAAACCGCCGTCGAGCACCGCCCCGGCGGCGTCGAGCAGCCGGGCGTAGGTGGCGCTGCCGGCCTCGGCGCCGTACAGCCGCGTCTTCAGCGCGGCGTCGGGCCGCTCCAGCGGCTGCAGGCCGAACAGCCGCTTGCGCTCGACGTCGGCGCGCACGCGCAGCGCGCCTTCGCCCTCGACCAGCGGCTGGGTCAGCGTGGTCTTGCCGCTGCCCGACACGCCGTGCGTGACGAGCAGCACCGGCGCCGGCGCACGCGTGGCCTGCAGCGCCAGCGCGATGTAGCGCCGGGCCTCGGCCGCGGCGTCGGCCGGTGCACCCGGCTGCGCGGCGCGCAGCGCGGCGACCTTGGCGCGCACCAGCGCGCGGTGCACGAGGTAGTAGCGCAGCACGCGCGCCGCGTCGTAGTCGCCGGTGGCGGCCATCCAGCCGTCGACGAAGCGGTGGGCCAGCGCCGGCAGGCCGTGCGCGTGCAGGTCCATCGCCATGAAGGCCACCTCGCTGGCCACGTCGATCCAGCGGAAGTCCTCGTTGAACTCGATGCAGTCGAAGACCGTCGTGCGGCCGTCGATCTCGACGACGTTGCCCAGGTGCAGGTCGCCGTGGCACTCGCGCACGCGGCCGGCGGCCAGGCGCGCAGCGAACACCGGCTGCAGCCGCGCGAACTGCCGCGTCTGCCAGGCGCGCAGCTCGCCCAGCGCGGCAGTGGCCGGCGCCGCGGCCGCCAGCGTGTCGAGCACGTCCAGGCTGTCCACCAGCGGCGCGCGCACGCGCTCGGGGTGGCCGAACTCGCCGTCGGCGGGCGCGACGGCGGCGCCGGCGTGGAACCGCGCCAGCACCGCCACCAGCGCGTCCACCTGCGCCGCGCCCAGCGCGCCGCGTGCGGCCAGGCGGTCCCAGAGCCCGTCCTGGGCGAAGGCACGCATGCGCAGCGCCCAGTCCAGCGCCTCGCCGTCGCCGCCCAGGCGCGGCGCCTCGGGCGTGCCGGTCACGGCGACGACGTCCAGGTACAGCTCGGGCGCCAGGCGCCGGTTCAGCGCCAGCTCGGCGTCGCAGAAGCGGCGGCGGCGCTCGCGTGTCGTGTAGTCGAGGAATCCCGGCGCGATCGGCTTCTTGAACTTCCAGGCGTGCTCGGCGCTGACGAGCACGCGCGAGACATGGGTCTCGAAGGCCTGCACCGGGCCCTGCGCCGCCAGCGCCTGGGCCAGCCGCGCGACGAGGCGCGCCTGGGCCGGATCGTCGAGTTCGGCAGCCGCCATCATCGACGCGCGGCGCGCTGCTCGACGAGTTCGGCGGCCATCTGCGCGCCCAGCGCCGCCGGACGCACGCGCTCCAGCGTCGCGCCGCTGAGATCGAACTGGCGCTCGACGGTGTGGCGCGGCGCCCCGATGCGCGGCCGGCCGTCGGCGGCCTGCAGCAGCGGGTACTCGCGCAGCCGGGCGACCAGCGCGCCGGCCTCGGTGTCGGCGAAGACCGTGGTCTCGACGATGCGCACGCAGCCGGCGTCCTCGGCCCGGGCGATCACCGCGCGCACGGTGGTGGCCGGGTCGTCGGCGGCCACACGCGCGACCAGCGGCAGCGCCGTCTCGCCGCGCTCGCCCAGCACCTGCGCGACACGCTGGTTGAACGCCAGGTTGATGCCGTCCCACTGGCGCGCGGCCTCGGTGTCGGCGGCGTCGACGTGGCGGCCCTGGCCGAAGACCAGCGTGCAGTCGGCCGCCGCGGGCCGGGGCAGGGCGGCGGTGCAGGCCAGGACGAGCAGGGGCAGCAGCGGACGGTGCGGGTGCGGCACGGCGGCGAAGGCGGGCGGATGCGGTCATGCTAGCGCCGCAGACACGTTTCTTTGCGTGCCCGTGCGGCGCCGCGGTCAACGGCGCCGGTGGGCGCCGCATTGAAACGCAGGCGGCATCCGCCGCCGTGCCACCCGAGGAGTGCCCCGATGAACAGGTTCGTGTCCGTGCTCGCGCTGGCTGCCGCCGCGTCGCTGTCGGTCCCGGCGTTGGCCCAGCCGGCCGGCGGCGAGCGCCGCGAGGCGATGAAGGAGCGCTGGGAGTCGATGTCGCCCGAGCAGCAGGCGCAGGCGCGCGAGAAGTTGCGTGATCGCTGGCAGCAGATGAGCCCCGAGGAACGTGCCGCGGCGAAGAAGCGCCTGGCCGAGCGCCGTGGCGGCGCGCGTGCGGCGCCGCCCGCCTCGGCGCCTGCCGGCTCCTGACCCCGCCCGCGGCCCGGGCGCCGCGGGCCGCGGGCTTGCGGCGTCTTCGAGCGCAGGCAAAATGCCCCGCTTCATGACGCGCCTGCCGACACGCCTTGCCACCTGCCTCGTCGGCCTTGCCGTCGCCGGGTGCGCCACGCGTTCCGTCGACGTGCGGCCGCAGCCGGTGGACCCGGCCGACTTTGCCGCCTGGGACTGCGTGCGCCTGGCCGACGAGAGCGACGCCGTGCAGCAGCGTGCCGCCGATGTCGCCTATGCCGTCGACGACATCGCCGGGCGCAACATCGTCGCGCTGGGCGTCGGCGTCAGCATCTTCTGGCCGGCGCTGTTCGCGCTGCGCCCCAATGGCCACGAGGCCGGCGAGCTGGCGCAGCTCCAGGGGCGCTACGAGGCGATGAAGACCGCGGCGCATCGCCAGGGCTGCGCGCACACCGACGAGCTGCCGCCCGAGCGCCTGGCGGCGCTGCCGATCGCTTCCGGCGACCGCCTCGTCTACGAGGAGCGCACCAGCGCCCGCGGGGCCTCCGGCGAGTGGGCGCTGCAGGTGATGTCGCTGCGCCGCGACGTCTTCGAGTTCCGCGTCAGCCAGACCGGCCCGTCGCGGCCCTGGCGCCAGGACCCGCTGGGCAACGTCGTCGCCGCGCCGGCCGGCGAGCTCGCGTGGCAGCGCCTGTTCCGCCGCGACATCGCGCTCGGCGACGTGCTCGCCGGCGAGCTGCGCATCTCCGGCGACCCGTATGCCCGCGCGCTGGTGCGCGGTCAGGTCGTGGCCACCGGACGGCAGACCATCGCCGGCCGCGCTTTCGACGTCGCCGTCGTCGAGCTCTTCGGCGACGCGCAGAACGGCGAGTTCAGCTCGCGCCTGGAAGGCGCCATCGTCGTCGACCGCAGCAGCGGCCTGCTGGTGCGCCTGGACCTGCGCAGCGCGACGCCGGGCTTCCGCCTCGAACGCCGCCTCGTGCGCGTGCAGCCGGCCACGCCCTGAGCGGCCGGCGCCGCCGGCGGCGGCGACAAGCTTCTTTACCCGCCCGGCACCGCGCCGACACGGGGCCCCGGCACAGTGGATCCCATGCCGTCATCCACTCTGCCGAAAGCTGCCGCGATGAAGCCCACCTCCCGTTTCCCGCTCCCGAGCGCCCTCCGAACCCTGGCCTGCGCCGCGCTGCTCGGCGCCGGCATCGCCGCCGTCGCCGCGCCGCCCGGCGGTGCCCATCCGGTGTCGATGGCCGGCGGCCCGATGGGCGGGCCCGGCATGGACCGCGCCGGCGGCCTGCCCTGGCTCGGCCACCCGGCGATGCTGCAGCGCCTGCTCGACGAGGTCGACGCGACCCCCGCGCAGCGCCGCCAGATCCGCGAGATCGTCGGCTCGGCGCAGGACGATCTGTCGCGCCAGCGCGCCGACGCCCGCCGCCTGGGCGAGCAGTTCGCGGAACTTTTCGTCCAGCCGACGGTCGATCCGAAAGCCGTCGAGGCGCTGCGCCAGAAGATGCTGGCCCTGCATGACCAGTCCAGCCAGCGTTCGACGCAGGCCATGCTCGAGGTCAGCCGCGTGCTGAGCGTCGAGCAGCGCCAGCAGATCGCCGACACGATGAAGGAACGCCGCGAGGCGATGGACAACCGCCGCGGCCGCAGCGACCCGCCGCGGCGCTGACAGCCCTTCCTGCCATCGTTATCCTTTTCCTCCTGTGGCTTTGACATGAAGCCTTCGCCCCGCGGCCTCGGCCCCGGGGCTCTTTTCGTTCGAGAACGCCCCGTGACGAGCCGACTGCTGCTGATCGACGACGACTCCCGCCTGACCACGATGGTCGGCGACTACCTGCGCCGCAACGGTTTCGAGGTCGACACCGCCGGCTCGCTGGCCGCCGGGCGCGAACAGCTGCGCCATCGCGCCTACGACGCGCTGCTGCTGGACCTGATGCTGCCCGACGGCGACGGCCTGGACCTCACGCGCGAGCTGCGTTCGGACGCGCGCACGCGCCGCCTGCCGCTGCTGATGCTGACCGCGCGCGGCGAGCCGATGGACCGCATCGTCGGCCTGGAGCTCGGCGCCGACGACTACCTGCCCAAGCCCTTCGAGCCGCGCGAGCTGCTGGCGCGCGTGAAGGCGCTGCTGCGCCGCGCCGCGCCCGAGCCCGCCGGCGACGAGGTGCTGCGCTTCGGCCGCCTGGAGGTCGACCTCGGCGCGCGCCAGGCCCGCCTGGACGGCCAGCCCTGCGACCTGACCAGCCACCAGTTCGACCTGCTCGTCGTGCTGGCGCAGAGCCCGGGGCGCGTGCTGTCGCGCGACCAGATCACGGACGCGCTGAAGGGCCATCCGCTGGAGGCCTTCGACCGCAGCATCGACGTGCACATCTCGCGCATCCGTGCGGTCATCGAGGACGATCCGAAGAACCCGAAACGCGTGCTGACGGTGCGCGGCGCGGGCTACGTCTTCGCCAAGAAGCAGGACGCCGAATGAGCGCCGCGACGGGCGGGCGGCGCTGAGATGCGCTCGCTCTACATCCGCATCTACCTGACGGTGGTGGCGGCGCTGGCGCTGTTCGCGCTGGTGTCGGTCTGGCTGCTGCAGAACCATCTCGAGCAGGAGCGTGCGCGGGCCCAGAGCACGCTGCAGGAGCGTGTGGCCGCGTGGGGCGAGCTGCTGCAGCGCTCGCTGCCGCGTGCCGACGCGCCGGCCGAGGTGCAGGCCGAGGCGCTGCGCGAGTGGTCCGAGCGCCTGCGCCTGCCGATGGCGCTGGACGACGCGCGCGGCCGGCGCCTCGGTGCCTCCGACTCCTTCGTGCGCCGCCAGGGCGGCGGCCCCGGTGCCGGGCGCGCCTACCCGATCCGTCTGGACGACGGCCGCACGCTGTGGGTGCTGCGCCCGCAGCTGATGCGTGGCGCGCTGCCGCGGCCCGACGGCGACCCCGGCGCGGCCGGCGATCCGGGCGAGCCCGGCGGTCCCGGAGGCCCCGGCGATGCCGGCCCGGGGCGCGAGGTCCCGCGTTTCGGCGGCCTGCAGCCGCGCAACCCCTGGCTGCCGCCGGGGCCGGCTTTCGACGGCCTGGGGCTGGCGGCGCTGCTGGTCGTGCTGTTCGCCGCGGTGGCCGCCGGCGCCTACCCGGTGGTGCGCCGGCTGACGCGGCGGCTGGAGGCGCTCAAGCGTGGTGTCGAGGCCTTCGGTGCCGGCCACCTGCAGCAGCGCGTCGCCGAGGACGGGCGTGACGAGGTCGCGGCGCTGGGGGCCAGCTTCAACCGCGCCGCGTCGCGCATCGAGGCGCTGCTGCGTTCGCACCAGAGCCTGCTGGCCAACGCCAGCCACGAGCTGCGCTCGCCGCTGGCGCGGCTGAAGATGGCGGTGTCGATGGCCGACGAGGCCACGCCCGAGCAGCGCGAGGCGCTGCGCCGCGAGATCGACACCAACATCGCCGAGCTCGACGCGCTGGTCGAGGAGGTGCTGCTGGCCAGCCGCCTGGACGCCGCGATGAGCGTCGACCGCCGCGACCCGGTGGACCTGCTGGCGGTCGCCGCCGAGGAGGCCGCGCGTGTGCAGGCCACGGCCCAGGGCGAGGACCTGCGTGTCGCCGGCGACGAGCGCCTGATCCGGCGTGCCGTGCGCAACCTGCTGGAGAACGCCCGCCGCTACGGCGGCGACGAGGTCGAGGCACAGGTCGTGGCCGTCGGCGGCCAGGCCGAGCTGCGGGTCGCCGACCGCGGCCCGGGCGTGCCCGAGGCCTACCGCGAGCGCATCTTCGAGCCCTTCTTCCGCCTGCCCGGCCATGCCGAACGCGAGGGCGGCGTCGGCCTCGGGCTGGCGCTGGTGCGGCAGATCGCCGAGCGCCACGGCGGCAGCGTGCGCTGCACGCCGCGCGACGGCGGCGGCAGCTGCTTCACGCTGTCGCTGCCGCTGTCGGCCTGACTCAGGCCGCCGCGCGGCGCTGCCGGTGCAGCGTCCAGGCGAGGAAGGCCGACAGCGCCGCCGCGGTGAGCACCAGCCCCGCCGTCGACGCGATCCAGAAGCCGGGCGCGCCGTGCAGCGCCGGCGGCACCACGCCCAGCGGGTCGAAGGCCAGCAGGTAGCCGCCGCCCAGCCCGACGCCCCACAGCGCCGTGGCGTTGATGACCAGCGGCACGGTGGCGATGCGCCAGGCGCGCAGCACGAAGGCGGCCACGGTCTGCGTCGCGTCGGCGATGTGGAACAGCGCGACGAAGGCCAGCAGCGGCAGCGCCGCGGCCACCACCGCGAGGTCGCGCGTGTACAGGCCGATGACCGGCTCGCGCAGCAGGTACAGCGCGCCGCCGTTGAACACCGCCAGCCCGGCGCCGATGATCACGCCGTGCCAGCCCAGCCGGCGCGCCGCCGGCAGGTCGCGCGCGCCGATGCGCTGCGCGACCAGCGTGGCCGCGCCGTTGGCGATGGCCAGCGGCAGCATGAACAGCAGCGACACCAGGTTGGCCGCGATCTGGTGCCCGGCCACCGGCGTCTCGCCCAGGCGGGCGATGAAGATCGCCATGAAGGTGAAGCCGGAGACCTCGACCAGCACCGCCGCGCCCGACGGCAGGCCCAGGCGCAGCTGAGCGCCGATCGCCGGCCGGTCGGGCGCGTCCAGGCCGCGGCCGCGCAGTTGGAAGGCGTCGTAGAAGCGGTCGCGGCGCAGCAGCGCGAAGGCGGCGATCGTCTGCGCCCACATCGCCACCGCGGTGGCGATGCCGCAGCCCAGCACCCCCAGCGCCGGTAGGCCGAGCGCCGGCACGCCGAACACCAGCGCCGTCGACAGCGGGATCTTGAAGGCCAGCGCGCCGAGCTGCAGCGCCATCACCGCCTTGGGCCGCGACACCGCGACGTTGAACGCGCGGTAGGCGGTGAACAGCAGCGAGGCCGGCAGCGCCACCGCCAGCGCCGCGAGGTAGCCGCGCACCTTGTCGGCCTGCTCGGGCGTGGCCTGGGCCAGCGCCAGGAACGGCGTCGGGAACAGCAGCAGCGCGCAGCCGATCGCCGAGAAGGCGAGCGCGATCCACACCGCCTGGTGCAGCTGGCGCCCGGCGTCGGCCGGGCGGCCGGCACCGAAGAGCTGGCCGACGATCGGCGCCAGCGCCATCACCACGCCCATGAAGCCGACAAAGGTCGTGATGTAGGCGGCGCTGCCGACGGCCAGCGCCGCCAGGTCGGCGGCCGAGTGGCGCGCGACGAGCACGGTGTCGACGGTGCTGAAGGCCAGCACCGAGAGCTGGCCGACGAACACCGGCCAGGCCAGCGGGGCGATGCGCCGGCCGCTGTCGGCCAGCCGGGCGGCGCGGCCGGGCGGCGGCGCGGGAAAGGGTTCGGGAGCCGGCTCGTCGCGCCCGGTCGCAGGCCCCAGCGCGCTCAACGCGTCCCCCGCGCGGCGCGTTCGGCATAACGGTTGAAGCGCCAGGCCGTGCCGTCGGCGGTGATGCGGCGCCAGACGGCGCGCTTCTCGGCGGGGGTCATCACGGTCCAGTGCTGGACTTCGTCGAAGGTCCGGCCGCAGCCTTTGCAGATCGCGTCGCCCTGCGTCGTCGAGCAGATCGCGATGCACGGCGCGTCGGGTGTGCTGGCGTACCAGGCGAGCCAGGCGGCGCGGGCCGCCGGCGGCAGAGTGTCTTCGTCGACCGTGCTGCGGCGTTCGCGCACCAGCGGCGCGTAGACCTCGGCCAGCGCCCGCACCTCGGCGCAGGCGGTCACGCCGTCGGGCGAGGGGGAGCGGTCGCGCCACCAGTTGATGGCGGCTTCGAGGTCGTCGAGATGCAGGTCGGCCATGCGGGCGGGTTCGGGCAACCCGCCATTGTCCGATGCCGGCCCCGGCCTTGGGTGGCCGGGGGCGCTCAGCGGCCGCGGGCCGCGGTGATCGCCGCCGACGCCGCGAGTTCGGCGTTCAGTGCGTCTTCCAGCGGCGAGCGGCACAGCCCCGCGTGTTCGTAGTGCAGGTTCTCGTAGAGCTCGGCGGTCGCCGGGGCGATGGCCAGCAGCGCCGGCAGGGCCTCGTCGCCTTCGGCTTCGGCGAGCAGCTCGCGGACCTGCTGCACGACCCCGCGGTACTGCCCGGCGCTGGCCGAACGCGGCTGACGCTCCAGGCGTTCGAGCAGCGCGGCCATCGCGGCCAGCGTGTGCAGGCGGGCGGGGAGACGGACGGTTTCGGTGGGCATGCTCGGAAGCTGGGGCGTGCGCCGCCGAATTCAAGCCCGCCGCCGCGGCAGCACGCCGGTGGCCAGCGCCGTGCCCAGCAGCACGACGGCGCAGCCGGCCACCGTCGCCACCGACAGGCGCTCGCCGAGGAACAGCCAGCCCCACAGCACCGCGAAGGCCGGCACCAGGAAGGTCACCGAGACCGCGTTCGCCGGTCCGGCATGCGCGACGAGGCGGAAGAACAGCCAGTAGGCGAAGCCGGTGCAGGCGAAGGCCAGCACCGCCGCGCCGCCCCAGGCCGCGGCACCCGGCATCTGCGCCGGCCACCACCACAGCGCCGGGCCCAGCGTGAACACCGCCGCGGCGAGCTGGCTGCCGCCGGCCACCGCCATCGGCGGCACGCCGCCCAGGCGCTTCTTGGTGTAACTGGCGGCGATGCCGTAACACAGCGTCGCCACCAGGCACAGCACGATGCCGGCGGCCGCGCTGACGCCGTGTTCGCCGGGTTTGAAACTCGCGTTGTGCAGGCCGACGGCCAGCACGCCGGCAAAACCGATCGCCAGCCCCAGCAGGCGCGGCCGGGTCGGCCGGTCGCCGAGCCAGGCCCAGGCGATCAGCGCCGCCCAGAGTGGCGTCGTGGCGTTGAAGATCGACGACAGCCCGGCGCTGAGCACCAGCGCCGCGACCATGTAGCAGGCGAAGGGCAGCGCCGAGTTCAGCAGCCCGACGACGGCGATCGGCCGCCAGTGGCGGGCCAGCGCCGCACCTTCGCCGCGCAGCAGCACCAGCGGCAGCAGCATCAGCGCCGCGCCGGCGACACGCACGAAGACCAGCGCCGCAGGGCCGAAGTCGGCCGCGCCCAGGCGCATGAAGAGAAACGAGCCGCCCCACAGCGACGCGAGCACGAAGAGCTCGGCGAGGTCGCGCCGCGTCACCGTGCGGCCCCGCGCTCCAGCGCCAGCAGGGCCTGCTTGCGTTCCAGCCCGCCGGCGTAGCCGGTCAGGGCACCGCTGCCGCCGACGACGCGGTGGCAGGGCACGACGATCGACAGCGGGTTGCGGCCGACCGCCGCGCCGACGGCGCGCACCGCGCTGGGCCGGCCGATGCGGCGCGCGATCTCGCCGTAGCTCGTCGTCGTGCCGGCGGCGATGGCGCGCAGCTGGTCCCAGACGGCGTGCTGGAACGGCGTGCCTTCGGCGTCCAGCGGCACCGTGAAGCCGGCGCCGTCGCCACGGAAGTAGGCCGCCAGCTCGGCCGCCGCCCGGGCGATCAGCGGATGCGCCGGGTCGACCGGCAGGTCCAGCGCGCCGGGGTGGTGGCGCTGGGCGTCGAACCACAGGCCGGCCAGGCCGTGGGCGCTGGCGGCCAGCGTCACCGGGCCCAGCGGCGTGTCCAGGCGCGACTGCGCCTGGAGTCGGGGGTGTCTCATCGGGTGTCTCCAGGGCGCCAGAGCGCCATCGCGGCATAGGCGCGCCAGGGCCGCCAGGCCTCGGCCGCGCGTTCGTGTTCACGCGCGTCGCGGCTGCCCAGCGCGGCGGCGAGGCCGGCGTCGCCGGCGGGCCAGGCATCGGGCCAGCCGAGCACACGCAGTGCGACGAGCTGCACGGTCCAGGGGCCGAAGCCGGGCAGGGCGGCCAGCGTGGCCAGCGTCGGCGCCAGCGGCGCGCCGCGTTCGAGCTTCAGCGAACCGTCGGCCACCGCCGCGGCCAGCGCCTGCAGCGCCCGCACACGCTGGCGCACGAGGCCCAGGCGGCCGAGTTCGTCGGGGTCGGCGGCGGCAAGCGCCGCGGCGTCGGGGAAGGCGTGCGTCAGCGCGGCGAACGGCGTCGGCACCGGGCGGCCGTAGCGCCGCACCAGGCGTGCCGCCAGCGTGCCGGCGGCGGCCACCGTGACCTGCTGGCCGAGCACGATGCGCACCGTGGTCTCGAAGCCGTCGAAGGCGCCGGGCAGGCGCTGGCCCTCGGCCGCCAGGCCGGCGGCGGCCAGCGCCGCGGCGATCGGCGCCGGGTCGGCGTCCAGGTCCAGCGCCTCGCGCACGCGGCGCAGCACGGCGCCCAGCACCGGGGCCAAGGCCGGCGCGGCGCGCAGATGGACCTCGTGGCGCTCGGGCACGAAACGCGCCTCGATCCAGCCGTCGAGCACCGAGCCGCGCTGCGGCCAGGCCAGCGTGCGCCGCCAGGCCAGGCCCTCGACCTGCTCGACGCCGGCCAGCGCGCGGCGCGCGGCAAAACCGAGCATCGCCTCGACGTCGTAGGGCGGCCGCCAGGCCAGGCGCAGCACCGGCTCGGCCGGGGTCTCGCCGCGCGCGCGGCGCAGCGCCGTCGGCGCCAGGCGGTAGCGTTCCAGGAAGGCGGCGTTGAAACGCCGCAGGCTCTCGAAGCCGCTGGCCAGCGCGACCTGGGCCACCGGCATCGTCGTGTCGGTCAAGAGCTGCTTGGCCAGCAGCAGGCGCTGGGTGGCGAGGTACTCCCGCGGCGCGACGCCGTGCGCGGCGGCGAAGATGCGGCGCAGATGGCGCTCGCCGACACCCAGGCGTGCGGCCAGCGCCGGCAGCACGACCGGCTCGCCGGCCTGCACCGCGGCCTCGATCGCGCGCGCGGCGCAGCCGGCCAGCGCGTCGGAGGAGTCCATCGCCGACAGCCCGGGCGCGATCTCCGGGCGGCACTTCAGGCAGGGGCGGAAGGCCGCGGCCTCGGCCTGCGCCGGGCTGGCGAAGAAGCGGCAGTTCTCGCGCCGCGGCGTGCGCACGCGGCACACCGGGCGGCAGTAGATGCCGGTGCTGGTGACCCCGACGAACACGCGGCCGTCGAAACGCGCGTCGCGGGCGGCGAGCGCGAGGTAGGCGGCGTCGGGGTCGGGGAACATGCGGCCCATGATAGGGGGCGGGCTGACGCGGACTCGCCGTTTCCGGACATGTCCACCGCTGCAGCGATGTCCTAGGGCGGGCAGGGGACACGCGCGGCGCGGGCGGTGGCCGGGCGAAGATCGCGCCCTTTGCAATCCGCCCCCGCACCCGCCGCCCGGGTGCGCCGTCGATGACTCCCGAAACCGTCTGGGTGCTGGCGCTGCTGGCCGGCTGCGTCGTCTGCTTCGTGCTCAATCGCCCGCGCATGGACGTGGTGGCGATGGCGGCGCTGACGCTGCTGGTGCTGGGCGGCACGCTGACGCTGCCCGAGGCGCTGGCCGGCTTCAGCGAGCCGGGCGTGATCCTGATCGCGCTGTTCTTCGTCATCGGCGAGGCGCTGGCGCGGGCCGGCATCGCGCACCGCGTCGGCGACTGGCTGGTGGCGCGTGCCGGCGGCCGCGAGGCCCGGCTGCTGGCGCTGCTGATGGCCGCGACCGCGGCGCTGGGCTCGGTGATGAGCTCGACGGCGGTGGTGGCGATCTTCGTGCCGGTGGCGCTGCGCGTGGCCGCGCGCGTGGGCAGCGCGCCGGGGCGGCTGATGATGCCGCTGGCCTTCGCCGGGCTGCTCAGCGGCATGCTGACGCTGGTCGGCACGCCGCCCAACCTCGTCGTGCAGGCCGAGCTGCACCGCCGCGGCCACGAGGGTTTCGGCTTCTTCGACTTCACGCCGATGGGCGCGGTGCTGCTGGTGCTGGGCATCGGCTACATGCTGGTGGCGCGGCGCTGGCTGGCCGAACGCGAGGCGCCGCGCCGCGACGGCGAGGGCCGGCGCCGGCGCTTGCGCGAGCTGGCCGCCGACTACGGCCTGCTCGACCGCACGCGGCGCCTGCGTGTGCCGGCCGCGTCGCCGGCCGTCGGCTGCACGCTGGGCGAGCTGGAGCTGCGCGCGCGCCACGGCGCCAACGTCATCGCCATCGAGCGCGAGCGCGGGCTCGGGCCGACGGTGGTCGACACCTCGGCGCACCAGCAGATCCTGCCCGGCGACGTGCTGCTGGCCGACTTCGCCGCGCCCGACGGGGCGGCCCAGGCGCAGCGTGTCGTCGAGGCGATGGGCTTCACCGAGCTGCCGTTCCGGCGCGACTACTTCTCGCGCCTGTCGCGCGAGATCGGCCTGGCCGAGCTGCTGGTGCCGCCGGGTGCGGCGGTGATCGGCCAGTCGATCCTCGAGCTGCGCATGCGCTCGCAGCGCGGCATCAACGTCATCGGCCTGCGCCGCGGCGGCCACCTCGTCGACGAGGATCCGCTGCACGCCAAGCTGAGGATGGGCGACACGCTGCTGGTGGCCGGCGCCTGGAAGGACATCCGCGGCCTGGCCGGCGCGGCGCGCGACTTCGTCGTGCTGACGCTGCCGGCCGAGGTCGACGACGTCGCGCCGGCCGCGTCGCGCGCGCCGCTGGCGCTGGCGGTGCTGGCGGCCACCGTCGCGCTGATGGTCTCGGGGCTGGTGCCCAACGTCGTCGCGGCGCTGCTGGGCTGCCTGGCGATGGGCGCGGTGCGCTGCATCGACGCCGAGTCGGCCTACCGCGCGATCCACTGGCAGAGCCTGATGCTGATCGTCGGCATGCTGCCGTTCGCCGTCGCGCTGCAGAAGACCGGCGGCATCGACTGGCTGGTGGGCGCGATGCTCGCGGCCACCGGCGAGGCCTCGCCACGCGCGGCGCTGGCCGGGCTGTTCGTGCTGACGGCGCTGGTGGGGCTCTTCGTCTCGAACACCGCGACCGCGGTGCTGATGGCGCCGATCGGCTTGGGGCTGGCCGAGCGCCTGGGCTGCGCGCCCGAGCCCTTCGCGATGATGGTCGCGCTGGCGGCGTCGGCGGCCTTCATGACGCCGGTGTCCTCGCCGGTGAACACGCTGGTGCTGGGCCCGGGGCGCTACCGCTTCGCCGACTTCGTGAAGATCGGCGTGCCGTTCACGGTGGTCGTCGGCATCGTCTGCGTGGCGCTGCTGCCGCTGCTGTTCCCGTTCTGAGACGGCCGCGCCGCGGCGCAAGCCGGCCCGCCCGGCCGCTGCCTACAATCGCCCGCGACTTCCACCCGGCCCCCGGCCCGCCTTCCATGCAAGTCCATTCCTCGGTGTTCAAGGCCTATGACATCCGCGGCATCGTCGGCCAGACGATCGACGAAACGTTCGCGGAGCATCTCGGAAGGGCTTTCGGCACCGAGGCGCTGGCCGCCGGCGAGCGCGCCGTGGCCGTCGGCCGCGACGGCCGGCTCTCGGGTCCGGGTCTGGCGGCGGCGCTGGTGCGCGGCCTGGTGTCGACCGGCCTGGACGTCGTCGACCTCGGCGCGGTGACGACGCCGATGCTCTACTACGTCGCCGCGACACGCGGCGAACACGGCTGCAATTCGGGCATCCAGGTCACCGGCAGCCACAACCCGAAGGACTACAACGGCTTCAAGATGGTGCTCGGCGGCCGCGCCATCTACGGCGAGGACATCCAGCGCCTGAAGCGCCGCATCGAGGCCGAGGACTACGTGCAGGCCCCGGGCCGCAGCGCGGCGATGGACATCCTGGCCGAGTACACCCAGCGCATCGTCTCCGACTGCCAGCTCGCGCGGCCGATGAAGATCGTCGTCGACTCGGGCAACGGCATCCCCGGCGCCAGCGCGCCCGGCATCCTGAAGGCCCTGGGCTGCGAGGTCATCGACCTGTACTCCAAGGTCGACGGCGACTTCCCGAACCACCACCCGGACCCGTCCAAGCCCGAGAACCTCGCCGACCTGATCAAGGTCGTGCACGCCACCGGCGCCGAGCTCGGCCTGGCCTTCGACGGCGACGGCGACCGCCTGGGCGTGGTCACCGCCGGCGGCAACGTCATCTACCCCGACCGCCAGGTGATGCTGTTCGCGCGCGACATCCTGTCGCGCCACCCGGGCGCCGAGATCATCTTCGACGTCAAGTGCTCGCAGCGCCTGCCCGAGGCGATCCGCGCCGCCGGCGGCGTGCCGCTGCTGTGGAAGACCGGGCACTCGCTGATCAAGGCCAAGCTCAAGGAGACCGGCGCGCCGTTCGCCGGCGAGATGAGCGGCCACCTGTTCTTCGGCGAACGCTGGTACGGCTTCGACGACGCGATGTACACCGCGGCGCGGCTGCTGGAGATCCTGTCGCGCGAGGCCGACCCCAGCGCATTCCTCGACGCGCTGCCGACGAGCTTCAGCACGCCCGAGCTCAACGTGCCCTGCGCCGAGGGCGAGAACCACCGCGTCGTCGCCGAGCTGCTGGCGCGTGCCGCCGACGGCCGGCTGGCGCTGGCCGGCGGCGAGCTCGGCACCGTCGACGGCCTGCGCATCGACTTCGCCGACGGCTTCGGACTGATCCGCGCGTCGAACACGACGCCGGTGCTGGTGCTGCGTTTCGAGGGCCACACGCCCGAGGCGCTGGAGCGCATCCAGGGCGACTTCATGGCCGCGCTGCGCGCCGTGAAGGCCGACGCCCGCGTGGAGGCCGCCGCGCACTGAGCGCAAGGCGGGCCTTCTTCCCGCCGCGGAACCCGACATGGCTGCTGACGGCGCTTTCGCCCGCTGGGTCTACTCGACCGGCCTGCGCCTGGCCGCGCCGCTGTACGTCGGCAAGCTGTGGTGGCGCGGGCGCCACGAGCCGCCGTACCGCAGCGCCTGGAACGAACGTTTCGCCACCGGCGGCGTCGGCGACGGCCGCAGCGGCCGCATCTGGGTGCACGCCGTGTCGCTGGGCGAGACGCGTGCCAGCGAGCCGCTGCTGAACGCGCTGCGCCGGCTCGCGCCGGAGCGCGGCCTGCTGCTGACGCACGGCACCGCCACCGGCCGCGAAGCCGGCGCGGCGCTGCTGCAACCCGGCGACGCCCAGGTCTGGCTGCCCTACGACACGCCGGGCGCGGTGCGGCGCTTCCTGCGCCGCCACCGGCCGGCGGTCGGCGTGCTGATGGAAACCGAGATCTGGCCCAACCTGCTCGACGCCGCGCTCGAAGCCGGCGTACCGATGGTGCTGGCCAACGCGCGCCTGTCCGAACGCAGCTTCGCCAAGGGCCAGCGCCTGCAGGCGCTGCTGCGTCCGGCGGCGGCGAGCTTCTCGCGCGTGCTGGCGCAGACCGCCGACGACGCGCGCCGGCTCGAGGCCAGCGGCGCGCCGTCGCCGCAGGTCATGGGCAACCTGAAGTTCGACGTCTCGCCGAACCCGGCGCTGGTCGAGCGCGGCCGCGCCTGGCGCGCTGCGGCGGGCCGGCCGGTGGTGCTGGCGGCGTCGACACGCGAAGGCGAGGAGGAGCTGCTGCTGGCCGCCTGGAAGCGCCTGGACGCGCCGCGGCCGCTGCTGCTGCTGGTGCCGCGCCATCCGCAGCGTTTCGACGCCGTGGCGCAGATGGCCGCCGCCGCCGGGCTGTCGGTGCGGCGCCGCAGCGGCTGGGGCGAGACGCCGCCGGCCGACGCGGCCGGTGCCGACGTCTGGCTCGGCGACTCGATCGGCGAGATGCCGCTGTATTACGCCGCCGCCGACGCGGCGCTGCTGGGCGGCAGCTTCGCGCCGCTGGGCGGGCAGAACCTGATCGAGGCCGCGGCCTGCGGCTGCCCGCTGGTGATGGGGCCGCACACCTTCAACTTCGCGCAGGCCGCCGAGATGTCGCTGGCCGCCGGCGCCGCGCTGCGTGCGGCCGACATGGCCGACGGCGTCGCGCAGGCGGTGGCGCTGGCTCTCGACCCGGCGCGCGCCGAGCGTGTGGCCGCTGCGCTGGCCTTCTCGGCCCAGCACCGCGGCGCCGCCGAACGCATGGCGCGCGCGATCGTCGAGCTGCTACCGGGCGTCAGCGCGCCAGCAGCGCGTTGACCGACTCGACGTCGGTCAGGCCCAGCCGGCCGGCCGCCTGGCGCAGCCGCAGCGTGTTGACGATGACGTCGTAACGCGCGCGCGCCAGGTCGCGCTGGGTGGCGTAGAGCTGGGTCTGGGCGTCGAGCACGTCGAGGTTGACGCGCACGCCGACGCGGTAGCCGAGCTGCGTGGCTTCCAGCGACAGCTTGCTCGAGGCCTCGGCGGCCTCGTAGGCGCGGACCTGGGCGATGCCCGACTGCACCGCGAACAAGGCGGTGCGCGCGTTCAGCGCGACGTTGCGGCGCGCCGATTCCAGCTCGTTGCGCGAGCTCTCCTCCAGCAGCAGCGTCTCGCGCACGCGGTTCTGCGTCGCGTTGCCGGCGTACAGCGGCAGCTTGAACTGCAGGCCCATGCTGTAGGTGTTGGTGGCGCCGCCGGCGTTGTTCAGCGCCACCGAGCTGCCGCCGACACGCTGGCGCTCGGCCGAGGCCACCAGGTCCAGCGTCGGCAGATGGCCGGCACGGGCGCGTTCGGTCTCGAGGCGGGCGATGTCGTAGGCCACCTGGGCGCGGCGGATCGCCGGGTGGTCGCCCTGCGCGCTGCGCACCCACTGCTCGGGGTCGGCCGGGCTGGGTTCGGGCAGCACGACCGGCGTGGCCAGCGGCTTCGGGTCGGTGCCGAGGCGGCCGACCAGGGTGTCCAGCGCGGTGCGCCGCGTCAGCAGCAGGTTCTCGGCGGCGATCTCCTCGGCGAGCACGAGGTCGTAGCGGGCCTGGGCTTCGCGGGTGTCGGTGATCGTCGCGGTGCCGACCTCGAAGTTGCGCTTGGCCGAGGCCAGCTGCTCGGTGATCGCGGTCTTGCTCGCGCGCGTGGTCGCCAGCGCGTCCTGCGCCGCGAGCACGTCGAAATAGGCCTGGGCGACGCGCACGACGAGGTCCTGCTCGGCCGCTTCCAGCGCCGCCTGGGTGGCCGCCAGCGAGCGCTCGGCCTGCTCGATCGCGACCGAGTTGGAGCGGTTGAACAGCGGCAGGCTGGCGTCGATCGACGCGCGGGCGGTGTTGTAGGTGCCGCGCTCGACGCCGTCGGGGCGGGAGTCGCTGCCGGTGGCGCTGGCGTTCAGCGCCGCAGCCGGGCGGTTGAGCGCACGCGTCTGGGCGACTTGGTACTCGGCCGAGTCGGCCTGTGCGCGTGCGGCCAGGTAGGACGCGTCGTAGGCGCGGGCGGCCTGGTACAGCTCGGACAGGCTCTGGGCGTGGACGGCCGCCGGCAGCGCGAACGCGACGGCGCTGGCCAGGGCGAGACGGGTGAGGAGCGGACGCATGAAACGGGTTCCCTCGGTTCTTCGTGTTTCGGCGGGACGAGCCGCGGTTCTAGCGCCGACGGGCCGGCGCCGCTGCCGTCATGCGACGGGCGGCGCCCCGGAAGGGGCCGACGTGCCGCCGCAGGCGATGGACGGCAGGCCGGCGCGCGGGCATGCCGGGCTCAGAAGGCGAAGCGCGTCGGCTCGGCGAAGCCCTGCAGACGCGGCGCGACGGTGTCGAACAGGTCGACCTCGGACCAGGCCTCGGGGCCGACGCGGGTGTAGAGCCGGGCGCACATGATCGGCAGCTCGCCGACGATCGCCGCCAGCCGGCCGCCGACCTTCAGCTGCTCGAGCAGCGCGCGCGGCACCGCGGCGACCGAGCCCGACAGCACGATGGCGTCGAACGGCGCCTCGGCGGGCAGGCCGCGGGCGCCGTCCTCGGCCGTCACCTCGATGACCCGGACCGTCGTCACGCCGGCGCGGCGCAGGTTCTCGCGCGCCTGGGCGACCAGCGCCGAGCGGCATTCCAGCGTCCAGACCTGCTGCGCGCGGTGCGCCAGCAGCGCGGCCATGAAGCCCGAGCCGGTGCCGATCTCCAGCACCTTCTCGTGGCGCTGCACCTGCAGCTCCTGCAGCAGCCGGGCCTGGATCTTGGGCTCCAGCATCACCGGGCCGTGCGGCTCGTCGGCGATCAGCGGCACCTGCAGGTCGGCGAAGGCCAGGGCCTTCAGCGCCGGCGGCACGAAGTCCTCGCGCCGCACCGTCGCCAGCAGTTGCAGCACGCCGTCGTCCAGCACCTCCCAGGGGCGGATCTGCTGCTCGATCATGTTGAAGCGGGCGAGTTCGGTGTTCATCGCAATATACCGTGCAGGGTATCAGAGTCCGGGCTGTCCGAATTCTAGGCGCCGCTGGCGGCGTGCGCCGATCCGGGGTTTGGCGCCGTGGCCGGCCCGTCGCGGCGCTCGATGCCGCGCAGCAGGATGTCGATCTGCAGCGCCAGCAGTTCCTCGGTGGGCCGCACGGGCGGCGCCCACAGCGTGCCGCCGTCCAGCGCGCGCATCAGCAGCGGCGCGATCAGCGCGTAGCAGGCCTCCTCGACCGGCAGGGCGCGGAACTCGCCGCGTTCGATGCCGCGCTGCAGCGCACGGGCGAAGAGCTGGTCGGCCGGCGCCACGACCTCGTCGGCGTAGAAGCGCTGCAGCTCGGGGAAGTGCTGCAGTTCGGCCAGCAGCACGCGGTGCAGGCCGGCGGCCGGCCGGCTGCCGATGCGCTCCCACCAGATGCGGCCGAGGGCCAGCAGCAGCTCGCGCGTCGAGCCCTGGTGGTGCTCGGCGAGCTCGGCGCCCTCGGCGATCAGGTTGGACAGCGTCGCGCGCACGACGGCCTTGAACAGCTCTTCCTTGCTCGGGAAGTAGAGGTAGAGCGTGCCCTTGGAGACACCGGCCCGGCGGGCCACCTCGTCGGAGTGGGTGGCCGCGTAGCCGTTCTGCACGAACAGCTCGAGCGCCGCGTCCAGCAGCTCCTGCGGCCGCGCGTGCTTGCGGCGCTGCCGCGGCGGCCGGGGAGGGGTATCTAATGACTTCGAGGTCATTAGTGGACTGTACCCAGTCCGGCGGCCGGGCCGCAAGGCGGCTTTCCGGCGTCGCCGCATGACGCGGCCCGGGCAGGCGACCCGGCGCGCTCGTCCTGCGCTTCACGCACGCGCCGCGGTGACATCGGCGGCCGTGTCGCCGGCGGCCTCTATGATCGGCCGCTTTGCCGCTTCCAAGGGACGAGCATTTTGGATTTGCTGCTGCTGGCCAAGGCCGCGGTCATGGGCATCGTCGAGGGCCTCACCGAGTTCCTCCCCATCTCCTCCACCGGGCATCTGATCCTCGCCGGCTCCCTGCTCGACTTCACCGGCGAGACCGCCAAGGTCTTCGAGATCGCGATCCAGACCGGCGCCATGCTGGCGGTGATCTGGGAGTACCGCCAGCGCCTGGGCCGCACCGTCACCGGCATCGGCCACGACCCGCTGGCGCGGCGCTTCGCGCTCAACGTGCTGATCGCCTTCGTGCCGGCGGTGGTGTTCGGCCTGGCGCTGGGCAAGGTCGTCAAGGAGCACCTGTTCCACCCGGTGCCGGTGGCCACGGCCTTCATCGTCGGCGGCATCGTCATCCTGCTCGTCGAACGCCGCCACCGGCGGGCCTTCGGCGAACGCGACCTGGAGGGCGCGCGCCGGGCGCGTGTCGAGAGCGTCGACGACATGACGCCGCTGGACGCGCTGAAGGTCGGCCTGGTGCAGTGCCTGGCGCTGGTCCCGGGCACCAGCCGTTCGGGCTCGACGATCATCGGCGCGATGCTCTTCGGCTTCTCGCGCCGCTGCGCCGCCGAGTTCAGCTTCTACCTCGGCATCCCGACGCTGATGGGCGCCGGCGCCTACTCGGTGTTCCGCCAGCGCGACGCGCTGCACTGGGGCGACGCGCCGATGTTCCTCGTCGGCTCGGCCTTCGCGTTTGTCAGCGCGTTGCTGTGCATCCGCTGGCTGATCCGCTACATCTCCACGCACGACTTCACGGTCTTCGCGTGGTATCGCATCGTCTTCGGCTGCGTCGTGCTGCTGACGGCGTGGAGTGGCGTCGTCAGCTGGTCCGAGTGAACACCAGGTCCCAGACGCCGTGGCCCAGGCGCAGGCCGCGGGCCTCGAACTTGGTCAGCGGCCGCCAGGCCGGGCGTTCGGCGTAGCCGGCGGCGGTGTTGGCCAGCGAGCTGGCCGACAGCACCTCCAGCATCTGCTCGGCGTAGGGCTGCCAGTCGGTGGCGCAGTGCAGGTAGCCGCCGGGCGCCAGCCGGCTGGCGAGCAGTTCGACGAAGGCCGGCTGGATCAGGCGGCGCTTGTGGTGCCGTTTCTTGTGCCAGGGGTCGGGGAACCAGACGTGCACGCCGGCCAGCGAGGCCGGCGGGATCATCTCGCGCAGCACCTCGACGGCGTCGTGGCGCAGGATGCGCACGTTCTCCAGGCCGCGTTCGCCGATGTGGCGCAGCAGCGCGCCGACGCCGGGCTCGTGCACCTCGACGCCGAGCAGGTCGCGCTCGGGCGAGGCGGCCGCCACCTGGGCCGTCGCGTCGCCCATGCCGAAGCCGATCTCCAGCACCACCGGTGCCGTGCGGCCGAAGACGGCGGCGAAGTCCAGGGGCTGCGCCGCGTAGGGCAGCACGTAGCGGGGCCCGAGTTCGGCCAGCGCTCGCTGCTGTCCGGTGCCCATGCGGCCGGCGCGCAGCACGTAGCTGCGGATCGGCCGTTGCGGAGAAGGTGTGTCGTCCATGAGGGCGCGCAGTGTAGCGAGCGCCGGCCGCGCCGGGCCGGGGACATCTCGCGACAGCGCCGCGGCGGCGCTAGAATGCCGGCCCAGCGCGGGTGTAGTTCAATGGTAGAACGGCAGCTTCCCAAGCTTCATACGAGGGTTCGATTCCCTTCACCCGCTCCAGAACCTGATAAAGCGCCTGCCCCCCGGACAGGCGCTTTTTCTTTGCCCGCCGCACCATGAAAAACGCCCCGGCGGGCCGGGGCGTCAGGGTGGGCCGGGGCCTCGCGGCCCCGGGCGACGTGGATCAGAACGAGTGGCGGATGCCGACGCCGAACATCTTGGTCTTGGCGTCGATGTTCACGCCCGCGCCCGAGAACAGCGGCACCTCGGTCGAACCCAGCGGGACGAGCAGCGCGACCGGGCCGCCGGCCAGGCCGGCGCCGCCGAGCAAGGGGTTGCCGTTGGAGATGTCGCCGCGGTCGTCCTTGACCTGGCCGGCACGCGCGAAGATCGCGGTGCGCTTGGACAGGTTGTAGTCGGCGCCGAGCATGAAGCCGGTGTCCTTGCCCTTGGTGAAGTTGGTGAACTTCGCCTGCATCACCTGGCCGATGAGGTCCAGCGAGCCGATCGTGTGCTTGGCCGCGATCGCCAGCACGCGCATCTTCGGGTCGGTGTCGCCGGTCTCGTCGAGCTGGCCCTGGTAGTAGCTGCCGCCGAGCTCGGTGCCGAAGGCGAACTTGTACTTCGCGGCGAGCATGTAGCTCGTGAACTTCTCGGTGGCGAACAGCGGCAGGAAGCCGTCCGGCGACAGCGGCGTGACGCGGAACGGCAGGCCGAGCTGCACGTTGGACAGGTCGTTGCGGTTGTACGCGGCCACGGCCTTCAGGTCGTCGCCCAGGTAGGCGATCATCGCGCCCCAGGTCTTGCCGCGGCCGTCGTCGCTCTCGGCACCGGCGGTCAGGCCGCCGAGGATCTGGCCCAGCTGCGGCGCCGAGCCCGACGGCGGGATCGTGCCGGTCGGGGTGTTGGTCGCCGTCGAGCGCACCGGGCTGATGCGCGCGGCGGCGCCGGCGTTCGGCGAGTACGACACGCGGCCGGCCCACGCACCCTGGCGCACGCCGTAGCTGATGACGTTGTCCTGGTAGGTCTGCAGGTTGTTCAGCGCAACGCCGGTGGCGAACAGGTCGGTGCCGCCGATGCCGTCGAGCGTGCCCAGGAAGTAGGCGGCCAGCATCGGCGAGACCTGGCGGCCCAGCCGCACTTCGCCGACCGGCGTCGTCAGCGCCACCCAGGCCTGGCGGCCCCACATGCGGCCGTCGTTGCCCATCGTGCCGTTGTCGGCGATGACCGAGCCTTCGAGCGTGAACTTGGCCTCCCAGCCGCCGCCCAGCGGCTCGGTGCCACGCACGCCGAGGTGCGACTGGCGCGTCATGCTCGGCGCCAGGCGGGTCTGCTTCTGCTCGGGCGAGACGACCGAGTTGGCGCCGGCCAGCCCCTGGACGGTGCCGGTGACGTTGCCTTCGGACTTGTTGATGCGGTCGACGCTCAGGTCCAGCGTGCCGTAGATCTGCACGCTGCCGTCCTGAGCCTGCGCGGCACCGGCGAACAGGGCCGCGGCAGCCAGCGCGAGGGCGGTCAGGCTTCTGGGTTTGGAAATCAAGTTCAGTCTCCTGGTTGTACTTCGGGTGTGACGAGGAACCGGTCGGGACCCGAGGCAGGCGACGCAGGCCGATGGCCTGCCGGCGGCGCGGGAATCCGACAGCAGCCCGACGTTAGACAAGGGGGTGACGCTAGCGGCATCCACAAAACTACCAACGTCGCGCGCCCGCAACAGCCGCGACGGCCCGGTTGGCGGCCTTGGCGCTGATGTCGGGACCGTCGCAGCACGCGGTTACAGTGACCGCGGGCCGCTGTCGGCCCGTTGTGGTCCCGTGAACTGGGGATCCCCTCCGCCCGCGTCGCGTGCGCGACAAGGCCGTCTCGCTGCGGGAGCCGCGATGGATGCAGTGTTTCGAGTTCTCAGCCTGGGCGACGGGGCCCCGGAGATCGCCGGGTCGCCCTACGGTCCCTTCGTCGTCGAGCACTGCGATTCGCCCGAGCAGGTGGCGGCACGCCTGCGCGAGCAGCCGCCGGACGCGCTGCTGCTGGCCACCGCCGAGCCCGGAGCACTGCCGGACTGGCCGGCGCTGGCGCAGGCCGTGCTGGACACCGCGGTCGTCGTCGTGCTGCACGCACCGGCGCCGCGTGCGGCGGTCGAGCTGCTGCAGTTCGGTGTCCAGGACGTGCTGGCCGACGCCACCGACGTGCCGCGGGCGCTGCGCCTGGCGATCGAGCGCCGCCGCCTGGGTCTCGCGGCGCGCAAGGGCTATTCGACCGACCTGCCGACCGGGCTGCCCAACCACGCCCAACTGCTGGAACACATGACGCATCTGCTGGCGCTGCGCGAGCGCGAGCCGGCGCCGATGGCGCTGATCGTGCTGCGCGTCGACGGCCTGGCCGCGGTCGCCGAGACGCTGGGCCAGGAGTCGGCCGACGTGCTGCGGCGCAAGGCCGCGGTGCGGCTGCGCGCGGCGCTGCGTGCCAGCGACGTCGTCGCCTCGATCGGCCACGACGCGTTCGCCGTGCTGCTGGCCTGGATCGACTCGCCGGCCGACGGCGAGCGTGTGATGGACAAGCTGGCGGCGATCCTGTCGCAGCCCTTCAGCGTCGCCGGGCGCGCGCAGCGCCTGCTGCCGCACGCCGGGCTGGCTTCGTACCCGGAGCACGGCAAGAGCGCCGAGCCGCTGCTGCGCCGGGCGCTGGGGGCGGCGCTGCAGTTCACGCCGGTCGGCCGCGACGCCGCGCAGCCGGCCGACCGCGGCCCGGCCGCGGCGGCCAACGACGAGGAAGCCTGAAGCCTTACTTCAGGATGTCGCCGAGGCAGACGTACTTGGTCTCGAGGTAGTCGTCGATGCCCTGGCGCGCGCCTTCGCGGCCCAGGCCCGACTGCTTGACGCCGCCGAACGGCACCTCGGCGGTCGAGATCAGCCCGGTGTTGACGCCGACCATGCCGTACTCCAGCGCCTCCGAGACACGCCAGATGCGGCCGATGTCGCGGCTGTAGAAATAGCTCGCCAGGCCGAACTCGGTGGCGTTGGCGAGTTCGATCGCCTCGGCCTCGGTCTCGAACTTGATCACCGGGGCGATCGGGCCGAAGGTCTCTTCCTTCGAGCAGCGCATCTCCGGCGTCACGCCGGCCAGCACCGTCGGCGCGAAGAAACGTTCGCCGACACGCTCGCCGCCGGTCACCAGGCGCGCGCCCTGCGCCAGCGCGTCGGCGACGTGGGCCTCGACCTTGGCCATCGCCGGCTCGTCGATCAGCGGGCCGAGCTGCACGCCGGGCTCGAAGCCGTTGCCGACGGCGATCTGGCGTGCCCGTGCCGCCAGCTTCTCGACGAAGGCGTCGTGGATGCCGGCCTGGGCGTACAGGCGGTTGGCGCAGACGCAGGTCTGGCCGGCGTTGCGGTACTTGCTGACCAGCGCGCCCTCGACGGCGCTGTCGAGGTCGGCGTCGTCGAAGACGATGAACGGCGCGTTGCCGCCGAGCTCCAGCGACAGCTTCTTGACCGTCGACGCGCACTGCTTCATCAGGATGCGGCCGACCTCGGTGCTGCCGGTGAAGGACAGGTGGCGCACGACGTCGCTGGTGCACAGCACCTTGCCGATCTCGATGGAGTTCTCGGCATCGGCCGGCAGCACGTTGAAGACGCCGGCCGGCATGCCGGCGCGCTGTGCCAGTTCGGCCACCGCCAGCGCCGACAGCGGCGTCTGCTCGGCCGGCTTGACGACCACCGGGCAACCGGCGGCCAGCGCCGGCGCGACCTTGCGCGTGATCATCGCGAGCGGGAAGTTCCACGGCGTGATCGCGGCGCAGACGCCGACCGGCTGGCGGATCACCAGGTAGCGCTTGTTGCCGTCGGTCGTCGGAATGGTCTCGCCGTAGACGCGGCGCGCCTCCTCGGCGAACCACTCGATGAAGCTGGCGCCGTAGATCACCTCGCCACGCGCCTCGGCCAGCGGCTTGCCTTGTTCGGCGGTCATCAGCCGCGCCAGGTCGTCGGCGTGCTGGTGCAGCAGCGCGAACCAGCGCATCAGCACCGCGCCGCGTTCCTTGGCGGTCTTGGCGCGCCACGGCGCCCAGGCCCGCTCGGCAGCGGCGATGGCCGCGGCGCAGTCGACCGCGCCCAGGTTGGCCACCTGGGCCAGTTCGCGGCCGGTGGCCGGGTCGTGCACGGCGAAGCGGCTGCCGGCCTCGATCCACTCGCCGTCGATCAGGCCGGCGGTCTTCAGCAGCGACGGGTCGGCCAGCGTGGCCAGCGGGGAAGCGGTGTCGTCCATCGTTCGTCCTTGGGTTCTGGGTGTCTCGGACCGGGTCAGTCCAGCGTGTACTCGAAGGTGCTGACGACGCGCAGCCGCTTGACGCGTGCGCTGCCGTCGTCGAAGCCCTCGCCGCCCGCCGCGCCGATCTGGATCACGCCCTGGTTGGCGTTGCGCAGCCCGCCCAGCGTGGCGCCGGCCTCGGCGGCGAACTTCTCGGCCTGCTCGCGCGCGTTGCGCGTGGCCTCGGCCAGCAGCGGCGCCTTGGCCTCGTTGAAGGCGCGCAGCTGGTAGCGAGGCCCGGCCGGGCCGTCGCCGCCGAGCTGCACGCCGGCCTGGATCAGCGGGTCCACCGCCAGCGCCGCGGCTTCGACGGCCTGGGGCCGTGCCGACTTCACCAGCACCTGGGCCGTGCCCTGGAAACGCAGCGGCTGGTTGTTGCCGCCGTACTCGCGCGCCCACAGGTCCTGCACCTGCAGCGGCCGGATCTCGATCTCGGCCTCGGTGAAACCCTGGGCCTTCAGGAAGGCGACGACGCGGTCGCGGTCCTCGGCGAGCTGGCGCTGCACGGCGCCGAAGTCGGCACCGCCGCGCCGGAACGCGAGCGGCCAGACGGCGTAGTCGCTGTCGACATCCTTCTCGGCCAACCCCTTGACGGTCACCGAACGGTCGGCGGCGCGGAAACGCTCCAGCCCCTTGCCGACGCCGTAACCGCCGGCGGCCAGCCCCGCCGCCAGGACCAGCGCCGCCACCAGCCCCACGGAACGCGTGTTGTCTGCCATCTCGGACCTCCTGACCCCCATTCTGG
Organism: Rubrivivax sp. JA1055; assembly: GCF_020966565.1. Taxonomy (NCBI): domain Bacteria; kingdom Pseudomonadati; phylum Pseudomonadota; class Betaproteobacteria; order Burkholderiales; family Sphaerotilaceae; genus Rubrivivax; species Rubrivivax sp. JA1055. The sequence continues at coordinate 1,415,750 of NZ_JAJKFP010000006.1, read as the reverse complement.
ACGATGGCCCAACCTTAGAATCCGCGGCATGAAAGCCTCCGAGATCCGCTCCACGTTCCTGAAGTTCTTCGAATCGAAGGGACACACCATCGTTCCGAGTTCGCCGGTGGTGCCGGGCGACGACCCGACGCTGCTGTTCACCAACGCCGGGATGAACCAGTTCAAGGACGTGTTCCTCGGCTTCGACAAGCGGCCGTACACGCGCGCGACGACCAGCCAGAAGTGCATCCGCGCCGGCGGCAAGCACAACGACCTGGAGAACGTCGGCTACACCGCGCGGCATCACACCTTCTTCGAGATGCTGGGCAACTTCAGCTTCGGCGACTACTTCAAGAAGGACGCGATCAGCTTCGCCTGGGAGCTGCTGACCGAGCACTTCAAGCTGCCCAAGGACAAGCTCTGGGCGACGGTCTACGCCGAGGACGACGAGGCCTACGACATCTGGCTGAAGGTCATCGGCCTGCCCGCCGAGCGCATCGTGCGCATCGGCGACAACAAGGGCGCGCGCTACGCCAGCGACAACTTCTGGATGATGGGCGACACCGGCCCCTGCGGCCCGTGCTCGGAGATCTTCTACGACCACGGCCCGGACGTCGCCGGCGGCCCTCCGGGCAGCCCCGAGCAGGACGGCGACCGCTACATCGAGATCTGGAACAACGTCTTCATGCAGTTCAACCGCACCGAAGACGGCACGATGCACCGGCTGCCCAAGCCCAGCGTCGACACCGGCATGGGCCTGGAGCGCCTGGCCGCGGTGTTGCAGCACGTGCACAGCAACTACGAGATCGACCTGTTCGTGAACCTGCTGGCCGCGGCCCGGTCGGCCGTCGAGGCTGCCGGCGGCCAGGACGTCGACGCCGAGAGCCCGAGCCTGAAGGTCATCGCCGACCACATCCGCGCCTGCGCCTTCACGGTGGCCGACGGCATCATCCCCGGCAACGAAGGCCGCGGCTACGTGCTGCGCCGCATCGCTCGCCGCGCGATCCGCCACGGCTACAAGCTCGGCGCGCGCAAGCCCTTCTTCCACACGCTGGTCGAGGCGCTGGCCGTCGAGATGGGCGAGGCCTATCCCGAGCTGCGCCGCGACAAGCTGCGCATCACCGAGGTGCTGAAGGCGGAAGAAGAGCGTTTCTTCCAGACCATCGCCCACGGCATGGAGATCCTCGAAGGCGCGCTGGCCAGTGGCGCCACCGTCATCGACGGCGAGACCGCCTTCAAGCTGCACGACACCTTCGGCTTCCCGCTGGACCTGACGGCCGACGTCTGCCGCGAGCGCGGCGTCACCGTCGACGGCGCCGGCTTCGACGCCGCGATGCAGCGCCAGCGCGAGCAGGCGCGCAGCAAGGCCAAGTTCAAGATGGCCCAGGGCCTGGCCTACGACGGCGAGGCGACCACCTTCCACGGCTACGAGCACCTGGTCTGCGAACACGCCAAGGTCACCGCGATCTACGTCGACGGCACGCCGGTGACGAAGGCCCAGGCCGGCGACGACGTCGTCGTCGTGCTCGACCACACCCCGTTCTACGCCGAGAGCGGCGGCCAGGTCGGCGACCGCGGCGAGCTGCGCAACGGCCGCGCCCGCCTCGTCGTCGAGGACACGGTGAAGATCCAGGCCCAGGTGCACGGCCACCAGGCGCGCATCGTCGAAGGCGAGATCGAGATCGGCGACACGCTGGTCGCGCGTGTCGACGCCGAGCTGCGCGCCAAGACCATCCGCAACCACAGCGCCACCCACCTGATGCACAAGGCGCTGCGCGAGGTGCTGGGCGGCCACGTGCAGCAGAAGGGCTCGCTGGTGACGCCGGAGCGCACGCGTTTCGACTTTGCCCACAACGCGCCGGTGACCGCGGCCCAGATCGCCCAGGTCGAGGCGCTGGTCAACGCCGAGATCCTGGCCAACGCCGCCACGCAGGCGCGCACGATGGCCATCGACGAGGCGCAGAAGCTCGGCGCGATGATGCTGTTCGGCGAGAAGTACGGCGAGACCGTGCGCGTTCTCGACATCGGCGGCAGCCGCGAGCTGTGCGGCGGCACGCACGTGCAGCGCACCGGCGACATCGGCCTGTTCAAGATCGTCGCCGAAGGCGGCGTCGCCGCCGGCATCCGCCGCGTCGAGGCCGTCACCGGCGACAACGCGCTGGCCTACCTGCAGCAGCTCGAAGGCTCGCTCGGCGGTGTCGCCTCGACGCTGAAGGTCACGCCGGCCGAGGTGCCGGCGCGGGTCGACGCGGTGCTCGAGCAGCTGCGTGCGCTGGACAAGGAGATCACCGCGCTGAAGGGCCGGCTGGCCTCGGCCCAGGGCGACGAGCTGCTGGCCAGCGCCGTCGACGTCAAGGGCATCAAGGTGCTGGCGGCGACGCTGGCCGGTGCCGACGCCAAGGCGCTGCGCGAGACGATGGACAAGCTCAAGGACAAGCTGAAGAGCGCCGCCATCGTGCTGGCCGCCGTCGATGGCGCCAAGGTGCAGCTCGCCGCCGGCGTCACCGGCGATCTGGTCGCCGGCGGCAAGCTCAAGGCCGGCGAGCTGGTCAACTTCGTCGCCGGCCAGGTCGGCGGCAAGGGCGGCGGCAAGCCGGATCTGGCGATGGCCGGCGGCACCGACGCCGCCGCGCTGCCGCAGGCGCTGGCCTCGGTGGCCGGCTGGGTCGGCGAGCGCGCCTGAGGCGCCGGGCGGCGCCGGCCCGCTTCTCACCCGCCGCGGCTGCCGCCGGCCGCCGGCTGAACCTGCCGGCTGCCGCCGGCCGCACACGATGAAACCCGCACGCCAGAACACCGAGGCCGAGATCGAGGCCTTCAGCACCGTCTGCCAGCGCCTTGGTGGCTTCGACGGCCGTTTGTCGGCCGAATGGTGCGACGGCTTCCTCGCCGCGCTCGCCGCCGGCCCGAAGCCGCTGCCGATCGCGTCGTGGCTGCCGGCGATGGCCGGCGAGGCCTACGAACGTGCCTTCGCCGACCCCGAGGACCAGGCCGCGGCCGAGCAGGCGCTGACCACGCGCGCCGCGGCGCTGGCGGTGCAGCTCGACGCCGAGTCGATCGACGAGGACCCCGACGCGCTGCGCCTGGCGCCGCTGATGTACGTCTGGGACGACGCCGGCCGCCAGGAGGCGATCGAGGTCGACGGCCTGAAGCCCGAGGAGGCCGCGGGCCTCGTCACCGGCGCCGAATGGGCCGACGGCTTCTTCGCCGCGCTGCAGGCCTTCAGCGCCGACTGGCGCGCCGACGCTGGCGAGGACTCGATGGCCGCGTTCGAGGAGCTGCTGGCCCAGGTGCACGCGCTGCGCCTGGCCGAAGGCAGCGAGGAACTGGCCGAGCACGTGAAGGCCGTCTACGGCGACGAAGGCGCCGACCGCGACCGCCTGATCGACGAGGCCTGCTACGCCGTGCAGGACCTGCGGATGTGGTGGGTCGACCACGCGCCCAAGCCCGAGACCCGGCGTGTCGAGAAGACACCCGGTCGCAACGATCCTTGCCCCTGTGGCAGCGGCCTCAAGTACAAGAAATGCCATGGAGCGGCGGCCTGAAGCCGGCCCGCGCTTACAGTCCCGCCTCATGTCTGATCGCCAAGACCTTCTCGGCCGCCACGTCCTGCTCGGGCTGACCGGCGGCGTCGCCTGCTACAAGGCCGCCGAGCTGACGCGCGAGCTCGTGCGCGCCGGCGCCACCGTGCAGGTCGTGATGACCGACGCCGCGCTGCAGTTCATCACCCCGGTGACGATGCAGGCGCTGTCGGGTCGCCCGGTGTTCACCAGCCAGTGGGACGCACGCCCGGCGAACTCGATGGCCCACATCGAGCTGTCGCGCGAGGCCGACGCGATCGTCGTCGCGCCGGCGAGCGCCGACTTCATCGCCCAGCTTGCCCAGGGCCGCGCCGGCGAGCTGCTGGCGCTGGCCTGCCTGGCGCGGCCGGCGGACCGTGTGCCGCTGTTCGTCGCCCCGGCGATGAACCGCGAGATGTGGGCCCACCCGGCGACGCAGCGCAACGTCGCCCAGGTGGCCGCCGACGGCGCCGTCGTGCTCGGCCCCGCCAGCGGCTCCCAGGCCTGCGGCGAGACCGGCGACGGCCGCATGCTCGAGGCCGTCGAGCTGCGCGACGCGCTCGTCGCGCACTTCCAGCCCAAGGTGCTGGCCGGCCGGCGCGTGCTGATCACCGCCGGGCCGACCTTCGAGGCCATCGACCCGGTGCGCGGCATCACCAACCATTCGAGCGGCAAGATGGGCTTCGCCGTCGCGCGCGCCGCCGCCGAGGCCGGTGCCGACGTGACGCTGGTCGCCGGCCCGGTGCACCTGCCGACGCCGGCCGGCGTGCGCCGCATCGACGTCTGCAGCGCGCAGCAGATGCACGACGCGGTGCTGCCGCTGGCGCCCACGCAGGACGTCTTCGTCGCCACCGCGGCGGTCGCCGACTGGCGGCCGTCGCAGTTCAACGAGCAGAAGATCAAGAAGGACGGCAAGAAGGTCGCGCCGATCTTCGAGCTGGCCGAGAACCCCGACATCCTGGCTGCCGTCGCGCGCCTGCCGGCGCAGACGCGGCCGTGGTGCGTCGGCTTCGCCGCCGAGAGCCACGACCTCGTGCGCCACGCGCGCGAGAAGCTGGAGCGCAAGGGCGTGCCGCTGATCGTCGGCAACCTCGGCCCGGCGACCTTTGGCCGCGACGACAACACGCTGCTGCTCGTCGACGCCGCCGGCGAACGCGAGCTGCCCCACGGCGACAAGCTGAGCCTGGCCCGCGAACTCGTGCGTGAGATCGCCGGCCGCATCACCCGATTCCCGACCTGATGACGACGATCGACCTCAAGGTGCTGGACCCGCGCATGGCGGACCAGCTGCCCCGCTACGCGACGCCCGGCAGCGCCGGCCTGGACCTGCGCGCCTGCCTGGACGCGCCGCTGGAGCTGGCGCCCGGCGCCAGCGCGCTGGTGTCCACCGGCATCGCGATCCACGTCGCCGACCCGTCGCTGGCGGCGGTGATCCTGCCGCGCTCGGGCCTGGGCCACAAACACGGCATCGTGCTCGGCAACCTCGTCGGCCTGATCGACAGCGACTACCAGGGCCCGCTGATGGTCAGCGTCTGGAACCGCGGCAGCGCCGCGTACACGCTGCAGCCCTTCGAGCGCATCGCGCAGCTCGTCGTCGTGCCGGTGGTGCAGGCCACCTTCCGCATCGTCGAGGACTTCGACGCGTCGGAGCGCGGCGAGGGCGGGTTCGGCTCGACCGGGGCGCGCTGAGGATCGGCGGGGTCAGGTCTAAATCGGCGGGGTCAGGTCTTGAGAGACCTGACCCCAGCTTTCCAGCGCCGGGTCGCCGGCTTCAGTGCAGCGGCTGCTCCGGCGCGGCCGCGTCCAGCACCGTGAAGGCGTTGTTGCCGACGCTGCGCGCCTCGATCTCGTCCTCGTCGGCCTCGCGCACCGTGCGCACGCGGATCGTCAGCCGCAGTGCCATGCCGGCCAGCGGGTGGTTGCCGTCGAGCACGACGTGCGACGGGTAGACCTCGGTGACGACGTAGATCGTGTCGGACGGCATGTCCGGCGTCGCCGCGCCCGGCGGCAGGCCCTCGAAGGCCATGCCGGTCTCCAGGTTCTCGGGGAAGAGCTTGCGGTCCTCGAAGCAGACGAGTTCGCTCTTGTAGTCGCCGAAGGCCTGCTCGGGTTCGAGCTGCACGCGCACCTCGTCGCCTTCGACGTGGCCGGCGAGCGCTTCCTCGACCGGGGCGAGCAGGTCGTCGCCGCCGAAGAAGAACTCGACCGGTTCCTTCAGTTCGTCGATGGTGTTGTTCTGGGCGTCGGTCAGCAGCCAGGTGAGACTGACGACGCAGGGAGCTGCGATGTTCATCGGGCGATGATCGCACAGCGTCCGCGGGACAATGGGGCATGGATCTCAACGCACCGATCGCCCTGCTGGGCGGGCTCTCGCCGCAGGCCTTCATGCGGCGCCACTGGCAGAAGAAGCCCTTGCTCGTGCGCCAGGCGCTGCCGGGCGTGACGCCGCCGCTGGCGCGCGCCGCGCTGTTCGACCTGGCCGGCAGCGAAGACGTCGAGTCGCGCCTGGTGCAGCGCGACGGCGGCAGCTGGTCGCTGCGCCAGGGCCCTTTCGTGCGCCGCGCGCTGCCGCCGGCTTCGCGCCCGGGCTGGACGCTGCTGGTGCAGGGCCTGGACCTGCACGTGCCGGCGGCGCACGAGCTGCTGCGCCGCTTCTCGTTCATCCCCGAGGCGCGGCTGGACGACCTGATGCTGTCCTGGGCCAGCGACGGCGGCGGCGTCGGCCCGCACCTCGATTCCTACGACGTGTTCCTGATCCAGGTGCACGGCCGCCGCCGCTGGCGCATCGGCCCGGTGGCCGACGAGACGCTGCTGCCCGACATGCCGGTGCGGCTGCTGCAGAACTTCGAGCCCGCCGAGGAGTGGGTGCTCGAGCCCGGCGACATGCTCTACCTGCCGCCGCGCTGGGGCCACGACGGCATCGCCGAAGGCGAGTGCATGACGGCCTCGGCGGGTTTCCGCGTGCCGCTGCAGACCGGCCTGGCGCGCGAGCTGCTGCAGCGCCTGGCCGAAGACGACGAACTCGGTGACGGCGCGCTCTACCGCGACCCGCGCCAGCCGGCCACCGCGGCGCCGGGCGAGATCCCGCCGGGGCTGCGCGAGTTCGCTGGCCGCGCCGTCGAGCGCCTGCTCACGCGCCGCGGCGCGCTCGACCGCGCGCTCGGCGAGATCCTCAGCGAGCCCAAGCCGCGGGTCTGGTTCGACGGCGAGGCGGTCGACGGCGACGAGGCCTTCGCCGCCGGTGTCGCGCTCGACCCGAAGAGCCGCATGCTCTACGACGAGCGCCACGTCTTCCTCAACGGCGAGTCCTTCGTCGCCGGCGGCCGCGATGCGCGCCTGATGCGCCGCCTGGCCGACGACCGTGTCCTGTCGGCACGCGACTGTGCCGGCCTCAGCGACGGCGCACGCGAGACGGTGGCCGGCTGGATCGAGACCGGCTGGGTGCGCCGGGGTGGGCGATGAGCGCAGGCTCGGCGCTGTTCGACTCGCGCGGCGCCTTCCACGACGCCGTGCACCAGGCCTTCGAGGCCGCGATCGCGCGTGGTGCTCGCCGCATCGTCTGCAGCGACCCCGACTTCGCCGACTGGCCGCTGGATGACGCCGCGCTGCACGAGCGCCTCGTGCCCTGGCTGAAGCGGCCGCAGCGCCGCCTCGTGCTGCTGGCCGCCGACTGGAGCGTGCTGGCGCGCCGCCATCCGCGTTTCGTCGCCTGGCGCACGACCTGGGCGCACGCCGTCGAGGGCTGGGCGCCGGAAGAGGGCGACGAGGCCGAGCTGCCGCGGGTGCTGGTCGACGACGGCGACGTCTTCGTGCACCTGCGCGACGCCGAGCACTGGCGCGGCCGTGCCGGCCGCGACGCGGGCGATGCGCAGCGCTGGCGCGACGTGCTGGACGGCCGCATCGAACGCGCGCAACCCTCGTTTTTCCTCCGTCCTTTAGGCCTGTAGGGGAATGCACCTATTCGGCGCTATACTTTTAGGCTAGGCATGGGAGAGGCGCAAAGCCCGTCCTTGTCTTTCGGGGGTGGAGGGTTGCGAGATCCGGGTCGGGTCGACCCACCATCCCTTGAGGTTCCGTCGACCCACAATTCCCTGAGGACACACGCATGAACAAGTCGATCGTTCTGGCTTCGCTGGTCGCCGCGATGGCGCTGGCCGCCTGCGGCAAGAAGGAAGAAACCCCCCCGCCGCCGCCGCCGGCCGCTGAACCGGCTCCGGCCGCTTCGGAAGCTGCTTCGGCGCCGGTGGAAGCCGCGTCGGAAGTCGCCGCCCCGGCCTCGGAAGCCGCCTCGCAATAATCGCGAGACCGAGCGATCCGAACGCTCAAAAGCCGCCTTCGGGCGGCTTTTTTCATGCCCGCGACAAACCCGCAGGGACAAGAAAAAGGCCGCCCGCAGGCGGCCTTCTTTCACGTGGACGAGCTCAGCGCAGTTCGTTGGCCAGGATGCCGGCGATGCGATCACCCGACTCGCCGGCCGAGCCGCTGCCGCTGGCCGGCTGCACCGTCACCGTCGTCTTGTCGCCCGCGGCCTTGACCAGCACGCGATAGCGCTGCGGGCCCGCCGGGCCGTCCTTGGCGCCGCCGAAGAGCTTCGAGAAGAAGCCGGGCTCCTCCTTGCCGATCTCCTTCGGGTCGATGTAGCGCACGAAGTACAGGCCGGCGGCGCGGTCGCGGTCCTCGACCGAGAAGCCGGTGCGGTCGAGCACCAGGCCGACACGTCGCCAGGCGCGGTCGAAGCTCTCGTCGACCTCCACCGTCGCCGGCGTGCCTTGCACCAGGCGTGCACGCGACTGCGCCACGGCCGGGGCGGCCACGGCCTCACGGGCCTGCGTCTCGGGCGTGCCGAGCTTGACCATCAGCCGCGTCAGCATCTCGGCCTCGAGCTGCGGGTCGCTGGCGCGCGGGCGCCACTCGGTGGCGTCCTTGCGGTCGCCGACGTAGACCTCCTCCAGGCCGCGGTGGGCAATGTAGACCTCGCTGCCGGTGGCGGTGCGTTCGACGCGCATGCGGAAGCGGTCGCGCTCGCCGGTGTCGTAGAGGTTGCCGAACACGCGGCCGATCGTCGTGCGGATGAAGTCGTGCGGCAGCTTGGCGCGGTTCTCGGCCCAGTCGGTCTCGAGGATGCCGGTCTGCGCGTCCTCGCTCTCGATGACGAAGCCGCGCTCCTGCCAGAAGGTCTTCAGCTGCGGCCAGAGCTGGTCGGGCGACATCGGCACGACGAGCCAGCGCTCGTTGCCCAGGCGCTCGACGCGGGTCTCGCCGCGTGCCGCCGGGGCCACGGCGCCGGCGCCGGCCACGGCAGCGCCGTTGGCCGACGTCGCCAGGCCGGAGTTGGCGGCGCTGACGACACCGCCCTGGGCCTGGTAGCGGCTGTCGCGTGCGAGCTGGCTCAGGTCCGGCGGCACGTCCAGCGGCTGCTCGCGCACCTTGGTGCTGCGGTAGTCCACCTTGTCGCCCGACAGCATGTCGCCGATCGAGGAGCAGCCGGCCAGCGCGACGGCAACGGCGAGCGCGGTGGTCCGGGCTGCGGGAACGACGGGAATACGATTCACGGTGACGGTCTCCGGCGCGGCCTGTGGCGGCCGCGGGTGGCGGGTGAGGGGCTTCTTCAGATGCACACGCCGCTGTCGGCGAGCGCGGCGTCGACCGCGGCCTGGCCGGCCTCGGTGACGGGCAGCAGCGGCAGGCGCAGCACGTTGGCGCAGCGGCCCATCCGGTGCAGCGCCCACTTCGCGGGCGCCGGGTTGGACTCGCAGAACAGCGCGCGGTGCAGCGCCAGCAGCTGGAAGTGGATGGCCGTCGCGCGGCGCGCGTCGCCTTCGATCGCCGCGACGCACATCTCGTGCATCAGCCGCGGCGCGACGTTGGCGGTGACGCTGACGTTGCCCTTGCCGCCCAGCAGCATCAGCGCGACGGCGGTGCCGTCGTCGCCGGAATAGACCGAGAAGCCTTCGGGCGCGTGCTTGATCAGCCAGGCGGCGCGTTCGATGTTGCCGGTGGCTTCCTTGATGCCGAAGACACCCGGCACCTGGGCGACGCGCAGCGCGGTTTCCGGCAGCATGTCCGCGACCGTGCGGCCGGGCACGTTGTAGAGCATCAGCGGCAGGTCGACCGCTTCGGCGATCGCGCGGAAGTGGCGGTACATGCCTTCCTGCGACGGCTTGTTGTAGTAGGGCACGACCTGCAGCGTGCAGTCGGCGCCGACTTCCTTGGCGAAGCGCGTCAGCTCGATCGCCTCGGCGGTGGAGTTGCCGCCGGCGCCGGCCATGATGGGCACGCGGCCCTGGGCGCGTTCGACCGAGAAGCGGATCACCTCGCAGTGCTCGGGCACCGTGAGCGTCGCCGATTCGCCGGTGGTGCCGACGACGCCGATGCAGTCGGTGCCTTCGGCGATGTGCCAGTCGATGAGCCGGCCGAGTGCCTCGTAGTCGACGCTGCCGTCCGGGTGCATCGGCGTGACGAGCGCGACGATGCTGCCAACAATTGCCTTCATGCGCTTAAGCCGTAGCCGCGGTAAATCGCCGATTTTAGCTGCCAGAGTGCCGCGCTCCGGCGAGGGCGAGCGCGCCGCTGGGCGGCGCGATGGCGACGATGCGCTGCACGCGCCGCGTCGGCCCGTCGAGCAGCCCGTCTTCATAGGCCAGCACGTGCAGGCCCGAGGCGGCGGCCAGCAGTTCGCCCGGTGCCATCAGGAACTCCGGCCGCGACGGCCGGCCGTGGCTCTCCTGGCCGCGCGCGAAGGTCTCGTAGATCAGCACGCCGCCGTCGGCCAGCGCCGCGCGCAGCGCCGGGAACAGCGGCCGCCAGAGGTAGTTCGTCACCAGCACCGCGTCGAAGCGGCGGCCGGGCAGGGGCCAGGGGCCGGCCTCGAGGTCGGCGACGACGGTCTCGGCGATGGCCGACAGCGGCGCCAGCGCCTGCACGTCGCGGTCGACGGCAGTGACGTGCCAGCCGCGTTCGGCCAGCCAGCGCACGTGCCGGCCGTGGCCGCAGGCCACATCGAGCACGCCGCCGCCGGCGGGCAGCAGGTGGGCCCAGCGCTGCAGCCAGTCCGACGGCGGGGCGAGGCCCGGCATCAGAAGCAGGACCAGACACGCGTCGCCAGGTCGACGACGGTGTGCGGGTCGCGGTAGGCGGCGAAGACCGCGCCGAGCACGGCGACCGCCACGATCCAGGCCAGCACGCGGCCGGTCTTCATGCCGCCACCGGGCGCGCCTCGGAGCGCGGGATCGCCGTCTCGCGCACCGGCAGGTTGACGAGAGCCGCGAACACGCCCAGCGCCACCGCGATCCACCAGACGACCTGGTAGCTGCCGGTCGTGTCGTAGAGCCGGCCGCCGAGCCAGACGCCGAGGAAGGAGCCGACCTGGTGGCTGAGGAAGACGATGCCGCCCAGCATCGACATGTAACGCACGCCGAAGATCTGGGCGACGATGGCGTTGGTCGGCGGCACCGTCGACAGCCACAGCACGCCCATCGTCGCGGCGAAGAGATAGACGCCCCAGGTCGTGATCGGCGACAGCACGAAGATCGTGATGACGATGGCGCGCAGCAGGTAGATCGCGGCCAGGATGTGGCGCTTGGCGAGCTTCTGCCCCAGCACGCCGGCGGCATAGGTGCCGAAGACGTTGAACAGGCCGATCAGCGCCAGCGCGGTGGTCGCGACCTCGGGGCCCAGGCCCTGGTCCTTCAGGTAGGCCGGCATGTGCACGCCGATGAACACGACCTGGAAGCCGCAGACGAAGTAGCCGGCCGTCAGCAGCAGAAAGCTGCGGTAGCCCAGCGCCTCGCGCAGCGCCGCGCCCACGCTTTGCGCCGGGCCGCTGTGCACGCCGGCGCCGGCCGGCTCCTTCAGCCCGAAAGCCAGCGGCACGATGGCCAGCGCCGCGCAGCCGAGCAGGAACAGCGCGTTCTGCCAGCCCAGCCCGCCGATCAGCCAGTTCTCCACCGGCACCATCAGGAACTGGCCGAACGAACCCGCTGCGGCGGCCACGCCCATCGCCCAGGAGCGTTTCTCGGGCGCGACGTTGCGCGCGATGACGCCGTAGATCACCGCGTAGGTCGTGCCCGACTGGGCGATGCCGATCAGCAGCCCGGCGCCGCCGGTGAAGGCCAGCCCCGAGGTGGCGAGCGCCATCGACACCAGGCCCAGCGCGTACAGCACCGAGCCGACGATCAGCACGCGGAAGGCGCCCCAGCGGTCGGCCAGCATGCCGGCCACCGGCCCGGCCAGGCCCCAGGCCAGGTTCTGCACCGCCAGCGCGAAAGCGAAGGTCTCGCGTGTCCAGCCGCGGTCCATCGTGATCGGCTGCAGCCACAGGCCGAAGCCGTGGCGGATGCCCATGCTGAGGGTGACGATCGCGGCGCCGCAGAGCAGCACCTGCGTCATCGACAGGCGCGGTGCGGTCGTGGCGGGGGTCATGGGGGCGCAATGTATCCAATGCGGCGAGGGCGCGTCGGCGGCGCGGTCGGCGCGGCAATGGCTGTGCTCCACCGTGGTTCCTTCGTGCACTTTCGCGGTTCAGTTGCAGGCGATTCGGTGCATGCGCTTTTGAATGGTGAATCGTGAGGAGATGTTCGGGAAACTATGGTGAAAGCGTCTGCGGGCCGGTCGGTAGAGTGCGCCTCTTCAACGGCAACGGCAGCGGCGCATGAAGGTCCTGGTCCTGGGCAGCGGTGTCATCGGCACCTCGGTGGCTTACTACCTCGCGAAGTCGGGGCACGAGGTCGAGGTCGTCGAGCGCCAGAGCGGCCCGGCGCTGGAAACGAGCTTCGGCAACGCCGGCGAGATCTCGCCGGGCTACTCGTCGCCCTGGGCCGGCCCGGGCGTGCCGCTGAAGGCCATCAAGTGGATGCTGATGCAGCATTCGCCGCTGGTCGTCAGCGCGCTGCTCGACCCGAAGATGTGGCGCTGGGGCCTGGCGATGCTGGCCAACTGCAACGCCCGCGCCTATGCGCTGAACAAGAGCCGCATGGTGCCGATCGCCGAGTACAGCCGCGACTGCCTGAAGGCGCTGCGTGCCGAGACCGGCATCGAGTACGACGACCGCGCCCAGGGCACCTTGCAGCTGTTTCGCACCCAGAAGCAGCTCGACGGCATCGGCGGCGACGTCGAGGTGCTGCGCCAGTACGGCGTGCCCTTCGAGGTGCTGGACCGCGAGGGTTTCGTCAAGGTCGAGCCGGCGCTCGCGCTCACCCAGGAAAAGTTCGTCGGCGCGCTGCGCCTGCCCAACGACGAGACCGGCGACTGCTTCAAGTTCACCAACCGCCTGGCCGAGATGGCGCGTGCGCTGGGCGTGCGCTTCCGCTTCGACACGACGGTGCAGGGCGTCGAGGTCTCGGGCGGCCGCGTCTCGGGCGTGCGCACGACGGCCGGCACGCTGACGGCCGACCGTGTCGTCGTCGCGCTCGGCAGCTTCTCGCCGCAGTGGATGAAGCCGCTGGGCCTCAGCCTGCCGATCTACCCGGTCAAGGGCTACTCGATCACGGTGCCGATCACCGACGCCGCCTTCGCGCCCGAGTCGACGATCATGGACGAGACGCACAAGGTGGCCGTCACGCGCCTGGGCGACCGCATCCGCGTCGGCGGCACGGCCGAGCTCGGCGGCTTCGACCTGACGCTGCGTGGCGGCCGCCGCCAGACGCTGGAGCACGTCGTCACCGACCTGTTCCCGCGTGGCGGCGACGTCTCGCGCGCCGAGTTCTGGTGCGGCCTGCGCCCGATGACGCCCGACGGCACGCCGATCGTCGGCGAGACGCCGGTGCGCGACCTGCTGCTGGCCACCGGCCACGGCACGCTGGGCTGGACGATGGCCGCCGGCACCGGGCGTGTCATCGCCGACATCGTCTCGGGCCGCCAGCCCGAGATCGACGTCGCGCCGCTGAACATCGCTCGCTACGGTTGAGGCGCCGCAGGTAAGACTGGGGTCAGGTCCCTCGGGACCTGACCCCATCCACCGAGGTCCCTCGGGACCTGACCCCATCCGCCTGACCCCATCCCCGGGGTTCCTAGAATCCGCCCCCTATGGCAATCAAGCAGGGCAGTTATGCCGAAGCCTCGATCCGCGTCTTGAAGGGCCTGGAGCCCGTCAAGCAGCGGCCGGGCATGTACACGCGCACGGACAACCCGCTGCACGTGGTCCAGGAAGTGATCGACAACGCCGCCGACGAGGCGCTGGCGGGCTTCGGCAAACGCATCGCGGTGACGCTGCACGCCGACGGCTCGGTCGCCGTCGAGGACGACGGCCGCGGCATCCCCTTCGGTCTGCACCCCGAGGAGCAGGTGCCGGTGCTGGAGATCGTCTACACGCGGCTGCACGCCGGCGGCAAGTTCGACAAGGGCTCGGGCGGCGCCTACAGCTTCTCCGGCGGCCTGCACGGTGTCGGTGTCAGCGTGACCAACGCGCTGGCGACACGGCTGGAGGTGACGGTCTGGCGCGAAGGCCAGTGCGCGACGCTGGCCTTCGGCAACGGTGGCGAGGTCGTCGAGCCGCTGGCGGTGCGCAAGGCGACGTCCAGTGAACGCCGCCACGGAACGCGGGTGCGCGTCTGGCCCGACGCCAGGTATTTCGAGAGCCCCGAGCTGCCGCGCGGCGAGCTGCTGCACCTGCTGCGCAGCAAGGCCGTGCTGATGCCCGGCGTGACCGTCACGCTGACGACCGAGAAGAGCGGCGAGACCCAGACCTGGCGCTACGAGTCCGGCCTGCGCGACTACCTGCTGCAGAGCCTGGCTGCCGAGCCGCTGATCCCGCTGTTCGAGGGTGCCCAGTACGCCGCCGCCAACGAGACCGAGAGCTTCGCCGAAGGCGAGGGCGCGGCCTGGTGCGTGGCCTTCACCGACGAAGGCACGACACTGCGCGAGAGCTACGTCAACCTGATCCCGACGGTGGCCGGCGGCACGCACGAGTCGGGCCTGAAGGACGGCCTGTTCCAGGCGGTCAAGGGATTCATCGAGCTGCACGCGCTGCTGCCCAAGGGTGTCAAGCTGATGCCCGAGGACGTGTTCTCGCGCGCCAGCTTCGTGCTGTCGGCCAAGGTGCTGGACCCGCAGTTCCAGGGCCAGATCAAGGAGCGGCTGAACAGCCGCGACGCGCTGAAGCTCGTCGCCAGCTTCGTGCGCCCGGCGCTGGAAATCTGGCTGAACCAGCACGTCGAGTACGGCAAGAAGCTGGCCGAGCTCGTGATCCGCCAGGCGCAGACGCGCCAGCGTGCCGGCCAGAAGGTCGAGAAGAAGAAGGGCTCGGGCGTCGCCGTGCTGCCCGGCAAGCTGACCGACTGCGAGAGCCGCGATCTGAGCCTCAACGAGGTCTTCCTCGTCGAGGGCGACTCCGCCGGCGGCAGCGCCAAGATGGGCCGCGACAAGGAGACCCAGGCCATCCTGCCGCTGCGCGGCAAGGTGCTGAACTCCTGGGAGGTCGAACGCGACCTGCTGTTCAAGAACAACGAGATCCACGACATCTCGGTGGCGCTGGGCGTCGACCCGCACGGCCCGGCCGACGAGCCCGACCTGTCCGGGCTGCGCTACGGCAAGGTCTGCATCCTGTCGGACGCCGACGTCGACGGCTCGCACATCCAGGTGCTGCTGCTGACGCTGTTCTTCCGCCACTTCCCGAAGCTGATCGAACGCGGTCACGTCTACGTCGCGCGCCCGCCGCTGTACCGCATCGACGCGCCGGCGCGCGGCAAGCGCCCGGCGGCCAAGCTCTATGCGCTGGACGACGGCGAGCTCGAGGCGGCGCTGGACAAACTGCGCAAGGAAGGCGCGCGTGAAGGCTCGTGGACCATCAGCCGCTTCAAGGGCCTCGGCGAGATGAACGCCGAGCAGCTCTGGGACACGACGCTGAACCCCGAGACTCGCCGCCTGCTGCCGGTGGCCTTCGGCGCACCGGGCTTCGACAACACCGTCGAGCTGTTCACGCGGCTGATGGGCAAGGGCGAGGCGCAGGCCCGCCGCGACCTGATGGAATTGCGCGCCGACGCGGTCGAGATCGACGTCTGACGGGGCTGCGCTCGGTGTTCTCCTGACGCCGGGATCGGGGGTTGACGCTCCGTTCCGGCGTCGGAAAAGTCAAATGCTTCTGCCGCATGTGGCTTTTCTTTGCCGGAGTTCGTCCCATGACCCAGGTTCTCAAGCCGTTGCGCACGGCCGTCTTGCTGGCCGTGTCGGCGGTCGTCTGCAGCGCGTCGATGGCGGCCGTCGCGGCCGACGCGGGCAGCGTGAACGTCATCGTCGCGTACAAGGCCGGCGCCGCCGCCAAGCTGCGCAGCGGGCTCGCCGGTCTTGGCGGCAAGCTCCGCGCCGACCTCGCCGACGACAACGCGATCGCGGTCACCGTGCCGCGCGCCAAGCTCGCCAAGCTGCGGGCGCTGGCCGGCGTCGACTACGTTGAAGAGGACGTGATCCACACCCTCCAGGGCCAGCGCAGCACCTCGATCAAGAGCCGCAAGGCGGCGCTGGCGGCCGCGTCGACGCAGACGCTGCCCTACGGCATCACCGCCGTGCAGGCCGATCAGGTGGCCGGCACGCCGGCCTGGACACCCAAGGTCTGCATCGTCGACTCGGGCATCGACGGCACGCACGAGGACCTCGCCGGCAACAAGCTGGCGGGCCAGAACTTCTCCGGCTCGGGCAGCTGGAACACCGACGAGAACGCGCACGGCACGCACGTGGCCGGCACCGTCGCGGCGCTGGACAACGATGTCGGCGTCGTCGGCGTCAACGGCCGCAAGCAGGTCTCGCTGTACATCGCCAAGGTGTTCGACGCCTCCGGCAGCGCCAGCGCCTCGACGATCACCAAGGCCATCAACGCCTGCGGCCGCGCCAAGGCGAACATCGTCTCGATGTCGCTGGGCAGCGCCAGCCCCAGCCGCACCGAGAAGCGCGCCATCGACCGCCTGACGCAGAAGGGCATCCTGTTCATCGCCGCGGCGGGCAATGCCGGCACGACGGCGGTGTCGTACCCGGCCGGCTTCGACAACGTGATGTCGGTCGCCGCCGTCGACGAGAACAAGGCCTGGGCTTCGTTCTCGCAATACAACGCGACGGTGGAGATCGCCGCGCCGGGCGTCGCCGTCGTCTCGACGGTGCCGCCCAACGTGCTGACGATGAGCGTGCTGAAGGTCGGCGGCGTCGCCGTGCCCTCGCTGTCGATGGAAGGCTCGCCGGTCACCGGCGCCACCGGCGCGCTCGCCGACTTCGGCTTCGGCGACAGCCCGGCCGCCGGCTCGATGACCGGCAAGGTCTGCCTGATCTCGCGCGGCAACATCTCGTTCGCCGACAAGGTCGTGAACTGCCAGACCAGCGGCGGTGTCGGGGCGGTCATCTACAACAACACCGCGGGTGAGCTGGCCGGCACGATGGGTGACGTCGTCACGACGATCCCGTCGGTCGGCATCACGCAGGCCGACGGCGCGGCGCTGATGGGCCAGCTCGGCCAGTCGACCTACGTCGCGATCGAACCCGATCCGGCCAAGTACGCCGCGTTCAACGGCACGTCGATGGCCACGCCGCACGCCTCCGGTGTCGCCGCGCTGGTGTGGAGCTACTTCCCGAGCTGCAGCGCGCAGCAGATCCGCAGCACGCTGGTCAAGAGCGCGCTGGACATCGGCGACCCCGGCCGCGACGACAAGACCGGCGCCGGCCTGGTGCAGGCCAAGGCCGCGATCGACCGCATCAACACGCTGGGCTGCGCGAACTGAGCCGCGACGCGAGAGGCCGCCAGGCCTCTCGCGCCAGGCTCGGCCCTCGCCGCAAGGCCTGGCCCGCCATCCGAGAACCGCCGGCCGTGCCCGGCGGTTTTCATTTGCGCGGCGCCGAACTGCACCACCGCGACGGCGGTGTTCGCCGGATCGCGGCGGCGGTGCGCCGCCTACGATGCGGCGATCGTGTCCCGCGTCCGCCCGAGCTTCCTCCGTCCCGTCCTGCTGGCGCTGCTGCTGGCCGCCGGTGGCGCGGCCCATGCCGAACTCTGGGGTTATGTCGACGCCCAGGGCGTGGCGCACTTCGCCTCGCGCGCGGTCGACTCCCGCTACCGCCTGGTGCATGCCGACACCGCCGCCACCGGCCCGCGCGTGCCCGGCAAACGCGACGGCGCCGACGCGCTGCTGACCTGGATGGAGATCGCGCCGGAGGCCAAGGTGCTGGTGCCCTGGGTGCGCGAGGCCGCCCGCCTGCACGGTGTCGACGCCGAACTGCTGACCGCCGTCATCGCCGTCGAGTCGGGTTTCCGCCGCGACGCGGTGTCGCCGCGCGGCGCGATCGGGCTGATGCAGATCACCGCCGTCACCGGCGACCGCTACGCGACCGCGGCCGAGCGCCGCCAGCCTGCGGCCGAGCGCCTGCTCGACGCGCGCACCAATATCCACACCGGCGCGCGCATGCTCGCCGACCTGACGCGCCGCTACGGCCGCATCGAGCTCGCGCTGGCGGCCTGGAACGCCGGCGAAGGCACGGTGCGCCGCCACGGCGGCCTGCCGCGCCTGGCCGAGACCCGCGCCCACGTGCACCTGGTGCTGGAGCTGTACTGGGCGCTGCTGCAGCGCAGCCAGGCGGCGCGCGCGACGCGGCTGGCGCTGGGCTGAACCGGCGCGCTCCGGCGCCGCCCGGCGGCGTTTGCGAGAATCGCCGCCTTTCCAAGCCGAGCGGCTCTGCGGCCGCCCGCCCTGCATGCGAGACCTCTTCGATTTCGCGGCGGCCGAACCCGCCGACGCCCTGACGCTGGCCGACTACGCCGAACGCGCCTACCTCGAGTACGCGCTGTCGGTCGTCAAGGGTCGCGCGCTGCCCGACGTCTGCGACGGCCAGAAGCCGGTGCAGCGCCGCATCCTCTACGCGATGCACCGCATGGGGCTGGGCTACAACGGCAACGTCGGCGCCAAGCCGGTGAAGAGCGCGCGTGTCGTCGGCGACGTGCTCGGCCGCTACCACCCGCACGGCGACACCGCGGCCTACGACGCGATGGTGCGCATGGCCCAGGACTTCAGCCAGCGCTACCCGCTGGTCGACGGCCAGGGCAACTTCGGCAGCCGCGACGGCGACGGCGCGGCGGCGATGCGCTACACCGAGGCCCGCCTGGCGCCGATCGCGCGCCTGCTGCTCGACGAGATCGACGAAGGCACGGTCGACTTCCAGCCCAACTACGACGGCTCGACCCAGGAGCCGCGCCAGCTGCCGGCACGCCTGCCCTTCGTGCTGCTGAACGGCGCCTCGGGCATCGCCGTCGGCCTGGCCACCGAGATCCCCAGCCACAACCTGCGCGAGGTCGCGGCCGCCGCGGTCGAGCTGATCCGCGACCCGGCGCTGGCCGACGACGCGCTGTACACCCTGCTGCCCGGCCCCGACTTCCCCGGCGGCGGCCAGATCATCAGCAGCGCCGCCGAGATCCGCGCCGCCTACGCCAGCGGCCGCGGCAGCCTGAAGGTCCGCGCGCGCTGGACGATCGAGGACCTGGCGCGCGGCCAGTGGCAGCTGGTCGTCAACGAGCTGCCGCCGGGCACCAGCGCCCAGCGGGTGCTCGAAGAGATCGAGGAGCTGACCAACCCCAAGCTGCGCCCCGGCAAGAAGGCGCTGACGCAGGAGCAGCAGCAGCTCAAGCAGACCGTGCTCGCGGTGCTCGACGCCGTGCGCGACGAGTCCAGCAAGGACGCGCCGGTGCGCCTGGTCTTCGAGCCCAAGAGCCGCACCGTCTCGCAGCAGGATCTGATCACGACGCTGCTGGCCAACACCAGCCTGGAGTGCAACTCGCCGGTCAACCTGACGATGGTCGGCGCCGACGGCCGGCCGACGCAGAAGAGCCTGCGCCAGATGCTGGAGGAGTGGATCGGCTTTCGCCAGCAGACCGTGCAGCGGCGCACGCGCCATCGCCTGGACAAGGTGCTGGAGCGCATCCACGTGCTCGAAGGCCGGCAGCTGGTGCTGCTGAACATCGACGAGGTGATCCGCATCATCCGCGAGAGCGACGAGCCGCGCGCCGCGCTGATCGCACGCTTCAATCTGAGCGAGCGCCAGGCCGACGACATCCTCGACCTGCGGCTGCGCCAGCTGGCGCGGCTGGAGGCGATCAAGATCGAGCAGGAGCTGAAGGAGCTGCGCGAAACGCAGGCCAGGCTGGAAGAGATCCTCGCCAGCCCGGCGGTGCTCAAGCGCACGCTGATCCGCGAGATCGAGGCCGACGCCAAGGCCTGCGGCGACGAGCGCCGCACGCTGATCCAGGAAGAGCGCCGCGCGGTCGCCGAGATCCGCGTCGTCGACGAGCCGGTGACGGTGGTCGTCAGCCAGAAGGGCTGGGTGCGGGCGCTGAAGGGCCACGAGGTCGAACGTTCGACGCTGGGCTTCAAGGCCGGCGACGCGCTCTACGCCACCTTCGCCTGCCGCAGCGTCGACACGCTGCTGGTCTTCGGCGACCGTGGCCGCGTCTACAGCGTCGCCGTCTCGTCGCTGCCCGGCGGGCGCGGCGACGGCGTGCCGATCACGACGCTGATCGAGCTGGAAGCCGGCACCGCCATCGCCCACTACTGGGCCGGCGCCGCCGACACGACGCTGCTGCTGGCCAACAGCGGCGGCTTCGGCCTGCTGGCCAAGGCCGGCGACCTGCACGGCCGCCAGCGTGCCGGCAAGAGCTTCCTGACGCTGGAAGCGGGCGAGCGCCCGCTCGAGCCCTGGGCCGTGGCCGCCGGCCAGACGAACGCCGCCTGCCTGGCGGCCGACGGCCGGCTGCTGGTCTACCCGCTCGACGAGCTCAAGCACCAGCCCAACGGCGGCCGCGGGCTGACGCTGATGGACGTCGACGCGGCGACGCCGCTGGTCGCGGTGGCGGCCTGCGCGCAGTCGGTGCTGGTCGTCGGCAGCGGCCGCGGCGGCAAGGCGCGCGACGAGGAGATCCGCAACAGCGCCTTCACCTCCTGCATCGGCAAACGTGCGCGCAAGGGGCGCAAGCTCGAAGGCTTCCAGAAGGTCGCCGCGCTGCGCTCGCCAGCGCCCTGAAGCTGCGGCGGGCGTGCACGATCTCACGCTCGCCCGCCCGCAGCAGGCGCCGCACCCCGGAGCGCGGGGATGTGTCAAACCGTAACGGCTTCTATCGTCCGGCCCGTTGCAAGCTCATGCGGACCCGACGATGACCCCCGTTCTCCTGCGCGCCGCCGTCGGCGCGATCGCCCTGTTCACGGCCGCCGGTGCGGCCCAGGCCGCCAGCGTCACGCTCACCGA
Source organism: Rubrivivax sp. JA1055 (assembly GCF_020966565.1). Lineage (NCBI taxonomy): Bacteria > Pseudomonadati > Pseudomonadota > Betaproteobacteria > Burkholderiales > Sphaerotilaceae > Rubrivivax > Rubrivivax sp. JA1055. Next base: position 1,395,012 of record NZ_JAJKFP010000006.1, on the reverse strand, counting down.
CTGGGCCTACGGCAGCGGCGTGTCGGTCGAGGGCGCCTACGTCAGCCCCGACGTGCCGGCGCGCGGCAACAGCTACCGCCACAGCTTCAGCGTCGAGGCCGGCGCGTTCAAGGGCAGCTGGCTGGCCGACGGCCAGAGCGCCGCCACCGACTTCATCACCTACTGCGTCGAGCTCGAGGAGACCTTCTCGTTCGGCCGGCAGGCGATGACCGGCTACCAGCTCGTCGGCGGTCTCGACTACTTCGGCAGCCAGGCCAAGGTCGACCTGCTGGGCCGCCTGATGACCTACGTCGGCCAGAACGCGTCGGCGGTCGACACGGCCTTCGAGTCGGCGGCGCTGCAGCTCGCGATCTGGAACACCGTCTACGACAAGGACACGAGCGTGCGTTCGGGCAGCGGCTTCAACCTCGCCGAGGGCCGGCCGCTGCGGGCGCTGGGCGACTACGCCAACGAGCTGCTGCTGGCCGCCGCCGGCGTCAGCTCGATCTACGACATCTCGGTGCTGCAGCGCAACGGCTCGCAGGACTTCCTGATGGCCTCGCTGCGCCAGGGGCCGGCCAAGCCGGCCAGCAACGACGTGCCCGAGCCGGGCAGCGCGGCACTCGCGCTGCTGGCGCTGGGCGCCGCCGGTGCTGGCCTGCGCCGGCGCAAGGCCTGAGAGGCCGGCCGCGGCCGGCGTTCGCCGCGTTCAGCGCCGCGGCTGCGCCATCACGGTGATGGCCCCGAGCGCCGACAGCACGAACAGGCCCAGGCTCCAGAACTCGTAGGGCAGGCCGAAGAGGCGGGTGGCCGCGTCGGCGCAGCTGGTCATCGCCATGAACAGGTCGGGGTAGCGAGCGTCCAGGCCGAGCGCGCCGATGAAACGTTCGGCGAAGGACAGGTCGCACGTGGCCTCGCTGGCCGCGACGAAGTGCTGCCACAGCGCCGCGCCGATGCCGCAGCCGGCGAAGCCCAGCGCCAGCAGCGCGCCGACACGCCGCCCCAGCGGCGAGCGCCAGACCAGCGCCAGCGCCGCTGCCGCCGCCAGCGCCAGGAAGATCAGGCGCTGCAGCACGCACCAGGGGCACGGCGGCATGTTCCAGGCGTGCTGGGTGTAGTAGGCCGCGGCGACGGCCGCCGGGCCGCCGAGCGCGATCGCGCCCAGCACCAGATCGGCGCGCTTCATCGCCGGCTCCGCTCGCGCGCTACGGGGGGGGTCACTTAAGCTCGGCGATCAGTTCGATCTCGACGCAGGCGCCCAGCGGAATCTGGGCGACGCCGAAGGCGCTGCGCGCATGGGCGCCGACCTCGGCGCCGAAGACCTCGACGAAGAGCTCGCTGGCGCCGTTGGTCACCAGGTGCTGCTCGGTGTAGGTCGGCGTGCTGTTCACCAGGCTCATCACCTTGACGATGCGGGCGACGTTCTCCAGCCCGCCGGCCGCGGCCGCCAGCGTGCCCAGCAGGTCGACGGCGATCGCGCGCGCCGCGGCCTGGCCTTCGGCGGTGGTCATCGTCAGGCCGAGCTGGCCGACCCAGGGCTTGCCGTCGCGCTTGGCGATGTGGCCGGAGATGAAGACGAGCTTGCCGGTCTGCACGAAAGGCACGTAGGCGGCGGCGGGCACGGCGACGGCGGGCAGCGTGATGCCCAGCTGGTTCAGGCGGTCTTGGATGCTCATGGTCGGCTCGGGAGGGCACGCCTTCGGGGGTGCCGTTCAGGGGAACGGGCCATCCTACACTGGGCCGATGACCGGCCCGGCGGAGCCTGCGGCGCGAGGGTGGTGGGCCGCCGGTGCTGGCTGGCTGGCCGGTGTGCTGCTGCAGCTGCACCAGCCCGAACCCTGGGGCGCGCAGATCCAGCTGCTTCTGCTGGTGTCCGCCGCCACGTTGCTGGCCCTGGCCGGGGGCCGCGGCCTGCGCCGTGCGGCCTCGCTGGCACTGGCCGCCGCCGCGCTCGGCGCCGCCTCCACCGACTGGCGTGCCACCCAGCGCCTGGCCGAGCGCCTGGCGCCCGGGCTGGCCGGTGCCGAGCTGGTGCTCACCGGCGTCGTCGTGCGCATCCCGGCGGTGCATGCCGGCGGTGTGCGTTTCACCGTCGAGACCGAGGGCGCGGCCACGGCCGACGGCCGCCCGGTGACGGTGCCGCCGCGGGTCGTGCTCGGCGGGTATGCCGACGGCGACGCGCGCCCGCCGGTGCCGGCGGTCGGTGAACGCTGGCGCTGGCACGTCCGGCTCAAGCCGCCGCACGGCGGGCTCAATCCGCACGGCTTCGACGCCGAGCTGGCCTGGTTCATCCAGGGCATCGGCGCCACCGGCAGCGTGCGCGCCGCCCCCGCGCCGCAACGGCTGGCGGTCGACGCCGCGGCACCGCTGGAGCGCTGGCGCCAGCGCGTGCGCGACGCGGTCTTCGCGCGGGTCGCCGACCCGGCCGCCGCCGGCGTGCTGGCGGCGCTGGCGATCGGCGACCAGGCGGCGATCGAGCGCGAGGACTGGGAGCTCTTCCGCGTCACCGGCGTCGCCCACCTGATGAGCATCTCCGGCCTGCACGTGACGATGTTCGCCTGGCTGGCCGGTGCCGCGATCGGCCGGCTGTGGCGGCACGCCGGGCGCGGCCTGCTGGTGCTGCCGGCGCCGCAGGCCGCGCGCTGGGGCGGGCTGGCCTGCGCCGCGGCCTACGCGCTGGCCGCCGGCTGGGGCGTGCCGGCGCAGCGCACGGTCGGCATGCTGGCCACCGTCGTCGTGCTGCGCAGCGCCGGCCGGCGCTGGCCGCTGCCGGCGGTGCTGCTGGCCGCGGCGCTGGCCGTCGTTCTGATCGATCCCTGGGCGCCGCTGCAGCCGGGTTTCTGGCTGTCCTTCGTCGCGGTGGCGCTGCTGGCGGTGTCCGAGCCGGCGCACGCGGCGCAGGCCACTGCCGCCGCGGACCCGCGCCCCTGGCGCCGCCGCGCGGCGGCGCTCGCACGCGCCGCGCGCGGCGGCCTGCGCACCCAGGCCGTGGCCACCGTCGGCCTGGCGCCGCTGACGCTGCTGTTCTTCCAGCAGGTGTCGGTGGTCGGCTTCGTCGCCAACCTGGTCGCCATCCCGCTGGTGACGCTGGCGGTGACGCCGCTGGCGCTGGCCGGCGTGCTGCTGCCGCCGCTGTGGCTGGTGGCGGCCGGGCTGGTCGACGGGCTGCGCGTGCTGCTGGCGGCGCTGGCCGCCTGGCCGTGGGCCTCGTGGACGGCGGCCGCGGCGCCGCCCTGGGCCGTCGCCGCCGGGCTGCTGGGCGGGCTGCTCGCGGTGCTGCCGCTGCCGTGGCGGCTGCGCGGGCTGGCGCTGCCGCTGATGCTGCCGCTGCTCGCACCGCCGCTGCCGCGGCCGGCCGAGGGGCGTTTCGAGCTCGTCGCCGCCGATGTCGGCCAGGGCAGCGCGCTGCTGCTGCGCACCGCGCGGCACCTGCTGGTGTTCGACGCCGGCCCGCGCTGGAGCCCCGAGGCCGATGCCGGCTCGCGCGTGCTCGTGCCGCTGCTGCGCGCCCGTGGCGAGCGCCGCATCGACCTGCTGATGCTCAGCCACCGCGACGGCGACCATGTCGGCGGCGCCGCCGCGCTGCTGCAGGCGCTGCCGGTCGCCGAGATCGTCGGCTCGCTGCCGGCCGAGCACCCGCTGCTCGGCCGCGTGCCGCACCGGCGCTGCATGGCCGGCGAGCGCTGGCGCTGGGACGGCGTCGACTTCGAGGTCCTGCACCCGCCGGCCGGCATGGCCATCGCCGACGAGGCGTCGAACGCCACGAGCTGCGTGCTGCGCGTGCGCGGTGCGCTCGCCAGCGTGCTGCTGCCCGGCGACCTGCCGGCGGCACAGGAGCGGGCGCTGGTGGCCGCCGGTGCGCCGCTGCGTGCCGACGTGCTCGTCGTGCCGCACCACGGCAGCCGCAGCTCGTCGAGCGAGGCCTTCGTCGACGCGGTCGCGCCGCGGGTCGCCGTCGTGCAGGCCGGCTACCTGAACCGCTTCGGCCACCCGGCGCCGGAGGTGAGCGCGCGCTTCGTCGAGCGCGGCATCGTGCTGGTGCGCAGCGACGAATGCGGCGCGTGGACGCTGGCCGCCGACGGCCGCGCGCACTGCGAGCGCGAGCGCTCGCGCCGCTACTGGCATCATCGGCCTTCCTCCCGCTGATCCCGCCTGACCCGTGTCCGCCGCTGCCGAGTCCTTGTTCGCCCAGGGCACCTGCGCCCTCGAAGCGGGCGACCTGGCCGGCGCCGAGGCCGCGCTGCGCGAGGCGATCGTGCGGCAGCCGACGCTGGCCGAGGCGCACGCCAACCTCGCGCTGGTGCTCGAACGCGCCGGCCGCGCCGACGAGGCCGAGGCCGCTTACCGCGACGCGCTGGCGCTGGCGCCGCAGGCGGCGCCGATCTGGAACCTGCTCGGCACGCTGCTGCTGACGCGCAAGCGCCGGCTCGACGCCGAGGTCGCGCTGACGCGTGCGGTCTCGCTGGACCCGGCATCCGCCGCCGCCTGGACGCACCTGGGCCTGCTCTACGCGGCCACCGGCCTGGAGCGCCTGGCCGAAGGCTGCCACCGGCGGGCGCTGGAGCTCGACGCCGGCCACGTCGACGCCGCGCTCAACCTCGCGACGCTGCGGCTGCGCCAGGGCTGCTGGGACGAAGGCTGGGCCTTGTTCGAGCGCCGCCGCTGGTCCGACACGCTGGCCGCCCGGCTGCCGCTGCCGCGCTGGGCCGGCGAGCCGCTGGCCGGGCGTTCGCTGCTCATCGGCGCCGAGGCCGGTCTCGGCGACATGATCCAGTTCGTGCGTTATGCCGCCGTTGCCAAGGCCGCCGGTGCCGGGCGTGTCGGCGTGCTGGCCTATGCGCCGCTGGTCCGCCTGCTGGCCGGTGCCGACGGCGTCGACGTCGTCGTGCCGCCGACGGCCGAGGTCGCGCCGGGCGACTGGGACCTGTGGGCGCCGGCGATGAGCCTGCCGTGGCACTTCGGCACGCGCGTCGACTCGGTGCCGGCCGCGCTGCCCTATCTGCGCCCGGACCCGGCCCGCGTCGCCCGCTGGCGCGCCGTGCTCGGTGACGCCGGCGGCCGCCGCCGCATCGGCCTGGTCTGGCGCGGCAACCCGCGCTTCGAGACCGACGCCTGCCGTTCGCTGCCGTCGCTGGCCGAACTGGCGCCGCTGGCCATGCTGCCCGGCGTGCAGCTCGTCAGCCTGCAGAAGGGCGCCGGCGAGGACGAGGCCGCGGCGCCGCCGTTCGCGCTGCTGAACCCGATGCCCGACGTCGCCGACCTGGCCGACACCGCGGCGCTGATCGAGAACCTGGACCTCGTCGTCAGCGTCGACACCGCCATCGCCCATCTGGCCGGCGCGCTGGGCACGCCGTGCGCGCTGCTGCTGCCCGACTACAACGTCGACTGGCGCTGGCTCGAAGGCTGCGCCGACACGCCCTGGTATCCGGGCGTGATGCGGCTGTTCCGCCGTCCGGCGGCGGGCCGCTGGGCCGACGCGGTGGCCGAGCTGCAGGCCGAGCTCGAAGCCGCGCTCGCCATCTGAGGCCGGCTTGCGCGGCGCGCTGCGGCCGTCATCGCCGCGCTGGCATCATCGTCGCAGCCCGCGTGCTGCATCCGTGGCCCGGCACTTGCAACACCGCGGCATCCCGCCGCAGGAGCTCCGTCCGTGTCCATCCACGTCGCGCTGAACCACGTCACGCACTACCGCTACGACCGCCGCGTCGGGCTCTCGCCGCAGGTCGTGCGTCTGCGCCCGGCGCCGCACTGCCGCACGCCCATCGTCTCGTACTCGCTGCGCATCGAGCCCGGCGAGCACTTCGTCAACTGGCAGCAGGACCCGTTCGCCAACCACCTGGCGCGCCTCGTCTTCCCGGAGAAGACGACCGAGTTCAAGGTCACCGTCGACCTGGTAGCCGAGATGTCGGTCTACAACCCGTTCGACTTCTTCCTCGAACCCGAGGCCGAGCACTTCCCGTTCGCCTACGCGCCCGAACTGGCGCACGACCTCGCGCCCTACCTGGCGCGCGACGAGGCGACGCCGCTGTTCGCCGAGTTCGTCGCCAGCATCCCGCGCGAACGCGTGCGCACGATCGACTTCCTGGTCGAGATCAACCGCCGGCTGCAGCGTGACATCAGCTACCTGATCCGCCTCGAGCCCGGCGTGCAGACGCCCGAAGAGACGCTGGCCAGGAAGTCCGGCTCCTGCCGCGACACCGGCTGGCTGCTGGTGCAGGCGCTGCGCCACTGCGGCCTGGCGGCGCGGTTCGTCTCCGGCTACCTGATCCAGCTGAAGCCCGACCTGAAGTCGCTCGACGGCCCGAGCGGCGCCGAGACCGACTTCACCGACCTGCACGCCTGGTGCGAGGTCTACCTGCCGGGCGCCGGCTGGATCGGCCTGGACCCGACCTCGGGCCTGCTGGCCGGCGAAGGCCACATCCCGGTGGCCTGCACGCCCGAGCCTTCGACGGCGGCGCCGGTCTCCGGCGCGGTCGACGCCTGCGAGGTGACCTTCGGCCACACGATGCAGGTCACGCGGGTGCACGAGTCGCCGCGAGTCACCAAGCCCTACACCGAGGACCAGTGGCGGGACGTGCTGGCGCTGGGCGATGCGGTCGACCGCGAGCTCGAACTCGGCGACGTGCGACTGACGATGGGCGGCGAACCGACCTTCGTCTCGGTCGACGACCGCGACGGCGCCGAATGGAACACCGACGCGCTGGGCCCCACCAAACGCGGCCTGGCGACCGAACTCGTGCACCGGCTGCGCGCGCACTACGGCGAGGGCGGCTTCCTGCACTTCGGCCAGGGCAAGTGGTACCCCGGCGAGCAGCTGCCGCGCTGGGCGCTGACGATCGCCTGGCGCGCCGACGGCCAGCCCTGCTGGCACGACGCCTCGCTGTTCGCCGACGAGCGCGACACGCACGCCTACACGGTGGCCGACGCCGAACGTTTCGGCGCCGCGCTGGCGCGCCGGCTGGGCCTGGACCCGAAGTGGCTGATGCCCGGCCACGAAGACGCCTGGTACTACCTCTGGCGCGAGCGCCGGCTGCCGAGCAACGTCGACCCCTTCGACTCGCGCCTGGACGACGAGCTGGAGCGCGCGCGCCTGCGCCGTGTCTTCAGCGCCGGGCTGGATGCCGTCACCGGCTACGCCTTGCCGTTGCGCCGCGAGTGGTTCGCCGGCGCCGCGGGGCCGGAATGGATCAGCGGCCCCTGGTTCCTGCGCGACGAGCGCCTCTACCTGATCCCCGGCGACTCGCCGATGGGCTGGCGCCTGCCGCTCGATTCGCTGCCCTGGGCCGAAGCCGGCGACCGGCCGGCCTCGTTCGCGCCCGACCCGTTCGCGCCGCAGGCGCCGCTGCCGGTGCCGGCCAGCGTGCGCGCCCAGCCGCGCGGCTGGGACGCGCACCGCGAAGGCGGCGGTTTCGCCGAAGGCGGCACGGTCGCCTGGCCGGGAAGCGCCCGCGGCACGGACCTGCCCCCTCTCCCGCTCGCGGGAGAGGGCTGGGGTGAGGGTGCCGGCGCACCCCCAGCCCTCACCCCGCCCCTCTCCCGCGCCGCGGGAGGGGGAGATCCCGCCACCGCCCGCATCCCGGTCCCGCCCCATCCGCAGGGCCTCGACGCCCGCCCCGAGCGCCGCGAGTCGGCCGGCTGGATCACCCGCACGGCCCTCTGCGTCGAGGTGCGCGACCCGCAGCGCGCCAACGGCCCCAAGGCCGAGGCCGAGCACGGTGGCAAGAGCGGCGTGCTCTACGTCTTCATGCCGCCGCTGCAGCACCTGGAGGACTACCTGGACCTGCTGGCCGAGGTCGAGGCCACCTGCGTCGAACTCGGTGTCAAGGTCGTGCTCGAAGGCTATCCGCCGCCGCGCGACGCGCGCCTGAAGACGCTGGCCGTGACGCCCGACCCGGGTGTCATCGAGGTCAACATCCACCCCGCGAAAGACTGGGCCGAACTGGTCGAGCACACCGAGTTCCTCTACGACGCCGCGCACCGCACGCGGCTGTCGACCGAGAAGTTCATGCTCGACGGCCGCCACACCGGCACCGGCGGCGGCAACCACTTCGTGCTCGGCGGCGCGACGCCGGCCGACAGCCCCTTCCTGCGCCGGCCCGACCTGCTGGCCAGCCTGCTCGCCTACTGGCACAACCACCCCAGCCTCAGCTACCTGTTCAGCGGCCTGTTCATCGGCCCGACCAGCCAGGCACCGCGCATCGACGAGGCGCGCAACGACCAGGTCTACGAGCTGGAGATCGCGCTGGCCGAGCTGGAGCGCCGCATCGCGGAGGAGGGCGGCGAGGTGCCGCCGTGGCTCGTCGACCGCAGCCTGCGCAACCTGCTGATCGACGTCACCGGCAACACCCACCGCAGCGAGTTCTGCATCGACAAGCTGTATTCGCCCGACGGCCCGACCGGCCGCCTGGGGCTGCTGGAGCTGCGCGCCTTCGAGATGCCGCCGCATGCGCGCATGAGCCTGGCGCAGCAGCTGCTGCTGCGCGCGCTCGTCGCCTGGTTCTGGCGCGAGCCCTACACCGGCCGCGGCGCGACGCGGCTGACACGCTGGGGCACGGCGCTGCACGACCGTTTCCTGCTGCCGACCTTCGTGCAGCTGGACTTCGACGACGTCGTCGCCGAGCTGAACCGCGCCGGCTTCGCTTTCGACGCCGCCTGGTTCGCGCCGCATTTCGAGTTCCGCTTCCCGCTGATCGGCGAGGTTGCGGCGCTGGGCGTCAAGCTGACGCTGCGCACCGCGCTCGAACCCTGGCACGTGATGGGCGAGGAAGGCGCGATCGGCGGCACGGTGCGCTACGTCGACTCGTCGCTGGAGCGGCTGGAGCTGAAGGTCACCGGCCTCAACGACAACCGCCACGTCGTCACCGTCAACGGGCGCGCGGCGCCGCTGCAGCCCACCGGGCGCAGCGGCGAATACGTCTGCGGCGTGCGCTACCGCGCCTGGGCGCCGCCGTCGGCGCTGCACCCGACGATCCCGCAGCACGCGCCGCTGACGGTGGACCTCGTCGACCGCTGGCTGGAGCGTTCGCTGGGCGGCTGCCGCTACCACGTCGCGCACCCGGGCGGGCGCAACTACGAGACCTTCCCGGTCAACGCCTACGAGGCCGAGAGCCGGCGGCTGGCGCGTTTCTTCCGCTACGGCCACACGCCGGGAACGCTGAAGGTCGAGCCGGCGGCGCCGAGCCTGGAGTTCCCGTTCACGCTGGACCTGCGCCGCGGCTGAACGCCGTGGCAGGATCGCGCCGGTGAACGCCTCGCAGAGCACGCTGCCTTTCGACCCCGACGCCGCCGCCGGCGGTGCGCTCGGCCTGTTCGTCGAGCGCGCCCTGCCGGCCGAGCCCGGCGTCTGGGACGAGCTGCGTGCCGGCGACGGCAGCGTGCGGCCGGCCTGGCGGCGGTTCGCCGACTGGATGCCCGAGCCCGCCGGCGCCGACCTCGCCGCCGACCTCGACCGCCGCCTGCTGCAGATCGCGCAGCAGATCCGCCTGGACGGCGTCACGCACAACGTCTTCGACGACCAGGGCGCGCCGATGCGGCCGTGGTCGCTGGAGCTGCTGCCGCTGTTGATCGAGTCCGCCGACTGGGCCGGCATCGAGGCTGGCGTGATGCAGCGTGCGGCGCTGCTCGAGCGTGTGCTCGACGACCTCTACGGCGAGCGCCGCCTGCTCGCCGAGGGCCTGCTGCCGCCGGCGCTGGCGCTGCGCCACCCGGGTTATCTGCGGCCGATGATCGGCGCGCGCGTGCCGGGCGGCCTGCGCCTGCACATCGTCGCCTTCGACCTCGCGCGCGGCCCCGACGGCCGCTGGTGGGTCGTCGCCCAGCGCACGCAGGGGCCCTCGGGCCTGGGCTACGTGCTGCACAACCGGCTGCTGGTGTCGCGCCAGTTCCCCGACGCCTTCCGCGAGCTGCGCGTGCAGCATCTGGCGGCCAGCTACCGGCGCCTGCTCGACACGGTGGAGGCCGCGGCGCGCGAGGTCGCCCGCGGCGCCACGCCGCGTGTCGCGCTGCTGACGCCCGGGCCGTACAGCGAGACCTACTACGAACACGCCTACCTCGCGCGTTACCTCGGCCTGCCGCTGGTCGAAGGCGGCGACCTGACGGTGCGCGACGACCGCGTGTACCTGAAGACCGTCGAGGGCCTGGAGCCGGTGCACGCGCTGCTGCGCCGCCTGGACGACGACTGGTGCGACCCGCTGGAGCTGCGCCCCGACTCGACGCTGGGCGTGCCCGGGCTGCTGCAGGCCGCACGCGCCGGCCAGGTGGTGATGGCCAACGCGCTGGGCAGCGCCTTCCTCGAGTCGCCGGCGGTGCAGGGTTTCCTGCCCGGCATCTGCGAGCGCCTGACCGGCGAGCCGCTGCGCATGCCGGCGCTGCCGACCTGGTGGTGCGGCGAGGCGGCGGCCTGGCAGGACGTGCGCGAGCAGCTCGACGGCAAGTTCGTGCGCAGCACCTTCCCGCATGGCGGACGCACGTCGCAGGTGCACGACGGGCACCAACTCAGGGTGGACGAGGACCCCGACGCGTGGACGATCCAGGGCCGGTTGCGGTTCTCGCGTGCGCCGATCTGGGGCGGCGCGGCGCTGAATCCGCGCCCGGCGATGGTGCGTGTCTACGCGATCGCCGAAGGCGGCGGCCGCTGGCACGTGCTGCCCGGCGGCATGACCCGTGTCTCCCGCCGCGAAGACGCCTCGGTGTCGATGCAGCGCGGCGGCTCCAGCCTGGACACCTGGGTGCTGACCGACGGCCCGGTCGACACCTTCTCGATGCTGCCGCGGCGGCTGGAGGTCGACGACATCGCCGCGCGCCGCCGGCCGGTGTCCAGCCGCACCGGCGAGAACCTGTTCTGGCTCGGCCGCTACACCGAGCGCACCGAGCAGCTCGTGCGCCTGGCGCGTGCGACGCTGCTGCAGATCGACGCCGAGAGCGACGCCGACCTCGCCGTGCAGCGGGCGCTGTCGGCGATGGCCGTGGCCAGCGGCCTGGCGCCGGCGGGCGTGCCGACTTTGGAGCAGTCGGCCTCGCGCTTCGAGCGTGCGCTGCTCGGCGCGCTGGGCGACGCCGACGGTGCCTGGAGCGTGGCCTTCAACCTGCGTGCGCTGGAGCAGGCCTCGCAGGCGCTGCGCGAGCGGCTGTCGTCCGAGCAGTGGGGGCTGATCCGCTCGATGCGCGAGGCCTTCGAGGCCGCGTTCCCCGGCGGGCCGACACGGCCGCCGCCGCTGCCCGAGGTGCTGCCGGCGCTCGACCGCCTGGCGCTGCGCCTGGCCGCCGTGACCGGCGTGCAGACCGACCGCATGACACGCGACCACGGCTGGCGGCTGCTCGCCGTCGGCCGGCTGCTGGAGCGCCTGATCGGCCTGGCCTCGCGGCTGGAGGCGCTGCTGCAGGCCGGCGCGCTGGGCAGCGCCGCCGGTGTCGACCTGCTGCTGGAGCTGTTCGACAGCGCGATCACCTTCCGCGCCCGCTACCAGCGCCACGAGGACCTGTTGGCGCTGGCCGACCTGCTGGTCTTCGACGACTCCAACCCGCGTGCCTTCGCCGGCGTGCTGCGCCGGCTGCGCACCGAGCTGCGCAAGCTGCCGCTGGACCCGAACGGCGCCGCCGCCCTGCTGGCGCGGCTGCCGCCCGGCGGCACCGGGCTGACGCTGGAGTCGCTGCGCGGCGCCAGCGACGCCGTCATCGTCGAGCGCCTGCTGGCGCTGTCGGTGTCGCTGCGTGCCGCGGCGATGGCGCTGGCCGACGACGTCGGCACGCGTTTCTTCACGCTGGCGCACGGACAGGACCGACGCGTGTGACCGAGCTCGAGGTCGTCCACGAGACACGCTACGACTACGCCGCGCCGGTGACGCTGGCGCACCACCTGGCGCATCTGCGGCCGCTGGACGACGCCGGCCAGCGCCTGCTGGCGCACGAGCTGGACATCGAGCCGGGGCCGCAGCAGCGCCGCGACGACCGCGACGCCTTCGGCAACCAGCAGAGCCACTTCACGCTGCTGCGGCCGCACCGCACCCTGGTCGTGCGCGCGACGAGCCGGGTGCAGGTCGCGGCGCGTTTCGCCGCGCTGCAGGCGGCGCGTTCTCCGGCCTGGGACACGCTGGCCGCGCGCCTGCGCTACGTCGCCCGCGCGCCCTTCGAGCCGGCAGCCGAGTTCGCCATGTCCTCGCCCTACGTGCCGCGGCTGGAGCCGTTGCGTGCCTGGGCGGCGCCGTCGTGCACGCCGGGCCGGCCGGTGGCCGAACTGGCGATCGAGCTGATGCGCCGGCTGCACCGCGAGTTCGAGTACGAGAGCCGCAGCACCGAGGTCGACACGCCGCTGGCCCAGGCCTTCGTGCAGCGCCGCGGCGTCTGCCAGGACTTCGCCCACCTGCTGGCCGGCGCCTTGCGCATGCACGGCGTGCCGGCGCGCTACGTCAGCGGCTACCTGCTGACACGCGGGCCCGAGGACGGCACGGCGATGGTCGGCGCCGACGCCTCGCATGCCTGGGTCCAGGCCTGGTGCCCCGACACGCCGGGGGTCGCCGGCGGCTGGCTGGACCTGGACCCGACCAACGACCTGGTGCCCGGCAGCGGCCACGTGCGTGTCGCCGTCGGCCGCGACTTCGGCGACGTCACGCCGCTGCGCGGCGTGATCCGCGGCGGCGGCCGGCACACGCTGGCCGTCGGCGTCACGACGCGCGTGGTGGGTCCGGTTGTTGCTAACCCCGGTTGAAGAGGAGCGATGTCGACGATGAAGCCCAGCTTCGACGAGATGAGCGCCGCCGACGGCGCCGTGCGGTCCCATTACCGGACTTACGAACGCTGGCTGCGCCAGCAGCCGGCCGACGCGATGCAGTCGGCACGCAGCGAGGCGGAGATGATCTTCCGCCGTGTCGGCATCACCTTCGCCGTCTACGGCGCCAAGGACGAGGACGGTGCCGGCACCGAGCGCCTGATCCCGTTCGACGTCATCCCGCGCGTGATCCCCGGCGCCGAATGGCGCGAGCTCGAAGCCGGCCTCGCCCAGCGCGTCACCGCGCTGAACCGCTTCCTGCACGACGTCTACCACGAGCAGGAGATCCTGAAGGCCGGCGTCGTGCCGGCCGACCTCATCCTGCGCAACAGCCAGTTCCGCCCCGAGATGATGGGCGTGGACGTGCCGGGCCAGGTCTATTCGCTGATCGCCGGCATCGACATCGTGCGCGCCGCGCAGCCCGACGGCAGCGGCTGCTACTACGTGCTGGAGGACAACCTGCGTGTGCCCAGCGGCGTCAGCTACATGCTCGAGAACCGCAAGATGATGATGCGGCTGTTCCCCGAGCTGTTCGCCAGCCACCGCATCGAGCCGGTCGCGCACTACCCCGACCTGCTGCTGGAGACGCTGCGCGAGTGCGCCCCGACGGCTGCCGACGACCCGACCGTCGTCGTGCTGACGCCCGGCATGTACAACAGCGCCTACTTCGAGCACGCCTTCCTCGCCCAGCAGATGGGCGTCGAGCTGGTCGAGGGCCAGGACCTGTTCGTGCGCGACGGCTTCGTCTACATGCGCACCACGCAGGGCCCCAAGCGTGTCGACGTCATCTACCGCCGCGTCGACGACGACTTCCTCGACCCGCGCGCCTTCCGCCCGGACTCGACGCTGGGCTGCGCCGGGCTGCTGGACGTCTACCGTGCCGGCAACGTGACGCTGGCCAACGCCATCGGCACCGGCATCGCCGACGACAAGAGCGTCTACCCGTACGTGCCGAGGATGATCGAGTTCTACCTCGGCGAGAAGCCGATCCTGCACAACGTGCCGACCTGGGTCTGCCGCGAGCCGGGCGACCTGGCGCACGTGCTGGCGCACCTGGGTGAGCTGGTCGTCAAGGAGGTCCACGGCGCCGGCGGCTACGGCATGCTCGTCGGCCCGGCCGCCAGCCAGGCCGAGATCGAGGCCTTCCGCCAGCAGCTGCTGGCCAACCCGTCGAACTACATCGCCCAGCCGACGCTGGCGCTGTCGACCTGCCCGACCTACGTCGAGCAGGGCATCGCCCCGCGCCACATCGACCTGCGGCCCTTCGTGCTGTCGGGCAAGGGCGTGCAGATGGTGCCCGGCGGGCTGACGCGCGTGGCGCTGAAGGAGGGCTCGCTCGTCGTCAACTCGTCGCAGGGCGGCGGGACGAAGGACACCTGGGTTCTGGAGGACTGAGATGCTGTCGAGAACCGCCGACCACCTGTTCTGGATGGCCCGTTACATGGAGCGGGCCGTTCAGGTGCGAAGCGCCTGCGGCGAAGCCAGAATGCCGCGGCGCGCGGCAGCGCGCGGCGGGGTTTTCGGCCTGATGGAGGACCACCATGCTGTCTAGGACCGCGGATCATCTGTTCTGGATGGCCCGTTACATGGAGCGGGCCGAGAACACCGCCCGGATGCTGGACGTCAACTACCAGACCTCGCTGCTGCCGCAGTCGGCGGACATGGCGGAGCAGGGCTGGCAGGGGCTGCTGTCGATCAGCGAACTCACCTGGAGCTTCCAGCAGAAGTACCGCGAGGTCACGCCGCGCAACGTCATGGACTTCATGGTGCGCGACGAGACCAACCCGTCGAGCATCCTGTGCTGCCTGCGTGCGGCGCGCGAGAACGCGCGCGCGGTGCGCGGCGCGCTGACCACCGAGGTCTGGGAGACGCAGAACCAGACCTGGCTGGAGTTCAACCGCCTGCTCAAGGCCGGCCGCTTCGAGCGCGACCCGGGCGCGATCTTCGAGTGGGTCAAGTACCGCTCGCACCTGTCGCGCGGCGTCACCGTCGGCACGATGCTGCAGGACGAGGCGATGCACTTCCTGCGTGTCGGCACCTTCCTCGAACGCGCCGACAACACCGCGCGCCTGCTCGACGTGAAGTTCCACGCGCTGTCGTCCGAGTACTTCGGCAACGGCAACGTCAAGGAGACGCAGGAGGTCGACTTCTATCACTGGAGCGCGATCCTGCGGTCGGTCTCCGGCTTCGAGGTCTACCGCAAGGTCTACCGCAACGTGATCCGCCCGGAGCGTGTCGCCGAGCTGCTGATCCTGCGCCCGGACATGCCGCGCTCGCTGGCGGCCTGCATGAACGAGGTCGTCGCCAACCTCGAGCCGGTGGCCAACCAGCAGAGCGCCGAGACGCTGCGCCGCGCCGGGCGGCTGCAGGCCGACCTGCAGTACGGCCGCATCGACGAGATCCTGGCCACCGGGCTGCACGCCTACCTGACGCAGTTCCTGGACCGCGTCAACGACCTCGGCGCCGGCATCGGGCGCGACTTCCTGGTGCCGGTGGCGGCCTGATTCAGCGCGCCGCCGGGCCGCTTGCCGTCGCGGCGGCGGCGGCCTCGGCACGCGCCTGGGCGACCGCGTCGCCGAGCGCGATGACCGCCATCGCGTAGTACGACGAGGCGTTGTAGCGCGTCAGCACGCGGAAGTTGGCGGTGCCGGCGACGTAACTCGGCGCCGCGGCGCCGTTCTGCAGCTCGACCAGCGCCATCGGGCCGCCATGGGCACGCCCGGCGGCGTCGAGCTCGGCCCCGGCGGCGGCGAACTCGGCGGCCGTGAAGCTGGGCTCGATGTCCGGCGCCAGCAGCCGCGCACGCGCCGCGGTGTCGACCGGCGGCGCCACCGCGTGCGTTGTCGCCATCCCCGGCTGCCAGCCGTGCGCCGACAGGAAGTGGGCGACGCTGCCGACGGCGTCGACGCCGTTGCCGCCCAGGTCGACGTGGCCGTCGCCGTCGAAGTCCACGGCCAGCCGGTTCAGGTTGCTGGGCATGAACTGCGGCAGGCCGATGGCGCCGGCGAAGGAGCCGCGCACCGCCTGCGGGTCGCGGCCCTCGCGCTCGGCCCAGACCAGGAACTCCTCCAGCTCGCGGCGGAAGAAGGGGCTGCGGTCGCTGCGGCCGGTGGGGAAGTCGAAGGCCAGCGTCGCCAGCGCGTCGACGATGCGAAAACGCCCGGTGATGCGGCCGTAGAAGGTCTCGACGCCGATGATGCCGACGACGATCTCCGGCGGCACGCCCCAGCGCGCCTGGGCACGCGCCAGCGCGTCCTCGTGGTCCTGCCAGAAGGCCAGCCCGGCGGCGATGCGCCGCGGCTCGACGAAACGCGCGCGGTAGGCCGCCCAGTCCTTGGCCGTGCCGGCCGGCGGCGGCATCACCAGGCGCTGCACGCTGTCCAGCCGGCGCGCCTGGGCGAGCTGTACAGCGACCCAGTCGGCGTCCAGGCCGCGGCGCTCGGCGACCTCGGCGGCGAAGCGGCGCAGGTCCTCGCGTTCGCCGTACAGCGGCGCGGCGGGGGCCACGGCCTTGGCCTTGGGTTTCTTCTTCGCCGCGGCGTGTTGCGCGGCGGTGGTTTTGCGGGCGGGCTTCTCGGCGGCGTGAACCAGCGGCGGTGCGGCCAGGGCCAGGGCGATCAGCGCGATGCTCGCGAGGGCGGACTTCGGGGCGGGCATCGGCCCATTATGGGCGGCCCACCTGGCGCAGGGCCTTGGCGAAGCCCGGCCACCAGCGCCGCGCCGGCTGGGCGACGCCGTCGCCGTAGCGCAGCCGGTCCAGCGCCTCCAGCTCCACGGCCAGCGCTTCGCCGGCCGCGCCCAGCGCGGCGCGCACACGCTCGGCGCGCGCCCGCGGCCCGTGCTGCGGGCCGACCTTGACACCACGGCCGGCCAGCGCCCGCTGCACACGCGCCTGCAGGCGCTGCCACGGGTCCTGGCGGTGGCGGTCCCACAGCGCCCAGCCGGCACCGGCGGCTGCGGCGGCCGCGGCCAGCAGCACCAGCGCGCGCGCCAGGTCCTGCCAGTCGGGCGACTCGACGCCCAGCGCCCGCAGCAGGTCGAACTGGCGCTGGCGCGAGTAGTTCAGCACCGCCTGGTTCCAGCGGTTGTTGAGCGTCTCCCAGGCTTCGCGCAGCCGCGCCGCCAGCGCCGGGTTGACGGCGACCATCGTGCCGGCGACGAAACCCGGCGCCGGCGCCAGGCTGCTGCCGCGCTGCACACGTTCGGGCGCGACGGCGGCCGTCGGGTCGGCGCGCACCCAGCCGACGCCCGGCTGCCAGTACTCGGCCCAGGCGTGGGCGTTGCGCTGGCGCACGATCCACCAGCCGTCCACCGGCGCCGGGTCGGTGCCCTGATAGCCGGTGACGATGCGCGCCGGCACGCCCATCGCGCGCATCGCGACGACGAAGGCCGCGGCGAAGTGCTCGCAGAAACCCAGCTTGCGGTCGAGCCAGAACTCGTCGATCGCGTCGCGGCCGTAGGGGCCGGGCTCCAGCGTGTAGCCGTAGCCGCCGCTGGCGACCTCGCGCAGCAGCGCCGCGGCCAGCGTGCGCGCGTCGACGCCGGCCAGCTCGGGCCGGGCCTGCAGCGCGCGCGCCCAGGCCAGCGTGCGCGGGTTGTAGCCCGGCGGCAGGCCCAGCCAGTCGGCCAGCTGCGGCACCGCGCTGCGCGGGCCGTGGCGGTGGGCCGGCCAGGCCGCGGCGCTGAAGCGCACGCGGTCGGTCAGCGGGCGGTCGAGCTGCCACTGCAGGTCGGCGCGCAGCCGCGGGCTCCAGCCTTCCAGCCGCGGCGCGGCCCCGTCGCGCGCCGGCGTGATCTCCAGCAGCGGCAGCATCGCCAGCCGGCTGGGCTCCAGCGTCATCTCGTAGCGCAGCGGGGCGCCGAGCAGCTGCGGCTCGCCGGCCGCGCCGAAGCGCTCGGGCACGCGGTTCCAGTCCAGGCCGTCGAAGCGGCCGAGCACCGGGCCGCGGAAGTACATCGCGTCCGGCGGCGGCACCGCGCCGTCGAAGCGCACGCGCAGCGCGATCGAGTCGTCGTTGGCCACCTCGGCGACGCCGCCCAGGCGCATCGTGCCCGACAGCCCGGTGCGCCCGGCGGCGTCGTTGGGCACGCCCCACAGCGGGCCGATGCGCGGGAACAGCAGGAACAGCGCCACCATCACCGGCGCGCCGAGCAGCGCCGCGCGCGCCGCCAGCGCCCCGGCGCGCGCCAGCGGCGGCCGGCCCACCGGCATGTGCGCCAGCACCAGCGCCGCCAGCAGCCCCCACACCGACAGCAGCATCGACGCCGCCACCAGCAGGCTCTGCGAGTACAGGAAGTTCGTCAGCACGACGAAGAAGCCGAGGAAGAAGACGACCAGCGCGTCGCGCCGCGCACGCAGCTCCAGCGTCTTCAGCGTCATCAGCACGACGAGCAGCGTGACGCCGGCCTCCTTGCCCAGCAGCGTGCGCTCGCTCCAGAAGGTCAGCGCGCCGGCCAGCAGCAGCAGGCCGACCCGCACCCAGTGCCCCGGCAGCGGCCGGTTGCCCACCGCCAGCCAGGCCCGCCAGACGAGGATCACGCCGGCCAGCACGCTGCACCACACGGCCACGTGGGCGGCGTGCGGCAGCAGCGTCCAGCCGATGACGGCCAGCAGGAACAGCGTGTCGCGCGCCTCGCGCGTCGTGCGCGGCGGCGGGCTCATCCGGGCCAGCCCGCCAGCAGGTCGAGCGCGGCGCGGCGCTGCGTGTCGCCGCCGCCGGGCGCGAGTTCGCGGCCGGGCAGGCGCAGCCCCCAGGGCCGGCCGGCCTGTTCGCAGGCCTGCACCCAGGCCGCCAGCCGCGACAGCCGGCGTTCGGTGTCGCCGCCCGTGTCGGCCCAGTCCAGCCAGACCTCGCGCCGGCCTTCGCCGCGGCCGTCGCGGCTGACCAGCTCGCCGGTCTGCGCGACCTTCTTCCAGACGATCTGGCGCAGGCCGTCGCCGCGGCGGTAGTGGCGCACGCCGTCGAACTCCTGCCCGGCGGGCTGGGCCGCGGGCGCCGCGGCCTCGCCCGGCTGCGCCGCGGCGGCCGGCACGGCCGGCGCCGGCGTCTCGGGCCGCGGCCAGGCGAGCACGCGCGCGGCCGGCCGCCAGACGCTCCAGGCGCGGAACAGCCCGAGCGGGAACACCGTCTCGACGACCACCAGCGGCA
Source organism: Rubrivivax sp. JA1055 (assembly GCF_020966565.1). Lineage (NCBI taxonomy): Bacteria > Pseudomonadati > Pseudomonadota > Betaproteobacteria > Burkholderiales > Sphaerotilaceae > Rubrivivax > Rubrivivax sp. JA1055. Next base: position 1,376,124 of record NZ_JAJKFP010000006.1, on the reverse strand, counting down.
GCGCGTGCCAGCCGCGCCGCGGCGGCACGAAGGCCAGCTGCACCGTCTCCTGGGCGCCGGCGTCGACGTCGCACCAGGCGACACCGCCCTGGCGCCGCCAGCCCAGCGCGATGCCGTGGCGCGGGCGCCGGCCGGGGTTGGTCAGCACGATCTCCACCGTCGCCGCGTCGGCGGCGAAACCGGGCCGCGGCGCCTTCAGGTGCAGCGTCAGCCCGCGCAGCGTGCCGTGCGTCTGGTGCATCGACACCAGGCCGGCGCCGGCGAGCAGGAAGGTCAGCACGTAGCCGAGGTTGAGCTGGTAGTTGATCGACGCCAGCAGCATCGCCAGCAGCGTGGCCGCGAACGCCAGCCCGGCGCGTGTCGGCACGATGTAGAGGTTGCGCTGGGTCAGCGTCCAGGTGTCGGACGCCGGCATGCGGCGCTCGAGCCAGCGCTCGAAGGCCTCGCGCGCGGCGGCGATCACGGGACCGGCGTGGCCTCGACCATCGCCCGCACCTGCGCCACGGCGCCGCGCCCGGCACCGGGCACCGGCTGCAGCCGGTGGGCGACGGCCTGCGGCAGCAGCGCCTGCACGTCCTCCGGCGCGACCCAGTCGCGCCCGGCCATCAGCGCGCGGGCCTTCGCCACGCGCAGCACGGCGATGCCGGCACGCGGCGACAGGCCCTGCACGAACCAGCGCCCGGAGCGTGTCTCGGCGATCAGCGCCTGCAGGTAGTCGAGCAGCGGCTCGCTGGCCTTGACGCGCTGCACCGCCTGCTGCGCGGCCAGCAGCCCGGCCGGGTCCATCACCGGCTGCAGCCGCGTCGCCAGCTCGCGCCGGTCCTCGCCGGCGAGCAGCGCACGTTCGCTGGCGCGGTCGGGGTAGCCCAGCGTGATGCGCAGCAGGAAGCGGTCGAGCTGGCTCTCGGGCAGCGGGTAGGTGCCGAGCTGGTCGCTCGGGTTCTGCGTCGCGATGACGAAGAACGGCCGCGGCAGCGCGCGCGTCTCGCCGTCGATCGAGACCTGGTGCTCTTCCATCGCCTCGAGCAGCGCGCTCTGGGTCTTCGGGCCGGCGCGGTTGATCTCGTCGGCCAGCAGCACCTGCGCGAACACCGGGCCGGGGTGGAAGACGAAGGCGTCGCGCTGGCGGTCGAAGACGCTGACGCCGACCAGGTCGCTGGGCATCAGGTCGGCGGTGAACTGCGTGCGCGAGAAGCTGAGCCCCAGCGAGCCGGCCAGCGCGTGGGCCAGCGTCGTCTTGCCGACGCCGGGAACGTCCTCGATCAGCAGGTGGCCGCCGGCCAGCAGGCAGGCGACGCTGTCCTCGATCTGCGGGCGTTTGCCGACGATGATCGTGCTAATCTGGTCGACCAGCCCGGAGATCTGGCGCGCAAGGCTCGAATCCATGCGCGGGACCATACCCCGAAACCATAACGACGACTCATGACGACCGCGTTCTACAGCCATGCGGAGTGCCGATTGCACGATATGGGGCCAGGACACCCCGAGTGCCCGCAGCGGCTGGACGCGATCTCCGATCACCTGCTGGCCACCGGCCTGGACGTCGCGCTCGACTTCCGCGACGCGCCGCCGGCCACGCTCGAGCAGATCGAGCGCGCGCACAGCGCCGGCTACGTGCTGCAGCTGCAGGACGCGCTGGTGCAGATCCAGGAGAGCGGCCAGGCCCGCGCGCTGGACCCCGACACCTTCGCCTGCCCCGACACCTGGCGCGCCGCGCTGCGTGCCGCCGGGGCCTGCGTCGCGGCCACCGACGACGTGCTCGACGGCCGCGCCCGCAACGCCTTCTGCGCCGTGCGCCCGCCGGGCCACCACGCGACGCGCGACGAGACGATGGGCTTCTGCTTCTTCAACAACGTCGCGATCGCGGCGCGCCACGCGCTCGACGTGCGCGGCCTGAAGCGCGTGGCGATCATCGACTTCGACGTGCACCACGGCAATGGCACCGAGGACATCGTCGCCGGCGACGAGCGCATCCTGATGTGCAGCTTCTTCCAGCACCCGCTGTACCCGTACAGCGGCGCCGTGCCCAAGGGCGAGAACATGGTCAACGTGCCGATCCCGCCGTACACGCGCGGCGGCGAGCTGCGCGAGACGCTGATGGCGATGTGGATGCCGCGGCTGGAGGAGTTCGAGCCGCAGATGGTCTTCATCTCCGCCGGCTTCGACGGCCACCGCGAGGACGACATGGGCCAGCTCGGCCTGGTCGAGGCCGACTTCGAGTGGATCACGCGCCAGGTCGTCGGTGTCGCCGACCGCTGCGCGAAGGGCCGCGTCGTCTCGGTGCTCGAGGGCGGCTACAACCTCAGCGCGCTGGCGCGCAGCGTGGCCGCGCACATCCGGGTGCTCGCCGACGTCTGATGGTCCGCGCCACGACGGCCGAACGCCTCGGCCAGATCTTCGATTCGCTGCGTGCGCCCGGGGCGCTGATCGAGCTGGGCATCGTCGTGCTGTGCCTGGCGCTGGCCTGGGCGCTGGTGCGCCAGATCGCCGCCCGCGTCGAGCACAAGGGCTCGATCTGGCTCGGCAGCCGCGGCGTCGACGGCGTGCTGTTCCCGCTGCTGGCGCTGTGTTTCGCGGTCGCCGGCGAGTGGATCCTCGGCGACGCGGTGCCGCGCGCGGTGTTCCGCCTGGCGGTGCCGGTGCTGCTGTCGCTGCTGCTGATCCGGCTGACGGTGCGTGTGCTGCAGCAGGCCTTCCCGAAGTCGGGCGTGATGCGCGTCGTCGAGCGCAGCGTGTCCTGGATCGCCTGGATCGGCGCGGTGCTGTGGATCACCGGCGTGCTGCCGCTGTTGATGGCCGAACTCGACGCCATCACCTGGAAGGTCGGCAGCGTGCGGCTGTCGGTGGGCAGCGTCATCGAGGCGGTGTTCAACACCTCGATCGTGCTGGTGCTGACGCTGTGGATCTCGCAGGTGCTCGAGCAGCGCCTGCTCAAGGGCGCGGGCGACAACCTGTCGGTCCGCAAGATGGCGGCCAACCTGCTGCGTTCGGTGCTGCTGTTCGTCGGCCTGATGATGGCGCTGTCGGCCGCCGGCATCGACCTGACGGCGCTCAGCGTGTTCGGCGGCGCGATCGGCGTCGGCCTCGGTTTCGGCCTGCAGAAGCTGGCGTCCAACTACGTCAGCGGCTTCGTCATCCTGGCCGAGCGCAGCGTGCGCATCGGCGACATGGTCAGCGTCGACGGATTCTCCGGCCGCATCACCGACATCAACACGCGCTACACCGTGATCCGCGCGCTCGACGGCCGCGAGTCCATCGTGCCCAACGAGATGATGATCGTGCAGCGTGTCGAGAACGCCTCGCTGGCCGACACCCGGGTCTGGCTGTCGACCGTCGTGCAGGTGGCCTACGGCACCGACCTCGACACGCTGATGCCGCGCATCAGCGCCGCGGTCGCGGCGGTGCCGCGTGTGCTCGCCGACCCGGCGCCGTCGGTGCAGCTCAGCAGCTTCGCCGCCGACGGCCTGGAGCTGACGATCGGCTTCTGGATCGGCGACCCGCACAACGGCCAGGGCAACGTGCGCTCGGCGGTCAACCTGGCGCTGCTGCGCCTGCTGAACGCCGAGGGCGTCGAGATCCCGTTCCCGCAGCGTGTCGTGCGCCAGGTCGGCGACGCCGCGGCCGACTGATCAGGCCTCGCGGCCGATCGCCTGCGCCAGCCGCGCCCAGCGCGGCGCCGACACCTGCTCGCGCACCACGCCCAGCAGCGCCTCGACGGCCTGCGGCGGCGCCTTGGCGCGCAGATCGGCGAACAGGATCGCCAGCTCGGGCACGCTGAGCGCCACCGCCAGCCAGCGCACGACGAGTGCCATCTCCTGCGGCGGGATCGTCGCCATCAGCCGGTCGTGCAGCTCGACGAGCTCGTCGTCGCGGTACAGCGCCCACAGCGCGGCGTTGTTGCGCGTCTCCTCGACCTGCATGTGCAGCAGGTTCTCGCCGACGAAGGCTGCGAGGTGACGGTACAGCCGCAGCGCCAGCAGCGCGCGCTGCGCCGGTGCCGCCGTGCGCAGCGCGTGCGTCTCGTCCTCGAGGTTGGCGATGGCCTCCAGGTGCTCGACGTGGTCACCGGCGGTGTCGGCGGCGCCGCCGGGCCGGCGCGCCTCGATCGCGGTGTGGATGAAGTCGTTCTCGTGCTGCACGTGGCCGCGCAGCGTGGCCAGCAGCAGCTCGACCTGGTCGAGCACGTCGGCACGTTCGCCGGCGTCGTCGAGGTCCATCGCGCCGACGGCGGCGACGGTGTGATGCATGAACTCGCGCAGCGCCTTGTGGATGAAGACGTAGAGGTCGAAGCGCGCGGCCGTCGCGGTGGCGGCGTAGGTGTTGCCCGGCAGGGCGGAGATCGTGTGCATCGGGGTTCCTCGTGATCGCCGGCGCCCTGCGGCCGGCGTGGAACCGAAGTCTGGACAGCGGCCCCGGCGCCGGCATCGTCCGCAGGAGCCATCGCCGCGGCCACGACGGGCCATCGGCAGCGGCTCAGCCGCGCTGCGCGGCGTGCCAGGCGGCGGCCTGGCCGCGCGACGCGGCGCCCAGCTTGTCGAGGATGTTGGCGACGTGGCGCTTGACGGTGTGCGGGCTCAGGTCCAGCGCGCGTGCGATCAGCTTGTTGCTGTCGCCGGCGGCGATGCGCTCCAGCACCTCCCACTCGCGTGCGCTGAGGCCGCCGGGCAGTGGTGCCGGCGCCGCGGCCGGCGGCGCGAAGGCGCGGCCCAGCCAGCCGCCGAGCACGGCGACGGCTTCGTCGGCCAGCACGCCGGTCCAGTCGGTGGCGGCCAGCGCCTCGAGGGCCGGGCGCGCGAACAGCGCCGCGCCGACGCCGGCACCCCCGGCGACGCGGCGCACCGCGGTCGCCAGCTCGGCGGCGGCCGACTCGCGCCGGCCCTGGGCGAGCAGCGCCGCGGCACGGTACAGCCGCACCTCGACGGCGTGGCCCAGGCGGTCGACGGCCTCCTCGCACTCCAGCGCCCGGCTCCAGCAGTCGATCGCCGCATCGGGGCGGCCGGCCAGCCGTTCGGCGTGGCCCGCCAGCGCCTCGATCTGGCTGGCCTGGGCCGCGGCGGCGAAGCCGTCGGCCGACGGATGGCCGCGCAGCCAGTCGAGATGGCGCAGCAGGCGCTCGCGTTCGCCGAAACGTGCGGCCACACGCGCCGCGTGCAGCCGCAGCACCCACAGCGAAGCCGGCCCGCGTGCCGCCGGGTGTTCGTCGACCAGGCGCTCGGCGGCGGCCAGCGCCGGCTCGCGTTCGCCGCGCAGCGCGTGCACGAAAGCCGCCAGCAGCTGCGCGCTGCCGGCGACGTTGGCCGGCTCGCCGAGCCAGCGGCAGTCGTCCAGCACCGCGGCCAGTTCCTGCTCGGCGGCGTCGAGCTCGCCGCGCTGCCAGGCGTGGTGCCAGCCGGCCTGCACACGCGCCAGCGCACGCAGCGGCAGCGGCCGGTCGGCGGCGACCCGCAAGGCGCCGCGCACGTAGCGCTGCAGCGCGGCCTCGGTGCCCGGCAGGCCGTTCAGGCGCGGCAGCGGGTGGGCGCGGTACCACAGCGATGCGTCGTCGCAGGTCTCCAGCAGCGCCACCAGCTCGTCGAGCAGCGGCCCCAGCCGGTGCAGCGAGCCCAGGTCCAGCGCATGCCAGGTGCAGGCGACGAGCACGACGACGCGCGTGTCGCGCGACATCGCCTCGCGCCGCAGCGGCCCCAGCCGCGCCGCGCTCTCGACGTGGCGGCCCAGCGCGTTCAGCGCCAGCGACTGGTAGGCCACCGCGGCGCGCGCCCGGTCGGCCTCGCCGCATGCGACCCAGCCGCGTTCGGCCGCGCGCATTGCCTGCAGCATCGCCGGGAAGTCCCAGCGCGCCCAGGCCAGCAGGCCGCGCACCTCGTGCAGCGCCGGCGACGTGGCGGCAAAGCTGTCCGGGAACAGCGCCAGCAGGTGGGCGACGGTGGCCAGCGCGCCTTCGGTCAGCAGCGTCGGCGCCTGGGCGAGCAGGGCCGCGGCGGCGCCGTCGACGTCGCCGGCGTGCAGCAGCATCGGCAGCTGGCGCGCGGGGTCGCTCTCGCCGGCGGCGGCGCGCCGCCACAGCGCCGGCCATTCGTCGGGGTGCTCGAGCCGCAGGCGTTCGAGCAGCGTCTCGCGGAACAGGTCGTGCAGCCGCAGCGTCGGCTCGGCGGCCTGCAGGCTGCTGACGAACAGGCCCAGGCGCTCGATGCGCTCGATCTGGGCCGCGGCGCGCGCGTCACCCGTGACGGCGGCGGCGCGCGCGGCGGTCAGCTCGGGCAGCACGGCGCTGCGCAGCAGGAAGGCCCGCAGCTCGGCCGGCAGCGGCCCGATCACCTCCTCGTCGAGGAAGTCGCGGATCGCACGTTCGCCGGCGGCGGCGCTGCGGGCACCGTGCGCCAGGGCCAGCCGCAGGCCGGCGGGCCAGCCGCGTGTGCGTGCGGCCAGCGCCGTCGCGCCCGGGCCCTCGGCCTCCAGCGCGCCGGCCAGCGCTTCGGCTTCCTCGGTGGCGAACTGCAGCTCGTGGCGGCGGAACTCGGCCAGCTCGCCGGCGGCGCGCCAGCGCGCCAGCGACAGCGGCGGGTCCTCGCGTGTCGCGACGGCCACCGTCCAGCGCGGGCCCAGGCGTTCGAGCACGCCGTCGAGCAGCTCGAAGAACGCGGCGTCGGCGACGCGGTGCAGATCGTCGAAGACGATGACGCCGTGCTCGACTTCGCAGGATTCGAGCGCGTCGAGCAGCTCGGCGGCCAGCCGGGCGCGGCCGCGCGGATCGTCGACACGCGCCAGCAGCGCCTCGGGCGCGGTGCGCCACGGCAGGTCATGGGGTTCGAGCGCCGCGATCCAGCACTCCAGCAGGCGGTGCAGGTCGTCGTCGGCGTCGGCCGAGATCCAGGCGACGGCGGTGCCGGCCGGCAGCCGGGCGAGCTGTCGCGCCAAGGCCGTGGTCTTGCCGTAGCCGGCGGCGGCGCAGACCAGCACCAGGCGCTGGCCGAGCAGCGCGTCCAGCAGATGGGCGTCGAGTGCCGGGCGCTCGATCCAGGTGCCGGCCGTGCCGGCGCGCGGCCGGGGCGGCTGGATCTTGGTGCGGGCGAAGCTCATGCCGCGGACCCCCCCGGTGGCGGCGGACGCCGGATTCTGCGCCGAGCGCCACGGGCCGCGCCTCGGGAGTGTCCGCGACAGGGTTTGCGCGCTGTCCATGGCGCATGGTCGCGCCCAGGGTGGTGCCGGCGCGCGTGCCGTGCGACGAAACGCGGGCCGGCGGCGACGAAGCGCCGCTGTCGCGGCTTACGGCGCCAGCCGCTCCCGCACCCACGCGCCGCCGTCCAGGCGGTAGCGCAGCCGGTCGTGCAGCCGGCTCTTGCGGCCCTGCCAGAACTCCCAGCCGTCGGGCACCAGGCGGTAGCCGCCCCAGTGCGGCGGCCGCGGCGGCGACAGCGCGTAGCTCGCGGCGTACTTGGCCGCGTTGGCGACCAGCGTCGCGCGCGACGGGATCACCTGGCTCTGCGGCGAGGCCCAGGCACCGATGCGCGAGTCCAGCGGCCGCGAGGCGAAATAGGCGTCCGACAGCTCGGGTTCGACCTTCTCGACCCGGCCCTCGATGCGCACCACACGCTCCAGCTCGATCCAGTGGAACTGCAGCGCGGCATGGGGGTTGACGGCCAGCTCGCGGCCCTTGCGGCTGTCGTAGTTCGTGTACCAGACGATGCCGCGCGCGTCGAAGCCCTTGATCAGCACGACGCGCGTCGACGGCCGGCCGTCGGCGCCGACGGTGGCCACCGTCATCGCGTTCGGCTCGGGCACCTGGGCGTCGATCGCCTGTTTCATCCAGCGCTCGAACTGGCGCAGCGGGTCGGCGTCGGAAGCGGTCTCGTCGAGCGCGTCGCGCTCGTAGCTCTTGCGGAGGGCAGCCAGGTCCATGGGCCGAGTATAGGAAGCGGGCCGGCGACGCCCGGCCCGGCGGTGCCCAGACGGTGCTTCCCTTACGTGGAACGCCGTAGGTGAACGTCCCACTGCCGGCCGTCGTCCGCCGCCGCCATTCTTCGTGACACGGGGAGTCGACGGGGAAGGCGAGCGCCATGAACACGAGCCCGACGATCGTCGTGCTGGCAGCCGGGCAGGGGGCGCGCTTCCACCCGGCGCGGCACCCGCTGGATCAAGCGCTTCACGGCTCGACGGTGCTCGGCACCACCGTCGCCCATGCGCTGCAGACCGGCCTGCGTGTGCTCGTCGTCACGACCGAGCGCCTGGTGCCGCTGCTGCGGCCGGCGCTGCCGCTGCGTGACCTGCTGGTGCTCGACGACGCCAGCGCCCAGCGCGGCGCGGGCCAGTCGATCGCCGCCGGTGTGCGCGACAGCCCCGACTCGGCCGGCTGGCTGGTGCTGCCCGGCGACCTGCCGATGCTGCGGCCGGCGACGATCCTGGCTGTCGCCGGCTCGGTGGCCACGCATGCGGTGTCCTATGCCCAGCATGGCGGACGCCGCGGCCATCCGGTGGGCTTCGCCGCCGAGCTGTACTCGGAACTGGCGTCGCTGCAGGGCGACGACGGCGCGCGCCGGCTGATGGCGCGTTATCCGGCCGTCGGCGTCGAGGTCGACGACGCCGGCGTGCTCGTCGCGGTCGACCCCGACGACGATCTGGACGCCCCTCGCTGGCCGTTGCGCCGCGCGCTGGCCGGCTGATCGCCGCCGCGGCCGACCAGCCCGGCACAGGCCGCCAGGCGCATCAGGCGCTCGATCTCGCGGTCGTGCACGCCACGGTCACGCAGCGCGGCGGCGGTTTCGGCCAGGTACTGCAGCGTCGTGCCGTAGCGTCCGCGGGCGTGGCGCAGGATGGCCAGCACCTCCTCGTCGCACAGCCGGCCGGTGTAGTGCTCGCTGCGCCGGCTGAGCGTGAAGGCCAGTGCCGGCACCGTGCCCTGCGGCGTCTCGCAGGGCAGGAAACGCGGGTCGTAGATGCCGCCGCCGACCATCTCGCGGTCCCACAGCCGTTGCAGCTCGGCGTCGGCGGTCTCGGGCCGCATGCGGTAGACGAAGCCGCGGCAGGCGCCGCCGGCCATCAGCGCGAAGACCAGACCGGGCTGCTGCGGCGTGCCGCGGTTGATCTGCGAGCGCATGCGAAAGGCGCGGTGCCAGCCGCGCACCAGCGCCGGACGGTGCTCGGCGGCCTCGAACTCCGGGCGCCAGATCAGCGAGGCATAGCCGAAGACCCACAGGTCACCGCGCCCGCCCCACTGGGCGCGCAGCAGCGCGAGGCGGGCGGTGGGGTCGTGCGGACAGGCGCTCACGGGTGGGAGCGCGCCGCGGGGCGCGAGAGCCGGGTCATGGAGTTCATTGTCGGCAGCGAGAGTCTTGCAATGACGGTGCCGCGGGCGGCGCCACGAGGTCCCCGGGAAGCCCTTCACGAAATCGCGATGTAACCGGGTTACTTTGTTTTCGGTGCTATGGTTACGGCTGGAGGTCAGCATGAAGCCCGCCATCCAAACCATCACCGATCGCATCCGGGAACGCAGCGCCGACACCCGCGCGGCCTACCTGCAACGCGTGGACCGCCTCGCGCGCCGACCGCGCGGGGCCGAACGCATGGGCTGTGCCAACGTCGCGCACGCCTTTGCGGCGCTGCCGGGTGACGACCGGCTGCGCGTCGTCGCCGAACGTGCGCCCAACGTCGCGATCGTCACCGCCTACAACGACATGCTGTCGGCGCACCAGCCCTTCGAGGGTTTCCCGGCGCTGATCCGCGACGAAGCCCGCCGCCACGGTGCCACCGCGCAGGTCGCCGGCGGCGTGCCAGCGATGTGCGACGGCGTCACGCAGGGCCAGCCCGGCATGGAGCTGAGCCTCTTCTCGCGCGACACGATCGCGATGGGCACGGCGATCGCGCTGTCGCACGACGTCTTCGACGGCGCGCTGATGCTGGGCATCTGCGACAAGATCGTGCCGGGGTTGCTGATCGGCGCGCTGCACTTCGGCCACCTGCCGACGGTGTTCGTGCCCGCCGGGCCGATGAGCACCGGGCTGGCCAACGAGGACAAGGCCAAGGTGCGCGAGCAGTACGCGCAGGGCCTGGTCGGTCGCGACGCGCTGCTGGCCGCCGAGTCCGCCGCCTACCACGGCCCGGGCACCTGCACCTTCTACGGCACCGCCAACAGCAACCAGATGCTGATGGAGGCGATGGGCCTGCACGTGCCCGGCGCCGCCTTCGTGCACCCGCACGAGGGCCTGCGCGAGGCGCTGACGCGCGAGGCCGTGCGCCGCGTGCTGGCGATCGGCGTGCACGCCGACTTCATGCCGATCGGCCGCCTCGTCGACGAGCGGGCGATCGTCAACGCGATGGTCGCGCTGCTGGCCACCGGTGGCAGCACCAACCACCTGATCCACTGGGTGGCGGTGGCGCGTTCGGCCGGCATCACGATCGACTGGAGCGACTTCGCCGCGCTGTCGGCCGAGGTGCCGCTGCTGGCGCGTGTCTACCCGAACGGCGCCGCCGACGTGAACCAGTTCCAGGCCGCCGGCGGCCCCGGCTACGTGATCGGCGAGCTGCTGCGCGCCGGTTGCCTGCACCCCGACGTCGCGACCATCGCCGGCCCCGGGCTGGAGCGCTACGCGGCGCTGCCGCAGGCCACCGACGGTGGCGCGCTCGCCTGGACGCCGGTCGGCGCCAGCGGCGACACGGCCATCCTGCGCCCGGCCGACGCGCCGTTCTCGCCGACCGGCGGCCTGAAGCTGCTGCAGGGCAACCTGGGCCGGGCGGTGATCAAGGTCTCGGCGGTGCCGGCCGAGCGCCACGTCATCGAGGCGCCGGCGCGTGTCTTCGACGACCAGGAGTCGCTGCAGGCGGCGTTCAAGGCCGGCGAGCTCGACCGCGATGTCGTCGCCGTCGTGCGTTTCCAGGGGCCGCACGCCAACGGCATGCCCGAGCTGCACAAGCTGACGCCGCCGCTGGCGGTGCTGCAGGGCAAGGGTTGGCGCGTCGCGCTGGTCACCGACGGCCGCATGAGCGGCGCTTCGGGCAAGGTGCCCGCGGCGATCCACGTCAGCCCCGAGGCATTGGCCGGCGGGCCGCTGGCCAAGGTGCGCGACGGCGACCTGCTGCGTGTCGACGCCGACGCCGGCACGCTGCAGGCGCTGGTCGACCCGGCCGAATGGGCTGCGCGCACGCCGGCCACCATCACCCCGGACCAGGCGGCCGCCAACGGCCGCGACCTGGGCCGCGAACTGTTCGCGGGCATGCGACGCAACGCCCGCAGCGCCGAGGAGGGCGCCGTCACATGGCTCTGAAACCGATCGAACTCGCCGCCCCGGGACCCGTGATCCCGGTCATCGTCATCCAGCGTGTCGAGGACGCGCTGCCGCTGGCCGAAGCGCTGCTGGCCGGCGGCGTGCGGGTGCTCGAGGTCACGCTGCGCACGCCGGCCGCGCTGGAAGCGATCCGCCGCATCGCGCGCGAGCTGCCCGAGGCGCTGGTCGGCGCCGGCACGGTGCGCAGCGTCGCCGACGCCCAGGCGGCGCGCGAGGCCGGCGCGCGGTTCGCCGTCAGCCCCGGCTACACGAGCGAGATCGGCCGCGCCTGCCGCCAGATCGAGCTGCCGCTGCTGCCCGGTGTCGCCACGCCCAGCGAGGTGCTGGCGGCGATGGCCGACGGCTACGACTTCCTGAAGTTCTTCCCGGCCGCCGCGGCCGGCGGCATCCCGATGCTGAAGGCCCTGGCCGGGCCCTTCCCGGACATCGCGTTCTGCCCGACCGGCGGCCTGACGCCGGAGAACGCGCGCCAGTACCTGGCGCTGCCGAACGTGAAGGTCTGCGGCGGCTCGTGGCTGTCGCCGCAGGCGACGATCGACGCCGGCGACTGGGCGCAGATCACCCGGCTGGCGCGCGCCGCACAGGCGCTGCGCGAAGAGTGAGCTTGGTCCGGCGGCCTCCTGGCCGCCGGTGCCCCCGTCAGGCGCGCAGCGAGTCCTCGGGCGCAGCCGTTTCCGCGCGCTGGATCAGCTCGACCTTGTAGCCGTCCGGGTCGGTGATGAAGGCGATCACCGTCGAGCCGCCCTTGACCGGGCCGGGCTCGCGCGTGATGTTGCCGCCGGCGGCGCGGATCTTGTCGCAGGCCGCATAGGCGTCGGGCACGCCGATCGCGATGTGGCCGTAGGCCGTGCCCAGGTCGTACGACGACACGCCGTGGTTGTAGGTGAGCTCGATCTCGGCGTGCTCGGGGTTGGAGCCGTAGCCGAGGAAGGCGAGCGAATAGCCGTGGGCGGCGTTCTCGCTGGTGCGCAGCAGCGTCATGCCCATGACCTTGGTGTAGAAGTCGATCGACCGTTGCAGGTCGCCGACGCGCAGCATCGTGTGGAGCAGTCTCATGCGGGTGATTTTCCCGCAGCCGGCCTGCCCCTAGACGGGCACGGTGTAGTTCAGCGTCATGCGGCCGCCGTCGACGACGACGATCTCGCCGGTGACGTAGCTGGCGGCGTCGGACAGCAGCCAGGCGCAGACGTCGGCGACCTCGGCGGGTTCGCCCAGGCGTTTCATCGGCGTGCGGCTCAGGATGCGTGCCTTGGCCTCGTCGCTGGTCAGCACCGCGTTCTTCGCCAGCTCGGTGGCGATGGTGCCCGGGGCGACGGCGTTGACACGCACGCCGCGGTCGGCGAGCGACAGCGCCATCACGCGCGTCAGCTGGTCGATCGCGCCCTTGCTGGCGTTGTAGCTGGCGATCGACGGGATCGTCAGCCGGCCGTTGACCGAACTCATGTTGACGATCGCGCCACCGCCGGCCTTGACCAGCTCCCGCGCGACCGCCTGGCCGACGAGGAACGAACCCTTCAGGTTGACGGCGATGACGGCGTCCCAGTCGGCCTCGGTGACGGCCAGGAAGTCGGCGGCCTTGAAGATGCCGGCGTTGTTGACCAGGCCGTCGACACGGCCGAAGGCGGCCAGCGTCGCCGCCAGCGCGGCGTCGACCTCGGCCTTCTTCGAGACGTCGCAGTGGGCGTAGACGGCGCGGTGGCCGGCGGCCGTCAGCTCGTCGGCCAGGCGCCGGCCGGCGTCGTCGGCGACGTCCCACAGCGCGACCGCGGCGCCGTCGCGCACGAGGCGGCGGGCGCAGGCTTCGCCGATGCCTTGCGAGGCGCCGGTGATGACGACGACGCGGCCGTCGAGGCCGAAATGAACGCCTTGCTGCATGGGGACGGGCGGCCGGGCCGCGGCGGTTGGGACGGACCCGCAGTGTAGGCAGGCCCCGGCCGCGTGGCGCGACGACCCCTGCGGCCGCGGTGGCGCCGCTCGTTCAGGTGGCGCAGGCTGGGCCGGCGGCCGCGGTCGCGTGCGAAGGGGCGCGCGCGCTGCGGCGCAGCGCGACGGCGTCGGCTGCGGCGGGCGCCGCGCCGCGCCCCGCGTCGAGGTGGAAGAGCTGCACCGCCTCGGTCACGGTGTTGGCCTTGGCGCGCAGCTGCATCGCCGCCGCGGCGATCTCCTCGACCAGCGCCGCGTTCTGCTGCGTGATGCCGTCGAGCTGGGCGACTGCGGTGTTGATCTGCGAGATGCCCTGCAGCTGCTCGTCGGCACCGTGGCTGATGCCGGCGACGACGCTGCCGACGCGCTCGACGGTGTGCACCGCCTCGGCGATCGTCGTGCGCGCCGCGCTGCTGAGCCGGTTGCCGGCGTCGACCTTCTCGGTCGAGTCGACGATCAGCTGCTTGATCTCGCGCGCCGCGGTGGCCGAACGCTGCGCCAGCGCCCGCACCTCGCCGGCGACGACGGCGAAACCGCGGCCGGACTCGCCGGCGCGCGCCGCCTCGACGGCGGCGTTGAGCGCCAGGATGTTGGTCTGGAAGGCGATGCCGTCGATGACCTGGATGATCTCGCCGATGCGGCGCGAGGACTCGCTGATGACCTGCATCGTGCGCGTGACGTCGTCGACGGCCTGGCTGCCGCGGCGCGTGACGCCGGCGGCCTCGGCGGCGAGCTTGGCGGCCTCCGACGCGGCGGTGGCGCTCTGGCGCACCGTGCTCGTGATCTCCTCCATCGACGAGGCCGTCTGCTGCACGTTGGCGGCCTGCGACTCGGTGCGGCTGGACAGGTCCTGGTTGCCGCTGGCGATCTCGCAGGTGGCGTCGCGCATGTGCTCGACCTCGTTGCGGGCGTCGCGCACGATCGAGCGCAGGTTCACGTTGAGCTGGTTCAGCGCCTTGGACAGACGGCCGAAGGCGTCGTCGCCGAAGGCCGGCAGGCGTTCGGTCAGGTCGCCGGCGGCCATGCGGTTGGCGAACCCCAGCAGCGGTGCCAGCGGCGCCAGCACCAGGCGGGCGAGCAGCGCCGCGCCGACGGTGCTGCCCATCAGCACGCAGCCCAGCACGGCGCACCAGCCGAGGTAGTGGCCGATCAGCGCGCTGCTGCCGGTCAACAACGCCGAGGCCAGCACCAGCGGCAGATGGCGGCGCAGCCGCTTCAGCCGCTTCAGGCGGCCCCAGACGGTGGCGCGGTACGGCGTGCCGGCCTCCACACGCAGCGTCGACTGCCCGGCCGCCTTCTCGGCGCGCATGCGGGCGTACAGCGATTCGGCGCACTGCACCTCCTCGCGCGTCGGTTCGGTGCGCACCGACATGTAGCCCACCGGCTGACCGTCGCGCATCAGCGGCGTGACGTTGGCCATCACCCAGTAGTAGCGCCCGTCCTTGCGCCGGTTCTTCACCGGCGCCGACCAGGGCTGGCCGGCGCCGATGCTGGCCCACATGTCGCGGAAGGCCTCTTCCGGCATGTCGGGGTGGCGGATCAGGTTGTGCGGCTGGCCCAGCAGTTCGTCCTTGACGTAGCCGCTGACCGAGATGAAGGCCGGGTTGCAGTAGAGGATCCGGCCTTTCAGGTCGGTGGTCGACACCAGCGTCTCCCCCGCAGGAAACGGATACTCCTCGTCACTCACGGGCAGATTCACGCGCATCGACAGTCCTCCGCAGGTTCTCAGCGTGATTGCTGGAATCGGTTGCGATGGCGAACGATAAAGATGCGGCGAATGTTAGAGGTGCGGAATAGTGTGCGAAACGTGGGTTGATTTTGGCGAATTCGCCGGGGCGTCCGAGGCCCTCCGGGGCTCGGTCCGGGGCCTCGGGACTTGAGCGCTGTTGCGCTTTTTTACGGCTGGCCGGCGCTCTCGCGGTCCAGCCAGACCGCCATGCCCTGGGCGTTGAGCTCGACGTCGAGCTCGAGCAACTGGCGCAGCGGCTCGGGCGCCAGCGTGCAGCCGTGTTCGGCCAGGCTGCGGCGGTAGATCGTGTTCAGCCCCTCGCACAGCGCGGCGTGGCGGGCGTCGCCGAGCGCGGCGACACGCCGGCCCAGCGCCACCATCTCGTCGAGCAGCGCCAGCAGCAGCGCGCCCAGCCGCGGCACGTCGCCGACGCGGCCGTAGTGGGTCAGGAACATCGAGCGCGGAGAACGTGCGAGCAGCCGCTCGACCGAGACACGCATCGCCTCGGGGTCGAACTGCACCGGCGTCGAGGTCGGCAGCAGCCAGGCGCCGCGGGCGGTGTCGAATTCGCGGTACGACAGCCCGAAGGTGTCGCCGGTGAACCAGCCGGCCGAGGCCTCGTCCCAGAGGCAGTGGTGGTGGCGGGCGTGGCCCGGCGTGTCGGCGAACTCCAGCGTGCGGCCGGCCAGCGACAGCTGCAGACCGTCGCGGCTGGTGTCGACACGTTCGGCCGGCACCGGCACCAGCGTGCCGTAGTTGCGCCGCATCTCGGCTTCGCCGTAGACCGCGGTGGCGCCGGCCCAGAGCTGCGACGGATCGACGAGGTGGCGCGCGGCGCGCGGGTGGGCCATCACGCGGGCCGCCGGCAGTTCCTGCACCAGCAGGCCGACGCCGCCGGCGTGATCGAGGTGGACGTGGGTCGGAATGACCCAGTCGACGGCGTCGCGGGCGAGGCCCAGCGCGGCCAGCGCCTCGAGGATGCGCGGTACCGCGTGGTTGGTGCCGGCGTCGACGATGGCGGCGCGGCCGCCGTGCAGCACCAGATAGGCGGCGTCGAAACGCGGGCGGTGGAAGCCGGTGTCGACGGCGTAGATGTCGTGCCCGCAGGGCTCGACGAAGGAGGGCAGGGCAGGGACGGTCATGCGCCGCATTGTCGGCGCCGGCGCTGCCGTCGGCTGTCGCCTGCGTTATCTCGCGTCACCGCGCCGCGCCAGGCGACGGGCGTGCAGGGCCTCGCGGCCCCGCACGGTCGGCCTCAGTGGGCGGCGAGCCAGAGGCGCGCGATGTCGGCGGCGCCGTCGTTGCCCTTCACGGCGCGCAGCGTCTGCGCGGCGGCGGCCTTCTGGCCGGCCTGCGCCTGGACCTGGCCCAGGCGCAGCCGGGCGTCCTCGGGGCGGCGCAGGCCACCCTTGGCGATGCCCTTCTGGATCAGCGCCGCGCCCTTCTCGGCCTCGCCGATCGAGGCGTAGGCGAAACCGACCTTGACGAGGTCGTCGCCGCTCTTCTCGGCGTTGGCGGCGTCGGCCTGCGCGGCGATGTCCGCCTTCTGCTGCGTCGCCTGCTTCTGTGCCAGGTCGCGCAGGCGCTGATGGCGCGTGGCCTCGGCGCCAGTGCCCAGCGCGCCGGCCTTGTAGCCCTGCTCGACGATGCGCAGCGCCTCGCCCGGCAGGCCGGCCTGCAGCGCCAGCTGCGCCATCTCCATGTACTCGTCGGTCTTGCCCAGCGTGCCGGTGGCCAGCTTCAGGCGCATGACGTCGAGCGCAAAACGGTCCGCGAACCCGCTCTTGCGCTGCAGGCGGCCCAGATAAGCCGTCCAGTAGTCCTTCTTCGGGTAGTAGGTGACCAGCTTCTCGAGCGTGCCGACGTAGCCGTTGGTGTTGCCGGTGCGCTGCTGGGCGTCGGCCAGGCGCAGCAGGTCGCCTTCGTCGGGCTTGCGGCCGGCCTGTTCGGCGGCCGTGACGGCGGCTCCGGCGTCGCGTGCGATCGCGTTGTAGTCGCCGCTGGCCGACTGCAGGTAGGCCTGCATCTGCTTGACCGTGGCGCTGTTGTTGCCGGCCGCGACCGCCTTGTTCAGCCACTCGCTGGCCTTGGCGTTGTTGCGCAGCTGGGCGTAGGCGGCGGCGAGCTGCTCGGCGAGCTGGCCGAGCTCGTTGCCGCTGGCCTTGGCGGCGAGCGCCTCGAGGGCCTGCGCCGCGGTGGCGTAGTCGCCGGCACGCTGGGCGGCGGCGGCCTTCATGCGGTCGATGGTCTGCTGCTCGGCGGCGCTGCGGCTGCCGACGCTCTCGGCCTCGCGCACCTTGGCGAGCGCCTCGCGCGCCTTGCCGGCCTTCAGCAGTTCGCCGGCCTGCTGCAGCGGCTTGCCGATCTCGGCACGCAGCCCCTGGGCTCCGGCAACGGACAGCCAGCCGGCGGCGACGAGGCAGAGGGCAAGGGTTCGCAGCTTGGTCTTCATCTCTTGGATTCCTCGGCGAACCGCCTGCCAGCAAACGGCACGCCAGGTGGAGGGGTGCGGTAATGTCAAGCGGACGCCGCGCACGGGCTCTGCCCGTGCGCTGGCGTCGCCCCCTCGAGGGGGAGCGGCGCAGCCGCTACGGGGGTGGTCCTCAATTCATGAACTGCTCGTTGCCCACGATGCCGATCTTGGTCACGCCCAGGCGCTGGGCGCTGGCCATGATCATCGCGACGACCTTGTAGGTCACGAGCTTGTTCGGGCGCAGGTGCACCTCGGGCTGGTCGGCCGCGGCGGCGACGGAGGCCAGCTTGGCTTCCAGCGCCGCGCGGTCGGGCACGATCTCGCCGTTCCAGCCGATGGTGCCGTCGAAGTCGACGTCGATGCGGATGATCTCCGGCGGCTGCGGCGGCGGTGCCGCGTTGTTCGGCGTCGGCATGTTCATCTTCACCGCGTGCGTCTGGATCGGGATGGTGATGATGAACATGATGAGCAGCACCAGCATCACGTCGATCAGCGGCGTGGTGTTGATGTCCACCATCACGTCGTCGTCACCGCCGCCGGAACCTACTTGCATGGCCATGTTGTTCTCCGTTCAGCGCGCCACGGCGCCCGCCGGCGGCTCGGTGATGAAGCCGACCTTGAAGATCCCGGCACGCTGGCAGGCCACGACCACGCGGCCCACGGACTCGTAGCGCACCTCGCCGTCGCCGCGGATGTGGACCTCGGGCTGCGGTTCCTTGACCGCCTCGACCTTCAGCCGCGTGACCAGCGCCTCGATGTCCGGCAGCCGCTCGATGCCCCAGAAGAGCTCGCCGTCGCGGTTGACCGCGATGACGATGTTCTCGGGCTTGGTCTGCAGCGGGATGTTGCGTTCCTTCGGCAGCTCGAGCTTGATCGACTGCGTGACCACGGGAATCGTGATCAGGAAGATGATGAGCAGCACCAGCATCACGTCCACCAGCGGCGTCGTGTTGATCGAGCTGTTGAGCTGCTCCTCCCCGCCGTTCTCGGCGGGGCCTACTTGCATCGCCATCGCGATCTCCTGGAGGACGACGGCCGCCCGGTGCCGCACGCGCTGCCGTGCCCGCAGGCACGGCCGTCGCGGCGGCGGCGGCCGATCGGCATCACGTCAGCGCTTGCCGGCGATCAGCACGTTGTGCAGGTCGGCGCTGAAGCTGCGGACCTGGTCCAGCACGGCCTTGTTGCGACGGATCAGCCAGTTGTAGCCCATGACGGCCGGCACGGCGACGGCCAGGCCGATGGCGGTCATGATCAGCGCTTCACCGACCGGGCCGGCGACCTTGTCGATCGAGGCCTGGCCGCTGATGCCGATGCGCACCAGCGCGTTGTAGATGCCCCAGACGGTGCCGAACAGGCCGACGAACGGCGCGGTCGAGCCGACGGTCGCCAGGAAGGCCAGGCCGTCGGTCAGGCGGCCCTGGATGTTGCCGACGGCGCGCTCGACGCTCATCGTCACCCAGGTGTGCTTGTCGATCGACTCGACCATCGTGCCTTCGTGATGGTCGCTGGCCTTGATGCCCGACTCGGCGATGTAGCGGAAGGCCGAGCCTTCCTCGAGGGCGGTGACGCCGGCCTTCACCGAGTTCGCCTTCCAGAAGGCCTCGGCCGACTCGCGCGCGCTCTTCATCATCGAGCGCTGCTCGTACAGCTTCGTGAAGATGATGTACCAGCTGCCCATCGACATGATGACCAGGATGATCAGCGTGCCCTTGGCGACGAAGTCGCCCTGCATCCACAGCGCCTGCAGGCCGTAGGGGTTGTCCACCGCTTCGTGTTCGGTGGCTTGGGCCGGGGCCGTGGCCGCCGGCGGGGCGGCGGTGTCAGCCTGGGCAAGGGCGGGTTGGGTGCCGAACGTGGCGACCAGCGCGACCATCATCGCCGCCAGCGACGATCGCATCAGTTTCATCAAGGACATCGTGCCTCCAAGGGGAAAGAACGCCGGCTCGAGCGCCGCACGTGGGTAAGAGCGTCGCCGCGCACCACGCGGCGAAGCGCAACAACAGGGGCCTCGCTACTCGAGGTTCCAGACGTATTCGACTTCGGCCTGGCCGCCGATCGCGTTGCCGTGCTCGTCGGTGCCGGGCCTGAACTGGCACTGGCTGAGCTTGTTGATGGCAACACGGTCGAGCAGCTTGTGCTCGCGCGAGGGGCCGGCCGAGCGCACCAGTTCGGACGCCGAGACGCGACCGCTGGCGTCGACGGTGAACCGGACCTTGGTCGTGCCCGTCGCTTCGGCGCGCACGGCCGCGGCGGGGTAGTCCTCGCGCGTCGGCGCGCAGGAGCGGGCACTGATGATCGTCGGGCGCACGTTGCGCGGCGCCGGCGGCGCCTCGGCACGCGGGACCGTGACGGCCTGCGGCGGCGGCGCGACCGTGGTCGTCGTGATCGTCGGCGCCGGCGTCGGCGGCGGGTTCACGTTGACCTCGGGCGGCGGCACGAACGACGGCGGCGGCGGCGCGAACTTGGGCGGCGGCGGGAGGTTCTCCGGCGGCGGGGGCTCCGGCGGCTTCACCTCCTCGATGATCTTGGTCTCGATCGGGGCCTTGATGACCTCGACCATGCGCTGCGCTAGACCCGAAAGCAGTGCCCAGCCCAGCAGCAGGTGCAGGGCGAGGACGATGCCGATCCCAACGGCGTGCTTGCCCGGGTTTCGTTGTTGCTGGGCGTAATCCACTCAGAATCCTCCAGGAGTTCCGACACCGCCATCCGGTGCCCGAACCCGTGACCAACTTCTCACGCGGCCTCGTGGACCGCAGGCGGCCTGGTCGACCGCGAAGCGCGGGACTATATCGCGAAAGTCAAGCCGTCCCGTCTCGTGACTTGCCCCGGATCACGCGGGGCCGACGGCATGCCCACGAACCTTTGCAAGTTCGGGGCCAGCATTCTGCCGCTGGGTGGAGTGCGCAGCTTGTTCGTTATGCGAACACCCCCGTGCCGGCGCCGCATATCGCGCCGACGGTCCCGTGAGCCGGTGTCCCGGCCGTGACATCGAGGCCGGAAAACGGCAATTTGCGCTCCCGTGCGGAACTTCGGCCGTGTCGGGCGGCTCCCTTTACGGACCATGCCCGTCGCCGGCCGGTCCCGCAGGGGCCCGGGCGCGCTTCGCGGGCCACCGGATCGCCCCCGTCCTGCATCGTTCCTCCCTGGAGCCCCTGCGCGGCGGCGTGCGTCCGGCAGATTCAAGAGGAGGATGTTCCCGATGCAGTTGTTCCTGTCCGCCGGCCTGATCGCGGCGATCGTCGCCTGGGGCCTCGTCGCCCCGGCGTCGCTGGGTGCGGTGTTCGACCGCGCGCTGGCGACGATCACCGTGCACTTCGGCTGGCTGTACCTGTGGGTCGTGCTCGGCCTCGTCGTCGTCTGCGCCTTGCTGGCCTTCAGCCGCTACGGCGACCTGAAGCTCGGCGCCGACGACGACGAGCCCGAGTTCTCGCGCGGCACCTGGTTCGCGATGCTGTTCGCCGCCGGCATGGGCATCGGCCTCGTGTTCTGGGGCGTGGCCGAACCGATCTCGCACTTCGTCGCACCGCCGCCGGGCATCACGCCGGGCACGCCCGAGGCGGCCAACGCCGCGATGCGCTACGCCTTCTTCCACTGGGGGCTGCATCCGTGGGCGGTGTACGGCGTCGTCGCGCTGGCGATCGCCTTCTTCACCTTCCGTCGCGGCCGTGCCGCGCTGATCAGCTCGGCCACCGAGTCGCTGCCCTGGCGCGGCGTGCGCGTGCTGTCGCCGCTGTTCAACGTGCTCGCGGTCATCGCCACCGCCTTCGGTGTCGCCGCGTCGCTGGGCATCGGCGCGCTGCAGATCAACAGCGGCCTGAACGCCGTCTTCGGCGTGCCGGTGGGCACGCTGCCGCAGATGCTGATCATCGCCGTGACGACGGCACTGTTCCTGGGCTCGGCCCTCACCGGGGTGACGCGCGGCATCAAGTGGCTGTCGATCGTCAACCTGCTGATCGCCGCGGCGCTCGCGCTGTTCGTCTTCGCCGTCGGCCCGACGGTGGCGATCATCGACACCTTCACGACGACGCTGGGCGCCTATGCCAGCGAGTTCGTGCGCATGAGCCTGCGCATGACGCCGTTCCGCGACAGCGGCTGGGTCGGCGGCTGGACCATCTTCTACTGGGCCTGGTGGATCGCGTGGTCGCCGTTCGTCGGCCTGTTCATCGCCCGCGTCTCGCGCGGCCGCACGATCCGCGAGTTCGTCATCGGCACGGTGTTCACGCCGACGCTGGCCGGCTTCCTGTGGTTCGCGATCTTCGGCGGCACGGCGCTGAACCTGCAGATCTTCGGCGGCGTGCCGATCGCCGACGCGGTCAAGGCCGACGTCTCGACGGCGATGTTCGCGATGTTCGACGCGCTGCCGCTGGGCACCGTGATGTCGGTCGTGGCCACGGTGCTGGTGCTGGTGTTCTTCGTCACCTCGGGCGACTCGGCGACGCTGGTGCTGGGCATCATGAGCTCCAAGGGCGAGCCCGACCCGAAGGGGCGCGTCAAGCTCGTCTGGGGCCTGCTCGTGGCCGGCATCGCCGCCAGCCTGCTGCTGTCCGGCGGCATCAAGGCGGTGCAGACGGCGACCATCGTCTTCGCGCTGCCGTTCACGCTGGTCATCGTGCTGATGACCGCCGCGTTGTGGCGCGCGGTGCGCGAGGACTGGCAGGCCGAGCAGCGCCGCGAGCGTGAACTGCGGCGGCGCCTGCGCGAGATGGTCGGCCCGGGCCCGCTCTGATGGGCGTCGAGGCCGGGGCGCTGCTGCTGGCGTTCGGCAAGGGGCTGCTGTTCGCGCTCGCGACGCTGCTGCCGATCGTCAACCCGGCGGCGACGGCGCCGATCTTCCTCGGCCTGACCGAAGGCGCAAGCGACACGACGCGGGCGCTGCTGGCGCGGCGCATCGCGCGCAACATGTTCGCGCTGCTCGTCGGCTCGATGCTGGTCGGCTCCTACGTGCTGGACTTCTTCGGCATCTCGCTGCCGATCGTGCGTGTCGGCGGCGGCCTGATCGTCGCCGCCACCGCCTGGCGCATGTTGAGCGTCACCCCGGCGACGATCGAGTCCCGCAGCGACATCGCCCAGGCCTTCACGCCCGAGCAGGCGCGGCGCCAGGCCTTCTACCCGCTGACCTTCCCGATCAGTTGCGGGCCGGGCTCGATCGCTGCGGCGATCACCGTCGGCGTGGCGCTGCACGACACGACGATCTCGGTGTCGCTGGCGCGCATGGGCGGGGCGATCGCCGCGCTGGTGCTGATCGGCGTCGTGCTCTACGTCGCCTTCCGCTACGCCCGGCTGCTGCTGCGCCCGCTGGGCGAGGCCGGCGCGGTGGTCTTCCTGCGCCTGTCGGCCTTCATCCTGCTGTGCCTGGGCGTGCAGATCGTCTGGGACGGGGTGAGCGAGCTGCTGCTGAGCGTGCTGCGGCCGCTGTAGCGGCCGGCCGGTGCGCCGCAGCGTGCGATGTTGCCGTGCGGCGTCCTCAAGCGCATCCGCTGGCTGCCGATACAGCGGCAAACGCTGGGGAGTAAACCATCAGGCTCCTTGGACCGGCTTTCGCAGCCAGCATTCCTTGGGGGATTCGTGGGACTTCTTCGTGACATCCGCATCGGCGTGCGCCTGGGCAGCGCATTTCTCGGCCTCGTCGTGCTGCTCGCCGTGACCGGGGTGATCGGCCTGAGCAGCCTGCAGGCCACGCAGGCGCGGCTGGAGTCCGTCTACGGCGACCGCGTGGTGCCGCTCAAGCAGCTCAAGCTGATCGCCGATGCCTATGCCGTCAACGTCATCGACGCGGTGAACAAGGCCAACGCCGGGCGCATGCCAGCCCAGGAGGCCGTCCAGCAGCTGACCGCGGCCCAGGGCGTGATCGCCCGGTCCTGGAAGGACTACATGGGCACGCGGCTCACCGAACAGGAGGCGCGACTGGCGCGCGAGGCCGAGCAGCTGTTCGAGCCGGCGAACCGCGACATCGAACGCGTGCGCCAGGCGCTGCAGGCGCTGTCGGGCTCCGCCGCCGGCCAGCTCGGCCAGTTCGACGGCGCGCTGTACGACAGCGTCGACCCGATCAGCGCCAAGATCGCCGAGATCACCGAGCTGCAACTGCATGCGGCCGAGCAGGACGTCGAGGCCGCATCC
Organism: Rubrivivax sp. JA1055; assembly: GCF_020966565.1. NCBI lineage: Bacteria > Pseudomonadati > Pseudomonadota > Betaproteobacteria > Burkholderiales > Sphaerotilaceae > Rubrivivax > Rubrivivax sp. JA1055. The sequence goes on along the minus strand of NZ_JAJKFP010000006.1, from coordinate 1,352,603 downwards.
GCGACCTACGCCTGGACCCAGGCGGTGATCCTGGGCGTGACCTTCGCCTCGGTGCTGCTGGCCGCCGTCGGCGGGCTGGTCATCACCCGGTCCATCACGCGCCCGGTGCAGGAGGCCGTGCTCGCGCTGCAGGCGGTCGCGGCGGGGGATCTGGGGGCCCGGGTCGAGGGCTCGTCCAAGGACGAGGTCGGCCAGCTGCTGGCGGCGCTGCGCACGATGAAGGAGGAGCTGTCGCAGATCGTCGGCACGGTGCGCGCCAGCAGCGACAGCGTGGTCACCGCGTCGACGCAGATCGCGCATGGCAACCAGGACCTGTCCGGCCGCACCGAGGAGCAGGCCAGCGCGCTGCAGCAGACCGCGGCGACGATGGACGAGCTGGGCAGCACGGTGCGCAACAACGCCGACAACGCCCGCCAGGCCGACCAGCTCGCCCGGGCTGCCGCGCAGGTCGCCGCCCAGGGCGGCGAGGTCGTCGGCCAGGTGGTGACGACGATGGCCGGCATCAGCGACTCCAGCCGCAAGATCGGCGACATCATCGGCGTCATCGACGGTATCGCGTTCCAGACCAACATCCTGGCGCTCAACGCGGCGGTCGAGGCGGCGCGCGCCGGCGAGCAGGGCCGTGGTTTCGCGGTCGTCGCCGGCGAGGTGCGCACGCTGGCCCAGCGCAGTGCCGAGGCGGCCCGGGAGATCAAGGCGCTGATCACGCGCAACGTCGAGCAGGTCGGGCAGGGGGCGTCGCTGGTCGACCGCGCCGGCCAGACGATGGACGAGATCGTCGGGTCGATCCGGCGCGTCAGCGACATCGTCGGCGAGATCAGCTCGGCGACCACGGAGCAGAGCAGCGGCATCCAGCAGGTCGGCGACGCGGTGAGCCAGATGGACCAGGTGACGCAGCAGAACGCTGCGCTGGTCGAGGAAAGCGCGGCCGCGGCCGAGAGCCTGAAGGTGCAGGCTCAGCAATTGGCGCGTGTGGTGTCGATCTTCAAGCTCGACGCCGCGGCGGCACGCGCCCTCGCCTGACCCCGCGCCGCACAGCCGCCCGAGGGCGGCTCCTGCGGCGAGCCGGAAACGAAAAAGCCGCTGATCTTGCGATCAGCGGCTTCGTTGTTTTGGTGGAGACGAGGAGGATCGAACTCCTGACCTTCGCATTGCGAACGCGACGCTCTCCCAGCTGAGCTACGCCCCCGAAACAGCTAGCAGTATAGCACCAAAAACGGGCTTGTCATCAAGTCGATGCCCGCGACGTGTCCGCCCGCCCGCGGCGCTATCGTCGCCGCATGGACCCGAACACCTCGAACGAGCCGCACGACGGCCTGCTGTCGCCCATCGTCGCCGGCTGCTGGCGGCTGCACGAATGGGGCCTGGACGTCGCGGCGCGCGTGCGCTGGATCGAGCGCACGCTCGAGCTCGGCATCACGACCTTCGATCACGCCGACATCTACGGCGGCTACCGCGTCGAGGCGCTGTTCGGCGAGGCGCTGGCCGCCGCGCCGGGGCTGCGCCAGCGGCTGCGGCTGGTCAGCAAATGCGGCATCAAGCTCGTCGGCGAGGCGCGGCCGGCGCATGCGATCAAGTCCTACGACAGTTCGCGTGACCACATCGTCGCCTCGGTCGAGGCCTCGCTGCGGGCGCTGCGCACCGACCGGCTGGACCTGCTGCTGCTGCACCGGCCGGATCTGCTGGCCGACCCCGACGAGGTCGCCGCCACCTTCGACGCGCTGCGCCGCGCCGGCAAGGTGCTGCACTTCGGTGTCTCCAACCACACGCCGTCGCAGTTCGCGCTGCTGCACCGGCGGTTCCCGCTGGTCACCAACCAGATCGAACTGTCGCCGCTGCAGATGCAGGCGCTGGCCGACGGCACGCTGGAGCAGGCGCTGGACCTGGGCCTGCCGCCGATGATCTGGTCGCCGCTGGGCGGCGGCCGGCTGTTCCGCGGCGACGACGAGCAGGCGCGGCGCGTGCGCGCAGTGCTCGAGGCGCTGGGCGCCGAGCACGGTGTCTCGGCGGCGACCGTCGCCTATGCCTGGATCCTGCGCCACCCGTCGCGGCCGGTGCCGATCACCGGCTCGTCGCGCATCGAGGCGCTGGCCGAGGCGACCGCGGCGCTCGCGCTGCGCCTGCCGGCCGAGGCCTGGTACCGCGTCTGGCAGGCGAGCATGGGTCACGAGGTGGCCTGAGACCTCAGGACTTGTCCGGGGCTCGTTCCCGCTTGGCGGGACCGGGCGCCAGGCCGAAGGGTGCTCCCGTGATCCCCTGACGGCGGCGCGGTCTCGCGTTCGGCGCGGTGGCCTCGGCGCCGCATGATGCGGCGGTGCCGCGTGTCGTCTTCACCCCGCAGCTCGCCCGCTTCGTCGGCCCGGTCGATGCGGTGCAGGCCGACGCGGCCACGCTGGGCGAGGCGCTGGACGCCGCGTTCGAGCACTATCCGCGGCTGCGCGGCTACGTGCTCGACGATCAGGGCGCGCTGCGCGCCAACGTCGCCGTCTTCGTCGACGGGCGGCGCCGCACGGCGCTGGACGACACGCTCGCGCCCGCCAGCACGGTGCACGTGCTGCAGGCGCTGTCCGGAGGCTGAAAGGGGACCACGATGGACCACGACCGCGCCTGGGCCGCGACGCGCAAGGGCCTGTTCGAACTGCGCCACGACGGCGCCGGCGCCTGGCGCGTGGCCGGCGTCTCCTTCCTCGGCGAGCCGGTGTCGGCGCTGCTGCCGCCCGACGCGCGCGGCCGCATGCTGGCGGCGCTGAACCTGGGTCACTTCGGCGTCAAGCTGCACGCCAGCGACGACGCCGGCGCGAGCTGGCACGAGGTCGCCGCCCCCGTTTATCCGCCGCAGCCCGAAGGCGCGCCCGGCCCGGCCTGGACGCTGATGCAGGTCTGGACGCTGGAGCGCGACCGCGACACCGTCTGGGCCGGCACCTTGCCCGGCGGGCTGTTCCGCAGCGAGGACTTCGGCGCCTCGTGGCGGCTGGTCGAGGCCTTGTGGCGCGCGCCCGGCCGCGCCGAGTGGTTCGGCGGCGGCTACGAGGTGCCGGGGCTGCACTCGATCTGCCCCGATCCGTCGCGGCCGGGCGCGCTGCTGGTCGGCGTGTCCTGCGGCGGCGCCTGGGCGAGCGAGGACGACGGCGCGAGCTGGGCGCTGGCGGCGAGCGGCATGCACGCCGAGTACATGCCGCCCGAACGTGCCGACGACCCGGCGGTGCAGGACCCGCACCGCATCGTGCGCTGCGCCGCGGCACCCGAGGTGCTCTGGTGCCAGCACCACAACGGCATCTGGCGCTCGGGCGACGGTGCGCGCTCGTGGCAGCTTGTGCAGGCGCCGCTGTCCTCGTTCGGCTTCGCCGTCGCGGTGCACCCGCGCGACCCCGACACCGCCTGGTTCGTGCCCGCGGTGAAGGACGAATGCCGCGTGCCGGTCGGTGCCGCGCTGGCCGTCAACCGCACACGCGACGGCGGCGCCAGCTTCGAGACGCTGCGCGCCGGGCTGCCGCAGCGCGACTGCTACGAACTCGTCTACCGCCACGCGCTGGACGTGGCTGCCGACGGCACGAGCCTGCTGCTGGGCAGCACGACCGGCGGCCTGTGGGCCAGCGTCGACGGCGGCGAGCAGTGGCACACGGTGGCGACGACGCTGCCCCCGATCCACGCGCTGCGCTTCGGCTAGCGCATCTCGCCGTCGACGTAGTACCAGCGGCCGTCCTCGCGCACGAAGCGGCTGGTCTCGTGCAGCCGGAAGGCGCGGCCGGCGAGCTTGCTGCGGGCGACGAACTCGACCGTCGCGGCGTCGCCGTCTTCGCGGGCGCGGCGGACCTCCAGGCCCAGCCACTTCAGGCCGGGCTCGAACTCGACGCTCTGTGGCCGCGTGCTGGCGTGCCAGGTGGCCAGCAGATAGGGTTCCAGCGCCAGCACGTAGGCGCTGTAACGCGAGCGCATCAGCGCCTCGGCGCTCGGCGCCGCGGCGCCGGCATGCCAGCGGCCGCAGCAGTTCTCGTAGTCGGCCTTCAGGCCGCAGGGGCAGGGGGTCATCGTCTCGTCCTCGGGCGGCGCGAGCATACGGCGGCGGCCGTGCGGCCGGGATGCGCTGGCTACACTCGGCGCCGCCGGCCGCCGCACGCGTCGCGTGCACGCCACCGTCCCGCCAGGAACTCCCGATGCTCGACCCCCAAGCCCGCGCGCTGCTGGACCTGATGATCGACAAGCGTGTGCCGCCGGTGCACACGCTGCAGCCGGCCGAGGCCCGGCGCTTCTACGCCGAGCGCCGCGCCTTCACCCAGCCCGAGCCTCCGTCGGTGGCCGAGGTGCGCGACCTGGCCACCGACGCCGGCCTCGCGCTGCGCCTGTACCGGCCGGCCGAGGGTGTGCTGGCGCTGCTCGTCTACTTCCACGGCGGCGGCTGGACGATCGGCGACCTGGACACGCACGACGTCGTCTGCCGCACGCTGGCGCTGGCCTCGGGCTGCGCCGTGCTGTCGGTGGACTACCGCCTGGCGCCCGAGCACCGTTTCCCGGCCGCCGTCGACGATGCCGTCGCCGCCGTGCGCTGGGCGCGGCGCGAAGCCGCCGCACTCGGCATCGACCCTGCGCGTGTGGCCGTCGGCGGCGACAGCGCCGGCGGCAACCTGGCTGCGGTGGCGGCGATCGCCGCACGCGATGCCCACGACCCGCTGGCCGCGCAACTGCTGATCTACCCGGTGACCGACATGCGCGCCGTCGCGCCTTCGCACGCCGCCAACGGCCAGGGCTATTTGCTGACGAACGACAGCATCGCCTGGTTCCGCGGCCACTACGTGCCCGACGAGGCGCAGTGGACCGACTGGCGCGCCTCGCCGCTGCTGGCGCCCGACCTGAGCCGGCTGCCGCGTGCGCTGGTCATCACCGCCGGCCACGACCCGCTGCGCGACGAAGGCCTGCAGTACGCCGACGCCTTGTCGGCGGCCGGCAACCGCGTGCAGTACGTCGGCTTCGAGCGCCAGATCCACGGCTTCGTGACGATGGGGCGTGTGCTCGACGAGGCGCACACCGCGCTCGCGCTGGCCGGCGGCTTCCTGCGCGAGGCGCTGGCGCCGGTGGCGGCCTGACGGTGCGCCGGCTGCAGCCGCAGGGGCGCCGATGAGCGGCGGCCACCCGAACCAGTTCGCGCTGCTGGCCCAGCGCCGCTTCGCGCCGTTCTTCGCCGTGCAGTTCCTCGGTGCCGGCAACGACAACCTGTTCAAGTTCGCCTTCACGGTGATGGCGACCTACGAGCTGCAGCTGGCCTGGATGCCGCCGTCGCTGGCCGGGCTGGTGATCGGCGCGGTCTTCATCCTGCCCTTCGTGCTGTTCTCGGCCACCGCCGGGCAGCTCGCCGACAAGTACGACAAGGCGCTGCTGGCGCGTTGGGTCAAGTCGCTGGAGATCGCGATCATGGCCGCCGCGGTCTGGGGCTTCGTGCGCACCGACGCCGTCATGCTGCTGGCCTGCGTCTTCGGCATGGGGCTGCACTCGACGCTGTTCGGCCCGGTGAAGTACGCCTACCTGCCGCAGCACCTGGACGAACGTGAGCTGACCGGCGGCAACGGCCTGGTCGAGATGGGCACTTTCGTCGCCATCCTGCTGGGCAACCTGGCCGGCGGCCTGCTGATGGCGGTGCCCGAGGCCGGCGCGCGCCTGGTGGCCGCCGCCTGCCTGGGCGTGGCGCTGCTCGGCCGGCTGGTGGCGCAGGCCGTGCCGCGTTCGCCGGCGCCGCAGCCTGACCTGACGATCAACTGGAACCCGTTCAGCGAGACCTGGCGCAACCTGCGGCTGGCGCACGGGGACCTGGTGGTCTTCCGCTCGCTGCTGGGCATCTCGTGGATGTGGGCCTTCGGCGCGGTCTTCTTGTCGCAGTTCCCGGCCTTCGCCAAGGACGTGCTGCACGGCGACGAGCAGGTGGCTTCGCTGCTGCTGGTGCTGTTCTCGGTGGGCGTGGGCGTCGGCGCGCTGCTGTGCGAGACGCTGTCGCGGCGCCACGTCGAGATCGGCCTGGTGCCGCTGGGCGCCGCCGGCATGAGCGTCTTCGCCGTCGACCTGTATTTCGCCGCCCACGCGCTGCCGGCCTCGGCGCTGATGCCGGTTTCCGCCTTCGTCGCCCAGCCGGCGCACTGGCGCGTGATGGCCGACCTGGTGCTGCTGGCGCTGGCCGCCGGCGTCTACAGCGTGCCGATGTACGCGCTGATCCAGCTGCGCAGCCCGGCGACGCACCGCGCCCGCATCATCGCCGCCAACAACATCCTCAACGCGCTGTTCATGATCGCCAGCGCGCTGGGTGCCGGTGCGCTGCTGGGCGCGGGGCTGTCGATCCCGGGTGTGTTCCTCGTCGCCGGCGTCGTCAACGCGCTCGTCGCCGGGGCCGTGTTCTGGTTCGTGCCCGAGTACCTGCTGCGCTGCCGCGCGCTGCTGCACGGGCGGCTGGTGCGCCGGCTGCGTGTGACTGGCTCGGTGCTGCCGCCGGCCGACGGCGCCGCGCTGCTCGTCGGCCCGGCGCCGGCCGGCGCCGACCTGCTGCTGCCGGCGGCCGCCGGGCCGCGGCCGCTGCGCTGGGTCGTCGACCGGCAGCGCCTCGCCGGCCCGGGCCTGGGCGCGCTGCTGCGCCGCGCCGGCGCCGTCGCCTGGGTGCCGGCGCACGAGGACGCGGCGGCGCACGCCGAAGCCGTCGAGCGTGCGGCGCAGGCGCTGGCCGCCGGCGAACTGGTCGGCCTCTTCGTCGCCGACGAGGCCGGGCGCGCGGCGACGCAGGCCGCGCTCGTCGCTCGCCAACCGGTGCCGGTGCTGGCGGTGGGCTTCGTGCCGGGACGACCGGCCGTCTTGTCGCTGGAGGCGGTGCCCGGCTGAACGTGACCGGATGCCGCTGGCTGCGGTTTCCGGTGCTTGCGGCGAATACTGTATGGGCATACAGTCTCCCTCATGGAGACGCTGCCCCTGTTCGCCCCGTCGCCGCCGGCCGCCGTGCCGGCGGAGGGGCGGCGTGCGCGGCGGCCGCGGCCGGCGCCGCCTCCGCCGGCTCCACCCGCACCGCCCGCGCCGGCCGGCGAGGGGGCCGTGCCGGCTGCTGCGGTGCTGCCGTCTGCGCCCTCTGCGCCGGCCGTGCCGCCGCGGCCCGCGGCGCTGGAAGACCTGCACCCGGCGCTGTGGCGCGCGCACCAGCTCGGCCGCCAGCACGAGACCACCTGGCCCAGCGGTTTCGCCGCGCTCGACGCCGCGCTGCCCGGCGGCGGCTGGCCTTCGCGTGTGCTGACCGAACTGCTGCTGCCGCGTGCCGGCCTGGGCGAGATGCGGCTGCTGGCGCCGGCGTTGGCCGCGGTCCAGCGTGCCGAGGGCTGCGTGATGCTGTTCGACCCGCCGGCGCTGCCCTTCGGCTGGGCGCTGGCCGAATGCGGGCTTGACCTGGCCCGGCTGTTCGTCGTGCGCAGCCGCCAGGCGCAGCGTGGCCGCGCGCGCGGGCCGCTGCCGGCCGCCGACGTGCTGTGGGCGCTGGAACAGGCGCTGCGTTCGGGCCAGGTCGGCGCCGTGCTGGCCTGGCTGCCGGCGCGGCTGCCGGCCGACGCGCTGCGCCGGCTGCAGCTGGCCGCGCAGACGCACGACGGCCCGGCCTTCGTGCTGCGCGACGATGCCGCGCGTACCCGGCCCAGCGTCGCGCCGCTGCGGCTGTGGCTGTGCGCCGCCGGTGCCGACGCGCTGCGTGTGCACCTGCTCAAGCGCCGCGGCCCGCCGCTGGCCCAGCCGCTGGCGCTGGCCCTGCCTCCGGTGCTGCCGGCCGTGGCGCGGGCCCGCGCCGCGACGCCGGTGGCCCGCACTGCGTTCACCCAGGAGGTCCTGCAACCATGAACTCTCCCGCCTTTCTCGCCGGCGGCGCCGCCGTGCCGGCTTCGCCCGCGCTCGATGTTTCGCCGTCGTCGGCCGCCGTCGGCCCGGCCGTGGGTGCCGCGGCGCTGGTGCACGAGTTCTGGCGCCGCATGGCGAGCAACGACTTCGCCTCGGTCGGCGAGCTGCTGGCCGAGGATTTCGTGCTCGACTGGCCGCAGTCCGGCGAACGCTTCCGCGGTGCCGAACGTTTCGTGCGCATGAACCAGGAGTACCCGGCCAACGGGCCCTGGCGTTTCCGGCTGCACCGCGTCGTCGGCGGGGCGCACGACGCGGTGTCCGACGTCGGCGTCACCGACGGCGTGCAGCAGGCGCGTGTGATCTCGTTCTTCGACTGCGATCTCGCCGCCGGCCGTGTGCGCCGCCTGGTCGAGTTCTGGCCCGAACCTTATGCGGCGCCGACGAACCGCGCCCACCTGGCCGAGCCGATCGACGACGCGGAGGGCGAGGGCGGCTGACCGGGCGCCGTGGGCGCGCGGGCGAGCGTCGGGGTGCTGCGGCAGGGCCCGGTGTCGGCGTTGCCGTCTGCCCACCTGTCCGGCCGTTCGCCCGTTCTCCTGTTCGCCCGTTCGCGTTGCCCACCAGCCGTTCCGCCGGAGGCTCCCCGTGTTCTGGATCGCGCTGCACGCCCCGCGGCTGTCGCTGGAGTCCTGGCGCGCCACGCTGGGTGCGGCCGAGGCCGCCCGGCCGCTGGCGCTGCTGGCCGCGCACCGCATCGCCGTCGTCGACCGCCGGGCCGCCGAACGCGGTGTGCAGCCCGGCATGCGGCGTGGCACCGCGCTGGCGCTGGCGCCCGATCTGGTGCACGGCGAGGCCGACGCGGTGCGCGACGCCGCCGCGCTGACGGCGCTGGCACACGCCGCGCTGGCCTTCACGCCGATGGTCGTGCCGGAGCCGCCGGCCACGGTGTTGCTGGAGGTGGCGGCCAGCCTGCGCTGCTTCGGCGGCGGGCCGCGGCTGCTGCAGCGGCTGCAGGCCGCCGTCGAGCCGCTGGGGCATGCACTGGCCGTCGCCAGCGCGCCCACGGCGCGCGCCGCCTCGCTGCTGGCGCGCTGGCGGGGCGATCAAACGGGTTTCATGCTCCTGCCGGGCGACCGGCTGGCGGCGCTGCAGGCCGTGCTGGCCGGCGCGCCGCTGGCCTTGCTGGACGCCGGACGCGAGCACGCCGCGGTGCTGCAGGGCATGGGCGTGCACACGCTGGGCGAACTGCAGGCGCTGCCGCGCGACGGCGTCGCCCGCCGCTTCGGCACCACGCTGCTGGCTGAACTCGACCAGACGCTGGGCCGCACCGCCGACCCGCGCGAGCCGCTCGTGCCGCCGGGGGTCTTCGAGAGCCGGTTGGAGCTCTTCGCGCGTGCCGACACCGCGGCCCAGGTGCTGCACGGCGCTGGCGTGCTGCTGGCGCGGCTGGTGGCCTGGGCGCAGGCGCGCCAGGTGCGCATCGTCGCCTTCACGCTGGGCATGCGCCACGACCGCTGCCGTGGCGACGCACCGCCCGCCACGCGGCTGCGCCTGGAGCTGGCCGAGCCTTCGCTCGACCCCGGGCACCTGCAGCTGCTGCTGCGCGAGCGCCTGGGCCGGCTGGAGCTGGTGGCGCCGACGCTGGAGCTGGAACTCGAATGCCGCGAGACGGTGCACGCGCCGGCGCCGAATGCCGAGCTGTTCCCGTCGCGGCAGAGCCAGGACCGGGGCCTGGTGCGCCTGCTGGAGCGGCTGCGCGCGCGCCTGGGCGACGAGCAGGTGCTGCACCTGGCGCCGCAGCCCGACCACCGGCCGGAATGCGGCACGCGGCTGCTGCCGCTGGGTTCTGCGCCGGCCCGTCCGGTGCCTGCCGGCCGACGCAGCCGGCGTGCCCCGTCAGCCCCGCCGCCGGAGCCGAGCGCCGCGCCGCCGGCCGCGGAGACCGACCCGGCGCAGGCGCTGATCGCCTCGCTGCTGGCGCGTGCGGCGCCGGTCGTGCCCGAGGCCGCACGCCGCCGCCGGGCCGCGCTGCACCGCCCGGTCTGGCTGCTGGAGGCGCCGCAGCCGCTGCCCGAGCGCCACGAGCGCCCGCAATGGCAGGGCCGCCCGCTGCGTGTGCTGGCCGGGCCCGAGCGCATCGAGTCGGGCTGGTGGGACGGTGGCCTGGCGGTGCGCGACTACTTCGTCGCCCAGGCCGAGGACGGCGCGCTGGTCTGGGTCTACCGCGAACGCCTGCCGGCCGACGACGCAGCCGGCGGCTGGTACCTGCAGGGCTGGTTCGGCTGACGCCGCCGGCTCAGGCCAGCACCTTCAGCAGCCAGCGCTGCAGCGCCTGCACTTCCTCGAGACAGACCGAGTGTTCCATCGGGTAGTCGTGCCACTCGACCTCGAAGCCTTCGCGGCGCAGCGCCTCGCGCGCCGCCTGGCCGCGCACCAGCGGCACGACGCCGTCGTCGCGACCGTGGGCCAGGAAGACCGGCGTGCCGGTGCTCGCCGGGTGGCGTTCGGCGGCCAGTGTCTCGGGCAGCGGCAGATAACCCGACAGCCCGGCCAGGCCGGCCAGCCGGTGCGGCAGGCGCAGTCCGCCGCCCAGCGTGATCGCGCAGCCTTGCGAGAAGCCGGCGAGCACGATGCGCGAAGCCGGCACGCCGCGCGAGATCTCGCGCTCGACCAGCGCCTGCACCGCGGCGAAGGACTCGCGCAGCCCGGCCTCGTCTTCACGGCGCGGCGCGTCCGGCCCGAGGATGTCGTACCAGGCGCGCATGCGGTAGCCGCCGTTGATCGTCACCGCCCGTTCGGGCGCGCGCGGCAGCACCCAGCGCACGGGCCCCAGCGCCTCCAGCCGCAGCTCGTCGGCCATCGGCAGGAAGTCGGTGCCGTCGGCGCCCAGCCCGTGCAGCACGATGACCGTGGCCACCGGCGTCACGCCCGGGTCGAGTTCGATCGTCTGCAGCGCCATCGTGTCTCCTTGCTCGGTCCATCGCCCGCCGCGGCGGGCCATCAACGCGCACTCACTCCGCGAAGAAGCGTTTGCCAGAGCAGCGCACCTTCAATCCCCGCCAGCACGCACACGGCGCCTCAAGCGGCCGCCGCGGCCCGGCTTTGCCGGGCCGCTGGCGGCGCCCCCCTGGGGGGGAGCGCGTGAGCGCTCCGGGGGGGATCAGTAAGAGATGCCCATGGCTTCCCGGACGTCCTTCATCGTCTGCCGGGCCACCGTGCGCGCACGCTCGGTGCCCATCTCGACGATCCAGTGCACCTGCTTGGGGTTGGCGGTGAAGGCTGCGGCGCGTTCGCGCCAGGGCTGCTGTTCCTTGACGATCGCGTCGATGACCGGCTGCTTGCACTCCAGGCAGCCGATGCCGGCCGACGTGCAGCCCTGGCTGGCCCAGCTCTGGGTCGCTTCGTCGCTGTAGACCTTGTGGAAGGCCCAGACCGGGCACTTCTCCGGCGTGCCCGGGTCGGTGCGGCGCACGCGCGCCGGGTCGGTGACCATGCCGCGCACCTTCTTGGCCACGGTGTCCGGGTCGTCGCGCATCAGCACGGCGTTGCCGTAGCTCTTGCTCATCTTCGCGCCGTCCAGGCCGGGCAGGCGCGCGTTCTCGGTGTACAGCGCCTGCGGCTCGACGAGGATGCTCTTGCCGCTGCCCTTCAGGTGGCCGGCCAGCAGTTCGCTGTCGTGCGCCGTCCAGCCCTCGACCTGGCCTGCCGCCTTCTTCAGGATGCCTTCGCCCTTGGCCAGCGCCTCGGCGGCACCGGTCTCGCCGAAGGCCTTGCGCTGCTTCTCGAAGTAGCGCTGGTCGTCCTTGGAGAGTTTGGCCAGCGTCGCTGCCACCTGCTCGGCGAAGTCGGGTGCGCGGCCGTAGAGGCTGTTGAAGCGCCGCGCGCATTCACGCGTCAGTTCGACGTGCGAGGCCTGGTCTTCGCCGACCGGCACGTAGGCGGCCTTGTAGATCAGGATGTCGGCGGCCTGCAGCAGCGGGTAGCCGAGGAAGCCGTAGGTCGCGAGGTCGCGGTCCTTCAGCTTGTCCATCTGGTCCTTGTAGGTCGGCACACGTTCGAGCCAGCCCAGCGGCGTGCCCATCGCCAGCAGCGTGAACAACTCGGCGTGCTCGGGCAGACGGCTCTGGATGAAGATCGTGCTCTTCTCCGGGTCCAGGCCGGCGGCGAGCCAGTCGATCACCATCTCGTAGACGTTCTTCTCGATGACGTCACGCTCTTCGTAGTGCGTGGTCAGCGCGTGCCAGTCGGCGACGAAATAGAAGCAGTCGTACTGGTCCTGCAGCCGCACCCAGTTCTTGAGCGCGCCATGGTAGTGGCCGAGGTGCAGGGAGCCGGTCGGGCGCATGCCCGAGAGAACGCGGGGTCGCATGGAGTTTTGCCGGGACAAGGAAAACGTCGATTGTCTCAGGTCGCGGGGGGCCGCTCGCTACACTGCGCGCCCCATGAAGCGCATCGTCATCCTGATCTCCGGCCGCGGCTCGAACATGGAGGCGATCGTCCAGCGCTGTGCCGCCGAAGGCTGGCCGGCGCTCGTCGCGGCCGTCGTCTCGAACCGGCCCGACGCCTCGGGGCTGGCCTTCGCCGCCGCGCACGGCGTGCCGACGGTCGTCGTCGACCACCGCGGCTTCGCCGGCGACCGCGAGGCCTTTGACGCCGCGCTGGCCGTCGAGATCGACCGCCACGAGCCCGACCTCGTCGTGCTCGCCGGCTTCATGCGCATCCTCGGCGACGCCTTCGTGCGCCGCTACGCCGGGCGCATGCTGAACGTGCACCCGTCGCTGCTGCCGGCCTTCCCGGGGCTGCACACCCATCGCCGCGCGATCGAGGCCGGTTGCAAGGCCGCCGGCGCCACCGTGCACTTCGTGACGCCCGAGCTCGACCACGGGCCGATCGTCATGCAGGCCGTCGTGCCGGTGCTGCCGGGCGACGACGAGGCGGCGCTCGCCGACCGGGTGCTCGCCGCCGAACACGTCATCTACCCGCAGGCCGTGCGCTGGTTCGTCGAAGGCGCGCTGGTCGTCGACGGCGGCGTCGTGCGCCAGCGCGACGGCCAGGCCCAACTGCTCGTCTGAACGGCCCGCGGCGGCCGCCGTCGCGCCCCGATCCGGGGCGCGGGCCGCGCTCACGGGATAATCGCGCCCCTATGCATCCGAACGCCCTGCTCGACCTCGCCACCGAACTGCTGCGCAGCGTGCTGCGCCTGGACCAGCCGGCCGACGCCGTCGTCTCCGCGTTCTTCCGCCAGCACCGCGCGCTCGGTGCGCGCGACCGCCACGCGCTCGCGGAGACCGCCTACAACGTGCTGCGCCAGCGCCTGCTGCTCGCGCACCTGGCGCAAAGCGGCAGCGGCGCGCTCGAGCGCCGGCTGGCGATCCTCGGCTGGCAGGGCGGCGACAACTTCCTGCGTGGCGCGCTCGGCCCGCACGAGCAGCAGTGGCTGGCCCAGGTCAACACCGTCGACCGCACGACGCTGGCCGACAAGCTGCGCCACAACCTGCCCGACTGGCTGGCCGGCGCGCTGCAGACGCAGCTCGGCGAGGAGTTCTGGCCGCTGGTGCAGGCGATGGACGCCGCGGCACCGCTGGACCTGCGCGTCAACGCGCTGAAGACCAAACGCGACGAAGCCGCCAAGGCGCTGGCCGCCGCCGGCATCGCTGCCGAGCCGGCGCCGTATTCGCCCTGGGGCCTGCGTGTCGACGGCAAGCCGGCGTTGAACAAGCTCGAACTCTTCACCAACGGCAGCGTCGAGGTGCAGGACGAGGGCAGCCAACTGCTGGCGCTGCTGACCGGTGCCAAACGCGGCGAGATGGTCGTCGACTTCTGCGCCGGCGCCGGCGGCAAGACGCTGGCGCTGGGCGCGATGATGCGCAACACCGGCCGCCTCTACGCCTTCGACGTCTCGGGCCACCGCCTGGACAACCTGAAGCCGCGGCTGGCGCGCAGCGGCCTGTCCAACGTCTATCCGGCGCAGATCGCGCACGAGCGCGACGAACGCGTCAAGCGCCTGGCCGGCAAGATCGACCGCGTGCTGATCGACGCGCCGTGTTCGGGCCTGGGCACGCTGCGCCGCAACCCCGACCTGAAGTGGCGCCAGTCGCCCAAGGCGGTGCAGGAACTGCAGGCCAAGCAGCAGGCCATCCTGGCCAGCGCCTCGCGCCTGCCCAAGTCCGGCGGCCGCCTGGTCTACGCCACCTGCAGCCTGCTGACGGCGGAGAACGAGGAGATCGTCGCCGCGTTCGACGCCGAACACGGCCGCGACTTCGTGCGCCTGGACGCTGCCGAGCTGCTGCGTGAGCAGGGCGTCGAGCGTGCCGACGAGCTGGTGCAGGACCGCTGCCTGCGCCTGTGGCCGCACCGCCACCGCACCGACGGCTTCTTCGCCGCCGTCTGGCAGCGGCGCTGACGCCGCGGCGCGGCCGCGCTTGCCACGATCAGCGCCTGAAAGCCAGGCGAAATCGCAAATCACCTTGCAAAAACAGGCTCGTACAATGCCTGGTTTGAGATAACGCAAGGCGAAAGACGCGATGACCCAGTTGTTGACCTTCCACGACGTCCTCGTCGATGGGCTCGCCCACGGGCTGCTCGGCGCGTCGTGGTGGCAGATCGTGCTCTTCACGCTGGTCGTGACGCACGTGACGATCGCCGCGGTGACGATCTTTCTGCACCGCTCGCAGGCGCACCGCGCACTCGACCTGCACCCGGTCGTCTCGCACTTCTTCCGCTTCTGGCTCTGGCTGACCACCGGCATGGTGACCAAGGAGTGGGTCGCGATCCACCGCAAGCACCACGCGAAGTGCGAGACCGAGGAAGACCCGCACAGCCCGGTGACCCGCGGCATCAAGACGGTGCTGCTGACCGGCAGCGAGCTCTACCGCGCCGAGGCCAAGGTCGGCGAGACGCTGAAGAAGTACGGCCATGGCACGCCCGACGACTGGATCGAGCGTCATCTCTACAGCCGCTTCAGCTGGCAGGGCGTGGCGCTGATGCTGATCGTCGATCTGCTGCTCTTCGGTGCCGTCGGCGCGACGGTCTGGGCGGTGCAGATGCTGTGGATCCCGATCCATGCCGCCGGCATCATCAACGGCATCGGCCACTTCTGGGGCTACCGCAACTTCGAGGCGGCCGACGCGTCGACCAACATCTCGCCCTGGGGCATCCTGATCGGCGGCGAGGAGCTGCACAACAACCACCACACCTACCCGACCTCGGCCAAGTTCTCGGTCAAGCGCTACGAGTTCGACATCGGCTGGGTCTACATCCGCGGCATGCAGACGCTGGGACTGGCCAAGGTGCGCAAGACGCCGCCGCGGCTGGCGCTGGGCGAGCTCAAGCCGGTGGCCGACGGCCAGACGCTGGACGCGCTGATCGCCAACCGCTACGAGGTGATGGCGGGCTATGCCAAGGAGATGCGCCGCGCCGTGCGCGCCGAGCTGGCGCGGCTGAAGGCGCAAGGTGCCCAGAACAGTGCGCACTGGCGCCATCTGGTGCTCGCCAAGACCTGGCTGCACCGCGACGAGGACAAGATCCCGCACGGCGTGCGGCCGCAGCTGTCGCAGGCGCTGGGCGACAACCCGAGCCTGGCCAAGCTGGTGGCGATGCGCGAGGAGTTGCGCGCGCTGTGGACGCGCACCAACGTCTCCGCCGATCAACTGGTCGCCGACCTGCAGGCCTGGTGCCGCAAGGCCGAGGACAGCGGCATCGCTGCGCTGCAGGAGTTCTCGCTGAAGCTGCGTTCGGCGCGCGCCTGAGGGCAGGGCGCCTGAACGGCAAAGGGGCCTCGCGGCCCCTTTTTCCTTGCCGGCAGCTCCGCCGCGTGGCGGGCGAAGCGTCCAGGCCTCCCGGGGTCAGGTCTTGCGTTTTGCAGGAAGCGCCACCGGCGCCGCAAAAGGCAAGACCTGACCCCGTTCGTGAGCCGTACGCAAAACAAACGGGGCCCGAAGGCCCCGTTGTCTTGGTCCGCGCCGCCGGATGGCGGCCGGCCGATCACTTCAGCTTCACTTCCTTGTACAGGACGTGCTTGCGAGCCTTCGGGTCGAACTTCAGGAATTCGAGCTTTTCGGGCGTCGTCTTCTTGTTCTTGCTCGTGGTGTAGAAGTGGCCGGTGCCCGCGGTGGACTCCAGCTTGATCTTTTCGCGTCCGCCTTTGCTGGCCATGTCGCTCTCCTAACGGTCTGTCAGATTTCGCCGCGGGCACGCAGGTCGGCAACGACCTTCTCGATGCCCACCTTGTCGATCAGGCGCAGCGCCGCGTTGGACACGCGAAGGCGCACCCAGCGGTTCTCGCTTTCCATCCAGAAGCGGCGGTACTGCAGGTTGGGCAGAAAACGACGCTTCGTTTTGTTGTTGGCGTGGGAGACGTTGTTCCCCACCATCGGGCGCTTGCCCGTGACTTGACAGACGCGTGCCATGACGCTTCTCCGAAAGGTTCGAGGGTGATGGCCGCCTGCGAAAGATACCGAGCTCCCAGCGGAGCCGGGCCATCAAAGGCAGCAAAGCCGAAAATTATAGCCCAGATTGCTCCAGATAGCGCTGGGCATCGAGCGCGGCCATGCAACCGGTGCCGGCGCTGGTGATCGCCTGGCGGTAGATGTGGTCCTGCACGTCGCCCGCGGCGAAGACGCCGGGAACGCTGGTCATCGTCGCGAAACCCTCGGATCCGCCCTTGGTCAGCACGTAGCCGTCCTTCATCTCGAGCTGGCCCTTGAAGATCTCGGTGTTGGGCTGGTGGCCGATGGCGATGAAGCAGCCGTTGACCTTCAACTCCTCGGTGCTGCCGTCGTTCACCGACTTCAGGCGCACGCCGGTCACGCCGCTGGCGTCGCCGAGCACCTCGTCGAGCGTGGCCCACAGGTGCAGCACGATCTTGCCGGCCTTCACCTTGTCCATCAGCTTGTCGACCATGATCGGCTCGGCGCGGAACTTGTCGCGGCGGTGGATCAGGTGCACGGTGCTCGCGATGTTCGACAGGTACAGCGCTTCCTCGACGGCGGTGTTGCCGCCGCCGACGACGCAGACCGCCTGGTCGCGGTAGAAGAAACCGTCGCAGGTCGCGCAGCCGCTGACGCCGCGGCCCATGAAGGCCTGTTCGCTGGGCAGGCCCAGGTACTTGGCGCTGGCGCCGGTGGCGACGATCAGCGTGTCGCAGGTGTACCGGCCGGAGTCGCCGGTCAGCACGAAGGGGCGCTGCGAGAAGTCGACGGCGTTGACGTGGTCGAAGACCATCTTCGTGTTGAAGCGCTCGGCGTGCTGCTGGAAGCGCTGCATCAGGTCCGGGCCCATCACGCCGTTGACGTCGGCGGGCCAGTTGTCGACCTCGGTGGTCGTCATCAGCTGGCCGCCCTGGGCGATGCCGGTGACGAGCAGCGGCTCGAGGTTGGCGCGGGCGGCGTAGATCGCGGCGGTGTAGCCGGCGGGGCCGGAGCCGAGGATCAGGACGCGGGCGTGGGTGGTGGTCTGGGTCATGGGAACTCTGAAAAAGGAGCCGGGCGCAACTCGGGCGTCGCGCCGATCCGACGGTCCGAGGATACCGCCCACGAGGCGCCGCGGCAGCCCGATGCGCTCAATGGGCACAATAGGGAATAACTTTCCGCGTCCCGGCCGTCGCGGTCGGGCGGGGAAATACATAAAAGGAGGTCCCCGTCGTGTCGATGCTCTCGAACCTGGATCTGATCCGGCGCGTGCCGCTGTTCTCGATGCTGACGGCCGAACAGGCCCAGGCGATCGCCGACAGCGTCGTCAAGCGCCGGTTCCGCCGTGGCGAACTCGTGGTCGAGCAGGGCCGCAAGAGCAACGCGCTGTTCATCCTCCTCAACGGCCGGGCGCGCGTGCTGACCGCCGACTCGCGCGGCCGCGAAGTCATCCTGGCGGTGCTCGAGTCCGGCGACTACGTCGGCGAGATGAGCCTGATCGACGGCGAGCCGCACTCGGCCACCGTGCGCGCCGAGATCCAGACCGACATGCTGGTGCTGCAGCGCGCCGATTTCGCGCGCTGCCTGCCCGAGGGCTCGACGCTGGCCTACGCGATCCTGCGCGGGCTGGTGCGCCGGCTGCGCAACGCCGATCGCCAGATCGAGTCGCTGGCGCTGCTGGACGTCTACGGCCGCGTCGCGCGCACGCTGCTCGACATGGCCGAGGACGACAAGGGCACGAAGATCATCCGCCACAAGGTCTCGCGCCAGGACATGGCCAAGGTCGTCGGCGCGTCGCGCGAGATGGTCAGCCGCGTCATGAAGGACCTGGAGGACCGCGGCGTCATCGAGACCCAGGAGAACGGCTCGGTGATCATCAAGGAACGGCTGCAGACCGACTGACACGGCGGCCGCCGGGGCGATCGGCCACAATCGCCGCATGACGTTCCCGCTCGGATCCCTGGGTGCCGGCGCCGCGGCGGCGAAGGCACCGCGGCCGGTTCCGGCCCCGGCGCGCTGGCGCCAGCAGGCGCTGCTTTTCGCCGGCGCGGTGGCCTGGCTGCTGCTGGTGCTGGCGCTGGCCACCCACCACCCGGCCGACCCCGCGTTCACCACTTCCGGCACCGGCGAGCCGGTGCACAACGCCGCCGGCCTGGCTGGCGCCTGGGTCGCCGATCTCGCCTATTTCCTCTTCGGCTTCTCGGCCTGGTGGCTGGTGCCGGTGGGCCTGCGCGCCTGGCTGTCGCTGCTGGCGCAGACCCTGCGCAGCGGTGACGACGTCCCGGCCGAAGCCGGTCACCCGCGGCTGCGCTTCTGGGCGGGCCTGGCGCTGCTGATGATGGCGGCCACCGCGCTCGAATGGACGCGGCTGTACCGCCTGGAGCCGCTGCTGCCCGGGCATTCCGGCGGCGTGCTCGGCTACACGCTCGGGCCGTTGTCGATGCGCTGGCTGGGTTTCGCCGGTTCGGGCGTGCTGTGGATCGTCGTGCTGGTCGCCGGGCTGGCGCTGGCGCTGCGCTTTTCCTGGCTGAAGCTGGCCGACGCGATCGGCGAGCGTTTCGACGGCCTGCGCGAGCGCCGCGCCGAGGTGCGTGAGCAGGAAGAAGACCGTCGCATTGGCGAGCAGGCCACGCGCGAGCGCGAGCACGTCGTCGAGGTCGAGCGTCAGGTCGTCGAGGAGCACGTGCCGATCGTCATCGAGCCGCCCGTCGTCGAGGTTCCCAAGTCCGAGCGTGTCGCCAAGGAGCGCCAGAAGCCGCTGTTCGTCGAGCTGACCGACACCAAACTGCCGCAGGTCGACCTGCTCGACGCCGCGCCGGGTCGCCAGGAGAGCGTGACGCCCGAGTCGCTGGAGATGACCAGCCGGCTGATCGAGAAGAAGCTGAAGGACTTCGGCGTCGAGGTGCGTGTCGTCGCCGCGTCGCCCGGCCCGGTGATCACGCGCTACGAGATCGAGCCGGCCACCGGCGTCAAGGGCGCGCAGATCGTCAACCTCGCCAAGGACCTGGCGCGTTCGCTGTCGCTGATCTCGATCCGCGTCGTCGAGGTCATCCCGGGCAAGAACTACATGGCGCTGGAGCTGCCCAACGCGCGCCGGCAGACGATCCGCCTGGCCGAGATCCTCGGCTCGCAGGTCTACCACGAGGCCGCGTCGCTGCTGACGATGGGCCTGGGCAAGGACATCGTCGGCAACCCGGTCGTCGCCGACCTGGCGAAGATGCCGCACTGCCTGGTCGCCGGCACCACCGGCTCGGGCAAGTCGGTGGGCATCAACGCGATGATCCTCAGCCTGCTCTACAAGGCCGAGGCGCGCGACGTGCGGCTCATCCTGATCGACCCGAAGATGCTCGAGATGAGCGTCTACGAGGGCATCCCGCACCTGCTGGCGCCGGTCGTCACCGACATGAAGCAGGCGGCCAACGCGCTGAACTGGTGCGTCGGCGAGATGGAGCGGCGCTACAAGCTGATGAGCAAGCTCGGCGTGCGCAACCTCGCCGGCTACAACAAGAAGATCGCCGACGCCCAGGCCAAGGGCGAGAAGATCGGCAACCCCTTCAGCCTGACGCCCGAGGAGCCCGAGCCGCTGGAGCGGCTGCCGCACGTCGTCGTCGTCATCGACGAACTGGCCGACCTGATGATGGTCGTCGGCAAGAAGATCGAGGAGCTGATCGCGCGCCTGGCGCAGAAGGCGCGTGCCGCCGGCATCCACCTGATCCTGGCGACGCAGCGGCCCAGCGTCGACGTCATCACCGGCCTCATCAAGGCCAACATCCCGACCCGGTTGTCGTTCCAGGTGTCGAGCAAGATCGACAGCCGCACCATCCTCGACCAGATGGGTGCCGAGGCGCTGCTGGGGCAGGGCGACATGCTCTACCTGCCGCCGGGCAGCGGCATGCCGGTGCGCGTGCACGGCGCCTTCGTCAGCGACGACGAGGTGCACCGCGTCGTCGAGTACCTGAAGACCCAGGGCGAGGCCAACTACGTCGAGGGCATCCTCGAAGGCGGCACGCTCGAAGGCGACGCCGACGCGATGCCCGAAGGCGGGCCCAGCGGCGGCGGCGAGGACGACTCGATGTACGACCAGGCGGTGCAGGTCGTGCTGCAGCACCGCCGCGCCTCGATCTCGCTCGTGCAGCGCCATCTGCGCATCGGCTACAACCGCGCCGCGCGGCTGCTCGAGCAGATGGAGAAGTCCGGCCTCGTGTCGGCCATGGGCCACAACGGCAACCGCGACCTGCTGGTGCCCAAACGCGAAGAATGAAAAAGCTCCTGATCGCCGCGGCGCTGGCCGCCACCACCGTCGCCGCGCAGGCCGACGCCGTGCAGACGCTGCGCGCCTTCGTGCGCGACGTGAAGACCGGCCGCGCCGAGTTCACGCAGACCGTCACCTCGCCGGACGGCGCACGCAAGAAGACGTCTTCCGGGCGCTTCGAGTTCGCGCGCCCCGACCGCTTCCGCTTCGGCTACGAGAAGCCTTTCCAGCAGACCATCGTCGCCGACGGCCAGAAAGTCTGGATCCACGACCCCGACCTGAACCAGGTCAGTTCGCGCCGCCTGTCGCAGGCACTGGGTGCGACGCCGGCGGCGCTGCTGGCCGGCGGTTCGCTGGAGTCCGATTTCGTGCTGTCCAACGGCGGCAGCCAGGGCGGGCTCGAATGGGCGCAGGCGACGCCGCGCACGCCCGACGGGCCGTTCAAGTCGATGAAGGTGGGTTTCCGCGGCGCCGAGTTGGCGGCCGTCGAGATCGTCGACAGCTTCGGCCAGCGCTCGCGGCTGGACTTCAAGGGTTTCGAGGCCGGCGTCGCGCTGCCGGCCGAGCGGTTCCGCTTCACGGTGCCGGCCGGCGCCGACCTGCTCGAGCAGTGACGCCGGGGCGCCGGCTCAGCCGCCGGCGTGATCCATCAGCCCCATGTCCGGGCTGCGCATCAGGGCCTCGATGTCCAGCAGGATCAGCATGCGCTCGTCGTCGCCGGTCTTCAGCGTGCCCAGGCCGGTGATGTAGCTGGCGTCGACCGCGGCGCTGAACTCCGGGGCCGGCTTGATCTGGCCGGCGGCGAGTTCGAGCACGTCGCTGACCGAGTCGACCACCATGCCCACCGTGCGCCCGGCGACGTTGAGGATGATGACGACGGTGAAGCCGTTGTACTCGGCATCGGCGAGGCCGAAGCGCAGCCGCATGTCGACCACCGGCACGATGACGCCGCGCAGGTTGACGACGCCCTTGAGGAACACCGGCGCATTGGCGATGCGTGTCGGCGGCTCGTAGCCGCGGATCTCCTGCACCTTCAGGATGTCGATGCCGTACTCCTCGGCGCCGAGCTTGAACGACAGGTACTCGCGCGCGGCCTGGGCGGCGGCTGCGTCGTGGGTGTCGGCTCCGGTCGCGGCCGGGTGGTCGAGGGTGGTGCTCATGCGGGCTCCTTTTCCGG
The DNA here is from genome assembly GCF_020966565.1 of Rubrivivax sp. JA1055. NCBI lineage: Bacteria > Pseudomonadati > Pseudomonadota > Betaproteobacteria > Burkholderiales > Sphaerotilaceae > Rubrivivax > Rubrivivax sp. JA1055. The sequence goes on along the minus strand of NZ_JAJKFP010000006.1, from coordinate 1,330,924 downwards.
AGGTCTTGTGCTGTCGCGGTCCGGCAGGCGGCCGCGGCGCAGATTCTGTGCAGCGCGCGCGGTGCCGGAAGCGGCGATAAGCGGCGCCGGCCGGGCGCATTTCGGGCTCGGCGACAATCGGTCATGGACGCCCAGGACTCCCTGTTCGCCGACGAACCGCCGCCGCGCCCGGCCGCGGCGCCGGCCGTCGAACCCGGCGCGCCGCTGGCCGAGCGGCTGCGGCCGCACACGCTGGCCGAGGTCATCGGCCAGCAGCACCTGCTCGGCCCCGGCCGGCCGCTGCGAGTGGCCTTCGAGAGCGGCCGCATCCCGTCGATGATCCTCTGGGGCCCGCCGGGCGTCGGCAAGACGACGCTGGCGCGGCTGGTCGCCGGCTCGGTCGATGCCCAGTTCCTGGTGCTGTCGGCGGTGCTGGCCGGCGTCAAGGACATCCGCGACGCGGTCGAACTCGCCAAGGACGCGCGCCGCCGCGGCCAGGCCACCGTCGTCTTCGTCGACGAGGTGCACCGCTTCAACAAGGCGCAGCAGGACGCCTTCCTGCCGCACGTCGAGTCGGGCCTGCTCACCTTCATCGGCGCGACGACCGAGAACCCGTCCTTCGAGGTCAACTCGGCGCTGCTGTCGCGGGCCACGGTGCACGTGCTGAAGTCGCTGGCCGACGAGGACCTGGGCGTGCTGCTCGACCGCGCCCGCGCGCTGCTCGGCGCGCCGCCGCTGACCGACAGCGCGCGCACGCGTCTTGTCGCCCACGCCGACGGCGACGCGCGCCGGCTGCTCAACGCCTACGACAACCTCGTCGCCATCGCCGGCGACGTGCCCGAGCTCGACGAGGCCGTGCTCGAGCGTGCGCTGGGCGAGCTGCTGCGCCGCTACGACAAGGGCGGCGACCAGTTCTTCGACACGATCTCGGCGCTGCACAAGTCGGTGCGCGGCTCCGACCCCGATGCGGCGATGTACTGGCTGGCGCGCCTGCTCGACGGCGGTGCCGACCCGCGCTACGCCGCCCGGCGCATCGTGCGCATGGCTGCCGAGGACATCGGCCTGGCCGACCCGCGCGCGCTGCGCCTGGCGCTGGACGCCGCCGAGGTCTACGAGCGCCTGGGCTCGCCCGAAGGCGAGCTGGCGCTGGCCGAGGCCGTGGTCTATCTGGCGATCGCCCCCAAGTCCAACGCCGTCTACAAAGCCTGGAACGAGGTGCGTGCGCTGGTGCGCAGCGACGTCAGCCGGCCGGTGCCCGACCACCTGCGCAACGCGCCGACCCAGCTGATGAAGTCGCTGGGCCACGGCGCGGGCTACCGCTACGCCCACGACGAGCCGGGAGGCTACGCCGCCGGCGAACGCTACCTGCCCGAGGGCCTGGTCGGCCGGCGCTTCTATGCCCCGGCGGCACGTGGCCTGGAGGCCCGGATCGCCGAGCGCCTAGCAGAACTTCGCGCGCTAGACGATGCGGCGACTACTTCCGGGTGAGCGTTTGTTTTCAGGCGAGAATCGCGCCCTTGCGCGACGTCCGGCCGGCGTCGAAGACCCGACGAGCCTCGCTTTACATACAAACTGAGACGATCCGGCCGGCTTCTTGCTAGCACTGCCCTGGCGCGCGGAACGCCCGCGCGGATCACCCCCGGAGACTTCTTTTCGATGGAAACATTCCTCCAGCAGATCATCAACGGTCTGGTGCTCGGCAGCATGTATGCGCTGGTCGCACTGGGCTACACGATGGTCTACGGCATCATCAACCTGATCAACTTCGCGCACGGCGAAGTGTTGATGGTGGGCGCGCTGACGAGCTGGACCGTCGTCACCCTGATGGCCGACTCGGGCCTGCCGGGCTGGGCGATGATGCTGATCTCGCTGCCCGTGGCGATCGTCATCTGTTCGACGCTGAACTTCACGATCGAGAAACTGGCCTACAAGCCCTTGCGCAACGCGCCCCGGCTGGCCCCGCTGATCACCGCGATGGGCATGAGTCTGCTGCTGCAGACCATCGCGATGATCATCTGGAAGCCGAACCCCAAGCCCTATCCGCTGCTGCTGCCGACCGATCCGATCGACCTCGGCGGCCCGGTCATCACCGTCACGCAGTGCCTGATCCTGGGCATCACCGTCGTCGTGCTGTCGGCGCTGATGTATCTGGTCAACCGCACCAAGCTCGGCCGCGCGATGCGCGCCACCGCCGAGAACCCGCGTGTAGCCACGCTGATGGGCGTGCGTCCGGACATGGTGATCTCCGCGACCTTCATCATCGGCGCGACGCTGGCCGCCGTCGCCGGCGTGATGTGGGCCGCCAACTACGGCACCGTGCAGCACTCGATGGGCTTCCTGCCCGGGCTGAAGGCCTTCACGGCGGCGGTGCTCGGCGGCATCGGCAACCTCGCCGGTGCGGTGGTCGGCGGCCTGCTGCTGGGCCTCGTCGAGGCCATCGGCGCCGGCTACCTCGGTGACCTCACCGGCGGCGTGCTCGGCAGCCACTACGCCGACATCTTCGCCTTCGTCGCGCTGATCCTCGTGCTGACGCTGCGTCCCGCCGGGCTGCTCGGCGAACGCGTCGCCGACCGCGCCTGAGTTCCGGGTCGACTCCCATGAAGAACAAGCTCTTCCTATTCATCATCGCCGCGCTGGCGCTGCTGGCCCTGCCGCTGTTCGCGCAGCAGTTCGGCCAGGGCTGGGTGCGCATCCTGGCGCTGGCCCTGCTGTACGTGCTGCTGGCGCTGGGCCTGAACATCGTCGTCGGCTACGCCGGCCTGCTCGACCTGGGCTACGTCGCGTTCTACGCCGTCGGGGCCTACATGTACGCGCTGCTCGCGTCTCCGCACCTGATGGAGAACTTCGAGTGGATCGCCAACGCCTTCCCCAACGGCTTGCACACGCCGATCTGGCTGGTCATCCCATTGGCAGCGGGATTGGCGGCGCTGGCCGGCGTGCTGCTGGGCACGCCGGTGCTCAAGCTGCGCGGTGACTACCTGGCGATCGTCACGCTGGGCTTCGGCGAAATCATCCGGGTGTTCATGAACAACCTGGAGTACCCGGTGAACATCACCAACGGGCCGCGCGGGCTCGACCGCATCGACCCGATGAACATCTTCGGGTTCGAGTTCGGCAAGGCGGTGACGATCGGCGACTTCACGATGCCGGCGGTCACGCTGTACTACTACCTGTTCCTGGCGCTGGTGATCTTCAGCGTGCTGATCAGCTACCGTCTCGAGCGCTCGCGCATCGGCCGCGCCTGGATGGCGATCCGCGAGGACGAGATCGCCGCCAAGGCGATGGGCATCAACACGCGCAACATGAAGCTGCTGGCCTTCGGCATGGGCGCCACCTTCGGCGGCGTGTCGGGCTCGATGTTCGCGTCGTTCCAGGGCTTCGTGTCGCCGGAGTCGTTCTCGCTGCAGGAGAGCGTGATGATCGTGGCGATGATCGTGCTCGGCGGCCTGGGCCACATCCCCGGCGTCATCCTGGGCGCGGTGCTGCTGGCCGCGCTGCCTGAGGTGCTGCGCTATGTCGCCGGCCCGCTGCAGGAGATGACCGGCGGCCGGCTGGACGCCGCCATCCTGCGCCAGCTGCTGATCGCGCTGGCGATGATCTCCATCATGTTGCTGCGTCCGCGCGGCCTGTGGCCCTCGCCTGAACACGGCAAGGCCGCACCGCGGCCGGTCACCAAGCTGATGCGCTGAGAAGGGACGCGAAGCGACATGTCGGAAACGATTCTCAAGGTTCAAGGCGTCTCCAAGCGCTTCGGCGGGCTGCAGGCCCTGTCGGACGTCGGCATCGAGATCCGCAAGGGCCAGGTCTACGGCCTCATCGGCCCCAACGGCGCCGGCAAGACGACGTTCTTCAACGTCATCACCGGCCTGTACATCCCCGACGCCGGCACGTTCGAGCTCGGCGGCGAGCCCTACAAGCCCAGCGCGGTGCATCTGGTGGCCAAGGCCGGCATCGCCCGCACCTTCCAGAACATCCGCCTCTTCGCCGAGATGACGGCGCTGGAGAACGTGATGGTCGGGCGCCACGTGCGCACGAAGTCGGGCCTCGGCGGCGCGGTGTTCCGCACCGCCCGCTTCAAGCGCGAGGAGGCGGAGATCGCCGCGCGCGCCAAGGAGTTGCTGGACTACGTCGGCATCGGCAAGTACGCCGAGTACAAGGCGCGCACGCTGTCCTACGGCGACCAGCGCCGGCTGGAGATCGCGCGCGCGCTGGCCACCGACCCCAAGCTGATCGCGCTGGACGAGCCCGCCGCGGGCATGAACGCGACCGAGAAGGTCGTGCTGCGCGAACTGATCGACCGCATCCGCCGCGACGGCCGCACGATCCTGCTCATCGAGCACGACGTGAAGCTGGTCATGGGGCTGTGCGACCGCGTCACCGTGCTCGACTACGGCAAGCAGATCGCCGAGGGCACCCCGGCGGACGTGCAGAAGAACGAGAAGGTCATCGAGGCCTACCTGGGCGCGGGCGGACACTGAGCATGAGCACCACGACGATGTTGAAGGTCACCGGTCTGAAGGTGGCCTACGGCGGCATCCAGGCCGTCAAGGGCGTGAACTTCGAGGTCCACCAGGGTGAGCTGGTGAGCCTGATCGGCGCCAACGGTGCCGGCAAGACGACGACGCTGAAGGCGGTGACCGGCACCCAGCCGGTGGCCGAAGGCACGATCGAGTACCTGGGCCGCAGCATCCGCGGCCAGGGCGCCTGGGACCTGGTCAAGCAGGGCCTGGTGATGGTCCCCGAAGGGCGCGGCACCTTCACGCGCATGACGATCGTCGAGAACCTGCAGATGGGCGCGTTCATCCGCAACGACAACGAGATCGACGCCGACATCGAGATGGTGTTCGCGTTGTTCCCGCGTCTGAAGGAGCGCCGCAACCAGCTCGCCGGCACGATGTCCGGCGGCGAGCAGCAGATGCTCGCGATGGGCCGTGCGCTGATGGCGCGCCCCAAGGTGCTGCTGCTCGACGAGCCCTCGATGGGCCTGTCGCCGATCATGGTCGACAAGATCTTCGAGGTCGTGAACGACATCCACCAGCGCGGCACGACGGTGCTGCTGGTCGAGCAGAACGCCAGCCGCGCGCTGGGGCTGGCCAACCGCGGCTACGTGATGGACTCGGGCGAGATCACGATGACCGGCGACGCCAAGGTGCTGCTCAACGACCCGAAGGTGCGCGCCGCTTACCTGGGCGAGTGACCGCGCCTGCGTCGATAGGGGGGCGGCACGCTCGGAATGCTTGCAACAACCCCTTACCCGACTAGCATCGGCAGCGTGAATCCGAGGGGAGGACGCCGCGTGGTCGTGTGCCGCGGGCGCTCCTGATGTCAGTCAGGTTTATCGAGGAGGAATGCATGTCTGAAGCCAAGCGCGTGTCGGCTGTGCCGAGGTCGCTGCTGCTGTCCGCCGTCGCCGTGGCGGCAACGGCGCTGCTGAGCGGGTGTCTGGCCACGGCGCCGACGCTGGGTACCAACAAGGGCACCGTGTCCGGCGCCGCCGGCGGCGAGACCGCCGAGGGCGACAACAGCGCGCTCGAGAAGTGCTCCGAGTCGCTCGGCACGCTGGCCCTGCAGGAAGACACCGCGGCGCCCTGGTTCCTGCAGCTGAGCCAGTACAACCTGGGCTCCACCGTGCCGGTGCTGCGCCTGATGATCCAGCAGAGCAACTGCTTCGTCATCGTCGAGCGTGGCGGCGCGATGCGCAACATGGAAATGGAGCGCAACCTGGCGCGCAGCGGCGAGTCGCGCCAGGGCAGCAACTTCGGTGGCGGCCAGGTGGTCGCGGCCGACTACACGATGAGCCCGTCGATCCAGTTCTCCGGCAACACCGGCCGCGCCGGCCTGGCGTCGTTCCTGCCGGGCATGGCCGGCGCGATCGCCGGTGCGGTGCAGACCAACGAGGCGTCGACGACGCTGCTGCTCATCGACAACCGCTCCGGCGTGCAGGTCTCGGCCGCCGAGGGCACGGCGCGCAACTTCGACATCGGCATCCTGGGTGGTGTCGGCCTGCTCGGCGGCCTGGGCGGCGGTGCCTACTCCAAGACTCCGCAGGGCAAGGTCATCGTCGCGGCTTTCGCCGACTCCTACAACCAGATGGTCAAGGCCCTGCGCAACTACAAGGCCCAGACCGTCAAGGGCGGCCTGGGCACCGGCGGCCGCCTGTCCGTGGACGGCGCCACCAAGCCGGCGGCCCCCGCCAAGGCCGCGACGCCGGCCAAGTCGTCGACGCCGGCCAAGACGGCGCCCGCCAAGAAGACGACCGGCACCACGTCCTCCGGCAGCAAGTGATCGTGCGGGGTCACGGGTCCATGGGATCCGTGACCCGCCGCCGCGACCGCGGCTTCGGGTCTCAGTCGACCCTGGCGCCCGACAGCCGGACGACCTTCTGGTACTTCGCCAGCTCGCTCTTGACGAAGGCCGCGAACTGTTCGGGCGTCGTCGGTGCCGGCTCGATCATCAGCGTCGCCATGCGCGACTTCAGCTCCGGCGCCGCCAGCGCGTCGGCGAAGGCCTTGTTCAGCCGCTGCGTCGTGTCCGCCGGCAGGCCGGCCGGGCCGAAGAGGCCGAACCAGGTGCTGATGTCGAAGCCTGGCAGGCCGGCCTCGGCGGCGGTCGGCAGCTCGGGCATCGCGCTGGCGCGGCGCGGCGTCGTCACCGCCAGCGCCTTCAGCTTGCCGTTGCGGATGTTGGCCGAGGCCGCGGCCAGGTTGTCGACGTTGAAGTCGACCTGGCCGCCCAGCAGCGCCAGCTGTGCCGGCGCGGCGCCGCCGTACGGGATGTGCACGGCGTAGACGCCGGCCAGCGACTTCAGCATCTCGCCGGCCAGATGCCCGGCGCTGCCGTTGCCGCCCGAGCCGTAGTTCAGTTGGCCGGGGTGCCGCTTGGCGTAGGCGATGAAGTCGGCGAGCGTCGCGATCTTCAGCCGCGCCGCGGTCTCGGCGTTCATCACCAGCACGTTGGGCACCTGGGCCACCAGCGTGATCGGCGTGAAGTCGCGCACCGGGTCGTACGGCAGCCGGGCGAACAGCCACGGGTTGATGGCGTGCGTGGCGACCGCGCCCATCACGATCGTGTGGCCGTCGGGTGCGCTCCGGGCGACGAAGTCGGCGCCGAGGTTGCCGCCGGCCCCGGGCTTGTTGTCGACGACGACCTGACCCAGGCTGTCCTTGACGCGTTCGGCGAGTGCACGCGCCACCGTGTCCAGCGGGCCGCCGGGCGGGTAGGGCACGACGAGGCGGATCGGGCGGTGGTCGGCGGCGAAGGCCGGCGCGCCGGTGGCGGCCAGCGCGCCGGCCGCGAGCAGGTGGCGACGGGAGATCATCAGGCGGTCGGGCCGTGCTTGTCGGCCTCCGAGGTGAAGGAATCGGCGTAGAACTCGTCGGCCGGCAGGCCGCAGCGGGCGACGAAGTCGCGCTGCGCGGCTTCCACCATCGCCGGCGTGCCGCAGGCGTAGACCTGGTGGCCCGACAGGTCGGGCCAGTCGGCCATCACGGCCTGGTGCACGAAGCCGGTTCGGCCGTCCCAGGCGTCGTCGGCCGTCGGTTCGGACAGCACCGGCACGTAGCGCAGGTTCGGCATCGCCGCCGCGGCTTCGACGCACCAGTCGTGGCGATACAGGTCGGCGCGGCGGCGGCAGCCCCAGTACAGCACGACCGGGCGCTCGATCTTCTCCAGCCGCATCTGCTCGAGGATCGCCTTCACCGGCGCGAAGCCGGTGCCGCTGGCCAGCAGCACGATCGGCTTGGTGCTGTCGGTGCGCAGGAAGAAGCTGCCCAGCGGGCCTTCCAGGCGCAGGATCTCGCGTTCCTTCATCGCGCCGAAGACGTGATCGGTGAACCTGCCGCCCGGCATGTGGCGGATGTGCAGCTCGATGGCCGGCGGCTCGCCGAGCTGCTGCGGCGCGTTGGCGATGCTGTAGGCGCGGCGCACGCCGTCGCGCAGGATGAACTCGACGTACTGGCCGGCGCGGTACTGCAGGTTCTGGTTGGCCGGCAGCTGCAGCTTCAGCACCGCGACGTCGGCCGCGGCGCGTTCGATCGCCAGCACACGCACCGGCATCTTCAGCACCGGGAACTGGCCGGCGGCGGGCACGCCGCGCGCCTCGATGGCGCAGTCGGTCAGCGGCACCGCACAGCAGCTGAGGATCTGGCCGGCGGCCTCTTCCTCGGGTGTCAGCGCCTTCAGCTGGTGCGCGCCGTGCGTGACGCGGCCGTCGACCAGGCGGCACTTGCACGAGCCGCAGGCGCCGTCGCGGCAGCCGTAGGGCAGGCCCACGCCCTGGCGGATGGCCGCGGCGAGCATCGTCTCGTCGCGCTGGACCTCGAACTCGACCCCGGCGGGCTCGACCTTGACTCTGAAACTCATGGCAGGCGGCACACGTAAACTCACCCGTCATTGTGCCCCGTCCCACCTTGCTCATCGTCGGCTGCGGCGACGTCGGCTGCCGCGTCCTGAAGATCCTGGCCGGCCGCTGGCGCGTGCTGGCGCTCACCTCGTCGCCCGACCGCGTGCCCGCGCTGCGGGCGCTGGGCGCCGTGCCGCTCGTCGGCGACCTCGACCGCCCGGCGACGCTCGGCCGCCTGGCCGGTCTCGCCGACCTCGTGCTGCATCTGGCGCCGCCGCCCGGCGAAGGCGACGGCGACCCGCGCACGCGTGCGCTGCTGCAGGCGCTGGCGCGTGCGGGGCGCGTGCAAACGCTGGTCTACGCCAGCACCACCGGCGTCTACGGCGACGCCGGCGGCGCACGCTTCGACGAGACACGCGCCGTCGCGCCGGCCACGCCGCGCGCCCGGCGGCGTGTCGACGCCGAGGAACAGGTGCGGCGCTTCGGCCGCCGTCACGGCGTGCGCGTCGCGGTGCTGCGTGTTCCCGGCATCTACGCGCCCGATCGCGAAGGCGGTGACCCGCGCGAGCGTGTGCGCCGCGGCGCGCCGCTGCTGCTGCCGCCGCACGACCCGTACACCAACCACGTGCACGCCGACGACCTGGCGCGCATCTGTGTCGCCGCGCTGTTGCGCGCCGCGCCGCAGCGCGTCTATCACGCCAGCGACGACGGCGAGTTCACGATGGGCGACTACTACGAGCTCGTCGCCCGCGTCTGCGGCCTGCCGGCGCCGCCGCGAGTCACCCGCGACGAAGCCCGGCGCACGCTGGGCGCGATGACGATGAGCTTCCTGGGCGAGTCGCGCCGGCTCGACAACACCCGCCTCAAGCGCGAGCTGCGCGTCGCGCTGCGTTACCCGACGGTCGTGGAAGGCTTGGCGCCCAAGGGCTGAGCGCTACGAAACTTCGTCAAACCACCGGAGCCTCCCTCCCGGAGGGAGGCTGGTGGGTGTTCCGGAGCGAACTGGAGCACCCTCCTGGAGGGTGTATGGACCGCGGACATCGGTGACAGGTGTGCGAGGACATAGGTGACACTTTTTCCTGCCTAGCCAGCGGAGAACGAAGTTGCCGTGGAGCGCAGTCACCGTGAAGGATCAGAGACAGGAGTTCGTTGGGCTGGCCCGCCAAGCGGATGCGAACGTCAGTGAGCTGTGTCGCCGGTTCGGGATCAGCCGCAAGACGGGCTACAAGTGGCTCAGCCGCGAGGACTTGGAGGACCGATCCCGTCGCCCATGCCATTCGCCATCTCGCACAGCGCAGGAGCTGCAGGACCAGGTGTTAGCCCTTCGAAGCGAGCACCCGGCGTGGGGTGGCCGCAAGATCGCCCATGTCCTGGCTCGCGACGCAGGTGTGCGCATCGCAGCGAGCACGGTCAACTCGGTGCTCAAGCGCCACGGCTTGATCAGCCCCGGCGCGAGCGCGGCTGCAACCGCGTGGCAGCGCTTCGAGCACGAGGAGCCCAATGCCCTGTGGCAGATCGACTTCAAGGGCCACTTTGCCACCGACACGCAGCGTTGCCACTCGCTGACCGTGCTGGACGATCACTCGCGCTTCAACCTCGTGCTGGAGGCTCTAGCCGGTGAGCGACGCGAACCGGTGCAGCAGGCCCTGGAAGATGCTTTCCGGCGCTACGGCCTGCCCGAGCGCATCAATGCCGACAACGGCCCGCCCTGGGGCGCACCGACCGTGGGTGCGCTCACGGGCTTGGGCGTGTGGCTGATCCGCCTGGGAGTGCGCCTGAGCCACAGTCGACCCGCTCATCCGCAGACCAACGGCAAAGACGAACGCTTCCACCGCACGTTGGCTGCCGAGGTGCTGCTGGGCCGCAAGTTTCGCGACCTGGCCGAAGTCCAGCGGCACTTCAACTCCTGGCGTCACGTCTACAACTTCGAGCGCCCGCATGAAGCTCTGGGTATGCAAACGCCGGCCAGCCGCTACAGCGCCAGCGTGCGCTCGATGCCAAGTAAGCTGCCTGACGTCGAGTACGGGCCCGAAGACATCGTCAGACGCGTCGGCGACGGCGGTCGCATCAGCATCCGGGGCCTCAAGCTGCGAGTGGGCAAGGCGTTGATCGGTCAGCACGTCGCCTTGCGGCCTCGCCTTGATCGCGACGGCTCCTTCGACGTCTACTTCTGCCATCACAAGCTCGATGCGATCGAGCTGAACGGGGTGGGCTGACCCCGTCCTCTCTGTCACCCATGTCCTCGCACGGGTGTTACCCATCTCCCCGGTCCATACAGGAGGGGGCTCGGGGGAGCCCAACGTTCAGAGCCGGAGGCTAGAGACCGTGCGGTGAAGCCGCCCGGCTTCTAGCGCCGGCGCCCGCCGAACGGCGCCTGCCGGCGCCAGTAGCGGATCATCAGGAAGCCGCCGACCATGCCGCCCAGGTGGGCGAAGTGGGCGATGTCACCGCGGTCCATGAAGCCCAGCAGCAGTTCCAGCGCGCCGAAGACGACGACGAAGGTGCGGGCCTTCATCGGGATCGGCGGGATCAGCAGCATCACCTGCCGGTTCGGGAACAGCATGCCGAAGGCCAGCAGCAGCGCGAACAGCGCGCCCGAAGCGCCGATCGTCGGATTCTGCGAGCCGGTCATCGCCGTCACCGCCATCTGCGCCGCGGCCGCGGCCAGCGCGCCGGCGAGCAGGAACAGCAGGTAGCGCTTCTGGCCCCAGACGCGTTCGAGCTCGGAGCCGAACATCCACAGGCCCAGCATGTTGAAGAACAGGTGGAACAGGCCGCCGTGCAGGAAGGCGTAGCTGACGACCTGCCAGGGCCCGAAGAGCCCGCTGCCGACCGGCCACAGAGCCAGCCACAGCGTCAGCGATTGCGGCACGAAGGTCTGCAGGCAGAACACCGCCGTGCAGATCAGGATCAGCGTCTTGGTGACCGGGGGAAGCGGCGGCATGGATCGGGCCGGACGGGCACGCCCGGCGGAAACGGTCGGGGTGGGGTGGTGCCCGCGGCCAGACTCGAACTGGCACGCCTTGCGGCGGCGGATTTTGAATCCGCTACGTCTACCGATTTCGTCACGCGGGCTCGCGGGGCGGAGCAGGGCTCGCCCGGGGTTCGAACGATTATGTCATGCAGGGTTCCGGCGGCCGGGCGCCGGCGCTGCCACAATGTCTGCCGAGGAGCGACGACGATGGATTCAACGGCCGCACCGGCCTACCCGACCCTGGAAGACGCGATCGGCCGCACGCCGCTGGTGCGCCTGCAGCGCCTGCCCGGAGACGACAACGCCGCCCGCGGCAACGTCATTCTCGGCAAGCTGGAAGGCCACAACCCGGCCGGCTCGGTCAAGGACCGCCCGGCGATCAGCATGATCCGGCGCGCCGAGGAGCGCGGCGAGATCAAGCCCGGCGACACGCTGATCGAGGCGACCTCGGGCAACACCGGCATCGCGCTGGCGATGGCCGCGGCGATCCGCGGCTACCGGCTGGTGCTGATCATGCCGGAGGACCTGTCGATCGAACGTGCGCAGACGATGAAGGCCTTCGGGGCCGAACTCATCCTGACGCCGCGCTCCGGCGGCATGGAGTACGCGCGCGATCTCGCCGAGCGCCTGCAGCACGACGGCAAGGGCCGTGTGCTCGACCAGTTCGCCAACGCCGACAACCCGCGTGTGCACTACGAGAGCACCGGCCCCGAGCTCTGGGAGCAGACCGGCGGGCGCATCACGCACTTCGTCAGCGCGATGGGCACCACCGGCACGATCACCGGCGTCTCGCGCTACCTGAAGGAGCGCAATCCGGCGGTGCGCATCGTCGGTGCCCAGCCGGCCGAGGGCTCGCGCATCCCCGGCATCCGCAAGTGGCCCGAGGCCTACCTGCCGAAGATCTATGACCCGGCGGCGGTCGACGAGACGGTGCTCGTCAGCCAGGCCGACGCCGAGGACATGGCGCGCCGCCTGGCGCGCGAGGAAGGGCTGTTCGGCGGCATCTCGGCGGCCGGCGCCTGCTGGGTGGCGCTGCAGATCGCGCGCACGGTGGAGAACGCGACCATCGTCTTCATCGTCTGCGACCGCGGCGATCGCTACCTGTCCACCGGCGTCTTCCCGGCTTGAACGCCGTCGCCGCCCCCATGGGCGACGAAGCCCGCTTCTGCCTGCAGTGCGGCACGGCGCTGGCCTGGATCACGCTGGACGAGGACGGCGGCCCGAAGGCGCGGCGGCGCTGCCCGGCCTGCGGCTGGACCCACTGGAACAACCCGACGCCGGTGCTGGCGGCGATCGTCGAGTGCGCCGACCGCGGCGGCCGGCTGCTGCTGGCGCGCAACGCCGCCTGGTCGGGGCGGCTGTTCGCGCTGATCACCGGCTTCATGGAGGCCGGCGAGAGCGCCCAGGACGGCATCCGGCGCGAGGTCGCCGAGGAGACCGGCCTCACGGTCGAGCGGCTGGAACTGGTCGGCGTCTACGACTTCCAGCGCCTGAACCAGGTCATCATCGCCTGGCACGCGACGGCGCGCGGCGAGATCCGGCTTTCGCCCGAACTCGCCGAGTACCGGCTGTTCGAGCCTTCCGAGGTGCGCTGCTGGCCCGCCGGCACCGGCTACGCGCTGGCCGACTGGTTGCGCTCGCGTGGTCACGAGCCGGTGTTCATCGACTGGCCGCCGCGCGATGACGCGGCCCCAGCGGCCTAGAATCCGGCGCGATGGACGCCCTGCCTTTCGACAAGGAACTCGACACCCGCGGGCTCACCTGCCCGCTGCCCATCCTCAAGGCCAAGAAGATGCTGGCCGTGATGAGCAGCGGCGAGGTGCTCAAGGTCGTCGCCACCGACCCGGGGTCGATGCGCGACTTCCAGGCCTTCTCGCGCCAGACCGGCAACGAACTCGTCGACCAGCATGCCGAGGGCGCCGAGTTCGTGCATTGGCTGCGCCGCCGCTGACGGGGTCACGCTGAGACGGGGTCAGGTCTCGCGCTGTGAGACGGGGTCAGGTCTCGCGCTGAGACGGGGTCATGAGACGGGGTCAGGTCTCGTGAGACCTGACCCCGGACCCCCGCCGGTCTCGCGCTAAAGGGGGGTCAGGTCTCATGAGACCTGACCCCGGTCCCGCCGCGATCTCACGCGGGCCGGCTGTGGCGGCGCCCGCCGTCTCTTACAGCTCCAGTCCGCGCAGGTAGTCGCGGAAGCCGGGGCCCAGCTCCGGGTGCGCCAGTGCCAGCTCGACGTTGGCCTGCAGGAAGCCTTCCTTGCTGCCGCAGTCGAAACGTTTGCCCTCGTAGCGGTAGGCGAAGACCTTCTCGCGCCGCAGCAGGCTGGCGATGCCGTCGGTGAGCTGGATCTCGCCGCCGACGCCGCGCGGCTGGGTCATGATCTCGTGGAACACGCCCGGGGTCAGGATGTAGCGCCCGGCCACGCCCAGCCGCGACGGCGCCTCGGCCGGCGCCGGCTTCTCGACGATGCGCGTGACGTCGACCAGGCGGTCGTTGACCGGCGTGCCGTCGACGATGCCATAGCGGCGCGTCTGTTCCTGCGGCACTTCCTGCACCGCCAGGATCGAGGCCCGCCACTCGCCGAACTGCTCGACCATCTGCTGGAGCACCGGCGGCTCGCCGACCATCAGGTCGTCGGCCAGCAGCACCGCGAACGGCTCGTTGCCGACGAGGCGCCGGCCGCACAGCACCGCGTGGCCCAGGCCCAGCGCCTGCGCCTGGCGCACGTAGATGCACTCCATGTCGTCGGGCTTGACGCTGTGCACGACCTCCAGCAACTCCTTCTTGTTCGCCTGCTCCAGCGCCACCTCGAGCTCGAAAGTCATGTCGAAATGGTCCTCGATCGGGCGCTTGTGGCGGCCGGTGACGAAGATCATCTCGCGCACGCCGGCGGCATAGGCCTCCTCGACGGCGTACTGGATCAGCGGCTTGTCGACGACCGGCAGCATCTCCTTGGGCTGGGCCTTGGTCGCCGGAAGGAATCGCGTGCCGAGGCCGGCGACCGGGAATATTGCCTTCTTGACCAACATTTGGTTACATAGAATGAGTTGATTCGAATTTCATTCTGGCACGCGACCCGCCGAGCCGACTTCGGCCCATGTCAGTGCCTGTCTTTGCATGGAAGTGCTGATCGTCGAGCCGCTGGAGCAGCGGGCGCTCGACTGGCTTGGCAAGCGACGTGCCGTTCACCTCGACCCGTCGCTGGCTTCGGACCCTCGCCGTTTCGAGGCGCTGCTCGCCCGGGCCCGGGCCGTGGTCGTGCCGCCGACGATGGCGATGGACGCGCGCCTGCTGCTGTCCGCGCCGGGGCTGCGTGCGGTCGGCCGGCTCGAGGGCGGCCCCGGCACGATCGACCTGATCACCTGCGAGAGCGCCGGCATCGCCGTCGTGCAGCCGGCCGGCGCGGGGTCGGTGGCTGAGGCCGAGTTCGCCACCGCCGCGATGCTGCAGCTGCTGCGCCGCGTGCCGGTGCACGAGGGTCACGGCGTCTTCGTCGGCCGCGAGCTGTCGTCGTCGACGGTGGGCATCGTCGGCATGTCGCCGACGGCGCGGCTGCTGTCGCAGCTGGCCGGCAACTTCGGCGCGCGCGTCGTCGGCTACGACCCGGCGCTGCACGCCTCGGATCTCGCCTGGCGCCAGGCCGGCATCCGCCCGGTGCCGCTGGTCGAGCTGCTCGAGACCTGCGACGTCGTCGTCGTGCTGCTCGCCTACTACTCGCGTTATCACGGCCTGCTCGGCGAGCGCCTGCTCGAGAGCTGCAAGCGTGACCAGGTGATGGTCTGCCTGTCGCCCGCGGCGCTGTTCGACGAGGCGGCGCTGGCTGCGGCGCTGAAGAGCGGGCGCATCGCCGCGGCCTGGTTCGACCGGCTGGAACCCGGCTGGCTGGACCCCGGGCGGCCGCTGAGCGAGGTCGACACCTTGCACGTCACGCCGCGGCTCGCGCCCTCGACACGCGAGGCGCGGGCCCGCGGCGCCTGGGCGCTGGTGCGCCGGCTGGATTCGCTGCTGGGGCTCGCCGACCCCCAGGCGGCGTTCAGCGAGACGGTGCCAGACGTGCTCGTTGGGCTTGCAGGCGGTCCAGCGCCTGCGTGAAGCCGTCCAGCCGCGCCTTTTCCTGCTCGACCACGGCCGCCGGCGCACGCGCGACGAAGCTCTCGTTGGCGAGCTTGGCGCGGGCCTTCGTGATCTCGCCTTCCAGCCGCGTGATCTCCTTGCCCAGGCGGGCGAGTTCGGCCTCGACGTCGATCTCGACGTGCAGCGCCAGCCGCAGGCCGCCGGCCAGCGCCACCGGCGCGGTCTGCGTCGCGGCGGCGAAGGCCGCCTCGTCGGCCGGCACACGCACCTCGGCCAGGCGCGCCAGCGCCTTCAGCAGCGGTGCGGCCTGCTCGACGAAGCCTGCGTCGCCGAACGCGACCAGCGGCACACGCTCGGCCGGCGACAGGTTCATCTCGCTGCGCAGGTTGCGCACCACGCCGACCACGGCCTTCAGCCGCGCCACCCACTCGTCGGCCGCAGCGTCGATCTTCTCCGGCTGGGCGACGGGGTAGGGCGCGCCGGCGACCGAGTCGGCCACCTTGCGGCCGGCCACCGGCGCCACCGTGTCCCACAGCTCGGCGGTGATGAACGGCGCGATCGGGTGCAGCAGGCGCAGCACGGTCTCGAGCACGCGGATCAGCGTGCGCCGCGTCGCGCGCTGCGCGGCGGCGTCGCCGGTGGCGATCTGCACCTTGGCGATCTCGAGGTACCAGTCGCAGTACTCGTCCCAGACGAAGGCGTAGATCGTGTTGGCGACGTTGTCCAGGCGGTACTCGGTGAAGCCCTGGGCCACCGCCTGCTCGACACGCTGCAGCTCGCTGACGATCCAGCGGTCGGCCGGCGAGAACGTCATGTACTCGCCGCAGCTGCCGCTGGCGCAGGCCGCGTCGGCCTGCTCGCCGAGGCCGCAGTCCAGGCCTTCGCAGTTCATCAGCACGAAACGCGTGGCGTTCCAGAGCTTGTTGCAGAAGTTGCGGTAGCCCTCGCAGCGCTTGGCGTCGAAGTTGATGTTGCGGCCCAGGCTGGCGTAGCTGGCCATCGTGAAGCGCAGCGCATCGGCGCCGAACCCGGGGATGCCGGCCGGGAACTCCTTCTCGGTCTCCTTGCGCACACGCGGCGCGGTCTCGGGGCGGCGCAGGCCGGTGGTGCGCTTGTCCAGCAGCGCCGGCAGCTCGATGCCGTCGATCAGGTCGACCGGGTCGAGCACGTTGCCTTCGCTCTTGCTCATCTTCTTGCCCTGCGCATCGCGCACCAGGCCGTGGATGTAGACGTCGCGGAACGGCACCTTGCCGGTGAAGTGCGTCGTCATCATGATCATCCGGGCGACCCAGAAGAAGATGATGTCGAAGCCGGTGACGAGCACCGACGACGGCAGGAACAGGTCCTGCTCGACGGTCTTGTCGGGCCAGCCCAGCGTCGAGAACGGCACCAGCGCCGACGAGTACCAGGTGTCGAGCACGTCCTCGTCGCGCTTGAGCTCACCGGTGTAGCCGGCCGCCGCGGCACGTTCGCGCGCTTCTTCCTCGCTGCGTGCGACGAACATCTCGCCGCCCGTGCCGTACCAGGCCGGGATCTGGTGGCCCCACCAGAGCTGGCGGCTGATGCACCAGTCCTGGATGTTGTTCATCCAGTGGTTGTAGGTGTTGACCCACTGCTCCGGCACGAAACGCACCTGGCCCGAGGACACGGCGTCGATCGCCTTGGCAGCGATGCTCTTGCCGTCGGCGCCGGGCTTGTTGACGGCGACGAACCACTGGTCGGTCAGCATCGGCTCGACGATCTGGCCGGTGCGTTCGCAGCGCGGCACCATCAGGCGGTGCTTCTTGGTCTCGACGAGCAGGCCCAGGGCCTCCAGGTCGGCGACGACACGCTTGCGCGCCTCGAAGCGGTCCAGGCCGCGGTAGGCCTCGGGCGCGTTGTCGTTGATCGTCGCCTGCAGCGTCAGCACGCCGATCGACGGCAGGCCGTGGCGCTGGCCGACGGCCCAGTCGTTGGCGTCGTGCGCCGGCGTCACCTTGACGACGCCGGTGCCGAACTCGCGGTCGACGTAGGCGTCGGCGATGACCGGGATCGTGCGCTCGGTGAGCGGCAGTTTCACGCGCTTGCCGATCAGCGCCGTGTAGCGCTCGTCCTCGGGGTGCACCATCACCGCGGTGTCGCCGAGCATGGTCTCGGGCCGCGTCGTCGCGACGACCAGGCTGCCCGAGCCGTCTTCCAGCGGGTAGCGGATGTGCCAGAGGAAACCGTCTTCCTCTTCGCTGGCGACCTCCAGGTCGGAGACCGCGGACTGCAGCACCGGGTCCCAGCTCACCAGGCGCTGGCCGCGGTAGATCAGGCCTTCTTCATAGAGGCGCACGAAGGTCTCGGTGACGACGCGCGAGAGCTTGTCGTCCATCGTGAAGTACTCGTGGTCCCAGCTGACGCTGTCGCCGAGGCGGCGCATCTGGCGCGTGATCGTCGCGCCCGAGGCATGTTTCCAGTCCCAGACGCGGGCGACGAAGTTCTTGCGGCCGAGTTCGTGGCGCGACTCCCCGACGGCCTGCAGCTGGCGCTCGACGACGATCTGCGTGGCGATGCCGGCGTGGTCGGTGCCGGGGACCCACAGCGTGTTGAAGCCGCGCATCCGGTGGTAGCGCGTCAGCGAGTCCATGATCGTCTGGTTGAACGCGTGCCCCATGTGCAGCGTGCCGGTGACGTTGGGCGGCGGCAGCTGGATGCAGAACGAGGGCTTGGCGGTGTCCAGCGTCGGCGCGTGCGCGCCGCTGGATTCCCAGACCGGGGCCCAGCGGGCTTCGATGGCGGCGGGTTCGAACGACTTGGCGAGTTCGGGCATGGGGCTCGTCGGCGGAAGGACGCCGCGGCGCGCACGGACGGCGCGCGCGGGCGGACGATTGGGGGAAGATCGGGATTGTAGGTTGCCGCCCCCAGGAGATCCGCCTTGAGCCAGACCGTCCGTGTGTCGTCGTCCACCGTCCTGCGCCGCGCCGCGCTGGCGCTGCTGCCCGCCCTGCTGGCGGCCTGCGGCGGCGGGGGCGGCGGCGACACCGGCGGCGAGTGCAGCGTGCGCTCGCGCCAGGTCTGGCTGCGCGACTACATGGCCGACTGGTACTTCTGGTACCGGATCTCGCCGCGTCCCGACCCGGCCGGCTACACGACCGTGGACGGCTACTTCGACGCGCTGCTGTACACCGGCAGCAGCGCCGACTTCCCGGCCGACCGCTGGAGCTACGTCGACAGCACCGCCGACTTCAACCGCTTCTGGGGCGAGGGCCGCATGATGGGCTACGGCCTGTCGGTCGCCGGCCTGGAGGTCGAGGGCCGCCCCGACCAGCCGCTGTACGTGCGGGCGGTGGAGCCGAACTCCGACGCGGCGCGGCGCGGCGTGGTGCGCGGCGACGAGATCGTCTCGATCAACGGCGTCGGCGCCGCGGCGCTGATCAGCGACGGCAGCTTCTCGGTGCTGACCGCCAACGCCGTCGGCGACACGCTGGCGCTGGTGCTGCGCCGCGACGGCGCGACGCGTGACGTCAGCGTCACGGCCTCCGAGTACGCGCTGGCGCCGGTGCCGGTGACGACGACGCTGACGACCCCCGGCGGGCGCAAGCTGGGCTACGTCGTCGTCAAGGACATGATCTCGCAGGTCAACACGCCGCTGGCCCAGGCCTTCTCGTCGTTTGCCGCCGCCGGCGTGGACGAGGTCGTGCTCGACCTGCGCTACAACGGCGGCGGCCTGGTGTCGGTCGGCACGACGGTCGCGTCCTACGTCGCCGGCGCCGCCAAGGCGGGCCAGGCCTACGCCCGGCTGCTCTACAACGACCGCCACCCGGGCAGCAACCAGAGCTTCCTGTTCCAGAACCCGGCCGCCGCAGCCGGCGTGTCGCGTGTGTTCGTGCTCGTCGGCCCGCGCACCTGCTCGGCCAGCGAGCAGGTCATCAACGGCCTGCGCGGCGTCGGCATCGAGGTCGTGGCGATCGGCGACACCACCTGCGGCAAGCCCGTCGGCTTCCTGCCCGAGGACGACGGCTGCGGCAGCACCTACAGCGTCGTCAACTTCGAGTCCGTCAACGCCCGCTACGAAGGGCGCTACTTCGACGGCTTCGCGCCGACCTGCGCCGTGGCCGAAGACTTCACGCGCCCGCTGGGCGGCGCCAGCGAGCCGCTGCTGGCGGCCGCGGCCACCTATGCCGACACCGGCGCCTGCCCGGCCAGCGCCACGGCGCGTGTGCAGTCGCTGCGCCGCGGCGGCTGGCACGCCCCCGAGCCCGACGAGCGCCGCGGGATGATCGCGCGCTGAAGCGCGTTCAGGCCGCTGCGGCCTGGGCGCCGGGCACGACGCGGTTCTTGCCGCTGCGCTTGGCCTCGTAGAGCCGGGCGTCGGCGGCGGCCACCAGCGCCTGGCGGCCGTCGGCCTCCTCGCGTTCGGCCAGGCCCGTCGACAGCGTCACGCGCTGCAGCTCCGGCGCGACGGCCGACCAGTCGTGGGCCTCGACGGCCGCACGCATCGCCTCGCAGGCGCGCAGCGCGTCGTTGGCCGAGGCTTCGACGAAGACGACGCAGAACTCCTCGCCGCCGTAGCGTGCGACGAGGTCGATGTCGCGGCAGTGCGCGCGCAGCAGCGTCGCCACCTCGCGCAGCACGGCGTCGCCGGCGGCGTGGCCGTGGCGGTCGTTGATGCGCTTGAAGTCGTCGATGTCGATCATCGCCACCGCCAGCGCGTGGCCGTGGCGTGCGGCGCGCGCGTACTCGTCGCGCAGGCGCTCGTCGAGCTGGCGCCGGTTGGCGACACCGGTCAGCGGGTCGGTGCGCGTCTGCTCGGCCAGGCGCGCGCTCTCCAGCCGGGCCATCGCCGCGTCGTGGCGCGCGCGGGCCACGTCGTACTGCACCTGCAGCGCGCGCAGCTTGCGGTCGGAGTCCTCGTTGAACTGCGCGCGCTCGGCTTGGTGGAAGGCCTCGTGCTGCGCGAGCGCGGCCTCGAAGCGGCCGGCCTTCTTGTGCAGCGCCCACAGCGCCTTGTGCGCGCGTGCGACGTGCTGGCGGCTGCCGCGTTCGAGCGCGATCCGCACCGCACGCTCCAGCGACTCGCAGGCTCCGGCGTCGTCGCCGTCGGCAGCCTGCAGCTCGCCCTGCAGCACGAGGGCGAAACACTCGGCGTTCGGGTAGCCCGCCGCCTGGGCCCGCGGCACGACCTCGGCCAGCGCGGCGCGCGCCTCGTCGCGCCGGGCCAGCGCGAGCAGCGGCTCGACCATGTTCAGCCGCGCGATGACGCAGCCGCCCGCGGGCTCGGGCTGGCCGGCGTCGATCTCGATCGCCTGCCGCAGGTGCTGCAGCGCCTCCTCGTGGCGGCCGAGGTTCTTGCAGTTGATGCCCATGTTGTTGAGCACGTGCACGCTGCGTGCGGCGTCGCCGGCCCGCTCGTAGAGCGCCAGCGCCTCGCGGTACTGCACCAGGCCGGCTTCCGGATCGCCGCCCTTGGACAGCACGACGCCGATGCTCAGCAGCGTGCCGGCGAGCTGGACGGGGTCGCCCAGCGTTCTGGCGATCTCGGCCGAACGCGAGCCCCATTCGAGCGCGGCATCGAGCACGCCGGCCTCGTCGCAGGCGATGGCCAGCGCACGCAGCACCTGGCATTCGAGCTGCAGTTCGCCGGACGGCACCAGGCCACGAGCGGCCTGCAGCTCGTCCAGCGCTTCGGCATGGCGGCCGAGGAAGCTCAGCCCCAGGCCGCGCACACGCCGTGCCGCGGCCAGCGTCGCCAGCGGCAGCGCGGCCGACAGCGCCAGCGCCTGGTCGGCCAGGTGCAGCGTCTGCGCCGGCCGGGTGTAGTAGAGCTTCTCGGCCTCGGCGAGCAGCGTGCCGGCCTCGCGGTCGGCCGCTTCGGGGCTGTCCTGGGCGGCCGGGGTGTTCACGTCACATGAACAGGTGTTCGCCGGCGTTCTCGCCGCCGAGGATCACGTAGTTGACCTTCTTCAGGTCGGCCAGCGTGCTGCCGCCGGCGTAGCTGATCGAGCTCTGCAGGTCCTCGCGCATCTCGCGCAGCGTGTCGGCCAGGCGGCCCTTGATCGGCTCGAGGATGCGCTTGCCCTCGACGTGCTTGTACTCGCCCTTGTTGAAGTCGCTGGCCGAGCCGTAGTACTCCTTGTAGAGCTTGCCGTCGACCTCGACGGTCTGGCCCGGGCTCTCCTCGTGGCCGGCGAACAGCGAGCCGATCATGACCATCGTCGCGCCGAAGCGCACGCTCTTGGCGATGTCGCCGTGGTGGCGGATGCCGCCGTCGGCGATGATCGGCTTGGTCGCCACGCGAGCGCACCACTTCAGCGCCGACAGCTGCCAGCCGCCGGTGCCGAAGCCGGTCTTCAGCTTGGTGATGCAGACCTTGCCCGGGCCGACGCCGACCTTGGTCGCGTCGGCGCCCCAGTTCTCGAGGTCGATGACGGCCTCGGGCGTCGCCACGTTGCCGGCGATGACGAAGGCCTGCGGCAGCCGCGTCTTGATGTGCTCGATCGTCTTGCGCACGCTCTCGGCGTGGCCGTGGGCGATGTCGATCGTGATGTAGTCGGCGCCGACGCCGTCGGCCGCCAGGCGGTCGATGGTCTCGTGGTCGTGCGGCTTGACGCCCGAGCTGATCGACACGAACAGGCCCTTGTCGCGCATGCGGCGCGCGAACTCGACGCTGTCGAGGTCGAAACGGTGCATGACGTAGAAGTGGCCGGACGCGGCGAGCATCTCGGCGATCGTCTCGTCGAGCACCGTCTTCATGTTCGCCGGCACCACCGGCAGCTTGAAGCGGCGTCCGCCGAAGACGATCGAGGGGTCGCATTCGCTGCGGCTTTCGACGCGGCATTTGCGCGGCAGCAGCAGGATGTTGTCGTAGTCGAAGATTTCCATGGCCGGGCTCCGTGATCCGTGAGAGGCGATGGACCCGGCTGCAGGGCGCCGGCGGCGGCGCGCGCACTGAATCGGCGGCCGGAGAGCCGGACGCAAGAAATCGAGTCCGGTGACCGATTCTACGCAGCGGCGCGCGGCGGGCGCGGCGCGGGGTTCTCCGAAGGACCTGCGTGTTACGCTGCGTGGCAGAGGTGACCAGGGACCGGAACGACGGGACGCGAGCCGGTCAGCGCCATGAACACTGCCATCGAGGAGCTGGGCCAGCGGCTTCGGCAGGAGCGCATCGCGCTCGCGTTGCTGTTGCTGGCCGTCGCGCTGGTGCTTGCCTGGGCACGGGTCCGCGCACGTGACGACGCCCTGGAGGCGGAGGGCGCGCGCCTGGCCGACCAGGCCAGCGCGGTGCGCGAGGTGCTGGCGCTGCAGGTCGGCGCGACGCGTTCCGCGTTGATCGCGCTGCGCTCCGGCCTTGCCGGCCCGACCGGCGCCGCACCGCTGCGTGCCTTCGCCGCCGCCACGCCCCAGGTCGGCGACGTGCTCCGGCTGGATGCCGCGGGCCGCGTGCTTGCCGCCAGCCGCGACATCCCCGCCGGCGCGACGGTCCCGGTGCTGCCGGCTTCACGCGACCCGGACCTGCTGTACCTGCTGCCGCCCGACGAGGACGAGCGCGGCCGGCGCCGGCTGCTGATGCTGCTGACGATGCCCGACGGCGGCTGGCTCGGCACCGAGCTCGACGCCGCGCACGCCGAGGCCGTGCTCGGCGCGGTGCGCTACGCGCCTGACATGCAGGTGTCGCTGGCGCACGGTGGCGGGCGCTTGCTGCTGAGCGTGCCGCCGGTGCCCGGGGTGGCCGGCGTCGACCTGGCGCGCAGCAGCCCGGCGTTCGCCGCCCACCGCGGCAGCGGCCGCAACCTGAGCGTGCAGCGCGCGCGCAGCGTGCTGTCGGGCGACGAGCGCCTGTTCGCGCTGGCGACGCTGCGTGCGCCGCAGCTGCCGCTGGGCGGCGACATCGAGTTCGGCACCAGCCGCCGCATCGACGCGGTGCTCGAGCCCTGGCGCACGCAGACGCTGCTGGCCGCCGCCGCCTTCTTGCTGGTGTCGGCGCTCGTGGCGGCCGGGCTGGTGGTCATGCAGCGGCGCCAGCGCCTGGCGCTGGAACAGCTGCGCGTGCAGTCCGAGCGCCTGTCGCTGGCGCTGCGCGGCGCCGACCTGGGGCTCTGGGACAACGACTGGACACGCGACCACGGCACCGTCAACGAACGCTGGTGCGAGATCCTCGGGCTGCCGCCGTCCGACGGCCGCGACATGCGGGCGGTCTGGATCGAGCGCCTGCACCCCGACGACCGCGATTCGGTGCTCGAGGCCGAGCGCCGTCATCTCGAAGGCCGCAGCCCGGCCTACGAGGTGCTCTACCGCTTGCGCCACGCCGACGGACGCTGGATCTGGGTGCTCGACCGCGGCAAGGTGCTGCAGCGTGATGCCGACGGCCGGCCGCTGCGCATGGCCGGCACGCTGCTGGACATCGACACCCGCATGCGCGAGCAGCAGGCGCTGGCGGCCAGCGAACGCCGGCTGGCGATCACGCTGCGCTCGATCGGCGACGGCGTCGTCGTCACCGACCGCGACGGCTGCGTCACGCGCATGAACACGATGGCCGAACGCCTGACCGGCTGGAGCGAGGCCGACGCGCTGGGCCGGCCGCTGACCGAGGTCTTCCGCATCGTCAACCAGCGCACCGGCGAGCCGGTGCCCAACCCGGCCGAGCAGGTCATCGCCACCGGCCGCATCGTCGCGCTGGCCAACGACACGGCGCTGCTGGCGCGCGACGGCCGGCGTCTGTACATCGAGGACAGCGCCGCGCCGATCCCCGGCGACGACGGCGGCGTCACCGGCGTCGTGCTCGTCTTCAGCGACGTCACCGAACGCTACGTCGCCCGCCAGGCGCTGCGCGAGCGCGAGCGGCTGCTGGCCGGCATCACCGACGCGCTGCCGGGCCCGGTGGCGCGGCTGGACCTGGACGGCCGCTACCGCTTCGCCAGCGCCGCCTACCGCGACTGGTTCGGGCTCGACCCGGCGACCGTCGTCGGCCGCAGCATTCCCGAGGTGCTGGGCGAGCCGCTGCACCGCTTCGGGCTGCCCTACCTGCGCCGGGTGCGTGCCGGCGAGGCGGTGCGTTTCGACCTGCCGATGAAGACCGCCGACGGCCAGCAGCGCCACGCCCTGGTCACGCTGCTGCCCGACCGCGACGCCGACGGCACCGTCTGCGGCCACTTCGCCGTCACCTTCGATATCGGCGAGCTCAAGCGCACCGAGGAGGCGCTGCGCGCCAGCGAGCGCAGGTTGCGCGCGCTGCTGGACAACCTGATGACCGGCGTCGTCGTGCACGAACCCGACCTGCGTGTGCGCGAGGCCAATGCCGCGGCGCTGGCCATGCTCGGGCTGGCCGACCAGCAGGCGCTGCGCGATCGTCCCGAGGCCGACTGGCAGGTCGTCGACGAACTCGGCGAGCCGCTGACGCACGACGAGCTGCCGGCGCCGCGCGTGCGCCGCAGCGGCCGGCGCATCGCCGACATGGTGATCGGCCTGCGCCGCCCCGACGGCCGCCAGCTCTGGGCGCTGTGCAACGCCGTGCCGCTGGTCGACGACGACGGCCGGCTCGAGTCCATCGTCGTCGCCTTCGCCGACATCACTGCGCGGCGCGAGGCCGAGCGCCTGGAGCGCCGGCTGCGCGACACGCAGAAGATGGAGGCCATCGGCACGCTGGCCGGCGGCATCGCGCACGACTTCAACAACATCCTCGCCGGCATCCTCGGCCGGCTGACGCTGGCGCGCGAGGACGCGGCCGCGTCGCGCCCGGTGCACGAACACCTGGACCAGGCGATGCAGGCCGGGCTGCGCGCGGTGGCGCTGGTGCGCAAGATCCTCGAGTTCAGCCGCGGCGAGACCGGCGCGATGACGCTGCAGCCGGCCGCGCCGGTCATCGAGGAGACGCTGGGCATGCTGCGCGCGATGGTGCCGCCCGGCGTGCAGCTGCAGGCCGTGCTGCCCGCCGATCCGGTGGCCGTGCGTGTCGACGGCACCCAGCTGCAGCAGGTGCTGCTGAATCTCGCCACCAACGCCTGGCATGCGCTGCCGGCCATCGGCGGCCGCGTCGAGGTGGGGCTGGAGCGTCTCGACGCCGCGCAGGCGCGCGCGCTGGGCGAGCCGGCGCTGGCCGAGGGCCCCGTCGCCCATCTCTGGGTGCGCGACGACGGTCACGGCATCGCGCCCGACGTGCTGTCGCGCATCTTCGAGCCCTTCTACACGACCAAGCCGGTGGGCAAGGGCACCGGGCTGGGCCTGTCGGTGGTGCACGGCATCGTGCTGGCCCACGGTGGTGCGATCCGCGTCGACAGCCGGCTCGACGCCGGCAGCACCTTCCACGTCTATCTGCCGTCGCCCGAGGCCCCCGAGCCGGCGCCGCCGCCGGTCGTCGGCACGTCCGCGGCGCCTCGGCCCGCGGCCTCGGGCGCGCACGTGCTGCTCGTCGACGACGACCCGATCGTCGCCGCGGTGCACGGCCAGCTGCTGCGCCGCGCCGGCTACCGCGTGCAGGTCTGCGACTCCGGCCGCGAGGCGCTGGCGCTGCTGGAGCGCTCGCCGGACGGCTTCGACGCCGTCGTCACCGACCACAACATGCCCGACACCTCGGGTGTCGAGCTCGCGCGCCGCATCGTGCAGGTGGCGCCGGCGTTGCCGGTGCTGCTGTGCTCGGGCTTCGTCGACGATGCGCTGCACGCCCAGGCCGCCGAGGCCGGCGTGCGTGTCGTCGTGCCCAAGGAGGACGCCTACGAGCGCCTGGTGCCGGCGCTGGCCACGGTGCTGGCCGCAGGGGGCGGCTCCTAGAATCCCGGGATGCATCTCCAAGACGCGCAGCTGCTGCGCAACCTGAATCCCGAACAGCTCGCCGCCGTCACGCTGCCGGCCGTGCCCGCGCTGATCCTCGCCGGTGCCGGCTCCGGCAAGACGCGTGTGCTGACGACGCGCATCGCCTGGCTGCTGGCCACCAACCAGGTCTCGCCGGGCGGCGTGCTCGCCGTCACCTTCACGAACAAGGCCGCCAAGGAGATGCTGACGCGGCTGGGCACGATGCTGCCGTTCGCCGTGCGCGGCATGTGGATCGGCACCTTCCACGGCCTGTGCAACCGCCTGCTGCGCGCCCACTGGAAGGCCGCCGGGCTGCCGCAGAGCTTCCAGATCCTGGACAGCGGCGACCAGCTCTCGGCCGTCAAGCGGGTCGTCAAGGCGATGAACCTCGACGAGGAGCGTTTCGTGCCCAAGCAGGTGGCGTGGTTCATCGCCGCCCAGAAGGAAGAGGGCCGCCGGCCGGCCGCCGTCGAGGCCTTCGACGAGCACACGCGCAAGCTGGTGCAGGTCTACGAGGCCTACGAGGAGCAGTGCCGGCGCGAAGGCGTCGTCGACTTCGCCGAGCTGATGCTGCGCAGCTACGAGCTGCTGCGCGACGACGAGCCGCTGCGCGAGCACTACCGCCGCCGCTTCGGCCACGTGCTCGTCGACGAGTTCCAGGACACCAACCGGCTGCAGTACGCCTGGCTGAAGATGTTCGCGCCGCCGGGCGCCCAGGGCCAGGGCGTGTTCGCCGTCGGCGACGACGACCAGAGCATCTACGCCTTCCGCGGCGCGCGTGTCGGCAACATGGCCGACTTCGAGCGCGAGTACCGCGTCAGGAGCGTCATCAAGCTCGAGCAGAACTACCGCTCGTTCGGCAACATCCTCGACGCCGCCAACGCGCTGATCGCGCACAACGCGCAGCGCCTGGGCAAGAACCTGCGCACCGACGCCGGCCCCGGCGAGCCGATCCGCGTGCAGGAGGCGGCCAGCGACTACGCCGAGGCCCAGTGGCTGCTGGACGAGGCGCGCGAGCTGCACCGCGGCGGCATGCCGAGGAGCGAGATCGCCGTGCTCTACCGCAGCAACGCGCAGAGCCGCGTCATCGAGAGCGCGCTGTTCAACGCCGGCATTCCGTACCGCGTCTACGGCGGCTTGCGCTTCTTCGAGCGTGCCGAGGTCAAGCACGCGCTGGCCTATCTGCGGCTGCTGGAGAACCCCGACGACGACACCAGCTTCCTGCGTGTCGTGAACTTCCCGGCGCGCGGCATCGGCGCGCGCTCGATCGAGCAGCTGCAGGACGCGGCACGGGCCAGCGGCCGCAGCCTGGCGCAGAGCGTCGGCGCGGTGCCGGGCAAGGCCGGCCTGAACCTGCAGGGCTTCGTGCACAAGCTCGACACGATGCGCAGCGCCACGCAGGGCCTGACGCTGCGCGAGATCATCGAGCACGTGGTGCACGAGAGCGGGCTGCTGGACTTCTACCGCACCGAGAAGGAAGGCCAGGACCGCATCGAGAACCTGCAGGAACTGGTCAACGCCGCCGAGAGCTTCGTCACCCAGGAAGGTTTCGGCAAGGACGCGGTGGCGCTGCCGCTGGACGAACACGGCCCCGGCACGCTGGCCGGCGGCGGCGAGACCGCGATCCCGTCACCCGACGCCGAGACCGGCGAGATCGTCTCGCCGCTGGCGGCCTTTTTGACGCACGCCTCGCTGGAAGCCGGCGACAACCAGGCCCAGGCCGGCACCGACGCCGTGCAGCTGATGACGGTGCACTCGGCCAAGGGCCTGGAGTTCGACGCCGTGTTCATCACCGGCATCGAGGAAGGCCTGTTCCCGCACGAGCAGTCGCTGTCCGACGCCGACGGCGTCGAGGAGGAGCGGCGGCTGATGTACGTCGCCATCACGCGGGCCCGCAAGCGCCTGTACCTGAGCTTCAGCCAGACGCGCATGCTGCACGGCCAGACGCGCTACAACGTCAAGAGCCGCTTCTTCGACGAGCTGCCCGAGGGCGCGCTGAAGTGGCTGACGCCGCGCCAGCAGGGTTTCGGCTCGGGCTACGCGCGCGAGTACCGCCAGGCCTGGGACCGCGGCCAGGGGCTGTCGGGCATCGTCGGCGCCGGGCGCGTCGAGCGTGCCGAGCCCTGGCAGCAGCCGGTGCCGTTCACGCCCAAGGCGCCGGCGGCGCCGGCCGGGCAGGCGCCGCTGCGCACCGGCCAGGCGGTGTTCCACACCAAGTTCGGCGAGGGCGTGGTCGTCACGCTCGAAGGCAGCGGCGAGGATGCGCGCGCCCAGGTGCGTTTCGGCCGCCACGGTGTCAAGTGGCTGCTGCTGGCGATGGCCAAGCTGACGCCGATCGAGTGACCGGCAGGGTGCCGGCCGGGCGGTCTCAGGCCGGCTCGGCCGGCTCCACCGGCGGCCGCACCGCGTCGGCACCGCCGAAGCTGTCGTTGAAGGTGAACAGCAGCGAGACGTAGAACACGGTCGAGAACAGCAGCCCCGCCGGCAGCGCCAGCATCGAGGCCGCGCTGTGCGCGCCGAGCAGCGAGAAGACCAGCGCCGCAACGATGCCGAAGACCGTCGCGACGACGAACCAGGCCAGGCCGTAGACGAAGAACGCGCCCTTGCAGCGCCAGACCGCCAGCGTGCTGGAGAACAGCGACTGCGCGACGCCCTGCCGGCCCCAGTGCACCAGCGCCGGCGCGTGCCAGAACGGCACCGACAGCAGCGTGCCCAGCACCAGGCCGACGAAGGCCGCGGTCGTCACGCCGGGCTCGGCCATCAGCGCGTCGAGCTCCTCCTGCGGCACGGTGCCCCGGGCCATCAGCTCCTGCAGGCGCTGCATCGCGCCGCCGGACACCAGGTCGCAGATCACCAGGATCGCGATCGCGCACAGGCCGTACAGCGCGCACAGCACCAGCAGCGAGGTGCGCCGCCGGGCGTCGCCCTTCAGCGGCTCGACGAACTGCGCCGGCGTCACCGGCCCGCCGATCAGCGCCGACTGCGACGCCACCATGAAGCCCAGCGACAGCATCGGCAGCGACATCATCTGCAGCACGCCGCCGAGGACGGGCACCAGCGACACCGCCAGCGCCGCGAACAGGAACACGGCGAACAGCGCCGTGAAGGCCAGCGGGCGGCGGGCGTAGAGCGCGAAGGCGTCGCGCAGCCAGCGCGCACCACGCGCGGGATCGACGGTCTTCAGTTGCAGCGGCATGCGGGGAGTCAGGGGCTGGGCGTGGCCGGCGGGTGCCACGGGTTGTCGATGCGGTCGCGCAGCAGGCGCTCGAAGTGCGCCGGGTCCTTGGGCTGCAGCAGCGCGGCGTCGCGTGGCAGGTGCCAGTCGCGCAGCCGCGAGAGCCAGAAGCGCAAGGCCGCGGCGCGCAGCAGGCCGGGCATCAGCCGGATCTCGGCGTGCGTCAGCGGGCGCACGGCCTGGTAGGCGGCCATGAAGGCGAGCGCCCGTTCCTCGTCGAGGCTGGCGGTCGTCAGGTCGGCGCACCAGTCGTTCAGGCAGACGGCGACGTCGAACAGCAGCGTGTCGGTGCCGGCGAGGTAGTAGTCGAAGAAGCCGCACAGGCGGTCCTCGCCGGCGGTCTCGTCGAACATCACGTTGTCGCGGAACAGGTCGGCGTGGATCGCGCCGCGCGGCAGGGCCTGGCCGGCGGCCGAGGCCGCGAGCTGCTGCTGGAACGCGAGCTCGTCCTGCAGCAGCGCGGCCTGCGCGGCGTCGACGAAGGGCAGCACCTCGGGCACCGTGGCCGCCCACCAGTCCAGCCCGCGCAGGTGCGGCTGCTCGAGCGGCAGGTCGGCGACGGCGAGGTGGGCGCGGGCCAGCATTTCGCCGACCTGGGCGCAGTGCGGCGCCTCGGGCGAGAGCCGGTGGCTGCCGGGCAGCCGCGTGACCACCGCCGCCGGCTTGCCGGCCAGCGTGTGCAGCAGGCCG
The DNA here is from genome assembly GCF_020966565.1 of Rubrivivax sp. JA1055. Lineage (NCBI taxonomy): Bacteria > Pseudomonadati > Pseudomonadota > Betaproteobacteria > Burkholderiales > Sphaerotilaceae > Rubrivivax > Rubrivivax sp. JA1055. The sequence goes on along the minus strand of NZ_JAJKFP010000006.1, from coordinate 1,300,882 downwards.
CCGTCGGCGTCGGCCTGCGGCGCCGGCACCGGGATGCCGTGCTGCGCCAGGTGCTGCATCAGCGCCAGGTAGTAGGGCAGTTCGTCGCGCGACAGGCGCTCGAACAGCGTCACGACCCACTGGCCGCGTGCCGTCGTCGCGTAGTAGTTGGTGTTCTCGATGCCAGAGCGGATGCCGCGCAGCTCGGTCAGCGCGCCCAGGCCCAGGCGGCGGAGCAGGGCGTCGGCTTCGGCGAAGCCGACTTCGGTGTAGACAGCCACTTCAGGCTCCCGCGGGCGCGGCCGCGGCGCGGGGCTCGGACACGGTGCGCACGGTCAGAACGACAGCATGCGCCAGACGCGCCGGCCCGCCGGATCGCCCGGCTGCGAGGGGTCGCGCGAACCGCTGGACGGCACGATCTCGTAGGGCTTGGAGCCCGGCGCCTTGCCGTGCACGACGATGCTCTGCGTCTGGCCGCGCACCTTGACTTCCTCGATGCGCACGTGGTCGTCCTCGGAGACCTGCCGCTGCACGGCCGGCTCGGGCACCGACGTCGCCTGCGCGGCGGCATCGGGCGGCAGCACCGTCTGCGCCGGGGCGGAGGCCGCCGCGGCCGCAAGGGCCAGCGTCGGCAGGAGGAAGCGGAACGGTCGCGCCATGGCGTGATTCTAGGCGGCCTGCCGCAGCCCGCCGCCTCGCCTGGCCGACAATGGGGCGATGGACGACTCCCGCCCCACGCTGCTGCTGGTCGACGGCTCCAGCTACCTCTACCGCGCCTACCACGCGCTGCCTGACCTGCGGTCGCCCGACGGCTTCCCGACCGGGGCCCTGCACGGCATGGTCGCGATGATGAAACGCCTGCGCGAGCAGGTGCCCGCCGAACACGCCGTCTGCGTCTTCGACGCCAAGGGCCCGACCTTCCGTGACGACTGGTATGCCGACTACAAGGCCCACCGGCCGTCGATGCCCGAGCCGCTGGCGCAGCAGGTCGCGCCGATCCACGAGGTCGTGCGCCTGCTCGGCTGGCCGGTGCTCGAGGTGCCCGGCATCGAGGCCGACGACGCGATCGGCACGCTCGCCTGCGTGGCCAAACGTGCCGGCCACCGCGTTGTCGTCTCCACCGGCGACAAGGACCTTGCCCAGCTCGTCGACGAGCACGTCACGCTGATCAACACGATGAGCAACGAGACGCTGGACCCGGCCGGCGTGCTGGCCAAGTTCGGCGTGCCGCCGCAGAGGATCGTCGACTACCTGACGCTGGTCGGCGACGCGGTCGACAACATCCCGGGTGTCGAGAAGGTCGGCCCGAAGACGGCGGTGAAGTGGATCACCGAACACGGCTCGCTCGACGGCGTGATGGCCGCCGCGGCGACGATCAAGGGCGTGGCCGGCGAGAACCTGCGCCGCGCGCTGGACTGGCTGCCGCAGGGCCGGCGCCTCGTCACGGTGGCCTGCGACTGCGACCTCGCGGCCCACGTCGCCGGCTGGCCGGCGCTGGACGCGCTGGCGCTGCGCCCCGCCGACGAAGCCGGGCTGCTGGACTTCTACCGCCGCTACGGCTTCAAGACCTGGGGCCGCGAGCTGGAGAGCCAGCTCGGCGGCGACGCGCCCGCCGCGGCGACTGCGACCGGCGCCGTGCCGGCCGCCGCTGCCGTCGAGATCGCCCGCGACTACGAGACGATCGCCAGCTGGGAGCGCCTGGACGCCTGGCTGGAGCGCCTGCAGGCCGCCGAGCTGGTGGCCATCGACACCGAGACCGACTCGCTGGAGCCGATGAAGGCGCGCATCGTCGGCATCAGCTTCGCCGTCGAGCCCGGCCGCGGCGGCTACGTGCCGCTGGCGCACGCCGGCCCCGACGCGCCCGAGCAACTGCCGCTGGACGCCGTGCTGGCGCGGCTGAAGCCCTGGCTGGAGGACGCCTCGCGCGCCAAGCTCGGCCAGAACCTGAAGTACGACCGCCACGTCTTCGCCAACGCCGGCATCGCGCTCGCCGGCGTGCGCCACGACACGATGCTCGAGAGCTACGTGCTCGAGGCGCACAAGCCGCACAGCCTGGAAAGCCTGGCCGAGCGCCACCTCGGCCGCAAGGGCCTGTCCTACGAGGACCTGTGCGGCAAGGGCGTGAACCAGATCCCGTTCGCCCAGGTCGACGTCGCGCGCGCCACCGAGTACTCGGCCGAGGACAGCGAGATGGCGCTGCACGTGCACCAGGTGCTGTGGCCCGAGATCGAGGCCGACGTCGGGCTGCGCCGCGTCTACGAGGCCATCGAGATGCCGGTGGCCGAGGTGCTGGCGCGCATCGAGCGCCACGGCGTGCTCGTCGACCCGCAGGAGCTGGCGCGCCAGAGCCGCGACCTGGCCGAGCGCATGGTGGCGCTGGAGCAGGAGGTCTACGCGATCGCCGAGCAGCCCTTCAACCTGGGCAGCCCCAAGCAGATCGGCGAGATCCTGTTCGGCAAGCTCGGCCTGCCGGTGAAGAAGCGCACCGCCAGCGGCGCGCCGAGCACCGACGAGGACGTGCTGACCGAGCTCGCTGCCGACTATCCGCTGCCGGCACGCATCCTCGAGCACCGCAGCCTGGCCAAGCTGAAGGGCACCTACACCGACAAGCTGCCGGCGATGGTCAACCCGGCCACCGGGCGCGTGCACACCAACTACGCGCAGGCGGTGGCGGTGACCGGCCGGCTGGCGAGCAACGAGCCCAACCTGCAGAACATCCCGATCCGCACGCCCGAGGGCCGGCGCGTGCGCCGCGCCTTCGTCGCGCCGCCGGGGCACGTGATCTTGAGCGCCGACTACTCGCAGATCGAGCTGCGCATCATGGCCCTCATCAGCGAGGACGAAGGCCTGCTGCGCGCGTTCTCCGAAGGCCTGGACGTGCACCGCGCGACCGCCGCCGAGGTCTTCGGCATGCCGCTGGCGGAGGTGACGAGCGAGCAGCGCCGCTACGCCAAGGTCATCAACTTCGGGCTGATCTACGGGATGGGCGCCTACGGGCTGGCGGCCAACCTGGGCATCGAGCAGAAGGCCGCCAAGGACTACATCGACCGCTATTTCGCGCGTTTTGCCGGCGTCAAGCGCTACATGGACGAGACCCGGGTGCGCGCCAAGGAGAAGGGTTATGTCGAGACCGTCTTCGGCCGCCGGCTGTGGCTGCCGGAGATCAACTCCGGCAACGGCCCGCGGCGCAGCGGCGCCGAGCGCCAGGCGATCAACGCGCCGATGCAGGGCACGGCCGCCGACCTGATCAAGCTGGCGATGATCGCGGTGCAGAAGGAGCTGGACGCCAGCGGCCGCGCGACGCGCATGGTGATGCAGGTGCACGACGAACTGGTGCTCGAGGTGCCCGAGGCCGAGCTCGACTGGGCGAAGGACGCGATCCCGCGGCTGATGGCCGGCGTCGCCGCGCTGAAGGTGCCGCTGGTGGCCGAGGTCGGCATCGGCGCAAACTGGGACGAAGCTCACTGAACGATTCGGCGGCGCCAGCCGCCGAATCGTCATCGTCGTCGCCTGAACCTGTCACACGGGGCGGCGACGATGCGGCCACGACTCCGCCGGATGCGTGAAAGTCCCGGTGACCTTGTCACGGTTCTGTCGCGCGGCGTTCATAAACTGCTGTCATGGCCGACGACACGAGCGTCGGCGAGGCCTTGCTGGTGACACCGGCCGCCTCGCCCACTCCGACGCTGCTCAACCGCGAAAGCTCCATCCTCCAGTTCAACCGCCGCGTGCTCGCTCAGGCGCGCCGGCCCGACGTGCCGCTGCTGGAGCGGCTGCGCTACGTCACCATCGTCTCGTCCAACCTCGACGAGTTCTTCGAGGTGCGTTTCGCCGACCTGGCCGAAGCCTCGCGCCGCCCCGGCGGCGGCGTCTCGCGCGAGGACCTGGCCGCGGTCGCCGCCGCCGCGCACGCACTGATCGACGAGCAGTACGCGCTGCTCAACGACGAGGTCGTGCCCGAGCTGCAGCGCCACGGCATCGTCGTCGTCAACCACGCCGACCGCGACGAGGCCCAGCGCCGCTGGGTGCGCCGCTTCTTCGAGCGCGAGGTGCGGCCGCTGCTGGTGCCGCTGGTGCTCGACCCCAGCCACCCGTTCCCGCTGGTGGCCAACAAGTCGCTGAACTTCATCGCCCGGCTCGGCGGCCGTGACGCCTTCGGCCGCGAGAACTCGATCGCCATCGTCAAGGTGCCGCGTGTGCTGCCGCGCGTGATCCGCCTGCCCGACTCGGTCAGCGGCGGCCGCCAGGCCTTCGTGCTGCTGACCAGCGTCATCCGCGCTCATCTGGAGGAGCTGTTCCCGGGGCGCAGCGTCGAGTCCTTCTCGCAGTTCCGCGTCACGCGCGACTCGGAGCTGGAGTACGACGCCGAGGACGTGACCAACCTGCGCCAGGCGCTGCGCAGCAACCTCAGCAAGCGCCACTTCGGCCTGGCGATCCGGCTGGAGGTGGTGCACAGCTGCCCGCAGGAGCTGCACGACTTCCTGCTGCGCCAGCTGCAGCTGCCCGAGTACGCGCTGTACAAGGTCAACGGCCCGGTCAACCTTGCGCGCCTGACCGAGCTGATCGACCAGGCCGGCAGCGACGATCTGCGTTTCCCGCGTTACGAGCCGGTCTGGCCGGCCGCCGACCTGCCGCCGGGGCGCTCGATCTTCGACCGGCTGCACGACGGCGACGTCGTGCTGCACCATCCGTTCGAGAGCTTCGAGCCGGTCGTGCAGTTCCTGCGCGAGGCGGTCGAGGACCCGGACGTGCTGGCGATCAAGCAGACGATCTACCGCACCGGCAGCCAGAGCGTGCTGATGGACCTGCTGATCGAGGCGGCGCGCCGCGGCAAGGAGGTGATGGCCGTCGTCGAGCTGACCGCGCGTTTCGACGAGGAGGCCAACATCAACTGGGCCGAGCGCCTGGAGGCCGTCGGCGCTCAGGTGGTCTACGGTGTCGTCGGCCTCAAGACCCACGCCAAGCTGATGCTGGTGACGCGGCGCGAGCACGGCCGGCTGCGTCGCTACGTGCACCTGTCGACCGGCAACTACAACCCGAAGACCGCGCGCCTGTACACCGATCTCGGTTATCTCAGCACCGACCCGGAGCTGACCGCCGACGCCGACGCCGTCTTCCAGCAGCTTGCCAGCCAGGGCCGCACGCGCATGCGGCGCATGCTGACCGCGCCCTTCGTGCTGCATCGCCGGCTGATCGCACACATCGCGCAGGTCGCCGCGGCGGCGCGTGCCGGCCGTCCGGCGCGCATCGTCGCCAAGGTCAACGCGCTGACCGACCCGGGGCTGATCGCGGCGCTGATGGACGCCGGCCGCGCCGGCGCGAAGATCGACCTCGTGATCCGCGGTGCCTGCATGCTGCCGCCGGGTGTGCCGGGGCACACCGACACGATCCGCGTGCGCTCGGTCGTCGGCCGTTTCCTCGAACACACCCGGGTGCTGTACTTCCGCTGGGGCGAGGGCGACGACGACGAGGTGCTGTACCTGTCCAGCGCCGACTGGATGAGCCGCAACATGTTCCGCCGCATCGAGCTCGCCTGGCCGGTGCGCGACGCGGCGCTGCGCCAGCGCATCGTCGACGAGGCGCTGGTGCCCTATCTGCACGACGAGCTCGACGCCTGGACGCTGGGTGCCGACGGCGCCTACCGCCGTGTCGCCGAGGCCGGCATCAGCGCCCAGCAGGCGCTGACACGGCGCTACCGCTGAACCGGAGCCGCCGCATGGACCTGATCCTCTGGCGCCACGCCGAAGCCTTCGACGCCCGCGAGGGCCAGAACGATCTCGAGCGCGAGCTGACGCCCAAGGGTGAACGCCAGGCGCGGCGCGTCGCCGCGTGGCTCAATCGCCAGCTCCCGGCCGGCACGCGGGTGCTCGCCAGTCCGGCGCGGCGTGCGCAGCAGACCGCTGCCGCGCTGGAGCGGCGCATCAAGACCGTGGCCGAGCTCGCGCCCGACGCTTCGGTCGAGGCGCTGCTGCACGCCACGCGCTGGCCCGAGGCGCGCGAGCCGGTGCTCGTCGTCGGCCACCAGCCGATCCTCGGCCTGACCGCGGCGCTGCTGCTGTCCGGCGAGATCCAGGCCTGGACGGTGCGCAAGGCCGGCGTCTGGTGGCTGCGCTCGCGCGAGCGCGGCGACACGCTGCAGGTGGTGCTGCACGCCGTCGTCGGGCCCGAGGCGGTCTAGGAGTCAGCGCGGCAAAAGCCGCGGCGCCTGCGGCGCCGCGTTCAGCGCGGCAGCAGCAGCTTGCGCGGCCCCGAGCGCGCCCAGGTCTGCGCTTCTTCCTCCAGCAGGAAGACGGTGCGCGGATGGGCCTTGGCCCAGGCGGCGTCGTAGGCCAGTACGGCGTCGCGGCCGCGCACACGCAGCGCCAGCGCCTTGGCGTCGACGTCGGCCCGTGCGTGGCACTTGATCGCCGCCAGCCGCAGGCACATCACCTGCCAGCCCAGCAACTCGCTGCTGAGCGCATCCTCGATCTTGCGCAGGCCGCCACGCTGGCCCAGCACGAGCTGGCCGATGCGCCGCTGCTGGCTCTGCGAGAAACCCGGCGCGTCGACGTGCGCCAGCAGGTAGGCGCTGTGGCGGTGGTGGTCGTGGTGCGAGACCATCAGCCCGATCTCGTGCAGGTCGCAGGCCCAGCCGAGCTCGCGCCGGACCTCGGCGTCGGCGTCCGGCATGACGCCGTCGAACAGCGCCAGCGCCACGGTGGCGACACGCCGCGCCTGCTTGACGTCGACATCGAAGCGGCGCTGCAGCTCGTGCACCGAGGCGTCGCGCATGTCGCTCGGGTGGCTGCGCCGCAGCGCGGCCAGGCGCTCGTGCAGGTCGACGACGACGCCCTGGCGCAGCGCGCCCTTGGCCGGCCACAGCGTGGCGATGCCGAAGTTCTCGGCCAGCGTCTGCAGGATCGCCAGGCCGCCGGGGATGACGGCGCGGCGCTCGGGCTTGAGGCCCGGCAGGTCGAGCCGGTCGACGTGGCCGGCGGCGATGCAGCGCTGCTCCAGCCAGGCCAGGCCCTCGGGCGTGATGCGGCCGTCGCTGACGCCGCTGGCGGCGAGGATCTGCGACACCGCGCCGGCGGTGCCCGACGAGCCCAGCGCCTGCTGCCAGTGGCGCGACGAGAACGGCTCCATCGCCTCTTCGAGCTCGGCGCCGGCGGCCACGCGGGCGGCACGGAAGGCCTCGGCGTCGATGCCGCCGTCGCCGAAGAAACGCAGCGACAGGCTGACGCAGCCGACGGCGAAGGATTCGGCCTTCACCGGCGTGCGGCCGCGGCCGAGGATCAGCTCGGTCGAACGCCCGCCGATGTCGACGACCAGGCGCGGCTCGTCGGCCGGCTGCAGCTGGGCGACGCCGGCGTAGATCAGCCGCGCTTCCTCGCGTCCGGAGATGACCTCGATCGTGTGGCCCAGCGCCTCCTGGGCGCGCAGCAGGAAGGCGTCGCGGTTACGCGCCTCGCGCAGCGTCTGCGTCGCCACCGCACGCACCTGCGCCGGCGCAAAACCGGTCAGGCGCGCGGCGAAACGCCGCAGGCAGTCCAGGCCGCGCTGCACCGCTTCTTCGGTCAGCAGGCCCTGGTCGTCGAGGCCCGCGCCGAGGCGGACCATGTCCTTGTAGTAGTCGCTGCGGCGGTAGCGGCCGCGCTGGATCTGCGCGATCTCGAGCCGGAAGCTGTTGGAGCCCATGTCGACCGCGGCCAGCGGCAGGTCGGGCGAGGTGATGTCGGCCATGGGCCGATTGTGCAAGAGGCCTCTCACGGCGCCGTGACGGCCTTCCTAGAATCGACTCGACTTGTTTGAGGTCAAGGAGGCGACCATGCAGCAAGCCGAGTTCGATTCCCTGGTGTCGCCACGCGACCCCAACCGGCGCGACTTCGTGCGCACCGCCGTCGGCGGCACATTTGCCGCCGCGGTGCTGCCGGTGGCGGCGCAGACGGTGGTCACGACCGACAGCGCCGGCCTGGTCGCCGGCGAGGTGACGATTCCCGTCGGCGACTTCCGCATGCCGGCCTACCGCGCCGCGCCGGCGAACCGCCCGAACGCGCCGCTGGTGCTGGTCGTCAGCGAGATCTTCGGCGTGCACGCGCACATCGCCGACGTCGCGCGGCGTTTCGCCAAGGCCGGCTGCTTCGCCGTCGCGCCGCAGCTCTTCGTGCGCCAGGGCGACGCCGCGGCCTACACCGAGATCCCCCGCCTGATCAGCGAGGTGGTCTCCAAGGTGCCTGACGAGCAGGTGATGCGCGATCTCGACGCGAGCGTGGCCTGGGCGAGCGGGCAGGGCGCCGACACGACGAAGGCCGGCATCACCGGCTTCTGCTGGGGCGGGCGCATCACCTGGCTGTACGCCGCGCACAGCCCGCAGATGAAGGCCGGTGTCGCCTGGTACGGGCGGCTGGTCGGCGACAAGACGGCGCTGCAGCCGATGCAGCCGGTGGAGCTGGCGTCACAGCTGCGCGCGCCGGTGCTGGGCCTGTACGGCGGCCAGGACAGCGGCATCCCGCTGGACAGCGTCGAGCGCATGAAGGCCGCGCTGGCCGGCGGCAGCGTGGCGGCGAAGCAGTCGCGTTTCGTCGTCTATCCCGAGGCGGGACACGCCTTCCACGCCGACTACCGGCCCAGCTACCGCGCCGACGCGGCGCAGGACGGCTGGAAACGCGCGCTGGCCTGGTTCGCCGAGCACGGCGTGGGCTGAACCCGGGCCTCAGCGGTTCGGCGCCTCAGGGCGGCGGCCAGTCCGCGTCGGGCGCACGCGGCGCCTCGGCCGGTGCCTGCGTTGGCGCGGTCGGCGCCAGCACCGGCGGCGGCACGTCGACCGCGCGCTGCACGAAGGCGTCGACCAGCTTGTCGGCGATCTTGTCGAACACCGGGCCGGCCATGCGTGTCATCACCACGCTGTCGAACTCGTAGTCGAGCAGGAAGTTGACCTTGCAGGCGTCCTCGGCCAGCACCTTCAGCTGCCATTCGCCGTAGAAGCGGCGGAACGGGCCGCGCTCCAGGTGGATGGCCATGAACTCGGGCCGGCGCTTCGGGTTGCGCGTGCGGATCTCGAAACCCACGCCCTTGAAGCGGATGCTGATGTCGGCCGAGACCACGCTGTCGTCGCGCACGAGGATCGTCGCGCCCGAGCACCAGGGCAGGAAGGCCGGGTAGTGCTCGGCGCCTTCGATCAGGTCGAAGAGGTGGCTGGCCGGGCGGGCCACCAAGGCGCTGCGGCGGACCTGCACGACCTAGGCCCGTTCGGTGCGTGCGCCCGTCATCGGGCGATCATCGAGCCGAGCAGGGCGCCGGCGGACAGCAGTGCGGCGAACCACAGCTCCAGGCGGAAGGTGCGGAACAGGATCTCGTTGAAGGCGATGCCGCGCGGGCAGTGCACGAAGTCGCTGCGCAGCTGCAGCGTCGACGGCAGCAGCACCAGCGGCAGCAGCAGCGTCCAGGACTGCGACAGCAGCGCCATCGGCACGAGCAGCACGAACGGCAGCAGCAGCAGCACCGAGTACAGCGCCACCGAGCCCGATTCGCCGAAGGTCACGGCGAAGGTGCGCCGGCCGACGAGCCGGTCGTGCGCGATGTCGCGGTGGTTGTTCACCGCCAGCGCCGCCGCCGCCACCGAACCCAGCGCCACCGAGGCGAGCACGGTGACGAGGCCGAAGCTGCCGGTCAGCACCCAGTCGGTGCCGACGACGGCGATCAGGCCAAAGAACACGAAGACCGTCAGCTCGCCGTAGGGCGTGTAGGCGATCGGCTTGGGGCCGCCCATGTAGGCCAGCGCGGCCAGCAGCGACGCCACGCCGATGGCCAGCACCGGCCAGCCGCGGTAGGCGACGAGCGCGACGCCGAGTGCTGCGGCCAGCAGCGCCGCGACGACGATGCCGGCGCGCACGTGGCGCACGCTGAGCCAGCCGTTGGCCGTGGCGCGCGGCAGCCCGGTGCGCGTGCCGGTGCTCTCGCCGCCGCGCACCGTGTAGCCGACGTCGTTCTGCATGTTGGTGATGACCTGCATCAGCAGGGCGGCACCGAGCACCAGCAGCGCGGCGATCATGTCGATCGCGCCGGTGCGGTCGAAGCCCAGCGTCGCGCCGACGAGCACCGGGCTCACGGCCACCGGCAGCGTGCGCGGCCGCACGGCGACGGCCCACGCCTCGACCGATCCGGTGCGGACCGCGCGCGTGCTGTTCACCGTGGCTCTGTCTCCGGGCATGTACGCGGACTCCGTGCGGGCGAGGGAAAACGAGGGTTCGATTGTCCGCGTCGCGGGGCGACGCGCTGCTTGTGCAACATCAAGCGGTGCCGGAAGGCGCCGCCGCCGGGCGGGTGCCGACGTGCACGCTGGCGATGCCGAAGCTGAGGTCGTGCCAGCGCACCTGCTCGAAGCCGGCCGCGGAGATCATCGCCGCGAAACGCGGCTGGTCCGGGAAGCGCCGGATCGACTCGACCAGGTAGGTGTAGGCCTCCGGCGAGGCGGCGATCCACGCGCCCAGGCGCGGGATCACGGTGAACGAGAACAGGTTGTAGAACGGCCTGAGCCACCACGCCGGCGTCGAGAACTCCAGGCACAGGAAACGCCCGCCGGGCTTGAGCACGCGGTGGATCTCCTTCAGCGCGTCGTCGATGCGGGTCGCGTTGCGGATGCCGAAGGAGATCGTCAGCGTGTCCACCGAGGCGTCGGCCAGCGGCAGCTGCTCGGCGCTGCCGAGCATCCAGTCGACGTGGGCGTGGCCGCGCGAGCGGCCGACATCCATCATCTCGGCGCTCGGGTCGACGACGGTCACGCGGCGGTCGGCGGCGGCCATCAGCGCGGCGACGTCGCCGGTGCCGCCGGCCAGGTCGACGATGTGCTGGCCGGCCTGCGGCGCGGCCATGCGCACGAAACGACGCTTCCAGAGCCGGTGGATGCCGAAGCTCATCAGGTCGTTCATCAGGTCGTAGCGCGCCGCGACGGCGCTGAAGACGCGGCGGATGCGCTGCTCGCGCTCGCGCTCGTCCACGCTCTGATAGCCAAAACTGCGCGACAGCGGCGTGGGATCGTTCATGGGTGCGGAGGTCGTTCGGGCAAGGGGTGTCAGGCGGTCTCGACACTTTAACTGCCCGGCCGAAAGCCCGTCGGAAGCGGTCCATCCCGTTGACCTGTGTCAACCGACGGGTCGGCGGGGTGACTAAGGTTCGCCCCTAGGTCAGGCTCGAAGCGCACCGGCGTTCGAGATGTCTTCATGAGAACGCCCATCCCTCCCGACGACAGCACCCCCCATCGCCCGTCCGCCAGCGTGCTGAAGATCGCGAACCTCGACGCCGGCGCCTCGATGTGCTGGCAGCCGCCGCAGGCTTCCAATCCGCTGGTGCAGGCGATGCCGCACGGCGAGGCCCAGACGGCCCGGTCGCTGTACGAGGCCGCGCTGCGTGGCCTGGCCGCGCGCGCCGACGAGCCGATCGCGGTGTCGGCCCGCGTGCCGTTCTGCGCCGCGCACTGCTTCTGCTGCGACCGGGACATCCGCGCCGCGCAGCCCGACGACGTCATCGACGACTACGTCGCCGGCCTGGTCGAGGAGATCCGTGAAGTCGCGCAGCTGCTGGGCGGCCGGCGCGAGGTGCTGCAGTTCCACCTCGGCGGCGGCACCGCCAGCGAGCTGACCGGCTCGCAGCTCGCGCGCCTGGTGCAGGCGATGCAGTCGGAGTGGCGCATGCCGGCGGACATCGACATGTCCTGCGAATGCGACCCGCGCCGCGTCAGCCAGACGATGTTCGAGGTGCTGCGCGGGCTGGGCTTCCGCCGTGTCTCGCTGGGTGTGCTCGATCTCGACCCCGGCGTGCAGCAGGCCATCGGCCGGCGCCAGTCGGCAGCGCTGATCGACGACGTCTGCGAACTCGCGCGTTCGGCCGGCATCGAGTACATCAACCTCGACGTCATGATCGGTCTGCCGCGCCAGACGATGGCCAGCTGGTGCACGACGATCGACCGCCTGATCGCGATGGGCCCCGAGCGCATCCGTCTGGCGCGCTACCACCACCGGCCCTGGCATGCGCCGGCGCAGGTGGCGATCGACACCGAGTCGCTGCCGTCGCCGGCGCTGATGGCCGAACTCGCGCGCGCCAGCGCCGAGATGCTGCGCAATGCCGGCTACCGCTGGATCGGCGCCGACCAGTTCGTGCTCGAGCACGACGACCTGTCGCACGCGATGGACGACGGCCGGCTGCGCCGCAGCCTGATCTCCTACACCGCCGCGCCGGCCACGCCGCTGATCGGCCTGGGTGTCGGCGCGGTCGGCGAGGTCGACGGCGCGATGTTCTGGAACGACGGTTCGCAGGCCGCCTGGCGCAACGCGCTGCGCCACGGCCGTCTGCCGGTGGCCCAGGCGCGCCCGGCCACGCCCGACAGCGTGCAGCGCCGCGCCGCCGTCGAGCGCCTGCTGTGTTCGCTGGAGCTGCCTGCCGCGCAGGCGCAGGGGCTGGAAGAAGGGTACGGCCGTCTGGCCGCGCGCGAGGCCGACGGCCTCGTGCGTGTGTTCGACGACCGCATCGTCGTCACCGAGACCGGGCGCCACGCGCTGCATGCGCTGTGCACCGAGCTCGACGAACCCGGCGCACAGCCGGAAGGGAGGTCCGCCCGGTGCGGTTGCTGAAACGGCGCACGGCGGCGGCATTCGGTGCCGCGGCCGTGGGCCTGGTCCTCGCGCTGGGGTTTCCGGCGCTCTTTCCGTCCGAGGCCGATGCGGCAGCTGCCGCTGCGGCTCCCGTCCTGGCGCCAGGCGCCGCGCCGGTGGTTCCGGCCACCGAGACCGCGCCGCCGCACCGTCCGCTGCGCGACAACCGGCCGCCGCAGGCGCCCGACCCGCAGGAGCCGCTGGTCTTCGGCGGCTATCCCGACGCGCCGGCCTTCAGCGTCGTGCCGCGCAAGCCGCACCTGGGGCTGTACCCGTGCAGCCAGTGCCACAAGGTGCTGCCGCTGAACAAGCAGCCGCGGGCGCTGGTCGCCGCGCCGCACGTCGCCTCGCTGCCGCACGGCGGCGGCCGCATGTGGTGCCTGGACTGCCACGTCGGCGAAGACCGCGACTGGCTGCGCACCATCGACGGCCGGCGTGTCGACTTCGACCAGTCGCAGCTCGTCTGCGGCCAGTGCCACGGCCCGCGTCACCGCGACTGGGCTTTCGGCGCCCACGGCAAGCGTGACGCCAACTGGCAGGGCGACCGCACGATCTACGCCTGCACGCACTGCCACGACGCGCACGACCCCAAGATTCCGCCGCGCGAGGCCGCACCGCCGCCGCCGGTGCGTGCCGGCCTCGAACGCCCGGCGCTGACGCCGGCGCACGCCGCGCCCGTCTGGCAGCGCGCCGCTTCCGGAGCCCGATGATGAACCGCAAGCCCGACCCCGATCCGCCCGGCGGCGACGGCGCAGGCTTCCAAGCCTTGCGCCGCCGATTCCTCGCCGGCGTGGCCGCCGCCGGCGGCGCCGCCGCGACCGCCCACGCCACCGGCGCCTGGGGTGGCCAGACGCTGCAGGATGCGATGGGCAGCCTGCTGCAGGACCACTACCAGCGCATGACGAAGGACGAGATCCACGCCGCGCTGCAACGCATCGAGCGCAACGCCAGCCGCCGCTATGGCGTCGAGGCCCGCTGCGAGGACGTGCCGCCGCTGCCGAACACCGTCTTCGGCTACGCGCTGAACATCAGCAAGTGCAAGGGCTACCGCGACTGCGTCGAGGCCTGCGTCAAGGAGAACAACCTCGGCCGTGACTCGCAGATGCAGTACATCCGCGTGCTGCAGATGCCCGACGGCACGATGGACCTGGAGAAGGCCGAGCACTACTACGACGCCAAGCAAGTCCCGGTGCCCGGCCACTGGTATCTGCCGGTGCAGTGCATGCAGTGCGACAACCCGCCCTGCGTGAAGGCCTGTCCGACCAAGGCCACCTGGAAGGAGCCCGACGGCATCGTCGTCGTCGACTACGACTGGTGCATCGGCTGCCGTTACTGCATGACGGCCTGCCCGTACTGGGCGCGCCACTTCAACTGGACCGAGCCGCAGATCCCGGCGGCCGAGTTCAACCCGAACCTCAGCTACCTCGGCAACCGTCCGCGGCCCAGGGGCGTCGTCGAGAAGTGCCACTTCTGCACCCAGCGCACGCGCAAGGGCCGCCAGCCGGCATGCCAGGAAGCCTGCCCGACCGGCGCACGCATCTTCGGCAACCTGCTCGACCCGAACAGCGAGATCCGCTGGGTGCTCGAGCACAAGACCGTCTTCCGGCTGAAGGAGGACCTCGGCACCGAGCCCAAGTTCTGGTACTTCAGCGACGACCGGGTGAGTCCGGCATGAGTCTCTCCCGCTTCGTGCTCGACGGCCTGCGTGCGATGGCCTCCGGCGGCGCGGCCTACCGGCGCTGGCTGGCCGCGCTGGCGGCGGTGATCGCCGCCGGCCTCTTCGCCTACGCCGGCCAGCTGCAGCAGGGCATGGTCGTCACCGGGATGAGCGACCAGGTCTCCTGGGGCTTCTACATCGCCAACTTCGCCTTCCTCGTCGGCATCGCGGCGGCGGCGGTGCTGCTGGTCATTCCCGCCTATCTGTTCCACCGAGGCGACGTCAAGCAGGTCGTCATCTACGGCGAGGCGCTGGCGGTCGCCGCGGTGGTCGCGGCGATGCTCTTCGTCACCGTCGACATCGGCCGGCCCGAGCGCATCTGGCACATGCTTCCGCTGGTCGGGCGCTTCAACTGGCCGCAGTCGATGCTGGCCTGGGACGTCGTCGTGCTCGTCGGCTACCTGCTGCTGAACCTCGGGCTGCCGGCCTACGTGCTGCACGCGCGCTGGCGCGGCGAGGAGCCCGTGACCGCGCGCTACTTCCCGGTGGTCGTGGTCGCGATCTTCTGGGCGGTGTCGATCCACACCGTCACCGCCTTCCTGTTCTCGGCCAACGCCGGTCGGCCGCTGTGGCACAGCGCGCTGCTGGCGCCGCGTTTCATCGCCTCGGCCTTCGCGTCGGGGCCGGCGCTGATCATCCTGGCACTGCTGGCCTTGCGCCGCTGGGGCGGGTTGGCCGTGAAGCAGTCGGTCATCGACCTGCTGGCGGTGGTCATGACGGTGGCGCTGCAGATCAGCCTGTTCTTCGTCGGCGTCGAGCTGTTCACCGACTTCTACAACGAGACCTCGCACGCGGCCTCGATCCGCTACCTGTTCTTCGGCCTGGCCGGCGCCGGCCAGCTGCAGCCCTGGATCTGGAGCGCGCTGGCGCTGAACGTCGTTGCGGTGGTGATCCTGTCGATCCACCCGCTGCGGCGCACGCCGCAGCTGCTGGCGCTGGCCTGCGGCCTGGCCTTCCTCGGCATCTGGATCGAGAAGGGCATGGGCCTGGTGGTGCCCGGCTACATCCCGACGCCGCTGGGCGAGATCTTCGAGTACGCGCCGAGCTGGCGCGAGTGGCTGGTGTCGGCCGGCATCTGGGCCTGCGGCGCGCTCGTCTTCACGCTGCTGGCCAAGGCCGCGCTGGCCTTCGACACCGGCCGCGCGCGGGCGCGGCCGGCGGCCGACGTCAAGGCGTCTTGAGGATCCAGTCGATCACGAGCTTGAGATCGGCGTCGCTGATGCGGGCCGGCGGCGTCGGCGTCATCGGCACCTTGCCGAAGATGCCGACGCTGCCCTTGCGCACGCGTTCGGCCATCACGGCCGGGGCGCCGGCCTGACCCTTGTACTTCTTCGCGATCTCCTGGTAGCTGGGGCCCAGGCCCTTGGCGACGGGCTGGTGGCAGACGGCGCAGCCGGCCTTC
This sequence comes from Rubrivivax sp. JA1055, assembly GCF_020966565.1. Classification (NCBI taxonomy): domain Bacteria; kingdom Pseudomonadati; phylum Pseudomonadota; class Betaproteobacteria; order Burkholderiales; family Sphaerotilaceae; genus Rubrivivax; species Rubrivivax sp. JA1055. Next base: position 1,285,158 of record NZ_JAJKFP010000006.1, on the reverse strand, counting down.
GTGGCCAGTTCGGCCGGCGTCGCGGCGAGGGCGCCGGAAGCGGCGAAAACGGTGCTGGTGGCGAGGATGAGAGGCGTGAGTTTCATGTGTTTCATTCGGCCAAAGGGAGCGTGCGACTGTCTTGAGCCGCGTCAGTTCCGCTTTCTTGACAGAGGTCTGCCCCGTGTCAAAATCAGTTGACACTTTGGGGTGACATGACGACCTTACAGCGGTGCGCCATCCGGTGCCGGGTCGTCGGAGGAAGTCGATGAACATGCAGACCCGCATCGAACAGGCGCTGGAGGCGGCGGTTGCCGCCCAAGAGGGCGCCGGTTGCCCCCCGAAGCTGGCGGCCGCGATCCGCCACGCGGTGTTTCCCGGCGGTGCGCGCATCCGTCCTCAGCTGTGCATCGCTGTCGCGATGGCCAACGGCGACACCGACCCCGAACTGGCCGATGCCGCCGCGTCGGCGATCGAGCTGATCCACTGCGCCTCGCTGGTGCACGACGACCTGCCGTGTTTCGACGACGCGCCGACGCGCCGGGGCCAGCCCTCGGTGCACAAGGCCTACGGCGAACGCTTGGCCGTGCTCGCCGGCGACGCGCTGATCGTCACCGCCTTCCAGACCCTGGGTGCCGCCGGTGCCCGCCACCCCGAGCGCATGGCGCGCGTGCTGCAGACCGTGGCCCGCGGCGTCGGCACGCCGCTGGGCATCATTGCCGGCCAGGCCTGGGAGTGCGAGCCGCGCGTCGCGCTGTCCGACTACCAGCGCGCCAAGACCGGCGCCCTGTTCGCTGCGGCCACGGCCGCCGGTGCGCAGGCCTCGGGTGGTGACGGCGAGACCTGGCGTGCGCTCGGCGACTGGCTGGGCGAGGCCTATCAGGTGGCCGACGACGTGCGCGACGCGCTCGCCGACCCCGAGCAGCTCGGCAAGCCGGTCGGCCGCGACGTCGCGCTCGGCCGTCCGAGTTCGGCGATCCAGCACGGCCTCGTGGGCGCCGTCGAACATTTCGAGCGCCTGGTGCAGGGCGCGATCGATGCCATCCCCGACTGCAAGGGTGCCGGCATGCTGCGCCAGATCGTGCGCATGGAGTCCGAGCGCCTGGCGCCCAAGGCCTGGTGCGCCAACATCGAAGCGCTCGCCGCCGAGCGCGCCGCGGTCCGCGCCGCCACGATCCAGACCGCCTGACATCCCGATGGACCGAGCCGAGACGAGGCCGCAGGCCGGGCCGCGCCGTTCCCCGACGCTGGCCGAACGCTTTCGCGACTGGAAGCACCGCACGATCGCCCGCCCCGGGTTCCAGAAGTGGGCCGCGGCCTTCCCGCTGACCCGCCCGGTGGCGCGCAAGCACGCCCGCGAGCTCTTCGACCTACTGGCGGGCTTCGTCTATTCGCAGATCCTGCTGGCCTGCGTGCGCCTGGACGTGTTCCGCATGCTGGCCGACGGCCCGCTGCCGCTGGCCACCGTCGCCGAGCGCTGCGGCCTGAGCCTGGAGGCGACACGTCGCCTGGTGGCGGCTGCCGACTCGCTCGAGCTGCTGGACCTGCAAAGCGGGGACCTCGTCACGCTGGGTCGGCTGGGCGCGCCGCTGGTCGCCAACGAGGCGATCACGGCGATGGTCGAGCACCACGCGACGCTGTACGGCGACCTGACCGACCCGGTGGCGCTGCTGCGCGGCCAGGGGCGTCCGGCGATGGCCGGCTACTGGCCGTATGCCGCGGCCGCCGATGCCGGCCCCGGCCTGCCGGCGACGCTGGCCACCGAGAAGGTCGCCGAGTACTCCAAGCTGATGACGGCCTCGCAGCCGCTGGTGGCGCGCGAGGTCATCGCCGCCTACCGCTTCGGCCGGCACAAGGTGCTGATGGACGTCGGTGGCGGCGAGGGCGCTTTCGTGCGCTGCGTGGCCGCCGAGGTGCCGGGTGTCGAACTGCGGGTCTTCGACCTGCCGGCCGTCGCCGAGCGTGCCAACGAGAACTTCCGGCGCTGGGGTCTGGCCGGCCGCGCCCAGGCTTTCGGCGGCGACTTCTTCGCCGACGAGCTGCCGCGTGGTGCCGACGTGATCTCCCTCGTCCGCGTGGCCTTCGACCATCCGGATGAACGGGTGTTGACGCTGTTCAAGAACGTGCGCCGGGCCTTGCCGGACAACGGCACGCTCGTGCTCGCCGAGGCGATGGCCGAGGTGCCCGGCGTCGAGCCGATCGGCGACGCGTACTTCGGCTTCTACCTGCTCGCGATGGGCCGCGGCCGTCCGCGTTCGGCGGCCCGCCTGACGCAGCTGCTGCACGAAGCCGGCTTCGCCAGCGTCCGTTCCCTGCCCACGCACATGCCGCTGCAGGCGGGTGTCCTGGTGGCGCGCTGCACTGCTTAAGGTTTCCTGATCTAAGGCATGTCCAGCCACCTTGACACACTGAACTGTCAGCTTAAGATGACGTCGTGATGTTGAAGCCGATGAAGCACCGTTCGCCGACGTGGCCTGTGATGCCGCCGATGGTCCGTCCGCTCTCGGCATGGAGGGCTGCATGAAGACTCAAGCCATCGTGCTCGAGCAGCCCGAGCGCCTGGTTCTCCGTGAACTCGAGCTCACGCCGCCGACCGGCGAGGATCTGGTCGTCGACATCGAGTACAGCGGGATTTCCACCGGTACCGAGAAGCTGCTGTGGAGCGGCCGCATGCCGGCCTTCCCCGGCATGGGCTATCCGCTGGTGCCTGGCTACGAATCCGTCGGCCGCGTCGTGCAGGCCGGCGCCGATGCGCACCACAAGGTGGGCGAGCGTGTCTTCGTGCCCGGCGCCCGTTGTTACGGCGAGGTGCGTGGCCTGTTCGGCGGTGCCGCGTCGCGGGTCGTCGTCGCGGACTCGCGCGTCTGCGCCGTGTCCGACAGCCTGGGTGAACAAGCCGTGCTGCTGGCGCTGGCCGCGACCGCCTACCACTCGGTGGCCGGCGGCGGCAAGCGCACGCCGATCGTGCCGCCCGACCTGATCGTCGGCCACGGCGTGCTCGGCCGTCTGCTGGCGCGCATGACCGTCGTCGCCGGTTTCCCGGCGCCGACCGTCTGGGAAACCAACCCGCTGCGTGCCGAGGGTGCCACCGGCTACACGGTCGTGCATCCCGACGAAGACCCGCGCCGCGACTACCGCGCGATCTTCGACGTCAGCGGCGACTCGTCGATCCTCGATCGTCTCGTCGAGCGCCTGGCGCGCGGTGGCGAGATCGTGCTGGCCGGCTTCTACACCGAGCCGCTGCACTTCAATTTCGCGCCGGCGTTCATGCGCGAAGCCCAGATCCGGTGTGCTGCCGAATGGCAGCGCCCCGACCTGCTGGCCGTGAAGGAACTGGCCGAGACCGGGCGCCTGTCGCTCGACGGCCTGATCACCCACCACGCCAGCCCGTCCGACGCCGACGCCGCCTACCGCACGGCTTTCGGCGATCCGGACTGCCTGAAGATGGTCCTCGACTGGAGCAGTACACGATGAGTCAGACCACCTCGCCCGTCATCCTCATGCGCGACGAGCGCCTGAAGAACGAGGCGGCGATCGAACCGGATGCGGTATCCACGGCCCCGGTGACCAAGACCACGCAGATCATCGCGATCTACGGCAAGGGCGGCATCGGCAAGAGCTTCACGCTCGCTAACCTGAGCTACATGATGGCTCAGCAGGGCAAGAAGGTCCTGCTGATCGGCTGCGACCCGAAGAGCGACACGACGAGCCTGCTGTTCGGCGGCAAGGCCACGCCGACGATCATCGAGACCAGCTCGAAGAAGAAGCTGGCCGGCGAGGCCGTCTCGATCGGCGACGTCTGCTTCAAGCGCGACGGCGTGTTCGCGATGGAGCTCGGCGGCCCCGAGGTCGGCCGCGGCTGCGGCGGGCGCGGGATCATCCACGGCTTCGAGACCCTGGAGAAGCTCGGCTTCCACGACTGGGGCTTCGACTACGTGCTGCTCGACTTCCTCGGCGACGTGGTCTGCGGCGGCTTCGGTCTGCCGATCGCCCGCGACATGTGCCAGAAGGTCATCGTCGTCGGCAGCAACGACCTGCAGTCGCTGTACGTGGCCAACAACGTCTGCAACGCGGTCGAGTACTTCCGCAAGCTCGGCGGCAACGTCGGCGTGGCGGGCATGGTGATCAACAAGGACGATGGCACGGGCGAGGCCCAGGCCTTCGCCGCCAGCGTCGGCATCCCGGTGCTGGCCGCGATCCCGGCCAACGAGGACATCCGCCGCAAGAGCGCCGCCTACGAGATCGTCGCCCGTCCGGGCACGACCTGGGGCCCGCTGTTCGAGCAGCTCGCGACCAACGTCGCCGAGGCGCCGCCGGTGCGTCCGACGCCGCTGTCGCAGGACGCGCTGCTGGGCCTGTTCTCCTCGGAGAGCACCGGCCGCGACGTCGTGCTCGAGCCGGCGACCGTGCAGGACATGCTCGGCAAGGACGAGATCGTCCGCCCGACGCTCGAAGTCGTCTACGACGCCGCCTGAGACCCGCGATGAGCGAGCAACACGTCTCCAATCCTGGTGCGCCCGTGGCCGACGACGGCCTGGGTTGCCACGCGGGTCGGGAACAGATGCTGGCCGCGGCCGCCGCTTCGGGCAACGGCGAGATGCTGCAGCAGTACGCCCGCGACTATCCGATGCCCGAAGGCGCCGGCCCGCACGACCAGCCGCAGAGCATGTGCCCGGCCTTCGGTTCGCTGCGTGTCGGCCTGCGCATGCGCCGCACCGCGACCGTGCTGTCGGGCTCGGCCTGCTGTGTCTACGGCCTGAGCTTCACGGCCCACTTCTACGGCGCGCGCCGCTCGATCGGCTACGTGCCGTTCAGCAGCGAGACGCTGGTCACCGGCAAGCTGTTCGAGGACATCCGCGAGGCCGTCCACAAGCTCGCCGACCCGAAGCAGTACGACGCCGTCGTCGTCATCAACCTCTGCGTGCCCAGTGCCTCGGGCGTGCCGCTGCGCCTGCTGCCCAAGGAAATCGACGGCGTGCGCATCATCGGCATCGACGTGCCGGGTTTCGGCGTGCCGACGCACGCCGAGGCCAAGGACGTGCTCGCCGGCGCGATGCTGCGCGTGGCGCGCGGCGAAGCCGAAGCCGGCCCGGTGGCCGCGCCGCGCGGCGGCGTCAGCGAGAAGCCGACCGTCACGCTGCTCGGCGAGATGTTCCCGGCCGACCCGGTGGGCATCGGCATGATGCTCGAGCCGATGGGCCTGGCCGCCGGCCCGGTGGTGCCGACGCGTGAGTGGCGCGAGCTGTATGCCGCGCTGGACTGCGCCGCCGTCGCCGCGATCCACCCGTTCTACACCGCCAGCGTGCGCGAGTTCGAGACCGCCGGTCGCCCGATCGTGGCTTCCGCACCGGTCGGTCACGATGGCACCGAAGCCTGGCTGCAGGCCGTCGGCCGCGCCTGCAACGTGCCGCAGGCGATGATCGACGCGTCGAAGAACAAGTGGCTTCGCGCGATCAAGGGCGCGCTGGCCGCCACGCCGATCAAGGGCCGTGTCGTCGTCTCCGGCTACGAAGGCTCGGAGCTGCTGGTCGCGCGCCTGCTCGTCGAGAGCGGCGCCGAGGTGCCCTATGTCGGCACCGCCTGCCCGAAGACGCCCTGGAGCGCGCCCGACCTCGAATGGCTGCAGGCGCGCGGCGTGCACGTGCAGTACCGCGCCTCGCTCGAGCAGGACATCGCCGCGGTGCGCGAATGCCGCCCCGACCTGGCGATCGGCACGACGCCGGTCGTGCAGGCCGCCAAGCAGGCGACGATCCCCGCGCTGTACTTCACGAACCTGATCTCCGCGCGTCCGCTGATGGGCCCGGCCGGGGCTGGTTCGCTGGCCCAGGTCATCAACGCGGCCATCGCCAACAAGTCGCGCTTCCAGCAGATGCGCGAGTTCTTCGGCGAGGTCGGCACTGGCGACAACGCCGGTGTCTGGGAAGACGTTCCGCAGTCGCGCCCCGAGTTCCGGGCCGACACGCGCCGTCAGGTCATCAAGCTCCAGAAGCGCCGCAAGGCCGAGGAGATGATCTGATGTACGTGATCGACCACGACCGCGCGGGCGGCTACTGGGGCGCGGTGTACGTCTTCACCGCGATCAAGGGGCTGCAGGTCGTCATCGACGGCCCGGTGGGCTGCGAGAACCTGCCGGCCACCGCCGTGCTGCACTACACCGACGCGCTGCCGCCGCACGAGCTGCCGATCGTCGTCACCGGTCTCGGCGAAGAGGAACTGGGCCGCGAAGGCACCGAAGGCGCGATGAAGCGCGCCCACGCGGCGCTCGACCCGGACCTCCCGGCCGTCGTCGTCACCGGCTCGATCGCCGAGATGATCGGCGGCGGCGTGACGCCCGAAGGCACGACGATCCAGCGTTTCCTGCCGCGCACGATCGACGAAGACCAGTGGCAATGCGCCAACCGCGCGATGTTCTGGCTGTGGAGCGAGTACGGCCTGCGCAAGATCCCGCAGCGCACCCCGTTCGAGCAGCGCCCGGCCGGCGAGAAGCCGCGCGTGAACATCATCGGCCCGAGCTACGGCACCTTCAACATGCCGAGCGACCTGGCCGAGATCCGCCGCCTGGTCGAAGGCATCGGCGCCGAGGTGAACATGGTGTTCCCGCTCGGCAGCCACCTGGCCGACGTGCCCAAGCTGGTCGACGCCGACGTCAACGTCTGCATGTACCGCGAGTTCGGCCGCATGCTGTGCGAGGCGCTGGAGCGCCCGTACCTGCAGGCGCCGATCGGCATGCACAGCACGACCGCGTTCCTGCGCGAGCTCGGCCGCCTGCTGAACCTGGACCCCGAGCCCTTCATCGAGCGCGAGAAGCACACCACGCTCAAGCCGATCTGGGATCTGTGGCGCTCGGTGACGCAGGACTTCTTCGGCACCGCCAACTTCGGCATCGTCGCCGGCGAGACCTACGCCCGCGGCATCCGCCACTTCCTCGAAGACGAGCTGGGCCTGCCGTGCAACTTCGCCGTCGCCCGCCGGGCCGGCGAGAAGACCGACAATGAGAGCGTGCGCGAGCTGGTGCACTCGAAGACGCCGCTGGTGCTCTTCGGCAGCTACAACGAGCGCATGTACCTGGCGGAAACGACCTCGGGCCATGGTCCGAAGCCGGCCTACATCCCGGCCTCGTTCCCCGGCGCGATCATCCGCCGTCACACCGGCACGCCCTTCATGGGCTACGCCGGGGCGACCTACCTGGTGCAGGAGTTCTGCAACGCGCTCTTCGACGCGCTGTTCAACATCCTGCCGCTGGGCACCGAGCTCGACCGCATCGACGCGACGCCGTCGCGCCGCGGCGACTCCAGGCCCTGGGACGACGAGGCCCAGCAGGTGCTGCGCGACTACGTCGCCCGCCAGCCGGTGCTGGTCCAGATTTCCGCTGCCAAGCAGCTGCGCGACCGCGCCGAACGCGAAGCCGGCGCCGCCGGCGAGGAACGCGTCACCGCGGCCCGCGTGCGCCAGCTGCTCGGCCAGAAGGAGCCCGCGTGATCAAGGGCTCCATTCACCAGTTCCTGTCCGCGATCAGTGGACAAACCGAATGTCGTGGCACTCTGCCGCGGCTGCCCACCGTGCGCGGGTCTTGTGCGCACGCGGCCATCTGGCCGCTTATGAAGGAGTTTCCTCATGGCTGAAAGAAAGGGCTCGATCTCCGGGCTTACCGACGACGAGGCCCAGGAGTTCCACAAGTTCTGGGTTCAGGGTTTCGTGGGTTTCACGGCGGTCGCCGTGGTCGCTCACTTCCTGGTCTGGGTCTGGCGTCCCTGGCTCTAAGTACCTGATAGCTTGACCCGTCATTGGGGAGCGTTATGGCCCATCTTGAATCTGCAATGCCGAAGCCGGTCGCGGCGGGTGACTCCAGAAGTTTCTGGATCATCTTCGCGCTCAGCTACGTGGCGTTTCTGATCATTGCCCTCATCGGGCAATTGCTTGGTTGGCACTGGCGTTCCTGGTTGCCGGGTGCTGAAGGTGTGAAATCTATTTTTGGCGGCGTCAAGGCAGCGGTTTATACCTTCATGTCGCATTTGCTATAGGAGCTTGGATTATGTGGAGAATTTGGCGTCTGTTCGATCCGATGCGCGCCATGGTGGCCCAGGCGGTGTTCCTTCTCGGTCTCGCCGTTCTGATTCACCTGATGCTGCTGGGCACGAACAAGTACAACTGGATGGACGGCGCGAAGAAGGCGCCGGCGGCGACGGCTGTTGCCCCGGTTCCTGCCGAAGTGACGTCCCTGGCGCAGGCGAAGTAAAAAGCGCCACGCCAGTGCATGCGGGCGAGACCGGTCTTGACCGGTTTCGACCCGCTGCAACAACAAACTCGCCGTTCGGGTTGTCGGTGGCGACCCGTCGGTTGGAGGAATCAATATGGCAATGCTGAGTTTCGAGAAGAAATACCGGGTGCGCGGCGGCACGCTGGTCGGGGGCGATCTCTTCGACTTCTGGGTCGGACCGTTCTACGTCGGTTTCTTCGGCGTGACGACGCTCTTCTTCTCGGTCCTGGGAACCGCGTTGATCATCTGGGGCGCTTCGCAGGGGGCGACGTGGAATCTTTGGCAGATCAGTATTGCGCCCCCTGACCTGAAGTACGGGCTGGGCGTGGCACCGCTGATGGAAGGCGGTCTCTGGCAGATCATCACGGTGTGCGCCATCGGGGCATTCGTCTCTTGGGCGCTGCGTGAAGTCGAGATCTGCCGCAAGCTCGGCATGCAGTACCACGTGCCGATCGCATTCAGTTTCGCGATCCTGGCGTACGTCACGCTGGTCGTCATCCGCCCGGTTCTCATGGGCGCTTGGGGCCATGGCTTCCCGTACGGCATCTTCAGCCATCTGGACTGGGTGTCGAACGTGGGCTACCAATATCTGCACTTCCACTACAACCCGGCACACATGCTGGCGATCTCGTTCTTCTTTACGACGACGCTGGCGATGTCGATGCACGGTGGCCTGATCCTGTCGGCGGCCAACCCGAAGAAGGGTGAGCCGATGAAGACGACGGACCACGAAGACACGTTCTTCCGCGACGCGGTCGGTTATTCGATCGGTTCGCTGGGTATCCACCGCCTGGGTCTGTTCCTGGCGCTGTCGGCGGCCTTCTGGAGCGCGGTCTGTATCGTGATCAGCGGTCCGTTCTGGACCCGCGGCTGGCCGGAGTGGTGGGGCTGGTGGCTGAATCTGCCCGTCTGGAGTCAGTGGCCGCTCAACTGAGCTGCTCAGGAGAAACCCAATGGCTGAGTATCAAAACATCTTCACGCGTGTGCAGGTCGCAGGACCGGCGCACATGGGTGTGCCGCTGCCCGAGAGGGACAGCCCGCGCACCGGCAAGAAGCCTTGGCAGATCCACCTGCTGGGTCGTCTGGGCATGGCGCAGATCGGGCCGATCTACCTCGGTCCCCTGGGCATCCTGTCGGCGGTCTTCGGCGCGCTGGCGATCATGATCATGGGCTTCAACATGCTGGCCCAGGTCGGCTGGAACCCGATCGAGTTCGGCCGCCAGTTCTTCTGGCTGGCGCTGGAGCCGCCGTCTCCGAAGTACGGCCTGAACCTGCCGCCGCTGAACGACGGTGGCTGGTGGCTGATGGCCGGTCTGTTCCTGACGATCTCGATCCTGCTGTGGTGGGTTCGCATGTACACCCGGGCCCGCGCCCTGGGCATGGGCACGCACGTCGCCTGGGCCTTCGCTGCGGCCATCTGGCTGTACCTGGTCCTGGGCTTCATCCGCCCGATCGCCATGGGCAGCTGGTCGGAAGGCGTGCCGTTCGGCATCTTCCCGCACCTGGACTGGACCGCCGCGTTCTCGCTGCGCTACGGCAACCTGTTCTACAACCCGTTCCACGCGCTCTCGATCGCCTTCCTGTACGGCGCGACGCTTCTGTTCGCGATGCACGGTGCGACGATCCTGGCCGTCAGCCGCTTCGGTGGCGAGCGTGAACTGGAGCAGATCGCCGACCGTGGCACCGCCTCGGAACGCGCCCAGCTGTTCTGGCGCTGGACGATGGGCTTCAACGCGACGACCGAGTCGATCCACCGCTGGGCGTGGTGGTTCGCCGTGCTTTGCCCGCTGTGCGGCGGCATCGGCATCCTGCTGTCGGGTACCGTCGTCGACAACTGGTATCTGTGGGCCGTGAAGCACGGCGTGGCACCGGCCTACCCGGCGGTGTTCGCGCCCACGATCGACCCCGCCACCCTGCAGGGAGTCAAGTGATGGCACTCGCGGCTCGTTTTACGACCCTTACCGTCGCCGTGACCGCGGCGGTCCTGCTCGCGGGATGCGAGCGTCCGCCGGTGGAATCGGTGCAGCGGGGCTACCGCGGCACCGGCATGCAGCACATCGTCAACCCGCGCACGCTGGCCGAGCAGATCCCGACTCAGCAAGCCCCGGTGGCCACGCCGGTGGCTGACGATTCGGGCCCGCGCGCCAATCAGGTGTTCCAGAACGTCAAGGTTCTGGGCCACCTGTCGGTCGCGGAGTTCACGCGGCAGATGGCGGCGATCACCGAATGGGTGTCGCCGACCGAGGGCTGCAACTACTGCCATACCGAGAACCTCGCCGACGACTCGAAGTACCAGAAGGTCGTCTCGCGTCGGATGCTCGAGATGACGCAGAAGATCAACGCACAGTGGACGCAGCACGTCGCCGCTACCGGCGTCACCTGCTACACCTGCCACCGTGGTCAGCCGGTCCCGAAGGAGATCTGGTTCACCGCTGCGCCGCAGAACAAGCGTTCGGACTTCATCGGCAACCTCGACGGCCAGAACCAGGCCGCCAAGGTCGTCGGGCTGACCTCGCTGCCGTACGACCCGTTCACGACCTTCCTGAAGGAAGACACGAACGTCCGGATCTACGCGACGACGGCGCTGCCGGCGGGCACTTCGACGGCCGACATCAAGCAGGCCGAGAAGAGCTACGGTCTGATGATGCACTTCTCGGGCGCGCTGGGTGTCAACTGCACGTACTGCCACAACACCAACGGCTTCGGCAGTTGGGAGAACGCCGCGCCGCAACGCGCGACGGCCTGGTACGGCATCCGCATGGCGCGTGACCTCAACAACAACTTCATGCAAGGGCTGACCTCGGCCTTCCCGGCCCACCGGCTGGGCCCCACCGGGGACGTGGCGAAGATCAACTGCGCCACTTGCCACCAGGGCGCCTACAAGCCGCTGTACGGCGCGCAGATGGCCAAGGACTACCCGGGCCTGAAGCCGGCTCCGGCGGCCCCCGCCGCCTCTGCCGTGGAAGCCGCTCCGGTCGACGCCGCCGCGTCGGCTGCTCCGGTCGCCACGGTGGCCACCGCCGCGAAGTGACGTGTTGAACGGCGGCCGCGGCACCCGCCGCGGCCGTTCCGCATGACGAACGAACTCAGCATTGCCGCCGGCGCCTCGCAACAGGCCCCGGCGGCTTCTTCTTTGTCGAGCGAGGCGTTGCCGCGGGTCACCGCCGGTGGCGACGTGCTCGTTCTGCTGCTCATCGACGTGGCGCCCGCCTCGCGGCTGTGGGGATACGGGCGTTTCATCGCCGGCAGGGCGCCAGCCCGTCGCGAGCCTGGAGCCCGCTTCGCCAAGCAGCTCGGCACCGGCTACGAAGGCGGCTTCGGGCTGCGGCCCAGCGCCACGCGCCAGGGCCTTTTCGTGCTCTTCGAGGACGAGGCCGCGGCCGATGCTTTCATCGGGCACTCCGAGCTCGTCCAGGAATACCGCCGCCACGCGCGCGAGCTCTGCATCGTCAAGGCGCGGCCGTACGCGGCGCGCGGCACCTGGGATGGCCAGCAGCCGCGTGTCGGCGCACCGGCGCCGGTGGACGGCCCGGTCGCGGCGCTGACGCGAGCGTCGATCCGGCTGTCGCGGGCGCACCGTTTCTGGCCCAACGCCGGGCCTTCGCAGGTTTCGCTCGAGCGCGCGAGTGGCTGCCGGCTGGCCGTCGGCCTGGGCGAGGCGCCGTTCCTGCGCCAGGCCACCTTCAGTGTCTGGGACAGCGTCGCCGCGATGGATGCCTATGCGCGCACCGGCGCGCACCAGCGCGCGATCCAGGCCTCGCGCGACTTCTTCTCCGAATCGATGTTCGTGCGCTTCGTGCCTCTGGCGATCGAAGGCGTCTGGAAGGGGCGCCGTTATGGCTGATGTCTCCCGCACCCATCGTGTCGTCGTCGTCGGCGCCGGCATCGCCGGGCTGACCAGCGCGTTGCTGCTGGCCGCACGCGGGCTCGACGTCACGCTCGTCGACAAGTCGGCGACGCCGGGCGGCAAGATGCGCCAGGTGATGGTCGACGGCGCGCCGGTGGACGCCGGCCCGACGGTCTTCACGATGCGCTGGGTCTTCGACCAGATCTTCGCCGCCGCCGGCGCCAGGGTCGAGGACCACCTGAAGCTGCAGCCGCTGGGCGTGCTCGCACGCCACGCCTGGCGCGGGCACGAGCCCCGCCTGGACCTGTTCGCCGACATCCAGCGCTCCGCCGAGGCGATCGGCGAGTTCAGCGGCCCGCAGGAGGCCCAGCGTTTCCTCGGCTTCTGCCGCCAGGCTCGCCAGCTCTACGACCATCTCGAGGGTCCGTACATCCGCTCCGAGCGCCCGACGCTCGGCAGCATGGTCGGCGACCTGGGCCCGCGCGGCCTGATGGTGCTGATGCAGATCGGGCCGTTCTCCAACCTCTGGCGCTCGCTGTCGCGGCACTTCCGCGACCCGAAGCTGCAGCAGCTGTTCGCGCGCTACGCGACCTACTGCGGCGCGTCGCCGTGGATGGCGCCGGCGACGCTGATGCTCGTCGCCCAGGTCGAACTCGACGGCGTCTGGGCCGTCGAGGGCGGCATGCATGCCGTCGCCCGGGCCTTCTCGGCGCTGGCCGAGGCGCGCGGCGTCAAGCTGCGCTACGGCTGCGGCTGCGAGCAGGTGCTGGTGCGCGATGGCCGCGCCGTCGGCGTGCGCCTGTCCGACGGCGAGGAGATCGCCGCCGACTCGGTGGTGTTCAACGGCGACGTCAACGCGCTGGCCCAGGGTGTGCTGGGCGACCCGGCGCGGCGGGCGTCGGCGCCGGTCGCGCCGGCGCGGCGCTCGCTGTCGGCGCTGACCTGGCTGGTCAACGCCCGCACCAGCGGCTTCCCGCTGGTGCGCCACAACGTGTTCTTCGACGAGGACTACGCGTCCGAGTTCGACGACATCTTCCGCCAGCGCCGCCTGCCGCGGCGTGGCACCGTCTACGTCTGTGCGCAGGATCGCACCGACGAAGGAATCGGGTCGGACGCCCCCGAGCGCCTGCTGTGCCTGGTCAATGCACCAGCCGACGGGGACCGGCGACCCTTCGACGTTTCGGAGACCGAACCATGCGAGCAGCGGAGTCTGGCGCTGATGCGCGAGTGCGGCCTGTCGATCGAGTGGAGTCCGCAGACGCACCGGCTGGTGACGCCGGCGGACTTCGAGCGGCTGTTCCCGGCGACGGGGGGAGCGCTCTACGGCCCGGCGACACACGGCTGGATGTCCTCGTTCCATCGGGCGTCGTCGACGAGCCGGCTGCCGGGGCTGTATCTGGCGGGCGGGAGTGTCCACCCGGGGCCGGGCGTGCCGATGGCGGCGATGTCCGGCCGGTTGGCGGCCGAGACGCTGATGGCGCACCTCGATTCGACCAGCCGGTCCCGCCGGGTGGTTATCTCTGGTGGTATGTCGACGCGGTCAGCGACGACGGGCGGCATGGCCTGACCTTCATCGCCTTCGTCGGCAGCGTCTTCTCGCCTTACTACGCCTGGGCCGGCGGCCCGAACGCCGACCGCGCCGACCCGGAGAACCACTGCGCGCTGAACCTCGCGCTGTACGGCGACGCCGGCAAGCGCTGGACGATGACCGAACGCGGCCGGCGCTGGATGCGCCGCAGCCGCGACGAGTTCGTCATCGGCCCGAGCCGGCTGCACTGGGACGGCGAATCGCTGCTCGTCGAGTTCGACGAGATCGGCGTGCCGATCCCGCGCCGCGTGAAGGGCAGGGTGCGGGTCTGGCCGAAGGCGCTGTGCCGCTTCGTCACTTCGCTGGACAGCGGCGGGCGCCACCGCTGGGGCCCGATCGCGCCGTGCAGCCGCATCGAGGTCGAACTCGACAGCCCGCGCGTGCGCTGGAGCGGCCACGCCTACCTCGACTCGAACGAGGGCGACGAGCCGATCGACCGGCCGTTCCACGAGTGGGACTGGTCGCGCGCGACGATGGCCGACGGCAGCACCGCGGTGATCTACGACGTGCGCCAGAAGCGCCACGGTGACCGCGTCATCGCCGAACGTTTCCTGCTCGACGGCAGCACCGAGAGCTTCGAGGCGCCGCCGCGCCAGCCGTTGCCGACGACGCTGTGGCGCATCGGCCGCACGATGCGCACCGAGCCGGGGGTGCCGGCGGTCGTCGAGCAGACGCTGGAGGACACGCCGTTCTACGCGCGCTCGATGGTGCGTTCGGGGCTGCTCGGCGAGGTCGTGACCTCGGTGCACGAGACCATGCTGCTGCCGCGCGTGATCACGCTGCCGGTGCGGCTGATGCTGCCCTGGCGCATGCCGCGCCGGGGGTGACGGCGGGGCCGGCTGGGGGGCCGGCTCATTCCTGGTGGTCGTCGGCGCGGCGGCCGTTGAACGAGCTCGGGCGGTAGACGTTGCCCTCGCGCTTGACGTTCGGGGCCCCGCGGCGGGCACGTTCGATGACCTCGACCGCCTCGCGCTCGGCGTGCCGGCGCTGGCGGCTCCAGCGCCAGGCGCTGCGCGTGCGTTGCAGCATCGCGCTCACACGCTGGCGGCCGACCAGCATGCCCAGCAGCAGGGCCATGCAGACGGCCAGACCGATCGCGGCGAACACCTTCTCGAGCATGGCGACAATCTAGCGCGCTTCGCCGTCGGCGTCGCGCAAGTTGTGCACGGCGCGGGACGCGGTCTTGATCATTGTCGGCCGCAATCCCGCGAACATCGGGCGCCGGTGCGCCGCCTTCAGACGCCGCGGCGTGCCGCCTGGCGTTCCATCAGCTCGAGCACCCAGCCCAGCCGCTCGTTGAACGAGCGCGGCAGCGGGCGGTGGGTGGCCGAGGCGCCCGAGGTCGAGGCGACCGAGGCGTCCACCAGGTACTGGATGGCCGGCAGCGGCGGGATCGAGGCGTGGGCCCGCCCGGGGCTGTTCAGCGCCGCGGACGCGGCGACGGCCATCAGCGCGGCCTTGCGGCGGGCCGGCAC
Organism: Rubrivivax sp. JA1055; assembly: GCF_020966565.1. Taxonomy (NCBI): domain Bacteria; kingdom Pseudomonadati; phylum Pseudomonadota; class Betaproteobacteria; order Burkholderiales; family Sphaerotilaceae; genus Rubrivivax; species Rubrivivax sp. JA1055. The sequence goes on along the minus strand of NZ_JAJKFP010000006.1, from coordinate 1,270,012 downwards.
GACGACCCGGCGGTTGACCGAATCGAGGCCGTCGCGCTCGAGGCGGTGGCCGATCTCGGCGTAGACCAGCCGGGCGGCGCGGATCGCCGGGCGGCAGTCGCGCGGCAGCGCGGCGATGCCGTGCTCGGAGCGTTCGTACAGCTCGTCGGCAGCCCGCAGCAGCCGGCGCACGGTCTGCGCCACCTCGGGGCAGTGCACGGGGTTCTTCAGCCAGGCGTCGACGTCCAGTCCGGCCTCGCGCAGCCACTGCCGCGGCAGGTACAGGCGGCCGTTGCGGGCGTCTTCGCCGACGTCGCGCGCGATGTTCGTGAACTGCATCGCCACGCCCAGCTCGCAGGCCCGGGCCAGCGCCTGCGGCGAGCGCACGCCCATGATCACCGCCATCGCGGCGCCGACGGTGCCGGCGACGCGTGCGCCGTAGGCCTCGACGTCGGCGACGGTCTCGTAGCGGCGGCCCTCGGCGTCCCAGAGGAAACCTTCGAGCAGGGCGTCGAGCAGCACGCGCGGCAGGCCGTGCCGGTGCACGGTGCAGGCCAGCGCGCGGTCGGCGGCGATCGGCTCGGGCGTGCCGGCGTAGACCTTGTCCAGCCGCGACCGCAGCTCGGCCATCGCGGCGTGCGGGTCGCCGCTCAGATCGACGGCGTCGTCGGCGACGCGGCAGAACGCGTACAGCGCGGTGGCCGGCGCGCGCACGCGTTGCGGCAGCAGCAGCGAGGCGGCGAAGAAGGACTTGGAGCCGCCGCGCATCAGTTCGCGGCAGGCCTGCAGTTCGGTCGAGACGCGCAAGTCAGCGGGCATGGAGCAGGTTGTTGTCGGGCGGGGGCACCAGCATCGGCGGCGGGTCGCGCGGCTCCCCCGGTTCGCGCGAACGCAGCGCCCAGCGCCACAGCGCGGCGACGGGCAGCGGCAGCACCATCATCCAGTGCTCGATGACGGCCATGCCGAGCATCGTGGCCACGAGCAGCAGGCCGACATGCATCGCCGGGCTGGTGCCGGGCAGCAGCGCCTCCTGGACCATCAGGCCGGCCACGATCGTCGGCACGGTGACCGAGATCGGGAACAGCAGGTTCATCGCGCGGCGGCGGAAGAAGCTGACGAGGTACTTCAGGTGCTCCGGCAGGAACTCCTCGCTCAGGTTGCGCACGCCCAGGAACAGGTTCAGCTTGGCGCTGGCGCGCATCGTCCAGAGCACGAGGTAGGTCCAGGTGCCGACCTGGTTGGGCTCGCCCCAGGTGACGGCGATGATCGCGATGCCGACGCCGATGATCGCGATCTCGTGCCACAGGATGGCCTGGATGGCGTGGATGAAGCGTGTCCAGGTGCTCGCGCCGGGCGGCGTCGCGGTCTTGCGCGGGCCGGTGATCCAGCCGGTCAGGAAGGCCAGCTCGTGCCAGCCCCAGACCAGCAGCGCGCAGGTGAAGGCGCAGTACGCGTCGGCCGGCGTCGTGTTGCCGGCGGTGTGGACCAGGGCGCCGAAGGCCGTCACCGCCAGCGCGGTCGAGATGACCAGGCTCCAGCGGAAGGTCTTCCGCGGCAGACCGTCCAGCAGCAGGATCAGCCCGGTGCTGAACCACCAGACGAACACCGCGAACAGCACCGGGATCGCCACGCTCAGCATCATGTCCTCGCTTTCACCATGCCGGTGCCATGCGCACCTGCGCCGGCAGCGCGTGACGGCGCACCGGGATCAGGTACATGCGGGCGAAGGTCGCGGCACCCGCCACGGCCCAGACACCCTGCTGCAGGCGGCCGACGAGGCCGCCCCGCTTCTTCGCGGCGTCGAACGCCGTCTTCACGCGCACCAGGCGCTCCATGCCGGCACGGAAGGCCGGATGGTCGATGTCCAGCGAGATCGGGAAGACCTGCTTGGAGATCTCGTTGGTGATCTCGAACACGCGGTAGTCGTAGTCGGTCGACTCCAGCCCCATCGCCTCGTGAAGCAGCGGCCGCATGTGGTCGCGCACGTACATCGTCGTGTAGACGGCGAGCAGGAAGAAACGCACCCACAGCAGGTTGGCGCCCGAGACCAGGTGCGGGTTGGCACGCAGGATCAGCGCGAACGATTCGCCGTGGCGGAATTCGTCGTTGCACCAGCGTTCGAACCAGCGAAAGATCGGGTGGAAGCGCTTGTCGGGGTGGCGTTCGAGCTGGCGGTAGATCGTGATGTAGCGCGCGTAGCCGATCTTCTCGGACAGGTAGGTCGCGTAGAAGATGTACTTCGGCTTGAAGTACGTGTACGCCTTGGTGCGCTTCAGGCCGCCCAGGTCGATGCCCAGGCCGAAATCGCGCAGCGCCTGGTTGATGAAGCCCGCGTGGCGCGACTCGTCGCGCGCCATGAAGCGCATCAGCGCCTTGACGTCCGGGTTCTCGACGTTCTTCTGGATCTCGTTGTAGAGCACGCAGCCCGAAAACTCGGAGGTCACCGACGAGATCAGGAAGTCCAGGAACTCCTGGCGCAGTTCCGGAGACACCTGGGAGAAACGCTCGGCCACCTCCTGCGCGAACTCGGGCGTGCGCTGGAAGTGGTCGTGGTTGTTGTCGCCCTCGTACTCGGCCAGCATCGCGTCCCATTCCGCGCGGATCGACGAGACGTCGATCGCGTTCATCGCGGCGTAGTCCGTGGTGTAGAAGCGCGGGCTCAGGAGCGTGCTCTCCTTGGCCCGGCGGGCGGCCTCTTCAGGTGATTCGATCGTCGGGGTCGCGAGCATGAGGGTCTCCGTGGTGTTTCAGCGGGCCGAAGCCGGCTGGGGTTCGACGTTCAGCAGGCGCGCGAACACGCCGGCGTTGGTCGGGCCGAAGGACTCCAGGTCGATGCGCTCACCCGTTGCCGGGTCCATCAGCGTCAGTCGGCCATCGTTCCGGGCGACGAGTTCGAACGCCTGCTCGGGGCCGAGGCCCCGCTTCATGCGTTCGCGGGCGAGTGCACGCAGGGCCCCACGGAGGAACCCGGCCTCGCCCTGGACCGATTCGAGCAGCGCGCCGTCGCGCGCATCGATGACGGCGATGCTGCCGTCGGGTCGATCCTCGAACCGGAGGGCACGCGTCGCGACGGCATCGCCGTCGGGCGCGCGGATCGACTGCCCGCTCAGGCGCACCGCGGCAACGCCGACGATGACGGCCACGAGCAGCACGCCGATGGCGATCAGCGGCGTGCGGGGCAGGTCGTTGGAACGGGACGTGGTGTCGCTCATGCAGCGGCACCCTGGCCCGCGAGATTGCCGGCGGCAGGCTTGCCGTCGGCCGCCGCGGCAGGCACGGCGGGCAGCTCGTTGGCCCGCGACCAGGCCTCCGACAGCTGCCGGGCCACCGCCTCGGCATCGGGAACGCAGCGCAGCATCGGCTCCGGCTTGGCGTAGCGCCACGGGCGGGCGTGCGGCCAGAGGTGCAGATACGCGATGCGATCCGTTCCGAGCAGCGTGATCGGGATGTCGCCGCTGCCGTCGCGATGACGGCGCAGGCCGGCGGCCGCGATGCGCTTGAACGGAATGTTGAAGGTCACCGTCAGCACGATGCCGATGCGCATGACCACGCGTCGGTCGGTGATGGTGTAGACGGCGCCGCGCGCCGTCAGCCAGGCGAGCCCGGTGATCAGCACGAGCGCGAAGACGACCAGAGGCAGCAGCAGCACGAGCGCGCGCAGTGCGTCGCCGGCGCTGCCGCCCTGGCTCAGCACGTAACCGGCACGGGCCGCCAGGACGGCGGCGAAGTACAGCACCAGCGCAGGCACGTGAAAGGCGCGCCGTGCGAGGGCGCGCCAGTCAGGACTGCCCTGCCAGAGGATGCGCTCCTCGGCAGGGAGGACCTCCGGCAGTCCGTGCACGGGCTCGTATTCGTGCTCGTGCCCGGTGGTGTGCCGGTGGCCGTGTGTCACAGCAGGGGCTCCTGCCGCGACGGCTCGGCGTACAGCGTGCCGGCGCCGTAGTAGGCGCAGATCTTCTCTTCCTCGAGCATCGTGACCTGCTCGGGATGCTTGGTCGCCGGGACGTCGGCGAACTGGCCGGCCAGCAGCGCCGTGACCTTGACCGCGTCACGCTTGAGGATCGCGAAGTTGATCGGCAGCAGCACCTTGCGGGCCCCGTCGTTCAGCTCGACCTCGATGTAGCGGAACAGGTTTTCCGGCGTGTCGACCCACAGGTCGGTCACCGTGCCGGCCTGCACGCCGTCGGCGCCGAAGACCGGCTTGCCGCGCGGGTCGCTGTCCTGCTTGGCGACGTCGAAACCTTCGACGAGGCGCAGCGGCAGGATGCGGGCGTTGCCGTCGGCGTCCGTGTCGGGACGGTCGGCACGCTCGGCCCAGGCACCCGGGCCGACGCCGGCCAGCAGCGGGTTGCCGGTCGGGACCAGCGGGGCACCGATCCAGCCGTGGGCCGGTTCGGCGGCGAGGTTGTCCTGCGACGGCTCGGCCTTCGGCACGACGTGCTCGTGGCCGTCGGCCAGCTTGAACGTCTTGGGCTCGGGGACCGGCCAGCCGGTGATGACACCGCGGCCCGTGCCGCTGTCCATCTCGGGGTAGCCCTCGCGATGGTTCTCGCGGATCAGGTAATAGCAAAGGCCCGCGAAGAACGCCCAGAAGGCGTACAGCACGAGCTGCGCAACGTCGACATAGGATGTGATGGCACCGGATTCCATGGGGTTCTCCTTCTCGCGAATCTCGCTAGCCGGGGAAATCGGCCAGTCCGAATTGGTTTTGGTCAGGCTGCTGCCGCCGCCCCGAGCGGCGCACCAGCGGGCCGATCGCGACCAGGGCCGCGAACAGCAGGATCATCTCGAGGTGATACACGAAGCTGTAGCCGGTCACGGGGCTGACCAGCACCTGGCCCAGCAGGCCTTGCGTCGCCATGCTCGACACGAGGTCGCGCATCGCGCCGCCGGCTGCAACCGCACCGCCGGCAGCCGTGGCCTGAACGGCGCCCCAGGCGCCGAGGGCCAGACCGACGTGCTCCTTGCGCTCCATTCCCATCGCCGCCGTCAGCGTGCCGACCGAGAACAGACCGCCTCCGAAACCGATCATCACCGTGCCGATGCGGAACATCGCCGGTGAATCCATCGGCGCGGCGAAGACCACCAGCGCGAACGCCGGCAGCCCGCAGACCGCCCCCAGCGCCGCGACGCGCAGCGGATCCCAGCCGCGCGCCAGCATGCGTGCGGCGAGCGCGAACGCGACCAGCGCACCGCCGGCCAGCAGGGCCGTCAGCGTGCTCGTGGCGGCGACGCTCAGCTTCAGGATCTCGCCGCCGTAGGGCTCGAGCACGATGTCCTGCATGTTGAACGCCGCGGTGCCCAGGCCGACCATCCAGAGGAAGCGCCGGGCCTGCGGCTGCTCGATGAAGCCGCGCCACATGGTGCGGAATTCCGGCGCGGGCTGGTCCTTGCTGCGGCGGCGGTTCGGGTCGCGCGCCTCCTGCTTCCAGACGGCGATCAGGTTCAGCGCGACGGTCAGCACGGCGGCGCCCTGGACGACCTCGACCAGGCGCTGCTCGGAGAAGTCCGACAGCAGGGCCGAGCAGGTCATGCCGCCGCCGACCAGGCCGACCAGCAGCATCACGTACATCAGCGCGACGACACGCGGGCGGGACTCCTCGCTGGCCAGGTCGGTGGCCAGGGCCAGCCCGGTGGTCTGCGTGGTCTGCAGGCCGGCGCCGACGAGCAGGAAGGCGACGGCGGCGAAGATCTGGCCGACCCAGCCCATGCCGAGGTGGCCCTGGCCGGTCAGCACCAGCAGCGCGAACGGCATGATCGCCAGGCCACCGAACTGCATCAGCGTGCCCAGCCAGATGTAGGGCACGCGGCGCCAGCCGATGACCGAGGCGTGGATGTCCGAGCGGAAACCGACGAAGGCGCGGAACGGCGCCGCCAGCATCGGCAGCGCGACCATCATCGAGACGATCCAGGCGTGCACGCCCAGCTCGACGATCATCACGCGATTGAGCGTGCCGACGAGCAGCGCGGTGGCCAGGCCGACCGACACCTGGAACAGCGCCAGGCGCAGCAGGCGCGACAGCGGCAGGCCGGGGCTGGCCGCGTCGGCAAAAGGCATCAGGCGCGGCACGACACGCTGCAGCCATTCGCGCAGCGGGTCGGGCAGGGCCGGGGTCGCCTTCACGAGCGTTTCCACTCCGTGGCCTGGGAGGTGTAGAAGCCGCTGGCGACGCGTTCGCTGCGGCCCCACTGCCAGTCCTTCAGCCCGGGGTGCGCGGCCATCAGCGCACGCAGCTGGTCGGGCGCGACCGGCACGATGGCCGGCGAGCGGTCACCGCGAGGGAACAGCTTGCCGACGGTCCACATCAGCGACAGCAGCGCGGTGCGCGGCGCGAAGGTGAAGACCATCGAGGTCGAGGTGCGCTCGGCGAGCCGCGACAGCGCCGCGACGGCGTCCGGCGCGTCGTAGTGGATCACCGAGTCCATCGCGATGACGTGGTCGAAGCGGCCCAGCGCCGCATCGAGCATGTCGCCGCTGCGGAAGTCGATCGAGCCCGGACCCAGCGACTCGGGCAGGCGCTCGCGGGCGTAGCCGACCAGCGTCGGCGACAGGTCGATCGCGACGACCTCGGCGCCGCGGCGCGCGAGTTCGATCGAGGCCGCGCCGGTGCCGCAGCCGGCGTCGAGCACACGCCGGCCGCGCAGGTCCTGCGGCAGCCACGACAGCAGCGTCGTGCGCATGCGGTCGCGGCCGGCGCGCACGGTGGCGCGCACGCCGCTGACCGGGGCGTCGGACGTCAGCCGCGCCCAGGTCTGGGCGGCGGTGCGGTCGAAGTAGTGCTCGACCTCGCCGCGGCGGTTCTGATAGCTGGTGTTGTCCATGGCGATCAGTCGTAGCCCAGCAGGTCGAAGATCTCGCGGTCCTTCAGCGGCTCGCAGTACAGCGGGTCGACGCCGTCCCACAGACGCTGGGCGAGCTGCAGGTACTCGGCCTGAACCGCCAGCACCTCGGGGCTTTCCTCCATCTCGAACAGCGTGGCCTTCTTCAGCCGGCTCTTGCGGATGACGTCCAGCGCCGGGATGCGCGCCAGCGAGCGCATGCCGATGCGCTCGTTGAACTTGTCGATCTGGTCGGTGGCGTCGGAGCGGTTGGCGATGATGCCGCCCAGGCGCACGTTGTAGTTCTTGGCCTTGGCACCGATCGCCTGGACGATGCGGTTGGCGGCGAAGATCGAGTCGAAGTCGTTGGCGGTGACGATCAGCGCGCGGTCGGCGTGCTGCAGCGGGGCGGCGAAACCGCCGCAGACCACGTCGCCGAGCACGTCGAAGACGACGACGTCGGTCTCCTCGAGCAGGTGGTGCTCCTTGAGCAGCTTGACGGTCTGGCCGACGACGTAGCCGCCGCAGCCGGTGCCCGCCGGCGGGCCGCCGGCCTCGACGCACATCACGCCGTTGGTGCCCTCGAAGACGAAGTCCTCGACACGCAACTCCTCGGGGTGGAAGTTCACCGTCTCGAGCACGTCGATGACGGTGGGCACCATGCGCTTGGTCAGCGTGAACGTGGAGTCGTGCTTCGGGTCGCAGCCGATCTGCAGCACGCGCTTGCCGAGCTTGCTGAAGGCCACCGACAGGTTGCTCGACGTCGTGCTCTTGCCGATGCCGCCCTTGCCGTAGATCGCGAACACCTTGGCGTTGCCGATCTTGGCGCCGGTTTCCATCTGCACCTGAACGCTGCCTTCGCCGTCCGGGCGTCCGCCGCGGCCGATCTGGCTGGGGGAGATCGTGGCCGTGCTCATGCCTGCGTCTCCGTCATCCGGGCGTACTGCCCCCGGGTCATCGTCATGCTGGAGTTCCTTCGTATACACCTTCGAGGCGGTCTTCCAGCTCTTCGCCGGCACGGCGCAGGGCTTCGAGCACTTCGGGGTCCGGGCTCCAGTACTGGCGCTCGGACGCTTCGATCAGGCGATTGGCCACCTTCGCCGAGGCGGCCGGGTTCAGACGCGCGAGGCGTTCGCGCATCTCGGGGTCGAGCATGAAGGTCTCGGTGAGCTGCTGGTAGACCCAGGGCTGCACCTGACCGGTCGTCGCCGACCAGCCCATCGTGTTGGTCACGTGGACCTCGATCTGGCGCACGCCTTCGTAGCCGTGCTCCAGCATGCCTTCGTACCACTTCGGGTTGAGCATGCGCGTGCGGGTCTCCAGCGCGACCTGCTCGGACAGCGTGCGCACGGTGCCGTCGCCCTTGGTCTGGTCGCCGATGTAGACCGGCGTCGCGGTGCCGCCCTTGGCGCGGCGCACCGCGCGGCTGATGCCGCCCAGCGTGTCGAAGTAGGTGTCGATCGTCGTCACGCCCAGCTCGACCGAGTCGAGGTTCTGGTAGGCGAGGTCGACGTCGGCGAGCACGCTTTGCAGCAGCTCGGCCTTCTGCATCGGCTTGCCGGCGCGGCCGTAGGCGAAGCCCTTGCGGCGGCTGTAGGTCTCGGCGAGCTCGTCTTCGTCGTCCCAGCGGCCGTTCTCGACCAGGTTGTTGACGTTGGAGCCGTAGGTGCCGTCGGCGTTGCCGAAGACACGCAGCGCCGCGGTCTCCATGTCGCAGCCGTGCTGCTGCATGTAGGCCAGGGCGTGCTTGCGCACGAAGTTCTGCTCGACCGGCTCGTCGGCGGTGGCGGCCAGGTAGGCGGCTTCGGCCAGCAGCTTGATCTGCAGCGGCAGCAGGTCGCGGAAGATGCCCGACAGCGTGATGACGACGTCGACACGCGGACGGCCGAGCTGCTCCAGCGGGATCAGCGTCGCGCCGGCGAGGCGGCCGTAGCTGTCGAAGCGCGGCGTCGCGCCCATCAGCGCCAGGGCCTGGCCGATCGGGCCGCCTTCGGTCTTCAGGTTGTCGGTGCCCCACAGCACCAGCGCGACCGATTCCGGCAGCGCGTTGCCGTCGGCGACGTGGCGGTCCAGCAGCAGCTGCGCCAGGCGCGTGCCGTCCTTGACGGCGAAGGCGCTGGGGATGCGGAACGGGTCGAAGCCGTGCAGGTTGCGCCCGGTCGGCAGCACCTCCGGCGTGCGCAGCAGGTCGCCACCCGGCGCCGGCGGCACGAAGCGGCCGTCGAGCGCGCGCAGGATGCCCGGCACCTCGGTGTCCAGCGCCAGCAGCTTGTTGGCGCGCACCAGGTCGTCGTGGCCGCTGACGGCCTTGCCGGCGACGATGGCCTCGACCACCGAACGCTCCGGCGGCGTGTCGCCGGCCATCGACATCAGCATGTCCACACGCTGGCCTTCGGTCAGCGGCTTGCCGACGACGTGCAGGCCGTGGGGGATCAGCGTGTACTCGAGCTCGAGCACTGCCGAGGTCAGGCGCTGGACCTCGGTCTCGGCCTGTTCCGGCGTCCAGGCCGGTTCGGCGGCGGTGAGTTCGAGTTCGGCGGCCTGGGCCTGGATCACCGAGGCGTACTCGGCGCGTTCGGCGGCGTCGGGATCGAGCCCGCGCCAGCGCTCCAGCGAGGCCTTCAGCTCGAGCAGGCCGCGGTACAGGCCGGCCTGGGCCACCGGCGGCGTCAGGTAGCTGATCAGCGTCGCGGCGGCACGGCGCTTGGCGATCGCGCCTTCGGACGGGTTGTTCGACGCGTAGAGGTAGAAGTTCGGCAGGTCCGAGATCAGGCGGTCGGGCCAGCACATGCCGGACATGCCGGTCTGCTTGCCGGGCATGAACTCCAGCGCGCCATGGGTGCCGAAGTGCAGCACCGCATCGGCCTTGAAGTCGTCGCGCAGCCAGCGGTAGAAGGCCGAGAACGCGTGCGTCGGCGCGAAGCCGCGCTCGAACAGCAGGCGCATCGGGTCGCCTTCGTAGCCCATGCTCGGCTGGATCGCGACCAGCGCGTTGCCGAACTGGGCGCCGAGCACGAAGATCGAGCGGCCGTCGGTCAACTGGCGGCCGGGCGCCGGGCCCCACTGCGCCTCGATCTCCTTCAGGTAACGCTCGCGACGGACGTGGTCGTCCACCGGGATGAAGGCGTGCACGTTGGCGTCGGCGCCGTAGGTCTGCGCGTTGCCCTTGAGCACCGCGTCGCGCAGCGCGTCGACGCTGTCCGGCACCTCGACGGCGTAGCCCTGGGCCTTCATGCCCTTGAGCGTCTCGTACAGGCTCTCGAAGACCGACAGGTAGGCGGCGGTGCCGATGTTCCCGGCGTTGGGCGGGAAGTTGAAGATGACGATCGCGACCTTGCGCTCGGCGCGGCGGGCGCGGCGCAGCGACACGAGGCGCGCCACGCGGGCCGCCAGCATCGCGGTGCGTTCCGAGCAGCTGCGCATGTCCTGCGAGTTGTCGCTGCTGGTGAACTGGCAGCCCTTCTCGCAGCCGGCGCAGGTGGTGCCGGCGGCGCCGCAGCGGCCGCCGAAGATCGTCGGGCTGGTCGCGCCGTCGAGCTCGGGGATCGCGACCATGATGGTGCTTTCCACCGGCAGCAGGCCGCGGTCGGAGCCGCCCCATTCGCCGAGCGTCTGGAACTCGACCGGGTGCGCGGCGATGTAGGGCACGTCGAGCTGGGCGAGGATCTCCTCGGCGGCGCGCGCGTCGTTGTAGGCCGGGCCGCCGACCAGCGAGAAGCCCGACAGCGAGACGACGGCGTCGACCGTCGGCTTGCCGTCCTTCATGAAGAAGCGTTCGATCGCCGGACGCGAGTCCAGACCCGAGGCGAAGGCCGGCACGACCTGCAGGCCCTGGACCTCGAGCGCCGCGATGACGCCGTCGTAGTGCGCCGCGTTGCCGGCCAGCAGGTACGAGCGCAGCAGCAGCAGGCCGACGCGGCCCTGGCATTCGCCGTCCTTGACGACCGTCGGCAGCGCCGCGGCGTCCTCGCCGATGCGGCCCTTCATGCGCGGGTGGTAGACGCCGATGTCGGGGTACTCGACCGGCGCCGCGGGCTTGCCGCGGCCGCGCAGCGCGGCGCGCTCGCCGGCCGCGTAGCGGTCGACGAGGAAACGCACCATGTTGAAGATGTTCTCTTCGGAGCCGCCCAGCCAGTACTGCAGCGACAGGAAATAGGCGCGCACGTCCTGGGCGGTGCCCGGGATGAAGCGCAGCAGCTGCGGCACGCGGCGCAGCATCTTCATCTGCGCGGCGCCGCCGGTGGCGGCCTTGTCCTTGTTGCCGCGCAGGCGCTTCAACAGCGCCAGCGGCCCCGAGGCCGGCTTGTCCATGTCGAAGCCGCCCAGGCGCGTCAGCTTGACGACCTCGGCGGCCGACATGGCGCAGACCATCGCGTCGCACTGCAGGCGCCGCTCCTGCAGCACCGGCATCAGCGGCAGGAAGTGGTCTTCCAGGAACAGCATCGTCACGATGACGATGTCGGCCTGGCGGATGTCGGCGATGCAGCGCTGCAGCCCTTCGGGCTCGTTGGCCCACTCCGACGCGGCGTGCAGCGTCAGTTCCAGGCCGGGCAGCACGCGGCGGAGGTTGACCCGCGCGCGCTCCGCAGCGCTCGCCAGGTGGGTGTCCATCGTGACGATGACGACCCGGATGGGCGTCGCGTCAACGCCCGAAGTGCGCCTTGGCGTCATACAGCGTTTCCACGGTGATGGTCGCGAGGCCGCGTTCGGCGGCGAATCGCTCGGTGTTGCGACGGGCCTTGCCGCGCACGAAGAACGGGATCTTCTGCAGTTCCTTCTGCGCGTCGGGTGCCCATTGGGCGACGGCGATCGGAGCGGAGGCGGCGGGCGCGGCCGTGACGGCCGCAGCGGGGATGTCGGGGGCTGGCTCGGGGGCTTCGGCGGCGGCGGGCGCGGCGGCCGGCGCCGGCACGGCGGCACGCCCGAGGTGCGAGGCCGCGGCGCCGTCGTGGAACTCGAAGTCGCCGCGGAACATCGTCAGCAGGTGTTCCTCGAGGCCCATCATCAGCGGGTGGACCCAGCTGTCGAACAGAACGTTGGCGCCTTCGAAGCCCATCTGCGGCGAGTAGCGCGCGGGGAAGTCCTGCACGTGCACCGGCGACGAGATCACCGCGCAGGGCACGCCCAGGCGCTTGGCGATGTGGCGCTCCATCTGGGTGCCCAGCACCAGCTCGGGGTGCAGCTCGGCCACCTTGGCCTCGACTTCCAGATAGTCGTCGGTGATCAGCGCCTCGACGCCGTAGAGCTTGGCCGCCTCGCGCACGTCGCGGGCGAACTCGCGGCTGTAGGTGCCCAGGCCGACGACGGTGAAGCCCATCTCCTGGTGCGCCACGCGCGCCGCAGCGACGACGTGCGTGGCGTCGCCGAAGATGAACACGCGCTTGCCGGTGAGGTAGGTCGAGTCGACCGAACGCGAGTACCAGGGCGAGCGCGACAGCGCGTCGGGCAGCGGCGTGTCGGCCGGCAGGCCGGCCAGGCCGAGCACCTCGGCGATGAAGTCCTTGGTCGCGCCGACGCCGATCGGGATCGTCTTCGTGAACGGCTGGCCGAAGAAGCGCTGCAGCCAGCTCGCCGCCTGTCCGCCCGTCTCGGGGTAGAGCACGACGTTGAAGTCGGCCTCGCCCAGGCGGGCGATGTCGTCGGCCGAGGCGCCCAGCGGCGCGACGGTGCGGACCTCGATGCCGAGCTCGTTCAGCAGGCCGGTGATCTCGCGCACGTCGTCGCGGTGGCGGAAGCCCAGCGCGGTCGGGCCGAGGATGTTGCAGCTCGGCTTGGCACCGGGCTCGCGTGCGGGCCGCGGTGTGCCGGGCGCGGGGGCGTTCGGGCCGGCCAGCGTGCGCACGACCTGGTAGAAGGTCTCGGACGCGCCCCAGTTCTCCTTGCGCTGGTACGACGGCAGCTCCAGCGGGACGACGGGGATCGGCAGCGCCAGCGCACGGGCGAGGCCGCCCGGATCGTCCTGGATCAGCTCGGCCGTGCACGAGGCACCGACCAGCAGCGCGTTCGGGCGAAAGCGCTCGACCGCCTGGGCGCAGGCGGTCTTGAAGAGTTCGGCGGTGTCGCTGCCCAGGTCACGCGCCTGGAAGGTCGTGTACGTGACCGGCGGGCGGCGCGGCAGCCGTTCGATCATCGTGAACAGCAGGTCGGCGTAGGTGTCGCCTTGCGGCGCGTGCAGCACGTAGTGCACGTCGTCCATCGCGGTGGCGACCCGCATCGCGCCGACGTGCGGCGGGCCTTCGTAGGTCCAGAGCGTCAACTGCATGTCAGGCGACCAGTTTCATCCGCCGGGCGAGCGGGCGGGTGAACAGCTCGGCCAGGTCGGCTGCCTGGTCGAAGCCGTGCACCGGCGTGAACACGAGCTCGATCGACCACTTGGTCGTGAGCCCCTCGCTTTCCAGCGGATTCGCGAGGCCCAGGCCGCAGACGACGATGTCGGGGCGGGCGGCGCGGCACCGGTCGAGCTGACGCTCGAGATCCTGGCCCTCGGAAAGCTGGGTACCCGCCGGCAGCAGCGCCAGTTCGGGCGCGACCAGCTGGCGGTGCAGGTAGGGCGTGCCGACTTCGACCGGCACCATGCCCATCTCTCGCGCGAGGAAGCGGGCCAGCGGCACCTCGAGCTGCGAGTCGGGGAAGAAGAAGACCTTGCGCCCCTCGAGCAGGACGCGGTGGCGGGCCAGCGCGCGGGCGGCGCGTTCGCGGCGCGGGCCGACGACCGAGACGAACTTCGTCGCCTCGACCTGGAACTCGCGGGCGATGGCCTGCAGCCACAGCGTCGTGCCTTCGGCGCCGAACGGGAACGGCGCCGGCAGTCGCTTGGCGCCGCGCAGTTCCAGCGCGCGTGCGGTGTCGGCCAGGAAGGGCTGGGCCAGCACGAAGCGCGTGCCCGGGCCGACCGGCGGCATCTCGCCGGCACGGTGGGCGGGGAAGAAGTGGACCGGGCCCACGCCCAGGCCGTCGAAGACGCGGCGGAACTGGTCCTCGACGATGTCGGCGACCGCGCCGACGACCATCAGTGCGCGCTCGTCGCTGGCCGGCAGTTCGGGCACCAGCGCCGCCAGGCAGGTGTCTTCGCCCTGCGTGAAGGTGGTGTCGATGCCGCTGCCGGTGTAGGACAGGATGCGCACGCGCGGCGAGAAGCTGCGCGACAGGCGCTCGGCGGCGCGCGACAGGTCGAGCTTGATGACTTCCGACGGGCACGAGCCCACCAGGAACAGCATCTTGATGTCCGGCCGGCGCTCGAGCAGGCGCGTGACGACGCGGTCGAGCTCGGCGTTGGCGTCGGCCAGGCCGGCGAGGTCGCGGTCGTCGATGATCGCGGTGGCGAAACGCGGCTCGGCGAAGATCATCACGCCGGCGGCCGACTGCAGCAGGTGGGCGCAGGTGCGCGACCCGACGACGAGGAAGAAGGCGTCCTGGATCTTGCGGTGCAGCCAGACGATGCCCGCGAGACCGCAGAACACCTCGCGCTGCCCGCGTTCGCGCAGGACAGGGGCGTCGCCACAGCCCTGCTGCATCGGGGCAGGGGCGATGTCGATGACGGCATTCATGCGTAGGCTTCCGACTGGGCGCTCAATCGCGCGGCCCGGAGCTTAAGGAGGAACTGCCCGGCGTTAATGACGTAGGTCGCGTACGCTGCGAGTGCCAGCCACATTTGTTGACGCGCATCAAGCCAGCCGGTGGCCAGCGCCACGAGGTAGGCCGTGTGCAGCGCCAGCACCAGCATGCTGAACACGTCTTCCCAATAGAAGGAAGGGTGGAGGAGGTAGACGCCGAAGACGTCCTTCTCCCAGATCGCGCCCGTGACCATGATGGTGTAGAGCAGCAGCGTCTTGACGACGATCGAGATCGTCGCCGCGTCATGCCCTTGACCTGTGATCAGGTAGCGCACGACGAGCACGAGGCTGACGAGGAAGACGAAGAACTGCAGCGGCGCGAGCACGGCCTGGACGATCGTCCAGGGCGAGCGGTCGCGCCGAATGCGCTCTTCGGGCGTGTACAGCGGAGGCACGCGCGGCGCCGTGGGTCCGCGGTCGAGTTTGGTCCTTTGACCCATGACGCAGAATCTAGACGGGGACACCCCTGATGTCAACAGGGGTTGACGTCATGCGAACCTGACACTACTCTTGACTCATGCGGGTTCAGTTCGCCCGCGCCAGGGGAGTCGCTCGCATGATGGACGCCGGAAAAGCCGGTCCGCAGACGCGTTTCACGCGCGCGGCGGCAGGTGCGTCCGTGTCGCGGGCCCCGCGCTCCCGGCAATGCCTTTCGCGACGCGGAGAGCGGCCGTGAGCCCGGCCGCCTGCGCCGCGAGGGTCGATCCGGCATCGGCTGTCGACGGTGTCCAGGTGTTGTCTCCCGATGGTCGTCTCGTGCTGCCGCCGGCGCGTGCCGGCCGCCCCCTCGAAGGCGAGGTGGTGCCGTTGCTGGGGCGTGGCGGGCGCGTCGACCCGTCGGCCCGCGTGGCCGACGACGACCTGTCGCGCTTCATCGAGTTCGCGCTCGCTCCGGGGGATGCGGGCTGGCTCGAGATGATCGCCGATCTGCGCGAGCGCGGCGTCCCCGTCGAGACCCTCTATCTTGATCTGTTGGCGCCGGCTGCCCGGCGGCTCGGCGAGATGTGGGAGCAGGACCTGGTGATGTTCAGCGACGTCACCGTCGCGCTGGGCCGCCTGCACCGCATCATGCGCGGGCTGAGTCCCTCGCTCGGCCACGATCTGCATCTGCCCGCCGAGGGCCGCCGTGCGCTGCTGCTGCCGGCCCCGGGGGAACAACACACTTTCGGCCTGTCGATGGTCGCCGAGTTCTTCCGCCAGTCCGGCTGGGAGGTGGTCTGCGAACTCGACAGCCGCAGTGTCGACCCCGTGCGCCGGGTGCGCCGGGAGTGGTTCGATGTCGTCGGCGTGTCCGTCGGCGTCGAGGCGCGGCTGGATTGGCTGCGCGACGGCATCACGACGATGCGCCGTGCGTCCCGCAACCGCGGGTTGGCGGTCATCGTCGGCGGCCCGGTCTTTGCGCTGCACCCTGAGCGTGCTGTCGAACTCGGCGCCGATGGCACCGCGCATGACGCGCGCGAGGCCCCGGCACTGGCAGCGCGCCTGGTGGCCGCGAAAGCGGTGCGGCCATGAGCGGGCGACGCCACGAACCTGATTTCGGGAAGCTGCTGCATGAACCAAGTGCTGCTGTTTCGATCAACGCAGTTTTTATGAGCTGAAAGGCGGGTCTCCGAATGAGACCGTTTGGAGCACCGGAGAAGACGTTCGGCGGCGTGACCGCCGCGACGGCCGGGTCGCTGCTGTCGGTTGCGAACGACATTACGCTGGTCATCGATGCCCAGGGTGTCGTGTGCGACCTCGCCTGTGGTGGCGAGGACTTCGCCCGCGAGGCCGGCGCCGAGTGGATCGGCAAGCGCTGGATCGACATCGTCACGCCCGAGAGCCGTGACAAGGTCGAGGCGCTGCTGCGCGAGGCCGCGCCCGACGCGGTCGGCGCGATCCGCTGGCGCCATCTGAATTTCGTCCTCCCCGGTGACCGCGAGATCCCGCTGCTGTTCGTCGCCGTGCGGCTGAACGGCGTCGACGGCGACCGGCCGGGTTCGATCCTCGCGTTCGGCCGCGACCTGCGTGCCGTGGCGGCGCTGCAGCAGCGTCTGGTCGAGGCGCAGCAGGCGATGGAGCGCGACTACTGGAAGTTCCGCCACGCCGAGACGCGCTATCGCCATCTCTTCCAGGTGGCGTCGGAAGCGGTGCTGGTCGTCGACGCGACAACGCAGAAGATTCTCGAGGCCAACCCGGCCGCGGCCCGGTTGCTGGCCGACGGCGGCGCCGCAAGCCTCGTCGGGCTGACCTTCCCGACCGGTGTCGATCCCCGCACGGCCGAGCAGTTGAATCTGCTGCTGGCCGGCGTGCGCGCCACCGGTCGCGCCGACGAAGGCCGGGCGGAGCTGGTCGACGGCCGCGGCGAGGTCAGTGTCGCGGTGTCGACCTATCGCCAGGACCTGGTCTCGCACTTCCTGGTGCGCCTGTCGCGTGTGCAGTCGCAGGTGGTCGCCGAGATGGCGCCGTCGACCGGGTCGATGCTGCTCAAGCTCGTGCAGAGCGCGCCCGACTGCCTGGTCGTCACCGACCTCGAAGGCCGCGTGATCTCGGCCAACCCGGCGTTCGTCGAGCTGGCCCAGCTGACGACCGAGGAGCAGGTGCGCGGCGAGACGCTGGACCGCTGGCTGGGCCGCACCGGCGTCGACCTGAGCGTGATGATCTCCAACCTGCGCCAGCGCGGCCAGGTGAGGCTGTTCGCGACGACGCTGCGCGGCGAATATGGTGCCGTCACCGACGTCGAGATCTCGGCGACGATGGTCGGGCAGGGTGACAGGCCCTTCCTCGGCTTCACGATCCGCGACGTCGGCCGCCGTCTGGCGGGCCACGACGCGCGCACCACGCGCGAGCTGCCGCGTTCGGTCGGTCAGCTGACCGAGCTCGTCGGCCGCGTGCCGCTGAAGGACATCGTCGGCGAGACGACCGACCTGATCGAGCAGCTGTGCATCGAGGCCGCGCTCGAGCTCACGCGCGACAACCGCGCGTCGGCGGCCGAGATGCTCGGCCTGTCGCGTCAGAGTCTGTACGTGAAGCTGCGCCGCTACGGCCTGGGTGACCTGGGCAGCAGCACCACGGCCGAAGCCGAGAAGTAGAACGGCCGGCAGCCGCCGGCCGTCGTCCTGCGCTTCAGCGGCGGAATGTCGCCGGGTCGGGCAGCACCGACTCCAGCGCCTTGGCCGACATGATGACGCCCGGCACGCCGGCGCCCGGGTGGGTGCTGGCGCCGACCATGAACAGGTTCTTCACGTCCTCGCTGCGGTTGTGCGGGCGGAAGTAGGCGCTCTGCAGCAGCAGCGGCTCCAGGCCGAAGCCGGCGCCCTTGTACGACAGCAGCCGGTGCTGGAAGTCCAGCGGCGTGGTGCAGAACGAGACGCGCAGGTGCTGCCCCAGCCCCGGCAGCACGGTGCGCTCCAGCGCCTCCTGGATCGCCTGGCGATAGGGCTCGGCCTGCGTCGTCCAGTCGGTGCCGCTGTCCAGGTGCGGCACCGGCGACAGCGCGTAGAAGGTGTCGCAACCCTCGGGGCCCATCGACGGATCGGTGGCCGTCGGGCGGTGCAGGTAGATGCTGAAGTCGCCGGCCAGCTTCTTCTTGCGGAAGATGTCGTCCAGCAGCTCGCGGTAGCGCGGGCCCAGCACCATCATGTGGTGCGGCACGTCGTCGTAGCGGCGGTCGGTGCCGAAGTACCAGACGAACAGGCCCATCGAGTAGTGGCCGCGTTCGATGCGGTTGTCGGTCCAGTGCTTGCGCCAGCGTGCGTCGACGAGGTTCTTGTACAGGTAGCCGGTGTCGCCGTTGCAGACCACGATGTCCGCCGGGATGCGCTCGCCGTCGGCCAGCGTGACGCCGGTGGCGACGCCGTTGTCGATCTCGATGCGCTTGACCTCGGCCTTCAGCCGCACCGTGCCGCCCATGCCCTCGAAGACATTGACCAGGCCGCGGATCAGCTCGCCGGTGCCGCCCATCGCCCAGTGCACGCCCCACTGGCGCTCGAGCGCGTTGACCAGCGCGTACATGCTGGTCACCGAGAACGGGTTGCCGCCGATGAGCAGCGACTGCAGGCTCATCGCGACGCGCAGCTTGGGGTGCTTCAGGTGGCTGGACACCATCTGGTGCAGGCTGCGCCAGCCACGCAGCTTGATGATCAGCGGCGCGGCCTTGATCAGGTCGCCGACGGTGTCGAAGGCCTTGTCGCCCAGCGAGCGGAAGCCCAGCTCGTAACACTGGTCGGCCTCGCGCATGAAGCGTTCGAAGCCCTCGGCGTCCGACGGGCTGATGCGCCGCACCTCGGCCCGCATGCGCGCCGGGTCGCCGCTGTAGTCGAAATGGTCGCCGTCGTCGAAACGGATGCGGTAGAACGGGTCCAGCGACTTCAGCTCGATGTCGTCGCTGAACTTGCGCCCGGCCAGCGCCCACAGCTCGTCGAAGAGATAGGGCACGGTGACGATGGTGGGCCCGGCGTCGAAGACGTGGCCTTCGCGGCGGTGCACGTAGGCCCGGCCGCCGGGGGCGTCGAGCTTCTCGAGAACCGTGACGCGGTAGCCTTTGGCGGCCAGACGCACCGCGGCGGCCATGCCGCCGAACCCGCTGCCCACGACCAGCGCCACCGGCGCCTGGGGATCCTGCTTTCCGGCCGCGCCCGTGGCTGCGGCATCCGACTTCATCAGCATTCGCAGAGCTTGTCCTAAGGCAGGGATTGTGTCAACGATAATTGACGCTCTGTTTTGTCAAGCGCAAGATTCAGCCCCATGGCAAGGCCCGCGTTGTCCGCTGTAGCGGAGTTGCTCAAACCGATCACCTGGTTCCCTCCGATGTGGGCCTTCTCGTGCGGCGTCGTCGCATCGGGACAGTCGATCACGGCGAACTGGTTTCTCGTCTTCCTCGGCGTGCTGCTCGCCGGGCCGCTGGTCTGCGCGACCAGCCAGGCCGTCAACGACTGGTTCGACCGTCACGTCGACGCGATCAACGAACCCAACCGTCCGATCCCCTCGGGCCGCATCCCCGGCCGCTGGGGGTTGTACATCGCGATCGGCTGGACGGCGCTGTCGCTGCTGGTCGCCACGCAGCTCGGGCCCTGGGGCTTCGGGGCCGCGGTGCTGGGGCTGATCCTGGCCTGGGCCTACAGCGCGCCGCCGGTGCGCCTCAAGCAGAACGGCTGGTGGGGCAACGCCGCCTGCGGCATCTCCTACGAAGGCCTGGCCTGGGTGACGGGCGCGGCGGTGATGGCCGGCGGCGCGATGCCGGCTTCGCACTCGCTGGCGCTGGCGCTGCTCTACAGCATCGGCGCGCACGGGATCATGACGCTCAACGACTTCAAGGCCATCGAGGGCGACAAGAAGATGGGCGTCGGCTCGCTGCCGGTGCGCCTGGGCGTCGACGGCGCGGCGCGCACCGCCTGCATCGTGATGGCGGTGCCGCAGGTCGTCGTCATCGGCATGCTGGTGCAGTGGGGGGCCGTCTGGCACGCCGCGGCGATCGGCGCGCTGCTGGTCGCGCAGGGCGTGCTGATGGCGTGGTTCCTGAAGGATCCGGTCAAGCGCGCGCTGTTCTACAGCGGCTTCGGCGTGCCGCTGTTCGTCAGCGGCATGATGGTCAGCGCCTTCGCGCTGCGTGCGACCGGGGGCCTGGTGTGAGCGCCGCGCACTTCGGCTGGTTCACCGTCTTCCGCCTGGGTCTGGTGCAGGCCTGCATCGGCGCGATGGTGGTGCTGACGACCTCGACGCTGAACCGCATCATGGTCGTCGAGCTGGCGCTGCCGGCGCTGCTGCCGGGGCTGCTGGTGGCGGTGCACTACATGGTGCAGATGATGCGTCCGCGCATGGGCTTCGGCTCCGACGTCGGCGGCCGGCGCACGCCGTGGATCGTCGGCGGCCTGGCGGTGCTGGCCGCCGGCGGCATCGGCGCCGCAGCCTCGGTGGCGCTGATCCCGGTGGCGCGCGTGCCCGGCATCGCTGCGGCCTTCGTGTCCTTCGTCGTCATCGGCCTGGGCGTCGGCGCGGCCGGCACCTCGCTGCTGGTGCTGCTGGCGCAGCGGGTGCCCGAGCATCGCCGCGCGCCGGCCGCGACCATCGTCTGGATGATGATGATCCTCGGCCTGGCGGTGACCGCCGGCGTGGCCGGCAAGCTGCTCGACCCGTACTCGCCGGCGCGGCTGATGGTCGTCGTCACCGGGGTGGCCGTCGCCGCGTTCGTCGTCGCCACGCTCGCGCTGTGGCGCGTCGAGGGCGAGGGCCGGCCGGCGCCGGCCGAGGCCGAGGCCAAGCCCGACTTCCGCCAGGCGCTGGCCGAGGTCTGGGCCGAGACCGATGCCCGCCGCTTCACGATCTTCATCTTCGTGTCGATGCTGGCGTTCAGCGCGCAGGACCTGATCCTCGAGCCCTTCGCCGGCACCGTCTTCGGCTTCACGCCGGGCGAGTCGACCTCGCTGTCGGGCATGCAGCACGGCGGCGTGCTCGCCGGGATGATCCTGGTGGCGCTGGCCGGCCAGCGCCTGGGCACGCTGCGCACCTGGTCGATCGGCGGCTGCCTCGCCTCGGCGCTGTGCCTGCTGTCGCTGGCCGGTGCCGGCATCGTCGGCCCGGGCTGGCCGTTCAAGGCCACGGTGTTCCTGCTCGGCGTGGCCAACGGCGCGTTCTCGATCGCCGCGGTCGGCTCGATGATGCGCCTGGCCGGCGAGGGCAAGGAACGCCGCGAGGGCGTGCGCATGGGGCTGTGGGGTGCGGCGCAGGCCGTCGCCTTCGGCCTGGGCGGCGTGATCGGCACCGGCGCGAGCGACCTCGCGCACTGGCTGCTGGGCGAGCCCTCGGTCGCCTATTCCAGCGTCTTCGCTGCCGAAGCGCTGCTGTTTGTCGTGTCCGCCTTCCTGGCGGCCAAGATCGATGCCCGGCCTCGCGCCACCGCGACGCCGCGCCTTTATGCTGAACCCGCGGTGGCAAAGGTGGAGTGAGATGCAACTGGAGACCTTCGATGTCGTCGTCGTCGGCGGCGGTCCGGCTGGCGCCACGGCGGCCACGGAGATCGCGCGGCAGGGCCGCAGCGTGCTGCTGCTGGACCGTGCCGGCCGCATCAAGCCCTGCGGCGGGGCGATTCCGCCGCGCGCGATCCGCGACTTCGGCATTCCCGACGAGCTGATCGTCGCCAAGGCCTTGTGCGCCCGGATGATCTCGCCGAGCGACGTCAAGGTGGACATCCACATCGAGAACGGCTACGTCGGCCTCGTCGACCGCGAGCACTTCGACGAGTGGCTGCGCGAGCGTGCGCGCCAGTGCGGCGCCGAGCGCCGCACCGGCACCTTCGAGCGCATCGACCGCGACACCGACGGCTGCGCCATCGTGCGCTACCGCCCGCACGACAAGGGCGAGCGCGGCGAAGGCCAGGAGGCCGCGGTGCGCGCCCGCGCGATCATCGGTGCCGACGGCGCCCGCTCGGAGGTCGCGCGCCAGCAGATCGCCTGCGCCAACGAGATCGAGTACGTCTTCGCCTACCACGAGATCATCGAGGCGCCCGAGCCCGGCCACCCCGACTACGACCCCAACCGCTGCGACGTCTACTACCGCGGCACGATCTCGCCGGACTTCTACGGCTGGGTGTTCCCGCACGGCAAGACGATGAGCGTGGGCACCGGCAGCGCCGACAAGGGGTTCTCGCTGCGCAACGCGACCGCCAAGCTGCGCGAGGACGCCGGCCTGGCCAACTGCAGGACGATCCGCCGCGAAGGCGCGCCGATCCCGCTGAAGCCGCTGCGCTGCTGGGACAACGGCCGCGACGTCGTGCTCGCCGGCGACGCCTCGGGCGTCGTCGCGCCGGCCTCGGGCGAGGGCATCTACTACGCGCTGGCCGGCGGCCGCTTCGCCGCCGAGGCGGTGCTGGAGATGCTGCGCACCGGCGACGCCAAGGCGCTGGCCGGCGCGCGCCGCAACTTCATGCGCGAGCACGGCCGCGTGTTCTGGATCCTCGGCGTCATGCAGCGCTTCTGGTACTCCAGCGACAAGCGCCGCGAGCGTTTCGTCAGCATCTGCAAGGACAAGGACGTGCAGCAGCTGACCTTCGACTCGTACATGAACAAGCGGCTGACGCGGCGCAAGCCGATGGCCCACGTGCGCATCTTCTTCAAGGACATCGCGCACCTGCTGGGCCTGGCCCGGGTCTGACGACGGCGGCGTGGCGCTCGTCGACATCGTCATCGCCGTCACGCTGCTCGAGGGCCTGGCGCTCTGGGTCTGGCACGCGCGCACTGGGCGCGGCCTGGCGCCGCGCGAGTTCGTCGCCAACCTCTGCGCCGGCCTGGCGCTGATGCTGGCGGTCAGGGCGGCCCTGTCAGGTGCCTCCTGGACCTGGGTGGCCACCGGCCTGGCCGCCGCCGGCGTCGCGCACCTGCTGGACCTGCGCCGGCGCTGGCGCCGCTGAGGCTCAGGCGTCTTCCTCGGGCGCCTGGAAGTCGGGCACGAGGACCTCGCAGACGATGCCGCGCGGCGTGTTCTCGCGCCAGCGCACCTCGCCGGCCAGCAGCTTCACGCGCTTGCGCACGCCGCCCATGCCCAGGCCGTGGGCCCAGGACTGCGGGTCGCGGCCGTCGCCGTCGTCGCTGACGGCCAGCGTCAGCCGCGCGCCGGCAAGCATCACCTGGACGTCCACGCGCGTGGCGTGGCCGTGGTACAGCGCGTTCGTCACCAGCTCGCGGATCACGCGCGTGATCGCCGACCACTGCACGACGGTCAGGCGGACGTCGCGGTCGTACTCCACCGACCAGCCGAGCTGCACCTGGGCTGCCGTCAGGCGCTGGGTCAGGTCGGCCTTCCACTCGGCCGCGGCGTGCGACAGCCGGTGCTCGGCTGCGGCCAGGCCGCGCGTCAGGGTCTTCAGGTCCAGCAGCGTGTGGCGGATGTAGTCCTCCATCTCCGGTGTCGGCGACTGGTACATCAGCGTCAGCAGGCGGGCCCCGATGTCGTCGTGCAGGTCCTGGGCGATGCGCAGCCGTTCCTCGTTGCGTCCGCGTTCGACGGCCTGGTCATAGGCCACCGCACGGCGCAGCTGTTCGACGACACGCTCGGCCAGTCGCGCGTCGTCGCGCGAGAACAGGCGCTGGCCGCGGCGCGCGAAACGCAGCACCAGCGACAGCGGCCGGCTGCCGCCGCGGGCGCCGCGCACCGGCACGATCAGCGCGGCGCCGCCGCCGACGACCGAGGCACGCGGCGAGTCGCGTTCCAGGCGCAGCACCTCCAGCGGCTCGAACAGGTCGCGCAGCAGCTCGGCGACCAGCGTCGAGTAGCGTGCCGGCTGCTTCTGCAGCTCGCGTGCGACGCGGTAGAGCTGCTCGAAGCTGCGTTCGGTGGTCAGCACCTCGGCGCCGATCGTCTGGTTCAGGATCCATTGGCGCGAGACGGTGTAGGCCCCCAGCGCCAGCAGAACCGCCAGCGTCAGCGACGTCAGCTGGCCGAGCGAGAAGATGGCGACGAACAGCAGGTCCAGCGAGATCGCGATCGTGCCGATGCCCGCCAGCATCGCGAGCTCGCGCAGCGCCAGCCGCGAGCGCGACAGAAAGGGCACCAGCAGCAGCAGCGAGCTCAGGAACAGCGTCCAGATCAGCGAGCCGGCCGCGGCGATCGTGCCGGGCGGCCCCGGCGTGCCGGCGGCGGCAGCCATGCCCAGCGTCACGAGGGCGAAGGCGCCGACGGCGATGAAGCCCAGCCGCCGCAGCACCGCCGAGAACGGATTGGGCTCCAGGCGGTACGACCAGCTGATCGTCGCCAATGCCGCCGCGCCTTGCGCCAGCATCGTGCCCTGGGTCCACCACCAGACCTGCTGCAGCCCGCCCGCGTGCGCCAGCGCCGGCAGCAGCAGCACCGGCAGCCAGCCGGCCGCCGCGATGACCAGCCGGTGCGGCAGCGGGCGCGGGTGCAGCGTGAAGGCGTGCAGCACCGCGGCGCCGGTCGCCAGGTCCAGCGCCATGCGCGCGATGGGCTCCAGGGTGGCGAATCCGGCCGGCAGTCCCAGCCCCCGCATCGAGCCGACGGCGATGATCAGCAGCGTCGCTGCCTGGCACAGCACGACCGTCAGGTACAGCAGGTTGCGCCCCTGGGGCCGGGCGAGCACGACGAAGGCGCCGACCAGCGCGACGGCCAGCGCCAGCCCGGCGAGCGGCCAGAACAGCAGCCCGAGGCCGCCGTAGCCGCGCGGCCGCGCGGGCACCGGCACCTCGATGCCGTTGCGGAACTCGACGAAGACCTCGCGGCCCTCGAGCACCGCGGCCAGCGCCTCCTGCCGGGCGATCAGCTGGGCGCGCATGGTGTCGTCGACCTGCCAGCGCGGCGAGCGCTCGGTCAGCATCTCGTCGACCTGCAGCTCCCGGCCGTCGGCGTTGCGCAGCACGATCGGTGCGCGTCCGACCATCGGCTCGAGCGCCGGGATCGAGGTCGACAGCACCGTCGGCGGGCCGCTGACGGTGGGCAGCAGCACGATGTCCAGCGACGGGATCGCCGCCAGCCAGCGCGCCAGCGCGAGGATGCCCAGGACGCCCGCCACGGCCAGCAGCACCAGCAGCTGGCGCCGCCAGCCCGGGCGCTGGACGGGCAGCTCGCGGCCGAGCGCCGGCTCCAGCGGGGTGTTGTCGAAACTCGAATCGCCGGGGACGGCGGGACGTTCCGTCATGGCGATGGGGCAGCGGCGGTGCGGCGCCGCCGCGGGCTCAGACCAGGCCCTGCTTGCTCGCCAGCACCGCGGCCTCGGCGCGGCTGGAGACGTTCAGCTTCTTGTAGATGGACTTGATGTGGTCGTTGACGGTGAACCACTTGATGCCCATCAGGCTGGCGATCTCCTTGATCGTGAAGCCCTTGCTGAGGTAGGTGAGCACTTCGCTCTCCCGCGGCGTCAGGCGCTCGTGCTCGGGCAGCGCCTTCTCCATCGGCACCGGCCGGCTGGTCGTGAAGCCGGTCGTGCTGACGAAGCCGCTGTCCGGCGGCAGGTCGGGGCCGGCGCCCTGGCGGAAGTGGGTCAGCAGGCGGCGTGCGATCGCCGGCGACAGCGGCGGCTGGCCACGCACGATCTTCTGCAGCTCCTCGACCAGGACCTCGAAGCGGTCCTCCTTCAGCAGGTAGCCGTCGGCGCCGTGCTGCAGGGCGGGGAAGAGATGCTCGTCGTCGGAGTACAGCGTCGTGACGATCTTCGTCGCCGGGTAGTGCGCCAGCTCGGCCAGCAACTCCATGCCGTTGCCGTCGGGCAGTTCCAGGTCGATCAGGATGAGCTTGAACGGATCGACGCCGTGCAGCCCTGTGGCGCCGCCGGCCAGCGTGATCTGGCGGCGCGCCGACTCGAGATCGCCGGCCTCGGTGATGTGGTTCGCATCGCTGAAGCTCTCGCGAACGACCCGGCAAAGGAAGCTGCGCGCCACCGGGTTGTCTTCCAGGATCAGCACCTTGACGGCCATAGCCGACCTCCCCCTTATTCGCTCGGCCGTCATCCTAGCGCGTTCGCTTCGCGCCCGGACAGGTGCACCCCCTGCCTCAGTTGCCGCAGTCGACCAGCAGCTTGCCCAGGGCGCGGCGCGAGGCCATGCGTTCGTAAGCCTGGGGCAAGTCTTCGAGGGCGAAGCGGGCTCCGACGACCGGCTTGACGCGGCCCTCGGCGTACCAGCGCGCGAGCTGGCCGATCGCCGCGGCGCTGGCCTGCGGTTCGCGGCGCACGAACTCGCCCCAGAAGACGCCGACGATGGACGCGCCCTTGAGCAGCGCGAGGTTCCACGGCAGCGCCGGGATCGTGCCGGCGGCGAAGCCGACGACGAGGTAGCGCCCGCGCCAGGCGATCGAACGCAGCGCCGGCTCGGCCAGGTCGCCGCCGACCGGGTCGTAGACGAGGTCCGGCCCGCGGCCGCCAGTCAGCGCCTTCAGCGCGTCGCGCAGCTTGTCCACCGAGTAGTCGATGGTCGCGTCGGCGCCCAGCTCGCGGCAGAGCGCGCATTTCTCGGCGCTGGACGCGGCGGCGATGACCCGCGCCCCGGCCGCCTTGGCGATCTGCAGCGCCGCGCTGCCGACGCCCCCGGCGGCCCCCAGCACCAGCACCGTCTCGCCGGCGACGAGGCCGCCGCGGTCGATCAGCGCGTGGTGCGAGGTGCCGTAGGTGAAGGCGAAGGCCGCCGCGTCCTCCAGCGCGAAGCCCGGTGGCAGCGCGATCGCCCGGCCGGCGTCGACGCAGGCGTGGGTGGCGAAGCCGCCATGCGTGCCGATCACGGCCACCGGCTGGCCGACGGCCAGCGTCGTCACGCCCTCGCCGAGCGCCTCGACGACGCCGGCGAACTCGGCGCCGGGCACGAAGGGCAGGGC
The DNA here is from genome assembly GCF_020966565.1 of Rubrivivax sp. JA1055. NCBI lineage: Bacteria > Pseudomonadati > Pseudomonadota > Betaproteobacteria > Burkholderiales > Sphaerotilaceae > Rubrivivax > Rubrivivax sp. JA1055. The sequence continues at coordinate 1,243,310 of NZ_JAJKFP010000006.1, read as the reverse complement.
AGGCCGCGCCTGGTACTTGCCCTCGACGATCAGCAGGTCGGGGAAGTTCAGGCTCGCGGCGCGGATCGCCACGCGCACCTCGCCGGGTGCCGGCTCGGGTGTCGGCAGTTCGCGCCATTGCAGGCCGGCCACGCCGTCCAGCGATTCACAGAGCCAGGCCTTCATCGTCGTCTCCTGTCGAGTGCCGCGGGCATCTTAGGCAGCGCGGCACCGGCAGGCCGTCGCGAAGGCGACGTCCGGGCGACTCCCTACAATGCCCCGATGCGCATCCTGATCGCCAACGACGACGGTTATCTGGCCCCCGGCATCGCCGCGCTGGTCAAGGCCTGCGAGGGCCTGGGCACGATCGACGTCATCGCCCCGGAGCAGAACGCCAGCGGCACCTCCAACGCGCTGACGCTGAACCGGCCGCTGTCGGTGTTCGAGGCGCGAGGCGAGCCGGTGCGCGGGTTCCGCGTCGTCAACGGCACGCCGTCGGACTCGGTGCACGTCGCGCTGACCGGGCTGCTGCCGCACAAGCCCGACCTGGTGCTCTCGGGCATCAACCAGGGTGCCAACATGGGCGACGACACGCTGTACTCGGGCACCGTCGCTGCGGCGATGGAAGGCTACCTGTTCGGCATCCCGGCGATCGCCTTCTCGCAGGTGGAGAAGGGCTGGACCCACCTCGACGCCGCCGCCGCGACGGCACGGGCCATCGTCGAGCAGGTGCTCGCCGGCGGCCCGCCCAGCGGGCCCTGGCTGCTGAACGTCAACATCCCCAACCGCGCCGACGCGGCGTCGCTGCCGCGCCTGGTCACGCGGCTGGGCCGCCGCCACGCCAGCGAGCCGGTGATCCACCAGACCAACCCGCGTGGCGAGCCGATCTACTGGATCGGCCCGGCCGGCGACGCGCGCGACGCCGGCGAAGGCACCGATTTCCACGCCGTCGCCCGCGGCGCGGTGTCGATCACGCCGCTGCAGGTCGATCTGACCGACCACGCGATGCGTGGCGCCTGGGCGTCCCGGCTGGGTGTGCCGCTGGCATGAGCCCGCAGGACATGTCCGGGGCTCATTCCCGCTCGGCGGGACCGGCCGCCAGGCCGAAGGTTGCCCCAGCGAGCCCGCAGGACTTGTCCGGGGCTCGTTCCCGCCTGGCGGGACCGGCCGAAGGCCGAGGGGTGCCCCGGTGACCACCAAGCCGCCGCGCTTTCCGCTCGGGCTGCACCACGTGCAGCCGCGTTCACCGGCGCGGCCGGCCACCGACGTGCTGCGCCCGCAGCGCCTGCTGCACGACGCGGCGCGCGACGCCGCACGCCGCGTCGCACCCAGCGGGCTGGGGCTGGACTCGCCCGCGGTGCGCGAGCGCATGGTGGCCCGCCTGCACGCCGACGGCCTGCGCTGCGAGCCGGTGCTGCGCGCCTTTGCCGCGGTGCCGCGCCACCACTTCGTCGACAGCGCGCTGGCGATCCAGGCCTACGAGGACACCAGCCTGCCGATCGGCCTCGGCCAGACGATCTCCAAGCCTTCGGTGGTCGGCCGCATGCTCGCGCTGCTGTTCGGCGGCGAACGTGCCGCGGCCGCCGGCCACCTCGGCCGCGTGCTGGAGATTGGCACCGGCTGCGGCTACCAGACGGCGCTGCTGGCGCAGCTGTCGCGCCGCGTCGTCTCGATGGAACGCCTGAAGCCGCTGCACGACAAGGCCCGCGAGAACCTGGCCGCACTGCGCCTGCCCGGCGACCTGCGCCTGCTCTACGGCGACGGCCGCCTCGGGCATGCGCCGCTGGCCCCTTACGACAGCATCGTGGCCGCCGCCGGCGGCGAGGACATCCCGGCCGCCTGGCTCGACCAGCTGGCCGAAGGCGGGCGCCTCGTCGCCCCGATGCACGATCCGGCCCTGGGCGGACAGGTGCTCGTCGTCGTCGACCGCCGCCCCGAAGGGCTGAGGCGCCAGATTCACGATGCCGTCCATTTCGTCCCTCTAAAATCCGGCACGGCATGACCTACGACGCACCCCAAGAGTTGAATCGTCGCGTGACCCGGGGCCGCCCCGCGTCCGCCCTGCTGCCGATGGCCGTCCTCGCCGCCCTGGTGGCCGGCTGCGCCAGCCCGACGCATCGCGCCCCGGTCGAGGACCGCGGCGGCCGCGGCACGGCACCTGTCGCCGCCGCCGACGCCGCAGTGAAGCCGCCGCCCGGCCAGGAGAACCTCGGCAAGCCCGGCTACTACGCCGTGAAGCCCGGCGACACGCTGATCCGCATCGGCCTGGAGAACGGCCAGAACTGGCGCGACATCGCCCGCTGGAACAACCTCGAGAACCCCGACCGCATCGAGGTCGGGCAGGTGGTGCGCGTGGTGCCGCCGGCGGCCGAGACCTCGGCCGTCGTCGTGCGCCCGGTGCTGCCGCCGGGCCGCACCGAGGCCCGGCCGGTGGGCGCGCCGGCCTCCGGTGCGTCGACCGCCGCGTCGTCGGCGACGCCGTCGACGAGCGCGCCCTCCGCGGTCGCCACCCCGGCGCCGGCACCGTCGTCGCCGCCTCCGGCCGCGCGTGACGGTGACGACGACCTGAACTGGACCTGGCCGGCTTCGGGCCATGTGGCCGCCGGCTTCGACGAACTGCGCAGCAAGGGCCTGGCGATCACCGGCAAGGCCGGCGATCCGGTCTTCGCCGCCGCCGACGGCCGTGTCGTCTATGCCGGCTCCGGCCTGCGCGGCTACGGCAACCTCATCATCGTCAAGCACAACGCCACCTTCCTGTCCGCGTACGCGCACAACCAGACGCTGCTGGTGAAGGAAGACCAGGTCGTGCGCCGCGGCCAGAAGATCGCCGAGATGGGCTCCAGCGATGCCGACCGGGTGCAGCTGCACTTCGAGATCCGGCGCCAGGGCAAGCCGGTCGATCCGGCGAAGCTGCTGCCCTCGCGGTAGCGCACGCGGAGCCGGGCGGATGGTCACGCGGCGCGATGCGCACGACGGCCCCGCCGAAGGCTCCGACACGTTCGAGCCGGGCGCCGCCCCCGAGGCGCCCGAACTCGCGGCGTCCCCGCCGCCCGCCAACGGCGAGGCCGAGCACGGCAACACGCTGCAGAGCTATCTGCGCGACATCCGCCGCGCGCCGCTGATGAGTGCCGAGGAGGAGCACGCGACCGCGGTGCGTGCACGCGCCGGCGACTTCGCGGCGCGCCAGACGATGATCGAGCGCAACCTGCGCCTCGTCGTCAGCATCGCCAAGCACTACGTCGGCCGCGGCATGCCGATGATCGACCTGATCGAGGAAGGCAACCTCGGCCTGATGCATGCCACCGGCAAGTTCGAGCCCGAGCGCGGTTTCCGCTTCTCGACCTACGCCTCGTGGTGGATCCGGCAGAGCATCGAGCGGGCGATCATGCACCAGGCCCGGCTGATCCGGCTGCCGGTGCACGTCGTGCGCGAGCTCAACCAGGTGCTCAAGGCGCGCCGGGCGCTGGAGTCTTCGCGCCATGGCGAGGCCGAGCGGCCGGTCTCGGTCGACGAGGTCGCCGCGGCGCTGGGCCGCCCGGTCGACGAGGTCGCCGAGCTGCTGAAGCTCGCCGAGCAGCCGACCTCGCTGGACATGCCGCTGGAGCGCGAAGGCGGCGAGTCGATGCTCGACACGGTGGCCGACGACGATGCCGTCGACCCGCTCGGTCTGACGCTCAGCCGCGAGGCCGTGCACCTGCTGGACCACGGTCTGGCCGAGCTCAACGAGCGCGAGCGCGAGGTGCTTGCCGGCCGCTTCGGCCTGCACGATCGCGAGCCCGAGACGCTGGAGGAACTGGCCGTGCGACTGGGCCTCACGCGCGAGCGCATCCGCCAGATCCAGCAGGAAGCCCTGCTCAAGCTCAAGCGCCGCATGATGCGCCGTGGCGTCGATCGCGACGCGCTGTTCTGAGTCGGGGCGCCGGCCCGGGATAATCGGGGCATGAGTTCAGGTACGGATTGGCTGCAGGTCGAGTCGCTCGACCTCGAGGCCCAGGGCGTCGCGCATCGCGCCGACGGCAAGGTGGTGTTCATCGAAGGCGCGCTGCCGGGCGAGACCGTGCAGGTGCAGGTCGCGCGGCGCAAGAACCAGTGGGAGCAGGGCGTGCTCTCCGCGCTGGCACGCGAGAGTTCGCAGCGCGTGCGCCCGGGCTGCGCCCACTTCGGGCTGCATGCGGGCGCTTGCGGCGGCTGCAAGATGCAGCACCTGCATCCGGCGGCCCAGGTCGCCGTCAAGCAGCGGGTGCTGGAGGACAACCTCTGGCATCTCGGCAAGGTCAAGCCCGAGCGGCTGCTGCGCCCGGTCCACGGGCCGGCCTGGGGGTATCGCTGGCGCGCGCGGCTGTCGGTGCGCTACGTGCCGAAGAAGGGCACGGTGCTGGTGGGCTTTCACGAGCGCAAGTCGCGCTACGTCGCCGACATGCTCGAGTGCCCGGTGCTGCCGGCCCAGGTCAGCGCGATGCTGCCGGCGCTGCGCGAGCTGGTCGGCGCGATGGAGCAGCGAGACCGCCTGCCGCAGATCGAGCTGGCCGCCGGCGACGAGGTCGTCGCGCTGGTGCTGCGCCACCTCGAGCCCTTGTCGGCCGGCGATGCGGCCAGGCTGCGCGCCTTCGGTGCCGAGCACGGTGTGCAGTGGTGGCTGCAGCCCAAGGGGCCGGAGACCGTTCACCGTCTCGACGACGGTGGGCCGCAGCTCTCTTACTCGCTGCCCGAGTACGGCGTGACGATGCCGTTCAAGCCGACCGACTTCACGCAGGTGAACCCGCAGATCAACCGCGTGCTCGTCGACCGCGCGGTGCGGCTGCTCGACCCGAAGCCGCACGAACGTGTCGTCGACTGGTTCTGCGGCCTGGGCAACTTCACGCTGCCGCTGGCGCGGCGTGCGGCCGCAGTGCACGGCATCGAAGGCAGCGAGACGCTGGTGCAGCGGGCGCGCGAGAACGCCGCCGCCAACGGCCTCGCGGCCAACACCAGCTTTGCCGCGCGCAACCTGTTCGAGATGAGCGCCGACGAGCTGATGACCAGCGGCGCCGCCGACGCCTGGCTCGTGGACCCGCCGCGCGAAGGCGCGTTCGCGCTCGCCAAGTCGCTGGCCGAGCTGCGCGGCCGCGAGGGCTGGACGCCGCCGCGGCGCATCGTCTACGTCAGCTGCAACCCGGCGACGCTGGCGCGCGACGCCGGGCTGATCGTGCACCTGGCGGGCTTCCGCTGCGTCGCCGCGGGCGTCGTCAACATGTTCCCGCACACCGCCCACGTCGAGAGCGTCGCGGTGTTCGAGCGCACCGAGGCGGCGCTCGTCCCGCGCCCCGAGGGCGAGGCGCAGCCGGAGCTCGCCGGGGTGGAAGTCGCGCCCGAGGCTGGCTGACGCGTCCGCGACGCACAAGAAAAACGGGGCCCTCGGGCCCCGTTTTCGTTGCTCGTGCGAGCGTCAGTCGCGTTCGCCGCCGAAGATGCCCAGCAGCATCAGCAGGCTCTGGAACACGTTGTAGATGTCCAGGTAGATCGCCAGCGTGGCGCTGATGTAGTTCGTCTCGCCGCCGTCGATGACACGCTTGACGTCGACCAGCATGAAGGCCGAGAAGATGCCGATCGCGGCGACGGACAGCGTCAGCATCAGCGCGCTGGACTGCACGAAGATGTTGATGACGCCAGCGACCAGCAGCAGGATCGCGCCGACGAACAGGAACTTCGACAGGTTCGACAGGTCGCGCTTGACCACCGTGGCCAGCGAGGCCATCGCGAAGAACACCGCCGCGGTGCCGCCGAAGGCGGTCATGATCAGCGACGCGCCATTCGAGAAGCCGAGGATGGCCGCCAGCATGCGCGACAGCATCAGGCCCATGAAGAACGTGAAGCCGAGCAGCACGCCGACGCCGGCCGCCGAGTTCTTGGTCTTCTCGATCGCGAACATGAACGCGAACGCGCCGCCGAGGAAGACCAGCGCGCTCATGCCCATGCCGAGGCTGGCCGTGATGCCGGTGGTGACGCCGATCCAGGCACCGAGCACGGTCGGCACGAGAGACAGCGCGAGCAGCGCATAGGTGTTGCGCAGGACGCGGTTGCGCTGCGCGGTCAGAACGCCGCCGCCTGCGAAACCGCCGTAGGTGGGCGAAGTGCGATCCATCAGACCTCCGAAGGGGGTTGTGACAAAGACGACTCTTTGAGTCGGAAAGCAATTGTAGGTTCCGTCATTCGTCGAATGGCCCCGCGGCGCCCTGGGCTGTTCTCCTGGCGGGGCAGGCGGCGGGAAGTGCCGCCTCCGCGGCTGCGGCCACGGGGCTGTATCACGATCGTTGACCGGTGGGTTCCACGAATCGGCTATACTCAGCAGGTTTACCCGCCATCACCGCAGCCCTAGCGAAACTCCGTCGTCGGTTTCCCCCTCGGACCACCCTTCACCGGGTGGCGCTGGGCGCGCGAATCCCGGAGCTTTTCACTTGCTGCCCGTCCTGCCCCCCGCACTCCTCGCACTCGCAGACGGCACGACCTTCCTCGGTACCTCGATCGGCGCGCCCGGTCGGACCGTCGGCGAGGTGGTGTTCAACACCGCGCTCACCGGCTACCAGGAAATCCTCACCGACCCGAGCTATTGCCGGCAGATCGTCACGCTGACGTATCCGCACATCGGCAACGTCGGCGTCAACGAGGAAGACGTCGAGGCCGCCAAGGTTCACGCCGCCGGCCTGGTCATCAAGGACCTGCCGCTGCGCGTCTCCAACTTCCGCGCCACGTTGTCGCTGGCGCAGTACCTCGAGCGCGAGGGCACGGTGGCCATCGCCGGCATCGACACCCGACGCCTGACGCGCGTGCTGCGCACGACCGGCGCGCAGAACGGCTGCATCGTCAGCTTCGTGCCCGGCACCGTCGTCGGTGAAGCCGAGATCGCCGCCGCCGTCGCCGCCGCCCAGGCCGCGCCGTCGATGGCCGGGCTGGACCTGGCCCAGGTCGTGTCGGCCGACGCGCCCTACGAGTGGACCGAGACGTCCTGGCAGCTCGGCCGTGGCCACGGCACGCTGGTCGATGCCAAGTTCCACGTCGTCGCCTACGACTTCGGCGTCAAGCGCAACATCCTGCGCCTGCTGGCCGACCGCGGCTGCCGCGTCACCGTCGTGCCGGCGAAGACGCCGGCCGCCGAGGTGTTCAAGCTGAAACCCGACGGCGTCTTTCTCAGCAACGGCCCGGGCGACCCGGAGCCCTGCGACTACGCCATCGCCGCGGCGCGCGAGATCATCGACGCCGGCGTGCCGACCTTCGGCATCTGCCTGGGCCACCAGATCATGGCCCTGGCCTCGGGTGCGAAGACCTTCAAGATGAAGTTCGGCCACCACGGCGGCAACCATCCGGTGAAGGATCTGGACAGCGGCCGCGTCAGCATCACCAGCCAGAACCACGGCTTCGCGGTCGACGAGAAGACGCTGGGTGCCAACCTGCGCCCCACGCACGTCAGCCTGTTCGACGGCACGCTGCAGGGCCTGGCCCGCACCGACCGCCCGGCCTTCTGCTTCCAGGGACACCCCGAGGCCAGCCCCGGCCCGCACGACATCGGCTACCTGTTCGACCGCTTCGTGGCGCTGATGCAAGAGAGAGCCTGACCCATGCCCAAGCGCAACGACATCCACAAGATCCTCATCATCGGCGCCGGCCCGATCATCATCGGCCAGGCCTGCGAGTTCGACTATTCCGGCGCCCAGGCCTGCAAGGCGCTGCGCGAGGAGGGCTACAAGGTCATCCTCGTCAACAGCAACCCGGCGACGATCATGACCGACCCGGAGATGGCCGATGTCACCTACATCGAGCCCATCACCTGGCAGGTCGTCGAGAAGATCATCGCCAAGGAGCGCCCCGACGCGATCCTGCCGACGATGGGCGGCCAGACGGCGCTGAACTGCGCGCTGGATCTGCACCGCCATGGCGTGCTCGCCAAGTACGGCGTCGAGATGATCGGCGCCAACGAGCACGCGATCGAGAAGGCCGAAGACCGCATGAAGTTCAAGGACGCGATGACGGCCATCGGGCTGGAATCGGCCAAGAGCGGCATCGCGCACAGCATGGAGGAAGCGCTCGCGGTGCAGCGGCGCATCCAGTCCGAGATCGGCGGCACGGGCTTCCCGATGGTCATCCGCCCGAGCTTCACGATGGGCGGCACCGGTGGCGGCATCGCCTACAACCCGGAGGAGTTCGAGGAGATCTGCAAGCGCGGCCTCGACCTTTCGCCGACCAAGGAACTGCTCATCGAGGAGTCGCTGATCGGCTGGAAGGAGTACGAGATGGAAGTCGTCCGCGACCGCGCGGACAACTGCATCATCGTCTGCTCCATCGAGAACCTCGACCCGATGGGCATCCACACCGGTGACTCGATCACCGTGGCGCCCGCGCAGACGCTGACCGACAAGGAATACCAGCTGATGCGCAACGCGTCGATCGCGATCCTGCGCGAGATCGGCGTCGACACCGGCGGCTCCAACGTCCAGTTCTCGGTCAATCCGAACAATGGCCGCCTGATCGTCATCGAGATGAACCCGCGTGTGTCGCGTTCGTCGGCGCTGGCGTCCAAGGCCACCGGCTTCCCGATCGCCAAGGTCGCGGCCAAGCTGGCCGTCGGCTACACGCTCGACGAGCTGAAGAACGACATCACCGGCGGCGCGACGCCGGCCAGCTTCGAGCCCTCGATCGACTACGTCGTCACCAAGATTCCGCGCTTCGCGTTCGAGAAGTTCCCCGCCGCCGACCCGCACCTGACGACGCAGATGAAGTCCGTCGGCGAGGTGATGGCGATGGGCCGCACCTTCCAGGAGAGCTTCCAGAAGGCGCTGCGCGGCCTGGAGACCGGCATCGACGGCCTGACCGAGCGCAGCACCGACCGCGACGAGATCGTCGACGAGATCGGCAACGTCGGCCCCGAGCGCATCCTGTTCCTGGCCGACGCCTTTCGCATCGGCATGACGCTGGACGAGGTCTTCGAGGAGACCGCGGTCGACCCGTGGTTCCTGGCCCAGATCCAGGACCTGGTGACCACCGAGCAGCAGGTCGCCGCGCGTGCCGACCTGGCCGCGCTGTCGGCCGCCGAGCTGCGCTGGCTGAAGGCCAAGGGCTTCTCCGACAAGCGTCTGGCCAAGCTGCTGGGCACGAACCAGCACGCGGTGCGCGCGCGCCGCCACGAACTGGGCGTGCGCCCGGTCTACAAGCGCGTGGACACCTGCGCCGCCGAGTTCGCGACGCAGACCGCCTACATGTACTCCACGTACGACGAGGAGTGCGAGGCCGAGCCCACCGACAAGAAGAAGATCATGGTGCTCGGCGGCGGCCCCAACCGCATCGGCCAGGGCATCGAGTTCGACTACTGCTGCGTGCACGCGGCGCTGGCGATGCGCGAGGACGGGTACGAGACCATCATGGTCAACTGCAACCCGGAGACCGTGTCGACCGACTACGACACCAGCGACCGCCTGTACTTCGAGCCCGTGACGCTGGAAGACGTGCTGGAGATCGTCGACAAGGAAAAGCCGGTCGGCGTCATCGTCCAGTACGGCGGCCAGACGCCGCTGAAGCTGGCGCTGGACCTCGAGCGCGCCGGCGTGCCGATCATCGGCACGACGCCTGACTCGATCGACATCGCCGAGGACCGCGAGCGCTTCCAGAAGCTGCTGCACGAACTCGGCCTGAAGCAGCCGCCCAACCGCACCGCGCGCACCGAGGAGCAGGCGCTGGCGCTGGCCCACGAGATCGGCTATCCGCTGGTCGTGCGCCCGAGCTACGTGCTCGGCGGCCGCGCGATGGAGATCGTGCACGGCGACAAGGACCTCGAGCGCTACATGCGCGAGGCGGTCAAGGTCAGCGACAAGAGCCCGGTGCTGCTCGACCGCTTCCTCGACGACGCCGTCGAGGTCGACGTCGACTGCATCGCTGACGCGACGGGCAAGGTGCTGATCGGCGGCATCATGGAACACGTCGAGGCCGCCGGCATCCACAGCGGCGATTCGGCCTGCTCGCTGCCGCCGTACTCGCTGTCGCCGGCGCTGCAGGACGAGATGCGCCGCCAGGCCGCGGCGATGGCCAAGGCGCTGGGCGTCGTCGGCCTGATGAACACCCAGTTCGCCGTCCAGGGCGAGGGCGACGACGCCGTCGTCTACGTGCTCGAGGTGAACCCGCGCGCCTCGCGCACCGTGCCCTTCGTCAGCAAGGCCACCGGCCGCCCGCTGGCCAAGATCGCCGCGCGCTGCATGGCCGGGCGGTCGCTGGACGAGCAGGGCATCGGCGAGGAGATCGTGCCGCCGTTCTTCAGCGTCAAGGAAGCGGTCTTCCCGTTCAACAAGTTCCCCGGCGTCGACCCGATCCTCGGCCCGGAGATGCGCTCGACCGGCGAGGTGATGGGCGTCGGCAGGACCTTCGGCGAGGCGATGCTCAAGAGCCAGCTCGGCGCCGGTTCGCGCCTGCCCGAGAAGGGCACGGTCGTCATCACGGTGAAGAACAGCGACAAGCAGCGCGCCGTGAAGGTCGCTGCCGATCTGGTCGACCTCGGCTACGAGGTGCTCGCCACCAAGGGCACGGCGCAGGCGATCGCCGACGCCGGCGTGCCGGTGAAGCTCGTCAACAAGGTCAAGGACGGCCGCCCGCACATTGCCGACAAGGTCAAGGCCGGCGAGGTGCAGCTGGTCTTCACGACGGTGGACGAAACGCGCACGGCGATTGCCGATTCGCGTTATATCCGTACGGCGGCTCTGGCCAATCGTGTCACCTATTACACGACGATGGCCGGCAGCGAGGCGGCCACCGAGGCGCTGAAGCACCAGGATGACCTCGAAGTGCTTTCGCTGCAGGAATTGCACGCGGAACTGAATTAGACTCCGGCCCTTCGCTGATCCGCCGCAGGCGCCCGACCGGGCCCCTGCGGCGGATTCACTTTGTCCGAACACAAGACGCTCACCATGGCCACCATCCCCCTGACCCGGCGCGGCGCCGAAAAGCTGAAGGAAGAACTGCAACGCCTGAAGACCGTCGAGCGCCATGCGGTCATCCAGGCCATCGCCGAGGCTCGTGCCCAGGGCGACCTGTCCGAGAACGCCGAGTACGACGCGGCCAAGGACAAGCAGGGCTTCATCGAAGGCCGGATCAAGGAGCTCGAGGGCAAGCTCGCCGCGGCCCAGGTCATCGACCCGTCGGCGCTGGACGCCGGCGGCAAGGTCGTCTTCGGCGCCACGGTCGACCTCGCCGACGAGGACACCGGGGCCGAGGTCACCTACCAGATCGTCGGTGACGACGAGGCCGACCTGAAGGAAGGCCGGATCTCGATCAGCAGCCCGATCGCGCGGGCGCTGATCGGCAAGATGGCCGGCGACGTCGCCGAGGTGCAGGCGCCGGGCGGCGTCAGGCACTGGGAGATCGTCGAGGTGAAGTACCTCTGACGATGGCGCTGCAGCGCTGGCGTCGCCTGCTGCCGGGCCTGTGGGCCGGCTGGCTGCTGTGCGTCGCGCTGCTGGCGACGCCGGCGGGGTTCGCGCTGCTGCCGCAGGCCGACGCCGGCCGGCTGGCTGCGCGCATGCTGGCGCAGGAAGCCTATACCAGCCTCGCGCTGGGCGTCGTGATGGTGCTGCTGGAGCGTGCCTGCGTGCGGCGTGATGGCGGCGCGCAGTTCTCGTGGGGCTTCGGCCTGGCGCTGGGTGCGATCTTCTGCACCGTCGCCGGCTATTTCGTCATCCAGCCGATGATGCCGGCGGCGCGCCTGGGGCAGGGGCCGTTGTCGTTCGGCGCCCTGCATGCGATCAGCAGCGCGTTCTACGCGCTCAAGTGCATCCTGGTGATGGTGCTGGCCTGGCGCGCGACGCTCAGTCCGAGACCTTCTTCTTGACGCTGGTGGCGCGCGGCTTCACGCGCTTGATCTGGCCGCCGGCGGTGACCCGCTGGTTGCCGTAGACCTTGACCTTCGTGACCGTCGCGCGGTGGTTGCCGCTCTTGGAGAACTTGACCAGCTTGACGACACGCGGCCCCGGCTTGCGGTCCTCGCGCTCGGTCTTCTCCTTGGCCGGGATCGGGCGCCACAGCACCAGCAGCTTGCCGATCTGCTGCACCGGCGCGGCGTTCAGCTCGCCGGCCAGCTGGGCCATCATCGCCGCACGGGCGTTGCGGTCGTCGGAGAAGATGCGGACCTTGATCAGTCCGTGGGCGTTCAGCGCCGCGTCGGTCTCCTTGACCACCGCGGGGGTCAGGCCGTCGGCTCCGATCAGGACGACCGGGTCGAGGTGGTGGGCGTCGGCGCGGTGTTGCTTGCGCTCGGCAGGCGTGAGTTCAATGGCGGGCATCGCCGTATTATCGACCGACGAATGAAATCATCGAAGAGCAAACGCGTCAATCGAGCCTGGCTGCACGATCACCTGACCGATCCGTACGTGAAGGCAGCCCAGCGCGACGGCTATCGTTCGCGTGCCGCCTACAAGCTCAAGGAGATCGACGAGGCCCTCGGGCTGATCAAGCCCGGCCAGGTGGCCGTCGACCTGGGTGCCACGCCCGGCGCCTGGAGCCAGTACCTGCGCCGCCGCTTCGCACCCGAAGGCGCCGCGGCGGGCGCGCTCGACGGCACGATCATCGCGCTGGACATCCTCGACTTCGAGCCGATCGAAGGCGTCACCTTCCTGCAGGGCGACTTCCGCGAGGACGAGGTCGCCGCCCGCCTAGCCGCCGAGCTCGCCGGCCGTCCGGTCGACATCGTGGTCTCGGACATGGCGCCCAACCTGTCGGGCATTCCGGTCTCGGACGCGGCGCGCATCGCGCACCTGGTGGAACTGGCGGTCGAGTTCGCGCTCCAGCACCTCAAGCCCGAAGGGGCGCTGGTCTGCAAGGCCTTCCACGGCAGCGGCTACAGCCAGCTCGTCAAGCTCTTCAAGGACAGCTTTCGCGTCGTCAAGCCGATCAAGCCCAAGGCCTCGCGCGACAAGTCGGCCGAGACCTTTCTGGTCGGCATCGGCCCCAAGAACGGCAAGGGCGTCGCCGACAGCGGAAAATGACGCTGTCCGGTGGTGTTTCACCCGGTTTTTCTCGTCCAGGCCCATACCCTTGTGTCGAATAGAATGATCCCCACCTACCGTGGAATTCGGTTGGCCCGCGTGGTGGCCTTCCGCGCCGTTGAACTGGAGAAGGAGCCGCGGTGAACAATCAGTGGTTTTCCAAGGTCGCCGTCTGGCTGGTGATCGCCCTCGTGCTCTTCACCGTCTTCAAGCAGTTCGACCGGGGGGCGGCGGCGGGCAACCAGATCGGCTACTCCGACTTCCTCGAGGAAGTGCGCAGCAAGCGCATCAAGTCGGTCACGCTGCAGGAGAACCCCGGCGGCGGCACCGAGATCATCGCGACGACGACGGACGACAAGCGCCTGCGCAGCACGGCGACCTACCTCGATCGCGGCCTCGTCGGCGACCTGATCAACAACAACATCAAGTTCGACGTCAAGCCGCGCGAGGAGCCCTCGGTGCTGATGAGCATCCTCGTCAGCTGGGGCCCGATGCTGCTGCTGATCGGCGTCTGGGTGTACTTCATGCGCCAGATGCAGGGCGGCGGCAAGGGCGGCGCCTTCAGCTTCGGCAAGAGCAAGGCGCGCATGCTCGACGAGGCCAACAACTCGACCACCTTCGCCGACGTCGCCGGCTGCGACGAGGCCAAGGAAGAGGTCAAGGAGCTCGTCGACTTCCTGAAGGACCCGCAGAAGTTCCAGAAGCTGGGTGGGCGCATCCCGCGCGGCGTGCTGCTGGTCGGCCCGCCGGGAACCGGCAAGACGCTGCTGGCCAAGGCCATCGCCGGCGAGGCCAAGGTGCCGTTCTTCAGCATCTCCGGCTCCGACTTCGTCGAGATGTTCGTCGGCGTCGGCGCGGCGCGTGTGCGCGACATGTTCGAGCAGGCGAAGAAGAGCGCGCCCTGCATCATCTTCATCGACGAGATCGACGCCGTCGGCCGCCACCGCGGTGCCGGCCTGGGCGGCGGCAACGACGAGCGCGAGCAGACGCTGAACCAGATGCTCGTCGAGATGGACGGCTTCGAGACCAACCTCGGCGTCATCGTGATGGCGGCCACCAACCGGCCCGACATCCTTGACCCGGCGCTGCTGCGCCCGGGCCGTTTCGACCGCCAGGTCTACGTGACGCTGCCCGACGTGCGCGGCCGCGAGCAGATCCTCAACGTGCACATGCGCAAGGTGCCGGTCGGCCAGGACATCCGCGCCGACATCCTGGCGCGCGGCACGCCGGGCTTCTCCGGTGCCGACCTGGCCAACCTGGTCAACGAGGCGGCCCTCTTCGCTGCGCGCCGCAACGGCCGCGTCGTCGAGATGGTCGACTTCGAGAAGGCCAAGGACAAGATCATGATGGGCCCCGAGCGCAAGTCCATGGTCATGCCCGAGGAGGAGCGCAAGAACACGGCCTACCACGAGGCCGGCCACGCGCTCGTCGCGCGCCTGCTGCCCAAGACCGACCCGGTGCACAAGGTGACGATCATCCCGCGTGGCCGTGCGCTGGGCGTGACGATGCAGCTGCCCGAAGGCGACCGCTACAGCATGGACAAGGAGCGCATGCTGTCGACGATCTCGGTGCTGTTCGGCGGCCGCATCGCCGAAGAGGTGTTCATGAACCAGATGACCACCGGCGCCAGCAACGACTTCGAGCGTGCGACGCAGATAGCGCGCGACATGGTCACGCGCTACGGCATGACCGACGAGCTGGGCCCGATGGTCTACGCCGAGAACGAAGGCGAGGTCTTCCTCGGCCGTTCGGTGACCAAGACGACGACGATGTCCGAGGAGACCATGCGCAAGGTCGACGAGGTCATCCGCCGCATCATCGACGAGCGCTACGTCGTCGCGCGCAAGCTGATCGAGGACCACCAGGACAAGATGCACTCGATGGCCCAGGCGCTGCTCGAGTGGGAGACGATCGACGCCGAGCAGATCGACGACATCATGTCCGGCAAGCCGCCGCGCCCGCCGAAGGACTGGACGCCGTCGGCCAACAAGGGCGGCGGCACCACGCCTCCGGCGCATCCGGACGGCACGCCGGCGACGGTCTGAGCTCGCACGACGCCGGGAACGCGGGGCCTTCGGGCCCCGCGTTCGTTTCCGCTGAGCGCCGGCATTCGGGGTCAGGCATTCGGGGTCAGGTCTCACGAGACCTGACCCCAGCTGAAGAACGGGGTCAGGTCTCATGAGACCTGACCCCTGAGTTCGGCCGAGACCTGACCCCTGAGTTCGGCCGAGACCTGACCCCTGAGTTCGGCGGCCCGTCCCGCCTCCGCGCCACCAAGGCACACTGCCTCTCTCGACGACTCAACCGCTCCACCCAGGATGTCCGCTTCCGCCGCCGTCTGGCAGACCGCACGTTTCCGCATCGACCTGTCGCGCCCGCGCGTGATGGGCATCGTCAACGCCACGCCCGACTCGTTCTCCGACGGCGGGCGCTACCGTGACGCCGACGCGGCCCGGGCGCACTGCGACGCGCTGGTCGAGCAGGGCGTCGACATCCTGGACATTGGCGGCGAGTCCACCCGGCCCGGCTCGGTGGCGCCCGACGTCGACGAGGAACTGGCGCGCGTGCTGCCCGTGGTGCGCCACGCCGTGACGCTGGGCGTTCCGGTCTCGGTCGACACGAGCACCCCGGAGGTCATGCGCGCGGTGCTGGCGGCCGGCGCGGACATCGTCAACGACGTGCGCTCGCTGCTGCGCCCCGGTGCCCTCGAGGCGGTGGCGGCGCACCCGACGGCCGGCGTCTGCGTCATGCACATGCGCGGCGAGCCGGCCACGATGCAGTCGCTGACCGACTACGACGACGTCGTTGCCGAGGTCGCCGGCTTCCTGCGCGAGCGGGCGGCCGCGCTGGAGGCCGCCGGCATCGCGCGCGAGCGCATCGCCGCGGACCCCGGCGTCGGCTTCGCGAAGACCGCCGCGCACAACCTCGAGCTGCTGGCGCGCCAGCGCGAACTGCTGGACCTGCAGATGCCGCTGCTGGTCGGCTGGTCGCGCAAGGGCACGCTCGGCCAGCTGACCGGCCGGCCGGCCGGCGAGCGCCTGGCGGCCAGCGTCGCCGCGGCGCTGATGGCCGTCGAACGCGGTGCGCGCATCGTGCGCGTGCACGACGTCGGCGCCACCGTCGATGCGCTCAAGGTCTGGTCGGCGGTGGCCGGCTGCCGCCGCCCGGCCGCCTGAGCCGGCTCAAATCCACGCTTGCGGGGGCGCCGGGCGCCGCCGCCAACCGCGACAATCACCCCATGAGCAGAACCTATTTCGGCACCGACGGCATCCGCGGCACCGTCGGCCGCGCCCCGATCACGCCGGACTTCATGCTGCGCCTGGGCCACGCGGTCGGCCGCGTGCTGCGCCGCAGCAGCGCACGCCCGACGGTGCTGGTCGGCAAGGACACCCGCATCTCGGGCTACATGATCGAGTCGGCGCTGGAAGCCGGCTTTGCCTCGGCCGGTGTCGACGTGCTGCTGAGCGGCCCGCTGCCGACCCCCGGCGTCGCCTATCTGACACGCGCGCTGCGGCTGGATCTGGGCGTCGTCATCAGCGCCTCGCACAACCCGTTCGCCGACAACGGCGTCAAGTTCTTCTCCGCCGCCGGCGAGAAGCTGCCCGACGAGTGGGAACGCGAGGTCGAGGCCGCGCTGCAGGAGCCGGCGCAGTGGGTCGACTCCGCCGGTCTGGGCAAGGCGCGCCGCCTCGCCGACGCCAGCGGCCGCTACATCGAGTTCTGCAAGAGCACCGTGCCGCACAGCCTGTCGCTGCGCGGGCTGAAGATCGTCGTCGACGCCGCGCACGGCGCCGCCTACCACGTCGCCCCCGACGTCTTCCACGAGCTCGGCGCCACGGTCGTGAAGATCGGTTGCGAGCCCGACGGCCTGAACATCAACGCCGGCGTCGGCGCGACCTCGCCGAAGGCGCTGGTGGCGGCCGTCGCCGAGCACTGCGCCGACTACGGCGTGGCGCTGGACGGCGACGCCGACCGGCTGCTGATGGTCGACGCCCAGGGCCGGCTCTACAACGGCGACGAACTGCTGTACGTGCTGGCCCACGACCGCCTGACGCAGGGCCAGGTGGTGCCGGGCGTCGTCGGCACGCTGATGACCAACATCGCCGTCGAGCAGGCGCTGCAGCGCCGCGGCGTGCCGATGGTGCGCGCCAAGGTCGGCGACCGCTACGTGCTCGAGGAACTGGCCGCGCGCGGCTGGCAGCTCGGCGGCGAAGGCTCCGGCCATCTGCTGGCGCTGGACCGCCACACCACCGGTGACGGCATCGTCAGCGCGCTGCAGGTGCTGCAGGCGGTGCGTCGCGCCGGCCGGCTGCTGGCCGCGCTGCTCGAAGGCGTGGACCTGTTCCCGCAGACGCTGCTCAACGTCCGCCTGCCCGAGGGCAGCGACTGGACGCGCAACGCCGCGCTGCAGGACGTGCGCGAGACCGTCGAGCGTGAACTCGGCGACGGTGGCCGGGTGCTGATCCGCGCCTCGGGCACCGAGCCGGTGCTGCGTGTGATGGTCGAGGCGCGCGACGGCGAACTGGGCCGCCGCTGCGCCGAGCGCCTGGCCGCGGCCGCCGTGCGCGGCTGAACGCAAGACGAGCCGCGGGCCGGGAGGCCGGGCGGCTCGTCATCGTGCGACAGGGCCGCCTCGGGCGGCCCTTTTCAATCACTTCTTCGGCGGCATCAGCACGCGGTCGACGACGTGGATCACGCCGTTGGTCGCCGGCACGTCGGCCTTCTGCACCAGCGCCTCGTCGACGGTGACGAAGTCGCCGGCGTGCGAGACGGCGACCTTGGCGCCCTGCAGCGTCGCGACCTGGCCGTCCTTGACCTCGGCGGCCGTCACCTTGCCCGGCAGCACGTGGTAGCCGAGCACCGACTTCAGCAGTTCCTTGTTCGTCGACAGCTCGGCCATGGTCTTGGCCGGCACGGCCTTGAAGGCCTCGTCGCTGGGCGCGAAGACGGTGTACGGGCCGGCGCCGCGCAGCGTGTCGGCGAGGCCGGCTTCCTGGATCAGGCGGTTCAGCGTCGACAGCTCGGGCGTGCGCGCCGCGGTGTCGGCGATCGTCGTCGGCGCCGGCGTGGTGGCGCAACCGGCGAGCCAGGCCGAGGCGGTCAGCGCCAGGGCGCCGAGAAAGAGGCGGGGAGTGCGGGTCATCGAAAGGTCTCCGGTCTGAAGGGAAATCGTCCGGCGCAAGGCTAGGCGGCGTTCGTGACGTTCCCGTGACCTCCGCGTGACGGGATCGCGTCGATGACAGTCCTTTCGGCAGGTGTCACAGCGCCGTCACGAAGCCTTTCTAGAGTCCAGCCCGAACGTCAGGACCTCACCCCACCCTCCACAAGGTGCAATCGATGACTCTGAATCTGTCCCGCGGTATCGCGCTGGCCGCCACGATGGCGCTCGGCACCTCCTTCGCCTGGGCCCAGGACGTGACCGGCGCCGGCGCCTCGTTCCCCGCCCCGATCTACGCCAAGTGGGCCGACGCCTACAACAAGGCCACCGGCGTGCGCATCAACTACCAGTCGGTGGGCTCGGGTGCCGGCATGCGCCAGATCCGCGGCAAGACCGTCGACTTCGGCGCCAGCGACGCACCGCTGGCCGACGCCGAGCTCGCCAAGGACGGCCTGATCCAGTTCCCGACGGTGATCGGCGGCGTCGTGCCGGTGGTCAACGTCGCCGGCATCAAGCCGGGCCAGCTCAAGCTCACCGGCCAGGTGCTGGGCGACATCTACCTGGGCAAGGTCCAGAAGTGGAACGACCCGGCGATCGCCGCGCTGAACCCGGGTGTCGCGCTGCCCGACACCAAGATCGCCCCGGTGCGCCGCGCCGACGGCTCCGGCACCAGCTTCCTGTTCACCAACTACCTGTCGAAGGTGAACGCCGAGTGGAAGGCCAAGGTCGGCGAAGGCACGGCCGTCAACTGGCCGACCGGCGCCGGCGGCAAGGGCAACGAAGGCGTGTCGGCCTTCGTGCAGCGCCTGCCGAACTCGATCGGCTACGTCGAGTACGCCTATGCCAAGCAGAACAAGATGGCCTATGTGCTGCTGAAGAACCAGGCCGGCAGCTTCGTCGCCCCGGATGACACCGCCTTCAAGGCCGCCGCCGCCGGCGCCGACTGGGCCAAGAGCTTCTATCAGGTGCTGACCGAGCAGCCCGGCAAGGACAGCTGGCCGATCACCGGCGCGACCTTCATCATGATGCACAAGGCGCAGGACAAGCCGGCCAGCGCGGCGGCCTCGCTGAAGTTCTTCGACTGGGCCTACACCAACGGCGACAAGATGGCCGAGGAACTCGACTACGTGCCGCTGCCGGCCTCGGTCAAGGACCTGATCCGCAAGCAGTGGGCGACCGAGCTGAAGGACGGCGCCGGCAAGGCGATCGCCTTCAAGTAATCGCCTGTCCGATCGTCACGTCACCAGGGAACCGGAGCTCCTCTTGGCCGCTACACTCCCCGCGACCCCCTACGAGCAGGATCGCGACATGGCACGAGCGGCCCCGAAGGGCCAGCCGCCGCGCAAGCGGCGGGACGGTCCCTGGGCCGACGCGCTGTTCTCGGCGCTGGCCCATGGCGCCGCGCTTCTCACGCTGGCGCTGCTGGCCGGCATCATCATCTCGCTGCTGATCGGCGCTGCGCCGGCGATCCAGGAGTTCGGCCTGGGTTTCCTCTGGTCCAAGGACTGGGACCCGGTGCAGCAGAAGTTCGGCGGCCTGGTGATGATCTACGGCACGATCGCCACCTCGCTGATCGCGCTGCTGATCGCGGTGCCGGTGAGCTTCGGCATCGCGCTGTTCCTCACCGAGCTGGCGCCCAAGTGGCTGAAGCGGCCGCTGGGCACGGCCATCGAGCTGCTCGCCGCGGTGCCGTCGATCGTCTACGGCATGTGGGGCCTGCTGGTCTTCGGGCCGATCCTGGCCACCTACGTCCAGGGCCCGCTGCAGTCGCTGTTCGGCGAGGTGCCGGTGCTCGGCGCGCTGTTCAGCGGCCCGCCGGTGGGCATCGGCATCCTGTCGGCGGGGATCATCCTCGCGATCATGGTGATCCCGTTCATCGCCGCGACGATGCGCGACGTCTTCGACGTCACGCCGCCGCTGCTCAAGGAATCGGCTTACGGCCTGGGCGCGACGACCTGGGAGGTCGTCTGGAAGGTCGTGCTGCCCTACACCAAGACCGGCGTCGTCGGCGGCATCATGCTCGGCCTGGGCCGCGCGCTCGGCGAGACGATGGCCGTCACCTTCGTCATCGGCAACTTCAACCAGCTCGACTCGCTGTCGCTGTTCGAGGCCGCCAACAGCATCACCTCGGCGCTGGCCAACGAGTTCGCCGAGGCCGAGGCCGGCCTGCATCAGGCCTCGCTGATCTACCTGGGCCTCGTGCTGTTCCTCATCACCTTCGTCGTCCTGGCCTTCTCGCGCCTGCTGCTGGTGCGGCTGCGCAAGGGTGAAGGGAGCCGTTCATGAGCCTCGCCGACTCCTTCGGCGCCGGCCGCCTGGCCATGCACGCGCGGCGCAAGCGCGTCAACGTCATCGCGCTGACGCTGGCGCTGGCGGCGATGGCCTTCGGCGTCTTCTGGCTGGTCTGGATCCTCGTCGAGACCGTGCGCCTGGGCTATGCCGGGCTGACGCTGCAGGTCTTCACCGTCTCGACGCCGCCGCCGCTGGCCGAGACCGGCGGCCTGGCCAACGCCATCGTGGGCTCGCTGGTCATGGTCGGTCTGGCGACGCTGCTGGGCACGCCGATCGGCGTGCTCTGCGGCATCTACCTCTCCGAGTACGGCCAGCGCACCTGGCTGGGCCGCACCACCGAGTTCATCAACGACATCCTGCTGTCCGCGCCGTCGATCGTCATCGGCCTGTTCGTCTACTCGGCGGTGGTGGCGCACACCCGCAGCTTCTCGGCCTTCGCCGGCGTGCTGGCGCTGGCGCTGATCGTCATCCCGGTCGTCGTGCGCACGACGGCGACCATGCTCGGCCTGATCCCGAACTCGCTGCGCGAAGCCGCCTACGCGCTGGGCACGCCGAAGTGGAAGGTCATCGCCTCGGTGACGCTGAAGGCCTCGCTGGCCGGCGTCGTCACCGGCGTGCTGCTGGCGCTGGCGCGCATCTCCGGCGAGACCGCACCGCTGCTGTTCACCGCGCTGTCCAACCAGTTCTTCACGCTGGACGTCAGCCAGCCGATGGCCAGTCTGCCGGTGACGATCTTCAAGTTCGCGATGAGCCCCTACGAGAACTGGCAGAAGCTCGCGTGGGCCGGCGTCTTCCTCATCACGCTGGGCGTGCTCGGGCTGAACATCCTCGCCCGCGTGCTGTTCCGCAACAAGCAATAAGGCTCTCCGCGATGGACCGACCCGTCGACCTGCCGACCACCGAGAAGGTCAAGATCTCGGTGCGCGACCTGAACTTCTATTACGGCAACTTCCATGCGTTGAAGCGCATCAACCTCGACATCCCCGAGCGCAAGGTCACGGCCTTCATCGGCCCGTCGGGCTGCGGCAAGAGCACGCTGCTGCGCACCTTCAACCGCATGTTCGAGCTCTACCCGGAGCAGCGCGCCGAGGGCGAGATCCTGCTCGACGGCGAGAACATCCTCGGCAGCAAGACCGACGTCTCGCTGATCCGCGCCAAGGTCGGCATGGTGTTCCAGAAGCCGACGCCGTTCCCGATGTCGATCTACGACAACATCGCCTTCGGCGTGCGGCTGTTCGAGTCGCTGCCGCGCGTCGAGATGGACGAGCGTGTCGAGTGGGCGCTGAAGAAGGCGGCGCTGTGGAACGAGGTCAAGGACAAGCTCGGCCAGAGCGGCGCCGGCCTCTCGGGCGGCCAGCAGCAGCGCCTGTGCATCGCGCGCGGCATCGCCATCAAGCCCGAGGTGCTGCTGCTCGACGAACCCTGCTCGGCGCTGGACCCGATCTCCACCGGCAAGATCGAGGAGCTGATCCACGAGCTCAAGGCCGACTACACGGTGATGATCGTCACCCACAACATGCAGCAGGCGGCGCGCTGCTCCGACTACACCGCCTACATGTACCTCGGCGACCTGGTCGAGTTCGGCGCCACGACCGACATCTTCATGAAGCCGAAGAAGAAGGACACCGAGGACTACATCACCGGCCGCTTCGGTTGATGCCCCCCGCGTCGAGGACCCGACCATGACCGACAAACACCTTTCGACGCAATTCGACGCCGAGCTCAGCGGCATCTCCAACCGCGTGCTGGAGATGGGCGGCCTCGTCGAGGCCCAGGTCGCGCAGGCGATCTACGCGCTGACGCAGTTCAGCGGCGAGACCGCCTCGCAGGTGCTGCAGCAGGAGGAGCGGGTCAACCAGTTCGAGGTCGAGATCGACCGCGACCTGTCGGCGATCATCGCCCGCCGCCAGCCGACCGCGCGCGACCTGCGCCTGCTGATCGCCGTCAGCCGCACGATCGGCAACCTCGAGCGTGTCGGCGACGAAGCCGCGCGCATCGCGCGCACCGTGCAGCGCCTGATCAACACCGGCGTCTCCAGCCGGCTGCGCCTGCCGGTGGCCGACCTGGACTTCGAGGCCAACCTGGCGCTCGCCCA
This sequence comes from Rubrivivax sp. JA1055, assembly GCF_020966565.1. NCBI lineage: Bacteria > Pseudomonadati > Pseudomonadota > Betaproteobacteria > Burkholderiales > Sphaerotilaceae > Rubrivivax > Rubrivivax sp. JA1055. The sequence goes on along the minus strand of NZ_JAJKFP010000006.1, from coordinate 1,220,791 downwards.
GCTGCGCAAGGCGCTCGACGCCTTCGCCCGCCTGGACACCGCGCGTGCGCTCGAGGTGCTCAAGCAGGACGACCAGATCGACCAGGAGTTCGACGGCCTGCTGCGCAAGCTGATCACCTACATGATGGAAGACCCGCGCACGATCTCCTCGAGCATCGACCTGGTCTTCGTCGCCAAGGCCATCGAGCGGGTGGGCGACCACGCCAAGAACCTCGCCGAAGCCATCATCTACGTCGTCAAGGGCACGGACGTGCGGCACGCCTCGGTCGAGGCGGTCGAGAACGTCGTGCGCTGAGGCACAAGGAGGCACGATGAGCCACGTTCTCGTCGTCGAAGACGAATCGGCGATCGCCGAACTCATCTCGATCAACCTGCGCCACGCCGGCTACGAGGTCACGGTCGCCGCCACGGCCGACCAGGCCCAGGCCGCCGTCGACCGCGTGCTGCCCGACCTGGTGCTCGTCGACTGGATGCTGCCCGGCCAGAGCGGGCTGCAGCTGGCGCGCCGCTGGCGTGCCGAGACGCGCACGCGCGAGATCCCGATCATCATGCTGACGGCGCGTAACGAGGAGGCCGACAAGATCGCCGGCCTCGACGCCGGCGCCGACGACTACCTGACCAAGCCGTTCTCGCCGAAGGAGCTGCTGGCGCGCATGCGTGCCGTGCTGCGGCGCAAGGCGCCCGAGGCGCTGGACAGCCCGGTCGAGGTCGCCGGCCTGCGCCTGGACCCGGCCACGCGCCGCGTCACGCGCCGCGTCGACGGCGAGCTGCGCGAGGTCAAGATGGGCCCGACCGAGTTCCGCCTGCTGCACTTCCTGATGACGCACCCCGAGCGTGTGCACAGCCGCGCGCAGCTGCTCGACCGCGTCTGGGGCGACCACGTGTTCATCGAGGAGCGCACGGTCGACGTGCACGTCAAGCGCCTGCGCGAGGCGCTGGCGCCGGCGCAGTGTTCGGCGCTGATCGAGACCGTGCGTGGTGCGGGCTACCGCATGACGCAGCAGCTGGGCAGCGTCGCCGCCTGATCCCTCATGGGTGCACTGCTGTCGCGCGCCGTCTGGGCGATGCTCGCCGGCGCGCTCGGTGCGCTGGTCGGTGACGTCGTCGGGCGCTCCGTCGGCCAGCCCGGCCTGGGCGCGCCGCTGGGCGCCGCCTTCTTCGCTGCGCTGGCGGCCGCGGTCGAGGGCTGGCGCGGCCGGCGTCTGCTGGGCTGGCTGCGCGGCGACCAGGCGCGTGGCGCGCCGCGCGACACCGGTTTCTGGGGCGAGCTCGGCTACCGGGTCGAGCGCGCGCTGCGCCAGCGCGAGGCGCAGATCGAACGCGAGCGCGAGCGCCTGGAGCAGTTCCTGTCGGCGATCGAGGCTTCGCCCAACGGCGTCATGCTGCTCGACGCCGGCGGCCAGATCGAGTGGTGCAACTCGGTGGCCGCCGACCACTTCGGCCTCGACCCGGTGCGCGACCGGCGCCAGCGCGTCACCAACCTCGTGCGCCAGCCGGCCTTCGTGCAGTTCCTGCAGGCCGGCGACTTCTCCGACACGCTGTCCCTCGTCGACCCGCTGGGCCGGCGCAGCTTCTCGGTCATCGTGCGCGAGTACGGCGAAGGCCTGCGCCTGGTGCTGTCGCTGGACGTCACCGAGCGCGAACGGGCCGACGCGATGCGGCGCGACTTCGTCGCCAACGTCTCGCACGAGATCCGCACGCCGCTGACGGTGCTCGCCGGCTTCGTCGAGACCATGGCCTCGCTGCCGCTGACGCCGGTCGAGCGCGAGCGTGTGCTCAAGCTGATGGCGCAGCAGACCGACCGCATGCAGGCCCTGGTGGCCGACCTGCTGACGCTGGCGCAGCTCGAAGGCAGCCCGCGGCCGCCGCCGGACCGCTGGTCATCGGTGTCCGCGCTGCTGCGCCGCGCCGAGGCTGACGGCCGCGCGCTGTCGGCCGGCCGCCACGAGATCGACGCCGCCGGCGGCGAGGACTTCGAGATCGCCGGCAGCGAGACCGAGCTGCTCAGCGCGATCGGCAACCTCGTCGGCAACGCCGTGCGCTACACGCCCGAAGGCGGCCGCATCGACCTGCGTTTTCGCGCCCGCGACGACGGCAGCGCCGAGATCGAGGTCGCCGACACCGGCGTCGGCATCGCGCGCGAGCACCTGCCGCGGCTGACCGAACGTTTCTACCGCGTCGACGGCAGCCGCTCGCGCGAGACCGGCGGCACCGGGCTGGGGCTGTCGATCGTCAAGCACGTCGTGCAGCGCCACGGCGGCGAGATCGACGTGCGCAGCGAGCCCGGCAAGGGCTCGTGCTTCAGGCTGGTGTTCCCGGCGGCGCGGCTGCGTCAGCGTGTCGCGGTGGCCGCCTCGCCGGCCGCGGTCGGCTGACGCCGGTACAGCGCCAGGCGTTCACCGCGGTCGTTCATGCGCTGGAAGGTGGCGACGTGCTGCCAGCCGGCCGGCGCCGGCGGCGCCTTCAGGCCCCGCACGCGGTACAGCAGATGCCCGCAGTCGCCGCCGGCGGCGTCGGGCCGGGCGTCGACGCGGTAGCGGCCGAAGACCTCCAGCGCCGCGACCGCGACCGCCGGCGCCGCCGGTGCCGCGAGGCAGCTGCCGGCGGGCAGGTGATGCTGCATCTGCTCGATCTCGGGCCGCGAGCTGCGCGCGTAGTCCAGCGGCGCACGCCACAGCGTCATCATCAGCAGCCAGCACAGCGCCACGCCGCCGGCCGGGATGACCATGCTCTTCCACAGCGCCTCGCGGTGGCGGCCGGTGCGCCAGCGCAGCAGCCACAGCCAGGCCAGCGTGCCGGCCGCGGCGAAGGCCAGCTCGACGGGTTCGAAGCGCACCGTGAAGCCCGGCACCAGGCGCAGCGCGTTGGCCGCCGGCTTGGCCGGCACGCCGGTCTGCATCGCGACGTAGAAGAACCAGATCGCGACCGCCCCGAACGTGAAGAAGAACATCGAGAACCAGTCGATCGCCGCCGAGCTCGCGCGCTTGAGCGTCGGCAGCGCGAACGCCGCCAGCACCGCCAGCCCGGGGATGGCCAGCATCAGCACGCGGTCGTTCATGTTCGTGGCGATGGCCGAGACCATCGCGACGACGACCGTGACCAGCGGCACCGAGATGTGGCGGTGCGTCAGGTGGCGGCGCCACTGCCACAGCGTCCACAGCACCAGCGGCCAGGCCGGCCACAGGAACCAGGCCCACTGGCGCGCCAGCGTCACGGCGTCGTCGGCGTCGGGCCAGGAGGCGCGCCAGTGCCAGGCGCCCAGCCAGGCGGCCAGCGCCGCCGAGGCCAGCGTCGCCGCGGCCACCCAGGGCACGAAGCGGCGCACGCTGTCGTAGGCCGAGCGCCAGCAGACCAGCATGCCGCCCAGGCCGACACCCAGCGCCAGCGACGGCGCGCCGCTGCCGGCCAGCACCAGCAGCGCGGCGACGACGGCCACGCGCGGCTGCCAGCGCCGGAACGGCGCGATCGCCAGCGCGAGCATGAACAGGCCCATGCCGACCAGCTGCCCGAGCTCGGGCGTCGTCTCGTGGCCCAGCTGCAGCAGGCCCAGCGTGGCGATCAGCGCCAGCAGTGCGCCGTCGGCGATCGCGCGCGCGTAGTCCACCGGGTCCGCCTCGCCGCCGAAGGCGAAGGCCACCGGCTGCGCCGCCTGGGTGCGGGCGAGGTAGTAGGTGGTGTACCAGACCAGCACCATCGCCAGCGCCAGCAGCAGCGCGAACGGGATGCGCGCGGCGAAGGCGCCGTCGCCGAACAGCGGCCCCAGCCACTGGATCGCCAGCGCGCCCAGCCAGTGCGGCAGCAGCGCCGCGTCGGCGCCCACGCCGCCGAGTGTCGGTGACAGCCAGGTCGTGCGGCCCTCGGCGATGGCCGCCATCACGCCGTAGGCGACGAGGTCGGCGTTGCGCCAGGGGTCGCGATGGAAGACGCCCGGCAGCACGTAGGCCGCGCAGAACACCAGCAGGGCCAGCCGCGGCAGGGAGCGTGCGCCGCGCTGGGTGACGAGGGCGGGATTGGGGCTGCTCACCGGGGGACGATGATGCTTGAAGACGGCCGGAAAAAGAAAAGGCAGCCGAGGCTGCCTTGTCCTGCGGGGGCCGAGAGCCGGCCCCGGCGGGCATGCCTCACTTCTTGAGGCCGATGCGCGCGAACTTGTTGCGGAACTTCTCGACGCGGCCGCCCAGGTTGTCCACGCTCTTCTGCGTACCGGTGTAGAACGGGTGCGTCTCGCTCGTCGTTTCGAGCTTCACCAGCGGCAGTTCACGGCCGTCGTCCAGCTTGATCGTTTCCTTGGTCTGAACGCACGAACGCGTCACGAACTTGAAGCCGTTGGACAGGTCCTGGAAGCAGACCTCGCGGTAGTTCGGGTGGATGCCTTCTTTCATGGTGCCTCTCGAGTGCAGGTGTGGCAGCCACGCCGAAACATCGGCGCACTTGCCCGGTGGCGGAAAAACCGCTGATTCTAGCGTGAAACGGGGCCCCTTGGGGCCCCGTGTGCGCGCCCGGGGCGCGCGGAAGACGACTCGAGCCGGTCCGGCTCACCCGCCTCTTCGCATCATGTCGAAGAAGTCCAGGTTGTTCTTGGTCGCCTTCATCTTGTCGAGGATGAACTCCATTGCCTCGATCTCGTCCATCGGGTAGAGCAGCTTGCGCAGGATCCAGGTCTTCTGGAGGATCTCCGGCTTGAGCAGCAGCTCCTCGCGGCGGGTGCCCGACTTGTTGATCAGGATCGACGGGTAGACGCGCTTCTCGGCCATGCGGCGATCGAGGTGGATCTCGCAGTTGCCGGTGCCCTTGAACTCTTCGTAGATCACCTCGTCCATGCGGCTGCCGGTGTCGATCAGCGCGGTGCCGATGATCGTCAGCGAGCCGCCTTCCTCGACGTTGCGCGCGGCACCGAAGAAGCGCTTCGGGCGCTGCAGCGCGTTGGCGTCGACGCCGCCGGTCAGCACCTTGCCCGACGAGGGCAGGACGTTGTTGTAGGCGCGGGCCAGACGGGTGATCGAGTCGAGCAGGATCACGACGTCCTTCTTCAGCTCGACCAGGCGCTTGGCGCGCTCGATCACCATCTCGGCGACCTGCACGTGGCGCGCCGCGGGCTCGTCGAAGGTCGAGCTGATGACCTCGCCGCGCACGGTGCGCAGCATCTCGGTCACTTCCTCGGGCCGCTCGTCGACGAGCAGCACGATCAGGTGCACCTCGGGGTGATTGGCGACGATGGCGTGCGCCAGGTGCTGCATCATCACCGTCTTGCCGGTCTTGGGCTGGGCGACGAGCAGCGCGCGCTGGCCTTTGCCGATCGGGGCGATGAGGTCGATGATGCGGCCGGTGATGTTCTCCTCGCCCTTGAGGTTGTCGCGCTCGAGCTTGAACTGCTCTTTCGGGAAGAGCGGCGTCAAGTTCTCGAACATGATCTTGTGCTTGCTCTCCTCCGGGGTCACGCCGTTGACACGGTCGACCTTCACGAGGGCGAAGTAGCGCTCGCCGTCCTTGGGTACCCGCACCTCGCCTTCGACCATGTCGCCGGTGTGCAGGTTGAAGCGGCGGATCTGGCTCGGCGACAGGTAGATGTCGTCGGTCGAGGCCATGTAGCTGGCTTCGATCGAACGCAGGAAGCCGAAGCCGTCGGGCAGGACTTCGAGCACGCCGTCGCCGAAGACCTGTTCACCGGCCTTCGCGCGCTTTTTCATGATCGCGAACATCAGCTCCTGCTTGCGCAGGCGGGCGACGTTCTCGATTTCCAGCGCTTCGCCCATCTTGATGAGCTCGGAGACGTGCTGCGCTTTCAGTTCGGACAGATGCATGGGTCGAGACCCTGGTCACGCGTGGCGCGTGCCCATGGTCGGGGCAGGGCGCCGAGGCGTCGAGAGGCTGAAGGGGGGAGCCTGGCCCGCGAATCGCTGCCGATCAGGAGGCCGGCGGGTGAGCCGGCGGCAGCGGGGCGGGGGGCGTACCGTCGGCGCCGGCGAGCGTGCTGCTCAGGCGCCGATCGGCCGCATTATAGATGGCTGTCGATGAAGGCCGACAGTTGTGCCTTGGAAAGCGCGCCGACCTTGGTCGCGGCGAGCTGGCCGCCCTTGAAGATCATCAGCGTCGGGATGCCGCGGATGCCGAACTTGGCCGGCACTTCGCGGTTCTCGTCGACGTTCATCTTGGCGATCTGCAGGCGGCCGTCATAGGCCGGCGCCAGTTCGTCGAGCACTGGGGCGATCATCTTGCAGGGGCCGCACCACTCGGCCCAGTAGTCGACGAGGACGGGCTTGTCGGACTGCAGGACGTCGCTGGAGAACGACGCATCGGTGACGTGCTTGATCAATTCGCTGCTCATGGGGATTGGTCTCCGGGTGCCGCGGTGAGGCCGGCAGGCGGGCGCTGGGAGGGAGGACGGCCCGCAGCGGATGGCGGGCAGGGCCGGCGGATTCTTGCACAAAGCCCCGGCGGCGCCGTGCCGCCTGCGGCTATCGCCGCGATAGCCCAGGGGCGCGGCGGCGCCCACGAACTGGGCGCGATTCGCCCGGCACATCGGGTTATCGTGCCGGCCGTCCGCGGATTCCAATCGCCAACATGTCCAACCCCGTTCCAGCCACGGAGGCGACGCCGCGCGCGGGTGCGGTGCGCCACTTCGGCTCCTACCAACTGCTGCGGCTCGTCGGCAAGAGCGAGCGCACGATGGCCTGGCGGGTCGCCGACACGCGGGGCGGGCGCGAGCTGCTGCTGCTGCTGCCCAGGGCGCAGCCGGCCGACCTCGCGGCGCTCGAACGCTGGACCGAGACCGTGCAGCGTGCCTCGCGGCTGCAGCATCCCCATCTGGCCGTCGCCGTGGACATCGGCGTCCAGGACGGCTGGCCCTATGTCGCCTACGACGCCGACGATCTGGCCACGCTGGGCGAGCGCGTCGGCCCGCAGGGCCTGCCGGCGTCCGAATGCGCCGGGATCTTCGTGCAGCTGCTGGCCGGGCTGGCCTTCGCGCACCAGGCCGGCGTCGCGCATCAGGATCTGCAGGGTTTTGCCGTGCTGGCCGACGACCAGGGCCGCGTGCGGCTGGCCGGGCTCGAGGTCGCCGCCCCGACCGGTGCGGCGCCGACGCTGGCCGACCAGCGTGACGCCTCCCAGCGCGACGTGCTCGCTGCCGGCCTGCTGCTGCACCATGCGCTGGCCGGTCAGCATGCGCTGGACGAGCCCGACACCGGCCGCGTCGTCGAACGCCTGCCGCCGCTGGGGCGCGAGATCGTCCGCCTGCCCTGGGCGACCGCGCAGCTGGTGCCCGAGCCGCTGCGCGCCATCGTCAACCGCGCCACCGACCGCCAGGAGCGCCAGCGCTACCGCACCGCCCGCACGCTGTCGCGGGCGCTCGAAGGCTGGATCGAGACCGAGGCCGGCGGCGGCGGCGCGCTGGCGCTGCTGTCCGACCGGCTGCGCGCCGCCGGCGTGCTGCCGGCGCAGCCCGGTGCCGCCGGGCGGCTGAACCGGCTGGGCGCGATGGAGCGCCAGCGCACCGACGAGATCGCCGAGGTCGCGCTGCAGGATCTGGCGCTGGCCTTCGAGCTGCTGCGCGCCGTCAACACCGCCCACGTGCGCGGTGCCCAGGTCTCGGGCAGCGGGCCGGTGCTGACGGTGCGCCGCGCGATCGCGATGCTGGGCATCGACGGTGTGCGCCGCGCGGCGACGGCGCTGCGCCCCTGGCCGGGCCCGCTGTCCGAGCACGCCGCGGCCGACCTGCTGCAGCTGATCGCCCAGGTCAAGCGCGCCGGGCGCATCGCCGCGGCGCTGCGCCCGGCGGGTTACGACGCCGAGGTCGTGACGCTGCTCGCGATGCTGCAGAACCTCGGCCGGCTGGTGCTGCAGTACCACTTCCCCGACGAGGCGCAGCAGATCCGCCGCCTGATGCTGCCGGCACCGGGCGCCGAGCGCGAGGACCCGGGCATGAACGAGCAGGCTGCGGCCTTCGCCGTGCTGGGCATCGACGTCGAGTCGCTGGGACTCGCCGTCGCCCGCCACTGGGGCCTGGACGACACGGTGCTGCACATGATCCGCCGGCTGCCGCTGGAGACGCCGGTGCGCCATGCCGACGACGACACCGAGCTGCTGCGCCAGGTCGCCAGCGCCGGCAACGAGATCGTCGACGTGCTCGCGACGGCGGGGTCGGCGAGCGGCCCGGCGCTGCAGCGCGTCGCGCTGCGTTATGCGCGTGCGCTGGGGCTGTCGGCCAAGGAGCTGCAGGACGCGGTCGCGGCCTCGTTGCGCCCGGCCGGCGCCGAGCCGCCGCCGGCGCGCCCGGCCGCGACGGGTGGCCGCGCGTGACACCCGGGGCCCGCGTCGGGCGCTTCGAGCTGCGCCGTGAACTCGGCCGCGGGGCCCAGGCCAGCGTCTGGCTGGCCCACGATCCCCGGCTCGACCGCGAGGTCGCGCTCAAGCTGCTCAACGCCGGCGCCGGCGGCAGCGACGTCGATGCCTGGCTGCACGAGGCGCGCAGCGTCAGCCGTCTGAGCCACCCGAACGTCGTGCCGGTCTTCGAGGCCGACCGCCACGGCAGCCAGCCGTACTTCGTCTTCGAGTACGTGCCGGGCCGCACCCTGGCCGAGACGCTGCGCGAGCGCGGCGCGCTGCCGGCGCGCGAGGCGGTGACGCTGATGCTGGGCATCCTCGACGCGCTGACCGCGGCGCACGCCCAGGGCATCGTGCACCGCGACCTCAAGCCGTCGAACGTGCTGCTCGGCGAGGACGGCCGGCCGCGGGTGATGGACTTCGGCATCGCCACCCGGCTGGATGCCGGCGGCGCCCACCGCGGCGTCATCGTCGGCACGCCGGGCTATCTGTCGCCCGAGGCGGCGCGCGGCGAACGCCCGACCCCGGCGCTCGACGTCTTCTCCGCCGGCGTCGTGCTCGGCGAGATGCTGGGCGGCACGCGGCTGCTGCCCGAGCGCGACCCGCGCCGGGCGATCGAGCGTGTGCAGCACGAGGACCTCGACATCCCGGCGCAGGCGCCGGTGGAGGACACGCTGCGTGCCGCCGTGCGCCGCGCGCTCGAACGCGACACCCGCCTGCGTTACGCCTCGGTGCAGGAGCTGCACGCGGCGCTGACGCGCTGGCTGGACCCGGACACCGACGCCGAGTCGCCGGCCGCGGCCGGCCACGGCACGCTGGACTTCCTGCTGCGCCGCATGCGCCGCAAGGGCGACTTCCCGGCGCTGTCGGAGTCGGTGGTGCGCATCCAGCGCGTGGCCACCTCCGAGACCGACACGCTGGCGCGGCTGTCGGCCGAGATCCTCAAGGACGTCGCGCTGACCAACAAGCTGCTGCGTGTCGTCAACACCGCCCACTTCAGCACCGCCGGCGGCGCCGTCAGCACGGTCTCGCGCGCCGTCGCGCTGGTCGGCTTCGCGACGATCCGCGACATGGCGCTGTCGCTGGTGCTGCTCGAGCACATGCGCGACAAGGCGCACGCCAGCCAGCTCAAGGAGGAGTTCCTGCGGGCGCTGATGGCCGGCACGCTGGCCGACGAGCTGAGCGCCGGCGCGCGCGACGGCGAGGAGACCTTCCTCGGCTCGATGTTCCAGAACCTCGGCCGCATGCTGACCGAGTACTACTTCCCCGAGGAGGCCGAGCAGATCCGCGGCCTGCTCGACGGCCGCGACGCGCCGGCCCGGGTGCACGAGGCGGCGGCCGCACGGGTGCTGGGCATCGGCTTCGAGGAGCTGGGCGTCGGCATCGCGCGCTCCTGGGGGCTGCCCGAGACGCTGCTGCGCACGATGCGCGCGCCCGAGGGCGAGGCGCCCGCGCGCCCGGTCGAGCGCGGCGTCGAGCGCCAGCGCTGGCTCGGCCGGCTGGGCAACGAGATGGCCGACGCGATGCTGTTCCTCGAGCCCGAGGCGCTGCCCGAGCGCCTGGCCGAGCTCGGCGCGCGCTACGCGCCGGGGCTGGGCATGGCCGCGCGCGACATCGTCAAGGCTGCCGACACCGCGCGCCAGCGCCTGGCCGAACTGGTGCCGGCGATGGGCGTGCAGACCGCACGCGGCGCGCGCGCGCGGCGGCTGCTGCAGGCGCAGGCCCCGGCCGAGGAGGCCGACACGCTGTCCGCCCTGCAGCTCGACGCCCAGACCGTGGCCGTGGCGCAGGACACCCAGGGCCGCGTCGCGCCGGCGCCGCCGGCGATGGTCGACGTGCTCGCCGCCGGCATCCAGGACATCACCAACACCATGGTCGCCGACGACTTCCGGCTCAACGAGGTGCTGCGCATGGTGCTGGAGACCATGTACCGGGCGCTGGACTTCCGCCGCATCGTCTTCTGCCTGCGCGACCCGAAGACCGAGACGCTGACCGGCCGCTTCGGGCTGGGCGAGGGCGTCGACGCCGTGAGCCGCGTCTTCCGCGTGCCGCTGCGCCCCGGCCCGACGCCGGACCTGTTCGCCGCCGTCTGCGCCAAGGGCATGGACACGCTGATCGCCGACGCCACCGCTGCCAACATCGTCGCCCGGCTGCCGGCCTGGTATCGCGAGCAGGTGGCGGCGCCGTCGTTCCTGCTGCTGCCGATGACGCTGAAGAACTCGACCTTCGCGCTGATCTACGCCGACAAGGCCGAGCCCGGCACGCCCGGGCTCGGCGAGAAGGAACTGGCGCTGCTGCGCACGCTGCGCAACCAGGCGGTGATGGCCTTTCGCCAGCGCGGCTGAGCGCCGCCTCGCGGCGGCGCCGTCGCCGTCACTCGTCGTGGCCGGAGACGCTCGCGGTGATGTCGTTCACCGTGCCTTCGTCGACGAAGCTCAGGACCGCCTTCTGGCCGCTGGCGCCGGTCGACAGGACCACGAAGGTGCGCGGGGCCCTGTCGTAGTCGACGTTGTCGTCGACCCAGGTGCCGGAGTTGAGGTAGCACTTGCCGCCGCCCAGGTCGCGGTACGAGGGCACGTGGGTGTGGCCGAAGACGACGACGTCGACGTTCTCGTCCGGGTTCTCGAGGTACTGCGCGCGGGCCTGGGCGTAGAAGTACTCGTACTTGATCGCGCCCTTGACCGCGCTGACGAAGCTGCTGGGCACCTTCACGCCGTTGAGCGTCTGCCGGTCGGCCCAGGTGCGCTGGATGTTGCGGAACAGCACCGGCGCGGTGATCGTGCCGTCGGCCTGCTGCGCCGGATAGAAGTCCAGATAGCTGTAGCGGTCGTTGAAGCCGCAGATGCGCATGTCGAAGATCTTTTCCTCGACGCCCTGGTACGGCGTCATGCGCGTCGAGATGTCCCTCAGCACCGAGTGGTAGAGGAAGGCCCCGTACTGGTCCACGTCCGACTCGTCGGGGATGTTCGTGACCGTCGGCAGGATCTTCGGCACGCTGGGCTTGTCTTGCAGCACCCAGGTGGCGGCGTAGCGCGCGTAGAAGTAGCCGGCGGGCAGGAAGGTGTCGGCGTTGCCGCAGAGCTCGGCGTTGGTCAGCGTGTCCGGCGCCGAGAACACGTCGTAGCGGTGGCCGTGCTCGATGACGATCTCGCGGCGGTCGCCGGTGTAGTAGGCGCCGAGCCCGCGGACGTCGCGGGCCTGCACCAGGCTCGGGATCGCGGCCTGCAGCACGGCGGCTTCGAGCGTCAGGTCGTGGTTGCCGGGCACGTAGACCAGCCGGATGCCGCTGGAGATCACCCGGTTCAGTTCCTTGAAGACCTCGACGTTGTTCGCGATGACGTCCCGGTAGAACTGCACCTGGTCGGTGTGGCTCGGGTAGTCGACCGGCAGGAACCATTCGTCGAGGAAGTCCCCGGCGATGACCAGCTCGCGCACGTCCCGGGTGTTCTGCAGGCACTGCAGGAACCTGACCAGCAGCGGCCGGTTGTCCAGCGTCTCGGTGTAGCGGTCGTCGATGCCCAGGTGCAGATCGCTGATGACGACGATCTTGTCGCGGCTGCTGCCGGCGGCCCACAGCGGGGTGGCGTCCGACGCCGGTTCGGAGCCGTCGTCCCAGCAGCCGGAGAGATTCAGCGTCGCGAGGCACGCGCCGGTGCCGGCGCCGAGGGTCTTGAGGAAGTTTCTGCGGGAGAAAGTCATGTGGACCTCCGACAACCGGCGGGTGTCTTCTGAAGATATGCTCCAAATGCTAGCGCGCACCCCTGCGGGAAATTGCCGGTGCACTCCAGTGGCCGGCTTTTGCACTCAAAAGCGGTTTTTCGGGCGGGGCTTTGAAATCCCGCGGCGAATACTCCGGAATTCGCCGTCGCGGCCTTATCCGGGTATGTCGTGAACAGTTCCCGAATCCTCTGTCGGGTTGTCCTCGGGGTGTTCGCGGCTTGCGCTCGGACAACACCCCGCGGGCCGCTCTAGATCAGCAGCCGGACGCGGAACGAACCGTTCTCGACGCGGTACAGCAGCTCCGCGTCGTGTGTCTTGGCGAAGGCCGCGACGCTCCGGCTGCCGATGCCATGGCCTTCGCGCCGCACGACCGGCTGGCCGGCGTCGTCGAGCGCGGTGTCGGCGCTGCAAGAGTTCTCGATCTCGAGCAGCAGCCGTCCGGCGTTGCGGGCGATGAAGCGCAGGTAAGGCGTCTGCCCCTCGGGCAGGCGCGTGCAGGCCTGCAGCGCGTTCTCCATCAGGTTCGACACCACCATCGACAGCGCCAGCGCGTCGACCTTCAGTTCGGCCGGCACCTCGAGGCTGATCTCGGTGCGGATGCCGGCCTGCTCGGCGAGGCCGGCGTAGTGGCTGACCGCCGCGTTCACCACCGGGTTCTCGCAGAACACCCTGGCGAGTTCGGGCGCCGGCCGGTCCTCTCTGCGCAGCAGGGCGGTGGCTTCGGCCGTCTGGCCGCGCTCGAGCAGGCCTTGCAGCACGTGGTTGAAGTGGCGACGGTCGTGCGCCGCGCGGCTGTTCTGCAGCGCCGCCGTTTCCATCAGCTGCAGCCGCGCCGCCATGCCCGTCGTCGCCAGCTGCAGATACTGGCGCTCGGCCGCGATCACGAGGTGGTGTTCACGCATCCGGTACTGCGCCGTGATCGTCTTCAGCGAATGCACGATGGCGACGTAGATCGACAGGCCGAGCAGGGTCAGCAAGAACAGCGGCGAGCCGTTGTCCGTCAGCATCTGCTGGATGTCGCCGCCGAAGAAGTGGCCGAGAAAACACAGCAGCAGCGCCGTCGCCGGCAGGATGTAGACCGGCCAGTTGTCCAGCACCCGCCGGTACAGCGCCGACACCCAGCGGCGAAAGGCCAGGATCACCGCCGCGAACAGGAGAAAGCGCAGCAGCGTGTTGCCGTACTCTGGATCGGGCAGCACCGCCCGGAAGTAGTAGCTGAGGAAGACGATCGCCGCGTAGATATTGATCATGGTGATGTAGCTGAAACACCACTGCATGACGCTGTCGCTGAACAGCGGTTTCATCACGATGGCGATGACGAGCAGCATCGCCAGATCGACGTAGAAGACCGCGGTGTAGTCTCCGTTCAGATAGAAGTAATAGTTCGCGCCGAGGTTCGCCGCCAGAATCAGTGCCGTCGCCGCGATGTAGATTCTCTTGTCGCGATACTTCGGCATCGCCATCGTGCACAGCAGCAGTATCAGCATGACGTCGGTGACGAGCGCCCGCAGCAGATCCGGAAAATGCTCGCTCAAGGCCGCCCCGCCAGATCATCCAGGTACGCGTCGCGCACCGCCGCGTAGCGTTTTTCGGCGATCGGCACGAGCTTGCCGTGGCGCAGCGAGAAGCTGTCCCGGCTGAAGCGCTCGACGTGGCGCAGGTTGACGACGTAGGCCGCGTGGCACTGCACGAAGCGGCGGTCCTCGAGCAGCGGCGCGCAGTGCTCCGCGAAACTCTCGCGGAAGGTCCGGCTGACGATCCGGTCGCCGTCCCTGAGGGTGACGGCGGCGGTGTGATCCTGGTACTCGCAGCAGGCGATGTCGGCCAGCCGCAGCACACGCAGGCCGTCGCCGCTCTTCACCCTGAAGGTCCGGTCATCGTGCACGTCGGCCTTGGCGACGGCCAGCGCCAGCGCCTCGAACAGCGGCGCCTCGGCGATCGGCTTGACGAGGTAGGCCAGCGGCTGGGCGGCATAGGCGCGCAGCGCGAACTGCGGCTCGGTCGTGGTGTAGACGATCTGCGCCTCGCGGTCGACGCGGCGGATCTCCTGGCCGAGCTCCAGGCCGCTGACCATCGGCATGACGATGTCCAGCAGGTAGAGGTGAAAGCTCTTCGTCGCGAGGGCGTCGAGCAGCGCGTCGGGGTGGGCGAAGGCGCAGACCTCCGCGTCGAGCTCGTGTTCGCCGAGGTAGCGGCGGGTCAGCGACGACAGGTGTTGCAGTTCGTCCGGGACGTCGTCGCAAATCGCTATTCGGATCATCGCTGGGCAGGGCCGGTCTCGGTCGCAGCCAGTTGTCGCGGTGTTGCCCGTGTGTCGGTGTGACGCCGGTCAAGTGCGGATCGGATGTCCGAGGCCTTGTCACCGGCCGTCGTCGCGCCTCGAGGCCAGGTCATGCTCGGCGAGCGCGCTCGGGAGAGCGCGGCGACGTGCTGCGGGGAGTGGCCGTGGGTCGAAACCGCGCCGCGAGTCTGCGGCGCCGAGCACGGCGGAGGAGGGGAGGGTGACGAGCCTTACCCCCGGCACTGGTTGCAACGCTTAGGGCTGCTTGGTTCCCCACCTGACCCGGTTGGGCGCGCTTCCATGCGGGGAGGCCCGTCACGGCGCATTCTAGCCGCAGTGCGCGGCCGGCCCGCCGGTGCCCAGGTGGCACCGCGGGCCATGGCCTCGTCAGCGCAGCTGCAGCGCGTCGTCGCCCCACTCGATGCCCAGCGGCTCGACGATCAGGCGCTTCGGACCGGCCTCGACACGGCCGGCGACGAGGGCCTCGATGCCCTGGGCGCGCGCGATCTCGACGGTGCGCTCGGCGTCCGCGGCGGCGACGTAGAGCGCGAAGCCCGCGCCCATGTTCAGCGTGCCGTAGGCCTCGGCGTCGTCCTGGCCGGCGTGGCGCTGGATGAAGGCCAGCACCGGCGTCACCTTGGGCACTGCCGTGATGCGGTAGGTGAAGCTGCCCGGGTGACGCAGCAGCTTGCGCCAGCCGTGGCCGGTGATGTTGGCGGCGTAGCGCACACGCACGCCGGCGGCGGCCAGCGCTTCGGTGACCGGCGAATACAGCGTCGTCGGCGCGAGCAGCGCGTCGCCGTACGTCAGGCCCGGCTCGACCTCGGTCAGGTAGCCCTCGGGCAGGCGCTCGACCAGCTTGCGCGCCAGGCTCAGGCCGTTGGCGTGGATGCCGCTGGAGGCCAGCAGCACGATGGCGTTGCCCGGTTCCAGCTCGTCGCCCAGCGACAGGCGCTGCTTCGGGTTGACGATGCCGGTGCACGAGGCGGCCAGGTCGATGCGGCCGCTCTCGACGATGCCGGCCAGCGCCGGCGTCTCGCCGCCGCCCCAGGCGACGCGGCAGGTGTCGCAGGCCGCCTTCCAGCCGGCCACCAGCGCCTGCGCGCGTTCGGCGTCGCCGAACCAGTCGCTGCCGCCGGCGGCCCAGTAGGCCTGCACGACCAGCGGCGTGGCGCCGACGGTGATCAGGTCGTTGACCGCCATCGCGATCGTGTCCTGCGCGATTGCCGAGTAATAGCTGCGGCCGGTGAGCTTGTGCATCTCGTCGGCGACCAGGGCCTTGCTGCCCAGGCATTCGACGATGCTGGCGAGGTAGAACGGGCCGACGTCGACGACGTAGGCGGATTCGCCGCGCGAGGCCTTCACCTCGGTGAAGCCGTGGCCCGCAAGATGCGGGGCGGTGGCGGCGGCGGCGCGCTGCGCGGCCACTTTGAGCGGGTCGATCAGGTCGTAGACGACGCCGGACTGCTCGTAGCTCAGCGGAGTGTTGGCGGGTGCTTGCATGGGCCGGGATTATCGCCCCCCGCCCGTAGAATGGCCCGGTGAGCTACGTCGTCCTCGCGCGCAAATACCGTCCCCGCAGCTTCGACCAGATGGTCGGCCAGGAGCACGTCGTCCGTGCGCTGAGCAACGCGCTGGAGCAGCAGCGGCTGCACCACGCCTACCTCTTCACCGGCACGCGCGGCATCGGCAAGACCACCGTCTCGCGCATCCTGGCCAAGAGCCTGAACTGCACCGGGCCCGAAGGCACCGGCGGCATCACCGCGCATCCCTGCGGCGTCTGCAGCGCCTGCACCGAGATCGACGCCGACCGCTACATCGACTACATCGAGCTCGACGCGGCCAGCAACCGCAGCATCGACGAGATCCGCGACCTGATCGAGCGCGCCGCCTACAAGCCCGGCATCGGCCGCTTCAAGGTCTTCATGATCGACGAGGCGCACCAGCTCACCAAGGACGCCTTCAACGCGCTGCTGAAGACGCTGGAGGAGCCGCCCGAGTACCTGAAGTTCGTGCTCGCGACGACCGACCCCGAGAAGATGCTGCCGACGGTGCTGTCGCGCTGCCTGCAGTTCAACCTGCGGCCGATGGCGCCGCAGACCGTGCACGAGCACCTGCAGAAGGTGCTGGCCGCCGAGCACGTGCCGCACGACGAGCCCTCGCTGCGCCTGCTGTCGCGCGCCGCGCGCGGCTCGATGCGCGACGCGCTCTCGCTGACCGACCAGGCCATCGCCTACGGCGGCGGGCGCGTCGACGAAGCCGTCGTGCGCGCCATGCTGGGCAGCGTCGACCGCGGCCATGCACGCCGGCTGGTCGAGGCGCTGGCCGCACGCGACGGCGCCGCGGTGCTGGCCACCGTCGACGCGCTGCGGGCGATGGGGCTGTCGGCGTCGGCGACGCTGGAGGAGCTGGCCTCGCTGCTGCAGCAGATGGCCGTCGAGCAGGCCGTGCCCGGCGCGCTGGATGCGCAGGACCCGGACACCGAGGACGCGCGTGCGCTGGCCGGCGTGCTGCCGCCCGACGAGACGCAACTGCTCTACAGCATCGCGCTGCACGGCCGCAGCGAACTGGCGCTGATGAGCGACGAATACGGCGCGCTGACGATGGTGCTGCTGCGCCTGCTGGCCTTCCCGCCGGCCGGCGCCGCGCCGGTGCCGCCGCGCGAGACGCCGCGTTCGGCGCCGCTGCGCGCGCCGTCGCCGCCGGCGATGACGATGCCGGTGGCCAAGGTGGCCGCGCCCGTCGTCCCGGCCCCGCCGCCGCCACGGCCTGTGCCGGTGACGCCGGTGGTCGCGCCGCAGCCTGCGGCGCCCGCGCCTGCGCCTGTTGTCGAACGCCGCCCCGAGCCTCCTGCGCCGGCGCCGCAAGCGGCTCCCGAACGTGCCGCCGCGCGCTCCGTTCCGCGCCACGACGACATTCCGCCGTGGATGGACGAGGAGCCGCCGCTGGAAGGCGAGTTCGCCAACGCCGTGCCGGCGCCGGCCCGTGCGCCGGCGCAACCCGAACCCGAGCCAGAGCCGGTCGAGGCCACGACCTCCGAGCCTCCCGCCGACGAACCGCCGCCCGTCGAACGCCGCCCGCGCCCGGTGCGCCGCGACGAGCCGCCGGCGCCGCCGCCGCGCACGCCGCTGGGCGACCGCTGGTATGCGCTGTGCCAGGCGATGGCCGAACGTGGCGCGGTTTCGGCGCTGCTGCGTGAACTGGCCTGGCAGGGCGGCTTGGCCGAAGTCGACGAGACGGCCACGCCGCAACGCTGGCGGCTGCAGGTCGAACGCGAGTCGCTGCGCACCCATGCGCTGCGCGAGAAGCTGACGGCGGCGATGGCCGCCGAGCTCGGCGCGCCGGTCGATCTGGTGCTCGAACCCGGCTCGCCCGAGGACACGCCGGCCCGCCGCGACGCCTGGGAGCGCACGCGCCGCCAGCAGGAGGCCGAGCACACCATCCGGCACGACCCGGTGGTGCTGGAGTTGATGCGCCAGTTCCCCACGGCACGCCTGGTGCCGAACTCGATCAAGCCGGTCTGAGCGGCGCTGCCGCACGACGATAATCCCGCGTTTTCCGCGGCCCCGAGGCCGCCACGAAAGGACACGACGATGATGAAGGGCCACCTCGCCGGGCTGATGAAGCAGGCCCAGGCGATGCAGGAAAACATGAAGCGCGCCCAGGAAGAGCTGGCGCAGCTGGAGGTCGAGGGCCAGTCGGGCGCCGGCCTCGTGAAGGTCGTGATGACCTGCAAGCACGACGTGCGCCGCCTGAGCATCGACCCCAGCCTGCTGGCCGACGACAAGGACATGCTCGAGGACCTGGTCGCCGCTGCGTTCAACGACGCCGTGCGCCGTGCCGACGAGATCAGTGCCGAGAAGATGGGCAAGCTGACCGCCGGCATGCCGATGCCGCCGGGCATGAAGTTCCCGTTCTGACGTCTTGCCGATGGCCGACACCGCGCTCGACGCGCTGATCGAGGCGCTGCGGCGGCTGCCGGGTGTCGGCCAGAAGTCGGCGCAGCGCGTCGCCTTCCACCTGCTGCAGCACGACCGCGACGGCGCGCGCCGCCTCGCGCACGCGCTGGACGTCGCGGCCGAGCGTGTGCACCACTGCGCGCGCTGCCACACCTTCACCGAAGACGAGGTCTGCCCGGTCTGCCGCGACCCCGAGCGCGACGGCCGGCTGCTGTGCGTCGTCGAGACGCCGGCCGACCAGCACGCGCTGGAACGCAGCGGCGGCTACCGCGGCCTGTACTTCGTGCTGATGGGCCGGCTGTCGCCGCTGGACGGCATCGGCGCCGGCGACATCGGCGCCGCCGAGCTGATCGAACGTGCCAGCGACGGCACGGTGCAGGAAGTCATCCTGGCCACCAGCTTCACCGCCGAAGGCGAGGTCACCGCGCACGCGCTGGCCCAGGCGCTGCGCGCCCGCGGCCTGAAGGTCACGCGCCTGGCACGCGGCGTGCCGGCCGGCAGCGAGATCGAATACGTCGACCTGGGCACGATCGCCCACGCGCTGGTCGACCGCCGCTGACGCGGCGGCTCAGCCCGCCCGCCGAAGACCGAGAAGACCGGGGTCAGGTCTCGTAAGACCTGACCCCACGAGACTGCGGGGGTCAGACTGGGAGACCGGGGTCAGGTCTCGTGAGACCTGACCCCAGGCTGTCCTGACCCCAGGCTGTCCAGGCTGTCTGACCCCAGCCTGTCGCGGCGGTCTCAGACGCGAGCCGCCGGCCGCGTCCGGTAGAAGCTCACCGGCTGCGCCTTGGCCTCGCGCAACACGCTCTTCCTGATGCGGCCGACGACGTGCATCTCGCAGGGCTTGCAGTCGAAGCGCAGCGTCAGGCGCTCTCCGCCGGAGACCAGCGTCAGCGGCTCGGCGCGCACCGTGCCCTGCACGCCGATGACGCCCTTGGCCTGCTTGGGGCACAGCGACAGCGACCAGCGCACGCAGTGGCGCGTGATCATCAGGCTGACCTCGTCGCTGCGCTCGTGGCTCTCGTAGGCCGCTTCGATCACCTTGACGCCGTGGCGGGCGTAGAACGCCGCCGCCTTCGTGTTGTGCACGTTGGCCAGATAGCTCAGCGTGTCCTCGGGGTAGGGCGCCGGCGGGTCCTTCGGCGTCGCGCGCGGCAGCGGCTCGAAGGCCGCGGCGCGGGCCGCTTCCAGGGCCGCGACGGCGTCGCGGCGCAGCGCGTTGGCCACCGAGGCCGGCACGAACCACGGCGCCACGATGTCGACGCCGCGCGCCTCGAAGATCGTGCCGCCCAGGCGCGCCAGGTTCTCGCGCAGCGTGGCTTCGTTGCGCGCCGCGTCCTTCGGGCGCTGATGCTCGTGAACGACCTCCGCATGGGCGTAATGGCCGTCGGCGTCGACGAGCTGCAGCACGAAGCCTTCGCCGCTGGCCTCGAAACGCAGGTCGACCGGGATCAGGCGTTCGGCCGACTTCTTCTCCAGCAGCCGGTCCCAGGCCATGTCGCGGTTGCGGCTGATCGCGGCGTCGCGGCGCAGGTCCTTCAGCGTCTCGATCGGGGCGTTCGGCTGCACGCGCCAGGTGCGGCCGCCCAGCGGCGTGGCGACGTTGACCGGCACGCCCTGCAGCTCGCCCTGGCGGTCCCACCAGGTCAGCGCGTCGCCGTTGTTCAGCGCCGCCGAGGCGTCGGTGAGCACGAGGTCGAAATGGTCCTTGCCGACGCGTGTGACGTGGCCGATCTCGACGCCGGCGTGTTTGGGCGTGTCGAAGGCGCCGATGTCGCTCTGGCGGCCGTTGACGAAGTAGTCGGTCGCGCCGCGGTTGAAGCTGCGTGCCGGGTCGGGCGTGAAGGTGTAGCGGCAGCGGCCGCTGGACGCGGCGCGCAGCTCGGGGTGTTCGTCGAGCAGCCGGTCGAGCAGCTGGCGGTAGTGCGCGGTGACGTTCTTCACCGTGCCCATGTCCTTGTAGCGGCCCTCGATCTTGAAGCTGCGCACGCCGGCGGCCACCAGCGCCGGCAGGTTGGCGCCCTGGTCGTTGTCCTTCAGCGAGAGCACGTGCTTCTCGTGCG
Organism: Rubrivivax sp. JA1055; assembly: GCF_020966565.1. Classification (NCBI taxonomy): domain Bacteria; kingdom Pseudomonadati; phylum Pseudomonadota; class Betaproteobacteria; order Burkholderiales; family Sphaerotilaceae; genus Rubrivivax; species Rubrivivax sp. JA1055. The sequence continues at coordinate 1,200,443 of NZ_JAJKFP010000006.1, read as the reverse complement.
CGACGATGCGGCCCTGGGCGTCGGTCACCGTGTACGGCAGCCGGCACTCCTGCGAGCACGAGCCGCGGTTGGCGCTGCGCCCGGTGTGCGCGTGGCTGATGTAGCACTGGCCGCTGTAGGCGACGCACAGCGCGCCGTGCACGAAGAACTCCAGCACGACGCCGGGCGCGGCGGCGGCGATGGCCTGCACCTCGGCCAGCGTCAGCTCGCGTGCCAGCACCAGCTGCGAGAAGCCGGCGTCCTGCAGGAAACGCGCTTTCTCCGGCGTGCGGATGTCGGTCTGCGTGCTGGCGTGCAGCTGGATCGGCGGCAGGTCCAGCTCCAGCAGGCCCATGTCCTGGACGATCAGCGCGTCGGCGCCGGCACGCCAGACGTCCCAGGCCAGGCGGCGCGCGTCTTCCAGCTCGTCGTCGCGCAGGATGGTGTTCAGCGTGACGAAGACGCGCGCGTTCCAGCGGTGCGCATGGCGCGCCAGGCGTTCGATGTCGGCCAGCGCATTGCCCGCCTTGTCGCGCGCGCCGAAGCTCGGGCCGCCGATGTAGACGGCGTCGGCGCCGTGGTTGACGGCTTCGATGCCGACGTCGGCGTCGCGCGCCGGCGCGAGCAGTTCCAACGTGTCGCGCACGGAATGGACCACCCCCGAAGCGCCTTCGGCGCTCCCCCTCAAGGGGGCGCCGCCGGTGTCCCGGCAGAGCCGGTCCACGGCGGCTGCTTGATGTTCCTGCGGCATTCCGGCTATGAGCGGCTTGCGCTCAGCCGCGCAAGCGCTGGGCCGCGCCGTCGATCGACGCCTTCAGCTCGTCGTAGTTGCGGTTCACCGGGAACTGCGGGAACTGCGCGACGATGCTCTCGGGCGGGTGGATGAAGAAGCCGGCGTCGGCTGCGCCGAGCATGCCGGTGTCGTTGTACGAGTCGCCGGCGGCGATGACCTGGAAGTTCAGCGACTTCAGCGCGTTGACCGCGTGGCGCTTCTGGTCGGGCTGGCGCAGCTTGTAGTCGGCGACGTAGCCTTCGGCGTCGATCTCCAGCCGGTGGCAGAACAGCGTCGGCCGGCCGAGCTGGCGCATCAGCGGGTCGGCGAACTCGTAGAAGGTGTCCGACAGGATGATCACCTGGTAGCGCGAGCGCAGGTCGTCGAGGAACTCGCGCGCGCCGGGCAGCGGCGCCATGCCGGCGATGACGTCCTGGATGTCGGCCAGCTTCAGGCCGTGCTCGCGCAGCATCGCCAGGCGCCAGCGCATCAGCTTGTCGTAGTCGGGCTCGTCGCGTGTCGTGCGCGAGAAGGCGGCGATGCCGGTGCGTTGCGAGAACGCGATCCAGATCTCGGGGACCAGCACCCCTTCGAGGTCGAGGCAGACGACTTTCATGGGGCGCGATGCTAGCGCAGCCGCTCGCCGCGTCGGCGCCGCGGCGGCCGTGATTTGTCCACGACCGGCCGGTCGTCAAGACCCCATCGAACGTCGGATGCGCGATGCGGCCGGCGTGCCGCCGCTATGCTGCCCGGCTGCACAACCGATGGAAACGTGATGGCCGAGGGCAAGGCCGACGGCCAGGAGCCGGCCGGCGCCGAACTGCTGGACAAGGTACGCCGCGAACTCTCGCGCCAGCAGACGCGCGCCGAGGGGCCGCTGTACCGCGTCGTCGAGGTCGGTCGCGACAGCGACGGGCGGCTGGTCAAGCACGCCCAGATCTGGCACAGCGACCTGTCGGTGGCGCGGCGTTTCGGCCGTGCGCTGGCCGCGAACTCGGTCGCCCAGCAGGTCACCGTGACCGACGCCGCAGGCAACATCCTCGAGGAGATCTCCCCGCCGCCGCCCGGTGTGCTGCCGCCGGGCTGGGACGGCTGGCGTGACCTGCCGCTGCCGCCGCTGCCGCGGCCCAAGCCGGCCAAGCCCAAGCCCACCTTCGGCAGCGTGCCGGCGGCGCTGGCGCGCTCCCATCCGCCGGCTCCGCCTTCGCCGCCGCCGGTGCTGCCGGTGCTCGGCGCGGCACCGGCCGAATCGCTGCCTCAGACGATGCTGTCGCAGCCCGGCGAGGCCGCGTCGCCACCGGCGGCCAAGTCCGGCCCCGACGACGACGTCGAGATCGTCCTGCCGACCTGAGCTACTCGGCGCTGCCCAGCGTCACCGTCACGCTGCGCGACTGGCCGGCGCGCCAGACCGTCAGCGTCACGCGTTCGCCCGGCTGGCGCGTTTCCAGCAGCGACAGGATGTCGTCGAGGCTGTCGACCGCCTCGCCGGCCACCGCGGTGATGACGTCGCCGGCGACGATCTGCGCGCCGCGCCCACGCTGGAAGGGTTTCAGCCCTGCCTTGGCCGCCGGGCTGCCCGGCTGCACCTGCACCAGCGGCACGCCGCGCGGCAGGCCCAGCGCGCGTGTCAGGTTGGCCGGCCCGGCGGTGACGCCGATCGCCGGCCGCAGGAAACGCCCGTCGCGGATCAGCCGCGGCACGATGCGGTTGACCTCGTCGACGGGAATTGCGAAGCCGATGCCGGCGCTGGCGCCGCTGGGGCTGGCGATCTGCGTGTTCACGCCGATCAGCCGGCCGGCGCTGTCGAGCAGCGGGCCGCCGGAGTTGCCGGGGTTGATCGCCGCGTCGGTCTGGATCACGCCGCGGATCGTGCGGTTGTTGAAGGACTCGATCTCGCGGCCCAGTGCGCTGACGATGCCGGTGGTCAGCGTCTGGTCCAGGCCGAACGGGTTGCCGATCGCGTAGACCCGCTGGCCGACACGCAGCTCGCGGCTGGAGCCGATGGCGATCGGCGGCAGCTTCTCGCGCGGCGCCTTGATGCGCAGCACCGCGAGGTCGCGGTCGGGGAAGGCGCCGACCAGCTCGGCGTCGAAGCTCGTCTGGTCGGCCAGCGTCACCTGGGCGCCGCTGCCGCCCTGGATGACGTGGAAATTGGTGACGATGTGGCCCTGTTCGTCCCAGACGAAGCCGGTGCCGGTGCCGGCCGGCACCTGCTGCACGTTCAGCGAGAAGAAGTCGCGCCGCGCCGCCAGCGTCGTGATGTGCACGACCGACGGCGAGGCCTTGCGGAAGAGCTCGATGTGGGCCGTCTCCTCGGCCGACAGCGCGCCGCGCGGCGTGACCGGCCGCGGGCCGGCTTCGGTGCGCGCCTGCAGCGGCAGCGCCAGGCTGGCGAGGAGGAAGGCGAGGGCGATCGGCGTGTGTCTCATCGTTGATGCGGGGCCGGGCGGCCCCCACGTGGCCTTGTCGGCGCCGATTTTCTCAGCTGGAGTTCGGGGTCAGGTCTTGGAGTGCGGGGTCAGGTCTTGTGAGACCTGACCCCAGCCTGCCGCCGTTCAGCTGACGGAAATCGGGGTCAGGTCTTATGAGACCTGACCCCAAGCCGCCTTATGAGACCTGACCCCAAGCCGCCTGACCCCAAGCCGCCGTTCAGCTGACGATGTACGAGCCGGCGCCGGTGGCGATCAGTTGGCCGCTGTCGTCGACCAGCCGCATCTGAGTCGAGCCGACACGCCCGCCCAGGCGCGTGACCTCGGCCTGCGCGACATAGCGCGGCGCCAGCCCGGGGCGCAGGAAGTCGGTGCGCAGGTCGATCGTGCCCATGCGCGCAAAACGCTGCAGCACCTGCTGGGCGTCGTCGGCGGGGTGGCGTTCGGCGATCGCGACCATCAGCGCCAGCGCGCCGGTGGCGTCCAGCGTCGCCGAGATCGCGCCGCCGTGCAGGCGCTGGTGCAGGAAGTGGCCGATCAGCTCGGGCCGCATCGTGAACGACAGCCGCACGTCGCCCGGCGCCAGCGACTCGACCTTCAGCCCGAGCACGCGGTTGAAGACGATCTGCTGCTCGAACATCTCGGTGAAGGCCGCTTCCAGCCGCTGCTGCTCGGCGGCGCTGCGGCGGGCGGCGGGTGTCGTCGTCACGGTGCGAGTCCCAACCGGGCGCGTGCCTGCGCCGGTGTCGCAATCGCACGCCCGGCGCGGCGCGCGCAGTCGGCCAGCGCCTCGATCAGCTCGCCGTTGCCGCGTGCGCGCCGGCCGTCGGGCAGGTGGAAGGTGTCTTCCAGCCCGGTGCGCAGCATGCCGCCCAGCTCGGCGGCGCGCTGGTGCACCGGCCAGATTTCGGCGCGGCCGATCAGCGTCGCCTGCCAGACCGCGCCCGGCGGCGCGTAACCCGGCAGCAGCGCCAGCAGCGCGGCGTCGCAAGGCATGCCGCTGGCGACCCCCATCACGAAGTTCAGCTCCGGCGTACCGTCGACCAGGCCGGCCTTGGCGAACAGGCCGACGCTGCGCACGATGCCGACGTCGAAACACTCGAACTCCGGGTGCGTGCCGCATTCGCGCATCACGGCGACGAACCGTTCGATCTTGTCGACCGGGTTGTCGAAGACCATCGGCGGCCAGGCCCAGCGGCCGTCTTCGCGCAGCTTCAGGTAGTTCAGGCTGCCAGCGTTGCAGGCCGCGATCTCGGGGCGCACGCGGCGGATGCAGGCCGCCGGGCCTGCTATGTCGGGGCCGAGCACGCCGGTCGTCAGGTTGAGGATGACGCCGGGGCAGGCCGCGCGGATCGCGTCGCAGACGGCGGCGGCGACCTCCGGGTCCCAGCTCGGCGTGAAACCCCGGCCCGGCGCCTGGTCGCGCAGATGCACGTGCATCACGCTGGCGCCGGCGTCGAAGGCGGCACGCGCCTCGCGCGCCATCTGCTCGGGTGTCACCGGCACCGGGTGCTGGTCGGGGTTCGTCAGCACGCCGGTCAGCGCGCAGGTCAGGATCGCGGGTTCGAGGCTCATGCGTCCAGCTCCAGTTCGACCAGCAGCGCCCCGGCGGCGACCGGGTCCTTGGCGGCGGCGTGCACCGCGCGCACGAGGCCGGCGGCGCCGGCCTCGAGCCACATCTCCATCTTCATTGCCTCGACGCAGGCCAGGCGCTGGCCGGCCTCGACGCGGTCTCCCGGCGCGACCAGCACCTGGGCGACGACGCCGGCGACCGGGGCGCGGGCGCACGACGCGTCGCTGGCGGTGTCGGTGCCCGGCCACGGCGAGGCCTCGGCGAACGCGAACACGTCGCCATCGACGACGAGATGCAGCGTGTCGCCGTCGCGCAGCGCGACGGCCTGGCGCTGCATGCCGTCGTGCCACCAGCGCACGCGGCCGTCGGCGTCGAGCTCGAGGACGCGGACCTCGTCGGGCGGCGCGCGCAGCGTGCGGCGCTCGCCGGCGCAGTCGACGACGAGGTCGAGCCGGGCGAGGCCGGCTGGCCGCAGCGCGGGGGGCGGCCGCAAGGCGGGGGCACGCAAGGCGGGGTCGCGCAAGGCGGGGTCAGGTCTCGTGAGACCTGACCCCAGGCTTCCCGCACCGCCGACCGATCCGGGGTCAGGTCTCGCGACCGATCCGGGGTCAGGTCTCGTGAGACCTGACCCCAGGCTTCCCAGGCTTCCCGAACCGCCGAGCAACGCCGCCGCCAGCTGCCAGACGGCCTCCGGCGGTTGCGGGCGCCGCAACAGCGGCTCGCCGGCCGCGGCCCATTCGTCCAGCCGCGTCGTCGTCATCCGCGCGCCGGTGAAGTCCGGGTGCGCCAGCAGCTCGCGCAGGAAGCGCGCGTTGTGGCGCGGGCCGACCAGCACCGCGTCGGCCAGCGCGCGGCGCAGCCGGCGCAGCGCGTCGGTGCGGTCGCGGCCGTGGGCGACGAACTTGGCGACCATGGCGTCGTAGTACGGCGGCACCTCGCCGCCCTCGGCCAGGCCGTGGTCGACGCGGATGCCGGCGTCCGCCGGCCGCCAGCGCAGCACGCGCCCGGTCTGCGGCGTCCAGCCGGCATACGGGTCTTCGGCGTAGAGCCGCGCTTCGATGGCGTGGCCGTCGAAGCGGATCTGCTGCTGCGTCAGCGGCAGCGGCTCGCCGGCGGCGATGCGCAGCTGCCATTCGACGAGGTCCAGCCCGGTGATCGCCTCGGTGACCGGATGCTCGACCTGCAGCCGGGTGTTCATCTCGAGGAAGAAGTGCCGGCCCTCGGCGTCGACGACGAACTCGACGGTGCCGGCACCGCGGTAGCCGACGGCCAGCGCCGCGGCCACCGCGTCGCGGCCCATCGTGGCGCGCATCCCGGCGCCGACGATCGGCGACGGCGCTTCTTCGACGACCTTCTGCCGCCGCCGCTGCGCCGTGCAGTCGCGTTCGCCGAGGTGCACGGCGCGGCCGTGGGCGTCGGCGAAGACCTGCACCTCGACGTGGCGCGCGCCGGTGATGAGCCGCTCCAGCATCAGCCGGCCGTCGCCGAAAGCGCTCTCGGCTTCGCGCCGTGCACCGGCCAGCGCCGCGACCAGTTCGCCGGGCTGGCGCACCAGGCGCATGCCGCGGCCGCCGCCGCCGGCCACGGCTTTCACCAGCAGCGGCAGGCCCAGGGCTTCGGCTTCGGCGGCCAGGCGCTCATCGCTCTGGTCGTCACCCAGGTAGCCCGGCGCGCAGGGCACGCCGGCGGCCAGCATGCGGCGCTTGGCGCCGGCCTTGTCGCCCATCGCGCGGATCGCCTCGGCCGGCGGGCCGATGAAGACCAGACCGGCGGCCTCGACCGCGGCGGCGAAGTCGGCGCGTTCGGACAGGAAGCCGTAGCCGGGATGCACCGCGTCGGCGCCGCTGCGGCGCGCGGCGTCCAGCACCGCGGCGACGTTCAGGTAGGACTCGGAGGCCGGCCCCGGCCCCAGCCGCACGGCGACGTCGGCCTGGCGCACGTGCGGCGCGGCCGCGTCGGCATCGCTGTAGACGGCCACCGTGCGGTAGCCCAACCGGCGCGCGGTGCGCATCACGCGGCAGGCGATCTCGCCGCGGTTGGCGACGAGCACGGTCTCGAACGGCCGGCTCATTGCGGCGCCCAGGCCGCGCGGCGGCGTTCGAGGAAAGCCGTCGTGCCTTCGACGCCTTCAGGCCCCAGCGCGGCGCGTGAGAAGACCTCGGCCGCATGCGCCACCAGCCCGGCCGCGGGCTGCCAGCGCGCCTGCGCGACGAGCGCCTTGCTGGCGGCCACCGCGCCCGGCGCGCAGCGCAGGATGTCCTGCAGCACCGCTTCCAGCGCATGGTCGAGCGCGCCGGTCGCGTGCAGTTCGTGCACCAGGCCGACGGCCAGCGCCGCGTGCGCGTCGAGCTTGCCGCCGCAGACCGCCAGCCGCCGCGCCTGCGAGGGCCCGAGCCGCTCGACGAGGAAGGGCGCGATCTGCGCCGGCACCAGCCCCAGCGAGGTCTCGGGCAGGCGGAACACGGCGCTGGTGGCGGCCAGCGCGACGTCGGCGACGCAGGCCAGCCCGAGGCCGCCGCCCATCACGCTGCCTTCCAGCAGCACGACGGTGGCCAGCCCGGTGGCGGCGAAGGCGGCGCAGAGCTCGCCGAAGGCGGCGCTGACCTTCTCGATCGCCTTCGGGTCCTGGTCGAGCCGGGCGCGTGCCGCGGCCATGTCGGCGAGGTCGGCGCCGGCGCAGAAGTGGCCGCCGGCGCCGCGCAGCACGACGACGCGCACGCGGCCGCCGGCTTCGGCCTCGGCCAGCGCCGTGCGCAGCGCCAGCACCATCTCCAGCGACATCGCGTTGCGCACCTCGGGGCGCGACAGCGTCAGCGTCAGCACGCCGCGGCCGTCTTCGTGGGCGACGACGGCCGTGCTCATCGGCGCCCCGGCAGCGTGTTCTCGAGCTTGCAGAGGATGCCCAGCATCACCTCGTCGGCGCCGCCGCCGATCGACACCAGGCGCGAGTCGCGCCAGGCCTGCGAGATCGGGTTCTCCGGCGTGTAGCCCATGCCGCCCCAGTACTGCAGGCAGCTGTCGGTGACCTCGCGCGACAGCCGCCCGCACTTCAGCTTGGCCATGCTCGCCAGCCGCGTGACGTCCTGGCCGGCGATGTAGAGCTCGACGGCGCGGTAGGTCAGCGCGCGCAGCGCCTCGACCTCGGTGCGCAGCTCGGCCAGGCGGTAGTGCACGACCTGGTTGTCGAGGATGGGCTTGCCGAAGGCCTGGCGCTGGCGGGTGTAGTCGATCGTCAGGTCGATCAGCCGGTCCAGGCTCTTCAGCGACGAGGCCGCGCCCCACAGCCGTTCCTCCTGGAACTGCAGCATCTGGAAGGTGAAGCCCATGCCTTCCTGGCCGATCAGGTTCCGGCGCGGCACCCGCACGTTGTCGAAGAACAGCTGCGCGGTGTCGCTCGAATGCATCCCGATCTTGCGGATCTTCTGCCGCGTGATACCGGGCGCGTCCATCGGCACGACGATCAGGCTCTTGTTGCGGTGCGGCGGGCCGTCGCTGGTGTTGGCCAGCAGGCAGCACCAGTCGGCCTTCAGGCCGTTGGTGATCCACATCTTGGTGCCGTTGATGACGTAGTCGCCGCCTTCGGCGCGGGCCGTCGTCTTGACCGCGGCGACGTCGCTGCCGCCGCCGGGCTCGCTGACGCCCAGGCAGGCCACGTAATCGCCGGCGATCGTCGGCACGAGGATCTCACGCTTCAGTTCCTCGCTGCCGAAACGCGCCAGCGCCGGCGTCGCCATGTCGGTGTGCACGCCGATGGCCATCGGCACGCCGCCGCAGTGGCAGGCGCCCAGGGCCTCGGCCATCACCATCGAGTAGCTGAAGTCCAGCCCGGCACCGCCGTATTCGGCCGGGTACTTCAGCCCCAGCAGCCCCAGGTCGCCCAGCTTCTTGAAGACCTCGTGGCTGGGGAACTCCTCGGCCGCCTCCCAGGCGGCGACGTGCGGGTTCAGCTCCTTGTCGACGAAGCGGGTGACGATGTCCTCGATCTGGCGGTGTTCGGGCGTGAACTGCATCGGGTGTCTCCTCGGGTTCTCGTGGATCAGAAGCGCGCGACGCCGAAGGCGTTGGGCCGCAGCGTGCGGCGCGCCGCCTCGGCGGCCAGCGTCAGGCACAGGCCGAGCACGCGGCGCGTGTCGCGCGGGTCGACGATGCCGTCGTCCCACAGCCGTGCGGTGCCGAACAGCGCCGTGCTCTCGGCGTCCAGGCGGCGGCGCAGCGCGTCGCTCATCGCCGCCAGCGCGCTCTCGTCGGCGGGCAGGCCCAAACGTTCGAGCTTCTGGCGGTTCAGCAAGTCCATCACCTGCGCCGCCTGGGCGCCGCCCATCACCGCGGTGCGTGCGCTGGGCCAGGCGAAGATGAAACGCGGGTCGAAACCGCGCCCGCACATGCCGTAGTTGCCGGCGCCGTAGCTGCCGCCGAGCACGACGGTGAACTTCGGCACGCGCACGTTGGCCACCGCCTGGATCATCTTGCTGCCGTGTTTGATCGCGCCGGCGCGTTCGGCCTCGCGGCCGACCATGTAGCCGGTGGTGTTCTGCAGGAACACGAGCGGCGTGCCCGACTGGTCGCACAGCTGCATGAACTGCGCCGCCTTGGTCGAGCCCGCGGGCTGGATCGGGCCGTTGTTGCCGACGAGGCCGACGTCGTGGCCCATCAGCCGCGCGTGGCCGCAGACGGTGTCGGGTGCGTAGGCGGCCTTGAACTCGAGGAACTCCGAGCCGTCGACGAGACGCGCGACGACCTCGCGCACGTCGTAAGGCATGCGCTCGTCGGCGTGCACGACGCCCATCAGCTGCTCGGCCGGGTACAGCGGTTCAGGCGCGGGCGGCGGCGGTGCGACCGTGTCCCAGGGCAGGCGGCCGAGCAGTTCGCGCGTCAGCTCGATTGCGTGCGCGTCGTCCTCGGCCAGGTACTCGCCCAGGCCGGTGACCTGGGCGTGCAGCTCGGCGCCGCCGAGCTCTTCGTCGGTGGCGTCCTCGCCGATCGCGGCTTTGACCAGCGGCGGGCCGGCGAGGTAGATGCTGGAGCGCCCGCGCACCAGCACGACGTAGTCCGACAGCCCCGGCAGGTAGGCGCCGCCGGCGGTGGACGAGCCGTGCACGACGGCGATCTGCGGGATGCCGGCCGCCGACAGCCGCGCCTGGTTGGCGAAGCTGCGCCCGCCGTCGACGAAGATCTCGGCCTGGTACATCAGGTTGGCGCCGCCGGACTCGACCAGCGCCACCAGCGGCAGCTTGTTCTCGCGCGCCAGCTCCTGCGCACGCAGCGCCTTCTTCAGCCCCATCGGCGCGACCGTGCCGCCCTTGACGGCGCTGTCGCTGGCGGTGACGAGCACGCGCCGGCCGGCGACGGTGCCGATGCCGACGATGGCGCCGCCGCCGAGCACGCTCTTCTTGCCGTCGTCGTCGTGCATGCCCAGGCCGGCCAGCGGCGACAGCTCGAGGAAGTCGCTGCCGCGGTCGAGCAGGCGCGCGACACGTTCACGCGGCAGCAGCTGGCCACGCGCGGCGAACTTCTCCGCCTTGCTGGCCGACTCGGCGACGACCTTGGCTTCGAGCGCACGCACCTCTGCGAGGCGCTCGTGCATGCGCGCCGCGTTGGCCGCGAAAGCCGCCGAACGCGGGTCCAGCCGCGAGACCAGCGCCGGCATCAGCGCAGCACCTCGGGCGTCGTCGCGCGGTGGAAACCGTCGAACGGTGTCGAACGCGCCGTGCGGCCCATCGGGAAGCTCTGGTTGCCCAGCGGCGCGCCGCCGTCGATCGGCAAGGTGACGCCGGTGATGAAGGCCGCCGCCGGCGACAGCAGGAAGACGATGGCCGCACTCACTTCGGCCTCGACACCCAGCCGGCGCAGCGGCACCTCGCCGGCCAGCGAGGCGATGATCGGCTTCATCTCCGGGCCGTAGCGGTCCAGGCCGCTGGAGGCGATCCAGCCCGGCGCGACGGCGTTGACGCGCACACCGGCGTGCGCCCACTCGAAGGCCGCGCTCATCGTCAGGTTGGCCATGCCGGCACGCGCGGCGCCGCTGTGGCCCATGCCGGGCATGCCGTTGCGGAAGTCGGCGGTCATGTTGACGATCGCGCCGCCCGTGCCCTGCATGCTCTGCAGGAAGACCTCGCGCATCATCAAAAAGCCGCCGGTCAGGTTGTTGGCGACGACGGCGTCGAAGCCTTTCTTCGAGATCGCCATCAGCGGCGCCGGGAACTGCCCGCCGGCGTTGTTGACGAGGCCGGCGACCGGGCCGTGCTCGGCGACGACGCGGCCGACGGCGGCCTTGACGGCCTCTTCGTCGCGAATGTCGAGCACCACGGTCTCGCAGCGGCCGCCGTCCTCGGCGATCTCGGCGGCGACACGGGCCAGCTTGTCGGCCTGGCGGCCGCTGACGACGACGGTGGCGCCCAGCGCCGCCAGCTCGTGCGCGACGCAGCGGCCGATGCCGCTGCCGCCGCCGGTGACCCAGTGCAGCTGTCCGGCGAACAGGCCGGGACGGAACACGCTGCGGTAGCCGGACTCGTTCATCGCGCCTCGCCGTCGTGGTGATGCGGCGGCATTAGGCGTCGAGGGTTACGTTAACGTCAACCGGGTTACGGGTTGGTGATTTCCATGATCTCAACGGAATGCCCCCCAGCTACGATGCGCCGCACCAACCCAGGGAGCCCCGATCCGATGGACCTGCAAGCCTGTACCGAGGAACTGCGCCGCAAGGTCGGCGAGGCCAGCGGCCTGAACGCGACGCTGAAGTTCGACTGCGGCACCGACGGCGTCGTCGTCATCGACGGCCGGGCGGTGCCGAACACCGTCGACAACGTCGACCGCGACACCGACTGCACCGTCGGCATCACGCACGACAACCTGGTCGCGATGCTCAAGGGCGAGCTGCAGCCGGCGACCGCCTTCATGACCGGCAAGATCAAGGTCAGCGGCGACATGAGCGTCGCGTTGAAGCTCCAGCGCATCGTCTAGCATCCGTCGATGCTCGACACCCCGGATCGACCCGATGACGCCGCCGCGCAGGCGGTGGTCGCGTCGCACCGCGACACCGACACCGGCGAGCTGTTCGGCATCACCGAGCTGTGCCGCGAGTTCGGCATCACGCTGCGCACGATCCGCTTCTACGAGGACAAGGGGCTGCTGGCGCCCCGGCGCGTCAATGGCGCCCGCGTCTACACCCGTCGCGACCGCGCGCGGCTGGCGCTGATCCTGCGCAGCAAGGCGATCGGCGCGTCGCTGGCCGAGATCCAGCACTACCTGGATCTCTACGGCGACAACGGCGAGGGCCGTGTCCAGCAACTGGCCTACGTCGTCGAACGCACCGACCTGGCGATCCGCGACCTCGAGGCCAAGCGCGCCGGCCTCGACGCGACGCTGGCCGAGCTGCGGCTGATCAACGAGACCGCGCGCCGCCAGCTCGACGGCGGTTGAACGCGTTCGCGTTCTGGTGCGGTGTCTGTTTTTGGACTATCATGAGACCGTAGTCCAATACTGGATGCCATGCGCCTCGTTGCCGCCGAATCCGCTGCTGCGTTTGCCGACGTTTCCGACGAACGTCTGGCCGCGGCCGGCCTGCGTGCCTTCGTGCGCATCGCCGAGGCTTGGGGCCTGAGCGTCGACGAGCAGCTGGTGCTGCTGGGCCAGCCGGCGCGCTCGACCTTCTTCGCCTGGCGCCAGCACCCCGAGAAGGCGCGGCTGTCGCGCGACACGCTGGAGCGCCTGTCCAACCTGCTGGGCATCTACAAGTCGCTGCAGATCCTGCTGCCCGAGCCGGCCGCGGCCGACGCCTGGGTGCGCCGGCCCAACAGCGCCGAGGCCTTCGGCGGCCGCAGCGCGTTGCAGCGCATGCTGGCCGGCAACGTCGGCGACCTCCACTTCGTGCGCCGCTACCTCGACGGCGTGCGCGGCGGCGGCTGGTCCTGAACACGCCCGACGTCCGCCGCGTCCGCTGGACGCAGGCCTGCCGCATCGTGCCGACGCGCTACCCGTCGGTGACGCTGTTCGACCGTGTCGCCGACGCCGAGGACTTCGACGCGCTGTACGCGCTGGAGGCGCTGACCAACGAACGCCTGCGCGAGGAGCTCGGACACGTCGAGCGTGTGCCGCGCGCCGAGCGTGTCTTCGGCCCCGGCAGCGGCCCGGTGATGGCCGCGTTCACGCACGTCAACCCCGAGGGCAGCCGCTTCTCCGACGGCCGCTGGGGCGTGTTCTACGCGGCGCGCGAACGCGAGACGGCGATCGCCGAGACGCGCCACCACCACGCACGTTTCCTCGCCGCCACGCGCCAGCCGCCGATGCACCTGCCGATGCGGCTGTACCACGTGGCGATCGACGCCCGGCTGCACGACCTGCGGCCGCCCGGCGCCGTCGACGACGCGGTCTACGCGCCGGGCGATTACAGCGCCTCGCGTGCGCTGGCCGCCACGCTGCGCGCTGCCGGCTCGCACGGCGTCGTCTACCGCAGCGTGCGCCACGCCGGCGGCGAATGTGTCGGCCTGTTCCGCCCGCGCGGCGCCGGGCCCTGCCTGCACGCCGCGCACCTGCTCTACGCCTGGGACGGGCAGGGCTTCGCCGACGTCTACGAGAAGACGGCATGAATCGCCGGGCTGAACGCTTCGACCGCCTGGACGCGCTGCGCGGGGCGGCCATCGTCTGGATGGCGGCCTACCACTTCGTGTTCGACCTGAACCACTTCCGGCTGCTCGACCCGCGCCAGGACTTCTACGGCGACCCGTGGTGGACCGTGCAGCGAACCTGCATCGTCAGCCTGTTCCTGTTCTGCGCCGGCCTGGGCCAGGCCGCGGCGCTGGACGCCGGCCAGCGCTGGCCACGCTTCTGGCGCCGCTGGGCGCAGGTGGCGGGCTGCGCGCTGCTGGTCAGCGCCGGCTCGGCGACGATGTTCCCGCACAGCTGGATCAGCTTCGGCGTGCTGCACGGCATCGCGCTGATGCTGATCCTCTCCCGGCTGGCCGCGCCGCTGGGACGCTGGCTGTGGCTGCTGGGCGCCGTGGCGATCGTGCTGCCGTTCCTCTGGCAGCACCCGTTCTTCGACACGCGCTGGACCAACTGGGTCGGCCTCGTGACGCACAAGCCGGTCACCGAGGACTACGTGCCGCTGCTGCCCTGGTGCGGCGTGATGCTGTGGGGGCTGGCGGCGGGGCAGTGGCTGCTGGCGCGGCGGCGCGGCTGGTTCACCGGGCCGCTGTCGCGCGGGCTGGCGCCGCTGGCGCTGCTGGGGCGCTGGTCGCTGTCGTTCTACATGGTCCACCAGCCGCTGTTCATCGGCGCGCTGACGGCGCTGCTGTCGCTGGGGCTGATCGGGCGCTGAGGTCCGGAGCCGCCGGGCGGCTACGATGCGCGCCTTCGTCCTGCCGGCCTTTCGGCGGGCGCTTTCCCAGGTGAACCCCGTGAGCAACAAGGTCCTGTTCGGCTTCCACGCCGTGACGGTGCGGCTGAAGACCGCGCCGCAGTCGGTCAAGGAGATCCACGTCGACGCGACGCGCCGCGACGCGCGCATGCGCCAGTTCGTCGAACGGGCCGAAGCCGCCGGCGCCAAGCTGGTCGACAGCGACGGCGAGCGCCTGACCCAACTCGCCGGCAGCGGCCGCCACCAGGGCGTGGTGGCGCGCGTGACGCCGCTGGCGACTACGCATTCGCTGGACGACGCACTGGACGCCGCGGCCGGCGCGCCGCTGGTGCTGGTGCTCGACGGCGTCACCGACCCGCACAACCTCGGCGCCTGCCTGCGCGTGGCCGACGGTGCCGGCGCCTGCGCCGTCGTCGCGCCCAAGGACCACGCGGTGGGCCTGAACGCGACGGTGGCCAAGGTCGCCAGCGGTGCTGCCGAGACCGTGCCCTACCTGATGGTGACCAACCTCGCGCGTTCGCTGGGCGAGATGAAGGAGCGAGACATCCGCGTCATCGGCACCTCCGACGACGCGACGAAGACGATCTACGACGTCGACCTGAGCGGCCCGGTGGCGCTGGTGCTCGGCGCCGAGGGCCACGGCATGCGCCAGCTGACGCGCAAGACCTGCGACGAGCTGGTGCGCATCCCGATGCAGGGCGCGGTCGAGAGCCTGAACGTCTCGGTGGCCGCCGGCATCTGCCTGTACGAGGCGCTGCGCCAGCGTTCGCGCTGAAGCCGCGCCGACCTGTCGCAAGCTCGCGCCGGCGGCCACTGGCTACACTGCCGGGATCACCGAATTCCGAGTTTCAACATGCCTGTCATCGAAGTCCGTCATCCGCTGGTGCGCCACAAGGTCGGCCTGCTGCGCGAGAAAGACATCTCGACGAAGAAGTTCCGCGAGCTGACCAACGAGATCGCGCGCCTGCTGGCCTACGAGGCGACGGCCGACTTCCCGCTGGAGCCGATCGAGATCGACTGCTGGAGCGGCCCCGCGACGATCGAGCAGATCGCCGGCCGCAAGGTCACGGTGGTGCCGATCCTGCGCGCCGGCATCGGCATGCTCGACGGCGTGCTCGACATGGTGCCCAACGCCAAGGTCAGCGTCGTCGGCCTGTCGCGCAACCACGAGACGCTGCAGCCCGAGCACTACTTCGAGCGTTTCGTCGGCCACCTCGACGAACGCACCGCGCTGATCGTCGACCCGATGCTGGCGACCGCCGGCTCGATGATCGCGACGATCGACCTGCTCAAGCGCCGCGGCTGCAACGACATCCGCGCGCTGGTGCTGGTGGCCGCGCCCGAAGGCATCAAGGCGCTGGACGCCGCGCACCCCGACGTGCGCTGCTGGACGGCGGCCATCGACAGCCATCTCGACGAGAACGGCTACATCATCCCCGGCCTCGGCGACGCGGGCGACAAGATCTTCGGCACGAAGTGATGGAGCCCCCGGCCGCCTGGCGGCCGCCCCCCCGAGGGGGGCAACCTGACCGGACCGGGAGACCCGGATCCGGTCAGGCGCGTTGACACCGCCGCTCCCCCTGACCGCCTGCGGCGGTCTGTCCCCGAGGGGACGAATTCCGAGCTTGCTCGCTGTTCGCGTTAGCGGAGCACCTTCAGCGCAAGATGGGGTCAAGCGCAAGATGGGGTCAAGCGCAAGATGGGGTCAGGTCTTGAGAGACCTGACCCCGGACTTCTGACCCCGGACCTCCTGACCCAGACTTCTTCAGACATCTGACCCCGGACCTCCGCAAGGTGGGGTCAGGTCTTGAGAGACCTGACCCCAGACTTCCAGACTTCTTCAGACTTCTGCCCCCGGACCTCGGCCGTGAATCCGGGCCCGCCTCGCCTCAGCGCAGCACCTTCAGCGCGTCCGGGTTGACGATGTTCGTCGGGTTGTTGTTGACGAAGTTGATGACGTTGTCGAACGCGGCGCCGAAGTAGGTTTCGTAGCTGTCCTGCTCGACGTAGCCGATGTGCGGGGTGCAGACGGCGTTTTCCAGGCGCAGCAGCGGGTGGCCCTGGAGGATCGGTTCGCTTTCGAAGACGTCGACCGCGGCCATGCCGGGGCGGCCCTTGTTCAGCGCGGAGACCAGGGCGTTGTCTTCGACGATCTCGGCGCGGGACGTGTTGACGAACAGCGCCGTCGGCTTCATGCGCGCCAGGTCGTCGAGCTTGACCATGCCGCGTGTCGTCTCGCCCAGACGCAGGTGCATGCTGAGCACGTCGCTCTGCTCGAAGAAGGCCTCGCGGCTCTCGGCGGCCAGGTGGCCGTCGGCCAGCGCATGCGCGCGCGACTCCTCGCTGCCCCAGACCATCACCGTCATGCCGAAGGCGCGGCCGTAGCTGGCCACCATGCGGCCGATGCGGCCATAGCCCCAGATGCCCAGCGTCTTGCCGTGCAGCACCATGCCGATGCCGAAGTTGGGCGGCATCGAGGCCGACTTCAGCCCCGACTGCTGCCACGCGCCGTGCTTGAGGTTGCCGACGTACTGCGGCAGCCGGCGCATCGAGGCCATGATCAGCGCCCAGGTCAGCTCGGCCGGCGCCACCGGCGAGCCGACACCCTCGGCCACCGCGATGCCCAGCCGCGTGCAGGCGGCAACGTCGATGTGCGGCCCGACGCGCCCGGTCTGCGAGATCAGCTTCAGCCGCGGCAGCTTCTCCAGCAGCGCCCGCGGGAAGTGCGTGCGCTCGCGGATCAGCACCAGCACGTCGGCGTCGCGCAGCCGCACCGACAGCTGGCCGATGCCCTTGACCGTGTTGGTGAACACCTTCGCGTTCAGCGGCTCGAGCCGCGCCGCGCAGCGCAGCTTGCGCACCGCGTCCTGGTAGTCGTCGAGGATGATGATGTTCATGGGCATCTGGGCGCATTGTCGCGGGCGACGGCGCACATCGTGCCGGACCCCTCGGCGCGTGGGCGTGGCCGCCCGGGGGATGCCGGGCGCGCCGGCCTCAGCGCGGCTTCTTCGCGTTGGATGAGGTCGACGCCTTGGCCTTGGACGCTGCGGTCCGGGTCTTGGCCGCCGGAGCCTTGGCCTTGACCTTCGCCGAGGCCGTCTTGGCGGCCGGGCGCTTGGCCTTGGCCGGTCCGGAGGCGACCATCACGACGATCTTCTGCCCCGGCTTGAAGCTCGCGCGCGGACCGACGTCGTTCCACTGCGCGACCTGCGCGGCGCTGACCTTGTAGCGCCTGGCCACCGTGGCCACGGTGTCGCCGCGGCCGGCCTTGAGCGTCAGCTTGCGCAGCGGCCGGGCCTCGGGCGCCAGCACCATCATCGCGTTCTCGGCGACGTGTTCCTTGACGTTCTCGGTGGCGTGCGCGGCACGCAGCACGAGCAGCGTCGAGCCCACCTTGACCAGCATGCGCGGCGGGATGCGGTTGACCTCGCGTAGCTGGGCCTCGGGCATGCCGACCTGGCGCGCGGCCTCGGCCGGCTTCAGCGTGCGCGGCGCGACCCAGGCCGTCCAGGTGGCCAGCGGGCCGCGGTGCTCCTTGAGCCGCTCGACGAAGTGGTTGGCGTTGTCGTAGGGCAGCAGCACACGCGGCGTCGCCGCAGCCAGGATCACCGGCTTGTTCATCTGCGGGTTCAGCGCCTGGAACTCCTCCAGCGACAGCCCGGCCAGGCGCGCGGCGAGCGCGACGTCGATGTCGCGCTCGATCGGCACGCTGAGGAAGAACGGGTGGTTCTGCAGCGCCGGCAGCGTGATCGAGTAGGCCTCGGGGCGCAGGACCAGGTTCTTCACCGCCTGCAGCTTGGGCACGTAGTTGCGCGTCTCGGCCGGCATCTTCAGCGACGCGTAGTCGGTGGGCTTGCCGGCCTTGAGGTTGCGCGCGATGGCGCGCTGCACGTTGCCCTGGCCCCAGTTGTAGGCCGCCAGCGCCAGGTGCCAGTCGCCGAACTGGCCGTACAGGCGCTGCAGATAGTCGAGCGCGGCGCGCGTCGAGGCCAGCACGTCGCGGCGGTCGTCACGGAACAGGTTCTGCTTGAGCTCGAAGTCGCGGCCGGTCATCGGCATGAACTGCCACATGCCGGCGGCGCGGGCGCTGGACAGCGCCTGCGGGTTGAACGCGCTCTCGATGAAGGGCAGCAGCGCGAGCTCGGTCGGCAGGCCGCGACGCTCGACTTCCTCGATGACGTGGAACAGGTAGCGACCGCCGCGTTCGGCCATGCGCTGCACGTAGTCGGGCCGCGTGGCGTACCACTGCTCCCACTTGCGCACGTAGTCGTCGTCGAGCTCGGCCATCGTGAAGCCGCCGCGCACGCGCACCCAGAGGTCGTTGTCGGCGGCAGCAGCGTCGGCGCGGGTCGCGTCGGACACGGTGGCCGGCTCGCCCTCCAGCGGCGGGGCGGGCACCAGCTCGGGTTGGCGCTGGCCGTCGCGCGAGAGGATCAGCGCGCCCGGGGTCGGGCCATCGGCCCGGCGCGCGGCAGAAGACGTCGGGGCGGCCGGCGTCGCGGCCGCAACCGGCGCGGCGGCGTCGCCGGCGGCCAGGGGCGTGCCGGCGCAGCCGGCGAGTGCGGCGGCCAGCGCTGCGGCAGCCAGGGCGCAGCAGCGCCGCAGCGAAGTCGTCGGAGGCGTCATCGGTATCGGTTCTTCCAGTTTCGCAGTGCGGCGAACACGTCGACTTCCTGCCCGGAGGCGGCGCCCTGTTCCCGGGCCGCGGCCACGACGGCGGCCTCGCGACAGCGCAGGAACGGATTGACGTCGCGCTCGTGACCGAGCACCGCCGGGAGTGTGAGCCGGCCGGCGGCGCGCCGGTCCTGACACAGCGCAGTGTAGGCCGCGATCTTCTCGTTGCCGGGCTCCACCGCGGCGGCGAAGGCCAGGTTGGAGAGCGTGTACTCGTGGGCGCAGCAGATGCGCGTGTCGTCGGGCAGCGCGGCCAGGCGGGCCAGCGAGGCCGCCATCTGCGCCGCCGTGCCTTCGAACAGCCGGCCGCAGCCGGCCGAGAACAGCGTGTCGCCGCAGAACAGCAGCGGCTCGCGCGCGGCGCCGTGCTCGAAGAAGGCGACGTGGCCGGCGGTGTGGCCGGGCACGTCGATCACCTCGAACGCCCGGCCCAGCAGCTCGATGCGGTCACCGCCGTGCACGGGCACGAAGGGGGTGGGAATGTCTTCGCGCGCCGGGCCCCAGACCGGGCCCTGCAGCCGGGGGCGCAGCGCGGCGATGCCGCCGACGTGATCCCCGTGGTGGTGCGTCACTAGAATCGCCGCCAGGCGCAAGCCCCGGGCGTCGAGTTCGGCCGCCACCGGCGCCGCGTCCCCCGGATCGACCACCGCGGCGTCGTGGCCGTCGTGCAGCATCCAGATGACGTTGTCGGCAAAGGCGGGGAGGGCGACCAGATTCATATGACGCGCGACCAGTCGATTATAGAGTTGGGGGTCTGGCTCCAATCCCCGGCCGGCCGCTACCTGCTGGAGTGGGAGCAGGACCGCCTGGACCGCGCGGTGACCGATGCTTTCGGGTTTCACGCGCTGCAACTGGGCCTGCCCGAGATCCAGGGCCTGCGCGCCAACCGCATGCCGCACCGCTGGGTGGCCTGCGGCTCGCTGGTGACGCCGGAGCCGATCGAGCTGCCGCCGCCGCGCGACGCGCTGATCACGACGCAGCCGGCGCCGGTGGCGCTGTACTGCGAGTTCGACGCGCTGCCCTTCCCGCAGCACAGCGTCGACCTGGTCGTGCTGCCGCACGCGCTGGAGCTGGCCGCCGACCCGCACCAGCTGCTGCGCGAGGTCGAACGCATCCTCGTGCCCGAGGGCCGGCTCGTCATCTCGGGGCTCAACCCGGCGAGCCTGTGGGCGCTGCGGCAGCGTTCCGGCCACGCCTGGCGCGGCATCGGCCTGGGCCGAGGCCAGCCCACCTACCTGCCGCGCGCCGGCGAGTTCATCGGCTACTGGCGGCTGCGCGACTGGCTGCGGCTGCTGGGCTTTCACATCGAGAGCGGGCGCTTCGGCTGCTACCGGCCGCCGCTGAGCTCCGAGCGCTGGCTGCAGCGTTTCGAGTGGATGGACCCGGTGGGCGACCGCTGGTGGCCGGTGCTGGGTGCGGCGTATTTCCTGGTGGCCGTCAAGCGTGTGCGCGGCATGCGCCTGGTCGGCCTGTTGAAGAACGAACGCCGCCGGGTCAAGGCGGCGACGGCCGCGGTCGCGAACCGCGAGCCGGTGGAAGCGGACATCTGAATGAACGAAGTGGTGATCTACACCGACGGCGCCTGCAAGGGCAATCCGGGCCCCGGCGGCTGGGGCGCCTGGCTGCGCAGCGGCGAGCACGAGAAGGAACTCTGGGGCGGCGAGCCGCTGACGACCAACAACCGCATGGAGCTGATGGCGGTGATCCAGGCGCTCACCAGCCTGAAGCGGCGCTGCAAGGTCGCGATCTACACCGACAGCGAGTACGTGCGCAACGGCATCACGAGCTGGATCCACGGCTGGAAGCAGCGTGGCTGGCGCACCGCCGACAAGAAGCCGGTGAAGAACGCCGAGCTCTGGCAGCAACTGGACGCGCTGGCGTCCTCGCACGACACGTCCTGGCAATGGGTCAAGGGCCACGCCGGCGATCCCGGCAACGAGCGCGCCGACGCGCTGGCCAACCGAGGCTGCGAGTCCGTGCGGCGTTGATGTCCCCGGCTTCGGCGGGCGTGAGGGCCGGCCTGCACGGGCGGTCGCAACGAAACGCTACATTCGGCGGTTTGCCTTTCGACGGAGTGCAGCGGTCTTGAAGCGGGTTCATACGTTCGTGGCGGTGATCGGCATTGCGCTGGCCGGCACGATGGCCTGGTGGTGGCAGCAGCGCGGCCCGGCTCCGGCGTCTGCCGCGGTGCCGGCCGGCGCCGCCGCGTCGACGGATGCCACGGCCGTCGAGATCGGCCGCGTGCGCCGCATGCGCCTGGCCGACGATGCCCAGGCCGTGGGTTCGCTGCGCGCCGCGCAGACCGTCGTGCTGCGGCCCGAGGTCGCCGGCCGCATCGCCGGCTTCGGCTTCCGCAACGGCGAGCGCGTGCGCCGCGGCCAGCTGCTGGTGCAGCTCGACGACACGCTGCAGCAGGCCCAGCTGCGTCAGGCCCAGGCCCAGGCGCAGATCGCGCGCACCAACCTCGCGCGCAGCCGCGAGCTGCTCGCGCAGGGTTTCGTCAGCCAGAGTGCGGTGGACCAGAACGCCGCGACGCTGGACGTCGCCGAGGCCCAGGTCGCGCTGGCGCGCGCCGAGGTGCAGCGCATGCGCCTGGTCGCGCCTTTCGACGGCACGGCCGGCATCCGCCGCGTCGACCTCGGCAGCTTCGTGCAGGCCGGTGCCGACATCGTCACGCTCGACGACCTGTCCTCGCTGTCGGTCGACTTCACGCTGCCCGAACGCTACCTGCCGCGCCTGGCCGCCGGCCAGGCGGTGGCGCTGGAGCTGGACGCGCTGCCCGGCCAGTCCTTCGTCGGCCGCATCGAGGCGCTGGACACCCAGGTCGACGCCGAAGGGCGCGCGGTGCTGGTGCGCGCGCGGGTCGCCGACGCCACCGCGCGGCTGAAGCCCGGCATGTTCGCGCGGCCGCGCGTCGTCTTCGCGGTGCGCGAGGACGCGCTGGTCGTGCCCGAGGAGGCGCTGGTGCCCGAAGGGGGCCGCCAGTACGTCTGGAAGGTGGTCCAGGCCGACGGCCCGGCGCGCGCCGAGCGTGTCGAGGCGCGCATCGGGCTGCGCCGGCCCGGCGTCGTCGAACTGCTCGGCGGTGTTGCCGAGGGTGACGCGGTCGTGACCGCCGGGCACGCCCGGCTGCGCGGCGACAAGCCGGCGGTGCGCGCCGTCGAGCTGCGCCCGGGGGCTGCGACGCCCGCGTCCGCCGCGGCCTCGGCCGCGGCCTGACGGAGGGCCGCGCCGTGCGCCTGTCCGAAATCTCGATCCGCCGCCCGGTGCTGGCGACGGTGATGTCGCTGCTGCTGGTGCTGATCGGCCTGGTCTCGTTCCGCGAGCTGACGGTGCGCGAGTACCCGAAGATCGACGAGCCGGTGGTCACGGTGTCGACGACGCTGGTCGGCGCCGCCTCCGAGGTCATCGAGAGCCAGGTGACGAAGCCGCTCGAGGACTCGATCGCCGGCATCGACGGCGTCGACATCATGACCTCGATCTCGCGCACCGAGCGCAGCCAGATCACGGTGCGCTTCAAGCTCGAGAAGGACCCGGACACCGCCGCCGCCGAGGTGCGCGACCGCGTCTCGCGCGTGCGCGGGCGGCTGCCCGACGCGGTCGACGAGCCGGTCATCGCCAAGGTCGAGGCCGACGCCACGCCCACCGTCTGGATCGCCTACACCGGCGAGGGCATCGATCCGCTGAAGCTCACCGAGGTCATCACCCGCGTCATCAAGCCGCGGCTGCAGACCGTGCCCGGTGTCGCCGACGTGCAGATCGGCGGCGACCGCGCCTACTCGATGCGCGTCTGGCTCGACCCCGACCGTCTGGCGGCCCACCGCCTGACGGTGCAGGACGTCGAGGACGCGCTGCGGGCGCAGAACCTGGAGGTGCCGGCCGGCCGCATCGAGAGCCGCCAGCGCGAGTTCAACGTCACCGCGCGCACCGACCTCAACACCGTCGAGCAGTTCGAGCAGGTGGCGCTGAAGACCGTCGGCGGCTACACGGTGCGGCTGCGCGACGTCGCGCGGGTCGAGGAAGGCGCGGCCAGCGAGCGCTCGCGCGTGCGCCTGAACGGCGTGCCGTCGGTCAGCACCGGCGTGATCCGCAACGCCACCGCCAACCCGCTGGACGTCGCTGCCGGCGTGCGCGCGCTGCTGCCCGAGCTGCAGCGCGAGCTGCCGCCGGGTGTCACCGCGACGCTGGCCAACGACAACTCGGTCTTCATCGACCGGTCGATCAAGGCCGTCTATCACACCATCGCCGAGGCGGTGGTGCTGGTCGCGCTGGTGGTCTTCGTCTTCCTGCGCACGCTGCGCGCGTCGTTCATCCCGCTGGTGACGATACCCGTCAGCCTGATCGGCAGCTTCGCGCTGATCGCCGCGGCCGGCTTCTCGATCAACACGCTGACGCTGCTGGCGCTGGTGCTGGCGATCGGCCTCGTCGTCGACGACGCGATCGTCGTGCTCGAGAACATCTTCCGCCACATCGAGGAAGGGCTGAGCCCGTTCCAGGCGGCGCTGAAGGGCGTGCGCGAGATCAGCTTCGCGGTCGTCGCGATGACGCTGACGCTGGCCGCGGTGTTCGCGCCGCTGGCCTTCACGCCGGGGCGCACCGGGCGGCTGTTCGGCGAATTCGCGCTGACGCTGGCCGGCGCGGTGCTGGTCTCGGGTTTCGTCGCGCTGACGCTGACGCCGATGCTGTGCAGCAAGCTGCTGCGCCACGAGACGAAGCCGACACGCTTCGACCGCTGGATGGAGCGCGGCCTGGACCGCCTGTCGGCGGCCTACAGCCGTGCGCTGGTGGCCTCGCTGAACCTGCGCTGGGCCGTCGTCTTGGTGATGCTGGCCTGCGGCGGCGCCAGCGCCTGGCTGTTCATGACCGCCAAGAGCGAACTGGCGCCGATCGAGGACCGCGGCGTCATCATCATGCCGGTGCGCGCGCCCGACGGCTCGACGCTGGAGTACACCGCGCGCTACCTCGACGCGCTCGACGGCATCGCCGCGACCTTCCCCGAGTTCGACCGGCGCTTCATGTTCGTCGGCGGCGGCCAGGTCTCCAGCGCCTCGGCGGTGATGCGCACCGTCGACTGGAGCGAACGCGAACGCACGACGCAGGAACTGGCGCAGGCCCTGCTGCCCCAGGTGCGCCAGCTGCCCGGCGTCAACGTCTTCCCGATCACGCCGCCCAGCCTGGGCCAGGGCTTCCGCGAGCGGCCGCTGAACTTCGTCGTCGTCAGCAGCGACTCCTACACCAACATGGCGCAGGCCACGCGCGCGCTGATGGCCGAGATGGCGAAGAACCCCGGGCTGGTGCAGGTCGACAGCGACCTGGAGCTGAACAAGCCCGAGATCTACCTCGACGTCGACCGCCAGCGCGCCGCCGACATGGGGGTTTCGGTGGGCACCGTCGCGCGCACCGTCGAAACGATGCTCGGCAGCCGCAACGTCACGCGCTACAAGCGCGACGCCGAGCAGTACGACGTCATCCTGCAGACCGGCACCAGCGGCCGGGCGTCGCCGCAGGACATCGAGAAGCTCTTCGTGCGCAGCGACAGCGGCGCGATGGTGCCGCTGTCCTCGCTGGTGAGCTTGCGCGAGTCGGTCAGCCCGCGCGAGCTGAACCACTTCAACCAGCGGCGCTCGGTCAGCATCACCGCGTCGCTGGCGCCGGGTTATTCGCTCGGCGAGGCGCTGGCCTTCATGGACGAGGCCGCGGCGCGCACGCTGCCGGCCGGCTACGCGACCGAGCTCAACGGCGTCAGCCGCGAGTTCCGCGCGTCCTCGGGCGCGCTGGGGCTCGTGTTCGTGCTCGCGCTGCTGTTCATCTTCCTCGTGCTGTCGGCGCAGTTCGAGAGCTTCATCGACCCGTTCGTGATCCTGCTGTCGGTGCCGCTGTCGATGGTCGGCGCGCTGCTGGCGTTGAAGCTCTCCGGCGGCACGCTGAACGTCTATTCGCAGATCGGGCTGGTGACGCTGGTCGGGCTGATCACCAAGCACGGCATCCTGATCGTCGAGTTCTCCAACCAGCTGCGCCGCCAGGGCAAGGCGCTGCGCGAGGCGGTCGTCGAGGCGGCCAGCCTGCGCCTGCGGCCGATCCTGATGACCACCGGCGCGATGGTGCTGGGTGCGCTGCCGCTGGCGCTGGCCAGCGGTGCCGGCGCCGAGAGCCGGCACCAGATCGGCTGGGTCATCGTCGGCGGCATGTCGCTGGGCACGCTGCTGACGATCTTCGTCGTGCCGACGGTCTACACGCTGCTGGCGCGTGAACGCGTGCCGGGCGAGATCACCGAGGCCGAGGCGGCCCCGGCCGCCTGAGCGCCGCCGTCAGCCGAGCGCGTCGAAGGGCAGCACCTCGACACGCTCGCCGGCGGCCACCGGGCCGCGATCGTGCGCGAGCACGATCAGGCCGTCGGCGCGGCTCATGCTGCTGAGCAGGCCCGAGCCCTGGTCGCCTGTCGGCGCGACTTCCCAGTCGCCATCGGCGCCACGCGAGAGCACGCCGCGCTGGAACTCGCTGCGCCCCGGGCGCTTCTTCAGCGCCACCGCGGCGCGGGCGACGACGGTCGGCAGCGGCCGCGGCGTCGCGCCGCCCAGGCGCAGCAGCGCGTCGCGCACCAGCACCTGGAAACACACCATCGCTGCCACCGGGTTGCCCGGCAGGCCGAAGTACAGTGTGCCGCCATGCAGCCGGCCGACGGCCATCGGCCGGCCCGGGCGCAGCGCCATGCGCCAGAACAGCACCTCGCCGGCGCCGGCCAGCACGGCGCGCGTGTGGTCGGCGTCGCCGACGCTGACGCCGCCGGAGCTGACGATCGCGTCGCAGGCGGCGCCGGCGCGCAGCGCGTTGGCGAGGGCCTGCGGGTCGTCGCGCACGCGGCCCAGGTCGACGGCGTCGACGCCCAGCCCGGCGAGCAGTGCGCCCAGCGTCGTGCGGTTGCTGTCGTAGATGGCGCCGGGCGCCAGCGGCTCGCCCGGTGCGGTCAGCTCGTCGCCGGTGCTGAAGAAGGCGATGCGCGGCCGGCGGCGCACGACGAGCGTCGGCTGGCCCAGCGACGCGGCCAGACCCAGGTCGGACGCGCGCAGCCGGCGGCCGGCGGGCACGGCGACACCGCCCTGGCGCAGGTCCTCGCCGCGGCGGCGGCAGTGCTGGCCGGCACGCACGGCGCCGGCGGGGATCGTCACGCGGCCGTCGGCCACGGTCACCAGCTCCTGCGGCACGACGCTGTCGTGGCCGGCCGGCAGCGGTGCGCCGGTCATGATGCGGATGCAGGCCCCGGCCGGCGCCGGGCCGTCGAAGCCGTGGCCGGCGAGTGCGCGCCCGGCGACCGGCAGCACCGTCGGGCCGTCGGCGGCCAGCGCGGCGCCGGCGAACGAGTAGCCGTCCATCGCCGAGTTGTCCTGCGCCGGCACGTCCAGCGGCGACACCAGGTCGGCGGACAGCACGCGGCCGAGCGCGTCTTTCAGCGCCACGGGCTCGGTGCCGGCGACCGGCTGCACCAGGCGGG
The DNA here is from genome assembly GCF_020966565.1 of Rubrivivax sp. JA1055. NCBI lineage: Bacteria > Pseudomonadati > Pseudomonadota > Betaproteobacteria > Burkholderiales > Sphaerotilaceae > Rubrivivax > Rubrivivax sp. JA1055. Next base: position 1,174,172 of record NZ_JAJKFP010000006.1, on the reverse strand, counting down.
TGAGCGCGTTCTGCACCGCGGCCAGCGGCAGGTCGGTCTCGCCGTGGCAGGCCAGGTCGTCGGCGATCGCCGCGATCGGCGTCGTGGCCTCAGCCATCGTTCAGCGTCTCCGGGGTGTTGAAGTTGGCGAATGCGGCCTCGTCGTCGAAATCGACGGCGACACCGCCCGACGCGCGCAGCCAGTGCTCGACGCGGCGTTCGCCGCCGGCGAGTGCCGCGTCCAGCGTATCGGCCAGCGCCGTGTCGACGAGGCAGAACACCGGATGCGTGCGCGCGGCGCGAGCGTAGCCGATCGGCGCGCCGCCACGGCCGGCCGCCAGGCGCGCGACGAGGTCGGCCGGGAAGTACGGCGCGTCGCAGGGCACGACGGCCAGCCAGCGTGTGCGGGCGTGGTGCAGGCCGGCCAGCAGCCCGGCCAGCGGCCCCAGCGAACCCGGCAGCGTGTCGGTCAGCACCGGCACGCCGAAGCCGGCATAGGTGTCGAGATGGCGGTTGGCGCTGACCGCCAGCGCACCGACCTGCGGCGCCAGCCGTTGCAGCGCGTGCTGCGCCAGCGGCCGGCCCTGCCAGGCGAGCAGGCCCTTGTCGACGCCGCCCATGCGCCGTCCCAGCCCGCCGGCCAGCACGAGGCCCGTGACCTCGTCGCGCGAGATCGCCGTGGCCGCCATCAGCCGCCGATGTAGTGCATCTCGATGCGGCGCTCGTCCGGCGCGGCGGTGTGCTCGCCGCGCTGCTCGGAATAGCGGTCGGCGCGCGCCGACCACACGCCGCCGACCGCGGCGGCGATCTGCGCGTCGCTGGCGCCGCCGCGCAGCAGCGAGCGCAGATCGTGGCCACGGGTGGCGAACAGGCAGGTGAAGAGCTTGCCTTCGGTCGACAGCCGGGCGCGGCTGCAGTCGCCGCAGAAGGCCTTGGTGACGCTGGAGATCAGGCCGATCTCGCCGCGCCCGTCGCGCCAGCGCCAGCGCTCGGCGGTCTCGTCGGGCGAGGCCGGCAGCAGCGGCTCCAGGCCGAAGGCGGCGTCCAGGCGCTCGCGCAGCTGTTCCGACGGCAGCACCTCGTCCAGGCGCCAGCCGTTGCTCGTGCCGACGTCCATGTACTCGATGAAACGCAGCCGAACCGCCGGGCCCCAGGTGTCGCGCACGTGGCGCGCCAGCGGCAGGATTTCGTGGTCGTTCATGCCGCGGCGCACGACCATGTTCAGCTTGACCGGCGCCAGGCCCGCGGCCAGCGCCGCGTCGACACCACGCAGCACGTCGGCGACGGGGAAGTCGACGTCGTTCATGCGCCGGAAGACCGTGTCGTCGAGTGCGTCCAGGCTCACCGTCACGCGCGTCAGCCCGGCCTCGCGCAGCGGGCGGGCCAGCCGCGCGAGCAGGCTGCCGTTGGTCGTCAGCGTCAGCTCGGGCGGCGTGCCGTCGACGGTGCGCAGCGCAGCCAGCTGTTCGACCAGCGAGGGCAACTGCTTGCGCAGCAGCGGCTCGCCGCCGGTGAGGCGGAGCTTGCGCACGCCGTGGGCCAGGAACACCGATGCGACGCGCGTGATCTCCTCGAAGCTCAGCAGCGCGTCGTGCGGCAGGAAGCGGTAGCGCCGGTCGAAGACCTCGCTCGGCATGCAGTAGCCGCAGCGGAAGTTGCAGCGGTCGGTGACCGAGATGCGCAGGTCACGCAGCGGCCGCCCGAGGCGGTCGGCCAGGTGGCCGGTGGGCGCTGTCGCGTCGAGGGGCACCACGGGCGATGTGGCGCGGGCTCGCAGGTCGGCCAAAGGGATGAAGCTCTCGCCCATCCTGCGATTCTGCCGGTTCGGGCCCCCGACGTCGGGTCAGGGGTCTCCCGCTCAGGGGCGGGAGGGGGTGGCCTCGGCCTGCGGGAGTTCCTCGAGGTCGGCGCGGCGTGCGCCGTTGAAGCGCTTCATCCAGTAGGACTGGCGCATGTCCTCGATGCGGACTTCGCTGCCGGTGCGCGGCGCGTGGATGAACTTGCCGTCGCCGATGTAGATGCCGACGTGCGAGAAGGCGCGCCGCATCGTGTTGAAGAACACCAGGTCGCCGGGCTTGAGCTCGTCGCGCGAGACCTTGGTCAGCGCGCCGTCCTTGGCCTGCTGGTCGGCGCGTCGCGGCAGCACCAGGCCCAGGCTGCGCTCGAAGACGTGGCGCGTGAAGCCGCTGCAGTCGAAGCCCTCTTCGGCGTTGTTGCCGCCGCGGCGGTAGGGCACGCCGAGGAAGTTCATCGCCGACATCACCAGGTCCGATGCGGTGTCGCGCACCTGCTGGACGATGCCCTGCGTGGTGTCGGACACGGCCGCTGCCGACGGCACCAGGCCCTTCTGCTGCAGCAGCTGCATCACGGCGTCGCCGTTCTGCGCGGGGGTGGCCGGCGAGTCCGGGGCCGCCGAGGCGCCGAAGACCGCGGCGGCGGCAAGGCCGGCGACGCAGTGACGGAGGAGGCGGAGACGGACGGGCATCGGCCGGCGAGCATAGGGGCCAGCCCCAGCAGTGTCAACGTCGCCGGCAGGGGCACTATGCTCGGCCGTGCCGGATGCACGCTTCGCAGGGGCGGCCGCGTGGCCTGGCGCACTCTTCTGGAGGGAACGCATGTTCCGTGGATGGCTGTTGGAGAAGGGCGAGGGCGGCTTCGGCGCGCGCCTCGCGGAGATCGACGAATCGCGCCTGCCGGGCGCCGACCTGGCCGACGTGCTGGTGCAGCCCGAGTACTCGACGCTGAACTACAAGGATGCGCTGGCGATCACGAACCGCGCGCCGGTCGTGCGCGCCTGGCCGATGGTGCCGGGCATCGACGGCGCCGGCACCGTGCTGGAGAGCACGCACCCGGACTGGAAGCCCGGCGACCGCTTCGTGCACAACGGCTGGGGCGTCGGCGAGACGCACTGGGGCTGTCTGGCCGAACGTGCGCGGCTCAAGGGCGACTGGCTGGTCAAGCTGCCGGCGGCCTTCACGCCGCGCCAGTCGATGGCCATCGGCACCGCCGGCTACACGGCGATGCTCTGCGTGCTGGCGCTCGAATCGCACGGCGTCGTCGCCGGTGACGGCGAGGTGCTGGTCACCGGCGCCAGCGGCGGCGTCGGCAGCGTCGCGATCGCGCTGCTGGCCCGGCTGGGCCACCGTGTCGTCGCCGTCAGCGGCAAGGCCGACGCCGCCGACTACCTGCGGTCTCTCGGCGCCGCCGAGGTGCTCGACCGCACCGCGTTCAGCGCGCCCGGCAAGCCGCTGCAGAAGGAACGCTGGGCGGCCGTCGTCGACGCCGTCGGCAGCCACACGCTGGCCAACGCACTGGCGCAGACACGCTACGGCGGCGTCGTCGCGGCCTGCGGCCTGGCGCAGGGCCTGGACCTGCCGGCCAGCGTCGCGCCGTTCATCCTGCGCGGTGTCACGCTGGCCGGCATCGACAGCGTGATGGCGCCGAAGGCCCGCCGAGAAGCCGCCTGGCAGCGCCTGGCGCGTGACCTCGATCCGCGGCTGCTGGAGCGCATCGCGAGCGAGGTTTCACTGGATTACGTGGCCGCCAAGGCGGTCGAATTGATGGAGGGCAAGCTCACCGGGCGTGTCGTGGTGCGCATCGCCCACTGAGTCAGCCGCTCGTCAGCGCCCGGTCTCTTAATCCGCGCCGATAACAAGGAGACAACGATGACCGATTACACCGAGTTTCATCGTCGATCGCTGCAGGATCGCGACGCGTTCTGGGCCGAACAGGCCAGGCTGATCGACTGGCACAAGCCCTTCGAGCAGGTCTGCGACTACAGCCGGCCGCCGTTCGCGAAGTGGTTCGTCGGTGGCGAGACCAACCTCTGCCACAACGCCGTCGACCGCCATCTGGCGACGCGCGCCGACCAGAACGCGCTGATCTACGTCTCCACCGAGACCAACCAGGAGCGCATCTACAGCTACCGCGAGCTGCACGCCGAAGTGCAGCGCATGGCGGCGACGCTGCGGAGCCTGGGCGTCAAGAAGGGCGACCGGGTGCTGGTCTACATGCCGATGATCCCGGAGGCGGCGTTCGCGATGCTCGCCTGCACGCGCATCGGCGCGCTGCACTCGGTGGTCTTCGGCGGTTTCGCCAGCGTCAGCCTGGCCACCCGCATCGACGACGCCGAGCCGACGGTCATCGTCAGCGCCGACGCCGGCAGCCGCGGCGGCAAGGTCGTGCCCTACAAGCCGCTGCTCGACGAGGCGATCCGCCTCGCCGGCCACAAGCCGCAGAAGGTGCTGATGGTCGACCGCGGCCTCGTCGCCTTCGACCGTGTCGAAGGCCGCGACGAGGACTACGCCAGCTGGCGCGAGTGCCACTTCAAGACCGAGGTGCCCTGCGAGTGGGTGGACGCCACGCACCCGAGCTACACGCTCTACACCAGCGGCACCACCGGCAAGCCCAAGGGCGTGCAGCGCGACACCGGCGGCTACGCCGTCGCGCTGGCCGCCAGCATGGAGAAGATCTACCTCTGCAAGCCGGGCGAGACCTTCTTCTCGACCAGCGACATCGGCTGGGTCGTCGGCCACAGCTACATCATCTACGGCCCGCTGCTCGGCGGCTGCGCGACGATCATGTACGAAGGCCTGCCGATCCGCCCCGACGCCGCCATCTGGTGGAGCCTGGTCGAGAAGTACAAGGTCACCTCGATGTTCAGCGCACCGACTGCGGTGCGCGTGCTGAAGAAGCAGGACCCGGCGGCGCTGAAGAAGCACGACCTGTCCTCGCTGCGCGCGCTGTTCCTCGCCGGCGAGCCGCTGGACGAGCCGACGGCGACCTGGATCGCCGAGGCGCTGGGCAAGCCGATCATCGACAACTACTGGCAGACCGAGACCGGCTGGCCGATCCTCAGCCTGTGCAACGGCGTCGAGGCCGCGAAGAGCAAGTTCGGCTCGCCGGGCAAGGCGGTCTACGGCTACGACGTCAAGCTGCTCGACGAGCACACCGGCGAGGAGTTGAAGGGCGCCGGCCAGAAGGGTGTCGTCGCGATCGAAGGCCCGCTGCCGCCGGGCTGCATGCAGACCGTCTGGCGTGACGACAAGCGTTTCGTCAACACCTACTGGAGCAGCGTGCCCAGCAAGCTGGTCTACAGCACCTTCGACTGGGGCATCCGCGACGAGGACGGCTACTTCTTCATCCTCGGCCGCACCGACGACGTCATCAACGTCGCCGGCCACCGCCTGGGCACGCGCGAGATCGAGGAGAGCATCTCCAGCCACCCGAAGGTCGCCGAGGTCGCCGTCGTCGGCGTCGCCGACCACCTGAAGGGCCAGGTCGCGATGGCGTTCGCGGTGCTGAAGGACCCGTCGGTGATCGCCACCGAGGCCGACGCGCTGAAGCTCGAAGGCGAGGTCATGAAACTCGTCGACGAGCAGCTCGGCGCCGTCGCCCGCCCGGCGCGCGTGCGTTTCGTCTCGACGCTGCCGAAGACGCGCTCCGGCAAGCTGCTGCGCCGGGCGATCCAGGCCGTCTGCGAAGCCCGCGACCCGGGCGACCTGACGACCATCGAGGACCCGACGGCGCTGCAGCAGATCCGCGACCTCGTCACGCCCGCCGCCTGATCCGCCGCGCCCTCCGCCGAGGGCGCTCCGCGGAGCGATGGAACGGCGCCGCGTGCGCCGCCAGACTCGGCCCCCGACGCTGATGCGAAGGGGGCCGAATGCCGTTCAGTCGACGTGATTTCCTCGCGGCCGCGCTGGCCTGCGTCGGCCTGTCGGCCCGGGTGGCCGCGGCCGTGTCACCGCCGGCCGTGATGCTGGCGCGCGAAGCCCGGCAGGGCCTGGATCCGGCCGGGTTCCTGGTGAGCGAGAAGCTCGACGGCGTGCGCGCCGTCTGGGACGGCCGCCGGCTGCGCTTTCGCAGCGGCCGCGAGGTCGTCGCACCGCCGGGTTTCGTCGCCCGTCTGCCGCCGGTGCCGCTGGACGGCGAGCTGTGGCTGGGCCGCGGCGCCTTCGACGCCGTCTCGGGCCTGGTGCGGCGCGAGTCGCCCGACGACGCCGGCTGGCGCGCGCTGCGTTACGGCGTCTTCGACCTGCCTGGCGTGCCGGGGCCGTTCGCCGAGCGTGCGCGTCGCTTGGCCGAGTTGGCGCGCGGCACGAACGCGTTCTTCGCGGTCGAGCAGCGCAGCGTCGCCTCGGCCTCGGCGCTCAACGTCTGGCTCGACGAGGTCGTGACCGGCGGCGGCGAAGGCCTGGTGCTGCACCGTGCCGACGCGCTCTGGTTGCCCGGCCGCAGCGACGCGCTGCTCAAGCTCAAGCCGCAGCAGGACGCCGAAGCGGTGGTCGTCGGCCACGTCGGCGGCCAGGGCCGGCTCGAAGGCCGGATGGGCGCCTTGCGCGTGCGCGCCGACGACGGCACCGAGTTCCTGCTCGGCACCGGCTTCAGCGACGCCGAGCGCGCGGCGCCGCCGCCGGTCGGCACGGTCGTCAGCTACCGCTACCGCGGGCGCACGGCCGGCGGGCTGCCGCGTTTCGCCAGCTTCCTGCGCGTGCGCGAGTTCTGAACGTGGCCGTTCAGAGCACCTCGCTGGCGAAGTCGGCCAGGCGCGACCGTTCGCCGCGTGCCAGCGTCAGGTGGCCGCCGTGCGGCCAGCCCTTGAAGCGGTCGACGGCGTAGGTCAGGCCGCTGGAGCCTTCGGTCAGGTAAGGCGTGTCGATCTGCGCCAGGTTGCCCAGGCAGACGATCTTGGTGCCCGGGCCGGCGCGCGTGATCAGCGTCTTCATCTGCTTGGGCGTCAGGTTCTGTGCCTCGTCGATGATCACGTACTTGTTCAGGAAGGTGCGCCCGCGCATGAAGTTCAGGCTCTTGATCTTGATCTTCGCGCGCACGAGGTCGTTGGTCGCCGCCCGGCCCCATTCGCCGGCGCTGGCGTCGCTGCGCGCCAGCACCTCGAGGTTGTCGTCGAGCGCGCCCATCCACGGGCCCATCTTCTCTTCCTCGTTGCCGGGCAGGAAGCCGATGTCGTCGCCCACCGGCACCGTCACGCGGGTGACGATGATCTCGCTGTAGCGACGCTCGTCGAGCACCTGGGCCAGGCCCGCGGCCAGCGTCATCAGCGTCTTGCCGGTGCCGGCGGTGCCGGTCAGCGTGACGAAGTCGCACTCCGGGTCCATCAGCAGGTTCAGCGCGAAGTTCTGCTCGCGGTTGCGTGCGGTGACGCCCCAGACGGCGTTCTTGCCGTGCGTGTAGTCGCGCAGCGTGCGCAGCACCGCGGTCTTGCCGGTGATCTCGGCCACGCGCGCGTACAGCGGCGCCGCCCCGGGCGTCTCGAGGTAGACGAACTGGTTGATCAGCAGCGCCGGCACCAGCGGGCCGCTGATGCGGTAGAAGGTGTTGCCCCCCTGCTGCCAGCTCTCCATCGTCTTGCCGTGGCGCTCCCAGAAGTCGGCCGGCAGCGGCAGCACGCCGGTGTAGAGCAGGTCGCCGTCGTCCAGCGTCTTGTCGTTGAAGTAGTCCTCCGCCGGCAGGCCCAGCGCGCGCGCCTTGACGCGCATGTTGATGTCCTTGGACACCAGCACGACCTCGCGGTCCTTGCGCTGCTCGCGCAGCGCCTGCACGACGCCCAGGATCTGGTTGTCGGCCTTGCCCTGCGGCAGCCCGGCCGGCAGCTTGACGTCCAGCAGCATGGTCTGGAAGAACAGCTTGCCGCCGGCTTCGCGGTGGCCGGTCTTGGCCAGCGGGATGCCGGCGGTCGAGTCGACGGCGCCGTTCTCGCCGGTGAAGGTGGCCAGCGCGTCGAGCTCGCGGCTGACCTGGCGGGCGTTGCGCGCGACCTCGCTCATGCCCTTCTTGTGGCCGTCGAGCTCCTCCAGCGTGATCATCGGCAGGAAGACGTCGTGCTCGTCGAAGCGGAACAGGCAGGTCGGGTCGTGCATCAGCACGTTGGTGTCGAGCACGAAGAGCTTGACCGGCCCGGTGCCGCGCGGCGAACGCACGCGCGGGCGTGGCGCCGGCACCGGGGCGGGCGCGGCGGCGGGTGCGGGCGCCGGGGTCGGCCGGCGGGCGGCGACGGCCGCGCCGCCGTCGTGCAGCGCCAGCGCGGCTTCGGCCGGGGCCGCCTGAGGCGCGGCGGCCTTGATCGTGCGCTTGCGCGGCTTCGGTGCGGCCTGCGCCTCGTAGTCGGCGGCGGCGAGCAGGTCGGCTTTCTTCGTCGGAGGCTTGGGCAGGGGCATGGTGGGCTCAGGAAAAAGCAAAAAGCCGCACGGCGGACCGTGCGGCTTTCGGCGGGAGCGGGAGGAGGGCACCGCCGAGGCGGCGCCGGACACGCGGGCGTTCGATCTCAGGCAGCCTGCTTGAGGGCCTTGACGGCCTTGAGCACTTCATCGACGTGCCCGGCAACCTTGATGCCGCGCCACTCGGCGCGCATCACGCCGTCGGCGCCGATGAGGAAGGTGCTGCGTTCGATGCCCTTCACCTTCTTGCCGTACATGATCTTGTTCTTGACCACGCCGAACATGTGGCAGAGCTTCTCTTCGGTGTCCGCGATGAGTTCGAAGGGCAGCTCCAGCGCCTGCTTGAACTTCTCGTGCGACGCGAGGTTGTCGCGCGACACGCCGAAGACGACCGCGCCGGCCTTCAGGAATTCCTGATGGTGGTCGCGGAACTGCATCGCCTCGGTCGTGCAGCCGGGCGTTGCGTCCTTCGGGTAGAAGTACAGGACCACAGCGTGGCCGAGGTTCGCTGAAGGCGTGAACTTCACGCCGCTGGTCGCGAAGGCTTCGAATTCCGGAAGGGTCTTGTTGACAACGGGCGTCATGGATGGTTTTCTCGGAACGTAGGCAGCCGTCGCCGGCTCAACACGTGATTATAAAACGCCTGCATTACGACCCATCGCCCTCCAAAACGAGAGCCGCGACAACCTCGCGTTCCTCCGCGGCGAGAACGTTGTAGGTGCGGCACGCGGCGACGGTGTCCATGGTCTCGACGCCGATGCGGCGCTCGATCAGCGGGCGCAGCAGCGCCGGCGAGACGAATCGCAGCCTGCGGCCCGAGCCGAAGATCACCAGCTCGGGGCGCAGCTCGGCGAGGCGCTCGAAGTGCTCGGCGGTCAGCGCGTCCAGCGACGGCGCCTCCCAGGGCAGCACGGCCCCCTTCCAGGGCACGACGATGCTGTGGAGGAAGGCGCTCGGCCCCACCCACACCTGCCCGGCGTCGTGACGCGTGATCACGTTGGCGCCGCTGAACCTGTCCGGCTGGAATTTCATGCGTGGATAATTCTAGGTTCCCTCACGAAAGCCGCCTGCCTTGAAGCCCATCGCCAAGTCCAGCAAGCTCGCCAACGTCGGTTACGACATCCGCGGTCCGGTGCTCGACAAGGCCCGGCAGATGGAGGAGGAGGGCCAGCGCATCATCAAGCTGAACATCGGCAACGTCGCCGCCTTCGGCCTGATGCCCCCGGACGAGATCGTCCAGGACATGATCCACAACCTGCCGTCGCAGGTGGCCGCCGGCTACACCGACAGCAAGGGTCTGTTCGCGCCGCGCAAGGCGGTCGTGCACTACACCCAGGAGAAGCGCATCGCCGGCGTGACCGTCGACGACGTCTACCTGGGCAACGGCGCCTCCGAGCTGATCGCGATGAGCATGAACGCGCTGCTCGACGCCGGCGACGAGGTGCTGATCCCGGCGCCCGACTACCCGCTGCACACCGCGGTGGTGTCGCTGTCCGGCGGCACGCCGGTGCACTACCGCTGCGACGAAGGCTCGGGCTGGCTGCCCGACCTCGACGACATCCGCGCCAAGGTGAGCCCCAACACCAAGGCCATCGTCGTCATCAACCCGAACAACCCGACCGGCGCGCTGTACCCGGTGGACCTGCTGAAGGACATCGTCGAGATCGCGCGCCGGCACCAGCTGATCGTCTTCGCGGACGAGATCTACGACAAGACGCTGTACGACGGCGCCGAGCACACCAGCATCGCCTCGCTGGCCGACGACGTGCTCTTCGTCACCTTCAACGGCCTGTCCAAGAACTACCGCTCCTGCGGCTACCGCTCGGGCTGGATGGTGGTCTCCGGCGAGAAGCGCTACGCCCGGGACTACATCGAGGGCCTGAACATGCTGGCCTCGATGCGGCTGTGCGCCAACACGCCCGGCCAGATGGCGATCCAGACCGCGCTCGGCGGCTACCAGAGCATCAAGGACCTCGTCGCCCCGGGCGGCCGGCTGCTGAAGCAGCGCGACCTGGCCTGGGAGATGATGAACGCGATCCCCGGCGTCAGCGTCGTCAAGCCGAAGGCGGCGCTGTACATGTTCCCGCGCCTGGACCCGAAGGTCTACCCGATCGCCGACGACCAGCAGTTCGCCTACGAGCTGCTGGAGCAGGAGCGTGTGCTGATCGTGCAGGGCACCGGCTTCAACTGGCCCGAGCCCGACCACTTCCGCCTCGTCTTCCTGCCCAACCTGGACGACCTGACCGAGGCCATCGGGCGCATCGAGCGCTTCCTCGCCGGCTACCGCAAACGCCACTCCCTTTAAGCCACCCGGGCCGCCGCGTCGGCCCCCGTTCCCGGAGAGACCCCGCATGAAACCCATCCAGGTCGGCCTGCTCGGCATCGGCACCGTCGGCAGCGGCACCTTCACGGTGCTCAACCGCAACCAGGAGGAGATCCGGCGCCGCGCCGGGCGCGGCATCGAGATTTCGATGGTCGCCGACCTCGACGTCGAACGCGCCCGCGGCATCGTCGGCGACCGCGCCCGCGTCGTCGCCGACGCGCGCGAGGTCATCGCCAACCCCGAGATCGACATCGTCGTCGAGCTGATCGGCGGCTACGGCATCGCCAAGACGCTGGTGCTGGAGGCGATTGCCGCCGGCAAGCACGTCGTCACCGCCAACAAGGCGCTGCTGGCGGTGCACGGCACCGAGATCTTCGAGGCCGCACGCGCCCAGGGCGTGATGGTCGCCTTCGAGGCCGCGGTGGCCGGCGGCATCCCGATCATCAAGGCGCTGCGCGAGGGCCTGACGGCCAACCGCATCGAGTGGGTGGCCGGCATCATCAACGGCACGACCAACATCATCCTCTCGGAGATGCGCTCCAAGGGGCTGGACTTCGCCGCAGTGCTGAAGCAGGCGCAGGCGCTGGGCTACGCCGAGGCCGACCCGACCTTCGACATCGAAGGTGTCGACGCCGCGCACAAGGCGACGATCATGAGCGCCATCGCCTTCGGCGTGCCGGTGCAGTTCGACAAGGCCTATGTCGAGGGCATCACCGCGCTGCAGGCGGCCGACATCCGCTACGCCGAGCAGCTCGGCTACCGCATCAAGCTGCTGGGCATCACCAAGCGCCGCGACGACCTGGCGACCGCGCCGGGCGGCGCGGGCGGCATCGAGCTGCGTGTGCACCCGACGCTGGTGCCGTCGCAGCGCCTGATCGCCAACGTCGAGGGCGCGATGAACGCCGTCGTCGTGCAGGGCGACGCCGTCGGCAGCACGCTGTACTACGGCAAGGGCGCCGGTGCCGAGCCGACGGCCAGCGCCGTCATCGCCGACCTGGTGGACATCACCCGGCTGCACACCGCCGACCCCGACCACCGCGTGCCGCACCTGGCCTTCCAGCCGGGCTCGCTGCAGGACACGCCGATCCTGGCCATCGACGAGGTCGTCACCTCGTTCTACCTGCGTCTGCAGGTCGCCGACCAGGCCGGCGTGCTGGCCCGGATCACCGGCATCCTCGCCGAGCACGACATCTCGATCGACGCCGTGCTGCAGCGCGAGAGTGCCGAAGGCGAGAAGCAGACCGACCTGATCATCCTGACGCACGACACCGTCGAGGGCCGCATGCGCGCCGCGCTGGCGCAGATGCAGGCGCTGCCCACCGTGCTCGCCCCCATCGTGCGCATCCGCAAGGAGGAGCTGAAGTGAAGTACCTCAGCACCCGCGGCGACCTCACGCCGCGCGGCTTCTCCGACATCCTGCTCGAAGGCCTGGCGCCCGACGGCGGCCTGTACCTGCCGACGCACTATCCGCAGGTTGATCCGGCCACGCTGCAGCGCTGGCGCGGCCTGTCCTACGCCGACCTCGCGTTCGAGATCCTGTCGCTCTACATAGCCGACATCCCGGCCGCCGACCTGAAGCGGCTGGTGCACGCCGCCTACACCGAGCAGGTCTTCGGCACGCCCGAGATCACGCCGCTGAAGCCGCTGGGCGACGGTCTCTGCCTGCAAGCCCTGTCCAACGGCCCGACGCTGGCCTTCAAGGACATGGCGATGCAGCTGCTGGGCCACCTGTTCGAGTACGAACTGGGCCGCCGCGGCGAGACGCTGAACATCCTCGGCGCCACCTCCGGCGACACCGGCAGCGCCGCCGAGTACGCGATGCGCGGCAAGAAGGGCGTCAACGTCTTCATGCTGAGCCCGCACGGCCGCATGAGCCCGTTCCAGCAGGCGCAGATGTTCAGCCTGCAGGACGCCAACATCCACAACCTGGCCGTCGAAGGCGTGTTCGACGACTGCCAGGACATCGTCAAGGCCGTCAGCAACGACCTCGAGTTCAAGCGCCGCCACAAGATCGGCACCGTCAACTCGATCAACTGGGCGCGGCTGCTGGCCCAGGTCGTCTACTACTTCGCCGGTTATTTCCAGGCGACGAAGAGCAACGACGAGCGCGTCAGCTTCGCCGTGCCCTCGGGCAACTTCGGCAACATCTGCGCCGGCCACGTCGCGCGCATGATGGGCCTGCCGATCCACCGCCTGGTGCTGGCGACCAACGAGAACGACGTGCTCGACGAGTTCTTCCGCACGGGGACCTACCGCGTGCGCGGCAGCGCCGAGACCTTCGAGACCTCGTCGCCGTCGATGGACATCAGCAAGGCGAGCAACTTCGAGCGGTTCGTCTTCGACCTGCTGGGCCGCGACGCGGCGCGCACGCGCGAGCTGTTCGGCGCCGGCGTCTCGCAGCAGGGCGGCTTCACGCTCGCCGCCGACGAGCACGCACGCTGCGCCGGCTTCGGCTTCGTCTCGGGCCGCAGCACGCACGCCGACCGCCTGGCGACGATCGCCGCCACCTGGCGCGAGACCGGCGTGCTCGTCGACACCCACACCGCTGACGGCCTGAAGGTCGCGCGCGAGCACCGTGACGCCGGCGTGCCGATGATCGTGCTTGAGACCGCGCTGCCGGCCAAGTTCGCCGCGACGATCACCGAGGCGCTGGGCGCCGACGCGCCGGTGCCGCCGCGCCCGGCGGCGCTGGCCGGGCTGGAGGCGCTGCCGCGCCGCTTCACCGTCGTGCCGCCCGACGCGGCGACGGTCAAGGCCTTCATCGAGGCCCACGCCGGATGAACGCGCCGCAGCCGCTGATCTCGCTGGACGAGGCGCTGGCGCGGCTGGTCGCCGGTGTCGCGCCGCACCGCATCGTCGAGACCGAGTCGGTGCCGACTGCCGACGCGCTCGGGCGCGTGCTGGCGGTCAACGTGCTGTCGATGCTCGACGTGCCGCCCGGCGACAACAGCTCGATGGACGGCTGGGCCGTCAACACCGCCGACGTGCCGGCCGCCGGCACGGTGCTGCCGGTGTCGCAGCGCATCCCGGCCGGTGTCGTCGGCCAGCCGCTGCGCCGCGGCACCGCGGCACGCATCTTCACCGGCGCGCAGATCCCCGCCGGCGCCGATGCCGTCGTCATGCAGGAGCGCTGCGAAGCGATCCCCGGCGACGGCCTGGGCGCGGTGCGCATCGGCGAGCTGCCGGCCTTCGGTCAGTGGATCCGCCGCCGCGGCGAGGACGTGCTGCACGGCGCGATCGTGCTGCACAAGGGCCGCCGGCTGACGCCGCAGGGCCTGGGCCTGGCGGCCTCGGTCGGTGCGGCGACGCTGGCCGTCTGCCGCCGCCCGCGTGTGGCGCTGTTCTCCACCGGCGACGAGCTGGTGATGCCCGGCGAGCCGCTCAAACCCGGCGCGATCTACAACTCCAACCGCTACACGCTGCGCGGCCTGCTGCAGGCCGGCGGCTGCGAGGTCACCGACCTGGGCATCGTGCCCGACCGCCTGGACGCCACCTGCACGGCGCTGGAGCGTGCGGCGCGTTTCCACGACCTGATCCTCACCAGCGGCGGTGTCTCGGTCGGCGAGGAAGACCACCTGAAGGCGGCGATCCAGGCCCAGGGCACGCTGGGGCACTTCCAGATGGCGATCAAGCCGGGCCGGCCGCTGGCCTTCGGCACGGTGCGCCGCGACGACGGCACGTCGGCGCTGGTCGTCGGGCTGCCGGGCAACCCGGTGTCGAGCTTCGTCACCTACCTGCTCTGCGTGACGACGGTGCTGCGTGCGATGCAGGGCGCGCCGGCGACACTGCCGGCCGGGCTGCCGCTGCGTGCCGACTTCGACTGGCCGCGCCCCGACCGACGGCGGGAGTTCGTGCGCGTGCGCCTGAACGACCAGGGCGGGCTCGACCTGTTCCCCAACCAGGGTTCGGGCGTGCTGACCTCGGCCGCGTGGGCAGACGGCCTCGTGGATATCCCGGCGGGCCAGCGCATCGTTTCCGGCGAAACGGTACGCTATCTACCGTTATCCGAACTGATCGCCCGATGAAGATCCAAGTGCGCTACTTCGCCTCGCTGCGCGAGGCGCTCGGCCCCGGCGAGACCGTGGAGCTGCCCGAGGTCGCCACGCTCGGCGGGCTGCGTGACGGCTTGGCCGCACGCGGCGGCCCCTACGCCGACGTGCTGGCGCGCGGGCGGGCGGTGCGTTGCGCACTCAACCAGGTGATGAGCGACGAGGCGGCGGTCGTGCGCGACGGCGCCGAAGTGGCGTTCTTCCCGCCGGTCACCGGCGGCTGAACGTGGCGCGCGTCGCGATCCAAGGCGAAGACTTCGACGTCGGCGCGCTGTTCCAGGCACTTCACGCGGCCGACGCCGGCACCGGCGCGGTCGTCGGTTTCGTCGGCACCGTGCGCGGCCGTGACGGCGTTCACGACGTGCAGGCGCTGGAACTGGAACACTACCCGGGCATGACCGAGCAGGCCATCGAGGCCATGATCGACGCCGCCGTCGGCCGTTTCGGCCTGCGGGCGGCGCGGGTCGTGCACCGTGTCGGCCGCCTGGCGGCCGGCGAGAACATCGTCTTCGTCGGCGTCGCCGCCCCGCACCGGCGCGCCGCCTTCGAGGGCTGCGAATTCCTGATGGACTATCTGAAGACCCAGGCGCCGTTCTGGAAGAAGGAAACGACGCCCGAGGGCTCGCGCTGGGTCGACGCGCGCGCGGCCGACGACGCGGCGCTGGCCCGCTGGGGCCTGGACTCGGACAACGCCGCGAACGCCTGATGCACCCTCTGGACCCCTCCGACCCCAAGCAGCTGCGCCGCGCGCTGGGCCATTTCGCCACCGGCGTCACGCTGGTCACCTGCACCGATGCCGACGGCCAGCGTGTCGGCCTGACCGTCAGCTCGTTCCAGGCCGTGTCGCTGGACCCGCCGCTGGTGCTGTGGTCGCTGCGCGAGGCCAGCCCCAGCCTGCCGGCCTTCCGCCAGGCGAGCCACTTCGCCGTCAACGTGCTGTCCGAGGCCCAGCTCGGGCTGTCGCGGCGCTTCGCCTCGCCGGTGCCCGACAAGTTCGGCGAAGGCGACTGGCACGCCGGCGAGGGCGGCGCGCCGGTGCTCGCCGGCTGCGTCGCGGTCTTCGAATGCGAGACGGTCTCGGCCCAGGCGGCCGGCGACCACGTGCTCTTCATCGGCCGCGTCTGCCGGCTGGCGGACGCCCCGATGGCGCCGCTGCTCTACCAGGGCGGACACTACCGCCGGCTCGGCGACTCCCTCTGACGCGTGCGTCGGCACGCGGCGGCGGGCTTGAAAAGCCGCCGTCCAGCCCGAACTGCGGGGCAACGGAGGATTCCCATGCGTGCTGACAAACTGACGACGGCGTTCCAGCAGGCGCTCGGTGACGCGCAAAGCCTGGCCGTCGCGCGCGACAACCCCTACATCGAGCCCTCGCACCTGCTCGCGGCGATGCTGCAGCAGCCCGACGGGCCGCGGGCGCTGCTCGAGCGCGCCGGCGCCAACACCGCCGCGCTGACGACGGCGATGGAAACCGCGATCCGCAACCTGCCCCAGGTGCAGGGCGGCGGCCAGCCGGTGCAGCCTGGCCGCGACCTGATGGCGCTGCTGCAGGCCGCCGACAAGGAAGCCACCAAGCGCGGCGACCAGTTCATCGCCAGCGAGATGTTCCTGCTGGCGCTGGCCGAGGCCAAGACCGACCTCGGCGGCATCGTCCGTGGCCACGGCCTGACGCGCAAGTCGCTGGAAGCGGCCATCGAGGCCGTGCGCGGCGGCCAGAAGGTCGACTCGCCCGAGGCCGAAGGCCAGCGCGAGGCGCTGAAGAAGTACACGCTGGACCTGACCGAACGCGCCCGCCAGGGCAAGCTCGACCCGGTCATCGGCCGCGACGACGAGATCCGCCGCGCGATCCAGGTGCTGCAGCGGCGCAGCAAGAACAACCCGGTGCTGATCGGCGAGCCGGGCGTCGGCAAGACGGCCATCGTCGAGGGCCTGGCGCAGCGCATCGTCAACGGCGAGGTGCCCGAGTCGCTGAAGGACAAGCGCGTGCTGTCGCTGGACATGGCCGGCCTGCTGGCCGGCGCCAAGTACCGCGGCGAGTTCGAGGAGCGGCTGAAGGCGGTGTTGAAGGAGGTCTCGGCCGACGAGGGCCGCATCATCCTGTTCATCGACGAGCTGCACACGATGGTCGGCGCCGGCAAGGCCGAAGGCGCGATCGACGCCGGCAACATGTTGAAGCCCGCGCTGGCGCGCGGCGAGCTGCACTGCATCGGCGCGACCACGCTCGACGAATACCGCAAGTACGTCGAGAAGGACGCCGCGCTCGAACGCCGCTTCCAGAAGGTGCTGGTCGACGAACCCAGCGTCGAGGCCACCGTCGCCATCCTGCGCGGTCTGCAGGAGAAGTACGAGGTCCACCACGGCGTCGAGATCACCGACCCGGCGATCGTCGCCGCGGCCGAGCTGAGCCACCGCTACATCACCGACCGTTTCCTGCCCGACAAGGCGATCGACCTGATCGACGAGGCTGCGGCCAAGATCAAGATCGAGATCGACTCCAAGCCCGAGGCGATGGACCGGCTGGACCGGCGCATGATCCAGCTGAAGATCGAGCGCGAAGCGGTGAAGAAGGAGCAGGACGAAGCCTCGCAGCGCCGCCTCGGCCTGATCGAGGAAGAGCTGCTGAAGCTGCAACGTGAATACAACGACCTCGAGGAGATCTGGACCGCCGAGAAGGCCCAGGCCCAGGGCAGCGCCCAGGTCAAGGAAGAGATCGATCGCATCAAGTTCCAGATCGAGGAACTCAAGCGCAAGGGCGATTTCAACCGCGTCGCCGAGCTGCAGTACGGCAAGCTGCCGGAGCTCGAGAAGCGCCTGAAGGAGGCCCAGGCCAAGGAGGCCGGCAAGGCCCAGGGCGGCCAGGGTCCGCAACTGCTGCGCACGATGGTCGGTGCCGAGGAGATCGCCGAGGTCGTCTCGCGCGCCACCGGCATCCCGGTCAGCAAGCTGATGCAGGGCGAACGCGACAAGCTGCTGCAGATGGAAAGCCGTCTGCACGAGCGCGTCGTCGGCCAGGACGAGGCCATCGTCGCGGTGGCCGATGCGATCCGCCGCAGCCGCGCCGGCCTGTCCGACCCGAACCGGCCGCTGGGCAGCTTCCTGTTCCTCGGCCCCACCGGCGTCGGCAAGACCGAGCTGTGCAAGGCGCTGGCCTCGTTCCTGTTCGACAGCGAGGACCACATGATCCGTGTCGACATGAGCGAGTACATGGAGAAGCACTCGGTGTCGCGGCTGATCGGCGCGCCGCCGGGCTACGTCGGCTACGACGAAGGCGGCGCGCTGACCGAGGCCGTGCGGCGCAAGCCCTACAGCGTGCTGCTGCTCGACGAGGTCGAGAAGGCGCACCCGGACGTCTTCAACGTGCTGCTGCAGGTGCTCGACGATGGCCGGCTCACCGACGGCCAGGGCCGCACGGTGGACTTCAAGAACACCGTCATCGTGATGACCAGCAACCTGGGCTCGCACCTGATCATGCAGATGGCCGGGCAGCCGACCGAGCTCGTGCGCGAGGCGGTCTGGGGCGAGGTGAAGAGCCACTTCCGGCCCGAGTTCCTGAACCGCATCGACGAGGCGGTGGTCTTCCATGCGCTCGACGAGAAGAACATCGAGGCCATCGCGAAGATCCAGCTGAAGCTGCTCGAGACGCGGCTGGAGAAGCTGGAGATGAAGCTCGAGGTCTCGCCGGCGGCGCTGGCCGAGCTGGCCAAGGTCGGCTTCGACCCGGTGTTCGGCGCCCGGCCGCTCAAGCGTGCGATCCAGCAGCGCATCGAGAACCCGGTCAGCAAGCTGATCCTGCAGGGCCGCTTCGGGCCCAAGGACGTGATCCCGGTGGACGTGCTCGACGGCCAGTTCAGCTTCGAGCGCACGGTTCACTGACGCGGGACGAGCAAGGCCGGAAGGCCTTGCGCGCCAGCGTCAGGCTTCAGGGGCGCCGCCCGTTCACCTCGATCGCGGTGGCTTCCGCTGTCCAGTCGGCATCGCCGGGTGAGGTCTGAACCTCCTTGATGAGCACGCCGGTGCCGACCAGCAGCCAATGCGTGTTGGAGTAGTCGGGCGTCGTGCTGTCGAGCTGCAGGCGGCACGCCTGGTAGGTTCCCGCGGGGACGGTGATCTGCTCGATGCCTTTGAAGGTCACACGCAGGTTCGGCGTGTGGCTGTAGTGCAGCGCGACCGATTGCCCGGGCTCCAATGCGTAGGTCGTGTCCACCACCGGCGGTTCCTCGGGCAGCGTCGTGAACACGGTGTCTGCGTCGGTACCGTAGGTCAGGCCGTAGTCCGTGCGTTCGGCCGTGCCCGTGCGCCGGCCGTAGTACCGGTAGACGCCGGTGACCGCTTCGGGCGTCCCGAAGAAGGTCGTCACCGTCGTTTCGTAGGCCTGATGGCCGTTGAAGTCGACCGGGCCTGCGACGCTGCCGACGTCGACGTAGTCCAGTGTCTCGCTGTCGCCCTCGGAGAACGATCGGAAGGCCACGCGGAAGCTGGATCCCGGGCTGTCGCCAAGCTGAGCGTCGTAGCAGACGGCGGCGGTCGATGCCGAGCCGGGTTCAGAGGGCGTTTCAGGATTTGCCGGATCGCCAACGCCCCCGCCGCCGCAGGCGGCCAAGGACGCAGCGGCGGCAAGGGCTGCGAGACGACGGGCGGTCATGGACATCACGCGAACCTCCTGGCTGCGGATGCCCGGCGGGCATCCCCGAAGCCAAGGTAGGCGCGAGCCGCTTACCCCCGAGTTACCGTGCCGCGGGCCGATGCCTCAGACCGCCCCGCTGGGCGGCGGCGTCAGGCGTTCGAGCTGCATGCGCGCCAGCGTCAGCGCGTTGGCGCTGCCGTGCAGCACCAGGTGCAGCACGATGCCCGGGTGGCCGCGCACCGGCTGCAGCACCAGATGCTGCTGGTCGAAGCTGATCGCCGCCTGCGGCGCGGCGCCGGCCAGCCCCAGCGAGCGTGCGGCGCCGGCCATCGCGTCGATCAGCAGCGCGCCCTGGGCGGCCAGCGGCTCCGAGGCCGGCGTGCTGCCGGCATGCGCGAGCGCACGCTGCGACACGAGGTCGAAGACGCAGCCGCTGACCGCGCTCTTGACTGCCAGGCAGCGCTGCAGGTAGTCGGCCCAGAGGGCCGCCACCGGCGCGGCCACCGGCCGCGCGGGCGCTGCCGGCGCGCCCGCGCGGCTGCCGGACAGCGCCGGCCCGGCCGGCATCAGGTCCATCGCCATCGTCGGCGCCTCGGGCAGCGGCACCGGCGGCGGCGGCAGCGCCTGCTCGATGTCGGTGTTCAGCGCGGTCTGGGCGGCACCGTGGCCGCTCATGCGGTTCCAGGCGCCGCTGATGAAGGACCAGGCGTCGTTCGGGCGTGCCGCCAGCGGCGTCACGCGCACGGAGATGCCGCTGCTGCCGCCCAGGCGTGCCGCCTGCGCCGCCAGCGTGCCGGCGGCGGCCAGCGGCAGCAGCAGCAGGTCGCGGTTGGGCCAGGGGGCGCGCGCGATCGCGTCCTGCAGCGGCTGCAGCGTCGACTGCAGCGCATGCGCCGGCAGCTCGCCGACCATCAGCACGCCCAGCCGGCTGCGGCCCAGCAGCACCAGGGCCAGCGCCTGGCGCGTCTGCGTGTCGGCGTTGAGGTCGGTCGAGTAGATGCGCACGTGGTTGCCGTCGGCCAGCGGCACCTCGACGAACTGCACGACGGCCAGCGCGACGCCGTGGCCCTGGCGGCGGATCGTCAGCCGCTGCACGCGTGCGCCGGCGGCACCGGCCAGCGCGCCCAGCAGGTGCAGCGAGGCCTTGGTACCGACGTCGTGCAGCGTGATGAACTGCGGCGCCTGGCGCTCGAACTGCTGTTGCAGCGCGGTCGCGGGATCGGTGCTGACGAACAGCTCGACCTGGTCGTCGGCGATGCGCCGGCCGATGTCGCGCAGCCCTTGGCCGAGGTAGTCCTCGCGGTCGCGCACGATCTGCGTCGCCGGCGACAGCAGTTCGGGGTCGCGGCTGGAGCGGTAGGCGGGCGGCGGCCAGGGGAGCTTGTCGTGGGATCGGGTCATGGCACGTGGCTGGGGCCGCCCGGCGGACGGCTCGCGTCATCATAGGTAATGCGCCCGCGCGGGCCGATCAAGGATTGCCGCTCTAGGGGGGCTCCCGCGGTTGCAGCTCACGTCGGCTGTTCCGCCCGCCGCCGGCCGGCCGGCCGAGTGCGCGTTCGTAGAATGCCTCTCTCCTCACGGGAACCAGCGGCCGTCGTGTGCCGCGCCACCATGTCCACGGATTCCACTTCTCCGGGCACCGCGCCCGTCGTCGTCGTCGGCGCCGGCCTCGCCGGCCTGGTCGTCGCGCTGAACATCGCCGACACACGGCCGGTCATCGTGCTCGCCAAGCGCGCCCTGGGCGAAGGTGCCACCGCCTGGGCGCAGGGCGGCATCGTCGGCGTGCTCGGCCAGGACGACAGCATCGAGTCGCACGTGCGCGACACGCAGGAGGCCGGCGCCGGTCTCGTCGACGAGAACACCGCGCGTTTCATCGCCGAGCGCAGCTCCGCGGCGATCGCCTGGCTGGTCGACGCCGGCGTGCCTTTCTCGGTCGACCCCGAAGGCCCGCTGGGCTTGCACCTGACACGCGAAGGCGGCCACGCGGTGCGGCGCATCGCCCACGCCGCCGACGCCACCGGCCGCGCGATCCACGACGCGCTGCTGGCGCGCGCCGCCGCGCACCCCAACATCAGCCTGCGCGAGCGCTGGATGGCGGTGGACCTGATCACCTCGCGCCACCTCAAGCGCGACGAGACGCCGCGCTGCTACGGCGTCTACGCGCTCGACATGGACAAGCGCCGCGTCGAGACGCTGGCCGCGTCGGCCGTGGTGCTGGCCACCGGCGGCCTGGGCAAGGTCTACCGCTACACGAGCAACCCCGACACCGCCACCGGCGACGGCGTCGCGATGGCCTGGCGCGCCGGCTGCCGCGTCGCGAACATGGAGTTCGTGCAGTTCCACCCGACCTGCCTGTACCACCCGCAGGAGCGCAGCTTCCTCATCACCGAGGCGCTGCGTGGCGAAGGCGGCCTGCTGCGCCTGCCCGACGGCACGCGCTTCATGCCGGCGCACGACGAGCGTGCCGAACTCGCGCCGCGCGACATCGTCGCCCGCGCGATCGACTTCGAGATGAAGAAACACGGCCTGGACCACGTGTGGCTGGATGCCACGCACCTGGGCGAGGACTTCCTGAAGTCGCACTTCCCGACGATCCACGCGCGCTGCCTGGAGCTCGGCATCGACATCGCGCGCCAGCCGATCCCGGTCGTGCCGGCGGCGCACTACAGCTGCGGTGGCGTCGTCACCGACCTCGACGGCCGCAGCGACCTGCCGGGCCTGTACGCGATCGGCGAGACCGCCTACACCGGCCTGCACGGCGCCAACCGACTGGCGAGCAACTCGCTGCTGGAGTGCGCCGTGCTCGGCCGCACCTGCGCCGAGCGCATCCTGGCCACCGACGGCCACCTGCCGGCCTTGCCGCCGCCCTGGGACGAGAGCCAGGTCGAGGACGCCGACGAGGAAGTCGTCATCGCCCACAACTGGGACGAGCTGCGCCTCTTGATGTGGAACTACGTCGGCATCGTGCGCACGACGCGCCGGCTGGAGCGTGCGCTGCACCGCATCAAGCTGCTGCGCGACGAGATCGACGACTACTACGCCAACTTCCGCGTCACGCGCGACCTGCTGGAGCTGCGCAACCTCGTCGGCTGCGCCGAGCTGATCGTGCGCTCGGCGCTGCGCCGCCACGAGAGCCGCGGCCTGCACTTCAGCCGCGACTTCCCGGACACGCTGCCGGTCAGCTTCCCGACCGTGCTGATCCGCCCGGCCAAGAGCCCGAAACGCTGATCAGCCGAGGCGGAAGCCCCGCACGACGCCGGCCAGGCGCTCGGCCTGCTCGTGCAGCGACTGCGCGGCGGCCGCCGACTGCTCGACCAGCGCCGCGTTCTGCTGCGTCGCGCGGTCGAGCTCGCCGACCGCGGCATCGGCCTGCACGATCTCCTCGTGCTGCGCCGCCGCGGCGGCGGTGATCTCGGCGATCGTGTCGTTGACACGCTGAACGCCGGCGACCAGCTCCTCCATCGTGCGGCCGGCTTCGGCCACCAGCGCGGCGCCGTTCTCGACCCTGTCGACCGAGGCGCCGATCAGGCCCTTGATCTCGCGTGCCGCGGCCGCCGAGCGCTGCGCGAGCGCGCGCACCTCGCCGGCCACCACCGCGAAGCCGCGGCCGTCCTCGCCGGCGCGCGCCGCCTCGACCGCGGCGTTGAGCGCCAGGATGTTGGTCTGGAAGGCGATGCCGTCGATGACGCCGGTGATGTCGGCGATGCGGTGCGAGGCCTGGTTGATCTCGTCCATCGTCGTCACGACCCGCTGCACGACCTCGCCGCCGCGCGCCGCGACCTCGGCGGCGCGGGTCGCCAGATCGTGCGCGACACGCGCCGAGTCAGCGCTCTCGCGGCCGGTGCCGTTGATCTGCTGCATCGCGCTGGCGGCGCGCTGCAGGCTGGCGGCGGTCTGCTCGGTGCGTGCCGACAGATCGGTGTTGCCGCCGGCGATCTCGCCCGCGGCGACGTGCACCGAGTCGCTGGCTTCGCGGATCTGGCGCACCGCCTGCTCGATCTTGGCGACGAAGGCGTTGAAGTGGCGCGCGATGCTGGCGAGCTCGTCGCCGCCCTCGCTGGGCAGGCGCCGGCTCAGGTCGCCGTCGCCCGAGGCGGCTTCGGCCATCGCGTGTTCCAGCGCCTGCAGGCGGCGCAGCTGGCGGCCCAGTGTCCAGGCGAGCAGCAGCACCGCGACGACCGTCACCACCAGGCTGGCGGCCACCGAACGCCAGACCATCGCCATGACGCCGGCCAGCGCCTCGTCGCGGTCCAGCGCCAGCACCAGCAGCCAGTCGGTGCCGGCCACCGGTTCGGCGCGCACCAGGCGCGGCTGGCCCGCGATGGCCAGCTCCGCCAGCCCGTCGCGGCCGGCCAGCGCCGCCAGCGCCTGCGGCACCAGCCCGGGCGAGAGTTCGGCCGCCGGCTTGAGCAGGCGTGCCGCGTCCTCGTGCACCACCACCTGGCCGGCGCGCGAGACGAGGAAGGCGCTCGTGCCCGGCGTCGGCCGGATCGAGCCGACGACCTTGACGACGCCGTCCATGAACACGTCGCCGGCGACGACGGCCTGGCCGTCGTCCACCGCCTGGGCGAAGGTGACGACGAGTTTTTTCGTCGCCGCGTCGAGGTAGGGCGCGGTCAGCACCGGCTGGCCGGCGGCGGCCGCGGCCAGTTGGTACCAGGGGCGCGCCGTCGGGTCGTAGCCGGGCGGCAGATCCTGCGGCTTGGAGAACTCGATGCGCCGGTCGGCGTGGGCGACGTAGGTGGTGTCGAAGCCGCCGGCGGCCTCGGCCTGCTGCAGCGCGGGCACCGGGTCGGCCGCCGCGGCGCTGCCGGCCATCGATCGCACGACTCGCTGATGCTGCTCGACCCAGCCGCCGAGGTCGGCGGCGTGCGCGCGCGCCAGCGCGGTGCTCTGCGTGTCGAGCTGCAGCAGCGCCTCGGTGCGGGCGCCGATCGCGTTGACGATGGTGAGGCCGGTGAGGCCGGCGAGGACGAGGCCTGCGGTCGTGGCGACCAGGCGCACGCGCAGCGAGGCTGAACGAAGGTACTTCATCGGTCTTCAGGACAAGGTTGCGGGGAGTCCGTCAGGACTCCGGGTTAACCCTTGTATCGACCGATGACCGCGCCACTGAAGCGCGGCAGCGGCGGCGCGCACGCGCCGCCTGCGCCGGATCAACCGCGGGCGCGCATCGCCACCCGGGCCTGGACGAAGCCGAAGGCGAACTCCACCGCCTCGGCGATCTGGTGCTCGCTGTCCTTGCGCTCGCGTTCGCTGAGATAGAACGAGAAGTCCACGGCGTGGCGGATGTAACGCGGCTGCAGCCGGTTCAGCGCGACGCAGGCGACGTCGGCCAGCAGTTCCTCGTTGCCGGCCACGCCGGGATGTGCCGGCGCTGCGGCCAGCACGGCCTCGAAGACGGCGCGTTCGTTGTGGTTGTGGATCGACGTGAAATCGATGCTCATCGGGCAGCCTCGCGAGGGTTTGCGTGCCTGCGCTTTATCGGCCGCCGCAGGCCCGGACTTGAGGGTGCGGCGCTCAGAACTCCTCGACGACGCGCATCGAGAAGTCGACCGCCTTCACGTCCTTGGTCAGCTTGCCGATCGAGATGCGGTGCACGCCGGTGGCGGCGATGGCCCGCAGCTGCTCCAGCTGCACGCTGCCCGAGACCTCCAGCAGCGCCCGGCCTTCGTTGATCGCCACCGCCTGGCGCATGCGCTCGAGGTCGAAGTTGTCCAGCAGCACGCTGCTCGCGCCAGCGGCCAGCGCCTCGCGCAGCTGCTCCAGCGTCTCGACCTCGATCTGGATCTCGACGCCGGCGTTCAGCGCCCGCGCGTTGGCCAGCACCTGGCTGACGCCGCCGGCCGCGGCGATGTGGTTTTCCTTGATCAGGATGCCGTGCCACAGCGCCAGGCGCTGGTTGCGGCCGCCGCCGATGCGCACCGCGTACTTCTGCGCCTGGCGCAGGCCGGGAATCGTCTTGCGCGTGTCCAGGATGGCGCAGCCTTCGGGCAGCGGCGAGGCCCCGGCCACCGCCTCGACGTGGCGGCGGGCCTCGGTGGCGGTGCAGGACAGCAGCTGGATGAAGTTCAGCGCCGGGCGTTCGGCGGCCAGCAGCGCCCGCGCCTGGGCCTCGATCTCGACGACGGGCGCGTCGGGCGTCATCCAGTCGCCTTCTTCGACCTGCCAGGCGATGCGCGCCTCGGGGTCCAGCGTGCGCACCACGGCGTCGAACCAGTCGCGGCCGCAGAGCACGGCACGCTCGCGCGCGATGACGCGTGCCTTCACGCGGCGCCCGGCCGGCACCAGCATGCCGGTCCAGTCGCCGTCGCCCAGGTCCTCGGCGATCGCGTCGCGCACGTTGCGCTCGCGCGCGATCTCCAGCGTCTCGTTCATGCAGCCCCCACGTTCGGAACAAACCCTTGCGCCGGCTTCGCGACGGCCGCCGGATGGCGCTGCACGAAGTCCAGCATGCGTTCGATGCAGCCCAATGCCTGGGCGCGTGTCGGCTCGGGCACGGTGATCTTGCCGGCACCGTGCTCCAGGCAGGCGAGCACGCCCTGCAGCGCGTTCATCGCCATCCACGGGCAGTGCGCGCAGCTCTTGCAGGTCGCGCTGTTGCCGGCGGTCGGCGCCTCGATCAGCGTCTTGCCCGGCGCCAGCTGGCGCATGCGGTGCAGGATGCCGTTGTCGGTTGCGACGATGTAGGCCGGCGCGTCGCCGCGGATCACCGCGTTGAGCAGCTGCGAGGTGCTGCCGACGACGTCGGCCTGCGCGACCACCGAAGCCGGCGACTCCGGGTGCACCAGCACCATCGCGCCGGGGTGCTCGCGCTTCAACAAGTCCAGCTCCAGGCCCTTGAACTCGTCGTGCACGATGCAGGCGCCGTTCCACATCAGCATGTCGGCGCCGGTCTGCTCCTGGATGTAGCGGCCCAGGTGGCGGTCGGGCGCCCAGAGGATCTTGCGGCCCTGGTTCTTCAGGTGCTCGACGATGGCCAGCGCGCAGGAGCTCGTCACCATCCAGTCGGCACGCGCCTTCACCGCGGCGCTGGTGTTGGCGTAGACGACGACCTCGCGCTCGGGATGGGCGTCGCAGAACGCCGCGAACTCGTCGGCCGGGCAGCCCAGGTCCAGCGAGCAGGTGGCGTCCAGGTCGGGCATCAGCACACGTTTGTCGGGCGACAGGATCTTGGCGCTCTCGCCCATGAAACGCACGCCGGCGACGACCAGCGTCTTGGCCGCGTGGTCGCGGCCGAAACGCGCCATCTCCAGCGAGTCGGCGACGATGCCGCCGGTGGCCAGCGCCAGGTCCTGCAAGTCGCCATCGACGTAGTAGTGGGCCACCAGCACCGCGTCGCGGGCCTTCAGCAGCTCGGCGATGCGCGCCTTGGCGGCTTCGCGTTCGGCCGGCGGCAGCGCGGCGGGCACCTTGGCCCAGGCGTGCGCGGTGCAGCTCGCGCCGCTGGCGTCCTGGCGGGTGTAGTCGTAGACGATCTCGTCGGTGTCCATCGTGTCTCTCGTGCGGCCTGCGGCCGCTGCAGAGGGCAGATTGTGGCCGCAGGCCGGGAGTCAACCCGCCGGGGCTGGATCAGCCCGCGTTGAAGAAACGGCTGGGCGGCATGCCGACGGCGCGCCGCACCATCGCGCTGAAGGCGCTGGGGCTGGCGTAGCCCAGTTCGGCGGCGATGTGGGCCATCGGCCGGCGCGCCGCGGCCATCGACAGCGCCTTGGCCAGCAGCACCTGCTGGCGCCACTCGGCGAAGCCGGTGTCCAGCTCCTGGCGGAACAGCCGCGCCACGGTGCGCACGCTGGCGCCGGCCTCGCGGGCCCAGCCGTCCAGGCGCTCGTGCCGCGTCGGCTGCTCGATGACGGCCTCGCACAGCGCACGCAGTCGTTTGTCGGCCGGCAGGCGCACGCCCAGCGGCAGCGGCCGCGCGCGCGCCAGCTCGTCCTGCAGCAGCGCGGCCAGGCACTGCTCGCGCGCCGGCTCCTGCACCACCGCCTCGTCGGCGAGCTGCGCCACCAGCTCGCGCAGCAGCGGCGAGGCTTCCAGCACGCGGCAGCGGTGCCAGTCGCCGGCGGCCGCCGCGCCGTCCAGCGGCCGCGGGCCGTGCGGCTCGTCCTGCAGCAGGTACATCGTCACCAGCTCGGCGTCCTCGACGACCGAGACGAAGTGCTCGACGTCGGGCGGCACCCAGACGACGCGCGTCGGCGGCACGATGAAGGTGTGGTCGGGCACCGTCAGGCGCACCACGCCGGTGGCCGAGAACGCCACCTGCGCCCACGGGTGGCGGTGCGGCACGATGCGTGTCGCCGCGCTCAAGCGCCGTTTGCGCACCCACACCGGGTGCGCGGCGCTGGGCGCGTGGATCGCCGGGTCCAGCGGCAGTTCGCTGCGCGAGGCGCGGGGGCGGGTGGTGCGTGGCACGATCTCGACAGAAGTTGGCCGACCATCGTAACTGCGCCGCCAGCGGCGCCGCTACGCTGCGCCGCATGACCCCGACCGCCTCCCCGTCTGCCGGCGACGCGCGCCGCGACGTCGCGACGATCTCGCTGATCGGCCTCGCGCACGGCAGCTCGCACTTCTTCCACCTGCTGCTGCCGCCGATGTTCCCGGCCTTCATCCGCGACTTCGGCCTGAGTTATGCCGAGCTCGGGCTGCTGGTGACGGTGTTCTTCGTCGTCTCGGGCGTCGGCCAGGCGCTGGCGGGTTTTGTCGTCGACCGCATCGGCGCGCGGCCGGTGCTCTACGGCGCGATGGGCTGCTTCATCGCCGGCTCGCTGGCGGCGGCGGCGGCGCAGGGATTCGCCGGCTTGGCGCTGGCCGCGGTGCTGGCCGGGCTGGGCAACGCGCCGCTGCATCCGGCGGACTTCACGATCCTCAACCGCCGCATCTCGCCGCAGCGCCTGGGCCATGCGTTCTCGGTGCACGGCATCAGCGGCAACCTCGGCTGGGCGCTGGCGCCGGTGTTCCTGATCGGGCTGACCGCGGCCTTCGGCTCCTGGCGCGCGGCCTACCTGGGCTGCGCGCTGCTGGGCGCGGCGGTGCTGGTGCTGCTGGTCGCACAGCGCGAGCTGATCGACGACCACCACGACGCCCACGTGCAGCGGGCCGCGGTGGCCGGCGCGACCGAGCACCCGATGGCCTTCCTGAAGCTGCCCAGCGTCTGGCTGTGCTTCTCGTTCTTCTTCTGGACCACGGCCGCGCTGTCGGCGATCCAGAGTTTCGCCAGCCCGGCGCTGCAGCGCATGTACGGGCTGCCGCTGTCGACGACGGCCTTCGTCGTCACCGGCTACATGCTCTGCGGCGCCGCCGGCATGATCGTCGGCGGCTTCCTGGTGGCGCGCGCCGAGCGGCTGGAACGCGTGATCGCCGGCGCGATGGCGCTGGCTGCCGCGCTGCTGCTGCTGGTCGCCAGCGGCTGGCTGCCGGGGCTCGTGGCCGCGGCCGCCGCCGCGCTGGCCGGCTTCGGCACCGGGCTGGCCGGCCCGTCGCGCGACATGCTGATCAAGCGTGCGGCGCCGCCCGGCGCCACCGGTCGCGTCTACGGCACCGTCTACTCCGGGCTGGACGTCGGCTTCGCGCTGTCGGCCCCGGTGTTCGGCGCGCTGATGGACGCCGGCCTGCCGAACGCGGTGTTCGGCGGCTCGGCGGCGGCAATGGCGCTGGGCGTGCTGTCGGCGTCCTTCGTCGGCCTGGCGCTGCACCGCCGGCGCCGCCTGGCGCCGGCCTGAAGCCGGTGCGCCGCGCGGCTACAGTCGCGCGATGCACAGCACCGCCGCCTCCCGCCTTGCCGGCCACGCCGTCGTCGAGGCCCTCGTCGCCCAGGGTGTGGACACCTGCTTCGGTGTGCCCGGCGAGAGTTACCTCGCCGTGCTCGACGGCCTGCACGAGCACCGCGAGCAGATCCGCTTCGTCGCCTGCCGGCACGAAGGCGGCGCCGCCTTCATGGCCGAGGCCCAGGGCAAGCTGAGCGGGCGGCCCGGCGTCTGCTTCGTCACCCGCGGCCCCGGCGCGTCGAACGCCGCGATCGGGCTGCACACCGCGTTCCAGGACTCGACGCCGATGCTGCTGTTCATCGGCCAGGTGGCCGGCGACCAGCGTGACCGCGAAGCCTTCCAGGAAGTCGACTACCGCCAGATGTTCGGCCCCGGCACGCTGGGCATGGCCAAGTGGGTGGGCGAGGTGCACGACGCCGACCGCATCCCCGAGTACGTCGCGCGCGCCTTCCACACCGCGATGCAGGGCCGGCCCGGCCCGGTGGTGCTGGTGCTGCCCGAGGACGTGCTGACGCGCGAGACGGCCGCGCCGGTGCTGCCGCGTGTCGAGCCGGCGCTGGCCTGGCCGGCGCCGGGCGCCTTGCGCGACCTGCGCCGGCTGCTGCTGCAGGCCGAGCGGCCGATCGTCATTGCCGGCGGCAGCGGCTGGGACGCCGAAGCGGCGGCGGCGCTGCAGCGTTTCGCCGAGAACTGGCAGCTGCCGGTGGCCTGCGGCTTCCGCTTCCAGGACACGTTCGACAACGCCCACCCGCTGTACGCCGGCGACGTCGGCATCGGCATCAATCCGAAGCTCGCCGCGCGGGTGCGCGACGCCGATCTCGTCATCGCGCTCGGTGTGCGCCTGGGCGAGATGACGACCGGCGGCTACACGCTGCTGCAGGCGCCGCGCCCGGCGCAGACGCTGGTGCACGTGCACGCCGGCCCCGAGGAGCTGGGCCGCGTCTACGCCGCCGACCTGCTGCTGCAGGCCTCGATGCGCAGCGCTGCCAAGGCGCTGGAGGCGCTGACCGCGCCGCCGGGCCGCGACGGCGCCTGGGCCGCCGCGGCGCGCGCCGACTACGAGGCCAACCAGGTGCCGACGCCGGTCGAGCCGCTGGACCTGGCCGCCGTCGTGCAGACGCTGCAGCGCCGCCTGCCCGAGGACACCGTCTGGACCAACGGCGCCGGAAATTACAGCGGCTGGCTGCATCGTTTCCTGCGCTACCCCGGCCTGCAGCGCCACGGCCGCACGCAGCTGGCGCCGACCTCGGGCGCGATGGGTTACGGCCTGCCGGCGGCGGTGGCCGCCGCGGTGCTGCAGCCGCAGCGCCAGGCGGTGGCCTTCCTCGGCGATGGCGAGTTCCTGATGACCGGCCAGGAGCTGGCGACGGCGCGCGCCGCGGGCGTGCAGCAGCTGCTGGTCGTCGTCGTCGACAACGGCAGCTACGGCACGATCCGCATGCACCAGGAGCGCGAGTACCCGGGGCGCATCAGCGGCAGCGAGCTCTGCAACCCCGATTTCGCCGCGCTGGCGCGGGCCTACGGCTGGGCCGGGGAGACCGTCGAGAAGACCGCCGACTTCGAGGCTGCTCTGGAGCGTGCGCTGGCAGCCGGCAAGCCGGCGCTGCTGCATTTGAAGCTCGACGTCGAGGTCAGCACCTCGCGCGCGACGCTGGCGCAGATCCGCGCCGCGGCCGCCCGGCGCTGAATCAGCGCCGCCCGGCCAGCAGCAGCACCACGCTGGCGGTGACGATGCCGGCGGCCAGCATCTCGCCGGCGCCGACGACCTCGCCGCCGATCGT
Organism: Rubrivivax sp. JA1055; assembly: GCF_020966565.1. Classification (NCBI taxonomy): domain Bacteria; kingdom Pseudomonadati; phylum Pseudomonadota; class Betaproteobacteria; order Burkholderiales; family Sphaerotilaceae; genus Rubrivivax; species Rubrivivax sp. JA1055. The sequence continues at coordinate 1,143,481 of NZ_JAJKFP010000006.1, read as the reverse complement.
CACGCCCAGCACCATCGCGATCACCGGGTTGACGAAGGTGTAGCTTGAGGCCAGCGCGGTGCTGGCGCGCTGCAGCAGCAGCATGTAGGCGCTGAAGCCGATCAGCGAGCCGGCGACGACGAGGTAGACCCAGCAGGCCAGCGAACGGGCATCCGGCGGCAGCGTCGGCTGCTCGCCGGCGGCCCAGGACATGCCCATCAGCAGCAGCCCCCCGGCCAGCATCTGGCTGGCGTAGCCGGCGGCGCCGGGCGCCAGCTCCAGCCGGCGGCCGCCGGGCAGACCGTGCTTGGCCCAGACGCTGCCGGCGCACCAGGCAGCGCAGGCGATCGTCATCGCAACGAGGCCCTCGCCCGAGGCGCCGAAACCCTCGCCCTGCGTCAGCAGCACGATGCCGGCCAGGCCGGTGGTGATGCCCAGCGTCTCCAGCCGCGATGGGCGCAGGCCGTAGGGCAGCTCGAACAGCGCGACCACCGCCGGCACGACGGCGATGAAGGCCACGACCAGCCCGGAGCTGACGCTCTGCTGCGCGTACGCGGTCGCGCCGTAGCCGCCGCCGAGCATCAGCGCGCCGAGGATGAAGGCGCTGGTCCACTGCGCGCGGTCGGGCCAGCCGGCGCCGCGCCAGCGTGCGAAAGCGCCCAGCACCAGCCCGGCGGCGACGAAACGCGTGCCCATCTGGAAAAAGGGCGGGAAGCTCACCAGCGCCCACTTGATCGCCAGGTAGGTCGAGCCCCAGATCAGCCAGGTGGCGGCCAGGCAGGCCAGCAGCAGCGGCGACAGCCGGGCGGCGGAGGTGGGCAGGGCGGCGGTTGACATGGGGCGAGATGATAGAAAGCTCTTCAGCCGAGATCCATGCAGAATCGAAGGTGATCGCGGTAGTCTGCCGTCGAAACAAAGGTTCTGAATGAGCTGCGCCTTGGATGCCTATGACACGAGATTGCTCGCCGAACTCCAGGCCGACGCCCGCCTGAGCCTGGCCGAGCTGGGCCGGCGTGTGCACCTGAGCCAGCCGGCGGTGGCCGAACGCGTGCGCAAGCTGGAGGCCGCCGGTGTCATCACCGGCTACCGCGCGACGGTCAACCTGGGCGCGCTGGGCTACGGCATCCGCGCGCTGGTGCGTGTGGGCCGCACCGACTACGAGCGCATGCTCGAGCTGATCGAGCAGACGGCCGAGGTCGTCAACGCCTGGAACATCACCGGCGAGGACAGCTGGATGCTGGAGATCGCGGTCACCGACGTCGCCCACCTCGACGCCGTGGTGTCGCGTTTGTGCCTGCTGGCCGAGACCTCGACCTCGATCATCTTGAAGTCGGTGCGCGAGCACCGCGTGATGCTGCCGCCGGCGCCGCGCGAGCCGGCTCGATAGCCGGCCGGCATGGGGCTTTGGCGGCCGTCGACATGGCGCGATTAGCATTCTTCCAGGGGGACCGACGATGAACGACTTCTCCACCTGCGACCTCTGCGACCGGCACAAGGACGACGACCGCGGCGACTTCCGCGTGCTGCCGCCGGTGTTCGCGAGCTACGGCGGGCGCGTGCGCTTCGCCGGCCCGGCGAGCACGGTCAAGTGCCACGAGGACAACAGCCTCGTGAAGGCCGCGCTCGACGAGCCGGGCGCCGGGCGGGTGCTCGTCGTTGACGGCGGCGGCTCGCTGCGCCGCGCGCTGGTCGGCGGCAACCTGGCCGCCGCGGCGGCGAAGAACGGCTGGGCCGGCCTCGTCGTCGACGGCGCGGTGCGCGACCTGGCCGAACTCGCCGCCTGCGACGTCGGCATCCGCGCGCTGGCGGCGATGCCGATGCCCACCGTCAAGCGCCACGAAGGCCGGCGCGACGTGCCGGTGCAGGTGCAGGGCGTGCGCGTGGCGCCGGGCGAGTGGGTCGTCGCCGACGAAGACGGCATCGTCGTGATGCCGGCCCGGCCCTGACGATGGCCGCCCCGGCGGACTGGGTCGTGGTGCCGGGGACCGAGGCCGAGATCGAGGCCGCCGCGGCCCGCGCGCGGCGCCTGGTCACGCGGCGCGCGCTGGTGGCGGCGGGCATCGCCGCGGTGCCGATCCCGGGCATCGACTGGATCACCGACGTCGGCACGCTGGTCAAGCTGCTGCCCGAGATCAACGCCGAGTTCGGCCTCAGCGCCGAGCAGGTCGAGCGCCTGGCGCCGGACCGGCGCCTCGTCGTCTACAAGGCGATCAGCGTCGGCGGTGGCGTGCTGGTCGGGCGGCTGGTGACGCGCGACCTCGTGCTGCGCATCGTGCGCACCGTCGGCGTGCGGCTGACGACCAAGCAGGCCGCCAAGGTCGTGCCGGTGGCCGGCCAGGCGGTGTCGGCGGCGCTGACCTTCTCGGCGCTGAAGATCGTCTGCGAGCAGCACATCCGCCAATGCATGGCGGTGGCGCGCCAGCTGCAGCTGCCGGCGCCGGCCGAACGGATCTGACCCCCCAGGGCGGCGAGCGGCCCGCCAGGGGCCGACCGCTACAATGGCCGGCTTCGTCGGGGTGTAGCGCAGCCTGGTAGCGCAACTGCTTTGGGAGCAGTGGGTCGCACGTTCGAATCGTGTCACCCCGACCATCCAACTCATTGATTCTGTTGAGAAAATCGCTTCGGCGCCGCTGCCTCATCTTTGTGCAGTTTTCTAACGGAATCGGATTCTTCTAACGGAGCGGGCGATTCGCTTCGCCAGCTAAGGCTCCGGCAACCAGGTCTGGAGGGCCCGCAGCGGCCTCTTGAAAGCCTTCCGGCCGGCCTCCGTCATGCCGTCGCCCTCGTCTTCCTCGCCGTTTTTGATCGCACGTAGTCGGCCGTCTGGGCCTCCGTCGTGTGGGTGCCCATCGCGTTGGCGGCGCGCATGCCTCCCCGCAGTGCCGTATCGGTGAGCGCACGTGCACGGATGTCGCGGAACATGAATGGCAGCACCTTCGACCGGCGGATGCCTTCCTGCCAGGCGTTGGCGACCGCCGAGTAGGTCAGAGGTTCACCGCTCTGGCGCGTGAACAGGAACGCCGTGTCGGCGCGCGGTGCTGCCTTCTTCTTCAGCCGGCGTTCCGCCCGTATGCGCCGCAGCGCGGCGATGACGGCCCGCAGCCGCGGGGTCCACTCGACGAGTACCGCGTTGCCGGTCTTGTCGCGGCGGAAGAACACGCCGTCCTTGTGAACGTGCGGCTCGTCGGGGTGGAGCGGGTCGCGTTGGTCCCGAAGCCGGATCATCACCGAGACGTCCTGCCCGGTCAGATAGGCCAGTTCGATCAGGCAGGCCATCGTGAGCCCTGAGCGGGTGCGCTTGCCGTCGTCGCCGTAGAGGCAGCCGATCTTCACGCGCCGCAGCTCGCTGGTAGTCGGGCAGCGCTTGCGCGGCGGAGTGCTCATGGTGCGCACCACGGACGTCACTGGGTTCGTGCCCGGATCGCGCAGACCCTTCTCGATCGCGAAGCGCATCAACTCCCCGATCTGCGCGCGGTACAGGTTGAAGGTTCGGGGCTTTGCGCGGAACGGTTTCAGGAACTCGACGACATCGGGCGGTGTGACGTCGGCCACCTGAAAGTCCGCGAAACGGGCGGCGATCTTGGCGCCCCGTGCGCGCTCGTCGACCTGGGTCTTGGCCGAGTGCTTGACCATCACCTCGGTTTCCCAGTCGGCGATCAGCTGAGCCATCGACCCATCGCGATCGTCGGCGCTCAGCATCTTTGCGAGCGCGGTATACATCGCCGGCAGGCCGTCCCTGACCTTCGACAGCTTGTTCCAGACCCGCTTCTTCCCGTCGGCCACCACGAGGTAGTAGCACGCGCCTTTGGCGAAGACGCGGGCCGGTAGCGCAGGGTCCTTGCTCACGGCGGTGGCGGGCGAAGCCTCGGGTGGGGGCGTTCGCCAAGGACCGGCGCATGTGTGTGGCCGGCCGCTACCGCGTCGTAGTGCGCGCGTTCGACGACGACACGACCGGTTCGCCTGGAGCGGTGAGCGCGGTGATAGCCCCGTGCGTGCAGTGCACGAAGCTGGTCGGCCGGGCGAACGTAGCCGCCAGAGAGGAGCTGCACTTCCTCCGGCGACAGGATCAGCGCCGAGGCGGTCGCTGGCGGATCGCCGGACGGGATGCTCGGTGCGCGCATGTCGGAAGGTGCGGCTTCGTTGACGACTGATCTCGTAGACCTGGGGAGCTTAGGTCCTCCGGATTGCTGGTCGCATGCTGGATTCCGGCGCAGTTCCAGCCTAGGTTGCGCTCTCGGCCCCTTGCTTCACACGGCAGGGGCACAGGTCTTATCCAAGCAAATCATTGATTTGATTGAGATGTTTGGTTCTCTGGCGCCCGGCGTGCGCATCTAGTCGTCCTTCTGAGCCTGCCATGCGTGGTAGCCACAGAGGCCGTTGTTGTCCTGGTCGTCCGGCCCGAGGCCCTCGCCGCAGATGGCGCACTCGGTGTACTCCAGCTCAGCCGTGCATGCCACGCACTTCCCTTCATTAATAATGAACGTGTCCTTCCCGCACTCATGGCAGGTCGCGGTTGGCCGGTCGCCACCATCGGTCATAGAGATATAGGTGTCCCATTCGAAGTAGGAACCTATGGCGGCCTCGACCACGTCATCGAATTCGGAGTCCTCGCCGCAGGAAGAGCAGTGCAATTCGAGCTGGTGGTGGTGTTCGACTTCAGGGTCGAGCGGCCGAACCAAGTCAGACCCACAGTGCTGGCAGCGAATATGGTGCGCCGCCTGAGCGAGCGCCTCCGAGCTCCAGGCGACTGAATCGAGTGCGGCAAGGCAGGCCGCGCGCTCGCGCTCGTAGACCTCGTTCTCTTCAAGCAGCACATTCCAGGTGGCTTCGCCAAGCAGTAAAGCGGGATCTTCGGCGAGCTCTGCCGCAATGAAGTCGCGGATGACGACGAACGACTTCGCTAGCACCACCTTGATGGTCTCCGCCGTGGCTGCAGTTCGGTAGTGCTCTATGTCATTGCGTAGCCGGATGACCTCCTCGACCCGGGCGAAGTCTGCCTCCACGCCCAACGACTTGAACCGTTCCTTTATCGCTTGAACATCGACCGTCTTCCTGCCCTCGCCCCGGAAGGTCACGCTTCCGTCGGCGTCGCGACTCGGGCGGATTCGTTCCTTGATGAGCACTTCATCGGAATCGGCCGGTGAGAGCTGACGCAGCTTTTCCTTGAACAACAGCAGGATGCCCGCTGTGAGGTTGCGCACAGCCGACAGGCTGCGCCGCTCATCTCCGGACTGATGGTCCTCGACCCCTAGCTGGATCGAGGCGATGGCGTTTTTGAGGATGGTGTCCATAGGGTGAGTCGCTCGCCCGGTCGACCTAGTGTCGCGTCCGCACGGGCTCGAAGCTGATCTTGAGCTACGCGCCGACGGCCTGCGCAAACATCTCCGGCGTCTGGGTTGACGGGGTGCTGCGGCCGGCTTCAGAACGCGCGATGTTGCTCTGGGCCGCGTGCATGCGCTCGTTGCGAATGGGCTAAATCGGAAGGCGTCGGCCTTACAGGCGATGGCCTGACCGTCACGAGGGCCGGTTACGTTTCGGCGCTGTCCGCCGGAAACAGTGCCATGTGTACGGCGCCGACGGTAGTCAACACGTTGCTTAACAAGCTGTTGACCTCAGCGGCCGTGATGCGGACCTCTCTCCCAGGAAGGCCACCTACCTGCGCACGCTCAAGGTACTTCCGGTCAATAACGCCCAGGTTGTGCGTGATGGGGTGTCGCTTCTCGAATGCCGCGTTCAGGTCGGACCATGGAACTTCCGGCAGTGGGCCTAGGCTGAAGACCTCCGCGAGCACTTCCTGCGTCAGCGGGATGCTCTGGAACTTGTTGCCGATTTTCCTCAGGCGAGACTCGACAGCGTCCGCCGCTTCTTCCCGCCCATTCAGCCAACGGCGGGCGAGTGCCTTCAGCGCCGCCTCGAAGAGGGATACCGCGTCTTCCAGGCAGTTCTCCAGATCCTTTGCCGCAACCCGACGGCCAAGGGTCTCGCGCCGCCGGTCGATGTCACCCACCATGCTGCGCGTGACGCTGAGCTCAGCGGCAACGTGCGTCAGGAAGATGTCGGCACCGCAATCCGCGCACCAAGCGGCAAGACCAAACACGGTCTGATCGAGCGTGCAGTGGGGGCAGACCACGTCGCGCCGGACCTCATCCTCGAACGGTGGCCGGACATAGGGCAATGGGGCCGACTGCATCGACATCTCCATCGAGATGAAGCTACCCCCGAACTTCCGCTTGCCGGAGTGCCCCAGCCCCAGTGCGTCGCGGACCATGTCGTCCACGCCCTGGTGCACTTCGCGCATCAGCAACTCTTCGGCGTACCTCGCCTGCTCCTTTGTGGCGAAGCCATCCGGCCCTGCCTCCTGGCGACAGTATGGGCAGTAGGCATGCTCCTGCCCATCGGGGACTCCCGTGCCGGGCTTGACCTTGAAGTATCCCGGCGAGCAGGCCACGTCCGGGCACTCGCGGGCAACGCGCCCGTCCGCGTCCATCGGGAGGGTGATCGTTGCCCGGTACCTGTCACCGCCGAGGTCGCGGATGTTCAGGGGGCCTCCAGGCCTCAGCAATCTGCGGGGCATGGCGCGCTACTCTGCACTCAACCTGGTGACTTCTTCGGGTCGGCCGAGCGCGGGAAGGTGCGCTCCTCCTGGTAGTGACCGTCCATCCTCTTGATCTTCACTGAGCCGCCGTCCGTTCCGAGCGCTCGCTCAAGGGCGCCGCGGCTGGTGGCGTCGTCCTTCGTTTCGAAGCGCTTCACGACCTTGTTGGTTGCGTCATTCGTCAGGCGCCAGTCTTCCTTCTTATTGTCGTAGTCCAGCGTGTATTTCGGTAGCTTTGCCATTGGACCTCCCGTACAAGTTCAAAGGTAGTGTTTTCAACACAAGCCGTCAATCGAGTGTGCAGTCACTTTGATGCGCCTTCCAGCAGAGAGCGATATGCAGCACCGTTTATCCACTCGCGCAGCCTTCCCGCCCGGTCCTTGCTGTGAGGGGGCAGCCAAAGCCCAACAAGTTCAAGGTTCTCCGCTTCCAGGAAGCGAAGTGCGGACGATGTTGCATCGGACGCTGCCTCCAGGACCTGCTCGTAGCCGTCAAATCGCTTCACCTGCGCCTTGAGCTTGGGCGAGGGCATTGCATCGACCGTCAACTCCTTGAATTCTGAGAGCGGGCCTTGAAGGTCCATGACGATCCGGGCGCGAAAGTCGAAAATCAGCCAGGATGCTGGCAGGAGCCGGCCAATGACCTGATCCTCGTAAGTGGCACGTTCCCGCGATGCACCACGGTTCGCGGCCATGAAGTCTTCAACCTCCCGTTCAGAACGGCGGCGTGTGGTCGTGACGGCAAGGTCATCCCGAATCGTCGAAAGCCGCAACGATTCGACGGCGTCTTCGCCAATGACGGCCGACAGCTCCCTGGTGACACGCATCGCCCATTTCGCCCCGAAGGGCCTCTGAATGAGATCGGTGATAGACCGCGAGATGCCAGGTGCAAGCGCCTGAATCTGCTTCGCCCGCCCGACAAGCTCTTCCCGTTCCCTGCGGCGGGTGTATTCCGAACGGGCACGAGAAAAGACTTCTTCGCCGAAGTGCGTCTTGCCACACCGCTGGCCGATGTTGGTCTCCGCGCCGTCCTCCGTCATCACCAGGAAGCCGTGCTTGTGGGGCTGCCGGCAGCTCTTCAGACCGCACGGCACTTCCCGTGCGAAGTGGTAGTCCGTCAAAACCTCGCGTAGCGCATGCGCCGTGTGATCGAGCGGCGCACTGAAGTGCTCGCGCTCGCTCAACTCCTCATAGGACTGCGGGCGCTTGATTAGCCCGGACGAGACTTCCGGAAGCACAGCACTCATGGCCTGTAATTGTATCCAGTCATGAGGCGGTTGGGGAGTTGCGCCAAGGTACCGCGGACGTTCCCCAAAGCTTGGGTTCGAGTCCCATCAGAGCGCTTGCCAAGGTCCATTGCGATCCGCACGAACCGTATGCCCTGGCCGTCTCCCCGCTTCGCGGGGCCGGGCTGTTGCGCTTCGCGTCGAGCCACCGGCCCTGCGGTCCGGCGTCTCGCCCCTGCCGGGCTGCCATCCCTGACGCGAATACGGTCAGGCCGGCTTGCCGCCGGCGGAAATGTGGGGCAGCGGCCCTGTCCCGTGTCCGAGGATCGCGGGCCTGATCGCCCTCCCGCTGCGCGTGAGCGCGGCCCGCTCGACGAACTGACCGGCGCCGCGCAGCCCTGTCGGACGCTTCGCTCTGCGCGTCACCGGCCAGATCGTCGCCCCGGACACCCGCCACACCCGCCGCCGGGCCGCTGCTGAAGACCGAAGTCCAGCAGCCGAACAGCCAAGCAGCCAAGCAGCCAAGCAGCCAAGTGCAGATGCTTGCTCACCCCGGCTCGGCCGACGCGCCAGTCGCTGCGCTTGGTGTCACGCCGGCCGCGTAGCCGCCGGGGCTCGTGTCGTGGGGCAGGCCCCTTGGCGGCGTCCGTCGCGCCAGGCTGCGCCTGTCACGCCCGCCGCTGTCGCCGGGCCCTCTATGAACTCCCGCGCGCTCGCCGGTAACGACCCACCGCGCTCCCCCCACAAGCCCCCCATCTCCGGGCGAGGGGGACTTGTGGGGGGATCTTCAATGCGGTGGGCCGGGTGAACCGGCTCATCGCTTCGCGCTGCTCCCGAATGCACCCCACCCCCCGCCCGCCCCAGAAGGGCGGGAGCGAGGGAGTCCGAGCGAGAGGATCAGTTTTCAGCAGCCTGAATCCCGGGCTGTGCTGGTCGTCTCGATATCGGAGTGCATCGCCATGGCAAACGTTCGAGTCGAGCAGCGCAACGCTCATCTGGCCGGCCCGGTCCGCCTGGAGTACGTCAACGGCCGCGAAGGCCAGGTCGCGAAAGCGACGATCACCGTGATCTCCAACAGCCGCCGCGGCAGCGGCGACGAGCGCGAGGAGGAGGCGACCTCGCTGATGTGGACGCTGTGGGGCCGGCAGGCGGAGAACGCCGCCGAGTACCTGGGCAAGGGCAGCCACGTCAACGTCATCGGCCGGCTGCGCAACAACAACTTCCGCAACGCCGAAGGCCTCGACGTCTACATGCTGGCGTTCACCGTCGAGGAGATCGACTACCTCGACAGCCGCGCCGAGTCCGAGGCGCGCCGTGCGCGCAGCGAGGGCCGGGCCGAGCCGCCCGCGCCGGCACCTGCGCCTGCCGCCAAGCCCGTCAACGGCCGCCGCCCGGCGCGGCCGCAGCCCCAGGCCTGAACCCCTCCGGCGGGCGCCGTCCCGCCGAACCCCTGCACCGCGGACCCCGCGGGGTCCGCTTCCATCGCACGAGGACCACCATGCAAGCCAACCATCCCACGCTGGCCACGCGTTTCGGCCACCGCACCCACGTCCTGCGCAGCCACCAGCCGCTGGCCGAGGACCAGATCCGCGCCGTGGCGCCTTCGGTGTTCGCCGAGGGCAAGCACGCCAGCCGTTCCGAGCGCTACACCTACATCCCGACCATCGAGGTGCTGCGCGGCCTGAAGCGCGAAGGCTTCGAGCCCTACATGGCCGCGCAGGGCCACAGCCGGCTGGAGGACCGGCGTGCGTTCACCAAGCACATGCTGCGGCTGCGCCATGCCGGGCAGGTGCAGGCGACCGAGACCCGGGCGCGCGACACCGTCAACGAGATCATCCTCATCAACAGCCACGACGGCGGCAGCTCGTACCAGATGCTCGCCGGGCTGTTCCGCTTCGTCTGTTGCAACGGCTTGGTCGTCGGCGACGTGGTCGACGACATCCGCATCCCGCACAAGGGCGACGTGCGCGGCGAGGTCATCGAAGGCGCGTTCCGGGTGCTGGAGGAGTTCGACGAGGTCGACGAGCACGCCGAGGCCATGAAGGCGCTGCCGCTGGAGCACCGCGAGGAGATCGCGTTTGCGACGGCCGCACTGGCGCTGCGCTTCGGCGAGCGTGCGCTGGAGGAGGGCGGCCACGCCCCGGCGCCGGTGACGGCCGAGCAGCTGGTCGAGGCGCGGCGGCCCGAGGACCTGGGCCACAACCTGTGGACCACCTTCCAGCGCGTGCAGGAGAACGTCATCCACGGCGGCCAGCCCGGCCGTGCCGCCAGTGGCCGGCGCATGCAGACCCGGGCCGTCAACGGCATCGACCGCGCCGTGAGCCTGAACCGCGCGCTGTGGATGCTGGCCGAGGAGATGCGCAAGCTGAAGGCCTGAGCCGCACCCGGCCCCGGGGCGCTGGATCCGGGGCTGAATCCAGCGCGTCGGCGGACCCCAGGTCCGCCGACCATCCAAGGTCAGTGCGGCCGTCGCGGCCGCGGGAGCCTGCCATGGACGACACCTCCGACGTCGGACGCGTGATCGACGCGTTCTTCCTCTACACGCAGCGCGCCACGCCGGCGACCGAGAAGGGCGCTCAGGCCTTCAACCGCCTGCTGCGCCTGGCCGAGCACCACGACTCGGGCCAGGTCGCCCGCGTCGCCGGCTTCATCGCCAGCGTGCACGACGGCGCCACCTTCCGCTGGGACCCGTTCGAGCTGCGCATGCTGGACGTGGAGATCAGCGACGACATGCTGGCCTGCCTGGACGCGTTGCGCTGGGGCCAGCACGACCTGCATCGCCTGGTGCCCGACGGCGAGCGCCGCGTGCTCCAGGTGCTGCGTGCCTGGGGTCTCGTGCCGACTGCCGCCACGCCCAACGCCGGAGGCCCGCGATGAAGACCCTTGTCCTCGCCAACCAGAAGGGCGGTGTCGGCAAGTCCGTCGTCGCCACACTGCTGGCCCACCACATGCGCCGCGCCGGCCGGCGCGTGCTCGCGGTGGACCTGGACCACCAGGGCAACCTCAGCAGCGTGCTGCAGCGCTCCGGGCATCCGTTGGTGGCATCCGTCACGGCCGACCTGCTGCTGACCCAGGCGCAGGTCGACGTGCCGGCCGAGCCCTTCGTGCTCGTGCCGGCTGCCGACCCGCTGCTGTGGCTTGAACGCCAGCCGGCGCAGCACACGCCGTTCGCGCGCAACCTGCGCGCCTTCCTGCGTGCGCAGGCCGGCCGCTTCGACGTCTGCATCGTCGACACCAACCCCAACCCCGACATCCGCCTCATCGCCGCGCTGGCGTCGGCCGACTTCGTGCTGTCGCCGATCCAGCTCAACCAGGAGGCGATCGACGGCGTGCGCGGCCTGCTGCACCACCCGCGCGTCGGCGTGCACAAGATCCGCACCCTGCTGAACCCGGCGTTGCAACTGGTCGGCCTGCTGCCAGTGATGGTGGAGGCGACGCCGTTCCAGCGCGCCAACTTCGCCGAGATCGTGCGCCACCACCAGTCGCTGCTGATCGCGCTGACCGACAAGCCCGGCGAGTTCGCGTTCATCCCCAAGCGCTCGGCCGTCGCCGAGGCCCAGGCGAGCGGCGACCTGCTCTGGGAGATGAAGAAGACCGCCGCGCGCGATGCCTGGGCCGAGATCGAGCCGACGATGCGGCGCTTGGCCGAGATCGTCGACCCGCAGGAGCAGCGCCATGCCGCTTGACCTCACCGTGCTGGACGACGCCGTGCCCGCACCGGCCGGCGGCGCGCCGCTGGAACTGCCGATCGACATGATCGACGAAGACCCCGAACAACCGCGCTTCGAGTTCGACGACGAGGCGCTGACTGAACTGGCCGAGACGATCCGCGCGCGCGGCGTGAGGCAGCCAGTGTCGGTACGCCCGCACCCCGAGCAGCCCGGCCGCTGGATGCTGAATTTCGGCGCGCGGCGGCTGCGGGCGTCACGCATTGCCGGGCGCCAGACCGTGCCGGCCTTCGTCGACCTCGCCGCCGACAGCTACGACCAGGTCATCGAGAACGAGCAGCGCCAGAACCTGCAGCCGTTGGAACTGGCGCTGTTCGTGCAGCGGCGGATGCGGGCGGGCGAGACGCAGGCCGAGGTGGCGCGGTGCTTGGGCAAGTCTCGGGCATACGTCACGTATTTGGTTGCACTGATCGACGCCCCGGATCCGGTGATGGCGCTCTATCGCAGCGGCCGGTGCCGCGGGCTGACGGAGCTTTATGACCTGAGGCGGCTGCACGAGCTGCAGCCGCAGGCAGTCACCGAATGGCTCAACACGTCGGACAAGGTGACTCGGACCGAGATCGATCGGCTGAAGCACGAACTGCGGTCGCCCACGGTGACCGTCTCTGAAGCGCTTGCACAAGACGCCCGCTCGGCTGGTAGTGGACCTGTCAGGAACGCCGGCGACATGGAGCCTTACCCCCAAACAGAGGCCGCGACCGCCGAATCTGCTGCCTCGATCCCTGTTCCTGCGGCCGGCACCAGGGCCTGTCCGCCTGACGCGTCTCACGGCACACCTCGCCCACCGTCCCGGTGGCAGCTGATCGCGGAGGTCGAGGGCACCGATGTCGTGGTCGAAATGCGCCGCCTTCCGCAGAGTGAAGAGCAGGTGTTCGTTTCTGGTCTCGGCACCAAGGACGTGGTCGCGGTCGAAATCGACCGCCTGCGAGCACTCCGTCTCGTTCGCACGGCGGCTTGAGGTGCCCTCAGCGCCGATAGGCGCCGGTGGTGCCTGTTCTTCCTCGCCAGTTGCGCAGCCTCATCAGTCGACCCGCTTGTTAAGCCGCTAAACACGCAGTGGATGCGGCGACGGCACCCGCAGGCGCTGCTGGACGGTCTGCCGCTCGCGGACCCGGTGCTCCCGCCGGCGGACCTCAACTCCGCCTCAGGATCATCTCGTTGGCGTAGCGCGCGAAGCCCAGGGCGCGGTACATGGGTGCCGCCTCTTCCGACGCCGCAAGGCTGAAGACACGGATACCGGCTTCAGTGCAGGCGCCCATCACCTTGTCGACGAGCGCCTTGGCGATGCCTCGCTTGCGCCAGGGCTCCTCGGTGTAGACATTGACGATCCGCGCTCGAATGCCTGATGTCTCGCCCCGCGTCGGTCCCCAGTCGAGCAGGACGGCGCCGGCGCCACCCACCACCTGGCTTTCGGCTTCAGCGACGAAACCGACGTACGTCCCGCGCTCGATGCGCGAGACGACCCACGCGGTATAGGCGTCGAGGTCTTCCTGCGGTTCGCCCCGGAAGTAACGATGCCGGGCGATGCTCGCTGCATCGTCGGGGCCCACCGTGCGCACAGTCCACATGGCGGTCATTCGACCATTGTGCTGGCCAGCGCTGCTCGGCTCGGGATCCCTTCAGGTGTTCAGCGGCTTAACAGCGGCAGCCGTTTCCCGAGGCCCGCGTGCCGTCCGGTCGCCAAGCGCGGACCGTCCGAAGGTCCGATCGTGCTTCGCTCGCCGTGCTGGAACTCGGCCCGATTCCAGCGCAATCCAAGCCACGATCCAGACCAATACTGAAGTCCAGATGAGTGCAGGATAGGCGCCGTGGCGCCGATGTAAGACAGGCCTCCGTGATGGACTCCGCCACCTCTTCGGCCGCTGGTCACCGTGACCTCGTCACGGTCGACTTGCGCGGCATGAAGCCCGCGCTGCTGGCGCGCGCCGCGGCACGCGGCGTGTCCGTCTCGGCGCTGGTGCGGGAGGCGCTTGCTGCTGCCGGTGTTGACAACACGGAAGAGCCAGCTCCGCCGGAGACTGTGGGTCGCGGCCGGCCCCGTGTGCGCATCGGCCTGCGCCTGGCCGCCGACGAAGCGCGTGAACTCGCCGCCCGCGCTGCAACGGCAGGCCTTCCCATCGGGGCCTTCGTTCTCGCGGCGGCTCGTGCAGACGGCGGAGTCCTCTCCGCTGAACAGCGTGAGGCTCAGCTCGCCGCCCTGACCAGCTCCAACGCCGAACTCGCCGCCGTCAGCCGCCATCTGGGCCACCTGACGTCGCTGCTGCGCATGGGCGCCGTCGACGCTGCCCGCCAGTACCGCGAGAGCCTCGACACGCTGAACGCCGACGTGCGTGCGCATCTCGCGCTCAGCGCCGAACTGCTGTCCGAGCGCTGGCCGAAGCCTTCGCGCCACTCCACCCACCTGAGGAGGCGACATGCCCGACCCGAAGTCGATTGACGGCGTCCTGGTCGAATGGGGCGACCGGCTGTTCTACCCCGGCAACCGTCGTGTCGCCGCGAGGCCAGAGCCGCGGCTACGGCTTCCGCCGTTTCAGCAGCGGGCCGACGCCATCCGCCGCCGCATCGAGGCCACCGTGATCCGGCGGGTGCCGCAGGTCATGGTCAAGGTCACCGGCGGCGGCCGGGGCATGAAGGCCATCGCCGCGCACTTCCGCTACATCAGCAAGAACGGGCGGCTGGAGATCGAGAACGAGCGCGGGGAAACGTCCAGAGGCAAGGACGCTCTGCGCGAAGTGGCCGATGAGTGGCGCTACGGCGGCTCGCTCATCGGCGATGAGAGCCCGCGTCGCGAGGCGTTCAACATCATGCTGTCGATGCCGCGCGGGTCGGCGGCGCCCGAGATCGTGCTTCGGGCCTCCCGCGAGTTCGCCAGGGACGAACTGGCAGGGCACAAGGTCGTGATGGTGCTGCACGACCATCAGGCCAACCCGCATGTGCACCTCAGCGTGCGTGCCGAAGGTGCCGATGGCCGCCGGCTCAACCCGCGCAAGGCCGACCTGCACCGCTGGCGCGAGACCTTCGCGGAGAAGCTGCTTGTCTGGGGCATCGAGGCCGAGGCCACCCGGCAAGGCACTCGCGGCATCGTCCGGCGATACGACGCGCTGTGGCAGCAGAGGGCGAGGGCGGAAGGCAGGCTGCTGCGCGACCGGCCCGCTGGGCCGCTGGCTACGGCTTCGAGGCGGACTCTCGACGAGGGCCGGCACGCCTGGTCGCAGATCGCAGACGCGCTGCAGCGGTCAGCACTGCCCGGGGATCAGCGACTGGCTGCGGGCGTGCGGGCGCATCTGCGCGACCTGGATCGATCGCAGGGCGCGGAACGCGAGATGTCTGGGCCACACCGCGGCTGAGCTGTAGCGGAAAGCCGGGTCGACCTGACCCGGCGCCAGGAGCCAGCGTCCGATGCCTCGGGCCCTCACATCGAGTGGTTCGGGGCGAAGGGTTGGGCACCTACCATCCGCCCATGTGCAACCGGTACGTCGCTCCCGACGCTGCGGCCGTCGAACGCTACTGGCATGTCGGTGCCCGCCAGCCCTGGCGCGGAGCCGAGATCTTCCCGCGAGCCCAGGGACCGTTCATCCGCGCTGCGCGCGACGACAGCGAGGCCAAGCGCGAGGCGGTCGTTGGCCAATGGGGGCTGATTCCCTGGTTCGCCAAGACCGCCAAGCTGACGTACTCGACGAACAACGCTCGCTTCGAGGAGCTCCCCCAGAAGGCTTCGTACAAGGATGCCTGGGCCAACGGGCGGCGCTGCATCATCCCGGCGCTGTCGTTCGACGAGCCGAACTGGGAGACAGGGCGCAACGTCTGGTGGCGCTTCCGGCGGGCCGATGGCCAGCCCTGGGGGCTGGCGGGCCTGTGGAGCACCTGGACCGACAAGGCGACAGGCGAGATCGTCGAGAGCTACACGATGCTGACCATCAACGCGGACGCCTGCCCGCTGATGAACAGGATGCACAAGCCTGATCCGACGCTGCCTGCAGACCGCCAGGACAAGCGATCGGTGGTGCCGATCGAGCTGTGCGACGTCGATCAGTGGATCTTCGGGACCCTGCGGGACGCTGTTGCTCTCGTGCGGCTTGCCGACGTCGGGGGGTACGACGCGGGGCCGATGTCCTGAGAGGCGAGGGCAGCCGTTCGTCCAAGGCTGGCGGCCCGCAAGTGGTCATGGTTGATGCGTAGCCTGTGACCGGCATATTGGCTATCCGCCTATGCGAAGGCGGTGGGCGACCGGTGTGCAGCGATTCCGGTCCTACGCTTCGGTTGGGCGTACTACCGCTTTCTTTCGCTCTGAGACCAGCGGCTACGCCGGAGCTGATCGGGCCCTGGCGAATGCGTGCAATGACTTGCTACCATCTGTCACAAGGCAAGCGTTCAAGCCAGAATCCGGCGTCGCCAGAAGTGCCAATGCATGCATTCCGAAGTCGACGGTAGATCTGGCGCATAGGAACAATAAATGGCAACCAGGGAGCGGTGCCAATGCATATCGAAAGTGTCGCCATCACTGGATTCCGGTGCTACGGCCCGCAGACGGTCATCCATCTCAGCTCGGGCCTGACCGCGTTCGTCGGGGCAAATGCTTCCGGCAAGACAGCGGCACTCCAAGCCCTCATGCGCCTGTTCGGGGTGACCCGGACGCTGCGCACGGTCGTGCTCTCTGACTTCCATGTGCCACCCACCGAGACCGAGCGTCCCAAATCGCGGGCGTTGACAATCGATGTGAGGCTGAGTTTGCCGGAGCTGGCGGACGGTAGCGCCACTGCGGCGATGGTGGCTCCAGTATTCCGTCATTTACGTGTGGAGCGACCCGGTGGTACTCCGCTGTGCCGGTTGCGGCTGCGCGCTCGCTGGGATGATGACGGTACGGCCGAAGGTACTGTCAGCCAGGAGTTGAGTTGGATCCGGACCGCCGAGGCCATCGTCCGCGACGACCAGGCGTTGCCGGTGGCGCCCGCTGAGCGTGGCTTGATCCAACTGTTCTACACGCCGGCCAGCCGAGATGCAGCTCCGCAGATTCGCGCTACGACCGGGGCTCTGGCCGCGAGGCTACTCAGGGCGATAGAGTGGTCATCGGGGACTCAGGCCGCGGTCAACGCCGCCACGGAACAGCTGGCGTCCGCTTTTGGCGGCGAGAGGGCCATCCAGGCCATCAGCCAAGCGCTGTCCCAGCGCTGGGACGCCCTGCACAAGGGCGACATCGACTGCGCGCCGGAACTCAGCTTGACCAGCCGACGCTTCAACGAAGTCATCGCGGGCATCGGTGTGATGTTCAAGCGCGGCCCAGCGGGCCAGGACCGCGGGCTTGAGGCCTTGAGCGACGGGCAGCAGTCCCTCTTCTATTTTGCGCTGGCAGCGGCCGTTTTCGATGTGGAACGGGCTGCAGTGGCAGGCCGGATCGATGGGTTCCGGTCCGAGGAACTCAGCGTGCCTTCCCTGACCCTCTTCGCGGTCGAGGAGCCGGAGAACCACGTGACTCCGTACTACCTCGCGCGGATCCTGATGCAGATTCGCAGTCTCGTGGAGACTGGTGCCGGGCAGGCCTTCGTCAGCAGCCATGCGCCCTCGGTGCTCGGGCGCATCCCGCCCGAAGACGTGCGCTATTGCCGACGCCATGCGGCCAGCGGAATGTCGACCGTCCAGCCCATCCCGACGCCCGCCAGCAACGTCGAGGCGATCAAGTTCGTCCGCAATGCCTTCCTGGCCTTTCCGGAGCTGTACTTCGCGCGTTTTGTTCTGCTGGTCGAGGGTGACTCCGAGCGCATCGTGCTGCCGCGGCTGGCCGAGGCCCTGGACCTCCTGGTCGATCCTTCGTTCGTGGCCATCGTGCCGCTTGGTGGCCGCCATGTGAATCACTTCTGGCGGCTCCTAAAGGGACTGGGAATTCCATATGCGACGCTGCTCGACCTCGACTTGGGGCGCGACGGCGGTGGCTTTGGCCGCGTCAAGAACGTGCTGCAGCAGCTGCTTGCAATGGGAACCTCTCGTGAGCAGATCATGGCCATTCGTGGCGGAGCGGTCCTGACCGACGAGCAGTTCGCAACGATGGACACCTGGAATGTTGCGTGCCTCCAAGGCTGGCTCGACCATCTGCAGCGCTCGTCGTCGGTCTTCTTCTCCTGGCCCTTGGATCTCGATCTGGCCATGCTGCACGCCTTCCCCGCCGCATACGCAGCCACCATCGAGGGGACGGGACCTCGCATGACTAGCGAGGCTGCCGCCCAGGTTGTCCTAGGAACGGCGGGCACCGGCCTGGCCGACTACATCGGCGAGGCCCAGCCTTTCTCCGCCCACATGGCAACCTATCGCTATCACTTCCTAACTCATAGCAAGCCCGCCACCCACCTCCGCGCCCTGGCGCACATCGATCTGCCCGCGTTGCGGGCCGGCATGCCACCGGTGCTCCGGAGTGTGCTGCAGCACATCGCCGCCCAGGTGTCTAAGCTGTGAGCACGGCGCTGCCGCCGCGGCGCATCCCAGCGGCCGACTGGCTGCCGGTGAGCGTCTACAACCTTGAGCCCAACGCGCTGACTGTGGTGCGCTCCAGCGAGCACTATTCGGTGCTCGCTGGACCGGGCGCCGGAAAAACGGAGTTACTGGCGCAGCGGGCCGCCTTTCTTTTGCAGACAGGCGCGTCCCCTGCCCCGCAGCGAATTCTGGCGATCAGCTTCAAGCGCGACGCCGCGCGCAACCTAGCTCGCCGCGTGCGCCAGCGCTGCCACGCGGATCACGCGCGGCGCTTCGACTCGCTGACTTTCGACGCATTCGCCAAAGGCCTTGTCGATCGCTTTGGCCAAGCACTGCCGGACCGCTGGCGGCCGACACCCGACTACGACATTCTGTTTCCCAAAAAGCCTTACTGGATCGACTTCCTGCGGCGTGCGGCGCAGGCGCAGGACAACCCGTTCGGAGCTGTGGCCGTTCAGACTACCCCGGCCACCGCGTTCGAGCGGCGCCATGTCCTGGATGGCCCCCTGCCGCAAGCTGGATGGTCGTGCACCACAGCCGGTCGGTGGGCAGGTCAGTACTTTTGGGATCAACAGTTGCGCAGCTTCGAGCGCAGCTACCTGACTTTCCCCATGCTCAGTCGCCTGGCCGAACTCCTAGTCCGCATCAACACAGCGGTACGCCATGCTTTGGCCCTAACATATTCGCATGTGTTCATAGATGAATTCCAGGACACCACCCAAGCCCAGCTCGATCTGGTCCGGACGATCTTCCTTGGCACCTCGACGGTAATGACTGTCGTCGGCGACAACAAGCAGCAGATCATGCGTTTCGCGTTTGCGATGAAGGACCCGTTCGATTTCTTTGAGCGGTCCTTCGCGGCGAAGCGTATCCCGCTGTTTAGCAACTACCGCTCATCGCCCGAACTAGTCCGCATTCAGCACGTATTGGCGCAGGCCCTGGATCCGAACGCAGTGCGCCCCGAATCCAAGGCCAGGGCAACGATCTCTGACGGCTGCTGTTCCATCTGGGAATTCTCTAGTACACGCGCAGAGGCTTACAGGCTCGCAGCCTACGTCGCGGAGCAAATGCGCGAGCACGGCCTGCAGCCCACCGATTTCGTGCTGCTGGTCCGGCAAAAGGCCGAGGACTATGCCAATGTGCTGACACCCGCTTTCGCCGGTTTCGGCATCCATGTTCGCAACGAAGCCGCCTATGTTGGCAACCAGATGTTGCAGGATTTGTTGACGGAGCCGCTTTCGGAGTTGGTGCTCGTAATGCTGCGCCTGGCGTGCGCCGCACGCGGCGGCTCGAGTTGGATCGAGGCACAGTATGCGTTGGCCGAGTTGCGCGGCGTTGAGCCCACCGATGATCGGGCCCGGCGCGCGCTGGCCAGCGATCTGGATGGCTTTGCCAGCGCATTTCTCCGACAGTACCCTCAGCCCCCATCCACCGAAGCACAAGCCCGGTCCATGGTCCTGGCAGTGCTGGCATTCCTGAACCCCAATGCCTTAGTTGCTGCACACGCGCCCTATGGCCAGGGAAAGTGGTTCGCCGAGGTGGAGAGCAGCGTCGTGCGGCACCTACTAGCCAGCGCCGCGAAAACGCATGACTGGTGTGCGGCGCTGGACGCCTATGACGGCACCAACGCTTTGCCCCTGATGACTCTGCACAAGAGCAAAGGGTTGGAGTACCACACCGTCATTTTCGTCGGGCTCGATGACGACGCCTGGTGGAGTTACACCCAGGACCCGGTCGATGCAACTGCTGGATTCTTCGTCGCATTCACTCGGGCCAAGCAGAGGGTGATCTTCACCTACTCGCCTGAGCGCGGCCAGCGAACGAAGGTCGCGCCGCTTTACAAATTGCTCGACACAGCTGGCGTGCCGCGCGTTGCCGTGGCGTAGCTCGATTTCAGTACGTGAGGCATTCACAATGATCCCGCCCAGCATCTCGACCTTCGGCGCTGCACCGTCGATGGTGGGCTATCTGTACCAGGTCCGGCTCGCCCTGCTATGGGCAGTCCGCCGCAGCCGTATGGGCGACTTCGTCGTTAGCCTAGAAACACTAGACGACGTGAGTTTCGAGGTCGGCGGAGAGCCGCAGGCGGTGCTGCAGGCCAAGCATTCGCTGAAGGCGGCGGCGAACCTGACGGATCTGAGTGCCGAACTCTGGAAGACGCTGCGCGTCTGGCTGGTCGGTCTGGCCACCGGTGAAGTTCCGCTTGGCACGGCGCGCTTCCTGATCACCACCGCTGCGGCCGTGCCCGGAAGCGCATGCGCCGCCCTGGGTATCGAAGGCCGCGATCGCAACGTTGCCGAAGCTGCCAAGCGCCTGAAGCATGCAGCGACCAGCTCCACAAGCAGCGAGCTCAGGCCATCTTTCGAGGCCTACCTCGCGCGGGAGGAGGCTGAGCGCGAAGCTCTGCTGGCACAGGTGTACGTGATCCCGTCGCAGCCCGACGCCGTCGAGATCACAGAGCAGTTGCAGTCTGAGCTCTACCATGTCTCGCTAAACCATCAGGCGCTGTCGGTGCAGATGCTCGAAGGTTGGTGGTTCAAGCGGGTATTGAATGAACTGGTCCACCCAGAGGGCGGCATCCCTCGCGCCGAGATCGACGCGCAGATCTCGGACATCCAGGAATCGCTGAAGCCCGACGCACTGCCGATCGATGAAGACCTCGACGCGTTGATGGTCGCGCTGGAACAACTCCCGGAGTTCGCTGATCGCCCCTTCTACAAACAGGTCGAACTGGTTAGCGGTAGCCAGCTACGCATTCGCAACGCCATCACGAGCTATCTGCAGGCCTTCCGGCAACGCTCGGCCTGGACCCGCCACGACCTGCTGTTCGATGCCGACCTGGACAAGTACGACAAGCGTTTGCAGGCCGAATGGGAGCTGCAGTACGGCCAGATCTGTGACGAGCTCGGCCCGGACGCCACCGATGCGGCAATGGCACAGGCGGGCCGCGCCCTTCTGAAGTGGGCGGAAGACGCCCATATCTCCATCCGTTCGGGTGTCAATGTCCCTTGGGTCTGCCGTGGTTCGCTGCACATGCTCGCGGAGGACATGCGCGTGGGCTGGCATCCACAGTTCGAGACCCGGCTGAAAGCCGCTCTCGACGCGGCGGCGCAGAGGAAGAGGACATGACGGCTTGGCAGGATCGCACCATCGAGCAACGCAACCTGCTCAACCCCGCTTTCTGTGCCGTCGCGATGTGGCATCTCGCGCGTGGCTACGCCACCGAGGCAGCGACGCTCAGAACAGGCCAGGTGGCGCTGCCGTTCGAGCTGTCATTCGTGGGCGCGAGCTTCGTCCTGCGTGGCCAGACGCGAGAGCAGTTGCCCCACACTATCACGAGTTCGCTTGCCACATGGGTGCACGATCACCCGCTGGAGCGATCGGCTGTCGCCAAGGGCGTGGTCGTGTTGCGGCAGACGGTCCGCGAGGCTTTGCTGTTCGGCGCGCAGCACCAACTTCTCGTGGTGGATGGCCGCTGGATTGCCGCCGGCGAATCGCAAACCAGGAAGATCACAACCTACTTGAGTGCATCGAGCACTGAGGTGAGGGACTGCATGCGCCAGGCGGTGTTCGTCGGTCGATGGCTGTGCAAAGCGGGGGCGCCCCCAACCGTGTTGGCGCTATTGGGAGTTCAAGCATGATTCAGATTCGCGCCGTGGTGATCTACAGCCACGACGGACGCCACCGAGTGGTGCCCTTCGAGCCAGGCCGCGTCAACATCATTTCCGGAGACTCGCGCACGGGCAAGTCAGCCATCCTGGGCATCATCGACTACTGTTTCGGGGCCAAGGAGATTGACGTGCCCGAGGGCAAGGTCCGCCGCAATGTGGCCTGGTTTGCGTTGCTGCTGCAAACACCCAGAGGCCAGGCCTTTGTGGCGCGGCAACTGCCGACAGGGGACGGCAAGTCCAACGAGAAGGTCTACGTTCAAACCGACATGGAGGTCGACATTCCTCCGGCATCGGTTCTGCGTCAGACGACCAACCGAGAGGGACTGCGTTCGCTGCTGGCCTCCTGGGCCGGCTTGTCGGACTACCTGCACGAACCGCCGCCAGGGCAGACGCGCGACGCGCTAGCCGCCACCATCAGCCATGCGCTTACCTTCTGCTTCCAATCGCAGAACGAGATCGCGCAGCGCAAGCACCTGTTCCATGGCTCCAGTGATCGATTCGTAGCGCAGGCGATCAAGGACACCCTGCCGTACTTCCTAGGCGCGGTCACCGACGACTACGTCGCAAATCAGCAGGAACTCAAGCGCATCCGCGCCGAGATCCGCCAGATTGATCGCCGGCTTGCGGAAGCCGCCGCAATCCGAGGCGATGGCGTGGGCCGTGCGGACACGTTGCTGGCAGAAGCCAAATCGGTCGGAATGAGCGAGCTTCCTGACAGCGCATCTTGGCAGGAGAAGCTCGATACGCTCCGCGAGATCCAGAACAGGCCAGTGCCTTCGGCGGCTGTAGAGGTCGACGGCGGCGCCGAGTTCCGGCGGCTTTCCGCGGTGCGTAGCGAACTGCTGCAGGAGCAACGCAACTTGCAGTCCACGCTTGAGCGTGCCCGCAGCTTTGAGGGCAGTTCCAAGGGCTATTCGGCGGAGGCCCGAGAGCACACAGCACGCTTGCAGGCAGTTAGCGTCTTCGAGCATGACCAGCCAGGACAATCCTGCCCGTTGTGTCTGCAAGGGTTGCCCGAAGCCTCACGGGTTCCGTCCATCGGCGACCTGCGCGCCGCCCAGGACTACATCGGCGAGCGCAGTGGCGCGGTGGATTCGGCGACCCCGCGCATCGAGACCGCTATCCAGGATGTGGAGACCAAGCTCTCGGATGTGCGGCGCCGCATGGAAGACAACCGCGTCCTGCTGACGGCGGTCAAACGGGGCAACCAGCGTCTGCAACTGGCCTCGGACATGGAAGCGCGACGGGCCATGGTGCTCGGCCGGATTAGCCTGTACATGGAAAACATCCCACAAATGCCGGACCTCAGTGAGCAGCAGGTGCGTCTGAAGGAACTGCGGCTGCAGGAGGGGCTGCTCGATGAGGCAGTCAGTGCCGACACCATCCAGGCCAAGATGGAGTCATGCCTGTCCAACGTCAACCAGTATCTGTGGAAATACGCCAAGCAGATCGAACTGGAGTATTCGGATACACCCTTGCGCCTGGACCCACGCAACCTGACCATCGTGGCGGACACGCCGGAGCGGCCGGTGCCGATGCGCGAGATCGGCAGTGGCGAAAACCATGTTGGCTACCACATCGTGGCTCACCTGGCCCTGCACACCTGGTTCGCGAGCCGCGCTCGGCCAGTGCCGTCCTTCCTTCTACTGGATCAGCTGTCGCAGGCGCACTTCTCGCCGGACACCGTACCAGGCGAGGGTGTGACTCAAGAGAAGATCGACACCGATCGCAAGGCCGTGAAGCGCCTCTTCGGCCTGATCTTTGACGTGGTCGCCAGCTTGGACGGCAAGTTTCAGGTGATCATCACAGATCACCCTGACTTCGGAGATGACACTCGCTTCCAAGCCGAGCTGCGGGAGCGCTGGCGTGACGGTCTTAAATTGGTCCCCGAAGATTGGCCGCGCGCTTCCTAGGCGTATCAGTGCAGCCCCACTCTAAGAGTAGCGAATGAATGACAAGAGCGGGAGCAGTCATTGAGGGCCAAACGCCGGACGACTGTACTCAGTCTCAAGTGAAAGGCCAGCCCACTTCAGTCACTGCGAAAGATGCCAGCCCACACACAAGGCCCGAGCCTTCATCGGTGCCCAGAAGCACATTGTCTACGGGCGCCAGGGGCAACATCAGGGTTCTGTCAATCAAGTCTCAGACGGGCAGTTCCTCGCAGCCCGTCGCCGTGAGGTACGCCGCGCGGACGATGCCGCCAACTGTACGAGATCGACCTGCGACTTCGCCGATAGCGCCGGCGGCCGCTTGAGCTAGGATTCTCGCCCCGACCTGTTCGTCCGGTGGCAGGAATTGGATTCTCTCGCGGACTGCGTCCATGACATTGTGGCTCGCCGCATCGTCAGTGCTGAAGATTCCGAATGCCAGATGTTTTTGATTGGGACCGGTTACTAACATCGCGTGCCCCTTCCTCTGGTCGACAAGGCCGACGTACGGCTTGTCAGCCTCGTCAACGCCAGCCAGCAGGACGGCTGCCCGGAAGTGGTTGTGGTTCGCGTATTCTGAGGGATGCGCAGTCTTAAGAACTGACCAACCGAAGTCGAGACCTTCAGCAGCTGCCGCAATAACCTCGCGAGGGCCGCTTGCATTTCTTTCCCTTACCTCTTGCACTGCTCGCCGGCTCACCATCTCGACACCGCCGATGACGGCTAGCAACCGCTGGTGAACGTGCTCAAGCTTGTTGCAATTGTCGTGCGTTGCGTCGGCTACGTTCAGTGCGTTCGTCACGCGCCCATCAGCGACCGCCACAACGCCCCGGCTCAGGACGATAGCCAGTCCAATTGTCATACAAGTTCCTCCTCTTGCGCGTATTTTGATTGATCCTTGTTCGAGCGCGCCAGGGTCGGCTCTGGCGTACTGATCGATTTTGCGCCTCCTCGACAGGTTCAGGCTAATTGCTTACTGGGGCCGGGCAAGCCAGGTGTTGCAGGGGCGTTCGCAGACCTTCCT
This sequence comes from Rubrivivax sp. JA1055, assembly GCF_020966565.1. NCBI lineage: Bacteria > Pseudomonadati > Pseudomonadota > Betaproteobacteria > Burkholderiales > Sphaerotilaceae > Rubrivivax > Rubrivivax sp. JA1055. The sequence goes on along the minus strand of NZ_JAJKFP010000006.1, from coordinate 1,118,869 downwards.
AGAATCGAACGTTTGCAGTGAAGGTGAGTCGCCGCTGGCCGCTCACGAAGGCGGCCGCTTGATGTTCTGCGCGTTCTCGTCGTGAAGCGGGCATCTCAGAGGTGACGCGCCGAGCAGCGGCTTTTGGCGCAAACTGTCTTTAACGCGCCCGACTCCGAACAGGCGAGTTCAGTCTTGACTTGTCTGTGACCAGTCCGCAGTGGCCGTTCGTCGCTTCGAGAGGGGATGTCGCAGACCTGCGTCGGCATGTCTTCGAAGAAACCGCTGTGCGTCGGTCCGAGCCCGGGGTCAGGAGTCTTCTGCCGCTGTTGAAGCGTCCGCGCGAAGCTCCGCGACGCGATAACCTTCCTTCCCGAGCGCCCGGCGAAGCCATTCAGGCTGCGCACCCATCCCGTTCCACGACTCGCCGGTGACCGGGTGCCGGTACTTGACGGCTGGCGTCGCGTCGGGTCGCGCGGGGCTTGGCTGGCGCCCGGTGAGTTCTCGCGGCTCGATGCGCCAGAACTCGACCAACTGTCGGGCGACATGGAGGGCGCGTTCACGGGCGTGTCGAAGCGCTTTCTCGGCCTTGCGGGTTTCGACGAGCACCTGTTTCTCGCGCTCTCGCTCGACCTCGTCCAGCACCCGGCGAAGGTCCGTCTCGCTGATCCGGTAGCGGCTCACAAGCTCACGGACCTCTCGGGCGGCGCGCTCGCGCGCGGCGGCGCCCATCTCTTCCGATTCCGGCAGAAGTTCCAACGTCCGATTTCCCAGTGCCATTGCGCGAGATGCTACGGGGTCTTGGCTTCGGCCTGGCGCTCGATGGTCATCTTCGCCGTTCTCCGCGCGGCTGATTGCGTATCGGTGGAATCGCGGGCGGCGAGCAGCGGGACCAGGATCTTCTCGAAGCGCTTGTCCTCGGCGACAAGCTTGTCGAAGAAGGTCCGTTCGTCCTCGTTTGCCACCGGGATCCAACCCGAGTTGCACGCCATCAGCGCAAGCTCAAGCAGTGCCGGTGGTCCTGCGGTGGCAGCGACCGCAGTCGCCCCGGCGACCAGGTGCACGTCCGCGTGAGCGCGCCACAGGGCAAGCTCGTCACCGAACCTGGCTTCCGCAGCTCGAAAGGCCGCTTCGCGAAGGGCGAACGGGCGGTCCGGCAGATGCTTCAGCCAGACCTCGACGAAGCCACCGGCGTGGCGCAGCGCCTTGATCTCGCCGACCACCACCATTAAGGGCGACTCGCTGCCGGCGCCGCTCATCGACCGCCATCGGGCCTCACGCCGCTCGCGGATCTGGTCCGCACGTGCGACGTTGAAGACCTCCGGCACGTACAGGCGTTCGGCGAGCATGCCGGTGTGCGTGCGCGTCTGCCGGGCGGCCAGCAACAGGTGGCGGCGAACGACGCCCCAGTGGCGCTTGCCGGCGAAGCCCGGATGCCAGCGGGTCAGCTCGGCGCGCGTCCAAAGCTCGTGCAGCAGCGCGAGCAGCGAGATGCGGTTGTCTGGGGCGACTTCCTCGCGATGGTCGGCAGCCCCTCCCGGCAGACCTGGAGATGCCGAAGCGGGCTTCGATACGCCGGGCGTCACCCCCGTAGCAGTGGAAGCGGCGTCCCTGCCGCGGTGGTCGCGCTCCGGGCCCGGCTCGTGGTGCGGACAGTCCGGCGCGTGCTGCCAGCCCGACAGCGGCATGCGCTTGACCAGCAGGCGGGCGCCATGCCGGGCCAGGTACATTGGCACGCCACCTGGCACGCACAGACACAGCGGCCGGTCGTCGCGATGGTGTCCGGCCGCCATCGCTTCTTCGATCCCCGCATAGACCGGCTGCCTGCTCGCCACGACCATAGTTGCGGCGTGCATCGCCTCACCTCGTCGGCTGCGTGAAGGCGCGCTCCACGGCTGGCACGCGCGACGGATCTCGCGTCGGCCTGGGTTCCGTGCGCCGCGACGGCGCCTGTGCGTCGTAGACCTTCACCCGGTGCGTCTCGCCGTCACGCATCCGCCTGGCGAGGTTCTGTTCGGCGGCGGCCATCACGGCAGCGCGCTGTTTCGGTGGAACCTTGCGGTCCACGAGCACGGCTTCCAGCGCCGCGAGAACCGCCTTGCGGCCACCGCCGCCGCGGCCCGTGTTGCCTTTGGCCTTGGCGCCTTCGGAAGAGGATTCGGCAGGCGAGGAGAACAGTTCCCTCGCGGGTTCGATGCGGTTGTGCTGGCGGGCCTCGCGCTCGCGCTGCACCAGTTGCAGATCGGCAGCATCGGGCTCGTAACCCAGTGCGCGCACCCCGCGCACCGTGGCTTCCATCCAGACCTGGCGCCTGAACGTGTCGCTGCCCGTGACGCGCAGCGCCTTCCAGTTGCGCGCTTCGGCGACGTCCACCATCGACCGTGCGATGGAAGGGTGGTCCTGATCGGTGGTCAGCTTGAACGCCGTCTCGGTGAAGGCCACGCGCTGCACGTCGCCCCGGAAGCGGTACTCGGTACGGCGAAGCGGCGTCAGGTCCCCGGTCAGCGTCGCGTGTTTGACGACGTAGCGCTCGTTGAGACCGGCTTCGATCTCGGCGGCACGGGCCGCGCGCAGGGCCTCCAGTTCATCGCGGGCCGTTGGCGCGGTGGCAGGCTTGGGGGCTTCAGTCTGCGGTGGTGTGTCGCGGCCTGCGGTCTCGCGCGGGGCGGCGCGCTTGGCGGTGGTTCCTGCCTCGTCGCTGACGGCCTGCTCGGGTGCGGGCGGGTGAGGGCGCAGCGTCGGCTGCCGCTCCCAGTGGCCGCCGATCTTGTGGATTGGCGTGCGGGACCCGTCTTCGCCCACGGCGACGATGCGCGTGGCCTGCAGCCGGTCGGCGTGCGCGACGATCTCCTTCATCGTCGGCGCGCGATAGGTCGTCTCGTTGAGCGGGTCACGCAGCTCGAAGGTCTCGCCTCGCTGTGGCGGCGTCTGGGCGCGTGCCTTCGCGATGGCGGCGCGGTCTGCGGGTTCGACGCTGCCGCCTCGGTCGCGCCCGGTGGTGCTGTCCTGATCCATGGTCACCTCGCTGGCGTGCGCTGCACGCGTTGAAGCTCACGGGTTTGCCGGTTGGCCGGTGGCGACGAACCGCGGCGCGGTCCGGTAGATCTCGATCTCGACCCGGCGGTTGAGCGCCCGCCCGGGTTCCACGCCGTTGTCGCCCGCGTGGTCGCCGACAGGCTGCCAGGTGGCCCGGACGCGGGCCGGGTCCGCTCCGGCCCGCACCAGCCACGCGTGAACGGCCGCAGCACGTTCCCGCGCAACACGGCTCTCGGCAGCGCTCTCCCGGTTGCCGTCGGTGCGGCCCCGCAGCACCACCAGCGGCGCGTCGCGTGCGGCCTCCGCGATCTGGCGCGCTTCGTCGGCCGACAGATCCAGATCGCTGCTGCCGGAGTGGAACCGCAGCACGAAGATCGTGTTGGCTGCGGGTGGCGTCGCAGCGGCGGCGCGCGCCTGCGTCAGCACGGCCTGGGTGCGGACCACGTCAGCTTCGCGCCGGGCCTCGGCTGCGGCGATCCGGCTGTTCTGCAGGCCGCTGCGGCAGGCCTGCAGTTCGACGGCGGCAGCCGTGTTGGCCGGGCGCCGGCTGGCTTCGTCCGCTTCGGGCGGCCGTGGCGGCGCCGAGCCGCAGCCAGCCATCACCGTGGCAGTGAACGCGATTGCGATGAGGGCAGGGCGCATGGTGGTTCCTCCTTGGCGTCATTCGCAGATCACCTGCTCGATCTCGCCTCCGTCGGCGGCCTTCGCCACGCGCGTCTGGGCGAAGAAGGCGTCGACGACTCCGCCGATCTCTTCCGGCCCGGCGTCTTCGGCGAGCGGGGGCACCGACGAGAAGTCGTGCGCGAGCTGCTCCAGCGAGAACCCGTCGTCCGGACCGATCTCCTCGGGCGCTTCGCTGACGCGCCGCTGTACGCGGGCGAGATGCAGTTCGACGTCCATCGCCGGCACCGCCGGCGCGGGCCGCAGCCGGTCGCGGAAGACCGGCTCGCGGTGATAGCGGATCTTGTCTGCCAGCACCGGCTTGCAGTTCTCCAGGATCAGCACCAGGCGCTCGCTGCCCAGTTCCTTGAACTCCTGCGGCAGCAGCAGCGGGCGGCGCTGGTCGCTCTCGTTGCGGCTCACCGTCGTGTGGCTGCGCATCCCGAGGGCCCGGCTCCGGCCACGCGAGGTCGCGCGCTCGGTGAAGGTGCCGAGCATGGCGCTGTACTCGTCGGCGTCGCGCTGTTCGCGCGGGGCGTAGAGGATCTGCAGGCCGTGGTTCGTCGCGAAGGTGCGCGCTTCCTTGTCGCCGTAGACGGCGTCGAGCTGCGACATCGCCTGCACCACCGTCAGCAGGCGCACGTTGTAGCCGGCCAGGAAGGCGGCCGCGCTGGTCAGGATGCCGACGCGGCCCATTGCAGTGAACTCGTCGTTCACCAGCAGGCACTGGTAGCGCAGCGAGGCGTCCTCCTCGGGCCGGGTGCGCGTGTTCAGGCTGACGACCTGCGAGAAAAACAGGTTGAGCAGCGGCCGTGCGCTGGCCAGCCGGTGCGGCGGCACGCGCACGTACACCGACATGCGGCGGCGGCGCGGGGCCTGCAGGTCGAAGTCGTCGGCGCTGGTGGCGGCGTCGACCACCGCATCGGCGAAGATCGTCAGCGGCGCATTGAAGGTCGCGACAATGCTGGAGAGCGTGTTGTCGGAGTTGCCCAGCAGCCGCTGCAGCGCATCGGCGCATTCGTCGCTCAGCGGGTTGTCTGCTTCCCGCCGCCCGCGGAGGGTGTCGTTGAGGTGCTCGCGCAGCGAACGCCCCTGGCCGGAGGACTGGCGCAGCAACTCGCCGATCGTGCGAGGCAGGTCGGGGCTCTCCAGCAGCAGCAGCCCGAGCCCGAGGAACAGGTTGCGCGCCTGGTCGTTGAAGAAGGCTTCTGACGAGGTGTGGCCGCCGTCGCTGGGATAGAGCACCTGGCCGATCTCGAGCAGGTCGCCAACGCGATGCAGCGGGCCGGTGCGCACGTGCGACAGTGGGTTCCAGCGGTGGCTGCGGCCCTGCTCGTCAAACGGCGAGAAGGCGTAGACGGCCTGTCCGCAGGCGACCCGGAAGCCCGCCGTGATCGCGTGGATCTCGCCCTTGATGTCGAGCGCGATGACCGAGTCCGGCCAGTTCAGCAGGTTCGGGATGACGATGCCGACGCCTTTGCCGCTGCGCGTTGGCGCCGAGAGCATCACGGACAGCTGTCCGGGCAGTGCGAGGTAGCGCCGGCCGAGCCGGCCCACCAGGATGGCCGGGCCGGAGGCCGGCGTGGCCAGCAGACCCGCCGCCGCGATCTCCGCGCCGGTCGCAAAGCGGGCGGCGCTGTGCAGAGGCCGCTTGCGACGCATGGCGGCGAGCAGGGCCGCAGGCAGCACGACGAAGCCGACGGCGGCTGCGCCCGTGCCGGCCACGACCAGCCTGCGGCGCAGCACCGCGTCGTCACCATAGAGCTGCCAGTAGTCCAGGTAGGCCAGCGGTCGGGCCTGGCGCACGTCCGCGCCGCTCAACAGCAGGAAGAGAGCAGCCGACGCGTGCAGCGCCAGCGTGCCCAGCAGCGACATCGTCACGACGCCGAAGGTGAGCGCGGCCACAAGCCGCGCACGGGACCAGCCGGCCAGCGCGCCGTTCATTGACCGCCTCCCGGGGCAACCGTGCCGCTGGCCAGCCGCAAGGCCCTCGGCTGGTACCGCAGTTCGGAGACATGCCGGCCGCGCTCGTCGTGCTCGATCTGCACGATCACGTCGACGACCATCGAGAGCAACTGCTTGATCTCGTCGATGCGCAGCCCGCCGCCGGCGCCGCTCTCGCGGATCATCAAGGCCATCTGTTCCAGCGCGAGTGCGCAGCTACCGGCGTGGGCGGTGGTGATGCTGCCCGGATGCCCCGACGCCGCCAGCCGCACGAAGGAGAAGCACTCTTCGCCGCGCAGTTCGGCGAGGAAGATGCGGTCGGGCCGCATGCGCAGGCAGGCCTCCAGCAGCGACTTCGCGCTCACGCGTGCGGTGCCCTGCGCGTCCTTGCTGTAGAAGAGGTGGACGGCGTTCGTGTGGCCCGCCAGCTCCAGTTCGGCCGTGTCCTCGATGGTCACCAGCCGTTCGTGGCGCGGTACCTCTTCGCACAGGCCTTTCATCAGGCTCGTCTTGCCCGAGCCGGTTCGGCCGCTGACGACGATGGTCTGGCGTTCCCGCACCGCGAGTCGCAGGAAGTCGGCCCAGTGGCCGCGGTTCTGCAGCTCCAGCAGCCGCTGCTCGAAGGGCTGAAGGCGTTGGGCACGGTCCCCTTCTGGGAGCGCCGCCCTGGCGAACAGGCCTTCGCGGTCGAAGTCGTCCAGCGTCCGGATGACATCGGCCGGGCGGCGGATCGTGATGGAGACCGTCCCGCGCGTCACCGCTGGCGGGATGACGAACTGCGCACGCTGGCCCCCGGGGAGCGTGGCCGACAGCAGCGGGCGTTCCTGGTTGACCTGCTGGTCGGTCCAGGTGGCCACCGCGGTGGCCAGCGACAGGCAGCGTTCCAGCGTCATCTCGGGCGCCGGCAGGGTGCGCCAGCCGTCGCCGGTCTCGACCAGCAGTTCGCCAGGCCGGTTGATGCAGACCTCCAGCACACCGGGTGCGTCCAGGTGCTGTTGCAGCGGCCGCAGGAACTCGGTGACCGATGTGGCGTCGCCGTTCCAGGCAGCTCCGTCGTGCCGGCCGGCTTCGAGGGCGGCGTGCATCACCGCGGCTCCAGCGGCCCGCCGGGCTGCAGCTCGTAGACCGACGAGAAGTCGACGTCCCGTGCGACGTAGATGCCGACGATGCCGCCCTGGTTCTGGTAGATCAGCGGCGGGATGTTGATGGTGCTGTCCAGCACCTTCTCGGCCAGCTTGCTGGTGTTGCCGGTGGTCGACGGCAGCACGATCGTGTCGGCATCGCGCTGGCTCGTCTGGTTCTGGACGACGAGCTGCACCGAGTCGTCGATCAGCGACAGCAGCATCGCGGCGCCGATGCGTTCGCCCCAGCGGTTGTCGACATGACCTTCGATGCCGGACTCGCCAAGCTGGCCGGTGCCGGGCGACTCGACGTCCACGGTGATGCCGTGCGGCGTGCGGATGCGCGTCCACAGCACGGGGATGCGCACCATGCCGGGTCGCACGGCATTGATGCGGTACTCGCCGTCCAGATGCGAGCCGCGCTCGATCAGCAGCACGCGGCCGTCCTCGCCGTAGACGTTGCGTTGCACCTGGCAGCCCACCATGCCCGAGGTCGCGCTGATGACGCGCGTCTTGAGCGCGCAGGTGAAGGCGGTGCCCTTGGGCAGGGTCAGGCTGCGGTTTCCCAGGGTGCCGGCGGCCACCCGCGGTGTTGTTGAGCCTTCAAGCTGGCCTCCGAAGAGGGGGCCCTTCGTGGTGCCTGCGTTCGGGGGCACCCGAGCGGAGGCACTCCCGAGCGGGCCCCCCATCGGGGTGCCTGCCGAGGAGGGCGCCGACGGGTCGAGCGAGCGCATCAGCTCGCGGAGCTGGCGCTGGTAGGCGTCCAGGTTGCGGCGCGTCTCGTCGAGCGGGCCCTCCTCGGGGCGTCCCTCCGAAGAGGGGGCCGCCGTTCGGGGGCCCTCGGAGGGGCGGCTCGTCACCAGCAGGACGGGGGCGTCCTCGGGCGCCGTCGACCGAGGCGCAGCTTCCACCGAACGGGTGTCCCCCGTTCGGCGGACGCCGATCGGCTCAGCCGGCAGATCGGCTGCCGGGTCGATCGCCGGCACCAGAGGGCCTGCCTGGGAACTGGGCGACGCGGTCCGTGCCGCGAGGTCCAGGCGCTTCGGCTCCGCCGTGGCGGCCGACGGCCGGTTCGCGGCCGGTGCCTGCTTGGGTTCGCTCGACGTCGCTCCGCCCGCGCCGAAACGCGCGATCGAGACGCCGAACACCGTCACCAGCGAGACGACCAGCAGGGCGACTGCGAGCAGCCCCTTCCTCGACATCGCCGGGCCTCGTGCCGTGGCGACGTTCGGGATGCCGGGCTCACCCGGCAGCGGCTGCACGCGGCCCTCCTCCGGCTCGGCCGGGTCGGATGCCGGCGGCGTGTGGGTCGCGTCGTTCGTCATGGCCGCTCTCCTGTCTCGGGCTCGCCGGTCGGTTCGCCGGGCGACTTCAGGACCCGCGCCACGCCGGGCACCGTGGTGCCGTCGACGGGCGGCCGGCCGTCCAGGTCGAATGCGTCGTTCCAGACCCCGACGACGGCGCTGCCCGCCCTCAGCTTCAGCAGCCGGCTGACGCGATCGACGACCAGCAGTTCGCCCTCCATGCGGCTGTTGACCAGCGTCTCGCTGCCGTCGCCGAGCACATGGAAGACCGCCGGCACCTCGCGGTTGCCCGGGAAGCGGAAGTAGGTGAACCGCCCGTCGTCGAAGACCAGCGTGGGCACGATGTCGGACGAGCCGCGGCCTTCTGCGATCGAGTACGAGGCGTTGACCACCTCGGGTGCCGCCAACAGGCGCCCCTGCAGACGCTCGGCATCGGAGGGCGGATCGGGAAGCGGCAGCGGCGCCGCTTGCAGGTTGGCGCTGGCCCCGCGCGACGGGCCGATCGGCGCCGGCGGCGTCACCTGGAGCCGGTAGACGGGCTCCCGCCGGTCCTGATCGGCCAGGACGACGAAGCGGAACGCGTGCATGCGGCGGTCGCTCACGACGGCGACGTTGTTCGGCACGGCGGCGCCTGCCTTCGGCTTCACGAAGATGCTGCGGTCGCCGGCCTGGGCCGTGATGCACCACAGGGCCTCGGGCTTGGTGCAGTCGCCGCCCTGACCGGCGGCGAGTTGCCGGATCACCTCGTCTTCACCCAGCAGCACGTGCGTGACGACACCGCGGCGCACCTGGACCGTGACCACGGCGTTCGCGTCGTAGACCACCGTGCGCAGGCGCGCATCCGTCGCGGTGGCCGGGGCCGCGACGCAGACAGCCAGCAGCGAGCACACGAGCCAGTGCAAGCAACGGCGGCTCACGGCTTGCCTCCGGTCGTGCCGATCTCCGGATCGGAGCGGTAGGCGGTGACCACGAAACCGAACGGGTTCTCCAGCCGGTCACGCTCGCGGGCCAGCACCTGCGGCTGGTACTCGTAGACGATGCTGGCGACGTGGCGCGTCGTCACGTCGGGCAGGGCGCGCTCGGTGAGCCGGACGACCTTCTCGTAGGTCACCGTGCCTTCGCCGCGGTTGCCGCTGCGGCCGGTGGGCGACAGGCGCACGCCGACGATCTGGATGCGCCACTCCTCGGTGGCGCCGATCTTCTTCTGCAGCGCTCCGTCGCCCTCGAACAGCCGCGTGTAGTCGGCGAACACGGTCGGCACGGCCATGCGCGCGACCTGGTCGAAGTCACGCTGCAGCCACATCCAGCTGTAACCCTCGCGCGCCCGCACGAAGGTCGCGAGGTTGTGCTTGTCCAGCGCTTCGAGACGGGGAATGGTCTCGACGTCCAGGCGCTGCTGGATCGTGGTCTCGCCGGTGAGGCGGTCGACCACGATCGGGATCTCGACGATGCGGCGCAGCGGCCCCTGCACGAACACCGCCGCGATGCCGATGACGCCGAAGGCCGCGGCCACCCAGGCCACGCGCCATGCACGGCGCTCCGAACGCTCCAGCATCAGCGCGCGGTCGAGTTCCCAGTCGCGGTTGGCGCGGTAGGGAGCATCGTCCGCCGCCTCGGGAATGGCCGTGTCGGCGTCATCCGGCCATGCAGCGGCCTTGCCCAGGCCGGGCACTGCTTTCATGGGGCGTCTCCTGGGGGCTGCTAGGGCAGGTAGGCGGACATCCGGCCCGTGCGGCCGAGCGTCTCGTACTGGCGTTCGCGGTCACGCGAGCGCTGGATGCGTTCCTCGCTGTCGGCCATGGCCTGCAGCATCTGGATGCGCGTCAACTCGTGCGCGAGCTGGGCGTTTTCGGCGCCGATGCGCGACTGGATCTCCAGCGCGCCCTTCTGGTCGGTGGTCGCGTCCACCTGGGACATCAGCGTGCGGATCTGCGCGATGCGGCCGTTGGCGGCGCCCATCGCGTCCTGCAGCAGCCCCTTGTGCTGGTACGGCCGGGCGAGGTCGGCCTGGCAGCGGATGCGGGCGTCGCCGGCCAGGTCCTCACAGTTGTAGACCAGGCCGGCGTCACGCAACGCCTTCGCGGTGCCGGTCAGGCCGGCGTAGCCGCGGCTCTGCACCGCTCCCAGCAGGGCGGGGGCGTCGGGCGGCACGTAGTCGTTCAGCGTTGGGTCGCTGGCGATCGTGCCCAGGCCTCGGTAGCCGTTCATGCTGCCGAGCTGGTGCTGCAGCTCGGAGATCTGCTGCAGCTGGTTCTCGATCTGTGTCACGGCATGCAGCACCTGTTCGATCGACTGCGCGAGGTTGGCGCGGTCGAAGACCGGGATGCCCTGCGCGTGGCTGGCCAGCGGCGCCGCGGCGACCGTCAGGGCGATGGCGAGGCGCTTGAACGGGTTCATGCGGGACTCCTTCAAGGACGGGTCAGGCAGCGCCGCGCTGGGCGGCGAGGCGATAGGCCGGCAGCCGTGGGGCGGCCTGTCCGGCGGGAGCGCGCAGCGCGCGCGCGGCCGAGCTTGCGGCGCGGCCGGCCGTGTAGGCCAGACCGCCGCCGGCGCGCACGGTGTTGGCGAGCGCGGCCGGTGCACCGCCGCGGGAGGCGGCCACCGAGCGCAGGCCGGCCACCATCAGCACGTTCTGCAGCATGTGCACGCCCTGCTGCACCGCGGCACCGCCGGTGAGCGCCGCGGCCAGCCCCGGCGCCTGGAAGCAGACGATGCCCATCAGGATCATCACGATGCAGTAGCGCGTGGCTTCCGACAGCACGTTGAACGCCTCGCCCAGGAAGCCGCCGCCGGAGTTGATGGCCAGGAAGATCTGGTTGCCGGCGAAGGTGCTGATGCCCAGCGCGAAGAACGCGAACCAGGTCAGCACGACGGCGTTCAGCAGCATCGACAGCCAGCTGTCGAAGAAGCGCTGCGTCGGCCGCCACGCCAGGCACAGGATGAACAGCGGGCCCACCGCGATGACGAAGGTGAGGAAGACCTTGGACAGCGACACCACGAACAGCGTGATGCAGAGGAACACCACCGACCCGATCGAGAACACGCCGGCCGCGAACAGCAGGTCCAGCCGGAAGATGCTGGCCTCCTTCATGATGTCCGACACCTGCTCGCTGGCCCGGTCGTTGAACTGGTCCAGCAGCGCGTAGGGCGAGCTGACGACGGCCGGGTCGGCGCCGGCCGGCACGAAGGTCGACGCGACGCCCATCGCCAGGCCGTTGGCCGCGTCGGCGACGTTGCCGACGTAGAAGCCGGCCTGCAGCGCGAACGCGAAGACGAAACCGATTCGCACGACCTTCCAAAGGAACGTGGGCAGCGTCTCGGGCACCTCGTTGCGCAGCACCGCCCAGCCGAACAGCAGCACCCAGAGCGTGAACACGGTCAGTGCCAGCGGCGCAAGCGCGCTGGCCAGCGCCGAGACGACGCCGAGCACGTAGCCGCCGAGCAGCGTGTCGAGCTGGGAGCCGAGCCAGGTGAACATCGTTCGTCCTCCGTGCTGCCGCCGTCACTGGACGACGGCCACCAGCAAATTGGCCGGCGGCCGCGCGTGCATGTCGACGCAGCGGCTGCCCATGTCGGGGTACTGGCACCACTGCCAGGTGGTGCCGCGCTTGACGACCCACAGCCGCGCCAGCTTGCGGCTGCCGTAGCTGGACGGCCGGCAGGTGCCGGGCCGCGCCGTCGGCTCGGTGCATTCGCGCAGCCCGTCGGCGGTCTCGACCATGTGCCAGGGCCCGGCATGGCAGCCTGCGTCGGCCGCGCAGGCTGGCATGCGGCTCATCGACTTCAGCAGCGGCGGGGTTTCAGCGCGGCCGGAGCGCACCGCCTCGTTGCCCTTGACGTACTGGGCCAGGGCCGGAGCGGCTGCCGAGCAGCCGGCGAGAAGGACGAACAGTGCGAGACGCTTCATGACCGGCTCCTCGATGCCTGAAGGCGTCGATCGTGGACCCGGCGCTGCAGTTCGGGGAGCCAGCGAAACGGATCGTCACCAAGCTGCGCCCGCAGTTCGTCGAGCAGCGCGACGTTGTCGGTCGTGGCCGAGAGCACGGTGACGAAGTCGTCCAGTCCGGACAGGTCCAGCTCGCACAGCGTGCTGGTGTGGCCCTGCTTGACCAGGAAGCGCCGGCCGCCGCGCGCGCCCAGGCTGCGCACGATCTCGTACTCCGCCTCGCTGAGGCCGAAGCCTTCGACGTACTCCTCGCGCACCGCCTCGGGGTTGGCGAGAAAGATCTTCGTCACGCTCTGCTCGACCATCGTCCGGCCGATCGGGTGGCGCAGCACGTCGGACGGGCTCTGCGTGTCGAAGATGCCCAGGCCGTTCTGCTTGCGGATCGTCTTCTGCTTCTGCTTGGCGAAGTCGCTGAAGATCGGGTGGTCGAGCGCCTTCCAGAACTCCGAGATCACGTAGATCAGGCGCCGACCGTCGACCAGGCCTTCCATGACGTCGAGCAGGTACAGCATCACCGGCGTGCGCACCTCGGGCAGGTCCAGGAACTCGGTCGTGTCGAAGCCCACGATCGCGGTGTCCTGCAGGTCGCCGAGACGGTCGTCGGCCTCGTCGAACACCCAGCCGAGCGCACCGCCCTGGCACCAGCGTGCCAGCCGGTCGTGCAGGCTGTTGGCGCCGGCCTTCGGCAGGTTCTGGCGCAGCGTGGAGAAGCGGCGCAGAGCACGCGGCATCAGCGCCACGGCCTGCACCGCGTCGGCGATGGCGCGTTCGTCGGCCGGCAGCAGCGGCAGGGCGGGCGTCTCCAGACAGGTGCGCACGAGCTGCTGCCAGAACTGCAGCCGCGCCGGCGTCGGCTCGTGCTGCAGCGGGTTGCAGCCGGTCGGCGTGCCGGCTTCGAGCGCGAAGTAGCGGCCACCCAGCGCACGCATCGCGATCTCGCAGCCGCGATCCAGGTCGAACAGCACCAGCCGGGGCGCGGGCTCCCACTTGCGCGTCAGCGCCAGCAGGAGCATCTCCAGCGTCGTCTTGCCCACGCCCGTGGAGCCGATCAGCAGCGTGTTGCCGGGCAGCTTGCGGTCCAGCGAGTCCTCGCCTTCCGGGCTGCTGTGCAGGTTCAGGTAGAAGGGCTGGCCCGAGGGCGTGCGCATCAGCGCGAGCGCCTCGCCCCAGGGGTTGCCGTCGCGCTTCCCGCGCGGAAAGTTGTGGGCGGCGGCGAGCGCCGCGAAGGCGCGAGACGACAGCTTGGCCTCGCGCGGGCGCCACTGCCAGTTGCCCGGCATCTGCGCGAACCAGGCGGCATCGGCCACCAGGTCGACAGGCGCCATCTGCAGGCTGGACGTCTCGCCCACCGCGCCGACGGCACGCGCGGCGCGGCGGCCAGCGTCGGCCACGTCGGAGCCGAAGACGACGAGGCTGTAGTGGTACTCGCCCATGCAGAACTGGCCGTCGCCGAGGTCGTTGATGGCGACGTCCATGTCGGCGATCTGGCTCTCGACGACGTCGTCGCTGGCGACGAGCTGGCTGCGCTGCAGGTCGAGCGCACGCAGCGCTTCGCGCCGCGGCAGGATCGAGAAGCTTTGCGTCTCGATGAACTCGCTGTCCTCGTAGAGCAGCGTATCGAGGATGCCGGGCTGCACGTCGTCGGCGTACTCCTTGATGTCTACGAGCGCCGCGTAGCGCACGTCGGCGCCGTGACGCAGTTCGAGCTTGTCGCCGCCGAAGGTGAGCCGCGTGTCCGGCAGCGTGCGGAACAGCGGGCCGGCCGCCCGTGGCACGGGCCGCCAGTGGCCGTTGACCAGCAGGCCGAGGAACTCGGCGACCTCGCTGTAGCAGCGACCGTGTTGCTCCCGCTCGCCCAGGCAGCGCGGGCCGAAGCCCCGCAGCGTGCGTTCCACCAGCGCGGCCTTCTCCTCGATGACGCGCAGCGCCTCGGCCTGCGCGCCCGCGATCTGCTCGCGCGAGCGCCGGGTCGACTGCAGCGCGCGCCCGACTTTCGAGGCCTGCGGCCGGTAGGCCAGCGTCAGGTAGACCTCGTTGCTCATCATCGGCCGCTCGGCCAGCTTCGCCTGGTAGGCCTGCGGCAGCAGTCGGGCAAAGCCCGGCTGCGCCGGGTCGGCCAGGGCGTCATGCACCCGCCGGTGCAGGCGGTGCATCCACACCGCCCACTGCCCGCCGGCCAGGTTGCGCAGCAGGCTGCACATCGCCTCGTGGCGCTCGGTCACCACGCTTTCCTCGGCGCACTCGAAGGGCACGCCTTCCAGGCGCCAGATGCGCAGGTAGTCGCCGCCGCGCGTGATGACGTCGTGCGGCCCCACCAGCGACGAGAACGGCACGACGCGCGCCAGCGGATGCTCGGCCAGCGCCTGCTTCCACAGGCGCGGCTGCAGCGGGGCAGGGCGGGGCGGCGGAGGCGGCCGCCGCAGCCAGGTCTCAGGCGTGCCACGCATCGCGGCCTCCCCGGTAGACGGTGGGCGAGTAGCTGCGCCCGGCCCAGTGGCGGCGGTTGCGGTCGTGCAGCCGCAGGCGGAGGGAGACGAAGATCTGGCGGAAGCGCTGGTCGTCACGGCGCGTGACGTAGCGCATCCAGACGAGCACCGGGGCGACCGCGGCGACGACGGCGAGGGCCAGCCACCAGCTCACCAGGATGCCGCCCCAGAGCACCAGCAGCATCGAGGTGCCGGCCAGCAGCACCAGCGGCACGAGCGGGATGCCCAGCTTCATCGCCGGGCGCGTCGCGCCCTTGTAGATCGGTTCGGAAACCATCGCGGGCCTCAGGCGACGATGTAGCTGGCGAAGGCCGCGGCGCCGCCGACGAGGGTGCCACCGATCAGCACGTTGGCGACATCGGCGAGCCGGGCACCCTGGAAGATCATCTTGAAGCCGGCCCAGATGATCGCGATGGTCACGACGGCGATCGAGATCGTCACCAGGATCGTGTTGACGTTGGTGACCGTCGTGTTGATCTTCTCGAACCCTTGTGCGAACGCGGCGGCGGGCAGCGCTGCCGCCAGGACGGCTTGGCGACGCAGGACCGGAACGAGGCGAGACTTCATGGCGACTCCTTCGAGGTGCTGACGGGGAGAGAAGGGGATGCGGCCGCGGCGCCGACGACCTTGCGCACGTAGCCGTGACGCAAGCCGGTGCTGAAGTCGCCGCTGTAGTAGCAGGACAGCGCCTTGCGCAGTGCGCGCTGCCCGGGGACGGCCGGACGAGAGGCGCGGCCGTAGCACTCGGACAGCACGGTCTGCATCGCGGCCAGGTTGGCGCAGGGGTCGAGCGCGGACGCTGCGTCGAGGCCCAGCTTTGCGAAGTTGCGCCGGTTGATCTGGGCGAGCCCTACGCTGTAGTCCCAGCCGCCGCGCTCCAGACGGCCGATGGTGGCCAACGCCTCCTGCCGGTGCCGGGGCTGCCGGACCAGCCGGCCGCCCACGACGCCGATCGCATTGGGGTTGGCGCCGCTCTCCGTGGCGATCAGCGCCAACGCCGTGGCCGGATGCACCTGCGGGGCGCAGGCCAGCACGAGCGCGGCGAGGTCGGCGGTCTGCATGACGAACGCTCAGCACTCGCATGACCGCGTCTCGGGCGGCTGGCTGGCCTTCCAGCGCGCGAAGTCTTCATCGAAGCGCGTGTTCCATTCCTGGAGACCGGCCTTCGCCGCGTCGCTGAACTCGGTGACGCTGTCACCGCGGTTCCACCAGGTCCGGCTCCAGAGCTGGCCATCCACCTGGACCGAGATCGCGCCGCTGTAGTCGCAGACGTACTCGGTGCCGCTCTCGCCGGAGACCTCGTGCGTGTACTGCGGCGGGCAGAAGGCGGGCGCGCTCGCCCAGCGGTGGTTCGACGAGTTGCCGGGGCCGGCCATGTCGCAGGTCGGGAAGGGCCGCCCGCGGCGCAGATCGTGGAAGAGCTGGTGGATTGGCGGCACGCACTGGGAGATGGCGTGCCAGTTTGGGGCCGCGAGGCAGAGGAGGACGAGGCAGCCGTCGAGGGCGTGGGCCTGCTGGGATCCGGCCGCGAGGGATGCGGCTACGCAGGCCAGTGCCGCGGTGCGGATCGTCCGACTCCGCGACGCACCGATGTGTGGGGGCGGGGACGGTCGCCGTTCGTCATCGGGGAGTCGCTGGTGCACTGCCGTCCTCCAGAGGGTTCGTCAGCTGGGCTGATGAGCACACTCTAGGAACGATCGGGGTCAACTCGGGCGCTGGATTCGGGCGATGTTCCAGCGGGGAGGGGGCTGCACCGACCCATAGCTGCCAGTCACGTCTGGACGACGGTGGAGGCACTGCAGCAGGTGCGGGCGGTCACCGGCCTGCAGCCAGCTGGCGATGTCGGCCGCGTTCCGGTCAGTGAGTTGTGGTGCAAAGGGCGGCGTGAGCGACCGGTAGCCGAGGCGCTGCGGACGTCGAGGACGGTCGTCGGCGCCCGACTATCAGGCTTCCGGGCTGTGCTCGCGCGCTAGCCGCAGGAAGCCGTCGACGTACGCCGTCTCCGGCTCCTCGGCCCGCATGCCGATATGGATGCTCTTGGCCAGCCCTCGTGCGCCGAGCCGGACGACACGGATCGGCAACCCGGCGCCGTACTCTTGGACGAGCCAGTCAGGGACGACGCTGACCGCGCGGCGCGCGGCCACGATCTGCAGCATCAGCTCGGTCGTCTCCGCCGTCCGCTGGCGGCGCGGCCGCACGCCAGCCGGTAGCAAGAAGCGCGTGTAGACGTCGAGCCGGTCGACGCTGACCGGGACGGTGACGAGATCCTCATCCTGCAAGTCTGCCGGGTCCACCGACTGTCGGCCGCCCAGCGGATGCTCCGAATGCACGACGAGAACCAGTTCGTAGTCGAACACCGGCACGTAACGCAGATCCGGCCGCCGCGCAGGATCGGGCGTGATCAGCAGGTCGATGTCATACCCGGCCAGCGCGGTGACGCCGTCGAACCGGAACGCGGTGCGGACCTCCAGGTCCACATCTGGCCACGCGGCGAGGAACGGCCCGGTAACCCGCATCAGCCACTTCTGGCACGGATGGCACTCCATCCCGACGCGCAAGGTGCCGCGCCGTCCGGCAGCCGCCTGCTCCAACATGCGCTCCGCGTCCTCGAGTTGCGGCAGCACGCGCTCGGCAAGTTCGAGCAGCCGTTCACCAGCTTGGGTGAAACGAAGCCCCCGGCCCTGCCGGGTCCAGACCTGCACGCGATGGCGTTCCTCAAACTTGCGGATCGTGTGGCTCAGCGCCGACTGCGTCAGGTTCAGACGCTCCGCAGCAGCCGTGACGCTGCCCAGGCGCCGTACCTCACGGACGATCGCCAAGTGCTGTCGGTCGATCATCGATGATCCAGCCTCATGGTTGCATGAATAACTACCACTTCCAATCATAGAAGACGGCCGCTAGCCTTCGCGTCCGCCGTTCCGACCGTCCCGGTCGCAGGCACCGAACCCCAGCACGCACCTCGATGTCTCTGGCTCGTACTCATGTCGCGCGGTCCGGCCGCCCGGCGTTCGCGGCATGAACAGCGCGCTGCTGCGCCTAGTCATCTGTCAGGGCCTGTTCCTGACGAACAACGTCACCTTCATCGCGATCAACGGGCTCGTCGGGCTGCAACTGGCACCGGCACCGTGGATGGCGACGCTGCCGCTGATGGGCTACGTCGTCGGTGGCGCGATCGCGACGCCGTTCGTCGCGCGCCACCAGAGACGCTGGGGCCGGCGCCGCGCGTTCCAGGCCGGCTTGGTGGCCGCGATCGCGACGACGCTGTCCTGCGCCGCCGCGGTGACGATCGGTAGTTTCGCGTTGCTGGTCGCCGCGACGCTGTCGGCCGGCTACTACAACGCGAATGCCGCGCTGTACCGCTTCGCAGCGGCCGACGTCGTCGCACCCGAGGCGAAGGCCAAGGCCATCTCTTGGGTGCTGACCGGTGGACTGCTCGGCGCCGTATTCGGCCCGAACCTGGCGACGATCGGCCGCGACCTCCTCGCGATCCCATTCGTCGGTGCGTATTACGCGCTGGCGGCGCTGGCCCTCTTGTCGCTGGCGATCGTCTCGACGATCCCATTCCCGCCGATGGAGCAGCCCGACGCACTGCGACCGGGTCGCCCGCTGCGCGAGATAGCGCGCCAGTCGACGTTCGTCGCCGCCGTGGCGTCGGCCGCGCTCGGCTACGGGATGATGAACCTGCTGATGGCGGCGACGCCGCTGGCCATGGCGGGCTGCGGACACCCCTTCGACCGTACCGCGCTGGTCCTCGAGGTGCACGTGATTGGGATGTTCGCGCCGGGCTTCTTCACCGGCGCGCTGATCCGGCGCTTCGGCACGACGTCGGTTGTCTCCGTTGGCTGCGGGCTGTACGCGCTGTGCATCGCCGTCGCGCTGACCGGCGTCGACATGCCGCACTTTGTCGTCTCGCTGGCGCTGCTCGGCGTCGGCTGGAACTTCATCTACACCGGCGCGACGATGATGCTGACCGGCACCTACCGCCCCGAGGAGAAGACGACCGCACAGGGGGCGATGGACTTCTGCGTGTACTCGACGATGGCCCTGACGTCGCTGGGCGCCGGCGCACTGGTGACGTCGAAGGGTTGGACCTGGCTGAACGTTGGATCGCTCGGGCTGCTGGCTGCACTCGTCGCGGCACTCGTCTGGCAGGCGCTCCGGCGTCCTGCGGGCGGTATGGCGGCGCGAGGATGAACGGCTGCGTCGGAATCAGCGCAGCGTCCGCGCCCAGCGTTTTGGAATCGCGCTGCCGCACTGCGATATGCCGGGAGGTCGGGGTCGCGACCTGCAAGCGCCGTCGCCGACTCGACGCTCGCCACGCCTACCTCGTCCACCTGCAATGACGCCAGATCCTTCTTCTCCCCGAACTGCCGCTCCGCTGGGCATCGTCGCCGCGCTTCGGCAGGAACTGTCCGACCTGCTGGAACTGATGCCCGGCGCGCGGCGGCAGATCCTCGGCAACCGGGAGTTCTGGCATGGCGAACTGGAGGGTCATGACGTCGTCGCAGTGCAGTCGCGCGTTGGCAAGGTAGCTGCCGCAGCGACCACTGCGACGCTAATCGCGCACTACGGCGTCGGCGCGGTCGTGCTGACCGGCATTGCCGGTGCACTGGCGCCGGGTGTAGCAGTAGGTGACATCGTCGTCTCGGCCGAACTGCTGCAGCACGACCTCGACGCTTCTCCGTTCTTTCCGCGCTTTGAAGTGCCGCTGACTGGCGTCTCGCGTTTCAAGGCAGACGCAGCGCTCGTCGAGCGGGTTGCCGCAGGCGCTCGCGTCGCATTGGCCGATCCGCTGACACTGTTCGGCGAGCAAATCGTGCGGGACTTCGCGCTGCACGCGCCGACCGTGCACACCGGCCTGATCGTCAGCGGCGACCGCTTCGTTCGCACCGCGGAGGATAGCGAAACGCTGCGTGCGTCGATGCCCGATGCGTTGGCCGTCGAAATGGAAGGTGCGGCGATCGCCCAGGTGTGCCACGAATGGGGTCTGCCGTTCGTCGCCATCCGCGCGATCTCCGACCGCGCCGACGACGACGCGCATGCCGACTTCTCGCGATTCCTGCGCGAGGTCTGCGCGCGCTATGGTGCCGCGGTCATTCGCGGCGTTCTCGCCGGTGCGCCGCCGCCGCTCGCCTCGGCTTGCTAGGCACGACGCGGCGATAGGCAGACGCTGCCGATGCCGTCCAGGCAACGTCGGGTCTCGGAAGAGCAACCGACGTTCGCTCAGTGCGATCCTTGAGATCGCCCCCTTTCAGGAGCGTCTGACTTCGAGCGGTGCTGGCCAGGAGCAGACCTTCTCACGGCCCGCTATCCGTAGTGGTGTCGCGCCGCATCGGAAGGGAACACTCCGAAGCGCGCTGATCACGACTCCCGCTCCTGCACCCCGAGCCCAAGCAGGCGCGGCGACAGCAGGCCGCTGAAGCTCACGCCCGCTCCCAACAGCCCCATCGCGACAAAGAGGGTGTCGACCTCGGTCACCTGCCCCAACGGCGCGACGACGGCGAGGCCGACCGGAGCCGCGAACCCGACGATCGCCTGCAGCAGCGAGAAGACCCGCCCCTGCAGATGCACCGGCACGCCCGTCTGGAGTAGCGAGGTCAACGGCGCGTTGCCAAAGACGTAGGTCACGCCGCTAAGCGTCCACCAGATTACCGCGATCCAGAACAGTCCCGGTGGCACGATCGCCGTCAGCGCCAGCGACAGACACGAGGCGCCGAAACCCAGGACAACCCACAGGACATGGCGACGTGGAGCCATCACGGCAACCAGCGCGCCGCCCAGCAGCATCCCGAGCCCGGCCAGCCCCTCGATCAACGCCACTTCCTGCGCTCCGCCGCCGAAGTGGCTCTTCACGAGCAGCGGAACCAGCGTGTACGACGGCATCACGACCAGCATCACGCCGGTGAGCAGCGCAAAAATACGCCGCCATCCCGGCGACGACCAGACGAACGCGGCCCCCTCCCGGAAGTCCATCCACATGCTGCCGACCAAGCTCGCGGAGGCGTCCACCTCGCGCCGCGGCTGCGGGATGGCGAAATACAGCAGCGGCGCGACGCCCAACACGGCGGTGACGACGTCGATGGTCAGCGCCCATCCGATCGGCATCACGCCCAGCGCCAGCGCGCCGAGCGGCGCGGCCGCGACCACGGTGAGACCCTGCACCGCCTGGTTCACTCCGGAGACGCGGCTGATCATCGCGCGCGGCACCAACATCGGGACGCTGGCGGCCGCTGCCGGTGCCTGGAACGCTTGCATCGCGCTGCGGATCGCCATCAGTGCGTAGACGTGCACGAGATCCACGCGCGCCATCGTGAACAGGACGATCAGGACGACCATGCACAGCGCGCTGACGAGGTCTGCCGCCACCATAACGAACCGGCGGCTGTACCGGTCCGCGACGGTTCCGCCCAGCGGCGCCAGCAGCGCCTGGGGCAGCAGCGCGGCTAGGCCGGCCGTCGCTAGCGCGGAGACGCTGCCAGTCGTGTCGGTGATCCACCACAGCAGCACGAACTGCGTCAGCACCGAGCCGATCAGCGACAGCGACTGGCCGCCGAACACCACCCAGAAGCGCAGCCGCCACCGCCCGGCGACATCGGGATCGGCGAGCAGGTTCCGATCGTGCAGCGGATCGGCGCCGCCGGAGGAGGAAGGCGTCATCGTGCGTCGTCCCGATCGCGTGGCTCAGAGCCCCGGGTCGTCGTCCCGGAACAGGCCGCCTCCCAGGGCTTTGTAGAGCTGGGCGGCGTTGCCGAGCGCCTCACGGCGCAGCGACAGCAGTTCCATCCGGGCGGCGAAGGCTTGGCGCTGCGCGTCCAGCCACTCGAGCCGCGCGTCGAGCCCGGCGCGGTAGCGCTGGCCCGCCAGTTTGGCCCGGCGCTCCTCCTCGGCGACGACGCGCTGCTGGGCCTCGACCTGGCGCGCGAAGGTCTCGGTCCCGGCCAGCCCGTCGGCTACCTCCCGAAATGCGACCTGGACCACGCGTTCGTACTCGGCGACCGCCGCCGACCGCCGCAGCTCGGACAACTGCAGTTCCGCGCGCAGCCTTCCCGCGTCGAACAGCGGCAGCGTCACCGTCGGCGCGAACGACCAGACCCGGTTGCCGCCGCCGAAGAGACCGTGGACCGCGGGACTCGCGAAGCCCAGTGTCGTCGTCAGCTCGATCCTCGGGATGAAGGCCGCCCGCGCGGCGCCAATGTCGGCATGCGCGGCACGAAGCGCCTGCTCGGCCTGGCCGATGTCCGGGCGGTTCACGAGCAGGTCGGACGGCAACCCCGGCGCGAGCTGGGTGCGTACCGGCATCTTCTCCAACGTCGGCGCATCGGGCAGGTTCAGTGTCTGCAAGTCCGCGCCCACGAGCTGCACGAGGGCGTTGCGAGCGCGCTCGAGCTCCCGTGCGCGGCCGTCCGCCTCGACCTGGGCGCGCGCGACCTGGCTCTGCGCCTGTGCGACGTCGAGTCCGCTGGTCTGCGACGCGTCATGAAGCCGTACCGCCAGATCGCGCTGCTCGGTCCAGCTCTCCAGCGTCTGGGTTGCCAGCGCCTGCTGCTCCACTGCCAGGCGCTCGGCGAAGTACGCATCGGCGACCGCCGCGATGAGCGAGAGCCTCGCCGCCCTGCGGCCTTCGTCGCTCGCGAGGTAGCGCGCATAAGCGGCGTCGGACAGCGACCGCGCGCGCCCCCAAAGGTCGAACTCGAACGCGGTGACGCCGAACCCGACGCTCACCTGGCGCTGAACCGACGGGCTCGATGACAGCGTTCGCGACCGTTCGCGCGTCACGCCCGCTGTCGCGTTCACCGCGGGCAGCTCGCCCGCGCGTTGGATCCGGTATTGCGCCGCCGTGGCCTCGACGTTCAGCATCGCGATGCGCAGGTCGCGGTTGTGCTTCAGTGCCGCCTCGATCAGCGCCTGCAGCCGGGCGTCGCCGAACATCGAACGCCAGCCGATGCCGGCAGACGACGGCACTTCTTCTGTGCTGGAACGGTGCGGATAGGCGACAGCGATCGGCGGCTCCGGCCGGACGTATTCGGGCGTCATCGCGCAGCCGGTCAGGGCCAGCAGCAGGGAAAGGACGATGGATCGCATGGCTCAGACCTCCGTCGCGCGAGTCGCCGGCGACGCGGATCCCCGAGGCGTGCGCCAGCTGGCCAGCCGGTCGCGCACGCCGAGGACGAAGACGAAGAACGCGGGCACGAAGAAGATCGCCAGCGCCGTGGCCGTGACCATGCCGCCGAAGACGCCGACACCGATCGCGGCCTGCGTCTCGGCACTGGCACCGGACGCGAAGATCAGCGGCACGACGCCGAGCCCGAAGGCCAGCGACGTCATCAGGATCGGCCGCAGCCGCAGTCGCGACGCCGTGACCGCGGCTTCGACAAGCCCCTTGCCCTCGTCGTGCAGCTGGCGCGCGAACTCCACGATCAGGATTGCGTTCTTAGCGGACAGGCCGATGACGGTGATGAGCCCGACCTTGAAGAAGACGTCGTTGGGCATGCCCAGCAGCAGCACGGCCCCGACCGCGCCGAGCAGGCCCAGCGGCACCACCAGGATCACCGACAGCGGGATCGCCCAGCTCTCGTAGAGGGCAGCCAGCACCAGGAAGACCACAAGCATCGACAGCGCCATCAGCTTCGGCGCCTGGGCGGCGGATTGCCGCTCCTGCAGCGACTGGCCGGTCCACGCCACGTCGAAACCCGGCGGCAGCTGCGCGGCGAGCCGCTCCATCTCGTCCATCGCCTCGCCGCTGGACCGTCCCGGCGCCGCGGTGCCCGCGATGCGCGCCGCCGGCAGCCCCTGGTAGCGCGTCATCTGCAGCGGGGTGTCGACCCACGATGCGGTCACCACCTCGGACAGCGGGACCATCCCGCCGCCGGTGTTGCGAACCCGCAGCCGCAGCACGTCGTCGATCTGCATCCGCGCCGAGGCGTCGGCCTGGACGATGACCTGCTGCATCCGGCCCTGGTTCGGGAAGTCGTTGACGTAGTTCGACCCCATCGCCGTGGACAGCAGCTCGCTGATCGACGTGAACGGAACGCCCAGTGCCTCGGCCTTCGTCCGGTCGATCGACAGGTCCAGGCCTGACCCGGCCGGCAGCCCGTCGGCGTAGACGCCGGTGACCACGTCGCTCTTGGCGGCCATCTCGATCAGCTGCGCCTGCGCCGCCTGCAGCGCCGCGTACCCGCGGTTGGCGCGGTCGAGCAGCCGCATCGAGAAGCCCGAGGAGTTGCCCAACTCGTCGATCGCCGGCGGCATCAGGCTGAAGACGGTGCCTTCGGTGACGCGCTTGGCCATCGCCATGTAGGCCTCGTACACCTCCTCCCAGGCATTGGCACCATCGCGGCGGTCCCAGTCCTGGAGCATCGTGAACGCGACGGCGGTGTTGGGACCCGAGCCGGAGAGCCCGTAGCCCAGGATCGAGATGTTCGACCGGATCCCCGGCCGCTCCGAGACGAACGCCTCGTAGTCCTTCACGACGTCCAACGTCCGGTCGGCCGTCGCGTCGGCCGGCAGCTGGATGCTGGTGATGAAGTACCCCTGGTCCTCTTCCGGCAGGAACGCCGATGGCAGCCGGCCAAACGCGAGTACCAGCACCGTCGTCAGCGCCAGGAACGCGGCCATCATCCGGCCCGAGCGCTTCACGAGCCGGTGGACACGCGACTCGTAGCCGCCGGTTAGGCGGTCAAAGCCGCGGTTGAACCAGCCGAAGAACCCGCGCCGCGGACCGTGGTCGTGGACCACCGGTTTCAAGAGCGTGGCGCACAGCGCGGGTGTCAGGCTCAGTGCCAGCGCGGCGGAGAACAGGATCGACACCGCCATCGTCAGCGTGAACTGGCGGTAGATGACACCGACGGACCCGCTGGCCAGCGCCATCGGAATGAAGACCGCGGTGAGCACCAGCGTGATGCCGACGATGGCGCCGGTGATCTCGCTCATCGCCTTCACCGTCGCGTCGCGCGGCGACAGGCCCTCGGTGGACATGATGCGCTCGACGTTCTCGACGACGACGATCGCGTCGTCGACGATGATCCCGATTGCCAGCACCATGCCGAACATCGTCAGCACGTTGATTGAGAACCCGGCGGCCAGCATAACCGCCAGCGTCCCGAGCAGCGCAATTGGCGCGACGATGGCCGGGATCAGCGTGTAGCGGACGTTCTGCAGGAACACGAACATCACGGCGAACACGAGCACCATTGCCTCGATCAGGGTGTGCACGACCTTCTCGATCGAGATCTTCGCGAACGGTGCGGTGTCGAACGGCACCGAGTAGCTCATGCCGGCGGGCATCGTCGGCCGCAGCTGCTCCAGCCGCTCGCGCACCGCTTCGGCGGTGCGGACCGCGTTGGCGCCCGGCGCGAGCTGCACCGCGGCGGAACTCGCCACTTTGCCGTCCTCCCGCGTCGCGAACGCGTACGACTGCGAGCCCAGCTCAACGCGGGCGACGTCGCCCAGCACGACCTTGCGGCCGTCGGCGTTGGCGCGCATCACGATGGCGGCGAACTGCTCCGGCGTCTGCAACTGCCCCTGGACGCTCAGCGGGATCGACACGCGCTGGCCGGGTGCCGTCGGCTGGTCACCCAGACGTCCAGGCGAGATCTGGACGTTCTGCCGCCCGATCGCGTCGGTGATGTCCTCCATAGAGACCTTGAACGCCACGAGCTTGGCGGGATCCACCCAGATCCGCATCGCGCGTTCGGCGCCGAACAGCTGCACACGACCGACGCCGTCGATGCGGCGCAGTTCCTCGACCACGTTGCGCGCCATGTAGTCGGCCAGCGCCGCTTCGTCGAAGCGACCGTCGTCGGAGCGCAGGCTCACGAGCATCAGGAAGCTCGACGACGCGGCCTCGACGACTAGCCCGTTCTGGCGCACCGCTTGCGGCAGCCGCGCCTCGACGGTCTTCAGGCGGTTCTGGACGTCGACCTGCGCGAGTTCGGGGTCGGCGCCGGGCCTGAACGCGACGGTGATCGTCGCGCTGCCGGACGTGTCGGACGTCGACTCGAAGTAGAGAAGGTTCTTGAGCCCAGACAGCTCGCGCTCGATGAGGCTCAGCACCGAGTCGTTCATCGCCTGCGGCGTGGCGCCTGGGTAAACGGCGGTGATGGTGACCTGCGGCGGCGCCACCGAAGGATAGCGCGCGATCGGCAGCAGCGGAATCGCGATTGCGCCAGCCAGGATGATGAACAGCGCCACCACCCAGGCGAAGACGGGGCGTTTGATGAAGAACTGCGGCATTGCGGTCAACCCCTCAGCGCGCGCCAGACGCCGGCGAGCCGCCGCTCTTGGAAGTGGACGGAGATGCGCCACGTAGCCAGACTCGCGGGGTGACGTGAGCACCCTCGGTCATCCGGTCGAGACCTTCGACGACCACTTGGTCGCCATCCTTTAGCCCACTGAGCACCCGGTAGCGGCCGTCGATCAGTTCCGCAGTCTTGATTGGCACTCGATGCACCATGTGCTTGGCGTCCAGGACCCACGCGCTCGTCGTTGTTCCCTGCCGCGCGACGGCCTGCTGCGGGATAGACAGCGCGTCAGGGAACTCGGCCAACGTGATGCGAGCACGCACGAACATCCCGGGCAAGAGGCGACGCTCGGCGTTATTTACGAGAATTCGTACCAGAACGTCGCCGGTGTCCTCGTCCACCGAAATCCCGGAGAACAGAATCTTCCCGGAAAGGTTCAATGGCCGGCCGTTGCCGTGGAGAATCTGGACTTCGACACCGCTCCCGGTATCTCGCCCGCGACTCACCGCGCGCTGCAGCGCATCGAGTGATGCGGCCGGCTGTCGAACATCCACATAGACCTGGTCAATCTGCTGCACCCGCGCCAGCGGGTTGGTGTCGCTTGGATTGACGAGCGCTCCCTCGCTAACACTTGCTTCGTCCACGCGACCACTGATCGGCGCCTCGATGGTGGCGAATCGAAGGTCCAGCTTGCGACGGGCAAGGTCGGCGTGGGCCTGCGATACCTCCGCCGCGGCCTGCTCGCGCTGCGATTCCGCGTCATCGAAGGTTTGGCGGCTGATCGCCTCGGTCTCCACCAACGGCTTCAGTCGTTCCGCCTGCGTGCTGGCGCGCGCCAGCACGGCCTCTGCCCGTCGCAACGCGGCGGCGGCCGTGTCGACGTCGGCCTTGAACGGCGCAGGATTAATCTGAAAGAGCGGCTGTCCGGCACGCACCTCGCTGCCCTGCACGAAGAGGCGGCGCAGAACGATACCGCCGACCTGGGGCCGGATCTCTGCAGTTCTGACCGCAGTAACTCGTCCGTTTAGGTCCACGACCTGCCGCATCAACTCAGGAGCAACGACCAAGTAAGCGACCGGCGGCGGGGGGGTCGCCATGTCGGGCATGCTTTGCTCGCAGCCAGCCAAGGCGATCGTCAGCCCGATGAGGAATAGACGGCGGGTGCTAATGAGTCTGTTTGTCATTTGGATCCTTGGCTCAACTTCACAAGTTGCAGCATGGCAGTCGGACTATCTCCGATGAACATTGCGTCCTCGTGGACGGAACATGGAGAAGAGATGAAGCCACGACGAGCCTCGCGTTGGATTCGTCCTAAGCCGAGGTGAGTTGACGGCTTGCCCCACGAGATTCCGGCACTAGTTGGCTATGCCGCCCATGGCATGGATGGCAGCCATACCTGCACGCGCCTGCCTTTCAGCACTCGTTGGGACAAGCTACGCGCCAAGTAGCGCAAACAGTCTCTATTGGCATCCGGTACCTTAACGACTGCGAAGGCGCAGTCAACACTATCGGACATTGGAACAACATCGATGGATATTGCTGGCCATCCACAGAGTTCTTTATGCAGCATCTCGCTGCTCACCGCCCGCGAAATACTCAAGACAATCAAGGCTGCGATTTGGGCTCCTCTGCTCTGATCTGTTGGCTTATATGGCGAATATTAATATCCGGGCGCTGCGTACCGAGGATTTGGGCCCTGGCCTATGATTGAATCCAGTAGTTTGGTGTCCATGCATTTTCAAACTGAAACGGATCGGCATCCACCTCAGAACGTCGCATCCCAGCAAAGGCAGGTTCGGGGACGTCGCCAAGAATGCACACTGCAACTGTATTCAAGGTTGCACAGGTTGCGTCCATACAAATTTCGCAGATACCTCTTTCGATGAACCCAACCTCCCCTGCCGACAAACCAATCTCATTTTCATCAGATAGAGAATCGGGGTCACCTGCCCCGCGGATCCTTATGCGCTGCCCGCCTTGGATTGCGCCGCAGATCAGCCAAGAGTCCAGCCTCCGAACCGGAGAGCAATATCCGGCAGCTGACGAGTATGTAATAATTGAGAATCTAGAAAGAGGGTCGGCGTAAATTAGGCTGCTGCATGATGGTCGTTCTTCATCAAGCCTGAACATTGATAGCCATGGGACCTCTGGAATTAATTGTCGCAGGTGCCAAGATATGAACTCCAATGGCGGTCGACCGGCGTCCATGAAGCTAACCGAAAGAGTCACGGCCTTGATAAATCGCTGCAGTGGCGGCGTGTGCATCAGTGTTGGCCTTGTGTATCATCGAATGCGTCTCTCGAGGCGCGCCGAGAGCGAGCGCGAAGAGATGCAAAGCGAGGCAGGCATGCGCATATACTTATTTCCCGGCATCGGTCGCATTTTTACGCCCTTCTCCAAGGCGTTCCTGAGTTGCATAGACCTCTAGGTCGCTTCTGCTGCCGCGGCGCGCGCGAGCGTGGCGCTGGATTCTGGTCGGCGACTGTGGAGATGGCATTGAAGAATGATGGAGAAGATGTGGAGCGGTACCAGTCGGATCGAAGGGCGCCTTTGCAACTTGGTTGCTGCACGGAGGTTTGAATGAATAACATCATCCTGATCGTCGAGGACGAGGCAGAGATCGCAGAGATCTTGTCGGCCTACTTCAATCGCAGCGGCATGCGCACTGAGCACGCGACGGACGGGCGACGGGCGCTGGAGATGCATCAGATGCTCAAGCCCGCGCTGGTGCTGCTCGACGTGCAACTTCCGTTGCTGGACGGCTGGCAGGTGCTCTCCGCGATACGTGCGCGCGGCGACACGCCGGTGATCATGCTGACCGCGATGGACCAGGACATCGACAAGCTGATGGGGCTGCGGATTGGCGCCGACGACTACGTCGTCAAGCCTTTCAACCCTGATGAGGTCGTGGCCCGCGCGCAGGCGGTGCTGCGCCGCGCCGGCCCGGGGCGGACGGCCCACGCAGCGTTGCGGGCCGGACCTCTGGAGGTGGATCTGGAACGGCACCAGGCGGCCCTCCACGTCGACGGCCGCCCAACGCCGCTCGATCTCACGCTCACCGAGTTCAAGCTGCTGGCGCTGATGGCGCGCTCGCCTCAGCGGGTGTTCAGCCGAGCCGAACTGCTCGAGAGTTGTTTGCCCGAGGGCGATTCGCTGGAGCGCACGGTCGACAGCCACGTGAGCAAGCTGCGGCGCAAGCTCGAGGCGGGCGGTGTGACCTCCGTGCCGGCGAGCGTTCGCGGCGTCGGCTACAAGCTGGGACTCGAGCCGTGAAACTGGTCGGGCTGAGCCGCCAACTGGCCGTCTGGATGGGCGCGGTGGCCCTGGGCGTCGCGGTATTGCTGACCGCGACGTCGTTCGTCTTCTACTACGTGACCTTCGAGGTGTGGCCGCAGCCCTATTCCGAGAGCTGGGTGCCGACGCCCGCCGAATGGATCTGGCTGACGGCGACCACGTTCGCGGGCGTCGCGGTGGCGATGTTCGTGGCCGGGCACCTGGCCAAGCGGATGCTGGTACCGCTGAACTCACTGGGCCAGGCCATCCGTCATGTCGCTGCCGGCGACCTCGGCGCTCGGGCTGTCCCGGGACACCGCCCGCTGGCGGAGGCCGCGGCGCTCGTCGGCGACTTCAACCGCCTGGCGGACCAACTGCAGCGGGTTACCGAGGAGCGCACGTTCTGGAACGCGGCGATCGCGCACGAACTGCGCACGCCGTTGACCATTCTGCGAGGCCGGCTGCAAGGTCTGGCCGACGGCGTCTTCGAGCCCGAGCCCGCGCAGTTCCGCAAGCTGCTGGCGCAGGTCGAAGGTCTGGGCCGGCTAGTCGAGGATTTGCGCGCCATCAGCCTCGCCGAGAGCGGTCACCTCGACCTGCGATGGCAGCAGGCCGACATCAGCCGCGACATCGCTGATGCCGTGGACTCGTTCAGGAACGCATTCGAAGCCGCAGGTCAGACCGTCTCGCTGCAACTGCATTTCCAGCCGGTCTGGTGCGACCCGGTCCGGATCCGTCAGGCCGTCGTTGCATTGCTGGATAACGCTCGGCGCTACGCGGCCGCGGGGACGGTGACCGTCGCCACGCGGGTCGAAGACGACCGCTACGTGATCACCGTCGAGGACGAAGGACCGGGCGTACCGGCCGAGCAGGCCGAGCAGATCTTCGGCGCCTTCCGCCGCTCGGGAGAGGCGCGCGATCGGAACGATCGGGCCAGCGGACTGGGGCTCGCCGTGGTCAGCGCGATCCTTTCGGCCCACCGCGGACAGGCCAGCTGTGGGCCGTCCGCCAGCGGGGGCACGTGCTTCCGGCTCGATTGGCCTTTGGAGCGCCGCTAAACGTTGAGCGATGACTGATCGCCGTCGCCTCGGTCCTTCGGCGGAGGGGCAGAGCGGACTGCACCAGTTTAGAGAGGCCGCTCGCGTTGCCATCTTGGATAACCGCTCCTGGTCGGGAGCGGTCGGACGCGTCGTTTGGCCTCAAGATGTCGCGGCGAGGCGCGGCTAGATCAGCCCATGCACCTTCGCAAGTCGCCAAGCCTCTCGCCGGCTGCCGACCCCCATCTTCGCAATGACGCGCTGGAACCTGCAGTCGACTGTCTTCGCCTCCGTGTTCAGCACCATCGCGATGGCCTTGCTGCCGTGCCCCTGCTCCTCGTGTCGCAGCAGATCGATCTCGGCGTCCGTGAGGCGGCTTTCGGCGAGCAGGTCCCGCCGCATCTGGATGTGCAGCCACTCGTGAAGCTCCATCGCGAGAGACCTGCCCACGACCTTCGCTCTGAACGCGAGTAGCGGATCCTGTTCGAAGCGGCCCTCGACGCCGGAGGCCAGGTACAGCACGCCGATCCGGTCCTCACCCACCGATGAGATGGCCGGGATGACCCAGGTCGAGCGCAGCCCAGCGGCGTGAGCGGCGGCGACGGTGTCTTGTTGATCGACGCTATCGGCAGGGATGGCGCTGCCGAGTGCTGGGTCCGTTTCCCTGCGGGCGTGCAGCAGCCATGGATCGTGTTCGAAGCGCTGGCGTAGCAGGTAGTCGGATGCCCAGGCCGGGGCGCAGGCAGCAATCAGCCGGTGCGCGCGCTGCGACGCCGACAGGCGCACCGAGCCGATGAAGCAGGCTGCGTCCGCGCCGAGCTGACTGGCGGCATGGGACAACAACTGCACGGCATCGGCCTGGTCGACCGCCTCATGCATCGTCGCCACGAGGTCCCACACCGTGGGATCGGGAGCCGCAGCCTCAGCGGCTGGATCAGCCGCGCTCGCCCAAGACCTCATGGCCGAACCTGCGCAGTTGAGCCAGCATCAGCGGTTCTCCGAACCGCGCGGGATCGCCGCCGCACCAGGACTCGAAAGCGCTGGCGCTGTCGAACAGGACGTACAGGGTCACTGTGGAGCCACCGGGCAACTGCTGGCAGCGTTCCACGTAGAGCTGAGAGGGCCACCGACGGGCGAGCAGCCGGATTGCGCCGTCGCTGCTGGTGAGCCGCAACTCCGTCTGTTCGCCGACCGGATGCACGCCGGGCCGCCGGAGTCCTTGCGCGGCGACATGGGGTGGCCGCTGACTGGTCTTGGTCCCTCGGCCAGGTGCTCGCCGGGTGCGGCGTGCAGCCACGGTCCGGGTGAAGGTGTGGGCATCCAGCATGGGCGACTCC
The DNA here is from genome assembly GCF_020966565.1 of Rubrivivax sp. JA1055. Taxonomy (NCBI): domain Bacteria; kingdom Pseudomonadati; phylum Pseudomonadota; class Betaproteobacteria; order Burkholderiales; family Sphaerotilaceae; genus Rubrivivax; species Rubrivivax sp. JA1055. Next base: position 1,087,506 of record NZ_JAJKFP010000006.1, on the reverse strand, counting down.
TCGGTCGGCACACACGGTTGGAAACGCTCCGAGTTTGCGGAACGTCATGCTGAGTTCCATGATAGGGCGCGCGTAGCTTCCGTCAACAGGAGGCTGAGGCTTCTCTGTATCGGAAATCAACAGAGGGATCGTCGTGACCTCATTCACATCGCGTGGTCGCCGGTACATGATCCGCACCCAGGACCGCGCCCGCTCGGCGGGAGTGCTGGTAGAACAACATCAACGCCGATCCTGGAGGGCACATGGCCCCTGTGCGAGTGCTGCTCGCGGACGATCATCCGGTCATCATCGAAGGCCTGCGGGCAGCCCTGGTGCGCCACGACGTGGAAGTCGTGGGACAGGTGGAGTGCGCGCAGCAGGTTGTTTCCGCGTATCTGGAAGCGAAACCCGACGTTCTGGTGCTGGACGTTCGTTTCGGCCCCGGGCCGACGGGTCTCGACGTGGCCCGCAGCCTGCGCGAGCGCGCACCAGCGGCACGCATCGTCTTCTACAGCCAGTTCGATCAGGACGAGGTGATCCGCGAGGCCTACCGGCTCGGGGCCGCCGCGTTCATCACCAAGAACACGCTGCCGGCGGAGCTGGCGGCAGCGATCCACGCGGCGGCGGACGGCAAGACTTACTTCCTGCCCGCCATCGCCGAGCGCCTGGCGCTGCTGGGCTTGCGCGGGGAGGAGTCTCCCCGCGCAAGACTGGAGGCGCGCGAGCTGGACATCTTCGTGCAACTGGCGACCGGCGCGACCAACAACGAGATCGCCGAACGCATGGGCCTGTCGACCAAGACGATCAGCACGATCGCCCAGGCGGTCAAGGAGAAGCTCGGGGTGCACCGTCCGGCGGAGATCACCCGGTTGGCGATGCGGTACGGGCTGATCGAGCCCTGAACCGGCGCCGGCGCGAAGCCGGCACGTCTCGGGGCTGACGCCATGGCGGTGGCATTCCTACTGCTGGCCACCGCGATCCTGGCGATCTGGCTGCCGTGGTCGCCGGATCGGCACCGCGTGCCGGCCCCGTGGGTTGTGCTCGCGGGGGCGGCGGTCGTTGCGGCGACGCTCTCGGGCTTGATCGAGGCGGCGGGGCTTTACGCCATTGCTGCCCTGTGGGCCCTGTGCGCCGGCGCGGTGCGCTTGCGGAAGCGCGGCGCTCGCTACGCGGCGGGTTTGGGCGCGCTGGCATTGGCGCTCGCGTTCACCGTGCACGCCGTCCCTGGAGTCCACCCCTGGGTGGTGGCGGACCAGATCCGGCTTTCGGCGGATTCGGCGCCGATGACGCTGCGGCTCAACTTCGACAAGGGCGTTGCCGGGCTGCTGTTGCTCGCCCTCTGGTGCCGCCATCGTCCGGCCGGTTACGTCCCTCGTGCGCTCCTGCTGGGGCTGGGCGTCGGGCTGGCCACCGCCGTTCCGGTCGTGGGCGGCGTCTGGGCCTCCGGCTTCATCGGGTTCGCCCCCAAGCTGCCTGCTATCGCCCCGGCGTGGATGTTCGCGAACGTCCTCCTCACCTGTGTCATGGAGGAGGCGTTGTTCCGCGGGCTCCTGCAAGAGCGTCTGGCGCTGGCACTCGGCCCGCGTCCGTCGGCACGTTGGCTGCCGATCGCGATTGCCAGCCTCCTCTTTGGCTTGGCGCACGCCGGCGGCGGGCCGGCGCTGGTGCTGGCTGCGGGCCTCGCCGGGGTGGGCTACGGGCTCGCGTATCGCCATGGCGGCATCGAGGCCGCCATCGTCGCGCACTTCACGCTCAACGCCGTGCACTTCTTCGGCTTCACCTACCCCTATGCAGCGAGGTGAGCACCATGAGGAACCGCCACTTCTGGATCGTCGTCGCCTCGGTGGTTGCGGGCGACGTCTGGTCGCAGCCGGTCGAGCCGGATCCCGCGGTCGACGGCATGCCGGTGGTCATCACGCCGACGCGGCTGAGGCAGTCATTGGCCGACGTGCCTGCCAGCGTGACAGTGATCACGCAGGAGATGTTCCGGCGCTGGGGCATCACGTCGATCGCCGAGGCGCTGCGTTTCGTGCCGGGCATGGCGGTGACGCGCGGGACCGACCCCGCCTACCGTATCGGCTATCACGGCACGAACGTGCTGTCGCCCCGGCGCATGAACGTGCTTATCGACGGCATCTCGGTCTACCGGCCGGCGTTCTCCGAGGTGATCTGGTCGCAGCTTCCGGTCGTCATCGACGACATCGACCGGATCGAGGTCACGCGGGCGCCCAGTTCGGCGAGCTACGGGCCGAACTCGATGCTGGCCGTCGTCAACATCATCACCCGCCATCCGGCCGATGTCGGCAAGGCCTACGGCGCCCTCAGGCTGGGCACGCAGGAGAGCGAGGCGGTGGCGCGCACGGGGCTCGATCTTGGGCGCACCTCGCTGAGCCTCACGGCGGCGCGCAGCCGCGACAGCGGCTACGACGAACTCGCCCGCGACCCGGCCGGGCACGACGGGCTGACGCTCGACCGCTTGAACCTGCGATCGTCGACGCGGATCTCCGACGCCGCGTCGCTGGACCTTCAAGGGGCGGTGGTCTCCGGCGAGTCCGAAGTCGAGTTCGCCGACGACTTCCAGCAGAGCTATCCCGACCGGCAGGTGCGTGACCTCTATCTCGGCGCCCTCGGCCGCTGGCAGTTGTCGCCGCGGCACGAGCTGCAGGTCCAACTGACTCACGCCCGACAGCGCAACCGGCAATCCTGGCGCAGCTGCCCGCCCGCCGTGGCGTTGCTGCCCGAGATGTACGCCATGTGGCGAGCCAACCCGGCCTACGCCAACGCCATCCTCGCGGGTCAGCAGCCGGCGGGTGGCAGCCCACAGGACGATCTGCTCGCGCTGGCGGCGCTGCAGGCGATTGCCGCGCTGGGACCTGCGGCGGTTCAACCTGTCTGTGGCACGCTGAACCAGGATTCGGTGCAGAGCCGCACCGACCTGGAGATTCAGGACACCTTCGTCGCCTCCGACGCTCTGCGTGTCGTGGCCGGAGCCGGCATGCGGTGGCAGGGCGGAGACAGTGAGACCTTCCTCGGCGGCTCGGTGACCAGCCGCCTGCACTGGCTGTTTGCCAACGTGGACCTGCGGCCGCGGAACTGGCTCACGCTCAACATTGGCGGCTACTACGAGGACAGCGACCTTTCGCCCTCGACCTTCTCTCCGCGTGTCGCGGCGAACTTCAGGTTGTCGCCTCGCCAGACCGTGCGTTTCGCGGTGTCCCACGGCACACGCAGCCCCGACATCCAGGAGCAGCGCACCAACTGGAGCTACACGCTGACGGACCTCGATCCACCGCTGGGCGGTGCGAAGACGGCGCGCTTCTACCAGAGCCGGGTGGGGCCGGGCTCGCTGACCAGCGAGCAGGTCCGTTCGCGCGAGGTCGGCTACCTGCTGAACCTGCCCGAGGTCGGCCTGATGCTCGACACCCGGGTGTTCCGGGAGCGGCTCTACGACCTCATCTCCGAGCGGACCAACTTGGCGGGCCTGCCGCCGACGAACGACAACCGCGTCACGCTGCAGGGGGCCGAAGTGCAGCTCTCCTGGCAGCTGTCCGAGCGCAGCTCCGCGTTCGTGAACTACGCCTACCTGGACAACCGCGGCGCCAGCCACCCTCTGGAGCGCTCGCAGTTCTCGCGGCACAGCGGCTCCGCGGGAGTGAGCCGGGAGTTCGCCGGTGGGTGGTTTGCTTCGGCCGCCTACGTCGGGGCCTCGGGCAACGGGCTGGCCGAGTCGGCCTACGGGCGAGAGGATCTGACGGTGGGTCGCGAGTGGGCGACCGACGGTTGGCAGTGGTCGTTCGCGGCAGGACTGCGGCGCCTGGACCAGCCGGTGACGACCTACTCGAACGGCGATCCGAACGGATTGTTCGGGAGATACGACAGCCGTCTGCAGGGCCACCTCCAGTTGTCGGCCCGCATGCGCTGAGCGCGCGTCGTGCTCGATCGGCGCGCCTTCGCTGCGCGGCTGGCCGCTTTGGGAGGCGGCTGTCTGACGCGGGCGCTGGGTGCTTCCGGCCCGGAGATCCGTCTCATGGCCGGGGAGAACGCAGAAGCGCGGGAGCTGCTGCAGCGGATCAAGGCGCGCTTCTCCGGGGCCAGCGATTACGCGCTTGGTGTGTCCCGGCTCAGTGCGCCGAGCGTTCTGGTCGCGCTGGGGCCTCAGGCATTGTCGCGTGCCGCGGCCGACAGGTTCGACGCGCTGCTGGTCTCACTGCTGGTTTCGCGTCAGGGCTACGAGCGCCTGCAGCCCAAGCTGGCTGCGCGCGGCCTGCGCAGCACGGCCGTCTACGCCGAGGCATCGCCCGCGCAGCAGATGCGCCTGATTGCCGCGATTTTCCGGCGAGAGATCACGGTGGCGACGCTGGTGTCACCTGCTTCCGAAGGTCTGATGCCCGAGCTTCAGCGCGCGGCGACGGAGGCGCGGCTTCGGCTGCTGGTCGCCGAGGCGTCCCCGGCCGTGACGATGTCGCGCCTGCTGTCTCGCGTCGAGGATGCCCAGGCGCTGCTGCTGTTCCCGGACGCGACGCTGTACACGCCCGCCAGCCTGCGCGAGCTGCTGGAGGCCAGCTACCGGCGCCGGCTGCCGGTCATCGGCTTCTCGCCCTCGTTGGTCCGGGCCGGAACGCTGGCATCCGCTTACGCCGATGCCGACGGGCTGGTGTCTCAGCTCGCCGCCATCGTCGACACGGCCACGGGCCGGCAGCCGCCAGTGCCGCAGTACCCGCGCTTCTGGCGTGTCGCCGTCAACGACAGCGTCGCCCGCTCGCTGGACATCGTCGTCGACGACGACGTGCGCCGCCTGGGAGATCGGCCATGAAGAACCTGCTCCCACCGTCGTCCTGGAGCCTCGGTGCACGACTTCTGACCCTGGCGCTGGCGCCAGCGTGCGCGATGGCGCTGGTGGTCTCGGTGGTGCTCTACGTCGTCACGAGCACCGAGGTCAGCGAGGCCCTGGAAGAGCGCGGCCGCTTCCTGTCGGTGACGCTGGCCGAGGCGGTGCAGTACGGCGTCGTCTCGGGGAACACGTCAGCGGTCGAGGCGACGCTTCGCGGTGTCGCCGAGGCGGATGGGGTGGTCGCGGTAGCCCGGGTGCTCGACGCGGACCGCCGTTCGGTCGTCGAAGTTCGTTCGCGCGCGGGCCAGGCGGCCGAGTGGCGCTTTGAGGCGCCGATCTCGCTGAAGCCGCTCGACGTCGACCTGTACGACACCGCGCCTGGCGCGCGGGGTACGGCCCGTTGGCTGGGATGGGTGCAGGTGGACCTGTCGCCGCAACCGTTGCTGGCCGGGTCGCGACGTCGCCTGCTGCTGGGTGTGGCCCTCGTGCTGGCGGCGGCGGCCCTGGGGGCTGCAGCCGGGCTGCTGATGGCACGTCGCCTGCGCCGCCCGCTGGAGAACGCGATGGGGGCGTTACGTTCGATCCGCGACGGCGACTACGCCGTCACGCTCACTCCGCGTGTCTCCGGTGAACTGGGCGAACTGCAGGCCTCGATCGCGACGATGGCCCGCGCCGTGAAGCTCAGCCGTCAGTATCTGGAAGAGCAGGTGAGAGAACGCACCCGCGAGCTGCAGCAGGCCGTTGAGCGGCTCACGGCTGCTGACGCCGAGAAGCGCCGCCTGATCGCCCGCGGCAACCGGCTGGTCGAGGAGGAGCGTCGCCGCATCGCGGTGGAGGTCCATGACGAGCTGAACGCCGCGCTGGTGTCGATCCGCCTCATCGCCTCGTCACTGGCGGACGATGCGCGAGGGCAGGGCATGCACACGGCCGCGGATGCCGCGGAGCGCATCGCACGCCTTACCGACGACCTGTACGGCAGGGCGCGCGCGATGGTGAAGCAGCTACGACCCGAGGTGCTGGATGCGCTCGGCCTGGCGGCCGCGGTCGAGGAGATGGTCCGGCAGTACGACGAGATCCATCCGCGCTGCCGCTTCCGGCTCAAGGTCGACCGCGACATCGGCCCGCTGTCGTACGACCAGGCTATCGGCGTCTACCGGCTGATTCAGGAGGCGCTCACCAACGTGGTCAAGCACGCTGAGGCGACGCAGTGCTCGGTGACGCTCGCGCGGACAGTGGGAGGGGCCGGGCTGTGCGTCGTCGTCGAGGACAACGGGGTTGGGATGCCAGAGGCTGGGGCCGCCACGTCAGGGCTGGGCCTTGTCGGGATGCGCGAGCGGGTCGCGGCTTACGCTGGCGAACTGACGATCGAGCAGGCGCCCGGTGGAGGAACGCGGGTCGAGGCGGTGCTGCCGATAGCCAGCGCGGATGACCACGCGTAGCCGCTCGCAGCTTGGTGACAGCGGGGTGCTTCCTATCGCCCGCGACGCTGGATTTACGTCGGAATCCAGCGCTTCGCCTTGCCGCGTGGAGCCGCAGACTGTTCATCGGCGGCGCCGACGCGCCGTTGAGAACGGAGCGATGCCATGTTGTTCTTCTTCATGCGCGGCCCACGACCCGATCTACATGTCTGGCCGGGCCGCCGCTGGATCTCGGCAGCCGACGCGCTGGCATGGCCGTTCGCGGCCATGGCGGCCGTCTCCGCAGTGGTGGAGGACAGCGGCTCTACCGCAAGGTTGGTCAACGCCACGCTGTGCGTCCTCGCCACTTGCCGCCTCACGCGCGCCGTGTTGGCCAATCAGCGGTACAGGATGACCACGGTCTGGTTCGCCAAGGTCGCTGCGCTTCCGCTGGCGGTCGGCAGCACGCTCAAGCTTGTACAGGTCGCCGTCTCCTGACGAGACTGCGGACGATGAGTCTCTGCCCTGATGGGGCGTGTGCGCTGGCTGGGCTGCCCCTTAGCTCCTCTGCCTAGCGATGTCTGCCGCTCGGTGCCGATCGTCGATCAGGACTCTACCGGGGCTCTGAGACCAACGAGCCACCGGCTCTCGGGCAAAGTTCAGCGTTCACTTATTGTGGTGGCGGTCGAGATCCGCCTGGACGAGATAGGCGCCAGCTTCAGGATCTCGTTGGTCATGCGCAACTCGCGCTCAAGTTTCCTGAACTGCTGCTCGGCTGTCGTGGCGCCCAGTCGCACGCCGCTGTCGGGCCCGTCGGAGTTTCGAGGAGATCTTTGTGGTGCAGCTTCTGCCTGCTGCTCACAGGACAAGGCGTTGTCCAACGAGCGCGAGCGGCCATGACCGTGCCCTCCAGACCAGCTATAGTCCGTGCGAGATGCCTCTCTCGTGCGTTTCTCCCTCATCAGGGCTCCTGACCGCGCTTACGGCAGTGGACGAGGGCTTGGCATCGTGTGCTACACTGTCAGAGTTCAAGACGGTTGGATCATCCAATCCAAGCGCTCTTGAACGCTTGTCTGGGGCCGAAGTGCTTACCGTGTTCATGGATTGAGTCGCGCGGTAAGACGACGTCAGGCAAGTCAGGGACTCAAGAAATCCACTCGGAAGGCCCTCTGCGCATGGCAGATGGGCTTTTTCCTTTATGGAGGTCTTGACTCATGCCTGATACCGAACATGTCTCTCTTGAGAGAGCGTCTCAGCTCCTGAGGCAACTTCTTCAAGCCCGCTCGCCGGAACTGGGCGCCCGCCTAAAGCAGCGTCTCATGGCGTCGTTGCGGGAGCAAGGAACCGCACGCTTCGATGAGCGTGTGCTCGGTTACAAAAGCTTTCAAGTCTTCTTGGAGAAGACGCAAGGCGACTGGCTGCAGGTCACCCGCCCGACTGCCTCGTCCGGCGACATTCTTGTCGAACTCCGCGAGCAGGGCCGAGCCGCGACATTGCCATCTCGACTGGCACTCGGACCCCGGTTCCGCAGTGAGGTTTGGCAGGCCTTCACCAACCCGGACTCGACCCGCAAGCGCTTCCTGCATAGGTCGACCGGCCAAGTCTTGCACTTCAAGGCGGGCGAGGGCTCCCTGGAGGAAGCGGCGTATCTCCGCCACCCGGAAGAGTACGCCGAAATCGAGTTCATCGAGGGGAATCGCCAGCTCCAGTGGATGGAGGAGTTCCTGAATGCGGTGCCCATCGTCGGCGACGAGCGCACGACATACGAGTCCATGAGGTCCACGCCATACTCGAGCGCGATGAACACGGCCTTCTCGCGGGCGCTGGGCGATAAGCAAAACCAGTGGCGAGAATTCCGAACTTCACGTGTTGCGGCTGCGATGGCTGCTTGGGCTGCCAAGTGTGAAGTGCCGGTGCACTTGCTGGAGCAAAGCACTGAAACCCGCGAAGTCAGGCCGGTAGCAACCGGAAGCGTGTCCGTTGACACGATCAAGGACGCTCATACGCCGCGCATCGATGCGCTGAAGCTCCTTGAGCTCCTGACGGATCACGAGATAAAGAGCATCGTCATTCCGGTACTTCTAAGCACGATGCTCTTGCGGTCCCGCGCGTGACGTCATGGGGAGCGTATGCATAGTCGGCTTGCCGGCGCAGCTGCGTGCCAGATTGGAAGCGTCTCTTCGGAGACACGGCATCAAGCTCGTGCCGATTCTCGCCGGAAAAGGCAAGGAGGGCATCCTTTGGCTGCTCCCGCATCCGCGTGAAGTCAAGCCGCTACTCCTGGCATACGCCGATGGGCTGCCTCAGTATGGCGACGCCCGGATCATCATCTTGCCGTACGTCGAACTCCCGGCCGACCTTCTCGACGACATCAACGTCCTTGTGGAGGCCGGGGCCCAAGTGACATGGGCGACTTCCGGCGGAGGGCCATGGCCCGTGTTGCCGAGCAATCGGGACTTTGACGAGCAATTTCGAGAGCGCCTCTTTCGCGTACTCACCCGCCTGCTTCTACCGGACGCGGACGCTGCGCCCGAGGATCTCCCCTCGACGCACCTCGCATGCGTGTGCGGCCGCACTCGCAATTTGCTGCTCGCGGGCACTGTTCTGCGCCGGTGCGACACCGTGACCGAGGACCGCTACCAGTTCATGCGCGACGCGGCCGATGCATTCGAAGCGCTGCTGCGAGGCGACCCCGGCATATCCCTCGAAGAGTTCTTCGGCGCGCGAGGTCTGGAGCATGCCCAGTCGGGAGGCATCACCGCCAAGGTCACGGTCATGAAGGATGGCCGCCAAGCCTATGTCGCCTCAACCCAGACCCATCTCAAGCGCGGGGACGCGACGACAAAAGCCTCTGCGGCTAGGATCTACTACCACCGATTCGCCATCGGCAACGACACCTACATCGCCGTGCTCCATGCGGGACCACACCCGGATCGAGATGTCGATGTCGTCATCACCATCGGGCCGGCGAGTTCCGCGTAAGCCCCGTTGTGCTGCTGACTTCGATAGTCGCGCCAGCGCACACAGGATTTGGGCGGCGGCCTCGCTCCTTGAGGGACCTGCCGCGATGGCTGCGCCGTCTGCGCCAGCATCGGCCGACCGAACATCGCCCCAAGGGCGGATGCGCCCATCTGGTTGCAGAGAGGGGATGCCGCGTCCCAGTCACGGCGACCGGGTCGAGACACTAGCAGGTTGCTAACGCAGTCGCTCCGTGCCTGGGAGTAGGGGTCTCTTCGAGACGGCTGCGGTTAGCAGAATCCGCGCTAAGTCGTTGATTCAAAAGGATCTCGCCACTGCTTTGGGAGCAGTGGGTCGCACGTTCGAATCGTGTCACCCCGACCATATGAATCAACGACTTGGACGCGTGCGTGGCACGGCGAACGTCCAGGTCGTTTTTCATTTCAGGTGCTGTTGGCTGTTTGACGGAATCTTCCCAGGTGGCCGCAGGGTCTGGAACGCAATCCAATGGCAGCAGGCGATCCCGCAGCTCGACGTAGATCGTGTGTGGTGAGGTTCTGGCGTTGGTGGTGTTCTGTTTTGTATGAGAATTTTTGAAAAATCATATTTTTCAGAACATACTGGTGCCATGACGGCACCCCTCACGCAGGAATCGCAAGTCCTTCGCCTCGCCCGCGACCGCGGTCTGCTGCGCCCGCGTGACCTCACGGCCCGGGGGCTGCCGGCGGTCGTGCTCACGCGTCTCGTGCAGGCCGGTCGCCTTCAAAGACATGCTCGCGGCCTCTATGGCCTGCCGGGTGTGCCGATCGGCGAACACCGTTCGCTGGCCGAGGTCGCTTTGCGCGTCCCCAAGGGCGTCGTCTGCCTGCTGTCGGCACTGCGGGTGCACGAGATCGGCACCCAGGCGCCGTTCGAGGTGTGGCTGGCCGTGCCGCACAACGTGCGCGCGCCGCGGCTGGACCAGCCCAGCGTGCGCATCGTGCGCATGAACGACGCGGCGCTCGCCTCGGGTGTCGTGCGCGTCGATGTCGATGGTGTCTCGGTGCCGGTGTTCGACGCCGCACGCACGGTCGTCGACTGCTTCCGCTGTCGAAACAAGATCGGCCTGGACGTCGCACTGGAGGCGCTGCGCGACGGCTGGCGCCAGCGCAAGTTCACGCTCGACGAACTCTGGCGCCATGCGCAGGAGCGCCGCGCGGCCGCGGTGATGCGGCCCTACATCGAGTCGATCACGGCATGAGCGCCAACCGCGCCGCGGCTATCCGCGCGCGGCTCAAGCAGATTGCCGACGCATCGAAGGAGGACTTCAACCTCGTCCTCACGCGCTACGGCATCGAGCGGCTGCTCTATCGCCTGGCCACCTCGGAGCACGGGCCGCAGTTCGTGCTCAAGGGGGCGCTGCTGTTCGCACTCTGGTACGGCCAGCTGCACCGGCCCACGCGTGACGCCGACCTGCTGGGATTCGGGCCCGACGACCCGGAGCAACTGGCCGCGGTGTTCCGCTCGCTCTGCGCCGTGGAGGTCGATGACGGGATCGTGTTCGACGCCACTTCAGTGCGCGTCGGCGTCATCCGCGAGGACGCGCGCTACGGCGGCGTGCGTGTCGAGCTGCGCGCGACGCTGGATGCCGCACGCATCACGCTGCAGGTCGATGTCGGCTACGGCGATGCCGTGACCCCGGCCCCGACGCCCATCCTGTACCCGGGCCTGCTGCCCGATCTGCCTGCCGCCACGCTGCGCGTCTATCCGAAGGCCTGCGTCGTCGCCGAGAAGCTGCACGCCATCTGCCTGCTCGGCATGGTCAACAGCCGGATGAAGGACTACTTCGATCTCGACCTGCTGCTGCAGACCGGCGAGATCGAGCCCGCTGAACTGCGGCGTGCAGTGGTGGCAACGTTCGAGCGTCGTCTGATGCCGCTACCGACGGAACCGCCGATCGGGCTCAGTGACGCCTTCGCCGCAGATGCCGGCAAGCGCACGCAGTGGGCCGCGTTCCTGCGCAAGAACAGGTTGCCGGCTCGCGATCTTGCCGATGTCGTCGGACGGATCCGCGAGCGGGCGGCCGGGATCGGCATCCCGGGATCGTGACGGCTGCCGTGTGTCGGGAACCGGGCGATCTCTGCGCCCTGTTCGCCGGTGCCGGCTATCGGATCGAGGCGTGTTCAGACGGCTGACGCGGCCCGGTCTTCCCAGGGAGCAAGCCTGCTCTTCGAGGCCGCTGCGGTTGGCAGAATCCGCGCCAAGTCGTTGATTCAAGAGGATCTCGCCACTGCGTTGGCCGCAGCGGGTCGCACGTTCGAATCGTGTCACCCCGACCAGATGAATCAACGACTTGGACGCGTGCGTGGCACGGCGAACGTCCAGGTCGTTCTTGCTTCCGGTGCCGGAGCTTCGAAGCGGGACGTCTCGGGCGCCGCGAGCGCTTCGGGCCGCGCCCGGCCGCCTCAGGGCACCGACGGCACCTCGTCGGCACGCGCCGCTCGCACGCCCTGCTCGAAGGCCGTGATCCACGGCAGCACCGCCTCGGCCGGCATCGGCCGGGCGATGAGGTAGCCCTGCAGCAGGTCGCAGCCCATCCTGGCCAGCAGACGGCGCTGGGCGGCCGTTTCCACGCCTTCGGCGACGACCTCCATGCGCAGCGCGTGCGCCAGCTGCACGATCGACCCGAGCACTGCGCGGGCGTCGGCGTCCTGCTCGAGATCGGCGACGAAGCTGCGGTCGATCTTCAGCTGGCGTGCCGGGATGTTGCGGAGATGGGCCAGGCTGGAGTAGCCGGTGCCGAAGTCGTCGATCGAGACGCACACGCCGAGCGCCGCGATGGCGTCGAGCACGCCGCGTTCGGGGCCCAGGTTCTCCATCATCGCCGTCTCGGTGATCTCGCAGACCAGGCTGGACGGCTGCAGCCCGTGGCGCTGCAGGGCCTGGGCGATGCGCTCGGGCAGATCGGTCTGGCGCAGCTGGTGCGGCGAGAGGTTGATCGCGACTCGACACGCGTGGCCCTGGGCCTGCCACTGCGCCAGCTGCGCGCAGGCGGCCTCGAGCACCCAGTGGCCGATCGTGCCGATGAGGCCGAAACGTTCGGCCAGCGGCACGAAGACCGCCGGGCTGACCAGGCCGCGCTCCGGGTGGTGCCAGCGCAGCAGTGCCTCCAGCCCGTGCACCGCGGCGCCGTTGGCGCGGATCTTGGGCTGGTAGAACAGCGCCAGCTCGCCGAGCTCGATCGCGCGGCGCAGCGCCTGCTGCAGCACCAGCTGCTCGGAGGCGTCGCCGGACATGGCCGACTCGTAGACCGTGAAGCAACCGCCGCCGGCACGCTTGGCCGCGTCCATCGCGGCATTGGCGCAGCCCAGCAGGCGCTGGCCGGAGTCGTCGTGGTCCGGGTACAGCGCGATGCCGACCGAGCACGACAGCGACACCGGCTGGCCGCCGAGCGTGAACGGGGGGCGGAAACCGTCGACGACACGCTGCGCCAGCGCCACCGCGGCGGCCTCGGCGTCGCGCGCCTCGACCATCGCGACGAACTCGTCGGCGCCGAGCCGGGCGAAGGTGTCGGCGTCGCGTTTCACGCCGCGCAGGCGCCGGCCGATCTCGCGCAGCACGGCGTCGCCGGCTTCATGGCCGAACGAGTCGTTGACCGGCTTGAACCCGTCGACGTTGGCGAACAGCACCGCCAGCCGCTCGCCGCGCCGGCGCGGTGCCGCGTCGCGGGACACCCGGGCGAGCGCGTGCTGCAGGCGGTCCTCGAACAGCACGCGGTTGGGCAGGCCGGTCAGCGGGTCTTCCAGCGCCTTGCGGCGCAGCGTGTCCTGGGCCGCGTCCAGCGAGCGCAGCAGCCGGGCCTCGCGCGCCCGTGCCAGCGTGTCGGACACCGACAGCGCCAGCGTGCCGCCGAGCAGCAGCACGCTGACCACGCTCACCAGCATGGCCAGCGGCGCGCCGCCCAGCGCGTCGGCACTCAGGCAGATGGCCCCCTGCGGCAGCTGCGCCGCGGCCATGCCGCAGTAGTGCATGCCGCCGATGGCCAGCCCCATCACCAGTGCCGAGGCCAGCTGCAGGCGCAGACGCTGCGGGCCCTGGTGGCGGCGCAGGACGAAGAAGATCGACAGCGCCACCGCCGACGCCAGCCAGGCGATCAGCATCGAGGCGCCGACGAGCCGGATGTCCCAGACGATGCCGGGCACGATGTCCAGCGCGCCCATGCCGAGGTAGTGCATGGCGCCGATGCCCGCGGCCATGCAGGCGCTGCCGGCCGCCAGCGTGGCCGGTGTCAGCCGGTCGCGGGTCGCCAGCCCGAGCGCGATCGCCGAAGCGGCGACGGCGGCGACCCAGCTCGCCAGCGTCAGGTCCCGCCGGTAGCCCAGCGGGATGCCGGCGTCGAAGCCCAGCATGCCGATGAAGTGCATGGCCCAGATGCCGGTGCCCAGCGCCAGCGATCCCGCGGCCCACCAGCTGCGGCGATGGCGGGCCGCGGCCGAGCCGAGCCGGCGCGCGAGGTCCAGCGCGACATAGGACGCGAGCACGGCGACGGCGAGCGAGGTCGCGACGAGCAGCGGATCGTGTCGGGTGAGCAGGAAGGGAGCTGGCGGCATCGGCCTCGAATAGGCGCCGGGCACGGCACTGGCAGTCGGGCCCAGCGGTCGTGCGCTGCCGGGACGGCAGGTCGACTTGGGATTTCTGTGATTCTGGACTGTTGCCGCGATCCTTGCTCGGCGCGGGCCGGTCGGAGTTCACACCCGCCGGGCCGGCGAGCGGCCTGCACGACTGCGCCTCAGGACAGCCCGAGCGACTTCATGAAGGCTTCCACCTGCTCGGTGTAGCGCACGTCGCGGCCCAGCTCGGCGTTGATGCCGCCGTGGTTCAGGTCGACCGGCAGCACCTGCACGCGCGCCCCGGCGGCCTGCGCCTTGGCGGCGAAGCGTTCGGCCTGGCCGCAGCTGTCCTGGCGCCGCGACGAGCACACCAGCAGCATCGGCCGCGGCGTGCCGGCCAGGCGGTGGTAGGGCGAGTTGTCGCGCCAGACCGCCGGGTCGCGGCCGAAGGCGCGGTCGTAGAAGCGGTAGTGCCGGCCTTCCATGATCTGCACGACGTCCAGCGCGGCGCTGTCGAGCGCGACGGTGCCGGCCCAGGGCCGGGCGCCGCGGCGCTCGGCGATGGCCGGGTCGGCGGCCAGCAGCGCGGCGAGGTGGGCGCCGGCCGAGTGGCCCATCAGCAGCACGCGGTCGCCGTCGCCGCCCCAGCCGGCGGCGCGGCGCTGCACGAAGGCCAGTGCGCGGGCTACGTCGTCGGCCTGCTGCAGCGGGTCGGGCGCGCGGCGGTCCATGCGGTAGTTGGTCGAGGCGACGATCCAGCCGCGCGGCAGCCAGCGCGCCACCTTGGCCGCGGCGACGGCGCGGTTGGCCTTGTCGCCGACCATCCAGGCGCCGCCGTGCACCATCAGCAGGATCGGTCGGCGCCCGCCGTCGCCGGCGGGGATGAAGACGTCGAGTTTTTGCGCCGGGTCGTCGCCGTAGGCGAGGTCGAGCTCGGACCGTGCACCGGGCGGCAGCACGACCGAGCCCCGGCCGCCGTCGTCACGCTCGAACTCGCCTTCGCCGTCGTCCTGGCCGCGCATGCGGCGCACCAGCCCCAGGAGGCCGGTACCTTCGGCATGGGCGCCACCGGCCAGCGTGGCCAGCAGCAGGGCGAGCGCGCCGCGGCGGGCCGGCAGGGCAGGGCGCACGGGCGGGACGGAACGGCGGCGGTCGGTCATCGCGGCGGCGGGTCGGGTGGCGGACGGCCGGATTCTTGCCGAGCCGTCGGTGACGCCGTGCCGCTGCCCGCGTAAAGAAGCGTTGCCTTCAGGCCGGCCCGGTGCCGTGCCAGCGGGCGACGGCATGGGCGGCGATCGCACGCGCGAGCTCGGCCTCGGCGACGAAGACCCGCGCCACGCCGGCGGTCTGCAGCAGCGCGTCGGCGTCGGCGCCGGCCGAGCGCGCGACGATCTCGATGCCCGGGCGCAGCGCCAGCGCGGTCTCGGCGACGCGGCGCACGTCGAAGGTGTCGGGCGTCGCGACGACGAGCACGCTGGCGCGCGAGACGTGGGCCTGGACCAGCACCAGCGGCTCGGCGGCGTCGCCCCAGACGGCATGCACGCCGGCTTCGCGCAGGGCCTCCACGCGCTCGCGGTTCTGGTCGACGACGACGAAGGGCACGGCCGCCTGGCGCAGCGCGTCGGTCACCGCGCGGCCGACGCGGCCGTGGCCGACGACGACGACCAGGCCTTCGAGCCGGCGCGTGTCGACATGATCGGGCAGCGCCGCCAGCGGGTCCTCGCGGGCCTCGAAGCGGCGCAGCGCCGGCGAGCGCTCGCGCAGCCAGGCCATCGCCGGCTCGATCGCGGCGAACAGCAGCGGGTTGGCGGCGATCGAGATCAGCGCGCCTGCCAGCACCAGGCTGTTGCCCTCGGCCGGCAGCACGCCCAGCGTGACGCCGAGGCCGGCGAGGATGAACGAGAACTCGCCGATCTGCGCCAGGCTGGCGCCGACCGTCATCGCGCTGCCCAGCGGGTAGCGGAAGGCCAGCACCAGGGCGATCGCGGCGAAGGTCTTGCCCAGCATCACGATGGCGACGACGGCCAGCACGCGCAGCGGCTCGGCCAGCAGGATCGCCGGGTCGAACAGCATGCCCACCGAGACGAAGAACAGCACCGAGAAGGCGTCGCGCAGCGGCAGCGACTCGTCGGCGGCGCGGCGCGCGAACTCCGACTCGCGCATCATCATCCCGGCGAAGAAGGCGCCGAGCGCGAACGAGACGTCGAACAGCTTGGCCGAGCCCCAGGCGACGCCGACCGCGGCGGCGACCACGCACAGCGTGAACAGCTCGCGCGAGTTGCTGCGCGCGGCCAGCCACAGCAGCCCGGGCAGCACGCGGCGCCCCACCAGCAGCATCAGCGCGATGAAGCCGCCGACCTTGGCGGCCGTCCACAGCAGCGTCTTGCCGAGCTCCTCGCCCACCGGCGCCTGGCCGTCCAGCAGCGCCGCCACCGGCGGCAGCAGCACCAGCGCCAGCACCATCACCAGGTCCTCGACGACCAGCCAGCCGATCGCGATGCGGCCGTTGACGGTGTCGATCTGGCCGCGCGCCTCCAGCGCACGCAGCAGCACCACGGTGCTGGCCACCGACAGCGCCAGCCCGAAGACGAAGGCCGCCGCCGGCCGCCAGCCCCAGAAGCTCGCGGTGGCCATGCCCAGCGCGGTGGCGACGGCGATCTGCAGGATCGCGCCGGGCACCGCGATGCGGCGCACCGCCAGCAGGTCGGCGAGCGAGAAGTGCAGCCCGACGCCGAACATCAGCAGCATCACGCCGATCTCGGCGAGCTGGCCGGCGAGCGCGACGTCGGCGACGAAGCCGGGCGTCGCCGGGCTGATGGCGATGCCCGCCAGCAGGTAGCCCACCAGCGGCGGCATCTTCAGGCGCGCCGCGAGGTAGCCGAACACGAGGGCCAGGCCGAACCCCGCGGCGATCGTCGCGATCAGCGAGGTCTCGTGCGGCATCGGCCGAGTCTATCGACAGCCTCGCCGTTTGCCCGCCGTATCGCGGCGGCCGAGGGTCTTCAGGCCGGCGTCTGCAGGCCGCGGAAGTAGGCGTCGAGCAGCGCCTCGCCGCTGACGACGAGGTCGAAGGAGCCCGGGTCGAGCATCCAGTTCTGCAGCAGCCCGTCGACGAGCGCGTGCAGGCCGCTGGCCGCGGCGGCGGCGGGAAGGGCCAGGCGGATCTGGCCCGCGGCCTGGGCCCGCTCGAAGATCGAGGCCAGGTGGCCGATGCGGTCGACCAGGCAGGCGATGCGGCGCTCGCGCACGCCCTGCATCTCGTCGACGTACTCGACCTTGTGCAGCGCAATCTCCAGCACCCGCCGCGCCTGCTCGTCCTCGACGGCCGCGCGCAGCGCGCCCATCGTCGCCAGCCGCACCTGGGCCAGCGGGTCGGCGACGGCCGGGTCGCCGGCGCGCAGCATCTCGGTCTCCAGCGGCAGCACGACGCGGTCCATCATGGCCTCGAAGAGCGCGGCCTTGTCGCGGAAGTGCCAGTAGATGGCGCCGCGCGTGACGCCGGCGGCACGCGCGATGTCCTCCAGCGAGGTGCCGGACACCCCGCGTTGCTGGAACTCTTGCTCGGCGGCGTCGAGGATGCGCTCGCGCGTCGCCTCGGCTTCCTCCTTGGTGCGTCGGGCCATCTCTTCAGGCTGTCTTAAACATACATCCACGATTGTATGTATAGTTCCGCGCTTTGGTCACGGGGTTGACGCACGGCCCCGCGCCATTCGGGGTAGTGTCCGCCCCGGTTCGCGAACAAGAAAGGTTCTCCGCCTGTCCTCGATGCGTCGTGACGTGAAGTCGCCGGGCCGCGTGCTCGCATGGCCGCTGCTGCTGGCCGTCCCCGCCGCCGTGATGCTGGCCGCCTGCTCCAAGCAGGACCCGGCCCAGGCCGGCGGCCAGGCGCCGCCGCCGCCAGAAGTCGGCATCGTCACCGCGGCGGTGCAGACGGTTCCCGTCGTGAACGAGCTGCCCGGGCGCACCGAGGCCTCGCGCGTGGCGCAGGTGCGTGCGCGTGCCGCCGGCATCCTCGTCGAGCGCCGCTTCACCGAAGGCAGCGACGTCAAGGCCGGCCAGGTGCTGTTCCGCATCGATCCGGCGCCGTACGAGGCGTCGCTGGCCAGCGCCCGCGCCCAGCTCGCGCGCGCCGAGGCCTCGCTGACCCAGGCGCGCGCCCAGGCCCAGCGTTTCGAGCCGCTGGTCAAGGCCAACGCCATCAGCCAGCAGGACTACATCGACGCCGTCGCCGCGGCCAAGGCCGCCGAGGCCGACGTCGCCGCCGCGCAGGCCGCGGTGCAGACGGCCAGCATCAACTTCGGCTACGCCACCGTCACCTCGCCGATCTCCGGCCGCGTCGGCCGCGCGCTGGTCACCGAGGGCGCGCTCGTCGGCCAGGGCGAGGCCACGCAGCTGGCCGTCGTGCAGCAGATCGACCCGATGTACGTCAACTTCACGCAGCCGGTGGCCGACGTGATGCGGCTGCGCCAGGCGATCGCCGCGGGCAAGTTCAAGAGTGTCGGCGGCGCCGTGCCGGTGCGTGTCGTGCTCGACGACGGCAGCGTGCACCCGACGCCCGGCAAGCTGCTGTTCTCCGACCTGACGGTCGACGAGACCACCGGCCAGATCACGCTGCGCGCCGAGCTGCCCAACCCGAAGGGCACGCTGCTGCCGGGCATGTACGTGCGCGTGCGCCTGGAGCAGGCGGCCGCGTCGGACGCGATCCTCGTGCCGCAGCAGGCGGTGACACGCGGCAACCAGGGCGACACGGTGCTGGTCGTCGGCGACGACGGCAAGTTCGCGCCGCGCCCGGTGAAGATCGCCGGCGGCCGCGACGGCCAGTGGGTCGTGCTCGAGGGCCTCGCCGCGGGCGACAAGATCATCGTCGACGGTTTCCAGAAGCTGCGTGGCGCGACCGCCGTCAAGCCGGTGCCGTGGAGCCCCGTGGCCTCGCAGCCGGCGGCCGCGGCGTCGGCGGCTTCGGCGCCGGCCTCGGCGGCCAAGTGAGGGGCGTCTAGATGGCACGTTTCTTCATCGACCGCCCCGTCTTCGCGTGGGTGATCGCGCTGTTCGTCATCGTCTTCGGCGGTGTCGCGATCACCCAGCTGCCGGTGGCCCAGTACCCCTCGGTCGCGCCGCCGTCGATCGTCGTGCAGACCGCCTACCCGGGCGCCTCGGCGCAGACGCTGGAAGACAGCGTGCTGAGCGTCATCGAGCGCGAGATGAACGGCTCGCCGGGCCTGATCTACATGGAGTCGGTCGCGCAGGCCGACGGCAGCGGCTCGATCACGCTGAGCTTCGAGCCGGGCACCGACCCCGACCTGGCCCAGGTCGACGTGCAGAACCGCCTGAGCCGCGCCACGCCGCGGCTGCCGCAGGCGGTGACGCAGCAGGGCGTGCGCGTCGACAAGTCGCGCTCGAACTTCCTGCTGTTCACGATCCTGTCCTCCGAGAACCCGGCCTACGACCCGGTGGCGCTGGGCGACTACGCGGCGCGCAACGTCGTGCCCGAGCTGCAGCGTGTGCCCGGTGTCGGCCAGGTGCAGCTGTTCGGCACCGAACGCGCGATGCGCATCTGGATCGACCCGGCCAAGCTCGTCGGCTACAAGCTGTCGACGGCCGACGTCAACGCGGCGATCCAGGCGCAGAACGCGCAGGTCGCCTCGGGCACGATCGGTGACCGGCCGAACGTGCCGGGCCAGCCGATCTTCGCCACCGTCGTCGTCGACGGCCAGCTCAAGACCGTCGAGCAGTTCGGCAACATCGTGCTGCGCGCCAACGCCGACGGCTCGACCGTGCGGCTGAAGGACGTCGCGCGTGTCGAACTCGGTGCCCAGGCCTACGCCACGCAGGCGCGCCTGAACGGCAAGGCCTCGACCGGCATCGGCGTGCAGCTCTCGCCGTCGGGCAACGCGATGGCCACCGCCAAGGCGGTCAAGGAGCGGCTGGACGAGCTCTCGCGCTACTTCCCGCAGGGCGTGAAGGCGACGATCCCGTACGACAGCTCCAAGTTCGTCGACATCTCGATCAAGCAGGTCGTCGAGACGCTGATCGAGGCGGTGATCCTGGTGTTCCTCGTGATGTACCTGTTCCTGCAGAACATCCGCTACACGATCATCCCGACGCTCGTGGTGCCGGTGTCGCTGCTGGGCACGTTCGCGGTGCTGCTGGGGCTGGGCTTCTCGATCAACGTACTGACGATGTTCGGCATGGTGCTGGTCATCGGCATCGTCGTCGACGACGCGATCGTCGTCATCGAGAACGTCGAGCGCATCATGAGCACCGAGGGGCTGTCGCCACGCGCGGCCACGCGCAAGGCGATGGGCCAGATCTCGGGCGCCATCGTCGGCGTCACCGTGGTGCTGGTGTCGGTGTTCGTGCCGCTGGCCTTCTTCAGCGGCGCCGTCGGCAACATCTACCGCCAGTTCTCGGCGGTGATGGTGGCCTCGATCCTGTTCTCGGCCTTCATGGCGCTGTCGTTCACGCCGGCGCTGTGCGCGACCTTCCTGAAGCCCGTCGAGGCCGGCCACCACATGGAGAAGGGCGGCTTCTTCGGCTGGTTCAACCGCACGTTCGCGCGCACCGCGCGCGGCTACGAGGGCCGCGTGGCCTGGGTGCTGCGCCGCGGCGGACGCATGCTGATCATCTACGCGGCGATCGGCGGCGCGCTGGCGCTGCTGATGGCGCGGCTGCCGACCTCGTTCCTGCCGAACGAGGACCAGGGCACGCTGATCGTCAACGTGCAGCTGCCCCCGGGCGCGACCACCGAGCGCACCAGCGCGGTGATGAGCCAGGTCGAGGACTTCATGCTCAAGCAGCCCGAGGTCTCGAGCATGGTCAGCGTGATGGGCTTCAGCTTCTCGGGCAGCGGCCAGAACGCGGCGCTGGGCTTCGTCACGCTGAAGGACTGGGACGAGCGTGACCTGCACACCGGCTCGGCGCAGGCGCTGGTCGGCCGGGCCTTTGGCGCGCTCTCGCAGATCCGCGACGCCTTCATCTTCCCGGTGAGCCCGCCGCCGATCCCCGAGCTGGGCTCGGCCAGCGGCTTCGCGTTCCGGCTGCAGGACCGCGGCGGCAACGGCCACGAGGCGCTGCTGGCGGCGCGCAACCAGCTGCTGTTCATGGCTTCGCAGAGCAAGGTGCTCGCCGGCGTGCGCCCCGAAGGCCTGGAAGACGCGCCACAGCTCAAGCTCAACATCGACCGCGAGAAGGCGGCGGCGCTGGGCGTGGGCTTCTCGGCGATCAACACCGCGCTGTCCACATCGCTCGGCTCGTCCTACGTCAACGACTTCCCGAACGCCGGCCGCATGCAGCGTGTCGTCGTCCAGGCCGATGCGCCGGCGCGCATGCAGCCCGAGGATCTGCTGCGCATCAACGCGCTGAACTCGTCGGGCAAGCCGGTGCCGCTGTCGGCGTTCACGACGACCGAGTGGGTCACCGGCCCGATGCAGACGGTGCGCTACAACGGCTATCCGGCGATGCGCATCGCCGGCGCGGCCGCGCCGGGCTACAGCACTGGCGACGCGCTGGCCGAGATGGAGCGGCTGGCCGGCCAGCTGCCGCCGGGCTTCGCCTTCGAGTGGACCGGCACCTCGCGCGAGGAGAAGCTCTCGGGCTCGACGGCGACGATCCTGTTCGCGTTCTCGCTGCTGGCGGTGTTCCTGTGCCTGGCGGCGCTGTACGAGAGCTGGTCGATCCCGCTGTCGGTGATCCTCGTGGTGCCGCTGGGCGTCGTCGGCGTCGCGCTGGCGACGCTGCTGCGCGGCTTCGAGAACGACGTGTACTTCAAGGTCGGCCTGATCACGATCATCGGCCTGTCGGCGAAGAACGCGGTGCTGATCATCGAGTTCGCGAAGGACCTGCACGCGCAGGGCAAGAGCCTGGTCGAGTCGGCGCTGGAGGCCGCGCACCTGCGCTTCCGCCCGATCGTCATGACCTCGATGGCCTTCATCCTGGGCGTGCTGCCGCTGGCGATCTCCAGCGGCGCGGGCTCGGCGAGCCAGAACTCGATCGGCACCGGCGTGATGGGCGGCATGCTCACCGCCACCGTGCTGTCGGTGTTCTTCACGCCGCTGTTCTTCGTGCTGGTGCGCAAGATGTTCAAGGGCAGCGAACGACAACGGCGCATGTACGCGCACGAGGCGGCCGAGGGCGAAGCCCCGGCGGCCGGCGAGGAGAAGAAGTGATGGCCGCGCGTCGTATCTTTCCGGGCCTGACGCTGGTCGCCGCGGCGGTGCTCGCCGGCTGCGGCACGCTGGCGCCCGACTACCAGCGCCCGGCCGCCCCGGTGGCCGGCGCCTTCCCCGAGGCCGGCGGCACGACGGGGCCCGGCGCCGTCGCCGCGGCCGACCTGCCCTGGCAGCAGTTCTTCCGCGACGAACGCCTGAAGCGCCTGGTCGGCATCGCGCTGGCCAACAACCGCGACCTGCGTGTCGCCGTGCTCAACATCGAGCAGGCGCGGGCGCAGTACGGCGTGCAGCGCGCCGATCTGTTCCCGACGCTCGGCGTCGGCGTCAGCGGCAACCGCGTGTCCACCGACTCCGGCATCAACAGCACCTACCAGGCCGGCCTGGCGGTGTCGAGCTACGAGCTGGACCTGTTCGGCCGCGTGCGCAGCCTGAACAACGCCGCGCTGGCCAGCTACCTGGCCACCGAGGAGGCGCGCAAGGCAGTGCACATCGGCCTGATCGCGTCGGTGGCCAACGGCTACCTGGCGCTGCAGGCCGACGACGAGCTGCTGCGCGTGACACGCGAAACGCTCGCCACGCGCGCCGAGTCGCTGAAGCTGACGCAGCTGCGCTTCGACGTCGGCGCCTCGTCGCAGCTCGACCTGCGCCAGGCGCAGTCGCTGTACGAGGCGGCGCGTGCAACGCACGCCCAGCTGTTGCGCCAGCGCGCCCAGGACGAGAACGCGCTCGTGCTGCTGCTCGGCCAGCCGCTGCCGGGCGACCTGCCGGCAGCGCTGCCGCTGTCGGAGCAGGCGGCGCTGCCCGAGCTGCCCGCCGGGCTGCCGTCGCAGGTGCTGACGCGCCGGCCCGACGTGCTGCAGGCCGAGCAGCAGCTGATCGCGGCCAACGCCCGCATCGGCGCCGCGCGTGCCGCGTTCTTCCCGCAGATCACGCTGACGGCCACCGCCGGCAGCGCGAGCAGCGAGCTGAGCGGCCTGTTCAAGGGCGGCAGCACCGGCTGGACCTTCGCGCCGCAGCTGCTGATGCCGATCTTCGATGCCGGCCGCAACCGCGCCAACCTCGACTCGGCCAACGCCGGGCGCGACATCGCCGTCGCGCAGTACGAGAAGGCAGTGCAGGCGGCGTTCCGCGAGGTCGCCGACGCGCTGGCCGGCCGGGCGACGCTGGGCGAGCAGCTCGCTGCGCTGCAGGCCCAGGTGAAGGCCGAGCAGGGCCGCGTCGAGCTGGCCGAGCTGCGTTACCGCAACGGCGCGGCCAGCTACCTCGACCTGCTGGACGCGCAGCGTTCGCTGTTCGCGGCGCAGCAGAGCGAGGTCCAGGTGCGTGCGCTGCAGGCGCAGAACCTGGTCACGCTGTACCGCGTGCTGGGCGGCGGCTGGCGCGAGGCCGACGCCACCACGGCGGCGGCGGCGGCGCCGGCGGCCAGCGCGCCGCGCTGAGCCGGTGGCAGGGCGCCGGGAGGCGCCCTGCACCGGACTCGTGGCCGCATCACCGATTCGGCTGTCCACGGGTCGCAGACCTGCGACAGGCCGGCGCCAGGCTGCAGCCGCCGCGGCCCGTCGCCGCGGCCGCCGCGGCCCCTCGCCGCCGGATGCCGACCGGCATCAGCCGCGGCAAGGGGCTGCTGCGACTGCTCCGGCCGTCCCGGCCATCCCAGCAACTCCGGTCGTCCCAGCCGTCCCAGCCGCTCTTCAGGCGGTTTCAGCGCGCCTCGTGCCCGGGGTCCGCGCCGCGGCTGACGCCGAGCGTCGTCTCCAGGCGTGCCAGCGCCTGCTCGTCGGCCAGCACCTCGCGCAGCCAGGCGTGCAGCGCCAGCCCGGCCCAGCGCGCCGCCTTGTCGGCGAGATAGGCCGCCGGGTTGTGCGGCTCGGTGCGGTGCAGGTACTCGGCGATCTGGCGCAACTGGGCGATCGCCTGGTCCCGGCCCTGCGGCTCGCCACTCTCCGGCCGGTGCCATGCTCCGGCCGGGTCGTCGTCCGGGCTGGCCGGCCGCGGCGCCGCGGCTGACGAAGGGCTCTCCGGAAGGGTCTGGCCGCCGGTCGATCCACCGCCCGGCGGGTGTGCGGGGCCGACGGCATCGGGCACCGCCAGGCCGCCGTCGCGGGCAAAACGCGCCCAGGTGGCCGCGGCCTGTTCCAGCGCGTCGGTGGCGGCGTCGAACGAGGGGCAGTCCGCCTGCAACTGCGTGTCGCACACGGCCTGCAGCCGCGACAGCGCCTCGCGGGCGCGCCGCAGCGCGGCAGCGGGGCCGTGCGCGGCCTGGTCCACGCCGGTGGCCAGCGCCTGGTTCAGCTCCTTCTGCACGGCGCCGTCTGCGCCGTCGGGGTTGTCCGCCGAGAGGGCTGCGCGCCGGCGCAGCAGTTCCAGCTCGCCGATGCCCAGCCCGCGGCGCCCCAGGCGCAGCGCCGGCGCGGTGCCGGCCAGGCGCACCACCCGCGACAGCCACCAGCCCAGCGCCGCGGCGCGCGGTTCGGCGTCGCCGTCGACGATGCGCGGATGCAGCTCCGCGCCGAAACGCTCGCACAGGGCCGCGGCGAGCTCCAGCCCGTCGGCCAGGCCGGCGGGGCCCTGCAGCCGGGCCGAGGCTTCGCCCCACCAGCCGGCCAGCCGCAGGTCCTTGCTGCGCGTGGCCAGCAGGGCGGCGCACTCGCGCTGCACGGCGTCCCAGTCGGCCTGGCGCGGCGGGGTGCGCCACGCGCCCTGGGCCAGCGTGGCATCGTCTTCCTCGCGCCAGCGCGCGATGGCCTCGAACTCGGGCCCGAGCGCGAGGTCGCTTCCGGTTCCGGTTTCGCCGGGCAGCGGGGCCAGGAGGTCTGCTGGGGTCATGGGCGGGGCTCCCGGGGGCGTGGCGGCGTCAGTCGAGCGGGCGCAGCTCGATGCGCCGGTTGCGGGCCCGGCCCGCGGCCGTGCCGTTGTCGGCTGCGGGCTCGTCAGGGCCTGCGCCTCGGACCTCGATGCGGGCCGCGGCCACGCCGCGGGCGACGAGGTGCGCGCGCACCGCCTCGGCGCGCTCACGCGACAGCGCCAGGTTGAGGTCCCGGGGGCCGGCGTCGTCGGTGTGGCCGACGACCTCGAAGCGGCGTGCCGGCGCGCGGTTCAACGTCGCCAGCAGGCCGTCCAGGCGTTCGATGCCGGCGTCGGTCAGCCGGGCGCTGCCGGGCTCGAACTCGACGCCGGGCACCGGGACCGGCGGCTTGCGACCCGTTGGCGCTGCGCTCAGGCGCAGCGCGTCGTGCAGCGGCCAGCCGTCGGCGGGGGCGGAGAGCGCACGCAGCAGCGCCCGCCGTGCCGCTTCGTCGGCGACCTCGCCTTCGATGCGGGCGTCCCGGCCGTGCAGCGTCAGCTCGCCGCGTGCCACCTGGCGCAACGCCGGGACCACCAGGCGCCGTGCCGCGTCGGCCCAGCCCGGCGGGGCCGCCACCGCCCCGAGGCGCAGCCGGTCGTCGACACGGTCGGCGCCGAAGACCTCGCGCGCCTGGGCGGCGATCGCCCGCTTCGTTGCCTCGTCTGGCACCACGCCGTCGAGCAGCACACGGCCGCTGGCCGCGTGGCCGTGGCCGGCAGCCCAGGCCACCATGGCGAGGACGGTGGCCCGCCTCATGGCCCATCGGCCGCGAAGGCCTCGCGCCAGCTGGCGGCGGCGAGTGCCAGCGACAGCGAGCCGTGGTTCAGGTAGGCGGCGAGCCGGCGCGTGTGCTCGTTGCGCTCGGCCACCGCCTCGGCCCAGGCCGGGGCGGCGAGGTCGACGTAACGCTCGGCGCAGCGATGCGGGTCCCAGGCGGCCTGCAGCGCTTCGGCACAGGCGCCGGAGAACTCGAGCAGCAGGCGCGGCGACGCCCCTGCGCCGCCGCCGGGGCGCAGCAGCAGCCAGTCGTGGCCGGCGGCACCCAGCGCGTCGGCCACCAGTGACGTCCACCAGGCGGCGACGACCGGCTGCTCGGCGGCCGTCGACGGCAGCGGCAGGCTCAGGCCTCGCGCCGGCACGCCGGCCCCGCGGCGTGCCAGCGGCTGCAGCAGGGCCCCCAGCGCCAGCAGCGTGGCCCGCAGGTCGATCTCGGGATGCGCCGGGTGCAGCCTTGCCTCCAGGCCGCCCAGGGTTTCGAGTGCGGCGTGGTCGGCGCAGCTCGCTTCGTAGTCCCAGGGCTCGGGCACACGCAGCGCCGCGAGTTCGTGTTCGACCACCGCCGCCGGCCGCAGCGGCCGGGCCGCGGCGCGGCCGGCTGCCTCCGCGCAGCGCTGCCAGGTGCGCGCGAAGACCAGCGGCGCGCGCGCTGCACGCAGCCTCGGCATCGTGCTGTCGCACTGCAGCGCCACGGCGAACGGGAAGCGCCGGCCCGCGGCGTCGCGGCTGGGCCGCAGGTGGCCGGCGACGGCGATGGGCGACGCCGGCCCCAGCACGGCGAAGTCCAGCGCCGGGGCGCTGTCGTAGAGCCGCTTCCAGTGGGCGTCCGACGCTGCCGACTCCAGGGCCTGGCTGAGCCAGCGGTCGATCCAGGCCTCCAGGCTGGGATGGCGGCTGTCGCGCACGAAGTCGGGCTGCGACGGCAGCTTGCCGAAGCAGGCGGCGTGCACCGGCATCGTGTTGCTGGGCAGTCGGGTGTTCATCGGGTGTTGCCGGGCTCGGGCTTCACGGGGCCGGCCACCAGCGCGGGCAGCTGCAGGCCACGCCAGGCCCCCGCGGCCCCGGCGCCGGCGGCGGCGCGCACCAGGCGCAGACGCAGGCGCAGCGTGTGGCCGTCCTGCGTCCAGGCCAGCTCGGTGCTGCCGTCGTCCTGCCGCCGACGGTCGGCGAGTTCGAAGGCCCGGTCCAGGCCGAAGGCGCCCGGTGCGTCGACGAAGACGACCGCTGCGCCGTCGGCCGTCGTGCCGCGGATGCGCACGCCCGGCGCCGCGCTGCTGTGCGGCCAGACGAAGTCGGCCCAGCCGGCGGCCGCGTTGCGGTAACGCAGCGTCTGGCCGTCGATCTCGACCGTGTACTCGACCAGCGCCGGGCTGGGCAGCGGCCGCAGCTGGAAGGCCGTCGAGGCTTCGCGCCCGGCCCCGGGCACGCCGTCGGCGGCCAGCCAGCCCGGCACACCGCGCGTGAACTCGGCACGCAGGCGCACGCCCAGGTCGCCCCAGCGCCGCGGCTCGATCGTGTCGCCGCGGCGCAGGACCAGCGGACCCAGCGCGGCGTCGGTGAAACGCGCGATGCTGCCGGCCGGCCCGAAGACGCGCAGGATCTCCTCGGCCGCGGCTTCGACGCGTGCACCCGGCGCGAACGGGTAGCGCGCGGCCAGCGAGCGCGCGAAGCCGTCGTGTACCTCGGCCTGCCAGCGCCGGTTCAGCTCGGCTTCGGCGGGTGGCACCAGCACCGCGACGCTGGCCGACAGCGGGCGCACGAGCAGCGGGCGCAGCAGCGAGCGCGCGCCAGTCGGCACGGCAGCCAGCAGTTCCTCGCTCAGGCGCAGCGCGGCCGCGAGTTCCGAGTTCTCGGTGTCGGCCAGCGTGGCCGCGAGCAGGTCTCGCGCCCCGGGGCCGGGATCTTCGGACTGCGCCAGTGCCTGCATGCGCGTGCGCACCCGGCCCAGCGCCGCCTCGTAGCGTGCCAGCGCGGCCGGTGCCTCGCCTGCCGGGCGGGGCGCGGCGAAGTCGGCCAGTGCCGCCGCGATGTCGGCGCCCGAGGCGCGGCCCGCCACCGGCGTTGCCGCCTGGGCGCCGGGTGTCACGCCGCCGATCGCGTGGCGCGCCCACGCCGCCAGGCCGCCGGCGACGGCCGGCGCGAGGTCTTGTTCCGCGGCCGGCGTTTGCCGTGCGATGGCCAGCACCAGGCGGCGCAGCGGCGACAGGGCCGGATCGGCCAGGCGCTCCAGCGCGGCTGCGGCGTCGCCGGGGCCGGCAAACGGGCCGACGCTCAGCCCGTCGGCGAAGCGCTGCCATGCGGCGGCGTGTTCGCGCCGATAACGCGCGCTCAGGTCCTCCCGGATGCGCTGCGGGCTGCCGCGCAGCGACAGGTCTTCGCTGGTCGTGGTGTCGAGGACCCAGTCTTGCCGCTGCAGCGCCCCTTCGGCCGCCGCGCGGATCGCCGGTTCCACCAGCCCGTGCCAGGCTTCGGCGGTGTAGACGCCCGATACCACCTCGCCGCCGCTGAACGGGGCGCGGGTGTCGTCGGCGGCACCGAGCAAGCCGGCCAGCGTGACCGGCGCGTAACGCGCCGCGGCACGCTCCCGGATCTCGGCGTAGACCCGTTCTTCCGGCGGGCGTGTGTCGCGCGCCGTGTGCAGACGCCGGCGCACCGCGTCGACCAGCGTGGCCCGCAGCGGCAGCGGCGGGAAGACCGCCTCGCCGCCGCCCGACAACGCGAACGCCGCCACCGCCTGCGCGCGTCGCAGCGTCTCGTCGTCGAGCGCCGCGCCTCGGCGGGCCGCAAGCCAGTCGCGCCAGCGCGGCGTCAGCTGATCCTTCAGGTGTGCCGCCTCGCGGCGGCCGGGTTCGGCCAGCATCAGGTAGGCCTTCAGCGCGCCGTAGGCGGCGTCGGCGTCGCCGTCACCGGAGGGCGGTGACGCCGGGTCGCGGCCGGCGAAGGCCTCGAGTTCTCGTTCGAGGGCCTGGGCGGCGGGCGCCAGCAGCAGCGCCTGCAGGCCGGCGTGGTAGTCGGCCTGCAGCCGCGACTCGAGGGCTTCGCCCTGGTACAGGCCCCAGCGCAGCGACCACGGCGCCGAGCCGCGCCAGGCCTGCAGCGCCTGCAACCGCTGCTGCAGGCCTTCGAGGGCCGCCAGCCGTGGGCCGGGATCGTCTCCCTCGGATGCCCGTGCCGCCAGGCGCTCGAGTTCGGCAGCGGTGTCCGCGACCAGGCTGCGGTTTGCCAGGTAGGACGTGCTCATGCCGCCCAGCGCCACGGCCACGAGCAGCAGCGAGGCGGCAAAACCGGCACGCTGCAGGCGGCGACGGCGGGGCGACGCCTGCCGGCGCACCAGCCCGCGGTCGCCCCCCAGCACGCGGCCGAACAGGGGTTGCAGGAAGAACGGCCGTCCGTTCGACGGCCCGGGCCGCCGCGCTGCCGTCGCGACGGTGTCCGGGGCCAGACCGAAGCGCTGCGCGACTGCGGCGCAGGCCATCGGGCGGGCCTGGCCGGACTGCAGCGCGCTGGTGAAATAGAAGCCGCGCAGCAGCGGGCGCAGGTGATACGGGTCGTCGTCGAAGAGCGTGGCGACGAAGCTCGTCAGCGCCGGCTCGAGCGCGGCGAACTCGAGCGTGAAGCCGAGAACCTGGGGCGCTGCCGCGCCGCCCTCGGCGCCCAGCCGGGCGAGCGCGCGCTCGCGCAGGCCCTGGCGCAGCGCGGCGAACCCGGCCTCGAAACGCTGCGCCGCGCTGGCCGTGCCGGCATCGCGGCAGGGCAGCGTGCTGCCCCAGACGCGCTCACGTTCGGTGTCGTCGGCGTCGGCGAAGAACGGCTCGAAGCCGTCGACCAGATCGGCCTTCGTGAACACCAGGTAGACCGGCATCACGATCTCCAGCCGCTCGCTCAGCTCGTGGACCCGCGAACGCAGCCGGCGGGCCAGCGCGACGATGCCGTCGGCGCCCAGGCGCGCGAGTTCGGCGACGCTCGCGACGACCACGACGCCATCGAGCGGCGCCCGCGGCCGGGCGCGCCGCAGCAGGCGCAGGAACTCGAGCCACTCGTCGCGGTCCTCGGGCTGCACCGCGTAGCGCCCGGCGGTGTCGAGCACGATGGCCTCGGAGCCGAAGAACCAGTCGCAGTCGCGCGTGCCGCCGACGCCGCCCACCGCCGTGCCGCTCCCGTCGAACGGAAAACCCAGCCCGGAGGCCAGCACCGCGCTGCTCTTGCCGGCCGCCGGCTCGCCGATCACCACGTACCAGGGCAGGGCGTACAGGGCCGCGTGGCCGTGCGCCTGGCCCAGGCGCGAGCGGCGCAGCGTGCGCATCGCCAGGCGCAGGCGCTCGCGCAGGGCGTCGCCGCCGCTGGCCGGCGCCTGGCCGGCGACGGCCGCCTCGAGCTGCCGGGCGCGCCGACGGTCGCGGTGTTGGCCGATCGCCCATCCCGCAGCGGCCACCAGCAGCACGACGAGTGCGGCGCCGGCAGCCCATGCGCGCCCCGCGCCTGCGGCCACCGCAGCCAGCGAGGCGCCTGCGGCCAGCAGCAGCACGCCGGCCGCTGCGGCCAGACGTGCGAGCTTCGTGCCGGCCTGCCGGCGCGGAGACGGGACGCTGGTCATGTCAGTCGCCCGCCGTCGTCTGCGACGCCAGCAGCCGCGCGCCGCAGGCGCAGCGATCACCCTCGCGTGCCGCCGGCTGGCCGTCGATCAGCAGGCGTGGGTCGCCGCTGACGATGCGGTTGTGCTGGCCGTGCCCCTTGTGCGGGCAGCTGACCGGATCGCCGACGCGGGCCACCGCACGGCCCTGGAGCTCGGTGTTCGGGCTGCCGGCCAGCACGACGCCGCCGTGGCTGGTGCGGTCGCCGACACGGACGTAGGCGCGGGACATCGTCGTGGCGTTGGATCAGCGCGCCGAGGCGAGCACGGCCGCGGACGGCGGCGCGCCGGGCGCCGACGCCGGCTCCCGATCCCGCCATTCGACATGGGCCAGGTCGCGCAGCGACGTCCAGTGGCCGCCCCATTGCAGGCCGAGCGAGGTCGCGATCTCGCCGATGTGCCGGTAGGCCTGCAGCGTCCACGGGTCGCGCTCGGACCAGTGCAGGCGGCCGTCGCGCACGAAGGCGAGGTCGGCCGCGAGGCCGGCCTGGTGGCGGCTGCGGTCGGGGCCGGCGAGGGTGGTGGCCGGACCGAGTGCTGCCAGCCGGGCCTGACGTTCGGCGCTGCGGTGGCCTTCCATCAGCACGACCTGGTAACCGTGGCGCTCCTGCGCGATCTCGAACAGCGCGACGAGCCGGCGCCGGAACTGCGGCTGCAGTTTCGACCAGTCGCGATCGGCACCGTGCTCCTGACCGCGCGGCTGGCCAGCCTCGTGCAGCCAGGCGGGCGGCAAAGGCTCGGCCACCATCGCAGGCGCCAGCCGCGGCGCGATGCGATCGTCCGCCGCCGACGGCGTGCCGAAGCTGGCCAGTGGCAGACGGGCCCCGATACGCTCGTGCAGCAGCAAACCGGCGACCGGGCCCGCGGCGATGACGACCGCCGTCAGCAGCCCGAGCAGCATCAGGTGCGGCGGCAGGCGGTCGGCCTCGAGGCCGGCGTGAAGCGCGGCGAACGGCCGCCCGAGTTTTCGCAGGCCGGCCGGCAGCACCAGCTCTTGCCCCGGGCGCAGCCGCTGCCATGCGCGCACCACCAGCCGCCCGGCTTGGGCCTGCCAGTGGGGCAGCATGATCAGGCCGAGCACGCCGCTGACGGCGGCAAAGTACAGCAGGACGGCGACGAGGACGACCGGACTGGACATGGTGGCTCCGCGTGGGCTGGACTCGGGGTGGGCCGTGGCAGTGTGCCGACCCGGTCTGCTGCGACCATCCCTCCGCGGAGGGGGCTCGCGGCGGCGCCTCCGCCGTGGGGAGTGGCCGCCGAAGGCGCCTGCCTACGATGGCGGTGCCGTCGCGTCCGGCGGCGTCCTGCGTGCCGCCCGACGATGTTCCAGCGCTCCGCCCCGACGTCGATTCCGCCTCCGCCCGGCCGGCGAGGCGGCGGGCCGGCGTCGGCCGGGACCGAGGGGGGCGCGCGCTTCCTGCTGCACGCGTCCGACCTGCCGCCGGGCCTGCAACTGGAGGCCTGGGCGGCCCGCGAGGGCTTGAACGAGCCCGGCGAGATGGAGCTCGCCTGCCGTGCCGCCGACGCCACGCTGGATCTGGCGCCGATGCTCGGCCGGCCGCTGGCGCTGCTCGCGCGCCATGCCGATGGCCGGGTGTCGCGGCGCTGCGGCCTGGTGTTCGAGGCCGAGGCGGGTGATGCCGACGGCGGCCTGGCGCGCTACCGTCTGCGGGTGCGCAGCTGGCTCGCGCTGCTGGAGCACGGCGTGCACAGCAGGATGTGGCTGGCGCGCGCGCTGCAGGAGGTCCTGCAGGATGTCTTCGAGCCCTATGCCGCCGTGGCCCGCTGGCACCTGGCGGCATCGGCCTCGGCCGGCGCGCTGCGCGACGTCACCGTCCAGTACCGCCAGACCGACCTGGATTTCCTGCTGGGCCTGCTGGCCGCCGAGGGCCTCGTGCTGCGCATCGACCCCGGGAGCGACACCGTCCACGTGCTCGCGCAGACCGACGACACGCAGGAGTGCGCCGAGGACGCCGGCGCGGCCGCCGTCGGCGGCTGGACGCTGCACGCGGGCGAGCCGGCGCGGGATGCCGAGGTGCTGGTGGCGCTCGCGCGCACGACCCGCCTGCCGCCGCCCGGCCTGGTCGCGGCCAGCGTCGATGCGATGGCCGGCCGTGTGCTGGCGGCGAGCCTGGCGGGTGCGCCCGGCGGCCCGGCTCCGGAGCGCCTGGCTGCGCGCGATGCCGAGTTCGCCGACGGCGACGCGGCGCGACGCCGGCTCGAAAGGCTGTTCCAGGCGCGACGCTGCGGCATGCGCGAGTGGCACGGGCGCGGCACGGTGCGCAGCCTGGCGCCCGGGCGCTGGTTCGGCCTGCGCGACGACCGATCGGTGCCGCCGCTGCTGCCGGTACGGGTGCTGCACGCCGGCGTCAACGAGGGTGCCGGCGATCGCGCAGCACCCTGGCAGGCGCGCGCGCCGGGCTTGCCGCTCGAGGCTGGCTGGCTCGACCCCGCGCTGAGGGCTGCAGCGCAGTCCTGCGGTTATGCGAATGCCTTCGTCGCCGTCGAGCGCGACCGGCCCTGGCGGCCGGTCGCCGACGCTGCGCGCGTGCCGTCCCCGCGCAGCGGCGTCTCCGGGCTGTTGGGCGCGGTGGTCGTTGGCGACGATGGCTGCGCAGCGGGCAGCCTGGCGGCCGATGCCGAGGGCCGCGTGCGTGTGCGCCTGGATTTCCAGGCGCCCGAGATCGCCACGCCGGGCCGGTGGACGGCCGACGCGACCGGCCGCCTGCGGGTCGTGCAGCCCTGGGCCGGCGCCGGGGTCGCGGCGCAGTGGCTGCCGCGTGTCGGGCAGCGTGTGCTGGTCGGGCTGCTCGACGGCGACCCGGAGCGGATGGTGGTGCTGGCCGGCGTGCACGACGGCATCGGCGAAGGTGGTGTCGAACCGACGCCCGGCGGCGCTGCGGCCGTGCCCCGGCCGCCGCTGCCCGCGGGCTCCGACCACCAGCCGGCGGGGCAGGGCAACTGCATCGCCGGCGCGCACGCGCCCCCTTGGCATGGCGCCTCGCCCGCGGCGCCCGCGCATGGAGGCCAGGGCAACGCCGCCGCGATGAGCGGCTGGCGCAGCCGCGAACTCGGCGGCGAGGGCTGGAACCAGCTCGTGTTCGACGACAGCGACGGCGCGCTGCGGGTCCAGCTCGCGACGTCGCTGGCGGCGACGCAGCTGAATCTCGGGGCACTGGTCCACCAGGCCGGCAACCGCCGCGGCACGCCACGCGGCGCCGGCTTCGAGCTGCGCTCCGACGCGGCCGGGGCGGTGCGTGCGGCCTGCGGCCTTCTGCTGCTGGCTCGCGCCGCGCCGGCCGCTGCGGCGGCCGCGGACAACGCCGCCGGACAGGCGCTGGCGCAGGAGCTGCAGCGCCTGGTGCACACGCTGGCCCAGGCGGCCACGGGGCATCGCACCTTGCCGTCCGGTGCCCTGGAGCCGGCCGGCGGGGACGGCGTGGCGCGCGTCTGCGAGGCGCTGCGGGCCGGGCCCGGCCCGGCGCCGGCGGTGGTGGCCGACGCCGCCGGTGGCGTGCTGCACGCGGCGGCGGCGTCCGTCGTGGCCGCCACCGGCACGCTGAGCCGCGTCGCCGGCCGCGACCTGGCCGAGTTCGCGGCCGGCGGCTGGCAGCTCGGGGCTCAGGGGCGTGTGTCGGTGCTGGCCGGGGCGCTGGAGCACGACGCCGAGCCGGCACCCGACACCGCGGCGGGGCTGGTCGTCGCGGCCGGCGGCGGCTTCGAGCTGCGGGCCGACGCCGCCAACGTGGCGCTGGAGGCGCGCGGCGCGGTGTCGCTGGGCGC
Source organism: Rubrivivax sp. JA1055 (assembly GCF_020966565.1). NCBI lineage: Bacteria > Pseudomonadati > Pseudomonadota > Betaproteobacteria > Burkholderiales > Sphaerotilaceae > Rubrivivax > Rubrivivax sp. JA1055. The sequence continues at coordinate 1,053,549 of NZ_JAJKFP010000006.1, read as the reverse complement.
CGCGGGTGATCGGGCCGACCTCCTGGCCGGCCGCCGCCTGGTGCTGGCCGTCGAGGGCGGGGCCGGCGTGGTGCTCGAGCGTGGCGGGCTGCGCGTCGAATGCCCCGGCACGATCGTCGTCGAGGCGGCCTCGCATCGTTTCATGCCCCGCGGCTGAGGGGCGTGCGCTTGCAGGTGCCGCTGTCATCGCGGCGCCTGCAGGCCCGCGATAATGCTCCGCCCATGGACCGAACGCCCGCCACTCCCGTCCTGCGCCGCCTGGCGCCGCTGCTGCTGGGCGTGCTCGCCGGCTGCGGCGGTGGCGGCGGCGGCGGTGAGACCAGCAGCACGCCGACGCTGGCCCAGCGCACCGCTGCGGCCCAGGCGGTTGCCGACGGTGCCGAAGACTGCCGCCAGATCCGCCCGTTCTACTGGGAGATCGGCGACGCCGCCGGCGCGCGGGCCTCGGGCAGCGTGTCGGCCGGCGCGCTCAGCGTGACGGCCGACACCCGGCTGGCCGTCGCCTCGGCGTCCAAGTGGCTCTACGGCGTGTACTTCGTGCAGCGCCAGCAGGGACTGCTGAGCGCCGAGGACGTCGACTTCCTGACCTTTCGCAGCGGCTACACCAACTTCAGCTTCTGCGGGCCCGACACGACGGTCGGCAGCTGCCTGGAGCGCGGCGGTCGCCGCGGCGGCAGCAACGGCGACTATGTCGAGGAGAACGACGGCTTCTTCGTCTACAGCGGCGCCCACATGCAGGTGCATGCCGCGCGCAACGGGCTGGCCGACCTCGATGCCGACGCCCTGGCGTCCGAGGTGCGCCGGGTGCTCGGCAGCGAGATCGTGCTCGGCTACTCGGGCCCGCAGCCCGCCGGCGGTGTCGAGACCACGGCCGCCGACTACGCGCGTTTCCTGCGCCGCATCCTCGACGGCACGCTGAGCCACGGGCGCGCCGCGCTGGGCACGCACCCGGTCTGCGTCGACCCGGCGAGCTGCGCGCAGGCCAAGTTCACGCCGTCGCCCGCCGGCGAGCAGTGGCACTACTCGATCGGCCACTGGGTCGAGGACGACCCCACGGTCGGCGACGGCGCCTTCAGCAGCCCCGGCGCCTTCGGCTTCTACCCGTGGATCGACGCGTCCAGGACCTGGTACGGCGTGATCTCGCGCCTGGCGCTGCTCGACCGCGATCCCGACACCACCGTCGCCGTCGACTCGGTGCAGTGCGGCCGCCGCATCCGTGCCGCCTGGCTGAACCCCTCGACACCGTGACCGATTCCGGACTGCAGCACGAGCGTGACCTGCACGCGATGGCGATCGCGCTGGACCAGGCGCAGAACGCCTGGCTCGTCGGCGAGGTGCCGGTCGGCGCGGTCATCATGCGTCCCGGGCCCGAAGGCCCGCAGGTGCTGGCCACCGGCTACAACCGGCCGATCACCACCCACGACCCGACGGCGCATGCCGAGATCGTCGCGCTGCGCCACGCCGCCACGCTGCTGGGCAACTACCGCCTGCCCGAGTGCGAGCTCTACGTGACGCTGGAGCCCTGCGCGATGTGCGCGATGGCGCTGATGCACGCGCGCTTCAAGCGCATCGTCTTCGGCGCGCCGGACCCCAAGACCGGCGCCGCCGGCTCGGTCGTCGACCTCTTCGCCGACCGGCGCCTGAACCACCACACGCAGATCGTCGGCGGCGTGATGGCCGCCGAATGCGGCGACCTGCTGCGCCGCTTCTTCGCCGAACGCCGGGCCCTGGCGCGCGAGGCCCGCGCCGCGCGCGCCATCCCCGCCGGCGAGACGCGCGAGCTCGACAGCTGGCCTCCGACCTCCTCATGACTTCACACCACGCTCACCCCGATCACGACGAACACGGCCCCGGCTGCGCCTGCGGGCACGAGCCGCCGGCGGCGCAGACCCTGCATCTGTTCTCTCCCGCCGGGGCGCTGCCGTCGGCCCCGGTGCTGCGCCGCGCCGCCAAGCGCCTGGCCGGGCTGGGCTTCGAGGTGTCGATCGACGAGTCGGCGCTGGCGCGGCAGCAGCGTTTCGCCGGCGACGACGACACCCGGCTGGCGGCGATCCACCGTGTCGCCGAGGCCGCGCCATCGGTCGCGATGGCCGCACGCGGCGGCTACGGCACGACGCGATTGCTCGACCGGCTGGACTGGGCGCTGCTGGCGCGCAGCGTCGAGCAGGGCACACGCTGGGTCGGCCACAGCGACCTGACGGCACTGCAGCTGGGCATGCTGGCCCACGGCGGCGCGCGCAGCTGGGCCGGCCCGCTGGCGGCCTACGACTTCGGGCGCTCCGACGCCGACGGCGGCGTCGACGAGGTCACCGAGGGCTGCTTCGTCGAGGCCATGCGCGGCGAGCTGGAGGCGGTGGGGTTCCGCACCGAGGCCGGCTTCGACGGCCTTTCGGCCAAGGGCACGCTCTGGGGCGGCAATCTCACGGTGCTGTGCTCGCTGCTGGGCACGCCGCACTGGCCGCGCATCCGTGGCGGCGTGCTGTTCCTGGAGGACGTCGCAGAACACCCGTACCGCGTCGAGCGCATGCTGCTGCAGCTGCTGCAGGCCGGCGTGCTGGGGGCGCAGAAGGCGCTGCTGCTGGGCAGCTTCACCGAGTGGAAGCCGGTGAAGTCCGACCGCGGCTACAAGCTGAAGACGGTGGTCGAGTACCTGCGTGCGCAGACCGGCGTGCCGATCCTCACCGGGCTGCCGTTCGGCCACGTGCCGACCAAGGTGACGCTGCCGGTGGGGGCCAAGGTCGAGCTGCTGGTGCAGGGCCGCGACGTGCTCGTGGGTTGGTGAGCCCGCGCAGACCCCTAGAATCGCGGGCTTTTCCGCCGGTGCCCGTCACGAGCGAGGCCGTGTAGGCGGATCCGGTATTGATGCCGTCGGCCGCGGGGCCCATCCCCCCGAGGCCGGCGCCGCGAGGAGTGCGACCGCATGCGCGGGAATTCGATCGTCGTCCGTCTCGGGCTGGCCTTGGGCCTGGCCGCGGCCCTGCTGTCCGCAGGCTGCAACAACAGCCCGTACCCCGCCGGCGCCGAACGCGAGAACACGATGTTCTACTCGTTCGACGAGCGCTCGCCGCGCTACCTGGACCCGGTGGCCTCCTACGCCAACCCCGAGTCGGCGTACACCTACCAGATCTACGAGCCGCCCTACGGGTACCACTACCTGAAGCGGCCGTACACGCTGATCCCGAAGTCGGCGGCCGAGGTCGCCAAGCCGCGCTACCTCGACCGCGACGGCCGCGAGCTGCCCGACAACGCGCCGCCGGACCAGATCGCCGAGAGCGTCTACGACGTCAAGATCCGGCCGGGCATCATGTTCCAGCCGCACCCGGCGTTCGCGCGTGACGACCAGGGCCGGCCGCTGTACCTGAACCTCACGCGCGAGCAGCTCGGCGCCAAGCGCTCGCCGCTGGAGTTCGAGCACCAGGGCACGCGCGAGCTCGTCGCCGACGACTTCGTCTACGCCCTCAAGCGCCACGCGACGACGCGCATCGAGGCGCCGGTCTTCGCGATCTTCTCCGAGTACGTGATCGGCCTGCGCGAGTACGCCGACATGGTCAAGCGCGAGGACGCCAAGCTGCTCGCCGGGCTGCCGCGCGACGCCCGCGACAAGCCCTTCCTCGACTTCCGCAAGTGGCCGCTGGCCGGCAGCACGGCGGTCGACAAGTACACCTGGCGCATCCGGCTCAAGGGCAAGTACCCGCAGTGGAGCTACTGGATGGCGATGCCCTTCCTGGCGCCCATCCCGTGGGAGGCCGACGCCTTCTACGCCCAGGACGGCATGAGCGAGAACGGCCTGTCGCTGAACCAGTGGCCGGTGGGCACGGGGCCGTACATGATGGTCGACTTCGTGCGCGACCGCCGCCACGTGCTGCAGCGCAACCCGAACTACCACGGCGAGACCTATCCCTGCGAGGGCATGCCCGGCGACGCGGAGGCCGGCCTGCTGGCCGACTGCGGCAAGCCGATGCCCTTCATCGACAAGCTCTACGTGACGATCGAGAAGGAGAAGGTGCCGCGCAAGGAGAAGTTCAAGCAGGGCTACTTCGACGTGCCGGAGATCGAGCGTCCCGAGTGGGGCGTGGACTTCCGCAACGACGCCGACGACTCCGACGCGGTGCGCAAGCTCTACGAGGAGCGCGGCTTCCAGTTCCCGCTGATGACCGACATCTCGAACTGGTACCTCGGCTTCAACATGCTCGACCCGGTGGTCGGCAAGGGCGACACGCCCGAGCAGCAGGCGAAGAACCGCAAGCTGCGCCAGGCCATCGCCATCGCCATCGACTGGGAGGAGGGCTACGGCCGCATCTTCAAGTCCAAGGGCGGCGTGGCGGCGCACTCGCCGGTGCCGCCGGGGCTGTTCGGCTCGCGCGAAGGCCAGCCGGGCTTCTACAACCCGGTGACGCACACGCTGGTCGACGGCAAGGTCGTGCGCCGGCCGATCGAGGACGCGAAGAAGCTGCTCGCCGAAGCCGGCTACCCCGGTGGCCGCGACGCGACGACCGGCAAGCCGCTGGTCCTGAACTACGACTTCCAGCGTGCGCCGACGCCCGAGAGCAAGAGCGAGAACGACTGGATGATCAAGCAGTTCGCCAAGCTCGGCATCCAGCTCGAGGTGCGCGCGACCGACTTCAACCAGTACCAGGACAAGACGCTGCAGGGCCGGCACCAGATCTTCTGGGGCGGCTGGCTGGCCGACTACCCGGACGCCGAGAACTTCCTGTTCCTGCTCTACGGCCCGCTGGGCCGCTCGCAGAGCCAGGGCGACAACTACGCCAACTACAACAATCCCGAATACGACGGCCTGTACCGCAAGCTGCAGTCGCTGGACGACGGCCCGGAGAAGCAGGCAGTCATCGACCGGATGGTGTCCATCGTGCAGCAGGACTCGCCCTGGTGCTTCGGCTACTTCCCGTGGGGCGGCCTGGCGTTCCAGCAATGGGTGCACAACGGCAAGCCCTCGATCCTGATCCGCGACATGGCCAAGTACTACCGCCTCGACCCCGAACTGCGCGCCAGCAAGCAGGCCGAGTGGAACCGGCCCATCGTCTGGCCGGTGGCGCTGCTGGTGCTGGGCCTCGCGGCGCTGGTGTGGATCGGACGGCGCAGCTTCAAGGCGCGCGAGACCGCGACCGCCCGCGGCACGGCGGAGGCCAACTGACATGGGTGCCTACATCCTGCGCCGTCTCGGCTACGGCCTGCTGATCCTCATCGGCGTCAACCTGCTGACCTTCTTCCTGTTCTTCACCGTCAACACGCCCGACGACATGGCGCGGCTGAACATCGGCGGCAAGCGCGTGACGCAGGAGCAGATCGAGAAGTGGAAGTCCGAACGCGGCTACGACAAGCCGCTGTACTGGAACTCCGAAGGGCAGGGCACCGAGCAACTGACGAAGACCGTGCTCTGGGAGCGCTCGATCTCGCTGATGAAGGGCGACTTCGGCCGCAGCGACTCGGCGCGCTCGGTGGACATCGGCCACGAGATCGCCTCGCGCATGGGCGTGAGCCTGCAGCTGGCGCTGCCGCTGTTCCTGCTGCAGCTGATCGTCAGCGTCAGCTTCTCGCTGATGCTGGTGTTCTTCAGGCACTCGAAGATCGACTTCTGGGGCGTCGTGCTCTGCGTGCTGATGCTGTCGATCTCGAGCCTGTTCTACATCATCGTCGGCCAGTTCCTGTTCTCGCGGGTGCTCAGGCTGGTGCCGATCTCGGGCTACGCGCCGGGGCTGGATGCGCTGCGCTTCCTGGCGCTGCCGATCATCCTGTCGCTGCTGGCGCGGCTGGGCGGCGAAGCGCGGCTGTACCGCGCGATGTTCCTCGAGGAGATCGGCAAGGACTACGTGCGCACCGCGCGCGCCAAGGGCCTGGCCGAGCAGGTGGTGCTGTTCCGCCACGTGCTGCGCAACGCGCTGATCCCGATCATCACCAGCGCCGCCGGCTACCTGCCCTACGTCTTCCTCGGCAGCCTGGTGTTCGAGAGCTTCTTCGGCATCCCGGGCCTGGGCGCCTTCGTCATCGACGCCATCGGCGGCCAGGACTTCGCGATCGTGCGCACGATGGTCTTCGTCGGCTCGGCGCTGTACATCGCCACCAACATCCTGCTGGACGTCGCCTACACCTGGGTCGACCCGCGGGTCCGCCTGAACTGAGCCGGGGAACGTCATGGGATTCAAGTTCGTCCTGCTCTGGACCGACCTGGCGCTGTGGGCGCTGTTCGCCGCGCTGGCCGGCTACACGATCCGCGTGCTGCGCAGCGAGCCGCTGCGCGCCACCTGGAAGAAGGTCTTCCGCGACCCGGCGGCGCTGTGCTCGGTGCTGGTGCTGCTGGTCTTCCTGTTCATCACCGCGCTGGACAGCGTGCATTTCCGCCGCCAGCTTGCCGATGCCCAGGGCCAGGCCTCGGGCCAGGTGTTCTACGAGACGCGCACCCAGTCGCTGCTGGATCTGGCGCTGGCGCGCCAGATCTCGATGCGCGAGTCCAGCTACTCCGAGCCGCTGGCCTGGCGCGCGCTGAACAAGCAGAGCGTCACGCGCGACGGCGTCACGCTGCGCGAGTTCCCCCGCCTCGAACACGGCGGCGTGCACCTGACGGACCCCGAGACGCAGTGGGCCGGTGACGTGTCCTCGCGCGCGCTGGCCGGTGCCGGCGGCGGCCTCGCCGTCGCGCTGGCGGCCGTGCTGCTGCTGTCGGCGGCGCTGGCGCGCAGCCACGGCGGCTTCGGCACCGCGCTGGCCGACCTCGCGACCGACCGCACCGAACTGCCCTGGCGCGCCGCGGCGATCACCTTCGCCGTGATCTGCGTGCTGGCTGGCGTCATCGCCGCGCTGGCCGGCCACTACCACGTCTTCGGCACCGACCGCACCGGCAACGACGTGCTGGTGCAGACGCTGAAGAGCGTGCGCACGGCCTTCGTCATCGGCACGCTGGCGACGCTGGCGACGCTGCCGCTGGCCATCGTGCTCGGCATCCTGGCGGGCTACTTCCGCGGCTGGGTCGACGAGGTCGTGCAGTACCTCTACACGACGCTGTCCTCGGTGCCCAGCGTGCTGCTGATCGCGGCCTGCGTGCTGATGGTGCAGGTCTGGCTCGACAAGCACCCCGACTGGTTCGAGACCGGCGTCGAGCGTGGCGACCTGAAGATCTTCATGCTCTGCGTGATCCTGGGCCTCACCGGCTGGTCGACGCTGTGCCGGCTGGTGCGCGCCGAGACGCTGAAGCTGCGCGAACTCGACTTCGTGCAGGCGGCGATGGCCTTCGGCGTGAAGCCCTCGCGCATCATGGCGCGGCACATCTTCCCCAACGTCGTGCACCTGGTGCTGATCACCACCGTGCTCAGCTTCAGCGACCTGATCCTCTACGAGGCCGTGCTGACCTACGTCGGCGTCGGCGTCGACCCGACGACCTCCAGCTTCGGCGGCATGATCAATCTCGCACGCAGCGAGATGAGCCGCGACCCGGTGGTCTGGTGGAGCTTCGCCGCGGCGTTCGGCTTCATGGTCGTGCTGGTGCTGGCCGCCAACCTGTTCGCCGACGGCGTGCAGCAGGCCTTCGACCCGCGCGCGCGCGCCTTCCGCCCGCGCCTGGGCTTCAAGAAGCGAGTCTCGGCATGATGAAGATCCAGGACCTCGAGGTCGTGCTCGACGCCGACGCCGGCCTCGTCAAGGCGATCGACGGGCTCAAGCTCGCGATCGAACGCGGCGAGACCTTCGCCCTCGTCGGCGAGTCCGGCTGCGGCAAGAGCATGACGGCGCTGGCGCTGATGCGCCTCTTGCCCGAGAACGGCCGTGTCACCGGCGGCCAGGTGCACATCGGCGGCGTCGACGTGCTCGACCTGCCCGAGGCTGGCATGCGCGCCGTGCGCGGCGGCCGCCTGGGCATGATCTTCCAGGAGCCGGCGACCAGCCTGAACCCGGTGATGAAGGTCGGTGACCAGATCGTCGAGGCCATCGAGACGCATACCGCGCTGCGCGGCGCGGCCGCACGCGCCAAGGCCATCGACTGGCTGCGCCGCGTCGGCATCCCGGAGCCCGAGCGCCGCATCGACGACTACCCGTTCCGCATGAGCGGCGGCCAGAAGCAGCGCGTGATGATCGCGATGGCGCTGGCCACCGAGCCCGACTTCCTGATCGCCGACGAGCCTACGACGGCGCTGGACGTGACGATCCAGGCGCAGATCCTCGACCTGCTGAAGGACCTGCAGCGCGAACAGCGCATGGGCCTGCTGCTGATCACGCACGACCTGGCGGTCGTCTCCGGCATGGCGCATCGTGTGGCGCTGATGTACGCCGGCCAGATCGTCGAGGTGGCGCCGGCGGCCGAGTTCTTCTCGCGCCCGCAGCACCCGTACGCCCAGGCCCTGCTGCGCGCGCTGCCGGCCGGCGACCGGCGTGGTGTCGCGCTCGAGGCGATCCCCGGCACCGTGCCGCCGCTTTGGCTGCAGTTCGAGGGTTGCCGCTTCGCGCCGCGTTGCGCGGCGGCGATGCCGCACTGCGCGACGACCTTGCCCGAGCTGGTGAACACCAGCGACACGCACCAGGTTCGGTGCCTGCTGCACAAGCCCGGGGTGCCGGCTGCACCGGAGCGGATCGTGCGGCCCGAGCTGCCGGTGCCGCCGCCGGTGCCGGCGCGCGAGACGGCGCCGCTGCTCGACGTGCAGGACCTGAAGGTGCGTTTCCCGATCCGCGGCGGCCTGCTGCAGCGCGTGACCGGGCACTTCGACGCCGTCGCCGGCGTGTCGTTCCAGGTCGCGCGCGGCGAGACGCTGGCGCTGGTCGGCGAGTCGGGCTGCGGCAAGACGACGACCGGCAAGGCCATCGTGCAGCTGCTGCGCCGCGTCGCGGTGACCGAGGGCCGCGCGATGCTCGACGGCCAGAACCTGTTCGAGCTCGACGGGCCGGCGCTGCTGGACGCGCGCCGCAAGGTGCAGATCATCTTCCAGGACCCGTTCGCGTCGCTGAACCCGCGCATGCGCGTCGCCGACCTGCTCGAGGAAGGCCTGATGGCCTTGCATCCGGACCTGGACGCGGCCACGCGGCGCGCGCGCATCGAGCGCCTGACCGACCAGGTCGGCCTGCGCCGCGACGCGCTCGAGCGCTACCCGCACGAGTTCTCCGGCGGCCAGCGCCAGCGCATCGCGATCGCGCGTGCGCTGGCGGTGCAGCCGCGGCTGATCGTCTGCGACGAACCCACGTCGGCGCTGGACGTGTCGGTGCAGGCGCAGATCCTCAACCTGCTGCGCGAACTCCAGCGCGAGCTCGGCGTCTCGTACCTGTTCATCACGCACAACATCGGCGTCGTCGAGTACATCGCCGACCGCATCGCGGTGATGCAGGCCGGGCGCATCGAGGAACAGGGAGATTGCGCCGACGTCCTGGCGCGGCCACAGCGCGACTACACGAAGACGCTGCTGGCGGCGGTGCCGCGACTCGTCACGGCCTGAAGACGCGCTGAACGGGGCTCCGACCGGCCTGCGCCATGGCGCAGGCCGGCCGCTCGCGTCCATCTTTTTGCCGCCGATTGCGGGCGGCCTCCCATGGTCGTGCGTACAAGCTGTCGCAAAGTGTTGCAGCGGCCCAACGTCGGCGCCAGATTGCGGGGGTGTGACAACCGGGTTGCCGGTATGTAACCGCTATCGTCGCCCGATGGCTACGAGGGGCTGGCGCCGCGCGCTGCCTGGGCAATCCGGGTGGTGTCGAGCGGCAGCCTCGGCCAAGTGAACTGACCGGTTCGAGTTGCGTCATGACTTTCCCGTGCTGACCGGGCACATGACGCAGCTTGACAATCGGTTCACGGTTCTCCGGCGATGCCCGCAAGGCGGTTACACGGCACAGGGCTTGCTCGGGGACGAGAGTCTTTGGATCAACACACCACAGGAGTGAACTTAATGTTCAAGCGAACGAAGCTTGCAACCTGCCTGCTGGTCGCCTTTGGCGGCGGCATCGGCTTTTCGGCCTCCCCGGTTCTCGCCCAGTCGGCCACGTCGGCCGGCACCGAGCGCATTGAAGTCACGGGCTCTCGCCTCCGTTCGCTGGAAGGCGAATCGTCTTCCCCCGTCCAGGTCGTGACCGGTGAAGAGATCGCCAAGGCCGGCATCGTCAACGTCCAGGAACTGCTGACCAAGAACCCGACGGTCGGTACGCCGGGCTACAGCCGCACGAACTCGAACTTCGCGACCGCCAGCGCTGGTGTCGCCACGGTCGACCTGCGCAATCTCGGCTCCGACCGCACCCTGGTGCTGGTGAACGGCCGTCGCTTCGTCGCCGGCGTCCCGGGCAGTTCGTCGGTCGACCTGAACACGATCCCGACCGAGTTCATCGAGCGTGTCGAGATCCTGACCGGCGGCGCTTCCGCGACCTACGGCTCCGATGCCGTCGCGGGTGTCGTCAACATCATCCTGAAGAAGAACTTCCAAGGCCTGAGCGTCAATGCTCAGCACGGCGTGTCCGAAAAGGGCGACGACCGCAAGGACGTCTTCAGCATGACCATGGGCGCCAACAGCGAGAACGGGCGCGGCAACATCATGGCCCACATCGGGTTCTCCGATCAGGGCCCGGTGATGGCGCGCGACCACGGCATGCCGTTCGACAACATCTCGGATGGCTACCTGTCCGGCGATCCGGCCGATGTCTTCAAGTTCTCCGGCCCGTTCTACTCGGGCTACGGCTCCAGCGGCCGGTTCTACGGCGACAACGGTTCCTACACCGTCGACGCCAACGGCAACGTGGTTCCGTGGTCCACCAACGGCCCGGCCGGCGACGGTGTCGGTGCCTACGGCTACAACCGTCAGAACGATCGTTGTCTCGCGATTCCGACCAAGCGTTTCGTCTTTGCCACCCAAGGCGAATACGCGATCGACGACAACCACAGCGCCTGGCTCGAAGCGAACTACGCGCAGACGCAGACCAAGTCGCGTATCGAGCCCTTCCCGCTGGGCTCCGAGGACCTGTTCCCGTCCACCGCCGGCCAGGTGCCTGCCGAGTTCCTGGTCAACGGCCAGGTGGTGGTCAACCCGCTGATCCCGGCGGGCATCCTCGCCGACCTCGTCGACACCGACGGTGATGGCCTGCGCGACTACTACTTCACGCGCCGCCTGTCGGATGTCGGCAACCGCGGCAACAAGGCCGACCGCGACACCTTCCGCATCGCGACCGGTCTGCGCGGCTCGATCTTCGACGGCTGGGACTACGACACCTACGTGTCCTACGGCGCCACCAAGGAGTCGCAGATCTCCAGCGGCCAGGTCAACGTCCTGAACTTCGCGCAAGCGCTGCAGGCCATGACCGACGTCGACGACGTCGACGGCGACGGCAACACCACCGAAGCGGTCTGCATCAGCGCCGACGCCCGTGCCCAGGGCTGCGTGCCGGCCAACATCTTCGGTGCCGGCAACATCTCCGCCGACGCGCTGAAGTACATCCTCGCCCCGGGCATGCTGTCGACCTTCACGTCGCAGAAGCTGGCCGGTGGTGTCATCCGCGGCGAGCCGTTCGCGCTGCCGGCCGGCAAGGTCGGCGTCGCGGCGGGCTTCGAATGGCGCGAGGAATATGCGCGCACCGAGTTCGACGCGCTGCAGCAAGCGGGCCTGAACGCCGGCAACGCCATCCCCCGCACCGAAGGCTCGTTCTCGGTGCGCGAACTGTTCGCCGAGACGCGCATCCCGCTGGTCAAGGACCAGATCCTGGCCAAGTCGCTGTCGCTGAACGCCGCGATCCGTTCGTCGGACTACAGCACCGTCGGCCGCACCTTCAGCTGGACCACCGGCCTGGAGTGGGCGCCGACGCGTGACCTGCGTGTCTGCGCGACGAAGGCCCTGGCGGTTCGTGCCCCGAACATCAACGAGCTGTACTCGCCGCTGAGCCAGACCTACCCGTCGGTGCAGGATCCCTGCGTCGGCGTGACGGCCACCTCGACCGGCGCGCGTGACGATGCCTGCCGTGCCGACCCTGGCGTGGCCGCGAACATCGCCGCGAACGGCTCGTTCACGCTGAACCAGTCGGACGCGCAAGGCGTCAGCGGTTACGACTCCGGCAACCCGAACCTGAAGGAAGAAACGGGCAAGACCTGGACCCTGGGCCTGGTCTACGCGCCGAGCGCCCTGAAGAGCGTGATCTTCACGGCCGACTACTTCCGCGTGAAGATCGAGGACGCCATCACCAATGTGGACCGTCAGACCTCGCTGAACCAGTGCTACGGCGGTGACACGTCGTTCTGCCAGTTCATCGTCCGTCGTCCGGCCAACATCGGTGCCAACAGCGCCGGTTCGCTCGAGTTCGTGAACGCTCCCGCGACCAACAGCGGCGGTCTGTTCACCTCGGGCGTCGACCTGACGGTGTCGTACAGCGATCGCGTCGGTCCTGGTCGCCTGAGCGGTCGTCTGGCGTACACCTATCTCGACGATGGTTACGTGCTGCCGGTGGCCAGCCTGGGCGTCAAGGACCCGTTCGTTGGCGAGATCGGCGCTGCGCGTGACCGGGCTGCGCTGTCGCTCGGGTACACCTACAAGGACTTCGCGATCAACACGACGACGACGTACATCGGCAAGTCCTACCTCGACGACCAGCTGTTCGGTCGCGGTGTGGTCAGCGTGCCGTCGTACACGCAGTTCGACTTCCAGGCCTCCTACACCTACGGCAAGGCGACCTGGTACTTCGGCATGGACAACGCGTTCAATGCCAAGGGCGCGAAGACGGACAGCAACGCGCTCCTGTGGGGCACGACCGGTGCCGGCACGGCTGCCGACGTTTATGATGCGATCGGCCGCCGCTATTACGCTGGCGTCCGCTTCGACTTGTAATCCGTCGTACTGTCGATTGGTAGTTTGCGCGTTCTCTCGTGGAACGCGCACTACCGGCGAAAGGGGTCGACCATGGGTCGACCCTTTTTTTCTTTCAAGGGTGATTCGTGATGAAGTTTGCTTATTCCGGGCTGTTTGCGGTGCTGCTCTCCGTGGGGCTCGTGCCTGCGCACGCGGCGGCTTCCGGAGGCATCGCCTCGTGCCTCGAATTGGCCGACCGTGACGCGCGTCTGGCCTGTTTCGAGGCCGGTGCTCGCGAACTGAAGGGCGAGGAGGAGCGCAAGCGAACCGCCGAAGCCGAGCGCAAGACGAAGGAGTTCGGCTTGCCGAGCCCGGTCGTGCGTGAAACGCTTTCCAGCGTCAAGGTCCGGATCGTCAGCGAATTCGACGGCTGGCGACCGGGTGCGACGTTCAAGCTCGACAACGGTCAGGTCTGGGAGTTCATCGGCAACGACTCCGGCACCGTCACGCTGACCAACAACGAAGCGGTCATCGAGCGCGGCATGCTCGGCAGCTTCTTCCTTCGGATGGAAGGCGTTCGTTCAACGCCGAAGGTGCGTCGAATCCGCTGACATTGCACCGACCCGGCGGGGCCGTGCCATGCGGCACGCCGTGGTGCCGCCCGCCTGCTCTTACTTCGGCGCCAGCCGAATGGCCCCGTCCAGCCGGATCACCTCGCCGTTGAGCATGTCGTTCTCGACGATGTGCTGCACCAGCTTGGCGTAGTCCTCGGGCGTGCCGAGGCGGCTGGGGAAGGGCACGCCGGCGGCCAGCGCCTGCTGCACTTCGGCCGGCATGCCGAACAGCATCGGCGTGCCGAAGATGCCCGGCGCGATCGTCATGTTGCGGATGCCGTTGCGCGCCAGGTCGCGGGCGATCGGCAGCGTCATGCCGACGATGCCACCCTTGCTCGCGGCATAGGCCGCCTGGCCGATCTGGCCGTCGTAGGCGGCGACGCTGGCGGTGCTGATCAGCACGCCGCGCTCGCCGGTCGCCTCGGGCTCGTTCTTCGCCATCGCCGCGGCGGCCAGGCGGATCATGTTGAACGAGCCGACCAGGTTCACCTGGATCGTCTTCGTGAACGTCGCCAGCGGGTGCGCGCCGTCCTTGCCGACGGTCTTCACCGCCGGCGCGATGCCGGCGCAGTTGACCAGGCCGGCCAGCTTGCCGGCCGCGACTGCGGCATCGACCACCGCCTGCGCATCGGCCTCCTGGCTGACGTCGCAGCGCACGAAGACGCCGCCGATCTCGCGCGCGACCGCTTCGCCGCGTTCGACCTGCAGGTCGGCGACGACGACCTTGGCGCCGTGGGCCGCCAGCCGGCGTGCCGTGCCTTCGCCGAGGCCCGACGCGCCGCCGGTGACGATGAACACCTTGCCCTGGATTTCCATCCGTTGTCTCCTTCGCCTCTGACGGGCGTGCGGGGGAAAGAAAGGGCCGGGAGGATCAGCTCTCGAGCGCCGCGAACGCGCGCCCGGTGATCTCCTCGACCGTGCCGGTGCCGCTGATGCGGCGGTAGCGGGGGGCCTGCGCGTCGCCGGTGGCGGCCCAGGCGGAGTAGTAGTCGACGAGCGGGCGCGTCTGGCTCTGGTAGATGTCCAGGCGCTTGCGCACCGTCTCTTCCTTGTCGTCCTCGCGCTGGATCAGCGGCTCGCCGGTCTCGTCGTCGACGCCTTCGGTCTTCGGCGGGTTGTACTTGACGTGGTATGTGCGGCCCGAGCCGACGTGCACGCGGCGGCCGCTCATGCGTTCGATGATCGCCTCGTCGGGCACGTCGATCTCGAGCACGACGTCGAGCTTGACGCCCGCGGCCTTCATCGCGTCGGCCTGCGGGATCGTGCGCGGGAAGCCGTCGAACAGGAAGCCCCCGGCGCAGTCGGGCTGCGCGATGCGTTCCTTGACCAGGCCGATGATGATGTCGTCGCTGACCAGGCCGCCGGCGTCCATCACCTTCTTGGCCGCCAGGCCGAGTTCGGTGCCGGCCTTGACCGCCGCACGCAGCATGTCGCCGGTGGAAATCTGCGGGATGCCGTACTTGCGGCAGATCTGGGCCGCCTGCGTGCCTTTGCCGGCGCCGGGCGCCCCCAACAGGATCAGTCTCATCGCTTCCTCGAGCTTTGTGGTGATGCTTGCTGCGGCCGGCGCTGCCGGGCGCGATTCAAAGGAGCGTAACACGCGCACTCCCGCGCCAGCCTGACGCCCGGGCGACCGGGCCGGGGCCGCCCGGCGTTCAGGCGAAGAGCGCGCGCACGCGCTCCAGGTCTTCCGGCGTGTCGACGCCGGCGCCCGGCGCGTGGGCGGCGACGTGCACCGCGATGCGTTCGCCGTGCCACAGCACGCGCAGCTGCTCCAGCGACTCCAGCCGCTCCAGCGGCGCGGGCTCCAGCGCCGGGAAGCGGCGCAGGAAGCCGGCGCGGTAGCCGTAGATGCCGACGTGGCGCAGCGGCGCGGGCTCGGCCAGCGCGCCCGGCGCGCCGTCGCGCCAGCACGGGATCGGCGCGCGGCTGAAGTACAGCGCACGTCCGGCGGCGTCGAGCACGACCTTCACGACGTTGCGGTTGGCGAAGTCCTCGGCCGAATCGATGGCGTGCGCGGCCGTGCTCATCACGCAGTCCGGGCGCTCGTCGAGCAGATCGGCGCAGCGGCGCACCAGCGCCGGGTCGATCAGCGGCTCGTCGCCCTGCACGTTGACGATGCGCGCCGTGCCGTCCAGGCCCAGCAGCGTGCAGGCCTCGGCCAGGCGGTCGCTGCCGCTGGGGTGGTCGGCGCGTGTCAGCACGGCTTCGACGCCGTGCGCGGCGCAGGCTGCGGCGATGTCGGCGTCGTCGCAGGCGACGACGATGCGCTCGGCGCCGGCATCGGCGACGCGGCGCGCAACACGCACGATCATCGGCAGCCCGCCGATGTCGGCCAGCGGCTTGCGCGGCAGGCGCGTCGACGCGAGGCGCGCCGGGATCAGGACCGTGAAGCTCACGGCGCGGGTGGCAGGTCCAGGCTGCGGGCTTCGGTCTCGAGCATCACCGGGATGCCGTCGCGGATCGGGAAGGCGAGGCGGTCGGCGTTGCAGACGAGGTCGGTGGGGCGCTGCAGCTCGTCGCGGGAGACTTCCAGCGGGCCTTTGCAGACGGGGCAGACGAGCAGGTCGATCAGACGGTGGTCGAGCGTCATCGGGTTCGCGGCGGCGCGATGAGGCGCAGCACGTCCTGAACGAGTGAATCGGGAAGCGCGAAGTCTAGCCCGACGACCCACACGCGCGTCCCGCCCGCGTCACGGCCGGCGAGCTTGACGGCGTCCTTCTCGGTGACCAGCACCTCCGGCGTGCCGGCCGGCCAGGGCAGGGCGGCGAAGTCGTGGTGGTCGGGCAGCGGCAGGCGTTCGATCTCCAGCCCGACGGCCTCGAGCATCGAGAAGAAACGCTCGGGCGAGGCGATGCCGGCCAGCGCCAGCAGGCGGCGGCCGCGCAGCGTGACCAGCGCGACGCCTTCGCCGCGACGGCCGGCCGCCCAGTCTTCCAGCGCCAGCGCGTCGCCCAGCGTGCGCGTCGCGCAGACGCCCGGCAGCGGCGTCGTCGGGGCCGGCGCGTTGTAGAGCACGAAGCGCCCGCGCGACAGCGTCGCCGGCATCGGCTCGCGCAGCGGGCCGGCGGGCAGCAGCCGGCCGTTGCCGATGCCGCGCTCGTCGAAGACGACGATCTCGGCGTCGCGTGCCAGGCGTCCGTGCTGCAGGCCGTCGTCGGAGACGAGCACGTCGACCTCCGGGTGGGTGGCGCACAGCGCACGCGCGGCGGCGACACGATCCCGGCCGACCCAGACCGGCACGCCGGCGCGGCGGCGGATCAGCAGCGGTTCGTCGCCGGCGTCGGCAGGCGAGGCGTCGGGCCGGACGTCGTGCACGCCGTCGCCGTCGCGGCCGAAGCCGCGCGAGATCACGCCCGGCGTGTATCCGGCGGCCTGCAGCGCGCGCACCAGCGCGATGACGGTCGGCGTCTTGCCGGCCCCGCCGACGATCAGGTTGCCGACGACGACCACCGGCACCGGGGCGCGTTGCGGCTGGACCTCGGCGGCGCGGCGCGACACGCCGGCGTAGAGCGACTCGAGCGGCGCCAGCGTTGCCGCCAGCGCCGTGCGCCGCGGCCGCCACCAGTGGCGCAGCAGCAGCGCCTCGAGCCGCGCGGCCAGCGACATCAGCGGGCGCCGTTCGGCGTCTGCGAGGCGAAGGTCAGGCGCGAGAGCCCGGCGCGGCGCGCCGCGTCGAGCACGTTGATCACCGACTGGTGCGCGGCCATCGCGTCGGCCGAGATGATGACGACGACGTCCTGGCGGCCCTTGGCGGCGGCGCCGAGCGCGGCGGCCAGCTGCGCGACGTCGCGGCCGTCCACCGCCTGGCGGTCGATCGCGTAGCGGCCGTCGGCGGCCACGGCGACGATGATCTCGGCCGGCCGTTCGCGCAGCTTCTCGGCGTCGGCCGCCGGCAGCGTGATCTGCAGCTCGGTGAAACGCGAATAGGTCGTCGACAGCATCAGGAAGATGAGCACGACGAGCAGCACGTCGATGAACGGGATCAGGTTGATCTCCGGTTCCTCGGGGCGGCGGCGGCTGAAGCGCATCGTGGGCTCAGGCGGCCGGGTTGCCGCGCACGGCGAAGCGCATCAGGTGCGGCACCAGGCGCTCGGCGGCCAGTTCCATCGTCAGCTGGAAGGCGTCGACCCGGCCACGGAAGTAACGGTAGAACATCAGCGACGGGATCGCGATGATCAGGCCGAAGGCGGTGTTGTAGAGCGCCACCGAGATGCCGTGGGCCAGCATCTGCGGGTTCGTCGCGCCGGTGGGCGCCTGCGAGCCGAAGATCTCGATCATGCCGATGACGGTGCCGAACAGCCCCAGCAGCGGCGCTGCCGCGGCGATCGTGCCGAGCGTGTTCAGGTAGCGCTCGGTCGTGTGCACCGCGGTGCGCCCGGCGTTCTCCATCGCCTGGCGCAGGGCCTGCTCCTGGATGCGCGGGTCGGCGATCACGGCCTGCAGGCCGGCGGCCAGCACGCCGCCCAGCAGCGAGTTGTCGGCCAGCTTGGCGACGACGTCCTGCGCCGGCAGGCTGTTGCGCGAAACGCCGATGACCTCGTCGAGCAGCGTCGGGGGGGCGATCAGCGGCGTGCGCAGGTGATACAGCCGCTCCATGATGAGCGCCAGGGCCACGATCGAGCAGAGGATCAGGAGCCAGATCGGCCAGCCGGCCGCTTGTATGATCGTCAGCAAGGGGTTCTTCGAGGTGAGCGGCAGGGCTCGCCGCAGCCGGCGGATTATGAGGCAAGCCCTGTCCGCCACAGCCGCTGCGGCGCAATCTGCGAAGCCCCCGGCGCGTATCCACGCCATTTGTGGATAACTTTGTGGAGAAGCCGTCGGCAGCCGCTCCAAACCCGCGCCAGGATTGGGCCGCGCTTGGTTTGCCCCATTTTTCAGCATTTTTTTCTTCAGTGAAATCAATCACTTGCGAGATCTTCGTGGGCTCCCGGCGTGGTATACGCGCCCGCCTGACCTGATGTTCCGGCCTGTGGAGTTCCGCCGTGACGGGGGGTGCAATGAGCGCGCCTGACCCGGCTGCGGGTGTGGCGTCGCCGCGCCAGGTGTGGAGCGTCGCGGGGCTGTTGCTGGCCACCGCCGATGCCTTGTCGGCGCGTTTCGGCGCGGTCGCCGTGCGCGGCGAAATCTCGGGTTTCACGCGCGCCGCCAGCGGCCACTGTTATTTCTCGCTGAAGGACCACGACGGCCAGCCGGCGCTGCTGCGCTGCGCGATGTTCCGCCGCGCCGCGGCGCTGCTCGACTTCCAGCCTCGCGACGGCCTGCAGGTCGAGTTGCGCGGGCGGCTGGGTGTCTACGACGCGCGCGGCGAACTGCAGATCGTCGTCGAGGCGCTGCAGCGCCTGGGGGCGGGCACGCTGTACGAGGAGTTTCTGCGCCTGAGGGCCCGGCTGGAGGCGGCCGGACTCTTCGATGCCGCGCGCAAGCGGCCGATCCCGTCGCATCCGCGTGTTCTGGGCGTCGTCACCTCGCCCGGTGCCGCGGCGCTGCGCGACGTGCTCACCGCGCTGGCGCGGCGGGCGCCGCAGGTGGCGGTCGTCGTCTACCCGACGCCGGTCCAGGGCGGCGAGGCGCCGGCGGCGATCGTGGCCGCGCTGCGCACGGCGGCCGATCGCCGCGAGGTCCAGGCGCTGCTGCTGGTGCGCGGCGGCGGCTCGCTCGAGGACCTGTGGGCCTTCAACGACGAACGCGTGGTGCGCGCGGTGGCGGCGTCGCCGATCCCGGTGGTCTGCGGCGTGGGGCACGAGACCGACGTCACGCTGGCCGACCTTGCCGCCGACCTGCGCGCGCCGACGCCGACGGCGGCGGCGGAGCTGGCGGCGCCGGCCCGCGTCGACCTGCTGGTGGCGCTGGCGTCCCGGTCCGAGGCGCTGCAGCGTGCGCTGCGGCGCCAGCTCGATCGCCAGGCTCAGCGCCTGGACACCGCCGCGCTGCGCCTGGGGCGGCCGGCCGCCGGGGTGGCGCAGCAGCGTCAGCGGCTGGCGGCGCTGGAGCTGCGCTTGCAGCAGGCGCTGGCACCTCAGCTGTCGCAGCGAACGCAACGTGCGATGGCGCTGGGCCTGCGTCTGCGCGCGGCGACGGTGTCGCGCCTGGAGCGCCTGCGCTCGAACCTCGAGCTCGGCCGCCAGCGTCTGGCGGCGCTCGACCCGGCGCGGGTGCTGCAGCGCGGCTACGCCTGGGTCGAGACACCCTCCGGGCGGCCGGTGCTGCGGGCGGACGGGCTGCGGCCGGGCGACGAGCTGCGGGCCGTCTGGGCGGACGGGGCGGCGGCCATACGCGTCTTCGGGGTCGAACGGAAGGGGTCTGCATCAAATGAATGCGGTGCCTACAATCCCCGACAGCTTTCATCCACCCACAGGAACGACTCCATGGAACGCACGCTGCCTCCCCTGCCGTATGCCCTCGACGCCCTGGCGCCGCACTACAGCCGCGAGACGCTGGAGTACCACCACGGCAAGCACCACAACGCGTACGTCGTGAACCTGAACAACCTGCAGAAGGGCACCGAGTTCGAGGGTCTCGAGCTCGAGGAGGTCGTGCGCAAGTCTTCCGGCGGCATCTACAACAACGCAGCGCAGATCTGGAACCACACCTTCTTCTGGAACTGCATGAAGCCCGAAGGCGGCGGCGAGCCGGCCGGGGCGCTGGCCGCGGCGATCGTCGCGAAGTGGGGCTCCTACGCGGCCTTCAAGGAGGCCTTCGTGAAGTCGGCGGTCAGCAACTTCGGCTCCGGCTGGACCTGGCTGGTCAAGAAGGCCGACGGCTCGGTCGACATCGTCAACATGGGTGCCGCGGGCACGCCGCTGACCACCGGCGACACGCCGCTGCTGACGGTCGACGTCTGGGAGCACGCTTACTACATCGACTACCGCAACCTGCGCCCGAAGTTCGTCGAGACCTTCCTCGACAAGCTCGTGAACTGGTCGTTCGCCGAGGCGAACTACGCGGCCTGATCGCGTCTGATCCCCGGTCGATCACGCCCTGACGGGCTGATCGCGCTAACCGACCGCAAGCCCAACCGGCGCGGTCGGTTTTTTGTTTGAGTAAATCAGTGCGGCTCAGTTGCCAAACGGTGCGCCGCGGAGCTTGAAGCCGGCGCCAATGCCACGTTTGGCGAACCAGCCCTGACGCATCTCAAGGGCGAAGCGGACCGGCTTCGCCGAGCAGTGGGATTCGTCGCTTTGAGGCTGCATCTCGGCCGTGTTGACGACGGTGCCGTCGTCGGCGATGAACGCGATCGACAGCGGCAGCAAGGTGTTGCGCATCCAGAAGCAGCGCACCCCCGCCTCGCGGTTGAAGAACAGCATCCCTTCGTTCGGGCCCATCTCGCGCCTGAACATCATCCCGGTGGCTTGTTGCTCGGGGGTCTGCGCCACCTCGGCCTGGATCACGTGCATGCCCGCCGTCAATGGCACGGTGGGCAGCTTCGGCTGCGGCCCCCCCTGAGCGTGTGCTGCACGTAGCGCAAAAAAGACAAGAAGTGCAAGTACTCCGGTCAAACGCGGATAGCTATAAACTTTGATATAGGTCGTCATGTTCGAGGCAGGAAGCGAAACTACATATTCCGGCGACGGTGACCGCCGCCCCCGATCTCCAGCTTCCATGAGTCTCACCGGCATCGCCCCCGTCCAGCAAGCGGCCCCCTCCCTGGCCGCCGTCGACGATCCTTTGGAGCAGGCGCGTTTCACGCGCTGGGTCCAGGAGAGCGACGGGGTGCGGCTGGGCGAATCGGCGCTGCAGGTCTCCGGCATGTACTGCGCCGCCTGCACCGGCATCATCGAGAACGCGCTGCGGGCGGTCGACGGCGTGCGCGAGGCGCGTGTCAGCGCCGCGGCACAGCGTGCCACCGTGCGCTGGGATCCGGCCCGCACGCAGCCTTCCGCGTTGATCGCCGCGATCCGCGCCGCCGGCTACGACGCGGTTCCCGACGCCGCGGCGCCGGCGCGCGAGATGCGTCGCGCCGAGCACCGTGCCGCGCTGTGGCGCCTGTTCGTGGCGAGCTTCTGCGCCATGCAGGTCATGATGTTCGCGACCCCCAGCTACGTCGCGGGCCCGGCGGACTTCTCGATGGAGATGCGGCAGCTGCTCAACTGGGGCAGCTGGGTGCTGTCGATCCCGGTGGTGCTGTTCTCGGCCGGGCCGTTCTTCCGCGGCGCCTGGCGCGGGCTGCGCAGCGGCCGCATCGGCATGGACGTGCCGGTCGCGATCGGCGTGGCCGTGACCTTCGTCGCCAGCACCGGGGCGACCTTCGACCCGGCAGGCGTCTTCGGTCATGAGGTGTACTTCGACTCGCTGACGATGTTCGTCAGCTTCCTGCTCGGTGGGCGCTACCTGGAGTTGCGTGCCCGCCATCGTGCGGCGGCGGCGCTGGAAGGGGCCCTGGCCCGTCTGCCCGAGACCGCGCAGCGGCTCGAGGCCGACGGCAGCACCACCGAAGTGAGTGTTCAGCGGCTCGTCGCCGGCGACCGGGTGCGCGTCGCGCTCGGGCAGGCCTTCCCGGCGGACGGCGCGCTCGTCGACGGGGCGACCCAGGCCGACGAGTCGCTGCTGACCGGCGAGTCGGTCGCGGTCGACAAGCCCCTCGGCGCGGCGGTCGTCGCCGGCAGCCTGAACCTCGGTGCGCCGGTCACGATGCTCGTCGAGCGGGCCGGCGCCGACACACGCTACGAGGCCATCGTCTCGATGATGCGCGAGGCGATGTCGCAGCGCCCGGCGCTGGCGCGCGTCGCCGACCGCTGGGCGGTGCCCTTCCTGTGGACGGTGCTGCTGCTGGCCGCCGGCGGTGCGGCCGTCTGGAGCGTCATCGATCCTTCGCGTGCGATCTGGGTCGCGGTCTCGGTCCTGATCGTCACCTGCCCCTGCGCGCTGTCGCTGGCGGCGCCGGCGACGATGGTCGCCGCCGCCGGCGGCCTGGCGCGCCGTGGCGTGCTGCTGCAGCGCCTGGACGCTCTCGAGGATCTCGCCCGTGCCGAGCGGGTGTTCATCGACAAGACCGGCACCCTGACCGAAGACCGTCCGGCGCTCGCCGTGACCCGGGTCTTCGACGAGTCGGTGGACGCGCTGGGCCATGCCGCTTCGCTGGCCGCCTGGTCGCGTCACCCCTTGTCGCAGACGCTGGCGGCGGCGCTGCCGGCCAGCGGGCGGATCTGGCGGTCGGTCGAGGAAGTGGCCGGCGAGGGCCTGCGCGGAGTCGACGGCGATGGCGTGCCGTGGTGTCTCGGCCGAGCCGCGTTTGCCGGGGCTGCCGAGCGCGACGAGGTGCAGGTCTGGCTGTCGCGTGACGGCAAGCCCGTGGCGGCCTTCGGGTTCGACGAACTGCTGCGCCCCGGTGCCGATGACGCGGTGCGTGCGCTGCAGGCTGCCGGCGTGCGTGTCACGCTGCTGTCTGGCGATGCGCCGGCCCGTGCGGCCCGCCTGGCGGCTCGCCTCGGCCTCGACTCCTTCGTCGGCGGCGCCCGTCCCGAGGACAAGCTGGCGGCGGTGGCCGCGGCTCAGCGCGCCGGTGACCGCGTCGTCATGGTCGGCGACGGCGTCAACGACGCGCCGGTCCTGGCGCGTGCCGACGTGTCGCTGGCGATGGGGCAGGGGGCGCTGGTCGCCCGCGCCCAGGCCGATGCCGTGCTGGCGTCGAACCGGCCGCTGGACCTCGTCACGGCGCGTTGCGTCGCCGCCCGCGCGATGCGCATCGTGCGGCAGAACATGATCTGGGCCGCGGCGTACAACGCCGCGTGCATTCCGCTGGCCCTGGTGGGCTGGCTACCGCCGTGGGCCGCTGGCCTGGGCATGGCGGGTAGTTCGCTCTTCGTGGTGCTGAACGCGCTGCGGGCGGGGCGCTGAGGTCGTCGCATGGACATCCTGTACCTGCTCATCCCGCTGTCGGCGGTGCTGGTGCTGATCATCCTCGGCGTCTTCGGCTGGGCCCTGCATCGCGGTCAGTTCGAGGACCTCGAGCACGAAGGCGAGCGCATCTTGCGGGACGACGATGGTCCGGTTGATGGCCATCAAGTCTTAACCCAGATCAAGCCAGAAAAATCGTCAAATTTGCTTCCTGAACGACGCGAGGAGAAGCCGTATGGCTCATGAATCGTCACCGGCGACCCCGGTGTACTACGACACCCCGGTGAGGTATTTCTCCGTGGTGGCCGTGCTGTGGGGGATCGTCGGCATGCTGGTGGGGGTGATCATCGCCGCCCAGCTGGCATGGCCGGACCTGAACTTCGGCATCCCCTACATCACTTACGGGCGTCTGCGGCCGCTGCACACCAACGCGGTCATCTTCGCGTTTGGTGGCTCGGCGCTGTTCGCGACCTCCTACCACGTCGTCCAGCGCACCTGTCAGGCCTCGCTGTTCCTGCCCAAGCTGGCGATGTTCACGTTCTGGGGCTGGCAGGTGGTGATCCTGCTCGCGGCGATCTCGCTGCCGCTGGGCTTCACGACCGGCAAGGAGTACGCCGAGCTCGAGTGGCCGATCGACATCCTGATCGCCGTCGTGTGGGTGTCCTACGCCATCGTGTTCTTCGGCACGATCGGCAAGCGCACCGTGCGTCACATCTACGTGGCGAACTGGTTCTTCGGCGCCTTCATCATCGCCGTGGCGCTGCTGCACATCGTCAACAGCGCCGAAGTGCCGGTGTCGCTGACCAAGAGCTACTCGGTCTACGCGGGCGTTCAGGACGCGATGGTCCAGTGGTGGTACGGCCATAACGCCGTCGGCTTCTTCCTCACCGCCGGCTTCCTGGGGATGATGTATTACTACATCCCGAAGCAGGCCGGCCGCCCGGTCTACAGCTACCGCCTGTCGATCGTGCACTTCTGGGCACTGATCTTCACGTACATGTGGGCGGGCCCGCACCACCTGCACTACACCGCGTTGCCCGACTGGACGCAGTCGATCGGCATGATCTTCTCGCTGGTCCTGCTGGCCCCGAGCTGGGGCGGCATGATCAACGGCATCATGACGCTGTCGGGCGCCTGGCATAAGCTGCGCGACGACCCGATCCTGAAGTTCCTGATCGTCTCGCTGTCGTTCTACGGCATGTCGACCTTCGAAGGGCCGATGATGTCGATCAAGACGGTCAACGCGCTGTCCCACTACACGGACTGGACCGTCGGCCACGTGCACAGTGGTGCGCTCGGCTGGGTGGGCCTGATCTCGATGGGCTCGCTGTACCACCTGATCCCGCGCATGTTCGGCCGCCAGACGATGTACAGCACGCGCGCCATCGAGCTGCACTTCTGGATCGCCACGATCGGCATCGTGCTCTACATCGCCGCGATGTGGATCGCCGGTGTCATGCAGGGTCTGATGTGGCGTGCGGTCAACCCCGACGGCACGCTGGTCTACAGCTTCGTCGAAGGCGTCAAGGCCACGTACCCGTTCTACGTGATCCGCCTCGGCGGCGGCCTGCTGTACCTGACCGGCATGGTCATCATGGCCTGGAACACGGTCATGACCATCAAGAGCGGCAAGGTCGTCCCGGCCCCGATCCCGATGGTCGCCGCCCACGCCTGACCGCCAGAACCCTAGGAGATACATGACCATGGCAAAAAACCATGCCGTCGGCGGTCACGAGAAGATCGAGACCAGCAACTTCCTGATGATTGTGCTGATCCTGCTGACGGTTGCCGTCGGCGGGCTCGTCGAGATCGTGCCGCTGTTCTTCCAGCGCTCGACGACCCAGCCGGTCGAAGGCCTTAAGCCCTACACGCCGCTGCAGCTGGCCGGCCGTGACATCTACATCCGCGAGGGCTGCTACGGCTGCCACTCGCAGATGGTGCGTCCGTTCCGTTCCGAGACGCTGCGCTACGGCCACTACTCGATGGCCGGCGAGTTCGTCTACGACCATCCGTTCCAGTGGGGCAGCAAGCGCACGGGCCCGGACCTGCAGCGCGTGGGCGGCCGCTACAGCGACGAGTGGCACCGCATTCACCTGAACAACCCGCGTGATCTGGTGCCCGAGTCCAACATGCCGGCCTACCCCTGGCTGTCGCGCAACGAGGTCGACGCCGACGGTCTGGCGCCGCGCATGAAGGCGCTGCGCTCGGTCGGCGTGCCCTACAGCGACGACGAGATCGCGCAGGCGGCCGGCGAGGTCAAGGGCAAGACCGAGATGGACGCGGTCATCGCCTACCTGCAGGTGCTGGGAACGGCCGTCAAGTGACGCCGTCCACGACCATGGACATCAACACCCTCCGCACCATCGTCACCGTCGCGAGCTTCGCGCTCTTCATCGGGATCGTGGTCTGGGCCTGGTCTCGGCGGCGCCGTGGCCAATTCGATGAGGCCGCGATGCTTCCCTTCGCCGAGAAGGAAGGCGTCGAGGCCTCAGGAGAACGGAAATGAGCGATTTCTTCAACTCAGGCTGGTCGCTTTATGTGGCCGGCATCACCATCGTCAGCCTGGTCTTCTGCCTGGTGCTGCTGATCATCGCCAGCCGCCGCAAGGTGATGGCCGACGACAACACGACCGGCCACGTCTGGGACGAGGACCTGCGCGAACTGAACAACCCCCTGCCGCGCTGGTGGGCCGGGCTGTTTCTCGTGACGGTCGCGTTCGCGGTCATCTATCTGGTTCTGTATCCGGGTCTCGGCAGCCACAAGGGTTCGCTGCAGTGGACCAGCACCGGCCAGCACTCGACCGAGATGGAAAAGGCGCGTGAACAGATGGCGCCGCTGTACGCGAAGTTCGTCGACCAGCCCGCCGAGGTGCTGGCCAAGGACCCGCAGGCGATGGCCATCGGCGAGCGCCTGTTCGCCAACAACTGCGCCCAGTGCCATGGCTCGGATGCTCGCGGCAGCAAGGGTTTCCCCAACCTGACCGACAACGATTGGCTGCATGGCGGCACGCTCGACAAGATCAAGGAAACGATCACCCTCGGCCGCGTCGGCAACATGCCGCCGATGGCTGCAGCCGTCGGCACGCCCGAAGACGTGAAGAACGTCGCCCAGTACGTGCTGAGCCTGTCGGGCAGCCCGCACAACGAGGTGGCGGCGCAGCAGGGCAAGGCGAAGTTCGCGGTCTGCGCGGCCTGCCACGGCCCCGACGGCAAGGGCATGCAGGCGGTGGGTTCGGCCAACCTGACCGACAAGATCTGGCTGCACGGTTATGGCGAGCAGGCGATCGTCGACATGGTCGTCAACGGCAAGGTCAACATCATGCCGGCGCAGGCCTCGCGGCTGAGCCCGGAGCAGATCCACGTGCTGGGTGCCTACGTCTGGAGCCTGTCGCAGACGAGCACCGTCGCGACGCGCTGAACGGGAGCACGAGATGAGCCAGGCCCGGGCCGACCTCGACAACCGGCCCGCCCCGGCATCGGCCGCCTCGGACGAGGCGCCGGCGACAGCCGGTGCCGCGACCGAGGCGGTCGTTTCTCTTTACGTCAAGAGCAAGCGCATCTACGCACGCTCGGTCTCGGGCTGGTTCAACGGCTGGCGCTGGGCGCTGGTGTGGATCACGCAGCTCGTGTTCTACGGCCTGCCCTGGCTCGACTGGAACGCGCGCCAGGCGGTGCTCTTCGATCTCGGGGCGCGGCGCTTCTACATCTTCGGGCTGGTCCTGTATCCGCAGGACCTGATCTACCTGTCGGCGCTGCTGATGATCTCGGCGTATGCGCTGTTCCTGTTCACCGCGGTGGCCGGGCGGCTGTGGTGCGGCTACGCCTGCCCGCAGACGGTCTACACCGAGATCTTCATGTGGGTCGAGCGGCGCTTCGAAGGTGACCGCAACGCCCGCATGCGGCTCGATGCCGGCCCCTGGAACTTCCAGCGCCTGTGGCGCAAGAGCGCGACGCAGACCGTCTGGATCCTGATCGCGCTGTGGACCGGCCTGACCTTCGTCGGCTACTTCACCCCGATCCGCGAACTTCTGCCATCCGCGTTCGCCTTCTCGCTCGGGCCCTGGGAGACCTTCTGGACCCTGTTCTACGGCTTCGCCACCTGGGGCAACGCCGGCTACATGCGCGAGCAGGTCTGCAAGTACATGTG
This sequence comes from Rubrivivax sp. JA1055, assembly GCF_020966565.1. NCBI lineage: Bacteria > Pseudomonadati > Pseudomonadota > Betaproteobacteria > Burkholderiales > Sphaerotilaceae > Rubrivivax > Rubrivivax sp. JA1055. The sequence continues at coordinate 1,026,209 of NZ_JAJKFP010000006.1, read as the reverse complement.
CCCGTACGCGCGTTTCCAGAGCGCGATGTTCGACAAGGACACGCTGATCGTCAGCTACGACGCCGAGCGGGGAGACCCGCGCGGCACGCGTTCGCGCAAGGTCGACGCGCGCAGCCAGGGGCTGGGCGACTGCATCGACTGCGGGCTGTGCGTCCAGGTCTGTCCCACGGGCATCGACATTCGCGATGGCCTGCAGTACGAGTGCATCGGCTGTACCGCCTGCATCGACGTCTGCAATGGCGTGATGGACAAGATGAAGTACCCGCGCGGGCTGATCCGCTATGCCACGCAGAACGGCATGGCGCAGCACCAGACGCGCGGGCAGATGCTGCAGCGGGTGTTCCGGCCGCGGGTGCTGGTGTACACCGCGATCCTGTTCGTCATCGTCGGCGCCTTCGTCGCCAGCCTCGCGCTGCGACACCCGTTCCGCGTCGACGTGGTGCGTGACCGGGCGTCGCTCGCCCGCATCGTCGACGACGGCTACATCGAGAACCTGTACCGGCTGCAGGTCATGAACGCCACTGAGTCGCCGCAGCGCTACCGCGTGCGTGCCGAAGGCCTGGCGGGCATGGTGATCGACGGGCAGCCGGAGTTCGACGTCGAATCCGCCGGCGCCCGCTGGGTGACGATCGCGCTGCGCGTGCCGCCGCAAACCGCCACGCAGGCAGGGCCCGGTGCCCACACGATACAGTTCCACGTCGACCGGCTGCCCGACGCCCGGGATCCGTCTTCCGTGGTCGCTTCCGAGAATTCCACCTTCGTCGTCCCCCGCTGAAGCGGCCACGACAGGAGTCCCTGATGAATCCGAATCAAGTTTCCCGCGACACGACGCCCTGGTGGCGCATCGGCATGGTCTGGCTGGTCCTTGGCGGTCCGCTGGTGGTCGTCGTCGCGTCGCTGTCGACGGCCGTGATCGCGATCCGCGGCGCCGAGGCGGTGATCACCGAGGTGCCGTCTTCGGTTCCTCAATCCGGCCAGGTGCAGGCGGACACGCCGGCCGTCGCGGCCCGCAACCACGCCGCCACGGCGGCGCCCTGACGCGCTTTTCGCGGGCACGGTCATGAAGCGGCGGGCAAGAGACTGGAGCGCCGTGCTCTGGCCGGCCTTCATGGCGGCTGTGGTGCTCGAGCTGGCGCTGTTCGCCTTCGTCGACCCGGCCTCGCTGCGCTGGCTCGGCGGTGCGGTGGTCGAACTGCAGCCGGTGGCGGTCTACACCGTGGCCTTCTTCGCGCTGTGGGTGGTCGTGGCCGCGGCGGCGGGCCTGACGCTGCTGCTGTCGCGCAGCGAAGCCGAGATCAACAGCCGCAGCTTTCGCGGCCGCTGAAAGCAAGACGCCGCGCGGTGCGCGGCGTCTGGCGTGAGGGCAGCCGTCTCAGCAGGCGGCCGAGGAGCCGTTGACGAGCTTCTGCAGGGCTTGCGGGTCGAGCACGCGGATCTGGCGTTGCTTGACTTCCAGGATGCCGTCATCCTGGAACTTCGAGAAGGTGCGGCTGACCGTCTCGAGCTTCAGGCCCAGGTAGCTGCCGATCTCTTCGCGCGTCATGCGCAGGATCAGCGAATGCGGCGAGAAGCCGCGCGTCTGCAGCCGTTGGGTCAGGTTCAGGAGGAAGGCGGCGAGGCGTTCCTCGGCCCGCATGCTGCCCAGCAGCAGCATCACGCCGTGATCGCGAACGATCTCGCGGCTCATGATCTTGTGCAGCTGGCGCTGCAGGTCGCTGAACTCGCGCGACAGGTCTTCCAGCTGCTGGAACGGGATCACGCAGACCTGGGAGTCTTCGAGCGCGACCGAGTCGCAGGTGTGGCGGTCGGTGCCGATGCCGTCGAGGCCGAGCAGTTCACCGGCCATCTGGAAGCCCGTCACCTGGTCTCGCCCGTCTTCCGACGAGACGCAGGTCTTGAAGAAGCCGGTGCGCACCGCGTACAGCGACAGGAACGGATCGCCGGCGCGGAACAGCGTCTCGCCGCGCGGCACTGCACGGCGCGTTGCCACCATCGTGTCCAGGCGCTCCAGCTGATCGTTGGACATGCCGACCGGCAGACACAGTTCTCGCAGATTGCAGCTCGAGCACGCGACCTTGAACGGTTCGAGCCGGATGCCGGAAGACGTGTTGTTCATAGGGGTTCGACGATTGGAAGCAGTTCGGTCCGGCGTGGCGGTGTTCACCCGAGTATCGCTCATGACGTCGCTCAAGGGCAGGGGCGATTCTTCGCTCGCGTCCCGGGGTGTCGCTTGAGGCAGATCAAGCCCGTCGGGTGGGGGTTTGGCACAGTCCAGCCCGTACCGCATGACGGCCGGATGAATTATGGACACGATTGTTCCTGAAGCACTGCTGAGGCGCCTCGACGTGCCCGGCCCCCGCTATACCTCTTACCCCACCGCGGATCGCTTCGGCGAGGCCTTCGGCCCAGCAGAGTACCGGCAGGCGCTGCGCCAACGAGCCGAAGGCAGCACCGTCGGCGGCACGCCGCCGCTGTCGCTTTATATCCACATCCCGTTCTGCGAATCGGTCTGCTACTACTGCGCCTGCAACAAGATCATCACGAAGCACCACGAGCGCAGCACCGAGTACCTCGATGCGCTCGAGGCCGAGATCGCGATGCATGTCGCCGAGCTGGGCAAGGGGCAGACGGTTTCGCAACTGCACTTCGGCGGCGGCTCGCCAACCTTCCTCACCGACGAGGAGATCGCCCGGCTGATGAACACGCTGCGCGACGCGTTCAAGGTCGTCGCCGGCGCCGAGATCTCGATCGAGGTCGATCCGCGCACTGCGACGCCGGAGCGGCTGCGCAGCCTGGCGGCCGTCGGCTTCAACCGCATCAGCTTCGGCATCCAGGACTTCGATCCCGAGGTGCAGGAGGCCGTGCACCGCGTCCAGTCCTATGACAGCGTGCGCGATCTCGTGATCGCCGCCCGTGCCAACGGCTTCGAGTCGATCAACGCCGACCTGATCTACGGCCTGCCCAAGCAGACGCCGGAGTCGTTCGCGCGCACCATCCAGCAGATCGCCGAGCTGCGCCCGGACCGCATCGCGCTGTACGCCTATGCGCACCTGCCGACCCGCTTCAAGCCGCAGCGCCGCATCCTCGCCGAGGATCTGCCCAAGGGCGAGGAGCGCATCAAGATGCTCGGTGGCGCGATCGCCGGCTTCATCGCCGCGGGCTACACCTACATCGGCATGGATCACTTCGCGCTGCCCGGTGACGCCTTGTCGGCGGCGCGCCGCCAGGGGCGCCTGCACCGCAACTTCCAGGGCTACAGCACGCAACCCGACTGCGACCTGATCGCGCTGGGCGTGTCGTCTATCGGCCGCATGGGTGCGACCTACAGCCAGAACGCCAAGACCCTGCCCGAGTACTACGAGTCGATCGCCAAGGGTGAATTCCCGATCGTGCGCGGCCTCGCGCTGACGCGCGACGACCTGCTGCGCCAGGCGGTGATCATGGCCATCATGTGCCAGGGGCGCGTCGAGTACGAGTCGATCGAACTCTCCCACATGATCAAGTTCCGCGACTACTTCGCGGTCGAGATCGAGGACCTCAAGCCCTTCGCCGAAGGCGGTCTCGTCGAGGTGAACGACGACTCGATCCAGATCACCGCGCTGGGCTGGTACTACGTGCGCGGCGTGGCCGCCGTCTTCGACAAGCACCTGCGCGCCAGCGGCAACCGCGAGCGCTTCTCGCGCATCATCTGAGTCGGCACGGGTTATCCCGCAACGGGATAATCCGCGCATGACTCAGCAAGGCCCCGCGTGGACTTCGCGCTCGTCGTCAGCGCGCTGATGCTCGGGCTGGCCGGGGCGCCGCACTGCATCGCGATGTGCGGCGCGGCGTGCACCGCGGTGCTGCCGCGCGGCCAGCCGGCTGCCCTCTGGAGCTTCCATCTCGCGCGTGTTCTGGGTTACGCGATGGCCGGTGCGCTGGTCGCGTCCGGCGTCAACCTCCTGTCCGCGGTCGGGGAGCTGAGCCCCGCGTTGCGGCCGCTGTGGACCCTGGCCCACGCCGCGGCGCTGGCCCTCGGGGTCTGGCTGGTGTGGAAGGGGCGCCAGCCGCAATGGCTGGAGAACATCGGCCGCAGTGCCCAGCGCCGTGCGCCGCAGGCCGACGCCGGCGGCTGGCAGCGTATCAAGGGGCCGGCGCGCGCGGCAACGGCCGGGTCGCTCTGGGTGGCCTGGCCCTGCGGGCTGCTGCAGTCGGCCCTGGTCGTCGCCGCGCTGGCGAACACCGCCGCCGCCGGCGCTGCCGCGATGGGGGCTTTCGCCGTCGCCAGCGGTGCCGGGCTGGTGCTCGGGCCGATGCTCTGGTTGCGCCTCGGCGTGTCGGCCTCGGCGGCTGCGACGACCTGGGCCACGCGCGCCGCCGGCGCGCTGCTCGCGCTCGCGTCCGGCTGGGCGCTCGGCCACGGCCTGTGGATGCAGTGGCAGGCCTACTGCGCCACCTGAGGCCGTGCCCGGCGCGGCGTGTCCAGCCGATGTCCGGAGATCTCCCTGGCACGTCAGTCGCCAGACAGTCGTTGACCTAGAATCAATTCCCGCGAATTCATTCCCCGACGACCCACCGCACGCGCGGTTTGTGGAGACCTCTTTCATGTACCAGCACATCAAGGTGCCCGAGGGCGGGCAGAAGATCACGGTCAACGCCGACTTCTCGCTGAACGTCCCTGATCAGCCCATCATTCCGTACATCGAGGGCGACGGCACCGGCTTCGACATCACGCCGGTGATGCTGAAGGTGGTCGATGCGGCAGTCGCCAAGAGCTACGGCGGCAAGCGCAAGATCCACTGGATGGAGGTCTACGCCGGCGAGAAGTCGACCAAGGTCTACGGCCCCGACGTCTGGCTGCCCGAGGAGACGCTGCACGCAGTGCGCGACTACGTCGTGTCGATCAAGGGCCCGCTGACGACGCCGGTCGGTGGTGGCATCCGCAGCCTGAACGTCGCGCTGCGCCAGGAACTCGATCTCTACGTCTGTCTGCGCCCGATCCAGTACTTTAAGGGCGTGCCGACGCCGCTGAAGGAGCCGGAGAAGACCAACATGGTCATCTTCCGCGAGAACTCCGAGGACATCTACGCCGGCATCGAGTGGGAAGCCCAGAGCGACAAGGCGAAGAAGGTCATCAAGTTCCTCATCGAGGAAATGGGCGTCAAGAAGATCCGTTTCCCCGAGACCTCGGGCATCGGCATCAAGCCCGTCTCGAAGGAAGGGACCGAGCGCCTGGTGCGCAAGGCGATCCAGTACGCCGTCGACAACGACAAGCCCAGCGTGACCATCGTGCACAAGGGCAACATCATGAAGTTCACCGAAGGTGGCTTCCGCGACTGGGCCTACGCGCTGGCGCAGCGCGAGTTCGGCGCCCAGCCGATCGACGGCGGCCCGTGGTGCTCGTTCAAGAACCCGAGGACCGGCAAGGACATCGTCATCAAGGACTCGATCGCCGACGCCTTCCTGCAGCAGATCCTGCTGCGCCCGGCCGAGTACTCGGTGATCGCGACGCTCAACCTGAACGGCGACTACGTCTCCGACGCGCTGGCGGCGCAGGTCGGCGGCATCGGCATCGCTCCGGGCGCCAACCTGTCGGACTCGGTGGCGATGTTCGAGGCGACGCACGGCACCGCGCCCAAGTACGCCGGCAAGGACTACGTCAACCCGGGCTCCGAGATCCTCTCGGCCGAGATGATGCTGCGCCACATGGGCTGGACCGAGGCTGCCGACCTGATCATCAGCGCGATGGAGAAGTCCATCCTGAGCAAGCAGGTGACCTACGACTTCGCGCGCCTGATGGACGGCGCGACGCAGGTCTCGTGCTCCGGCTTCGGCAAGGTGATGATCGAGCAGATGGGCTGAGGCGCGGGTTCAAGCCCGTCGTCCACTGATTGCGGCGCCTGCGGGCGCCGTTTTCATGTGTCGGCCCTGCGCGGGATGAAGCGCTATGGATAGTGCCTTTCTATCGACGCGCTGAAGCCCATGAATCGAAACTTGTTTCATCATCCTGCTGCGATGGCGCCGGCGAACCGGGCGCGTGGGCGAGCGAGGAGACCGGGCGGGTGATGAAGAACGTGGAGACGAACGCGGGCGTCGGGATCGCCGGAGCGCGGCCGGTGTTCGTGATCCGGCCGAGTCAGCTGGGTCCAAGGGATGCCGCTGCGGCGCTGAACTGCCGGGTTGGCAAGTGCTGCCGCAGCAAACCCCGCTGCAAAAACTGCCCGGCGCGCAAGAAAAAGCGGGACTCGAAGTCCTGCTCGTGATCCTGGGTCGGCGCGCCGGCCCCGGCTGTGGCCGATATTCGTTTCGGCTTGAACACCTTGCCGGGCGTTGCCTCAGATATTGATAGAAATCAATATGTGCGGCAACCGTCCGGGGCGGGATTTCCCGAAATCAGATCGGGGTGCCCGCGGCGGCGAGCCCCGTCAGGCGACGGTCTGCGGAGCCGCCGGCGTCGCAGTGGCGACGGGCCGGATGTTCTGCGCCAGATTGCCTTTGGGGCCCTGGACGAGTTCGAACTCCACTCGACTGCCTTGCTTCAGGGTCCGGAAACCGTCCATCTGCACCGCCGAGAAGTGAGCGAAGACGTCCGCACCACCACCCTCGGGTTCGATGAAACCGAAGCCCTTGGCATCGTTGAACCACTTCACCGTACCGACCGCCATTGTTTCCACCTCGCTTAACTGCGCGCGAATATCGAAAATGATTCTCGCGATGCCGTCGGAAGAGTGTCAAGGCGAAGTGACGCTCTGCTGTGTCGTGGATTCGACAAACATTGGTCAAATTGGTGCGCGGCCGCAGCAGAGCGCCCGAGTCCGTTGGGGGCTTGAACTTGCGCTTGCGGCATCAACATGTCCAGGGCGCGGGTCATGCAAAGTTGCCGTGAGCAGGCCCGGACAAGGTCGATAGAATGAATTCATGCCCGACGATCCGTCCGTCCCTCCGGTGAAGCCGCCGCCCCTGCCTGGCCAGGATGGTGGCGCGGGCGGCGCTGTCGTCGCCGAGCGCAAGGCGCAACGCGTCAAGCCGCCGAGCCTGTACCAGGTGGTGCTGCTCAACGACGACTACACGCCGATGGAGTTCGTCGTGATGGTGCTGCAGCACTACTTCCAGCGTGATCTGGACACGGCCACGCACATCATGCTGAAGATCCACCACGAGGGTCGTGGTGTGTGCGGGGTTTACCCGAAGGACGTTGCCGCGACGAAGGTCGAACTGGTGCTCGCCGCGGCCCGCCGCGACGGTCACCCGCTTCAGTGCATTATGGAGGCCGCATGATTGCGCAAGAACTGGAAGTCAGCCTGCACATGGCGTTCGTCGAAGCGCGCCAGCAGCGGCATGAATTCATCACCGTCGAGCACCTGCTGATGGCGCTGCTCGACAACCCGTCGGCCGCCGAGGTGCTGCGTGCCTGTGCAGCCAACATCGAGGACCTGCGCAAGAGCCTGGCGACGTTCATCAAGGAGAACACGCCGACGGTCTCGGGCAGCGAGGAAGTCGACACCCAGCCGACGCTCGGTTTTCAGCGCGTGATCCAGCGCGCGATCATGCACGTGCAGAGCACGGGCAGCGGCAAGAAGGAAGTCACCGGTGCCAACGTGCTGGTGGCGATCTTCGGCGAGAAGGACTCGCATGCCGTCTACTACCTGCACCAGCAGGGCGTGACGCGCCTGGATGTCGTCAATTTCATCGCCCACGGCATCAAGAAGAGCGACCCGCCGGAGCCGGCCAAGTCCAGCGACAACTCCCCGGGCGGCGGCGAGGGCGAGCGTGACGAGGCTGGAGGCGAAGGCAAGGGCTCGCCGCTCGAGCAGTTCACGCAGAACCTCAACGCGCTGGCGCTGGCCGGCAAGATCGACCCGCTGATCGGCCGCGAGCAGGAGGTCGAGCGTGTCATCCAGGTCCTCTGTCGTCGGCGCAAGAACAACCCGCTGCTGGTCGGCGAGGCCGGCGTCGGCAAGACGGCGATCGCCGAAGGCCTGGCCTGGCGCATCACCGAGAAGGACGTGCCCGAGGTGCTGGCGGACTCCACCGTCTACGCGCTCGACATGGGCGCGTTGCTGGCCGGCACCAAGTACCGCGGCGATTTCGAGCAGCGCCTGAAGGGCGTGCTCAAGCAGTTGAAGGACCAGCCGAGCGCGATCCTCTTCATCGACGAGATCCACACGCTGATCGGTGCCGGTGCGGCGTCGGGTGGCACGCTGGACGCCAGCAACCTGCTCAAGCCCGCGCTGTCCAGCGGCTCGATGAAGTGCATCGGCGCCACCACCTTCACCGAGTACCGCGGCATCTTCGAGAAGGACGCGGCGCTGTCGCGGCGCTTCCAGAAGGTCGACGTCGTCGAGCCGTCGGTCGAGCAGACGATCGAGATCTTGAAGGGCTTGAAGTCGCGCTTCGAGGATCACCACAACGTCAAGTACGCGCTCGGCGCGCTGCAGGCCGCGGCCGAACTGTCGGCCAAGTACATCAACGACCGCCACCTGCCCGACAAGGCGATCGACGTCATCGACGAGGCCGGTGCCGCGCAGCGCATCCTGCCCAAGAGCAAGCAGAAGAAGACCATCACGCGGGCCGAGGTCGAGGACATCGTCGCCAAGATCGCGCGCATTCCGCCGGCCTCGGTGTCCAGCGACGACCGCGACAAGCTGAAGACGCTGGAACGCGATCTGAAGAGTGTGGTCTTCGGCCAGGATCCGTCGATCGAGGCGCTGGCCTCGGCGATCAAGATGGCGCGTTCCGGCCTGGGCAAGCCCGACAAGCCGATCGGCTCGTTCCTGTTCAGCGGCCCGACCGGCGTCGGCAAGACCGAGGTCGCCAAGCAGCTGGCCTACATCCTGGGCATCGAGCTGATCCGTTTCGACATGTCGGAGTACATGGAGCGCCACGCGGTCAGCCGGCTGATCGGCGCGCCTCCGGGCTACGTCGGCTTCGATCAAGGCGGCCTGCTGACCGAGGCGGTGACGAAGAAGCCGCACGCGGTGCTGCTGCTCGACGAGATCGAGAAGGCGCACCCGGATGTCTTCAACGTGCTGCTGCAGGTCATGGACCACGGCACGCTGACCGACAACAACGGGCGCAAGGCCGACTTCCGCAACGTGATCATCATCATGACCACGAACGCGGGTGCCGAGACGATGAACAAGTCGACGATCGGCTTCACGACCCGGCGCGAGCAGGGCGACGAGATGGCCGACATCAAGCGGTTGTTCACGCCCGAGTTCCGCAACCGCCTCGACGCGATCGTGTCCTTCCGCGCGCTGGACGAGGAGATCATCCTGCGCGTCGTCGACAAGTTCCTGCTGCAGCTGGAGAGCCAGCTCGCCGAGAAGAAGGTCGAGGTCACCTTCACCGACAAGCTGCGCCGGCACCTGTCGAAGAAGGGCTTCGACCCGCTGATGGGCGCGCGGCCGATGCAGCGCCTGATCCAGGACATGATCCGCCGCGCGCTGGCCGACGAACTGCTGTTCGGCCGCCTGGTCGACGGCGGCCGCCTGACCGTCGACCTCGACGACAAGGACGAGGTGCTGCTGGACATCCAGCCGCCCAAGCGCAGCGACAAGCCGCGCACCGAAGCGACGCCGGCCTGAGGCCGCGCTCGTGTCCGATCAGGCGGCCTCGGCCGCCGGGTCCTGCCGGTAGTAGCGAACGAACACCCCGTACAACACGGGGTGTTCTTTTTTCATCGCCTCGGGGGCGACGAAGAAGGCTTCGCTGGCGACGGCGAAGAATTCGTCGGGCGATTGCGCGCCGTACGGGTCCAGCGCGGTGTCCTCCTCGGCGTCCACGCGGCGGCAGAAGGCCTCGTAGTCGGCGTCCAGCACGGCGACCCACTCGCTGCGCGGCAGATTGTGCGGCAGCAGCGGCACGCCGTCGGCGACCCCGTCGGCCATGTCGAGCACGTGGGCGAACTCGTGGATGACGACGTTGTAGGCGTCGGCGGCGCTGCGGCCGGCGGCACGCACGTCCTGCCAGGACAGCATCACCGGGCCGCCTTCCATCGCCTCGCCGGACAGCAGTTCGTCGTACTCGTGCACGACCCCGTCCTCGTCGACGGTGGAGCGGCGCGCGACGACCTGGTCCGGGTGCAGCACGATGCCGACGAAGCCGTCGTAGGCCTCGAGCCCCAGGCGCAGGACCGGCAGGCAGGCCTGCGCTGCGACCGCGACCGCGACGTGGTCGGTCAGGCGCACGCCGGGCTGGGCGCTGAACTCCTTGCGGTCCAGGAAAAGGCTGGTCAGGCGGCGCAGTGCGGCCGCGGTCTCGGGATCACGGCGCTTCAGGAACGGGTAGCGCCCCAGCGTGCGTTTCCACAGATCGTCGGGGATCGGCCGGCGCGCGACTGCGGCGTCGTCGCGGCGTTCGCGCAGCCGCCCCAGCAGGCGCTGCCACATCAGGCGCCGGCCGCCGTGGCCGGCGGAACACGTTGGAAACCGTCGCGCGTCAGGCGCAGCACCTCGGCACGCGGGGCGCGAGCATCGTCCAGATCCCAGTCGGTGAGCACGTGGCGGCGGTAGCCCGGGGCCAGCGTTTCGCTGCCCGGGCGATGGGTGTGGCCGTGCACCAGTTCGGCGGCGCCGACGGCATGCATCCAGGCCACCGCCGTGGCGGCGTCGACGTCGGCATGACGCGAGGCGTCGTCCTGGCGTGCCTCGCTGCGGCGGCGGATGTCGGCGGCGATCGCCAGCCGTTCGTCCAGCGGCCGCGAGAGGAAGTCACGCTGCCAGCGCTCGTCGCGCACCAGGGCGCGGAAGGCGAGGTAGTCGCGGTCTTGCAGGCACAGCGCGTCGCCGTGCATCAGCAGCACACGCCGTCCCCAGGCGTCGAGCAGTGTCGGGTCGGCCAGGCCCATGACGCCTGTTTCGCGCAGCAGGCGCGCGCCGACCAGGAAGTCGCGGTTGCCGGCCATGAACGCGATGCCTCGGCGGCTGGCCGCCTCGGCAAGAACGTCGGCGCAGCCGGCCTCGAACGGCCGCTGCCGCACGTCGTCCCCGACCCAGGTCTCGAACAGGTCGCCGAGGATGAACACCGCGTCGGCGGGGGTGTGCAGCAGGTGAGCGCGCCAGGCTTCGACGGTGCGCGGCAGCGACGGCGCGAGGTGGATGTCGGAGATGAGGTCGATCGTGCGCCACTCGCGCGGCGCCTCGAACTCGAAGAACGCGGGCAGCGCCGCCACGCCTTCGGCGCTGCCGTCGGACATCAGGCGACCTCGGTGGCGCGGTCGATGCGCACGTCTTCCAGCGGCACGTCGTCGTGGTAGCCCTTGCGGCCGGTGCGAACACGCTCGATCAGGTCGACGACCTCGGTGCCCGACACGACCTTGCCGAACACGGCATAGCCCCAGCCGTCCTGGGCGCGGTCGTTGTCGAGGAAGCCGTTGTCGTTGGTGTTGATGAAGAACTGGGCGCTCGCCGAGTGCGGGTCGGAGGTGCGCGCCATCGCCAGCGTGTAGCGCAGGTTGCGCAGGCCGTTCTTGGCTTCGTTCTCGATGCCGGCGCCGGTGGGCTTCTGCTTCATGCCCGGCTCGAAACCGCCGCCCTGGATCATGAAGCCCTTGATGACGCGGTGGAAGATCGTGCCGTCGTAGTGGCCCTTCTTCACGTAGTCGAGGAAGTTGGCCACCGTCACCGGGGCGCGTTCGTCGTCGAGCTCGATGACGATCGTGCCGGCGGTGGTCTCGAACTGCACTTGTTTGCTCATGTCATTTCTCCAGGGTGGCCTTGCGGATGATCACCGGCGTGACCGGCACGTTCTGGTGCGGGCCCGACGATGTGGTGGGCGTCGCGACGATCTTGTCGACGACGTCCATGCCCGCGGTCACGCGGCCGAAGACGGCGTAGCCGTTGCCGTCGCGTGCGTTGGGCTGGTCGAGGAAGCTGTTGTCCGCGACGTTGATGAAGAACTGCGCGGTCGCCGAGTCGGGCACCATCGTGCGCGCCATCGCCAGCGTGCCGCGGGCGTTGGACAGGCCGTTGCGGCTTTCCAGCGCGATCGGCTTGCGCGTCGGCTTCTCCTTCAGGTCGGGCTTCATGCCGCCGCCCTGGACCATGAAGCCCGGGATCACGCGGTGGAAGATGGTGCCGTCGTAGTGGCCGGCCTTGACGTACTGGACGAAGTTGTCGACGGTCTTCGGCGCCTTGGCGGCGTCGAGTTCGACGACGATGTCACCGGCGCTGGTGGCCAGGCGCACGGTCTGCGCGAAGGCGGGCACGGAGGCCAGCGCCGCGGCGGCGGCGAAGGCGAACAGCTTGGCGTGGCGGAGCATGGAAGGCCTCGATTTCGGGGTGCGCGGAGTCTAGCGGCGCCGGCCGGAGCCGGTGGCGGGGCCCGGTGTCAGCGGGGGCTCGCCGCCAGTTCGCGGGCGATGCGGATGCGCTGCGCGAGCCCCGGGTCGCCCGGCGACGCGGCGTCGGCCGCCTCCCAGGACTGCAGGGCCAGACGCAGCAGAACGTCGCCGAGGTTGCGGCGCGCGAGGTGGTGCGACGGGTCGTTGCGCAGCGCGGTCTCGAGCGCGACGCGCGCCTCGTCCAGCCGCCCGGCGCGGGCATGCAGCAGGCCCAGGTTGTTGTAGGGCTCGGGCAGTTCCGGGTAGTCCTGGGTCATGCGCTCGAAGGCCTCGAGCGCCTGGGCGTCGCGCCCCAGGTCCATCAGCGCGACGGCGCGCGTGAAGCGCAGCGCCGCGTCGTTCGGGCGCTGGGCCAGCGCCGTCTCGGCGCGCGCCAGCGCCGCCTCGGGCTGGCCGCCTTGAAGCAGCCGCTGGGCCTCGCTCGACTCGTCGGCGTGCGCGAGGGCGGCGGCGCTCAGCGCGAGCGCGGCGATCAGGACACGAAGCATCGGCGGCAGGGGGTCTGGAGGGCAGGCCGCGAAGGTCGGCCCGCTATACTGAAAGATTGTATCGGCGCGCCCCACCGAAGAATTCCGACTGCATGACGCTCCGCCTCCACAACACCCTGACGCGCCGCCTCGAGACCTTCGTTCCCCTCGAGCCCGGCCGTGTGCGCATGTACGTGTGCGGCATCACGGTGTACGACCTGTGCCACATGGGGCACGCGCGGATGAACCTGGCGTTCGACGTCGTCTACCGCTGGCTGAAGGCCAGCGGCTACGAGGTCACCTACGTCCGCAACATCACCGACATCGACGACAAGATCATCCGCCGCGCGCTCGAGCGCGGCGTCGGCATCCGCGCGCTGACCGACGAGATGGTCGCGGCGATGCATCGCGACTTTGCCGCGCTCGGCCTGGAGCCGCCGACGCACGAGCCGCGCGCCACCGAGTTCGTGCCGCAGATGCTCGACATCATCGGCCGGCTCGAGCGCAACGGCCTGGCCTACCGCGCCGACGACGGCGACGTGAACTTCGCCGTGCGGCGGTTCCCCGGCTACGGCAAGCTCTCGGGCAAGTCGCTCGACGAGCTGCGGGCCGGCGAGCGTGTCGCGGTGGCCGGTGGCAAGGAAGACCCGCTGGACTTCGTGCTCTGGAAGTCGGCCAAGCCCGAGGAGCCGGCCGAAGCGAAGTGGGACAGCCCCTTCGGCGCCGGGCGCCCGGGCTGGCACATCGAGTGCTCGGCGATGAGCTGCGCGCTGCTGGGCGAGCGTTTCGACCTGCACGGCGGCGGCATGGACCTGCAGTTCCCGCACCACGAGAACGAGATCGCGCAGAGCGAGGGCGCTTTCGGTCATCCGTTCGTCAACTACTGGCTGCACAACGGCTTCCTCAACGTCGACAACGAGAAGATGTCCAAGAGCCTGGGCAACTTCTTCACCATTGCCGACGTGCTGAAGAAGTTCGACGGCGAGACGGTGCGTTTCTTCATGCTGCGCACGCACTACCGCAGCCCGTTCAACTTCGCCGACTCGCTGCTCGACGAAGCGCGTGCCGCGCTGCGCCGTCTCTACACCGCGCTGGACGGTGCCGACGCCGTGGCCGGCGAGGTCGACTGGAGCGACCCGCGCGCCGCCGCCTTCAAGGCGGCGATGGACGACGACTTCAACACGCCGGGCGCGCTGGCCGTGCTGTTCGATCTGGCCAACGAGTTCAACCGCAGCCGCGACGCGGCGACGGCCCGGCTGCTGGTGTCGCTGGGCGCCGTGCTCGGCATCCTGCAGCAGGCGCCGCGCGCCTTCCTGCAGGCCGGTACCGGTGTCGACGATGCCGAGATCGCGCGCCAGATCGAGGCGCGTGCCACGGCCAAGCGCGAGCGCCGCTTCGCCGATGCCGACCGCATCCGTGCCGAACTCGCTGCGCAGGGCGTCGAGCTGAAGGACACGCCTCAGGGCACGACCTGGGTGAGGGCCTGATCCGGATGTCGCCTCGCGATCAGATCCTTGCCGTCACGCCGGCTTATTGGGACGACGCCTGCCGCCACCTGTCGCGCCGCGACCGGGTGATGAAGAAGCTGATCCCGCGTTTCGGCGAGGCCCGGCTGGAAAGCCGCGGCGACGCCTTCACGACACTGGCGCGTTCGATCGTCGGCCAGCAGATCTCGGTGAAGGCCGCTCAGTCGGTGTGGAACAAGTTCGCCGCGCTGGTCGAAGGCCCGGCGACGCACCTCGCGCCGCAGGCCGTCAACACGCTGGACCCGCAGACGATGCGTGCCGCCGGGCTGTCGGCGCGCAAGACCGAGTACCTGCTCGACCTGGCGCGCCACTTTGTCGACGGCACCGTGCACGTGGCCGACTGGCAGCAGATGGACGACGAGGCGATCATCGCCGAACTCGTCGCGATCCGCGGCATCGGCCGCTGGACCGCCGAGATGTTCCTGATCTTCCACCTGATGCGACCGAACGTCCTGCCGCTGGACGACCTCGGCCTGCTGAAGGGCATCAGCCTCAACTACTTCAGCGGTGAGCCGGTGTCGCGTGCCGAGGCGCGCGAGGTCGGCGAGGCGTGGGCACCGTACCGCTCGGTGGCCACTTGGTATATTTGGCGGAGCCTGGATCCGCTGCCCGTGAGTTATTAGGCTCCCCCCCCGAAGCGCCTTCGGCGCTCCCCCCCAGGGGGGCGCCGCCAGCGGACCGGCGGAGCCGGATCCGCGGCGGCCGCTTGGTGAGTCGTCCGTCAGATTGCGAGTAGACGCATGAGCAAACGCCATTTCCTCGAGTTCGAGCAGCCGATCGCCGAGCTGGAATCCAAGATCGACGAGCTGCGCTTCGTGCAGAACGAGTCCGCGGTCGACATCTCGGAGGAGATCGACCGTCTGGCCGACAAGAGCGTGCAGCTCACGAAGGAGATCTACTCCAGCCTGACGCCGTGGCAGGTCACGCAGATCGCGCGCCATCCGCAGCGGCCGTACACGCTGGACTACGTCGCGGAGATCTTCACCGACTTCCAGGAGTTGCACGGCGATCGCCACTACGCCGACGACCAGTCGATCGTCGGCGGCATGGCGCGTTTCAACGGCAACGCCTGCATGGTCATCGGCCACCAGAAGGGCCGCGACACCAAGGAGCGCACGGCGCGCAACTTCGGCATGTCGCGCCCCGAGGGCTACCGCAAGGCGCTGCGCCTGATGCAGCTGGCCGAGAAGTTCGGCCTGCCGGTCTTCACCTTCGTCGACACGCCGGGCGCCTACCCGGGCATCGGTGCCGAGGAGCGCAACCAGTCCGAGGCCATCGGCCGCAACATCTTCGAGATGGCGCGCCTGGAGGTGCCGATCATCACGACGATCATCGGCGAAGGCGGCTCCGGCGGCGCGCTGGCGATCAGCGTCGCCGACCAGGTGCTGATGCTGCAGTACTCGGTGTACTCGGTGATCTCGCCCGAAGGCTGCGCCTCCATCCTCTGGAAGACCGCCGAACGCGCCTCCGACGCCGCCGAGGCGCTGGGCATCACCGCCCACCGCCTGAAGGCGCTGGGCCTGGTCGACAAGATCGTCAACGAGCCGGTCGGTGGCGCGCACCGCGATCCGAAGTGGATGGCGGCGCAGCTCAAGCGCGGCCTCAACGACGCGCTGCGTCAGGTCGTCGACCTGAAGCCGAAGGAGCTGCTGGACCGCCGCTACGAGCGCCTGCAGTCCTACGGCCGCTTCAGCGACACCAAGGAGCGCTGACCTTGCCCGCCGCGGTGGCGGTGGCCGCCAGCGGCGGCCGCGACTCCACCGCGCTGCTGCACGCCACGGCCCGCGCCGCGCGTGAACTCGGCGTCGAGGTGCACGCGCTGCACGTGCACCACGGCCTCGTCGCTTCTGCCGACACCTGGCTCGCCCAGTTGCGTGCGCAGTGCGCGCGCTGGGCACGTTCCGGTCTGCCGCTGCACTTCCATGCGACGCGCCTGGCCGGTGCCCCGGCGCGCGGCGAAAGCGTCGAGGCCTGGGCACGGCGCGAGCGTTACGCCGCGCTGGCGGCGATGGCCCAGGCCGCCGGCTGCGATCTGGTGCTGCTGGCCCAGCACCGCCGCGACCAGGCCGAGACGCTGCTGCTGCAGGCGCTGCGCGGCGGCGGTGCCGAGGCGCTGGCGGTGATGCCGCGCCGCGCCGAGCGCGACGGTCTCGTCTGGGCGCGTCCCTGGCTGGACCGTCCGCGCGAGGAGATCGAGGCCTATCTGCGCCGCCACCGGCTTCGCTGGGTCGACGACGAAAGCAATGACGACGAGGCCTTCTCGCGCAACCGTCTGCGCCGCCAGGTCTGGCCGGCGCTGCTGGCGGCTTTCCCCGAGGCCGAGCAGCAGCTCGCCGCGTCGGCCCGCCGCGCCGCAGAAGCGGCCGCGGCGTTGCGGGTGCTGGCGGACACCGAGCTCGTCGCACTGAGTGACGGCGACGGCGCGCTGGACGTCGCCGGCTGGCGGCGGCTGCCCGAGACCTACCGCGCGCCTGTGCTGCGCCGCTGGCTGCAGTCGGTGCTCGCCCGGCCGGTGCCCGAGTCGCTGGTGCGGCGCCTGGCCGACGAACTGCCGGCCGTCGCCTGCGCCCGCTGGCCGGCGCCCGGCGGCGAGCTGCGCCTGCACGACGCGCGGCTGGTGTACGTGCCACCGCAGGCGGCCGAGGCCGTGGCGCCCGAGTCCGTGGCGCTGGACCTGTCGTCGCCGCGTTTCGTCGAGCTGCCGTCCTGGGGCGGCGTGCTCGAGGTGAAGGCCGTCGCCGAGGGCGGCGTCTCGCCGTCGTGGCTGCGCGCCGCCGAATTGCGAGCACGCCAGGGCGGCGAGTCCTTCCAGGCCGCGCCGCGTGCGACGCCACGCGCGCTGAAGAAGCAGTTCCAGGCCCGGCGCGTCGCCGCCTGGGACCGCGCCGGGCCGCTGGTCTTCAGCGGCGAGCAACTCGTCTTCGTGCCCGGCCTGGGCATCGACGCACGTTGCCGCGCGGCGGCCGGCGAGGCGCAGCTGGCGCTGTTCTGGCGGCCGGCCTGAATCCGGCGTCATCTTCCCGCAAGGGAAAGCCCGCGCGGCCCGCTAAAATCGCGCGTTTTCGCTCGTTACCGATCCATGGGACTGATCGTTCACAAATACGGCGGCACGTCGATGGGCTCGACCGAGCGCATCCGCAACGTCGCCAAGCGCGTGGCCAAGTGGGCCCGCGCCGGCCACCAGATGATCGTCGTGCCGTCCGCGATGAGCGGCGAGACGAACCGCCTGCTGGGCCTGGCCAGGGAACTGCAACCGGCCACGATGACGCCCGAGGCGCTGCGTGAGCTCGACGCCATCGCCGCCACCGGCGAACAGGTCTCGGTGGGCCTGCTGGCGCTGGCGCTGCAGGCCGAGGGCCTGCCGGCGGTCAGCTACTCGGGCTGGCAGGTGCCGGTGCACACCGACACCGCCTACACCAAGGCGCGCATCAGCAGCATCGAGGACGAGCGCGTGCGCGCCGACCTCGCCGCCGGCAAGGTCGTCATCATCACCGGCTTCCAGGGCATCGACGACCTGGGCAACGTGACGACGCTGGGCCGCGGCGGCAGCGACACCTCGGCGGTGGCCGTGGCCGCAGCGCTGAAGGCCGACGAGTGCCTGATCTACACCGACGTCGACGGCGTCTACACCACCGACCCGCGCATCGTGCCCGAGGCGCGCCGCCTGGCGACCATCAGCTTCGAGGAAATGCTCGAGATGGCCAGCCTCGGCTCCAAGGTGCTGCAGATCCGCTCGGTCGAGTTCGCCGGCAAGTACCGCGTGCCGCTGCGCGTGCTGTCCAGCTTCACGCCCTGGGACATCGACATCGCCGAAGAAGCCCGCTCGGGAACGCTGATCACTTTCGAGGAAGACGAGAAGATGGAACAAGCCGTCGTGTCCGGCATCGCGTTCACGCGCGACGAGGCCAAGATCACCGTGATGGGCGTGCCCGACAAGCCCGGCATCGCCTACCAGATCCTCGGCCCGGTGGCCGACGCCAACATCGACATCGACGTCATCATCCAGAACGTCTCGCACGACGGGAAGACCGACTTCTCGTTCACCGTCAACCGCGGCGACTACCCGCGCGCAATGGACCTGCTGAAGAACCAGGTCGCCCCGGCCACCGGTGCTGCCGAGGTCATCGGCGACCCGAAGATCTGCAAGGTGTCGATCGTCGGCATCGGCATGCGCAGCCACGTCGGCGTCGCCAGCTCGATGTTCCGTGCCCTGTCCGAAGAGGGCATCAACATCATGATGATCAGCACCAGCGAGATCAAGACGAGCGTCGTGATCGCCGAGAAGTACATGGAACTGGCGGTGCGCGCGCTGCACAAGGCCTTCGATCTCGACCAGCCTGCAGAGGGTGCTTAAAAAATCTTGAAAAGTGCGGCTAGAATGCCGCCTCTTCGCCGGAGTCGTGACCGAGTGGCCGAAGGTGCTCCCCTGCTAAGGGAGTATGTGGGCAAAACCTGCATCGAGGGTTCGAATCCCTCCGACTCCGCCAAGCGAACAAACGCAGCCTGAACAAGGCTGCAACGAGAAAGCCGCCAAGTCGCGAGACCTGGCGGCTTTTTTCTTTCCCGCGAGCTTGTTGCGGATGCCGTGGCGCCCCTCGCATCAGGCGCAAGGTCACCATGTTGACAACTATTGATAGTGCGCCGACGATGCGTCCATGAGCAGCAACACCATGAGCTTCGCTCTGCCGGAAGCGATGCGGCAGTACGTGGATCAGCGCGTGCGCTCGGGGCAGTTCGGCAACACGAGCGAGTACCTGCGGGAGCTGATCCGCCGCGACCAGGAGGAGCAGGCCAAGAAGCGGCTGCGTGAACTGATCGAGGAAGGTCTGAGCTCCGGGCGCGGCGAGGTGTTGACCGCAGAGCGGGCGCTCGAGCTGCGGCGTCGAGCGCTGGGTGACTCGCGTTGAAGCCCGCGAGGCTTCGTCCGCGCGCGGAGCTTGATCTTGTCGAGGTGGCCGGGCACTACGCTCGGGAAGGCGGCCGCGCTCTCGGCGAGCGCGTCTTCGACGCGGCACTGGAGGCACTCGTTCCGATCCAGCGGATGCCGGGGCTGGGGTCGCCGCGCCTGGGCCTGCTGTGCGAGATCCCGGGGCTCCGCTCGTGGCGGGTGGCCGGATTTCCGCTGCAGTGGCTCTACCTCGAGGCCGAGGACCACGTCGACGTCGTTCGCCTGCTCGGCGACCGGCAAGACATCATCGCGATACTGGGCGGCGACGGCTGAAAGCCTGGACAAGGACGGTCGGGCCGTGCGTGTGGGGACGCCCGGCGGGAGCGGCCAAGAACCTCGAAAAGTCGCTTGCCGGCATCGTCATTCGGCTCTCTCCGACTCCGCCAAACGACCGAGCGTCGCCTGATCAAGGCCGCAAAGAGAAAGCCGCCAAGTCGCGAGACCTGGCGGCTTTTTTCCTGGCGGCGCGCCGCCGGCCGGATTGCTAACGGCCGATCTGCGCGTCTTCCGTCAGCGGCGAGCCGACCGGCACGACGAGCACGTCGTGCGGCGAGGCGCGCAGCACGCTGCGGGTGACGCTGCCCAGCAGCGCGTCCAGCCACGGCGCCTCGGTCGAGCGGCCCACCACCACCAGCATGCCGCCCTCGGCCGGGCGGCGCACGAGGATCTCGGCGGCGACGTCGTCGCCCAGCGCCAGCATCACGCGCAGGCGATCGGTCTGCGGCTGCAGCGTGTCGGCGACACGCTGCAGCTGCGCGGCGCGGCGCCGCAGGTCCAGCTCCAGCCAGCGCAGCCCGTCCTCGCCGTGGCGCAGCTTGCCCGGCCGCCACTGGCGCAGCACGTGCAGCAGCGCCAGCTCGCCGTCGCCGGCCAGCGCGGCGGCCCAGCGCGCCACGCGCTCGGGCTCGGCCTGCAGGTCGACGGCGGCCAGCGCCTGCCGGTACGGCAGCCCGCAGGGCTCGTTGACGACCAGCAGCGGCACCGGCAGCACGCCGGCCAGCCGCACGGCCGGGTTGGGCCGCCAGAACGACGCCAGGCCGTCGGAGCGCCGGTTGGCCGTCACGACGAGGTCGGTTCCGCCCAGCTGGCCCAGCACCTCGCGCAGCCCGCGCATCGGCGTGTCGCCGAGTTCGACCGGGACCTGGCTGCGCCGTGCCGCGCGGCGTGCCATGCGGCTCAGGCGGGCCCGCAGCAGGCCGTCGGAGATGTCGCCGCGGCCGGCCCAGCCCAGCAGCCGCAACCTCGCGCCGTGCGCCGCGGCGAGGCCGGCGGCACGCTGCAGCGCGGTCTCGGACGCCTCGGACAGCTCGCCGAGGACGGTGATCGAGCGCAGCGCGACCGGCCAGCGTGCGCCGGTGGCGGCAGGAACGGGTTCCGGGCCCGGGGACGGGGCACGGGCGAAGTCGAGCGCGCGGGCGCGGCGCTCGGCGATATCGGCGGATGGCATCGGCAACTCCCTCGAGGGCGCGGCCGGCGGGCCGCGGGACGCACGGTCCGGCCCGGCGATAGAGGTGTGCTGAAGCTGAGGTGGAGGGCTATCGCCGGGCCCGGGGAAGTGCTGCCGGGGTCCAGGGCTCCCGGACGCGGCACCTGCGCGCCGTCGGTGCGCCGCGCACCGCGGCACCGCGCGCAGTGGCGGCGGCGAAGGCGGGGCGGGCAGGCGAGACCATGGCGCCAGTATCGGCCGAGGGGGCGCGCGCGGGCAACGCATGCCCGCGCGCCGCGTGCCGGATTGGCGCCGCCACCGGCTTCATTCCGGCGGGTGCAGCAGGCCGGCCTCGGCGGCCAGCCGGGCCTCGTCCCAGCCGCGGCCCAGCAGCAGCATGCGGGTGTGCAGCTCGTCGTGCAGCGCCGGGTCGACACGCTCGCCCAGCGCACGCAGCTCGCGGTCGCGCAGCTGCACGTAGCGCAACGGGTAGTGCCGCGCCAGATGCCGCCACAGCGCGTGCGCACCGGCCGACTGGCGGGCGCCGGTGATCAGGCAGCAGCCCGCGTCCAGGCTGCGGCGATAGACCGCGGTCGCCAGACCGCGGCGGCGGTAGCCGGCGCGGTACTTGGAGTGCGGCGCACGCAGATGGCGGTCGGCGCGTGTGTCCAGCTCGATCAGGCGGTTGAACACCGTGTAGCCGGCCAGCCGCTGGCGCACGACGTCCTCGACGTAGACGTAGAGCTCGCCGTCGGCCTCGCGCCAGTGCAGGCGGAAGCCCGGCTGTGCCGCCGGCTCGCTGGCGATGCCGTGCAGCGTGTCGCCGGGCCGGCGCAGGCGGCGCTGCAGCGTATCGAGCTCCTGCTCCAGCCGGGCCTCGTCGGGGTCGACGTCGATGCGCAGCTCCAGCCGCGGCCAAGGCGGCCAGACGGCCAAGGCGGCGCTCATGCGCCCTCCGCCGCCGGCAACCAGGCACCGCTGCGCAGCTCGCCGGGCCGGGTGCGCGAGACCACGCGCCCGCAGGACGACCACGCTTCGCGGCGCACGCTGGAGCCGGCGTGCACGCCGTAGCCGTCGCCGCTGCGCACCTCGCCGCCGGCGACCAGGCTCTCGCCGGCGCGGATCGCGCCCTCGGCGACGATGTCGCCGCCGGCCACCACGCCCCAGCCGGCGTCCAGGTGCACGCCGCTGCGCACGTCGCCCGCGGCCTGCACGCCGTGGCCGACCTTCAGCCCTTCGCCGCAGACGACGTGGCCGCCGGCGCGCAGGCTCTTGCCGCAGTCGGCGTGGCCGCCGACCTCCAGGTCGCCGGCGACGACCAGCGTGCCGCCGACCGTCAGCGCGCCGACGCAGCCCAGGTCGCCCTGCACACGCAGGTCGCCGCGGCAGACCAGGCTGCCGTGGGCCTCGACGCTCCAGCCGGCGACGAGGTCGCCGCCGCAGCGCAGCCGCTCGGCCTGCAGGCCGCCGCCGCAGCGCAGGTCGCCGTCGACGACCAGCAGCGTGCCGGCGCGCACGCCGCCGCCGGCGCTCAGCGAGCCGCCGACACGCAGCACGGTGTCGACGTCGACGCCGTGGCGCACCTGCAGCGAGCCGGGGAAGGCGAAGGCCGGGGCCGACAGCTCGTCGAGCACGCGCACCGTGTCGACCGGGCCGAAGCGGTCGATCAGCCAGCAGGCGTCGTCGACGCGGCCGTCGTCGACCAGCGCGTCGATGACCTTCAGGTATTCGGCGGCGCTGGTGAAGCGCCGGGCGAACCAGCGGTAGCCGCTGGCGCAGGAACGTTTGGCCCGCAGGGCCGTCGTGGAGATCTCCATCTGCACAACCTCGTGTCGAGGCACGCGGCGGCGCCGCGTGCGAACGGGGGGAGGTCGGGAGGCGGCCCCGGCGCACGCGGGCGTGCGGAGGCTGTTGGCGGGCGCCATGCGCCCCTCGACCTGCGGTCTCGATGCAGGGCAGGGCCCTGCCGGCCCGCCGTGCGTGGACTTCAGGCCTGGACGGTGGGCCGAAGTCCGCGCACGGCCGCGGAGGGCACGGCCGGAGATCCGTAGGAGCGCAGCGCCGCCAGCGCGCGGCCGACGCGCATCGCGCCCGGCGCCAGGCCCACGAGCGCACCGGCCGGGAGGCAGGCACGGCACGGGCGGCGGTTGGGGGTGGCGGAAGGCATCGGAGGGGCGCGGGCGCTGTTGGCCCCGCCATTATCGGCCCTGCGCGCCGCCGGCGCCCCGCGTCAGCCGGTCGACCCCAGCCCGCCGGCGATCGCGTTGACCGTCAGCAGCAGCTGCGGCGCCAGCGTCGCGGCCTCGGCCGGGTCGCGCTCGCGCGCGGCGCGCCAGCGGCGCAGCAGCGCGAGCTGCTGGCGGTGCAGCACACGCAGCCCTTCGGCGCGCACCTGCACCATGGCGTGGATGTTGGGCCGCCGCTCGGCCAGCGGCGCGCCGTACAGGCGCTCGAGCAGGCGGCCGGTGCGCTCGTGCTCGCCGACGATGGTCCTCATCATCGTCTCGCGCAGTGCCGCGTCGTCGACCAGCGCCGCATACCAGCCCATCACCTCGCGGTCGGTGGTCGCCAGGCTGGTGGCGGCGTTGCTCAGCACGTAGTGCAGCGGCGCCCAGGCGACGAGCTCGCGCTCCAGCGCCGCGAAGGCCGCCGGGTCCTCGGCGAGCAGCCGCTCCAGCGCGCTGCCCACGCCGTACCAGCCCGGCAGCAGGAAACGCGACTGGTTCCAGCTGAACACCCAGGGGATGGCGCGCAGGTCGGCCAGCGTCGCCTGGCCGCTGCGCCGCGACGGCCGCGAGCCGATGCGGCTCTCCTCCAGCGCGTCCACCGGCGTGGCCTGGCGGAAGAAGGCGAGGAAGCCCTCGGCGCCGACGAGCGCCCGGTAGCTGTCGCGGCTCCAGGCGGCCAGCCGGTCCATCGTCGCCTCGAGCGGATGCGCACCTGCCGGCGCGTGGCGGTCCAGCAGCAGGCTGCGCGCCGTGCCGGCCAGCAGCAGCTCCTGGTGGTAGGCCGCGGTCACGCCGTCGGCGTACTTCTGGGCGATGACCTCGCCCTGTTCGGTCAGGCGCAGGTCACCGCCCAGCGCGCCGGCGGGCATGGCCTTCAGGAAGCGGTGCGTCGGGCCGGCGCCGCGGCTGATCGTGCCGCCGCGGCCGTGGAAGAAGCGGATGCGCACGCCGCGCTGCCGTCCGACCTCGCTCATCGCCGCCTGTGCGCGGTACAGCGCCCAGAAGCTGGCCAGCAGGCCGCCGTCCTTGTTGCTGTCGCTGTAGCCGACCATCACCTGCTGCACCGGCTGCGGCTCGCCGCCCTGGCGCTGCTGCAGCGCCAGGCTGCGCCGCGTGACCGGGTGGTCCAGCAGCTCGGCCAGGATCGCCGGGCTGCGCTGCAGGTCCTCGATGGTCTCGAACAGCGGCACCACCGGGATCGGGCAGGCCGGGCCCTCGGGCGTGTCGACGAGCAGGCCGACCTCGCGCGCGAACAGGTGCAGCACCAGCAGGTCGGCGGTGCTGCGCGTCATGCTGACGATCAGCGCGCCGATGCCGGCCGGGCCGTGGGCCCGGAACTCCTCGTCCAGCACGCGGTAGCAGTCGAGCACGGCGTCGGCCTCGGCGCCGAGGCCGGCACCGCTGCGCGCCCGCGTGAACGGCCGCGGCGACGCCAGCTCGGCGTCCAGCAGCGCGCGCCGCCGCGTCTCGTCCCAGTCGACCACCCGGTGCTCGGCGAACCCGGCGGCGGCCAGCAGCTGGCCCAGCGCCAGGTCGTGGAAGCGGCTGTTCTGGCGCACGTCCAGCGTCGCGAGGTGAAAGCCGAAGGTCGCCAGCACGCGCCGCAGCGGCGCCACCGCCTGCTCGGCGATGCGCCGCGCGCCGACCGCGTGCAGCGAATCCTCGAGCAGCGCCAGGTCGGCGTCGAGCTCGGCCGGGCCGGCGTAACCGGCGCCGCCGGCCGGCAGCCGCGCCAGCATCAGGTTCACCCACTGGCGCCAGGGTTCGTTGGGGTTGCGCTTCAGCGCCGCGGCGCCCGCCTCGCCGAGCGCTGCGGCGGTGGCCTCGACGCGGGCCAGCAGCGCGGCCGGCGGCGCCTGCAGGCGGTCGGACAGGCTCAGCCGGCGCACCAGCGCCTGCAACTGCTTGCGCAGCAGGTCCAGCGCCTGGGCGCGCAGTTCGGCGAAGCTCGTGCGCGTGACCTCGGCCGTGACCAGCGGATGGCCGTCGCGGTCGCCGCCCACCCAGGTGCCGTAGACGAAACGCGGCAGCGCGTCGGCGCCACCCAGCAGCGCGGTGTCCAGCCCGGCGTCGTGCCAGGCCTGGCGCAGGCGCAGGTCCGTCTGCGGCTGCACCGCCGGGAACACCGAGCGCAGGTAGTGCAGGACGTTGCGCCGCTCGGAGGCCAGGTCGGGCTTCTCCAGGAAGATCTCGCCGGTGCGCCACAAGGTCATCAGCAGCGCCAGGATCTGCTCGCGGATCGCGGCCTGCTCCGGCGGCGTCCAGCCCGGCCGGGCGCGCTGCTCCAGCAGCCTGTCCAGCGTGCGGTGGTGTTCCAGCACGGTGGCGCGCTTGGCCTCGGTCGGGTGGGCGGTCAGCACGATCTCCACACGCAGCTCGCGCAGTGCCGCGGCGATCGCCGGTGCCGGCACGCCGCGGTCGCGCAGCTGCGCCAGCGTGTCGCCCCACAGCGCCGGCAGCGCGGCCAGCCCGCGTTCGCATTCGACGCCGCGCCGGAAACGTGCCGCCGCACGCTGCTCCACCATGCCCAGCAGCTGGAAGGCGATCGACAGCGCCTGCACCAGGCGTTCGGCGGGCAGGTCCTCGGGCACCACCACTGCAGCCTCGTCCGCCCAGGGCAGGGCCTGCGCCAGCGCCGGTTCGCCGGCTTCGTGCAGCACCTCGCGCAGCCCGGCCATCACGTAGCGAAGCTCTTCGGCGAAGGCCGCGGGATCGATCGTCAGCTGGCTGTTCAGGCTCATCGGGCGTCCTCGTCCGCAACTCGGTGCCGCCGAGTATGCGGGCCGCCCGTCGAGGGGATTTGCCGTGTGCCCGGTCAGGCCACCGCGATCAGCGACGAGGTGGCGGTGCTGCTGCCGGGCCGTGCCGCCGCGGCGGCGCCTTCGGTGCCCGGGACACGGGCCTGCCCGTCGCCGCGGCCCTGCGCCTGGCGTCGTTGCGCCTGCTCGGCCTGCTGGCGGTACAGCTCGGCGAGCTGCGCCTGCACGGCCTCGATGCGCGCCTGCAGCAGCTCGCTCTGCTTCTGCTTGTCCTTGGCCGGCAGCTCCGAGTGCACGACCTCCTGCTGCTGCTTGGACAGCGTCGTGATCTGCTTGAGCAGCGCCTGGATGCGCGACTTCAGCGAGGCATCGGAACTGCCGCTGCCGGCGCTGGCGGTCACCGTGGACATCTGGACGTTCATCGTGCCCTCCCCGGGGCCCGGCTCTCGCTGCCATTCGTCATGCCCGGTGATCGGCCTTCAGGCGCCGGAACTGAAATCGCGCCACTGGCTACCGCTGTCACGATTTGACACGAATCGCCGGGAATACTCGCGCCACGGGCTGCTCTCCGCCGGTCCGCCTGCCCCACGCCATGGAACGCAAAGGCCGCCGCTGGCGCAAGACCGATTTGTCGCGCCGTTTGTTGAACGACCGCGCCGCCATGCCGCCGGCCTGGCGCATGTGGCTGATCACCGTCGACGGCCGGCGCAGCGAAACCGAGCTGCTGACCCTGGCCGCCGGCCTGGGCCTGGACGGCTGCGCGTTGATCGAACGCCTGGCCGCCGACGGCTGGATCGCCGACGCCGCGCCTGCCGCGCCGCCGCCGGCCGACGCCACGCCCGCGCGCCGGCGCCTGGCCGCGGCGCGCATGTTCGCCATCGACCTGGCGGCGCGCATGCTGGCCGGGCGCGACGCCGAGCTGCGTGAGTCCTGGCGCGAGGTGCAGGACGAAGCCTCGTTCGAGCGCTGGCTGGGCGACTGCGCCGGGCGCATCGCCGAAGCCGCCGGGCAGGACCGTGCGGCGCTTTTCGTGCAGCGCGTCGAAGGCGTGCTGGCCGAACCCGAGGTCGTTGCCTGAATCTCCTCGCAGATTTTCATGGCAATTTCATGACGATATCTTGAAGGTTTATTTTGGTGCCCTTCATGTCGCCTGAACATGACTCTTTGATGACCTCCGGGGCGATATTTCAGCTGTTTTCTTGAGTTTCGCTGATTAACTTCCTAGGGGTTTTCGCCGATATTCCTGGCGTTTTCCCGACGACCGGCCGCGCGGCCGGCTGCCATGACCTCGTTTCCTGATTCCGTCGTCCCGTCCACGCGCGGCCCGCGAGCCCCGAGATCGTCGACCGGTGGCCTCTGGTCTCTCGGCATGCGTCTGTTCGGCCCGCTGCGCCTGCGTGCCAAGGCCGCCGTCATCTGCGCCGTGCTGCTGGCGCCGGCATTCGTCACCGGCGCTGCGCTGGTGCGCGCCGGGCTCGAACAGGCGCAGGCCGCCCAGGCCGAACGCGATGCGCTGGCCGTCGCCACGCAGCTGCTGCCGCTGGCCGAGGCGGTGCAGACGCTGCAAGGCGCCGCGCGTGCCGTGGCCGCCGGCCACGAGGCCGCGGCGGCCGACTATCGCCAGGCGCTGGCGCAGGCGCGCGGCGCGGCTGCGGCGCTCGGCGACACGCCCGCGGCGCCGTCGCTGGGCAAGCTGCGTGGCCGGCTCGGCAGCTTGCCGGCCGAGGCGGCGGCCGACCCGGCGCTGGCCGACGCCGCCGATGCCGCGGCCACCGAGGCCGCGGCGCTGATCCCGGCGCTGCTGGGCCAGGGCGAGCTGGCGCACGACGCCGACCCCGAGGTCGCCGACCCGGTGCGCCGGGCGCTGGTGGCGTTGCCGCGCGCCGCGGCCGACAGCGCCTCGCTGTGGGGCTGGGCGGTGCACGGCGTGGTGCGCGGCGCGCTCGACGAGCCGGCGCAGTACCAGCGCCAGGCTGCCTGGCAGGCGCGGGCGACGGCGGCGCTGGCCGACGCCGGCCAGGCCGCCTCGCCGGCCGCCGCATTCGTGCAAGCTGCGGACGTCTCGGCGCTGGTGCGCGACGCCTTCACGCCCGACGAGGTCTACGCCCAGGGCCGCGCCGCGCTGCACACGCTGTGGCAGCAGGCGGCCTCGGCGCTGCCGGCGGTCGATGCGCGGCTGGCCGAGCGCCGTGCCGAGCTGGCGCGCCGCAGCGCGCTGCATGCTGCGCTGCTGGCCGGCGCGCTGCTGCTCGCCGCCTACCTCTTCGTCTGCTTCGCCCGCTCGCTGGAGTCGGGTTTCGCCGCCGTCGGCCAGGAACTCGGCCGCATCGCGCAGGGCGACCTGCGCCCGGCGCCGCTGCCAGCCGGCCGCGACGAGGCCGCCGAGCTGCAGCGCAGCGCCGCCGCGGCGCGAGAGTCGCTGCGCGCGGTCGTCGAGCAGGTGCGCACCGCCGCCGAGACGGTGGCCCGTGCCGGCCGCGAGATCGCCGCCGGAGCCGGCGATCTGTCCACGCGCAGCGGGCAGGCCGCCGCCGGCCTGCAGCACACGCATGCCGCGCTGGAGCGCATCGGCCGCGACGCCGCCGACGGCGAGCAGCGCTCGGGCCGCGCCGCCGTGGCGGCCGACGCTTATGTCCAGGCCGCGCGCGTCAGCCAGCAGACGATGGACGAGGCGGTGCGCACGATGGCGCGCGTCGACGCCTCGGCCGGGCGCATCGCGGCCATCGTCGACACGATCGACGGCATCGCCTTCCAGACCAACCTGCTGGCGCTCAACGCCGCCGTCGAGGCGGCGCGCGCCGGCGAGCAGGGGCGCGGCTTCGCCGTCGTCGCCGCCGAGGTGCGCCTGCTGGCGCGGCGCTCGGCCGACGCGGCGCGCGAGATCCAGGGCCTGATCGGCGAGAACGTCGACGGCGTGCGCGCCGGCAGCGCCGTCGTGCGCCGTGCGGGGGAGCACATGCAGGCCATCGTCGGCGAGGCCGGCGAGGCGCGGGCGCTGGTGGCGACGATCGCCGAAGGCGCGGCACGCCAGGGCCATGAGGTGCGCCAGGTGGTCGCCGCGCTGCAGGCGCTAGACAGCGCGACGCAGCACAACGGCGCGCTGGTCGAGCAGACCGCCGCGGCCACCGCCGAGCTCGAGCGCCAGGCCCGCGAGCTGGTCGCGACGGTGGCGCGCTTTCGCACCGGCGCGGGCAGCCAGGGAGACGTCGAATGAGCGCGCTGCCGCTGTTCCATGGCCACTCCAAACCGGTATCCGACCCGATGAAATTCGATCTCGGCGACACCTCCCGGCCCCTGGCGCGCCTGATGCTGGAACGGGCGCTGGAGATCCATTTCCAGCCCATCGTCTCGCTGGCCGACGGCCGCATCCACGCCCACGAGGCGCTGGTGCGCGGGCCGCGCGGCACCGCGCTGCACGGCGCCGAGGCGCTGCTGGCGCAGGCGCGCCAGGAGGAGCTGCTGCAGGAGTTCGAGGTCGCCTGCGTCGTGCTGGCGCTGGAGCGCTGGGCGGCGATGCGCCAGGCCGGGCGGCTGTTCATCAACATCAGCGCCTCGGCGCTGGTGCGCTGCTTCGCCGGGCGCAGCGCGCAGGACATCGCCCACAGCGTGCAGCGCTGGGGCGTCAACCCGCAGAGCGTGGCCTTCGAGATCACCGAGCACGAACGTGTCGCCGACATCCCGCTGCTCGTCGAGATCGCCGACGGCGTGCACGGCGCCGGCATGAGCTTCGTGCTCGACGACTTCGGCGACGGCCGCTCCAGCCTGCGGCTGTGGTCCGAACTGAACCCCGACGTCGTCAAGATCGACAAGTACTTCAGCCGCGACATCGCGCAGAACCCGAAGCGGCTGCGCACGCTGCGCGCGCTGATGCAGATCGCCGACACCTTCGGCACGATGCTCGTCGCCGAGGGGGTCGAGACGCAGGAAGACCTGCGCGCGCTGCGCGACCTGGGTTGTCCGCTGGCCCAGGGCTACCTGCTCGGCCGCCCGGCGGCGTCGCCGCGCGCCGCCCCTGAGCCCGAGGCGCTGTCGGTGCTGGGTGACCGCCAGATCGCCGTGCTGCCCACCGAACGCACCGCGCCGCTGCCGCGCCGGCTGAGCCAGGCCAAGATCGTCGAGGTGCCGCCGGTCGGGCTGGACGCCAGCAACGACCAGGTCGTCGCGATGTTCACCGCGCACCCCGAATGGCACGCCATCGCGCTCGTCGACGGCGAGCGCCCGGTGGCGCTGGTCGGCCGCCAGCAGTGCCTGGACCGCTACGCCAAGCTCTACTTCAAGGAGGTCTGCGGGCGCAAACCCTGCCTGGCCTTCGCCAACACCGAGCCGACGCTGGTCGACGTCAACGCCGGCATCGACGAGCTCGCCGAGTTGCTGACCTCGCCCGACCAGCGCTACCTGAGCGAAGGATTCGTCTACGTCGAGAACGGCCGCTACCGCGGCCTGGGCACCGGCCAGCAGCTGGTGCGCCAGGTGACCGAGAGCCGCATCGAGGCCGCGCGCCACGCCAACCCGCTGACCTTTTTGCCCGGCAACAGCCCGATCAGCGAGCACATCGAGCGCCTGCAGGCCGCCGGCGCGAGTTTCGTCGCCTGCTACGCCGACCTGGCGCAGTTCAAGCCCTTCAACGACCACTACGGCTACTGGTGCGGCGACCGCATGATCAAGCTGCTGGCGGCGACGATCCAGGCCCATGCCGACCCGCGGCGCGACTTCGTCGGCCACGTCGGCGGCGACGACTTCGTCATCCTGTTCCAGAGCGCCGACTGGCGCGCACGCTGCGAGCGCATGGTGGCCGATTTCGACGCCGCCGCGATCGGCCTGTACGACGCGGACGCGCAGGCCGCCGGCGGCATCCGCGCCGAGGACCGCCACGGCGTCGAACGTTTTTTCGGCTTCGTCTCGGTCTACATGGGCGTCGTCGAGGTCGCGGCCGGCACGCTGTTCCGCAGCGCGTCCGATGTCGCCAGCGCCGCGGCGCGCGCCAAGCAGACCGCCAAGCAGACGGGTCTGTCGATCCACGTGCAAGGCGTGGCGCCGCTGACAGCGCTGCGGCCGGCCGAGGGCGTGACGCCGCTGCCCTGAGCCGCCCCGCGCGCCGGCGCGGTGCTCAGTCGTCCAGCGAGACCGCCTCGTCGCCCGGTGCGGCGCTGCAGTCGGCCGGCAGCGGCGCGCCGCCGCGGCGCACGACGGCGCGGCCGCCGGCGTGGCAGAACTCCAGCCGCTGCGCGCCCGGCAGGCGGCCCTGCACGAACGCCTCGATCGACGCCGGCAGGCTGACGTGCATCGTCAGCGCCTGCAGGTCGGCCAGCGGGTGGTCGCGCACGTGCAGATGGGGCACGAACTGGGCGGCGAAGACCAGCGCGTGCGAGCCCACCGCCACCGCCGTCGGCGTGTAGCCCTGCGCACGCAGCCAGGCCTGGGCCTGTTCACGCGGCTCGGCATCGGCGGCCAGCGGCTGCCAGGCGTCGGCCAACAGCTCGGCGACCCACTGGTTGCAGTTCTGGTAGCGCGTCGACCAGGCGTGGGCGTTGGCGCTGTAGGTGCCGCCCAGCAGGCGCAGCGCGCGGGCGTTGTCCAGCGCCGCGGCCTGCACCGCGCGGCCGTCGGCGGCCGGCAGCAGCAGCACCGAGACGAAGCCGCGCTCGGCGTCGTCGGTGCCCGAGACGAAACCGGCCAGCCCCTGGTCGAACAGCCGCGGGCGGGCCTCGTCGCAGGCGTAGTAGAGCTGGCGCACCGCCCAGGGCGCGAGCGGGTGCTCGCGCAGCGCCAGCGCGGCGTGCGAGTAGCGGATGCCGAATCGGCCGAGGTCGGTGCCCGAGCGCGCCACCAGCGCCGCGGCGGCGTCCGAGCGCAGCAGCGCCTGGCGCACGAGCCCGGCGAACTGCAGCAGGCGCGACTGCTGCAGCGCGCTGATCGTCACCGGCCGCGCGCACAGGCCGGGCAGCGCGGCGGCGGCCGGCGTGGCGAGCGTGCCCAGCAGGGCCGCCGCGGCGGCGGCCCGGCGCATCAGAGCGTGACGGCGCGCGGTGCCAGCTCGCGCTGCGGCGCGTCGTGCAGCGCGAGGAAGAAGGGCTCGGGCGTGTCGCCGCGGCGGAACTCGTAGCCATGGCCGCGCTCACGCGCCCGGATGCGTTCGCCGGTGGCCAGCGGCTGCGCCAGCGCCCCGGCGGGCACGTACAGGCGCAGTTCACCGCCGGCGCCGGCGTCGTCCAGGCGCTGCAGCGTCAGGCGCAGCTCGCCGGGGCGGCCCGGGGCCTGGGCCACGTCGACGACGCGGTAGTCGCCGGCGACACGGTCTGCGGCCCGGCTCGAGCTGTCGCTGGAGCCCTCGATCGAGTGCGAGACGCTGGCCGACGAGGCCGACCCCGCACTGGAGGCCGAGGACGCCAGGCTCTCGGCGTGGGCGTTCAAGGTGGTGGCGGCCAGCACGGCGGCCGCGAGCAGGGCGGGGCGGATCGTCTTGAAAGGCATCGGAGCGCGAAGGCAGGTCGGAACACCGAGCGTACCCGGATTCGCGGCCCTGGTTGCCGCGGCCACCGGTGGCGGGCGGGCGCCGCTTGCGCGCCGCCGGCCCGTCGCAGCGATGCGCCGCCGTCCCCCGATCCGCGGGGGATAGGGGCCGGGACAGCCTTCATGGACGCGCTGCGGTGCCCGGCCTACGCTGCCGCGGCCACGGCCGGCCCGGGCCGTCACGACACCCACGAGGAGATCACCATGCGCCCCTGGCTGCGTCGCGCCGTCCTGCCCCTGTCCGCCTGGCTCGCGTGTGTCGCGCCACCGGCGTCTGCCGACGACGGCAGCGTCGCCGTCGCCGGGCTGCGCGGCCCGGTGAGCGTCGTGCGCGACGTCGACGGCGTCGCCCACGTGCGTGCGCTGACCGAACGCGACGCGCTGTTCATGCAGGGCTGGCTGCACGCCGAGGACCGGCTGTTCCAGGCCGACACGCTGCGCCGCACCGCCAGCGGCACGCTGGCCGAGCTGGTCGGCGCCTCGGCGCTGGCGCAGGACGTGCAGCTGCGCACGATCGGCCTGCGCCGTGCCGCCGAGAAGTCGCTGACGGCGGCCTCGCCCGAGCTGCGCGCCGGGCTGGAGGCCTATGCTGCCGGCGTCAACGCCTGGGTCGCGGCGCACCCGCTGCCGGCCGACTACACGCGGCTGCGGCTGACGAAGTTCAGCCCCTGGACGCCGGTGGACAGCCTGGCGATCGGCAAGCTGGTGTCGTTCCAGCTCTCGTTCGACTTCGACACCGATCTCACCAGCGCCTGGCTGGCCTACCGCGCCGCGCTGGGCGACGAGCGGCTGGCGCAGGCGCTGTTCTTCGGCGACGTCTACCGCGCCGCGCCCTTCGACCCGGCGTCGACGCTGCCCGACGCCGGCGGGCCGCTGCCCTGGAGTGCCGCGGCGGCCGGATCGCAGCCGTCGGCGGTGCCGGCGACGCTGGCGCCGCTGCTCAGGCGCCAGCTCGAGCGCACGAAACGCGTGCCGCTGCTCGAGCGCGTGCTCTCGCGGCGCCAGCACCAGATCGGCAGCAACGAGTGGGCGGTCAGCGCGCGGCTGACGGCCGACGGCCGGCCGCTGGTGGCCAACGACCCGCACCTGTCGCTGGGCGTGCCGTCCAACCTCTACGACCAGCACCTCGTCAGCGCCGACGGGCTGGACGCGATCGGCAGCAGCTTCCCCGGCGTGCCCTGGATCGTGCTCGGCCAGAACCGGCGTGTCGCCTGGGGCTCGACGACCAGCGCCTATGACGTCACCGATGCCTACGCCGAGCGCATCGTCGCCGCCGGCACCGCCAGCGGCCTGGCCTCGGTGTACCAGGGGCAGAACGAAGCCATCGTGCCGATCCCGGTCAGCTTCCGGGTCAACGCGCTCGACCCGTCGCGCACCGACGCGCTGGACACCGTGCCGCCGAGCGCGCAGGTGCCGCCGGTGGTGCTGCTGGTGCCGCGCCACGGCCCCGTGGTGCAGCTCGACGCGGCCGCCGGCAGCGCGATCACGATCCAGTGGATCGGCGCCGGCGCGACACGCGAACTCGACGCCTACCGGCTGCTGAACCGCGCCGCCAGCCTGGAGGACGTGCGCGCCGCGCTGCAGTATTTCGACGTCGGCTCGCAGAACTTCGTCGTCGGCGACGTCGACGGCCGCATGGCCTGGTACACCAGCGGCGAGATCCCGCTGCGCGAGGACCTGCAGGCCGGCGGCGTGGCCGGCGCGCCGCCGTTCCTGGTGCGCAACGGCCAGGGCGGCAACGAATGGCTGAAGAAGGCCTCGCCGGGGCCGACCGACGCCAGCGGCTACGAGACGCTGCCGTTCGCCGAGATGCCGCAGGCCGTCGACCCGCCCGAAGGTTTCTTCGTCAACGCCAACAACGACCCCGCCGGGCTGACGCTGGACAACGACCCGCTGAACCAGCGCCGCCCCGGCGGCGGGCTGTACTACCTGGGGCCGGGCTTCGACTTCGGGCTGCGCGCCGGCCGCATCACCCAGCGGCTGCAGGCCGCGATCGCCGCCGGCCCGGTGACGCGGCGCGAGATGGCGAGCATCCAGGCCGACACCGTGCTCGTCGACGCCCAGGTCTTCGTGCCGTGGCTGCTGCGGGCCTACGACGGCGCCCGCGCCGCCGGCGCTCCGGCGGCGCTGCAGGCGCTGGCTGCCGACGCCCGGGTGGCCGAAGCCGCCGAGCGCTTGCGCCGCTGGGGTTTCGACACGCCGACCGGCATCGAGACCGGCTACGACGCCTCGGACTTCAACGGCCAGCGCCGCGCGCCGACGCCGCGCGAGATCGACGCCAGCGTCGCCGCGACGATCCACGCCGTCTGGCGCGGCCAGGCGATCGCGCTGGGTCTGGACCGCACGCTGGCCCAGTACGGCCTGCCGCAGCCGGGCAGCCAGGAGGCGATGAAGTCGCTGCGCCACCTCGTCGAGCGCGACGGCATCGGCCTGTCCGGTGTCGACTTCTTCGCCTGGACCGGGCTGCCCGAGGCCGCGCAGCGGCGCGACTACGTGCTGCTGAAGGCGCTGCAGGACGCGCTGGAGCGGCTCTCCGGGCCGGCCTTCGAGCGCGCCTTCGGGCGTTCGACGAACCCGGGCGACTGGCGCTGGGGCAAGCTGCACCGCATCGTGCTGGCCGGGGTCTTCGGCGACGAGAGCATCCCCGGCGCGACGCCGGGCTTCGAGCCCTCGGTCGCCGGGCTGCCCGGGCTGGCGGTCGACGGCGGGCTGGGCACGGTGGACGTCGCCAACCACTCGCCGCGTGCGGCCGACGACGGTGCGTTCATGTTCTCGTCAGGCCCCAACCGGCGTTATGTCGGCGCGCCCGGCGCGGGCGGCATCCCGGCGCGGTCCATCCTGCCCGGCGGGCAGAGCGGCGTGCTCGGCAGCGAGGACTACGCCAACTTCCTCGGCCGCTGGCTGAGCAACGAGACCTATCCGTTCCGCGTCACGGCGGCGGAGATCCAGCGCGCGGCCGTCAGCCGCACGCTGTACCGTCCGGCACGCTGAACGCGCGCGCTTTGCGGCAGCATCGGGGGTGATGAACCGCTCCCGATGCCTTCCGACGCTGCGCCTGGACGCGGCCATCGCCGCGGCGGCCCTGGCCGCCGGCTGCACGACGGCGCCCCGGCCGGCCGACGCGCCCGAGCGCCCGGCCGACGTGCGCCAGCGGGTGCAGTCGCTGCTGCCGCCGGCCCTGGCCGACCGCGCCGGCTGGGCGCAGGACCTGCAGGTCGCGTTCTCGGCGCTGGGCGTGGAGCCCAGCGTCGAGAACCTCTGCGCCGCGATCGCGGTGGCCGAGCAGGAGTCCGGCCTGCGTGCCGACCCGCCGGTGCCGCGGCTGGGCGAGATCGCGCGCCGCGAGCTCGAGGAACGCGCCGAACGGGCCGGCGTGCCGCGCCTGGCCGTCGCCGCGGCGCTGGTGCTGCCGTCGCCCGACGGACGCTCGTGGAACGAACGCCTGGCCGCGGTGAAGACCGAACGCGAGCTCAGCAAGCTGTACGAGAGCTTCATCGACCGCGTGCCGCTGGGCCGGCGCTTCCTCGCCAGCCGCAACCCGGTGCGCACCGGCGGGCCGATGCAGGTCTCGGTGGCGTTTGCCGAGCGCCAGGCCGAGCGCGGCTACCCGTACCCGCTGAAGGGCTCGGTGCGCGACGAGGTCTTCACGCGCCGCGGCGGGCTGTACTTCGGCGTCGCCCATCTGCTGGACTACGAGGCGCCGTACGACGCGCTGATCTACCGCTACGCCGACTTCAACGCCGGCCGCTGGGCCAGCCGCAACGCCGCGCTCCAGAACGCGCTGGCTGCCGTCACCGGCATCCCGCTGGTGCCCGACGGCGACCTGCTGCCGCCCGACGCCGGCCGCGACACGCCGCCCGGCGCCACCGAGACCGCGGCACGTTCGCTGGCCTCGCGCCTGGGCCTGGACGCCGACGACATCCGCCGCGAGCTGGCGCAAGGCGAGGGGCCGGGATTCGAGCGTTCGCGGCTGTGGCAGCGTGTGTTCGCGCTCGCCGATCGCCAGGGCCGCACGCTGCCGCGCGCCGCCTTGCCGCGCATCACGCTCGAAGGGCCGAAGATCCAGCGCAAGCTGACCACCGAGTGGTTCGCGCGGCGCGTCGACGAACGCCAGCGCCGCTGCGTCGCGCGCGCCGATTCGCCCGCGTGAGAACGTGGATCGCGCCGCGCTGGCAGACTGCGTGCACTCAGGAGTCCACGATGCTGCGTTCCACGATCTGCTCTTTCGCCGCGGCGGCCACGATGGCCGCCGTGTCGCCGGCCGCGCTGGCGGCGCTGGAAGTCGGCGCCAAGGCGCCCGACTTCACCACCGATGCCGCGCTGGCCGGCAAGCCGACGCGCTTCGCGCTGGCCGACGCGCTCTCGCGCGGGCCGGTGGTGCTGTTCTTCTTCCCGAAGGCCTTCACGTCCGGCTGCACCGTCGAGGCGCACCTGTTCGCCGAGGCCACGCCGCAGTTCGAGAAGCTCGGCGCGACCGTCATCGGCGTCTCCAACGACGATCTGCCG
Source organism: Rubrivivax sp. JA1055 (assembly GCF_020966565.1). NCBI lineage: Bacteria > Pseudomonadati > Pseudomonadota > Betaproteobacteria > Burkholderiales > Sphaerotilaceae > Rubrivivax > Rubrivivax sp. JA1055. The sequence goes on along the minus strand of NZ_JAJKFP010000006.1, from coordinate 989,517 downwards.
ACGCTGCAGCGCTTTTCCAGCGAAGCCTGCCGCGACAAGTTCGCCGTCGCCTCCGACGCCGACTCGCGCGTGATCCGCGCCTATGACGCGAAGATCGCCTTCCTGCCCGGCATGGCCAAGCGTGTGTCCTACGTCATCGGCCGTGACGGCCGCGTCGCCTACGTCTGGGAGAGCCTCGACCCCGACGAGCACGTTTCGCGGACGATGGCGGCCGTCGAGAAGCTCGTCGGCCGCAAGGCGCCGGCGGCGAAGTGAGCGGCGCGATGCGACGGCAGCAAAAAGGGGTCAGGTCTCACAAGACCTGACCCCGAGCAGAAAAGGGGTCAGGTCTTGTGAGACCTGACCCCGGATTTCTGCGGGCCTCTGACCCCGTCCGTGCCAGGCCTCAGCCCTGCGCGGCCGGCGTGCGGATCAGGTAGTCGAAGGCCGACAGCGCCGCCTTCGCGCCTTCGCCGGTGGCGATGATGATCTGCTTGTACGGCACGGTCGTCACGTCGCCGGCGGCGAAGATGCCCGGCACGCTGGTCGCGCACTTCGGGTCGATGACGATCTCGCCGAAGCGGCTCAGCTCCAGCGTGCCCTTCAGGAACTCGGTGTTGGGCACGAGGCCGATCTGCACGAACACGCCGGCCAGCTCGACGTGGTGCTCGGCGCCCGAGACACGGTCCTTGTAGCGCAGGCCGTTGACCTTCTGGCCGTCGCCGGTGATCTCGGTCGTCTGCGCGTTGGTGTGGATCGTGACGTTGGGCAGGCTCTTCAGCTTGTCGACCAGCACCGCGTCGGCCTTCAGCTGGTCGAGGAACTCGATCAGCGTCACGTGCTCGACGACGCCGGCGAGATCGATCGCGGCCTCGACGCCGGAGTTGCCGCCGCCGATGACGGCGACCTTCTTGCCCTTGAACAGCGGGCCGTCGCAGTGCGGGCAGTAGGCCACGCCCCGGGTCTTGTACTCCTGCTCGCCGGGCACGTTGACGTTGCGCCAGCGCGCGCCGGTGGCCAGGATCACCGTGCGCCCCTTCAGCTCGGCGCCGTTGGCCAGCTTGACCGTCGCGTGGGCGCCCGGCTGCGGCGCCGGGACCACGGCCTGCACCTGCTGGCCGACGTTGACGTCGACGGCGTAGGCGCGCACGTGGGCTTCCAGCGCGGCGGCGAACTTCGGCCCTTCGGTCTCCATCACCGAGACGAAGTTCTCGATGGCCAGCGTGTCCAGCGTCTGGCCGCCGAAACGTTCGGCGACGATGCCGGTGCGGATGCCCTTGCGCGCGGCGTAGATCGCCGCCGCGGCGCCGGCCGGGCCGCCGCCGACGATCAGCACCTCGTACGGCTCCTTCTTCGCCAGCTTGGCGGCGTCGCGCGCGGCGGCGCCGGTGTCGATCTTGGCCAGGATCTCGCCGATCTCCATGCGGCCCGAGCCGAAGGGCTGGCCGTTCAGGAACACGGTCGGCACGGCCATGATCTGGCGCGCGTCGACCTCGACCTTGAACAGGCCGCCGTCGATCGCGACGTGGCGAACACGCGGGTTCAGCACCGCCATCAGGTTCAGCGCCTGCACGACGTCGGGGCAGTTGTGGCAGGTCAGCGACATGTAGGTCTCGAAGACGAAGTCGCCTTCCAGGCCCTGGATCTGCGCGATCGTGTCGGCGTCGAGCTTGGGCGGGTGGCCGCCGGCCTGCAGCAGCGCCAGCACCAGCGAGGTGAACTCGTGGCCCATCGGGATGGCCGCGAAACGCAGGCCCATGTCGGCGCCGGCGCGGCTGATCGAGAACGACGGGCGGCGCGCGTCCTTGCCGTCGTAGCGCACGCTGATCAGCGCCGACAGCGGCGCGATGTCCTCGAGCAGCGCGCGCATCTCGGCCGAGGCCGGGCGGTCGTCGAGCGAGGCGACGAGTTCGATCGGCTGCTGCAGGCGCTCCAGGTAGGCCTTGAGCTGGGTCTTGAGGTTGGCGTCGAGCATGGCGGTCTTCCTGTTGGCGATGCGGGGAGGGGAGGGTGTCGCCCTGTCGTCAGCGCCCGTCCCGCGCGGGGGGCTGGCGACAGGGGCCCGGGAGCCGGGCCCTGTCGGCAAAACGCCCGGGCGAGCCGGGCGTCCGTGAGGCCCGCTGGGGCGGGCCGGGGTGCCGGGCGGCTTAGATCTTGCCGACCAGGTCCAGCGACGGGGTCAGCGTCGCGGCGCCTTCCTGCCACTTGGCCGGGCAGACCTGGCCCGGGTGCGAAGCGACGTACTGGGCCGCCTTGACCTTGCGCAGCAGCTCGCTGGCGTCACGGCCGATGCCGTTGTCGTGGATCTCGCAGAGCTTGATCTGGCCTTCGGGGTTGATGACGAAGGTGCCGCGCAGCGCCAGACCTTCCTCTTCGATCATGACCTCGAAGTTGCGCGTCAGCGTGCCGGTCGGGTCGCCGATCAGCGGGTACTTGACCTTCTGGATCGCCGGCGAGGTCTCGGCCCAGGCCTTGTGCGCGAAGTGGGTGTCGGTCGACACGCCGTAGACCTCGACGCCCAGCTTCTGGAACTCGGCGTAGGTGTCGGCCAGGTCTTCGAGTTCGGTCGGGCAGACGAAGGTGAAGTCGGCCGGGTAGAACACCACGACGCTCCACTTGCCCTTGAGGCTTTCCTCGGTGACGTCGAAGAACTTGCCGGTCTGGTAGGCGGTGGCCTTGAACGGCTTGACTTGGGTGTTGATCAGCGACATGGGGAGACTCCTCTGATGGTTGGGTCGGTGAGAGACGCGAGTGAAGGAGAACGCGACCAAGAGACTGTAGCGGCCGGTCTCGATGTTGGCAGTCGATCGTTTCAATCAGGACCATTGAGCACGGCTATAGCCGGCCCGAAATGAAAAAGCCGCGCGTGCCCTGCCGGGAACGCGCGGCCTTCATGGCGAGCCAGGCGCTTGTCAGGCGATCACGCCGCGCTCGCGCAGCAGTTCGATGACTCGGTCGGCGGCCCGTTCGGCGGTCAGCTCGGTGGTGTCGATGCGCATCTCGGGGTTTTCCGGCGGCTCGTACGGCGAATCGATGCCGGTGAAGTTGCGCAGCTCGCCGCGGCGCGCCTTCTTGTACAGGCCCTTGACGTCGCGGCTCTCGGCGACGTCCAGCGGCGTGTCGACGTGCACCTCGATGAACTCGCCGTCGGCGACCAGCGAACGCGCCAGGCGGCGCTCGGCGCGGAACGGCGAGATGAAGGCCGTCAGCACGATCAGGCCGGCGTCGACCATCAGCCTGGCGACCTCGCCGACGCGGCGCACGTTCTCGACGCGGTCGGCCTCGGTGAAGCCGAGGTCCTTGTTCAGGCCGTGGCGCACGTTGTCGCCGTCGAGCAGGTAGGAGTGGCGGCCGAGCGCGTGCAGCCGCTTCTCGACGAGGTTGGCGATCGTCGACTTGCCGGCGCCCGACAGCCCGGTGAACCACAGCACCACCGGCTTCTGGCCCTTCTGCAGCGAGCGCGCGGCCTTGTCGATGTCGACGTGCTGCAGGTGGATGTTGTGCGCTCGGCGCAGCGCGAAGTGCAGCATGCCGGCGCCGACGGTGTTGTTCGTCAGCCGGTCGATCAGGATGAAGCCGCCGGTCTCGCGGTTGGCCTGGTAGGCGTCGAAGGGCACGGCGCGGTCGAGCGCGATGTTGCAGACGCCGATCTCGTTCAACTCCAGCTGCTTGGCCGCCAGGCGCTCCAGCGTGTTGACGTTGACCTTGTACTTGGGCTCGGTCACCGAGACGCTGACGGTGCGCGTGCCGAGCTTCAGCAGGTAGGGCCGGCCGGGCAGCATCGGCTCGTCGGCCATCCAGACGATCGAGCACTCGAACTGGTCGGCGACCTCGGCCGGCGCGTCGGCGGCGGAGATCACGTCGCCGCGCGAGATGTCGACCTCGTCGGCCAGCGTCAGCGTCACCGACTGGCCGGCGACGGCCACCGGCAGGTCGCCGCCGTGGGCGACGATGCGCGCGACCGTGCTCTCGCGGCCCGAGGGCTGCACGCGCACGCGGTCGCCGGGGCGCACGCTGCCGCTGGCGATCAGGCCGCAGAAGCCGCGGAAGTCGAGGTTGGGGCGGTTGACCCACTGCACCGGCAGGCGCAGCGGCCCGTTCTGCAGCCGCGTCTCGTCGATCTCGCAGGTCTCGAGAAAGCCCATCAGCGTCGGGCCGTGGTACCAGCCGGTCTGCGTGCTCGGCTCGGTCATGTTGTCGCCCTTCAGGGCCGACAGCGGGATCGTCGTGATGTCGGCCAGGCCGATCTGCCGGGCGAACTCGCGGTACTCCTCGTCGATGCGGTTGTAGACCTGCTGCGAGTAGTCCACCAGGTCCATCTTGTTGATCGCCAGCACCACCTTGCGGATGCCGATCAGCGAGACGAGGTAGCTGTGGCGGCGGGTCTGCGTCAGCACGCCCTTGCGCGCGTCGACCAGGATCACGGCGACGTCGGCGGTCGACGCGCCGGTGATCATGTTGCGCGTGTACTGCTCGTGCCCGGGCGTGTCGGCGACGATGAACTTGCGCCGGTCGGTGCTGAAGAAGCGGTAGGCGACGTCGATCGTGATGCCTTGCTCGCGCTCGGCGGCCAGGCCGTCGACGAGCAGCGCGAAGTCGATGTCGCCGCCTTGCGTGCCCCACTTCCGGGAGTCGGCCTCGATGGCGGCGAGTTGGTCCTCGAACAGCATCTTCGACTCGTACAGCAGGCGCCCGATGACGGTGCTCTTGCCGTCGTCGACCGAGCCGCAGGTGATGAAGCGCAGCAGGCTCTTCTTCTCGTGCTGTTCGAGATAACGCTCGATGTCGGTGGCGATGAGGTCGGAAACGTGCGCCATCTCAGAAGTACCCCTCTTGCTTTTTCTTCTCCATGGAAGCGGCCGTGTCGTGGTCGATCATGCGGCCCTGGCGTTCGCTGGTGCGCGTCAGCAGCATCTCCTGGATGATGTCGACCAGCGTCTCGGCCTCGGACTCCACGGCGCCGGACAGCGGGTAGCAGCCCAGCGTGCGGAAACGCACCTTCTTCATCATCGGCTGCTCGCCGGGCTTCAGGCGCATGCGCTCGTCGTCGACCATGATCAGCGTGCCGTCGCGCTCGACCACCGGCCGTTCGGCCGCGTAGTACAGCGGCACGATGGGGATGTTCTCGAGGTAGATGTACTGCCAGATGTCGAGCTCGGTCCAGTTCGAGATCGGGAAGACGCGGATCGACTCGCCCTTGTGCTTGCGGCCGTTGTAGAGGTGCCAGAGCTCGGGGCGCTGGTTCTTCGGGTCCCAGCGGTGCTGCGCGGTGCGGAACGAGAAGATGCGCTCCTTGGCGCGGCTCTTCTCCTCGTCGCGGCGGGCGCCGCCGAACGCGGCGTCGAAGCCGTGGTGGTCCAGCGCCTGCTTCAGGCCCTGGGTCTTCCACATGTCGGTGTGGATCTGCGAGCCGTGGTCGAACGGGTTGATGCCGCGTTCCATGGCCTCGGGGTTGTGATGGACCAGCAGCTCCATGCCGAGCTCGCGCGCCATGCGTTCGCGCATCGCGTACATGTCGCGGAACTTCCAGGTCGTGTCCACGTGCAGCAGCGGGAACGGCGGCGGCGCCGGGTAGAAGGCCTTGCGCGCCAGGTGCAGCATCACCGCGCTGTCCTTGCCGATCGAGTAGAGCATCACCGGCTTGTCGGCCTCGGCGACGACTTCTCGCAGGATGTGGATGCTCTCGGCTTCCAGGCGCTGCAGATGGGTCAGGTTGATCGGTGGATGCATAGGCCTCGTGCTCGGTGGTCTCGTGCTGCGCCGCAGCAAGCGGCATGCCGCGGGGCCGTGAGTATCCCCCAAGGCCCCGGGGCCGCGCACCTCGTGGGGATGAGGGACGCCGGCGCACAGGCGTCGGCTGCCGGCCGGCCCGGCGCCGCTAAAGTCGGCGCACAGGAGGACTGTTCATGACCGAAGAACGAGTGGCCGCCCCCGGCCTGCTGGACGAGGTGAGCGCCATCGCGCGCCGTGCTGGCGCGCTGATCATGCAGATCTACGCCACCGATTTCTCGGTGCGCGGCAAGGACGATGCCTCGCCCGTGACCGAGGCCGACGAACGTGCCGAGAAACTCATCGTGCCGGCGCTGCACGCGCTGGCGCCCGAGGTGCCGGTGGTCGCCGAGGAGGCCGTCGCCGCGGGTTCGGTGCCCGAGGTCGGCGACTGGTTCTGGCTCGTCGACCCGCTGGACGGCACCAAGGAGTTCATCAGCCGCAACGGCGAGTTCACCGTCAACATCGCGCTGGTGCACCGCGGCGAGCCGGTGCTCGGCGTGGTCTTCGCGCCGGCGCTCGACCGGCTCTTTGCCGGTGCACGCGGGCAGGGCGCGCGTGTCGAGGAAGCCGGCGTGGTGCGTGCGATCCGCTGCCGCGAGGTGCCGGCCGACGGGCTGACCGTCGTCGCCAGCCGCTCGCACGGCGACGCCGCTGCGCTCGACGCGTTTCTGGCCGGGCGCAAGGTGGCCGCGCTGGCCAATGCGGGCTCGTCGCTGAAGCTGTGCCTGGTCGCCGCCGGCGAGGCCGACCTCTACCCGCGCCTGGGGCGCACGATGGAGTGGGACATCGCCGCCGGCCACGCCGTGCTGGCCGCCGCCGGTGGCCGTGTCGACACCGTCGCCGGTGCGCCGCTGCGTTATGGCAAGCCGGGTTTCGACAACCCGCACTTCGTCGCCAGCGCCGGCGGCTGAAGCCCCCGCGCTCGCGGGGATGGCCCCGCACTTGCATGAGCCGGGCGGGTGTCCCGGCGGTATCGCCACCGCCGGGGCTCGCTAACAATCGGTTCACGCAAGTCACACGAGTCGAACGAATGGGCAGAGGCGTTGGGAGCTTCGCGGTGCGCGCCGCGACCGTTTGTGCACTGGCTGCCAGCCTGGCGCTGGCCGCCTGCGGTGGCTCCCGCGGCAGCGACGCCGCCGAGGACGACAGCGACTACCGGGTCTTCGCCGCCGACGGCCGCGCCTACACGATGGCGCTGGACCTCGGCGCCGGCCGCTACAGCCTCGGCGGCGACGGTGTCTCCGACCGGCGCGAGCTGGTGTCCGACGGCGAGGGCGGCTGGATCGTCGGTGCCGGGCCCGAGCGGCTGCGCAGCGCCGAAGGCCTCGTCGTCGGCGTGCACCAGGTCGGCGACACGCTGCTGCCCTACGTCGCGGCGCAGACCTTTCTCGCGTCGACCACCGGCGCGGCCGGGCGCTACAACCTGATGATCCGGCGCGTCGCCGCCGACGGCAGCGACGCCAGCACGCACCCGGCCACCGCCACGCTGTCGGGCAACACGCTGCAGATCTGCGAGAACGACTACGAGGTCGTCTACACCTCGGCCTGCGCCAGCGGCTCGCTGCGCAGCTACACGGTGAGCGTCGCCGACAGCGTTTTCACCGCGACGCCGACCGTTGCCGGCACGCCGCCGATCCGCTTCCGCATCGCGCGTGCCGGGCAGACCGAGCTGCTGCTGTCGGTGGGCGAAAGCACGCTGGGCGATGGCCGTCTGCAGTGGCTGGTGGCGCTGAAGGAGGAGTTCGCCGGCTTCTTCCCGGGCCGCTTCGTGGGCCCCGGCGTGCTCGGCGGCGACGCCGACTGGCTGGCGATCACGATGGACGCCGACGCCGGCACCTACACCGCCCTGGGCGGCGCCTTCGAGGACCAGGCCGTGCTGACCTCGCTGAACGGCCAGCAGCCGCCGTCGATGTTCCACGGCGAGCTCAACACGCAGCACCCCGGCTCGCCGGTGTGGGTGCTGCAGAACTACCCGCTGCTGATCGTCGGTGGTGCGCCCCTCGTGCCGGAGGGCGTGACCAACCTGAGCGGCCTGCTGCAGATCGCGCTGCCCTGAGCGTGTCCGCGTCCCGAGGAACCTGCATGTCCCTGAACCACATCGTCTTCATCGTGCTCGACAGCTGCCGGCACGACAGCTTCGTCGCCGCGAACACGCCCAACGTCGACCGCCTCGGCGCGGCGCAGAAGCGCTACTCCTACGCGTCGTGGACGGCGCCGTCGCACCACACCTTCGCGATGGGCATGCTGCCGCACACGAGCCCCAAGGACGTCTTCGCCTCCGAGGTCTACAAGGACGAGTTCGCGCAGTGGCGCGAGCGCACCGGCTGCGCCGACATCGCGTTCAAGGAGTTCCTGCCCGACCTGTCGCTGCCCAAGGTGCTGCGCAAGCTCGGCTACCGCACCGTCGCCCGGGTCTCGATGCCGGTGCTCAACAAGAGCACGCTGATCAGCCGCGACTTCGACGACTACAAGCTCATGCCCCATCACAACGACTTCAAGGGCATGGTCGCGGAGATGGAGTTCCCCGACGACGAGCCGCACTACTACTTCCTCAACGTCGGCGAGACCCACTACCCGTACATGCTGTCAGGTGCCGACCTGCCGCACATCTCGGGGCTGCACGGTGCGCTGAAGGGCATGGACGCGGTGACCGAGGCCACGCAGGGCCGGCGCGGTTTCGAGCCCGGCCAGATGGAGATGCTGCGGCTGCAGCAGATCAGGTGCATCGAGTACTGCGACGCGCAGATCGGCCGCATCATGGCCATGGCGCCGCCGAACACGCACTTCATCGTCACCGCCGACCACGGCGAACTGTTCGGCGAGGACGGCTACTTCGGCCACGGGCCCATCATGCACGAGAAGTGCTTCGAGGTTCCCTTCGTCGAGGGGCGGCTGGGCTGAATGGCCGCGCCGCTGTTCCTGCTGGCGCCGCCGAGGTCCTACACCTCGCTGATGAACGCGATGCTGGGCCAGCATCCGCAGTGTTTCGGCCTGCCGGAGCTGTGCCTGTTCAACGTCGAGCGCCTCGTCGACCTGTGGGTGCGCTCGACCGACGAGATGGGCAGCGAGGCCAAGACGCGCCACGGCCTGCTGCGCGCCGTCGCCGAGATCTACGGCGGCGAACAGACCATGGACAGCGTGCGCATGGCCAGCCACTGGTGCGCCGCGCGCCAGAACCTGTCCACCGGCGAGATCTACCGCGAGCTGGTCGACAGGATCGACCCGCTGATCGCCGTCGAGAAGAGCCCGGCGTACACGGTGGACATCCAGCGCCTGCTGCGCATCCGCGAGACCTTCCCCGATGCGCGCTACCTGCACCTGACGCGCCACCCGGTGGGCCAGTGCAAGTCGGTGATGAGCCTGTACGACGGCACCTTCGCGCTGTTCGTCAACTCGATCGACTTCCTCGAGGACCGCGCCATCGTCGAACCCCAGTTCGCCTGGTACGACCTGAACATCAACATCCTGAACTTCCTCGACACGATCCCGGCCGAGCGCCAGATGCGCATCCGCGGCGAGGACGTGATGAACGATCCGCCGAAGTTCCTCGGCATGATCTGCCGCTGGCTGGGCATCCGCGACGACGCCGATGCGCTCGAGGAGATGATGCATCCCGAACGTTCGCCGTTCGCCTGCTTCGGCCCGCTGGATGCGCTGTTCGGCAACGACCCGAACTTCCTCTCCGGCCCGACCTTCCGCCCGCACAAGGTGAAGGTGCCGCCGCTGGACAAGCCGGTGCCCTGGCGCGAGGACGGCCAGGGCCTGAAGCCCGAGGTCGTCGAGCTCGCCCGTGAGTTTGGATATTGAGGCGATGAGCGACTCCGACACCCCCCCGCTGGGCCGGCGCCCCAAGCTCGGCCCGATCGACGGCAAGCCGGTCACGACGCACCCCGACCTGAGCCGGCTGTCGCCGGCGCAGCGTGGCCTGCGCGACGCGCTGCTGCGCGAGTTCAAGGCGCGCAAGGCGAAGAAGTTCGTCGAGAAGCAGGTCCACTACATCAACGGCAACCGTCAGGTCGCCGAGTCGATCAAGATCCTCTTCGACGAGCACGGCCAGCCGCCGGCCAACGCGCCGATCGAGGACATCATCGAGGAGCGCCGCCAGCTCGAGTACCAGGTGCGCTGGTTCGAGGCGATGCTGCTGGAGCTGCAGACGCGGCTCTTGCGCGTGCGCGAGATCGAGGCACTGGCGCTCGACGTGCTCGAACGCAGCGAGCGCGACTAGAGGTGCCGCGACCCATGCCCGTCATCCCCCGTCGCCCGGCCGCCCAGGTGGCGCTCGTGCTGGCCGCCGCCTGGGCGCTGGCCGGCTGCACCCTCGGCCCGGACTACCGCCGCCCCGCGCTGGACCTGCCGGCGCACCATGCCGCCGCGGCCCCCGAGCCGGCACCGGCGGCGCGCCAGGCGCTGGACACCGCCTGGTGGTCCGGCTTCGCCGACCCCGCGCTCGACACGCTGGTGCAGGACGTGCTGGCGAACAACCCGGACCTGCGCATCGCCGCGCACCGCGTCGAGCAGCTCGACGCCTTCCTGCAGGTCAGCCGCGCCGCCGGCCAGCCGCAGGTCGGCTACGAGGGCCAGCGCACGCGCGACACGCTCAGCGAGAACCGCCAGGTGCCGCTGAGCCGCGGCACCGAGCCGGTGGACAACAACTACACCGTCTCGGGCTCGATCCGCTGGGAGCTCGACCTCTGGGGCAAGCTGCGTCGCGCCGACGAGGCGGCCTTCGCCAACCTGATGGCCGGCCAGGAGGGCCGCCGCGCGCTGGAGATGGCGATGGTCGCCAAGGCCGCCTCGGGTTACCTGCGGCTGCTGTCGATGGACCGCGAGCTCGAGCTGCTCCGGCGCAGCGTGCAGGTCGAGGCCGACACGCTGGCGCTGGCGCAGTCGCGCTTCGCCAACGGCGGCAGCTCCGAGCTGCCGGTGCTGCACGCACGTTCGCAGTGGCAGCAGCGTGCCGCCGAGGTCCCGGCCAAGGAGGCCGAGATCCAGGCGCTGGAGAACGCGCTCGGCGCGCTCGCCGGCCGCAACCCCGGGCCGCTGGCGCGCGGCACGCTCGACGCCCTGAAGCTGCCGCCGGTGCCTGCCGGCCTGCCGGCCGAGCTGATCGCCCAGCGGCCGGACCTGCGTGAACGCGAGCAGGTGCTGGTCGCGGCCAACGCCCGCATCGGCGTCGCCGAGGCCCAGTTCTATCCGACCATCGGCCTGACCAGCAGCTCGGGCTTCGCCAGCGCCGAGCTCGGCCGGCTCGACGAGCTGCGGTCCAACTTCGGCAGCTTCGGGCTGCACTTCTTCGGCCCGGTGTTCAGCGGCGGCCGGCTCGGCGGCCAGGTGCGCGAGGCCGAGGCGCTGCAGCGCCAGGCCGCCGTCGACTTCGTGCGCTCGGTGCAGGTCGCGCTGCACGAGGTCCAGGACGCGCTGGTGGCCCGACAGAAGATCGAGCTGCAGGCGGGCCTGCGCGACGACAACGTCGCCGTGCTCGAGCGCCAGCGCCAGGTCGCGCTGCGCCGCTGGGAGCTCGGCCGCGACGACTACTTCCAGGTGCTGGAGGCCGAGCGTGCGCTGGCCTCCGGCCTGCAGTTGCAGAACCAGACCCGCCACGCGCGTGCCGACGCGCTGGTCGCGCTCTACAAGGCCCTGGGCGGCGGCTGGTCGCTGCCCGACCCGAGCGCCGCCACCGCCCAAACGACGACGAGCCCCCGATGAGTGACTCAACCAAGTTGGTGGCGCTGCCCGCCTACCTGCCGCGCCGTCTGCAGGCCTTCCGCATCGTCCGGGGCGACAAGACGAGCTACGTGCTGCGCGACAAGCTCGCCGACCGCACCTACGACGTCGAGCAGTGGCAGTTCTTCGTGCTCGAGGTGCTGCCGGGCTGCGAGACCGCCGAGAAGCTGCTGTCGGTCTTCGCCGACCGCTTCGGCCGCGAGATCGGCGAGCACGAGGTGATGGCCTTCTTCGCCCAGCTCGCCGACCAGAAGCTGCTCGACGACGAAGCCGCCAAGCACCCGCTGCTCAAGCCGTTCACGCGCCAGGGCTACGCGCTCGAGCAGGGGCTGATCAAGCCGAAGTCCTTCGAGGAGCTGGCGGTCAAGATGGCGAGCCAGGCGCCGCGCCCGGGCGCGCCCGCCGCGCCGGCACCCGGCCCGACACCCGGTGCCCCCGACGAGCTGCCCGAGGACGCGGTGCTGCCCGCCGGCGTCAACGAGGCCGACAGCCTGGACCCGCGGCAGTCGCGCCAGCTGTTTCGCTTCTTCCCGATGCAGCCGGTGGCGCGTGCGCTGCTGCCGGTCGTCGAGCCGCTGAAGTACGCCGTCTACCTGCTGCCGCTGGTCGCGCTGCTGGCGCTGATCCTCGTGCTGCGCCACATCGGCACGCTGTGGAGCGACATCGGCTCGCTGCGCAGCGCCACGACGCTGGCCGTGCACGCGCTGTTCAGCCTGGTGACGATCAACCTCGCGGTCGTCGTCACGCAGTCGCTGGTGGCGCAGAAGTTCCGCGCCAGCCTTGGCGACTTCGGCATCGGCCTGCGCTTCGGCTTCTTCCCGCGCTTCATGGTGCCGATCCGGCACACCTTGCAGCTGTCGCGGCGCGAGCGCATGTGGATGCATGCCGGCCCGCTGCTGGTGCGCGTGCTGCTGTTCAGCCTCGGCGTGCTGATCTGGTACAACGCCCGCGGCCGCTACGAGGGGCTGACCAACATCGGCCTGGGCCTGACCTTCCTGTGCGCGGTGAACCTGCTCGTCGAAGGCGGCAACCCGCTGGTCAAGGGCAACGGCTACCACCTGCTGTCGGCCTTCGTCGACGAGCCGCAGCTGCGCGGCAAGGCCTACCGCGCCTTCCTCGATCGCCTGCGCGGCGGCGCCAGCACCGAGCGCGGCCAGATGCTGCTGGCGAGCTTCGCGCTCGCGAGCTTCGTCTACGCCTACCTCGTGGTGCTGCTGATCGTCTACGTCGCCGGCCACTTCCTGATCCACGAGCTGCGCCTGGGCGGTGCGGCGCTGATCGTCGTCGTCGCGCTGGGCGTGTTCCTGGCGGTGCGCACCACGCGGCGCTTCAAGCTGATCACGCGCGCCTACGAGCGCTCGCAGCAGTTCGAGCGCTGGCGCAAGCGCGCGCTGCCGTCGGAGACCGCCGAGCAGGCCCAGGCCGAGGCGCCCGCCAGCCGCACCTGGTACTACATGAAGCGGGCCCTGGCGGTCACGCTGCTGCTGCTGCTGTTCCTGCCGTACCCCTACGACGCCGGCGGCGACTTCGAGATCTACCCGGCCGCACGCCAGGTCGTCACGACCGACGTCGCCGGCATCGTCGAGGAGGTCAACTTCGACGGCGGCGAGCAGGTCGCCAAGGGCCAGGTCATCGCGCGTGTCGCCAGCACCGACCTGAAGGCGCAGCTGCAGACCTTCGACGCGCGCATCGCGGCGCAGCGTGCGGTCGTCGCCGAGCTGAAGTCGCGCCCGCGCAAGGAGGAGGTCGCGCTGGCGCAGAGCGAGCTGGAGATCGCGCGCCAGCGCGCGCGCTTCAGCGGCGAGCGTGTGCCGCGCCTGGAGCGCATGCACCAGGAACGCACGATCTCGTTCGAGGAGCTCGACAGCGCGCGCAAGGAGGCCGAGGTCGACCGCCGCGAGCTGGCGCAGCGCGAGGCGGCGCTGGCCCTGGTCCGCGCCGGCACGCCGCCGGACCGCATCGCCGCCGAGGAGGCGACGCTGCAGTCGCTGGTGCAGCAGCGCGCCGAGGTCGAGGGCCGCGCCGGGCGCACGGTGATGACCATGCCCTTCGACGGCACCATCCTGTCGCTGCGCCTGAAGGACCGGCTCAACAGCGTGCTCGACAAGGGGGCGCCGTTCGCCACCGTCGAGGCCAACGGCTCGATGACGGTCGAGATCGACGTGCCCGAAGGCGAGATCGGCCACGTCAAGGTCGGTGCGCCGGTGCGCGTGCGGCCCAACGCCTTCAACGACCGCACCTTCGAGGGCCGGGTCGAGCGCATCGACGGCAACGTCAGCGTCAAGCCCGCCGGGCGTGTCGTCAAGGTGGTCGCGGTGGTCGACAACGGCGGCGGCGCGCTGAAGTCGGGCATGACCGGCTACGCCAAGGTCGACGCCGGCACGATGCCCGTCTGGCAGGCCTTCAGCCAGGCGGTGGTGCGCTTCGTCAACGTCCAGGTGTGGTCGTGGCTGCCCTGATCGCCTGACGCCCGACGCCGGACGGCCCCGGCGCGGGGCGTGCGCGGCCCGGCGGCTTCGGCCCCGGGCCGCGTGCATTGTTGCCATTCGCTGCATCAGGTGTCAGGAGTATCATCTAGTATCACTTGTGCGCTTTTGGGGCCGGCATGTCTTTTGTCTTGCGTCTTCGCATCGGGGCTCGCATGGCCCTCGGCTTCGGCATCGTCGTCGCGCTGATGCTGATCGTGCTGGCGGCCGTGCTGGCCCTGATCGCCCGCGCCGAGCGCGCCAACGACGAGCTCGTCGGTGCCCAGGCCGAGCGTCTGGCGCTGGCGCACGAGTGGCACCAGAACATCCAGGTCAACTCGCAGCGCGCGCTGGCCATCGGCCTGACGCGTGACGCCGGCTTGGAGCGCGCCTTCGGCGAGCGCATGAAGGCCGTCACCGAGCGCACGACCCAGATCCAGAAACGCTACGCCGAGCTCGAGACCAGCGACGGCGGCCGGGCCGGCATCGAGGCGCTCGCGGTCGCGCGCCAGCGTTACCTCGACCAGCGCAAGGCGCTGCTGGCGGCCGTCGACGACACGGCCCGCCGGGCCGAGGAGGGGGCACGTTTCGAGCAGGTCACGGCCGCCTACATCGACGTGTCGGCGCAGGTGCTGGCCTTTCAGCAGCAGCGCCAGCGCGAGATCTCGGTTCAGGCCAGGACCGCGATGGAGGAACTGCGCGGCACCGCGATCGTCGTCTCGATCCTCGCCATCGTCGCCGCGGTGGCCATGGGCTGGACCTTGACGCGCGGCATCACGCGGCCGCTGGCCACACTGCAGGCAGCGGCTCGGCGCATCGCCGGGGGCGACCTGGCGCAGCCGCTGGAACGGGGTGCCGGCCAGGCCGAGACCGTTCTGCTGAGCGAGGAGATCGCCAACATGCAGCAGGCGCTGCGCACGCTGGTCGGTCAGGTGCACGAGGTGGCCGAGTCGATCGAGGTCGCCAGCCACGAGGTCGCCGCCGGCAACGCCGATCTCAGCGCGCGCACCGAGCGCACCGCGTCCAGCCTGGAGGCCACGGCCAGCACGATGCAGTCGCTCACCGAGACGGTGCGCCGCACCGCCGAGTCGGCGCGCGACGCCGAGCGCCTCGCGCACTCGGCCGGCGACGTCGCGCGCAGCGGCGGCGGCGTCGTCACCGACCTCGTGCGCTCGATGGCCGAGATCGAGCGCAGCAGCCGCCGTGTCGCCGAGATCATCGCCACGATCGACGGCATCGCCTTCCAGACCAACATCCTGGCGCTCAACGCCGCCGTCGAGGCGGCACGTGCCGGCGACCAGGGCCGGGGCTTCGCCGTCGTCGCCGGCGAGGTCCGCCTGCTGGCGCAGCGCTCGGCGGAGGCCGCACGCGAGATCAAGCGGCTGATCGACCAGTCGGTCACCGAGGTCGAGGCGGGCACGCGCCGCGCCGGCGACGCCGGCCGTTCGATGGAGGAGATCGTCGCTGCGGTGCAGCGAGTCGGCGAGGTCGTCGACGGCATCAGCGCGACGACCGCCGCGCAGAGCGAGAGCATCGGCGGGGTCAACGTCGCGGTCGTGCAGATCGAGCAGTCGACGCAGCAGAACGCGGCGCTGGTCGAGCAGTCCACCGCCGCCGCCGCCAGCCTGCGCGAGCAGGCCCACCGGCTGACGACGCTGGTCGGCGGCTTCCGCCTGGCCTGAGCGGGGCTGCGGCTACTTCGACAGCGGCGCGCCGAGCCCGGTGTCGACGTACCAGACGCCGTCGTTGACGCCGTCCGGGTACTGCGTCGTGGCCGGCACCATGCGGTTGTAGTAGATGAACGGCCCCTTGGCGGTGATGAAGTACTCCGGGTCCAGCCGCAGCCGCGGCTTGCTCGTGTCGTTGGTCAGCATCCTGAAGTTCTGCTTCAGCGGGTCGATGCCGCTGATCGCCAGGTGCGTCGGGTAGCTCTTGTCCCAGAACTTGTTGGACGGGCTGACGACCGTGAAGATGTACGAGCGGCCGTTGTGCGTGAAGACCTCGGGCGACCAGAAGAACGGCAGCTTGGCCGGCGGCGTGATGGTCTTGATCACCGTCCAGCGCTTGACGCCGTCGGTGCCGGCGATCTTGCGGTAGACGAGGATCTTGCGGCGGTAGTCCGCCATCGTGAAGAACACGTGCTCGTTGTTGTACTCGGGCGCCTTCCACATGAAGGCGCCGTACTTGCCGACCGCGTCGAAGGTCAGCTGCTCGACGGCGCCGCTGTCGGTGTCGTAGGTGTAGACCTGGTCGACGAGGCGCGGGTCGGCGGCGTTGTGGCCCTGGAAGATGATCTTGCGCGTGCCCGGCACCCAGCGGCGCGAGTTGCCGCCGGTGAGGTCCGAGATCGGCATCGCCACCTCGTCACCGAGGGCCGAGGACCGGCGCCAGTACAGCGCGTCCTTGTCGGCGGCGATGTAGTTGACGCGCGGGTCGGCGTCGTTCGTGTCCTTGGAGCCGTCGGGCGTGGCGCGGCCGGCCGAGCCGGGCAGCACCGTCGGCGACCAGGCGCCGTTGACCATCGAGGCCACGGCGATCTGCGCCGTCGACGGGCCGTGGGTCGAGCCGCTGACGTAGCGCGTGTAGACGATGCTCGAGCCGGCGCTGCCGGACATCCACTCGGGGCCGTTGCCGAAGTCGGCGACCGGCGCCGTCTCGGTGTCGACGAGCACGCCGCGGCCGTCGGGCGGATAGAACGCGCCGGTCTGGAAGTCGACGCTGCCCACCCAGAGCCGGCCGTCGGCGGCGGTGAACGCGAACAGCGCGTTGCCCGCGCCGCCGTTGCAGCTGGCGCAGAAGCGGCCGTTGCGGCCGCTGTCGAACTCGTAGTCGGGGATCGCCGCGGTGGTGACCTGCACCTCCGGCAGCACGGTCTGCGCCCGGGCCTCGAAGCCGGTCGAACAGGCGGCCGCGACCAGCGCCGCGACCCCGGCCAGCAGGCCCGGACGATGGGAAAGGCGGGGGACGTTCATGGCGGCTCCGTCGGTTCGGCGCATGCTATCAACCCGACGGGGGAGGTCCGGCGCGGTCCTGCCCCTCGGTTCGCGGGGGCCGTGCGCGGCCGCCGCACCCACCCCGTGTTCGTGTGCCGCAGCCGCGGCCGCCGTTGCCGCTGCCGCGGGCGCTGGGTAAGGTTCGGCGGCCGGAGCCTGCCTGCCGGGCCCGGGTTCCTGATCCGACACGAGGTTCCATGCTGCATTCCCTCCTGACCCGCGCCTCGCGCGCCTGCCGGTGGCCGCTGGCCTCGTTCTGCGTGGCCGCGCTGGCGGCGCCCGCGCTGGCGCAGGGCTGGGTGCCCAACGAGGCCCAGGCCTCGCCCGAGGCCGAGCTGATCGACTACGAGTTCAGCCAGTCGCGCGCCCAGATCGCCTGGAACGACACGCTCGGCAACCTGTGGGTCGCCGACGTCGACCGCGCCAGCGGCCGCTTCGTGCCGGCCGACGGCCGCGGCGTCGTCGTCGACCCCGACTCGATGACCTTCCAGGACGCGCAGAAGACCAAGAACGGCCCCGAATGGGTGCCCACGGCCCGCGGCGACGTGCTGGTGCACACCAAGTACGCCGGCCGCCACACCGACGGCAACTCGCGCATCGGCCTGGCCTGGGACGACGGCAGCGGCGTCTGGACGAGCAGCATCCTGTCCGGCGCGGTGCGCAAGGCACCGTACGGCAGCAGCGTCTCCGGCGACCCGGCCCCGCGCATCAGCTACGTCGACAACCGCGAGGTCCACTACTGGGCCGAGCTCTTCGTGCCGGGGTCCGAACGCCGCATCGAGGACTTCCCCGACTCCCACTACCCGGTGCGCCATGTCGCGTGCTCGCGGCCCGACGTCGCCGGCGCGCGCGGCATCGTCTACCCGGTCACCGTCGACGGCGTCGACCAGGTCTTCTACCGCGACTTCGACCGCAACACCTCGCAGCAGCTGACCTTCGACGCGGGCCAGAAGTACGAGGTCTGGATGTGGTGCGCGCCCGAGTACGGCGACGAGCTGGTGTTCTTCACGCTCGTCGACCAGACCGAGCTGCGCGTGTACCGCCAGCTCGGCGGCGTCTGGACCGCCGTCTTCCGCCAGGCGGCGCCGCGCGGCAACAAGATCTACTCGCCCGAGCCCTTCACCTGGAACGGCAAGTCCTACATCTTCATGTCGCAGACGGTGCGGCCGAACAAGTTCCGCTCCGAGGTCTGGGTGTCCAACATCGACGCCGCGGCGCCGGTCTTCAAGCGCATCACGCCGAGCGAGCCGCTGCGCACGCGCACCGATCCCGAGGTGTTCATCACCGACGCCGGGCCGCGCATCTACTTCAACCGGCTGGTGCCCGACCTGTCCGACGGCGGGCGCTACAAACCCTGCCGCCGGCCCGACTGCTCCGACGGCGTGTGGTTCGCCGATCCGGGGCTCTGAAGCGCCGGCCCGCGGTGCCGTCGACGGCCGCCCGCCCCCGGACCCGGGGGGCGCGGCGGCATCGAAATTGCACCGGCGCCCCGCGTGTGCCTGCACCCCGCCATCCCCGCTGTTGCGTCCGTCGGCTGCGGCCTGGCCGCCAGCCCCCTCGGGTGGGTGAGGCGCGATGCCCGCGTGGCTGAAATGCCGGATGCCCGTGATAACTTGGTGCCGAACCTGGTGCATGGAAAGACGCGGTGGGCCGCCCCGCGGCATCGAGATGCTTGTCGCCACAGCCGCTTCCCTTGCCCTCGACCGCACCCACGCGTGCGACGCGTGGTGTCCTCGCCGGTGATGCATCGCCCGATGCCCGGTGCCACCCTGGCCGCTGCCGGCCGGGGCCTGTCCCGCCCCTGAGATGAGCGCATTCCAGACCTTCGTCCTCACGCCGGCCGGACACCGGGACGTGTCGCTGGCGATCGCCGCCTGCCGCGCCGGCGCCGTCGGTGTCGTCAACCACGAGCTCGACGCCGATGCGGCGCACTGGGTGCCGGCGCTGGCCGCCGCGGCCGCGGCCACCGACGGCGGCCACGCGCTGAAGCTGCCGGCGCTGGCCGACGGCGACGCCGAGCGCCTGCTCGCCGCGCGTGCCGCGGGCCTGGCCTGGCTGCTGATCGACGCCGCCGCGGTGCCGGCCGCACGCGAGACGCTGGCCGCGCTGCGCGCCGCCGGCCTGCGCGTGATGGCCGAGCTGACGACGCCGGACTGGCCGGCCGGGCCGCTGGACACCGACGTCGACGCGCTGCTGCTCAAGGGCAACGAGGCCGGCGGCTTCGTCGGCGAGGACGCCAGCTTCATCCTCTTGCAGAAGTGGCGCGGCCGCACGGCGCTGCCGCTGCATGTGCGCGGCGGCCTGACGCCGGCCGTGGCCGCGGGCTGCGCCGCGCTCGGCGTCGCCGGCGGCGCGCTCGACGCGCAGGTCCTGCTGCTCGACGAAGCGCGCCTGGGCGAAGCCGGCCAGGCCGTCATCGCCGGCCTGTCGGGCAACGAGACCGTGGCCGTCGGCGACGGCGAACACGGCGAGTACTTCCGCATCCTGAGCCGCCCGGGCCACGCCGTGGCCAAGGCGCTGATCACCGAGGGCGACGGCTGCGGCTTTGCCGCGCTGCGTGCCAAGGTCGCCGGTCGCATCAACTGGGACGACCCGCGCGCCGGCCTGCTGCCGGTGGGCCACGACGTCTGCTTCGCCGCCGACTGGCGCCGTCGCTACGGCCATCTGGCCGCGGTGCTGAAGGCCTTCGACGGCGCGGTCGCGACCCAGCTCGGCCAGGTCGCCGCCCAGCCGCCGGTCGCCGAAGGCGCGCCGCTGGCGCAGGCGCTGGGCCTGCGTTTCCCGATCGTGCAAGGGCCGATGACGCGTGTCTCCGACGTCGCCGATTTCGCCCAGGCCGTGGCCGACGGCGGCGGCCTGCCGATGGTCGCCTTCGCGCTTCTGAAGGGCGCGCCGCTGGACAAGCTGCTCGCGCGCACCCGGCAGCTGCTGGGCGACAAGCCCTGGGGCATCGGCCTGCTGGGCTTCGCGCCGCAGGCCCTGCTCGACGAGCAGCTCGCGCTGGCGACGCCCTACAAGCCGGCCTACGCGCTGATCGCCGGCGGCCGGCCCGACCAGGCCGTCAAGCTCGAGGCCTCGGGCGTGCCGACCTTTCTGCACGTGCCGTCGGCCAACCTGATCCCGCTGTTCGTCCAGGAAGGCGCGCGGCGCTTCATCTTCGAGGGCCGCGAGTGCGGCGGCCACATCGGCCCGCTGTCCAGCTTCGTGCTCTGGTCGACGATGGTCGACCGAATCGCCGACGAGATCGACGCGCGCCGTGTCGCCCCGGCCGAGCTG
Source organism: Rubrivivax sp. JA1055 (assembly GCF_020966565.1). Taxonomy (NCBI): domain Bacteria; kingdom Pseudomonadati; phylum Pseudomonadota; class Betaproteobacteria; order Burkholderiales; family Sphaerotilaceae; genus Rubrivivax; species Rubrivivax sp. JA1055. The sequence continues at coordinate 969,308 of NZ_JAJKFP010000006.1, read as the reverse complement.
CAGCTGCTGTTCGCCGGCGGCATCCACGACGCCGCCTCGTCGGCTTTCGTGCAGGTGCTGGCCGCGCCGCTGGTCGCACGCGGCGTCAAGGTCGGCGTGCTGATGGGCAGCGCCTACCTGTTCACCGAGGAGATCGTCGCCTCGGGCGCGGTGGTGGCCAAGTTCCAGCAGGAAGTCATCGCCTGCCGCCACACCGTCAGCCTCGAGTCCGGCCCGGGCCACGCCAGCCGCTGCGGCTACACGCCGTTCGCGCAGGAGTTCTTCAAAACGCGCGCCGAGCTGCGCGAGCAGAAGGTGGCCGGCGAAGAGAGCCGGCGCGTGCTTGACGACCTGATCATGGGCCGGCTGCGCATCGCCTCCAAGGGCACGACGCGCATCGGCGAGGAAGGCAAGCTGACGACGCTGGACGAGAGCCAGCAGTACGCCGACGGCATGTACATGCTCGGCCAGGTGGCGACGCTGCGCGACGGCGTCACGACCGTCGCCTCGCTGCACGACGAGGTGACGGCCGGCGCCGCCGCGCTGCTCGCCGCCGCGGCCGACGCCCGCCAGGCCGCGCCGGTGGCCGCCACCGGCCCGGTCGACATCGCCATCGTCGGCCTGGCCACGCTGCTGCCCAAGGCCGACTCGCTGGCCGCCTACTGGGACAACATCCTGGCCAAGGTCGACGCGATCACCGAGATCCCGCCGCACCGCTGGGACTGGCGCCTGTACTACGACAGCGACCGCCACGCGCCCGACAAGATCTACTCGAAGTGGGGCGGCTTCATCGACGACCTCGTCTTCGACCCGACACGTTACGGCATGCCGCCGAAGTCGATCGAGGCCGTCGACCCGATGCAGCTGATGGCGCTGGAAGTGGCGCGCCGCACGCTGGCCGATGCCGGCTACGACCGCAAGCCCTTCGACCGCGAACGCGCCTCGGTGATCGTCGGCGCCAGCGGCGGCACCGGCGACGTCGGTTCGCAGTACGGGCTGCGCTCGGAGCTGCCGCGTTTCTCGGGCCAGCTGCCGGCCGAGGTCGCCGGGCGCCTGCCCGAGTGGACCGAGGATTCCTTCGCCGGCATCCTGCTGAACGTCATCGCCGGGCGCATCGCCAACCGGCTGAACTTCGGCGGCGTCAACTTCACGACCGACGCCGCCTGCGCCTCGTCGCTGGCCGCGGTCTACCAGGGCGTCACCGAGCTGGCCGCCGGGCGCAGCGACATCGTCATCGCCGGCGGCGTCGACACCGTGCAGGGCCCGTTCGGCTACCTGTGCTTCAGCAAGACGCAGGCGCTGTCGCCGCGTGGCCGCTGCAACACCTTCGACGCCTCGGGCGACGGCATCGTCATCAGCGAAGGCATCGCGATGGTGGCGCTGAAGCGTCTGGCCGATGCCGAGCGCGACGGCGACCGCATCTACGCCGTCATCAAGGGTGTCGGCGGCTCCAGCGACGGCAACGCCAAGGGCCTGACCGCGCCGCTGCCGGCTGGCCAGCTGCGTGCGATGCGCCGCGCCTACCAGATGGCCGGCTTCGGCCCGTCGACCGTCGGCCTGTTCGAGGCCCACGGCACCGGCACCGTCGCCGGCGACACCGCCGAGCTGGAAAGCACGACGCGGCTGATGCTGGAGGAGGGCGCTCGCCCGCACGGCGCCGTCGTCGGCTCGGTGAAGACGATGATCGGCCACACCAAGGCCACCGCCGGCGTCGCCGGCCTGGTGAAGGCCGCGCTGGCGCTGCACCACAAGGTGCTGCCGCCGCACCTGGGCGTGACGAACCCGAACCCGACGCTCAAGCGCCCGGACGCGCCGCTGCACGTCATCGCCGACGCGCTGCCCTGGCTGCCGGCCGAGCAGCCGCGGCGTGCCGCCTGCAGCGCCTTCGGCTTCGGCGGCACCAACTTCCACGTCGTGATGGAGGAGTACCAGCGCGAGTACCGGCCCTGGCTGCGCAGCGCCACGGCGCGGCGCTGGCCGGCCGAGCTGCTGCTGTTCGCGGCCGACAGCCGCGAGGCGCTGGTCTCGCGCCTGTCGGCGCTGCACGCCGAACTGGCGGCGACGCCGGTGGAGCTGCGTGACCTGGCCGCCAGCCTGGCACGCCAGTGGCAGCCCGGCGCCAGCGAGCGCCTGGCGCTGGTCGCACGCAGCGCCGCCGAACTGGCCACCAAACTCACCGCCGCGGCCGCCTTCCTGCGTGGCGAGGCCAAGGCCGCGCCGCCGGGGGTGTTCCACCGTGCCGGCGCGCCGATCGGCGGCAAGGTCGCGGTGCTGTTCCCCGGCCAGGGCTCGCAGTACACCGGCATGGGCCGCGAAGCGGCGCTGTACCTGCCGCCGGTGGCCGACGCGCTGGCCGACGCCGAGAACGCGCTGCGTGCGCCGTTCACCGAGCGTTTCGGCAAGACGCTGGGCGAGTTCCTGTTCCCGCGTGCCGCCTACGACGACGCTGCCCAGGACGCCGCGCGCCGCGCGTTGACCAGCACCGACGTCGCCCAGCCGGCGCTCGGCGCCGTCGAGGTCGGCCTGTGGCGGCTGCTGCAGGCGCTGGGCTTCCAGGCCGACATGGCCGCCGGCCACAGCTACGGCGAGTTCGTCGCCCAGCACGCCGCCGGCGCGATCGACTTCGGCGCGCTGATGACGCTGTCGGCCGCACGCGGCCGCTTCATCGTCGACGCCGCCCAGGACGCCGGCGCCGAACTCGGCACGATGGCCGCGGTGCCGGCCGAACGCGCCGTCGTCGAGCAGCTGATCGCCGACCTGCCCGACGTCATCGTCGCCAACCACAACGCACCGCTGCAGAGCATCGTCTCGGGCACGCGCGCCGGCGTCGAGGCGGCGATCGCCAAGTGCGCCGCCGCCGGCATCGAGGCGCAAGCCATCCCGGTGGCCGCGGCCTTCCACTCGGTGCTGGTCAAGCCGGCGCAAGGCCCGCTGGCGGCGCTGATCGACGCCACGCCCTGGCAGCCGGCGGCGATTCCCGTCTACGCCAACGCCACCGCGCGGCCGCACCCGGCCGAGCCGGCGCGTTGCCGCCAGCTGATGGCGGAACACCTGGTCAAGCCGGTCGAGTTCGTCGCCCAGGTGCGCCAGATGCACGACGACGGCGCGCGCCTGTTCGTCGAGGTGGGCCCGAAGGCGGTGCTGTCGCGCCTGGTCGGCCGCATCCTGCAGGACCAGCCGCACGTCGCCGTCGCGCTGGACGACGGCAGCGGCCTGGGCGGCGTGCTGGCCGGCATCGGCCAGCTGCTGGTGGCCGGCGTGGAGCTGGACGTCGAGCCGCTGTTCGCCGGCCGCGACTGCCGCGTCGGCGACCCGCAGCGCCTGGCCACGCTGGACCGCCGCGAGACGCCGGCGCGCACCGCCTGGGTCATCAACGGCGCCGGCGTGCGCCGCCTCGCCGATCCGGTCAAGCCGGTCGGCGTGACGCTGGAGCAGGCCCAGGCCGCGCTCGCCGCGCCGCCCGCCGTCGCACCGGCGGTCAATCCCGCGGCGCCGGTCGCCGCCGTCGCCCCCACGCTGCCCGCGGCCGCCCCGGTGCGCACCGCCACCCCGATCACGTCCCAGTTTTCCCGGAGGGCCCGAACGATGGATGAACGACGACCACTGCCCGCCACGGCCGACGCCGCGGTGATGGCCGAGTACTTCGACACGATGCGCCAGTTCCTGGAGTCGCAGGAACGTGTGATGGCCGCCTTCCTCGGCCAGCCGGCGGCGCCGGCGCGTGCGCTGCGGGCGCGCCCGGTGGCGCCAATGGTGCTGCCGCGGGCCGCCGACGCGGTGCCCGCCGCGCCGGTGGCGCCGGTCGTTCCGGTGGCGCCCGTCGTGGCGCCCGCGCCGGTCGTCGCTGCCGCCCCGGTGGCGCCGGTGGTGCCCGCTGCGCCCGTCGCCGCCCCGGCGCCGGTGCAGCCGGCGCCGATCGCGGCCGCGCCGGTGGCTGCGGCGGCCCCGGCCGCCGCGCTGTCGCGCGACAAGCTCGCCGAGATGCTGCTCGCGATCGTCGAGGAGAAGACCGGCTACCCGAAGGACATGGTCGGCCTGGACCAGAACCTCGAGTCCGATCTCGGCATCGACAGCATCAAGCGCATCGAGGTCGTCGGCGCGATGCTGCAGGCGCTGCCCGAAGGCTGGCGCGCTGCGCTGGTCGACAGCCGCAGCAAGCTGAACACGCAGCCGACGCTCAACGGCATGCTCGACCTGATCGGCTCGGCCAAGGAAGGGGCGGCCGTCCCTTTTGAGCGTGCCGAGGCGGGCACCCCGGTGGCCGGCGCCGTCGTCGCCGACCATGCCCCGTCTCGGCATCTGATCGAACCGACACCCGAAGCCCTGCCCGAGACGGCCGCACGCCGTCTCGCCGCCGGGCGCTATCTGATCGTGCCCGACCGCGGCACGCTCGCCGACGGCCTGGCCACGCGGCTGGTCGAACGTGGTGCCACGGTCGAGCGGCTGGACCCGGCGCTGCTCGCCGACGAGGCGGCACTGGTCGCCTGGTGCGCCACGCACCGCGTCGCGCCCGTCGCCGGGCTGGTCTTCCTGAGCCCGGTCGACGCGCCGCAACCCGGTGCCGACGCCGGCCCCGACGACTGGCGCGCGGCGCTCGCCGCCGGCGACCAGGCGCTGTTCGTGCTGCTGCGCGAACTGGGCGCCGCCTTCATCCCCGAGGCCCACGTGCTGGCCGCCAGCGCGCTGGGCGGCCTCTACGGCCGCGGCCGGGCACCCGAGGCGCTGCCGCTGGCCGGCGGTGCACCGGGCCTCTTGAAGTCGCTGCGCGAGGAGCGGCCCGGCTTGCGCGTCAAGGCCGTCGACCTCGACCCCACGCAACCCGCGCTGGCCCACGCCCAGGCGCTGTTCGACGAGCTGGCGCTCGACGGCGGCCGCCAGGAAGTCGGTTACCCCGGCGGCCAGCGCACCGTGTTCCGCAGCGTCGTCGCCGAGTTGGCGCCCGACGCACCGCGTGTCGCGCTGGCTGGCGTCGTCGTGCTCGCCACCGGCGGTGCACGCGGCATCACCGCCGAGGTGCTGCGCGAGCTGGCGCGGCCCGGCAACACGCTGCTGCTGACCGGCCGCAGCACGCTGCCCGAGGCCGAACCCGCCGAGCTGGCGGCGCTGGCCGACGCCGCGGCGCTGCGTGCCCACTTCATCGCCGAGGTGCGCCGCGGCGCGCTGGCGATGAAGCCGGGCGAGATCAACCGCCACGTGCAGGCCTTGCTGGGCCTGCGCGAGATGCGCGCCAACATCGCCGACTTCCGCGCTAGCGGCGCGGCCGTCGAATACCACGCGGTCGACGTCACCGACGAGGGCTCGATGCGGGCGCTGCTCGACGGCGTCTACGCCCGCCACGGCCGCCTGGACGGCGTCGTGCACGGCGCCGGCGTCATCGAGGACAAGCTGATCGCCGACAAGAGCACGGCGAGCTGGCGCCGCGTCGTCGACACCAAGGTCGTCGGCCTGCTGCTGCTGCAGAAGTGGCTGCGCCCGGAGAGCCTGAAGTTCCTCACCGTCTTCAGCTCGGTCGCCGGGCGCTACGGCAACAGCGGGCAGGGCGACTACGCCACCGCCAACGAGCTGATGAACCGCATCTGCGAGCACCTGCGCGGGCGCTGGGACGGTCGTGTCGCCGTCAGCGCGCTGTGCTGGGGCCCGTGGGGCCCGACCAAGTTCGGCGCCGGCATGGTGACCGAGGAGACCGAAGCCAAGTTCGCCGCCAAGGGCGTGACGCTGGTCAGCGCGGCCGTGGGGCGCAAGCTCTTCGCCGACGAGATCTCGCGCCCGGCCGGCGGCCCGGTCGAGGTGGTCTGCGGCGCCGGCCCCTGGGAGCGCCACGAAGCCGAGATCGGCGCCTGGCGCGAACGGGCGCCCGAGCCCGAAGGCCCCGAGCTCGGCGCGCTGCTGGGCGCTGCGCGTGTGCTCGACGCCGGCCGCGGCGAGCAGGTCGTCGCGCTGCGCCTGGACGTGGCGCGCCACCTCTACCTGCAGGAACACGTCATCGACGCGACGCCGGTGCTGCCGGCGGCCGCCGCGCTGGAGATCACCGCCGAGGCCGCGGCCACGCTGTGGCCGGGCTGGAAGGTCGTCGAGGTGCGCGAGTTCCGGCTGATGAAGGGCGTGGAGCTGAAGGAGCCGGCGCGTGCGCTGCGTGTGCTGGTCAGCCCGCCGCCCTACGGCAGCAGCGAAGGCTTCGAGGTCGTCGCGGCGCTGCAGAGCGAGCTGGCCCCCGGCCGCTTCATCACCCACTACAAGGGCGTGGTGCGGCTGGAGCAGCAGCTGCCGGCCGGTGAACGTGTCGTGCCGCGCCCGCACCGTGAGAAGAGCCTGACGGTCGAACGCGCTTACGGCGAGTGGCTGTTCCACGGCCCGCGCTTCCAGGTCATCGAACGTTTCGACGGCCTGTCGCAGCAGGGCGCCGGCACGGCGGTGCGTTCCACGCACCCGTCGAGCTGGCTGCGCGGCATGCCGGCCTACGCGCCGGGCTGGGTCTTCGACCCGGCGCTGCTGGACGCCGCGGCGCAGATGGCCTGGCTGTGGGCTCGCGCCTTCCGTGACGAATCGGCGCTGCCGGCGAAGTTCGGCCGCGTCGTGCGCTACGCCGAACGTTTCCCCGAACGGCTGCGCATGGAGTACGAACGCATCCCGACCGACGACCCGACGCTGATCCGCGCCAACGTGGTGTTCAGCGACGAACGGGGCGAGCCGGTGATGCTGATCGAGGAACTGGAGAGCATCGCCAGCGCCGCGCTGAACCGCCTGGGCGGCAGCGCACGCACGGCGATCGACGCATGAGCCCGCAGGACTTGTCCGGGGCTCATTCCCGCTTGGCGGGAACGGCCGACAGGCCGAAGGGTGTCAAATGAGCCGAAACCCGCCCAACACCGCGCCCGAGCCGATCGCGCTGATCGGCATGGCCTGCATCTTCCCGGACGCGCCGGACCTGCAGGCCTTCTGGAACAACATCCTCGACGGCGTCGACGCGGTCGGCGACCCGGTCGAACACTGGGACGCCGAGCGCTACCTGGCCGACGGCCGCATCAAGACGCCGCGCGGCGGCTGGCTGAAGGACCTGTACCGCTTCGACCCGCGCGAGTTCGGGATCATGCCGAACTCGATGGACGGCGGCGAACCCGACCAGTACCTCGCGCTGCGCGTGGCGCGCGACGCGCTGGCCGACGCCGGCTACCTCGGCCAGGACGCCGAGCACCGCGACACCGGCATCATCCTCGGCCACAGCACCTATCTGCACCGCGGCCAGGTCACCGTCATCCAGCACAACATCGTGCTCGACCAGACGATGGAACTGCTGAAGGCCGCGCTGCCCGGGCTGGACGCCGCCGGCGAGGCCGAGCTGCGCCGCGCGCTGCTGGCCAAGCTGCCGCCGCACTGCGCCGACACCGCGCCGGGCCTGGTGCCCAACGTGATGACCGGGCGCATCGCCAACCGGCTCAACCTGAAGGGCCCGAACTACCTCGTCGACGCGGCCTGCTCGTCGTCGCTGCTGGCGGTGAGCGCCGCGGTCGACGAACTGCGCGCCGGCCGCAGCCGCATGATGATCGCCGGCGGCGTCAACGCCTCGCTGCCCGCCGACGTCTCGACGATCTTCACCCAGCTCGGCGCGCTGAGCGCACGCGGCCGCGTGCGCCCCTTCGAGGCCGGCAGCGACGGCACGCTGCTCGGCGAAGGTCTGGGCATGGTCGTGCTCAAGCGCCTGTCCGACGCGCTGGCCGACGGCGACCGCATCTACGCCGTGCTGCGCGGCATCGGCCAGGCCAGCGACGGCCGCGGCACCGGCCTGCTGGCGCCCAGCGTCGACGGCGAGACGCTGGCCATCCGCCGCGCCTACGAACACAGCGGCGTCGACCCGGCGACCGTCGGCCTGATCGAGGCCCACGGCACCGGCATCCCGCTGGGCGACAAGACCGAGATCGCGGCGCTGACCAACGTCTTCGGCCCGCGCCGCGGCGCCGGCGGCAGCATCGCCATCGGCTCGGTCAAGTCGATGATCAGCCACTGCATCCCGGCCGCCGGCGTCGCCGGGCTCATCAAGACCGCGCTGGCGCTGCACCACCGCGTGCTGCCGCCGACGCTGTGCGAGCAGGTCAACCCCGATCTGGGCCTGGAACGCACGCCGCTGTTCGTCAACACCGAGGCGATGCCGTGGATCGTGCCGCTGGGCCAGCCGCGCCGTGCCGGCGTCGACAGCTTCGGCTTCGGCGGCATCAACACCCACGCCATCGTCGAGCAGGCGCCGGCTGCCGCCGCGCGCCCGCCGCTGCTGGCGCGCTGGCCGTTCGAGCTCTGCGTGCTGTCGGCGCCCGACGCCGCGGCGCTGGCCACGGCCGTCGAGGCGCTGAGCGCGGCGCTGGCGCGTGAGGCGCGCTGGACGCTGGCCGAGATCGCCGCCGCGCTGGCCGCCGCCGACCGCGGCGGCGAGGCCCGCCTGGCGATCGTCGCCAAGAGCCGCGAGGCGCTGGCCAAGGGCCTGGCGCAGGCGCTGCCCAAGCTGCGCAGCGCCGGCGACAAGGCTTTCGCGACACGCGGCGGCGTCTTCTATTCGCCGCGCGCGCTGGACGGCAAGCTGGCCTTCCTGTTCCCCGGCGAAGGCTCGCAGTACCTGGGCATGTTCGCCGACCTGGCGCAGTGCTTCGACGAGGTGCGCGACTGGCTGGACTTCTGGCGCGGCCTGTACGACGACGCGCCGGGCGACACGCGCACCGACATCGTCTACCCGCCGGCCACCGAGCTGACGCCCGAGCGCCGCAAGCAGCTCGAGGCGCGGCTGCACGACATGGACGTCGGCAGCGAGGCGGTGATGATCGGCGGCCAGGCGATGTACTCGCTGCTGCGTGCGCTGGGTGTCGAGCCCGACGTGATGCTGGGCCACAGCTCGGGCGAATCGTCGGCGCTGGCCGCCAGCGGCGCGCTGCCCACCGAGGACCGCGCCCGCCTGGCCGACTTCATCCGCGACCTGCACGCCGTCTACGCCCAGGTGCTGGCCGAAGGCAGGATCCCGACCGGCGCGCTGCTGGCCGTCGGTGCGCTGCCCTCGGCGATGGTGCACGAGACGGTGGCCGCCACCGGGCTGGCGATCGACGTCGCGATGGACAACTGCGCCAACCAGCTCGTGCTCTACGGCACGCGCGAGGCGATCGACACCGTGCAGGCGCGGCTCACCGCGATCGGCGCGATCTGCATGCCGCTGCCGTTCGACCGCGGTTATCACACGCCGTCCTTCGGCGCGATGAGCGCGGCCTTCGCCGAGCACTACAAGGCGATCAAGCTGGGCGCGCCGCAGGTGCCGCTGTACTCCTGCGCGTCGGCCGGGCTGTTCCCGGCGTCGCCGGCGGCGGTGCGCAAGCTGGCCGGGGCGCAGTGGTCGCAGACCGTGCGCTTCCGCGAGACGGTGCAGGCCATGGTCGCCGACGGCGTGCGCGCCTTCGTCGAGGTCGGCCCCTCGGGCAACCTGACGGCCTTCGTCGACGACATCCTGGCCGACCAGCCGCATCTGGCGCTGGCTTCCAACCAGCGCCGCAAGCACGGCCTGGAGCAGCTGCTGGCGACGCTGGCCCAGCTCTGGGTGCACGGCAGGACGATGTCGCTGCAGGCGCTGTACGCACGCCGCCGCGTCGCCGTCGTCGACCTGACCGCGCCGGCGCCGGTGCCGCGCGAACGGCCGATGCTCGACAACACGATGCCGGTGCTGCGCCTGAGCGACGCCGACCGTGCGCTGCTGCAGCGCATCGGCGCCGCCGGGGCGCCGGTGGTCGAGGTGCCGGTCGCGGCGCCGGCCGAGCCGGTGCCCGCGGCGGCCGCCGAACCCGAAGCCGTGGCCGACGACGGCGAGGCCGCGGCACGCGCCACGGTGATGGCCGACTACTTCGCGACGATGCGCGCCTTCCTGGCGCAGCAGCAGTCGCTGCTCGAAGCCTGGCAACCGGGCGCGGCCGAGCCGCAGCCGGCGGCCGAGGATCCGCTGGCCTGGGCGCCGTTCCTCGATGAGCTGGTCGAGGCTTCGCCCGAGCGCCTGGTGGCGCGCTGCCACCTCGCGGTGCACCGCGACGCCTTCCTGCGCGACCACGTGCTGTCGGGGCGCGGTTCGGACACCGACCCCGAACTCGTCGGCCTGGCCTGCGTGCCGCTGATGGCCAGCCTGGAGATCCTGGCCGAGGCCGCCGCGGCGCTGGCCGGCACGACGGCCTTCGCCAGCATCGAGCAGGTGAGGGCTTTCGACTGGATCGCGCTCGACGACGAGGCGCTGACGCTGGACGTCGTCGCCGAACCGGTGGCCGGCGAGACCGGGCTCTGGCGCGCGACGCTGTCGCAGCGTGGCGCGCCGGCGGTGACGGCGCTGTTCCGGCTTGCCGACACGCCGTGCCTGGCGGCGCTGCCGGCGCTGGCCGCGCCGCATGCCGCACGCTGGGACGGCCAGGCGATCTACGACGTCGGCATGTTCCACGGGCCGATCTTCCAGAGCCTGGCGCACGTGCGCGGCTGGGACGAGAGCGGCATCGACTGCGAGCTGAGCGACTGCAGCCTGGCCGGCTTCTTCGACGGCGAGACCACGCCGGCCATGGTGCTGAACCCGGTGCTGATGGACGCGATGGGCCAGCTCGCCGCCTGCTGGGTGGCCGAGCACGTCGGCACCGACTTCAACTGCTTCCCGTCGACGATCGAGCGCATCGAGCTGCTGGCGCCGCAGCCGGCGGCCGAGGCCGGCCTCGTGTTGCGCGGCCGCCAGCAGGCGCTGGACCCGGCGCAGGCGGCCGACATCGCCGCCGCGCGGCGCTGGCAGTTCGAGGCCCACGGCGCCGACGGCCGGCCACTGCTGCGGGTCGACGGCCTGGTCAACGTCTTCTTCCCCGTGCCGCACCGTTTCTACCAGCTGCGCCGCGACCCGCTGGGCGGCTGGCTCGGCGAGCCGCTGGCGCCGGTGGGCGGCGCGCGGCTGTGGCAGCTGGAAAGCCTGCCCGAGGCCTTCTGCGCGCAGTCGAACGCGATCTTCCTGCGTTTGCTGGCGCACGCCACGCTGGCCTGGGAGGAACGCGAGGCCTGGCGCGCGCTGCCCGACAACCTGCGCCATCGCCGCCAGTGGCTGCACGGCCGGCTGGCGCTGAAGGAGCTGGTGCGCCACTGGCTTCACGAAAGCACCGGCCAGCTCGTCTACCCGTCGGACGTGGTCGTCGGCCACGACGAACGCGGCGCGCCCTTCGTCGACGGCTGGTGGACGCAGAGCCTGGCGCCGGCGCCCGCGGTCTCGCTGACGCACGGCACGCGCTGGAATGTCGCGGCGCTGCGCGACGATGGTGCGCCGGTCGGTGTCGACGCCGAGGAGATCGGCCGCGTGCAGCGTCCGGAGCTGCTCGAAGCCGCGTTCACGCCGGCCGAACGCGCCTGGCTGGCGGCGCAGCCGGCGGCCACGCGCGACGACGCTCTGCTGCGCGTCTGGTGCGCCAAGGAGGCGGCGGCGAAACTGCTCGGGACGGGCCTGCAGGGCGCGCCCGAGGCGTTTGCCGTGACATTCGAATCGGGGGGCGCGAGCCGCGCCCGGGTGCAGGCCGGTGATAGCATGGTCCCGGTTTTGCTTGTGCGCGTTGGGAATTCGGTGGTGGCACTCGCCGAATATCACGAAAGAGTTTCCGGGTAGAACATGAGCAGTCTCTTGAAGGCGACCGCCGAGGCGACCGTGATCGCCGTCATCGAGGATCTGATCCAGGACTGGGGGCTCGAGCTCGACGGGGGCGTCGGCCCCTCGACGCAGCTTGTGGCGAATCTCGAGTTCGCCTCCGTCGACATCATCCAGCTCTGCGTCGCGCTCGAAGAGGCCTATTCCCGGAAACTCGGTTTCCAGAATCTCCTGATGCGTGATGGCAGTTATGTCGGCGATTTGTCGGTGAGCCAGATCGCGGCTTTCATCGAAACCCGTGTGGCTGCTGCCGGGGGAACCGCGACGTGACCGTCAAGACGCTTTTCATCGGCATGGACGGGGCGACCTTCACCGTCCTCGACTCGCTCACCTCGGCGGCCGACGGCGCGCCGGTGATGCCTTTCCTCGGCAGCCTTTTCAAACGCGGCACACGCGCCAAGTTGCGCTCCACGCCGAACCCGCTGACACCGCCGGCCTGGGTGTCGCTGATGACCGGGCGCAGCCCCGGCCACCACGGCGTCTTCGACTTCATCCGTGCCGAGGAGCGCGGGGAGGACGTGTTCTTCACGCTCTACGACTCGCGCGACTGCCGCGTCGAGACGATCTGGGCCATCGCCAGCCGCCAGGGCAGGAAGGTCGCGGCGCTGAACTTCCCGTTCACCGCGCCGCCGCCGAAGGACCTGAACGGTTTCATGGTCCCGGGTTTCGTGCCCTGGCGCCACCTGCGCCGCAATACGACGCCGGCCGACCTGTACGACCGCCTGAAGGCGATCCCCGAGTTCAGCGCGCAGGAGCTGGCCTGGGACTTCGAGCAGGAAAAACAGGCGATGGAAAGCCTGTCGGACCACGACCGCGAGAACTGGGTGCGCTACCACCTGCCGCGCGAGAAGCAGTGGTTCCGCATCGCCGAATACCTGATGCGCGAGGAAGCGCCGGACCTGATGGCGGTGATGTTCGACGGCGTCGACAAGCTGCAGCACCAGGCCTGGCAGTACCTCGACCCGGCGCTGCAGAGCCCGGAGGACGGCGAGTACCACCGGCGCATGCGCTCGCTGTGCCTGGACTACTTCCGCCAGCTCGACAGCTTCATCGAGGCCCTGGTCACCGCCGCCGGCCCCGAGGTGCAGGTCTTCATGGCCTCGGACCATGGCTTCACCGCGACGACCGAGGTCGTGCGCATCAACACCTACCTCGGCGAGAAGGGCTGGCTGGCGTGGAAGCCGGTGCCCGACACCGAGGAAGGCCGCCGGCGCGAGGACAGCATGTTCGCCTACCTCGACTGGAGCCGGACGGTGGCCTACTGCCGCACGCCGTCGAGCAACGGCATCAACATCCGCGTCGCCCGCGAGCCCGGCCAGCCGGGCATCCCGCTGGCCGAGTACGAAGCGACGCGCGAGCGCCTGATCCGCGACCTCGAGGACTTCCGCGACCCGGAGACCGGCGAGCGCATCGTCGCCGAGATCCACAAGCGCGAAGACGTCTTCCCCGGCTCGGCGATGGGCGACGCACCCGACCTGCAGCTCGTGTTGCGCGACTTCGGCTTCGTGTCGATCAAGAACAAGCTGCCGGTCGTCGAGAAGCGGCCCGAGCCCGCCGGCACCCACCACCCGGACGGCGTCTTCATCGCCTGCGGCCCCGGCATCGCCGAGGGCAAGCAGATCGGCCGGCGCCGCATCATGGACGTCGGCGCCACGCTGCTCTACAGCCTGGGGCTGCCGGTGCCCAGCGACTTCGAGGGCCAGGTTCCCGAATCGATGTTCACCGCCGAGCACAAGGCGGCGCAGCCGGTGGTCATCGGCGCGCCGACCACCGGCGCCCGTCGCGCCGACGGCGACGCGATGGCCGACGACGAGAAGGCGCAGATCATGGCCCAGCTGCAACTGCTGGGCTACATGGAGTAGACGCATGCCGCACGCGCTGGTCCGCGGCGCGCGCCTGAACGTTCTCCAGGTCGACGAGCCGCAGCACACCCACGGCGCCGCACGCGAGCACCTGGTGATGGTGCACGGCCTGGCCGCGAACATGGCGTTCTGGTATCTGCCGTACGCGCAGGCCTTCGCCAAGCGCTACCGCGTCACGCTGTTCGACCTGCGTGGCCACGGCCGCTCGGAGATGACGCCCGACGGCTACACGCCGCAGGCGCTGGGCCAGGACCTGCTCGGCCTGATGGACGCGCTGGGCATCGCCCGCGCGCACCTCGTGGCGCACAGCTTCGGCGGTGTCGTCGCGCTCAACGCCGCCTGCAGCGACCCGGCGCGTTTTGCCAGCCTGGTGCTGTGCGACACCCACATCTCCGCCGTGCGCCGCCACGCCGTGCCGCGTGAATGGAGCCGGCGCGCCCACGTGCAATCGGTGCTCGACCGCCACGGCCTGGCGCTCGACACGCACGACCCGTACTTCGGCCACCGCCTGCTGACCGAGGTCGCGCACCTGCAGCTGCGCCACGAGCCGGTCGGCGAGGACCTGCTCGCGCTCGTCGGCCCGATGCTCGGCCGCCAGGGCCAGCGCACGGCGGCGCAGTGGGTCAAGCTGATGGACGAGACCGCCGCCGGCACCCAGCTGATGGGCGACGACGGGCTGACGCTGGAGTCGCTGCGCCGGCTGCTGTTCCCGATCCTCGCGCTCTACGGCGACCATTCGCAGGCCCGGCTGACCGGCGGCGAACTGCTCGAGGTCTGGCCGCACGGCGAGTTCCGCCGCGTGCGTGACGCCGGCCACTTCTTCCCGGTGTCGCGGGCCGCCGACGTGATGCACGAGTGCGAACGTTTCTGGCGCGGCGACTACGCGCGCCGCCCGGTCGTGCGCTCGGGCGAGGAACAGCGCCGCCACTTCCGCAGCGACCGCGTCTTCAAGATCGACGGCGCCTGGCATTTCAGCACCCGCGAGCGCGGCCATGTCGGCCCGTATGCGACGCCCGACGAGGCGCACGAGGCGCTGGCCCGCTACATCTCCGAGATGGCGGTGACGCTCTGATGGCTGCAGCCAACCGGCTCGGGATCTGGCCCGGGCTCAACCGGCGTGACTTCCGCTGTGTCGCCCGCGGCGGTTTCGGCGACGGCAACAACGCCTACGCGCACTCGATGGCCTGGTTCAACGGCCATCTCTACGTCGGCACGACACGCGGCAACTTCCCGTTCATGAAGTCGCGGCTGCCGATCGCGATGGACGTCTGGCCGGTCGAGTGCCCGGAGAACCCGTTCGAGCTCGACATGCACGCCGAGATCTGGCGCTACGACCCGCTCGCCGACGAGTGGGAGCGGGTGTTCAAGTCGCCGACGATCATCGGCAGCCACGGCAAGCCGATCCCGCGCGAGCTGGGACTGCGCGGCATGCTCGTCTACTCGGGCCGCGGCGTCGAGCCGCCGGCGCTGTTCGTCAGCACCTGGTCGCCGGCGCGCGGGCCGGGGCCGCACCTGCTGCGCTCCGAGGACGGCCGCCGCTTCGAGCCGACCTGCGAGCCCGGACTCAACGGCCTGCCGGTGACGACGATCCGCACCGTCACCGAGTTCAAGGGGCGGCTGTTCACGACGCCGGCCGGCTCGCGCGGCGGCAACCCGAACATCTCCGCGCACTCGGTCGTCTACGAGAGCGCCGACCCCTCGCACGGCGGCTGGGAGCCGGTCAGCGACTTCGGTTTCGGCGACCCGGGCAACAAGACGATCTTCGAGATGTGCGGCTTCGGCGACCATCTCTACGTCGGCACCTTCAACCTCGAGGGCTACCAGGTCTGGCGCAGCCCCTGCGAAGGCGACAAGCCCTACGTCTGGGAGAAGGTCATCGAACGCGGCGCCGGGCGCGGCAAGCTCAACCAGTGCACCTTGTCGATGCTGCCGTTCAAGGGTGCGCTCTACATCGGCAGCGGCATCCAGGGCGGTGGCATCGACACCGCCAACAAGGTCGGCCCGGCGCCGCCGGAGCTGGTGCGCATCTGGCCCGACGGCTCCTGGGACCTGCTGATCGGCGACGAACGCGACACGCCCGACGGCCGCAAGATCCCGCTGTCGGGCTACATGCCCGGCTTCAACAACTTCTTCAACGGCTACTTCTGGCGCATGGTGGAGCACGACGGCTGGCTCTACCTCGGCACCTTCGAGTGGAGCACGCTGGTCGGCTACGCCAACCGCAGCCGCTGGCCGGAGGCCTTCGCCAACGTCATCAACCATGTCGGCGCGCAGGCGATCTTCGACCACCACTCGGGCTTCGACCTGTATCGCAGCTTCGACGGCGAGAACTGGGTTCCGGTGACGAACAACGGCTTCGACAACCCGTACAACATGGGCCTGCGCACGCTGGTGTCCTCGCCGGCCGGGCTGTTCTGCGGCACCGCCAACCCCTTCGGGCCGAAGATCATGCCGCTGGGCGGCGACCGCTACGTGCCCAACCCGCGCGGCGGCTGCGAGATCCACTTCGCCGCCAACGAGGCGCTGAAGCGGTGAGCCCCGACACCGGCGGCTGGCTGCGGCGGCGCGACAGCGCCGAGCCGGCGCCGCCGCTGCCGCCGGGCACCGTGCTCGACGCCGACCTGGCCTACGGCCGCTGGCCGGCGCAGCGCCTGGACGTCTACCGCCCGGCCAAGGCGCAGCGCGCGCCGGTGCTGGTCGTCGTGCACGGCGGCGCCTGGATCACCGGCGACAAGCAGCAGCCGCAGGTCGTCGGCCACAAGCTGGCGCACTGGGGGCCCGAGGGCTGGATCCTGGTCGCGCTGAACTACCGCCGCCTGCCCTGGGCCGACCCGCGCGAGCAGGCCGCCGACGTCGCGCGGGCGCTGGCCTTCGTGCAGCGCGAGTGCGCCGGCTGGGGCGGAGACGCCGGGCGCATCGTCGTGCTCGGCCACTCGACCGGCGCGCACCTGGCGGCGCTGGTGCTGGCCGACGGTGCGCTGGCCGCCGACGCCGGCTGCAAGCCGCCGGCCGCCGCGGTGCTGGTCGACAGCGCGGCGCTGGACGTCGTCGAGGTGATGCAGGGCGCGCACCTGCCGCTGCACGACCGCGCCTTCGGCGACGCGCGCGAAGGCTGGGAAGCGGCCTCGCCCTGGCACCGCGCGGCGACGCTGACGGCGCCGCCGCCGGTGCTGCTGGTGTGCTCGTC
Source organism: Rubrivivax sp. JA1055 (assembly GCF_020966565.1). Classification (NCBI taxonomy): domain Bacteria; kingdom Pseudomonadati; phylum Pseudomonadota; class Betaproteobacteria; order Burkholderiales; family Sphaerotilaceae; genus Rubrivivax; species Rubrivivax sp. JA1055. Next base: position 952,609 of record NZ_JAJKFP010000006.1, on the reverse strand, counting down.
GCTGCGCGAGGACTCGGTGCGCCAGTCCGAACGTTTCGCCGCCCGGCTGGTGGAGCGCGGCGGCCGAGCGCGGGCCCTGCCGCTGCCGCTGACCCACGCCGAGCTCAACGAGCGCCTGGGGCAGGGCGGCGAGCCCACCGAGGCCGTCGACGCCTTCCTCGCCGAGGTCTTCGCGCCGCCGCCGGCCGCAGGGTAAACCGTGGCGGTGCGGTCGCGGCGCGCTTCTAGAATCGACGCTTGACCCACCGACAGGAGCCTTGCCGCATGCCCACGTCCCGCCGTGCTCCGGCCGCCGACGCCAATGCCCAGCCCGGACCGAGGACGCTGAAGAAGTACCCCAACCGGCGCCTCTACGACACGCGCAGCAGCAGCTACATCACGCTGGCCGACGTCAAGCGCATGGTGATGGGCGGCGAGGACTTCGAGGTGCGCGACGCCAAGACCGGCGACGACCTGACGCGCAGCATCCTGCTGCAGATCATCCTCGAGGAAGAGTCGGGCGGCGTGCCGATGTTCAGCACCGAGATGCTGGCGCAGATCATCCGCTTCTACGGCAGCGCGATGCAGGGGCCGATGGGCGCGATGCTCGAGCAGAACCTGAAGGCCTTCGTCGAGCTGCAGCAACAGTTCGTCGGCGGCAAGCCGCCGGTGTTCCCGAACCTGATGACGAGCTACCTCGACCAGTCGCGCGCCGTCTTCGAGGCGATGCAGGACCAGATGGCGGTGTTCGGGCGCTTCCCGCCGGGAAAGCGCTGAGGCCGGACATGTGACGCCGGAAGGCGTCGCAGGCCTGCCGAACTTTCACGGCCGAGGCCCCGGCGGATTTGGGAAAATCCGCCGATGTAAGAAACCGTTCCGACCGTCGCCTTCGCCTCGCTGGGCTGCCCCAAGGCGCTGACCGACTCCGAGCTGATCCTCACCCAGCTCGCCGCCGAGGGCTACCGCACCTCGAAGTCCTTCGCCGGCGCCGACCTCGTCATCGTCAACACCTGCGGCTTCATCGACGACGCCGTCAAGGAGAGCCTGGACACGATCGGCGAGGCGCTGGCCGAGAACGGCCGCGTCATCGTCACCGGCTGCCTCGGTGCGCGCGCCGGCGACGACGGCGGCAACATGGTGCAGCAGGTGCACCCCAAGGTGCTGGCCGTCACCGGCCCGCATGCGACGCAGGAGGTGATGGACGCGGTGCACCGCCACGTGCCCAAGCCGCACGACCCCTTCGTTGACCTCGTGCCCGAGGTGCGCGCCGAGTTCCGCGGCGAAGCCGGCATCAAGCTGACGCCGCGCCACTATGCGTACCTGAAGATCAGCGAAGGCTGCAACCACCGCTGCAGCTTCTGCATCATCCCGACGATGCGCGGCGACCTGGTCTCGCGCCCGGTCGGCGAGGTGCTGGGCGAGGCCAAGGCGCTGTTCGAGAACGGCGTCAAGGAACTGCTCGTCGTCAGCCAGGACACCGGCGCCTACGGCGTCGACGTCCAGTACCGCACCGGCTTCTGGGACGGCCGCCCGGTGAAGACACGCTTCGCGGACCTCTGCGAGCAACTGGCCAAGCTGGCCGAGGCGCACGGCGCCTGGGTGCGGCTGCACTACGTCTATCCGTACCCGCACGTCGACGACGTGCTGCCGCTGATGGCCGAAGGGCGCATCCTGCCGTACCTGGACGTGCCGTTCCAGCACGCGCACCCGGATGTGCTGAAGCGCATGAAGCGCCCGGCCAGCGGCGAGCGCAACCTCGAGCGCCTGGCGCGCTGGCGCGAGCTGTGCCCCGAGCTCGTCGTGCGTTCGACCTTCATCGCCGGTTTCCCCGGCGAGACCGAAGCCGAGTTCCAGACGCTGCTGGACTTCGTCGCCGAAGCGCAGATCGACCGCGCCGGCTGCTTCGCCTACTCGCCGGTGGCCGGCGCCCCGGCCAACGAGCTGCCGGGTGCGCTGCCCGACGCGGTGCGCGAGGAACGCCGCGCGCGCTTCATGGAGGTCGCCGAGGCGGTGTCGGTGGCGAAGCTGCAGCGCCGCGTCGGCCAGACGATGCAGGTGCTGGTCGACCACGCGCCGGCGCTGGGCCGCAAGGGCGGTGTCGGGCGGAGTTATGCCGACGCGCCCGAGATCGACGGCACCGTGCGCCTGCTGCCGCCGCAGAAGGCTTCGCGCACGCTGAAGGTCGGCGAGTTCGTGCGCGCGCGCATCGTCGCCGCCGAAGGCCATGACCTGATCGCGATGGCAGTCTGACCCCCCCGAAGCGCCTTCGGCGCTCCCCCCAGGGGGCGCCGCCAGTGGTCCGGCAGAGCCGGCCCACGGCGGCAGCTTGATGCGCCTGAGCCATGCGGCCGGTGTCTGCGTCGACTCCAAGGGACGACAATTCGCCAAGCACCGTCAACCCGACATGACCACCAAGCTGATCCACCATCCGTACCGTCCGCCGGCCGGCTTCGACGCGCCGCAGGTCGGCGTGCACAAGGCTTCGACGGTGCTGTTCCCGGACGTCGCGGCGATGCGTGCACGCGACTGGCGCCACCGCAACGGCTACACCTACGGCCTGCACGGCACGCCGACGACCTTCACGCTGGAAGAACGCATCGCGACGCTGGAAGGCGGCACGCACTGCGTGCTGGTGCCCAGCGGGCTGGCGGCGATCGCGCTGGTGAACATGGCGCTGCTGAAGACCGGCGACGAGCTGCTGCTGCCCGACAACGTCTACGGCCCGAGCCGTGAACTGGCGCGGCGGGAAATGGCCGCCTGGGGCATCACGCACAAGCTCTACGACCCGATGGACCCGGCCTCGCTGGCCGCGGCGATCGGTCCGGCGACGAAACTCGTCTGGCTGGAGGCGCCGGGCTCGGTGACGATGGAGTTCCCGGACCTGCCGGCGCTGGTCGCCGTCTGCCGCGAGCGTGGCGTGACGACGGCGCTGGACAACACCTGGGGCGCCGGCCTCGCGTTCTGCGGTTTCGACCTCGGCATCGACGTCGTCATGCAGGCGCTGACCAAGTACCCCTCGGGCGGTGGCGACGTGCTGATGGGCTCGGTCGTCACGCGCGACGCCGAGCTGGCCGACCGCATCCACATGACGCACGGCCGGCTGGGCTACGGCGTCGGCGCCAACGACGCCGAGGCGATGCTGCGTTCGCTGCCCTCGCTGTCGCTGCGTTATCACGCCGCCGACGCCGCCGGGCGCGAGCTTGCCGCCTGGTGCGCGACGCGGCCCGAGTTCACGCGTGTGCTGCACCCGGCGCTGGCCGGCGCGCCGGGCCACGAGCACTGGAAGAGCAGCTGCCGCGCCGCGGCCGGGCTGTTCTCGGTCGTCGTCGCACCGCGCTTCACCAGCGCCCAGGTCGACCGTTTCGTCGACGCGCTGCAGCTGTTCGGCATCGGCTACTCGTGGGCCGGGCCGATGAGCCTGGTCGTGCCCTACGACCTGAAGCAGATGCGCGCCAGGCCGGCCTACGACGGCACCGTGGTGCGCTTCTCGATCGGCCTCGAAGAGGTGGCCGACCTGAAGGCCGATCTGGAGAAGGCGATCGCTATGCTGGGCTGAGCGGCCCGCTGCCGCCGAAGGCCGGGGTCAGGTCTCGAAGGCCGGGGTCAGGTCTCGCAAGACCTGACCCCGTCTTGCGGTGGCTCGCCCCTTCGGCTGGCGCGGACCGTCCACCGGACGGCACACGTCCCGCCTCAGTCCTTCGCCGGCCCCGACACCTTGCGCCGCATCAGCCGGCCCTTCTCGCGTTCCCAGTCGCGCTTCTTCTCGGTGTCGCGCTTGTCGTGCTGGGCCTTGCCCTTGGCCAGCGCGATCTCGGCCTTCACCCGCCCGCCCTTGTAGTGCAGGTTCAGCGGCACGAGGGTGAAGCCCTTCTGCTCGACCTTGCCGACGAGACGACGGATCTCGTCCTTCTTCATCAGCAGCTTCTTCGTGCGGTCGGGCTCGGGCAGCACGTGCGTGGACGCCGAACGCAGCGCGTTGATGCGGCAGCCGATGAGGAACAGCTCGCCGTCGCGGATCAGCACGTAGCCGTCGGTGAGCTGCACCTGGCCGGCGCGGATGGCCTTGATCTCCCAGCCCGACAGCACGATGCCGGCTTCGTACTGCTCCTCGATGTGGTACTCGAATCGGGCGCGGCGGTTTTCTGCAATGTTGGCCATGGAGTCGTCGTGAAGGGGTGGCCCCCTACAATCGAAGCATTGTATGAAGCACGTGAAGAAGTCGGTCCTGCTGTGGTACTCCCCGAGGGAGATGTACGACCTGGTGACGGACGTCGCCCATTACCCGCAGTTCCTGCCCTGGTGTGACCGCGCCGACGTGCTCGAGACGCACGACGACGGCGTCACCGCGCGCCTGGGCATGCACTACATGGGGGTGAAGCACGCCTTCACCACCCGCAACGAGAACACGCCGCCCGAGTGCGTGCTGATGAAGCTCGTCGACGGGCCGTTCTCGCTGCTCGAAGGCACCTGGCAGTTCCTCCCGCTCGGCCGGCCGGGCAGCGAGACCCAGGCCTGCAAGGTCGAGCTCGACCTGCGCTACGCCTTCGCCGGCAAGACGCTGGAGGCGGTGGTCAGCCCGGTCTTCGACCGCGTCGCCAACACGCTGGTCGACTGCTTCGTCAAACGCGCCGAATCGGTCTACGGCGCACGCTGAGCGCGCCCGGTTCGTGATGCGCGTCGAAGTCGTCTACTGCCCGGCGCCGCACGCCGTCGACCGCGTCGAGCTGGAACTCGCCGACGGCGCGACGCTGGCCGAGGCGCTGCACGCCAGCGGCCTGGCCGAACGCCACGGCCTCGTGGCCGAGACGCTGGACGCCGGCATCTGGGGCCGCGTGCAGCCGCCGCAGACCGTGCTGCGCGACGGCGACCGTGTCGAGCTGTACCGGCCGCTGACGGTGGACCCGAAGGAAGCGCGCCGGCTGCGTTACCGCGGCACGCGCTGACGCCGCGTCATTCGCAGTCCGAGGCGATGATGCCCTCGGCGCGCCGCGACTCCTCGGCGCGGCCCTTGTCGTCGAGGATCTCGCGTTCGCCCTTCTCGTTGAGCCGCGCGATGCGCTGGCCGCTCTGCAGCCCGGCGAGCTGGGCCTTGGCGCGGCGGCAGTTCTCGGCGCGCGCCTGAGCGACGCGCTCCTGCTCGGCCTTGAGCTTGGCCTGCTGCTCCTGCTCGGCGGCGCGGCGGCGCTGCTCGAGCACCGGGTCGACCCGGGGCGCGGCCGGTGCCGATGCGGCACTGGCGGCCGCCGGCGGCGGCAGCGGGCGGCGGGCGTTCGACGGGCGCTGGACGATGTCCTTGTCGGCCACCTCGCGCGGCGGCGGCAGGTCGCTGGCGGTGATCTGGCCGTTGCGGTCACGCCAGATCCACTGCGCCTGCGCGCTGCTCGCCAGGGCGAGCAGGCAGGCGGCAACGGCCAGCGGCAGCAGCGGGGACGGACGGGCGATCGGCATCGGGGCAGTGTAGTGCGCCCGGCGGCGCGTGCATTTGACGCAAGCGCGACTCCGGCGGAGGGTGTCGACTCCTACCTATAATCCGCTTTTGCGTCTGGAGCTCCCCTCAGCATGCGCCTACTCGGCAAAGCGCTCACCTTCGACGACGTGTTGTTGGTGCCGGCGTACTCCCAGGTGTTGCCCCGCGACACCAGCCTCAAGACCCGTCTCTCCCGCAACATCGCCCTGAACCTGCCGCTCGTCTCGGCAGCGATGGACACGGTGACCGAAGCGCGCCTGGCGATCGCCATCGCGCAGGAGGGCGGGATCGGCATCGTCCACAAGAACCTCACGCCCCGACAGCAGGCGGCCGAGGTCGCGCGCGTCAAGCGTTACGAGTCGGGCGTGCTGCGCGACCCGATCACGGTGACGCCCGAGACCACGGTGCGCGAGGTGCGCGAGCTCTCGCGCCAGCACGGCTTCTCCGGCTTCCCGGTGCTCGAGGGCCCGAAGGTCGTCGGCATCGTCACCAACCGCGACCTGCGCTTCGAGACCCGTCTGGACGCCCCGGTGCGCGAGGTCATGACGCCGCGCGAGCGCCTGGTCTGGGTCGGCGAGGAAGCCTCGCTGGACGAGGCCAAGGCGCTGATGCACCGCCACAAGCTCGAGCGCGTGCTCGTCGTCAACGAGGCCTTCGAGCTGCGCGGCCTGATGACGGTGAAGGACATCACCAAGCAGACCGACTTCCCGAACGCCGCGCGCGACAGCCACGGCAAGCTGCGCGTCGGCGCCGCCGTCGGCGTCGGCGAGGGCACCGAGGAGCGGGTCGAACTGCTGGTCAAGGCCGGCGTCGACGCGCTCGTCGTCGACACCGCGCACGGCCACAGCGCCGGCGTCATCGAGCGCGTGCGCTGGGTGAAGAAGAACTTCCCGCAGGTCGACGTCATCGGCGGCAACATCGCCACCGGCGCTGCCGCGCTGGCGCTGGTCGAGGCCGGCGCCGACGCCGTCAAGGTCGGCATCGGCCCGGGCTCGATCTGCACGACGCGCATCATCGCCGGCGTCGGCGTGCCGCAGATCACCGCGATCGACAACGTCGCCACCGCGCTGCGCGGCAGCGGCGTGCCGCTGATCGCCGACGGCGGCATCCGCTACTCGGGCGATATCGCCAAGGCCATCGCCGCCGGCGCCAGCACGGTGATGATGGGCGGCATGTTCGCCGGCACCGAGGAAGCGCCGGGCGAGGTCATCCTCTACCAGGGCCGCAGCTACAAGAGCTACCGCGGCATGGGCTCGATCGGGGCGATGAAGGCCGGTTCGGCCGACCGCTACTTCCAGGAGAACGACGAGTCCGCGAACCCCAACGCCGACAAGCTCGTGCCCGAGGGCATCGAGGGCCGCGTGCCGTACAAGGGCTCGATGCTGTCCATCGTCTACCAGATGGCCGGCGGCCTGCGCGCCTCGATGGGCTACTGCGGCTGCGCGACGGTCGAGGAGATGGCCAGCCGGGCCGAGTTCGTCGAGATCACCGCCGCCGGCATTCGTGAGAGCCACGTGCACGACGTGCAGATCACGAAGGAAGCGCCGAACTACCGCATGGAATGAGCGGTCCCGAGACGTCCCCCGCGCCGGTGCACCCCGGCGGCCGGCCGGCAGCGATGCGTTTCATCATGCTGGTCGTGCTCATCGACATGCTGGCGGTGGGCGTCATCTCGCCGGTGCTGCCGGCGCTGGTCGGTGTCTTCACCACCAGCCCGGCGGAGCAGACCTACTGGTACGGCGTCGTCGCGTTCTCGTACGCGGTGGCGTGTTTCATCGGCGCGCCGATCCTCGGCGCGCTGTCCGACCGCTACGGCCGCCGCCCGGTGCTGCTGCTGGGCTTCTGCGGCCTGGCGTTCAACTTCTTCGTCACCGCGCTGTCGACGTCGATCTGGATGCTGGTCGCGTCGCGCATCGTCGGCGGCGCGATGCAGGCCAACGCCGCGGTGGCCAACGCCTACGTCGCCGACATCACGCCGCCGCAGGAGCGTGCCAAGCGCTTCGGCATGCTCGGCGCGATGTTCGGCATCGGCTTCATCCTGGGGCCGGTGATCGGCGGCCTGCTCGGCGGCATCGACCCGCACCTGCCGTTCTTCGTCGCCGGCTCGCTGGCGCTGATCAACCTGGCTTACGGCTACTTCGTGCTGCCGGAATCGCTGCCGCTTGACAAGCGCCGGCCCTTCCATTGGAAGCGCGCCAACCCGCTGTCGGCGCTGAAGGAGCTGGCGCAGCTCAAGGGTGTCGGCCTGCTCGTCGTCGTGCTCGCCTGCGCCGCGCTGGCGCAGTTCTCGCTGTACACGACCTGGGTGCTCTACACGACCTTCAAGTTCGGCTGGGGCCCGACGCAGAACGGCTGGTCGCTGTTCGCGATCGGCGTCGTCTCGGCGATCGTGCAGGGCGGGCTGCTGGGCCGGCTGCTGAAGCACTTCGGTGCGCCGCGGCTGGCGGTGCTGGGGCTGCTGTCGTCGACGCTGGCCTTCGTCGCCTTCGGCCTCGTCACCGAGGGCTGGATGATGTACGTCGTCATCGCCGCCAACATCCTCGGCAACACGATCACCGCGGCGCTGCAGGGCCTGGTGTCGGGCGCGGCGCAGCACGACAACCAGGGCCAGACGATGGGCTCGGTGAGCTCGCTCAACAGCCTGATGGCGGTGGTGGCGCCGACGCTGGCGGCACCGCTGCTGGGCCTGGTGTCGCACCTGCCGCAGGGCGACTGGCGCATCGGCACGCCGATGTTCTTCTCGGCGGTGCTGCAGGCCCTGGCGCTGGCCTTCGCGATCGCCCATTTCCGCAAACAGCGCCGAGCGCGGCTGGCCACCCACGCCGCGTGACCGATTCACGCCTGCCTCGCCGCCCCGTCATGCCAGACGCGGTGCGCGCGGCGGGCCTTCTTCGCTTCAGAGCCCGACGATGCACGACAAGATCCTCATCCTCGACTTCGGTTCGCAGGTCACCCAGCTGATCGCACGTCGCGTGCGCGAGGCGCACGTCTACTGCGAGATCCACCCGAACGACGTCTCCGACGCCTTCGTGCGCGAGTTCGCGCCGAAGGCGATCATCCTGTCGGGCAGCCACGCCAGCACCTACGAGGCCGAGGACCTGCGCGCGCCGCAGGCGGTGTGGGACCTGGGCGTGCCGGTGCTGGGCATCTGCTACGGCATGCAGACGATGGCCGCGCAGCTCGGCGGCGCGGTCGAAGGCGGCAAGACGCGCGAGTTCGGCTACGCCGAGGTGCGCGCCCACGGCCACACCCGGCTGCTCGACGGCATCCAGGACTTCGCCACGGCCGAAGGCCACGGCATGCTGAAGGTCTGGATGAGCCACGGCGACAAGGTCACCGCGCTGCCGCCGGGCTTCAAGCTGATGGCCAGCACGCCGAGCTGCCCGATCGCCGGCATGGCCGACGAGGCGCGCGGCTACTACGCCGTGCAGTTCCACCCCGAGGTCACGCACACCGTGCAGGGCCGCGCGCTGCTCGAACGTTTCGTGCTGCAGATCGCCGGCGCCAAGCCCGACTGGGTGATGCGCGACCACGTCGAGGAGGCGGTGGCGCGCATCCGCGAGCAGGTCGGTGACGAGGAGGTCATCCTCGGCCTGTCCGGCGGTGTCGACTCCAGCGTCGCCGCGGCGCTGATCCACCGCGCCATCGGCGAGCAGCTGACCTGCGTCTTCGTCGACCACGGCCTGCTGCGCCTGAACGAAGGCGACATGGTGATGGACATGTTCGCCGGCAAGCTGCACGCGCGCGTGATCCGCGTCGATGCCAGCGAGCTGTTCCTCGGCGAACTGGCCGGCGTCTCCGACCCCGAGGCCAAGCGCAAGATCATCGGCCGCCTGTTCGTCGACGTCTTCAAGGCCGAGGCCGCCAAGCTGAAGGCCGGCACCGAGGGCCACAAGGGCGCGACCTTCCTCGCCCAGGGCACGATCTACCCCGACGTCATCGAGTCGGGCGGCGCCAAGACCAAGAAGGCGACGACGATCAAGAGCCACCACAACGTCGGTGGCCTGCCCGAGCAGCTGGGCCTGAAGCTGCTGGAGCCGCTGCGCGACCTGTTCAAGGACGAGGTGCGCGAGCTCGGCGTGGCGCTGGGCCTGCCGCACGACATGGTCTACCGCCACCCGTTCCCGGGCCCGGGCCTGGGTGTGCGCATCCTCGGCGAGGTGAAGAAGGAGTACGCCGACCTGCTGCGCCGCGCCGACGCGATCTTCATCGAGGAGCTGCGCAACTTCCGCGACGAAGCCAGCGGCAAGACCTGGTACGACCTGACCAGCCAGGCCTTCACCGTCTTCCTGCCGGTCAAGAGCGTCGGCGTGATGGGCGACGGTCGCACCTACGACTACGTCGTCGCACTGCGCGCCGTGCAGACCAGCGACTTCATGACGGCCGACTGGGCCGAGCTGCCGTACGCGCTGCTGAAGAAGGTCTCCGGCCGCATCATCAACGAGGTCCGCGGCATCAACCGCGTCACCTACGACGTCAGCAGCAAGCCCCCCGCGACGATCGAATGGGAATGACGCGGACGTGAAGACGTGCCTGCGCACGTCTTCACGCCTCGTCATTGCCCTAGCGCTTGCAAGCGCTAGGGCCGGGATGCGTGGTCAACCGAATTCGCGCCTGCGCGCGTCCTGTCGCCTCGTGACTGCCTTCGGGCCTGCAAGCCCGAAGGCCGGGGTGCGCGGCCAGAGCCTTGCGTGCCTGCGCACGTCTTCACGCCTCGTCATTGCCCTAGCGCTTGCAAGCGCTAGGGCCGGGATGCGTGGTCAACCGACTTCGCGCCTGCGCGCGTCCTGTCGCCTCGTGACTGCCTTCGGGCCTGCAAGCCCGAAGGCTGGGGTGCGCGGCCAGAGCCTTGCGTGCCTGCGCACGTCTTCCTGCCTCATCACGGCCCGCGCGCCTGCAAGCGCGCGGGACGTGAGCCGGGAGGATCCGCAGGCGTTCCCGGACGTGTGCGGGGCTGACCGCCGCACCTCACTGGCGAGGACTCGGCTTGCCCGGGCGCTCGCCGCTGGCGGGCGCATCAAGGCGGTCGAGGCGCCGGGACGCCGCGCGGCGTCGCCGCTGGGCTGGCGCGTCGCGCCTCGACCGGGGTGGGCTTGGCGCGCGCTCAGAACCCGGCTTCGCGCACCCAGGCTTCGGACACGCGCCGCCATGCGCGTCCGGCGAGGCTGGCCGGCTCGTCGCCCACCGTCGTGGCCACCGCCAGGCCGGCACTTGCGTGCGGAGTTCCATCGCTTGCGGGGCAGAGAAACAGCCGGGTGCCGGAAGGTTCTGGAAAATCAGAATTTCAAGAACGAGAACATCGGCTAAACCTGAACGTTGAACCGGCATTCGGCCGCAGACTTCGGGCTTCGTTGGCGTCACCCGGCTCGCGTTGCAGGACGAGAGCCCTTCGGAACGCCATCTTTTGGAGAAGCACCGGATGCCCAACACTCGACCCGCCAATGCCGTCCGAACGGACTTCGCCACGGACTCCCGGGTTCGGTCCGGTCCGCCCGGCTCGGCGAAGCTGCTGAATGGCGGCGTCCGCGTCTTCCGGCGGCCACCGGCCGTGTCGGCCGGCGGGGCGCGCCGGCTCGCGCTGCACGCCGCCCCGGACGTCGATCGCAAGGAGGGTGAGCACACCGGCCTCGGCGATCTGCCGCGCCACGATTGAGATCGTCTGCCGCAGCCTGTCTCTGCCGGCCGGCCGTCCTGGCCCGGAGAACTGCGGCAGGCCCGCTGTTCGACGTCACCCTCCGCTGGGTCTCAAGGTATCCAACCATGGAAAAAGTGCTCTCGGCCGTCGGCTCGCTGCTCTACGGCATGCGGTTCACCATGCTGTTCTTCTACGCCGGCCTGGTCACCATCATCCTGGGCGTCCTGGGCAAGTTCTTGCTCGAGACCTACAAGCTCATGAGCACCTTGCTGTTCGGAGAGCTCGAGAAGATCGACCTGATCATCAAGGTGCTCGAACTGGTGGACATGACGATGGTGGCGCAGCTGGTTTGGGTGGTGGCGCTCGCCGGCGTGTCGCTGTTCGTGACCACGGGGCACTTCGACACCAAGGACATGAAGAAGCCCGACTGGCTGGACCACGTCAACACGTACAACCTCAAGCTGAAGCTCGCGTTCGCCATCATCTCGATATCCGGCGTGCATGCCTTGAAGACGTACCTGAGTGGCGATCTGAGCCTGGAGAACATCCAGGTCGTGACGATGGTGGCGGTCATCCACTTCATGTTCGTGCTTTCCGCCATCGGCATTTCGTTCGCAGAGCGGTTGACCCGGGATACACCCTGACAACACCTGGCTCCATGGTCGGTTGGGTTCGTTTTTTCCTGAGTTGAAGCTCCTGAATCGTTGCTTCTTTCGAAGTTTCGGCGGGCGCACATTCCTCTCTGCCATCACTCCCGGAGTCACCCGCCGTGAAGCTCTTCCTGCCTCTCGTCGCCCTCGTGCCGGGCCGGCGCAGTCTCGGTCGGGACGATTGAGTCCGGAAGCCCGATCGACAACCCGGACAGGACCATCTCAACGGAGACTTGCCGTGCGCAGCTACCCCCACAACAGCCCCGAAGCCGCGGCGCGCATCGTCGCGCTGGTGCTCATCTCCGACGGCCACGTGTGCAGTTCCGAGTTCGACATCCTCAAGCGCTTGGGCGCGGAGAGCGAACTCGGGCTGGAGCCCCAGCTCCTGCCGCACATCGTTCACACCTTGTGCGAAGAACTGCTGGCGGGCGGGTACGAGACGGGGTCGCTGATGGGCAACGTCGACGACAGCGCCTTGGCGTCGTTGATGGCCGAGATTTCGGACCCGGTGCTGCAGAGGACGGTGCTGCGCCTGTCCCTGGCCGCGGCGCGGGCCGACGGCCACCTGGCCGACGGGGAGTCCATGGTGGTCGAGGCCGCGCGCCGCCATTGGAAGCTGCTCGATGGGGAGGGGCCGGGCTCCTCGAACCCGGCCCAGCGCGAAGCGGCCTGATCCGGTCCGATCAGCACGGGTTCAAGAGCGAGCTGCGGCCAGCACCTGCATCACCAGGGGGTGGTGCTGGCCGCGGCGCGAGCGGATGGCGTGGATCTCCTCCTTCACGCCGTCGCTGCGGCCCAGCGGGCGAAGACCGCGCAGCAGGCCGACGTCGTCCGCACCGAGCCGGCTGACCGGGAACACGCCCAGGCCGCGAGCGGCGAAGACCGCCAGCAGCGCGCTGTCCTCGAACTCGCCGACGATGCGCGGCCGCAGGCCCTGCGTCTCGAACCAGTGGTCCAGCATCGTGCGCAGCGCCGAATGCCCCGTCGGCAGGAGCACGGGCAGGTCGTTGAGGCTGTGCGGAAAGCGCTCGCGCTCGGTCCTGCCGACCAGCTTCGCCGGCCCGTACCACTCGACGGTCGAATCGACGAGCTTCTCGCTGGTCAGGCGCAGGTTCGGGTTGCGCGGTGCCGCCTGCCCGGCGAACACCACATCCAGGTGATGGAGCGCCAGTTCGCCGAGCAGCTGCTCGATCTCGCCTTCGTGGCATACGAGCCGAAGGTTGGCGGTGCCCAGCACGGGCTCGAGCAGCGCATGGGCGGCCAGCTTCGAGATCCCGTCGGACAGCCCCACCGTCAGCCGGGCCACCTTGCCGCTGGCCGCCTCTCGCACCTCGTCGGGAATGCCCTGGCCCAGCTGGAAGATCTCCTCGGCGCGGGCGAAGGCGGCCTGGCCGGCTTCAGTGAGCGCCACACCGCGGCCCGCAGGCTTCAGCAGCTGATGGCCGAGGGCCTTCTCCAGTTCGCGCACCTGCGCGCTGATCGTCTGCACGGCCATGTCCAGCCGCTCGGCGGCCCGGGCAAAGCCGCCTTCCTTGGTGACGACCCAGAAGTAGTGCAGATGGCGGTAGTTCAGCATGCGACCTCCGATTCCGGAAAACCGAAATATAGGTTCGCTTCGTTCTGGTTTGTTCGAACTTGGAGCATCCCCACACTTCCGCCGTCCGATCACTCCAACGTCCGCCCGCCATGTTCCACGTTCTCAGTTGGTTTGCCGTCGCCTCGCTGCTGGCGCTGTGGTCCCTGGCGGCCTGGGCGTTGCACGCCGTCGCCGTCTGGTCCGTCTCCAACGCGGGGGAGCTCTCCGGTGTTGCCTCGGGCGTCGGCACCATCGCCTTGCCGCACTGGCTGGCCGCGTGGCTGCCGTCGCAGACGGTGCAGGCGCTGACCCAGATGCTGGCGGGGCTCGGGCCGCTGGTCGACAGCCTGCTGCAGGCTGCGCCTGCCCTGGCGGGCGGGCTGACCGTCTTGGCCTGGGTGACCTGGGCCTTCGGCGGCGTTCTCCTGCTGCTGCTGGGCGCCGGGCTGCACCTGCTCATCACGCTCTGGCAGCGCCGCAGCCGCGGCGGCAACGGCCCGAGCGGCGGGCCTTCGCTGGTGTCGCGCTGATCGCGCAGGCGCCACGCTCGCCTCGGCAGTTTCCACTCGAATCAATCCGCCATGGACGTCCTGCTTCCTTTCGTCACCGCCGACTTCATGGGCAAGCCCGCGTGGGTCTGGCTCGCCTTCGTCGGCATCGTCATCGCGCTGCTGGCGTTCGATCTCGGCGTCCTGCACAAGGACGACCACGAGATCGGCGTGCGCGAGAGCCTGCTGCTGTCCGCCGGCTACATCGGCGTGGCGCTGCTCTTCGGCGCCTGGGTCTGGTGGTACCTGGGTGCGCAGAGCGGGATGGACTACTACACCGGCTTCATGATCGAGAAGTCGCTGTCGATGGACAACGTCTTCGTCATCGCGCTGATCTTCACCTTCTTCGCCATCCCGCGGCAGTACCAGCACCGGGTGCTGTTCTGGGGCATCCTGGGCGTGATCGTGCTGCGCGCGATCATGATCGGCCTGGGGGCGACGCTGGTCAGCCAGTTCAGCTGGGTGCTGTACCTGTTCGGCGCCTTCCTGATCTTCACCGGCATCAAGATGTGGGTCATCGCCGACCACATGCCGGACATCGCGAACAACCCGCTGCTGAAGTTCCTGAAGCGGCACATGCGCGTGACCGACGGGCTGCGTGGCAACGCCTTCTGGGTGCGCGAGACCGACCCCGCGACGGGCCGGCTGGAACGTTTCGCGACGCCCCTGTTCCTGGCCCTGGTGCTGGTGGAGTTCGTCGACCTGATCTTCGCGGTCGACTCGGTGCCGGCGATCTTCGCCATCACCACCGACCCCTTCATCGTCTACACCAGCAACATCTTCGCCATCCTGGGCCTGCGGGCGCTGTACTTCGCGCTGGCGGCGATGATCCACCGCTTCAAGTACCTGAAGTACGCGCTGGCCCTGGTGCTGGTCTTCATCGGCAGCAAGATCTTCCTGGTGGGCATCGTCGGCAAGGTCCCGGCGGTGATCTCGCTGAGCGTGACCTTCGGCCTGATCGCCGGCGGCGTGCTGGTGTCGCTGTGGAAGACCCGCGGGCAGCCCGCGGTCGCCGAGTCCGCATGACGCCGCCGATCGTGCAGCGGCTGCGCGATGCCGCCGCCGCCCTCCAGGACGAGCGTGTGTCGATGCGCACGATGGCGCAGGTCCACGGGCCTGACGCCCACGGCACGCTGCTGCTTCTGCTGGCCATGCCCTGTCTGCTGCCGGTGCCCGGTGTCGGCACGGTGCTCGGCGTGGGGATGGCGGCGCTGGCGGTCGCCATGTGGCGGGGCCACGGTGCGCCGTGTCTGCCGCCACGGGTGGCCGAGCTCGAACTGCCGCTTCGTTGGGCCCGGCGGGTGCTGGTCGGGCTGGCGTCGGCCTATGCCGTGGCGGGCCGTTGTGCCAGGACCCGATGGAGCCACCTGGCGCTCGCCGGCCGGCGATCGGCGACGGCGCTCGCCGTCGGCTCGATGGCCGCCATCGTCGTGATGCCGATTCCGTTCGGCAACCTGCTGCCGGCCGTCGCGCTGATGTTCATCGGCCTGGGGCTGGTGTTTCGCGACGGGGTTGCCGTGATCCTGGGGCTGCTGATGTCGGGGGTGGCCCTCGTGGTCACGACCGGCCTGCTGCTGATGGCCTGGGCCTGGGGCGGCGAATGGATCCTGGGCTGGGTTCTGTCTGGACGGGAGTGAAACCGGGCAGCCCTGCGGAGCCTGGGCGCGGCAGGGCCGGCCCGTCTTCAGCCCTCGCGCCCCGCCGTCGCCGGGACCTGCGCTGCCGTCGGCGCCGCCTGCGGCGCCGCCCAGACGCTGGGCGCCGGCCCGTGGTGCACGCGCCGCGCCGTGGCGCGCGCCATCCAGGCCAGCAGCGCCGCCCCGGCGGCGGCCGTCAGGTCGACCGCCAGCGCCGCGCCCGAGGCCGGCGCCCAGGGGCCGAGCCCGGGCGCCAGCGCGCCGAGCAGCGAACTGGCCGGGATCGCCGCCGTCAGCACGACGGCCGCCCACAGCAGCTGCACCGAGCCGCGTGCGCTGCCGCGCCAGAAGGCCCAGCCGATCGCGGCGAAGAACACCGCGTAGTAGGTCCAGCGGTGGCCGGCGCCGACGTCGTCGACCAGCCCCGGCAGCCACTTGGCCGCGGCGATCGTCGCCGAGATCCCGCAGACGCTGCCCAGGCAGACGCCGATCGTCGCCGCGGCCATCCAGCGCGTGCGCCGCGGCGGCTCGGCGCCGCGTTTGCGTCGGCTCTCGATCCACAGCAGGTTGCCGCTGTAGAACAGCCAGGCGCCGGCCAGGCCGAGCACGAAGTACAGCCATTTCACCGGGTCGCCGGCGAACGAGGCCATGTGCAGCGCGAAGATGCTGCTGATGACGGTGTTGGGCGCCGACTGCTGGCCGGGCAGGGCCTCGCGCCCGACGATGCGCGCGCTGTACGGGTCGACGACGACGAAGCCGCCATGCGCGCGCGGTGCCACCGCGCTCTCGTCCTGGCCCCAGACGCGCACCGCGGCGCGGGCCCCGGTGGGCTGCTGGTACTGCATCGCCGTCGGCACGAAGCCCGGCGCGACCTGCGCGACCGCTGCCAGCAGCTCGGCCGGCGGGCGCATCGCCGCCGCGTCGCGCGGGGCGGCGCCGTCGGCGGCCGGCGCGCGCTGGAAGGCGGTGGCGAGCCGGCCTTCGTGCAGCAGCCGGTCCTGCAGCGCGTAGAGGCCGTCGTGGAAGGCGAAGACCACCGCCGTCAGCGCCATCACGACGTGAAACGGCAGGCTGACGATGCCGACGACGTTGTGCGCGTCCAGCCACATGCGCTTCAGGTTGGGGCCGACGCGCAGCGCGAAGAAGTCCTTGACCAGCGACGGCAGCAGCACGATGACGCCGGACACCAGCGCCAGCGCGTACAGCGCCGACACCACGCCCATCACCCAGCGGTTGGGGTCGTTGTCCACCGGCAGGCCGACGACGCGGTGCAGCACGTCGATGAACTGGCCCAGCTGCGTCGGCGCGGCCGGCTGGGTGACGGCCCGGCCCTCGGCGTCCAGCGTGGCGACGAAGTGGCGCAGGTGGCGGTGGTCGTGGTCGTCGGCCTCGGCGTCGCGCACCGTCCAGCTCAGCCGGCCGGGCACGTTCTCGGTGTCGCGCAGATGCAGCGTGAAGCCGCGTGCGGCGGCCGGCTCGGCCTGCAGCGTGCGCAGGATCAGCTCCTGCGCACGCTCCAGCGGCACCGCCGCCTGCTGCGCCGGCGGGCTCGCCCAGCGTGCCAGCGGCTCCTTGAAGACGGTGAGGGCGCCGGCATAGAAGGCGATGAACAGCGCCATGCCGGAGACGATGCCGGTCCAGGTGTGGACCGACTTGTAGATGCGCAGGACTTCGGCTCGCATGGCGGGATCAGGCAAGGAACTGGCGCAGCAGCGCCCAGGCACCGAAGACGGCGAGGTTGGCCAGGGCCAGGCCGCGCCAGGCGCGCCAGCCGTCGGCGAAGAAGTAGCAGCCCGACAGCGTGCCCAGCCAGATCGGCGCCACCATCCACATCGCGAGCTGGGCGCGCACCGGCAGCGGCAGCGCCGCGGCCAGCACGTCGAAGATGGCGCTGCAGCCCAGCGCCAGCGTCAGCCCGAGCAGGCTGCCGGCCAGCGTCTTGGCCAGCCAGTCGCGGCGCATCGTGTCAGCGCGGGCCATCGCCGGGGCTCCGGTAGGCGGCCCGCAGCGCGCCCAGGTAGGGCGGCAGCGTCAGGCTCAGCATCAAGGCGGTGGCGAAGCAGAAGGCCGCGGCCAGCGGCTGCAGGGCCTGGCCCATCGCCGCCAGCGCCAGGCACCACAGCGCCGCCGCGGCGGCGCGTGCCGGGCCTGCCGGCCAGGGCCGCCGGCGCCATTGCTGGTGCGGCGAGGCCAGGTACAGGCAGGCGCTGCCGGCCAGCGTGGCGGCCAGTCCCGCGAGCGTGAAACTCATGAAGCGTCCTCCTGGCGTGCGCCGGAGGCCGGCGCCGCGGGTTGGTCGAGAAAGAACTGCAGGCCGCGCGACAGCGCCGGCAGCCACACCCAGCCGTGGTTCTCGCCGTCGAACTCGTGGAAGGCGAAGCGCCCCTGCCAGGCCGGCAGCGCCTGCAGCCGCGTGGCCAGCGCCCGCGCTTCCCCGACCATCGAACGTTCGGCCAGCAGCGCCAGCCGCTCGGGCGACAGCCGGCCCGGCGGCGGCGTGTCCTCCAGCGCGCCGACGCTGAGCTGCAGCCGCGGCACGGCCGCCGGCGGCTGTTGCAGCCCGTCGAGCACACGCCGGCCGTTCCACCAGATCGACGGGCTCGACGCGACGAAGGTCGTGAAGCTCGCCGGCCGCGTGAACGCCGCGTGCAGCACCAGCAGGCCGCCGAAGGAGTGGCCGAACAGCGCCTGGCGCTGCGTGTCGACCGGGTGGCGGGCGGCGATGCGCGGCTTCAGCTCGCGTTCGACGAAGTCGAGGAAGCGCTCGGCGCCGCCTTCGCGGCCGGCGGCGCCGGGCTCGGCCACGCCGACGGTGTAGTCGCGCCGGCGCGCCGCGACGTCGAAGTCGGCGTCGCCGGGGTAGCCGATGCCGACGACGAGCAGCGGCGCCTGCCCGGTGACCTCGCGCCGCGAGGCCACCGAACGCGCCAGGAAGGCGGCCACCGGGAACGCGGCGTTGCCGTCGAGCACGTAGAGCACCGGATAGCCCGCGGCCGGCGCCGGCGCGTCGGGCTCGGAGACGAAGATGCGGTAGCGCGGCCCGCTGCCCTCGGCCGCCATGTCGAACTGGCGTGCGCCGGGCAGTTGCACCGGCATGTCGGCCGCCGGCGCGGCGCCGGCGGCCAGCGCCAGCGCCAGGCCGGCGAGCGCGCGCCTCGGGGTCGTCGCGTGCACGGCGCTCAGAAGTCCACCGTCACCGAGGCCGCGACGCTGCGCTTGGCGCCCAGCGTGGCGATCGGCGTGCTGTCGCTGAAGCTGCCGGCGTAATAGTGACGGTCGAACAGGTTGTTGACGCCCAGGCGCCACTGCGTCGGCCGCCCCATCAGCTCGGTGGCGTAGCGCGCGCCGACGTCGATCTGGCTCCAGCCGGGGATGCGCTGGGTGTTGGCCTGGTCCAGGTACTGCTCGCCGGTGGCCGTGAGGCGCGTGCTGAGCGTCAGGCCCTGCAGCCAGGGCGTGTCCCATTCGGCGCCGAGGTTGCCTTGCCAGCGCGGCGTGCCCACGGCGTCGTGGCCGTCGTTCTGGCCGAAGGCGGTCCGGGTCAGCTTGCCCTGGTTGTAGCTGATGCCGCCGAGCACACGCACACCGGCCATCGGCTCGCCGAAGGTGCTCCATTCGACGCCGCGCACGCGCTTCTCGCCGTCGTCGCTGTAGGTCGGCGCCAAGGGATCGCCGGTGGTCACCAGCACCGGCTTGCCGATCTCGAACAGGCTCACGGTGTTGGTGAAGCGGCCCGTCGTCCACTTCACGCCGAGCTCCTTCTGCTCGGTCTTGTACGGCGCGAAGACCAGTTCCTTGCCGCCGTTCAGCGCGGCGCTGACGGTGTCGCCCTTGCTCAGCCCCTGCACGTAGTTGGCGTACAGCGAGACGTCCTGGCCCCAGGGCTTGGCGACGACGGCGACGGCCGGCGTCAGCGCGCTCTTGTCATAGTGCGCGGTCACCGCGCCGGCGGGGTTGAAGCTGCGGGTCTCCACGCCCTGGTGGCGAGCGCCCAGCGTCAGCCGCAGGCGGTCGTCCAGGAAGGACAGGGTGTCGACCAGCGCCAGGCTGTCCAGCGTCGTCTCGCCGGTCTTGGGCGCCGTGCCCGGCACGGCCACCATCGTCGGCGTGACCGGGCGATAGATGTTGGAGCTGAAGCTGGCCATGTTGACCGCCGAGCCGTCCTCCTGATCCAGCCGCGTGGCGTGCAGCACCAGCTCGTGGCGGACGCCGGCCGTGGCGAAGCGTCCGCGCAGCCCGGCCTCGGCGGAGACGGTGTCGCTGTAGCCGCGCTGGCCGACCATGCGGCCGCTGTAGTCGCCGTTGGCGGCGATCTGGCGCGCGTGCGTGCCGTTGATGAAGCCGGCGTAGTCGTGCTCGCGCCGGCCGACGCCGGCGAAGGCATCGAGCTGCTCGTGGATCGTGTACTCGGCGCGTGCGATGACGGCCTGGCTCTTCAGCTCGCCCCAGCCGTTGCGGAACTGGTTGGTGCTCGGGTCCGGCGCGCCGGGGATGTCGGTCGTCGCGAACCAGTACATCGCCGGCGTGCCGCCGTCGAACTTCTCGGTGCTGGTGTAGGCGTCCAGCGTGGCCGTCAGCGCCTCGCCGCGGAAGTCCAGCGCAGCCGACAGGAACTCGCGCTTCTTGCTCTGCTCGTCCAGCGTCGTGTCGCCGTCGGCGTAGGCGGTGTTGACGCGCAGGCCCCACTGCTTGTGCTCGCCGAAGCGCCGGCCCAGGTCGAGCGCGAGTTCGGCCTGCGAGTCGGACTGCAGGCCGAAGCTCGCACGCGTCAGCGGCTCGTCGCCGGCGCGTTTGGGCACCAGGTTGACGACACCGCCGACGCCGCCGCCCGGCGGCATCCCGCTGAACAGCGCGCTCGGGCCCTTCAGCAGCTCGACGCGTTCCAGGGACTCCACCGGCGAGTGGCCGACCGGCGCCAGGCCGTACATCCCCTCGATCGCCAGGTCGCCGGCGTTGACGTCGAAGCCGCGCACGCGGAAGTTCTCGTAGGCGTGGCCGGCCGAGGTCGTGAAACGTGTCGCCGGGTCGTTGCCCAGCACCTCGGCCACGGTGCGCGCCTGCTGCTGCGCGATCAGCTCGGCGGTGTAGGCGATGGTGCTGAACGGCGTGTCCATGACCGACAGGTTGCCCAGCGCGCCGACGCGCGCACCGCGCGCGACCTGGCCGCCGGCATGCGGCGCCGGCAGGTCGCCGGCCAGCGCGCCGGCGCTGGCCTTCACCGCCGGCAGCGCCGACTCGCGCACCGCGTCGGCCGGCTTGACGACTACACGCCTGCCGTCGATGTCGGCCGCCAGGCCGCTGCCGGCCAGCAGACGCTGCAGCGCCTGTTCCGGCGTCAGCCGGCCCGAAACCGCGGGCGCCGTCCGTCCGGCGACGGCATCGGCCGGGAAGCTGAGTTGCAGGTCGGCCCGGCGGGCCAGTTCGTTGAGCGCCTGGCCCAGCGGCTGGGCGGGCAGCTCCAGCGCCAGCGGCGCGGCCGCGGTGGCGCCGGTCTGGGCGTGCACGGGCACGGAGGTCGCCAGGTTCAGGACGACGGCGGCGGCCGCCAGGGCCAGGGGGGCAGGGGTGAATCGCGCTCGGCGCATCGGAGAGTCCTCTTGCGGTGTCTTCTGGGCCGGGCGCCGGATGGCCGCCCCGCTCCTGCCGATGCAGACGCACGGCCGCCGCGAACCCTCACGTCACGAATGAGAATATTTCGCGTTACCTCGCGTGACCTGATCGGAGCGGCCGTGCCGGATGCGCGACGAGCTCCAGCACGCCGTCGTGCGGCCGCAGCCGCACCGGCAGCAGCTCGGGCAGCGTCTCGGCGAAGCGCCGGGCGTCGCCGACACGCCAGCTGCCGCCGACCGGCAGCGCGCCGACCGCCGGGTCGCGCACGACGACGCCGGTGGGCCCGTAGCGCTCGAACTCGGCCAGCGCCTGGGCCAGCGGCACGCCGTCGAAGGCGATGCGGCCTTCGCGCCAGGCGGCCGCGTCGGCGCTGCTCAGCGGCCGCGCCGGGCCGGGCCTGCCGTCGCCGCCGGAGCTCAGCCGCTGTCCGGCGTGCAGCTCGACCACCGCGTCCGGCGCGGCGCCGGCCTGCGGCGTCACGCGCACCCGGCCTTCCTCGACCTCGACCACCGTCAGCCCGGCGTCCAGCCCCGCACGCGTGTGGCGCACCGTGAAGCGCGTGCCGGTGACGACGACGTCCAGCGTGCCGGCCCGCACGTGGAACGGGCGCCGCGCGTCGGCGTGCACGGCGAAGGCCGCGCGGCCCTCGTGCAGCCGCAGTTCGCGCCGGTCGCGGTACAGGCGCACGTCGAGCCGGGTCGCGCTGTCCAGGCGCACCCGGCTGCCGTCGGTCGCGGCGTCGGGCAGCGTGACGGTGAGCTGCTCGCCGCGCTGCGTGGCGTAGTGCTGCTCGAAGCGGGGCTGCCGCGACCAGCGGTCCCAGGCCGTCCAGCCGACGCCCAGCGTGGCCAGCGCCAGCGCCGCGCCCAGCATCCGCTGCAGCCGCCGCGCCGGGCGCGGCGGCACGGCTGGCGGCGGGCCACCCGGCGAGACGTGCACGATTCCGGCACGCAGCCGTGCGACCTCGTCGGCCGGCAGCGCGGCCACGTGCTCGAAGGTCGTCTCGAGTTCGGCCAGGGCCTGTGCGTGGCGCGGGTCGGCGTCCAGCCAGGCCTGCAGCGCGCGGCGGCCGTCGCCGTCCAGGCCGCTGCGCCGGCGCACGGCCCAGCGCGCCGCGGCGTCGTCGTGGGGCGCGGGCGGCGGGGCGTCGGGCGGTGGCGGCATCGGGCAGTCCTCGTGACCGTAGACGCACGAACGGCCCGTTTCCCTCACCCCCCGGCCCGCGCGGCACGGCAGGCCAGCAGCCCGCGTGCGACGTGTTTCTCGACCATGCTGACCGAGATGCCCATGCGTTCAGCGACCTGGGCCTGGCTCAGCTCGTCGAAGACGTGCAGCACGAAGGCCTCGCGGCAGCGTGGCGGCAGCGCCTCGATCGCCGCCAGGCAGGCCTGCACGTCCTGGCGCGAGGCCAGCGCCTCGTCGGGCCGCGACTGCGGCGGCGCGCTCGGGTGCTCGTCCTCCGCCAGTTCGTCCAGCGCCTCGTGGCGGCGCAGCGCGGCGCGGCGGTGGCGGTCGACGACGAGGTTGCGCGCCGTGCGGTAGAGCAGGGCGCGGCCGTCCAGCACGGCCTGGCCACCTTGCTGCAGCCCGAGCACGCGGGCGTAGCTCTCCTGGGCCAGGTCGGCCGCGGCATGGCGGTCGCCGACCAGGCCGGCGAGGAAGTTCAGCAGTTCGCGGTAGTGACGCTCCAGCACGGCCGTTCTCGTCTGACGGGGCCCGGCACCGGCGGGCAGGAGACTGGCGGCGGCTGGTCTGAGGTGCGTTAAATAGGAATTATTCTTATTATGCAGCTTCGACGGCCGCCGATCGAGCCTCGGGCGCCGGCCTTGACACAAACGAGCCGTCCGCGCGCCTTCAGGCCGTACAAACCGGCCATGGACACCGCCCACCACGCCCCGATCGTCTCGTCCCTGCCGGGGCGCCTGCGCCTGCGCGACGCGCGGCTGCGCCGCGATGCGCTGCGCGAAGCGGTGCTGGCGCGGCTGGACACGCTGCCGGCGCTGCGCACGCTGCGCGCCAACGCGGCGGCCGGCAGCATCGTCGTCGAGTACGACGGCACGCGTGTTGGCGAGGCGCTGATGTGCCGCGAGGTGCTGGACGCCGTCGCGCCGTGGCTGGCGGCACCGGCGGCCGCGGCGCCCGCCGCCGTGCCCGCGCCGCCGCGCCGTGCCAGCCGCCGGCGCCAGCTCGCCCGCGCCAACAACCTCGGCATGCTGGCCAGCCTCGGCGGCTCGCTGGCGCTGGCCGCGGCCGGCGCCAAGAGCGCGCACGTCGCCACCGGCACGGTCTTCCTCGGCCTGCTGGGTGTGCACCTGGCGATGCACCGCCGCAGCCTGCTGCGCTGATCAGCGTTTGCGGCGCCGCGCGCGCGGCAGCCCGGCGCCGGCCAGCGCGCGCAGCAGGATCGCGATCGTGCTGCCGTTGTGCAGCATCGACGCCGCCACCGGGCTCAGCGCGCCGAGCGCCGCGGCGCCGAGGATCGTCGTGTTGAGCCCCATCGTCAGGCGGAAGTTGCCGTCGATCAGCGCACGCGTGGCCAGCGCCAGCGCCTTGGCGTCGGCGACGTGGCCGATGCGGTCTTCGAGCAGCACGACGTCGGCGGCCAGCCGGGCGACGTCGGCGCCGCGCTGCATCGCGATGCCGACGTGCGCGCCGCTGAGCGCCGGGCCGTCGTTGACGCCGTCGCCGACGAAGGCGATGCGTGCGCCCGACTCGGCCAGCTCGTGCAGCACCGCCGCCTTGTCCTCGGGCATCAGCCCGGCGCGGTAGTCGTCCAGGCCCAGCGCCGCGGCGGTCTCGCGGGCACGCTCGGGCAGGTCGCCGGTCAGCATGACGATGCGGCGCACGCCCAGCTCGCGCAGCCGCGCGACGGTGGCCGCGGCGTCCGGGCGCAGCTGGTCGCGCATCGCCAGCACGCCGATCAGCGTGCCGCCCCAGCCGATGTAGAGCAGGGTCTTGCCGTCGGCCTCCAGCGCCTGCAGGCGCGGCGCGTGCGGCGCGACGGCGATGCCTTCGTCGTCCTCGATGAAGTGGCGCGAGCCGACGACGACCCGCCGGCCGTCGATCTCGCTGGCGACGCCGTGGGCGACGATGAACTCGACCTCGGCGTGGTCGAAGTGCTCGCGCTCGGGCAGGCGGTGCGCGGCCTCGACGACGGCCAGCGCCATCGGGTGGAAGTAGTGCTCCTCGACCGAGGCGGCGAGGTTCAGCAGGTCGGCCGGCGTCAGCGCCGGGTCGAGTGCGACGGCGTCGGTGACCAGCAGCCGGCCGGTGGTCAGCGTGCCGGTCTTGTCGAAGACGAAGGTGTCGGCCGCGGCCAGGCGTTCGAGCGCGCGTGCGCCCTTGATCAGCATGCCGCTGCGCCCGGCTTCGGCCATCGCCGACTTGAAGGCCACCGGCGTCGCCAGCTTCAGCGCGCAGGAGTAGTCGGCCTGCAGCACCGCGGCGACACGCCGGCCGTCGCGCGACAGCGCCCAGGTGCCGGCGGCCAGCGCCAGCACCATCGGCACCAGGCGGTCGGCCAGGCGCGCGGCGTCGAGCTGGGTCTGGCCCTTGGTCTCCAGCGACTGGGCGACGAAGTCGGCGATGCGCGCCGCCGCCGCCTGGCGGCCGACCCGTTCGGCGTAGACGCGCAGCCGGCCTTCCTCGACCAGCGTGCCCGAGAGCACGTGGTCGCCGCGGCGGCGTGCCACCGGCACGCTCTCGCCGGTCATCGTCGCTTCGTTCACCAGCGCCTCGCCGCCGAGCACCGTGCCGTCGACCGGCATCACCGCGCCGGTGGCGACGATGACCGTGTCGCCGACCTGCACCGCGTCGGCGTCGATGCGCGTCTCGCGGCCTTCGCGCTCGACCCAGACCTCGCTGTCGGCCGGGCGCAGCAGCTGCGACAGC
Organism: Rubrivivax sp. JA1055; assembly: GCF_020966565.1. Classification (NCBI taxonomy): domain Bacteria; kingdom Pseudomonadati; phylum Pseudomonadota; class Betaproteobacteria; order Burkholderiales; family Sphaerotilaceae; genus Rubrivivax; species Rubrivivax sp. JA1055. Next base: position 927,616 of record NZ_JAJKFP010000006.1, on the reverse strand, counting down.
AGCGCGTCGGAGCGGCGTTCGATCGAGTGTTCGAGGGCCTCGCCCAGCGCCAGCAGGAAGGACGTGGTGTTGGCCGCGACGTGGTCGCCGCGGCCGATCGAGATCGCCACGGCCACCGCTTCGAGCACGTGCGAGGTGATGCCGGCGCGCAGCAGGTCGTCCAGCGCCTCGCCGAGCAGCGGCACGGCGTTGGCCGCGGCCACCGGGCCGCGCAGCGACATCGGCAGCGCCGGCCCGAGCAGCAGCGCGGCCCCGGTGGCCAGCACGCTGCCCAGCGCCGGATCGGGGGCGCAGCCGGTGGCCGGCGCGCGGCCGGGGGGCGGCAGCGCCAGCAGCTGCGACGCGAGTGTCGCGGCGTCGGTGAGCGCCGGGTCGTAACGCAGTGCCAGCGAACGCACCGCGGCGTTGACACGCACCTCGCGCACGCCGCGCAAGGCCTCGGCGGCGCGGCGCAGCGAGCGGGTGTCCAGCGCGCCGCCGCGTTCGACGCGGTAGCGCCAGCGCACACGGCCGGCGCAGGCGTGTGCCGGCTCCAGTGCCGCGATCCAGCGGCCGGGGCTCACGGCTCCCGGTGCAGCTGGGCGTCCATCTCGGCGCGGATGTCCGCCGCCTGTTCCTTCAGCTCCTCGAAACCGCCGGCCAGGCCGGAATAGAGCTTCATCGCGGTCTTCAGCAGCGCCGCGCGCCGGTCTTCGTCGCCCAGCACCCAGGCCGCGCCGGCGCCCAGCGCCAGGCCGACGAGGAACTGCTGCTGCGCCGGGTTGCCCGGGATCCACGACGGCAGGTTGCCGAACAGGCCGCCGCCGTTGCCGGCATTGGCGTTGGCGGGCGTGTTGCCGCCGTTCCAGCCGCAGGCCGGGCAGCCGGCGCAGGCCAGCTTCGCCTTCTTCTTCGACTTCTTAGCCAAGTTCCTTCTCCTCGCGCCCGGCCTCGCCGAGCAGGGTTTCGATGATCTGCACGGCCGCCGCCCCGGCGGCCACGGCGGCGAGCGCGCCGCCCCACTGGCCACGCTGCAGCGAGCGTGCGGCCTGCGTGCCGGCGGTCAGTGCGGCGCCGCCTTGCAGCGCGTGGCGCAGCACACGCCGGGCGTCGAGGCCGGGCCGGTCCTGGAAGGCCGACAGGCAGGCGGCGGCGACGAAGCCGCGTGTGAAGCTGCCGTCGGCGGCGGCGATGCGCTGGCGTTTCACGCCGTGTCCCCGGTCTTGCGGGTGCGGCGGCGCGGCGTCCTGGCCGGTGCAGCCGGGGCGGCGACGGGTTCGGGTGCCGGTTCGGGCGCCGGCGCAGCCGCGGGTTCGACGGCCGGCGCCTCGGGCTGGGCCTCGGGAGCGCGGCGGCGTTGCAGCCAGCGCACGGCGAGTGCGCCGGCGGCAATGCCGGCCGCGAAGGGGAAGAGTTGCAGCATCTCGGGTCTCCTGTCGGTGTGCCGTGGCCGCGGCACACCGCACGAGGAAGACCGTGATGCTGGACAGCGCCCGCCGGCGTCGGGGCCGGGGGCCGCCTGGCCGGGAGGCAGGCGCCAACGCTCGTCTACGTACGGCGCACCGGAGGCGCGCGACACGATGCGCTGGCTGGCGAAAGCTGGCTGGCGGAAGTCGGCCCAGTCTCGGCCGGCGTCCGCCCCGGGCCCTTGCGGGCGATCAAGCCGGCGTGCGCCGGCCCGGCTTCAGAAGGTTTCCCAGTCGGCCTCGGTGCCGGCCGCGGCGGGCGTCGAACTGGTGCGCGTGGCCGCGCGTTCTGCGGCGGGCCGGGCGGCCGGACGCGCTGCCGGCGCCGGGCGTGCCGCCGGTGCCGGGGCGGCCGCCGGCGCGCGGCGCTCGCTCTCGTTGCCGAGCCGGAACACCGCGACCGCCGACACCAGCTGGCGTGCCTGCGTGCGCAGGCTGTCGGCGGCGGCGGCGCTTTCCTCCACCAGCGCGGCGTTCTGCTGCGTCGCCTGGTCCATCTGCGCGACCGCGTCGCCCACCTGGCTGACGCCGTCGCGCTGCTCGGCGCTGGCGCTGCTGATCTCGCCGACGATGTCGGCCACGCGGCGGATCGAGGCCAGCACGTCCTGCATCTTGGTGCCCGCCTGATGCACCAGCGTATTGCCGGCCTCCACGCGTTCGACGCTGGTGCCGATCAGGGTCTTGATCTCGCGTGCGGCTTCGGCGCTGCGCTGGGCCAGCGATCGCACCTCGCCGGCGACGACGGCGAAGCCGCGGCCCTGCTCGCCGGCACGGGCGGCCTCGACCGCGGCGTTGAGCGCCAGGATGTTGGTCTGGAACGCGATGCCGTCGATGGTGCCGATGATGTCGGCGATGCGGCGCGAGCTGTCGCTGATGCCGTTCATCGTCTCGACGACCTCGCCGACCATCTGGCCGCCTTGGGTGGCGACGGCGCTGGCCGCGGCGGCGAGCTGGTTGGCCTGCTCGGCGTTGTCGGCGTTCTGGCGCACGGTGGCGTTGAGCTGCTCCATCGACGCGGCGGTCTGCTGCAGCGCGCTGGCCTGCTGCTCGGTGCGCGCCGACAGGTCGGCGTTGCCGTGGGCGATCTGGTGGCTGGCGGTGGCCACGCTGTCGGCCGAGCCGCGCACCTCGGCGACGATCTTCGCCAGGTTGGCCTGCATGCTGGCCAGCGCGTGCAGCAGGCGCGCGGATTCGTCGCTGCCGCGGGCGTCGATGACGGTGTTCAGCTCGCCGGCGCCGATGGCCTCGGCGGCCGAGACGGCGCGCGAGATCGGCCGGGTGATGGAACGGCTCACCAGCGCGGCGAAGAACGCGCCGAGCAGCACCGCGAACAGCGCGCCTCCTGCCATGCCCCACTGGCTCAGCCGCGTCGCGGCGTCCAGCGCCTCGACCCTGCGGTCCAGCACGTGGTGCGAGTGGTCGGCCACGTCCTGCAGCCGTGCGAGATAGGCCGTGGCCAGCGGCTGCAGTTCGCGATCCACGGCCTCGGAGACGTCGGTGCCGGCCTCCTTGCGCTTGAAGAGGTCGCTGCGCACGTCCAGGTACTTCTGGCGCTCGGCGGCGATGCGCGCGATCAGCGCCTTGCCTTCGTCGTCGTCGGTCAGCTCGACGACCTTGTCGCGGATCGGCGCCGAGCTCCGGGAGCCCTCGAGCGCGTCGGCCTGCAGCCTGGCGGCATAAGCCGCGTCACTGGTCTTCAGCGCCGACGTGACCTGCAGGAGGTTGACCCGAACCAGCGCGGTCCACTGCTGCGTCATCTCGTTGCGCAGCATCTCGCGCTGGACCATCGACGCCGTCGCGTCGCGGTGCATCTGCAACTGCCAGACGGCCACGGCGGCGATGCCCACGGTGATCGCGAGCACGAGGGCGAACGCGAGGCCGAGGCGGGCGGCGATTCTCAGTTGGGTCATGTGCAGCCAGGTCGAGAAGAAACGGTGATGACCTTATTTCGGCAGGAAATCATCATTTGTGAGGACGAGATGCGCCGGTCTGTCGCCCGGGTCGGCGTTTGCCGTGGGTACTCCTTCACGCTCGAGACGAATTGAAACAAACGCTGCGGCGGGTTCTGATGCGGCGCAATGTTCGAAAGTTCGTGTGATATGTCGAATTCGGCGAATTTGATGATTGTCGAGTCAGCATCTGGCGCCGCCGCGCGCCGGGGGGCAGAGTTCTTCGGCTGTTGACGAGGCCATACAGGCTGCATCTGCGTTCCATTCACTTCACGTCGACATGCCCGGCGACACCCCGTCGTCGATGACGATGCTGTCGTGGGCCGAAGGCCCGTGGCGGCTGGCGCTCAGCGTCGCCAGCCGGGGCGGCAAACGCTACGTCGTGTCCCGTGCCTGCTTATGTTTCTGCTTCGAGCCGAGCAGGGTGGTGTGTCCTGTCGCTGGCGTGTTGTCGTGCTCTCTCGCACGCCATAGAATGCGAACAATTCTCAATAATAAACTCGGCGACGACGGCGCGCAGCCGTCGTCCCGCGCCCTGTCTTGTCCTCCGCCGACGTGCTGCAGCAGCAGCTCCAGCTCCTGTACCGCGACCATCACGGCTGGCTGCATGCCTGGCTGGCGCGCAAGCTCGGCTGTCCTCAGCACGCCGCCGACATCGCCCACGACACCTTCGTGCGGGTCATCGCCGCGCGCGACGCGCTGCTGGGCGTGCAGCAGCCGCGCGCCTGGCTGAGCACGACAGCGACGCGGCTCGTGATCGACGAGGCGCGCCGTCGCCGCCTCGAGCAGGCCTGGCTGGAAGAGCTGGCGCGTGCGGCCGACGGCGCCACCTATCCGTCACCCGAGCAGACGCTGGCCGCGGTCCAGGCGCTGGCGCAGCTCGAAGCGGTGCTCGAGACGGTGCCGGCCAAGGCGCGCAGCGCCTTCGTGCGCCACTACCTCGACGGCCAGACCCATGCGGTGGTCGCCGCCGAGCTCGGCGTGTCGACGAAGATGGTGCAGAAGTACCTGGCGCGGGTGCTGCTGCAGTGCCACGCGCTGCAGGCGGCGTGATGGGGCCGCGCGTCAAGCCGATACGACCGGCGGTGTGCCCGTGAGCTGTGCTGCACCGGGCGGCGACGATGCGGTTGCGGCCGCAGCAGCCGGCTGGATCGTGCGCCTGAGCGCCGACGACAGCGCCGAACGCGAGGCCGCGCGTGCCGGCTTCGAGGCCTGGAAAGCGGCCGATCCGCGCCATGCGGCGGTGGCGGCGAGGCTGGAGGCGTTCGTCGACGGCACGCGCCAGCTCGGCGCCGCCGCGCCGGCACGGCGTGCGGCCCGCAGCGCGCTTGGCAACGTGCTGGCGCCAACGTCGCGCCGCCGGCATCTGGCCGGCGCCGCGCTCGGCTTGTTCGTCGCCGTCGGCGTCGGTGGGTTGCTGCGGCTGCAGCCAGGGCCGGCGCTGCTGGCGGACCTGGCCACGGGCCCTGGCGAGCTGCGCAGCAGCGTGCTGGCCGATGGCTCGCGGCTGACACTGGCCGGCGGCAGCGCGGTCGATCTCGGCTTCGATGCCGGCATGCGTCGCGTCTCGCTGCTGCAGGGCGAGGTGCTGGTCGAGGTCGCCAAGGATCCGGCGCGGCCTTTCGTCGTCGAGACGGCGCATGGCCGCGTGCGTGCCCTGGGCACGCGCTTCATCGTGCGGCGCGACGCCGACGCGACGCTGCTGACGATGATCGAGTCCAGCACCGCCGCCAGCACCGCGCCGCCGGCGGCCGGTGGCGAGACCGTCGTCGTTGCCGGGCAGAGCGCGCGGCTGGATGCTCGTGGCGTCACGCTGCTGGGCGCGGTCGACGCCGGCGCGGCCGAACAGGCTTTCCAGCACCGGCGCCTGGTCGCCGACGACCTGCCGCTGGCCGAGGTGCTCGACGTGCTCGCACGCCACCGCCGCGGCCTGGTGCGCTACGACCGCGACGCGATCGCCGGCATCCGGGTCTCGGCGGTGCTGCCGCTGGACGACACCGACCGCGCGCTGCAACTGCTGCAGAACAGCTTCCCGCAGCTGCGCGTGCGCCTCCTGTCGCGATGGCTGGTGCTGGTCGACAGGCCCGGCTGAATTTTTTTCGCCGCCGCCGGTTCCTGTTCGGGCGTCTCGTTCGTCAATGCAACTGAAGACCGGCGATGCCGCCGGTCCGTTGCCCCGCCGCGTCGCGGCGCGGGTGGTCCGCATCCGCTTCGAGAGTCCAGGAACCGTCCATGTCCCGCATCAAGAACCGCGGCGCCGCCTCCGGCGCACCCCGACGGCGCGCCGTCGCCCTGGCCGCGCATCTGGCGCTGGCTGCCGTGCTGGCCGGCGCGGCCGCGTTGCCGGCGCACGCGCAGGCCGGCTCTGCCGCCGCCGTGCAGGCCGACGTGCCGCCCGGGCCGCTGGCGCAGGCGCTCAACCGCTTCGCGCTGCAGGCCGGCGTGGCGCTGGTCGTCGACGCCGGCCAGATCGCGGGCCTGACGAGCCCGGGGCTCAGCGGCGCGGTCACGGTCGAAGAGGGTTTTGCCCGCCTGCTCGAAGGCAGCGGCTGGCGCATCGGCCGCACCGCCGCCGGCTACGTGCTGCTGGCCGCGCCGGCGGCCGCCGGCGGCGAGGCCGGCACCAGCCTGCCGGCGGTGCGCGCCAGCGCTTCCCGCATCCAGGATCCGGATGCCACTCCCGAGGCCTATGGCCGCCAGACCGCGCGTGGCGGCCGCGTCGGCGTGCTCGGCAACCAGGACTTCATGGACACGCCCTTCAGCACCGTGGCCTACACCAGCGAGCTGATCGCCGATCAGAACGCCAAGACCCTGGCCGACGTGCTGCAGAACGATCCGTCGGTGCGCTTCATGACGCCTGCCGGCCACATGACCGAGAACCTGCTCCTGCGCGGCTACCTCGTCACCGCCGAGAACATGGTGATGAACGGGCTGTATGGCGTCGCGCCCTACGGCCACGTGCCGACCGAGTTCGTGGAGCGAGTCGAGATCCTGCGCGGCGCCAGCGGCCTTGTCTACGGCATGTCGCCGGACGGCGCGATCGGCGGCGTCGTCAGCCTGACGCCCAAACGCGCCGGGGAGCAGCCGCTGGCGCGGCTGACACTGGATTACGAGGGGCGTTCGCAGGCCGGGCTGCACGCCGATGTCGGCCGCCGCTTCGGCAGCGATGGTGCATTCGGCGTGCGCTTCAATGGCGCCTGGCGCGACGGCGGCACCGCCATCGAGGGCCAGGACAAGAGCCGCGCCCTGGGCGCGCTGGCGCTTGACTACCGCAGCCCGCGGCTGCGTGCCAGCTTCGATGTCTACGACGTGCACGAGACCACCGAGGACGGCAGCCCGATGATGGCGTCGTTCGCCACCCGAGTCGTCAAGGCGCCCGACTCTTCGACCAACCTGTTTCGCGGCACGCGCTCGCGCATGGACAACCGTGGCGTCGCGCTGCGCGTGGAGGGCGATGTCGACGACCGTCTCGAGGTCTACGCCGCCCTTGGGCGCCGCCTGACCGACTACGACGGCTACATCAACGGCACCTGGGCCGGCAGCGTCGCCGCCGACGGCAGCTTCAGCGGCGTCACCGTCGAGCAGGACGGCTACAAGGCCAGCACCAGCTACGACCTCGGCCTGCGCGCGCGCCTGGACACCGGTTCTCTGCGTCATGAACTGGTGTTCTCGGTCAGCGGGCTGAACCTGGAGAGCGGGATGATCTACACCCGCAGCGCCAGCTTCGCGTCCAACATCTACGCGCCGGGCCCGGTGGCCATCGCCGCCGACCCCGGCCGGTCGCCCAAGACCGGCGACACCGAGCTGCGCGGCATCGCGCTGGTCGACACCCTGTCCTGGCTCGACGAACGCGTCGCGCTGACGCTGGGCCTGCGCCGCCAGGAAGTGCGTGACACCAGCTACGACGCCCGCACGGGCGCCGTCAGCGCCGATTACGTCAAGCACGTGACAACGCCGGCTGTCGGCCTTGTCGTCAAGCCTTGGTCGCGCCAGCTCGCGCTGTACGCCAACTACATCGAGGGTCTGTCCAAGGGCGGGTCCTCGCCGCTGACGGCGGCCAATCCCAACGTCGTCTTCGAGCCCTATGTCTCCAAGCAGAAGGAGATCGGTCTGAAGTGGGACGGCGGCGACTTCGCGCATACGCTGGCGCTGTACGAGATCACGCAGCCGAGCATGATCGCCGACGCCGCCAACCGCTACTCGGTCGACGGCGAGAAGCGCGTGCGCGGCCTGGAGTGGACCGCGATGGGCCAGCCCTGGCGCGGCGTGAGAGTGCTCGGAGGTCTGTCCCTGGCAGACGGCAAGCAGGTGCGCACCAGCAAGGGCGTCAACGACGGCCATGACGCCTACGGTGTTCCCGACTGGCAGGCCAACCTCGGCGCCGAGTGGGACCTGCCCTGGCTGAAGGGGCTCGTTGTCGGCGCGCGCGTCGTGCACACCGACGACCAGTACCTCAACTCGGCGAACACGTTGCGCATCCCGAGCTGGACGCGCTGGGATGCCAGCCTGCGTTACACGACGACGATCGCCGGGCGTGCCACCACCTGGCGCGGCAGCGTCGTCAACCTGCTGGCCAAGGACTATTGGGCCGGGCCCTACCACGGCGAAGGCTTCACGACGCTGAGCCAGCCGCGCACCGTCAGCCTGTCGGCGACGGTGGACTTCTGATGGCGGCGGCCGTGGCCGCCGGGCTGCTGCTGGCCGCCGCCGGCGGCGCCTGCGTCTACCTCGCGTCGCCGCATCAGCGGCTGGCGGCTCGGGCCTGGCCGGCACGGCCGGCGCGTGCCGCCGGCGCGCTGCTGTGGGCCGCCGCGCTGGTGGCACTGCTGCAGGCGCTGCTGCCGCTGACCGCGGTGCTGGTGCTGGCGACCTGGGCGATGCTGGTGTTCACGCTGCTGCCTTACCTGGGGGCCGGGCGCACGCTGCGCGGAGGCGGCCGATGAGCGCGGCCACGGGCCGGCGCGAACTGCGCCGCGACTGGCTCGCCAAGACGCTGGCCGGCCTGCTGCTGGGCTTCACGCTGGCCGTCGGCGCCAGCGGGCTGCTCGGGCTGGCGCTGGCGGGCGTGGCCGCACCGGCGCGCAGCCAGCTGATGATGTGGGCGGTGATGCCGGTCTGGCTGGGCGTGTTCTCGGGCGTCTATTTCTTCGCCAGCGGCCTGCGCGCCTGGCTCTGGCTGGTGGCGGCCAACACGCTGGTCTTCGGCGCGCTGGCCCTGGCGCGCGCGTTCTGAGGAGGCACGATGCGTACCGACTTCATCCGTGTCTACAAGAGCGTTCACACCTGGACCGGCATCGTCGCCGGGCTGGCGCTGTTCATCGCCTTCTACGCCGGCGCGCTGACGGTGTTCAAGGAGCCGCTGCAGCGCTGGAGCGCGCCGCCGGCCGCCGGCGTCGAGGCCACGCCGCTGGCCGCGGCCCCCGAACTCATCGCGCGCACGCTGGCGGCCCACCCGCAGGCGGCCGAGGGTTTCAGCCTGCACCTGGTGGCGGCCGAACACCGCGCCGGCCGGCTGAGCTGGGACGAGCACGAACCCGGCGCCGACGACCATGACGAGCTGGCCGGCCGGCGCATGGCTGCCGTGCTCGACGCCGGCGGCGCGCTGCGCAGCGCCGAGGCCGACGGCTCGCGTGTCGCCGAGTTCATCGACGTGCTGCACCGCGTCGTCGGCCTGCCGGTGGACCGCGACGAGCACCGCTGGCTGATGGGCGCGGTCTGCGTCGCCTACGTGCTGGCGCTGGTCTCGGGCGTCGTCGTGCTGCTGCCGACGCTGGTCAAGGACTTCTTCGCGCTGCGCCTGGGCAGGAACCTCAAGCGCATGTGGCTGGACGCGCACAACGTCGTCGGCATCGTCAGCCTGCCGTTCCATCTGCTGATGGCGCTGACGGCGGTGGGCTTCGCCTTCCACGACGGCATCTACGCCTTGCAGGACCGGGTGCTGCACGACGGCCGTCTGGGCGCCACGTTCGCGCCGCCGCGCAGCGGCGATGCACCGGCCGTGCGCGACCCGGCGGCGATGCTGGCGCCGGCGCTGCTGGTCGAGAAGGCGCGTGCGCTCGCGCCCGGCTTCGAGCCGACGATGCTGCAGTACGCCCGCCTGGACGGGCCCCGGCCGACGGTGCGCATCTGGGGGCGCGACGCAGCGACGGTGTCGCCGCGGGTTCCCGGCGGCTTTGCCGTCCTCGACCCGTACACGGGCCGGGTGCTGTCCACCGATTACCTGCCCCGGCGGCAGACGACAGCCTTCACGGCCATCAGCACGGTGTTCGCGCTGCACTTCGCCACCTTCGGCGGCACGCCGCTGCAGTGGATGTACTTCGTGCTCGGTCTGGCCGGGGCCTGGCTGTTCTACAGCGGCAACCTGCTGTGGGTCGAGTCGCGGCGCAAGGCGCGCCGCGGCGACGTGCCGCTGCCGGCGCAGCGCCGCGACGTGCGTGCGATGGCGGCGCTGACGGTCGGCGTGGCACTGGGCTGCGTCGTCGGCATCTCGGCGACGCTGGTGGCCGGCAAATGGCTGTACGGCCGCGTCGAGGACCTGACGCTGGCGCACCAGCTCGTCTACTACGCCGTCTTCTTCGGCGCCATCGCCTGGGCCTTCGTGCTGGGTGCGGCGCGCGCTTCGGTGCACCTGCTGTGGGCCGCCGCCGCGGCGACCGCGGCGATCCCGGCGACGACGCTGGCGGCCTGGGCGCTGCCCACGCTCGGGCTCTGGGCCCACGGCAGCGGCGCCGCGCTCGGCGTCGACCTGACGGCGGCGGCCGGCGCGCTGGTCTTCGTGGTGATGGCGCGCGCCACCGCGCGTCGTGTGCGGGCGGGGGCCGAGGACAGCGTGTGGTCGGGCCGGGCGGCAGCCGAGGCGGCGTCGGGGCCGGCGGCGGCTGCCTGACGCGGCACGGTGGCGGGCGAGTCGTTGGATATAATGAGAGTCATTCTCATTGGCCTCGAATCCTCGGCGCCCCTCCCGTGTCCGCTCCTGACGCCAGCCTCCAGCACCAGGTCCGCACGCTCTACCTCGAGCACCACGGCTGGCTTCAGGCCTGGCTGCGGCGCCGGCTGGACGACTCGCAGCAGGCCGCCGACCTGGCGCACGACACCTTCTTGCGCCTGCTCGCCGGCCGGCGCGAACACTTCGGCGACGAGCCGCGCGCGCTGCTGACGCACGTCGCCAAGGGTCTGGTCGTCGACCACTGGCGCCGGCGCGAGGTCGAACGCGCCTACCTGGAGGCGCTGGCGGCGATGCCCGAGGCGCAGGCGCCGTCGCCCGAGACGCGGCTGGCGCTGCTGCAGACGCTGGTGCAGATCGACACGCTGCTCTCCGGCCTGGCGCCGCGCACGCGCGAGTGTTTCCTGCTCGCTCAGCTCGACGGCCTGACGCTGGCGCAGATCGCCGAACGCCTGGCGATGCCGGTCATCACCGTGCGCCGCCACGTGCACAAGGCGCTGGTCGCCTGCATGGCTTGCGTCTGATGGCGCCCGCCGAGCCGTCCGCCGCGCTGCTGTCCGAAGCCGCCGACTGGGCGCTGGCGCTGCGCGAGGGCGGGGCGGCCGAGCACGAAGCCTTCGAACGCTGGCGCGCGCGCAGCCCGGCGCACGCCGCAGCCTGGGCGCGCGCCGAGGCGGTGTTCGAGGTCTTCGGCCGTGTGCCCGAGGGCGCCGGCCGCCAGGCGCTGCATGCGCTGGGCCGTGGCGGCCGGCGGCGTGCGCTGGCCGCGCTCGGCGGCCTCGCCGTCGGCCTGCCGGCTGCCTGGCTGGCCTGGCACGAAGCGCCGTGGCACGAATGGCGCGCCGACCTCGCCACCGCCACCGGCGAACGCCGCGACACCGTGCTGCCCGACGGCACGCGGCTGGTGCTGAACACCGCCAGCGCGGTCGACGTGCTGTTCGGCACCGGCGAGCGCCGCCTGCGCCTGCGGGCCGGCGAGATCCTGGTGACGACCGGGCACGAGGCCTCGGCGCGGCCCTTCGTCGTCGAGACGCCGGCCGGCCGCGTGCGCGCGCTGGGCACACGCTTCTCGGTGCGGCTGGACGGTGATCGCTGCCGCGTCGCGGTCTACGAACACGCGGTCGAGCTGCAGCCGGTGGCCGGCGCACCGCGGCGGCTGGACGCCGGCGAACAGGCCGAGTTCGACGCCGGCGGCGTGTTCGGTGTCGGTGCCGCCGACGAGAACGACACGCTGTGGCAGCGCGGCCTGCTGCTGGCGCGTGGCCGCCGGCTCGACGAGGTGGCGGCCGAACTGGCGCGCCACCGCCGCGGCCTGCTGCGCTGCGACCCGGCGGTGGCGGCGCTGCGTGTCTCGGGTGCGCTGTCGCTGGCCGACACCGACGCCGCGCTGGCGCTGCTGGCGCGCACGCTGCCTTTGCGCGTCGAGCGGCGCACGCGGTTCTGGGTGACCCTGGCGCCGCGCTGAAGCGCAGGTGATCACTTTCCGGCGCTCGTCCGGTGTAGCGGATGAAGGCGTGCCGAGCGGCCGCCGCATCCCCAGCACAGGAAGAACATGAAGCAGACCTCCGGGCGCCGCCAGCGCGCCTTTGCCCTGAAGGCCGGCGCCGCCGGCGTGGCCCTCCAGGCGGCGATCGCCGTGCTCTGCGGCGCGGCGCTGGTCGCGGCACCGCCGGCCGCCTTCGCCGCCGAGGCCGGCGCGCAGGAGTTGCGCATCGCGCCCGGCCCGCTGGACGAGGCGCTGGCGCAGTGTGCCGCGGCCTTCGGCGTGCAGCTGGCCTTCGACCCGGCGCTGGTCGCGGGCCGCCACAGCGCCGGGCTGCAGGGCCGCCACACGCTGGACGAGGCTTTCGAGCGCCTGCTGCGCGGCAGCGGGCTGGAGCTGCAGCCGCAGGGCGCCCGCGCCTACGGCCTGCGTGCCGTGCCGCCGATGTCGCCGGACCAGCCCGCGCTGCCGGCGCTCAAGGCGCGTGCCGCGGCGATCACCGACGACCGCAGCGAAGGCGCCGGCTACGCCACGCCGGGCCGCAGCGCCGCGGCCACCGGTCTGGCGCTGACGCCGCGCGAGACGCCGCAATCGATCACCGTCGTCACGCGCCAGCTGATGGACGACTTCCGCCTGGACACGCTGAGCGCGGTGCTGGACCAGACCCCCGGCGTGACCGTCAACCGCCAGAGCGACATGACCACCTTCACGGTTCGCGGCGCCGACGTCAACCTGCAGACCGACGGCCTGCGCCAGGCGCGCGATGGCTGGGGCTGGAACACCCACATCCTCTACACCAGCGACGACATGGCCGAGATCGACCGTGTCGAGGTGCTGAAGGGCTCGTCGGGCCTGGTCAACGGCGACGGCTATCCGGGGGCCACGGTCAACCTCGTGCGCAAGCGCCCGACGGCCGAGTTCCAGGCTTCGGCCGGCGTGCTGGCCGGCAGCTGGGACCGCTACCGCGCCGAGGCCGACGTCTCCGGCCCGCTGGACCGCGAAGGCCGGCTGCGTGCGCGGCTGGTCGCCTCGCACGAAGACGCCGGCTCGTTCCGCGACCGCCAGAAGACCCGCAGCTCGCTGGTCTACGGCACGGCCGAGTTCGACCTTGCGCCGTCGACGCTGCTGACCGCGGGCCTCAGCTGGCGCCAGCGTGAACTGCAGGGCGCCGGCGGCACGACGCCGATCCAGGCCTACACCGACGACGGCACCTTCGTCGGCCTGCAGCCGCGTTCCTATAACCTCGGCGCGTCCTGGGCCGGTTACGAGCAGGAGACGCTGAACCTGTTCGCGCGCCTGGAACACCGCTTTGACGGCGGCTGGAGCGCCCGGCTGCAGCTGGCGCACGAGAGCGTCGACACGCCCGACGTGCGTTTCGGCTATCTGCGCGGCGCGTCGGGAGCCGTCGGCCTGGCGCGATACCGCGACGTCGAGGCGCGCAACAAGAGCATCGCGCTCGACGTGCAAGGGCCGCTGGAGCTGCTGGGCCGCCGCCACGAGCTGCTGCTGGGGGCCGGCGCGTCGAGCAGCCGGACGACACTCGAGCGCATCAACGCCGACGACCTGACGGGCACGATCGACTACGCCTCCGGCGGCGGCGCGATCGCCCAGCCCGACTGGAGCGGCTTCACCGCGTCCGACGACCTCTTCAGCCGCCACCGCCGCTACGCCTACGGCGCCGCACGCTGGAACCTCGCCGACCCGGTGAAGCTGATCACCGGCGTGCGGGTCACCGACTACGGCCAGAAGGACGTCACCGACATCGGTTGGTACAACTACCGCATGACGGAACACGGCGTCACGACGCCGTATGCCGGCGTCGTCGTCGACGTCTCGCGCCAGGTCTCGCTGTACGCCAGCTACGCCAGCATCTTCGAGGCCCAGAGCGCCAAGGACGCCGCCGAGCGCACGCCGCCGCCGAAGGAAGGCCTGTCCTACGAGATCGGCGCCAAGGGCGAGTTCTTCGACAAGCGCCTGAGCGCCAGCGCCGCCTTCTTCTGGATGAAGACCGACAACGAAGCCGAGGAAGTGGGGCTGACGCCGGGTGGCGACAGCATCTACCGCGCCGTCTCCGGGGCACGCCGCCACGGCTACGAGTTCGAGATCGCCGGCGCCCCGGCGCCGGGCTGGCAGGCGCAGGGCAGCTACGTGCTCAACGACAGCAGCCTGGAGAGCGCCGGCAGCAGCCCGCGCCATCAGTTCAAGCTGGCCGGCAGCCACCGCTGGAGCGGCGGCACCTTCGACGGCCTGACGCTGGGCGCGGCGACGCGCTGGCAGAGCACGATCTCGGCCGGCACCGAGGCCACCCGGCTGCGCCAGGACGCCTACTGGGTCTGGGACCTGATGGCGCGCTGGGAGATCGACCGCCGCCTCAGTGTCAGCGCCAACGTCGCCAACGTCTTCGACAAGAAGTACTTCGCCGGCGTCACCGACTGGGGCGCGCTGCACTACACCTGGGGCGCGCCGCGCAGCGTCAACGTCGGGCTGAACCTGCGCTACTGACGGCTTCGGCGGTGCAGGGCAGGATAGAATGAGAACAATTCTTATTTGTGCGCCGCCACCAGGCGCCCGAAGCCGCCGTGAGTGCCGCCGAACCCGCCCTGCAACAGCAAGTCAGCCTGCTCTACGGCGAGCACCACGGCTGGCTGCAGGCCTGGCTGCGCCGCCGGCTGGGCTGCGCCCACCATGCGGCCGACCTGGCGCACGACACCTATCTGCGGGTGCTGGTCAGCGGCCGCACGCCGCCGCCGGGCCAGGCGCGGCCGCATCTGATGCAGATCGCCAAGGGCCTGGTGATCGACCGCCACCGGCGCCAGCTCGTCGAGCGCGCCTACCTCGACGCGCTGGCCGCGATGCCCGAGCTGCTGGCGCCGTCGCCCGAGCAGCGCGCCGCGGCCGTCGAGTCGCTGCTGCTGCTGGACGCGGCGCTGGCGGCGCTGCCGCCGGCCGTGCGCGAGGTCTTCCTGCTGTCGCAGTTCGACGGCCTGACCTATGCCGAGATCGCCGCGCGCCAGGGCATCGCGGTGGCGACGGTGCGCAAGTACATGCTGAAAGCCGGTGAAGCCTGCTTTCTGGCGCTGGACCACGATGGCTGAGGCCGGCCAGCGGCTGGACCCGGTGCAGCGCGCCGCGCTGCAGTGGCAGGTGAGCTTCTGGTCAGGCGACGCCAGCGAAGCCGAGCGCCGCGCCTTCGAAGCCTGGCTGGCCGCCGACGAGGCCCACCGCCGTGCCTGGCAGCGCCTGCAGCGCGCCGGCGGCCGGCTGCAGGCGCTGCCGGCCGACGTCGCCGGCTCCGTGCTGCGCACCACCACGGCTGGCAACGCCCGCCGCCGCACGCTGCGCGCCTTGCTGCTGCTGGCCGGCGCCGGTGGCACGGCCGCGCTACTGCGCGAGACACCGGCCTGGCAGCTCGCCAGCGCCGACGAGCGCACGGCGACCGGCGAGCGCCGCGAGCTGCGGCTGCCTGACGGCGGCCTTCTGACGCTGAACACCGCGAGTGCGGTCGACCTGCGCTACGGCGCCACCGAGCGCCTCGTGCGCCTGCTCGCCGGCGAGGTGTTCATCGCCACCGCGGCCGACCCCGCACGCCGCCCCTTCGTCGTCGAGACGCCGGCCGGCCGTGTGCAGGCGCTGGGCACACGCTTCGCGCTGCGCTGCCTGGACGC
Source organism: Rubrivivax sp. JA1055 (assembly GCF_020966565.1). NCBI lineage: Bacteria > Pseudomonadati > Pseudomonadota > Betaproteobacteria > Burkholderiales > Sphaerotilaceae > Rubrivivax > Rubrivivax sp. JA1055. The sequence goes on along the minus strand of NZ_JAJKFP010000006.1, from coordinate 912,131 downwards.
GGCGACGCGTGTGCAGGTTTTCGAAGGCGCCGTCGAGCTGCGCCCGCGCGATGGCGGCACGCCGCGGCGGCTGGACGCCGGCTTCCAGGGTTGCTTCGACACCGCGGCCGCCGCTGCGCCCGAGGTGCTGGACGACGCGGCGGCGGCCTGGATGCGCGGCCTGCTGGTCGCCGAGCAGATGCGGCTGGACGACTTCCTTGCCGAGCTCGCGCGTTACCGCCGCGGCGTGCTGCGCTGCGACCCGGCGGTGGCCGGGCTGCGCGTCTCGGGTGTCTTCCCGCTGGCCGACACCGACGCCGTGCTGCGCTCGCTGGTGCGCGCGCTGCCGCTGCGCATCACCCGCGCCACACGCTGGTGGGTCACCGTGGAGCCCGCGCGTGGCCGGGCGTAGCACTTTTTCGCGCTCGTCCGGGAATGCAGATGAGGCCTGCCGTCCGGCGGGCCACGCTGACTCCCGACGAAAAGGATTCCTGATGCCTTCCGGCCTTGTCCCCGCCGTGCGCCGTCCCTTCGTGCGCCACCCGATCGCCCGTGCCGCCGTGCTCGCCGGCCTGGCTTTCACGCAGCTTCCCGCCGCCCACGCCCAGGCCGCCGCACCCGCCGCCGGCCTGCAGGTCGACATCCCGGCCGGCACGCTGGACCAGGTGCTCAACCGCTTCGCCGCGCGCGCCGGTTTCATGATCACGATCGACGCCGCGCTGACCGCCGGCAAGAAGAGCCCCGGCCTGGCCGGCCGCTACGGCGCCGCCGACGGCCTGGCGGCCATCCTCGCCGGCAGCGGGCTGCAGGCGGTGGGCCAGGACGGCGGCGGCTGGGTGCTGCGGGTTGCGCCGCCGCAGGCGCCGGCCGTCGTGCCGGCGGCGGCCGCCGGGCTGCCGGCGCTCACCGCGACGGCCAACCAGCTCGGCGAGGTCACCGAAGGTTCGGGGAATTACACGCCGGGTGCGATCGCCACCGCGACGCGGCTGGTGCTCAAGCCGCGCGAGACGCCGCAGACCGTCAGCGTCGTCACGCGCCAGGAGATGGAGGACTTCGGCCTGACGACGATCGACGAGGTCATGGCGCACACGCCGGGCATCAGCATCGTCACCTACGACACCGAGCGCACCGAGTACTTCGCACGCGGCTTCGCGATCCAGAACTTCCAGTACGACGGCATCCCGATGCGCCGCGACTCGGGCTACTCGGCCGGCAACACGCTCAGCGACATGGCGATCTACGACCGTGTCGAGGTGCTGAAGGGCGCCACCGGCCTGCTGACCGGCAGCGGCGAACCGGGCGCGACGATCAACCTGATCCGCAAGAAGCCGACACGCGACTTCCAGGGCCAGGCCAGCGTCGGCGTCGGTTCCTGGAACGATCTGCGTGGCCAGGTCGACGTCGGCGGCGCGGTCGACGAAGCCGGCCGCGTGCGGGCACGCGCCGTGGCGGCCTATCAGCACAAGGAGTCGCAGCTCGACGGCCACGAGCGCAAGACCGCGGTGCTCTACGGCATCGTCGAGGCCGACCTCACGCCGTCGACGCTGCTGACCGTCGGTGCCGACTTCCAGAACAACGATCCGAAACGTTCGACCTGGGGCGGCATCCCGATCTACGCCGCCGACGGCAGCTTCAACGACCGGCCGCGTTCGTTCAACAACGGCGCCGACTGGAGCCACTGGGACCAGTACACGCGCACCGTCTTCGCCACCGTCGAGCATTTCTTCGCCGACGACTGGGTGCTCAAGGCGCAGTTCAACCACCAGATCAACGGCTACGACGCCGAGCTGGGTTCGGCGGGTTCGGGCTTCCCCGACCCGGTGGACGGCAGCGGCATCAGTACCTGGGAAGGCAAGTACGTCGGCAAGACGGTGGCCGATGCCGTCGACGTCTACGCCAGCGGGCCGTTCCAGCTGCTGGACCGGCGCCACGAGCTGGTGCTGGGCGGCAGCCTCACCAAACGCCGCTGGACCAACCGCGGCTACTGGGCCGGCAGCAACGAGGTGCCGGACTACGACGCCTGGGACGGCCGCCTGCCCGAACCCGACTGGGACAACGCCAGCTGGAAGGGCCGCAACCGCGAGACCACGCGCGAGAACGGCCTGTACGGTGCCGTGCGCTGGAACCTGCGCGACGACCTGAAGCTGATCAGTGGCGCCCGCGTGCTGAACTACGAGACCTCGGACATCGACGAGTCGGGTGTCGTCGTGCCTTACCTCGGCGCCGTCTACGACCTCGACCAGCGCTTCTCGGTCTACGCCAGCGGCACGACGATCTTCATGCCGCAGTCGGCGCAGACCGAAGCCGGCAAGACGCTGGACCCGCAGGAAGGCCGCAACCTCGAGGCCGGCGTCAAGGCCGAGTTCTTCGGCGGCCGGCTCAACGCCAGCGCCGCGGTCTTCCACCTGAAGCAGGACAACTACGCCCAGGAGACCGGCGGCCTGACGCCCAGCGGCGGCACGGCCTACCGGGCGATCGACGGCGTCACCACCAAGGGCTACGAACTCGAGCTCTCGGGCCAGGTGGCGCCGAACTGGCAGCTGCACGCGGGCTACAGCCACAAGGTCTCGCGCCAGGACGGCCTGAAGGTGTCGACGCTGACGCCGGAGAACCAGTTCAGCCTGTACAGCAGCTGGAAGCCGGCGGCCGTGCCCGGCCTGACGCTGGGCGGCGGCGCGCGCTGGCAGGACAAGACCTGGGGCGACGTGAGCCACCCGACGCTGGGCACGGTGCGCCACGAGGTCGACGGCTACTGGGTGGCCGACGCGATGGTCAGCTACCAATTCAGCCCGCGGCTCACCGGGCGGCTGAACGTCACCAACCTGTTCGACAAGAAGTACTACACGATCTTCAGCGTCTACAGCACCTACAGCTGGGGCCAGGCGCGTGCCGTCGCGCTGAACCTGGACTACCGCTTCTGACGCCCCGGCCGGCGGGGGCGGTGGCGCCCCTGGCCGGCCGGCCCCTCGGCACCCGACCGGATCCACCGCATGGCCGCCACCCTCGTTTCTCCTTCCCGCGTGCAAGTCGTTTCGCGCGTGCTCGCCGCCGTCGTCGGCGGCTACGCCTTCTGCTGGGGGCTCACGGCCTTCGGCCTGGCCGGGCTGTACGCCGCCGGCATGGCCTTCCACGACGCCGAGCACCTGAGCGCGATGCTGGCCTTCCTGGCCTACCTCGCGGTCTTCCTGTGGGCGATCGCGGCGCGCAGCCTGGTGCGCGTCTGGGCCGTGCTGCTGGCCGGCGGCGCGGCGCTGGCCGGTGCGGCGTCGTTCATCCAGTCGCTGCTGGTCTGAAGGAGCTGCCGATGTTCGCCAACTTCCGCCTCGCGATGGCCTGGCTGCACACCTGGTTCGGCCTGGTGCTGGGTTACGTGCTCGCCGTCGCCTTCTTCTTCGGCGCGCTGTCGGTGTTCGACCGCGAGATCGACCGCTGGGCGATTCCGGCCACGCGTTTCGAGGCCCAGCCGATGCCGTCTTTCGACCGCATGCTCAAGCCGATCTTCGAGCAGATGCAGCCCGACGCCGACAACGTGCGTGCGCTGCGCGGCCTGGTCGACGGCCCGCTGCCCGAACGCTGGGACACCGTCGCCAGCTGGGGCGCCTACACGACGCACCGCGACCCGGTGCTGTCGGTCTTCGCCTCCTACGAGGTGCCCAATGCGCACGATCCCGAGCAGCGTGTCTGGGGCACACGCACCGTCGACCCGCGCAGCGGCGCGCTGCTGCCGGACGACCATCTGAAGATCGGCAGCCGCTTCTTCTACCCGCTGCACTACAGCCTGAACCTGCACTGGAAGGATCTGGGCGTGTGGATCGTCGGCCTGGCGGCGCTGGTGATGCTGGCGGCGCTGGCCAGCGGCATCGTCATGCACCGGCGGCTGTTCCGCGAGTTCTTCACCTTCCGTCCGTGGAAGAGCCTGGGGCGCTCGACGCTGGACCTGCACAACCTGAGCGGCGTCGCGGCGCTGCCGTTCCACTTCTTCTTCGCCTTCACCGGGCTGGTGATCTTCGCCGGGCTGTACTTCCCGGTGGCGCACACGCAACTGCACGAACTGCACGAGATGCACGAGCGCGTCGAAGCCGCCGAGACCGGGCTGCCGCATGAGCGCGCCGGCGTCGCCGCGCCGCTGGCCTCGGTCGACGCGATGGTCGCGCAGGCGCAGCGCCGCTGGGCCGAACGCGGCCGCGCCGGTGAGGTCGGTTTCCTGACGATGCGCCACGTCGGCGACGCCAACGGCACCGTCAGCATCTACCGCGCCGGCACCGACCGCATCGCGCTGACCGGCGAGGGCATGCACTTCAAGGCCTCGACCGGCGAGCTGCTGCGCGAGGACCCGCCGCGCACGGCGGTCGACAGCGTCAACGAGTTCCTGACCGGCCTGCACCTGCAGCACTTCCGCCACTGGCTGCTGCGCTGGCTGTACGTGCTGGGCGGGCTGCTGGGCGCGGTCTGCATCGCCACCGGCTTCGTGCTCTTCGTCGAGAAGCGCAAGCGCCAGCACGCCCGCGACGGCAGCCAGGGCGCGCGTGTCGTCGACGCGCTGGCGGTGGCCACCGTCACCGGCATGCTCGTGGCGACGGCGGCGATCCTCGTCGCCAACCGGCTGCTGCCCGAGGACCTGCCGGCGCGCGGCGCCTGGGAGCAGGGCGTGTTCTGGGGCGCCTGGGCGCTGGCCGCGCTGCACGCCGCCTGGCGCAGCGCGCCGGTGGCGCAGGCGCGTGCCAACCCGGCCTGGCGCGAGCAGTGCATCGTGATCGCCGTGCTGGCCGTCGCCGCCGTCGTGCTCAACGCCGTGACCACCGGCGACCACCTGCTGAAGACGATCGCCGAGCCTTACTGGCCGGTGGCCGGGCTGGACCTGGCGCTGCTGGTGTCGGCCGGCGTCGCGGCCTGGGTCGCGCGGCGGCTGTCGCGACCGCAGCGTGCCGCCGCCACGACGCCGCGTGCACTGCCGGAGGTCGGCCATGTCTGAGAGCACCGGGATGCTGATCGTGGCGACGCTGGCGGCGCTGGCGGGTTTTGCCTGGCTGGCGCTGGCGATGGATGAACACTGGGAGCGTGTGCAGGGCGAGGCGGCGGCGGCGCCGCGGCGGGTGCTGCGTCTGCTGGGCGCAGCGGCGGTCGTGCTGTCGCTCGTGGCCTGCCTGCGCGCCGACCCGCCGAGCATGGCCGTGCTGGTCTGGCTGATGCTGCTGGCCGCGGCGGCGCTGGCCGTCGCGCTGGCGCTGGCCTGGCGGCCGGCGCTGCTGCGTCTGGCCTGGCCGCGGTGGCGCTGACGTACAGTCGCGCCCCGGGAGTGAAACGATGCGACGCTTGATCACCTGCCTGGCCCTCGCGGCCGCCACCGTCTCGGCCACCGCGGCCGAACCGGCCTACGACGAACGTGCCGACGCGCCGGCGCAGATCGCCGCCGCGCTGCAGGCCGCCGCCGGCACGCGCCAGCCGGTGCTGGTCGTCTTCGGCGCCAACTGGTGCGGCGACTGCAAGGTGCTGGACATGGCCTTCAAGCAGGGCGCCGCGGCGCCGCTGATCGCCAGCCGCTTCAAGGTCGTCAAGGTCGACGTCGGTCGCTTCGACCACAACGTCGCCGTCGCCGAGCGTTACGGCGTGCCGCTGAAGCAGGGCATCCCGGCGGTGGCGGTGCTGTCGCCCGACGGCCGCGTGCTCTACGTCACCAAAGCCGGCGAACTGGCCAACGCGCGCCAGATGGACGATCGCGCGGTCTACGACTTCTTCGCCCGCGTGGCCGACGGCGCCCCGGCCGGCGGCCGCTGACCCGGGCCGAGGCCGCTCAGGTGCCGCTGCCACCGGTTTGCAGCGACACCTGCGACGCGGCCAGCACGACGCTGCCCGGCGCCTTCAGCACGATGCCGTCCGGCCCCAGCTGAAGCGCGGCCCCGGCCGCCGCGAGCGCCAGTGACCGCGCGGCGTGCACCTCCAGCGCCGCTTCGGCCGACGCCACGCGCAGATCCTGCCGGGCGTGCAGCTCGGCGGCGCCGGCCGTGTGCAGCCGCGTGTCGCCGGCGGCGGCATGCAGGCTCAGCGCCGCCAGCCCGCCGCCGCCCGCGCCGGGCCCGCCGCCGCCGGCGAACAGCAGCAGTTCGTGGGCCGCCAGCAGGTCCAGCCGGCGCCCGGCCAGCGCCTGCAGCCGTCCGGCCACCCGGTCGGCGACTTCGTCGACCGCGTCGATCTGGTCGCCGGGCGTGGTGCAGACGACGGCGGCCGGTGCGGTGAGCAGCAGGTCCGGTGCCTGCCAGCCCGTCAGCGCGTCGGCCTGAGCGGCGTCTTCGAGGCGCTGCAGCAGCGCCGGCAGCGGCCCGTCCGGCGTGGCGCGGCCAGCTCCGTGCGCCGCCGCGTGGGTCTGCAGCCGCGCCAGCGTGTCCGACGCGCGGCGCAGGCCTGCTGCGGCGTCGGCGGTGTCGAGCTGGCGCTCCGGCGGCTGGCCCGCCGCGCCGTGTGCGCTGAGCAGCAGGCCGCCGCCGGCACGCAGCGCGCCGAAGGCGTCGGTGCGCAGGTCCAGGCCGTCGCCGCGGGGCTGCAGCGGCTGTTGGTCTTCCTGATGCCGCAGGTGCCCGAGCTGCAGCCGAGTCGACGCGGCGTCGCTCGCCAGTTCGACCCGTTCCTGCCCCGGACTGTCGTCGAACACGAGCTGGTTGCCCGGGCCCTGCGCCGCCCGGCTCGTCTGCAGCTCGCGCGTGCGCCAGCCGGCGAACAGGCCGCCGCAGGCCGGCCCGGGGGGTGCGCCGGCCTCCGCTTCGGGGTGCCAGGGCGGTGTGGCGGCGGCTGCGGCGGCGCCGTGCGCGGTGGTGTGGCGGACGGGGCCCGTGTACAGGCCGCCCAGCACCAGCGGGCGATCGAGGCGGCCGCCGGCAAAACCCAGCAGCACCTCGCGGCCGACACGCGGCGGGTGCACGCCGCCCCAGTCGTCGCCGGCCACGGCGGTGGCGGCGCGCACCCAGGCGCCGGGGCGTGCGCCGTCGGCCGGGGCGCCGCGTTCCCAGGGGTGGCGCAGCTGCACGCGGTGGTCACGGTCGGTCGTCACCGCGGCCGGGCCGCCGGCGACGACGGCGCAGTCCAGTCCCGGGGCGTCCTGCCGGTACGCCAAACGGAGCTCGGGCCGGCCGGCGGCGTCGACGGGCAGCGGACGATGGGGCAGGGCCGCGGGCTGGGCGAGCAGTTCGCACTCGTAGCGTGGGCCGCCAGAGGGCGCCGCGCAGGCGGCGTGGCCGCCGGTGGGCACGTCGTTGTGCACGCGGTGGCGCACCGCGAGCACGGCGAAGCTGTCGCGCGCGCGGTCCTGGCCGTCGTGGCGGGCATGGCCGCTCAGCGTGAAGCAGCGCCCGGGGGCGGCCTCGCGCCAGTGCCCGCGGCCACGGCAGCGCGCCGCCCAGCCGGCAATCGCCTGCAGCCGGCGTTCGGCGAGGGCGCGGCCGTGCTCGCCTGTGGGGTAGGCATACGCTTCGGCGACGTCGACGGCTTCGAGCCTCGAGGCGGCGCCCGACGCTGTCCCCGACGCCATGGCGGACGCCACGTGCACCGGCCGCAGGCTGGCGCTGCGGTCGTCGCGGCTGGCCCAGTGCAGCGACCCGGTGGCCAGGCGCCTGACGTCGCTCCAGCTCGTGAGCGTGTGTTCGCCGGGCGCGACGCTGCCGGCCACGCAGCGCACCGGCTGCGGCGCCGGCGCGGCAAAGGCCCCGGCGTGGCCGGCGATGACCAGGCGGTGGCACCCGCCGCCCGGTGTCCGCGAGTCCTCCTCGTGTTCGAACCAGTGGCACAGGCCTTCTTCGGCGAGCAGGCGTTCGACGAAGCCGAGGTCGGATTCGTGCGCCTGCACGCAGCGGCCGCGCCGCGGCAGCGCCGCGCGGTCGCCCAGGTCCCAGCGCCACGTGGCGCCCAGGCCCGGCGCGGCACGCGCCAGGACCTGGTCGACGATCTCGACGACGCTGGCCTCGTGGAACACGGCGGCGTCCAGGCCGTCGCCCAGCCAGGCCAGCCAGGGCTCGACGAGCAGCCGTGCGCGGGCGCGGCCGCCGTCGCTGCCCAGCCAGCCGGCTTCGCGCACCAGGCCGTGGAAGGGCCGGCGGGCGCCGCCGGGCCCGTGCAGCACCAGCAGCGCCGGGCTGCCCGGCAGGGCCGCCAGATCGTGGCCGAGGTCCTCGCTGAGCACGACGAGTTCGGCCCGAAAGCCCACGGGCCGGTCGGGTGGTGGCGGGTCGAGTGCCGCGGCACGGCGCGGCGGGGCCGCTGGTCCGGCCGGGTCGGGTGCCGGGCCGACCGCCTCCCAGATCGTCGCGTGCTCGGGCACGAGCGCCTCGGGACCGAGCGCGGTGTGCAGCGTCAGGAGCCGGCCCCGGGCCGACAGCGTGTTCACGACGGGCCTCGTGCGGCGGCGGCAGCCGTGTCGGCGCTGAGCCGGTAGCCGGCGTCGGCGCGGTCCCGCGGCGGGCCCGTCCACGGCAGCACGGCGTCGAAACCCAGGCGTGCCGCGGCCGGGCCGCCGACACGCGCCGGCCGCAGGTCCTCGGCGCGCATCACCAGGCGCACCTCGGCGTCCAGCAGGCCGCCGCCGAGCTGGCGCCACCAGGCGCGCAGCGCCGCGGCGGCGTCGCCCCCGGGCAGCAGGGGCAGCAGGCGCGCCCGCGGCAGCGGGCCGATGACCAGCCGCAGGTCCAGGTCGCGCTGCCAGCACCGGCTGCCGGCCAGCGCGTCGTGCCCCAGCCGCAGGCCCTGCAGGCCGAGCCGGCCACGAGCCGCCTCGGGCACCGCGCGCCAGCGCCCCAGCCAGGGTTCGACACGCACCGGCGCCGCGAACTGATGCGCCAGCACGGCTTCGATGGCCAGGGCCGACGGCCGGCCGCCGCCCAGCGTGCCGCCGTGCCAGGCCAGGGCCGCGGCAGGCGGTGCGCCGACCGGGCCGGGACCGTCACCGTGACGGTGACCGTGGCCGTGGCCCGCGATCGCCAGCAGCATCGTCTGCAACCGGTCCTCGGCGGGTGTCTCGGCGGCGAGCGCCGGCCGGCCGTGGCGCCAGACGCTTTCGGCCAGCGCGGCCAGACGATGCTGGAACAGGTCCAGAAAGGCCAGCGGCGCCGGGTCGCGGCGCTCCAGCAGTGCCTCGGTGTAGAACGCCGGCAACGCCCCGTGCACGCCCAGCAGCGACCCGAAGGCGGCGACGAACTCCAGCGCCGGCGGCTCGCCGTCTTCGGCCGGGAGCTGGCGCACCACCTCCAGTTCGCCTTCGGGCGGCGACATCGACGTCGATGCGCTGCAGCGCAACCGTGCGCCGCCGGCCGCGGGCGTGCCCAGCCAGCGGCGCAGCAGCCGCAACGCGGCAAACGGCGCGAAGCCGCCGGGGCGGGCGAACAGGCGTTCGATCGGGGTGCCGACCATCGTGTTGCGCCGTCAGGCCAGTGCCGAGCGCCCGCCGCGGCAGCCGCCGTCGAAGAGCGTCGTGCCGTCGGCCACCGACACCAGCTGCAGCCGCGTGGTGCTGTTCACCGGCGCCCGCAGCGCCAGCGCCTGCGACAGCAGCCGGCCGAAGAGCCCGACGCCGGTGCCGACGAAGGCCGACTCGTCGATGCCCAGGCGGATCTCGCGGCCGCGCAGCAGGCAGGGCGCCGGCGGGCCGGGCCACCAGGTCGTGGCCGGCTGCTGCTCGAGCCGGCGCAGCCCGGCGACGACACCGCGGGCGGCGGCGCCGCCGCCGGGGTCGTGCAGCGCCAGCCATTCGTGCAGGCCCTCGAGCCCGGTGTCGTCGGCCGGCGTGCGCGCCAGCGCCAGCAGCGACACCAGGCGCCACGCCGCGTCGCCCGCCGGTGTCGGGCGGCTGCCCGGCGTGGGCCGGCGCAGCAGCACGATCTCGTCGGCCGGGCTGCCGCCGTCGGCCTGCAGTTCGCCGTCGGGCCGGGCGATCGACATGCGTGCCGGCAGGTCGCGGTTGCCGGCCAGCACGTCCAGCGACAGCGTGTCCTGGCCCGGACGCGCCGGGTCCAGCGCCGTGTCGACCAGTGTCAGCTCGAGCTCGTGCCCGGGCGAGACCGCGGCGCGCAGCAGGTCGCGGCGCACGGCCCAGAAGCAGGCCCCGGAACTGCCCGGTGGCGTGGCCGAGGCGTGGCGCAGCGAATAGAGCGGCGCCAGCTCCTCGTGCACCGTGTCGCGCTCGCCGGCGCGTGTGCGCCGCACACGCTCGACGCGGTGCACCTCGTAGGCCGCAGGCCGCCGCGCGTCGACGACCACCGGGTAGGCCTCTCGCTCGTGCGTGACGCGGATCGGCTCGGCGCGCTGGCGGAACGGGTTCACCACCGGCGTGCAGCCGGCGAGCAGCTGCCCGGCGCCGAGGCCGTCGAGTTCGTCCCAGGCGGCGCCGCTGCGGCCCGGTCGCGCCGCCAGGCGGTAGTGCAGCGTCGCGCTGCGGGCCTCGCTGCCGCGCAGCGCGGCCGGCAGCGGCAGGTCGATGAAGTCGAACTTGGCCGGGAAGGCGAAGTACTCGCCGAGCAGGCGTTCGGCGGCGCGGGCCGGCGCCACGTCGTCGAGCAGGGCTTCGTCGTCGGCGAACCCGACGGCCTGCGGCGCGGCGTCGGGCACCGGCCGGGGGCTGCCGTCGTCGAGCGCGAGCGAGACGCCGGCCAGGTGGTCGAGCAACGCCTCGCGCAGCGCCACCACCTGCGACGGTGCCGCGTCGAGGTGCAGCCGCAGCGCCGGCAGGCCCAGCGTCGCCCAGCGTGCCGCGGGCGACACGAGTTCGAGCCGCAGGCTCAGGCAGGCGGCGGCCGCCGACATGCCGGGCGCCAGGCCGACGTCGCCGGGCTGGCGGCGCAGCCCGGCCACCTGCACCGGCGCCAGCCAGACGTCCTGGGTCGTCGTGAAGCGGCACGGCACGCCCTGCACCGGCTGGCCGTGCAGCAGCGTGCCGCGCGGGATCCGGTGCGCGGTGCTGAGCTGCGACAGGCTGCGTGCAGCGCCGAAACGCACGATGCTGCACGACGGAAACGGCCGCAGCGCCAGCAGGTGCACCAGCTCCAGCAGCGCCTGCGCCAGGCGCGGCGCCTCCTCGTCCAGCCGCTGGTGCAGCCGGGCGGCGAGCAGTGCGAAGGACTGGATCAGCCGCTCGACGTGCGGGTCCTCGGCCAGGTCGGCTCCGGTGGCCAGCCGGCCGGCCACACGCGGGTAGCGCCGCGAGAACTCCCGGGCCGCCTCGTCGAACCAGGCGAGCTCGCGCTCGTAGTGCGGCAGCAGCGTGTGCATCGGCTCAGGCCCTGGGCCCGATCGCCGGCAGCACGGCGTAGTGCCGCGAGCCGGGCAGCACCTCGGCGTCGAAGTGCAGGCCGCTGCCGTCGGTGCCGTGGTGCAGCGCGGCCTCGATCGAGAATGCCGCGTCGCGCCCGTCCAGCGCCTGGACGCGCACGCCCTGCAGCCGGGGTTCGTGCACGCACAGCGTGTGGCGGATGTGTTCGGCGATGCGGCGCCGTGCCGCCAGGCTGTCACCCGTTTCGGCGGCGGGATCGGGCATGCCGAGCGCGAGCACCGAGCGTGCAGCCCGCGGCCAGCGCTGCAGCCGCTCAGGCGGCCAGGCGCAGCGCGTGTTCAGCAGCCGTTCGATGTCGTGCGCCAGCGCTCGGCGCAGGCGGTCGGCGGCGGCGCGCGGCGAGCGCCCGGCCTCGGCGGGCGAGTCGCCGAGCAGCCGCTCGAGCAGCGACGGGGGCCGCATGCCGCGCTCAGACGGCGACGTTGCGCCGCAGGTCCCAGCCGGCGACGCCGGTGCTGGTGGCCGAGCCGTCGAGCTTGTGCTGCTTGTACTCCCAGGTCACCTTGCCGTAGCGCAGGCCGAAGGTTTCGCTGGGCAGGTCGCCGCCGTCGACGCTGGTCTCGACCGAGGACACGACCACGTCCTCGAGCGCGATGCGGTAGTAGTCGATGCGCGTCTGCGAGGTCGCGGTCGCGTTCTTGCCGCCGTAGGCGCGATAGAAGGTGACCAGCACCTTGGGGTAGAGCGTGCCCGCCGACGCGGCACGCAGCAGCTTGGGCGTGGCGCGGTCGATCAGCTTGGTGAACAGCATCTCGCCGTGCTCGGTGCGTTCGGCGGTGTGGCCGCCCGAGGACGAGGCCGTCGCCGAGCGCGGCTGGAACACGCGGTGGCGGAAGGCCGAGACCTCGATCTCGTTGGCGTGGCGGCTGTCGCTGCTGTCGCCCTGCAACTCGCTGGCACCGTCGAACTTGACGTAGATGTCCTTCATGGAAGCTCCTGCAACGGGGAGAAGGGAAGGGGGCTCAGGTGCCGCGCGGCGCCAGTTCGGCGACCAGACGCAGCGAGACCGAGAGCTCGTCGAGCTGGAAGTGCGGGCGCACGAAGGCCACGGCGCGGTAGGCGCCGGCGCGGCCGGGCATCTCGCTGACGTGGACGCTGGCCTCGCGCAGCGGGTAGGCGGCCTTGGTCTCCTGCGTCGCGCTGTCGTCCTCGACGACGTACTGCCGGATCCAGCGGTTGAGGAACTCCTCGACGTTGGCCGCCGAGGCGAAGCTGCCGACCTTCTCGCGCATCATCGCCTTCAAGTAGTGGGCGATGCGGCAGACGCTGAAGACGTACTGCAACTGGGCGGCCAGCGCCGCGTTGGCGTTGGCCGCGTCGCTGTCGTAGCGCCGCGGCCGGTGCACCGACTGCGCGGCGAAGAACGCGGCGTAGTCGGTGTTCTGGCAGTGCACCAGCGGGATGAAGCCGAGGTCGGCGAGCTCCTTCTCGCGCCGGTCGGTGATCGCCACCTCGGTCGGGCACTTCAGCGCACGCTCGCCATCGTCGGTGCGGTAGGTGTGCGTGGGCAGGCCTTCGACCAGGCCGCCGCCTTCGACGCCGCGGATCGCCGCGCACCAGCCGTAGGCCGCGAAGGCGGCGTTCAGCCTCGCGGCCAGCGCGTACGCCGCGTTGACCCACAGGTAGCGCGAATGGTCACTGCCGTCGACCCGTTCGACGTAGCCGAAACCCTCGACCCCGGTGCCGTGGCGGGCGTCGTAGGGCAGCCGGCCCAGGAAACGCGGCAGCACCAGACCGACGTAGCGTGCGTCCTCGCTGGCCCGCAGGCTCTTCCAGCGTGCGTACTCGGCGGTGTCGAAGACCTTGGCCAGATCGCGCGGGCGGCCGATCTCGGTGAAGCCGTCGAGCCCGAACAGCTCGGCCGACGCCGCGGCGATGAAGGGCGCGTGCGCGGCCGCCGCCACGTGCGACATCTGCTCGACGAAATAGAGGTCCTCGGGGCCGCGGCCGATCTCGTAGTCGCCGACGAGCGCCCCGAACGGTGCGCCGCCGAAGCTGCCGAAGGCCTCCTCGTAGACCAGGCGGAACAGCGCCGACTGGTCGAAGTCGATCGCCGCGGAGAAGTCGCGCACCAGCTCGTTCTGGGTGGCGTCGAGCACGGCGATCTTCTGCAGCGGCCCGCCGGCGGCGTGGCGGCAGAGGTAGTGCAGGCCGTTCCACGCCGCTTCCAGGCGCTGGAAGCGCGGGTGGTGGAGGATCTCGTCGAGCTGCGCCGAGATCAGCTCGTCGAGCTCGGCGATGCGCGCGTCCAGCGCGACGCCGAGGTTGTCGGCGACGGTGACGCTGCCGGATGCCACCTCGTGCGCCAGGTGGGCGATCAGCTCGCGGGCCCGGCCGTGTTCGGCGCTGCCGCGGGCCACGCGGCTGTCGAGCACGAGGCGGTCGAGCAGGTCGGGGGCCGGCGGGGGCAGCGGCTCCAGCGGGGTCAGCACGGCGGTGTCCATCGTCACGCCCCGGCCGCGGCGGCGTCGTGGCCGATCGCGGCCAGCGCCTCCGGTTCGCGCAGCGTGCGCACCAGCAGGTCTTCCAGGCGCTCGTTGCCGGCCATCTTGTTGCGCAGGTCGGCCAGCCGCGAGCGCGCCTGCAGCAGCCGCCGCAGCGGGGCCACCTGGCGCACGACGGCCTCGGGGCGGAAGTCCTCCAGGCGCTCGAAGCGCAGGTCGACGGCCAGCTCGCCGCCGGCGGCGCCCAGCGTGTCGCGCACGCGCAGCCGCAGCGCCGGCGCCATGCCGCGCAGCACGTCGTCGAAGGTGTCGACGTCGACCGGCACGAAACGCCGCTCCTTGAGCCGCCGCCGCGGTTGCGCGCTGCCGCCCTCGCTGCCGCTGAAGTCGCCGAGCACGCCGACGACGAAAGGCAGCTCCTTGTGCTCGATCGCGTCGCCGACCTGGACGTCGTAGGTCAGGCGCACGCGCGGCGGGCGCACCTGTTCCAGCCGTGACTGGATGCTGTCGTGACGGGGCATCGTTTCTCCTCGGGGCGCGTTCAGCGCAGGCGGTCGAAGGGGTTGGGGGCGGGGACGGCGCTGTTCACCGGCGGCCGTGCGGCGGCAGGGGTGGCTGGGGCGCCTGGGACGGTTGTCGCTGCCGGCAGGCCGGCTGCGCGCGGCGCGGCCGGCGTCGTCGCCGGGGGTGGCGCTGCGGCGGGCGCCGTGCGCGCCGGGCGCGGGCGTGTCCTGGGTGGTGCCGCCGCGGCCGGCGGCGTGGCCGGTGTCGGCGTTTCGCCGAGCGCCTCGCGCAGCAGGCGCGCCAGTGACACCAGTTCGCCGCGCGTGTCGGCCGACAGCGCGTCGGGCTGCTCGCGCAGGCCGGACAGCGCCGCGGTCGCGATGCGCAGCCCGCCGAGGGCCAGGATGCCCTGGGCGCCGCGGTCCTGCGGGTCGCGCTGGGCGGCCTCCTGGGCCGCGGCGATGGCGCTGCCGTGTTCGCCGGCGCGCAGATGGTCGTCGGCCAGGCTCAGCCAGGGCTGCTTGCTCGCCGGGTGCTCGCGGGCGGCCTGCTGCCACAGCTGCCGTGCCTGCGCCGGGCTGCCCTGGGCGCGGGCGATCTCGGCCTGGCGCAGCCGCTCGTCCAGCGGCGGCGTGGCCGGGGGCGCCGGCGGCGTGGCGGCACAGGCGGCGAGCAGCGCGGCGGACAGGGCTGCCAGCGCCGGGGTGCGGCGGCGTGCGAGGGCTGACGGCCGGGCGGGCAGGGCGATCTGTTTCATGCGGGGCGAGCTCCTCGGGCAGGTCCGGCGGGACCGTTGCCGGGCACTCTAGGAGCCGCCCGGCACGGCCGATTCCCCCGCTGGGGGCCGCCCTCGCGGGGGGCCTGCGCCGTCGCCTGCACTGCGCTGCAATGGCGTCAACGGCCACGCCCCATGACACGCCTCGTTCGCTCCATCGCCTTGCTCGGCTGCTGCGTCGGCCTGACGCTGCTGGCGGCCTGCGCCGCACCCGCCGGTGGTGCGGCGTCCTGGTCCACGCGGCTGCTCGCCGCGGCCGGTCTCGGGCCGGCACCGCAGCCGGTGCCGCCCGAGGCCGTCGTCGAGCTGCACGCCAGCGCCGTGCTCAACGCCGGTGCCGACGGCGTGCCGGTGCCGGCCGTCGTGCAGCTGCGCTGGCTGGAAGACCCCGCGGCCTTCCAGCGTGCCGGCTACGAACGCCTGGCCGCCGGCGGCGACGGTGTCCGGGAGATCGTGCTCGCGCCGGGCCGCACGCTGACGCTGCGCGAGCGGCCGCCGGCCGGCACACGGGCGCTGGGCCTGGCAGTGCTGTTCCGCGCGCCGGCATCCGGCCGCTGGAAGCTCATGTTCCCCCTGCCCGCGGCGCAGCCGATCCGGGTGTCCTTGCACCGCTGCGCGCTGGCGCTTGCCTCCGGCGCCGCCTGGGACGCCCCGCCCGGCGCCGACCGTCTCGGAGACCTGCGATGCCCCTCGTCCGATTGACGCCGTGCCGGCCGATGGAGCCCGGCCGGTGAGCGCCACCGCCAAGATCCTCTGGGGCGAGGGCCTGTTCCTGCGCCCGCAGCACTTCCAGCGCCAGGATGCCTACCACGAGGCGCGCCTCGTGCAGGCGATGCGCTGGATGCTGCCGCAGGCCTGGGGGCTGGCCGCGCTCGAGGTCGACGAGGACGCGCTCGCCGCCGGGTTGCTGCGCGTGCTCTCGCTGCAGGCCGTGATGCCCGACGGCGAGTTCGTCTGCGCGCCGCGCGACGACGAGCTGCCCGAGCCCGTCGACCTCGGCCCGGGCTTCACCGCCGACTGGGAGCTGGTGCTGGAGCCGCTGCGTCCCGACGCCTGCAACTACGCCGCCGGCGACGACCGGCGTCTGGCGGCGCGCTTCGCGGCGCATCCCGTGCCGGCGGGCGACTGGTTCACCGGGGCGCCCGAGGCCGAACTCGTCGTGCTGCGTCGCCGCCCGCGGCTGCAGCCGGCCGGCGGTTCCCAGGCCGCGCTGCCGCTGCTGCGCCTGAGCCGCCGCGCCGCCGGCGGCTGCGAGCTGGACCGCCGCTTCGTGCCGCCCGCGCTCACGCTGGCGGCGGCGCCGGCCCTGCTGGCACTTCAGCGGCGTCTGCTCGACCGCCTGCGCGAGCGTTGCGCCGCGCTGCACGGCCTGCCGCCGCAGCCCGGGCGCCATGTCGTCGAGCTGCGCTCGGGCGACGTCGCCGCGTTCTGGCTGCTGCACACCGCCAGCGCGGCCCATGCGCGCCTGATGCATCTCGGGTCGGGTGTGCATCCGGAGCAGCTGTTCGGCGCGCTGCTCGAGCTGGCCGGCGCGCTGGCCGCCTTCACGCCCGGACGCGGCCCGGCGGACCTGCCCGCCTACCGGCACGCCGCGCCGGCTGCCGGCTTCGAGGCGCTGGAGGCGCTGGTGCACGAAGGGCTGGAGGCCGTCGTCTCGACGCGCTGCACGACGATCGCCTTCGACGAGCCGCGGCCGTCCTGGCACCTGGCTTCGCTGCAGGCCGTGCCGGCCGGCCCGGGCTGCGCGCTGTATCTGGCGGTGCAGGCCGAGATGCCGATGGCCGCACTGATCGAGGCGGTGCCGGCGCGGCTGAAGATCGGTTCGCCCGAGGACGTCGAGCGCCTGGTGCACACGGCGGTCGCCGGCGTGCGTCTGGTGCCCGCCGCGCAGCTGCCGGCGGCGCTGCCGCTGGCGCCGGGTGCGTGCTGCTTCCTGGTGGAGCCGCTCGGGCCGTTCCACGACCGCATGCGCCAGGCCGGCGCGATGGCCGTGCACGCCCCCGAGGGCTTGCCGCGGCTGCGGCTGGTGCTGCACGCGGTGGCGGGCTGAGGACGGCGATGGCCGCGACCGTCTCCGCTGCCGCCGAACTCGCCGCGCCGCGCCCCGCCGCGCGGCGCGACCTGCTCGACCTGCTGAACGAAGGCTTCTACGTGCCGCAGCGCCTGCGCCAGGGCGAGCAGCCGGCCGATCCGGCGGTCTTGCGCCGGACGCTCGGCGCCTGGCTCGACGGCGTGCAGGCCGAGGGCTTGCGCCTCGGCTTCGACCCCGAGGACCTGCGGCTCGCCAGCTTCGCCTTCGTCGCGCTGGCCGACGAGGTGGTGCTCGGCACGCCCGGCCCCTTGCGCGAGGCCTGGGCGCGGCGGCCGCTGCAGCTCGAGCGCCACGACGAGCCGCTGGCCGGCGAGCGCTTCTTCGAGCACCTGGAACGGCTGCGCGAACAGGGCGCCCGCCGGCTGGCGGTGCTGGAGGTGTTCCGCATGTGTCTGCTGCTCGGCTTCCAGGGGCGCTACGCGTTCGAGCCGCCCGAGGCCCTGGCCTGGCTGACGCAGCGCCTGGCCGACGACATCGACCGCTGGCGCGGCGGCCGGCCGGCGTTCGCGCCGCACGCGCAGGCGCCCGACCACCTCGTGCACCGGCTGCGCCGCCATGTGCCGGCGTGGGTGGTGGCGGCGGTCGTGGCCGGCGTGCTGCTGCTGGCCTGGGGTGGGCTGCACCTGCAGCTCTCGGGCTGGACGGCACGGCAGCTCGCGCGGTTGCCGCCGGTCGTGCCGCCGCCGGCCGAGCCGGCGCAGCTGCGCATCACGTGGCCATGACTGCTGCCGCGACGGCCGCCGGCACCCGCGTCTGCGGCTGGTCGGTGCACGGCCGGCTGCTGCGCTTCGAGCCGCCGCCGGACGGGCCGCCGTTGCTGGCCGAGCGCGTGACCGTCGACGAGGCGCTGGGCTCCGGTTTCGAGATCCATCTCGAGGCTCTGGCCGAGCCCGACGCCGACGTCGACGGCCTGCTCGGCGCCGAAGCCGGCGTGCACCTGGAGCCTCCCGGTGGCCCGGCGCGCGCCTGGTACGGCCTCGTCGTCGAGAGCACGCGTGCCGGCGCGGCGGCCGGCGGCGTGCGCTGGCAGCTGCGGCTGCGGCCGTGGACGGCGCTGCTGGAGCAGCGCCACGGCTGCACGCTGCACGAGGACCTGAGCACCGACCGCATCCTCGAGCAGGTCTTCTCCAGCGTGCCCGGCGCGGCCTGGCGCATCGTGCGCGGCGGTGCCCCGGTGCGCCGTGCGCTGTGCACCCAGTACGCCGAGACCGACTGGGCGTTCTGCACCCGGCTGATGGCCGAGGACGGGCTGGGCTGGCGCTTCGAGATCCGCGGCGGCGCCGAGGCCGCCTCGGGCCGCTGGCGCCACGTCCTCGTCGTCGACGACGGCCACGAACCGCCGGCCGATCTGGGACGGGTGCGTTTCGCGGCCCCGGCTCCGTCGGTGCCGGCGCCGCACGACACGGTCTCCCGTTTCGCCTGCCACCACGCGGCCGGACCGGCGGCGGTCAGCGTCGGCGCCTGGTCGTCGTGCACGGCCGCGTTCGTCGCCGGCGGGCGGGCGTCTGCCCCGGGCGTCGCGACCGGGCCGCTGTACCGTGACGTCGGCGGCGTCGACCGTTTTGCCGATGCCGCCGAGGCCGACGCCTGCGCCGAGCGGCAGCTCGCGGCCTTCGAGCTCGACCGCCAGCTCGCCCAGGGCTCGGGCACCGTGCCCGCCTTCGCGCCGGGCGCCGCGTTCACGCTCGTCGATGCCCCGGGCGCCGGCCTGGCGGGCAGCCGCTGGGTGCTGACACGTGTGCACCACGAAGCCGCCAATGCGCTGGGCCCGGTGCTGGCGCGTCGGCTCGGCACCGCCGATCTCGACGCTGGCGGCTACCGCAACCGCTTCGACGCCGTGCCGGCCGCACGGCCGCGTGTGCCGCGGCTGCCGCCGCGGGCCCTCGCGCCGGGGCTGCAGACGGCCACCGTCGTCGGCATCGAACACGGCCTGCCGATGGCCGACGGCGCGCTGCGGGTCAAGCTGCGTTACGGCTGGCAGGGTGATGCCGACCCCGGCGAAGACGGTGTCGGCCAGGCCGTCTGGCCGCTGCGCCGGGCCACCGGCCGGCGCGGCAGCGCCTGGGTGCGTGTCGTGCAGCCGATGGCCGGGCCGGGCTGGGGCGCGGTCTTCGTGCCGCGGGTCGGTGCCGAGGTGCTGGTCGGCCATCTCGACGGCGACATCGACCGTCCGGTGGTGCTCGGCGCACTGTTCAACGGCCGCGACCGTCCGCCGTACGCCGGCACGGCGCTGTCCGGCGTTCTCAGCGCCATGCCGGGCCGCGGCGCGGCCTGCGGCGAGTGGGTGCTGGACGACAGCTGCGGGCAGCTGCGCACCCGGCTGGCCAGCCTGCCGGCGGCCGCCGAACTCGGCCTCGGCCACCTCGTGGTGCAGCCGCCCGGTTCGGCCCGGCGGGGCGAGGTCCGCGGCCGCGGTTTCGAGGCCGCGACGGCCGGCCGGGCCAGCCTGCGTGCCGGCCGTGGCCTGCTCGTCAGCACGCACCGCCGCGATGGCCGGGGCGGCTCCTGCGACGGTGCGCAGATGGACGTGCAGGAGCCGTGTGCACGCCTGGACCGGGCCGCCGGGCAGGCGGCCTCGCGGGCGCGGGCCGCGGCGGCCCGGGGCGGCACGGCGCCGCCCTCGGCGCAGGCTCCGGCGGCGCTGGCGGCCGCGGGCCTGTTCGTGCCGCTCGGTGACCTGCCTGCCGGCCCGGTGCAGGCCGACGCCGCGGAGCACGCCCGGCTGGTCGTCGCCGCCGAGGCCACGCTCGTGCTGGCCAGCGCCGCGGAGCTGCTGCAGGCCGCCGGCCGCGACCTGGTGTCGGTGGCTGGCGCGGGCTGCCGCACCGGCGTGAACGCCGACGCGGCGCTGGCCGCGGGCGGGCGGCTGCAGCTCTCGGCCGGCGGCGACCTGCGCTGTGTCGCCGCCGCTGGCGATGCCGCCGTGCGTGCCCACGCCGGCGCGCTGTCGCTGCAGGCCGAGGGCCGCCTGCGGCTGCAGGCCGCCGATGGCGAGCTGCGTCTCGTCGCCCGCCGCCGCCTCGTGCTGCGGGCTGGCGGTTCGGCGCTCGTGCTCGACGGTGCCGACGTGCGCTTCACGACGGCCGGCAGCTTCGTCGTCGAGTCCGGCGCCCAGCGGTTCCCGGGGCCGGGCCGGGTCGACGCACCGCTGCCGGCGCTGCCGCTGGGGCGGCCGGGCGCGCCGCCAAACTGGATCGCGATCGCCCACCACGACGCCGACGGCCGGCCGTTCGCCGGCCAGCGCTACACGATCCGTTTCGACGGCGGCGCGACGATCGAAGGCCGGCTCGACGCCGAGGGCGAGGCCCGCCACGAGGACGTGCCGGAGCGGGTGCTGCAGGTCGAGTACGAGCCGCGCGACGCGCTGCCGGCCGCGCCGTGGCCGCCGCTGGCCGAACTGGTGGCGGCGCTGCAGCAGCGGCTGGCCTGAACCGCAACGGCCGGGCGGCGTCAGCCGATGGCGGGCGGTCGGCGGGCTCGCCGGCGCGCGGCGTGCGCCGTGCCGGGCGTGCGTTATTGCCGCCCGGCGCCGATCGTGATGGTCTTCATGCTTCGGCAATAGTGCGCGAAATAGCAAAAGTGATATTTTGACGTCTTCGCCCACTCGGCCTGCCTGCCTCATGAAGTCGAACCTGCCGGTCACACAGGTCGAACGGGACTATCCCGACACGCTGATGCTGGTCTCGACGACCGATGTCCAGGGGCGCATCACGCACTGCAACGCTGCTTTCGCGGAGGTCAGCGGTTATGCCGCCGACGAGCTGCTCGGGCGGGCGCACAACGTCGTGCGCCATCCCGACACGCCGCCGGCGCTGTTCGCCGACATGTGGGCGACGATCGGGGCCGGCCGGCCCTGGTGCGGCGTGCTGAAGAACCGCTGCCGCAACGGCGACCACTACTGGGTGGTCGCCAACGTCACGCCGGTGCTCGCCGACGGCCGCGTCGTCGCCTTCATGTCGGTGCGCCACCGGCCCACGCCGCAGCAGGTGCACGAGGCCGAGGCGCGCTACGCCCGCTTGGCACAGGCCGATGGCGCGCCGGCCCCGGGCGCCCGTCGCCGGTGGCCGAGCAGCCCGACGCCGGCCCTGGCCGCCGGGCTGGCCGCCGTGCTCGTGCTGGCGCTGGCGCCGCTCGGACCGCTGGCGCCACTGCGCCTGCCACTGGCGGTTGCCGCGGCCGTCCTGTTGCTGGCCTGGTTCCAGCGGCGTGTCGCCGGGCAGCTGCGGCTGGCCACGGTGGCTGCCAGCCGCCTGGCCGCCTGCGACCTTGCGACCCGCAGCGACCACGATCTCGCCGCGCCACTGGGGCCGCTGCAGCAGGCCATCTGGCTGGCCAACCTCAACATGCGCGCCGTGGTCGACGACGTGCGCCGCGAGATCGGCCGCATCGCCGGTGCCGCCGAGGAGATCGCGCAGGGCAGCCGTGGCCTGTCGACGCTGGCCGGGCAGCAGTCGGGCGACGTGCAGGTGACGGCCGTGGCGATGGAGCAGATCACGCGTTCGGCCGAGGCCGTGGCCGACACCGCGCGCGAAGTCGATGCCGCCGCCGACGAGGCGCGCCAGACGGTGCGCCGCAGCGGCCAGTCGGCATCGGCGATGCTGACGACGATGGCCTCGATCGAGCGCGCCACACGCGCCGCCGCCGATTCCATCGACCTGATGGAAGGCATTGCCGACCAGACCGAGTTGCTGGCACGCGAGGCCTCGGTCAGCGCGGCGCGCGCCGGCGAGGAGGGCATCGCCTACGCGGTCGTGGCCGCACGCATCGGCGCGCTGGCGCACCGCAGCCGCAGCGCGGCCAACCAGGCGCGTGCGCTGATCGCGGCCTGTGCGGCCCATGTCGCCGAAGGGGCGAGCCGCGCCGAGGCGGCGCGTGCCGATGCCGACGCTGCAGCCCAGGCCGTCGGCCATGTCGCCGACCGCCAGCGCGAGATCTCCACCGCCACCGACGAGCAGGCGCGTGGCGTGTGCGAGGCCACGCGGGCGATGGCGCGCCTCGACGAGGCGGCCGGCGAGAACGCCGCACTGGCCGAGCAGTCGGCCGCCGCCGGCCAGGCGCTGCGCGAACGTGCGGCGGCGCTGGCGCGGGCGGTGGCGGTGTTCCGCGTCGGTGCCTGACCCCGGCTCAGCGCCGGTACAGCGCCTCGACCTGCTCGCCGTAGCGCGACTGGAGGTTGTTGCGCTTCAACTTGAGCGTCGGCGTGATCATCGTGCTCTCGATGGTCCAGGGCTCGGTCGTGAGCCACACCGCACGCGGCTGGGCGTAGTGCGGGAAGGCGGCGGTGGCGGCACGGATGCGCGCCAGCGCCGCCTCGCGCGCCGCCGGGGCCTGCAGCGACTCGGGCGCCGCCGGGTCCAGCCCGAGCGAGCGTGCCAGCCGCTCCCACGGCCCGGCGGCCAGCACGGCGATGCAGGCGATGAACGGCCGGTTGTCGCCGAAGGCCCAGGCCGATTCGAACAGCGGGTCGGCGACGATCGCCATCTCCAGGTCGGTCGGCGCGATCTTCTCGCCGGTGGCGGTGACGATGATCTCCTTGACGCGGCCGACGATGCGGATGCGCCCGCCGTCCAGGCTGGCCTGGTCGCCGGTGTGCAGCCAGCCGCCTTCCAGCGCACGCGCCGTGTCCTCGGGGCGGTTCCAGTAGCCGCGCATGACGTTCGGGCCGCGCACCAGCAGCTCGCGGTTGTCGCCGATGCGCACCTCGACGCCGTCCAGCGGCCGGCCGACGCTGGCCGGGTCGTTGTCTTCCGGCGTGTTGCAGCTGATGACCGGCGTGCTCTCGGTCATGCCGTAGCCCTGCACGATCGGCAGGCCCAGGCCGAGGAAGCAGCGCGCGATCGGTGCCGACAGCGCCGCACCGCCGCTCACCGCCAGCCGCAGCCGGCCGCCGAACTGCGCCTGCAGCGGCGCGCTGACGCGGCTGGCCAGCAGCGGCCAGATCAGCGCGTCCCAGGCCGCCGGCACCGAGCCGGGCACCGGCAGCTTCTGCGCGCGGCAGAAGCGCCGCCAGCCGACGGCCTGCGCCATCTCGAACAGCCGTTTCTTCAGCGCCGAGCCTTCGAGCATCGTCTGCAGCTTGACGAACACCCGTTCGTAGATGCGCGGCACCGAGATCAGCACCGTCGGGCGCACCGTCTTCATGTCCTCGGGCAGGTGCTGCGTCGAGCGTGCGAAGGCCACCGTCGCGCCGGCGGCGATCGGCAGGTAGTAGCCGGCGGTGCGCTCGAAGGTGTGCGACAGCGGCAGGAAGGACAGGAAGACGTCGTCCGGCCGCGGCGCGATGCGCGCCAGCACCGCCTTCACGTTGGCCATCACGTTGCGGTGCGTGAGCATCACGCCCTTGGGCTTGCCGGTCGTGCCCGAGGTGTAGACCAGCGCCGCGAGCTCCTGCTCGTCGACCGGCACCGGCGCTGCGGGCGGCCGGGCATGAGCCCGCGCCAGCCACTGCGCCAGCGACAGCAGCTCGGGCCCGCCGGTGGCCGCTGCGGCAGCGCCCTCGTCGCGCTCGCGGATCACCACCTGGCGCAGCGTCGCCGGCAGCGCGCCGCAGCCGGCGATCGCCTGCCACTGGGCCTCGGTCTGCGTGACCAGCAGCTCGGCGCCGCTGTCGGCCAGGATGTAGGCGATGGACAGCGGGTTGTCGAGCGCGTGCATCGGCAGCGGCACGCAGCCGCGCGCGAGTGCCGCCTGGTCCAGCGTCACCGCGTCCAGGCCGTTGGGCAGCAGGATCGCGATGCGCGCGCCGCGTGCCGGGGCCAGCACGTCCAGTGCCGCGGCGCAGCGTTCGACACGGTCACCGAACTGGCGCCAGCTCCAGCTCACCCAGCCGCGTGTGTCCTCGTGTTCGCGGTAGGCCTCGGCGTCGGGGCTCAACGCGACGCGCCAGCGCAGCAGCTCGGGCAGGGTGCGGACGGAACTGAGGTCGAGGCTGGGGGAAGGTTGCGTTGACATGCCGCAATGGACGCTGTTTTCGAACGATCGTTCGATTCTGTCAGGCTCCGCACCGGAACGGGGCGGGAAACCGCCCAAGCCCATGGGATACGCGCCAAAGCCTTGCCAGGACGCGAGTTTCCGGTGCTCGGCGCGTGACGCGCTGCACGCCGCGGTGGTGCCCGGCGCTGTTGCGTTAATGCCGCGCTAATCGTCGGCCGCGAGCATCCTCCCCGTCAGCTGCCGCATTCCGCGGCAGCGCCTGAAGGGAGTCTGCATGCCGAGCATGCTGCGGGAGCCGGCCATGAGCCTCGTCCAACGTCCGGGCGCCGAGCCGCGCCTGCGCGTCTATCCGGGCGACGCCGGCGGTCGGCCCGAGGTCGAGGCGCTGGTGCGCCGCGTCTACCGTGAGCGCTACGAGGCCGACGTGCGCGAGTTCGCGCCGGCGATGGTCGGGCTGCACGACGGCAGCGGCGAACTC
Organism: Rubrivivax sp. JA1055; assembly: GCF_020966565.1. Taxonomy (NCBI): domain Bacteria; kingdom Pseudomonadati; phylum Pseudomonadota; class Betaproteobacteria; order Burkholderiales; family Sphaerotilaceae; genus Rubrivivax; species Rubrivivax sp. JA1055. Next base: position 887,621 of record NZ_JAJKFP010000006.1, on the reverse strand, counting down.
GTCGCTGCCGCCGGCTACCGCCCGGCACGCGAGGGCGAGCTGTTCCTGGAGCGTTATCTCGACGCGCCGGTCGAGCAACTGCTCGGCGAACCGGCGGTGCGCGAGCGCATCGTCGAGGTCGGCCATCTGGCCGCCGCGCGTGCCGGCGAAGGCCGCCGCCTCATCACGCGCATCGGCCCGCACCTGGCCGAGCAGGGTTACGACTGGGTGGTCTGCACGCTGACCGTCGAGCTGCGCCACCTCTTCGTGCGCCTGGGCATCGCGCCGGTGACGCTGGGTGTCGCCGACCCGGCGGTGCTGGGCCGCGACGCCGCACGCTGGGGCACGTACTACGACCACCGGCCGCTGGTGCTGGCCGGCCGGCTGGACGCCGCGATCATGCGTTTCCGCCGCCGCGGGGGTGCGGCTTGAGGCCGGCGCTGGTCGACGGCGCCCGCGCCTGGAGCGCCGCCGAACTCACCGCCGCCACCGAGGCCGCGGCCGGCTGGCTGCGTGCCCAGGGCACGCAGGTGCTGGCCACGCTGCTGGACAACGGCGCCGCCTTCGCCGTGTTCGACGACGCCGCGCGTGGCGCCGGTGTCGTGCACGTGCCGCTGCCGCTGTTCTTCGACGCCACGATGCTCGGCCACGTGCTGGCCTCGGCCGGCGTCGACACGCTGGTGGCTGCCGCGCCGCTGGCCGCGCGCTGGCCCGGGCTGCACTGGCAGCCGCTGGCCAGCGTTGCCGGCACGCTCGCCGCCGCGCGCCTGCCGGCGCTGCGGCCGACGCTGCCGGCCGGCACCGCCAAGATCACCTACACCTCGGGCAGCACCGGCACGCCGAAGGGCGTGTGCCTGACGGCCGCGGCGATGGACGCCGTGGCCGACGGCCTGGTGCAGGCGCTGGCGCCGCTGGCCATCGAACGCCACCTCGCCGCGCTGCCCTACGCGGTGCTGCTGGAGAACGTCGCCGGGCTGATGGCGCCGCGCCGCCAGGGCAGCACCGTGATCTGCCCGCCGCTGGCCGAGGTCGGCCTCGCCGGCTCGTCCAGCTTCGACCCGGCCCGGCTGCACGCCGCCGTCGAGCGCCACGAAGCGCAGAGCCTGATCCTGCTGCCGCAGATGCTGCGCGCCTGGTGCGGCTGGCTGGCCGCCAGCGGCCGGCGCGCGCCGGCCTCGCTGCGTTTCGTCGCCGTCGGCGGCGCCGCGGTGGGCGCGCCGGTGCTGCACGCGGCGCGTGCGCTGGGCCTGCCGGCCTACGAAGGTTACGGCCTGTCCGAAGGCGCCTCGGTGCAGACGCTGAACCTGCCCGGGGCCGACAACGCCGGCAGCGCCGGCCGGCCGCTGCCGCACGCCCGCGTGCGCGTCGCCGCCGACGGCGAGCTGGAGGTCGGCGGCCCGCTGTTCGCCGGCTACGTCGGCGACGCCGCCGCGCGCCACGGCGACTGGTGGCCCACCGGCGACCTGGGCCGCATCGACGACGCCGGCTTCGTGCACGTCGTCGGCCGCAAGAAGAACCTGCTGATCACCGGCTACGGCCGCAACGTCTCGCCCGAATGGCCCGAGACCGCGCTGCGCTGCCAGCCGGCCGTCGCCCAGGCCGTGGTGCTCGGCGACGGCCAGCCGGCGCTGTCGGCGGTGCTCTGGCCGTCGTCGCCCGCGGTCGGCGACCACCAGCTCGACGCCGCGGTGGCCGCCGCCAACGCCACGCTGCCCGACTACGCCCGCGTCGCCCGCTGGACGCGCGCCGCCGACGCCTTCGACGCCGCCTCGGGCCTGGCCACCGCCAACGGCCGCCCGCGCCGCGACGCCATCCTCGCCGGCCATGCCGACGCCCTCGGGCTCGACGCGGCGCCTGCCATCGCCACCTGCTGACACGCCATGGGATTCCACGCCACCCTGCTCGAACAGACCACCGAGGCCCGCAGCGGCCTGCTCGCCACGCCGATCATCCAGGGCGCGCTGCGCGGCGAGGTCTCGCGGCCCAGCTACCTGGCCTTTCTGCGCGAGGCCTTCCACCACGTGCGCCACACGGTGCCGCTGCTGAAGGCCGTGCGCGCCGCGCTGCCCGCGCACCACGCCTGGCTCGAAGGCCCGCTGGACGAGTACATCGAGGAGGAGTCCGGCCACGACGAGTGGATCCTCGACGACATCGCCCACGCCGGCGGCGACGCCGAAGCCGTGCGCCACGGAGCCCCCGGCATCGCCACCGAGGTCATGGTCGCCTACGCCTACGACACGATCGCGCGGCGCAACCCGCTGGGCTTCTTCGGCATGGTGCTGGTGCTCGAAGGCACCAGCGTGTCGCTGGCGCTGCACGCCGCCGACGCCATCCAGCAGGCGCTGGCGCTGCCCGACTCGGCCTTCAGCTACCTGCGCTCGCACGGCACGCTGGACCAGGAGCACGTGCAGCACTTCGAGCTGCTGATGGACCAGATCCACGACCCCGCCGACCAGGCCGCCATCGTGCATGCCGCGCGCGTGTTCTACCGCCTGTACGGCGACGTCTTCCGCAGCCTGCCGCTGCCGCAACCCGTCGAGGAGGCGGCATGAAGATCGACCAGACCCGCGTCGTGCTGACCGGCGCGGCCGGCGGCATCGGCCGCGCGATGGTGCAGGCGCTGGCCGAACAGGGCGCCGCGGTGCTCGGTGTCGGCCGCGGCGCCAGCGGCCCCGGCAACGCCTGGCAACGTGCCGACCTGGCCACGCCCGAAGGCCGCCAGGCTGTCGTGCAGGCGGCGGGCGACTGGAACGCCAACGTCGTCGTGCACGCCGCCGGCGTGCCGGCCTTCGGCGCGCTGGCCCAGGTGCCCGCGGCGCAGGTCGAGCAGGTGCTGCAGACCAACCTGCTGGCGCCGATGCTGCTGACCCAGGCGCTGCTGCCGCAGCTGCAACGCCAGCCGCGCGCCCAGATCGTCTTCGTCGGCTCGGTGCTGGGCCGCATCGGCCTGCCGGGCTTCTCGGTCTACGGCGCCAGCAAGGCCGGGCTGCACGGTTTTGCCGAGGCGCTGCGGCGCGAGCTGGGCGACGGCCCGGTGCGTGTGCAGACGCTGGCCCCGCGCAGCACGCGCACCGCCTTCAACGACGCCGCGGCGCAGGCCTACAACGTCTCCACCGGTGCCGCCAGCGACACGCCCGAGCTCGTCGCCCAGGCGCTGCTGCAGCTGATCGAGAGCGAGGCGCCCGAGCGCACGCTGGGCGGCGGCGAACGTGTCTTCGCCCGCCTGAACGGCCTGCTGGGTGCCTGGATGGACTCCGGCTTCAGCAAACATCGCCGCAGCCTGCCGGCGGCGGCCCCCACCCAAGGACAGACCCGATGAACATCTGCCGCTCCCTGCTGAGCTCCCTCGTCGTCGCCGCCGCCGCGCTGGCTGCGCTGCCTGTCGCCCAGGCCGGCCCGGTCGAGGACGCCGTCACCGCGCTGCAGCACGACTGGGAGGTGATCCGCTACCAGACCCCCGCCGCCGAGCGCGAGAAGCGTTTCGAGACCCTGGTGGCCAACGCCCACAAGACCAGCGAGAGCTTCCCCGGCCGCGCCGAGCCGCTGGTCTGGGAAGGCATCATCGTCAGCTCGCTGGCGGGCGAGAAGGGCGGGCTCGGCGCGCTGGGCCTCGTCAAGCAGGCCAAGGCGCTGTACGAACGTGCGATCCAGATCGACGGCAACACGCTCGACGGCTCGGCCTACAACAGCCTGGGCGTGCTGTACTACAAGGTGCCGGGCTGGCCGCTGGGCTTCGGCGACAAGGCGCGTGCCGGCCAGATGCTGCAGAAGGCGCTGGCGCTGAACCCGCAGGGCATCGACGCCAACTACTTCTACGGCGAGTACCTGGTCGAGACCGGCCGCGAGGCCGACGCCGTGACCTACCTGCAGCGCGCCATCGACGCGCCGCCGCGCCCGGGCCGCCAGATCGCCGACGCCGGGCGGCGCGAGGAGGCGCGGCAGCTGCTGGTGAAGATCAAGCGCTGAGGCCGGGCCCGGGAGGGCGAGGCTCAGCGCCTCGCGTGAAGCGCGCGGCGCTATGATGTGTATTCAGTCGACATGGAGTACACACATGCGCACCAACATCGTGATCGACGACGAGTTGATGGCCGCCACGCTGAAGGCCACGGGGCTGAAGACCAAGCGCGAGGCGGTCGAGGCCGGCTTGCGCACGCTGCTGCGGCTGCAGCAGCAGACCGAACTGCGGCGGCTGCGTGGCAAGTACGAGTGGGTCGGTGACCTGGACGCGATGCGGCGCGACGCATGATCCTCGTCGACTCCAGCGTCTGGATCGACTTCTTCCGCGGCAAGTCCACGGCCCAGGCCGAGTGGCTGGACCGTCAGCTGGGCCTCGAACGCTTCGCCATCGGCGATCTGATCCTGGCCGAGGTGCTGCAGGGCTTTCGTGACGAGCGCGGCTTCGAGGAGGCCAGGCAACTGCTGGGCCGCCTGGAGCCGGTCGAGATCGGCGGCTTCGAGGTGGCGGTGCAGGCGGCGCGGCTGTACCGCCGTCTGCGTGCGGCCGGCGTCACCGTGCGCGGCACGGTCGACATGCTGATCGCGACGCGCTGCCCGCTCGACGGGCTGACGCTGCTGCACGCCGACCGCGACTTCGAGGCATTCGAGAGTCTGGGCCTGCGCGTCGTGGACTGCGGCGGCTGAGGCCGGGCCGGCCTTCAGCCCGGGTGAAGCCGGGCCACGGCACCCGCGGCCGGGGCTTCGTCCACCGTCTTCAGCTTGCGCAGGAAGGCCGGCGCGACGTTCCACTGCATGCCGGTTTCGGTGATCACGGTGACCGTCTTGCGGTTGTACTTGGTGATGATCCCGAACAGCACCGGGTGCCCGTCGGGCTGGAACGACACCTTCTCTCCGACGCGGAAGTCCATCATCTGCACGTGCGCCTTCATGTCGTGCAGCAGCTTCAGGCGCGCGACGATGCGGCGGTTGAGGTCGAGCAGTTGGGCTTCGTCCAGGGTGTCGATGTCGATGTCGATGCGCATGGCGGGTGGCGATGGGCGTGAACCGGGAGTTTGCCCGAGCACCCGGCGCGCGCCGGCCAAGGGCTCGCCTCAGCGCGCCTTCACGAGGCGCTTGACCGTCTGCTCGATGACCTCCGGCGCGGCGGCCCGCACGACGGACCGATGCACGATGTCCAGCTCCTGCGGCGACAGGCTGCCGCTTGCGGCGTGGGCGCAGATCTCCTGTGGCAACGGCGCGACGGGCATGTGCCACCGCGATTGCGGATCGCGCCAACTCAGCGCCGCGCCGGCCACCGGCTCCAGGCTGTTGCCGTCGACCAGCGCCACCAGCATGTAGGCGTGCGTGGCGCACAGACCCCGCCCGCCGGTGAAGCCCAGGCCTTCGACCAGGTACTGGGTCAAGGCGACCGGGGCCTGGGTCCAGTCGCGCACCACGACGGCCAGCAGGTCGGCCTGCGTCTGCTGCACGATGGCCCGCAGCTGCGGTGCTGCGGCTTCCCAGTCGGGCTGGCCCTTGCCGTTGATGCCCTTGCGCACGTAGAGCGTGCGCAGCAGGTCTTTCTGCAACGGCCCGTGCACGGGCCGGGCGCTGATGCCGAACGAATGCGTGATCGCTTCGGCGTAGAGGTCGGCATAGCGCTCGTCCAAACCCCAGCCGGGCACGTCGAACGGAACGTCGTCGCTTTGGAGCAAGCCCTGGCGCGTGTAGCGCACGGTGTCGCCGAGCACCGAGACGACGGCGATCGACTTGGCCTGCTGCAGCGTGGCGGGAGGGACGGTCACGCCGTTGAGCGTGACGGCGCAGCCGGCGATCAGCGAGGCGGCGAGCAGGGTGGCGAGACGTCGGAGCATGTCGTTCGGCGTTGAAACGGGTTTTCAGCGGGCGGGCACGAGTTCCCAGCCCTCGGGCCGCCAGCGCAGCAGCAGCGGGGCCAGCGGGTTGGGCGCGCGCGCCATCGTGTCGGCCACCAGCGCACGCAACGCGGCCAGGCCGGCCGGCGAATCGTCGGCCGAGTACAGCAGCAGATCGGTGGCCGGCACCGCGACGACGAGCACGCCGCCCTGGGCCTCGGCCAGGCCGGCCCAGCTGTCGTGCAGCAGCAGCCGGCTGGGCTGGTAGACGTCGTCGGCCAGCACGCCCAGCCGGCCGGGCGCGACCGGCGGCGCCGCGACGGCCAGCGGCACCAGGCGCGTGCGCAGGTTCTGCAGGCCGCGGGCGTAGGCCTGGTCGTCGTCGAGCCCGAGCTCTTCACGCTGCCCGCTGCCCAGCAGCTGCACCGAACGTTCGCCGTCGAGCACTGGCACGGCCATCAGCCCGCCGAAGAAGGGCCGGGCGTCCAGCCGGCCCGGGACGCGGCCGCCGGCGATCGACGCCCGGGCGCTGACGACGTAGGCCGCCGAGCGCAGCACGATGCGCAGCGCGTCGGCGCGGGGTTTGGCCTGGGCGTCGCCCAGCGCGGTGGCGACGTCGTGCAGGAAGGCGTCCAGCCGCTCGGCGCAGCCCTCGGCGTCACGCCGGCAGAAGGCGTGGATGCGGTCGAGGTTGATCTGGGCGTCACCCAGGCCCAGCGTCAGCGGGCCCAGCACGGTGACCGGCCTGGACGGCAGCGTGCGCTGCAACTGCCCGGCCGCGTGGCGCGTGAACGGCTCCTCGTCCAGCGGGACCGGCTGCGCGGCGGCGGTGGTGGTGGCCAGCAACAGGGCCAGAGGGGCGAGCGGGGCGAGCAGGCGGTGGCGCATGGTGGGCAGGGCGTGCGGCCGACAGCATAGGCGGCGGCCGTGCCTCGGCATCCCCTGCTTCGGGTGGCGTGGCGCCGGGGCGTCGCTTGCCGGAGGGACGCCGTGGCGCCCCTCGGCCCCTCGGGGTTGGCAAGCTGTTCGAGGCGGCACGTTTGCCAATTTTTGCCAAGGCGCCTAGGCTCATGCGATGGGCACGATGAACATCTCCCTCCCCGATGCGCTGAAGAGCTTCGTCGACGAGCAGGTCAGCCAGCGTGGCTACGGCACCAGCAGCGAGTACGTGCGCGAGCTGATCCGCCAGGACCAGGAGCGCCAGCAGCTGCGTGGCCTGCTGCTGGCCGGCGCTGCGTCGGTCCCGGCCGTGGTGGCTGACGACGCCTACTTCGACGGGCTGCGCGAGCGCGTGCGCACGGCCACCGTACCGCGCCGCAAAGCGTGAAACCCAAACCCGTCGTCGCGCGCCAGCAGGCCGTCGACGATGTTGCGCAGGCGCTGGACTTCTACCTCGCCGAAGGGGCCGGGACGGCGGCTGCAGGCTTCGTCGACGCGCTGGAGCGGGCGTATGCGCACATCGGCCGGCATCCGGCAAGCGCTTCGCCGCGCCTGGGGCACGAGCTGAACCTTCCCGGCCTGCGCGCCTGGCCGCTGAAGCGCTACCCGTACCTCGTGTCCTACGTCGAGCGCGACGATCACGTCGACGTCTGGCGCGTGCTGCATGGCCAGCGCGACCTCCCGGCCTGGCTGCGCGAGCCGGGCGATGCTTGATCCTTCGTAGACCGGCGCCGCGACCGTCGGCTACGCTCATGCGTCAGCTCCAGGAGCCGTGCATGAGCCGTCATCACACGAACCTGATCCGCGCGCTGTTCCACGACCCGCCGCCGCACAACCTGCACTGGCGCGACGTCGAGTCGCTGCTGAAGCACGTCGGCGCGACGCTGGAGCCGATCTCCGGCGCGCGCCTGCGTGTCACGCTGGGCAAGGTGGAAGACATCCTGCACCGGCCGCACGGCGGCGACGAGCTCGACCGGCAGTCGGTGCTGCACGTGCGCGCCTTCCTGGGCCGCGCCGGCGTGACGCCCGCGGCCTACGAGTCGCGCGGCGACGCGGCGGGCTGAGCCGGGGCACGCCCGGCGGCTCAGCCCCCTGACCCCCTCACCAGCAGTACTTGTCCTGCATCTGGTTGGCCTCGCGGGTGGCCGCGACACGGGCGCGAAGCTCCGGCGTCGCCAGCGCGTCGCGTTCGCGCGCGGCCTGCGTGCGCAGATCGGCGAGCGCAGCCTCGAGGTGGGCCTGGCGGTCCCCCGGGCGTGCCGGCAGCGCGTCGATGAACAGCGCCCGGTACGGGTGCGCCGCCACCCAGTCCAGCGCCGCCTGGCGTTGCCGCGCCTGGCGGCCCAGGTCGCAGAAGGCGTAGCCGTTGAGGTCGGGCCCGGCGGTGACGGCGAAGTCCCTCGTCGCCTGGGCCACCTGGGCGAGCGCCGGATGTGACATGTCCAGCACCGCGGCCAGCGTCGCGTAGCGGTCCTTGGCGGCGTAGAACCAGAACACGGCCTCGTCGCGCAGGCCGACGTCGTAGAGCCGGATCGCCAGCACCATCAGCGTCATCGGCGTGACGAGCTCGGGCGCCGCGCGGATGGACTTCTCGACCTCGGCGACGACGGCCGGGTCGTCGCTCGCCAGGCGTTCGTCGAAGGCCTTGCCGACCGCCACCTGCGGGCGGCCGCCGTCGTCGGCCGCGGCGGCGTAGTAGGGCAGCACATAGACGCCGATGCGGCGCACCGGTTCGGCGGCCGTGGCCGACGCCGCGGCCAGCGCCAGGGCGAGCGAGACGAGCAGGGGTTTCATCTTCTATGGGCCGGCGGCGCCGGTCTCAGGGGATGTGTTTGGCCTCGGGCGGCGGTTGCACCCAGCCGTGTTTTCGCTCTTCGTAGACCGAGACGGTGGGCGGCGGGAAAGCCGGGTCGGCAAACGCGCCGACGGGGATCGCGATCGACTCCGGCATGTCGTCGACGACGTACCAGACCGTCGCGCCGCAGGCCGGGCAGAAGTGGAAACGCACCCGGCCGCCGTCGTCGCCGACACGCACGAACTCGGTCGAGGCGCCGGCGAGCACGACGTCCTCGCGCCGGAAGCGCGCCTGCTGCCCGAACACGCTGCCGGTGCGGCGCTGGCAGGCCAGGCAGTGGCAGATCGAGACGCGCAGCGGCTCGCCGCTCACCGTGGCGGTGAGGCGGCCGCAGGAGCAGGAGGCGAGGCGGGTGGGCATGGCGGTCGAGCGGTCCTCAGTCAAAGTAGGGCTTCAGTGGCGCATCAATCCGTTGGTAGAGCGGATGAACTGGAGATCCGTTCTTGTTCTTGCCGAAGCAAAACACCTTTGCAGGGTCGCAAACCTCCCGAAGGATCGTTTCCACCGCAGGCCCGCGCCCCGACTTGTGGCCGGGGTTCCCCCAGCTGACCACCACGATTCGTGCCCGAGCCGCGATTCTCCGAATCCATTCGTCGTTCTCGCGCAGGTTCACGACGGCGGCATTGCGCAAGTCCGCCGAGTACGTTCCCCGGATAGACATGACGTTCAGCTGGTAATAGGCGCCGACGCCCCAGCATTCCCTGGCTCGCCGCGCCATGCCGTCCACGGTCGGATCGCCGACGTCTTCCGCAGCACCCGATGGATTCATGCTGATGCCGCACGCATAGTCCTCGTGATCGCCCCAGTACCGGAAAAGCGTGAAGCGGTGCGTCCTGTCGGGACTGAAGATGGTGCGTTCGGCCACCAGGGGGTCCACCGCAAGCGTGGGCGACGGGGCCGCCGAGCCGATGGCGGCCGTTGCCGAGCCCCGTACGAGAGGAAACCCGTGCGTCTCACCGGGCATCGCGGTGGCCCCGATGCTCGGCCGGGCCCGTCGCGACGCGCCCCACCCGCGCCACCACCCCCGTCCCATCCGCCCGCGCCCCGTAGCGCATCTCCAGCCCGTGCAGCACCGCGATGCGCTGCACGATGGACACGCCCAGGCCGCTGCCGCTCTCGGCCTGGCCTTCGGGGCGGCGGAAACGTTCGCCCAGGCGCTGCAGCAGCTCGGGCGCCAGCGGCGGGCCGTCGTTCTCGACACGCAGCGCGTCGGGCTCGAAGACCACCGTCACGCTGCCGCCTTCCGGGGCGTAGCGTGTGGCGTTGTCGACCAGGTTGCGCAGCAGGATCTCCAGCAGCGCCGGGTCGCCGTCCAGCGGCAGCGGCTGCGCCGGCGGCTCGGGCCAGTCGCAGCCCAGCTCGATGCGGCGGCGCTCGGCCAGCGGCAGCGTGTCGCTCATCACCTGGCCGACGATCGGCACCCAGTCGACCGGGCGGCGCTGCGGCAGGCCTTCGGCGGCCTCCACACGCGACAGCGCCAGCATCTGCGACACCAGCCGGTCCATGCGCGCGATGCCGGCTTCGAGCCGGCCTTCGGCGTGCGCGCGCTCGCCGGGGTCGCTGCTGTTGCGCGCCACGTCCCATTGCGCGCGCAGCAGCGCCAGCGGCGTGCGCAGCTCGTGCGCGGCATCGGCGGTGAAACGCCGCTCGCGCTGGCGCGCGGCCTCGATGCGCTCGAACAGCGCGTTCATCGAGCCGACGATCGGCCGCAGCTCCGCGGGCGTCTCGTCCAGCGGCAGCGGGCGCAGGCTGTCGGCGTCGCGGCCTTCCAGGTCGCCGGCGATGCGGCGCACCGGCTCCAGCGCGCGCCGCGAGGCCCAGGCCAGCGCCAGCAGCAGCGCCGGCAGCATCAGCAGCCAGGGCGCGAGCTGGCCCGACAGCAGGCCCCAGATCAGCTCGTCACGCTCCTCCTGGCGCTGGGCGGCGGCCACGCTCCAGCGGCCGTCGGCGGCCTGCTGGTAGTACACGCGCCAGGCGATGTCGTCGACCTGCAGGTCGACGAAGCCGCTGGCGTCGCGCCGCCAGGGCAGGCGCGCGCCCTGCTCGTCGTACAGCAGCGGCCGGCCCTCGGCGTCCCACGCGGCCAGGCCCATGTCCTCCAGTTCGGCGGCGCCGGTGCCGCCTTCGGCCGGCGGCTTGAGCTCGATCTCGGTCAGCTCGCCCTTGGCCGCCATGCCCGACAGCGCGCCGTGCACGGTGCCGGCCAGGCGGATCAGCTCGCTGTCGAACATCTCGTCGACCTCGGTCTGCGCGCTGTCGGTGGCCACGCCGACGGTGACGGCCCACAGCAGCGGTGCGGCCACCAGCACCGCCAGCAGCAGCCGGCGCTGCAGGCTCTGTGGCCGGCGGCCGGCGTCGCCGCTCACGCCTCGTCTCCTTCGGCCGCGCCCAGCGCGTAACCCACGCCGCGCACGGTGCGCACGATGCCGGGGGCTATCTTGCGGCGCAGGTGGTGGATGTGCACCTCCAGCGCATTGCTCTCGGGCTCGGCGCCGCCCCAGTCGTAGAGCTTCTCCTGCAGTTGCACCTTGCTCAGCACGCGCTGCGGGTTCATCAGCAGCACCTCCAGCAGCGCCAGCTCGCGCCCGCGCAGCTCCACCGGCTGGCCGCGCCAGTGCACCTGCTTGCTGGCCGGGTCGTAGCGCAGCGCGCCGTGGGTCCACACCGACTGCGAGCGCCCGGCGCTGCGCCGCGCCATCGCACGCAGCCGCGCGGCCAGCTCGGCGATGGCGATCGGCTTGACGAGGTAGTCGTCGGCGCCGCTGTCCAGGCCCTCGATGCGCTGCTCGATGCCGTCGCGTGCGGTGAGGATCAGCACCGGGCTGGCGACACCGCGCTCGCGCCAGCGCCGCAGCCAGGTCACGCCGTCGGTGCCGGGCAGGCCCAGGTCGAGCACGACAGCGTCGTAGGGCGCGCCGCGCAACGCGGCGTCGGCCTGCTGGCCGTCGGGGAAGAGATCGACGGCGTGGCCGGCCTGGCGCAGGCCGGCGCGCAGCGCGTCGCCGAGGTCGGGGTCGTCTTCGACGATGAGCAGTCGCATGGCGACGGCCATTATCGGCCGCCGCCTTGCGCGTGTTCAGCGCAGGCCGAGCACGCGCTCCACCTCGCGCCAGTCGACGATCTTGAAGTTCTGCGCGCCGTCGGGCAGGCGCTTGAAGCCGTCCTGCACGACGAGCGCGCCGCGCGGCAGCGCCGCGCCCAGCGGCGTGCTGGTGACTTCCAGGCCGTCGGTCTCGGACACGCCGTCGATGCCGGCCACCGGGTTCAGGCCGATGCGGAACGCGCCCTTCACGCGCCACGGCGGCGCGGCCTCGGCGACGACATAGCTGTCGTTGCCCTGGCTGCTGACGACGAGCCAGCTGCGCCCGGCCTCGCGGTCGTGGTACAGCGCCAGGCCCTCGACGTCGGCCTGCAGCAGGCCGCCGACCTTCAGCACGAGTTGCGGCTTCGGCTCGGCCGCGCCCAGGTCCAGCACCCAGACGCCGCGGTCCTCCTCGCCGATGAAGAGCCGGCCGCTGTCGTCGTCGGCGACGCAGCCTTCGGGTTGCGATTCCAGCTTGAAACGCTGCACGACACGCCCGCTGAAGACCGGTCGGCCGTCGGCGCCCGCCGCGGCCTCGACGCGGATGCGCTCGACGCGCCCGTCCTTGTCGTTGACCAGCGCCTCCAGCCCACCGGCCGGCGGTGCGTACAGGCAGGTGCCGTAGACCTCGTCCAGCCCGGTGGCGATGCGGCCGGCGTCGGCCAGCGTGCCGTCGGCGGCGATGGTGAACACCGCCAGCGCCTTCTCGTCGCGCTGCGTGGCCAGCGCCAGGTCCAGCGCCAGCGTGCCCCAGCGCAGGCCCTGGCGCACGTCGACGTTGTTCAGCCGCCCGGCTTCGAGCACCTGGCGCTGGCGGCCGTCCAGGCCGTAGACGAACAGGCCCTGCTTCTTGTTCGTGCCCAGCACCAGCGACCGTGCCGGGTCGGCCGGGTTCACCCAGATCGCCGGGTCGTCGGCGGCGTCGCCGAAACGCGGCACCGGGTCGGTCTGGGCGACGGCGCGCACCACCGGCAGCACGGCGCGCGGTGCCGGCGCGGCCCAGGGCAGGGCGCGTGTGGCCCAGCGGCCGGTGGCCTCGTCGTGCCAGGCCAGCCGCAGGCCGGTGGTGTCGGCCTTGGCCGCGAGCGCCTCCACGGCTTGGCCGCCGGTGGGCTGCGCCTTGCCTTCGGCGCGCCAGCGGCCGTCGGCCTCGCGCCAGAGCTGCAGCCGCCCGCGGCCGTCGACGGTGGCCAGGCCGCCGGGCACGACGGCCAGCGCGCGGGCGCCGCCACGCAGCGGGCCCAGCGGGTCGGCCAGCGCCACGGCGCGCCGCTGCGGCACGCCTTCGGCTTCAGCGCGGTAGGCCCAGACGCCGGCGTCCTCCTCCTGCGCGTACAGCCAGCCGGCGGCGTCGTCGACGCGGCAGGCCTGGGTCTGCGGCGGCAGCGCCAGCCGGCGCACCAGGCGTGCGCCCTGGGCGCCCAGCAGCCACTGCTCGGCCAGGCCTTCGTCACCGACGACGAACAGGTGGTCCAGCCCCTGGGCATCGCGGAACAGGCAGCTCGCTTCGACCGGGAAGGCCGGCGACTCGACCGCCGGCCGCGCGGCCAGCGTCATCGCCCGCGTGTCGACGGTGATGGCCAGCGTGCGCTGGGTGTCGGCGTCCAGCACGACGGCCAGCGCGCCGTGCGGCGCGGCGCGCGTGTCGAGCTGCTTGGCGCGCAGCGCCAGGCGGGCGCGTTCGCTGCCGTCGGCATCCAGCAGGCGCAGCGCCTTCTTGTCCAGCGCCAGCCAGGCGCCGTCGGGCAGCGCGGCGATCTCGCGTGCGCCGGCCACGGCGGCCGGCGGCGCCGCGGGTGCGGCTTGCGCCGCGGTGGCGGCGGCCAGTGCCAGGGCGCCGGCCAGCGTCTTCAGCGTCCTCGCTCGCGTCATTGCATCGCCCACTTCAGGTTCACACGCACCGTGCGGCCGTAGGTCTCGTACTGCGCGTTGCGGTCGGTGCGGCCGGTCGTCACCTCGTAGGGCTGGTCGGTCAGGTTCAGCGCCTCCAGGCCCAGTGAGAGATCCTTGGTCAGCGAGTATCGGGCCGACAGATCCCACTGCGTCTGGGCCTTCACGTAGAGGTCCTGGCCGGCATCGGTGGTGTCGCCCACTTCCAGCAGGTAGCGCGACTTGTAGTTGGCGGCCAGGCGCAGGCTCCAGTCGGCGGCCTCGTAGCCGACGACGGCATTGAACACACGCTTGGACTGGCTGGGCAGCGGGATGTGGCGCGACACCGTCGAGCCACCGTCGGCGCCGGCGATCCTGGCGCGCGAGCTCGAGAAGGTGGCGTTGGCGCCGACCACCAGCCCGTTCCACGGCGCCGGCAGCTCGCGCAGCGCCTTGGAGTACGCGAGCTCGACGCCGCTGACACGCGCCGTGTCGCCGTTGGCCCAGGTGACGGCCTCGTCGAAGCCGGCCCAGGCGCCGGTGCCGGCGACGTCGGTCTGGTACGAGAAGTCGCGAATGCGCTTGTGGAAGACGTAGGCCGACGCGACGCCGGCATAACCCAGGCTGCGCTCGACGCCCAGGTCGAGGTTGGCCGAGCGCAGCGGCTTCAGGTCGGGGTTGCCGAAGCTGGCCTCGTCGCCGTCGATGACGTAGCCCGGTGCGATCTGGCCGAAGGCCGGGCGCACGACCGAGTGGCTCCAGGCGGCGCGCAGCGTGGTGCGTGCGTCCAGGTCGTGGCGCAGGTGCAGGCCGGGCAGCCAGTGGTGGTCGTCGCGGCGCGCGCGGATCGGTTCGAACACGCCGTCGGTGACGCCGGTGCCGGCGGCGTCCATGCGCGTGCGCTCGTGGCGCAGGCCGGCGATCAGGTGCGTGGCGCCGAGGTCGAAGCTGCTCTGCAGGTAGGCGGCGTCGACACGCTCGTCGATGCGGTAGTCGTTGACGGTCGACTCCTGGTCGTCGACGAAGTCGTCCAGGTTCACCGAACGCGCCAGCGCATACAGCGGGCTGGCGACAATGCGCGGCCCGAACGTGCCCCAGGGGTAGTCGACGCTGCCCGAGGCGTAGGCCGCCAGGCCGGCGTCGGCGGCGCCGAAGTCGTCCACCACCCAGGTCGTCTGCACGCTGGTCTTCTGGCGCCGGCTGGTCTTGGCGCCGAACTTCAGCTCGCCGTCGACGCCGGCCAGCTCGAACGGGCGCGACAGGTCCAGGCGCAGGTTGTGCTCGCGGTCCTTCACCAGCGACTTCTCGAGCTCGATCTCGTCGAGTGCGTAGGCCGCGGCGTCATGGATGCCGGCCGGCGCCACCAGCCGCGGGCGCGAGCGTCCGGTGTAGCCGACGCCGTCGAAGCTGTCCCCGGCCTCGAACTTGGCCTTGGCGATGTGCAGCGGCGTGTCTTCCTCCGAGCGGCTGCTGCCGGCCTCGGCCTTGAGCTTCCAGTCGCCCAGCGCCTGCGTCGTGCCGAGCACGAAGGAGCGGATGGTCTGCGTCTCCTTGCGGTCCTTCAGCTCGCGCGTCGATTCGGCCTCGCCCAGCGCGCCGGGCGCCTGGGGGGCGTCGAACTCGATGACGTGCGCCTGGCGCTGCTCGTCGTCGCTGAAACGGCTGTGCAGGTAGCGGGCGTGGTACTCGGTGCCCGCCTCCGGGCGGTACTCGGCGTTCAGCGCCAGGCCGGTGCGCTCGCGCGTGATGCGGTAGTCGCGGCGCTCGAACTCCTCCAGCGCGTCGCCGTCCCAGGCGCCGCCGGTCTCGACGTTGTCCGAGCCGAACTTGCGCACCTCGTGGCTGAAGCCGGCGGCCAGGCCCAGCTTGCCGCCGAGGAAGCGGTCGCTCCACAGCAGCGAGCCGTTGGGGCTGGAGCGTTCGGTGTTGGTCTCGTAGGACGCACCCAGCTCGGCGGCGACGAAGCGCCCCGGGCGGTCGAAGGCCGAGACGGTCTGCACGTCCACCGTGCCGCCGATCGAGTTGGCGTCCTGCTCGGGCAGCAGCGTCTTGCTGACGGTCAGCGAGCGCACCAGCGCCGAGGGCAGAACGTCGAGCATCACCGCGCGGCGGTCGCGCTCCGGCGAGGGCAGCAGGCTGCCGTCGAAGGTGACGCTGTTGAGGTCCGGGCCCAGGCCGCGGATGCGCACGTAGCGGCCTTCGCCCTGGTCGCGCTCGATCGACACGCCGGGCAGGCGCTGCAGCGCCTCGGCGGTGTTCTTGTCGGGCAGGCGGCCGATGCCGTCGTCACGCACGACGCTGACCACGTTGTCGGCGGCGGCCTGGTCCTTCAGCGCACGGTCGGTGGCCAGCGAGGGGCCGGTGATGACGATGGTCTCGACCGGCAGGGTCTGGGCCAGGGCCGGGAAGGCGGCCGCGGCGGCCAGCGCCAGCAGCGTGTGCGGCGTGCGCGGCCGCTTGGGGGTGTGGGACACGGAAGACTCCTGTGGGCCGCGGCGCTCTGTTGGCGCCGGCAGCGGGTGGGTGTTCGGCGCCGCACGGTAGGCAGGCCGCGTGTCGGTCCGGTGACGGTGGCGGCGCCGTGGCGGCCACGGCAGCGCCCGCAGCGGCCGCCTGAGCCGGCGCGCCTCGGGCCTGCACCCTCGCAGCGCGGGCCCGCGCCGGCGGTGACGGCGGCGGTGCTGAGCTGTTCGGACCCCCGCGCTGACGCACGCCTGTCATCGGCGGCCGCTAGCTTGGCCGCCGATGTCGACCTCCCCCCGTTCCTGGCAGCCGCTGCTGCCGCTGGGCGCCACGCTGCTGCTGGCGCTGTTTGCCGCGTTCGCGCCGGCCAAGCCGGTGGCCAGCTGGCAGTGGCTGGACATCGCCGCCGAAGGCGGCACCGCGCTGATGGCCGGCGTCTGGGCCTGGCTGGTGCTGGGCAGCCGCCCCGGCGGGCGCGTGACGCTGTGGCTGGCCGGCGGGCTGGCGGCGATCATGCTCGGCGCTACCGCCGATTGCCTGGACGAGCTCTTCGTCGTGTCGGCGGCGACGCTGCCGCTGCGCTGGATCGAGTCGGTGTTGTCGCCGGCGGGCATGGCCGCGCTGACCTGGGGCCTGCTGCTGTGGCGCCAGGAGCAGGCCGCGCTCAGCGAGCAGCTGCAGCGCCGCGAGCGGGTCTTCCGCGACCACCGCGCCTACGACCGCGTGACCCAGCTCGCCGACGCCGACTACCTGCGCCGCCAGATCGAGCTGGAGCGCGCCGCGCAGCCCGGCCGGCCCTGCGCCGTGGCGGTGCTGGAGCTGGCCCACTGGGCCGAGATCGAACGCACGCACGGCCGCGCCGAAGCCGACCGCGTGCTGCAGGCCGTGGCCCACCAGCTGCTGCTGAACCTGCCGCCGCGCGAGCTGCTGTGCCGCTACGCCGGCGCGCGCTTCGTGCTGCTGATGCCGCAGGCCGAGCTGGGCACGGCGCGCCGGCGCGCCCAGCACCTCGTGGGCATGGTCGAGGCGATGCGCTTCAGCCCGCGCGACGCCGAGCACCCGCTGGCGCTGGCGATGCGCAGCGCCGTCGCGCTGGGCGACGACGACGCCCAGGCGCTGCTGACGCGCCTGAACCGCGAGCTCGAGGCGCTGGACCTGGCCGGCGCGCGCCCGGCGCGGGCCGCGTCCTGAGCGCCGCCATGCGCGCCGCCGCACCCGCCGGCGACACCGCGGCCGCGGTGCCGTTCACGCACCAGCCGGCGCTGGTGCTGGAGCTGGCGCGTGCGCAGGAGCTGGACGTCGGCGCCATCCGTGCCGCCGCCGGCCTGGGCGACATGCCGGCGGCGCTGACGCTGGCGCAGTGGCGCGAACTGCTGGCCGCCACGCTGCGCGCCTTCGGCTCGGCCGAAGCGCCGTTCGTGCTGGGCCGCCACCTGCTGCCCGGCCACTACGGCGCCGCCAGCCACGCGCTGCGTGAAGCCGCCAGCCTGCGCGACGCGCTGGAGCGCCTGGTGCGTTTCCAGCCCCGGCTGTCGCCGCTGCTGGTGCCGCGGCTGCACGTCGAAGGCGGCCTGGCAGTGCTGTACTGGACCGACGCCTGCCGCCTGGGCGCGCTGCGCCCGGCGCTGGTGGAGATGCAGATGAGCGCGGTGGCCTCGTGCTGCCGCTGGCTGGCCGGGCGCGCGCTGCCCTGGACCTTCTGCTTCGACCGCGCCGCCGCGCGCCACGCCGAGCAGCACGAGGTGCACCTGGGCACCGCGCTGCGTTTCGGCTGCCAGCTCGACGCGATGCTGATCGACGCCCACTGGCTGGACGAGCCCTGGCCCGCCGCCGCGCACCCCGGTGCGGTGGCCGCCAGCCGCGCCGCCGAGCAGGCCGCCGGCGCCGAGGCCATGCCGCGCGGGCTGCTGGCCGCGCTGTACGACCTGCTGCTCGACCGCATCGGCGACCCGCCGGCGCTGGAGGAGGCTGCCGCCGCCTTCGGCTTCAGCCCCGCCACCTTCAAGCGCCGGCTGGCGCTGGAGGGCACGCACTACCAGGCCGAGCTGGACCAGGTGCGCCGCCACGAGTGCCTGCGGCTGTTCCGCTTCGGCGGCCTGGACAACGAGGCTGCCGCTCGCCACCTGGGCTTCCACGACGCGGCCAACTTCCGGCGTTCGTTCAAGCGCTGGACCGGCTCGACGCCGGCGCTGCTGCGCCGGGGGCTGTTCGACTTCTCGCTCTGAGCGCGCTCAGGCCGCGGCCAGCGCCGGCAGCCTGTCCTGCAACGCAAAGTCGACCGCGGCCAGCGCGTGCAGCGTCGTCGTGTCGAAGACCGGCAGCGCGACGTCGTCTTCGGCCAGGATCAGCGGCAGCTCGGTGCAGCCGAGCACCACGCCTTCGGCGCCGCGCGCCGTGAGCCCGGCGACGATGACCTGCAGCCTCTGGCGCGAGGCCGGCAGCACCTGGCCGCGGCAGAGCTCGTCGAAGATGATGCGATGCACCTCGGCACGTTCGTCCTCGGGCGGCACGATGCATTCGACGCCCAGGCGCGCCAGATGCTCGGCGTAGAACGGCTGCTCCATCGTGTAGCGCGTGCCCAGCAGCGCCACGCGGTGCAGGCCGCGGGCGCGGATGGCGGCGCCGGTGACGTCGGCGATGTGCAGCAGCGGCGGCAGGCCCTCGCCGGCCACCTGGGCGGCGATCTTGTGCATCGTGTTCGTGCAGATCAGCAGGCAGTCGGCCCCGGCCGCGGCCAGGCCTTCGGCGGCCTGGCGCAGCAGCGCGGCGAGCGCGTCCCAGTCGCCGGCACGCTGGCCGCGCACCACTTCCTCGAAGTCCAGGCTGTGCATCAGCACCCGCGCCGAGTGCAGGCCGCCGAGGCGGCGGGCGACCTCGCGGTTGAGGGTCTGGTAGTAGAGCAGGGTGCTTTCCCAGCTCATGCCGCCGATCAGGCCGATGGTCTTCAAGATGCGAAGCGAAAGAGGTTGGTGATGGCGACACTGTGCGCGCCGGGGCGGGGCAGGCGATTGCTGAATTTCGCGCCTTGGCGAGGCTTGGCGCAAACCTGTGCTCCGTAGAATCAAGTTTCAGGAATCAGATTCCAAGGACGCCGTGAACGCCGCCATTTCGCTGGACACCATCGACCGGCGCCTGCTGGAGCTGGTGCAGGAAGACGCGACGACGCCGCTGGCGCAACTGGCCGAGGCCGTGGGCTTGTCCAGCACGCCGTGCTGGCGGCGGCTGCAGCGGCTGAAGGAGGCGGGTGTCATCACGCGCCAGGTGGCGCTGGTCGACGCCGAGCGTGTGAACGTCGGCGTGACGGTGATCGTCAGCGTGCGCACGGCGGTGCACACCGAGGAGTGGTTCGAGCGCTTCCGCGCGACCTGCGAGGCGATCCCCGAGGTCGTCGAGTTCTACCGGATGAGCGGCGATGTCGACTACCTGCTGCGCGTCGTCGTGCCCGACATCAAGGCCTACGACGCCGTCTACAAGCGCCTGATCGCCGGCACCAACCTGCACGACGTGAGCTCCAGCTTCGCGATGGAGCAGCTGAAGTACACGACGGCGCTGCCGCTGAAGTACGCGCTGTGAGGGCGGTGGCCGGCAGCGCCGGAGCTTGACGCGGGCCGGGGAAGCCGCCGACGCGCCCCGTAGAATCGCCGCCGGCTGCCCGTAGCTCAACCGGATAGAGCACCAGCCTTCTAAGCTGGGGGTTACAGGTTCGATTCCTGTCGGGCAGGCCACCCAAGGATTCCGGGGCGTCCCGTGAAGTCCGTGGAAGTCCGGAGAAAAGCGGTTGGCAGCATGCCACTGCGCGACGTGACCGCGCTGCTGCTGTACACGCTGCGCCGCATCGAGAACGCGGCGCCCACGAGACCGGAGGCCGTGGCCGACCAGGCCGAGCTGTGGCGCCACGCCGGCGCGAACATCGACGACGAGAGCCCCCGGCGCGAGGCCTTCAACCTCATGCTGTCGATGCCGCAGGGCACCGACGCCCGCATCGTCAAGGCCGCGGCGCGCGAGTTCGCGCAGACCGAACTGCGCGGGCACCGCTACGTGATGGTGCTGCACGAGCACCAGGCCAACCCGCACGTGCACTTGAGCGTGCGCGCCCAGGGCGCCGACGGCCGGCGGCTGAACCCGCGCAAGGCCGACCTGCACCGCTGGCGCGAGACCTTCGCCGACAAGCTGCGCGGCTACGGCGTGGAGGCCGAGGCGACACGGCAGGCGACCCGCGGCGCACATCACCGCGCCCACCCGATCGGCCGCGTGAAGATGCGCGACGACGGCCGGCCTGGGCGCGACATCGCCGAACCCGGGGGCGAGCGCTTCTACAGCAGCCGCCGGGACGCCCTGGAGGCCTGGATCCACATCGCGCAGGCGCTCGGCTCTTCCGGCACCGCCGAGGACCGGCGGCTGGCCCGCGGGGTCGTGGGCTTCCTCAAGGACTCGAAGGCGTTCCGGCGGCTGTTGCCGAGGCTGGAGCAGTTGCCCGACCGACAGAGGGAGCAGGCCAGGGCGCCGACCCGGACGCCGCCGCAGCCGGAGCTGACGCGCACGCGCCCGGACATCGACTGGGAACGTCGACCCACCCCCATCCCCGCCCCGAGGGCGGGGCGGTCCTCGCCGCCGGACGGGCTCGGGGGCAGGCGCGCACGCCTGACCACGGAGCCCAGCGTGGGCGACCGCCGCCGCCCGTCAAGGGTGCGCCGCGCCGGACTTCGCCCGCCCTGGACGGGCGGCGGATGAGCTTCTGCTCCAGACTGATTCAAGCCGGTCGCCGAGGTCAACGCGAATAATTGCTTCTATTTGACAAATTCATGGCAGACCCGCGGCCCTGAATAGCTCGTTCTTTAGCCAATAATCTAAAGTCGAGATCTTTACGAAGTGGGTCGAAACAGGATACGGCGGATGAAACATCCAGTAGTAGATGTCCCTGCTCACATAAAGCTCGACATAGCGCTCTGGGCCATTGGCGGGCTTCGGCCATCGAAGGAGTTGCAGAATCCGAGCTCGGTTCTGAAGTAGGAAGGAGCTTCTGCGGAGCACCTTGCGGATCTGACCCTTGTTGTCATCCTTGCGTCCAAATATCTTATCTCGGAGCCGGCGACCATCCTTCATGGTGTAAGCTGGCTGGTTGTACTTGCATTCAATCGCAACCAACAGATTGTGATCGGGCCAGTACGCGAGGACGTCAAAATCTCCAACATCTTCGAACTTTTCGGCTCGAAACCTCCGATAAAAGTCAACGCTGTGCTCAACAAATGGGGTGTGTCGGCGAAAAATCTCTTCGCCGCGGAACTCCAGTCGCCTCTCAATACCAGCTTTTACCTGCCGAACGGCTGCTTCGATGCGGGGCCAGCCGAAATCAGCAGGCAGGTAGCCATCGCGTACCGATGACATCCAATTGAAGCTGCAGCGACTCACCGCCTCCGCTCCCCAGCGCAGCTCCGCGCCGACCTTCACGAGTGGACGGATGGCGTATCTATGAACACGCTTGCTGTGCTCCCAGTAAGGCACCTCCACCTCGTTAACGTCCCGGCCAGCGAGCCGAAAAATTCCACTTTCTGAAAGGGTCAGGAAGGCAATGATGCGCTGCGCTTTCTCCTTTCCAAGGTCCTTAATCTCAGCGCTAAGCTTTTCCACCAGTTCTTCGGGCTTCGCGGCGTAAGATAGCGACAGGTCCTTCGAGAATCCGTAGTGCTGAGCATGGGTAAGCACGGCTAAAGACGTGATCAGATCCGAGAGGTTGAAGCCAATGTCGGCCTCGAAAGCGCTGTTGAAATCGATTGATCCTAAAAGGGCCTCCGACTCCCCCTCGACTGAATCTTGGGGATTCTCACCAAGACCGAGGCGCATCTTGGCGTACTCTCTGGCAAAGCGAACCTCCCGATCATTGGAATCATCGGGGTAGAAGACCTCCGGTATGAACGAATCACTGATGGTAATCCCGGCAACATCTACCCCGTTGTGGAGGACATCGCTGGCGCCCGCAAGCGTCATGAGCCAGTCAACTTTGCCAATCAGTTCGCGTAGCACATCGTGAGTCACCTCGCCGGGCCCAGATGTCTGGCTGCTGACAGACTTCTCTAGCAGGTATCGGTAGTGACGGGCTATAGTGCCGTATTGCTGACGCGCATCTTCAACAGCACCAACTCGGTCGTAGTCCACCTCGTGAGATAGGCTTAAGCGCGCTCTTTCAATCCGAGCTCGCTCAGTAGCAAGAAGCGCATCGTGCTGCTCGATGCAAGCTCGAATTAGCTGAAGTCGATCAAGCTGAGCGAGTCGCCTTTCGATACGGTCCCTGAACTCGGCGCTAGCTATGTCAATTTTCTGTTTGGCATCCAACGGTGCATATCGACCAGGTGCTATACCCAAGTCTCGGATTATCTTGGCAAGTTGCTTGCGCGCTACCTTGTAGTCCGAGAGTCTTGGAATAACCGGCGAGGGGTCTTCCGGAACATCGGCGCTCCGAGTGACTACTCGCAGCGTGTATCGAGCGAGCTTGCCCGCCGCGGAAATAACTGCTTGATCCAGCCCCTCCGGCAGCACCATTCCAATGGCGTCGTGACTCTTGCGAATCGTCTCTGCAAGGCACTGCATTTCGAAGCGGCCGTCGGTGGCGTCGGTCAAGCCATCTCGCACTGAGCGAACATTGATTTCAAGGTAGACGACAGCAGTTCTGCCGTGGCTCCCTTCTGCGGCGGCTATGATCGGGGCGGAATTATTGCTCTTGCAACGGTTCTCTTCGTCGCCTCCGACGATCGTGTTGGACGGGTTGCGTTTGCAAACGAAGAGAACATGATCCAAATGGAATAGTGGTGCGTCAGCCAGCAACTCACGGCACCTAAAGGTGCTGTCGGCGAGGATTTGGATGAATAGGTCGACCATGCGTCCGTCTTCCAGGCGCAGATCGTTCTCAATTTCCAGCAAGGCTTGAACCGTGCAATCTCCGATGAGAGTGGAGTAGGCGACAATCTTTTGGCCGCGCGCGCTCATCTCGATGACGCCTTCGGTTCCTTCGCTCAATCGCCACGCTGTTGTGTGATCTGGGAATAAGCGGGGAGCCCTCGACCAGAAATCGGAAAGTGACTTGAATCTCCATGAGGTCCCCCAGCTTGGGTCCAGGCTTATCATTGTAGGCTCGATGGCGCCATCAACCAGAACCTCGTTTGTGTCTATGAATGAAGCGAAGAGATCGGCCGGACCGCTGGAGAAGGCGGTCAGGGCTGACCGCTGTCGATCGCAAAAGGCCCAATAGCGCTGCAGATCGTCCAGTTTCTCGAGGCTATCGAATATTGTGATTAGATCCGCAAGCGGCAGGAGTCGCAATGGTTTGTCAGGAAGGTTGAGCAGTTCGGCGGACGTGGCCGCTAAAGTGGGGGCGAGGATGATGTGGAGTTCATCCGCTGACGCGCAATTTATGCCGTCCTTAGAGAGTAGAACCTCTGGACCTTCAACGAGCTTGAAACGAACATCTTTTGCCTTCTTGGCCTTTGCAATAATCGCGGCGGCCATTGCTGCCTGATTGTCTAACTGTTCATGATGGCAGGCGCAAACCAGATACACACCTGTCGCCGTGGAGGTTACGCTGCTGAAGTGAATTTCTCTGCACACCTCGCTGCCGAGAGTCAACATCACGGGCCCTGGCAGTGTGCCTTCAAAGCGCTCGAAGATAAACAGGCCTAGCCTCCGGTGTACCTCAGGGCTAAGACCCGCTGTTTTCGTTTTTGCCCAATAGTCGATGACCGTCCCTGGACCACTTCGTACCGCCATCGGGTACCAGTTGCCGGATATGTTGACGCCCAAGAAGGGGGCGGCATCGCCAGTAAATGCTGCGTTTCCGAACGATTCCCACGTTAGCGGCGCTTCATAGTTACCGATTTTCGCATCGAGAGAGCTTCCCGCGCGATGGCGCCTAGCGGTGGTACGTTGATCGATTTTTCGCAGAATATCCGTGCACGAGAGCCAGAAATCCTCCGGTGCTAGCTCTATGTGACCATGTTCCGCATCGACTACAGGAGACTGCGGCAGGTGTGGGATAGCTTCAATGATCAGTGCCTGCAGCGCGATGACCAAGTCCATCTGTGCCAAGGCATTGGGTACATCGGCGTAAGTGATTCGAAATGCCTCGATGAAATCCGGCACTCGCTCGATGCTGCTTCCGTACAAGACCGGGACAAACCGGCCGCCGAGTCGTACCTTGATTTGTCCCCAGTCTGCCTCAGGAGAGAAGTCTTCAAGAGTGGGAAATTTCGGCCACGTTTCGTAGAGAGCTTCGGAGAATTCTCTGAATTCCGCATAGTTATTAATTTTTTTGCCGCCTCGGCCTTTCAGCGGAGTGTCGAGGAATACGCACCAAGCGAGTGCATGTTTGACCGGGCTGCCAGCATTGGGGGGCCAGAGTTCGGATACGCCGATAGCAATTGCTACGTCTGCGGCGTCGTACTGACGTAGGAGGTCGCGGGTTTTTCTTACTTGTTCAGTGAAGATGTCTCTTGTCCGTTTTTGATCGCCGGTCAGCTTATTTAAGCTTGTTATCTGACGAGGCGGGGGTTCGGGATGTTTGATATTATTGGCGAGTCGGCGCTCACGCTTCTCTCTGGATTTTCTTCCCACGAGACCTCCTTGGTGTTATCGAGGCTGGCCTGTTGATACTTTATGGCTTAGGCGGCGCGACGTAAGAAGTATTGGTGAAGCAGAGCATATTCCCCAATGGTGCGTCAACGCTTCATGTGGCAATTTTTGTCTTGCCTGTAGGCTCCCGTTAGGAGTTCGAAGGACCCCGATTTTTGGCGGCTGCTTGGCTTTCCCGCGGACTGTGCCGGCGTAGATGGAGAGGATTGGTGCTGTTGAACCACGCATCGCTGGTGCCCGTTTTATTTATGGCCGTCGGTGGCATTGTCAGCATGCTGGCGCTGAGCGTATGCACGCGTGACGGCCGCAGCCGTCTCCAATCGCTGCACGGCTGCCGGTCGGTGGCAGCGGGAGTTCAGTTCGCTTAGAGAGCCACGGCATTACCGCTGCCGTTTCGGCGGGTACTTCGCCGCATTCACCGCCAGCTTGTCCTTCACCGCCTGCGCGATGTCGATGCGGCTGTGGTCGGCCAGTTGCAGCAGGTAGAGCAGCACGTCGGCCACCTCCTCGCCGATGCGCTGCTTGACGGCGGGGTCCTCGTGGGCGCGGGCCGATTGCTCGGGCGTCATCCACTGGAAGATCTCGGCCAGCTCCGCTGCCTCCACCATCAGCGCCGTGCTCAGGTTCTTCGGCGTGTGGAAAGGCTGCCAGTCGCGCTCGGCGGCGAAGTGGCGCAACTCCGCCTGCAGCTCGGACACGTTCATGCGGAGCCTCCCTCGTTCTTTTCGGCGATCTTGCCAGCGTCTGGGGCGGTGACGGTGCAACCGGTCGGCCGTCAGCGTGACGGCTCCACCGGCGTTCTCGGTGCCGTCTGCATCGCCAGCAGCAGCTTGCGGCTGATCGGCGCGCCCGGGTGAGGTGGGCCATCCGACCCCTTGGATGGGTGTGAAAACCAGGCCGCACCGCCAAGGCTGAGCCGGTGCAGATGGGGCGGACGAAGGACGAGAACCTGGGGGACAGGAAGGGCTCAGTGGCAGTCAATGGCAGCCATCTGCCGCAGAGCTTGCGAAGAGTTCCCTGAGTGCTGGACGCAACCCAGGGAACTCTCGCTGCCGGCTTCCCGCGACGCTCAGGCCGCCAGCACCTCTTCGCTGACCCAGACGTCTTCGTTCACCGAGAACGGCAGTTCATCCGGCGCGGCCTTGCGGGCAATGTCCATGAAGCGGTCGAACCCCAAGGCCGGCTGAAAGTAGCTGAACGACTTCAGGTCGAAGTAGTCCCTTGCGCTCATCAAGGACCGCGAGATGTCTCGGGCGATCTGCTCGCTGCGAGCGTGGTTCATCGCCTTGCTCAGGTGCAGATCGGTGAAGCCGGTCCTGTCGAGTGCCGCTTCGTCGACGGCAGTCGCGCCGTGGCTCTTCATCTCGCGCAGGCTGTCCGCTGTCGTGTCGCCGTAGCGGTAGAGGATCATCGGGCCCGCCGACACGCCCTTGATGTAGCGGGCGTGTTCGTCGAGCCATGCCCTCGTCTCGGCCACGGTCGAGTCATCCTCGCCGGGATAGAGCAGCACGTTCACCTTGGCCCAGATCCCTTCGTCGTGGCAGGCACGCAGCAGATCCGATGCCTTTCGCAGATAGGCCGGCGTGTTCTGCGTCTTCGACATGCGCTGCAGTTGCCGCGGCGACGCCGATTCGAGGCCCAGATCCAGCACACGCAGCCCGGCGCCGGCCAGCGCCTTCACCCGCTCGGGTGACAGGTGGTCGACACGCGTCTCGGTGCGCCAGTGCAAGTCGATGCCGCGATCGTCGAACGCCCGGCGCAGCTGGTTTCCCCAATCAGCGGAGGGCATGAACATCGACGCCTCGAAGAAGGCGCGGATGTCGCGGCGGCCGTAGACCTGCTGGCATGCCGCGATCTCGCTGGCCAGAGCCTGCGGGCACTTCATGTTGGAGAGCTTGATGCCGGCTTCCGCGCAGAACTTGCAGCCGCGTCCGCAGCCCCGCGACACCTCGAAGCTCGGGGTGAAGTCGTCGTATCCGTCCAGCAGGCGGTAGTCGAGTTCGCTCAAGACACCGGCTGCCGTTTCCGGTGATGCCGGCACTTCGCTCAGGTCGTTGTTGGGCATCAGGCGCCAGGAGGCCGGGCGCATGATCTGTTCGAGCAGTTCATCGGCGAGACCGTAGACGACCAGGTTCGCCTCGGGAATGTGGCGGCGAATCCAGGCGCCGTCCTGTGCAACGACCCAGCGGCCCCCGATGACGATGCGCGCGGCCGGTGCGCGCCGGCGGATCTCGCGGCACGCGGCGGCGGCCCAATCCAGGGCGTAGCTGCTGGGAATCGACAGGAACACGGGCGCCCGCGTGTGCAGCCAGCCGGCTTCGTCCAGGCCTCTCACGAAGCGCTCGGGCTCCTCGAAGTGGCCGTGAAAGACGCGCGGTTCGTGGCCCAGCTTCGCCAGCCGCGTGGCGAGCCCCAGCAAGCCGTAGTTCAGGTAGCGGTGACAGGCCGCGAAGGGGTTCCCCTGCTTCTTCGGGCGCCGCATTCCGGCGCTGATCATGAGGACGCGGTGTGCCGAGCGTTCGGCGGTGTCGGTACGTTCCATGAGTCAGAGAGAGGTGTTTGCGGCTCAGGCGCGTGTGTTGCGGGAAAGACGCCCGATGTGGCGCCGGAGGTTCTGCACCGCGCGGTGATCGCCCGGCGAGATCGGCGTCACGACGAAGAAGCCATCCGGCGATTCGACGCGGTTGTGGCGCCCGCCGTGCCTGAACTGCCAGCCACTGGACACGAGTTCGCGGATGAAGCGGGCCAGTTCCTTGTCCGATGAATAATGGCGAAGGGAACGCGGTGCCATTTACTTGCCTTTGGGCCGGCGGGCCAGGTTGGCGTTGTTGGGTGTCGGCGAAAGCTGTTTGCCGCGATTGCCCTGCGCCTGGTCGTACTGCCGGTTGGTCCCGCTGGTGCCCCGATTCGCGTTCTTCATGTTCGAGGCGTTGTCTTTCGGTTTCATGGTGCTCCCGTTGTTGGCCCGTCGGTGCGACGTGCGCCGACGTGGCGTGGGGCACTGTGCCCGGCGGGTGGTGCCATTAATACGTTTCGTAGCGAGTTCAGAAAACATGTCGATTGATCAGGCGGCGTACGACACCGTCCACTCCGCGGATGGCGGAGCCAAGGTGGTGGCGGGCAAGATGTCCATCGGACACCAGGTGCTGTTGAACAAGGTGGGCCTCAACAACACGACCCATCACCTGACCTTGCAGGAGGCCGTCCGGCTGATGCAGGTGACCGGCGATCTGCGGATCCTCCACGCGATGGCCGAGTCATTCGATGGCCTGTTCATCCCGGTGCCGCGCCCGGCAACGGAGGGCGCGCCGAACCTGGTGGGCGACCTGGCGCGGATGTCCGCTGAATTCGGCGAATTGATGCACGAGGTGGCCGAGGATCTCGCGGACGGCGTGATATCTGACAACGAGATGGTTCGCGTGGAGAAGGAGGCGAACGGTCTCCGTGTTGCGTTGTCCACGCTTTTGAAGGATTTGCGTCGACTGAACGAATCAAACCGGCCGGCCGAGGCTGAACGCAACAAAAGCGTTTAGGTGCCGCTCGTTCTCGAGTCGTGGACTGGGGTTGCCGGTGTATCGGACGAACTCGTGTTCCCGGTGAATGCGAGACGCCCTTGGGGCGCACGCATTGGCCCGCCTTCAAGGTCGTTGCTGACTTGGTGCGCGAGCTGTACGGCGTCATGGCCGTCAGGGGCGCGGCCGGCGGCTTCGTCGTGACCTCGGGACGCTTTGCCGACGGGGCGCCGCGTTTCGCGAGCGGGTGCAACGTGGAACTGGTCAACGGGCCGCGGGGGATGGGGTGATGTCGCGCGGTTGGCGGAGCAACTGCAAGCGGCCTCGTCGCGGATCGCCGCGATCCAGATGGGCCGATGATGGCGACATCTCGGTTTCAACCGAACTGGGGGTATGCCATGCGTGACTCACTCCGAACGACGCCGTTCAGCGACTTCGTGGCCCATGGCTCGGAGGTGCTCGCCGAGGTGGCGGAGCAGCGTCAGCCCTTGGTCCTCACGGAGAACGGCGAGCCCAAGGCCGTTCTTCAGGACATGGCCTCCTATACGGAGACGCAGGAGACCTTGGCCTTGCTGGCGATGCTGGCGCTCGGGCAGCAGGAGGTCGACTTCGGGAAGGTCAGGCCTGCGGCCGAAGTGGTGGCGCGGCTGCGCGCGAAGCGGGCAGAGACCAGGCCCTGATGGCCTCACCCCGCCGCGAATAGCTCTCGCAGCGCCGCGGCGGTATCCGGCAGGCCGGCGCGCTCCAGCGTGTCGATGAAGGCGTCCGGCGTGTTGGGCGGCTGGCGCCAGCCCTTCAGCATCTGATCGATGCGTGCACGCACCAGGGCCGGCTGCAGGTCCACCAGGTGGCGCAGGAACACGTCGGGGTGCTGGGCCACTACGTCAAAGCCCGTCAGCGTGTCGGCCGGGAAGTCGCGCTCGTTGAAGGTGACGATGACTTGCGGCTTGGCCCGTACGGCGGCGGTCCAGCGCGGCGGGTCCACTCGGGCCTGGCGCGCAGCACGGATCGGCGCCACTCGGCGTGGATGTCCTGGCTCCAGGCCGGGCGGTACAGCCGCGCCACGGCCAGTTCCAGCAGCAGGCTGGTCAGCGGCTGACTGTGCAGGACGTTGGCGTCCAGGACGGCCGTGAAGTGGCTCATCTGGCAGGGGCGGTGGGCCGGGATTCAGAGGCCCAGTTCGGCGTCGATGCGGGCCAGTTCGTCCAAAGCGGCGCGCTGGCGGGCACGCTGCTGTTCGTCGAAGCGCAGCAGGTCTTCCAACGCGACGCGGCGGCGCGCGCCCACCTTGCGGGCGGGCAGCTTCTCTTCCTCGATGAGCTTCACCACGTAAGGGCGCGACACGTTGAGGTAGTCGGCCACCTCCTGGGTGGTGAGCTCGGCGTCCTGCGGCCGCACGGTCACCGCGCGGTCCTTGCCGAGCTGGGTCAGCATGTCCACCAGCAGGCGCAGGGCGCCGGGCGGCGCATGGGGGCAGTCATGGTGGCTTCTCCAACGCGTACCCGGTACTGAACCTGCCACTCTGGCTGCCGCGCGCCGCTGCTGCGCCGCATACCGCAGCACCAGCGTCGTGTCGCACACCCGCCCCACAATCGACGCGTCGCCCAAGCCTGCAGTACCCATGGACCCCCTCGACCGCGCGTTCCTGGCGAACGTGATGGACCTCATGCTCGACGCCGTCTGCGTCGTCGACGGCGAGGGCCGCTTCGTCTTCGTCAGCGCCGCCGGCGAACGCATCTTCGGCTACACGCCGCAGGAGCTGATCGGCCGGCCGATGATCGAGCTGGTGCATCCGGATGACCGCGAACGCACGCTGAACGCGGTGGCCGAGGTCGTCGCCGACCGGCATCTGCCGATCTTCGAGAACCGCTACCTGCGCAAGGACGGGCGCGTGGTGCACCTGATGTGGTCGGCGTGCTGGTCGCCGGCCGACGGCGTGCGGGTGGCGGTGGCGCGCGACGTCAGCGCACGCAAGCGCGCCGAGTCGGTGCAGGCCGCGCTGTACGCGATCTCCGAGGCGGCGCACGCGGCCGAGGACCTGATGGCGCTGTTCGCGCAGATCCACCGCATCATCGGCGGCCTGCTGCCGGCGAAGAACTTCTTCGTCGCCCTCTACGACGCCCCGGGGGACTGGCTGAGCTTCCCGTACTTCGTCGACGAGCACGACGCCGCGCCGCCGCCGGGTGCGCTCGATGCCGAGACGCTGTGCGCCGAGCTCATCCGCAGCGGGCGCGAGCGGCTGCTCAGCCGCGACAGCGCCGACGCGGCGACGTCGGCCGTGCACCCGGACGTCGGCCGCAGCGCGGTCGACTGGCTGGGGGTGCCGCTGAGCGGTTCGCAGGGCGTCATCGGCGCGCTGGTGCTGAAGAGCCACTCGCAGGAGGTGCGCTATGGCCCGGCCGACGTCGAGCTGCTGAAGTTCGTGTCGGCCCAGGTGGCCGCCGCGATCGAGCGCAAGCAGAGCCAGCTGCGCCTGCTGCACGTGGCGCAGCACGACGCGCTCACCGGGCTGCCCAACCGCAGCCTGGTGCGCGACCGCGTGGCGACGGCGCTGGCGCGCGCGCGGCGCGACGGCGCCGGCCTGGCGCTGCTGTACCTGGACCTCGACCAGTTCAAGCCGGTGAACGACCGCTGCGGCCATGCCGTCGGCGACGGCCTGCTGCAGCAGGTGGCGCAGCGCCTGAAGCACTGCGTGCGGGCGTCGGACACCGTCGGCCGCATGGCGGGCGACGAGTTCGTGGTGCTGCTGTCGCACCTGCACGCGCCCGACGACGCGCCGGGCGTGGCCGAGAAGATCCGCCAGGCGCTGTGCCGGCCTTTCGAGGTGGCCGGGCACACGGTGCTGGTGTCGCCCAGCATCGGCCTCGTCGGCTACCCCGCGCACGGCGAGGACGCCGACCAGCTCGTGCAGCGCGCCGACGAGGCGATGTACGCCGCCAAGCGGGCAGGGGGCAACCGGGTCTGCGTGGCCGGCGGCTGAGGCCGCCCGGCGGCTGAGGCCCGCGGGCGCTCAGCGCGCCTCGGTCAGCGTCAGCAGCACGTCGGCGTACCAGGCGCAGTTCAGCCCCAGAGACTCGTCCTCGGCCAGGTCGCGCGAGCGCATGTCCATGCGTGTCGAGTGCACGCCCAGCAGCTGCCAGGCCAGCGGCGAGGCCTGGTCGCCGGCGCGGCTGCGCCGGCGCACCACCGGCGAGCCGCTGCTGCCGCGGTGGGTGCGCGCGTCGGTCAGGAAACAGCCCTGGCGCTGGAAGCGCACGCCGTAGGCCGAGGCGATGGACGCGCTGCGCAGCACCGCCAGGTGGTGCACCGTGTCGTGGAAGCCGAGCGGGAAGCCGGCGATGCTCAGCGTGTCGCCGGCGGCGACCTCCTCGCCGCGCGCCTCGAGATGGCTCTCGTCGAAGGCCTGCAGCGTGGCGTCGGCCGGCAGCAGCCCCGGCGGGATCTCGATCACGGCGACGTCGACCGCGCCGCCGCCGTCACGGCCCTGGCGCCACAGGCCGAGCCCGTCGTCGTACAGAGGCAGCGACACGACGGCGTGCCGCGAGAGGTCCTGCGTGTCGGTGTGCAGCACGATCTCGAGACGGTCGGGGTGGTGCGCGCTCGCCGTGTCGGCGAACACGTGGGCGCTGCTGACCAGGAACAGCCGCTCGCCGCGGCGGAAGAAGAAGCCGCTGGCGCTGGTCAGCGCCCGGCTGCCGTCGAAGGTGGCCACGCGCGTGGTGGCCAGCAGCAGCGCGTCCACTGCCGGCGCGTCGGCCCGGCGGCTGCCCTGCAGCACGGCGCGGTTGCGGGCGACGTCGCGCTCGAAACTGGCCAGCACGACGTCGGAGATCTCGGCGTGCAGCAGCACGGTGCGCGCCGCTTCGGCATAGGCGTCGAACGTCGCCGACAGCCGCGCTCGCGTGGGCTCCGACAGGGCCTCGAGCACCGCCGGCACCAGCGCGTCCAGGGCGACCAGGCTGCCCTTCAACTCGCAGATGCGTTCGGTGGCTTCTTGCAGGTTCTTCACGGACACCCTTTCGCCAGAAACGAAAAAGCGCGGCCGGGCCGCGCTTTCGTTGCCGGGACGCCGGGCTCGCGCCCGCCGTCCCGCTGTGCCGCCTGGGATCAGCCCAGCGTGCGGATCTTGGAGGCCTGCGGGCCCTTCTGGCCCTGGGTCACCTCGAACTCGACGCGCTGGTTCTCGACCAGGGTCTTGAAGCCGCTGCCCTGGATTTCCTTGAAGTGGGCGAACAGGTCCTTGCCGCCGTCGTCGGGGGCGATGAAACCGAAGCCCTTGCCTTCGTTGAACCACTTCACGGTGCCGGTTTGAGTCGTCATGTCGAATACCTTTCGAAGTTTGCGGGGCGCAAGATCGCGCCCAGCGGAGAAACGCCAAGAAAATCTTCAAGAGGGGATTCGACGCGACGGCCGGTAGAGCACCGGGGCGTGAAGAAAGACCTATGAGCGGACGGTCTTGTGCAGATCAGCGAGGCCATCGTACACGAATGCCGCGGCGAGCGCCGGGAGATTTGCGCCGGACTCCCGGCGCCCGGCCGCCGCCGCGGCCTGGCCGATCTGCCGCCTGGCGTGAACAGTGTCGCGCCCGGCGCTGCCGCCGGCGGCACGATCGGCGTCATCATGTCGGCACTGCCGCGCCCCGCCCACGACGTCGTGACTCCTGCCGCCTCCGCCAGCCTCTCCGGCCTGAACGCCGCCCAGACCCGCCTGGACGTCGCCGGCCACAACGTCGCCAACTCGCTGACCGAGGGCTTCCGGCGCCAGGTGGCGCAGCCCGCCACGGCGCAGCCCGTCGGCGTCACGGTCTCGATCGCGCAGATGCCCGAGGCCGGCTCCGACCTCGCCGCCGACACCGTCGGCATGATCGAGGCCCGGCATGCCTTCGGCGCGACCCTGATGGTCTTCCGCGCGCAGGACGCGATGAGCTCCAGCCTGCTCGACATCCGGGCCTGAGCGTTGCCGGCCCGCAGCATGCGGGAAGCGAGTTTGCAAACAGCCAAACGTCCGTTCACCGGATAAGCGGTGCTGCGTAGCCTGGGCGCACGCCGTGGTCGATGACCGCGGCATCCGTTCAACCGCTACGCAAGGAATCAAGATGTCGTTCAAACACGCGCTGTCGGCGCTGGTCGTCGCCGTTCTGCCGTTCACGGCCCAGGCCGACGAGGTGCTGAAGGTCGCCGCTTCGCCGGTGCCGCACGCCCAGATCCTGGAGTTCGTCAAGCCGGCGTTGAAGAAACAGGGCGTGGACCTGCAGGTCAAGGTCTTCACCGACTACGTGCAGCCCAACCTGGCCGTCGAGGAGAAGCAGCTCGACGCCAACTTCTTCCAGCACAAGCCGTATCTGGACAGCTTCAACAAGGACCGCGGCACGCACATCGTCGCCGTGCCGGGCGGCACGGTGCACGTCGAGCCCTTCGGCGCCTACTCGAAGAAGATCCGCAAGATCGCCGAGCTGCGCGACGGCGCGACGGTGGCGATCCCCAACGACCCGTCGAACTCGGGCCGCGCGCTGGTGCTGCTGCAGAAGCAGGGCCTGATCCAGCTGAAGGACCCGAGCAACATCCTCGCCACCGCCAAGGACGTGACGGCCAACCCGAAGAAGCTGGTGTTCCGCGAACTCGAGGCGGCGCAGCTGCCGCGCGCGCTGGACGACGTCGACCTCGCGCTGATCAACACCAACTACGCGCTCGAAGCCAAGCTGGTGCCGACGAAGGACGCGCTGTTCATCGAAGGCGCCGATTCGCCGTACGCCAACTTCGTCTCGGCGCGGCCGGACAACGCCAACTCGCCGGCGATCAGGAAGCTCGTCGCCGCGCTGCACTCGCCCGAGGTGAAGAAGTTCATCCAGGACCAGTACAAGGGCGCGGTGGTGCCGGCGTTCTGATGTCCTGACGCCGGAAGCCGGCTGCAACGGCCGCCCCGCGGGGCGGCCGTCGTCGTTTCAGCGCTGGCGGTACTGCGTCTTGCCGAACAGCATCTCACGCGACTGGTCGTCGGTGATCGGCTTGCGCCGGTCGGCCAGCACCTCGCAGCCGCGCTGCACCGCCGGGCGCGCGCCGATCTCGTCGAACCAGCCCTTGAGGTGCGGGTAGTCGTTCCAATCGATGCCCTGGTTCTTCCAGCTGCGCAGCCAGGGAAAGATCGCGATGTCGGCGATCGTGTACTCGTCGCCGGCGATGTAGCGCGTCTTCGCCAGCTTGCGGTTCATCACGCCGTACAGGCGCCTGGCCTCGTTGGTGTAGCGCTCGACGGCGTAGGCGATCTTCTCCGGCGCGTAGAGGCGGAAGTGGTGCGCCTGGCCGAGCATCGGGCCGACGCCGCCCATCTGGAACATCAGCCATTCCAGCGTCTCGTAGCGGCCGCGCACGCTGTCGGGCAGGAAACGCCCGGTCTTGCCGGCCAGGTACAGCAGGATCGCGCCCGACTCGAACAGCGAGATCGGCTGGCCGTCGGGCCCGTCGGGGTCGACGATGGCCGGGATCTTGTTGTTCGGGCTGATCGCCAGGAACTCCGGCGCGAACTGCTCGCCGGCACCGATGTCCACCGCATGCACGCGGTAGGGCAGGCCGCACTCCTCCAGCATCACGTGCACCTTGTGCCCGTTGGGCGTGGCCCACGAATACACTTCGATCATCCCGTCCCCCGTCGCGGCCGGACCGTCGGCCGCCTCGTGCGGACTCTAAGACATGCTCGAAGGCCTGAAACGTCTGTTCACGTCGCGTCCGTCGTCCGGCTCACGCCGCTGGGACGCCGTGTCGACCTGGGCCGAGACGCGGCAGTGGGCCTTCCGCGGCGTGCGCGACCACGACGGCTTCGTCGTCGAGGGCCGTTTCGGCGGCACGCGGCCGTGGCGGCTGGAGTGGGGCCCGTCGCAGCGCCCCTACATCGACGGCGCCGAGCTTCGCCTGCGCTCCGAGGTCGGGCTGCCGGCCGACCTGCAGGCCCTGGTGATGGACCGCACGCTGCAGCAGCAGCTCGAGCGCCAGGTCTTCGACCAGTACGTCGAGGGCGTGCAGACGCGCATCGACGACCAGACGCCGCCCGAGATGCGCTGGCTGGTGATGTTCCCGCGCCTGACGCCGGCCGAGATGGGCGCGCTGCGCGAGCAGTACGTCGCGATGGCCAGCGCCAAGCCCTGGCTGCAGCAGTGGCTGGGCGGGCCGCTGGCCGCCCGGCTGGCGGCGTCGCCGGCCGGTGACCGCCCGTTCGTGCTGATGGCCGCCCGCGGCCGGCTGACGCTGCGCACCGCGGTCGCCGAGCCGTCCGGCGCGGTGCTCGAGGCCTGGCTGGCGCTGTTCGAGACCGCGGTGTCCGAGGCCTGGCGCACCGGCGTCGAGGTCTTCGGCGCCGAGGCCATGCAGCCCGGCGTCGCCCGCTCGACGCAGCGTTAGCGCGCGCTGTCCGGCAGGTGCCGGGCGAGCTCGATCTTGGCGATCGCGTTGCGGTGCACCTCGTCGGGCCCGTCGGCAAAACGCAGCGTGCGCGCGTTGGCCCAGGCGTAGGCCAGCGGGAAGTCGTCGCAGACCCCGGCGCCGCCGTGGGCCTGGATCGCCCAGTCGATCACCTGGCCGGCCATCGTCGGCGCGACGACCTTGATCATCGCGATCTCGGCCTTGGCCGCCTTGTTGCCGACGGTGTCCATCATCCACGCCGCCTTCAGCGTCAGCAGCCGCGCCTGCTCGATGCGGCAGCGCGCCTCGGCGATGCGCTCCTGGGTCACGGTCTGCTGGGCGATGGTGCGGCCGAAGGCGCTGCGTGCGGCGGCGCGCCGGCACATCAGCTCCAGCGCGCGCTCGGCCAGGCCGATCAGCCGCATGCAGTGGTGGATGCGGCCCGGGCCCAGCCGGCCCTGGGCGATCTCGAAGCCGCGGCCTTCGCCGAGCAGCAGGTTCGGCGCCGGCACGCGCACGTCGACGAAGTCGACCTCCATGTGGCCGTGCGGCGCGTCGTCGTAGCCGAAGACGCCCAGCGGCCGCAGCACCGTGACGCCCGGTGCGTCCATCGGCACCAGGATCATCGACTGCTGCGCGTGTTTCGCCGCCTGCGGGTCGGTCTTGCCCATGAAGATCAGCACCTTGCAGCGCGGGTCGCCGGCGCCGCTGGTCCACCACTTGCGGCCGTTGACGACGTAGTGCTCGCCGTCGCGCTCGATGCGCGCCTCGATGTTGGTCGCGTCGGACGAGGCGACGGCCGGCTCGGTCATCGCGAAGCCGCTGCGGATCTCGCCGCGCAGCAGCGGCTCCAGCCACCGGCGCTTCTGCTCGGGCGTGCCGTAGCGCACCAGCACTTCCATGTTGCCGGTGTCGGGCGCCGAGCAGTTGAAGACCTCGCTGGCCCAGGGCACGCGGCCCATGATCTCGGCCAGCGGCGCGTATTCGGAGTTCGTCAGCCCGGCGCCGTATTCGCTCTCGGGCAGGAACAGGTTCCACAGGCCCGCGGCCTGGGCCTTCGGCTTCAGGCGCTCGATCGTCTGCAGCGGCGTCCAGCGCCGGCCGGCCTCGGTGTTGGCGCGGATCTCGGCGGCGACCTCGGCTTCGGCCGGTTCGACGTGTTCGGCCATGAAGGCCGACAGCTGCGCGCGCAGCGCCTGGGTGCGGGGCGAGTAGGCGAAGTCCATGCGTTCCTCCGGCTGCGGGCGCTCAGGCGCGCGACGCGAACAGCCAGGCCATCTCCGCCAGCGGCCGCGTGGCGGCCCCGGTGGCCTTGGCCTGGGCGCTGGACGCCGTGCCGTCGACGACGCGCTTGGCGATGCCCTGCGTGATCGAGGCCAGCCGGAACAGGTTGTAGGCGAGGTAGAAGTCCCAGTCGGCCATCAGCGTGTCGGGGTCGGCGCGGCCGGTGCGTTCGGCGTAGCGGCGCACGTACTCGGCCTCGGTCGGGATGCCCAGCGCGGCCAGGTCCAGCCCGCCGATGCCGCGGAAGGTGCCCGGCGGGATGTGCCAGGCCATGCAGTGGTAGCTGAAGTCGGCCAGCGGGTGGCCCAGCGTCGACAGCTCCCAGTCGAGCACGGCGACGACACGCGGCGCATCGGGCGCGAAGACGAGGTTGTCGAGGCGGAAGTCGCCGTGCACCACCGAGACCTGCGTCTCGTCGCGGGCGCTGGCCGGCAGGTGCGCGGGCAGCCAGTCGATCAGCCGGTCCATCTCGGCGATCGGCTCGGTGACCGAGGCCTGGTACTGCTTGCTCCAGCGCGCGATCTGGCGCTCGAAGTAGCTGCCCGGGCGGCCATAGTCGGCCAGGCCGGCAGCGGCGACGTCGACGCGGTGCAGCGCCGCGATGACGCGGTTGCTCTCGTCGTAGATCGCGGCACGTTCGGCCGGCGTCATGCCCGGCAGCGACTGCTCCCAGAAGACCCGGCCCTCGACGAAGCCCATCAGGTAGAAGGCCCGGCCGATGACCGACTCGTCCTCGCACAGCGCGACCATGCGCGGCACCGGCACCTCGGTGGCGGCCAGCGCCTGCATGACGCGGAACTCGCGTTCGATGGCGTGCGCCGACGGCAGCAGCTTCGCCGCCGGGCCCGGCTTGGTGCGCATCACCCAGGCGCCCCCGGGCGTGACGAGCTTGTAGGTCGGGTTGGACTGCCCGCCCTTGAACTGCTCGACGCTCAGCGGGCCCTGGAAGCCGGGCAGCTCGTGCGCCAGCCAGCGCTCGAGCGCGGCGACGTCGAAGGCATGGCTGGCGGCCATCGGGCGGGTGCCGGTGTAGGTGTCCAAGGGGGTCTCCTGTTTTCGTTCGGCGTCGCGGCTCAGCGCTCGGCGATCTCCATCAGCTTCTCGCGCGCCAGCACGACCAGCCGCGTCGGCTCGACGCGGATCGCGCCGTCGCGTTCGAAGCCCTTCAGCTCCTGGTTCACGCGCTGGCGCGAGGCGCCGAGCAGTTGCGCCAGGTCTTCCTGCGCGAGCTGCAGGCCGATGCGCAGCTCGTCGCCTTCCTCGACGCCGTAGCTGCGCGCCAGCAGCAGCAGCTGGCGCGCCAGCCGGGCCTGCAGCGGGCGCGTGTTGACGTCCTCGAAGTGGTCGAACATCAGCCGCAGGCGGCGGCAGTTCAGGCGCAGCAGCGCCTCGTAGAGCTCGACGTGGCGGGCCAGCAGCTCGCGGAAGTCGGGCTTGCGCACGACGAGCAGCGTGGTCTCGCCGTGGGCGTCGGCGTCATGGGTGCGCGGCAGGCCGTCGAACAGCGCGATGTCGCCGAACCAGACGCCCGGCTCGGCGTAGGTCAGCGTCACCTGCTTGCCGCCCAGCGAGATGGTGCTGATGCGCACCGCGCCGCGGGCGACGCCGCACCATTCCTCGGCGCGGGCGCCGCGCGCCACCAGCGGCGCACCGTCGGGCAGGCGGCGCACGTGCGAGCGTTCGAGGATGTCATGGCGCAGGGTGGGCGAGAGCTTGGCAAACCAGGCGCCGGTTTCGACGTTCTGGCGCTCTTCGAGTGTAAGAACCGGGGTCGGCATGTCTTGTCTCGGCGGCGACAAAAAGGGGCCTGCCGATTCTGCGGCCTCGCCGGGCGCCCGCCTGTCGCCGCGGCGCCGGGGCGTGTCCGGCGCTGGTTTACAGTTTGTTGCCTTGCGGCGCGGCCGACGCCCCGAATCGGGGAGCGGCGCGCGCCGGGCCATGGCGTGCAATGCACGCGGGAGGGCGGTTCGTGACTTCGGTTCGCCGGCAGCCGGCTCGATGCGGCGGGCAGCGGGTGCGCCGCGATGGGCCTGGGCTAGGATGCGTTCGATCCGCCGGGCCGTGCCCGGGGTGCTCCCGGACGCTTTCGTCCTTCGGCGGCCGGGCGCGGCGCTTGAGGTCCCAGTTGTAACCCTTCGTGATAGAGTGCCCCGCGCCTCGCCCGCGACCAAACCAAGAATGCAAGAGAAGCGGCCAACGTCAACGCTCTGGATCGCCACTGCCCTGTTGTCGGCAGCCCAGAGCGCCTCAGCGCTCGGGTGGGCGCATGCCGACCAGGGCGCGGTCCTGGGCCGGCCCCTGTCCTTTGCCGCGACGATGCGGCTGGACCCGGGCGACGAGCTGGCCCCCGAGTGCGTGCGCGCCGAGGTCATCTCCGGCGACCGCGTGCTGCCGGCGGCGCTGGTGCGCGTGCAGGCCGAGGCCGGCCCCGACGCGCTGCGCATGCGCGTGCTCACCGAGACGACGATCGACGAGCCGGTGGTCACCGTGACGCTGGCCGTCGGCTGCCCGTCGCGGCTGTCGCGCCGTTTCGTGCTGTTCGCCGACCCGCCGCCCGTCGCCGCGACGGTGATCGCCGCGGCGGTGCCGCAGGCGCGGCCGGTCGAGCTCGCGCCGCCGGTCGCCGCGTCTGCGCCGGCCGCGGTGCTGCCGCCCGCGAGGGCCGACGCGACGCCTGCCGCGCGAGCGCCCGCCGCGCGCGCCGACGGCACGACGCGCCGCCCGGCGCCGGCCGCCGAGGCGCAGCCGCGCCGGCCGGCCGCACCGCGCGCCGCGGCCGCCGCTCCGCGCCTGAGGCTCGACCCGGTCGAGCCCGTGCCGGCGCGTGCCCAGGCCACGGCTGCGGCGGCCAGCGCGGTCCAGGACGCCATCGAGGCAGTCGCCCGCGCCGCCAGTGCCGCCGAGGCGGCCACCGCCGCGGCGTCCGCCGCCGAGGCCCGCCTGGCGGCGATGGAACAGACGGTCGGCCAGCTGCGCAGCGAGGCCGAACAGAGCCGCAAGCTCGTCGCCGAACTGCGGCGCGAGCTCGCTGCCGCGCGCGAGGACCACTGGCGGCTGCCGCTGCTGCTGGCCATCGCGGCGCTGCTGGCGCTGGCCGGCGGCCTGTGGTGGCGGCTGCGTGCGCTGCAACAGGAGCGCGAGCGCGCCTGGCGCCGGGCCGCCGCGGCCGAGGCGCCGCCGCGCCCGCCGACGCCGACCTCGCAGCTGCCGCTGATGACCAGCGAGATCCAGATGCCGCCGCCGGTCGCCACGCCGGCGCCGCGGCCGCCGCTGCCGGCGTCGCCGGTCCCGGAGGTCCATGAGTTCCACCCCGAGCGCACCCAGGTGCAGGCGGCAGCGCCGCGCCTGGACGAGGCCGCGCCGCGCGACGTGACGATCGAGGAGCTGCTCGACCTGGAGCAGCAGGCCGAGTTCTTCATCGTGCTCGGCCAGGACGAGGCCGCCGTCGACCTGCTGGTGGAGCACCTGCGCGACACCGGCGGCGGCAGCCCGCTGCCCTACCTGAAGCTGCTGGAGATCTACCGCCGCCGTGGCGAGCGCGAGGCCTACGAACGCACGCGCGAGCGTTTCAACCGCCGCTTCAACGGCTACGCGCCCGACTGGGACGCCGACCTGCAGCAGGGCCGTTCGCTGGAGGACTACCCCGGCGTGCTGCCGCGCCTGCAGCAGGTCTGGCCGCGTCCGGTGGACGCGATGGCCGAGCTCGAGGCGCTGCTGTTCCGCAAGTCGCGTGGCGACCTGTTCGAGCTGCCGGCCTACCGCGAGGTGCTGTTCCTGTACTCGCTGGCGCGCGACCTGCTGGACCGCGAGGCGGTCGAGAGCGGTGCCGTCGACCTGCTGCTGCCGCTGGCCGAGACCGACCAGGTCGAGTTCGGCGCGACCTCGCCGCACCCGTACCTGACGCTGGAGCGCGAGTCGGTCTTCGATCCCGGCGTCGTCGAGCCGGTGGCGCCGCCGTCGCTGGACCTGGACCTCAGCGTGCTGGACGCCGAGCCCGACGCCGCGGCGCGCCCGGGCGTCGACCCGGCTCCGCCACGCAGCGACTGAACCGGCGCCCGCAGCGCCGGGCCTAGAGCCGCGCCAGTCGCTCGAGCGCGCGTTCGAGCGTGTCGTCGCGCTTGGCGAAACACAGCCGCGCGATGCGCTGCTCGAAACCGCCGTCGTAGAAGGCCGAGATCGGGATCGCCGCGACGCCGACCTCGCGCGTCAGCCAGCGGCAGAAATCCGCTTCGGGCAGGTCCGAAACGGCCGAGTAGTCGACGCTCTGGAAGTAGCTGCCTTCGCAGGGCAGCAGCTTCAGCCGGCTGGCGGCCAGCCCGGCGCGGAACAGGTCGCGCTTGCGCTGGTAGAAGGCCGCCAGGCCGAGGTAGGGCGCCGGGTCGGCGAGGTAACGCGCCAGCGCGTGCTGCATCGGCGTGTTCACCGTGAAGACGTTGAACTGGTGCACCTTGCGGAACTCGGCCGTCAGCGCCGCGGGTGCCGCCACCGTGCCGACCTTCCAGCCGGTGACGTGGAAGGTCTTGCCGAAGCTGGAGACGACGAAGGCGCGCGCGGCCAGTTCGGGGATAGCCGAGGCGCTGACGTGCCCGGCGCCGTCGAACACCATGTGTTCGTAGACCTCGTCGGCGATCAGCAGCACCTCGGTCGGCGCCAGGATCTCGGCCAGGCGCTGCATCTCGGCGCGCGTCCAGACCACCGCCGCCGGGTTGTGCGGCGTGTTGACGATGATCGCGCGGGTGCGCGGCCCGATCGCCGCGGCGATGCGCGCGAAGTCGGGGCGGAAGGTGCCCGGCGTCAGCGGCACGCGCACGACGGTGCCGCCGGCCAGCTCGATGTTCGGCGCGTAGCTGTCGTAGCAGGGCTCGAGCACGACGACCTCGTCGCCCGGGTGCACGCAGGCCAGCACCGCGGTCAGGATGGCCTGGGTGGCGCCGGCCGTGACGGTGATCTCGCGCTCGGGGTCGTAGGCGCGGCCGTAGAGCGCGGCGATCTTGGCCGCGACGGCCTGGCGCAGCGCCGGCACGCCGGCCATCGGCGGGTACTGGTTCAGGCCCTCGCGCATCGCGTCGTTGACGCGGTCGAGCAGCGCCGGGTCGCAGTCGAAGTCGGGGAAGCCCTGGCCGAGGTTGACGGCGCCGCACTCGGCGGCCAGCGCCGACATCACGCTGAAGATCGTCGTGCCGACGTGGGGCAGGCGGCTGGGCAGCTGAGGGGTGCGGGGTGCGGTCATCAGAGGTCGTAGTCGCTGCCTTCGCCGGCCATCGCGCGCTGCACCAGCGAGGCGGTCAGGCGGTCGGACAGCTGTTCGGCGAAGGCGTAGACGAAGTGGCGCAGGTAGGCGCCGCGCTTGAAGGCCACGCGCGTGACGTTGGCGCCGAAGAGCTGGCCCAGCGGGCGCCAGACGAGGTCGCCGCCGGGCGGGTCTTCGCGCACCGCGGTCTCGGCGACGATGCCGACACCCAGCCCGAGGCGCACGTAGGTCTTGATGACGTCGGAGTCGATCGCCTCCAGCGCCACCGAAGGCTTGAGCCGGGCGCGTGCGAAGGCCTGGTCGATGCGCGTGCGGCCCGAGACGGTGGCGTGGTAGAGCACCAGCGGCTCGGCGGCCAGCTGCTCCAGCGTGATGCGCTCCACGCTGGCCAGCGGGTGATCCGGCGGCACCACCATCACGTGCTGCCATTCGTAGCAGGGCAGGGTGACGAGGTCGTCGTAGTGGGACAGCGCCTCGGTCGCCAGGCCGATCTCGGCGACGTCGTCCAGCAGCATGCGTGCCACCTGCTCGGGCATGCCCTGGTGCAGCACGACCTGCACCTTGGGGAAACGCTTGCGCAGCTGGGCCACCGGCCCGGGCAGGAAGTAGCGCGCCTGGGTGTGCGTCGTCGCGATCGACAGCGTGCCCGCGTCCTGCTTGGAGAACTGCTCGCCGATGCGCTTGAGGTTGCTGACCTCGCGCATGATGATCTCGATCGACTTCAGCACCTCCTGGCCGGGCTCGGTGACGCGGCGCAGGCGCTTGCCGTGGCGGGCGAAGATGTCGACGCCGAGCTCCTCCTCGAGTTCGAGGATCGCCTTGCTGATGCCGGGCTGCGAGGTGAACAGCGCCTTGGCGGTCTCGGTGAGGTTCAGGTTGCGGCGCACCGCCTCCTGGACGAATCGGAACTGGTGCAGGTTCATCCAGGCCTCGTCATGGGTCAGGTGCCGAGCGCACGCGCGGCTGCCGCGGCCATCGCGGCGACGACTTCCGGCGCTTCGCCGACGGCCGGCTGCAGCGTGAAGCGTGTGCCCGGGTGGCGTTCGGCCAGGGCCTGCAGCAGGCCCGGCACGTCGCGGCGCACATGGCCGCCGGCGCCCAGGAACAGCGGCACGACGGCGACCTCGGTGCAGCCCGCGGCGGCCAGCTCGTCGCCGGCGCTCGCCAGGTCCGGCGCCATGAACTCCAGGAAGGCCAGACGCACCGCGACGCCGGGGCGCGCGGCGCGCACCTGGGCGGCGACGGCCTCGAAAGGCTCGGCCCAGCGCGGGTCGCGTGCACCGTGGGCGAAGAGGATCAGGCCGCGGCTCATCGGTAGCGCACCAGCCAGGTGAAGGCGGCCAGCGACATCAGCAGGTACAGCAGGCTGGGCGTGGCCGCGGCGATCCAGGGGGTCCAGTCGCGCAGCAGCCCGACGTGGCCGGCGAGGTTGTTCAGCAGCACGAAGCTGATGCCCAGCATGATGCCGCCGAAGACCTTCAGGCTGACGCTGCCGGCGCGTGCGTGCAGGTAGGCGAAGGGCAGGGCCAGCGCCGTCATCACCAGGCAGGCCAGCGGGTACAGCGCCTTCTTCCAGAACAGGATCTCGTAGCTCTGCGTGGCCTGCGCCTGGTCCGACAGGTGCACGCTGTAGCGCCACAGGTCGGCGGTGGTCATGGTCTCGCGCGGCATGACCGCGGCGGCGACGACCTCGGGCGTCAGCGTGCTGGCCCAGCGCAGCTCGGGCAGGCGCTGCTCGACGACGCCGGCAGGCTCGCGCAGGCGCACGTCGGGCCAGCGCGTGACCTCGGCCTCCGACAGCGTCCAGGTGCCGTCGGCGGCGACGGTGCCGGTCTTCGCCGCGATGCGCACCGACAGCCGTCCGTCGGCGCCGAACTCGAAGATGCGGATGCCGCTCAGGCGCCCGTCGGGCGTCGTGCCGGCGAGGTTGACCGAGTAGCTGCGCTCGCCCTCGGG
This sequence comes from Rubrivivax sp. JA1055, assembly GCF_020966565.1. Lineage (NCBI taxonomy): Bacteria > Pseudomonadati > Pseudomonadota > Betaproteobacteria > Burkholderiales > Sphaerotilaceae > Rubrivivax > Rubrivivax sp. JA1055. The sequence continues at coordinate 843,611 of NZ_JAJKFP010000006.1, read as the reverse complement.
CGTCATGCGCTTCTCCTTCAGCCAGGCGCCGGTGCGCCCGACGCGCATGCCGCCAGCGGCCAGGGCCTTGACGGCCACGGCCTTGCGCTCGGCCACCGGCACGACGTAGTCGCCGACGGCGAAGGTGATGGCGCCGAAGACGACGCCCAGCACCGCCAGCAGCGACAGCGCCCGGCCCGGCCCCAGGCCGCCGGTGCGCAGGATCGTGAACTCGGAGGACTGAGCCAGCCGCGCCAGCGAATAGATCGTGCCGATCAGCACCGCGATCGGCATCAGCTCGTAGAAATGGCCGGGCAGCTCCAGCAGCGCGGACATCACCGCGACGCCGGTGGTGCGCCCGGCGCGGCCGACGTTGCCCATCTTCTCGACCAGGTCGATGAAGAAGAACAGCGACAGAAAGGCCAGCGCGACGAAGACCACCGAGGCGACGATGTCGCGGTAGAGCAGGCGGCGGACGGTTCTCATGCCTGGGCTCCCCGGCGGCGTCCCCAGGCGAACACGGCGGCATGGTCGCGCCACCACAGCAAGCCCAGCGCGATCGCGAAGGCGCTGCCGTGCACGACGGCCAGCGCCGCGCCCATGCCCAGGCGGCCGCTGGCCACCCAGGCCTGGGACAGGTTGATGAGGTTGAAGTAGACGACGAAGCCGAGCAGCGCCAGCAGCAGGTTCCAGTTGCTCGCGCGCCGCGGGTTCGTCGCCGCCAGGCCGATGCCCAGCAGCAGCATGTTGCCGGCGCCGGTCAGCAGGCCGAAGCGCCAGGTCAGCTCGCCCTGGTTGGGGCGGGTCGGGTCCTGCAGCAGGTCCAGCGTGTCCATCGCCTTCGGCGGCTGGCGCTCGGCTTCGCGGGCACGCTTCTCGTCGGCCAGGACGCGGTAGGTCTCGAAGCTCGACTGCGCCTTCTCGCCGGTCTTCAGGTCGACGTCGTTGCGCTGGCCGCGCTCGAGCACGACGAAGCGGTCGTCGCCGTCGCGTTCGAGCCGGCCGCTGCGCGCCGAGGTGACGCTCTCGGTCTCGCCGGTCTGGGCGACGATGAAGACGTTGCGCGCGTCGGCGCCTTCGCGCGTGTCGCGCTCGATGAAGAAGACGCGGCTGCCGTCGCTGGAGGTCTGGAAGACGCCGGGCGTCACGCGCGACAGGTCCGAGCGCTGCTCGTAGCGCTGGCGCAGCTCGAGGCTGTTGCGGTTGCCCCAGGGCCAGACGAAGAGCAGCAGCGCGGCGATGACCAGCAGCACCGGCCAGCTCGTGCGCAGCACCGGCCGCACGAAGCGCGACAGGCCGATGCCGCCGGCGAACCAGATCACCATCTCGCTGTCGCGGTACATGCGCCCGAGCGTCACGACGACGGCGACGAACAGCGACAGCGCGAGCATCGTCGGCAGATGGCCCAGCGCGACGTAGCCCAGCAGCAGCACGACGTCCTGCGGGGCGACGACGCCGCCGGCCGCCTGGCCGATCGTGCGGATCAGGAACATCGTCAGCACGATGGTCAGGATCACGACGAGGGTGGCGCCGAAGGTCCGCGCCAGCTCGCGACGCACAGTTGAATCGAATAACATCCGCGGCTCTTCTGAATGGGGGTAATTATGGACTTCAAGACGCAGGTTGCAGGTTCGGCAGGCTGGGGCGCCACGAGCGCCGATGCGCTGCTGGTCGTGCTGGCCGGCGCGTCGCTGCCGCAAGGACTGCCCAAGGCGGTCGCGGCGGTGCTGGAGAGCGCGGTCGAGGCCGGTGACTTCGTGTTCAAGCCGGGTCATGTGTTCTATGCCCACCGCGTGTCGGGCCTGAAGGCCGCCCGCCTGGCCGTCGTCGCCGCCGGCGAGACCGCCAGCGCCAAGGCGCTGCGCAAGGCCGTCGCCGCGGGCGTCGCCGCGCTGAAGAGCGGCGGCACGAAGGACCTGGCGATCGCCACGGTCGGCTTCGAGGCGCTGGAGGCCGCGCACGGCGAGGCCGTCGTCGCCGCCGTCGCCGACACCCTGTACGTCTACCGCGCGACCAAGCCCAGCGCGCCGGCCGCGCCCAAGCTGGCGTCGGTGACGCTGGTCTGCACCAAGGCCGAAGCCGCTGCCGTCGACGAAGGCCTGCGCATCGGCCGTGCCGTTGCCGCCGGCGTCGAGCTGGCGCGCGAGTGCGCCAACCGCCCGGGCAACCACTGCACGCCGACCTACCTCGCGCAGACCGCCAAGTCGCTGGGCAAGGAACACGGCCTGAAGGTCGAGGTGCTCGAGCGCAAGGACGTCGAGAAGCTGGGCATGGGCGCCTTCCTGGCCGTCGCCCAGGGCTCCGACGAGCCGCTGAAGTTCATCGTCGCGCGCTGGCAGGGCGCGGCCAAGACCGAGGCGCCGGTGGTGCTGGTCGGCAAGGGCATCACCTTCGACTCCGGCGGCATCTCGATCAAGCCGTCGGCCGAGATGGACGAGATGAAGTTCGACATGGGCGGCGCTGCCAGCGTGCTGGGCACGATGCGCGCCGTCGCCGAGCTGGGCCTGAAGCTCAACGTCGTGGCCATCGTGCCGGCCTGCGAGAACCTGCCCAGCGGCCGCGCCGTGAAGCCGGGCGACGTCGTCACCAGCCTGTCGGGCCAGACGATCGAGATCCTCAACACCGATGCCGAGGGCCGGCTGATCCTGTGCGACGCGCTGACCTACGCCGAGCGCTTCAAGCCCGCGGCCATCGTCGACGTCGCGACGCTGACCGGCGCCTGCGTCATCGCGCTGGGCCACCACCGCTCGGGCCTCTTCAGCCCGGACGACGCGCTCGCTGCCGAGCTGCTGGCCGCCGGCGAGGCCGCGGCCGACCCGGCCTGGCGCCTGCCGCTGGACGAGGAGTACGACGACGGCCTGAAGAGCAGCTTCGCCGACATGGGCAACGTCGGCCCGCGTGCCGGTGGCTCGATCACGGCGGCGATGTTCCTCAAGCGCTTCACCGCCAACCAGCGCTGGGCGCACCTGGACATCGCCGGCACGGCCTGGAAGTCGGGCGCCGCCAAGGGCGCCACCGGCCGCCCGGTGCCGCTGCTGACGCACTTCCTGCTGCAGCGCGCCGCCGCGCGCTGACCCGGCGCGGGGCCGTGGCCGAGGTCGTCTTCCACACCGGCATCGCCGAGCCTCTGGGCTTCGCGTGCCGGCTGCTGCGAAAGGCCTGCCGCCAGGGCGCGCGTGTCGTCGTCACCGCGCCCGGGCCCACGCTCGCGGCGCTGGACCGCGCGCTGTGGACCTTCGACGAACGCGACTTCGTGCCCCACCTGCGCGTGAGCGCGGCCAACGCCGGGACGGCGCAGGCCGCGCGCACGCCGATCTGGCTGGTCGACGGCGAACCGCCCGACCAGGCCCCCGACATCCTCGTCAACCTGGGCGCCGAGGTGCCGGCCTCGACTGCACGCTTTTCGCGCGTCATCGAGATCGTCGGTGACGGCCCGGACGAAGCCGGTGCAGCGCGGGAGCGCTGGCGCACCTGGAAAGCGCACGGATGGGCGCCGACGCACCATTCGGCAGCGAATAACTAGGCATTTACCCTGTATTCACAGGGCACGGCTGTTGCGTTGTGGCGGGACTGAAACGCCGCTTGTCGTCCGCGGGCTGTCACGGAGTCGGCCGCAGGCGCTTTTCGAGTATTGTTCCAACGCTTACATCCTTAGTGTCGAGATATTCGACAACCTTCACCGGAGGCTCTCCAGCATGCAATTCAAGCTCAATGTGGTCGTCGGCGCGGCCGCCATCCTGATGACCGGCGCGGTGTACGCCCAGGACGTGGTCGTCAAGATCGGCCACGTCGGCCCGACCAGCGGTGGCTTCGCGCACCTGGGCAAGGACAACGAGAACGGCGCCCGCATGGCCATCGACGAGCTCAACGCCAAGGGCGCGACGATCGGCGGCAAGAAGGTCAAGTGGGAACTGCTGGCCGAAGACGATGCGGCCGACCCGAAGCAAGGCACCGCCGCGGCGCAGAAGCTCGTCGACAGCAAGGTCAACGGCGTCATCGGCCACCTGAACTCGGGCACCACGATCCCGGCCTCGAAGATCTACTCGGACGCCGGCATTCCGCAGATCAGCCCGTCGGCCACCAACCCGAAGTACACGCGTAACGGCTACAAGACGACCTTCCGCGTCGTCGCCGACGACGTGCACCTGGGCGGCACGCTCGGCAAGTACGCCGTCACCGAACTCAAGGGCAAGAACATCGCCGTCATCGACGACCGCACCGCCTACGGCCAGGGCGTCGCCGAAGAGTTCGCCAAGGGCGTGAAGGCTGCCGGCGGCAACGTCGTCGGCCGCGAGTTCACGAACGACAAGGCGACCGACTTCACCGCCATCCTGACCGGCCTGAAGGCCAAGAAGCCCGACGTCATCTTCTTCGGCGGCATGGACGCCGTGGCCGGCCCGATGCTGCGCCAGATGAAGCAGCTGGGCATCACCGCCAAGTTCATGGGCGGCGACGGCATCTGCTCGGGCGAGCTGCCCAAGCTGGCCGCCGGCACGATGGCCGACAGCCAGGTCTTCTGCGCCGAAGCCGGCGGTGTCGACGGCTCGGGCAAGGTCAAGCTCGACAAGTTCAAGGCCGACTTCAAGAAGAAGTTCAACGCCGACGTCCAGATCTACGCCCCGTACGTCTACGACGCCACGATGGTCATGGCCGACGCGATGATCAAGGCCGGCTCCGCCGACCCGGCCAAGTACCTGCCGGTGCTGGCCAAGACCTCCGGCTACGAAGGCGTGACCGGCACGATCGCCTTCGACGAGAAGGGCGACATCAAGAACGGCGCCCTGACGCTCTACACCTACAAGGCGGGCAAGCGCGAGCAGATCGCCGTCGTGCGCTGAGTCTTCTCCGCGCAGACACGAAGGGCGCCCTCGGGCGCCCTTTTTCGTGGCGCTGGCGCCGCCTCAGGCGGCCGGCAGGCGCCCGTACAGGCGGCTGAACTCCAGCAGCCGGCGCCCGTGCCAGGGCTGCACGTCGTGCCACTGGAAGCGCCAGCGCCAGCAGCCTTCCTGGGCGCCGGGGCGGTTCATGCGGTGTTCACTGCCCAGGCCGAGCACGTCCTGCATCGGGTGGATCGCGGTGTCGGCGACGCTCATGCTGGCGGCGCGGATCAGCGTCCACGGCATGTCGTGGCCGTCGACGCCGCAGTAGCCGCGCGCGAAGTGGCGCTCGGCGTCCGAGGCGCCGGCCCACCAGCCGGCGACGGTGTCGTTGTCGTGCGTGCCGGTGTAGACCACGGCGTCGTGTTCGTGGTGGTGCGGCAGGTAGCGGTTGCCGGCGTCGCCGCCGAACGCGAACTGCAGGATCAGCATGCCGGGCAGCTCGAAGCGCCGGCGCAGCGCCTCGACGTCGGGCGTGATCACGCCCAGGTCCTCGGCCAGCAGCGGCAGCGTGCCCAGCGCCTGCTGCACGGCCTCGAACAGCGCCGCGCCGGGCCCCGGCACCCAGCGGCCGTTGACCGCCGTCGGCTCCGCGGCCGGGATCTCCCAGTGCGCCGCGAAACCGCGGAAGTGGTCGATGCGCACGATGTCGACGAGCTCGAGCGTTCGCCGCAGGCGCTCGATCCACCACGCGTAGCCTTCGGCGGCGTGCGCGCTCCAGCGGTACAGCGGGTTGCCCCAGCGCTGGCCGGTGGCGCTGAAGAAGTCCGGCGGCACGCCGGCGACGACGGTCGGCCGGCCTTCGGCGTCGAGCTCGAAGAGCTCGGGCCGGGCCCAGACGTCGGCGCTGTGGTGGGCGATGAAGATCGGCGCGTCGCCGACGATCTTCACGCCCTTGCGCGCGGCGTACGCGCGCAGCTGCGCCCACTGGCGGAAGAAGCTCCACTGGCAGAAGCGCCAGAAGCCGATGCGCTCGGCATGCGTGCGCCGTGCGGCAGACAGCGCGCCGGGGCGGCGCAGCGCCAGGCCCGGGGCCCAGTCGCACCAGTCGGCGCCCTGGTGCGCCTCGCTCAGCGCCATGAACAGCGCGTAGTCGTCGAGCCAGGCGCGCTGCGACTCGCAGAAGGCGTCGAAGGCTTCGCGCTGCTCGTCGCCGGCCGCCGCGGCGAAACGCCCCGCGGCGCGTGCCAGCCGCTCCATGCGGAAGGCCCCGACGCGGCCGTAGTCGACGTGGGTCGCGAACAGGCCGGAGGTCGCCTCGATGTCGGCGGCATCCAGCCAGCCCTGGGTGTGCAGCTCGCCCAGGTCGATCAGCAGCACGTTGCCGGCGAAGGCCGACGGGCTCATGTACGGCGAGTCGCCGGGGCCGATGCCGCCCAGCGGCAGCACCTGCCACAACTGCTGGCCGGCACCCGCGAGCCAGTCGACGAAGTGATAGGCCGCCGGCCCCAGGTCGCCCGAGCCGTGCGGGCCGGGCAGCGACGTGGGGTGCAGGAGGATGCCGCTGGATCGGGGCAGGCGCATGGTGTCCTCCGCGTCAGGTGGCCGCGGCGTTGCGCAGCAGCACGAGGCTGCGTGCGCGCAGCGGGAAGTCGACGTCGCCGCCGCGCCAGTGGCTGCGGCCGTCGGCCTCGGCGGTGTCGAGCTCGGCGTGCCAGTCGCCCGGCGGGAGCCGGAAACCGGTGTCGGCGTCGACGGCGTTGACCAGCAGCAGCAGCGGCGAGTCGGTGCGCCCGGGCGCACCGATGTAGGCGCCGAGCACACGCGAGACGCGGTCGTTCCAGTCGGCCAGCGACATCACCTGGCCGTCGCGGCGCAGCCAGCTGAGGTCGTGGCGGCCGCGCATGTCCTGCAGCCCGGTGTACCAGCGCTGGGCCAGCGGCAGGTAGCGCCGCCTGAGCGCGATGACGTGGGCGGTGAAGGCGATCAGCGACTCGTCGGCGCGGCTCCAGTCGATCCAGGTGGTCTCGTTGTCCTGGCAGTAGGGGTTGTTGTTGCCGTGCTGGGTGTGGCCGAGCTCGTCGCCGGCGGCGAGCATCGGCGTGCCCTGCGACAGCAGCGCCGTGGCCAGCAGCGCGCGCTGCAGCCGCTGGCGCAGGCGCAGCACGTCGGGGTCGTCGGTCGGGCCCTCGACGCCGCAGTTCCAGCTGAGGTTGTGGCCGTGGCCGTCGCGGTTGCCCTCGAGGTTGGCCTCGTTGTGGCGGAAGTCGTAGGACACCAGGTCGGCGAGCGTGAAGCCGTCGTGCGAGACGACGTAGTTCACCGACTCGGCGGGCGGCCGCCGCCGCGCCTGGAAGATGTCCGACGAGCCGGCCAGGCGCAGCGCGAGTTCGCCGCGCGTGCAGTCGCCGCCGAGCCAGAAGGCGCGTGTGCAGTCGCGGAAGCGGTCGTTCCACTCCAGCCAGTCGCTCGGGAAGTGGCCGAGCTGGTAGCCGCCCGGGCCGATGTCCCAGGGCTCGGCGATCAGCTTGGCGCCGGCGAGCACCGGGTCCTGGGCCAGTGTCTTGAAGAAGGCGCCCGAGGCCTCGAAACCCCAGTCGCCGCGCGCCAGCACCGGCGCGAGGTCGAAGCGGAAGCCGTCGACATGCATCTCCTGCACCCAGTAGCGCAGGCTGTCGAGCACCATCTGCAGCACGCGCGGGTGGCGCAGGTCCAGTGCGTTGCCGGTGCCGGTGATGTTCTCGTAGGCCGAGCGTTGCTCGGCCGGCAACCGGTACCAGCTGGCGTTGTCCAGCCCGCGCCAGCTGATCGTCGGGCCGCGTTCGTCGCTCTCGGCGGTGTGGTTGAAGACGACGTCGAGGATGACCTCGATGCCCGCGGCGTGCAGCCGCCGCACCATCGTGCGGAACTCGTCGCGCGGGTGGCCAGTGGCGGCATAACGCGGCTCGGGGCAGAAGAAGCCGACGGTGTTGTAGCCCCAGTAGTTGCTGAGCCCGCCGGCGACCAGCCGCTGCTCGTCCAGGTGCTGGTGCACCGGCAGCAGCTCGACCGCGGTGACGCCCAGCCGGCGCAGGTGGCTGATCGCCGCGTCCGAGGCCAGCCCGGCGTAGCTGCCGCGCACCGCCTCGGGCACGCCGGGCATGCGCCGCGTGAAGCCCTTGACGTGCAGCTCGTAGATCACGGTGTCGGCCAGCGGCGTGCGCGGGTGGCGGTCGCCGTGCCAGTCATAGTGGTCGTGCACGACACGCGCCTTCAGCGCCTGGCGCGCGTTGTCCTGCAGGTCCAGGTCGGCCGGGTGCTCGAGGTCGTTGGCGAAGTGCGGGCCGCTCCAGTCGAAGCGGCCGACGATCTCGCGCGCCCAGGGGTCCAGCAGCACCTTGTGCGGGTTGAAGCGGTGGCCGCGTTCGGGGCGCCAGGGGCCGTGCACACGCAGGCCGTAGATCAGCCCCGGCTTGGCGCCCGGCAGGTAGCCGTGCCAGATGTCGCTGCTTTGCGCCGGCAGCGCCGCGCGTGCGATCTCGTGCGCCCCCTCGGCGTCGAACAGGCACAGCTCGACGGCGCTGGCGTGCGCCGAGAAGACGGCGAAGTTGACACCCTGGCCGTCCCAGCTCGCGCCCAGCGGCCACGAGCGGCCGGCCTGGAGCATGCCGGTCAGGCGGTCCATTCGAAGAACACCGTGGCCAGCGGCGGGATCGTCACCACGATGGACTGGTCGCGGCCCTGCCACGGCTGCGGCTCGCTGGCCGCGGCGCCGAACGGCGTGCCGACGTTGCCGCCGCCGTAGTAGCCGGAGTCGGTGTTCAGCCGTTCGACCCAGCGCCCGGCGGCCGGCACGCCGACGCGGTAGGCGTGGCGCACGACCGGCGTGAAGTTGCTGACGACCAGCATCAGCTGGCCGTCGCGGCCGCGGCGCACGAAGCTCAGCAGGCTCTCGTCGGCGGCGTCGTGGCAGATCCACTCGAAGCCGTCGCCGCTGAAGTCGCGCGTGTACAGCGCCGGGCTGCCGCGGTAGAGGCGGTTGAGGTCGCGCACCAGGCGCTGCGTGCCGGCGTGGTGGTCGTCGGCCAGCAGGTGCCAGTCCAGGCTCTGGTCGTGGTTCCACTCGGCCTGCTGGGCGAACTCGCCGCCCATGAACAGCAGCTTCTTGCCCGGGTGGCCCCACATGAAACCGTAGTAGGCGCGCAGGTTGGCGAACTTCTGCCAGCGGTCGCCCGGCATCTTGCCCAGCAGCGAGCCCTTGCCGTGCACGACCTCGTCGTGCGAGAGCGGCAGGATGAAGTTCTCGTGGAAGGCGTAGACCAGGCCGAAGGTCATCTCGCCGTGGTGGAAGCGGCGGTGCACCGGCTCGCGCGACATGTACTGCAGCGTGTCGTGCATCCAGCCCATGTTCCACTTGTAGTGGAAGCCCAGGCCGCCGGCGTAGGTCGGCCGCGAGACGGCCGGGAAGGCGGTCGACTCCTCGGCGATCGTCACCGCCTGCGCGCGCTCGTTGCCGATGACCTCGTTGGTGCGCCTGACGAAGGCGATGGCCTCGAGGTTCTCGCGCCCGCCGTGCACGTTGGGAATCCACTCGCCGGCCTTGCGGCTGTAGTCGCGGTAGAGCATCGAGGCCACCGCGTCGACACGCAGGCCGTCGACGCCGTAGCGCTCCAGCCAGTACAGGGCGCTGCCGACGAGGAAGTTGCGCACCTCGGTGCGGCCGTAGTTGTAGATCAGCGAGTTCCAGTCGTTGTGGAAGCCTTCGCGCGGGTCGGCGTACTCGTAGAGGTGGGTGCCGTCGAACTGCGCCAGGCCGTGGGAGTCGCCGGGGAAGTGCGCCGGCACCCAGTCCAGCAGCACGCCGATGCCGGCCTCGTGGGCGCGATCGACGAAGCGGCGGAAGCCCGCGGCGTCGCCGAAGCGCGAGGTCGGCGCGTACATCCCGAGCGGCTGGTAGCCCCAGGAGCCGTCGAACGGGTGTTCGCTGATCGGCAGCAGTTCCAGGTGCGTGAAGCCCATGTCCTGGGCGTAGGCGATCAGCTCGTCGGCGAGCTCGTCCCAGTTCAGCCAGCGGTTGCCGTCCTCGGGCCGGCGCCGCCAGCTGCCCAGATGGACCTCGTAGATCGACAGCGGCGCGTCGAGTGCGTTGGCGTGCTGGCGCTGCGACGACGGCGCGACCGGCAGCGGCATGGGGGACACGACGCTGGCCGTCGCCGGGCGCAGCTCGGACTGGCGTGCGTACGGGTCGGCCTTCTGCGGCAGCCGCTCGCCCGAGCGCGACACGATCTCGAACTTGTAGCGTGCGCCGGCGCCGACGCCGGGCAGGAACAGCTCCCAGACGCCGCACTCGCGCCGCAGCCGCATCGGGTGGCGGCGGCCGTCCCAGAAGTTGAAGTCGCCGACGACCGAGACGCGCTCGGCGTTGGGCGCCCAGACCGCGAACGCGGTGCCGTCGACACCGTCGAAGGTGCGCGGCGTCGCGCCCAGCACCTCGAAGGGCCGCAGGTGCGAGCCTTCGCCGAGCAGCCAGACGTCCATCTCGCCGAGCACGGCGCCGAAGCGGTACGGGTCCTCGATGACCGCGGTGCTGCCGTCATGCCAGGTCACGCCCAGGCGGTAGTGGCCGCCGTTGCGCAGCTTGCCTTCAAAGAAGCCGTCGGGGTGGCGCAGCGCGAGCTTGCCGCGTTTGCCGCCCTTGACGCCCAGCGCCTCGACCGCCGCCGCACCCGGCAGGAAGGCCCGGACCCAGGTCGTTCCGGTCTCGTCGGCATGCGGCCCGAGCACCGAGAACGGATCGCCGTGGCGCCCGCTGCAGACCAGATCGACGACATGGGGCTCGAGCATCAAGACGCTTTCTCCTCGGACGGGCGGGGCAGCGGGGCGATCATCGCGCCCCTCGGTGACGGTCTATCGGTCGGTCGGCAGCTTCCAGACCTCCCGGGCGTATTCGGCGATCGTACGGTCAGACGAGAACGTGCCCATCCCGGCGACGTTGGCGATCGCCTTGCGCGCCCAGGCATCGCGGTCGCGGTACAGCGTGTCGACCCGTGCCTGCGCCTCGCAGTAGGCGTCGAAGTCGGCGAGCAGCAGGTAGTGGTCGCCGCCCCACAGCAGCGAGTCGACGAGGCCGCGGTAGCGCGCCGGCTCGTCGGGCGAGAAGGCGCCGCCGGCGATCGCGTCGAGCACCGCCTTGAGCTTCGGGTTGCCCTCGTAGATGCGCAGCGGCTGGTAGCCGGCGGCGCGCGTGGCCTCGACCTCGGGCGTCTTCAGGCCGAAGATGAAGATGTTGTCGTCGCCGACGTTCTCGCGGATCTCGATGTTGGCGCCGTCGTCGGTGCCGACGGTCAGCGCGCCGTTCATCGCCAGCTTCATGTTGCCGGTGCCCGAGGCCTCGGTGCCGGCGGTGGAGATCTGCTCGGAGACGTCGGCGCCGGGCATGATGACCTCGGCCACCGAGACGCCGTAGTTCGGCACGAACACCACCTTCAGCCGCCCGCGCAGCCGCGGGTCGTGGTTGACGACCGCGCCGACGTCGTTGATCAGCCGGATGATGTTCTTGGCCATCGCGTAGCTCGACGCCGCCTTGCCGGCGAAGATCGCCGTGCGCGGCACCCAGTCGCGGTCGGGGTCGGCCAGCATCGCCTGGTAGCGCGCGACGATCTGCAGCACGTTGAGCAGCTGGCGCTTGTACTCGTGGATGCGCTTGACCTGCACGTCGAACAGGCTGTCCGGGTCGACGACGATGCGCGTGGCGGTGCGGATGTGGTCGGCCAGGCGGACCTTGTTGGCGCGCTTGACGGCCAGGAACTCCTGGCGGAAGGCCTTGTCCTCGGCGTGCGGCGCCAGCTTGGCCAACTGCTCCAGGTGCAGCCGCCAGCCGTCGCCGATCGTGCGGTCCAGCAGCCCGGCCAGCCCCGGGTTGGCCTGCGCCAGCCAGCGCCGCGGCGTCACGCCGTTGGTGATGTTGATGAAACGTTCGGGCCAGAGCCGCGCGAAGTCGGCGAAGATGGTCTCGACCAGCAGCTTCGAGTGCAGCGCCGAGACGCCGTTGACCTTGTGGCTGCCGACCACCGCCAGGTGGGCCATGCGCACGCGGCGTTCGCCGCCCTCGTCGATCAGCGACAGGCGGCGCAGGAAGGCGTCGTCGCCGGGGCGCGCCTCGGCCGCCATCACGAGGAAGTCGTGGTTGATGCGGAAGATGATCTCGAGGTGGCGCGGCAGCACGTGCTGGATCAGCGACACCGGCCAGGTCTCCAGCGCCTCGGGCATCAGCGTGTGGTTGGTGTAGCTGAAGACCTGCTGCGTGATCGCCCAGGCCTCGGCCCAGGCCATGCGCTGTTCGTCGACGAGCAGGCGCATCAGCTCGGCCACGCCGATCGCCGGGTGGGTGTCGTTGAGGTGGATCGCGACCTGCTCGGCGAGGTTGTCCAGCCGGCCGTGTTCGGCGAGGTGGCGGGCGACGATGTCCTGGATCGACGCGCTGGTGAAGAAGTACTCCTGGCGCAGGCGCAGCTCGCGGCCGGCCGGCGTGCTGTCGTTCGGGTAGAGCACCCAGGAGATGTTCTCGAACTGGTTCTTGTACTCGGCGGCGCGCTGGTAGTCGCCGCTGTTGAAGGCGTGCAGGTCGATCTGCGCCGGCGCCACGGCCTTCCACAGCCTGAGCGTGCTGACGCGATCGGTGCCGTGGCCGGGGATCACCATGTCGTAGGCCTTGGCGCTGACCTGGCCGGCGTGGCGCCACACCGGTGCCGCGGCCGGCGACTCGGGGTGCTCGACCCAGCCGCCGAAACGCACCGGGTAGGCCACCGCCTGGCGCGGGAACTCCCACGGCGTGCCGTCCTCGACCCAGGGGTCCGGGTGCTCGACCTGACGCCCGCCGGCGATGGCCTGGGCGAACATGCCGTATTCGTAGCGGATGCCGTAGCCGAAGGAGGGCAGGCCCAGCGTGGCCATCGAGTCCAGGAAACACGCCGCCAGCCGGCCGAGGCCGCCGTTGCCGAGCGCGGCGTCGAGTTCGGTCGCGGCCACGTCCTCGAACGACGCGGCGTGCTGGCGCGCCGCGGCGGCGGCCTCGCCTTCCATGCCGAGCGCGGCCAGCGCGTTGCCCAGCGTGCGCCCGATCAGGAACTCCATGGACAGGTAGCAGACGCGGCGGGCACGCGCTTTGCGATCGGTCGCATCGGAGGCGACCCAGCGGCGGGACAATGCTTCACGAGCCACCTGCGCGACCGCATGCATGATGTCGGAGTGCGAGGCATCGGCCGGCGTGACGCCGACGGTCGAAAGCAGGTGGCGATCGACCTGGGCTCCGAAACGGTCCGGGGCGGTCGGGGCGGCAGTCGAGGTATTCATGGCGGTCTGCAGCGGTTGGGCGAACACGGGGCCGATGGTGGGCACCGATGCACGCGCCGTGCCGTGCGCGCCCCGCGTGCGGGGGGCGCGTCGGTCACGACGCCTCTTGCCGATCTCTTCATGTAGTAAAACTACAGAAAATGGCGGCCTGCTTTCGGTGTCCGACAACGATTCTAGCCACGCCCAGGCGCCGAAACGTCGGTCCGACAGGGCCTTGGCCGCCTGCGCTCTTCCTCTCCACAAGATCCGGCCCGGTGCTGCGTTGGCCACGTGCCGCCGTCCGTCGCATCCCCATTCTGTAATTCCGTTGCTTCAACCGTACGTTCTACCGGCCAGGAGACAGCCATGAAACCGATCGATCCCGCCTCCAGCTTCGACCTTCCGCGACGTTCGATCGCGCTGGTCCTTGCCGGGGGGCGCGGCAGCCGCCTGAAGAACCTCACCGACAACCGCGCCAAACCCGCGGTGTACTTCGGCGGCAAGTTCCGGATCGTCGACTTCGCGCTGTCCAACTGCCTGAACTCGGGCATCCGCCGCATCGGCGTCATCACCCAGTACAAGAGCCACAGCCTGCTGCGCCACCTGCAGCGCGGCTGGGCCTTCCTGAAGTCCGAGATGAACGAGTTCGTCGACCTGCTGCCGGCGCAGCAGCGGGTCGACGAGGAGAGCTGGTACCGCGGCACCGCCGACGCCGTCTACCAGAACCAGGACATCCTGGCGGCCTACAAGGCGGACTACGTCGTGGTGCTGGCCGGCGACCACGTCTACAAGCAGAACTACGCGCTGATGCTGGCCGACCACGTCGCCCAGGGCCGCGAGTGCACCGTCGGCTGCATCGAGGTGCCGCGCATGGAGGCGGTGGGCTTCGGCGTCATGCACGTCGACGACAACCGGCGCATCCTGGACTTCGTCGAGAAGCCGGCCGATCCGCCGCCGATGCCGGGCAAGCCCGACAAGGCGCTGGCCAGCATGGGCATCTACGTCTTCAACGCGCGCTTCCTGTACCGCGAGCTCGAGCGCGACATGGCCGACCCGAACTCGAGCCACGACTTCGGCAAGGACATCATCCCCAAGATGGTGCGCGCCGGCGTCGCCGTGGCGCACCCGTTCGAGCTGAGCTGCGTCGGCACGCGTGCCGGCACCGGCCCGTACTGGCGCGACGTCGGCACGATCGACGCCTACTGGGACGCCAACATCGACCTCACGGCCACCGACCCGCTGCTCAACCTGTACGACACCAACTGGCCGATCTGGACCTACCAGCCGCAGCTGCCGCCGGCGAAGTTCGTGCACAACCAGGACGACCGGCGCGGGCTGGCGATCGAGTCGATGGTCTCCGGCGGCTGCATCGTCTCCGGTGCGGTCTACCGCTCGGTGCTGTTCTCGCAGGTGCGTGTGCACTCGTATGCCGCGGTCAACTGGGCGGTGCTGCTGCCCGGCGTGCAGATCGGGCGCCATGCGCGCGTCACGCGTGTCGTCGTCGACCGCGACTGCGTGATCCCCGACGGCATGGTCATCGGCGAGGACCCGGCCGCCGACGCGGCGCGTTTCTACCGTACCGAATCCGGCATCGTGCTCGTCACGCGGGAGATGCTGCGCGCGCTGCAATGACGACCCCCGCGATGAAGGTGCTGCACGTCGCAGCCGAGGTGTTCCCGCTGGTCAAGACCGGCGGGCTGGCCGACGTGGTGGCCGCGCTGCCGGTGGCCCAGGCGCAGCAGGGCGCGGACGTGCGCCTGCTGCTGCCGGGCCTGCCGGCGATCCTGGACCAGGTCAGCGGCCTGCGCTGCGTCATCGACATCGGCGCCTGCTTCGGCGCGCTGCGTGTGCGCCTGCTGCGCGCGCGGCTGCCCGGCGACGGGCTGGTGGTCTATGTCGTCGAGGCGCCTTACCTCTACAAGCGCGGCGGCAATCCGTACCAGAACGCGCACGGCGAGGAGTGGCCCGACAACCTGCAGCGTTTCGCGCTGCTGGGCTGGATCGCCGCCCACCTGGCCGCCGGCGACGCCGACCCGGACTGGGCGCCCGACGTCGTGCACGCCCACGACTGGCACGCCGCGATGAGCTGCGCCTACATCGCCGACCACGCGGCGACGCCGGCGGCCTCGGTCTACACCGTGCACAACCTGGCCTACCAGGGCCTGTTCCCGATGCACGACTGGGCGACGCTGGGGCTGGCCTCGCGGCTGATGTCGCCGGCCGGCCTGGAGTACCACGGCCAGCTCAGCTTCATGAAGGCCGGGCTGAAGTTCTCCGACCGCGTGACCACGGTCAGCCCGAGCTACGCCCGCGAGATCTCGACGATCGAGTTCGGCTGCGGCCTGGACGGCGTCGTGCGCTCGCGTGCGGCGCACGTGCGCGGCATCCTCAACGGCATCGACACCGCGGTCTGGAACCCGGCCACCGACCCGGCGATCGCCGCCGTCTACGACGCCGCGCGCCCCGATGGCAAGGCCGCCTGCCGGCGCGCGCTGCAGGCCGAGGCCGGGCTGGACCTCGACGACGCCGCGCTCGTCGTCGCCATCGTCTCGCGCCTGACCTCGCAGAAGGGGCTGGACCTGGTGCTCGCGGCACTGCCCGAGCTGCTCGCCCAGGGCGTGCAGTTCGCGATCCAGGGCACCGGCGACGCGGCGCTGGAGTCGGCTTTCCGCGCCGCGCAGGACCAGTCCCCGGGCCGGGTGCAGGTCTTCACCGGCTACGACGAGGCGCGGGCGCACCGGCTGATCGCCGGCGCCGACGCGATCGCCGTGCCGTCGCGCTTCGAACCCTGCGGGCTGACCCAGCTCTACGGCCTGCGCTACGGCACGCTGCCGATCGTGCGCCGCGTCGGCGGGCTGGCCGACACGGTGGTCGACGCCAGCGCCGCGGCTGTGGCCGAGGACCGCGCCACCGGCTTCGTCTTCGACGCGCCCAGCCCGCAGGCTTTCGCCCAGGCGGTGCAGCGGGCGCTGGAGGCGCGGCGCCAGCCGGTGCTGTGGGCGCGGCTGCGTGATCGTGCGATGGCCCAGCAGCATTCCTGGGAAGGGCCGGCGCGCGAGTACCTCGCGTTGTACGACGAGGCCCTGGCGCCGCTGCGCGCCGACGGCCGGGCGCGCTGAGCGGCGCGCTCAGGGTCCCGGGTCCGGCCAGCCCAGCAGTTCGGCCAGCCGGCGCACGACCCACCCGGCCTCGGCCGGTGCCAGGCCGGTGTCCTCGGCGCCGGCGACGGCGCGCATGCGCTCGAGCACGTCGGCCTCGGTGATGCCCAGCGCCAGCGGCAGCGTGCGTGCCGGCTCGGCCAGCATCTGGGCCATGTCCTCGCAGAGCTCGTGGCGGTCGGCGATCTCGCGCAGCGGCCGGTCCGCCCGCGTGCGGCCCTCCGGCAGGTACAGCGCGACGAAGGACGGGGGAAGGGCGAAGGAGTCGTTCACTCGGGGGAGGGGTGGCGGGTTCGGGATGGGCCTGAGCCGCCCGCGGCGGCGTCCCTGCCTATGATGGGCCGCACACGCCGCCCATGTCGAGCGATCATGCCCACGCCGCATCACCCGACGCCTCCCCGGCCGCCGGGCAGGTGCTGCCGCTGCGTGTCTTCCTGCGCCGCCTGATCTGGCTGTGCGTCGGGCCGATGCTGCTGCTCGGCGCGGCGATCGCGTTCTACCGCGTGCAGTCCAGCCTCGAGCAGCGCCAGCAGGCGGCCGAACGCATCGTCGCCCGCCTGACGCTGCTGGCCGACCAGATGCTCGAGTCGCGCCTGGCCGGGCTGATGATGCTGGCGCAGGGTGTCGATCCGTCGGCGTCTCTGGACGAGATGCGCCGCCTGGGCGAGAGCTACGCGCGCGGCTACGGCAGCCACGTGCTGCTCGTCGACGCCGACGGCCGGGTGGCGATGAACAGCCGCCTGCCGCAGGACGTCGAGCAGCCGCCGCTGCCGCGGCCGGCGGCGCTGGACGCGGCGCAGGCCGCGCTGCGCGAGGGTCGCCCGGTGGTCGGCAACCTGTTCGTGGGGCCCATCGCCGGGGTGCCGATCGTCAGCGTGGCGGTGCCGCTGCCGCCCGAGCCGGGGCGCAGTCCGCGCCTGCTGCTGAGCACCATCGAGGCGAGCCAGTTCCAGCCCTTGCTCGAACGCCTGCTGCTGCCGCCGGGCTGGTCGCTGGAGCTGCGCGACGCCGCCGGCCAGGCCGTCGCCCGGCGCGGCGAGCCGATCGTCGGCGAAGACGGCCGGCTGCGCAGCGCCGCGCTCGAGCGGGCCTCGTGGACGGCGGTGGTGCGCATCCCGCCGCAGGTGCTGCACGACGCGGTGGCTGCCGAGGCGCTGCCGCTGGTCGCGGGTGTGCTCGGTGCGACGCTGATCGGCGTGCTCGGCGGCACCATCGCCGGGCGCCGGCTCGGCCGCGACGTCGCCTCGCTGGCCGCGCCGGCCGGCACGCCCGAAGCGCAGAGTGGTGTCGCCGAGATCGCCGCCGTGCGTCGCCAGCTCGACGACGCCGCGCAGCGCCGCCGCCTGTCCGAGGACGCGCTGCGCCGCAGCCAGCTGCAGACCCAGCTGTCGATGGACGAGGCGGTGTCGGCTCGCGCCCGTGCCGAGGCCGCCGCCGCCAGCCTGCGCGAGCTCTCGCTGGCCGTCGAGCAGACCTCCAGCAGCATCGTCATCACCGACCCGGAGGCGCGCATCCAGTACGTCAACCAGGCCTTTCTCGACCAGACCGGCTACTCGCGCGAGGAGATCCTGGGCAGCACGCCCGAGCGCCTGCGCTCGGCGCGCACGCCGGCCGACACGGTGGCCTCGCTGTGGCGCACGCTGCAGGCCGGCGAGACCTGGCGCGGCGAGTTCGTCAACCGGCGCAAGGACGGCAGCGAGTACGTCGAGTCGGCCGTCGTCACGCCGCTGCGCTCGCCCGAGGGGCGCGTCACGCACTTCGTTGCCGTCAGCGAGGACATCACCGAGCGGCGGCGGCTGGAGCGCGAACTCGACGGCCACCGCCACCACCTCGAGATGCTGGTGGCCAGCCGCACCGCCGAGCTCGAGGCCGCGCGGGCGCAGGCCGACGCCGCCAGCCAGGCCAAGAGCGCCTTCCTGGCCAACATGAGCCACGAGATCCGCACGCCGCTGAACGCCATCCTCGGCTTCACCCACCTGATGCGCCGCGACGCGCCCGACGCCGTGACCGCCGAGCGCCTGGCGCGTGTGGACGGCGCGGCCCAGCACCTGCTGGCGGTGCTCAACGACATCCTGGACCTGTCCAAGATCGAGGCCGGCCGTCTCGAGCTGCACGAGCACGACTTCTCGCTGCGTGAACTCGTGAGCCGCTGCATCGAGCAGGTGGCCGAGCGCGCGCGCACCAAGGCACTGCGGCTCGAGTCCGATGTCGACGACGTGCCCGACGTGCTGTTCGGCGACTCGATGCGCATCGCGCAGGCGCTGCTCAACCTGCTGAGCAACGCCGTCAAGTTCACCGAGCAGGGCGGCGTGTCGCTGCAGGTGCGGCTGCTCGCGCGCGAGGGCCCGTGGCTGCAGCTCGGCTTCACGGTGGCCGACACCGGCATCGGCATCGAGGCGGCCAAGCTCGGCCAGCTGTTCACCGCCTTCGCCCAGGCCGACGCCACGATGGCGCGGCGCTTCGGCGGCACCGGCCTGGGGCTGGCGATCACGCGCCGGCTGGCGCTGCTGATGGGCGGCGACGTCGCGGTCGACAGCCGCGTCGGCGAGGGCAGCCGCTTCTCGTTCAGCGTGCGGCTGCGCCTCGGCGAGACGGTCGTCGCCACGGCCTGCCCGGCCGTCGACGGCGAGGCCGAACTGCGTCAGCGCCATGCCGGCGCGCGCGTGCTGCTGGCCGAGGACAACCCGGTGAACCAGGAGGTCGGCCGCGAGCTGCTGGAGATGGCCGGCCTGTGCGTCGACGTCGCCGACGACGGCGAGGCGGCGGTGGCCTGCGCTGCGGCCGGCGACTACGCCGCGATCCTGATGGACATGCAGATGCCCGGCGTCGACGGGCTGGAGGCCACGCGCCGCATCCGTGCGCTGCCGGCCCACGCCGCGACGCCGATCGTCGCGATGACGGCCAACGCCTTCGGCGAGGACCGCCAGGCCTGCCTGGACGCCGGCATGGACGACCACGTCGCCAAGCCCGTCGACCCGGCGCAGCTGTACTCGGTGCTGCTGCACTGGCTCGGCCGCCAGGCGGCCGGGCGCGGTTGACCCGTCAGACGGCGGCGGCGAACTCGGGGATGCGCGGCACGACGTCGGCGACCGCACGCGACAGTTCGTCGCGCTCCAGCGGGTCCTGCAGCCGTTCGCGATCGGCGCTCGTCAGCGACTCGTCGTCGCCGCCGAGCAGGGCCAGCGGCACCAGCGCCGGGCCGTAGGCCGGGTCGTCGAACAGCGGTTCCCAGGCCGCGGCGTCCAGGCCGACAGCGGCCAGGAAGCCGATGCACCAGTCTTCGGCGTCGATGATCTCGCCGTCTTCGGTCTCGGCGACGCTGAACACCGGCTGCCAGTCGTCAGGGCGCGTCTTCAGCACGCTCTCGATGGCGTGCAGATGGCGCAGCACGAGGAAGACGACGCGCTTGCGCCGCTTGCCGCTGGCAAACGGTGCGGGCCCGTCGCCGTCGCCGCCCCAGATCACCGGCATCCACTCGCGGGTGTGCAGCCGTGCGAGGCTGCCGGGGCTGACGGCCAGAGCCGTCAGGTAGCCGTCGAGCGCCTCGACGTTCATCGCCTCGTCGGCGGGGAGTTCCTGCAGCAGCGCGTCCAGCTCGTCGAGCTCCTCGTCGGCGAGCGGCGTGGTCTGCAGGGAAGGGTCGTATTCGGGATAGTCCACACTAGGGATTGTCCTATGACGCGGGCGGTTTTTGGCGTTGTCGATCAAGCCGGTCGCCGCCGGACGGCGCACGCGTCGTTCCCGCCCGACGCCCGCGTGCCGGCAAACGGACGTCGGCACGGCAAAACGCGGGCTTCGGCAGCACAATCGCCCGCTTTGCCCGACCCCTGATCCGGAGTGCCCGTGCCGAGCGACATCGACATCGCCCAGAACGCCCGCCTGCAACGCATCACCGACCTGGCCCGCGACCGCCTGGGCATCGCCGACGAGCACCTCGTGCCTTACGGCCACTACAAGGCCAAGCTCTCGCTGGACTACCTGCGCAGCCTGGAGTCGCGTCCCGACGGCAAGCTGGTGCTGGTGACGGCGATCACGCCGACGCCGGCCGGCGAGGGCAAGACGACGACCACCGTCGGCCTCGGCGACGCGCTCAACCGCATCGGCCGCAAGACCATCGTCGCGCTGCGCGAGCCCTCGCTGGGTCCGGTCTTCGGCATGAAGGGCGGGGCCGCCGGCGGCGGCCACGCGCAGGTGGTGCCGATGGAGGACATCAACCTGCACTTCACCGGCGACTTCGCCGCCATCGCGCTGGCCAACAACCTGCTGGCCGCGGCGATCGACAACCACGTGCACCACGGCAATGCGCTGGACATCGACGTGCGCCGCATCGGCTTCAAGCGCGTGATGGACATGAACGACCGCGCGCTGCGCCACATCACCGCCGGCCTCGGCGGCCCGGGCAACGGCGTGCCCCGCGAGGACGGCTTCGACATCGTCGTCGCCAGCGAGGTGATGGCCATCTTCTGCCTGGCGACCTCGCTGGCCGACCTGAAGCAGCGTCTGGGCAACATCGTCGTCGCCGAGACGCGCTCGCGGCTGCCGGTGCGCGCCCGCGATCTGAAGGTGCACGGCGCGATGGCGGTGCTGCTGAAGGACGCCTTCGCGCCCAACCTCGTGCAGACGCTGGAGCACACGCCGGCCATCCTGCACGGCGGCCCGTTCGCCAACATCGCCCACGGCTGCAACTCGGTGCTGGCGACGAGGACGGCCTTGAAGCTCGCCGACGTCGTCGTCACGGAAGCCGGTTTTGGCGCCGACCTGGGCGCCGAGAAGTTCCTCGACATCAAGTGCCGCAAGTCGGGGCTGCGGCCCGACGCGGCGGTCATCGTCGCCACCGTGCGCGCGCTGAAGCACCACGGCGGCGCGGCGCTGGCCGAGCTGGGCCGCGAGGACCTCGGTGCGCTCGAGCGCGGCCTGGACAACCTGCGCCGCCACGTCGACAACGTGCGCGGCGTCTACGGCCTGCCCTGCGTCGTCGCTGTCAACCATTTCAGCGCCGACACCGACGCCGAGCACGCGCTGCTGCGCGAGCGTGTGCGGAGCTGGGGCGTGCCGATCGCGATGGCGCGCCACTGGGCCGAGGGCGGTGCCGGCGCCGAGGACCTGGCGCGCGAGGTCGTGCGCCTGTTCGAGCAGCCGAGCACGCCGCGTTTCGTCTACGACGACGACGACACGCTGTGGGAGAAGCTGCGCAAGGTCGCGACACGCGTCTACGGCGCCGCCGGCGTCGAGGCGCCGGCGGCGGTGCGCGCGCGCATCGAGCACCTGCAGGCCGAGGGTTACGGCCGCTGGCCGATCTGCATCGCCAAGACGCAGTACAGCTTCTCCACCGACGCCAAGCGCCGCGGCGCGCCCGAGGGCCACGTGCTCGACGTGCGCGAGGTGCGCCTGGCCGCCGGCGCCGAGTTCATCGTCATGGTCTGCGGCGACGTGATGACCATGCCCGGCCTGCCCAAGGCACCCGCTGCCGAGGTGATCGACCTCACGGAGGACGGGCGCGTCGTCGGTTTATTCTGACCGTCGCCGCGCCATGTCCAACGCCGAACGCCTCTACAAGATCGAGCGCCTGATCCGCCAGCGCGGGCACGTCGCCTTCCAGACGCTGCTCGACGAGCTGGAGGTCTCGCGCGCCACGCTCAAGCGCGACCTGGAGTACCTGCGCAGCCGCCTGGGCGCGCCCATCGTCTACGACCGCGAGCTCAACGGCTACCGGCTCGACGAAGGCGCGCGCGGCACGCGCCACGAGCTGCCCGGCCTGTGGTTCGACGAGCGCGAGCTGTACTCGCTGCTCGCCGCGCACCAGCTGCTGGCCAGCCTGGACGACGACGGCACGCTGGCGCGCCATCTGCAGCCGCTGCTCGAACGCGTGCGCGAGATGATCGGCGGCGCCGAGGACAAGACGCTGATGCAGCGCGTGAGGATCGTCGCCGCGGCGCGCCGTGCGGTGCCGGCGCGCCATTTCGAACGTGTCGCCGAGGCGCTGCTGGAACGCCGCCGGCTGCACCTGCGTTACCTGACCCGCACGCGTGGCGAGCTCGGCGAACGCGAGGTCTCGCCGCAGCGCCTGGTGCACTACCGCAACACCTGGTATCTGGACGCCTGGTGCCACCGCGCCGACGGGCTGCGCCGTTTTGCGCTCGACGCGATGGAGCAGGCCGCGGTGCTGGAGCGCCCGGCGCTCGAGCTGCCGCTGGCGCGTGTGCAGGCCGAGATGGACGCCGGCTACGGCATCTACGCCGGCGGCACGCGGCGCTGGGCGACGGTGGCCTTCGCCGCGTCCGCGGCGGCCTGGGTGAGCCGCGAGGCCTGGCACCCCGAACAGCAGGGGCGCTGGCTGGACGACGGCCGCTACGAGCTGCAGCTGCCCTACACCGACGACACCGAACTCGTGATGGACCTGATGCGCCACGGCGCCGACGCCGAGGTGCTGTCACCGCCCGAACTGCGCGCCAAGGTCGCCGCGCGGCTGCGTGCCGCGGCCGCGGTCTACGCCGGCGACGCCCCGTCTTCCTCCAGCACCGCCGCGGGCGGCTCGACGACATGAAGGTCTGCATCCTCGGCGCCGGCGCGATCGGCGGCTTCATCGGCACCCGGCTCGCGGCGCGTGGCCAGGCGCAGATCGCGGCCCTCGCGCGCGGCGCGACGCTGGACGCGCTGCGCCGTCACGGCTGGCGGCTGCAGCAGGGCGGCGAACTGATCCAGGCGCCGTGCGCGGCGGCGTCGGCCGACGCCGCCGAACTCGGTGTCCAGGATCTCGTCGTCATCGCCGTCAAGGGCCCGGCGCTGACCCCGGTCGCGCGGGGCATCGCGCCGCTGATCGGCCCGCGCACCGTCGTGCTGCCGGCGATGAACGGCGTGCCGTGGTGGTTCGGCCACGGCGTCGCGGCGCTCGGCCAGGCGCCGCTGGAGTCGGTCGACCCCGGCGGTGTCGTCGGCGCGGCGATCCCGCACGAGGCCGTGCTCGGCTGTGTCGTGCACGCCGCGGCCTTCACCTCGGAGCCCGGCCTCGTCGTGCACAGGATGGGCGCCGGGCTGATCGTCGGCGAGCCGGGCGGCGGCGCCAGTGCGCGCGTCGACACCGTCGCGGCGCTGCTGCGCGACGCCGGCTTCGACGTCACCGCCTCGGCCGACGTGCGCCGCGAGGTCTGGTACAAGCTCTGGGGCAACCTGACGATGAACCCGGTCAGCGCCATCACCGGCGCCACCGCCGACCGTGTGCTCGCCGATCCGCTGGTGCGCGCCTTCTGCTCGCAGGCGATGCAGGAGGCTGCGGCGATCGGCGCGCTCGTCGGCTGCCCGATCGAGCAGACGCCGGAAGACCGGCATGCGATCACCGCCAAGCTCGGCGCCTTCAAGACCTCGATGCTGCAGGACGTCGAAGCCGGCCGGCCGATCGAGCTCGACGCCATCGTCGGCGCGGTGCGTGAACTCGGCCAGCGCCTGGGCCGGCCGACGCCGGCGATCGACGCGCTGTTCGGGCTGACGCGGCTGTTCGCGCGCCAGCGCGGGCTGTACACATGAAAACGCCGGCTCGAGGCCGGCGTTCTGGTGGCTGAGGCGCCTCGGGGGGCGCCGCCCGGGCTCAGCGGCGGGCCTGGGCCGCCTCGGCGGCGGCGCGTGCGCTGTCTTCGCGCATGTGCTTCAGGAAATAACGCAAGTAGAACGCGCCCATTCCCAGCGTCACGACGATCACGGCCAGACTCATCAGGCCGACGTCGGTGGAAAAGAGGACGGTCATCGCATTCATGTCAGGGGCTCCTCGGCGGGCTTGATCTGTATTGATCGGTGACATTGGGCGCCCGACACAAGGCAAGAAACTTGTCATAACTCAAAGAACGAGCCCAGCTCTCGGACTCGTTCCAGATCCCGCCGCGGCACCCGGCTGGGCCACAATGGCACGATGGACCAGACCCTGCCGGACCCGCGGCGCCGCGAGGCGCTGACCGCTTCCGCCGCCGTCGCGGCACTGCTGCTGGCGCAGGGGCTGTGGCCCCGCCCGGCTGCTGCCGCGTCGCTGTCTCAGGCCTTCGAGGCCCGTTCGCTGGCCGAGCTGAACGCCGCGCTCGGCTGGCCGGCGCCGGTGCCGAGCCCGGCGGTCACGCTCGCCGGCCCGGACATCGCCGAGAACGGCGCCGCCGTCGAGCTGACGCTGGCCACGACGCTGCCCGGCGCACGCCGCCTGCTGCTGCTGGTCGAGAAGAACCCGGCGGTGCTGTCGGCGCTGTTCGAGCTCGGCGAGGCCGTGGTCCCGGAGTTCGTCATCCGCGTCAAGATGGCGCAGTCGTCCAACGTCTGGGCGGTGGCCACCACCGCCGACGGCCGCGTGTTCTACGCGCGCAAGGACATCCGCGTGACGCTCGGCGGCTGCGCCGCCTGAAGGGCAGGACATGGCCAGCGCCCCCATCCTTCTTCGCGCCCAGCTACAGGGCGAGCGCACCGTCGTGCGCGTGCTGATGGCCCACGAGATGGAGTCCGGCCAGCGCAAGGACGGCGACGGCCGGCCGATCCCGGCCTGGCACATCCAGGACGTCGCCGTGACGCTGGAAGGCCGCCCGGTACTGACGCTGCGCTTCGGCCCGTCGGTGTCGAAGAACCCCATCCTGCGTTTCGCGCTCCGGGGCGGCAAGGCCGGCGACCGGGTCGGCGTCTCCTGGGTCGACACACGTGGCGAGCGCCGCAGCGCCGAGGCCGTGATCGCCTGATACGGCGTGGGAGCTTGCTGCGGGTTTCCCCGTAGTTCGCTGGCATAATCGACTACTTCTAGCCCGGCTGGTGGTGAATCCGCAGCCGGGTAGGCCAAAAGCCCGAATGGCATCGGGAGAGCCCGCGCGTCCACCCTTTTCGCGCGGCGCCGAAGGAGCAACCACCCCGGAAACTCTCAGGCACCACGGACCGATGCCCTGGATGAACTCTGAAGAAGCGCCGGCTGCGTGACGTCCGCCGGTGCGCCGAAGGAGCAAACGGCGCCGGGCGGCCGCTGTGAATCTCTCAGGTGTCAGGACAGAGGGGGTGACGCTGCGCAAGGGGCGCGGCGCCGGCATGCCTACGACGTCCTGCTGAGAGACCCGAACATGACTGCCTTCCATCCGCGCCTTTCCCTGCTCGCCCTGGCCTGCGTGGCCGTTTCCGCGTCGGCCGCCGAGCCGATCGTCGTCAAGATCGGCCACGTCGCCGCGCTCAGCGGCCCGGCCGCCCACCTCGGCCGCGACAACGAGAACGGCGTGCGCATGGCGATCCAGGAGCTGAGCGCCAAGGGCGTGCAGATCGGCGGCCGCCCGGTGAAGTTCGAGCTGCTCGCCGAAGACGACGGCGGCGACCCGAAGCAGGGCACCGCGGCGGCGCAGAAGCTCGTCGACAGCAAGGTCAACGGCGTCGTCGGCCACCTGAACTCCGGTACCGCGATCCCGGCCGCACGCATCTACAGCGAAGCCGGCATCCCGCAGATCGCGCCGTCGGTGACCAACCCGCGCTACACCCGCCAGGGCTTCAAGACGACCTTCCGCATGGTCGCCGACGACGCCCAGCTCGGCGGCACGCTGGGCCGCTACGCGGTGCAGACGCTGAAGGCCAAGACCGTCGCCGTCATCGACGACCGCACCGCCTACGGCCAGGGCGTGGCCACCGAGTTCGAGAAGGCCGCCAAGGCCGCCGGCGCGAACATCGTCAAGCGCGAGTTCACCAACGACAAGGCGACCGACTTCACCGGCATCCTCACCGGCATCAAGGCCGCCAAGCCCGACGTCATCTTCTACGGCGGCATGGACGCCGTCGGTGGCCCGATGCTGCGCCAGATGAAGCAGCTCGGCATCACGTCGAAGTTCATGGGCGGCGACGGCGTCTGCACCGCCGAGCTGCCGAAGCTGGCTTCGGGCCAGGTGCCCGACGGCCAGGTGGTCTGCGCGATCGCCGGCGGTGTCGAAGGCGCGCAGAAGCCGGTGATGGACAAGTTCAAGGCCGACTTCAAGAAGAAGTTCGGCACCGAAGTGCAGATCTACTCGCCCTACACCTACGACGCGACCAAGGTGATGGTCGAGGCGATGGTCAAGGCCGGCTCGGCCGACCCGGCGAAGTACCTGCCGGTGCTGGCCAAGATCAGCGTCCCGGGCGTCACCGGCACGATCGCCTTCGACGAGAAGGGCGACATCAAGAACGGCGCGCTGACGCTCTACACCTTCAAGGGCGGCCAGCGCGAAGAGATCGCCGTCGTTCGCTGACGGCGGCGGCGGGCGGCACCCCCGCGGGGGCCGCCCGCAAGCTCACAGCGCCAGCGCGTCGGCCCAGATGTTCTCGGCCCAGGCCTGCGCGTACAGCGCCTCGGCGGTGTTCCAGTCCTTGGACACGCCGACCGAGGCCGGCACCGCCTTGAAGGTCTTCTCGGCGGCGTCGTAAGGGTGCACCGAGGCGACGTGCACCGCGTGCGTCGCCGACAGGTAGCTGTAGCAGGTGTTCATCACCAGCGGCGCCGGGTTCACCGGCTCGCCGCGCAGCCGCTGGATCACCGCCGCCGCCGCCACCTTGGCGTGCTGGTTGGCCATGTGTCCGCTCTTGGGCATCAGCGGCGCCGAGAAGGTGGCGTCGCCGAGCACGTGCACGCCCGGCAGCGCCTGCGACTCCAGCGTCAGCCAGTCGACACCCACCCAGCGCCCGTTGACCGTCACCAGCCCCGCGTCCTGCGCCAGCCGGCCGGCGCGCTGCGGCGGGATGACGTTGAGCACGTCGGCCTTCACGTCCTCGAAGTCGAAACGCGCGAGCCGCCCCGAGACCTCGCGCAGCTCGGCGTTCGGCCGGTACTCGACGATGCCGGCGTAGTGCTCCTTGAACGCGCGCTCGAACAGCGCCTTCTTCGACTGGATCTCGGCATTGGCGTCGAGCACCAGCAGCTTGGCGCGCGGCCGCGCCTGCTTCAGCCAGCCGGCGATGACGGCGGCGCGTTCGTAAGGCCCCGGCGGGCAGCGGTAAGGGGCGCGCGGGATCGTCATCGCGACGACACCGCCGTCGGGCAGGGCCTCGAGTTGGCGGCGCAGCGCGACGGTCTGCGGCCCGGCCTTCCAGGCGTGCGTCACGCTGCCGGCGTCGAGTGCCGGCTGCAGGCCGGGGATCGCGGCGGTGTCGAAGTCGATGCCGGGCGCGACGATCAGCCGGTCCCAGGGCAGGGTGCTGCCGTCGGCCAGGCGCAGCAGGCGGCGTTCGGGGTCGATCGCCACGGCCTCGCCGCGCACCCGCTTGACGCCGGCGGCGGCCAGGCCGTCGTAGCCGCGCGTGATGTCGTCCAGCGTGCGCCAGCCGCCAAGCACCAGGTTGGAGATCGGGCAGGAGACGAACGCCGCCTCGCGTTCGACCAGCGTGACGTCGACACCGCCCCACAGCCGCAGGTAGCGTGCCGCGGTGGCGCCGCCGAAACCGCCGCCGACGACGACGACACGTCCGGGTGTCGGCTGGACGACGCGGTTGCCGGCGCAGCCGGCCAGCGCCAGCGTGCCGCCGGCCAGCCCCGCGCCCAGCAGGCGGCGGCGCGAGAGGGCGAAACGATCGGGTTGCTGCATCGTGTCGCTCCTAGCGGGCGTCGGCCGGCCGGGCCGGCTGCGCCGCGAACCAGTGCGCCGCCAGCCGCAGCTGCTCGTCGCTGTAGCCGCGCAGGATCTGCGCCATGATCGTCGACGGCTGCGCGCCGCTGCGGTAGTCGGCGATCGACTGCAGGATGCGCTCGGCCGGCTGGCCCGCCAGCGACTTGATCGCCGTGCGCGAGTGGCCGTCGGTGCCGTGGCAGTTGGCGCAGGTGGCGGCGACCGAGCGCGCGGCCAGCGCCTCGTCGGCCCGCAGGTCGGCGGCGGCCGGCAGCGCCAGGCTCGCGGCGCCCAGCGCGACCAGCATCGGTCGCATCGGCGATCTCATGTCGTTGTCCTCCGATCGTGGTGGGGTGGTGGGTTCAGCCGCAGCGTTCGATGCGCCGGCGCTGCAGCGCCAGGCCTGCGAAGCCGCCGAGGACCATAGCCGAGACGGCGATGGCGCTATGCGCGGAAAGCGTCGATAGACCTGCGATTCCTTGCCCGACGGTGCAGCCCAGCGCGGTGACGCCGCCGGTGCCCATCAGGACCGCGCCGACGAGATGGCCGGCCGTGTCCTCGGTGCCGGCGAAACCCTGCCAGCGAAAGCTGCGTGTGGCCAGCGCGACCGCGGCCGAGCCGGCGACGATGCCGGCGGCGCTGCAGATGCCGATCGTCAGCGTCTTGCGGCTGTCGCTGAAGAACAGCAGCCAGTCCAGGCCCCAGGCCAGCGGCGCGACCAGGCTCAGCGACTCCATGCGCCGCGAGTTCGTCGCCAGGAAGGCCGGCTCCAGCGTCTCGGGGTGTTCGGGCACGAAACCCAGCCGGCCCGACAGCCACCAGGCGGCGACCACCAGCACCCCGATCGCGGCGCCGCCGGCGACCTCGCGGCCGCGGCCTTCGGGCCGTGCCAGCACCCAGGCCAGCAGCGCCGCGGCCACCGCCGCGCCGAGCCAGGGGGCGAGCGTCTGCAGCGGCAGGCCGGTGGCGGCGGCCAGCGCACCGGCCGCGTCCTGGCCGGCCGGCAGCTCGAAGCCGACGCGGTCGACGCTGGCCACGCGCAGCACCGCGCTGACGCCCTTCATCGCCGCGAAGCCGCTGGCGCCGACGACGAGCACGACGACCAGCGACTTCAGGCTGCCGCCGCCCAGGCGCACCAGGTTGCGTGCCGCGCAGCCCGACGCCAGCACCATGCCCAGGCCGAACATCGCGCCACCGACGATCGCCGACAGCCAGCCCACGCGTGTGCCGCCGTACAGGCTGTCGGCCGCACGCACCCAGCCCAGGCCCACCATCAGGTGAAAGCCCAGCACCGCGACGGCGACGGCGGCGACCCAGGCCCGCAGCCGGGTGCGGTCGCCGAAGGCGAAGACGTCGGCCAGCGCACCCATCGTGCAGAAGTGGGTGCGCTGCGAGATGGCGCCGAAGGCCGCGCCGATGACGAAGGCGCCGGCCAGCAGCAGGCGCAGGTGGGCCTCGAGTTCTTCCGCGGTGGGCATGTCGGCATTGTCGCGGCGGCTGCCGGCCGTCCCGGCGCACGGCTTGTGCGCGATGCGCATGTGCTTCTGCGCCAGGCAAGGAAGACGGTCGAGGCGTTCGCTTGATTGTCATCAAGGAATCGCGCAACGTGCCCCGGCGCTGCCGTGGCCTTGCCTATCATGCGCCCCGTTGGTGCTCGTCCCCGGCGTCTGCCGGGACAGTTCAACGGGAATCAGGAAGGGGCGACACGGTGTCGCCGGTTCGCCCCCAACCTGAGCTGCCCCCGCAACGGTAAGCGGTCGGAGCCCTCGCAGGCTTCCGCTCGTGTCGAATCCACTGGGTCAAGCGCCTGGGAAGGGCACACGGGTCGCGCCGCCAGCCCGGATACCGGCCAACGTGGGGGTGCGTGCGCCTGCGGCGCGGGCACCGTACAGCGGCGGCTGCGGGGAGGTGGTCGGCCGCGCCGACTCTGACTTTTTTCATGTCGACTTCCGTCCCGGGCTTGAACGCCCCGCTGCGCGCCTGCGCTCTCGCCACCCGTCTCGCCGTCGCCGCCGCCGTCGCGCCGGCGGCCTTCGCCCAGGCCGGCGAAGACCCGATCGTCATCACCGCCAGCCGTCTCGAAGAGCGTCTGTCGCAGACGCTGGCCGACGTCTCGCTCGTCGACCGCGCGGCGATCGAGCGCAGCGGCGCGAGCAGCGTCGCCGACCTGCTCGCCCGCCTGCCCGGCATCGAGATCAGCCGCAACGGCGGCCCCGGCGGCAGCACCAGCGTCTACATCCGCGGCGGCGAGACGCGCCACACCGCGGTCTACGTCGACGGCGTGCGCGTCGACTCGCAGAGCACCGGCGGCGCCGCCTGGGAGCAGATCGCGCTGGACCGCATCGAACGCGTCGAGGTGCTGCGTGGTCCGGCGGCCGCGGTCTACGGCTCGGACGCCGTCGGCGGCGTGGTGCAGGTCTTCACCCGCCGCGGCCAGGGCGCGCTGCGCGCCAGCGGCGGCCTGGGCTGGGGCAGCCGCGGCAGCCGGCTCGCCGACGCCGGGCTCTCGGGCTCGGACGGGCGCCTGGACTACGCGCTGTCGGCCGGCTGGAGCGACAGCAACGGCTTCGATGCGCGCGACGGCCAGAATCCCGACACCGACGGCTGGCGCCGCGGTTCGCTGCAGGCCCGCGTGGGCTGGCAGCTCGCGCCGGAGCACCGTGTCGAGGCCTCGATGACCGACAGCCACCTGAACGCCCGCTACGACGGCAGCTCGACGCGCGACGACCGCTCGCATCACGAACTGCGCACCACCGCGCTGTCCTGGCGCGGCCAGTGGAACGAGCAGGCGCTGAGCAGCGCCCGGCTGTCCGAGTCGCGCAGCCTCTACGAGACCGAGCCCAGCATCTACCAGACGCGCACGCGCTTGCGCGACCTGACGCTGCAGCACGAGCAGCAGTTGCGGCCCGGCCAGCGGGTCTCGCTGACGCTGGAGCGGCGCGAGGACCGCCTGGACAACCTGGCCTCGGCCACGGCCGTGCGGCTGCAGGACGAACGTTCGCAGGACGGCGTCGCGCTGGGCTGGCGCGGCGAGTTCGGCGTGCATTCGCTGCAGGCCCACGCCCGCCACGACGACGACAGCGAGTTCGGCGGCAAGGGCACCGGCAGCCTGGCCTGGGGCTGGCGCTTCGCGCCGGCCTGGCGCCTGACGGCGTCGGCCGCGACCTCGTTCCGCGCGCCGACGCTGTACCAGCGCTTCAGCGACTACGGCGTCCCGAACCTGGTGCCCGAGAGCGGCCGCAACCTCGAGATCGGCCTGCGCCGCAGCGCCGGCGAGCACGAGATCGGCCTCGTCGCCTGGCGCAACAAGGTCGAGGACCTGATCGTCTTCGGCGCCGCCGGTGCCTGCGTGTCGGCCAGAGGCTGCTACGAGAACGTCGGCCAGGCGAGCTACGAGGGGCTGACGCTGTCCGGCCGCACGCGCGTCGGCGCCGTCGCGCTGCGCGCCTCGGCGGACTTCCACGACCCGAGGAACGAGGCCACCGACAAGCTGATCGCCCGCCGTGCGCGCCGCCTGGCGACGCTGGGCGCGGACACCGTGCTCGCCGGCTGGCGCCTCGGCGCCGAGGTCCAGGCCGCCGGCGAACGCTGGGACGACGCCGCCAACACCCGGCGCCTGGGCGGCTACGGCCTCGTCAACCTGAGCGCCGAGACCACGCTCGGCAAGGGCCTGACGCTGCAGGCGCGCCTCGACAACGCGGGCGACAAGGACTACGCGCTCGCGCGCAGCTACAACGTCGCCGGCCGCAGCGCGCTCGTCGTGCTGCGCTGGGCGGTCTGAGCGCGGGGACCGGGACGATGGCCGCCGTCGTGCTCGTCGCCGCCCCGGCCTCCGGCCAGGGCAAGACCACCGTCGCCTGCGCGCTGGCGCGGCTGCACGCGCGCCGCGGCGCGCGCGTGCGGGCCTTCAAGTGCGGCCCCGACTTCCTCGATCCCCAATGGCTGGCGCTGGCCAGCGGCGCCAGCGTCGACACGCTGGACCTGTGGATCAACGGCGAAGCCGACTGCGCGGCGCGTCTGGCACAGGCGGCGGCCGAGGCCGAGCTCGTCGTCGTCGAGGGCGTGATGGGCCTGTACGACGGCGAGCCCAGCGCGGCCGACCTGGCGCAGCGTTTCGGCCTGCCGGTGCTGGCGGTCATCGACGCGGCGAAGATGGCCGCCACCTTCGGCGCCCTCGTGCACGGGCTGCGCAGCTGGCGCGAGCTGCGCTGGGCCGGTGTGCTGGCCAACCGCGTCGGCGGCGCGCGCCACGCGACGATGCTGCAGGCGGCGCTGCCGCCCGAGGCCGGCTGGGCCGGCGCGCTGCCGGCCGACGGCCGCTTCGCGCTGCCGGAGCGCCATCTCGGCCTGAGCGCCGCCGGCGAGCTGCCCGATGCGCTGGCCCGGCTCGACGCCGCCGCCGACGCGCTGGCCTCGACACCGCTGGGCGCGCGGGCCCTGGCCGACTGGCCGCAGTGGGTGCCGCCGCCGGTCGCCGCGCCGGCCGCGCCGCACCGCCGGCTCGACGGCCGGCGCATCGCCGTCGCGCACGACGCGGCGTTCGCGTTCGTCTATCCGGCGAATCTGCAGACCCTGCACGCGCTCGGCGCCGAGACGGTGTTCTTCTCGCCGCTGGCCGGCGACGCGCTGCCCGACTGCGACGCCGTCTGGCTGCCCGGCGGCTACCCGGAGCTGCACGCCGAGGCGCTGGCCGCCCGCCGCGACCTGGCGGCGCAACTCGCGGCGCACCTGGCGGCCGACCGCCCGGTCTGGGCCGAGTGCGGCGGCATGATGGCGCTGGCCGAGACCCTCGTCGACGGCCAGGGCCGCGAGCACCGCCTCTGGGGCCTGCTGCCCGGTCGCGCGGTGCTCGGCCAGCGTGTCGCCGCGCTGGGCCCGCACCGCCTCGTCTTCGGCCGTGGCGAGCTGCGCGGCCACAGCTTCCACTGGTCGCGCTTCGAGACCGGGCTGGTGGCCGCCCTGCACACCGAACCGGCGCGTGCCGGCGCCGGCCTGCCGCTGCCGCCGGGCGAGCCGGTGTACGAACTCGGCGCGCTGAAGGCGAGCTGGTTCCACCCGTGGTTCGCCTCGTCGCCCGAACTGACGGCGCGGCTGTTCTCGCCGGGAGCGCTCGCATGATCCGGCGCCTGCTGATCCTGCTGGCGGCGCTGGCGCTGGCGGCCGGGGCGGCCGCGGCGCCGGTCGTCGTGCGCGACGCACGCGGCACCGAGCTGCGGCTGCAGGCGCCGCCGCAGCGCATCGTCTCGCTGCTGCCGTCGCTGACCGAGACGGTCTGGGTGCTCGGGGCCGGCGACCGGCTGGTCGGCGTCGACCGTTTCTCCAACTGGCCGCCGGCGCTGGCGGCGCTGCCGCGTGTCGGCGGCATGGAGGACGCGATCATCGAGGCGGTGGTCGCGCTGCGGCCCGACCTGGTGCTGGCGTCCGATCGTTCACGCGCCAGCGACCGGCTCGAGGCGCTGGGCCTGCGCGTGCTGCGTGTGCACGCCGAGCGCCATGACGACATGGTCGAGGCGATGCGCACGCTGGGCCAGGCGCTCGGCCGGCGTGCCGAGGCCGAGCGCCTGCTCGTGCGGCTGGACCGGGAACTGGCCGCCGCGGCGGCGCGTGTGCCGGCGGCGCTGCGCGGCCGGCGCGTGTACTTCGAGATCCACGGCGGCAGCTGGGGCGCCGGCGCCGGGTCCTTCGTCGGCGACACGCTGGCCCGGCTGGGCCTGGTGAACGTCGTGCCGGCCGAGCTCGGGCCCTTTCCGCGGCTCAACCCGGAGTTCGTCGTGCGCGCCGACCCCGACCTGCTGCTGATGCAGCAGCGCGACGTCGCCGGGCTGGCCGCGCGGCCGGGCTGGGCGGCGATGTCGGCGGTGCGCGGCGGCCGCGTCTGCGGTTTCGCCCCGGAGCGCTTCGAGCTGCTGATCCGCCCCGGCCCGCGCCTGGGCGAAGGCGCCGCGGCGATCGTCGACTGTCTGCAGCGCCTGGCCTCCGAGCCCGCGGCCACGACACGATGAACACGGCCCTCGTCCTCGCCGCCGCGCTGCTGCTGGCCTGGTGGATCGACCGGCGCTTCGGCGAGCCGCGCGACGCCTGGCACCCGGTGGCTTGGCTGGGCCACGCGATCATGCCGCTGCACCGCCGGCTGCCGACGCTGGCGCCGCGCGCCGCGCTGCTGGCCGGCACGCTGGCCTGGTGGGCGGTGGTCGGCGGCGTCGCGGCGCTGGCCTGGGCGCTGCAGGCGGCGCTGTTCATGCTGCCGGCCTGGGCCGCGGTGCCGCTGCTGGCGCTGGCGCTCAAGCCCTCGTTCGCCTGGCGCATGCTGCGCGACGAGGTTGCCGGCGTCGATGCCGCGTTCGCCAACGGCGGCCTGCCGGCGGCACGGCAGCGGCTGCGCAGCCTGTGCAGCCGCGACGTCGAGCAGCTCGACGCGCGCGAGGTCCGCGAGACGGCGATCGAGACCCTGGCCGAGAACCTCAACGACTCGTTCGTCGCGCCGCTGTTCTGGTTCTGCGTCGCCGGTCTGCCGGGCGCCTGGGCCTGGCGCGCGGTCAACACGCTGGACGCGATGTGGGGCTACCGCGGCCGCTGGGAATGGGCCGGCAAGTGGTCGGCGCGTGCCGACGATCTGCTCGGCTGGCTGCCGGCGCGGCTGACCGCGGCCCTGCTGTGGCGGCCGTCGCTGGGCTGGGCGCCGCTGGCGCGCGAAGCCGCGCGCACGCCGTCGCCCAACGGCGGCTGGCCGATGGGCGCGATGGCGCTGCGCCTGGGGGTACGCCTGGGCAAACCGGGCGTCTACACGCTCAACGATCAGGGAGCCGAGGCCGACACGACGGCGCTGGCGCGGGCGCTGGCGTTCGCCGGCCAGGCCGCCGGCGCCGCGCTGGCCGTGGCGCTGCTGTGGCTGCTGCTGGAGTTTGCATGGACCGCCTGAGGACCTTGCCGGAGCCCGACCGGGTGCACGGCGGCCCCGACCGCCACGGGCCCGCGCCCTGGGACTTCTCGACCTGCGCCAACGCCGTCGGCCCTTGTCCGGCCGCCGTCTCGGCCTTGCAGCGTGTCGACCCGACACGCTACCCCGACCCCGGTTACCACGCGCTGCGCGAGCGCCTGGCCGACTGGCACCGTGTCGAGCCCGCGCGCATAGTGCTGGCGGCCAGCGCGAGCGAGTTCATCCAGCGCGTCACCGTCGTCGGTGCGCGCCTGGCGCCGGGTGCCGTGGCGCTGCCGGCGCATGCCTACGGCGACTACGCGGCCGCGGCGCGCGCCGCGGGGCGTGGCGTCACCACCGGCTCCGACGCCACGCTGCGCTGGATCGGCGAGCCCTCGAGCCCGCTGGGCCAGGACGCGCCGCCGCCGCGCGACCTGGCGCGTGTGCCGACCGTGCTCGATTCGGTCTACGCCCCGCTGCGCCTGGGCGGCGCCAGCCGCTGGAGCGCTGCCGACCGCCATGCGGCCTTCGTGCTGCACAGCCCGAACAAGGCGCTGGGCCTGTGCGGGCTGCGCGGCGCCTACGTCGTCGCGCCGGCTCCCGAAGCCGTCGACTGGGACGTCGGCGCCTGGGTCGCGGCGCTGGCCGCGGCCGAGCCCTCGTGGCCGCTGGGCGCGCACGCCGTCGCGATGCTCGAGACCTGGGTCGAACCGGCGACGCAGCGCTGGCTGGCCGGCGCCCGGCTGACGCTGGGCGAGTGGATGGCCGGCTTGCGCCTGGCGCTGGAGCAGCTCGGCTTCGAGGCCGAGCCTGGTGTCGCCAACTTCCTCTGCGCACGTCCGCC
The DNA here is from genome assembly GCF_020966565.1 of Rubrivivax sp. JA1055. Classification (NCBI taxonomy): domain Bacteria; kingdom Pseudomonadati; phylum Pseudomonadota; class Betaproteobacteria; order Burkholderiales; family Sphaerotilaceae; genus Rubrivivax; species Rubrivivax sp. JA1055. The sequence continues at coordinate 808,023 of NZ_JAJKFP010000006.1, read as the reverse complement.
GGCCGGCGTGCCCGACGCGGCGGCCTTGCGTGCGCACGGCGTCGCGGTGCGCGACACCGCCTCGTTCGGCCTGCCGGGCCGGTGGCGGCTGTCTGCGCAGCCGCCGGCGGCCGTCGAGGCGCTGCGCGTGGCGCTGCGCCGCGGCTGATGCCCGCGGCGGGGTCACCGCCTCGACGTCAGGGATACGGTTGCAGTTGAGAACGGTTCTCAATACGATGAGATCGCCGTTTGCTCCTGCCGCACCATGCACGCCGATCCTCTTGCCGACCCCGACGTCGCCGACGCCCTGCTGGCCTCCACCTCCGTGCTGATGGCGACCTGGGTCGCGCTCGGCCGCTGCGCGAGCACCGCGCACGGCGGCGAGCGTGGCCTGGTGGCCTCTCGTGTCGTCGAGAACCTCGCCTTCGTCGACTCGCGGGCCGAGGCGCTGGCGCCGCCGGTGCGACAGTCGGTGCGCCGTGCGCTGGCGCAGTGGCGCGAGATCGCGGCGCGTCCGCCGGTGCCGCCGCCGGGCGAACCCAGCGGCCTTGCCGCGCGCATGCACTGACGGAGCTGGTGATGAACGACCCGATCCGCCTGTCGATCCAGCGTCTGGAATGGCGCCGCCGCCAGCGCTGGCTGGACCTCACGGCCGCCGTGCTGCTGTGCGTGGCGGTGAGCCTGGTCTAATGGGCCGTGCCGCTGATGGCCTGAGCCTAGACGCCGAGGTAACGCCCGGGCCGGTGGTTCAGCGTCAGGAAGGCGCCGATCGCCACCGCGCCGACGGCCGACTGCAGCACCCTTTCGGGCGAAACGGTCGCCAGTGCCGCGAGCACGACGCAGACGTCGACCGACATCTGCACCTTGCCCGCGCTGAAGCCGCGTTTCTGCTGCAGGAACTGCGCGAGGATGTTGACGCCGCCGACGCTGGCACGGTGGCGCAGCAGCGCCAGCAGGCCGAAGCCGATCAGCAGGCCGCCGACGATCGAGGCCACCCACGGGTCCAGCAGCTCGAAGCGCACGAAACGCGGCGCCGCCGCCGTGAACGCCGAGACCAGCGCGACGGCGACGAAACTCTTCAGCGTGAACTCGCCGCCGAGCTGGCGCCAGGCCAGCCAGTAGAACGGCAGGTTCAGGACGAAGAAGGCGAGCGACAGGTCGACGCCGAAGGCGTAGCGCAGCAGGTAGGCGACGCCGGCGACACCGCCGGTCAGCAGCCCGACGTGGGCGAACATCGTCATGCCCAGCGCGACGAACAGCGAGCCGGCGATCAGCGCGTGCGCGTCGTCGAGCCGGCTGTGGGCGACGGGGGGATGGGGAGCGGAGGAACTGGCGGCCATGTGCGTGGGTGGGGCACGTGTTCACCGCCTTGGGGCTTGTGGCCCCGGCGGCGCGAAAGGACGGGATTGTCCCGATTTCCGGCGAGCAGGATTTGCGCCAGCGGTGGCGTCGCCGATCAACCGTCCTGCGGCAGTGTGTGCACGACCGCGCCCGGCCGCCCCATCAGCTCGAGAAAACGGCGCAGCGCCTCGGGGTCGCCCGAGCTGTAGTAGCAGGTCGAGGCCCCGGCGGCGCCGGCCGGCGCCAGCGCCGGGCCGAGCCGGTGCACGAGCTGGCGCGCGACGGCTTCCGACGGCTCGATGACCTGCACCGCAGGCCCGGCCAGGCGCCGGATCTCGTCCTGCAAGAAGGCGTAGTGGGTGCAGCCGAGCACCACCATGTCGGCGCCGGCGTCCAGCGCCGGGCGCAGATAACGCTCCAGCAGCGTACGCGTCGCCGGGTCGGCGAAACGCCCCTGCTCGATCAGCTCGACGAGGCCGGGGCAGGGCTGCAGCAGGATCTCGACCTCGCGGCCCCAGATGCGGCACAGGCGCTCCACCGCCGGGCTGTGCACCGTCGCGGTGGTCGCCAGCACCAGCACGATGCCGCTGCGTGTCGCGGCGACGGCGGGTTTGATCGCCGGCTCCATCGCGACGATCGGCAGCGCGTGGCGCGCACGCAGCGTCTCGGCGGCGACGACGCTGATCGTGTTGCAGGCCAGCACCAGCGCCTTGGCGCGCTGGGCGACGAAGAAGTCGGCGACCGCGCCGGCGCGGCCGAGCAGATAAGGCCGCGGCCGGTCGCCATAAGGCGCGTGGCCGCTGTCGGCGACGTAGACGAAACGTTCGGCCGGCAGGCGGGCGCGCAGCGCACGCAGCACCGACAGGCCGCCGACACCGGAGTCGTAGACGCCGATCGGCGAGTCGTGGGCGGGCAGGGGAGGAGTGGGAACGGCAGGCAAGACGGGCGCGATCTTAGGCCAGCGCGGCGCCGGGTCGCCGAGCGTGCCGCTCGGGAAATCCGGGGAAACCCGGGTCGGGCGGCGTGGAAGCCCGGCTCGCCACGAATCAGGGTGAACCCTAGGCTCGAACCCACGAGAACCAGAAGTCCCCGGACCATGACCACCACCCCCTCCCGACTCCCGCGGCGCCTGGCGCTGGCCGCGGCAGCGATCGTGCTCGTCGGCGGCGCCGCCGCGGCCTGGATCGCCCGTGCGCCGGCCGTCGTCGAAGGCGCCGCCGTGCCGCAGCACGACGCCGCGCTGATCGAACGCGGCCGCTACGTCGCCCAGCTCGGCGACTGCGTCGCCTGCCACACCGCGCCCGGTGGCGCCGCGCTCGCCGGCGGGCGTGCGCTCGAGTCGCCGTTCGGCACGATCTGGTCGACCAACATCACGCCCGACGCCGCCACCGGCCTGGGCGGCTGGAGCTTCGGCGCCTTCGAGCGTGCGATGCGCCACGGCGTCGCCGCCGACGGCCACCGCCTGTATCCGGCGATGCCTTACCCGTCCTACGCCAAGCTGAGCGACGAGGACATGCGCGCGCTGTGGGCCTATCTGCGCGACGAGGTGACGCCGGTGGCGGCGGCCAACCGCGAAGCGACGATGCGTTTCCCGTTCAACCTGCGCGCCGGCCTGGCGCTGTGGAACGCGGTCTTCGCCGACACCACGCCCTTCGTGCCCGATGCGACGAAGGACGCGCTGTGGAACCGCGGCGCCTACCTCGTGCAGGGCCCCGGCCACTGCGGCGCCTGCCACACGCCGCGCGGCCTGGCCTTCCAGGAGAAGGCGATGCAGGGCGGCGGCTCGGGCGGCCGGCAGTTCCTCGCCGGCTCGGTCGTCGAGGACTGGCACGCCGTCGACCTGCGCGGCCTGGGCCCGGTGGCCGACACCGTCGAGCTGCTGAAGACCGGGCAGAACCGCTTCGGTGCCGTCTCCGGCAGCATGACCGAGGTCATCCTGCACTCGACGCAGCACTTCCGCGACGACGACCTGCTGGCCATCGCCACCTACCTCGCGGCGCTGCCCGGCGAGCGCCCGGCGCCGGCCGAACGCCGCGCCTCGCGCGGCACGCCCGAGGCCAGCTACACGACCCGCGGCGGGCTGGGCTACACGCAGTTCTGCACCGACTGCCACCGCGCCGACGGCCGCGGCGTCAAGAGCGTGTTCCCGGCGCTGGACGGCAACCCGACGGTCGCCGCACGCGACCCGTCGACACTGCTGCACCTGACGCTGACCGGCTGGAAGACCGCCGGCACCGAGCGCCACCCGCGCATCTACACGATGCCCGGCTTCTCCCGCCTGGGCGACGACGAGATCGCCGAGATCCTGAGCTTCGTGCGCGCCGCCTGGGGCGACGGCGCCGGTCCCGTCAGCGCCAACCAGGTCATGCAGGCACGGGCGCGCCTGGACCCGACGGTCGAGGCCTCGAAGTTCGAGACGCCGCGCCTGGCCGCACTGCTGGCCGAGCCCAATGCCGAACAGCTGGTGCGCGGCATGCGGCTCAACGCCCAGACGCGCGAACTGCTGCCCGAGCACGTCGGCGCCGACATGAACTGCTCCTCGTGCCACCTGAACGCCGGCACGGTGGCCGGCGGCTCGCCTTACGTCGGTGTCAGCGCCTTCTTCCCGTCGTACGCGCCGCGCGCCGGCAAGGTCATCACGATGGAAGACCGCATCAACGGCTGCTTCCGCCGCTCGATGAACGGCAAGCCGCTGCCGGCCGACTCGCCCGACCTGAAGGCCATGGTCGCCTACTTCGACTGGATGCGCGGCGCGACGCAGAAGGGCGACCAGGTGTCCGGCCGCGGCATCGGCAAGATCGACCCGAAGCTGGTGCCCGACCCGGTCAACGGCGAGAAGGTCTACGCCGCGCAGTGCGCGGTCTGCCACGGCGCCAACGGCGAGGGCCTGAAGGACGAAGCCGGGCGCATGGTCTACCCGCCGCTGTGGGGCGAACGTTCGTTCAACCTCGGCGCCGGCATGGCCCGCACCTACACGGCCGCCGCTTTCGTCAAGCGTAATATGCCGGTCGGCTTCCACGAGAAGTTCCCGCTGGGCCAGGGCGGGCTGTCGGACCAGGAGGCGCTGGACGTGGCCGAGTACTTCTCGCACCAGCCGCGGCCCGACTTCCCCGACAAGGTGAAGGACTGGCCCAAGGATCCCAAGCCCAAGGACGCACGCTACTGACCCCCGGGGCCGGCTCGACGAGCCGGCCTTTTCGTTTCCGCTTCCTTCCGCCGTGCGCCTGCTGATCGTCTTCTGCTGCCTGCTCGCCGCCGCCGTCGCCCGCGCCGACGACGTGCGCATCGGCGTGCTTGCCTACCAGGGTTCGGAACGTGCGGCACGCGACTTCGAGCCGACGGTGGCGCAGCTGCGGCGCACGCTGCCCGAGCACCGCTTCACGCTGCAGCCGCTGGACGCGGCGGGCCTTGCCGCCGCCGTCGGGCGTGGCGAACTCGACTTCGTCGTCACCAACCCCGGCTACTACGTCGAGCTGGAGTCGGCGCACGGCGTCACGCGGCTGGCGACGCTGGAGAGCCGCGAGCACGCGGTGCCGACCGACAGCGTCGGCTCGACCGTCGTCGTGCCCAACCGGCCGGGCCACGCCGAACGTTTCGAGGACCTCGCCGGGCGCCGCGTCGCCGTCGTCGCGGCGGATGCCTTTGGCGGCTGGCGTGTCGTCTGGCGCGAGATGGCCGAGGCCGGGGTCGACGTCACGCGGCTGGAAGCGCTGGTCGAGACCGGCTTCCCGATGGAACGTGTGATCGACGCGCTGCGCGCCGGCCGCGCCGACGCCGGCGTGCTGCGCACCTGTCTTCTCGAAGAGCAGATCGCCGCCGGCCGCGTGCGGGCCGACGAGTTCGCCGTCGTCGGCGAGCGCGCGGCCGGCCACTTCCCGTGCCGGCTGTCCTCGCGCCTGTACCCCGACTGGCCGTTCGCGCGCCTGGCCGGCACCTCGCCCGACCTCGCCAAGGCGGTCACCGCCAGCCTGCTGACGATGGCCCCGGTCGACGGCCGCGCCTGGACCGCGCCGCAGGACTACAGCTCGGTGCACGCCTTGTTCCGCACGCTGAAGATCGGCCCCTACGAGTACCTGTCGCACACCACGCTGCGTGGCCTGGTCGCCGGCTACTGGCCGTGGTTCGCGGCGGCGGCACTGGCGCTGGCCTGGTGGCTGGTGCACGTCGCGCGCGTCGAGAGCCTGGTGCGCCGGCGCACCGCCGAGCTGACACGCGAGATCCAGGAGCGCGAGAAAGCCGAGCAGGCCGCGCGCCTGCACCGCGAGCAGCGCGACCAGTTCTCGCGCCTGGGCATCCTCGGCGAGATGGCGTCCAACATCGCCCACGAGCTGAACCAGCCGCTGGCGGCGATCACCAACTACGCCGAAGGCATGACACGCTACATCGACGCCGGCCGCAGCGACACCGCCTTCCTGCGCGACGGCGCACGCGGCATAGCCGGCCAGGCCGAGCGGGCCGCGGTCATCATCCGCCGCATCCGCGGCTTCGTGCGCCGGCGCGACGCGCGGCGCGAGCCGCTGGACCTGGATGTCGTCGTCGGCGAGACCTTGCCGCTGTTCGCGCACGCTGCCGCGCGTCGCGCGATCCCCCTGGTCTGGCGCCCGCACGGCGCGCTGCCGGCGGTCAACGCCGACCGCATCGAGATCGAGCAGGTGCTGTTGAACCTGCTGCAGAACGCGCTCGACGCGACGCCCGACGGCGTGGCGCACGAACGCGGCATCGTCGTCACGACGGCGCAGGGCGAGGCCGGCGTCGAGCTCGCCGTGCGCGACCACGGCAGCGGCCTGCCGCCGGAGGTCCAGGCGCGGCTCTTCGACCCCTTCTTCACGACCAAGCCGCAGGGCCTGGGGCTGGGGCTGTCGATCTGCCGCACGATCGTCGAGAGCCACGGTGGCCGGCTGACGGCCAGCGCCGAAGCCGACGGCGGCGCGACGATGCGCGTCGTGCTGCCGCCCGCCACCGAGGAGCCGAGATGAGTGCCGCCGAAGACACGCCGCAGATCCTGGTCGTCGACGACGACGACGCGATGCGCCGCTCGATGCAGTTCCTGTTCGCCTCGGTCGGCCTGGACTCGGCCTGCCACGCCGGGGCCGACGAGTTCCTCGCCGCGTTGCCGCCGCGCGAGGCCCAGCGCCCTGGCGCGCTGGTGCTGGACGTGCGCATGCCGGGCATGAGCGGGCTGGAGCTGCAGCGCCGGCTGGCCGAACGCGACTTCCCGCTGCCGATCCTCGTCGTCACCGGCCACGGCGACGTGCCGATGGCGGTGGAGGCGCTGAAGGCCGGCGCCTACGACTTCATCGAGAAGCCGTTCCAGGAGCAGTACCTGCTGGACCGCGTCGCCGCGGCCATCGTGCTGTCGCGCGAGACGCTGGCGCGGCAGACGCGCCGGCGCACGATCGAGGAGCGCCTGGCGCGCCTGGGCCGGCGCGAGCGCGAGGTGCTGGGCGGCATCCTCGCCGGCAAGCTGAACAAGACCGTCGCCTGGGAGCTGGAGCTGTCGGTGAAGACGGTCGAGGCCTACCGCGCGTCGATCATGGCGAAGATGGAAGCCGGCTCGGTGGCCGAGCTGGCGCGCATGGTGGCTTCGGTCGAGGGCTGATTCAGTCCTCGACCACCAGCCGCTGCCGCCCGCGTTCGTCCTGCTCGAAGCTGAAGCGGCCGCTGGCGACGACCTTGCCGCCGACACGCGCCGTCCAGCGGTAGGCGCCCGGCGCGAGGTAACCCTCGAAGTCGGCCGGATAACGCACCAGGCCGAAGGCACCGCCTTCGACGGTGATCGCCTTCGTCTCGCGCCGGCCTTCGGGGCCGACGACGACGAACTCGGCGCGGAACGGCGTCTCGCCGTACTTGTCGCGCACGCCGAGCTCGACCTCGGCGCTGGCCGACTGCTGCCAGATCGGCGCCGCGATCGTGGCCAGCGGGGCGGCGCAGAGCAGGGTGGTGAACAGGCGGCGCGGGGACATGGCGGGCTCGGCGAAGTGCGGTGCTGCCGATGCTAGCGCCGCCAGCCCGAGCGGACTCAGCGTGTCGCCGGCACCTTCATGCCGCGCGCCACGCCGGGCCGGTTCATGAAGGCCTCGAGCACCCGCTGCACGTTGGCGAAGCCGCTGAAGCCGACCAGGTCGCCGGCGTCGTAGAAGCCGACGAGGTTGTTGACCCAGGGGAAGATCGCGATGTCGGCGATCGTGAACTCGTCGCCCATCATCCAGGCGCGGGCCGCGAGGTGGCCGTCGAGCACGGCGAGCAGCCGGCGCGACTCGCTGGCGTAGCGTTCGCGCGGGCGCTTGTCTTCCCAGTCCTTGCCGGCGAACTTGTGGAAGAAACCGAGCTGGCCGAACATCGGCCCGACACCGCCCATCTGGAACATCAGCCACTGCACCGCCTGCCACCGGGCCGCCGGGTCGCGCGGCAGGCACTGACCGGTCTTCTCGGCCAGGTACAGCAGGATCGCGCCCGACTCGAACAGCGCCAGCGGCCTGCCGCCCGGGCCGTCGGGGTCGAGGATCGCCGGGATCTTGTTGTTCGGGTTCAGCGACAGGAACTCGGGCGAGAGCTGGTCCTGCTTGTCGAAGGACACGCGGTGCACCTCGTAGGGCAGGCCGGTCTCCTCCAGCATGATCGAGACCTTCACGCCGTTGGGCGTCGGCAGCGAGTACAGCTGCAGCCGCTCGGGGTGCCGGGGCGGCCACTTGGTGGTGATCGGGAAGTCGTGCAGCGTCATGTCGGCATCTCCTGTGCAGCCATTCTGGCGCGCGAGTTGTCCGCCGTCTCGGCGGCCGGCCCGGCGTCCCGGGCCGCCCTTGGCCGCGGCCGGGGGGCGGCAAACGAGACTTTCGTCGCACCACGTCCCTCCGGCCGGCGAGATGGCGGGTCGCCTGCCGTCTTTTCGCCGCCGCAGTCTGGCCGCATCTGTCCAGAATCGCGGCACGCGTGGGCCGTCCGGTCGGCGCGGGCAGGCGCGTGGGAGGCGACGGTTGCAGGCTTGGGCGGGTTCCTCGGTGGCGGCGGATGACGCGGCGCGGGCGGTGCAGGGCCGCCGCGTCGGCGTTGTCGCGCGCTGGCTGCCGACGCTCAAGGCGCGACTGGCGGTCGGCTCCACGCTGGTGCTGTTCGCGACCATCGTGCTGACGCTCGCGCAGATGCTGCGGGTGGCCGAGGAGCACACCGAGGCCGCGGTCGAGCAGCAGCAGCAGTTCGAGGTGCAGCACAACGCCGACATCGTCGGCCGCCGAGTGCGTTCGATGCAGCTCGCGCTGTCGGCGACGGCGCCGCTGCTGTCGCCCGAGCTGGTGGCCGACACCCGCCGGCTGCGCGAGTTCCTGCTCTCGCAGGCCTCGCTGCGCGCGAGCTTCGTCGCCGTCGTCGTCGCCGACGGCGAGGGCCGGGTCGTGCTGGCCGCCACGCGCGACGGCGTCGCCGTGCCGCAGGCCGACGTCGCCCGCACGGCGACCTTCGAGCGGGCCCGGCGCCTGCGCCGGCCGGTGATTTCCAGCCCCACGCTCGGCGTGGTCAGCGGCCGGCCGGTGGTCGTGCTGGCGCATCCGCTGATCGATGCCGAGGACCGTGTCTACGGCGTGCTGTTCGGTTCGCTGGCGTTGATGGAAGGCGGCCTGGCTGCCGACCTCGCTGATTCGGAAGGCTCGAACACCGAAGACGGCGAGGTGACCGTCGTCACCGACGCCGAAGGCCGCATCGTCTCGCATCCCGATCCGGCCTTCGTGCTGCGGCCGGCGTCGGCCGAACCCCGGCTGGCGCCGGCCCATGCGCGCTGGGTCGAGGCCGGGCGGCCGCTGTCGGCCCAGGCCGGCACCTGGTCGGACGAGGCGGGGGTCGTCGCGATGGCCGGCGAGCCCGAGACCGGCTGGCAGGTCTGGCGCATCCTGCCGCGTGCGCAGCTGCAGGCGCCGCTGCGTGATGCGCGCGCCGAGGCCTTCCGCGTCGGCATGCTGTTCTCGCTGGCGATGGCGCTGCTGCTGGTGTGGTTCCTGAGCCTGCAGCTCAGGCCGCTGGAGCGCCTGCAGCGCCGCGCCGCGCAACTGCTGGCCGGCGACCAGCGTGCCGCCTGGCCGGAGGCCGACGGCGAGATCGGCCGCCTGGCGGCGACGCTGCGCCAGGTCGTCGCCGAGCGCATGCGCGCCGAGGAGGCCCGGGCCGTCGTGCTGCGGCGTCTGGGTTCGGTGCTGGAGGCGTCGCCGGTGGGGCTGATGTTCGAGCGTGACGGCCGGCTCGAACTCGTCAGCGCCGAGGTCTGCCGGCTGCTGGGCCGCGACGAGTCACGCCTGATCGGCGCCTCGACCGAGATCCTGTTCGCCGTGCCGGCCGAGGACCGCACGATGCGCCAGGAGGCCGCCGCCGCGTTTGCCGCCGGCGGCGTCTACGAAGGCGAGTGGCGCCTGGTCGGTGCCGACGGCCTGCTGTTCTGGAGCCGGCTGCGTGCCCGCCCGGTCGACGCTGCCGACCCCCGCGCCGGCACGATCTGGTGCATGTACGACATCAGCGGCCAGGTCGACGCCCGCCAGCAACTGGAGCACGCGGCCCGCCACGACCCGCTCACCGGCCTGCTCAACCGCGACGGCCTGGCCAAGGCGGTGCAGCAGGTGCTCGCCGCGCGCGCCCAGGCCGGCGCCGACGCCCGGCCGGCGACGCTGGTGATGATCGACCTCGACCGCTTCAAGCCGGTCAACGACCTGGCCGGCCATGCCGCCGGCGACACCATGCTGCGCCGTGTCGCCGCGGCGATCCTGGAGAGCGTGCGCAGCAGCGACTCGGCGGCGCGCATCGGCGGCGACGAGTTCGCGCTGCTGCTGCCGCACTGCGACGGCCGCCAGGGGCAGGCCGTCGCCGCCAAGGTCGGCCGGGCGATCTGCGCGCTGCAGCTGGTCCACGACGGCCAGCCGCTGCAGGTCGGCGCCAGCCTCGGCGTGGCCGAACTGTGCGCCGGCAGCAGCGCCGACCAGTGGCTGGCGGCGGCCGATGCCGCCTGCTACGACGCCAAGCGCGCCGGCGGTGGCGTGGCGATGGCCTGATCGGCCGCGTACCGGCTGCAGCGCGGCGACGCCGCGGCGGCCCCGCGCCACGCGCGGCACCGTGTCGCGTGAACGACTCGCGCCGGCACGCCGGACGGTCCGCCCGTGCCAGCCTTCCGCCTCGATTTGACAAATAGCATGCCTGTCGCGGCCCGCCCGGGTTAGCGTCCGGCGGTTGTCCATGCCGGCGCTGGTGCTGGCGGAGCGCTTCACCCGATGAGCACGATTGGCCGGAAACTGATGCAGGTCTGGACGGGGTTCGGTACCCGTTACCTGCCCTTCGCCGACGCGGCGACGCCTGAACTGCCGCTGTCCCGGCTGCTGCGGCTGTCCCTGTTCCAGATCACCGTCGGCATGGCGGTGACGCTGCTGGTCGGCACGCTGAACCGGGTGATGATCGTCGAGCTCGGCGTGCCGGCGACGATCGTCGCGGTGATGGTGGCGCTGCCGCTGTTGTTCGCGCCGTTCCGGGCGCTGATCGGCTTCAAGTCCGACAACCACCAGTCGGCGCTGGGCTGGCGCCGCGTGCCCTACATCTGGAAGGGCACGCTGCTGCAGTTCGGCGGCTTCGCGATGATGCCGTTCGCGCTGCTGGTGCTTTCCGGTGGCGGCGAGTCCGGGCACCTGCCGCCGTGGATCGGCCAGCTTGGCGCGGCGATCGCCTTCCTGCTCGTCGGCGCCGGCATGCACACCGTGCAGACGGTGGGCCTGGCGCTGGCCACCGACCTCGCCGAGCCCGAGGCGCGGCCCAAGGTCGTCGGCCTGATGTACGTGATGCTGCTGGTCGGCACCATCGTCAGCGCGTTCTTCTTCGGCTGGATCCTCGTCGACTTCACGCCCGGGCGGCTGATCCAGGTGATCCAGGGCGCGGCGCTGACGACGATGATCCTCAACGTCATCGCGCTGTGGAAGCAGGAGTCGCGTTTCCCGCGCCGCGGCGCGCAGCGGCGCGACGACGACCCGTCCTTCCTCGAGGCCTGGCGCCACTTCGTCGGCAGCGGCGACCAGGTCGTGCGCCGCCTGCTGACCATCGGCCTGGGCACGGCGGCCTTCACGATGGAGGACGTGCTGCTCGAGCCGTATGGCGGCGAGGTCCTGGGCATGGCGGTGGGCGAGACGACCCGGCTGACGGCGACGCTGGCGCTCGGCGGCCTGTTCGGCTTCGGCCTCGCCTCGCGCGTGCTGAGCCGCGGCATGGACCCGTTCCGCATGGCCTGCTACGGCGCCCTGGTCGGCATCCCGGCTTTCGTGCTGGTGATCATCGCGGCGCCGCTGAACTCGCCGCTGGTGTTTGCCGCCGGCGTCGCGCTGATCGGTTTCGGCGGCGGCCTGTTCGGCCACGGCACGCTGACCGCGACGATGAACATGGCGCCGCCCAACCAGGCCGGCCTGGCGCTGGGCGCCTGGGGTGCGGTGCAGGCCACCGCGGCCGGCCTCGGCATGGCGCTCGGCGGCATCCTGCGCGACGTCGTCCAGGCGCTGGTGAACGACCACCCGTTGACGCACTGGATCTCGGTGCCGGCCACCGGCTATGTCGTCGTCTACGTGATCGAGCTCGGCCTGCTGTTCGCCACGCTGGCGGCGATGGTGCCGCTGATCGGCCGCACGCTGCGGCGCGCCCCGGCCTGATGGCGGCCTGAGCCTCCCGTTTCCACTGCCGGCGCCACGCCTCGTGCGGGGCGTTCGTTTTGGGGCGGCTGGTTCCCGCGGTTCGCCGCGCGCGGAGTCCTGGTCGGAGCCGGCGGGGGCAGCGGCGGTGGCCGATCGTCGGGAGTGGCCGTGTGTCGGCGGCCCGCCTGGTGGCGCGACAGGTCTGGGGCACGCGCCGGGCGCGATGAAGGGCCGGGGTCCGGGGCGAGGCCCTGGAGGACTCGCCTCCCGTCGGCCCGCCCGCTGACCTCGGGGCCGTGTCCGGATGCGGGGCCGGGAGCGCGCCGACGGCGCAGGCTGCGCCGTGATCGTCGACCGGCAGGCGCGCTTCGGCGCCTGACGGCCGTCAGACGCGGAAACAGAAACGCCGGCACGAGGCCGGCGCTACCGAGGGCGATGGTGGGGAGAACTTCGTTTGCCGGGCTCAACCCGCCAAACGTGTCCGGTTCATGTGGCGGCGCTTTTTCACAGAAGCCAGGGGCACTGCGCCGCTCTTGAAACTACATGGGGCCGAGGTCCGCGAACCTCAGCCCCATGCCGGACATACGCTGACAGACGCTTTTTACTGCGCCGGGGCCTGCGGGGCCGCGACCGGGGCCGGGGCGGCGGCGGCAGCAGCCGCGGCAGCCTTCTTGCCACCGTTCCAGTAGGCCGGGAACCAGTCGGTGTTGGCCATCAGGCCGCCGTGCAGGATCAGGCCGGTGACGGCGACGGCGCCCAGGTAGACGGGGATACCAACGGTCGGCTTGACGACGCGCCAGATTTTGCCTTGGTTCATTTTTTAGTTCCTGCTAGTGACTTAGTGGAGCCACGGCGTATAGGCATACGCCAGGATGTGAGCCAGAACAGCGATGACACCGAAAACACGGGTGCCATCAACCAGACCCTTTTGCAGCTCTTCGGCTTCCGCCGTGGTCAGGCCGGACGGCCAAACCTTGTTTGCATCATCTGCCATTGCGTTTCTCCTTCAGAGACATGGACCAGTTTCCGTGCTCTACCCGCACGTGGGTTGGCTTCTGTAGCCCTCGGGGATCACTCCCTACCGACATGTGTAACGCTACGCTGACAGGGTGGAGGCGTCAACATGCCGTGACACCCCCGCAACGCTGAATGTGTCGCGAAACTGATCTATCACAAAGTGCCGGGGTCACAAGCGCCGTTTTGGCGCTTTCCGGCGGTGTCGGACGCGCCCAGCGAGCCCGTCGCGGGCGCGGCGCGTGACGGCGCGGAGACCGCCGCGGCCGGGTCGCGTCAGTCCATCTGCATCACGAGCACCGGCGAGATCCAGGAGTGGTCGCGCAAGGCGTCCTCGATCCCGGCGCCGGGGTCCGCGCCGTCGGCCATCAGCCGTGCCTCGGCGTCGTGCACCGCTTCCTCGTAGGCGCGGCGACGGGCCCGCATGAAGGCGTACTCGAGGTAGCGGTACGAGGGCGCACCGCGCTCGAACAGCGCGCCGTAGAACAGGCGCGCGAAGTTGCAGGCGCGTTCGTCGCGCACCTTCCACTGGTAGCCCAGCACCGCCGGCACCTGCTGTTCGAGGGCCCGCAGCACCGTCGGGTCCTTGGTGCTGTGGCAGGCACTGAGGAACAGGAACTGCGTGTGGGCCAGCGCCGTCGCCAGGCGGTGCACCGGCAGCGCGCCGCCGCGGTCGGCGCGCAGCACCAGGCTCGCGCCCAGCGGCCGGACGTTGACGGCGTGGCCGCAGAAGTGCACCAGATGCCAGCCCTGCGGCGGCGCTTCGTCGACCAGCGCACGCAGCAGCCGCTCGGCCGGTGGCGCCGGGTCGGCGTCGCCGAGGTCGAGCCGGCGCACGCTGCCGCCGGCATGCCGGCGCAGCAGCGCCTCGAGTTCGGCGGCCTCGGTCGCGGCGTGCGGCAGCTCGTCGAGCTCGAGCACGCGGTCGTCGCCCAGCGGGATGTTGCCCGGCGCCGCGTCGGCCTGGACGACGAGCGCGTTGACCGGCCCGTTGCGGCTCTCGGCGTCGCGGAACAGCGGCTCGTTGCCGCGCGGCATCGCGTGGCGGTACATCGGCGCGTTGAGGATCCAGCAGTCGGCCAGGCTGGCGGCGCTCGGGTCGCGCAGCGCCTCCAGCATCAGCGTGTGCATCTCGTCGTCGACGGTGACGCGCACGCGCATGTGGCCCATGCCGCCGGCTTCCTCGCGCTGGCGGCTGAACTTGCTCCAGCAGTCGGCGTTGTCGGCCGCGCCGCTGAACAGCAGATCCGACAGGTCGCGCGACAGCCGCGCGAACGAACGCGGGCGGAAGCTGTTCTGCGAGACCTCGGCGTCCAGCCGCGCCGACTCGTCGAGGATGTCCTCGAGCTTGCGGCTGTCGATGGCCAGCGTGCCGCTGGCGCGGAAGGTGCGCAGCTTGGCGCCGCCGGTGCGCAGCATCTCCCAGCTGGCGCTGCGCCGGTCGCGCAGGTGGATGTGCAGCCGCACGCAGGCCGAGCTCAGCCGCGGCTGGCCGCCGACCAGCGTGCGCACCGCCTCGCGCAGGGTCTCGGCCAGGCGGGCGTCGGCGGCCAGCAGCGCCGTGCGGTCGTAGGCCTCGAGGAAGCCGGCCAGGCGTTCGTCCGGCGCATTGGAGATCACGACCACCGGCAGCTGCTGCCAGAAGCCCTTGATCTGGCGGACGAACTGCATCGTCGGATCGCGCCCGGTCAGGCCGATGCTCGAGGCCGCATCCGCGGGCGTGCTCGAGCCGATGACGACCAGGCTGCAGGTGTCCAGCCCGTGGTCCTCCAGCGCCCGGCCGGCACGGTCGATGTTGCCCTTGTCGATCGGGCGCGCGGGCAGGCGCAGCGAGGCGAAGGCGGCACGCACGCCGTCCTCCAGCATCTCGCGCATGTCCTCGTCGTGGTGGACGATCAGCTGCCACAGCACCTCAGGCTCCTTCGGCGGCGCTCAGCCGCAGCGCCAGCGACAGCCCGGCGTGCTGCTGCAGCACGAGCTGGCCGCGCATGCGCCGCATCAGCGTGCGCACCACGCCTTCGGCGAGCGCGAACTCGCGTTCGTCGTCGCTGCGCGGCGCCAGCCGCGTCGGGCTCGGGTCGCCGCGTTCGTCGGCGAGCTCGAAGCACAGCCGCGGCTGGGCATGGCTGGCGTCGACGCGGATGCGGATGCGGTCGTCCTGGGCGCGCATGCGCAGCAGGAAGGCGAGCAGGCTCGAGGCGCAGAACGCCAGCTCCGGCGGCGCCGCCAGCACCGGCGGCGCCAGCGGATCGGGCAGCACGTCCACCGTCTTCTGCTGGCCACGCGGCAGGTCGTCGTGCAGCTGCGCGGCGAGCTGGTCCAGGCTGACGATGCGCAGCGGCAGCTCGCCGTCCTCGGGCGTCGAGGCCAGCCGTGCGACACGCTCGAGCGACAGGTCGGCACGCACCAGCTGGCGCAGCGACTTGTCGAGCACGTCGGCGCCGTGGCCGCCTTCGCCGGCGTGGGTGCGCAGGTAGGTGGCGGCCAGCGACAGCGGCACGCGGATCTCGTTGGCCACCTGGGCGTAGACGTGGCGCAGCGCGTCCATGCGCTGGGCTTCGCGCCTGAAGCGCAGGTCGCTGGCGACGTAGACCTTGCCGCCGATCTGCGGCGGCAGCGACGCGCCCGACAGCAGCACCGGCAGGTGGCTGCCGTCGGCAGCGAGCAACTCCACCTCGCTGGACAGCAGGCGCGGCATCGCCACCAGGCGCTCGGCGTAGCCGGGCGGGTCGGGGTCGGCGCCCGGGGCGCCGATCAGGTCGGCGAGCCGGCGGCCCGGCAGCGAGCCCGGCTCGAAGCCCAGCAGCGCCTCGCAGGCCGGGTTGACGGCCTGGATCTCGCCGCGCGCGGTGGTCTGGATCACCGCGTCGGCCACCGTGTCGAGCACCGCGGTGTTGAACTCCAGCGCCCAGGAGCGGTCGAGGATCAGCCCCGCGACCTTCAGCGTGCGTTCGATCGAGTGCTGCTCGGCCGCGGCGAAGGCGTGGGTCTTGGACGACTCCAGGTTCAGGATCCAGCGCACCGGCTGCCCGGGCACCGGCAGGCACATCTCCGAGCGCGTGCCGGCCACGCTGCCGGTGTAGCGCTGGCGCGTGCGCACGTCGTCCAGCCGCACCGCGCGCGCCCACAGCGCGACCTCGCCGAGCACGCCTTCGCCGAGGTCCTGGCGGTAGTCGGCGGGCAGTTCGGCGCCCGGCAGCGCCGACTGGTGCACCAGCGACACGCGGCCCTCGTCGTGGTCGACCCGGAACAGCGAGACGTGGTCCCAGCCGCGCGTGTGGCGCAGGCCGTCGACGAGCACGCGGGCCACGTCCGACAGGTTGCCCGCGGCCTGGCCCATGCTGCCGATGAGCTCCAGCTCGAACTCCAGCGCGCGCTGGCGGTCCAGCGCCAGCGCCATGTTGACAGCCTCGCCGACCGGCAGCCGGCCGAGCTGCGTGGTCTCGCGTTCGTCGAAACGCCGGTCGTCGCGCCGCAGCAGTGTCAGGATCGCCGCCAGCGCACCGTCGCGGAACACCGGCCGGCGCAGCAGGTGGCGCCAGCCCTGTGCGAGGAACTCCCGGGTCGCGTCGTCGTCGCGGGCGAGCGCGGCGTAAGGCTCCTCGGCGAAGAGCTCGGCGACGGCGTCGGCGCGCGGCAGCAGCAGCCGGTCCAGGTCGGCGCTCACCATCGCCGGCATCGGCCACCAGCCCCAGGACGGCGACACCGCGACGCCGGGATGGGCGTGCAGCAGGCGCACCGCGGCGCGGTCCTCGCTGATCATGCTGACCAGCATCGCGTCGAAGTGCATCACCTCGCCCAGGCGCGCGGCCAGCGCGTCGAGCAGGCGCTCGCAGTCGTCGGCGATGCCGATCGCCTCGTGGATCGCCAGCGTGGCGCGCTCCAGCGTGCGGTCCTCGATGAAGCCCAGCGAGCCGGCCAGCGCACCGGCCGCGTCGTACTCGGGCACGCCGACGACGCCCAGGTGCACCCGCACCCCGGGGCCGAGATCCGGGCGTTCGAGCGTCAGCGCGTAGCTGCCGGCGCGCTGGGCGCGGTGGCGGCGCTCGATCTCGCTGTCCAGCCGCCGCGCGCTCTCGGCGTCGAAAGGCAGCCCGCGCAGCGCCGCGCCGGGCTGCAGCTCCGGGCCCGCGAGGCGGGCGGCGGCGCGGTTGACGTAGCGGATGCGGCCGTCCAGCCCCAGGCGCAGCACGCCGAACGGCAGGTCGTCGAGCGCGTCGGCGCGCACGCGCAGGCCCAGCATCGTGTCCCCGGCTCCATCGTCCATCGCCTTCCCCTTCAGCTCGGGCTGCTGCCGCGGCGCTGCGCCTCGGCCTGGCGCAGGTCCATCATCGGGTCACCCAGGTGCAGGTGGGCCAGGGCGCGCGGCGGCGCCACGCCGTTGTCCAGCGGGTGGATCTGCAGGCACTGCTCGCCCAGGCGCTCGATCGCGCGCTCGTACTCCCAGCGCACCCAGCCCGACTTGGCCGCCGCCGCCGACCAGAACAGCAGGAACAGCTCGCTGGCGTCGATCTCGCGCTCGAGCTGCGGCTGCCAGGCCTTGCCCGGGTGCAGGTCGTGGCAGTCGAGGAAGACGCGGATGCCGGCGGCCAGCCGGATCGACGCGACGCGGTCGAGCACCCGCAGCCGGTCGGCCGAGGCGTAGGACGCGAAGGCCCGCCGGGCGATCGCCGCCTCCTCGGCCTGCACCGGCGGCGGGGCCGCCGGCGCGCCGGCGGCCACCTCGATCGGCAGCCGCACGCGGGCGACGACGATGCCGTCGATCGCGACGTCCAGGCGCAGCAGCGACTCGCCGTGCGCGCCGTCCGCGGCCTGCAGCGCCCAGGCCAGCTTGACCGGTGTGCCCTGCCAGACGAAGGACTGGCGCGCGCTCTCGCCGTCGGCCGGCATGAAGCCGCTGCCACGCACTTCGACGTCCAGGCGCGTGCCGCGCTGCAGCGGCGTGGCTGCGCCGACCTCCAGCGTCGCGTGCGGCCGCGACAGCAGCGCACGCGCCTGCTCCTGCGCTCCGGCGGGGTAGGCGACGAACTCGGCGATGAACTCGCGGCCGGGCGGCACGACGGCCGGCGCGCTGGCGCCGAAGCGGGCGTCGTCCATCGGCACCGCGGTCTCGGGAGCAGCCGGCTCGGGCGGCGCACGGTCGGCTGCCGCCTCGGGCAGCTCGAAGACCGGCGCTGTGGCGAGGTAGGCGAACTGCGGCGGCGGGGAGGGCATCGGCGGCGCTGCCGACGGCGGGGGCGAACGTTTCGCCGGCTCGGCCCCGCGGCCGTGTCCGGCCAGCACCGCCGCGGCCCGGGCGGCGGCGGCCAGCCACGCCGCCACGCGCTCCTGCAGCGGCGGCGGCAGCGTGTCCTGCAGCGCCTGCCAGGCGCGGCTGCACTCGCGCTGCGCCGCCTGGGCCGGATGGGCGCCGGGCCCGCCTTGCGCCGGCAGCGCCAGCGTCGCCGCGAGGAACTCCAGCGCGTCGGCCAGGCGCATCAGCGCGGCGCGGCGGGCCAACGGCTGCCCGAGGTCGTCCTGCAGGCGGCGCAGTGCCGCGACGATCGCGGTGGTTTCGGCCGGGTCCATGAACTCTCCATCGGAGTGATGAAGGCATTGAACCGCCGTGCCGCTTGACGCGACATCCGCGAGCGTAGGGAACAAAGGTAACGGAGTGCGTCAGCGCGCCGCCGTTGCCGCAGGCGCGGCCGACGCCGCCTGGCCCGGCTTCAAGGGCTGCCTCAGGTGCTCTCGGCCACCATGTCGATCGCGCCGCAAGGGCACTCGACGGCGCACAGGCCGCAGCCCTTGCAATAGTCGTAGTCGACCGCGTAGCGCCCGGGAGCGAGCTTCTTCACCGCGTTGTCGGGGCAGACGCCGTAGCAGTTGTCGCACTGCAGGCAGTTGCCGCAGCTGAGGCAGCGCCGCGCCTCGAACAGCGCGTTCTCCTCGGTCAGGCCGTGCTGCACCTCGTCGAAGCCGTCGGCGCGGCGGGCGAGTTCCAACTGCTCGCGTTCGGTCTTCGGCGCGTCGCTGTAGTACCAGGGGTTCAGGCGCTCGAACAGCGCCGGCCCGTGTTTGGCCGCCGGCTCCAGCACGGTGCCGCGCAGCCAGGCGTCGATGTGGCGCGCGGCGCGTTTGCCGTGGCCGACGGCGACCGTCACGTTGCGTTCGGCCGGCACCATGTCGCCGCCGGCGAACAGGCCCGGGTGGCCGGTCATCATCGTCGCCGGGTCGACCTGCACGACGCCGTCGCGCAACTCCAGCCCGGGCACGCCGGCCAGCAGGCCGAGGTCGACGTCCTGGCCCAGCGCCAGCACCAGCGAGTCGGCTTCGAGCGTCTCGTACTCGCCGGTCGGCTGCGGCTTGCCGTGATCGTCCAGGCGCATCTTCTCGATCGTCAGCGCGCCGGCCTCGGCATGGGCGACGGTCGACAGCCACTTGACCTGCACGCCTTCTTCCAGCGCCTCCTCGACCTCCAGATCGTGCGCCGGCATGCGTTCGCGCGTGCGGCGGTAGACGATGACGGCCTCGGTCGCGCCCAGGCGCTTGGCGGTGCGCGCGACGTCCAGCGCGGTGTTGCCGCCGCCGTAGACGGCGACACGCCGGCCCAGGAAGGGCGGTTCGCCGTCTTCCATCGAACGCAGCACCGCGACCGCGTCGAGGATGCGTGCCGAGTCGCCGGCGGGGATGTAGCTGCGCTTGGCGATGTGCGCGCCGACGGCGAGGAAGGCGGCGTCGTAGCCGCCGGCCTGCATCGCCTCGGCGATGCGGTCGACGCGGGTGCCCAGCTTCAGCTCGACACCGAGCGCGACGATGCGCGCGACCTCGGCGTCCAGCACCTCGCGCGGCAGACGGTACTTGGGGATGCCGTAGCGCATCATGCCGCCGGCCGCCGCGCCGGCTTCGGCGATCGTCACCGCGTGCCCCAGCCGGCGCAGGTGGTAAGCGGCCGACAGCCCCGAAGGCCCGGAGCCGACGACGAGCACACGCTTGCCGCTGTCGGCGGCCGGCGGCTCGAAGGCCCAGCCGCGGCGGATGGCCTCGTCACCGAGGAAACGTTCGACCGAGTTGATGCCCACCGCCTCGTCGAGCTTGGCGCGGTTGCAAGCGCCCTCGCAGCCGCGATAGCAGACGCGGCCCATCACCGCCGGCAACGGGTTGTCGCGCACCAGGTGGCGCCAGGCGGCTTCGTAGTCGCCGCTCTCGGCGCGGAACAGCCAGCCCTGGATGTCCTCGCCGGCCGGGCAGGTGGCGTTGCAGGGCGGCAGGCGGTCGGTGTAGACCGGGCGCTCGCTGCGCCAGCTGCCGGTCTTGTTGGCCAGCGAGGAGCCCGGGTCCAGCGTGATCGCGAAGGGCTTGTCCATCGTCAGTCCTCCAGCGCGAAGCGGCGCACGTTGCGGTCGGCAGCCGCCTGGATCGCGGCCAGCATCTCCGGATGGCCGGGCTCGCCGAACAGGTGGGCGAAACGTTTCTGCAGCCGCAGGTACTCGGCCGCCGGCACGCGGCGGCGGATCTTCGAGACCGCCGTCACCTCGCCGTGTTCGGCCTCGAACACCGGGAAGAGGCCGCTCTCCTTGGCCAGCCGCGCCAGCCGCACGGTGTCGTGGCTGGCCGCACCCCAGCCCAGCGGGCAGGGCACCAGCACGTGCAGGTAGCGCGCGCCGTGCAGCGCCATCGCGCGCTCGACCTTGTGCTCCAGGTCGTGCAAATCGGCCACCGTCGCCGTGGCGACGTAGGGGATGGCGTGCGCCATCGCGATCAGCGGCAGGTTCTTGCCCTGGCCGAAGGGCGCGCCGGGCTCGGGGCCGACGGCCATCGTCGTCGCGGTGCGCGCGCCCGGCGGCGTCGCCGAGCTGCGCTGCACGCCGGTGTTCATGTAGCCCTGGTTGTCGTAGCAGACGTAGAGCACGTCGTCGTTGCGTTCGAACATGCCTGACAGGCAGCCGAAGCCGATGTCGGTGGTGCCGCCGTCGCCACCCTGGGCGATGACACGCACGTCGCGCCGGCCCTTGACCTTCAGCGCCGCGGCGATGCCGGTGCCCACAGCGGCGGCGTTGCCGAACAGCGAGTGGATCCACGGCAGCTGCCACGAGGTCTCGGGGTAGGGCGTCGAGAACACCTCCAGGCAGCCGGTGGCGTTGGCGGCGATCAGCCGCCCCTCGGCGGCGCGCAGCGCGGCGTCGACGACGTAGCGTGCACCCAGCGCCTCGCCGCAGCCCTGGCAGGCGCGGTGGCCCGAGTTC
The DNA here is from genome assembly GCF_020966565.1 of Rubrivivax sp. JA1055. Taxonomy (NCBI): domain Bacteria; kingdom Pseudomonadati; phylum Pseudomonadota; class Betaproteobacteria; order Burkholderiales; family Sphaerotilaceae; genus Rubrivivax; species Rubrivivax sp. JA1055. Next base: position 786,827 of record NZ_JAJKFP010000006.1, on the reverse strand, counting down.
AGCGCATTGCCGCGCTGGCGCGAGGCCTGCACGGTGCGCTGCTCCTTCGGCAGCAGGCGGTTGCCGACGGTGAAGGTGCCGGTCTGGTAGAACTTGACGGGCTCGTCCATGCTCAGCTCCCGCGCGGCGAGGCGGCGCCCAGGTCGCGCAGCAGGTTCTCGGCGATCGGGCCGCTGCGGCGCACCGCGGCCTCGCGCGCCAGCTGGCGCTCGACGATGCGCCAATCCAGGTCCATGAAGGTCAGGGGCCCCAGCTTGCCGGCGACCGCGTCGCGCAGCGTGCGCTCCAGCGAGGCCTGCGTGATCGCCCGCCCGCCGAGCCCGGCGACGACGGTGTGGCCGTGCAGCACGAGGCCCGACAGCGCCAGCCGCACGTCGGTCGAGACGACGCCACCCAGCCCGACCGAGAAGCTCTTCTCCAGCACGACGACGCGCTCCGCGCCTTCGAGCGCCGCGCGCACCGCGGCCAGCGGGAAGGGCCGGAACGAGCCGATGCCGAGCACGCCGACGGCCACGCCGTCGTCGCGCAGCGCGTCGACCGCGTCCTTCAGCGTGCCCAGCACCGAGCCGAGCGCGACGACGACGGTCTTCGCGCCATCGAGCCGGTAGCCGCGCACCAGGCCGCCGGAGTCGCGGCCGAAACGCGCCTGGAACTCGGCGGCGATCTGCGGGATACGGTCGAGGGCCATCGTCTGCTTGGCGTGGGCGATGTAGCGCACCTCCATGAAGGCCTCGGGGCCGACCATCGCGCCGATCGACACCGGCTCGGCCGGGTCCAGCAGCTGGCGCGGCTCGTAGGGCGGCAGGAAGGCGTCGACCTCGGCCTGCTCCGGCAGGTCCACACGTTCGACGGCGTGGGTCAGGATGAAGCCGTCCATGCAGACCATCACCGGCATCGACAGCTCCTCGCCGAGCTTGAAAGCCTGCAGGTGCAGGTCGGCGGCCTCCTGGTTGGTCTCGGCGAAGAGCTGGATCCAGCCGCAGTCGCGCTGGCTCATCGAGTCGCTGTGGTCGTTCCAGATGTTGATCGGCGCGCCGATCGCGCGGTTGGCCACCGTCATCACGATCGGCAGCCCCAGGCCCGAGGCGTTGTAGACCGCCTCGGCCATGAACAGCAGGCCCTGGCTGGCGGTGGCGGTGTAGCTGCGCGCGCCAGCGGCACTGGCGCCGATGGCCACGCTCATCGCCGCGAACTCGCTCTCGACGTTGACGAACTCGCACGGTGCCAGCGCCCCGGACTTCACCAGCTCGCCCAGCCCCTCGACGATGTGCGTCTGCGGCGAGATCGGGTAGGCGCAGATGACCTCGGGGCGGGCCAGCGCCACCGCCTGCGCGACGGCGCGCGAGCCTTCGATCTGCTTCAGCATGGCACCGCTCCTTCGGCGTGCTCCAGCACCCAGGCATGGGCCTCGGCGGCGGCCAGGATGTTGGCGTCGGCGACGCGGCCGGCGAAGGTGTGGCGAATGGCCTGCGCCACCGCCTCCAGCGAGACGATGCCGGCCAGCGCCGCCAGCCCGCCCAGCAGCGCTGCGTTGGGCAGCGGCCGGCCCAGGCGCGCCAGCGCGATGTCGCTGGCCGGCACCGTGGCCGCGTGGCCCGGCGGCAGCCGTGCGGCCAGTTCGGCCAGGCCCAGCGCGGCGAGGTCGCGGCCGGAGTTGATCAGCACCCAGCCGTCGGGCTTGAGCCCCTGGAAGACGTCGACCTGGTGCAGCAGCGTCGGGTCCTGCACGACGAGCACGTCGGGCGCCATCACCGGCTCGCGCGAGCGGATCTCGCGCTCGCCGATGCGGCAGAACGCGACGACCGGCGCACCGGTGCGTTCGGAGCCGAAGCTGGGGAAGGCCTGGGCATGGCGGCCCTGCTCGAAGGCCGCGAGCGACAGCATCTCCGCTGCCGTCACCGTGCCCTGGCCGCCGCGCCCGTGCAGTCGGATCTGCAGCATGTCGCTCCTCCGCGGATGGATCCGCGGGCCATTCTTCGCCGGTCTCGGGGCTTGACTTTGAGCGACGTCAAGCGGCCCGGGCGGCGCCCCGGATCAGGGCACGACGATGAAGGCGAGGTGCGAGTCCGGGATCGACGCCGCAGGCGCCTGCGCGGCGGGTGGGCCCTGCCGGTCGACGCCCGGCCGCGGCGCCGCTTCGCGCTCGACGGCCGAGATCAGCAGGTGCACGCAGGCGGCGAGCAGGGCCGGCACGAGGGCCGCGCCAAACAGCAGCCACGGCGTCGTCGCGTGCAGACGGATCAGGTGCAGGTTCATGGCGGCTCCAATGGGCGCCTGCACTGTCGCGCCGCGGCCGCGGCCGCCGTACCGGAGTCCGGCGCGGCGGCGTGTAGGACGAGCGGAAGCCCCGGAGCCCGCCGTGAGCCGAACCCGCCGCCTGGCCGCCGTCGCCTGCGCCGTGGCCGCGCTGACGTAGGACGTTTCCGACATCCGATGGCGGCGGGTGGTGATGGCCGCCTCGGCCGCCATCCGCCACACTGCAGTCCGAGTGCCCCGGAGCCCCGTTCCCGACCCTGCGGCAGCCGCGAGCTGCCGGCCCCCCATGCCCGAAGTCAACGCCTTCATCGTCGAAGACAGCCCCATCATCCTCGAGAGCCTCGTCGCCACGCTCGAGGAGCTCGCGCCGGTGAAGGTCGTCGGCACCGCCGCCGACGAGTCGAGCGCGCTGCAGTGGCTGCGCACCCGCCCCGAGGACTGCGACCTGCTGATCATCGACATCTTCCTGAAGTCGGGCTCGGGCCTGGGCGTGCTGCGCCAGGCGGCGCAGTCCGGCGTTCGCGGCCGCCGCGTCGTGCTGACCAACTACGCCACGCCCGACATGCGCGAGAAGTGCCAGGCGCTCGGCGCGCACCGCGTGTTCGACAAGTCCAACGAGCTCGACGAACTGATCAGCTACTGCCTGCGCCTGTCCGAAGGCGGCGGCGCGACGGTGCCCGGCGCGCTGAACTGAGCTGGCGCCGGCACCGTCCGCCACCCGGACGGCGCCGCGGCGCGTACAACACGAACGGGCGCCAGGGCGGCGCGGGAGGATGTGGCGATGCGTTTCGGTCTGGTCTCGCGCTTGCGCCGCAGCGCGCTGGCGCTGCCGCTGGCGGCGGTGGCGGCGCTGGTCATCCTCTTCATCAACGAACTCGCCTACCGCGACTCGGTGGCCTCGCTGGACCAGCTGGGCACACGCGGCAGCGCCCGCGTCGAGCTGCAGATGCTGCGCGGCGCGCTCGTCGATGCCGAGACCGGCGAGCGCGGCTACCTGCTCACCGGGCGCAAGGAGTACCTGGACCCGTACGAGAAGGCCGCGGCCTCGGTGCCGGCCAGTGTCGAGCGGCTGCGCACCTACTTCGCCGGCGACCCGGAGGCCACCGCGCTGATGCAGGGCATCGTCACCACCGTCGACCAGCGCCTGTCGGACCTGGCCACCGCGGTGCGGCTGTACGACGAAGGCCGCCACGAGGCCTGGCACGAGCTGCTGATGTCCAACATCGGCCTGGACAAGATGGAGCGCATCCGCACGCTCGGGCAGCAGCTGCTCGACCACGAGTCGCAGCTGATCCGGGCCGACCGGGCCGACGTCTACGAGACGCTGCGCCTGCAGCGCATCGGCGTCAACGCGATGACCGCGCTGAGCCTGCTGGCGCTGATGCTGTTCCTGCGCCAGACGGCCAGCTTCGACGAGGTCCAGCGCCGCCATGCGCTGGCGCTGCAGGCCGAGAAGGACCATCTCGAGACCGAGGTCGCGCGCCGCACCCGCGACCTCACCGACCTCGCGAACTACCTGCAGACCGCACGCGAGGACGAACGCAGCCGCCTGGCGCGCGAGCTGCACGACGAACTCGGCGCGCTGCTGACGGCGGCCAAGCTCGACGCCGCGCGCCTCAAGCGCAGCCTCGGCACGATGTCGCCCGAGGCCGAGGCGCGGCTCAAGCACCTCAACGACACGATCAACGACGGCATCGGCCTGAAGCGCCGCATCATCGAGGACCTGCGGCCTTCGTCGCTGAGCAACCTGGGCCTGGTCGCGGCGCTGGAGATCCAGGCGCGCGAGTTCTCGCAGCGCTCGGAGCTGCCGGTGCAGGTCGAGCTGGAGGACGTGCCGCTGGCCGACAGCGCGCAGATCACCACCTTCCGCCTCGTCCAGGAGTCGCTGACCAACATCGCGAAGTACGCCGCCGCGCGCCGCGTGACGCTGACGCTGGCGCGCGACGGCGACCGCGCACGCATCGCCGTGCGCGACGACGGCCGCGGCTTCGACCCCGAGACCGTCAGCGGCACGGCGCACGGCCTGATGGGCATGCGCTATCGCGTCGAGTCGCAGGGCGGGGCGATGCGCGTGCACTCGCGGCCCGGCGAAGGCACGCTGATCGAGGCCTGGCTGCCGCTGGCCGCCGAAACCGCCACCGCCTGATCCGCGCAGTCCGCCAGATCGGGGCGGCGGCGGGCCGCCGCCTGCGGCCTCAGCTCTTCACTTCCAGACGGTTGTCGACGCCCTTGACGCCGTCGACCCGGGCGGCGATCTGCGTCGCCCGTTCGCGTGCCGCCACGTCGGGTGCGCTGCCCTTGAGCACGACGCGGCCGGACTCGGTGTCGACGTCGATGCGCAGCGCGCTGAGGTCCGGGTCCTTGGCCAGCTCGGCGTTGACACGCGCGGTGACCGTCGCGTCGTCGATCGCCGCGCCGGCACGCTCGGAGGCGTTGCCGATCGCCTCGCCGGTGCGTTCGGCCGCGTTCTCGATGGCGTTGCCGGCGCGTTCGGCGGCGTTGCCGGCGGCGGCGGTGGCCGAGTCCAGCTTCTCGCCGGCGGTCTGCTCGTCCTGGCGGCCGCAGGCCGTCAGGGCCAGGGCTGCGACGGCGGCGGCGATCACGGTGGCGGCGAGCGGGCGTCGGGGTGTGTTCATCGGGCTTCCTTTCGTTGGTGGGCGCTATCGGATGGGGGCGGGCTGCGGCGCGCCGCCGGGGCGTCGCGGGTGGCCGGTGCGGGCAGGAGGTCGCCGGCCGGCGGCGAGCCGCCGTAGTACCAGCGGCGCACGTCGTCCAGCCAGGCGTCTCGGTCGTCTTGCATCGGCGGCCTCAGCGCAGGTGGCGCGAGCCATCGCGGCGCTGGGAGGCCAGCGCGCCGAGCAGCAGCGCGACGAGGGCGCCGGCGGTCGCGGCGACCAGCACCGCCTTCACCGGCTGCTCCTGGATCTTCGCCGTCGTGCGCTCGCCGGCCAGGTCGACGCGGTGGCGCACGCTGGCGCCGAGTTCGCGGGCGCTGTCCCAGCCGCGCCGGGCGGCGTCGCCGACCTGGCTGCGGGCGCGGCCGAAGGCCTCGGCGGCCTCCTGGCGTGCCGCGCGTGCCCCGTCGTCCAGGGCTTCGTGCGCCTCGCTGGCGAAGCGGCGGCCTTCGTCCCAGGCCGATTGCGCGCGCGAAGCGAGTTCGTCGGTGCGGTTGGAGTGCTCGTGTCGGTTCATCGGGGTCTCCTTCAGGGTTTGCGCATCAGGCTGGCGACGAAACCGCCGATCGCCAGCACCAGGAAGACGAAGAACAGGATCTTGGCGATGCCGGCGGCGCCGGCCGCGATGCCGCCGAAGCCGAGGACCGCGGCGATCAGGGCCACGACCAGGAAGGCGAGCGCGTAGTGAAGCATCGGGGTCTCCTCTGTGCGTCATGCGGCAGGCTGCCGCGGTGAAACCATTCTTGGAGCGCCGCCGCCGGCGCGGCAGCGGCCTCGGCCCCGCGGCCGTGTCGGCGCGCGAAGCGGCCGCCGGTAGGAGGCGGACTACCTCGCCGCCGGCGCTCGACCCGCCGGCCCCGCCCCTCGGCCGCGTGATCGGCCGCCTCCTACAGGGCCGCTCGCAGGCCACCGACAGCGGCGTGTGGCCGCTTCCCACCCGGGCTGCCGCCGGCGCTGCCTACGCTGTCGACCCGGGGCCGGACACCCTGGCCCCAGCCGGACGCGAGGTGGCTCATGCTGCAACTGGCCGTCGTCTTCTTCGTCATCGCGCTGGTCGCGGGCGCGCTGGGCTTCACCGGTGTGGCCGTCGGCGCCGCGCAGGTGGCGCAGCTGCTGTTCGTGCTCTTCCTGGTGCTGGCGCTGGGCAGCTTCGCGCTTGACCTGCTGCGCCGGCGCCGGGCACGCAAGGTGTCGCGATGAACGCCGCCGGCCGCCTGGCCATCGTGCTGCTGCTGCTGCTGCCGCTGGCGGGCGCCACGCTGGCCGCCGAGCCGCGCAGCGCGGTGCCGGACCTGCGCACGTCGCGCCATCCGTCCGCTGCCGGGCCGCGTCTGATGATCGTGCCCGAGCCGGCATTCGCATCGCCGCAGGCCGCGCTGGCCGCGCGCCCGGTGCTCGCGTTCGAGGACGGCGAGGGGCCGGTCGTGCTGCCGCGTGGCGCGCTGCGGGTGCAGCTGTCGGGTGACGCATCGTTGACGCTGCGGCCGCGCCGCGACGGCCTGGCGATCGCCTGGCGCAAGCGCTTCTGAGCGGCCCCGCGAAAAAAGGCCCCCGCACCGGAGGCCGGGCGGGGGCAGTCGGGCGACCGGGTCGCCCGGCGCATGACGCGCGTTGTGTTCCGCTTGCCGGCACGTGCCCCGGGGCCGGTGGCGGGGCCGGCCGCCAGGCCACAGGTCGCCCCGCTGAACGCTGCCGGCTGCGACTGCAAGCGCGATGGGAGCCGTCTGCCGCCGCTTCGTCGCGCCGGGTGCGGGTTTTCAGTCCCGGTGCGGCAGCCGTTGCGCGCCGCGGCCGTCGTCCTGCGGCGTGCCGGCGTCGGTCAGGAAGGGCAGGGCGGCTTCGCAGCCCAGCGCCCAGGCGGCGTCTTCAGGGTCCCAGGGCTCGTCGGCGGGGCGGGGGTCGTCGTGCTGGCCCTCGTTCATCTGCGGCTCCTCTGCTGCGGGCCCGGACGGGCCACGGTGGTGAACATCGTCGGCGGCCCGGCCGGGTGGCCGGCGTCGGGAGGCGCCGCCGTGCCTTGTCGGACAAGACGCCGTCAGGCCGGCGAGGGCTCGCCCAGCGTCGCCGGCGCGGCGCTGCCGCAGTCCGCGGCAGCGCGTGAAGGCGGCCGGGCCTGCAGTGCGGCCTCGTCCAGCGTCGCGGCGACGTGGTCGACGCCGAGTTCGGCCGCGGCCTCCGGCGTGCGCAGCGCGGCCGGCGCGTTCCACGGTGCCAGCACGATGCGCAGCCCGGGGTGGCGGCGGCGCAGCCGCCGGCAGACCAGGCGTGTGTTGGTCTGCGGCGCCGGGTTGAAGCTCGACAGCACGACCGCGTCGACGCCGTCCAGCGGCAGGCGGCCGATCTGCTCGACGCCCAGCGCCGCTGCCGGCAGATGCCGCGCGTCGGTGCCGGCCGCGGCCAGCGCCAGGGCGAGCATCTCCGCGGCCAGCGAATCGAGTTCGCAGCGCAGGCCGATGCACAGCACACGCGCCGCGCCGGCGGCCGGTGCCGGCGAGGCCTGGCGCAGCTCGCGCAGCAGCGCGGCCATGCCGGAGACGACGCGGTGGCGGTGCTCGGCGCCGCTGCGTGCGTGTGCCCGGCTCGCCTGCTGCAGCGCCGGCACGCCGGTGTCGCGCAGGAAGCCGCTCAGCGAGCCGCTGCGCAGTTCCTGCTCGGCCAGCTCGATCGCCTCCTCGACGTCGCCGGCCAGCAGGCGCTGGTACAGACGGGTCGGCGCGTCGAAGACCGGCGTCGAGCCGAGCAGGTGGTCGAGGAAACGCAGCGGCCGAAGATGCCGGCCCATGACGACCAGGCAGACCGTGACCGGCGTTGCCAGCAGCAGGCCGACGGGGCCCCAGAGCGCGGCCCAGAATGCCGCCGACAGCAGCAGCGCGACACGCGCGATGCCGGCGCTGGCGCCGTACAGCCAAGGCTCGACGACGCTGTTGATGAGAATCTCCAGCACCAGCACCAGCGTCACCGTCCACAGCAGCAGGCTCCAGCCGTCGTCGACGGCGAAGGCCATCAGCGCCGGGCACACCGCGGCCACCAGGCCGCCGACGTAAGGCACGTAGCGCAGCACCGCGCCGAGCACGCCCCACAGCAGCGCACCCGGCACGCCGATCAACCACAGCCCCAGGCCCAGTGCGCAGCCGAAGGCCAGGTTCAGGCCGAGCTGCACCGTCAGATAGCGGCTGACGCGGCGTGCCGCCTCGTCCACCGCGGCGGTGGCGCGGCGCAGGTCGGCGCCGGCAAAACGCAGCAGGCGCTCGCGCAGGTCGCTGCGGTCGATCAGGATGAAGATCAGGAAGACCAGCGACATGGCGGCGGTGGCCAGCGGTGTCAGCACCGGCAGCGCGACGTCGGCCAGCGCCTGCAGCGGCGAGGCCGGTGTCGGGTCGACACGCACCGGCAGCGGCGTGCGGCCGGCGCTGGCCGGGCCCGGCTGCAGCGCCCGTCGCGCGGCGTCGAACTCGCGCTCGACGACGTCGACGACGCGCGAGGCGCCGCCCAGCGAGCCGCCGCGGTCGACAACCGCCTGGCGCAGCATGCGCAGCTTCTTCTGGATCGTGCTCTGGTAGCGGGGCAGGTCGCGCCCCAGTTCGGCGACCTGCGAGCCGACGTAGAGCGACAGCCCGCCGAGCAGCGCGACCATCGTCGCGATGACCAGACCGACCGCCGCGGCGCGCGGCAGCCAGGGCCGGCGCAGCCGCGTGACCAGCGGGTCGAGCACGAAGGCCAGCAGCACCGCCAGCGCGAACGGCACCAGGATCGCTTGGCCCAGATAGAGCGCGGCGACGACGAGCGCGATCGCGATCGCCATCGCCAGCGCGGCGGGCAGGGCGACGAGGCGTTCGCCTCGGGCGGGTTCGGCGGCGTCGTCGGCGGGCATCGGGGCTCCGGTCGTGGCGCTCCGATTGGGCGCCGGGGGGCGGGCCGGCCGCGTCGGCGCAGCGCGTCGGGTGCTGTAGGACGGCGCCCCGGGCGCGGATCAGGCGCGCCGCGCTCCGCGGCGCCGGCTCGGCCCCGGCGTTGCCGACCGGGGCGTGCCGCGCCACGGCGGACAATCGCGGCCGTGAACCTCGATGACCTCGTCAACACGCTGGGCCGCCACCTGAAGGCGCGCTACGGCGAACGTGTGCGCAAGCTGTCTCTGAACGCCGGCTTCGGCTGCCCCAACCGCGACGGCACGCTGGGCCGCGGCGGCTGCACCTTCTGCAGCGTGCTGTCCTTCGCCGCCGACGACGGTGACGCGCCGCTGGCGCAGCAGCTCGCCGAACGCCGCGCCGAGCTGAAGCGTGCGGCGCGCTACATCGCCTACTTCCAGGCCTACACCAACACCTATGCCGAGGTCGAGACGCTGACGCGGCTGTACGCCGAGGCCACCGCCAGCCCCGATGTCGTCGGCCTGGCGGTGGGCACGCGGCCCGACTGCGTGCCCGACGCGGTGCTGGCGCTGCTGGCCGGCTACCGCGAACGTGGCTACGAGGTCTGGCTGGAGCTGGGCCTGCAGAGCGCGCACGACGAGACGCTGGCGCGTGTGAACCGCGGCCACGGCTGGGCAGCCTATGCCGATGCGGTGGCGCGCGCGCGCGCCGCCGGCGTGCCGGTCTGCACCCACCTGATCCTCGGCCTGCCCGGCGAGACCGACGCCCACGCCTTCACGACGCTGGAGCGTGTGCTCGACGCCGGCGCCGAGGGTCTGAAGCTGCACCCGCTGATGATCACGCGCGGCAGCCGGCTGGCCGTGGCGCACAAACGCGGCGAGATCGCGCCGCCCGAGCTGCCGGCCTACGCGGCGCTGGTCGGCGAGCTGATCCGGCGCACGCCGCCGGAGCTGGTGTTCCACCGCGTCAGCGCCACCGCGCGCGCGCCGACGCTGGTCGCGCCCGCCTGGTGCAGCACGGTCTGGCCGGCGATGCAGGCGATCCGCGCCGACCTCGACCTGCACGGCGGCCAGGGCGCGCATCTGCCCGCCCCGGCGTGATCAGCGCAGCAGCCGCGGCGGGATCAGCCGCCGCATCGGCCGCCCGACCAGCACCCGGAAACGCCGGTCGTGCAGGCAGGCCGCGCCGGCCAGCGCGACGGCGCAGCCCAGCGCGGTGTCGATGAAGCGTGCCTGCACCAGCGGCCCCGGCGCCACCGCGCCCAGGTGCGCGGCGTCGGCCAGCAGGATGGTCAGCGGCGTGATGAACATCACCGCCAGCCCGTAGTGGCGCACGACGCAGATCTCGATGACGAAGCTGAGTCCCATCAGCACGAAGGCCACGCTCCACGGCCCCAGCGGCAGCGACAGGATGGCCCAGGCGACCAGCAGCCCGGCGGCGGTGCCCAGAACGCGGTGCAGCTGGCGGATCCACACCGCGCGCAGCGACGCACCCTGGATCACCGCCAGGCAGGTGATCGGCACCCAGTACGGCCGCGACAGCCCCAGCACCTGCGCCAGGGCCAGCGACAGGCCGACGAAGGCGCCGATGGCGACCGAGTCGAAGACGACGTCGTCGAAGCTCGGCGGCGCCGGCGCGGGCGGCGCCTGCGGCGCACGCAGCCGCAGCGCCCAGAGGCTGTAGACGAAGGCGATCAGCACCGCCAGCAAGGCGCCGAGGAACAGCAGGCCCACCGCACGCGGCAGGTCCTCCACCTGCACCGGCGTGTAGGCGCCGATCGCCGCGGCCATCACGAAGAACAGGCTGCCCGGCGGCCCCATCGCGTACAGCCGCACCAGCATCGTCACGACGGCGGTGAGGAAGGCGATCGCCGGCACCGCCCAGCCGGGCGCGAAGTGGCACAGGACGCCGGTGGCGTAGCAGGCCGTCATCGCGAAGGCGCAGGCCATCAGCACGACCATGCGGTGCTGCATCGGCGTGTTCGGCGTGTGCACGAAGACCAGGCCGCCGAGCGAGGACACGAGGCCGAACTCGAGGTGGCCGAACCAGGCGCCGACGAGCAGCGGCAGCCCGGTGGCCAGCGCCGCGGCCACCGGCATCTGCCAGAGGCGGTCGCTGCGCTGGATCTTCGTCAGGTGCTGCCATTCGGCACGCGCCAGCTCGGCCAGGCGGGTGGGCCAGGCGCTCATCGGCAGGTCCCCGGCTCGGCACGCCGGCTGCGGTAGTCGTCGGGCGTGGTGCCCATCAGCCGGCGGAACATCGCGATGAAGGCCGACGCACTGGCGTAGCCCAGGTCCAGCGCGATGGCCTCGACCTTGCGCCCGTCGTCGAGCAGCGCCAGCGCGCGCAGCACGCGCAGGCGCTGGCGCCAGGCGGCCAGCGGCATGCCCAGTTCACGCTGGCAGCGCCGCGCCAGCGTGCGTTCGGTCGTGCCGACGGCGGCGGCCAGTTCGCCGACGCTGCGTTCGTCGGCCGGGTCGGCCTGCAGCGCCTGCAGCACCGGCGCCAGCAGCGGGTCGCGCGACACGGGCAGGTAGCTGCCCGAACGCGGCGCGGCGACCAGGCGGTCGACCAGCACCTGCAGCAGGCGCGCCTCGGCCTCGGTGGGCGGCTCGGCCGGCGGATGGCGGTCCAGATGGGCGAGCAGCGCGCGCAGCAGCGGGTCGACGGTGATCGCCGCGGCCTCGCCCGGCATCGTCGCGCACAGCGCAGCGGCGACGTAGACCGAGGCGTGGTGCGCCTCGCGCCGGTTCAGCGCGCGGTGCTCGACGCCCGGCGGCAGCCATAGCGCGTACTGCGGCGGCGCGAGGTACAGCGCGCCGGCGATCTCGATCTCGAGCACGCCGCTGAAGGCGTAGACCAGCTCGCCGCCGTCATGGCGGTGCGCCGGATAGCCGGCGTCGGCCGGCACGCGTGCAGCGCGGAACCAGACCGGCGTGTCGATCGTGCCGGCGTAGGGCTGCAGCAGGTGGCGCGGTGGGTCTTCGGTGTCCATTGCGGAGGTGGCGGGCGTGGCGCGGCTGGCTGGCCCTCGCTGCACATTGTCCGATATTCGTTATGCGTCGAGCTTCTGACAGCATGACACTGGGGGCGTTCTCTCCCGCCTTGCGCGTGCGACGCGCTGCTCCCCCCGATGGATTCCCGCAAGAACCTCGACGGCCTCGCCGTCGGCGTGATGGTGCTGCTGTGCATGCTGTGGAGCCTGCAGCAGATCTCGCTGAAGGCCGCCGCGGCCGACGTCTCGCCGATGCTGATGGTGGCGCTGCGCTCGGCCGTCGCGGCGCTGCTGGTGGCCGGCGTGATGGCCTGGCGGCGCGAGCGTGTGGCGCTGGCGACCGGGCGCTGGCGCGCCGGGCTGGTGGTCGGGCTGCTGTTCGCGCTGGAGTACCTGTTCGTCGCCGAGGCGCTGCGCCACACGCATGCCTCGCACGTCGTCGTCTTCCTCTACACCTCGCCGATCTTCGCCGCGGTCGGGCTGCACCTGCGGCTGCCGGCCGAGCGGCTGCGGCCGCTGCAGTGGGCCGGCATCGCCATCGCCTTCGGCGGCATCGCGCTGGCCTTCGGCGGGCGCGGTGGCGGCACGGCGATGGGCATGACGATGCTCTGGGGCGACCTGCTGGCGCTGGCCGCCGGCGCGTCCTGGGGGGCGACGACGGTCGTCATCCGCTGCTCGCGGCTCAGCGAGGCACCGGCCACCGAGACGCTGCTGTACCAACTGCTCGGCGCCTGCGTGCTGCTGGGCGCCGGCGCGCTCGTCACCGGCCAGACCGCGCTGCAGGCGACACCGGCGTTCTGGGCGCACCTGGGTTTCCAGGCGCTGATCGTCTCGTTCGCCAGCTTCCTGGTCTGGTTCTGGCTGCTGCGCCACTACCTGGCGTCGCGCCTGGGCGTGCTGGCCTTCCTGACGCCGATCCTCGGTGTCGTCTTCGGCGCCTGGCTGCTCGCCGAGCGCCTGGACGCGGCCTTCGTCGCCGGCGCCGGGCTGGTGCTGGCCGGGGTGCTGGTCGTCAGCGCGCACGGCTGGCTGGAAGGGCTGCTGCGCGGGTGGGCGTCGCGCGGCGCGGCGAGCCGCTGAGCCGGCCCGGAAAAACAAAACGGCCCGCAGAGGGGCCGTTTTGCTTCGATCTGGCGGAAGGGGCGGGATTCGAACCCGCGGTGGGCTGTTAACCCACACACGCTTTCCAGGCGTGCGACTTAAACCGCTCATCCACCCTTCCGGAAAGAACCCAGGAGTCTACCTCAGCTCCGCGGTGTTGCTGCGCTGAAGCCAGGAAAGCGGTACGAAATCGAGCGCTGCGGCGTGCGTGCTCTCCAACACCGCCGGCGGCGCGCAGCCGGCTTCGTAGGCCTCGCGCCAGCGCAGCACGCAGACGCACCAGCGGTCGCCGGGCTTCAGGCCGGCGAAGCGCAGCTCGGGCCGCGGCGTGATCAGGTCGTTGCCCTGTTCCATCTGGAAGTTCAGGAAAGCCAGCGTCATGCGCGCGCAGACGAGGTGGCGGCCGGGGTCGTCGGCGTCGCCGTGGCAGCAGCCGTCGCGGCGCCAGCCGGTCAGCGGGTCATAGGAGCAGGGCACGAGCTTGCTGCCGAGCACGTTGAGGTCTTGGGGCATGGTGCGGGCCGGGTCATGCAGACGCGCCGATTGTTCGTCACGGCGTTCGTCCCCGTCGGCCTCTACACTTCGCGCCTCGTTTCACCCCTGTCGCTCCGACGAGGCCCCGGCCCATGCTGCGCTTTCGCTTTCCCATCGTCATCATCGACGAGGACTTCCGCTCCGAGAACACCTCGGGTTTCGGCATCCGCGCGCTCGCCGAGGCCATCGAGAAAGAGGGCTTCGAGGTTGTCGGCGCCACCAGCTACGGCGACCTGTCGCAGTTCGCGCAGCAGCAAAGCCGCGCCAGCGCCTTCATCCTGTCGATCGACGACAACGAGTTCACGCCCGGCCCCGAGCTCGACCCGGCGGTGCTGAACCTGCGCAAGTTCATCGAGGAGATCCGCTTCAAGAACGCGGACATCCCGATCTACCTGTACGGCGAGACGCGCACCAGCCAGCACATCCCGAACGACGTGCTGCGCGAGCTTCACGGCTTCATCCACATGTTCGAGGACACGCCGGAGTTCGTCGCCCGGCACATCATCCGCGAGGCCCGCAGCTACCTCGACGGCCTGGCGCCGCCGTTCTTCAAGGCGCTGATGGACTACGCCCAGGACGGCTCGTACTCCTGGCACTGCCCGGGGCACTCCGGCGGCGTGGCCTTCCTGAAGAGCCCGGTGGGCCAGATGTTCCACCAGTTCTTCGGCGAGAACATGCTGCGCGCCGACGTCTGCAACGCCGTCGAGGAGCTCGGCCAGCTGCTCGACCACACCGGCCCGGTGGCCGCGTCGGAGCGCAACGCGGCGCGCATCTTCAACGCCGACCACTGCTTCTTCGTCACCAACGGCACCAGCACCAGCAACAAGATGGTCTGGCACCACATGGTGGCGCCGGGCGACGTGGTCGTCGTCGACCGCAACTGCCACAAGTCGATCCTGCACTCGATCATCATGACCGGGGCGGTGCCCGTGTTCCTGACGCCGACGCGCAACCACTACGGCATCATCGGCCCGATCCCCGAGAGCGAGTTCTCGCGCGAGGCGATCGAACGCAAGATCGCCGCCAACCCGCTGCTCGCCGGCGTCGACCCGAAGACGGTCAAGCCGCGCATCCTGACGCTGACGCAGAGCACCTACGACGGCGTGCTCTACAACACCGAGACGATCAAGCACGCGCTCGACGGTTATGTCGACGCGCTGCACTTCGACGAGGCCTGGCTGCCGCACGCCGCCTTCCACCGCTTCTACGGCCCGTTCCACTCGATGGGCAAGAAGCGCGCGCGGCCGAAGGACCAGCTGGTCTTCGCGACGCAGTCGACGCACAAGCTGCTGGCCGGCATCAGCCAGGCCAGCCAGGTGCTGGTGCAGGACGCGACCGAGCGCAAGCTCGACCGCCACCTCTTCAACGAGGCCTACCTGATGCACACCAGCACCTCGCCGCAGTACGCGATCATCGCCAGCTGCGACGTCGCCGCGGCGATGATGGAGGCGCCCGGCGGCCCGGCGCTCGTCGAGGAGAGCATCGTCGAGTCGCTGGACTTCCGCCGCGCGATGCGCAAGGTCGAGGGCGAGTTCGGCGACGGCGACTGGTGGTTCAAGGTTTGGGGCCCGGACGAGCTGGCCGACGACGGCATCGGCCGGAGCGCGCAGTGGATCCTGGAGGCCGACGCCGAGTGGCACGGCTTCGGCGCGCTGGCCGACGGGTTCAACATGCTGGACCCGATCAAGTGCACGCTGATCACGCCGGGGCTGGACCTGTCGGGGCGCTTCGCCGAGACCGGCATCCCGGCGTCCATCGTCACCAAGTTCCTCGCCGAACACGGCGTCGTCGTCGAGAAGACCGGGCTCTACTCGTTCTTCATCATGTTCACAATCGGCATCACCAAGGGCCGCTGGAACACGCTACTGACGGCGCTGCAGCAGTTCAAGGACGACTACGACCGCAACGCGCCGATGTGGCGCGTGCTGCCCGAGTTCTGCGCCGCGCATCCGCGCTACGAGCGCATGGGGCTGCGCGACCTGTGCCAGGCGATCCACGAGCAGTACGCCAAGGGCGACATCGCCCGCCTGACGACCGAGATGTACGTCTCGGAGATCGTGCCGGCGATGAAGCCGACCGACGCCTTCGCCTACATCGCGCATCGCCGCACCGAACGCGTCGCCATCGACGACCTGGAAGGGCGCATCGCGACCTCGCTGCTGACGCCGTACCCGCCGGGCATCCCGCTGCTGATCCCGGGCGAGCGCTTCAACAAGCGCATCGTCGACTACCTGCGTTTCACGCGCGAGTTCAACGCCGCGTTCCCGGGCTTCGCCACCGACGTCCACGGTCTCGTGGAGGACACCACGGACGACGGCCGCAAGCGCTACTACGTCGACTGCGTGCGCGAGGAGGCCTGACGCCGGCCGCCCGCGAGGGCGGTGCGCAGGCGGCAACGCGCGGACGCAAAAACAGCCGTGGGCTCGCGCCACCCGGCTGTCTTTTTTCAGGAGCTGCCGCGGCCCGGCCGCGGCGAGAGCTCACTCCTCGTTGCGGACCACCGCCTCGCTGAAGCCGCCGTCGACGTAGGTGATCTCGGCGGTCACGCCCGAGGCCAGGTCCGACAGCAGGAAGGCCGCGACGTTGCCGACCTCCTCGATCGTCACGTTGCGCTGCAGCGGGTTGCTGCTGGCGACGATGGACAGCAGCTT
This sequence comes from Rubrivivax sp. JA1055, assembly GCF_020966565.1. Taxonomy (NCBI): domain Bacteria; kingdom Pseudomonadati; phylum Pseudomonadota; class Betaproteobacteria; order Burkholderiales; family Sphaerotilaceae; genus Rubrivivax; species Rubrivivax sp. JA1055. The sequence goes on along the minus strand of NZ_JAJKFP010000006.1, from coordinate 770,749 downwards.
GCCGAAGTCCTTCACGCCGCTGGCCGCCAGCGTCTTGATCGGGCCGGCGGAGATGCCGTTGACGCGGATGCCGCGCGGGCCCAGGCTGGCCGCCAGGTAACGCACGCTGGCTTCCAGCGAGGCCTTGGCCAGGCCCATCGTGTTGTAGTTGGGCACCGCGCGGATCGCGCCCAGATAGCTCATCGTCAGCAGCGCGGCATTCGGCTTGAGCATCGGCAGCGCGGCCTTGGCCAGTGCCGGGAAGCTGTAGGCCGAGATGTCGTGGGCGATGCGGAAGGCCTCGCGCGACAGCCCCTCGAGGAAGTCGCCGCCGATCGCCTCGCGCGGCGCGAAGCCGATCGAGTGCACGAAGCCGTCGAACTGCGGCCAGTGCTCGGCCAATTGCTTGAACATCGCCTCGATCTGCGCGTCGTCGCCGACGTCGCACTCGAAGACCAGGTTCGAGCCGAACTCGGCGGCGAACTCGGTGATCCGGTCGCGGAAGCGCTCGCCGACATAGCTGAAGGCGAGCTCGGCCCCTTGGGCGCGGCAGGCCCTGGCGACGCCGTAGGCGATCGAGCGGTTCGAGATGAGGCCGGTGATGAGCAGGCGCTTGCCGGCAAGGAAACCCATGTTGACTCCGTTCTTGGGGAAGGCGTGGATTTTGGCATCTTGGCGCGGCCGATGTTCTGCCCTTGCTCAGGGTTTGGCCCGTGGCTATAATGCCGTTTTCCCGGGAAAAGCTGGCGTGGGCGGATTCTTCCAGCCCATTTTTTTTGCTCGAACGCCTTTGCCCGGGGTCGTGGTCGTGTTTGCCGGGCACCGGATGCCCATCGCAGATGCCGCCGTCGGCCCCGGATCACATGCAGGCGGCAGGCAAGACGCCTCGGCGGCCCCGGGGGCGACGCCGACACCGGGAAACCGGGCGGCGATGGGCGGGCAACCGGTACAGGACACGGGGCACTTTTGAGCGGAACGGACACGGCAGACAAGGCAGGCGCCGCGGGCGACGAACGTCGCACCAGCTGGCGCGACACGATCGAGCGCACGGTCACCGGGTTGAGCTACGACCTGGTCGAGGTCGAGCGCGCCGGTCGCGGGCTGCTGCGTGTCACGATCGACCGCGTCCCCGGCCACGCCTATCCGGTCGAAGGCGAATTCGTCACGGTCGAGGACTGCGAGGCGGTCACGCGACAACTCCAGTACGTGCTCGAGGTCGAGAACGTCGACTACGAGCGCCTGGAGGTTTCGTCGCCCGGGCTGGACCGGCCGCTGCGCCGTGCCGCCGACTACGAGCGTTTTTCGGGCCAGGAGATCGAACTCACGCTGCGGCAGCCGTTCCAGGGCCGCAAGCATTGGAAGGGTCTTCTGGGCAAAGGGGAGGGCGAGGGCTGGAACCTCGTCTTCCAGGACGGCAAGGCCGAGCAGGTGCTGGCGTTCTCGCTCGACGAGGTGCGCGAAGCCCGGCTCGTCCCGGTTGTTGATTTCAAAAGCCGGCGCGGCCGCAAGGCCGGTACTGAGCCGGGGGTAGACGGAGGTCTGGAGCGATGAATCGCGAAATGCTGATGCTGGTGGACGCCATCTCGCGCGAGAAGACGGTCGATCGCGACGTCGTCTTCGGCGCGGTCGAGGCCGCACTGGCCTCGGCCACGAAGAAGCTGCACGGCGGCGAGGTCGACATCCGCGTGGCGGTCGACCGTGAGACCGGCGAATACGAAACCTTCCGCCGCTGGCACGTCGTGCCCAACGAGGCCGGGTTGCAGAACGCCGATGCCGAGGTGCTGCTGTTCGAGGCCCAGGAGCAGATTGCCGACATCGAGGTCGACGACTACATCGAGGAGTCGGTCGATTCGGTGCCGATCGGCCGCATCGGCGCCCAGGCGGCCAAGCAGGTCATCCTGCAGAAGATCCGCGACGCCGAGCGCGAGCAGTTGCTCAACGACTTCCTGGCGCGTGGCGACAAGATCTTCGTCGGCACCGTCAAGCGTCTGGACAAGGGCGACATCATCGTCGAGTCCGGCCGTGTCGAAGGGCGCCTGAAGCGCAGCGAGATGATCCCGAAGGAAAACCTGCGCTCGGGCGACCGCGTGCGGGCCTTCATCCTCGGCGTCGACCCGACGCAGCGCGGCCCGCAGATCATGCTGTCGCGCAGCGCGCCGGGCTTCATGGTCGAGCTCTTCGGCCAGGAAGTGCCCGAGATCGAGCAGGGCCTGCTGGAGATCAAGAGCTGCGCCCGCGACCCGGGCAGCCGCGCCAAGATCGCCGTCGTCAGCCATGACCGCCGCGTCGACCCGATCGGCACCTGCGTCGGCGTGCGCGGCTCGCGCGTCAACGGCGTGACGACCGAACTCGCCGGCGAGCGCGTGGACATCGTGCTGTGGTCCGAAGACCCGGCGCAGTTCGTCATCGGCGCGCTGGCCCCGGCCAACGTGCAGAGCATCGTCGTCGACGAGGAGCGCCACGCGATGGACGTCGTCGTCGACGAGGAGAACCTCGCGATCGCGATCGGCCGCGGCGGCCAGAACGTGCGTCTGGCGTCGGAGCTGACCGGCTGGCGCATCAACATCATGACCGCCGAGGAATCGCAGGCCAAGCAGGCCACCGAGACCGAGTCGGTGCGCAAGATCTTCGTCGAGAAGCTCGACGTCGACGAGGAAGTCGCCGACATCCTCATCGCCGAAGGCTTCACGAGCCTCGAGGAAGTGGCCTACGTGCCGCTGCAGGAGATGCTCGAGATCGAGGCCTTCGACGAGGACACCGTTCAAGAGCTGCGCACCCGTGCCAAGGACGCGCTGCTGACGATGGAGATCGAACGCGAGGAGAAGGTCGAGGAGGTGTCGCAGGATCTGCGTGACCTCGAGGGCCTGACGCCCGAGCTGATCGGCAAGCTGTCCGACGGCGGCGTCAACACCCGCGACGACCTGGCCGACCTGGCCGTCGATGAACTGGTCGAGATGACCGGCGTCGACGAGACGCAGGCGCGCGCTCTGATCATGAAGGCGCGCGAGCATTGGTTCACTGCCTGAACGACAGACCGTTGAACGCTCGCGCCCGCTGCAAAAAACCGAGGAATACCGCCCAATGGCCGTGACCACCGTCGCCCAGTTCGCCCTCCAGCTCAACCGCCCGACGGCGGCGCTGCTGGAGCAGCTGCAGTCGGCCGGCGTCGCCAAGAAGTCGCCCGACGACGCGCTGACCGATGCGGACAAGGAGCGTCTGCTCGAGTTCCTGCGTTCGTCGCACGGCACCGGCGGCGCCGAGCGCAAGAAGATCACCCTGACCCGCAAGTCGACCACCGAGATCAAGCAAGCCGATGCCAGCGGCAAGGCGCGCACGATCCAGGTCGAGGTGCGCAAGAAGCGTGTCTTCGTCAAGCGTGACGACATCCCCGGCGGCGAGATGACCGCCGGCCCGACGGCCGAGGAACTCGACCTGCAGCGCCGCGAGGAAGAAGCGCGCGCCGAAGCCGAGGCCCTGCGCCGCCAGGAAGAGGAACTCGCCGAACAGCGCCGCCGCCGCGAGGAGCAGGAGCGTCTGGCTCGCGAGGCCGCCGAGGCCGCCGCCAAGGCGGCTGCCGAAGCCGCCGCGAAGGCTGCCGCCGAAGCCGCCGCCAAGGCCGCTGCCGAGGAGGCCGCCAAGGCCGCCGCCGAGGCAGCCGCCCGCGCCCAGAACGATTCGGCCAAGCCCGCCGGCGCCGCCGCTGCCCCGGAGGCTGCGAAGCCCGTCGAGGCCGCCAAGCCGGTCGAGCCCGCGAAGCCCGCCGAGCCGCCGAAGCCGGTGCTGCGTGTCGTCAAGGCCGCCGACAAGGCGGCCGAGGACACCGCGCGTCAGGCCGAGCTCGAGCGCAAGCGCAAGGCCGCCGAGGCCGAGGCCGCCGCCATCCGGGCGATGATGGCCCAGCCGCGCAAGACGCTGGTCGCCAAGAAGCCCGAGGAGCCGAAGCCCGAAGCGGCCAAGGAAGCGATCAAGGGCACGATCCACAAGCCGGCCGCCAAGCCGGGCGCCCCGGGTGCCGCGCCGTCGTCGACGGCCGCCAAGCCGGGCGACAAGAAGCAGGTCAAGTCCGAGAAGCTGTCCTCGAGCTGGGCCGACGACGCCGCGAAGAAGCGTGCCGCGCTGAAGACGCGCGGCGACGCCGGTGGTGCGCGTCCGGGCTGGCGTGCGCCGCGTGGCGGCGTGCGCGGTGGCCGCGGCGACCGCGACGGCGGCTCCAACTTCACGCCGCCGCCCGAGCAGCAGATCCAGGAAGTGCACGTGCCGGAGACGATTTCCGTCGCCGACCTCGCGCACAAGATGTCCGTCAAGGCCAGCGAGCTGATCAAGCAGCTGATGAAGCTGGGCCAGATGGTCACGATCAACCAGCAGCTCGACCAGGAAACGGCCATGATCCTCGTCGAGGAGATGGGCCACAAGGCGTTCGCCGCCAAGCTGGACGATCCGGAAGCCTTCACCGAGGAAGAGACCGCCGCGCACAATGCCGCCGAGGCGCTGCCGCGTCCGCCGGTCGTCACCGTGATGGGCCACGTCGACCACGGCAAGACCTCGCTGCTGGACTACATCCGCCGGGCACGTGTCGCCGCGGGCGAAGCCGGCGGCATCACGCAGCACATCGGCGCGTATCACGTCGAGACGCCGCGCGGCGTCGTCACCTTCCTCGACACCCCGGGCCACGCGGCGTTCACCGCGATGCGTGCCCGCGGCGCCAAGGCGACCGACATCGTCATCCTGGTCGTGGCCGCCGACGACGGCGTCATGCCGCAGACCAAGGAAGCGATCTCGCACGCCAAGGCGGCCGAGGTGCCCATCGTCGTGGCGCTCAACAAGATCGACAAGCCGGACGCCAACATCGAGCGCGTGAAGAGCGAGCTCGTGGCCGAAGGCGTGGTGCCCGAGGACTTCGGCGGTGACTCGCCGTTCGTTCCGGTGTCGGCCAAGGCCGGCACGGGCATCGACAACCTGCTCGAGCAGGTGCTGCTGCAGGCCGAGGTGCTGGAGCTGAAGGCGCCGGTGGAAGCCGCCGCCCGCGGCCTGGTCATCGAAGCCCGCCTGGACAAGGGCCGCGGCCCGGTGGCCACGGTGCTGGTGCAGAGCGGCACGCTGAAGAAGGGCGACGTCGTGCTCGCCGGCTCGAGCTACGGCCGGGTGCGCGCGATGCTCGACGAGGACGGCAAGAACACCGAGTCCGTCGGTCCGTCGATGCCGGTCGAGATCCAGGGCCTGACCGAGGTGCCGCAGGCCGGTGACGAGTTCATCGTGCTGACCGACGAGCGCCGGGCGCGCGAGATCGCGACCTTCCGTCAGGGCAAGTACCGCGACGTCAAGCTGGCGCGCCAGCAGGCCGCGAAGCTGGAGAACATGTTCGACCAGCTCGGCGACGCCGCGCAGACGCTGCCGCTGATCATCAAGGCCGACGTGCAGGGTTCGCAGGAAGCGCTGGCGCAGAGCCTGCAGAAGCTGTCGACGGCCGAGGTCAAGGTGCAGATCGTGCACGCCGCGGTCGGTGGCATCAGCGAAAGCGACGTCAACCTGGCGATCGCCTCGAAGGCGGTGGTCATCGGCTTCAACACGCGGGCCGATGCCGGCGCGCGCAAGCTGGCCGAGGGCAACGGCGTCGACATCCGCTACTACAACATCATCTACGACGCGGTCGACGAGGTGAAGGCGGCGATGGCGGGCATGCTGGCGCCGGAGCAGCGCGAGGAAGTCATCGGCATGGCCGAGATCCGCCAGGTGTTCGTGGCCAGCAAGATCGGCACGGTGGCCGGCTGCATGATCACCGCCGGCCAGGTGACCCGCAACGCACGCTTCCGCCTGCTGCGCGACAACGTCGTCGTCTACACCGGCGAGATCGAGTCGCTGAAGCGTCTGAAGGACGATGTCCGCGAAGTCAAGGAAGGCTTCGAGTGCGGCATCAAGCTGAAGAACTACAACGACATCCGCGAAGGCGACCAGCTCGAAGTCTTCGAAGTCAAGGAAGTGGCCCGGACCCTGTGAGTCCCCCGGCTGCCGCCCGGCCCTCGCGCCGGACGGCAGCGTCACGACCTTGATCTCGAGCGGCCCCGCCTTGGCGGGGTCGCGTTTTTTTAGGAGCACCCCGATGCGTCACAAGAAGGCCCCCGTCAACCGCAGCTTCCGAGTCGCCGACCAGATCCAGCGTGATCTGGCCGAGCTGATCCGCGAGCTGAAGGACCCGCGCATCGGCATGGTCACGCTCAACAGCGTCGAGGTCTCGCCCGACTACGCGCACGCGCAGGTCTACTTCTCGGTGCTCGTCGGCAGTGCCGAGGACAGCGCCACGGCGCTCAACGAAGCCGCCGGCTTCCTGCGCAACGGCCTGTTCAAGCGCCTGGCGATCCACACCGTGCCGACGCTGCACTTCCATTTCGACTGCACGACCGAACGCGCCGCCGACCTGTCGGCGCTGATCGTCAAGGCCAACGCCACCCGGGCCAAGGACGACTGAGCCCGCCGCGATGCGCAACGCCCGTCCGCCCCGCCTGCCGCGCCGTGCCCTGCACGGCGTGCTGCTGCTCGACAAGCCGATCGGCTGGACGAGCAACGACGCGCTGCAGAAGGCCAAGGGCATCCTGCGGGCGGAGAAGGGCGGCCACACCGGCACGCTGGACCCGCTGGCCACCGGCCTGCTGCCGCTGTGTTTCGGCGCCGCGACCAAGTTCTCGCAAGCCAGCCTGGACGCCGACAAGCGCTACACCGCGACGCTGCACCTGGGCCGCACGACGAGCACCGGCGACCTCGAAGGCGAGGTGCTCGAAGAGCGCCCGGTCGACTGCGACCGTGCCGCGATCGCCGCCGTGCTGGAGCGGTTTACTGGCGAGATCGACCAGCTGCCGCCGATGCACTCGGCGCTGAAGCACGAGGGCCGCGCGCTCTACGACTACGCGCGTGCCGGCGTCGAGGTCGAGCGCACGCCGCGCCGCGTGACGATCCGCTCGCTCGCGGTGCTGGACTGGGCCGCGCCGACGCTGGTGCTCGACGTGCTCTGCACCAAGGGCACCTACGTGCGCACGCTGGCCGAGGACATCGGCCGCGCGCTGGGCTGCGGCGCGCACCTGACGGCGCTGCGCCGCACCGCCAGCGGCCCGCTGACGCTTGACGGCGCAGTGACGATCGCCGAGCTCGAGACCCTTACGCCGGCGGCGCGCGACGCGCTGATCCGGCCGATCGACTGCCTGCTCGCCGACTGGCCCGCCCTGCGGCTGGCCGACGACGATGCCGGCCGCTTCCTGTCCGGGCAGCGCCGCCGCACCGCGCAGGCCGACGCGAGCGCCGTGCGCGTCTACGGCCCGGACCCGCGCGCCTTCCTCGGCAGCGCGCACATCACCCGCGGGGAGCTGATCGCCGACCGCCTGCTCAGCCCCGTCGAGGTGGCCGCGCAGCTCCAACCCATCCCGCCGGTCTCGATCCCCGAGACCGTCACCTCCACGCCCCAGACCGCCCACGGGCACGAGGCCACGACATGACCCGACAGATCCGCAACATCGCCATCATCGCCCACGTCGACCACGGCAAGACCACGCTCGTCGACCAGCTCCTGCGCCAGAGCGGCACCTTCCGTGACAACGAGAAGATCGCCGAACGCGTGATGGACAGCAACGACATCGAACGCGAGCGCGGCATCACGATCCTCGCGAAGAACTGCGCGGTGACCTGGCAGGGCACGCACATCAACATCGTCGACACCCCGGGGCACGCCGACTTCGGCGGCGAGGTCGAGCGCGCGCTGTCGATGGTCGACGGCGTCGTGCTGCTGATCGACGCCCAGGAAGGCCCGATGCCGCAGACGCGCTTCGTGACCAAGAAGGCGCTGGCGCTGGGCCTGAAGCCCATCGTCGTCGTCAACAAGGTCGACAAGCCCGGCTCGCGCCCGGACTACGTCATCAACGCCGCGTTCGACCTGTTCGACAAGCTCGGCGCCACCGAGGACCAGCTCGACTTCCCGGTGGTCTACGCCTCGGGCCTGAACGGCTGGGCGGCGCTGGAGGAAGGCGCCCCGGGCGAGGCCTGGGGCACGAACATGGCGCCGCTGTTCGAGACCGTGCTGAAGCACGTGCCGCCGCACGAAGGTGACCCGGCCGCGCCGCTGCAGCTGCAGATCTCCTCGCTGGACTACTCGACCTTCGTCGGCCGCATCGGCGTCGGCCGCGTCAACAGCGGCACGCTGAAGCCGGCGATGGACGTGCTGGTGATGGAAGGCCCGGACGGCCGCGCCTACAAGGGCCGCATCAACCAGGTGCTGACCTTCGAGGGCCTGAACCGCGTGATGGCCGACGAGGCCGGCCCGGGCGACATCGTGCTCGTCAACGGCATCGAGGACCTCGGCATCGGCGTCACCATCACCGATCCGGCCAACCCGCAGCCGCTGCCGATGCTGCGCGTCGACGAGCCGACGCTGACGATGAACTTCTGCGTCAACACCAGCCCCTTGGCCGGCCGCGAAGGCAAGTACGTCACCAGCCGCCAGATCTGGGACCGCCTGCAGAAGGAACTGCAGAGCAACGTCGCGCTGCGCGTCAGGGAGTCGGGCGAGGACGGCATCTTCGAGGTCTCGGGCCGCGGCGAGCTGCACCTGACGATCCTGCTGGAGAACATGCGCCGCGAAGGCTACGAGCTGGCGGTCAGCAAGCCGCGTGTCGTCTTCCACGACGACGGCGGCGAGCGCCAGGAGCCGATCGAGCTGGTGACGGTCGACGTCGAGGACCAGCACCAGGGCGGCGTCATGCAGGCCCTGGGCGAGCGCAAGGGCGAACTCGCGAACATGGAAGTCGACGGTCGCGGCCGCGTGCGCCTGGAGTACCGCATCCCGGCGCGCGGCCTGATCGGCTTCTCCAACGAGTTCATGAACCTGACGCGCGGCACCGGCCTGATCAGCAACATCTTCGACGGCTACGAGGCCTACAAGGGCGAGATCGCCGGGCGCAAGAACGGCGTGCTGATCAGCATGGACGACGGCGAGATCATCACCTACGCGCTGGGCAAGCTCGACGACCGCGGCCGCATGTTCGTCAAGCCGGGCGACCCGACCTACGAAGGCATGATCGTCGGCATCCACAGCCGCGACAACGACCTTGTCGTCAACGCCACGCGCACCAAGCAGCTGACCAACTTCCGTGTCAGCGGCAAGGAAGACGCGATCAAGATCACGCCGCCGATCGACCTGACGCTGGAGTACGCGGTCGAGTTCATCGAGGACGACGAGCTGGTCGAGATCACCCCGAAGAGCATCCGGATCCGTAAGCGCCATTTGAAGGAGCACGATCGCAAGCGTGCGTCTCGCGAAGGCGCTTGAGCGCGGGCGCTTGCGGATCCGGACGCTCTTCGGCGTTCGCCGTTCCGTGGGCTCCCCCTCGGCCCCCCTCCGGGAGGGGGGTTCTGGTCAGGTCTTTGCCCGGCTCGCTGCGCGAGCCTCTTGAGTTTCTTTGCCGTGTCTCGTCGCAACGCCGTGCTGCTGATGATCGTCGCCACGCTGATGTGGAGCATCGCGGGCGTCGTCACGCGCCACCTGGAGGCGGCGCGCAGCTTCGAGGTCACGTTCTGGCGCAGCGCCTTCAATGCGCTGGCGCTGCTCGCGCTGCTGTCGTGGCTGCGCGGGCCGGTGCCGCTGTGGCGCTCGATCCGCGACGGCGGGCGCACGCTGTGGCTGTCGGGCGTCTGCTGGAGCGTCATGTACACGGCCTTCATGGTCGGCCTGACGCTGACCACGGTGGCCAACGTGCTGGTGACGATGGCGCTGGGGCCGCTGTTCACGGCGCTGCTGGCGCGTTTCGCCCTCGGGCACCGGCTGCCGGCGCGCACCTGGGGCGCGATCGCGGTGGCCGGCGCCGGCATCGCCTGGATGTACGGCCAGCATCTGCATGCCGGCGACGCGCGCCACTTGGCCGGCACGCTGGTCGCGCTGGCGGTGCCGGTGGCCGCGGCGATCAACTGGACGACGCTGCAATCGCGGCGCGACGACCCCGGGGCCGACATGCTGCCGGCGGTGCTGATCGGCGCGACGCTGTCGGCGCTGGTGACGCTGCCGCTGGCCTGGCCTTTCCAGGCCTCGGGCCATGACCTGGGGCTGCTGGCCCTGCTGGGCTCGGTGCAGCTCGCGGTGCCCTGCCTGATCGCGGTGGCCGTCTCGCGCGTGCTGCCGGCGGCCGAGATGTCGCTGCTCGGGCTGCTGGAGGTGATCTTCGGCGTCAGCTGGGCCTGGCTGGGCGCCGGCGAGGCGCCCGACTCGGCGGTGCTCGCCGGCGGCCTGCTGGTGCTGGGGGCGCTGGCCGCCAACGAGTGGCTGGGCATGCGCCGCCGCGTGCTGTCCTGAGCTAGAGCTGGGCGCCGAACAGGCGCGCCAGGTTCACGCGCGCCTTCAGCCGCGTGCACAGCATGAACACGCCGACCATCTTGCGCTGCAGGAACACCAGATCCGGCGGCGGCGCGTGCGAGAAGCCGTCACCGAAGAACTGCTCGCGCCCGGCCTCGAAGCTGCGCTTGAAGAGATCCGAGCGCGCGAAGTCGAACGGCCGGTCGTGTGCCAGCGGTTCGCCGATCGTCAGGATCAGATTGACGACGCCGCGCGCCTGATCGGGCGGGTCGGTCTCGGCGATGAAGCCGGCGCGCCGCGCGGCGCGCGTCATCGCGTCGGCGTCCTGGTCGCGCATGGCGCGGCCCAGGGCGCGCAGGTGCTCGACACGCTGCAGGCTCACGGTCTGCGTCGCGCCGAAGTCCAGCAGCGCGACGCGCCGCGTCTCGGGGTCGTAGAGGTAGTTGGCGAAGTTCGGGTCGGTCTGCACCAGGCGCAGCTCGAAGATCTCGCGCACGACCAGGTGGCACAGCGCCTCGGCGACACGGTCGCGGTGGGCCTGCGGCACGCCCGGCGCCGCGAGGTGGTCGATCGTGTCGCCGGGCTGGAAGCTGGTCGCCAGGATGCGCCCGGTCGAGTGTTCGGCGTCGACCTCGGGCACGACGAAGAGCTCGTCGTCGCCGAGGCGCTCGCGGTACTCGGCCAGCGCGCGGGCCTCGGCGACGTAGTCGGTCTCCTGATGCAGCACGCGGCGCACACGTTCGAACAGCGGGGCCGGGTCCAGCCCGGCGGGCACAAGGCCCGGCGTCTTGGCCAGCAGCGCGAGGTTGGCGACGTCGCTGTCGATGCTCTCGCGCACGCCGGGGTACTGGATCTTCAGCGCCAGCACGCGGCCGTCGTGCGTCGTCGCGCGGTGCACCTGGCCGATCGAGGCCGCGGCGACCGGCTCGAAGCTGAACTGGCGGAAGCGCCGGTGCCAGCCGACGCCGTACTCCTGTTCCAGCACCTCGGCGAGCTGCGAGGCCGGCATCACGTGGGCCTGGTCGCGCAGCGAGCCCAGCAGCTCGGTGAACTGCGGCGGCAGCACGCCGTGGCCGTCCATCGACATCAGCTGGCCGAACTTCATCGCCGCGCCGCGCAGCCGCGACAGCCGGTTGGCGAGCCGGCTCGCGTTGGCCGGCGTCAGCATCATCGCCGAGGCCTTGGGCACCTGGCCGCGGGCCAGCCGCGACAGGCCCTCGGCGGCCGCGCCCGCGGCCAGTTCACCGACGGCGCGGCCGAAGTGCAGCAGCCGGCGGGTGCGGCCTTGGGGAACGGTGGCGGTGCGGGGCGGGCGTTTGGCGGTCATCGGGAGGCGGGCAGGGCGATGCCGGCATTGCACACGGCTGCGGCCGGCGTGTCGGTGACCTGGAGCACGCAGCGGCTCAGCGTGCAGCGGAGGCGGCAGCGCTCGGCGCGTCGGGGGCCAGCAGCAGCACCTGGGCCTTGCCGCCGACGCAGTTGACGCCGCGGCCGGTCGGGCATTCGCGCACCTGGGTGTCGCGCGGGTGTTCGGGGCGGCCGGGCGGGTCCAGCAGCATCGACACGACCGTGATCGCGGTCGCGATCGCCAGCGCGACGAGCAGCAGCCGGCGCCGGCGCGGGATCGGGCGGAATCGCGGCAGCTCGGGGGCGACCTCGGGAGGCTTCTCGGACATCGGAAAAAAGGCCGGCGCCCCGAGGGCGCCGGCACGTGCGGGAAAGACCGCGAGCTTACTGCGAGGCCGCCGGGGCCGAGGGCTCGGCCGTCGGCGCGGCCGGCATCGCCGGCGCGGTCTCGGCCGGCTGCACGATCGGTGCCGGTTCGGCGTGCGTGGCCTTGGCCGGGGAGGTGGCCGTCGGCAGCAGCGGCACGATCAGCAGCGCGACGATGTTGATGATCTTGATCAGCGGGTTGACGGCCGGGCCGGCGGTGTCCTTGTAGGGGTCGCCCACGGTGTCGCCGGTGACCGCGGCCTTGTGGGCATCGCTGCCCTTGCCGCCGTGGTTGCCGTCCTCGATGTATTTCTTGGCGTTGTCCCAGGCCCCGCCGCCGGTGCACATCGAGATCGCGACGAACAGGCCGGTGACGATGGTGCCCATCAGCAGGCCGCCCAGCGCCTCGGCGCCCAGCGCCATGCCGACGACGACCGGCACCGCGACCGGCAGCAGCGACGGGATCATCATCTCCTTGATCGCCGCGACGGTCAGCATGTCGACCGCCTTGCCGTACTCGGGCTTGGACGTGCCTTCCATGATGCCCGGGATGTCGCGGAACTGGCGGCGCACTTCCTGCACCACCGAGCCCGCGGCGCGGCCCACGGCCTCCATCGCCATCGCGCCGAAGAGGTAGGGGATCAGGCCGCCGAGGAACAGCCCGACGATGACCTTCGGGTTGCTCAGGTCGAACGAGGCCATGATGCCGCGCGCCTCGAGCGAGTGCGTGTAGTCGGCGAAGAGCACCAGCGCCGCGAGGCCGGCCGAGCCGATCGCGTAGCCCTTGGTGACGGCCTTGGTCGTGTTGCCGACGGCGTCCAGCGGGTCGGTGATGTCGCGCACGCTGTCGGGCGGTTCGGACATCTCGGCGATGCCGCCGGCGTTGTCGGTGATCGGGCCGTAGGCGTCGAGCGCGACGACGATCCCGGCCATGCTCAGCATGGAGGTCGCGGCGATCGCGATGCCGTACAGGCCGGCCAGCCAGTAGGCGGCCAGGATCGACAGGCAGACGAAGATCACCGGCCAGGCCGTCGACTTCATCGACACGCCGATGCCGGCGATGATGTTCGTCGCGTGGCCGGTGGTGCAGGACTGCGCGACGTGCTTCACCGGCGCGTAGTCGGTGCCGGTGTAGTACTCGGTGATCCAGACCATCGCCGCCGTCAGCAGCAGGCCGACGACGCAGGTGCCGAACAGCGCCGTCGTGCCGATGACGCTGCCGTCGGCCAGCGTCAGGCCGGCGGGGAACATCATCGTCGTGACGACGTAGAAGGCGATCAGCGACAGCACGCCGGCGACGATCAGGCCCTTGTACAGAGCCGGCATCACGTTCTTCATGCCGGGGCTGGCCTTGACGAAGGCGCAGCCGACGATCGACGCGATGATCGACACGCCGCCGAGCAGCAGCGGATAGACCACCGCCGCGCCCCCGCTGCCGACGACCATCAGCGCGCCCAGCGCCATCGTCGCGATCAGCGTCACGGCGTAGGTCTCGAACAGGTCGGCGGCCATGCCGGCGCAGTCGCCGACGTTGTCGCCGACGTTGTCGGCGATCACCGCCGGGTTGCGCGGGTCGTCCTCGGGGATGCCGGCCTCGACCTTGCCCACCAGGTCGGCGCCGACGTCGGCGCCCTTGGTGAAGATGCCGCCGCCCAGGCGCGCGAAGATCGAGATCAGCGACGAGCCGAAGGCCAGGCCGAGCAGCGGCTTGAGCGTCGCGCTGTCCGGGTTGGCGACGCCGCCGATCAGCAGGAAGAAGATGCCGACGCCCAGCAGCCCCAGGCCGACGACGAGCATGCCGGTGATCGCACCGCCCTTGAACGCGACGTCGAGCGCCGGGCCGATGCCCTTGGTGGCGGCCTGCGCGGTGCGCACGTTGGCGCGCACCAAGACGTTCATGCCGATGAAGCCGCAGGCACCGGAAAGTACGGCCCCCAAAACGAACCCGGCGGCCGTTAGGCCGCCGAGGAAGAAGAAGATCAGGATCGCGAGCACCGCGCCGACGATGGCAATTGTCTTGTATTGCCTCGCCAGGTACGCCGCAGCGCCTTGCTGGATGGCGCCGGCGATTTCCTGCATTCGTGCATTGCCGGCGTCCTGCGCGAGGATCCATCCCCGCTGGATGAACCCGTAGAGCACGGCCACCAGGCCGCACCCCAGCGCTATGTACAGCGCCAAACTCGTCGTCATGGAAAGAGCTCCTTCCTCTCGTTCGGGCCTAGTCTCTTCTCTCTATCTCCTGCACGCCGCCCGGGCGCTTCGGGCCGGCTGGCGCGGCATGCTATGTGAAGGCTATCACGCTCGGTTGGGGGTTTTCCTATGTCCGAGTGCCTGCCTGAGCCGGGTCAAGGCCGTCGCGCGTCAGGCGAGGGCAAGCGTGGCGCCTAGAATCGCGCCCCGTTCTTTCTCTCGCTCTCTCCTCTCTTTTCTCCTCCTGCCCGAGACCGCTGCATGAGCCTGCACAACGTGACCCCCGGCGCCAAGGCGCCCGACGAGTTCAACGTCATCATCGAGATTCCGATGAACGGCGACCCGATCAAGTACGAGGTCGACCACGACTCGGGGGCGCTGTTCGTCGACCGCTTCATGAGCACGGCGATGCACTACCCGTGCAACTACGGCTACGTGCCGAACACGCTGGCCGACGACGGCGACCCGGTGGACGTGCTCGTCATCACCCCGGTGCCGCTGATCCCCGGCGTGGTCGTCACCTGCCGCCCGATCGGCGTGCTGAAGATGGACGATGAAGCCGGCGGCGACAACAAGCTGCTGGCGGTGCCGACGGCCAAGATCCTGTCGCTGTACTCGTCCTGGCAGAAGCCGGAAGACCTGAACCCGGCGCGCCTGAAGGCGATCCAGCACTTCTTCGAGCACTACAAGGATCTCGAGGAAGGCAAGTGGGTCAAGGTGCTGGGCTGGGAAGGCCCGGAGTCGGCGCGCGAGGAAGTGCGCACCGGCATGGCCAACTGGGCCAAGGAGCACCCGGGCGCCTGAGCGTCCTGCGCGCGGGCTCAGCCCTCGGGTTCCCCGCGTTTGAACGGGCTGCGCTCGCGCAGTTCGTCCTCCCAGGCCGCCACGCCCTCGCCCTCGCGGGCGAGGAATTCGGCCACCGCGCCGGCAAAACGTTCGTCGCGCAGCCAGTGCGCCGAGCTCGTGCGCACCGGCAGCAGCCCGCGGGCCATCTTGTGCTCGCCCTGGGCGCCGCCTTCGAAGCGACTGAAGCCATTGGCCAGGCACCAGGCCAGCGGCTGGTAGTAGCAGGCCTCGAAGTGCACGAAGGGCAGCGGCTCGACCGCGCCCCAGTAGCGGCCCCAGGCGGCGCCGCGTTCGCGGTCGATCGCCACCAGCGAGGCCGCGACCGGCCGGCCGTCGCGGCGGCCGACGAACATCAGCCAGTGGCGCGCCATCGTCGCCTGCATGCGGGCGAAGAAGTCGCGTGTCAGGTAAGGCGTCGACTGGTGCGCCGCGTAGGTCAGCGTGTAGCAGCGATGGAAGAAGTCCCACAGCGCGGTGTCGATCGCCTCGCCCTCGTGGACGCTGAACTCGATGCCGAGTTCGGCGACGCGGCGGCGTTCCTGCTGGATCTTCTTGCGCTTGTCGCGCTGCAGCCGGGCGAGCAGGGCGTCGAAGTCGGCCGCGGGGTCGGCTTCGTCGCGCGTCCAGTGGAACTGCAGGTTCTCGCGCAGCATCCAGCCGGCGCGTTCGAAGGCCGCGCGGTCGGCGTCGTCGACGTAGAGCACGTGGGCCGAGGACAGCCCGGCTTCGTCGGCGAACTCTCGGATCGTGGCGACGAGCGCCTCGCGTGCCGGCTCGTCGCGCGCCATCAGCCGCGTGCCGGGCACCGGCGTGAACGGCACCGCGCCGAGCAGCTTGGGGTAGTAGCGCAGCCCGTGGCGGCGGTAGGCGTCGGCCCAGGCCCAGTCGAAGACGTATTCGCCCCAGGAATGGGTCTTCAGGTACAGCGGCGCGGCGCCGGCCAGTTCGCCGGCCGCGTCGTGCAGCGTCAGGAAACGGGGTGTCCAGCCGGTGGCCGGCACCGCGCTGGCCGACGCGTGCAATGCCGCGAGGTACTCGTGGCGCAGAAAGGGTGTCGGTGCGGGCTGCATGTCGAGCAGCGTGTTCCAGGCCCGCGCGTCCAGCCGTCCCGGGTCGGCCTCGACCCCGATGTGATAATCCTGTCCCGTGAGCCCTCGTGACATTCAGCGGAGCCGTCGATGAAGGTCGCGCTGGCCCAGTTCAACGCCGTCGTCGGTGATCTCGCCGGCAACTCCCGTCGCCTCGAAGACGCCGCCCGCCGCGCCTACGCGCAGGGTGCGCGCCTGGTGCTGGCCCCTGAGCTGGCGCTGACCGGCTACCCACCCGAGGACCTGCTGCTGCGCCCGGCCTTCATGCAGGCTTGCGCCGACGCGCTGGCGGCGCTGGCCGAGGTTTTGCGGGACTGCGAAGGGCTGCATCTGGTCGTCGGGCACCCGCACCAGTTCGGCGAGCGCGGCGATCTTAGGACCAAGTCCGTGACCGTGCAGCAGCGCCACAACGCGGCCTCGCTGCTGGCTGGGGGACGCGTGCAGGCCACCTACTGCAAGCGCGAACTGCCCAACTACCAGGTCTTCGACGAACGCCGCTACTTCGCCTCCGGGCGCGACGCCGGCCTGCCGCCGCTGGTCTTCGATTGCGAAGGCCTGCGTTTCGGCGTCGTCATCTGCGAGGACGCCTGGTTCGACGAGCCCGCGCGCCTGGCGCGCGACGCCGGCGCCCAGGTGCTGTGCGTGCTCAACGCCTCGCCGTTCCACCTCGGCAAGGCCGAGGAACGCCAGGCCCGCATGGCCGAACGTGCGCGCGACGTCGGCCTGCCGCTGCTGTTCTCGCATCTGGTCGGCGGCCAGGACGAGGTCGTGTTCGACGGCGCCTCGTTCGCGCTTGACGCGGCGGGCGAGGTGAGGGCGCGGGCCGCGACCTTCGCCGAGGAACTGCTGGTCGTCGACTTCGACGCCGACGCCCGCCCCGTCGGTCCGGTCGCCGAAGCGCCCGACCTCGACCGCCAGGCCTGGGACGCGCTCGTCACCGGCGTGCGCGACTACCTCGGCAAGAACGGCTTCCCCGGCGCGATCATCGGCCTGTCCGGCGGCATCGACTCGGCACTGGTGCTGGCCGTCGCCGTCGACGCGCTCGGCGCCGACAAGGTGCGCGCGGTGATGATGCCGTCGCCTTACACCGCCGACATCTCCTGGATCGACGCGCGCGACATGGCCGCGCGCCTGGGCGTGCGCTACGACGAGATCGACATCGCGCCGATGTTCGACGCTTTCCGCACCGCGCTGGCGCCGCAGTTCGCCGGGCTGGCCGAGGACACGACCGAGGAGAACCTGCAGGCGCGCATCCGCGGCACGCTCTTGATGGCGCTGTCGAACAAGACCGGCGCGATCGTGCTGACCACCGGCAACAAGAGCGAGATGGCGACCGGCTACTGCACGCTGTACGGCGACATGGCCGGCGGCTTCGCGGTCATCAAGGACGTCGCCAAGACGCTGGTCTACCGCCTGGCGAACTGGCGCAACGCGCAAGGCGCCGAGGTCATCCCGCAACGCATCATCACGCGCCCGCCGTCGGCCGAGCTGCGCCCGGACCAGACCGACCAGGACAGCCTGCCGCCCTACGAGGTCCTCGACGCGATCCTGGCGCGCTACATGGAAGACGACCAGAGCGTCGAGCAGATCGTCGCCGCCGGCTTCGAGCGTGCCGACGTCGAACGTGTCACCCGGCTCATCAAGATCAACGAGTACAAGCGGCGTCAGGCGCCGGTCGGCATCCGCATCACCCATCGGGCCTTCGGACGCGACTGGCGTTACCCCATCACGTCGAGGTTCCGTGCTTAAATTCCCGTCAGTCCATAGTCTTTTCCCGGAGTTCCCCGCATGAAGCAGATCACCGCCGTCATCAAGCCGTTCAAGCTCGAAGAAGTCCGCGAAGCACTGGGCGAGGTTGGCGTCTCGGGTCTGACCGTCACCGAGGTCAAGGGTTTCGGCCGCCAGAAGGGCCACACCGAGCTCTACCGCGGCGCCGAGTACGTCGTCGACTTCCTGCCGAAGGTGAAGATCGAGGTCGTCGTCAAGGACGCCGACGTCGAGCGCTGCCTCGACGCCATCGTCAAGGCCGCCAAGACCGGCAAGATCGGCGACGGCAAGATCTTCGTCACCTCGGTCGACCAGGTGGTGCGCATCCGCACCGGCGAGACCGACGAGTCGGCGGTCTGAGGTCGGCCCGGCCGTGGCCGGGCGCTGTCCAGAACAACGGGGCGCTGCGCGAGCAGTGCCCCGTTGTCGTTCAAGGGCTCAGATGCGGCCGAAGTGGTCGGGGCCGCCGGCGCGCTGCGCCAGCGCCGCCAGCCGGTCCAGCAGCGCCAGCGGGTCGGTCTCGACCTGCAGCACCGCCTGCTGGGCTTCCGAGAGAAAACCTTCGTCGACGGTGCGTTGCATGAAGGCCAGCAGGCCCTCGTAGAAGCCGTCGACGTCGAGCAGGCCGATCGGCTGGTCGTGGTAGCCCAGCTGGCGCCAGGTCCAGACCTCGAACAGCTCCTCCAGCGTGCCGATGCCGCCCGGCAGCGCGACGAAGGCGTCGGCGCGCTCGGCCATCATCTGCTTGCGCTTGTGCATCGTCGGCACGACGTGCAGTTCGCTGAGGCCGGGGTGGCCGACCTCGCGCTTCATCAGCGACTCGGGGATCACGCCGACGACACGACCGCCGGCGGCCAGCACCGCGTCGGCGACCTCGCCCATCAGGCCGACCTTGCCGCCGCCGTAGACGAGCTGCCAGCCGCGTTCGCCGATCGAGCGGCCGAGCACGCGGGCGGCTTCGGTGTAGGCGCTGCGCCGGCCGTGGCGCGAGCCGCAGTAGACGCAGACGGTGAAGGGGGGCGGGGGCGCGATGTCGTTCATGGCCCGGATTGTCTCAGGCCAGACGCTGCCAGAGCGCTCCCAGCCAGATGCCGCCGGCGAGCAGCAGCGACAGCATCACCGCCGCGCTGCCCAGGTCCTTGGCCCGCTTGGACAGCTCGTGCAGCTCGAAGCCGACACGGTCGACGACGGCTTCGATCGCGGAGTTCAGCAGCTCGACGATCAGCACCAGCACGACGCTGCCGGCGAGCAGCGCGACCTCGACCCAGCCGCGCCCGAGCCAGAACGCCGCCGGCAGCAGCAGTGCCGCGGCGAAGACCTCCTGGCGGAACGCGCTCTCGCCGCGGAAGGCGGCCGACAGGCCTGCGGCCGAATAGCCGGCGGCGCGCCGGATGCGGTCCAGGCCGGTGCGTCCCTTGTGCGGGTTCGCCTGGCCGCCCCGCGGCGGCGGGCTGCCGGGATCCATGGGCTTAGTCCTTGGACTTGGCACGCCACGCGACGAGCCGCGTGCCGCAGAGCGCGTCGTGCCAGAACTGGCGGTCCGGGTGCAGCCGCGACAAGGCCGCCCAGACGACGATGCCCAGCGTCAGCAGCCCGAAGACCTGGCCGTTGCTGTGCAGGCCGGCGAAATGGGCGATCGCCAGCCAGGGCAGGAACCAGACCCAGCAGACGAGGTAGCGCACGATGCCGCGGCCCACGCTCACCGGCTGGCCGTCGCGCTGCACGAGGCGGATGTGCCAGGTCTGCATCGCCAGCGTCTGGCCGGTGCGGCTCCAGAACCAGACGAAGTACAGGCCGAAGACGAGGAACAGGAAGACCTGCAGCCCCAACTGCCCCTGCAGCGCGCTGCGCTGGTTGGTGGCCAGCGAGTAGACGAGGCCGGCGGCCATCACGACACCGAAGAGCAGGATGCCCTCGTAGACGAAACAGGCGAGGCGGCGGATCAGCGCCGGGGTCGGGTGGTCACCCGCGGCGGGAGGCAGAACGATCATCGAGACGGGTCAGCGCGGTTCGGAGGCAGCCTGCGAGCGTACCGCAGCGCCCTGCGGGCCGCGGCGCGGCAGCATCGTCACCGGGTTCACGAAATCGTCGGTGGCGATGATCTTGGGCATCCCGGACTGGTGGTGCGCAGGCGAGGAGGGGCGGGAGGTGATCAGCGTCGTCGTCGCCCCCGGGGCGGCCTGGATGACGGCCGGCGCGACGGGTTTGGGCGACGGCGGGCGCGGCGACGTGACGATGTTGCGCTTGGGCTTTCCGTCCTCGTCGTCGCCTTCACGCACACGCGAGGGCGTGCGTTTGGGCGGCACGGCACGTTCGGCGAGCTGCTTGCGCTGGTCGTCGGGCAGCGCCCTGTAGGCGTCCCAGCGGGCCTGGCGGTCCTCGGCCGAGAGCTGGCGCACCTGCTGGAACTGCAGCCGCGCGCGGGCACGCTCCGACGGCGTCATCTGGGTCCACGCCGCCATGCGCTCCTGCACGCGCTGGCGCTCGGCCTGGCTCATCTTGGGGAAACGCGCGGCGACGCTCAGCCAGCGTTCCTTGCCGGTCGAGTCGATGTTCGGCCAGTCCTGCTGCAGCGGTGCCAGCGCGCGCCGCTGCGCCGCCGACAGCTGGGCCCAGGACGGGTCGGCCTCGGCCGCATGCGCCGGCGCGGCCGTGGCGAACACGGCCGCGATCACGAGGGCGGCGATGACGGCCGGGCGGAAGGTCACGGTTGCTGCGTCTTCAGGAACTCGGCGAATCCGGGGTCGGAGTAGGCGTCCGGCGGGAGGTCGTCGGCGAGCAGCACGGAGTCGATGTCGGCAGCGGCCATGATCTGCTCGCGCAGGTCGTGCTCGCGGATCAGCACCAGACCGGCGACCGGCATCACCAGCGGCAGCACGATGGCCAGCCGCTGCCACCACGGCGGCCCGCTCCGGGCGGCGGCGCCGCCGGCAACGCTCACCACGGACTCGGCCGCGACCTCGCGGCGCACGGCGCGCGCACGGGACAGCGCCTGCTCGCGGGCCACGCGCAGGCGTTCCGTCAGGTCGTGCGGAAGCTCGTCGGCACGCTCGGTCAGACTGGCGGCGATGCGCGCCGCGAAGCGCGCGCGCAGGACGTCCGCGTCGGTGAAGCTGGTTTGGGTCATGGCGCGATTCCCTTGAGTCGGAGGGCCTTGGCCAGCGAGTGGACCGCACGGGAACAATGGGTCTTGACGCTGCCTTCGGAGCAGCCCATCGCCGCCGCGGTCTCGGCCACGTCGAACTCCTCCCAGTAACGCAGCAGGAAGGCTTCGCGTTGACGGTCGGGCAGGCCGGCCACTTCGTGCTCGATGAGACGCAAGATCTGGTCCCGCGACACCGATTCGGCGGCACTCTCGGTGCCCAGGGTGTCCTCGACGACCTGCAGCGTCTCGAGCAGGTCGAAGTCGCCGTCCCCGTCCTCGCCCTCGAAGTCCGAGAGGTTCTGGATGACCGCGTTGCGCACCTTCTGGCGACGGAACCAGTCCATCGTCGCGTTCGACAGGATGCGCTGGAAGAGCATCGGGAACTCCGCCGCGGGCCGCTCGGCGTACTTCTCGGCCAGGCGGATCATCGAGTCCTGCACGATGTCCAGCGCCGCGTCCTCGTCGCGCACGGCGAAGGCGGCGCGCTTGAACGCGCGCCTCTCGACGCTCTTGAGGAAATCGGAAAGTTCTTTGTCGGAAGCCAACGCGCGGACGGGGTTCTGCACCCCGGTTTCGGGCGCGGCGCATTATGCACGCGGGGCCCGCGGCAGGCACCTTGGCGGGGCGACGCCCGGCGCCGGTGCATAATCCCCGGTCGCACAACGCTCTTTTGGTCTCGCTCGCCGTCCGACCCGGACGGCAGTTCCCAGACCGCGCGCAGTTCCGAATCCGCCTCACGAGGGCGCGAGGAGGGGCACCGATGGATTTTCGTCAGAGAAATTCGCAAAGGTTCGGAAATGGACATCTCCGCCGCGGAAGTCAAGCGTGCCGCTTCGGCACAACCGTCTTCTCCTCCCGCCGTGCTCAACGGCGCTGAAATCCTGGTTCGCAGCCTGCAGGCCGAAGGGGTCCAGTACCTCTGGGGCTATCCCGGCGGATCGGTTCTCTACATCTACGACGCGCTGTACAAGCAGGACAGCATCCAGCACGTCCTGGTACGCCACGAACAGGCCGCGGTGCATGCCGCCGACGGCTATGCCCGCGCCACCGGCAACGTCGGCGTCGCCCTCGTCACCTCGGGCCCGGGTGTCACGAATGCCGTGACCGGCATCGCGACGGCCTACATGGACTCGATCCCGATGGTCATCATCACCGGTCAGGTGCCGACGGCCGCGATCGGGATGGACGCCTTCCAGGAGTGCGACACCGTCGGCATCACGCGCCCGGTGGTCAAGCACAACTTCCTCGTCAAGGACGTGCGCGAGCTGGCCTCGACGATCAAGAAGGCCTTCCACATCGCGCGCACCGGCCGACCGGGGCCCGTCGTCATCGACGTGCCCAAGGACGTGTCGCTGAACACCGCGCCGTTCCAGTACCCGCAGACCGTCGAGCTGCGCTCGTACAACCCGGTGCGCAAGGGCCACAGCGGCCAGATCCGCAAGGCCGTGCAGCTGCTGCTGCAGGCCAAGCGCCCGTACATCTACACCGGCGGCGGCGTCGTGCTCGGCGAAGCCGCGGCCGAGCTGCGCCAGCTGGCCGACCTGCTCGGCTTCCCGGTGACGAACACGCTGATGGGGCTGGGCGCGATTCCCGCCAGCGACCCGAAGTTCCTGGGCATGCTCGGCATGCACGGCACCTACGAAGCCAACATGACGATGCAGCACTGCGACGTGCTGCTGGCCGTCGGTGCGCGCTTCGACGACCGCGTCATCGGCAACCCGGCGCACTTCGCCCAGGTCGAGCGCAAGATCATCCACGTCGACATCGACCCGTCGTCGATCTCCAAGCGCGTGCGCGTGGACATCCCGATCGTCGGCGACGTCAAGGACGTGCTGCAGGAGCTGATCGCCCAGATCAAGGAGTCGCACGCCCGTCCGGACACCGTGGCGATCTCCTCCTGGTGGGGCCAGATCAACGAGTGGCGCAAGCGCGAGTGCCTGGCCTACGAGCCCAGCGATGACGTGATCAAGCCGCAGATGGTGGTGCAGACGCTGGCCCGCCTGACGCGCGGCCGCGATGCCTACATCACCTCCGACGTCGGCCAGCACCAGATGTGGGCGGCGCAGTTCTACGGCTTCGAGGAGCCGCGGCGCTGGATCAACTCCGGCGGCCTGGGCACGATGGGCGTGGGCCTGCCGTACGCGATGGGCATCAAGCTCGCCAAGCCGGAGTCCGACGTCTTCTGCATCACCGGCGAAGGCTCGATCCAGATGTGCATCCAGGAGCTGTCGACCTGCCTGCAGTACAAGACGCCGGTGAAGATCGTCTCGCTGAACAACCGCTACCTGGGCATGGTGCGGCAGTGGCAGGAGCTGATCTACGGCGGCCGCTACTCGCACAGCTACATGGACGCGCTGCCCGACTTCGTCAAGCTGGCCGAGGCCTACGGCCACGTCGGCCTGCGTGTCGACCGGCCGGCCGACGTGGAAGGCGCGCTGAAGGAGGCGATGCGGTTGAAGGACCGCACCGTGTTCCTCGACGTGCGCACCGACCCGACCGAGAACGTGTGGCCGATGGTGCACGCCGGCAAGGGCATCAGCGAGATGCAGCTCAAGTCCGAAGACCTGTGACCGGCACGGGCCGCGTCGGCGGCGACGGCGTTACCGCGCCGCCGCCGGCCGCCGCAGCCGGTGCCGCGAACCCCTGCGGACTGCATCTTCCCAACGATCCAACGGCGCGGTGAAGGGCCGGCGGTTACCGCCGCAGGCTCGAGGATCCGCGCAAGGACGAGACCATGAAACACATCATCGCGGTGCTGCTCGAGAACGAAGCCGGCGCCCTGTCCCGTGTCGTCGCGCTGTTCTCGGCGCGCGGCTACAACATCGAGAGCCTGACGGTCGCGCCGACCGAGGACCCGTCGATGTCGCGCATGACCATCGTCACCACCGGCAGCGACGACGTCATCGAGCAGATCACCAAGCACCTGAACCGGCTGATCGAGGTCGTCAAGGTCGTCGACCTGACCGAAGGCAGCTTCGTCGAGCGCGAGCTCATGCTCATCAAGGTGCGCGCCGTCGGCAAGGAGCGCGAGGAGATGAAGCGCATGGCGGAGATCTTCCGCGGCCGCATCATCGACGTCACCGAAAAGAGCTACACGATCGAGCTGACCGGCGACTCGTCCAAGCTCGACGCCTTCCTCGTCGCGATCGACCGCGCGGCGATCCTGGAAACCGTGCGCACCGGTGCCAGCGGCATCGGCCGCGGCGAAAGAATCCTGCGCATCTGAGGCGGCGCCCCGGCGGCCCCGTGGCCGCCCATCGCCCGGAAACCTGCCTGGCCAATCGCGGCCGGGCGTCTGACTAGAGAACGGAGAACCCCATGAAGGTCTATTACGACAAGGACGCCGACCTGAGCCTCATCAAGGGCAAGAACGTCACCATCATCGGCTACGGCTCGCAAGGCCACGCCCACGCCCAGAACCTGAACGACAGCGGCTGCAAGGTCACCGTCGGCCTGCGCCGCAGCGGCGCGAGCTGGGCCAAGGCCGAAGCCGCCGGCCTGAAGGTCGCCGAGGTCGCCGAGGCCGTGAAGGCCGCCGACGTCGTCATGATCCTGCTGCCCGACGAGCAGATCGCCAGCGTCTACGCCAACGACGTCGAGCCCAACATCCGCGAAGGCGCGTCGCTCGCGTTCGCGCACGGCTTCAACGTGCACTACAACCAGGTCGTGCCGCGTGCCGACCTCGATGTCTGGATGGTCGCGCCCAAGGCCCCGGGCCACACGGTGCGCAACACCTACAAGCAGGGTGGCGGCGTGCCGCACCTGATCGCCG
Organism: Rubrivivax sp. JA1055; assembly: GCF_020966565.1. Taxonomy (NCBI): domain Bacteria; kingdom Pseudomonadati; phylum Pseudomonadota; class Betaproteobacteria; order Burkholderiales; family Sphaerotilaceae; genus Rubrivivax; species Rubrivivax sp. JA1055. The sequence continues at coordinate 745,925 of NZ_JAJKFP010000006.1, read as the reverse complement.
TGCACGCCGACAAGTCGGGCAAGGCGCGCGACCTGGCGCTGTCCTACGCCGCGGCCAACGGCGGCGGCAAGGCCGGCATCATCGAGACCAGCTTCCGCGAAGAGACCGAGACCGACCTCTTCGGCGAACAGGCCGTGCTGTGCGGTGGCACCGTCGAGCTGATCAAGGCCGGCTTCGAGACGCTGGTGGAAGCCGGCTACGCGCCCGAGATGGCGTACTTCGAGTGCCTGCACGAGCTCAAGCTGATCGTCGACCTGATCTACGAAGGCGGCATCGGCAACATGAACTACTCGATCTCGAACAACGCCGAGTATGGCGAGTACGTCACCGGCCCGCGTGTCGTCACCGAGGACACGAAGAACGCCATGCGCCAGTGCCTGAAGGACATCCAGACCGGCGAGTACGCGAAGAGCTTCATCCTCGAGAACAAGGCCGGCGCCCCGACGCTGACCTCGCGCCGTCGCCTGACCGCCGAGCACCCGATCGAGGTCGTCGGCGAGCAGCTGCGCGCGATGATGCCGTGGATCAAGGCCAACAAGCTGGTCGACAAGTCGCGCAACTGACGCGGCCTTGAACGGCAGCCCCGCGTGCGAGACACGCGGGGCGCTGGCCGAAGTGCAAGTCCCCGGGGCCGCATGCGGCCCCGGTCGCGTTTATGCTCGACCGGATGACCGACGACACCCAGGTTCCCGGCGACGACGACGCCGAGGCCGACGCCGCCCCCGCGCGCCGGCCGCGCCGGGGCCTCTACGTGCTGCCCAACGCGATCACGCTGGCGGCGCTGTTCTCCGGCTTCTACGGCGTCGTGATGGCGATCAACGGCCGTTTCGAGGCCGCCGCGATCGCGATCTTCGTCGCGGCCGTGCTCGACGCGATGGACGGCCGCGTGGCGCGCATGACGCGCACGCAGAGCGCCTTCGGCGAGCAGATGGACAGCCTCTCGGACATGGTCTCGTTCGGCGCCGCGCCGGCGCTGATCGTCTACGTCTGGGCGCTGAAGGACCTGGGCAAGCTGGGCTGGATCCCGGCCTTCGTCTACGTCGCCGGCGCCGCACTGCGGCTGGCGCGCTTCAACGTCAACATCGGCGTCGTCGACCGGCGTTTCTTCCAGGGGCTGCCCAGCCCGGCGGCGGCGGCGCTGGTCATCGGCATGGTCTGGGTCTTCGACGACGCGGGCTTCCGCGACGTCTACTCGATCCCCTGGCTCGAATGGACGGCGTTTGCCGTCACGCTGTATGCCGGGCTGTCGATGGTGACCAACGCGCCGTTCTACAGCTTCAAGACGCTCGGTGGCCGGCGCACCGTGCCTTTCGTCGTGCTGGTCGCGGTGATGCTGGCGATCGCGCTGATCGCGCTGGACCCGCCGCGCGTGCTGTTCGGTATCTTCGTGCTCTACGGGCTGTCGGGTTACGCGGTGTTCGCCTGGCGGCGTTTCAAGGGCCAGCCGGCGAGCGTGATCTCGACCTCCACCGACGATCCCGACGAGAAGGGCCTGCATCCGTGAGCACGGCGCTGTGCTACATTCGTCGCGTGACGACGATCCACGCCTTCATCCTGCTAGCGCTACCGCAACCGCGGGTGCGCTGATCGTCTTCGTCCGTCCTTTTTCCGATCAACGGCCCGCCAGCGCAACGCAGCGGGCCGTTTTTCATTTCCGTCTTCCAAGCTGCTTGCGACTCCAATCTCTCGCAAAGGCACGACCATGACCGACAAGCTCATCATCTTCGACACCACGCTTCGCGACGGCGAACAGTCGCCCGGCGCCTCGATGACGCGCGACGAGAAGCTGCGCATCGCCCGCCAGCTGGAGCGCCTGCGTGTCGACGTGATCGAGGCCGGTTTCGCGGCGTCGAGCAACGGTGACTTCGAGGCCGTGCGCGCCATCGCCCAGGCGGTGCGCGAGTCGACGGTGTGCTCGCTGGCGCGCGCCAACGACCGCGACATCTCGCGCGCCGCCGAGGCGCTGCGCCCGGCCGCGCGTTCGCGCATCCACACCTTCATCGCCACCAGCGAACTGCACATGGAGAAGAAGCTGCGCATGACGCGCGAGCAGGTGCTCGAGCAGGCGCGGCTGGCGGTGCGTTTCGCGCGCAACGTCTGCGAGGACATCGAGTTCAGCCCGGAAGACGGCTACCGCTCCGACCCCGAGTTCCTGTGCCGCGTCATCGAGACCGTCATCGCCGAAGGCGCGACGACGATCAACATCCCCGACACCGTCGGCTACGCGATCCCCGAGCTCTACGGCCACTTCATCCGCATGCTGCGCGAGCGCGTGCCCAACAGCGACAAGGCGATCTGGTCGGTGCACTGCCACAACGACCTCGGCATGGCGGTCGCCAACTCGCTGGCCGGCGTGAAGATCGGTGGCGCGCGCCAGATCGAATGCACGATCAACGGCCTGGGCGAACGCGCCGGCAACTGCAGCCTGGAAGAAGTCGTGATGGCGGTGAAGACGCGCCGCGACCACTTCGGCCTCGAGGTCGGCATCGACACCCACCAGATCGTGCCGGCCTCGCGCATGGTCAGCCAGACCACCGGTTTCGTCGTCCAGCCGAACAAGGCCATCGTCGGCGCCAACGCCTTCGCGCACGCCAGCGGCATCCACCAGGACGGCGTGCTGAAGGCGCGCGACACCTACGAGATCATGCGTGCCGAGGACGTGGGCTGGACGGCCAACAAGATCGTGCTCGGCAAGCTCTCGGGCCGCAACGCGTTCAAGCAGCGCCTGCAGGAACTCGGCATCGAGATGGCGTCGGAAGCCGAGATCAACGCCGCCTTCGCGCGCTTCAAGGACCTCGCTGACCGCAAGAGCGAGATCTTCGACGAGGACATCATCGCCCTCGTCGGTGACGAGAGCGTCACCGCGGTGCAGGAGCATTACCGCCTGCTGTCGCTGGCGCAGCGCTCGGAGACCGGCGAGCGCCCGCACGCGACGATCGCCTTCGCCGCCGGCGATGTCGAGCACCGCGTCGAGAGCGATGGCAACGGCCCGGTCGACGCGACGCTGAAGGCGATCGAGTCGAAGGTCTGCAGTGGCGCCGAAATGGTGCTTTATTCGGTCAATGCCATCACCTCGGGCAGCACAGAATCCCAGGGCGAGGTCACCGTTCGGCTCCAGCACGGCGGGCGCATCGTCAACGGGGTGGGGGCCGATCCGGACATCGTCGTCGCGTCGGCCAAGGCCTATCTCTCGGCGCTGAGCAAGCTGCAGAGCAACGCCGAACGGGTGCCGGCGCAAAGCTGACGGGCCGACGGGCGGATGCACCGCGGGGGCCTGGCACGGCTCCTGCGATGGACCACTTGAGAAATCGTGCGCAAGTTCTTGATCTTGCGCATGTTCTTCAGGTGAACTACACTTTGGTGCATTCTCTCCGGGGTCGATTCAGTGGGCTGGTTCGGTAGTTTTCAGCGGCTCGCGGCAGTCGCATTCGTGGCTGCGGCGCTCACTGGCGGCGGTCTTTCGCCGTCGACGGCGCTCGCAGCCAACGCCACCTCCGCGTCGTCCAAGGCGAAAGCCAAGACCAAGACCAGCAAGAAGGCCGGCAGCACGGCTTCGCGCGGCACGGCGGCGGCCAAGGCCCGCGGCAAGAGCCCGGTGCGCAGTGCCAAGGCCGTCCCGGCGCGCACCGTCGCCAAGGTCTCGCCGCGCAAGTCGGTCGTCGTCGCGGTCGAGCCGGCCAAGGTCTCGTTCGGCCAGATGTACGGCCTGCACCGCACCGAGGATCCGCTGGACCTGAAGTCCAGCGTCGCGCTCGTCGTCGATCAGGAGACCGACCAGATCCTGCTCAGCAAGAACTCGAACGCGGTGCTGCCGATCGCCTCGATCACCAAGCTGATGACGGGGCTGCTCGTCACCGAGGCCCAGCAGCCCCTCGACGAGGTGCTGACGATCACCCAGGATGACGTCGACACCGAGAAGGGCAGCCACTCGCGCCTGCAGGTCGGCACCCAGCTGACGCGCGGTGAGATGCTGCACCTGGCGCTGATGTCCTCCGAGAACCGCGCCGCCAACGCGCTGGGGCGCCACTATCCGGGCGGGCTTTCGGCCTTCGTCCAGGCGATGAACGCCAAGGCCAAGCTGCTGGGCATGCACGACACGCGTTATGTCGAGCCCACCGGGCTGTCGAGCAACAACCAGTCGAGCGCGCGTGATCTCGCGGTGCTCGTCAAGGCCGCCTACCAGCATCCGATCCTGCGCGAGCTGTCGACGTCCACCGACGCCAGCGTCGCCGTCGGCCGCCGCCAGCTGCAGTTCCACACGACCAACGGCCTGGTGCGCAACCCGAGCTGGGAGATCGGCCTGCAGAAGACCGGCTACATCTCCGAGGCCGGCCGCTGCCTGGTGATGCAGGCCCAGCTGGCCGGGCGCAACCTCATCATGGTGCTGCTGGATTCGGCCGGGAAGTACTCGCGAATCGGCGACGCCGAGCGCATCCGCAAGTGGCTCAACAGCGAGGCCTCGCCGGTGCTGGACGCCGGCATGCGCCCGTAGCCGAGGGGCAGGCGCGCGGCGCTGTCCGCGCCGGGTTCAGCCCCTGAAGCCCAGCGCCGCCGAGATCTGCGACGCGGTCAGGCGGACCTTCTCCATCCAGTTCTCTTCCAGCCGGTCTGCCGGCGCCGACACCGACAGCCCGGCCACGAGCTTGCCCTGGTCGTCGTAGACGCCGGCGGCCATGCAGCGCACGCCGAGCTCGAGTTCCTCGTCGTCGCGGGCGCAGCCCTGCGCGCGCACCGCGGCCAGTTCGCGCTCCAGCCGCGCGACGTCGGTGATGCTGTTGCGCGTGTGCCCGGTGAGGCCGGTGCGTGTCGCGTAGGCGCGCACGCGCTGCGGCTCCTCGTGCGCGAGGAACAGCTTGCCGACCGAGGTCAGGTGCAGCGGGGCGCGGCCGCCGACGGCACGCACCACCTGCATGCCCGAGCGCTCGCTGTAGGTGCGTTCGATGTAGACGATCTCGTCGCCCTGGCGCACCGACAGGTTGACCGGCTGGTGCGTCAGCTTGTGCAGCTCGCGCATCGGGCCGAGTGCCGCATCGCGCACGTCCAGCCGGGCCTTCACGAGGTTGCCCAGCTCCAGCAGCCGCATCCCGAGCCGGTAGCTGCCGGCCTGCGGCCGGTCGACCAGGCGGCCGATCGTCAGGTCGTTGAGGATGCGGTGCGCGGTCGACGGATGCAGCCCCGTGCGTTCGCTGATCTCCTTCAGCGAGACCGGGTCCGGGTGGGCGGCCAGCATGTCCAGCAGCGCGAACGTGCGCTCCAGCACCTGGATGGTGGGGCTCTGCTGATCCTTGAGACTCATGAATGCGAGGGGCCGAAAACGATGTCCCGATTTTGCATCGCGGAAGGGCGATTTGCTTGTCGGAAGGAGAAAACTCGTTGCAGCGGCGCCGCGCACGGCGTCGCCGCTTGAGCGCCGGGGCCGCCGGCACGGCGGCGGATTCGTGCGTGCCGACGTCGTCTCTCGACGTGCGGCGGCGTCAGGCGGCTGGATGGCGCCCGTCCGGGGCGTCGAGCTCGTGCAGCACGCCGGCCGCGGCGTTCTCCCCGGCGCGCACCGCGCCTTCGAGCGTGGCGGGGTAAGGCCCGGCCACGTAGTCGCCGGCGGCCCACAGCCGCGGCGCGATGGCGGCCGGCGGACGCCGCAGCCCGGGCGTGCAGCGGAAGGTCGCGCGTTTGTCGGCCACCGTGCGGCACACCGTGGCCGCCGGCAGCATCGGCCGGGCTTGCTCGAGCACGGCGGCGGCGCAGGCCTCGAGCCCGCGGTCGATCCAGGGGCGGGCTCCGCTGACGACCCAGGCCGAGCGCCCGCTCCTGCCGCCGAGCCGGCCGTGGTCGAAGGCGAACTGGGCCGGCGCGTCGGGGCCGTCGCGCAGCGTGGTCATCACGCAGGGCAGGGTGCCGCCGGGAGCGTCCAGGTAGACGGTGACGATCGGCTCGTAACGCAGCGACCGCGCCTCGGCGGACCAGGCCGGCGCCAGGGCGGCCGTCAGGCGCGCCGCCTCGGTGGCGCTGGCGGCCAGCACCACCGCGTCGAAGGTTTCGCCGTCGATCACCCAGCCGCCGGCGGCCGCTGACAGCGAGCTCACGCGCCGAGCGCAGCGCAGCTCGGCGCCGCGTGCCCGCAGCCAGGCCGCGGCCGGATCGGGCAGCAGGTCGGACAGCGGGCGGCGCGGCAGCAGCAGGTCGGCCGCACCGGCGCCGCCGAACAGCGCGTCGCGCAGCACGCGCAGCATCACCTCGCCGCTGGCTTCGTGCGCCGGGGTGTTCAGCGCGGCCACGCACAGCGGGTCGATCAGCTCGGTGCGCACACGTGGGGCCAGGCCGCGGCACAGCGTGGCGACGGTCGCCCCGGGCGGGCAGCGGAAGCCGCCGGCGGCCCAGCCCGCGGCAGTGCGCAGCAGCGAGGCCTTGTCGCGCCAGGTCCAGCCGCGTGCGGCGAGCACCGCGCGCACGAAGGCGAGGGCCGGCGGGCCCGGCGGCAGCGCCAGGCCGCTGCCGTCGGGGCGCGTGAGCGCCAGCGGGCGGCGTTCGAGCAGCGTGCCCGGATCGGCGCCGACCTCGTGCATCAGCGCCAGCGTGCGCGAGTAGGCGCCGATCAGGATGTGCTGGCCGTTGTCCAGGCCCTCGTCGCCGTCGCCCAGGCTGCGTGCCCGGCCACCGCCGCGCGGCGCCATCTCGAAGACGGTCGGCTGCAGGCCGGCGGCCGTGAGGCGGACCGCGGCGGCCAGCCCGGCCCAGCCGGCGCCGACGACCGCGACGCGCGCCGTCACCGTGCCAGCACGTGCGTGCGTGCGGCGATCCACAGCTTGCGCAGCGGCGTCAGCGAGGTGCGCTGGTGCAGCACCTGGAAGCCGCCGGCCTCGATCTCGCGCAGCAGCGCGCGGTAGATGTTGGCCATCATCAGTCCGGTCTTCTGCTTCGCGCGGTCGGCCTCGGGCAGCAGCGCCAGCGCCTCGTCGTAGGTGGCGTGCGCGCGCTCGGCCTGGAAGCGCATCAGCGCCGTGAAGCGCTCGCTGTAGCCCCAGGGCGACTCGCGCTTGAGGATCTCGTGCGCCTTGACGTCGAAACGCTGCAGTTCGGACACCGGCAGGTAGATGCGGCCCCGGCGCGCGTCGTCGCCGACGTCGCGGATGATGTTGGTGAGCTGCAGCGCGCGGCCCAGCGTGTGGGCGTAGCGCACCGTCTGCTCGCTGCTGCGGCCGAAGATGTTGGCCGCAACCTCGCCGACGACGCCGGCCACCAGGTGGCAGTAGCGCGACAGCGCCGGGAAGTCCAGGAAGCGGGTCTGCTCGAGATCGACCTGGCAGCCTTCGACGATCGCGTGCAGGTGCGCCGGCTCGATGCGAAAACGCGCCGCCAGCGGCATCAGCGCCTGCGTCACCGGGTGCGTCGGCGCGCCGGCGAACGCGGCGTCGACCTCGCCGCGCCACCACTGCAGCTTGCGCGCGGCGACCGACGGGTCCTGCATCTCGTCGACGACGTCGTCGACCTCGCGGCAGAAGGCGTAGAAGGCGGTGATCGCGGCGCGCTCGGGCGGCGGCAGGAACAGGAACGCGTAGTAGAACGAGGAGCCGCTGCCGGCGGCCCGCTTCTGCACGTACTCGGCCGGGGTCATCGGGCGTGCCGCATCGTCGCCGCGCGCCACAGCAGCGCCGGCAGGTCTGCGGCGCCGATCGTCGGGCGCGCGCTCATCGTCGCATGGTCCATGCGGCCGATTTTCTCCAAAACACGCAGCCCACCCTGCGCGACCAGGCGCAGCTCCCAGCCGGCGCGCCCGGGCACGTCCAGCGCCAGCGGCGCGCCTTCGCGCAGCAGCGACTCGGCCCAGGCGCAGAGCTCGCGCACCAGGCGGCGCAGTGCCGGGCTGTCGCGGCGCGCCAGCACGTCGTCCATCGTCAGCCCGGCCGCGGCGAGCTCGTCCTGCGGCAGGTAGACGCGGCGGCGCCCGGCGTCGACGCCGAGGTCCTGCCAGAAGTTGGCCAGCTGCAGCCCGGTGCAGACGGCGTCGCTGCGCCGCTCGGACTCGGCGTCGCGCACGCCGTACAGGTGCAGGAGCAGCCGCCCGACCGGGTCGGCGGAGCGGCGGCAGTAGGCGAGGATCTGCTGGCGGTCGGCGTAGACCGGGTTGTCGACGTCCTGCTCGAAGGCGTCGAGCAGCCGGTGCAGCCACACCGGCGGCAGCGCGTAGCGCTCCAGCGCCGCGGCCAGCGGCCCGAACACCCTTGCCCAGCGTTCACCCGGTGCGCAGCCGCGCACGACGGCCTCGAGGTCGGCGCGGTAGGCAGCCAGATCGGCATGGCGCTGCGCCGCGGGTGCGTCGCCTTCGTCGGCGATGTCGTCGGCGGTGCGCGCGAAGTGATAGACGGCGACGACGGCGGGCCGGATCGTCGGGGGGCACAGCACCGAGGCGACGGGGAAGTTCTCGTAGTGGTCAACGCTCACGGGGCGCGATTGTGGCGGCACGGCCGGAGTCCCGGACGTTGACAGCGCACAAACGCCCGGACTACATTAATGACCAGTGAGTCATTAAAGCCGGCGCATGCGTTCTCTTCCGTTCGTCCCGGTGGCGGCCCTGCTGGCGGCCGTCGCTCTCTCCGCCTGCTCGCGGCAGGAGCCCGCGCCCGACCCGGTGCGCGCGGTGCGCACCATCGTGCTGGCCCCGTCCGGCTCGGGCGAGGTCCAGGAGTTCGCCTCCGAGGTGCAGGCGCGCACCGAGTCGCCGCTGGGGTTCCGTGTCGCCGGCAAGCTGGTGCGCCGCCAGGCCGAGGTCGGCCGCCACGTCGGCGCCGGCGAGCTGCTGGCCCAGCTCGACCCCGAGGATCTGCGCCTCGCGCAGGCGGCGTCGCTGGCCACGGTGCGTTCGGCCCAGGTCAACGCCGAGATGGCCGAGGCCGACTTCAAGCGCTTTCGCGAGCTGTATGAGCAGGGCTTCATCAGCGCTGCCGAACTCGACCGCCGCGAGACCACGCTGAAGGCCGCGCGGGCCCAGCTCGAGCAGGCCCGCGCCCAGGCCGGCGTGCAGGCCAACCAGGCGGCCTACAGCGACCTGCACGCCCCGGCCGCCGGCGTCGTCACTGCGGTGGTGGCCGAGCCGGGTGCGGTGCTCGCCGCCGGCACGCCGGTGCTGCGTCTGGCGCACGACGGCCCGCGCGACGCCGTCTTCGCGGTGCCCGAGAACGAGGTCGCGCGTGTGCGCTCGATGATCGGCCGCCGGGGTGTCGTGCGCGTGCGGCTGTGGGGGCGCGAGGACACGCTGCCGGCCACGGTGCGCGAGGTCGCCGCGGCCGCCGACCCGGCGACGCGCACCTTCGTCGTCAAGGCCGATCTCGGCAGCGCCCCGGTGCAGCTGGGGCAGACCGCGACGGTGCTGATCGAGCGCCCCGGCGTCGCCGGCGTCCTGACGCTGCCGCTGGCCGCCGTCGTCCAGCACCATGGCCGGAGTTCGGTCTGGGTGCTCGACCGCGCGACGATGACGGTCAAGCCGCAGCCGATCGAGATCGGCGGCAGCGACGGCAACAGCGTCGTCGTCGTCGGCGGGCTGGCCTCTGGCGCGGTCGTCGTCACGGCCGGCGTGCACGTGCTGGCCCCGGGCCAGAAGGTGCGCCTGTACCAGGACACCGGGCGCTGATGGAACCGCAGGTCCACGACGCCGCGGCGGCCCCGGCCCGCGAGCGTTTCAACATCTCGCGCTGGGCGCTCGAGCACGCGCCGCTGACGCGCTACCTGCTGGTGGTGCTGATGGTGCTGGGCATCGCCGCGTACTTCCAGCTCGGCCAGGACGAGGACCCGCCGTTCACCTTCCGCGCGATGGTCGTGCAGGCCTGGTGGCCGGGCGCCAGCGCCGAGCAGGTGGCCGAGCAGGTGACCGACAAGATCGAGCGCACGCTGCAGGAGGTGCCGTACGCCGACCGCATCCGCAGCTACACCAAGCCCGGCGAGTCGGTGACGACGCTGTTCCTGGCCGAACACTCGCCGCCGGCCGAGGTGCGCGACGCCTGGTACCAGGTGCGCAAGCGCATCGGCGACATGCGCTCGACGCTGCCCGAAGGCGTCGTCGGCCCGGTCTTCAACGACGACTTCGGCGACGTCTACGGCTCGATCTTCGCGCTGTCGGCCGACGGCTTCAGCCAGGAGGAGCTGCGCGAGTTCGCCGACGACGTGCGCCAGCGCCTGCTGCGCGTGCCCGACGTCGCCAAGGTCGAGATCTTCGGCAGCCAGCCGGAGAACATCTTCGTCGAGGTCTCGCGCAAGCGCATGGCCGAGCTCGGCCTGGACGCCGGCGAGGTTGTCGCCCAGCTCGGGGCGCAGAACGCGATGGAAGGCGCGGGCACGCTGCAGGCCGGCGCCGAGCAGCTCCAGCTGCGCGTGGGTGGCCAGTTCAGCTCGGTCGAGGAACTGGCGCGTTTCCCGATCCGGGCGGTCAACCCGCAGACCGGCCGCGCGAGCACGATCCGGCTGCAGGACATCGCCGAGATCCGCCGCGGCTACGTCGACCCGCCGACGACGATGGTGCGCCACCAGGGCCGCCCGGTGCTGGCGCTGGGCGTGTCGATGGCCTCCGGCGGCGACATCGTCACGCTGGGCAAGGCGCTCGCCGCGGCGACGGCCGAGCTCCGTGCCGGATTGCCGGTGGGCATCGAGCTCGAGCAGATCCAGAACCAGCCGAAGGTCGTCTCGGCCTCGGTCAACGAGTTCGTCGGCGTGCTGCTGGAGGCCGTGGTGATCGTGCTGGCCGTCAGCTTCCTCAGCCTGGGGCTGCACACGCGGCCGCTGCGGGTGGACATCTGGCCGGGCATGGTGGTCGCGATCACGATCCCGCTGGTGCTGGCGATCACCTTCGTCGTGATGCACTTCTGGGGCATCGGCCTGCACAAGGTGTCGCTGGGCGCGCTGATCATCGCGCTGGGCCTGCTGGTCGACGACGCGATCATCGCCGTCGAGATGATGGTGCGAAAGCTCGAGGAGGGCTACGACAAGCTGCGCGCCGCGACCTTCGCCTACGAGATCACGGCGATGCCGATGCTCACCGGCACGCTGATCACTGCCGCCGGCTTCCTGCCGATCGGGCTCGCGAAGTCGGAGACCGGGGAGTACACCTTCGCGATCTTCGCCGTGACGACGGCCGCGCTGCTCGTCTCGTGGCTGGTCTCGGTCTACTTCGTGCCCTACCTGGGAACCTGGCTGCTGCACACGCGCAGCAAGCTCGGTGATGCCGGCGGGCCGGGGGAGGGCCCGCACGAGCTGTTCGACACCCCGTTCTACAACCGCTTCCGCGCCGCGGTCGACTGGTGCGTGGCGCACCGCTGGATCACGATCGGCATCACCGTCGCCTCGTTCGCGCTCGGCCTGTTCGGCATGACGCGCGTGCAGCAGCAGTTCTTCCCGGAGTCGGCACGGCCCGAGCTGCTGGTCGACCTGTGGCTGCCCGAGGGCGCGACGATCCGTGCCAGCGACGAGGTCGCGCGCCGCGTCGAGGCCAGGCTGCTGGCCGACGAGCGCATCGCCAGCGTCAGCACCTGGGTGGGCTCCGGCGTGCCGCGCTTCTACCTGCCGCTGGAGCAGATCTTCCCGAACAGCAACGTCAGCCAGATGATCCTCGTGCCCAAGGATCAGGACGAGCGCGACGGGCTGCGGCGCGAGCTGCCGGCGCTGCTGGCGGCCGAGTTTCCCGAGGTCCGTGCGCGCGTCACCGCGCTGCCCAACGGCCCGCCGGTGGCCTATCCGGTGCAGTTCCGCGTGCTCGGGCCCGACGCCCGCGAGGTGCGCCGCTGGGCCGACGAGGCCAAGTCGCTGATGCGCGCCAACGCCCATGTGCGCGGCGTCAACGACGACTGGAACGAGGCCATCAAGGTGCTGCGCCTGGAGATCGACCAGGACAAGGCGCGTGCGCTGGGCGTCACCAGCCGCCTCGTCGCGCAGACCTCGCAGACGCTGCTGTCGGGCAGCACGGTGGCCCAGTACCGCGAAGGCGACAAGCTCGTCGATGTCGTGCTGCGCCTGCCCGAATCCGAGCGCGACACCATTGCCGACCTGTCCAGCACCTACGTGCAGACGGCCAGCGGCCGCGCCGTGCCGCTGACGCAGGTGGCGCGCGTGCGTCTGGACTGGGAGCCCGGCGTCCTGCACCGGCAGGGACGCGAGTATGCGGCGACGGTGCAGGCTGACGTCGCCGATGGCGTGCAGGGTGCGACCGTGACGGCCCAGCTCGAGCCGGCGATGCGGGCGCTCGAGGCGCGCATGCCGCAGGGTTACCGCATCGAGACCGCGGGTGCGGTGGCCGAGAGCAGCAAGGGCCAGCGCTCGATCGTCGCCGGCGTGCCGGCGATGCTGTTCATCATCTTCACGCTGCTGATGCTGCAGTTGCGCAGCTTCGCCCGTTCGATGCTCGTCTTCCTGACCGGCCCGCTGGGCATCGCCGGGGCCGCGGCGGCGCTGCTGCTGCTGGGCCAGCCCTTCGGCTTCGTCGCGCTGCTGGGCGTCATCGCGCTGGCCGGCATGATCATGCGCAACTCGGTGATCCTGATCGACCAGATCGAACTCGACCGGGCGCGCGGCGTGCCGGCCTGGGACGCGATCATCGAGGCCGCGGTGCGGCGCTTCCGGCCGATCGTGCTGACCGCTGCCGCGGCGGTGCTGGCGATGATCCCGTTGTCGCGCAGCATCTTCTGGGGGCCGATGGCGGTGTCGATCATGGGCGGTCTGGTGCTCGCCACCGTGCTGACGCTGCTGGCGCTGCCGGCGATGTACGCGGCCTGGTTTCGCGTGCGCCGCGAAGGCGGAGAAGGGCGCTGAACGGCCCCGCGTCCGCGGCCGGCACCGGTGCGCTCCGTGTGCCGGCTAGAATGCGCGGTTTACCGATCGAGTTATCCGGGAACGGCGATCGACGACCCCCGCGGGATTCGCGCCGCGGGGTGTCGCGCGGCGACGTTTTTGAGCGCGCGGGTGGCGAAATTGGTAGACGCACCAGGTTTAGGTCCTGACGCCTTCACGGGCGTGCCGGTTCGAGTCCGGCCCCGCGCACCAGACATTCACTGAAGCCTTAGAGAGCCCCACATGGCCGTCAACGTCGAAACCCTCGAAAAACTGGAACGCCGCATCACGCTGACGCTGCCGGCGACCGTGATCAACAGCGAAGTCGAGGCCCGCCTGCGCAAGCTCGCCCGCACCGTCAAGGCCGACGGCTTCCGCCCGGGCAAGGTCCCGATGTCGGTCGTCGCCCAGCGCTACGGCTACTCGGTCCAGTACGAAGTGGTCAACGACCGTGTCGGCCAGGCCTTCGCCGACGCCACCGCCGAAGCGCAGCTGCGCGTCGCCGGCGCGCCGCGCATCACCCAGAAGGAAGAGTCTGCCGAGGGCGAGATCGCCTTCGAGGCGACCTTCGAGGTCTACCCCGAGGTCAAGCTCGGCGACCTGGCCGAGATCGAGGTCGAGCGCGTGGCCGCCGACGTCACCGATGAAGCCATCGACCGCACGATCGAGATCCTGCGCAAGCAGCGCCGCACCTTCGCCCAGCGTCCGGCCGCCGAAGGCGCCACCGAAGGCGACCGCGTGACGATCGACTTCGAAGGCAAGATCGACGGCGAACCCTTCGCCGGCGGCAAGGCCGAGGGCTTCCAGTTCATCATCGGCGAAGGCCAGATGCTGGAGCAGTTCGACAAGGCCGTGCGCGGCATGAAGGTCGGCGAGAACAAGACCTTCCCGCTGCAGTTCCCGGCCGACTATCACGGCCAGGACGTCGCCGGCAAGGAAGCCGACTTCCTCGTCACGATGACCAAGTGCGAGGTCCAGAACCTGCCGACCGTCGATGACGAGTTCGCCAAGTCGCTGGGCATCGCCGAAGGCACGATCGACGCGCTGCGCGCCGACGTCAAGAAGAACCTCGAGCGCGAGGTCAAGTTCCGCGTGCGTTCGCGCAACAAGGCCGCGGCGATGGACGCGCTGGCCAAGGCGGCCGAGCTCGAGCTGCCCAACGCGCTGGTCGCCAACGAGCTCCAGCGTCTGGTCGCCGGTGCCCGTGCCGACCTCAAGCAGCGCGGCGTCAAGGACGCCGAGAACGCGCCGATCCCCGAGGAGATCTTCCGCCCGCAGGCCGAGCGCCGCGTGCGCCTGGGTCTGGTCGTCGCCGAGCTGGTGAAGGCCAACAACCTGCAGGCCCAGCCCGACCAGCTGCGTGCGCACATCGAGGAGCTCGCCCAGAGCTACGAGAAGCCCGCCGAAGTGGTGCGCTGGTACCTCGGCGACCGCCAGCGCATGGCCGAGGTCGAGGCCGTGGTCATCGAGAACAACGTCACCGAGTTCATCCTGGCGAAGGCCAAGGTCACGGACAAGGTGCTACCGTTCGACGAACTGATGTCGGCAGCCTGAGGAAACAGCCCCTTATGAGCGTGATCGAGACGACCGGCCTGGGCATGGTGCCCATGGTCATCGAGCAGTCCGGGCGCGGTGAACGCGCCTACGACATCTACAGCCGCCTGCTGCGCGAGCGGATCGTCTTCCTCGTCGGCCCTGTCAATGACCAGGTCGCGAATCTCGTCTGCGCTCAGCTGCTGTTCCTGGAGTCCGAGAACCCGGACAAGGACATCTCGCTGTACATCAACTCGCCGGGCGGCAGCGTCAGCGCGGGCCTGTCGATCTTCGACACGATGAACTTCATCAAGCCCGAAGTGTCGACGCTGTGCATGGGCATGGCCGCCAGCATGGGCAGCTTCCTGCTGATGGCCGGCGCCAAGGGCAAGCGCTTCGCGCTGCCGAACTCGCGGGTGATGATCCACCAGCCCTCGGGCGGCGCCCAGGGGCAGGCCAGCGACATCGAGATCCAGGCCCGCGAGATCATCAAGACGCGCGAGCAGCTCAACCGCATCTATGCCGAGCGCACCGGGCAGTCGATCGAGAAGATCGCCGCCGACATGGAGCGCGACATGTGGCTTTCGCCCGGCGAAGCCAAGGACTACGGTCTGATCGACCAGGTCCTCGAAAAGCGCGGCTGACGCGTTTCCCGACCCCTTCTCGAACCCCTGAAAAGGCCTCCTTTTCGCCGCCCGGCGGGCGGCGGGAGTTGGTCTATGATGGGGTTCGGATCCCTTTTCCCTCCGCGCAAGACGAGACATGGCCGACAAGAAGGGCGCCTCCGGCGAGAAAGTCCTTTACTGCTCCTTCTGCGGCAAGAGCCAGCACGAGGTGAAGAAGCTCATTGCCGGGCCCTCGGTGTTCATCTGCGACGAGTGCATCGAGCTCTGCAACGACATCATCCGTGACGAGGTTCCGGCCGAAGGCGGCGCGGCGAAGGCCGCGAAGTCCGACCTCCCCGTCCCGAGCGAGATCAAGACCAGCCTGGACCAGTACGTCATCGGCCAGGACGTCGCCAAGCGCACGCTGTCGGTGGCGGTCTACAACCACTACAAGCGCCTGAAGCACATGGGCGCCGGTGGCAAGGACGAGGTCGAGCTCACCAAGAGCAACATCCTGCTGATCGGCCCCACCGGCTCGGGCAAGACGCTGCTGGCGCAGACCCTGGCCAAGCTGCTCAACGTCCCCTTCGTGATCGCCGACGCGACCACGCTGACCGAGGCCGGCTACGTCGGCGAGGACGTCGAGAACATCATCCAGAAGCTGCTGCAGAACTGCAACTACGACGTCGAGCGGGCGCAGCGCGGCATCGTGTACATCGACGAGATCGACAAGATCAGCCGCAAGGCCGACAACCCGAGCATCACGCGCGACGTGTCGGGCGAAGGCGTGCAGCAGGCGCTGCTGAAGCTCGTTGAAGGCACGATGGCCAGCGTGCCGCCGCAAGGCGGGCGCAAGCACCCGAACCAGGACTTCCTACAGATCGACACGACGAACATCCTGTTCATCTGCGGCGGCGCGTTCGACGGCCTCGAGAAGGTCATCCAGGGCCGCACCGAGAAGTCGGGCATCGGCTTCGGTGCCACCGTGCACAGCAAGAGCGAGAAGCGGGTCTCCGACCTGTTCCGCGAGGTCGAGCCCGAGGATCTGATCAAGTTCGGTCTGATCCCCGAGCTGGTGGGCCGGCTGCCGGTCGTCGCCACGCTGGGCGAACTGACCGAGGACGCGATGGTGCAGATCCTGACCGAGCCGAAGAACGCGCTCGTCAAGCAGTACCAGAAGCTCTTCGGCATGGACGGTGTCGAGCTCGAGATCCGTCCTTCGGCGCTGTCGGCCATCGCGCGCAAGGCGCTGGCACGCAAGACCGGCGCCCGCGGCCTGCGTTCCATCATGGAGCACGCGCTGATCGACACGATGTTCGACCTGCCGACGCTGGACGGCGTGGCCAAGGTCGTGATCGATGAACACATCATCGAAGACGGCGCCAAGCCGCTGCTGGTCTACCGGGAACAGGCCAAGGCCAGTGCCTGATCCCGTCCGGTCCGCGCCCGCACGCGGCGGCCCGCCACTTGCATTTGCCCTCTCGGGCCCCACGTGGGCCTGAGAAAGAGAGGTACACCGATGTCCGGACATCCCACCCTGCCGAGCGACCCGATCACGCTGCCGCTGCTGCCGCTGCGTGACGTCGTGGTGTTCCCGCACATGGTCATCCCGCTGTTCGTGGGGCGCCCGAAGTCGATCAAGGCGCTGGAAGCGGCGATGGAGTCGGGCCGGCAGATCATGCTCGTCGCCCAGAAGGCTGCCGGCAAGGACGAGCCCAAGGCCGACGACATGTTCGAGATCGGCTGCGTGTCGAGCATCCTGCAGATGCTCAAGCTGCCCGACGGCACCGTGAAGGTGCTGGTCGAAGGCCTGCAGCGCGCCCACACGGTCACGATCACCGACTCCGGCGAGCACTTCGTCGGCACCGTCGCGCCGATCACCGCGCCGGCCGACAGCTCGCCCGAGATCGAGGCCCTGCGCCGTGCCGTGACGCAGCAGTTCGATCAGTACGTCAAGCTCAACAAGAAGATCCCGCCCGAGATCCTGACCTCGATCGCCGGCATCGACGATCCGGGCCGCCTCGCCGACACGATCGCCGCGCACCTGCCGCTCAAGCTCGAGGCCAAGCAGGCCGTGCTCGACCTGTTCGCCACCGCGCCGCGGCTGGAGAAGCTGCTCGAGCTGCTCGAGCACGAGGTCGACATCCTCCAGGTCGAGAAGCGCATCCGCGGCCGCGTCAAGCGGCAGATGGAGAAGAGCCAGCGCGAGTACTACCTGAACGAGCAGGTCAAGGCGATCCAGAAGGAACTCGGCGACGGCGAAGAAGGCGCCGACCTCGAGGAACTCGAGAAGAAGATCGCCGCCGCGCGCATGACCAAGGAAGCGCGCAAGAAGGCCGAGTCGGAGCTGAAGAAGCTCAAGCTGATGTCGCCGATGTCCGCCGAGGCGACCGTCGTGCGCAACTACATCGACACGCTGGTCAACCTGCCCTGGGCGAAGAAGTCCAAGATCAAGCACGACCTGGCGAACGCCGAGACGGTGCTCAACGAAGACCACTTCGGCCTGGAGAAGGTCAAGGACCGCATCCTCGAGTACCTCGCGGTGCAGCAGCGCGTCGACAAGGTCAAGGCGCCGATCCTGTGCCTCGTGGGCCCCCCGGGCGTCGGCAAGACCTCGCTCGGCCAGAGCGTGGCGCGCGCCACCGGCCGCAAGTTCGTGCGCATGGCGCTGGGCGGCATGCGCGACGAGGCCGAGATCCGCGGCCACCGCCGCACCTACATCGGCTCGATGCCGGGCAAGGTGCTGCAAAGCCTGAGCAAGGTCGCGGTGCGCAACCCGCTGTTCCTGCTCGACGAGATCGACAAGCTGGGCATGGACTTCCGCGGCGACCCGTCGTCGGCGCTGCTGGAAGTGCTCGACCCCGAGCAGAACCACACCTTCAGCGACCACTACGTCGAGGTCGACTTCGACCTGTCCGACGTGATGTTCGTCGCCACCTCCAACTCGATGAACATCCCGCCGGCGCTGCTCGACCGGATGGAAGTCATCCGCCTGGCCGGCTACACCGAGGACGAGAAGCTCAACATCGCCCAGCGCTACCTGCTGCCCAAGCAGCAGAAGAACAACGGCGTGGCCGACGGCGAGATGGAAGTCACCGAGTCGGCGCTGCGCGGCATCATCCGCTACTACACGCGTGAAGCCGGCGTGCGTTCGCTCGAGCGCGAGATCTCCAAGATCTGCCGCAAGGTGGTCAAGGGCATCCAGCTCAAGACCTACGAGGGCAAGGTCGTCGTCACCGAGGACAACCTCAACGACTTCCTGGGCGTGCGCAAGTACGACTTCGGCCGCGCCGAGAAGCAGAACCAGGTCGGCCAGGTCGTCGGCCTCGCCTGGACCGAGGTCGGCGGCGATCTGCTGACGATCGAGGCGGCGGTGATGCCCGGCAAGGGCAACATCATCCGCACCGGCCAGTTGGGCGACGTGATGAAGGAGTCGGTCGAGGCCGCGCGTTCGGTGGTGCGCTCGCGTGCCCGCCGCCTGGGCATCAAGGACGAGCTCTTCGAGAAGCGCGACATCCACATCCACGTGCCCGACGGCGCGACGCCCAAGGACGGGCCGAGCGCGGGTGCGGCGATGACGACGGCTTTCGTCTCGGCGCTGACCGGCATCCCGGTGCGGGCCGACGTCGCGATGACCGGCGAAATCACGCTGCGCGGCGAGGTCACGGCGATCGGCGGCCTGAAGGAGAAGCTGCTCGCGGCGCACCGCGGCGGCATCAAGACGGTGCTGATCCCGGAAGAGAACGTCAAGGATCTCCAGGAGATTCCGGAGAACGCGAAGAACAACCTCGAGATCGTGCCGGTGCGCTGGATCGACCGCGTGCTCGAGATCGCGCTGGAGAAGGTGCCCGAGCCGCTGCCGGAAGACGAGGTCGCGGCCAAGGACGCCACACCGGAAGCGGCGGTGGCGCCGGTCGTCGGTTCCGATGCGCTGCCGCACTGAAAAGGTCTTGCCAACCGCGTAAAAATCGGTCTATACTGTCGATCTTGATTCGTTGCAGCCAATGCAGCAACTCAAGGGCAAAGCGGGAATAGCTCAGTTGGTAGAGCGCAACCTTGCCAAGGTTGAGGTCGCGAGTTCGAGCCTCGTTTCCCGCTCCAAGACATCCGAAGGGAAGCCCAGGCTTCCCTTCTTTTTGGGCAGAATCCGGGTGTTCTGTCCTGCGGCGCGATAGCAAAGCGGTTATGCAACGGATTGCAAATCCGTCTAGTCCGGTTCGACTCCGGATCGCGCCTCCAGAATTCCGTGTGACAAAGGGCTCCCTCGTGGAGCCCTTTGTCCATCGAGAACCCGGTCAGCCGCCCGGATGGCGAAACTGGCAGACGCAGCGGACTTAAACTCCGCCGCCTCTCGAAAGAGGGCATGCGGGTTCGATCCCCGCTCCGGGCACCATCAGCGCTGACGGCGTTTGTCGCCTCGCGCTTCGCGCCCCGCCGGCCGCAGGCTGGCCTCGAACGCCCTCTCCAGCTCGGCCAGCGCCTCGACGCTGGCGCTCAGCGCCTGCAGATAGGCCGGCGCGTCGGCGTGCAGCGTCTGCAGCATGCGGTGGACCACTCGCGACGAATGCAGCGGCCCGGCGTTCTCGGGTACCTGGGCACGCGCCTGGCGCAAGCGGTGCTCGGTCTTCAGCCGGCCGACGGTGGGTTGCAGCGCGGCGACGGTCTTCAGCGGCGGTGGTGCCGGCGCACGCACCTGGCGGCGTGGCGGCGGCGCTTCGGCGCGGCCCAGGCGGTCGACCAGCGACGACAGACCGGCCCAGGGCGGCGGCAATGCGGCGGCGGGCGCGGCAGGCGGCACGTTGGCAATGGCGTCGATGCGCCGCTGCAACTGCGCCAGCAGCAGCCGTCGCGTCTCGCCTTCGGCCGCCGCGGCACGGCGCGCCAGCGCTTCGGCGACGGCCAGTGCGACCGGCTCGGCGCCGGGCGCGGCGCGGCGTGCGGCCAGCGCCGCGAAAACGTCTTCGTCTGCCGCGGCGTTCATCGTGCCGAGTCGGCTGCGCGCCGCGGCGTCGGCGCGATCTCGACACGCCGGTTCAGGGCCCGCCCGGCGGCGTCGGCGTTCGAGGCCACCGGCTGCTCGGCACCGAAGGCCGCGGCGAACACCGCCGACGACGGCACGCCGTCCTCGATCAGCGCGCGTGTCACCGTCAGAGCACGCTGGGCCGACAACTCCCAGTTGTCAGCAAAACGCGCCCGGCCGCCGTCGCGCACCTGGCGGTCGTCGGTGAAGCCGCTGACCATCAGCACCTCGTCGCGTGCCGACAGATAGGCCGCCAGCGGGCCGGCCAGGCTCTTCAGCAGCTGGCGTCCCTCGGGCTGCAGTTCGGCGGAGTTGAAGGCGAACAGCACGTTGCCGCTGATGCCGATGCGCCCGCCGGCCAGCGTCACGCGGCCGGCGGCCAGCGGCACGGCGAGCGCGTGTTCCAGCGCCTCGCGGCGCTGGGCCTCGGCCTGGCGCTGCTGCACCTCGGCGCGCAGACGCTCGGCCAGGTCCAGCTGCAGGCCGATGGCGCAGACCAGGATCAGCACGAAGGCGCCGAGCAGCCCCGACATCAGGTCGCCGAAGACCGCCCAGACCGGCGCGCCGTGTTCGGCGTCGCCGTCGATCTCGTCGTCGGCGGTCATGCCCCGGCCTCGGCGGCGCGGCGCTGCAGCGCGGCCACCGCCTGCTGCTGGGCGCCCAGCGTCAGGTCGACGATCTCGCGCGCCTGGGCGACGTAGTAGGCGAGCTGCTCGTCGCTGCGCGCGCCGGCCTGGGCGAGCGCGGCTTCGATGCGCTGCAACTGCGCCGTCGTCTGCTCGCTGCTGCGCGCGAAGAGCTCGACCGCCTGGCCGAAACCTTCGCCCAGCGCGGCGAGTTCGCCGGCGCCGGCCTCGACCTGGGCCGCGGTCGTGCGCAGCGCCTGGGCTTCGCTCTCGACCTGGGCGGCGAAGCGTTTGCCGGCGTCTTCCAGCAGCGTGCCGGTGCTCTCGACCAGCGAGGCGATGGTCTCGCGCTGCTCGTGCCCGGCGCGCTGCACGGTGTCGAGCAGTTCGCCCAGCGTGCCCAGCAGGCGGTTGCGTTCTTCCAGCGCCGCGTTGTCGCGCACCAGGCTGTCCGACAGCGCCTGGCGCAGCTCGGCGATGACCTCGGCGGCGGCGCGCGGCGCCTCGCCAGCGGCCTGCACCAGGCGGCCGATCTCGGCGATCGTCGCCTCGGCCTGCTCGCGCGTGCGTGCCGAGACGGCGTCGGCGGCGGCGTCCAGCGCGGCGCAGACACGCTGCTGGTGGCCGGCGGCGTCGGCGGCGGCACGGCGTGTCTCGTCGGCCAGGCGCTCGGCCAGCGCCTGCAGCGTGGTCTCCATCGCTGCGAGGCGTTCGGCTTCGCGGGCAGCGGCGGTTTCGTCGGCGGCAGCGCGGGCCGCGGCCAGTTCGGCCTGCAGCGTGGCGGCGTGGCGCTGCAGCACCTCGCCGGCCGCGGCGACGGTCTCGCGGCCGGCGGCGGCCAGTGCGGCCTGGGCGTCGTGCTGGGTTGCCAGCGTCTGCTGCCAGGCGGCGGACCAGCGTTCGGTGCCGGCCTGCAGCCGGGCGTCCAGGCCGTCGAGCAGCGTCGCCGAGCGTGTCTGCAGCTCGTCGCCGAAGCGCTGCAGCGCCGCGCCCAGGCGATCGACCTGGGCCTGCTGGCGCGCCTGCTGCGCGTCCAGCGCCTCGCGGCCGTGTTCGGCCAGGCGTTCGGCCGTGGCGTCCAGGCGTTCGGCGACGCCGGCCAGATGCTGTTGCACCTGGCTTTGCAGCATCTCGTTCAGCGCCGACGACTGGTGCTCCAGCGCCGCCATCGTCGACTGCACCGCCGGCTCGACCGCCGCAGCGGCTTGCCGGGCACTGGCGGCGGCGGTCTCGGCCAGCGTCGTGGCGACGGTGGCCGACAACTCGCGCCAGGCCTGGCCGGCGTCGTCGTGGAAACGCTGCTGGCCGGCGAGCAGGCGCTCGTCCAGCGTGCGGCCGCGTTCCTCGATCGTCGTCGCCAGCGCCTGAAGCCGCTCGGCCAGCGCCGGCAGCCATTGCGCCTGGGCCTGCAGCAGCGCCAGCGAGGCTTCGCGCTGCTGCGTGCGCGAGAAGGCGCGCAGCGGGCCGGCGATCACGGCGTCGAGCCGGCGGCCGGCACGGCGGCGTTCGCGTCGCAGCAGCGCCGACATCAGCCCCAGCATCGCCGACGCGGCGACGCCGGCCACCGAGCTGCCGAACGCCAGCCCCAGGCCGCGCACCGGCGCCGCCAGCG
Source organism: Rubrivivax sp. JA1055 (assembly GCF_020966565.1). Lineage (NCBI taxonomy): Bacteria > Pseudomonadati > Pseudomonadota > Betaproteobacteria > Burkholderiales > Sphaerotilaceae > Rubrivivax > Rubrivivax sp. JA1055. Next base: position 723,722 of record NZ_JAJKFP010000006.1, on the reverse strand, counting down.
AGGCGCGGATCGCCTCGACGTCGGCGGCGTGCTCCAGCGCCTGGCCGGTGCCCTGCAGCGTGACGACCATGCCGAGGAAGGTGCCGAGCATGCCCAGCAGCACCAGCAGGCCGGCGAGGTAGGGCACCAGCGCCGGGCCGGGCAGCGCGGCGCGTTCGCCTTCGACACGCAGGCGCACGGTGTCGCGCAGCCCTGCCGGCACGCCGTCCAGCCAGGCGGCCAGCGACGGCGGCTCGGCCGTCGTCGCGCCGAGCTGGGCGTTCAGCGCCTCGGTCTCGGCGGCGAAGCGCCGCAGTTCCAACGCGCCGACAATGAAGAAGACCGCGATCAGGGCCACCAGCGTCAGCGCCAGCGGGTTGGAGGCGCCATAACCGGCGCCGACCCAGATCAGGGCCAGCATGCCGGCGGCGAAGGCCGCGTGGGGAAGCAGTCGGTTCATCTCGCCTCGTGGTCGTGCAGCGTCTGCAGCAGGCCTTGCGCCGGCAGCAGCCGGTGCGCCAGTTCGGCCCGCATCACCTCGTCCAGATCCTCGCGGAAGGCGGCCAGCCAGCCCGCGTCGTCGCCGTGTTCGCGGCCCAGGCGCTCGAAATGCGCCATCAGCCGCTGCGGCACCAGCGCCAGCACGCGGCGTTCCTGCGCCGCCAGCGCCGGCTCCAGCGCGGCGTCGATCGCCGCGACGCGTGCCAGCGCTGCCGAGCGCCGCGACAAGGCGTCGCGCAGCCGCCGCCGCAGCGCGGCGACGGCGTCGTGCATGCCCTGCTGGAGCCCCAGGCAGTGGCGATGGAACGGGCCGAAGTCGTCCGGGCTCGTGGCCGGCTCGGCGGGCCCGGCGGCAATCGCCGCCTCCAGGGCCGCGCGCACGCGCCGGAAGTCCGCGTCCTCGCCGCCGGCCGTGCGGCCCGCGGCGGGCACGGCCTGTCCGGCGGAGAGCGCCGAAGCGAGCGAGATGGCGCCCGCCCATCCGAGCCAGTGGCCCAGTCGCTCGGCGAAGGCGGGTCGCCCTTCGGCCGGCGGCCCGTCGGCAAGACGGGCGAGGAGGCGGGTGAGCTCCGAACCGGCAACGCCCGGGCTGGCAGACCCGTGCAGCATGAGCCAGTCGAAGGATCGGTAAAGGGCGCGAAGTGTACCGCCTGCGCCGCCGGGCGGCCGGCGCGGGCAAAAGAAAGGGCGCCCGAAGGCGCCCGTCGTGGCGGCAGGCCGAAGTTCAGCCGCGCACCTCGAGCTTGTTCTTCACCTGCTTGACGCCCTTGACGCTGCGCGCCAGCGTCTCGGCACGCTCCTTTTCCGTGCCCGACTTGGCGAAGCCCGACAGCATCACCTCGCCACGCAGCGTCTCGACGCTGATGGCGGAGGCGTCGACGGTCTTGTCCTCGACGAACCTGGCCTTCACGGCGGTGGTGATCGCGCTGTCGTCGATGTATTCGCCGACGGTGCTCTGGTCACGGGTGACGGCGCAGCCGGGCAGGACGACGAGGGCGGCGACGGCCGTGATCGTGGCGGCGAGCGTGTTTCGGATGGTGTTCATGCGATGCGTTCTCCTTGTTCCTCGTGGCGAAGGCCGCAGCCGGCGGCTTTCGTGAGCAGCATCGTGTCCTCGCGCCGGTGCCGCCGGCGTGGGGCTCGGGCGCGACCGGCTGTCGGTGCACCCGCGTGCCGCGCTGTCGGACGTGTCCGACAGCCGACGCTCAGCCGCCGAGCAGCGCGCCGAGTTGTCGCAGCCCCTCCTCGCGCTCGGCGTCCAGCGGATGGGCGGCGCTCAGCCGCAGCCCGCCGGCCAGCGCCGCGCCGCTGCCGAATGCCGCCCCCGGCACGAAGCCGTAGCCGCGCTCGCGCAGCCGCGGCAGCAGCGCGGCGCTGTCGGCGCCCGCCGGCAGTTCGACCCAGATCACGTAGCCCCCTTCGCCCGGCGTGACGCGTGTGCCGGGCGGCAGCCAGCGGCGCGCCGCCGCCACCCAGGCCTCGGTCTGCGTCGCCAGCGTGCGCCGCAGCCGGCGCAGATGCGTCTCGTAGCCGCGGTCGGCCAGGAAGCCGGCCAGCGCGGCGTCGGTCAGCGGCGACAGCAGCTCGCCGTGCACCGCGCGCGCGGCGCGCAGCTGCAGCCGGTGGCGCCGGCTGGCCACCCAGCCGACGCTGATGCCCGGCCCGGTGACGCAGGCCAGGCTGGCGCAGTACAGCACCCGGTCGTCGTCGTCCCAGGCCTTGACCGGGCGCGGGCGCTCTCCGGTGCGCTGCAGCTCGCCCATCAGCTCGCACTCGATCAGCGGCAGGCGGTGCTGGCGCAGCAGCGCGGCGAGCTGCTCGCGCGCCGCGTCGGGCATGCGGCTGCCGCGCACGCTGTCGAAGCTGGGCTCGGCGATGCAGCAGCGCACGTCGTGGTGCTGCAGCGCGAAGGCCAGCGCCGGCACCGAGAAGCCGCCGTCCTGCGGCGCCGGGATCGCCAGCGGCTTCAGGCCCAGGCTGGCGACGAGTTCCAGCGTGCGCGGCGACGCCGGCTCGGGCACCGCGACGGTGTCGCCGGGGCGGGTGAGCAGCCGCAGGCAGAGCTCCAGCGCCTCGCCTTCGCCGTGCGTGACGACGACGTCCTCGGCGTCGACCGCGCAGCCGGCGCGCAGCATGCGGTGCGCCAGCGCCCGGCGCAGCGCCTCGCTGCCGTAGACGCTGCCGATCGCCAGCAGCGTGCGGTCGGCCGCCAGCGCCAGTTGCAGATGGCGCTGCAGCGCCGGCAGCGGCAGCAGCGCCGCCGGCAGCGCCAGATGGCTCAGCGACAGGCTGTCGGGCCGCGTCGTCGCCAGCTCGATCAGGCGCTTGCGCCGGCCTTCGAGTTCCAGCGCCTCGCCGCCGGCCGGCACCGGCGCGCGCACCGCGCCGCGCACGAAGTGGCCGCGCCGCGCACGCGCCTCGATCAGCCCGGCGTCCTCCAGCTCGTGCAGCGCGTGCGTGACGGTCGCCAGGCTGGCGCCGTGTTCGGCGCAGAGCTGGCGCACCGACGGCAGTTGCGAGCCCGGCGGGTAGCGTCCTTCGTGCAGCGCACGCGCCAGGTCCTCGGCCAGGCTGCGGTAGCGGGTGGGGCGTTCGGGCATGGCGTGACGATACGCCGATGCAGCGCTTCTGGATCGATACAGAGATCCGTCGCCTGGGTCGATACAGCGGCCGCTGCATGCGGCGCCGGAGGCGGCTGCTGTGGCTTACGCACGCCGGCCGCGCTGCCTAGAGTGCAGTGCCATGACGGAACGCCTGCTCCCGCCCCTGCCCGCCGCCTGGCGCTCGATTCCGGTGCCGGTGCGCCGGCTGATGCTGGGCGAGCTGTTCGGGCTGCTCGCCGCCGCGGCCATGCATCTGGCTCTGGCCTGGTGGATCAGCCGCGAAGGTGGTGCCGACGCGCTGGCGCGCTACGGTGCGGTCACGGCGTTGGCGGCCCTGCTGGCGACGCCGCTGCTGTCGCCGGCCGGCGACCGCTGGCCCAAGCGGCGGCTGATCCGCCTGGGCAAGCTGGTGCTGGTGCTCGATGCGCTGGCCATCACGCTGCTGTGCGGGGCCGGCGTCTACGACCTGCGGCTGATCTGCCTCTGCAGCCTGCTGTCGGTGGCGGCGACGGCGCTGCTGTGGCCGGCCGAGGCGAGCATCCTGCCCGAGCTGGTGCCGGCGGACGAACTGCCGGCGGCGATCCGTTGGCGCCGCGGTGCCCAGGCGCTCGGCGGGCTGCTCGGGCCGGGCGTGGGCGGCGTCGTGCTGGCCGCCGCGGGCTTGGCGGCCGCGATGCTGCTGAACCTGCTGCTGTTCGGCGTGGCGGCGCTCGCGGCCTGGAATGTCGGTTCGACCGTGCGGCCGGCCGGCGCGGCGCCCGGCCGCGGCTGGTTCGACGAGATGGCCGACGGCCTGCGTGCCAAGTGGCAGGTGCGGCTGGACCGCTGGTGGACGTTGGTCGGCGCCTTGATGATGCTGTGCCTGCTGCCGGCCACCGGGCTGCTGCTGCCGCTGCGCATCCAGGGGCTGGGGCTGTCGGCGGCGTGGTTCGGGGCCTGCAGCGGGGCGCTGTCGCTGGGGCTGCTGGCCGGTGTCGCCGGGCTGGCGCCGGCGCTGATCGAACGCGTCGGGCGGCTGCGGGCGCTCGCCGTCGCGACGCTCGCCTGCGCTGCGGCGATCGCCGGCGTCGGCTGGGGCGAGCGGGCGCCGCTGCTGGTCGCGCTGTTCGCCGTCATCGGCCTGGCGCTGTCGGTGACGCAGCTGGTCGGCCAGACGCACCGCATGCTGGCGATGCCCGACGACTACCGCGCCCGCATGAGTGCGGCGCACCTGGCGATCGCCCATCTGGCGGCGGCACTCGCGCCGGCGCTCGGCGGCGCGCTGCTGGGGGTCGTCGCGGTGCCGACGGTCTACCTGATGCTGGCGGCGGGTTTTGCCTTCAGCGGCCTGTTGCTGATGGCGGTGCCGGGGCTGGCGCACTTCCTTCGCCAGGACCACGAGGGCGCGCGTGGCTGGTACGGCCGCCATTACCCTCGGGCGTTTACGCGTTCCTGAATCTGGCGCGGGCCTCGGGGCAGGGGGAATCCTAGTGTTCACCCTGATGGGGTTCGCCCAAAATAGAACGATCGTTCGATTTCTGGGGGCTCCGGCCGGTGCGTTCAGGAGCCCCCCACTAGAATCGTCGGGTAACGTCAACGTCAACTCCCAGGAGCTGAGGCATGAAGGTGCTGGTCCCCGTCAAGCGGGTGGTCGATTACAACGTCAAGGTCCGCGTGAAGAGCGACGGCACCGGGGTCGACATCGCCAACGTCAAGATGAGCATGAACCCCTTCGACGAGATCGCCGTCGAGGAGGCCGTGCGTCTGAAGGAGAAGGGCGTCGCGACCGAGATCGTCGCCGTGTCCTGCGGCGTCACGCAGTGCCAGGAGACGCTGCGTACCGCGATGGCGATCGGCGCCGACCGCGCGATCCTCGTCGAGACCACCGAAGAGCTGCAGCCGCTGGCTGTCGCCAAGCTGCTGAAGGCGCTGGTCGACAAGGAGCAGCCGGGCCTCGTCATCGTCGGCAAGCAGGCGATCGACGACGACGCCAACCAGACCGGCCAGATGCTGGCCGCGCTGGCCGGCCTGCCGCAGGCGACCTTCGCCAGCAAGATCGAGATCGCCGACGGCCGCGCCAAGGTGGCGCGCGAGATCGACGGCGGCGCCGAGACCGTGGACCTCAAGCTGCCGGCCGTCGTCACCGCCGACCTGCGCCTGAACGAGCCGCGTTACGTCACGCTGCCGAACATCATGAAGGCCAAGAAGAAGCCGCTGGAGACCGTCAAGCCGGCCGACCTGGGTGTCGACGTGACGCCGCGGCTGAAGACGCTGAAGGTCGCCGAGCCGCCCAAGCGCGGCGCCGGCGTCAAGGTGCCCGACGTCGCCACGCTGGTGGCCAAGCTGAAGAACGAAGCGAAGGTGATCTGAGATGGCTGTCCTCGTCATTGCCGAACACGACAACGCGACCGTCAAGGGCGCGACCCTGAACACCGTCACCGCGGCGCTGGCCTGCGGCGGCGACGTGCACCTGCTGGTCGCCGGCGAGAACGCCGGCGCGGCGGCCCAGGCCGCGGCGCAGATCGCCGGTGTCGCCAAGGTGCTGCACGCCGACGGCGCGGCGCTGGCCCATGGCCTGGCCGAGAACCTCGCCGCCCAGGTCGTCGCCATCGCCAAGGACTACAGCCACCTGCTGTTCCCGGCCACCGCCGGCGGCAAGAACGTCGCGCCGCGTGTCGCCGCGCTGCTGGACGTCGCCCAGATCAGCGACGCGACGAAGATCGTCTCCGCCGACACCTTCGAGCGCCCGATCTACGCCGGCAACGCCATCGCCACGGTGCAGAGCACCGATGCGATCAAGGTCATCACCGTGCGCACGACCGGCTTCGACGCCGCGGCGGCGACCGGCGGCAGTGCCGCGGTCGAGTCGATCGCGGCCGTGGCCGATGCCGGCCTGTCGGTCTACGTCGGCAGCGAGATCGCCACCAGCGACCGCCCCGAGCTGACGGCCGCCAAGATCATCGTCTCCGGCGGCCGCGCGTTGGGCTCCAGCGACAAGTTCAACGAGGTGCTGACGCCGCTGGCCGACAAGCTGGGTGCCGCGCTCGGCGCCAGCCGCGCTGCGGTCGACGCGGGCTACGCGCCCAACGACTGGCAGGTCGGCCAGACCGGCAAGATCGTCGCGCCGCAGCTCTACATCGCCGCCGGCATCAGCGGCGCGATCCAGCATCTGGCGGGCATGAAGGACAGCAAGGTCATCGTCGCGATCAACAAGGATCCCGAGGCCCCGATCTTCAGCGTCGCCGACTACGGCCTGGAGGCGGACCTGTTCGCCGCGGTGCCGGAGCTGGTCGCCGCCCTCTGAAGAACAACAAGATCCCGAGGCGCCCTCCGTGGCGCCTTTTTTCCATCTGGAGACGAAAACCATGACGTACCGTGCCCCGGTCAAGGACATGCTGTTCGTGATGAAGGAGCTCGCCGGCCTCGACGCCGTCGCCGCGCTGCCCGGATTCGAGGACGCCGGCTTCGACACCGCTGCCGCCGTGCTGGAGGAGTGCGCGCGCTTCAACGAGAACGTCGTCGCGCCGCTGAACCGTGTCGGCGACCTTGACCCCTCGTCGTTCGCCGACGGCCAGGTGCGCGCCACGCCCGGCTTCAAGCAGGCCTTCCAGCAGTTCGCCGAAGGCGGCTGGCAGGGGCTGCAGCACCCGGTGGAGTTCGGCGGCCAGGGCCTGCCCAAGCTGATCGGCGCGGCCTGCGGAGAGATGGTCAACAGCGCCAGCATCAGCTTCGCGCTGTGCCCGCTTCTCAGCGATGGCGCCATCGAGGCGCTGCTGACCGCCGGCAGCCACGAGATGCAGCAGGCCTACATCCCGAACCTGATCTCGGGGCGCTGGACCGGCACGATGAACCTGACCGAGCCGCAGGCCGGCAGCGACCTGTCGCTGGTGCGCACGCGCGCCGAGCCGCAGGGCGACGGCACGTACAAGGTCTTCGGCACGAAGATCTTCATCACCTGGGGCGAACACGACATGGCCGAGAACATCGTCCACCTCGTGCTCGCGCGTGTCACCGGCGCGCCGGAAGGCGTGAAGGGCATCTCGCTGTTCGTCTGCCCGAAGGTCCAGGCCGACGGCACGCGCAACGACGTGCACTGCGTCAGCATCGAGCACAAGCTGGGCATCAAGGCCAGCCCGACCGCGGTGCTGCAGTTCGGCGACCACGGGGGTGCGGTGGGCTACCTCGTCGGCGAAGAGAACCGCGGCCTGGAGTACATGTTCATCATGATGAACGCCGCGCGCTTCGGCGTCGGCGTGCAGGGCATCGCGCTGGCCGAACGTGCCTACCAGCAGGCCGTGGCCTACGCCCGCGACCGCGTGCAGAGCCGCCCGGTCGACGGCTCGACGCCGGGGGCTTCGGCCATCATCCGCCACCCCGACGTGCGCCGCATGCTGATGACGATGCGCGCCCACACCGAAGGCTGCCGCGCGATGGCGCTGGTGGCCGCGGCCGCCTACGACGCCGCGCACGCACACCCGGACGCCGCCGCGCGCAAGCAGAACCAGGCCTTCTACGAGTTCCTGGTTCCTCTGGTGAAGGGCCTGTCCACCGAGATGAGCCTGGACGTCGCCAGCCTGGGCGTGCAGGTGCACGGCGGCATGGGCTTCATCGAGGAGACCGGCGCCGCGCAGCACCTGCGCGACGCGAAGATCCTGACGATCTACGAAGGTACGACGGCGATCCAGGCCAACGACCTGGTCGGCCGCAAGACGGCGCGCGACGGCGGCGCCACCGCGCGTGCGATCGCGGCGCAGATCGAAGCCACCGAAGGCGAGCTGAACGGGGCCGGCAGCGCCGCCGCACTGGCGATGGCGCGCCACCTGGGGGCCGCGCGCCGCGCCTTCCTCGACGTCGTCGACTTCGTGCTCGCCAAGGTGAAGAGCGAGCCGAACGCCGTGTTCTCCGGCAGCGTGCCCTATCTGATGCTGGCCGGCACGGCGGTGGCGGGCTGGCAGATGGCGCGGGCGCTGCTCGTCGCCGAACAGCGCCTGGCCGCCGGCGAGGATCCCGAGTTCATGAAGGCCAAGATCGCCACCGCGCGCTTCTACGGCGACCATCTGCTGGTGCGCTGCGGCGGTCTGCGCGACGCCATCGTCGACGGCGCCGAGTCGGTCACCGCGCTCGAACTGGAGGCCTTCTGATGCTGCCGCCCGTGCTGCGACACCTGGCGCTCCCGGTCATCGGCTCGCCGCTGTTCATCATCAGCAACCCCAAGCTCGTCATCGAGCAGTGCAAGGCCGGCATCGTCGGCTCGATGCCGGCGCTCAACGCCCGGCCGGCCTCGTTGCTCGACGAGTGGCTGGCCGAGATCACCGAGACGCTGGCCGCCTGGGACCGCGACCACCCCGAGCGCAAGTCGGCGCCGTTCGCGATCAACCAGATCGTGCACAAGAGCAACGACCGGCTCGAGCACGACCTGGAGGTCTGCGCGCGCTACAAAGTGCCGCTGGTCATCACCTCGCTGGGTGCGCGCACCGACGTCAACGACGCGGTGCACGCCTGGGGCGGCATCGTGCTGCACGACGTCATCAACAACGCCTTCGCGCACAAGGCGGTGGAGAAGGGCGCCGACGGCCTGATCGCCGTGGCCGCGGGTGCCGGCGGCCATGCCGGCGTCAAGAGCCCGTTCGCGCTGATCCAGGAGATCCGCGCCTGGTTCGACGGGCCGCTGGCGCTGTCGGGCTCGATCGCCACCGGCGACGCAGTGCTCGCCGCGCAGGCGATGGGCGCCGACCTGGCCTACATCGGCTCGGCCTTCATCGCCACCGAGGAGGCGCGCGCCGCCGAGGCCTACAAGCAGTGCATCGTCGACTGCGACAGCGACGACATCGTCTACTCCAACCTCTTCACCGGCGTGCACGGCAACTACCTGAAGCCGTCGATCCGCAACGCCGGGCTGGACCCGGACCACCTGCCCGAGAGCGACCCGTCGAAGATGAACTTCGGCGGCGACGGCGCCAAGGCCTGGAAGGACATCTGGGGCTGCGGCCAGGGCATCGGTGCCGTGAAGGCGGTGTTGCCGGCCGGCGAACTGGTCGCGCGGCTGAAGCGCGAGTACGACGCGGCGCGCCAGCGCCTGGGCCTGACGGCCTGACTCGGCCCCGCCGGGCTCAGCGGGCCGGGTCGCCGTTCGCGGCGTCTCCGGCCCGTTGTGCGTCCAGCACCTCGTAGTCTGCGTCGCAGCCGACGCCGGCGGCGATCCAGCGCCGTGCCAGCCGTGCCGCCCAGGCCTCGGGCAGCCACGGCAGATGGCGGCCGGGCTCGGCGATCGCGCCGCAGCGGTAGCGGCCTTCTTCGGCCGCCCAGACCAGCGCCGCGCAGGCGCCGTGGCGGCGGCGCGAGATCCACACGCCCAGCGGGCAGGGCTCGGCGGCGCAGCAGACGCCGCAGCCGTTGCAGGGCTCGCCGGCCGTCGGCTTCGGTGGTGCCTCGGGAACGATGAGGATGCGGCGGGTGGACATGGCCGGCGCAGTGTGCGCCCGGACGCCGGGCCGCCAAGCGCCGATGAAGGCTGCCGCCGCGTGCCATTTGCCACGCCGTGCACGGGGGCGTCCGGGTTTGCGCTGGATCAGATCGCCCCACCCGAAATCCGCACGAGTGCTACAGTCCTTCGCTGGATACGGAACGTGTCTGGTCCTTCCCGTCCCCTTGCTGAGTCAGATGTGCAGCAAGGCGGGTCGCAATCCGCCAACCGGTGAAGCCGGGGCCGCGGAAGGTTGATCAACCCATCGTAGCCCTGGGAACCGGGGCGAAAGGTGCGCGAGAGATGATGCAGCAGTACAGGTCGAATTCGTACCTGTTCGGGGGCAACGCCCCGTACGTCGAGGAACTCTACGAGGCCTACCTCGACAACCCCGGCAGCGTGCCCGACAACTGGCGCGCCTACTTCGACAATCTCCAGCACGTGCCTGCAGTCGACGGCTCCGACAGCCGCGACGTCGCCCACGCCCCGGTCGTCGAATCCTTCGCCCAGCGCGCCAAGGCCAACGCCTTCGCGCTGAAGGCCAGCGCCGCCGACCTCGCCGTCGCGCGCAAGCAGGTCCACGTCCAGAGCCTGATCGCGGCCTACCGCTTCCTCGGTTCGCGCTGGGCCGACCTCGACCCGCTCAAGCGCACCGAGCGCCCGAAGATCCCCGAACTCGAGCCGGCGTTCTACGACCTGAGCGAGTCGGACATGGACATCGTGTTCTCGGCCGCGAACACGTACTTCAGCAAGGCCGAGAACATGAGCCTGCGGGACATCCTGCAGGCCCTGCGCGAGACCTACTGCGGCACGATCGGCGTCGAGTTCATGCACTGCACCGACCCGGCCGAGAAGCGCTGGTGGCAGGAGCGCCTGGAGTCCTCGCGCAGCAAGCCCAGCTTCACCGCCGACGAGAAGAAGCACATCCTCGAGCGCCTCACCGCCGCCGAAGGCCTGGAGCGCTACCTGCACACCAAGTACGTCGGCCAGAAGCGCTTCTCGCTCGAAGGCGGCGAGAGCTTCATCGCCTCGATGGACGAACTCGTGCAGCGCGCCGGCGAGAAGGGCGTGCAGGAGATCGTCGTCGGCATGGCCCACCGCGGCCGCCTGAACGTGCTCGTCAACACCCTGGGCAAGATGCCCAAGGACCTGTTCGCCGAGTTCGACCACACCGCGCCCGAGGCGCTGCCGGCCGGTGACGTCAAGTACCACCAGGGCTTCTCCAGCGACGTTTCCACCGCCGGCGGCCCGGTGCACCTGAGCCTGGCCTTCAACCCCTCGCACCTGGAGATCGTCAACCCGGTCGTCGAAGGTTCGGCCAAGGCGCGCATGGACCGCCGCGGCGACCCGCAGGGCAACCAGGTCCTGCCGGTGCAGGTGCACGGCGACGCGGCCTTCGCCGGCCAGGGCGTCGTGATGGAGACGCTGGCGCTGGCCAAGACGCGCGGCTACTTCACCGGCGGCACGCTGCACCTGGTCGTCAACAACCAGATCGGCTTCACGACCAGCGACCCGCGTGACAGCCGCTCGACGCTGTACTGCTCGGACGTCGTCAAGATGATCGAGGCGCCGGTGCTGCACGTGAACGGCGACGACCCCGAGGCCGTCGTGCTGTGCACCCAACTGGCGATGGACTACCGCCAGCAGTTCAAGAAGGACGTCGTCGTCGACATCGTCTGCTTCCGCAAGCTCGGCCACAACGAACAGGACACGCCGAGCCTGACGCAGCCGCTGATGTACAAGAAGATCGCCCAGCACCCGGGCACGCGCAAGCTCTACGGCGACAAGCTCGTCGCCCAGGGCGTGCTGCCGCCCGAGGGCCCGGACCAGATGGTCAAGGCCTTCCGCTCGGCGATGGACGAGGGCCGGCACACGATCAACCCGGTGCTGACCAACTTCAAGAGCAAGTACGCGGTCGACTGGGCCCCGTACCTCGGCCGGAAGTGGACCGACGCCGCCGACACCGCGCTGCCGCTGGCCGAGATCAAGCGGCTGGCCGAACGCGTGACGACGCTGCCGTCGACCTTCAAGGTGCACCCGCTGGTCGAGAAGGTGCTCGCCGACCGCGCCGCGATGGGCCGCGGCGAGATCAACGTCGACTGGGGCATGGGCGAGACGCTGGCCTACGCGTCGCTGGTGGCCAGCGGCTACGCGGTGCGCCTGTCGGGCGAGGACTGCGGCCGCGGCACCTTCGTGCACCGCCACGCCGTGCTGCACGACCAGAACCGCGAAAAGTGGGACACCGGCACCTACGTGCCGCTGCAGAACGTCGCCGAAGGCCAGGCGCCGTTCGTCGTCATCGACTCGATCCTGTCCGAAGAAGCGGTGCTCGGCTTCGAGTACGGCTACGCCTCGGCCGAGCCGAACACGCTGACGATCTGGGAAGCCCAGTTCGGCGACTTCGCCAACGGCGCGCAGGTCGTCATCGACCAGTTCATCGCCTCCGGCGAAGTGAAGTGGGGCCGCGCCAACGGCCTGGTGATGCTGCTGCCGCACGGCTACGAAGGCCAGGGCCCCGAGCACAGCTCGGCGCGCCTGGAGCGCTTCATGCAGCTGGCGGCCGACAACAACATGCAGATCGTGCAGCCGACCTCGGCCAGCCAGATCTTCCACCTGCTGCGCCGCCAGATGGTGCGCCCGTTCCGCAAGCCGCTGGTGATCTTCTCGCCGAAGTCGCTGCTGCGCGCCAAGGACGCGACCTCGCCGCTCACCGAGTTCACGCGCGGCGAGTTCCGCACCGTGATGACCTCGCTGCACCCGGACGCCGAGGCCGACAAGGTCAAGCGTGTCGTCTGCTGCTCGGGCAAGGTGGTCTACGACCTGATCCGGAAGCGCGAGGAGAAGAAGGCCGCCGACGTCGCGATCATTCGCGTCGAGCAGCTCTATCCGTTCCCGCACAAGGCCTTCGCTGCCGAGATGAAGCGTTTCCCGAACGCCACCGAGGTCGTGTGGTGCCAGGACGAACCGCAGAACCAGGGCGCGTGGTTCTTCGTGCAGCACTACGTGCACGAGAACATGCTCGACGGCCAGAAGCTGGGCTACGCCGGCCGGCCGCCGTCCGCCTCGCCCGCGGTCGGCTACTCGCACCTGCACCAGGAGCAGCAGAAGGCGCTGCTCGAGCAGGCCTACGGCAAGCTCAAGGGCTTTGTTTTGACCAAGTGAGCGCGTGCCGGGCGCGCCGTGTGGCAGCGCCCGGCCCCGCCGCGAGGTCGACGGCCTGGACGGCCCTGTCACCCCGCGGTGCCCCGAACAAGACACCGAGATAGACCATGGCAATCGTTGAAGTGAAGGTCCCGCAACTGTCCGAATCGGTCGCGGAAGCCACCCTGCTGCAATGGAAGAAGAAGCCCGGCGACGCCGTCGCCGCCGATGAGATCCTGATCGAGATCGAGACCGACAAGGTCGTGCTCGAGGTGCCGGCGCCGGCCGCCGGCGTGCTGGCCGAGCTCGTCGAGGCCGACGGTTCCACCGTCGCCAGCGACCAGCTGATCGCCAGGATCGACACCGAGGCCAAGGCCGGCGCCGCCGCGCCCGCGGCCGCTGCCTCCGCGCCGGCTGCGGCCGCCCCGGCACCCGCCGCGGCCGCGCCTGCCGCCGGCGGTTCCAAGGCCGGCGTCGCGATGCCGGCTGCCGCCAAGCTGATGGCCGACAACAACCTCGCCTCCGGCTCGGTGCCGGGCACCGGCAAGGACGGCCGCGTCACCAAGGGCGACGTGCTCGGCGCGCTGGCTGCACCGGCCGCACCGAAGGCCGCCGCGCCGGTCGCCGCGCCCGCCGCCCCGGCCGTCGCCAAGCCGCTGCCCCCGGTGGCCGCGCCGGCGGTCAACCTCGGCGAGCGCCCCGAGCAGCGTGTGCCGATGTCGCGCCTGCGCGCCCGCGTCGCCGAGCGCCTGCTGCAGTCGCAGGCCACCAACGCCATCCTGACGACCTTCAACGAGGTCAACATGGCGCCGCTGATGGAGATGCGCAAGCGCTTCCAGGAGCGTTTCGAGAAGGAACACGGCGTCAAGCTCGGCTTCATGTCCTTCTTCGTCAAGGCCGCGGTCGCGGCGCTGAAGAAGTACCCGGTGCTCAACGCCTCGGTCGACGGCAACGACATCGTCTACCACGGCTACTTCGACATCGGCATCGCCGTCGGCTCGCCGCGCGGCCTGGTGGTGCCGATCCTGCGCAACGCCGACCAGATGTCGTTCGCCGACATCGAGAAGAAGATCGCCGAGTACGGCGCCAAGGCCCGCGACGGCAAGCTGTCGATCGAAGAGCTCTCCGGCGGCACCTTCTCGATCAGCAACGGCGGTGTCTTCGGCTCGATGCTGTCGACGCCGATCATCAATCCGCCGCAGAGCGCCATCCTCGGCGTGCACGCCACCAAGGACCGGGCCGTGGTCGAGAACGGCCAGATCGTCGTGCGCCCGATGAACTACCTGGCGATGTCCTACGACCACCGCATCATCGACGGCCGCGAAGCCGTGCTCGGCCTGGTGGCGATGAAGGAAGCGCTGGAAGACCCGTCGCGCCTGCTGTTCGACCTCTGAGCGCACGATGAGCCTGGCCGACGAACTCTCCCGCCTGGACGAACTGCGCCAGCGCGGCGTGCTGAGCGACGAGGAGTTTGCTCGCGCCAAGGCGCGCCTGCTCGACGGCGCGGCCGCGCCAGCGCCGGCCCTCGACGCCGTCAACCGGCTGCGCCGCAGCCGCGGCGACCGCTGGCTCGGCGGTGTCTGCGGCGGCCTGGCGCGTGCCACCGGCGTCGAGGCCTGGATCTGGCGCCTCGTCACCGCCGGCCTGGCCCTCTTCGGCGGCACCGGCGTGCTGCTGTACCTGCTGCTGTGGATCTTCGTGCCCGAGGATCCCGTCTAGAAAGACCTCATGTCCAAGAATTTCGACGTCATCGTCATCGGCGGCGGCCCGGGCGGCTACATCGCCGCGATCCGCGCTGCCCAGCTCGGCTTCACCACCGCCTGCATCGACGAGTGGAAGAACGACAAGGGCGGCCCGGCCCCGGGCGGCACTTGCACCAACGTCGGCTGCATCCCGAGCAAGGCGCTGCTGCAGTCCAGCGAGCACTACGAGCACGCCGCCAAGCACTTCGCCGAGCACGGCATCGGCCTGAAGAGCCTGTCCATCGACGTCGCGAAGATGGTCGCGCGCAAGGACCAGGTCGTGAAGCAGAACAACGACGGCATCCTCTACCTGTTCAAGAAGAACAAGGTGAGCTTCTTCCACGGCCGTGGCTCGTTCGTGAAGGCGGGCGACGGCGGCTACCAGATCGCGGTCGGTGACGAACTGCTGACCGGCAAGCAGGTCGTCGTCGCCACCGGCTCCAGCGCGCGCGCGCTGCCGGGCCTGCCGTTCGACGAGGACAAGATCCTCAGCAACGACGGCGCGCTGCGCATCGGCGCGGTGCCCAAGAAGCTGGGTGTCATCGGCGCCGGTGTCATCGGCCTGGAGATGGGCTCGGTCTGGCGCCGCCTGGGCGCCGAGGTGCAGGTGCTCGAGGCGCTGCCGGCCTTCCTCGGCGCGGCCGACGAGCAGATCGCCAAGGAGGCGCAGAAGGCGTTCGCCAAGCAGGGCCTGAAGGTCGAGCTGGGCGTGAAGATCGGCGAGATCAAGACCGGCGCCAAGGGCGTCAGCGTCGCCTACGCCGACGCCAAGGGCGCCGAGAAGACGCTCGACGTCGACAAGCTGATCGTCTCCATCGGCCGGGTGCCGAACACGACCGGCCTGAACCCCGAGGCCGTGGGCCTGAAGCTCGACGAACGCGGCGCCATCGTCGTCGACGACGAGTGCCGCACCAACCTGCCGGGCGTCTGGGCGGTCGGCGACGTCGTGCGCGGGCCGATGCTGGCGCACAAGGCCGAGGAGGAGGGTGTGGCGGTCGCCGAACGCATCGCCGGCCAGCACGGCCACGTCGACTTCGGCCTGATTCCGTGGGTGCTCTACACCAGCCCCGAGATCGCCTGGGTCGGCAAGACCGAGCAGCAGCTCAAGGCCGAAGGCCGCGCCTACAAGGCCGGCACCTTCCCCTTCATGGCCAACGGCCGCGCCCGCGCGCTGGGCGACACGACCGGCATGGTCAAGTTCCTGGCCGACGCCACCACAGACGAAATCCTCGGCGTGCACATCGTCGGCCCGTTGGCCAGCGAGCTGATCGCCGAGGCCTGCGTCGCGATGGCCTTCAAGGCCAGCAGCGAGGACATCGCGCGCATCTGCCACGCCCACCCCTCGCTGGCCGAGTCGGTGAAGGAAGCGGCGCTGGCCGTCGACAAGCGCACGCTGAATTTCTGAGTGCGGGGCACGCGGGGCGGCCTTGGCCAGCCCTGCGTGCGCTTGCGTGGCCGCAGCCTCGCGGCCGCCGCGGGCGGCTAGCATCCGCGACCCTGTCGATCCTCCCTCGAAGACACGCACATGTCCGGCGTCCGAGCGTTGTACGAGGCCACGCTGGCCGAACGCGGCTACCAGTCCGACCCGGCGCAGCTGCGCGCCATCGACGCGCTCGAGCGCTGCGAGCGCGAGTGGGCCGACTACAAGGCGCGGCGCGGCAACCGCCTCACCAAGCTGCTGGTGCGCCCGCCGATCCCGCGCGGCGTTTACATGGTCGGCGGTGTCGGCCGCGGCAAGAGCTTCCTGATGGACTGCTTCTTCCAGGCCGTGCCGCTGGTGCGCAAGACGCGGCTGCACTTCCACGAGTTCATGCGCGAGGTGCACCGCGAGCTGCAGGACCTGAAGGGCACCGCCGACCCGCTGGACGAACTCGGCCGGCGCATCGCGCGGCGCTTCCGCCTGATCTGCTTCGACGAGTTCCACGTCGCCGACGTCACCGACGCGATGATCCTGCACCGATTGCTGCAGGCGCTGTTCGACAACCGCGTCAGCATCGTCACGACGTCCAACTTCCACCCCGACGACCTGTACCCGAACGGCCTGCACCGCGACCGCATCCTGCCGGCCATCGAGCTGCTGAAGACGCAGTTGGAGGTCGTCGACGTCGACGCGGGCATCGACTACCGCCAGCGCACGCTGCAGCACGTCGAGACTTACCACTGCCCGGCCGATGCCGCGGCCGAGCGGGCGCTGGCCGAAGCCTTCGAGCGCCTGGCCGAGGCCCGCGACGAAGACCCGCTGCTGCACATCGAGCACCGCGAGCTGCGTGCGCGCCGGCGTGCCGGCGGCGTCGTCTGGTTCGACTTCAAGACGCTGTGCGGTGGCCCGCGTTCGCAGAACGACTATCTGGAGCTGGCCTCGCGTTTTCACACGCTGATCCTGTCGGACGTGCCCAGCATGCCGCCGCGGCTGGCCAGCGAGGCGCGGCGCTTCACCTGGCTCGTCGACGTGCTCTACGACCGGCGCGTCAAGTTCCTGGTCTCGGCCGAGGCTCCGCCCGAGGCGCTGTACACCGACGGCCCGCTGGCGCACGAGTTCCCGCGCACCGTCTCGCGGCTGCGCGAGATGCAGTCGGCCGAATACCTGGGCCTCGAACGCCGCGAGGTCGACACCTCGCTGACCTGACGGGCGCCCCCGTGATGCTGCGCTCGGGCACACTCCTGCCGATGGACCGTCTTTCCCCTGTCGCGCTGGCCTCGCTGCTGCTGGCCGCCGGTGCCGCCGCCGCGGCCGATCTCGACGTCCGTGCCGAGCGTGAGCGCATCTCCCGCGAGCGTGCCGCCGCCGAGTCGCGTTATGCCGCCGACGAAGCGGCCTGCCGCACGCGGTTCGTCGTCACCGCCTGTGTCGACGAGGCCAAGGCACGGCGGCGCGAGGCGCTGGGCGTCCTGAAGAGCCAGGAGCTGGTGCTCGACGAACAGGAGCGCCGCCGGCGTGCCGCGGCGCGGCTGGAGGCGATCGAGGCCAAGCAGCGCGAAGCCGCGGCACGCCCGCCGCTGCCCGCCCAGCCGGCGCCGGTGATCCGCGAGGCCGCGTCGGCGCCTGCGGCGCGCCCGCAGCCCTCACCATCCGAGGCCGAACGCGCCGCGCGGGCCCACGACGAAGCCCTGCGCGCCCAGCGCCGCACCGAGGCGGCGGAGCAGCGGCGGCAGCAGGCGGCCGACGACCGGGCCCGGATCGCCGAGCGCGAAGCGCAGCGCCGCGCCAAGGCGAAGAAACCGGTCACGCCGCTGCCGTCCCGTCCCGAGATTCCCCGGGACTGAGCGCGCCTACTTCAGCGCCTCGATGCGCGTCAGCGCCAGCGACAGGTTGTCGCCGCCGCCGCGTGCACGCTGCCGGGCCTTGTTGACCAGCATCTCGCCGGCCTCGCGCGGCGGCAGCGCATGCACGATCGCGCCCAGCTCCTTGGTCGTGAAGTAGTGCCAGAGGCCGTCGCTGCAGGCCAGCAGTGTGTCGCCGGGCTCGAGCCGGCCGATGCGGTGCAGCGTCAGCGGCGGGTCCGCGTGGGTGCCCAGGCAGCCGGTCAGCAGGTTGGACTGCGGGTGGTGGTTGGCCGCTTCCTCGGTGAGCTTGCCGTCGTCGATCAGCCGCTGCACGAAGGAGTGGTCGGTGCTGCGCCAGACCAGTTCGGCGCCGCGGAAGTGGTAGATGCGCGAATCGCCGGCGTGGATCACGTCGCAGCCGAGGTCGGGCTGCAGCAGGAAGGCCGCGACGGTGCTGTGCGGCTCCTCCTCGGCGGTGATCGCCGTCAGCTTGATCATCAGGTGCGACTCGGTCACCAGCTGGCGCAGCAGGTCGGCGGCCGTGTCCTCGCCGGGCACGAAGCGCTCGAAGAGCTGGCGTGCGGTGAGCAGCACCTGGTCGGCGGCCTTGCGCCCGCCGCTCTTGCCGCCCATGCCGTCGGCGACGACGGCCAGCGCGCAGCCGTTGACGCGTGCGTGCGGCACGATGGCCACCTGGTCCTGCTGATAGGCGCGGTCGCCGCGGTGCAGGGCGGTGGTCGCGTTCAGGCGGAACGTCGGCCGGGCAGGGGCGGGTGGCGGCATGCGGCCGACTATAAACTCGGCCATCCGGCCCCCGGTGCGGAGCAATGGACGACAACCTGCATTCGCCGCAAAGGCTACTCATCGAGTTGCGCATCGAGCACGCCGACCTGGACGACCTGATCGACCGCCATGCCGTCGCGACACCGTCCGACGACCTCGTGCTGCGGCGCCTGAAGAAGCGCCGCCTCGCGCTGCGCGACCGCATCGCGCAGCTGGAGGGCGCGCTCGAACCGCCCGAGCCCGCGTGAGCCAGGACCTCGCCGACCGCGTCGCGGAGGCCTTCGCGAGCGATGGCGCGCTCGCGCGCCACGACGCCCACTTCATGCCGCGCGAGCAGCAGGACCGCCTGGCGCTGGCCGTCGCCCGCGCCGTCGAGGAGCGCGGCACCCTGGTCGCCGAGGCCGGCACCGGCGTCGGCAAGACCTTCGCCTACCTCGTGCCGCTGCTGCTGTCGGACCGGCGTGCGCTGGTCAGCACCGCCACCAAGAGCCTGCAGGACCAGCTTTTCCTGCGCGACCTGCCGCGCCTGGTGCAGGCCCTGGGCGTGCCGGTGCGCATGGCGCTGCTCAAGGGCCGCGCCAGCTACCTGTGCCGCCACCGTCTGGCCCATGCGCGCACGACGGCCGAGCTGCCCGACCGCTTCGCCGTGCGCCAGCTCGCGCGCGTCGAGACCTGGGCCTTGTCCACGCGCAGCGGCGACCTCGCCGAACTCGAAGGCCTGGACGAACGTTCGCCGGTGATCCCGATCGTCACCTCGACCCGCGACAACTGCCTGGGCACCGACTGCCCCGAGCACCGCAACTGCCACGTGATGCAGGCCCGCCGCGAGGCGATGGCCGCCGACCTCGTCGTCGTCAACCACCACCTGTTCTTCGCCGACATGGCGCTGCGCGACAGCGGCGTCGCCGAGCTGCTGCCGACGGTCGACGCGGCGGTCTTCGACGAGGCCCACCAGCTCGTCGAGACCGGCGTGCAGTTCCTCGGCACGATGCTCGGCACGGCCCAGGTGCTCGACGTCGGCCGCGACCTGCTGGCCGCCGGGCTGGCGCAGGCCCGCGGCCTGATGCCTTGGCACGAGCTGCAGGCCGGGCTGGAGAAGGCGGCGCGCGAGCTGCGCCTGGCCTGCGCCGGCGCGCTGCGCGAGGTGCGCGGCGTGATCAAGCTGCGCTGGGACGAACGGGCCCGCGACGGCCGGCTGCAGGAGCCGCTGGCGGCGCTGGCGCGGGCGGCCGACGAAGCCGCCGACGCGCTGGCCGGCGTCGCCGCGGTCGGCCCGGACTTCGTGCGCCTGCAGGAGCGTGTGCGCACGATCGCCGAGCTGGCCGGGCGTTTCGCCGACGAGGCCGCCGACGGCCGCGTGCGCTGGATCGATCTGTCGCCGCTGCAGGCCCGGCTGGTCGAGTCGCCGCTGGACATCCGCGACATGCTGACCGAGCAGCGCCAGGCGGCGCCGCGGGCCTGGATCTTCACCTCGGCGACGCTCGGCGAGGACGACGGCCTGGGCTGGTTCACCTCGGCCACCGGGCTGGAGGACGCGACGACGCTGCGTGTCGGCAGCCCCTTCGACTACCCGAACCATGCCCGGGCCTGGATCCCGGCGCGCTTCCCGAAGCCCAACGAAGCCGCGCACCCGGCGGCGGTGGGCTCGCTGGCCGCGCGGCTGGCCGGCGCGCTGGGCGGCCGCACCTTCGTGCTGACGACGACGCTGCGCGTGCTGCCGCAGATCGCCGAGGCGCTGCGCACCGAGGCCGAGTGGCAGGGTCAGGCGCTGGAGATCCTGGTGCAGGGCAGCCAGCCGCGGCGTGCGCTGCTGCAGCGCTTCGGCGACGGCCGCGGCGCGGTGCTGGTCGGCTCGCAGAGCTTCTGGGAAGGCATCGACATGCCGGGCGACGCCCTGCAGTGCGTGCTCATCGACAAGCTGCCGTTCCCGCCGCCCAACGACCCGCTGGTCGAGGCCCGCGTGCGCCAGCTGCGCGCCGAGGGCCGCGACCCGTTCGACGCCTATTTCGTCGCCGAGGCCGCGGTGTCGCTGAAGCAGGGCGCCGGGCGGCTGATCCGCACCGAGACCGACCGCGGCCTGCTCGTCGTCTGCGACCCGCGCATGCGCCAGATGGGCTATGGCGCGCGGCTGCGCGCGGCGCTGCCGCCGATGTCCTGGGTGGGCTCGGAGGAAGAGGCGCTGGACTGGCTGCACGAGCTCGCCGCCGAGCACTGACGACAAAAAGGCCGCCCTCGGGCGGCCTTGTTCAGCGGGGCGCAGGCCTCACCAGAGCTTCCACCAGGGGCGCTTCTCGGGTTCGATGGCCTGGGCCAGGAAACGGCTGTCGGGGTAGTTCTTCTGCAGCACGCGCAGCGCATCGTCGCGCAGCTGGACGAGTTGCAGCCGGTCGTAGCTCTGCACCATCAGGAACAGGCCTTCCTCGGCCGCCGGCGAACGCTGGAACTCGGCCACCGCCTGCTGCGCGCGGTTGGCCGCCGCGACGTAGGCGCCGCGCTTGAAGTAATAGCGCGCGACGTGCACCTCGTAGGCCGCCAGCGAGTTGACGATGTAGTCCATGCGCAGCTTGGCGTCCGGCGTGTACCTGGACTGCGGGAACTGCTCGACGAGCTGCTTGAAGGCCTGGTAGGCGTCGCGTGCGGCGCGCTGGTCGCGCTCGGACAGGTCCTGACGGGCGATGCGCCCGAACAGGCCCATGTCCTCGTTGAAGTTGATCAGCCCGCGCAGGTACATCGCGTAGTCCAGCGCCGGGCTCGACGGGTTGAGGCGGATGAAGCGCTCGATCGTCGTCAGCGCCTGGGCCCGCTCGCCGGTCTTCCAGTACAGGTAGGCGAGGTCGATCTGCGACTGCTGCGCCAGCACCGTGCCGGCGGCCAGGCCCTCGACGCGCGACAAGGCCTTGATGGCCGGCTCGTAGCTGCCGGCCTCCATGTTGTCCTTGGCGTCCGCATACAATTTTTCGGCCGCCACGTCGGCGCGCTCTTCCTTGGTGGTCGAGCCGCAGCCTGCCAGCAGCGTGGCCACCATCACGGCCGTCGAAACGGCTACGGGCGCAAGGCGCCACCTCTGGGAGAAGGTCATCGGAAAGCGTGCCGGAAGCGTGCCAAAAGCGGCCGATTATAGGGAGGCGACCCCGTCGCTCGCGCACGATGTCCCGGCGTCCCAGGTGGACGGCACCGAGGACGACGGCGGCGCCGACGATGCCGTCGAGACGCGCAGCGACGTCGTCGACACCGCGCGCCACGGCGAGCGCCTAGATCGCGTGCTGGTGTCGATCGCCGGCGAGTTCTCGCGCAGCCACCTGCAGCACCTGATCGAACTCGGCCACGTGCGCGTGGACGGCCAGCCCGCGAGCACCGCATCGCGGCGCGTCAAGGCCGGCCAGCGTGTCGAAGTCGAGCTGGTCCCCACCGACGAGAGCCGCGCCTTCCGCCCGCAGCCGATGGCGCTGGCCATCCTGTACGAGGACGAGCACCTGCTGGTGCTGGACAAGCCCGCCGGGCTGGTCGTGCACCCGGCGCCGGGCAACTGGTCGGGCACACTGCTCAACGGCCTGCTGGCCCACCACGCCGCCGCCGCGACGCTGCCGCGTGCCGGCATCGTGCACCGCCTGGACAAGGACACCTCGGGCGTGATGATGGTCGGCAAGAGCCTGCCGGCGGTGACGGCGCTGGTGCGCGACATCGCCGCGCGCGACGTGCACCGGCGCTACCTGGCGCTGGCGCACGGTGCGGTGGCGACGCAGCGCATCGACGCGCCGGTCGGCCGCGACCCGGTGTCGCGCGTGCGCATGGCCGTCGTCGCGTCGGGCAAACCGGCGCGTACCGACGTCGAGTGCCTGGCGCAGCACGACGGCGTCAGCGCCGTGCGCTGCACGCTGCACACCGGGCGCACGCACCAGATCCGCGTGCATCTGGCCTCGCGCGGCCATGCGCTGGTGGCCGACACGCTGTACGGCGGCCGGCCGGCGCTGGGCATGGCGCGCCAGGCGCTGCACGCGGTGCGGCTGGAGCTCGAACATCCGCTCACGCGGGCGCCGCTGTCCTTCGTCTGTCCGCCGCCGGCCGATTTCTCGGCGGCATGGCGGGCCATTGCTGGGGTTACAATCCCGCTCGTTTGACAATGTCCGGGCGCTGCTGGCCGCTGCCGCGCGATCCCGACCCACGGCGACTCCTCGCCCCGGCCCTCGCGCCGGCCCGACCCAACGAACGACCCGCCTGCCGCCCGCAGGCCCTCATCCCAGGCGATGAACACATCGGAGGCGAAGCGCGTCCTCGAGACGGCGCTCATCTGCGCGGACCGGCCCCTGCCGCTGCGCGAGATGCGCGTGCTCTTCGACGACCAGGTCGGCGCCGACACGCTGCGCACGCTGCTCGACGAGCTGGCGTCCGACTGGCGGGGCCGCGGCGTCGAGCTGGTCGCGCTGGCCTCGGGCTGGCGCTTCCAGAGTCGGCCGGAGATGCGCGACTACCTCGACCGCCTGAACCCCGAGAAGCCGCCGAAGTACTCGCGTGCGGCGCTGGAGACGCTGGCCATCGTCGCCTACCGCCAGCCGGTCACGCGCGGCGACATCGAGGACATCCGCGGCGTCACCGTCAGCAGCCAGATCGTCAAGCAGCTCGAGGACCGCGGCTGGGTCGAGGTCATCGGCTACCGCGAGGCCCCCGGCCGCCCGGCGCTGTACGCGACGACGCGCCAGTTCCTCGACGACCTGGGCCTGAAGAGCCTGGACCAGCTGCCGCCGCTGGACGGCGGCGAGGCGCCGACGGCGATGCTCGAGGCGCTGGAAGACCAGCCTTCGCTGCTCGGCGACGGCCAGGCCCGGCTGCCGCTGGACGACGCCGACGCCGTGGCCGCCGCCACCCCCGAGACACCGGGCGCCGACGCGCCTGCCCCCATCACCGGACGGCCCCAGGGCGAGTCCGGCCCCGACACCCAATCCTGAACGACGAGATCGCATGAGCTCGAACGACGCCGAATCCACGCCGGACCCGATCGCCGCCGCGCCTGCCGCCGAGGAGGCCGCGCCGAAGAAGCGGCGGGCGCCG
The DNA here is from genome assembly GCF_020966565.1 of Rubrivivax sp. JA1055. Lineage (NCBI taxonomy): Bacteria > Pseudomonadati > Pseudomonadota > Betaproteobacteria > Burkholderiales > Sphaerotilaceae > Rubrivivax > Rubrivivax sp. JA1055. Next base: position 700,221 of record NZ_JAJKFP010000006.1, on the reverse strand, counting down.
CGCAAGAAGGCCGAGGCGCCCGCCGTCGCCGCCGCGCCGGCCGCCGAGGCGCCGCCGGCTCCCGAGGCGCCCGCGCCCGAGGTTGCGGCAGAGCCCGCGGCCGAGGCCAAGCCGCGCCGCCGGCGCACGACCAAGAAGGACGCCGCGGCCGAGACGCCGCTGGCCGAGCCTGCGGCCGTCGTCGAGTCGCTGCCGGCCGCCGCCGCCGAGCGTGCGCCCGAGTCGGCGCCGCAGCTCGCCGAGGCGCCCGTGCGCTCCGAAGCCCCGGCGGCTGCCGAGCCCGTGGCCGAGCCGGCAGGCGAGGGCGCCGAGGGCGCGCCCACCGAAGCCGGTGCCGAAGCTGATGCGCCGCGCCGCGGCCGCAACCGCCGCCGCGGCCGCCGGGGCGGCGACCGCGGCGAGCGTGCTCCGCGCGACGCTGCCGCTCCGGCCGCCGAAGGCGACGCCGCCGCCGGCGACGACGAGGCCGCCGAAGCCGCCGCGCCGGCGCCGCAGCTGCCGCCGGCCGACGTCGGCGAGGTCTTCGCCAGCGTGCTGTCGGGCAGCTGGGACGCCGAGGCCGGCGACGAAGCGCCGCCGCTGCCGGCCAAGCGTGTGCTCGCGCCCGAGCCCGACGCGCCCAAGCTGCACAAGGTGCTGGCCCAGGCCGGCATCGGCTCGCGCCGCGACATGGAGCAGATGATCCTGGAAGGGCGCATCACCGTGAACGGCGAGCCGGCGCACATCGGCCAGCGCATCGCCGCCGGCGACCGCATCGCCGTCGGCGGCAAGCCGGTGCGCTACCGCATCGCGCCGCCGCCGACCCGCGTCATCGCCTATCACAAGCCGGCCGGCGAGGTCGTCACGCACGACGATCCGCAGCAGCGGCCGACGGTCTTCCGTCGTCTGCCCCGGCTGCACCAGGGCAAGTGGCAGTCGGTCGGCCGTCTGGACATCAACACCGAAGGCCTGCTGCTGTTCACCAACTCCGGCGAGCTGGCCAACCAGCTGATGCACCCGCGTTTCGGCATCGAGCGCGAGTACGCCGTGCGTTCGCTCGGCGGCCTGGACGACGCGTCGCGCCAGAAGCTGCTCGAAGGCGTCGAGATCGACGGCCAGCGCTGCGCGTTCAAGAGCATCGAGAACGGCGGTGGCGAAGGCGCCAACCAGTGGTATCGCTGCGTCATCACCGAAGGCCGCAACCGCGAGGTGCGCAAGCTCTTCGACGCCGTCGGCCACGCGGTGAGCCGGCTGATCCGCATCCGCTACGGCTCGGTCGTGCTGCCCAAGGGGCTCAAGCGCGGCGTCTGGGTCGACCTGAGCGAGCAGGACGTGCGCGTGCTGCGCCGCATGACCGGCGTCGGCGAACGTCCCGAAGGCGAGGTGCGCGAGGCGCGTGAAGCCGGCGGCGACCGTCGCGGCAAGCGCGGCAAGCGCGGCCGCGGCGGCAATGCCCCCGAGGGCGCGCCGCGTGCGGCCAGGCCGCAGCGCCGCGAGGGCGGCGAGGGGCCGGCGATCCCGAACCCGCTGCAGCAGACCTTCGACAAGCGCGCGATCCAGCAGGAGCGCCAGCGCAAGCGCGAGATTCCCGAGGACGGCCCGATCCCGAACCCGCTGCAGCAGACCTACGACAAGCGCGGCCTGCAGCGCGAACGGCCGGTGCGCGACTTCGGCGAGGACGGCCCGATCCCGAACCCGCTGCAGCAGACCTACGACAAGCGCTTCGTGCAGAAGCCCAAGCCGCTGGCCGGCGGCCGCGGCGCCCGCGGCCCGAAGAAGGGCGGCGCCGGCGGCCAGCCCGACCCGATGCAGACCTCGGTCGGCTACATCGGCGGCGACGCCTTCCTGCGCAAGGGGTCCGGCGGCGGTGGCCGTGGCGGCTCGCGCGGCGGGCGCGGCGGCGGTGGCGGCGGCGGGCGTCGCGGCGGGCGTTGAGCGCCTCTTTGTCAAATCCCTGCCGCGATCCCTCGCGGTAGAATCGAAAACTTTGCCAAGTCCTTGATTCAGGAGAACATTTACATGGCCATCGAACGCACCCTCTCGATCATCAAGCCCGACGCCGTCGCCAAGAACGTCATCGGCCAGATCTACGCCCGCTTTGAAGGCGCCGGCCTGAAGATCGCCGCCGCGAAGATGCAGCACCTGTCGCGTGCCGAGGCCGAGGCCTTCTACGCCGTGCACAAGGCGCGTCCGTTCTTCAACGACCTCGTGAACTTCATGATCTCGGGCCCGGTGATGATCCAGGTGCTCGAAGGTGAAGGCGCGATCGCCAAGAACCGCGAGCTGATGGGCGCGACCGATCCGAAGAAGGCCGAGAAGGGCACGATCCGCGCCGACTTCGCCGACAGCATCGACGCCAACGCCGTGCACGGCTCCGACGCCCCGGAAACGGCGGCCGTCGAGGTCGCGTTCTTCTTCCCCGGCATGAGCGTCTACAGCCGCTGAGTCGACGATGGCCGTCAATCTTCTCGACTTCGACCTCGAGGGGCTGGCGGCCTTCTGCGACAGCCTGGGCGAGAAGCGTTTCCGCGCCGTCCAGCTGTTCCGCTGGATCCACCAGAAAGGCGAGTCGGACTTCGACAAGATGTCCGATCTCGCCAAGTCGCTGCGCGGCAAGCTCGCCGGCGCGGCGGTGGTCGAGTCGCTGCCGGTCATCAGCGAGCACGTCTCGGCCGACGGCACGACCAAGTGGCTGTTCGACGTCGGCGGCGGCAACGCCGTCGAGACCGTCTACATCCCCGAGGACGACCGCGGCACGCTGTGCGTGTCCTCGCAGGCCGGCTGCGCCGTCGGCTGCCGCTTCTGCTCGACCGGGCACCAGGGCTTCAGCCGCAACCTGAGCACCGGCGAGATCATCGCCCAGCTGCGCTACGCCGAGCACCGCCTGCGCGGGCCGGATGGCCAGCGTGTCATCGACAACGTCGTGATGATGGGCATGGGCGAGCCGCTGCAGAACTACGCCGCCGTCGTGCCGGCGCTGCGCGTGATGCTCGACGACCACGGCTACGGCCTGTCGCGCCGCCGCGTGACGGTGTCGACCTCGGGCATGGTGGCGATGATCGACCGCCTGCGCGAGGACTGCCCGGTGGCGCTGGCGGTCTCGCTGCACGCACCCGACGACGCGCTGCGCGACATGCTCGTGCCGATCAACCGCAAGGACGGCATCGAGGCGCTGCTCGACGCCTGCCTGCGTTATGTCGAAGCCGCCCCGCGCGACTTCATCACCTTCGAGTACTGCATGCTCGACGGCGTCAACGACGCCCCCGAGCAGGCGCAGCAGCTCGTGCACCTCGTCCGCCGCCGCCGCGTGCCGTGCAAGTTCAACCTGATCCCGTTCAACCCCTTCCCCGAGTCGGGGCTGAAGCGTTCGCCGCGCGAACGCGTGACGGCGTTTGCCAAGGTGCTGCAGGACGCGGGCATCGTGACGACGATCCGCAAGGTGCGCGGCGACGACATCGACGCCGCCTGCGGCCAGCTCGCCGGCGAGGTCCAGGACCGCACCCGGGCGCGCGAGCGCCTGCTGGAGCGCCGGCGCACGATCCCGATCGCCGCGGCGGAGGACTCGCGGTGACGCGACGCCTGCTGGCTTCGCTGGCAGTGCTGGCGTGCTTGGGCACGCTGCTGCCGGGTTGTGTCACCGAGCCGCCGGCCGGTGGCAGCGTGCGCGACGCGCGCCCGAGCAACGACCCCGCCGACGTCGAGCGCCGGGCCAAGGTGCGGCTGGAGCTGGCGTCAGCCTACTTCGCGCGCGGGCAGACCGAGACTGCGCTGAACGAGGTCAAGCAGGCGCTGGCGGCCCGTCCCGACATGCCCGAGGCGCTGGGCCTGCGCGGCCTGATCTACGCCGCGCTGGGCGAGAACCGGCTGGCCGAGGAGAGCTTCCAGCGCGCGCTGTCGCTGGCCCCGCGCGACGGCGACATGCGCCACAACTACGGCTGGTTCCTCTGCCAGCAGCGCCGCTACGCCGACGCCGACCGCGAGTTTGACGCCGCGATGGCGCTGCCGCAGTACCGCGGCGGCTCCCGCACGCTGCTCGCCAAGGGCGTCTGCGACGCCCGTGAAGGCCGCTGGGCCGATGCCGAGAGCGCGCTGATGCGCAGCTTCCAGCTCGACCCCGGCAATGCCGCCACCTCGTTCAACCTCGCCGACACGCTGTACCGACGCGGCGAGTACGAGCGCGCGCGCTTCTACGTCCAGCGAGTGAACGCCGTGGCGGAGCAATCCAGCCCGTCCTCGCTCTGGCTGGCCGCGCGCATCGAGCGCCGGCTCGGCAACCTGGCTGGTGCACGCGAGTTCGGTCGCCAGGTGCGCGACCGTTTCCCCCAATCGCCTGAGGCAGCGCTGTTCGAGCAAGGCCGGTTCGATGACTGATCCCGTGACGCCCCCGCCCGAGGGCACGACGGCCGGCGCGCTGCTGCGCGCCGCGCGCGAGAAGCAGGGCCTGCACATCGCCGCGCTGGCGGCGTCGATCAAGGTCCCGGTGGCCAAGCTCGAAGCCCTCGAAGCCGACCAGTACGCCTCGCTGCCGGATGCGGCCTTCACCCGGGCGCTGGCCCAGGCGGTGTGCCGTGCGCTGCGCACCGACCCCCAGCCGGTGCTGGCGCTGTTGCCGCAGACCGATGGCTCGGCGCTGGACCACGTCGTCGGCAACCTGAACACGCCGTTCCGCGAGCGTGCCGGCCCCGATCTGCCCAAGGTCAACCTGGGGGCGGTGCGTCCGATGGCCTGGGCCGGCGGTGCGCTGCTCGTGGCTGCCGCGGTCGTCTATTTCATGCCGAGCGGGCTGCTGCAGCCGCCGGCGGCCACGGCCGACGCGCCGCCGGCCGCCGAACCGGCCGCGCCCGCCGAGCTGGCTGTCGAGCCGGCGGCCGAGGTGTCGGCCTCGGCCGTGCCGCTGGACCCGGCAGCGCCCGTGCTGCAGGCCTCGCAGAGCGTGGTCGCGCCCGCCGTCGCCCAGCCGTCCGCGCCGGCGTCGGTGGCACAGGCCGCGACCCCGGCCGCACGCACGCTCGTGGCGTCCGCCCCCGTGCCGGCCGCGGCCTCGCGCCCGAGCCTGGTGCAACTGCACGCCGACGGCGCCTCCTGGGTCGAAGCCTATGACGGCAAGGGCCAGCTGCTGTTCTCGCGTCTGCTGCAGGCGGGCGAGTCGGCCGGCGTCGAGGGCCAGCTGCCGATCCGGCTCAAAATCGGCAATGCGCCGGCGACCCGCCTGGTCTTCCGCGGCCAGCCCGTCGACCTGGCGCCGCTGACGCGCAACGCCGTCGCCCGCGTCGAGTTGCAGTGAGCGAAGAAGTTCTTGCAGTGAGGTTTCGATGAACGCTCCGGAAACGCCCGCCACCATCCCGTCCGCCGCACCGCTGCCGCGCCGCTCGCGCCAGGCCCGTGCGGTCTGGGGGAGCCGGGTCGTCACCATCGGCGGCGACGCTCCGGTGCGCCTGCAGTCGATGACCAACACCGACACGACCGACGTGATCGGCACCGCCATCCAGGTCAAGGAGCTGGCCCTGGCCGGTTCCGAGCTGGTGCGCATCACCGTCAACACGCCCGAAGCCGCCGAGGCCGTGCCGCACATCCGCGAGCAGCTCGACCGCATGGGCATCGACGTGCCGCTGGTCGGCGACTTCCACTACAACGGCCACCGCCTGCTCACCGAGTACCCGGCGATGGCGCAGGCGCTGTCCAAGTACCGCATCAACCCGGGCAACGTCGGCAAGGGCGACAAGCGCGACCGCCAGTTCGCGATGATGGTCGAGGCCGCCTGCCGCTGGAACAAGGTGGTGCGCATCGGCGTCAACTGGGGCAGCCTGGACCAGGAGCTGCTCGCGTCGATGATGGACGAGAACGCTCGCCGCGCCCAGCCGCTGGACGGCAAGCAGGTGATGTACGAGGCGCTGGTGCAGTCGGCGCTGAGCTCGGCCACCGCTGCGCGTGAGCTCGGCCTGGACCCGAACCAGATCGTCATCAGCTGCAAGGTCAGCGGCGTGCAGGACCTGATCTCGGTCTACCGCGGCCTGGCGCAGCGCTGCGACTACGCGCTGCACCTGGGCCTGACCGAAGCCGGCATGGCGACCAAGGGCACGGTGGCCTCCAGCGTCGCGCTGGGCATCCTGCTGCAGGAAGGCATCGGCGACACGATCCGTGTCAGCCTGACGCCGCAGCCGGGCGAGCCGCGCACCCAGGAGGTCGTCGTCGCCGGCGAGATCCTGCAGTCGCTGGGCCTGCGCACCTTCAACCCCAGCGTCACCGCCTGCCCGGGCTGCGGCCGCACGACGAGCACCACCTTCCAGGAGCTCGCCAAGCAGATCGACGACTACCTGCGCGCGCAGATGCCGGTCTGGAAGAACCGCTACCCCGGCGTCGAGAACCTGAAGGTCGCGGTGATGGGCTGCATCGTCAACGGCCCCGGCGAGAGCAAGCACGCCGACATCGGCATCAGCCTGCCGGGCAACGGCGAAGCCCCGGCCGCGCCGGTGTTCATCGACGGCGAAAAGGCGCTGACGCTGCGCGGCGAGGGCATCGCGCAGGAGTTCCACAAGATCGTCGAGGACTACATCGAGCGCCGCTTCGGCGCGGCCGCGACCGCGGCCTGATCCTCGTTCCGGGCGGGCCGCCGGCCCGCCGCACCAACCTGTTCCCCATGGCCGAGAAGATCGTTGCCGTCAAAGGCATGAACGACATCCTGCCGCCCGAGTCGGCGCGCTGGGAGTGGTTCGAAGACACCGTGCGTGCGCTGATGCGCCGCTACGCCTACCAGAACGTGCGCACGCCGATCGTCGAGCACACGCCGCTGTTCGTGCGCGGGCTGGGCGAGGTGACCGACATCGTCGAGAAGGAGATGTACTCTTTCGTCGACAGCATGAACGGCGACCCGCTGTCGCTGCGCCCCGAGGGCACGGCCGGCGTCGTGCGCGCGGTCGTCGAGCACTCGGCGCTGTACGACGGCGGCAAGCGGCTGTTCTACATCGGCCCGATGTTCCGCCACGAGCGCCCGCAGCGCGGCCGCTACCGCCAGTTCCACCAGGTCGGCGTGGAGGCGCTGGGCTTCGGCGGCCCGGACGTCGACGCCGAGGTCATCCTGATGTGCCGCGCGCTGTGGAAGGACCTGGGCCTGGGCGAGGTGCGCCTGGACATCAACAGCCTGGGCCAGCCCGAGGAGCGCAAGGCGCACCGCGCGGCGCTGATCGCCCACTTCGAGCGCCACGCCGAGCTGCTCGACGAGGATGCGCGCCGCCGCCTGCACAGCAACCCGCTGCGCATCCTGGACACCAAGAACCCGGCGATGCAGGCGATGGTCGAGGCCGCGCCGCAGCTCATCGACTACCTCGGCGAAGCCTCGCTGAAGCACTTCGACGCGCTGAAGGCCATGCTCGACGCCGCCGGCCAGCCCTACCGCGTCAACCCGCGCCTGGTGCGCGGCATGGACTACTACAACCTGACCGTCTTCGAATGGGTGACCGACAAGCTTGGCGCCCAGGGCACGATCTGCGGCGGCGGACGCTATGACGGCCTGGTCGAGCTGGTCGGCGGCAAGCCGGCGCCCGGCATCGGCTGGGGCATGGGCATCGAGCGTGTGCTCGACCTCGTGCAGCAGCTGGGTGTCGCGCCGCCGGCGCCGGTGCCCGACGCCTACGCCATCGTGCCCGACGGCGCCGCGCTGCCGCAGGCGATGCGTGTCGTCGAGGCGCTGCGTGCGGCCGGTGTCGCGGTGCAGCTGCACGTCGGCGGCGGCAGCATGAAGTCGCAGTTCAAGAAGGCCGACGCCAGCGGCGCCCGCCACGCGCTGATCTTCGGCGGCGACGAGCTGGCGCGCGGCGAAGTCGCCGTCAAGCCGCTGCGCGACGCCGCCGCGGCGCAGACCGCGCGCCCGATCGCCGACCCCGCCATCTGGGCGAGCGAACTGCTCCCCGCATAATCGATCGTTTTTCGTCCGCTTCATCGACATGGCCACACAACTCGACCTGCAGGAGCAGGAGCAGCTCGACGCCCTCAAGGCGTTCTGGAAGCGGTACGGCAACCTGGTCACCTGGTTGCTGATCGCCGCGCTCGCCGCCTACGCCGGCTGGAACGGCTGGAACTACTGGCAGCGCGACCAGGCCTTGAAGGCCAGCGCGATGTACGACGAGCTCGACCGTGCCGCCGCCGCCGGCGACGCCGACAAGACCGCGCGCATCTTCGGTGATCTGAAGGACCGCTACCCCGGCACCGCCTACGCCGAGCAGGGTGGCCTGGCCGCCGCCAAGGTGCAGTTCGAGAAGGGGCAGGTCGACGCCGCGAAGGCCTCGCTGACCTGGGTGGCCGCCAACGCCGCCGAGGACGAGTACCGGACGGTCGCCCGGCTGCGCCTGGCCGCCGTGCTGGCCGCCGCCAAGCAGTTCGACCAGGCCCTGGCCGAACTCGACGCCGCCAAGGCGGCCGGGTTCGAGGCCCTGGTGGCCGACCGCCGCGGCGACGTGCTCGCTGCCGCCGGCCGTGAAGCCGAGGCGCGCGCCGCCTACGAGGCAGCCTACAAGGCGATGGACGACTCGGTCGACTACAAGCGCCTGATCGAGGCCAAGCTCACCGCGCTGGGCGCCGCACCCGCACCGGCGGCACCCGCCGCCTCGGGAGCCGCGTCGTGATGCGCCGCGCCGTTCTCGTGCTCGGCCTGGCTGCGGTGCTGGCCGGTTGCACCTCGTCCAAGCCCAAGCCGATGCCGCTGGAGACCGTCAAGCCGACGATCGCCGGCCGGCAGGTGTGGAGCGCGCGCCTGGGCAGCGTCGAGTTCCCGCTCGCCGTCGTCGTGCGCGACGGCAAGTTCCGCGTCGCCGGGACCGACGGCACGATCCTGGTGCTCGACGCCGACAGCGGCCGCGAGGTCTCGCGCACCCGGGTCGACGGCAAGATCGCGGCCGGTCTGGGCAGCGACGGGCGCTTCGACGCCGTCGTGACGGTCGCCAACGAACTCGTCGTCGTCGACGGCGGCCGCGAGGTCTGGCGCAAGCGCCTGCCCGCGCGTGTCGTCACCGCGCCGCTGGTCGCCGGCGAACGTGTGTTCGTGATGGGCGTGGACCGTGCCGTGCACGCCTTCGACGCGCTCGACGGCCGCCTGCTGTGGCGCCTGCAGCGTCCCGGCGACGCGCTGACGCTGGCGCAGCCCGGCATCGTGGCGGCTTTCCGCGACACGCTGCTGGTGGGCCAGGGCCCGCGCCTGACCGGCGTCGACTCGCTGCGCGGCACCATCCAGTGGGAGGCCGCGATGGCCTCGCCGCGCGGCACCAACGAGGTCGAGCGCCTGGCCGACCTGCTCGGCCCGCCGCTGCGCCTGGGCGAGCGTTTCTGCGCCCGCGCCTTCCAGTCGGCCGTGGCCTGCGTCGACGCGTCCAAGGGCACGCTGCTGTGGTCGCGCAACGTCGGCGGCCTGCAGCCGATCGGCGGCAACGAGACGGCGATCTTCGGCGCCGACGGCACCGACCGCATCAGTGCCTGGCGCACCGACACCGGCGAGGTGCTGTGGACCCACGAGCGCCTGCTCAACCGCGGCCTGAGCGCGCCGGTGGTCGCCGGCACGACCGTCGTCTTCGGCGACTACGAGGGCTACCTGCACTTCCTGTCCACGGCCACCGGCGAGACCCAGCTGCGCCTGCCGACCGACGGCTCGCCCGTCGTCGGCACGCCGGTGCTGTCCGGCAGCACGATGCTCGTCGTCACCCGCAAGGGCGGCCTGTACGCCTTCCGTCCGAACTGAGGTCGCGAGTGAAACCCGTCATCGCGCTCGTCGGGCGCCCGAACGTCGGCAAGTCGACGCTGTTCAACCGGATCACGAAGAGCCGCGACGCCATCGTCGCCGACTTCGCCGGCCTGACGCGTGACCGCCACTACGGCGACGCCCGCCTGGGCGGGCGCGAGTTCATCGTCGTCGACACCGGCGGCTTCGAGCCCGAGAAGCCCTCCGGCGTCGTCGCCGAGATGGCCAAGCAGACCAGGCAGGCGGTCGCCGAGGCCGACGTCGTCGTCTTCGTCGCCGACCTGCGTGCCGGTGTCTCGGCCCAGGACCACGACATCGCGCGTTTCCTGCGCACGCAGCAGAAGAAGGTCATCCTCGCCGTCAACAAGGCCGAGGGCATGGCCGAGTCGCCGCTGCTGGCCGAGTTCCACGAGCTCGGCATCGGCGAGCCGCATCCGCTGTCGGCCTCGCACGGCCAGGGCGTGCGTAGCCTGCTCGAGGCGGCGCTCGAGGACTTCGACTTCGGCGACGAGGACGAGGAGGGCGCCGAGCCCGACGCCGACGCGCCGATCCGCCTGGCCGTCGCCGGCCGGCCCAACGTCGGCAAGTCCACGCTGATCAACGCCTGGCTCGGCGAGGAGCGCCTGGTGGCGTTCGACCAGCCGGGCACGACGCGCGACGCGATCAAGGTTTCGCTGGAGCGCGAGGGCCGCCGTTTCGAGCTGATCGACACCGCCGGCCTGCGCCGCAAGGGCAAGGTTTTCGAGGCGATCGAGAAGTTCTCGGTCGTCAAGACGCTGCAGGCCATCGCCGATGCCAACGTCGTCGTGCTGATGGTCGACGCGACCGTCGGCGTCAGCGAGCAGGACGCGCACATCGCGGGCTACGTGCTGGAGTCCGGCCGGGCCGTCGTGCTGGCGCTCAACAAGTGGGATGCCACCGACGAGTACCAGCGCCAGCAGTTGCAGCGCTCGATCGAGAGCCGGCTGGCGTTCCTGAAGTTCGCGCCGCTGCTGCAGATCTCGGCGAAGAAGCGCACCGGCCTGACGGCGCTGTGGAAGGCGATCCTGCACGCCCACGCCTCGGCGACGGTGAAGATGCCGACGCCGGTGCTGACGCGGCTGCTGATCGACGCCGTGCAGCACCAGGCGCCGCGGCGCGATGGTGCCTTCCGGCCCAAGATGCGCTACGCCCACCAGGGCGGCATGAACCCGCCGCTGGTCGTGATCCACGGCAACTCGCTCGACCACATCACCGACGCCTACAAGCGTTATCTCGAAGGCCGTTTCCGCGAGCACTTCAAGCTCGTCGGCACGCCGATGCGGATCGAATTCCGATCGTCGAAGAATCCCTTCGACGACCGCAGCCCCTGAGGCAATCCGCATTTAGCGTCGGGTTCTCCCCCGTGTGATAACGTGGGGCACTCGACATTCAACACGGAGCATATCGTGAGCAACAAAGGCCAACTTTTGCAGGACCCCTTCCTGAACCTGCTGCGCAAGGAGCACGTGCCGGTCTCGATCTACCTGGTCAACGGCATCAAGCTCCAGGGCCACATCGAATCCTTCGACCAGTACGTCGTTCTGCTTCGCAACACCGTCACCCAGATGGTCTACAAGCACGCGATCTCGACCGTCGTGCCCAGCCGCGCGGTCAACTTCCACCCGAACGAGGCTCCCGAGCAAGCCTGATCCCGTTCGGGCCCTGCCGTACCGAGACCCGCCACCCCCAGAGCCTTGAGTTCCGCATCACCGCAGACGCTGTCACCGGAGGGCGGCCCGACGCGCGCCGTGCTCGTCGGCGTCGACATCGGTGGTGACCCCCACTTTGATCCCACGCTCGACGAACTGGCGTTGCTGGCCGAGTCGGCCGGTGACGTCGCCGTCGCGCGCGTGACCGCGCGCCGCAAGGCGCCGGACGCCGCGCTGTTCGTCGGCTCGGGCAAGGCCGACGAGATCCGGGCGATGGTCGCGGCGACGCAGGCCCACGGCGTCATCTTCGACCAGGCGCTGTCGCCGGCGCAGCAGCGCAACCTGGAGCGTCACCTCGGCGTTCCGGTCGCCGACCGCACCTCGCTGATCCTCGACATCTTCGCCGCCCGCGCCCAGAGCCACGAGGGCAAGCTGCAGGTCGAACTCGCGCGGCTGCAGTACGTCGCCACGCGGCTGGTGCGGCGCTGGTCGCACCTGGAGCGTCAGCGCGGCGGCATCGGCACGCGCGGCGGCCCGGGCGAGGCGCAGATCGAACTCGACCGGCGCATGATCGGCGAGCGCATCAAGTCGGTGAAGGCCCGGCTGGAGAAGGTCAAGCAGCAGCGCGGCACGCAGCGCCGGGCGCGCGAGCGCCGCGGCACGTTCCGCGTCTCGCTCGTCGGCTACACCAACGCCGGCAAGTCGACGCTGTTCAACGCCCTGGTCAAGGCCAAGACCTACGCCGCCGACCAGCTGTTCGCGACGCTGGACACGACGACTCGCTCGCTGTGGCTGGGCGAGGCCGGCATGTCGGTGTCGCTGTCGGACACCGTCGGCTTCATCCGCGACCTGCCGCACAAGCTGGTCGAGGCCTTCGAGGCGACGCTGCGCGAGGCCGCCGACGCCGACCTGCTGCTGCACGTCGTCGACGCCGCGAGCCCGGCGCTGCTGGAGCAGCAGGCCGAGGTCGAGCGTGTGCTTGAGGAGATCGGGGCCAGCGGCGTGCCGCAGATCCTGGTCTTCAACAAATGCGATCTGCTCGAGGACTCGCGCCTGCCGCGCTGTCCCCGTGACGAGGTCGAGGTCCATCCCGGCGTGCGCCGTGCCCGCGTGTTCGTCAGCGCCCGCGACGGACAGGGTCTCGACAGCCTGCGCCAGCTCATCGCCGATGCCGCGCATTCCGCGCAAGACGCGCAACTGATCACCACCGAATGAAGCACACACCCCCCTTCAAGGTCTCGCGGCTGCGCGCCGCGCTGGCAGGCTGGGTCTTCAACAACCGCAATGACGGTCCGCCCGACCTGGACGAGCTCTGGCGCGACTTCAACCGCAAGCTCAGCGGCCTGTTCGGCGGCAAGGGCGGCGGTGGCGGCGGCAACCGCAACGACGGCGGCGGCGGCTCCGGCGGCCCGTCGTTCCAGCCCGACATGAAGAGCGCCGGCATCGGCGTCGGCCTGATCGGCGCGGTCGTCGTGCTGGTCTGGCTGGGCAGCGGCTTCTTCATCGTCCAGGAAGGCCAGCAGGCGGTCGTCACGACCTTCGGCAAGTACAGCCACACGGCAGACGCCGGCTTCCAGTGGCGCTTCCCGTATCCGGTGCAGGCCCACGAAACGGTGTCGGTGACGCAGCTGCGCTCGGTCGAGGTCGGCCGCAGCACGGTGGTCCAGGCCACCGGCCTGCGCGACTCGTCGATGCTGACGCAGGACGAGAACATCATCGACATCCGCTTCACCGTGCAGTACCGGCTGAGCGATGCGCGCCAGTACCTGTTCGAGAACCGCAGCCCCGACGAGGCGGTGGTCCAGGCCTCCGAGTCCGCGGTGCGCGAGATCGTCGGCCGCAGCCGGGTCGACTCGGTGCTCTACGAGCAGCGCGACGCGCTCGCCGCCGACCTGGTCAAGTCCATCCAGTCGCAGCTCGAGCGCCTGCGCGCCGGCATCCTGATCGCCAATGTCAACGTCCAGAACGTGCTCGTGCCCGACGCGGTGCAGGCCGCGTTCAACGACGCCGTCAAGGCCGGCGCCGACCGCGACCGCTTCAAGAACGAAGGCCAGGCCTACGCCAGCGACGTGATCCCGAAGGCTCGCGGCAACGCCTCGCGCCTGCTCGAGGAGGCCGAAGGCTACCGGGCCCGCGTCATCGCGCAGGCCGAGGGTGATGCGCAGCGCTTCCGCTCGGTGCTGGCCGAGTACCAGAAGGCGCCCGCCGTCACGCGCGACCGCATGTACGTCGACGCGATGCAGCAGATCTACTCGAACGTCTCCAAGGTGATGGTCGATTCGCGCAGCGGCTCCAACCTGCTGTACCTGCCGCTGGACAAGCTGATCCAGCAGAGCGGCCCGACCACGGCGGCCCCGCAGGCCCCGGTGGCCGTGCCGACGCCTTCGTCGTCGACGCCGGACACGCTGTCCGGCAGCGCCGACATCCGTTCCCGCGACAACGCGCGCGCTCGCGACCGCGAAGGCCGCTGACCCAGGAGCACGCGAGACATGAACCGCATTGGAGTTTTCGTTGCCGGCGCGCTCGTCGCGCTGATGATCGCCGCCTCGACCCTGTTCGTCGTCGACCAGCGCCAGGTGGCGGTGGTCTACGCGCTCGGCGAGATCAAGGAAGTCGTCACCGAGCCGGGCCTGAAGTTCAAGATGCCGCCGCCGTTCCAGAACGTGGTGTTCCTGGACAAGCGCATCCAGACGCTGGACAGCCCGGAGACGCGGCCGATCTTCACCGCCGAGAAGAAGAGCCTGGTCATCGACTGGCTGGTCAAGTGGCGCATCACCGAGCCGCGCCAGTTCATCCGCAACAACGGCACCGACATCCGCAACCTCGAGTCCCGCCTGGCGCCGGTGGTGCAGGCCGCGTTCAACGAGGAGATCACCAAGCGCACCGTGCGCGGCGTGCTCGCCACCGAGCGTGACCGCGTGATGGCCGACGTCAAGAGCCGGCTGACCGACGAGGCCCAGGGCTTCGGCATCGAGATCGTCGACGTGCGCATCAAGCGCGTGGACTTCGTCGCCGACATCACCGACTCGGTCTATCGCCGCATGGAGTCCGAGCGCAAGCAGGTTGCCAACGAACTGCGCTCGCAGGGCGCGGCCGAGGGCGAGAAGATCCGCGCCGACGCCGACCGCCAGCGCGAGATCATCCTTGCCGAGGCCTACCGCGACGCGCAGAAGATCAAGGGCGAGGGTGATGCCAAGGCGTCGGCGCTGTACGCCGAGGCCTTCGGCCGCGACCCGCAGTTCGCCCAGTTCTACCGCAGCCTCGAGGCCTACCGCGCCGCCTTCCGTTCCAAGAGCGACGTGATGGTGCTGGACCCGAACTCGGAGTTCTTCCGCGCGATGCGCAACGGCGGGCCGGGCACGCCGGCGGCCAAGGGCAGGTGAGCGGGCCGGCACGGACGTGTCCGACCTGCTGATCGGCGCCCTGGCGCTGGTGCTGATCTTCGAGGGGCTGCTGCCCTTCGCCAGCCCGGCGACCTGGCGCCGCATGTTCGAGCAGATGACCCGGCTCGATGACGGCCAGATCCGTTTCCTCGGCCTGGGCTGCATCAGCGTCGGCCTGGTGCTGCTGGCGCTCTGGCACTGAGCTGCCCCGGTGCTGCGCTCGGCCGATCGGCGGCCGGGCGTGCATCGCCGCGTACAATCCCCTTTTTAAGCGCTGCAGGCCTTTTCGAATGTTGTCAGCTTGGCTCTTGCCCGAGCATATCGCCGACGTCCTGCCCGCCGACGCCCGACGCATCGAGGAGCTGAGGCGGCGCCTTCTGGACCGCGCCCGCGGCTACGGCTTCGAGCTCGTGATGCCGCCGCTGCTCGAGCACCTCGAGTCGCTGCTGTCGGGCACCGGCCGTGAACTCGACCTCAAGACCTTCAAACTGGTCGACCAGCTGAGCGGCCGCACGCTCGGCGTGCGCGCCGACACGACGCCGCAGGCCGCGCGCATCGACGCCCACCTGCTCAACCGCGAAGGCGTGACCCGGTTGTGCTACTGCGGCCCGGTGCTGCACACGCGGCCCTCGGGGCTCAACGCGACCCGCGAGCCGCTGCAGTTCGGCGCCGAGATCTTCGGCCATGCCGGGCTCGAAGCCGACCTCGAGGTCGCCGAGCTGGCGCTGGACTGCCTGCACGCCGCGCGCCTGTCCGAGCTGACGATCGACCTCGCCGACGCGCGCATCCTGCGCGGCGTGCTCGCCGGCGCGCCGGTGGACGCGGCGCGCTTGCAGGACGTCGTCGCCGCGCTGTCCGAGAAGGACGCTTCTGCGCTCGAGGCGCTGGCCGCCGGCCTGCCCGACGAGACCCGCCACGGCCTGCGCGCGCTGCTGCGCCTGTACGGCGGCGACGAGGTGCTCGTCGCCGCCCGCACCGAGCTGCCGCAGCGCAGCCTGATCACCGCGGCGGTCGAGCAGCTCGAATGGACCGCGCGCCACCTGCGCGCCGCCTTCCCGGGGCTGTCGATCGGCTTCGACCTCTCGGACATGAGCGGCTACGCCTACTACAGCGGCCTGCGTTTCGCCGTCTACGGTGCCGGCAGCGCCGACGCGCTGGCGCGTGGCGGCCGTTACGACGAGGTCGGCGCGGTCTTCGGCCGCAACCGGCCGGCTGTCGGCTTCAGCCTGGACCTGAAGGCGCTGGCCGATCTGGCGCCGGCCGTCGGCGCCGGCCGCGCGATCCGCGCCCCCTGGGGCGAGGATGCCGCGCTGCGCGCCGCCGTGCGCCGGCTGCGCGAATCCGGAGAGACCGTCATTGCCGCGTTGCCGGGTCACGAAGTCGAGACCCAGGCTTTCGAATGCGACCGCGAGCTCGTGCTGCTGGACGGCCAGTGGCAGCTGCGCACCTGCTGAATCCCGTTAAGGAACCCATCCCATGCAAACAGGCATCCTCCCGACCGCGGGACGCAACGTCGTGGTCGTCGGCACCCAGTGGGGCGACGAAGGCAAGGGCAAGGTCGTCGACTGGATGACCGATCACGCCCAGGGC
This sequence comes from Rubrivivax sp. JA1055, assembly GCF_020966565.1. Lineage (NCBI taxonomy): Bacteria > Pseudomonadati > Pseudomonadota > Betaproteobacteria > Burkholderiales > Sphaerotilaceae > Rubrivivax > Rubrivivax sp. JA1055. The sequence goes on along the minus strand of NZ_JAJKFP010000006.1, from coordinate 683,875 downwards.
GTGGTGCGCTTCCAGGGCGGCCACAACGCCGGCCACACGCTGGTCATCGCCGGCCGCAAGACGGCGCTGCAGCTGATCCCCTCGGGCATCATGCGCGAAGGCGTCAAGTGCTACATCGGCAACGGCGTCGTCGTCGACCCGAAGCACCTGCTCGGCGAGATCGAGCGCCTGGAGGCGCTGGGCCTGGAGGTGCGCTCGCGCCTGTTCATCAGCGAGTCCTGCCCGCTGATCCTGCCGTTCCACGTCGAGATCGACCGTGCGCGTGAAGCGCAGCGCGAAAGCTGCGGCAGCGGCAAGATCGGCACCACCGGCAAGGGCATCGGCCCGGCCTACGAAGACAAGGTCGCCCGCCGCGCGCTGCGCGTGCAGGATCTGAAGCACCCGGCGCGCCTTGAAGCCAAGCTGCGCGCGCTGCTCGACCTGCACAACGCCGAGCTGACCGGTGTGCTCGGCGGCCAGCCGCTGGAGCTGCAGCCCATCCTCGACGACGCGCTGCGTGCCGCCGAGCAGCTGCGCCCGATGATGGCCGACGTCGGCTACCGGCTGTTCCAGGCCCATGGCGTCGGCGAGAACCTGCTGTTCGAAGGCGCGCAGGGCACGCTGCTCGACATCGACCACGGCACCTATCCGTACGTCACCTCGAGCAACTGCGTCGCCGGCAACGCCGCCGCCGGCTCGGGTCTCGGCCCGGGCATGCTGCACTACGTGCTGGGCATCACCAAGGCCTACACGACGCGTGTCGGCAGCGGCCCGTTCCCGACCGAGCTCGACATCGAGACCCCGGGCACGATCGGCCACCACCTGTCGACCGTCGGCCAGGAGCGTGGCACCGTCACCGGCCGCGCGCGACGCTGCGGCTGGCTGGATGCTGCCGCGCTGAAGCGCTCGATCATCATCAACGGCGTCTCCGGCCTGTGCATCACCAAGCTCGACGTGCTCGACGGCCTGCAGGAAATCAAGATCTGCACCGGGTATGAACTCGACGGCCGCGTGATCGACGTGCTGCCGCTGGACGCCGACGAGATCGAGCGTTGCCAGCCGATCTACGAAACCATGCCGGGCTGGAGCGACACGACCGCCGGCCTGACCAACTGGGAACAGTTGCCGGCGCCCGCCCGGCGTTATCTCGAGCGCGTGCAGGCCTTGATCGGCGCGCCCATCGACATGGTTTCCACCGGCCCCGACCGGGTCCATACCATCCTGCTGCGGCATCCGTTCCGCGCCTGAAACACGACGATTCGCGAGAAGGAGAATCCATGCTCACCGACGACGGCAAGCACCTCTACGTATCCTGGGACGAATACCACCTGCTGATCGAGCGCCTGGCGCTGAAGGTGCATGCCTCGGGCTGGGAGTTCGACCAGATCCTGTGTCTGGCGCGCGGCGGCATGCGCCCCGGCGACGTCATGTCGCGGGTGTTCGACAAGCCGCTGGCGATCATGTCGACGAGTTCCTACCGCTCGGACGCCGGCACCATCCAGGGTCGTCTGGACATGGCCAAGTACATCACCATGCCCAAGGGTGAACTCGCGGGCCGCGTGCTGCTGGTCGACGACCTCGCCGACACCGGCGTGACGCTGCGTGCGGTGGTCGACCGCCTGCGCGGCATGCCGTCGATCACCGAGCTGCGCGCTGCGGTGCTGTGGGTGAAGGGCGTTTCGAGCTACGTCCCGGACTACTACTGCGAGGTCCTGCCGACGAGCCCGTGGATCCACCAGCCGTTCGAGGAATACGACAACCTGCGTCCCGACGGTCTCGCCCGCAAGTTCGCGGTCTGACCGCCCAGCAAAAAGGCCAGCATGCAGCTGGCCTTTTTTATTTTCCGTGCTCCGGAAAAGCCAACGGGGTTTCGGAAGATAATTTCCGAAACCCCGTCGTTGTTTGGTGCCCAGAAGAGGACTCGAACCTCCACGCCGTTAAGCGCTAGTACCTGAAACTAGTGCGTCTACCAATTCCGCCATCTGGGCGTCTCAGGAAGAAAAGAACTATAGCATCGGAATATGGACTCTGCAAGCCCCTCCGCAAAAAATTCTTCAACCGGCCTGTTGGGCGAGGTTGAGGGCCGTGTCGAAGGCCATCGTGACGGCCATGGTTTCGTCGTGCCCGACGAAGGCGACACCTGGATCTATCTCGCGTCGCAGGAGATGCGCTCGGTGCTGCACCGCGATCGCGTGCGCGTGCGCATCGTGCGCTTCGACCGCAAGGGCCGGCCGGAAGGGCGCGTGCTCGACATCCTGGACCGCCGCAAGACGCCGATCATCGGCCGCCTGCTGCACGAAGGCGGGCAGTGGGTCGTCGCGCCCGAGGATCGCCGCTACGGCCAGGACATCCTGATCCCGAAGAACGCCACCGCCAGCGCCGCCGTCGGCCAGGTCGTGTCGGTCGAGCTGACCGAGCCGCCGTCGCTGCACTCCAAGCCGGTCGGCCGCGTCGCCGAGGTGCTCGGCGAGATCGACGACCCGGGCATGGAGATCGAGATCGCAGTGCGCAAGTACGAGGTGCCGCACCGCTTCTCGCCCGAGACGCTGGCCCAGGCTGCGGCGCTGCCCGAGAAGCTGCGCGCCGCCGACCGCAAGAACCGTGTCGACCTGACCGACGTGCCGCTGGTGACGATCGACGGCGAGGACGCACGGGACTTCGACGACGCCGTCTACTGCGAGCCGTTCCGCCGCGGCCGCGGCAAGACGCTGTTCGAGGGCTGGCGGCTGATCGTCGCGATCGCCGACGTCAGCCACTACGTCAAGCCCGGCGAGCCGCTGGACGAGGACGCCTACGAACGCGCCACCTCGGTCTACTTCCCGCGCCGCGTGATCCCGATGCTGCCGGAGAAGCTGTCCAACGGCCTGTGCTCGCTGAACCCCGAGCAGGACCGGCTGGCGATGGTCTGCGACATGCTCGTGTCCACCGAGGGCACGCTCGACGCCTACCAGTTCTACCCGGCGGTGATCTGCTCGCACGCCCGGCTGACCTACACCGAGGTCGCCGCGGTGCTGCAGAACACGCGCGGCCCCGAGGCCCAGCGCCGGGCCGACCTGGTGCCGCAGCTCGTGCACCTGCACGAGGTCTTCCGCGCGCTGCTCAAGCAGCGTGCCCAGCGCGGCGCCGTCGACTTCGACACCGTCGAGACGCAGATCGTCTGCGACGACAACGGCCGCATCGAGAAGATCGTGCCGCGCGTGCGCAACGACGCCCACCGGCTGATCGAGGAGGCGATGCTGGCGGCCAACGTCTGCGCCGCCGACTTCATCGCCCACGGCGAGCACCCGTCGCTGTACCGCGTGCACGAGGGACCGACACCCGAGAAGCGTGCCGCGCTGCAGTCCTACCTGAAGGCGCTGGGCCTGGGTCTGCACCTCAGCGAGGAGCCGACGCCGGCGGAGATGCAGGCCATCTCGCAGGCCGTGCAGGGCCGCCCCGACGCGCAGCAGATCCAGACCATGCTGCTGCGCTCGATGCAGCAGGCGATCTACACCGCCAGCAACGCCGGCCACTTCGGCCTGGCCTACGGCGCCTACACGCACTTCACGAGCCCGATCCGGCGCTACCCGGACCTGCTGGTGCACCGCGTCATCAAGGCGCTGCTCGGCGCGCGCCGCTACCACCTCGTGCCCAGCCCGAAGACGCGCGTGCCCGAGGTGCGTCGCGGCGCCCGCGGCGGCAAGCCGGTCAAGGCGGCCAAGCCGATGTCGCAGGAGATGGAGTCCTGGGAGGCCGCCGGCGCGCACTGCAGCGCCAACGAGCGCCGCGCCGACGAGGCCTCGCGCGACGTCGAGGCCTGGCTGAAGTGCCGCTACATGCGCGAGCACCTCGGCGAGGAGTACGCCGGCACGGTCAGCGCGGTGACGCCGTTCGGCCTGTTCGTCACGCTCGACGCGCTCTACGTCGAGGGCCTGGTGCACATCACCGAGCTCGGCGGCGAGTACTTCCGCCACGACGAGCTGCGCCAGGAGCTGCGCGGCGAGCGCACCGGCGTGCGCTACGCCATCGGCACGCGGGTGCAGGTCCAGGTCAGCCGTGTCGACCTCGACGGCCGCCGCATCGACTTCCGCATGGTGCGCGACGGCGAGGCCGAGCGCCTGCTGTCGCGCGGCCGCACGACGCCCGAGCGGGCCGACAAGCCAGGATCGGCAACCGAGGAGCTGGCCGCGCTGCGGGCCGCCGACCGCGCCGCGAAAGCCGCGTCCAAGGCGCGCACGACGTCCGCGGCGCCGCGCAAGACCGGCGCCCGCAAGACGGCCGGCAAGACGGCCGCCAAGGCGGGTTCGCGCCGCTGAGCTCCGGCCGGGGCGCTCCCGTGGTGCCGGCCGGCCGAGGTCGGTCTCGCCCGACCGGCCTCAGGCCGCCGCGTGCAGCGCCTCGACGAGATCGGCCGCGCGCAGCGGCGCTCTGGCGCCGGCGGCCTGCGCACGATCGGCGGCGTGGCCGTGCTGCCACGCGGCGGCCACCGCGCTGTCGAAGGCCTCGCCGCCCGCCGCCCACCGTCCGCCGAGCCACCCGGCGAGCACGTCGCCGGTGCCGGCGGTGGCCAGCAGCGCGTTGCCGGTCGGGTTCAGCGAGGGCAGGGCGCCGGGTGCGGCGACGACGCTGCCCGAGCCCTTCAGCACGACGACGCAGCCCAGGCGCTCGGCCAGGCGCTGTGCGGCCGCCACGCGGTCGGCCTGGACCGCGGCGGCCGTCGTGCCGAGCAGCCGGGCGGCTTCCAGCGGATGCGGCGTCAGCACCGTCGGCCGTGAACGGTGGGTCAGCAGCCGCTGCAGCGACGGATCCGCCGCCAGCACGTTGAGCGCGTCGGCGTCCAGCACCAGCCGCCCGGCGTGGGCCAGCAGCGCCGGCAGTGCCTCGCGCACCGCCTGGCCGCCGCCGCAGCCGGCGACGACGGTCGCCGCGGCCAGCGTCGCCGGCGGCGAACGCCACCAGGCGGGGCGTCCCATCAGCTCGGGGCGAGCCGCGTCCAGCAGCGGCGCGTTGGCGTCGAGCAGGCTGCAGTAGACGCGCCCGGCGCCCGCCGCCAGTGCTGCGCGTGCTGCGAGCCAGGCGGCGCCGGCCATGCCGGGCGCACCGCCGACGACAGCGAGGTCGCCGAAGCTGCCTTTGTGCTGGGCGTGGTGGCGCACCGGGCCGGGCGGCGCGCCGGTCAGGCGTGCCGTCTCGCCGCCGGCCGCCACGCCGAGGTCGTCGAACCAGACCTGGCCGGCATGGTCGCGCCCGTGCCCGGTGAAGAGTCCGGGCTTCAGCGTCAGCAGGGCCAGCGTCGCGTCGGCGCGCAGGCAGGTCTCGCCCAGCGGCTGGCCGGTGTCCGGGTGCAGGCCCGAGGGCAGGTCGACGGCGAGCACCGGCGCGCGCCGTGTCGCGGCCCAGTCGATCGCGGCGGCGATGCGGCCTTCGGGCGCGCGGCGCGTGCCGAGGCCGAGCAGGGCGTCGATGACGAGCTCGGCCGGGGCTTCGTCCAGCGCTTGGGCGATCGGCACGCCGGCGGCCTGTGCCGCCGCCAGCGCGTCGGCGGCGTCCGCCGGGAGCCGGCCGCTGTCGCCGGCCAGCACGACACGCACGGCCTTTCCCGCGGCGTGCAGATGGCGCGCGGCGACGAGGCCGTCGCCGCCGTTGTTGCCCGGGCCGGCGAGCACGGCGACGGTGCGCGCGTGCGGGGCCAGCGCCAGCGCCAGCCGGGCGACGCCCAGACCGGCACGCCGCATCAGCGCGTGCGGCGGTGCGCCGGCCAGCGCCGCCGCTTCGGCGGCGCGGGAGGCGGCGGCGTCGTGCAGCGGCCAGCCGGTTTCGGGGGCGACGAGGACGGGGCTCATGCCGCCATTCTCGTCCTGCCGCTTCAGCGCAGGCGTTCCAGACCGAGCGCCGTCATGTCCAGCGGCGCGGCGCGCCCGGCCACCTGCTCGGCGAGCACGCGCGCCGAGCCGCAGGCCAGCGCCCAGCCGCTGGCACCGTGGCCGAGGTTCAGCCAGACGCCCGGCAGGCCGCTGGCCCCCAGCACCGGCGGGCCGTCGGGCAGGCTGGGGCGTGCGCCTTTCCAGCGCTGCGCCTGGGTCGGCACGAACGCGCCGGGGAACCAGTCCTCGAGCACGCGGTACAGCGTGCGCAGCGCCCGTTCGTCGTAGCGGTCGGCGCGGCCGCCGATCTCGCTGCTGCCGGCCACGCGCACCCGCTGCCCCAGCCGCGACACGGTGACCCGGTAACGCTCGTCGAACACCGCCGAGCGCGGGCCGAGGTCCGGATAACCTTCGAGCTGGCGCAGCGGCGCGGTGACCGCGTAGCCCCAGACGGGCGCCAGCGGCAGCTTCAGTCGCAGCGACTGCAGCAGCGGTGCCGAGGCCGCGCCGCTGCACAGCACGACGGCGTCGAAACGCTCTTCGGTGCCGGCGGCGGTCACGGTCGGGCCGGCGCCCGTGCCGATGCGCTGGACCTCGACGCCGAAGCGGAAGTCGGCGCCTCGCCGTTCGGCTTCGGTCTTCAGCAACTGCGCGAACTGGCGGCAGTTGCCGACGCCGTCCTGCGGCAGGTGCACGGCGGCGCGCAGCGTGGTGTCCGGGTTCAGACCGGGTTCGACCTGGCGCGCACGCTCGGCGTCCAGCAGCTCGAACGGCACGCCGAGTTCGGCGAGCAGCTTCAGGCCGGGGCGCGAGCGCTTGAGTTCACGCTCGCTGCGCAGCAGCACCGTGTAGCCGCGGCTGTGCTCGTAGTCCAGGCGCAGCGCGCGGGTCAGCGTCGCCAGGCGCTCCTGGCTGAGCCGCGCCAGGCGCAGCATCGCGGCGCGGTTGGTCGCGTGCACGCCGGGGCGGCAGGCGCGCCACCAGCGCCACAACCAGGGCAGCTGGCCCCAGACGCCCAGGGCGTCCAGCGTCAGCGCGCCTTCGCGGCGCCAGAGCTGCAGCATCAGCTTCAGCGGCATGCCCGGTGCGGCCGAAGGCATCACGTAGCCCGGTGCCAGCACGCCGGCGTTGGCGAAGCTGGTTTCCGCGGCGACGCTGCCGCGGCGTTCAAAGACGACGACCTCGTGCCCGTCGGCGGCGAGTTCGAACGCGGTGGTGACGCCGACGATGCCGGCGCCGATGACGGCGACACGCATCCTCAGGCCTCCCGCGCGGCAAGCGCGCTCTCGACCTGCAGCGCCGCGCCGAGCACGGCGTCGTCGGCGAAGGCCGGTGCCCAGAGCATCAGCCCGACGGGCAGCGTTCCGGGCGGCTGGCAGGGCAGCGACAGCGCGCAGCCGTCGAGGAAGTTGACCGCCGCCGGGTTGCGCAGCACCAGCGCGTTGGTGGCGAAGAAGAGCTTGTCGTCGGCCTCCAGCGGTGCCAGCGGCGGCGCGACGATCGGCACCGTCGGTGACAGCGCGGCGTCGAAGCCGGCGAACGCCGCCTGCACGCGCGCGATCCAGTCGCGGCGTGCATGCAGCAGGTCCAGGTAGTCGGCGGCCGACATCGTCTCGCCGCGGCGGATGCGGGCGGCGACACGCGGGTCGTAGCGCTCGCCGCGTTCGGCCAGGCGATGGCGGTGCCAGGTCCAGGACTCGGCGGCCGGCAGGCCACCCGCGGCGTTCAGCGTTGCCAGCTCCGCGAGTTCGGGCAGGTTGATCTCGACGATGCGCGCGCCGCCGGCCGACAGCGCCGCCAGCGCGGCGTCGAAGGCCGCCGCGACGTGGTCGTCCAGGCCGTCGAGCATCAGCGTGCGCGGCACCGCCAGACGCAGCCCTTCGAGCGGACGCACGGCCGGGCGTGGCGTGCGTGCCGCGAGGATGGTGTGCACCCGCACCGCGTCGGCCACCGAGCGCGTGATCGCGCAGGCCGTGTCCAGCGAACTCGACAGCGGGATGCAGCCGTCCAGCGGCACGAGGCTTTGTGTGCTCTTGAAGCCGACCAGGCCCTGGAACGCCGCCGGGATGCGGATCGAGCCGCCGGTGTCCGAGCCCAGTGCCGCCCAGGCGGCGCCGGTGGCGACGCTGACCGCGCCGCCCGAGGTGGAGCCGCCGGGCGCGCGCGGCGTGGCGTCGAGCGCCGCGGTCTCCGGGTTGGCCGGCGTGCCGTGGTGCGGGTTCAGGCCCAGGCCGGAGAACGCGAACTCGGACAGGTTGGTGTGGCCGACCAGTGCTGCGCCCGCGGCACGCAGCCGGGCGACAGCCGGGCAGTCGGCCGTGGCCGGCGGCGCGTCGGCCAGCGCCGCCGAGGCACCGGTCGTCGGCTGGCCGGCGACGTCGAACAGGTCCTTGATCGACACCGCCAGCCCGGCCAGCGGCGGCAGCGGGGCGCCGGCGGCGTGCAGCGTGTCGACCGCCGCGGCCGCAGCGCGCGCCTGGTTGTCGAAGCGGCGAACGAAGGCGTGTCGGCAGGGGGGCGTGCCGGCTGCGGCGAGGGATTCTTCGAGCATCGCGGCGGCGCTGGAAGCGCCGGCCACGATGCGGTCCCGGGCGTCGCCCAGATCGGGGGCGCCGCGGCGTGGTAGACTCATCGGGTTTGTCTCGGGGCGGGTGCTGATGCCCCTGCGATTCGAGACGGACACATCCGCGAACCCGGGCACCTGAGGTGTCGCTGGCGGGGAGTCGGGAAGCTCTTCAGTCGTACACGACTCGAGCGATTCCGTCACCTTCGGCAACGATCAAGCGCCGGGATTCTAGATCCAACCTTCGGAGTCTCCATGACTGTCTCCATGCGTGAAATGCTGGAAGCCGGTGTCCATTTCGGTCACCAAACGCGCTTCTGGAACCCCAAGATGGCCCCGTACATCTACGGCCATCGCAACAAGATCCACATCATCAACCTCGAGAAGACGCAGCCGCTCTTCGAGGACGCGATGAAGTTCGTGCGCCAGCTGAGCGCGCGTCGCGGCACGATCCTGATGATCGGCACCAAGCGCCAAGCGCGCGAGGTGATCGCGATGGAAGCCCAGCGCTGCGGCATGCCCTACGTCGACCAGCGCTGGCTCGGCGGCATGCTGACCAACTTCAAGACGGTCAAGGGCTCGCTGAAGAAGCTCAAGGACATGCAGGCCACCAAGGAAGCCGGCATGGAGCAGATGATCAAGAAGGAAGCCCTGCTGTTCGATCGCGAGCTGGTCAAGCTCGAGAAGGACATCGGCGGCATCCAGGACATGGGCGCTCTGCCTGACGCGATGTTCGTCATCGACGTCGGCTACCACAAGATCGCCGTCGCCGAAGCCAAGAAGCTCGGCATCCCGGTGATCGGCGTCGTCGACACCAACCACTCGCCGGTCGGCATCGACTACGTGATCCCCGGCAACGACGACTCGGCCAAGGCCGTCGCGCTGTACGCGCGCGCCGTCGCCGACGCGGTGCTCGAAGGCCGTGCCAGCGCGACCAACGAGGTCGTGCAAGCCGCCGCCGGCGCCGACGAGTTCGTCGAGGTCCGCGAAGAGGCCTGATCCGTGCGGGGCCCACGCGGCCCCGCCCCGAATCCGTGAGTCCGCCGCCGGCGCGCACGACGCGCTGGGGCGGTTTCCTGCCATCCGAATGGAGTAGAGAGATGCCCGCAATCACCGCCAGCATGGTTGCCGAACTGCGCGCCAAGACCGACGCGCCGATGATGGAGTGCAAGAAGGCGCTCACCGAGGCCGACGGCGACATCGCCCGCGCCGAGGAGATCCTGCGCGTCAAGCTCGGCAACAAGGCCGGCAAGGCCGCCAGCCGCGTGACCGCCGAAGGCGTCGTCGCCGCGGCCGTCGACGGCACGACCGGCGCGCTCGTCGAGATCAACTGCGAAACCGACTTCGTCTCGAAGAACGACTCGTTCCTGGCCTTCGCCAAGGCCGCGGCCCAGCTCGTCGCCGAGAAGAACCCGGCCGACGTCGCCGCGCTCGGCGCGCTGGCCTACGAGCAGGACGGCTTCGGCCCGACGCTCGAGGACGTGCGCAAGGGCCTGATCGGCAAGATCGGCGAGAACATGTCGATCCGCCGCTTCAAGCGCTACGCCGGCGGCGGCCAGCTCGCCAGCTACCTGCACGGCACGCGCATCGGCGTGGTCGTCGAGTTCGACGGTGACGCCGTCGCCGCCAAGGACGTCGCGATGCACGTCGCCGCGATGAAGCCCAAGGCGCTGGCTGCCAGCGAAGTCCCGGCCGAGCTGGTCGAGTCCGAGCGCCGCATCGCCGCCGAGAAGGCTGCCGAGGACGCCGCCGCCGCGACCGCCGCCGGCAAGCCGGTGCAGTCGCCGGAGATCGTCGCCAAGCGCGTCGAGGGTTCGGTGCAGAAGTTCCTGAAGGAGGTCTCGCTGCTGAACCAGGCCTTCGTCAAGAACGACAAGCAGACCGTCGAGCAGATGCTCAAGGCCGCCGGCACCACGGTGAAGGGCTTCACCCTGTACGTGGTCGGCGAAGGCATCGAGAAGAAGGTCGACGACTTCGCTGCCGAAGTCGCGGCCCAGGTCGCTGCCGCCAAGGGCCAGTAAGCTAGGTCCTGCAACAAAGGGGGCCTCGTGCCCCCTTACACTCACTCTCGCACCCTCATCGATTCAGGAGTCTCCCGCATGCCGGCATACAAGCGCATTCTGCTCAAACTGTCGGGCGAGGCGCTGATGGGAGAGGACTCGTACGGCATCAACCGCGGCACCATCGTGCGCATGGTGCGCGAAGTCCAGGAGATCACCAGCCTGGGCTGCCAGGTCGCCGTCGTCATCGGCGGCGGCAACATCTTCCGCGGTGTCGCGGGCGGCTCGGTCGGCATGGACCGCGCCACCGCCGACTACATGGGCATGCTGGCCACCGTGATGAACTCGCTGGCGCTGGCCGACACGATGCGCCAGGAAGGCATGACCGCGCGTGTCATGTCGGCGATCTCGATCGAGCAGGTCGTCGAGCCGTACGTGCGTCCCAAGGCGCTGCAGTACCTCGAGGAAGACAAGATCGTCGTCTTCGCCGCCGGTACCGGCAACCCGTTCTTCACCACCGACACCGCCGCCGCGCTGCGCGGCGCCGAGATCGGCGCCGAGGTCGTGCTCAAGGCGACCAAGGTCGACGGTGTCTATTCCGCCGACCCCAACAAGGACCCGACCGCGACGCGCTACTCGACGATCGGCTTCGACGAAGCCATCGCGCGGAACCTGCAGGTGATGGACGCCACGGCGTTCGCGCTGTGCCGCGACCAGAAGCTGCCGATCCGGGTCTTCAGCATCAACAAGCCCGGCGCCCTCAAGCGCGTCGTGCTGGGCGAAGACGAAGGCACGCTCGTGCACGTTTGACGAGGCCTCACCTCCATGACCATCGCTGACATCCAGAAGACGGCCGCCGAGAAGATGGCGAAGTCCGTCGACGCGTTCAAGAACGAACTGCACAAGATCCGCACCGGCCGCGCCCACCCCGGCATCCTCGACCAGGTGCATGTCGAGTACTACGGCTCGATGCTGCCGATCAGCCAGGTCGCCAACGTCTCGCTGCTCGACGCCCGCACGATCAGCGTCCAGCCCTGGGAAAAGGGCATGGGCCCGAAGATCGAGAAGGCGATCCGCGAGTCCGACCTCGGCCTGAACCCCTCCGCCCAGGGCGACCTGCTGCGCGTGCCGATGCCCGCGCTGACCGAGGAGCGCCGCAAGGAGCTGACCAAGGTCGTGCGCCACACCGGCGAGGAAGCCAAGATCCACGTGCGCGCCGTCCGCCGCGACGCCAACGACCAGCTGAAGAAGCTGGTCAAGGACAAGCTCGTCTCCGAGGACGACGAGCGCCGCGGCCAGGACGAGGTCCAGCGCCTGACCGACCGCACCATCGCCGAGATCGACAAGCTCGTCCAGGCGAAGGAAGCGGAGGTCATGGCCGTCTGAGCCACCTGCGTCGCCGATGACCCATCTCCCGCTGACCGAGAACCTCGCGCCCGACGGCACGGCGCTCGATCGCGCGATTCCGCGTCATGTCGCCGTCGTGATGGACGGCAACGGCCGCTGGGCGCGCCAGCGCTACATGCCGCGTTTCTTCGGCCACAAGCAGGGGGTCGACGCGCTGGTGCGGGCGGTCAACGTCTTTGCCGAGCGCGGCGTCGAGTACCTCACGGTGTTCGCGTTCTCGTCCGAGAACTGGAAGCGGCCGTCCGACGAGGTCTCGGGCCTGATGGGGCTGGTGCTGGTCGCCGTGTCCAAGTACCTGGCCAAGATGGCCGGCGACGGGGTGCGCATCCGCATCATCGGTGACCGCTCCGCGGTCTCCGACAAGCTGCGCGAGGCCTGGGACCGCGCCGAGGCGCTGACCGCCGACAACCACCGCATCACGCTGTCGGTGGCCTTCAACTACGGCGGCCGCTGGGACGTCGTCCAGGCCTGCCGCCAGGCGATGGCCGACGGCATCCGGCCCGAGGACTTCGACGAGTCCTATCTGTCGCGGCACATGGCGCTGTCCTTCGCGCCCGACCCGGACCTCTTCATCCGCACCGGCGGCGAGATGCGCATGAGCAACTTCCTGCTTTGGCAGGCGGCGTACTCGGAGCTGTTCTTCACCGAGTGCCTGTGGCCCGATTTCGGCGAAGCCGAGATCGACGCCGCGCTGGCCGCCTTCGCGCAGCGTGACCGCCGGTTCGGCGGCATCCGTGCGCCGCAGGTGATGTCCGAAAGCTCCTGAGGTTCCATGCTGCGACAGCGGGTCATCACGGCCGTCGCCCTGCTTCTCGTTCTCATCGCGTCGCTGGCGGCCCCCGGGCCGGTCTGGTTCGCGCTGCTGACGCTCGTGCTGCTGGCCGCGGCCGGCTGGGAGTGGGCGCGGCTGAACCAGGCCGGGCAGGGCCTCGCGGTGGCGATGGGGGCGCTGCTCGCGGCGGCCTGCGCCGGCTCGCTGGCCGCTGGCTGGGTCGAGCAGCCGCCGTCCGGCGTCTGGTGGCTGGCCGTGGCGCTGTGGGTGCCCGGCAGCGTCGTCGCGCTGCACGGTGGCCCGGCGGCCTGGCCGCGCCTGCCGCGGCTCGCCCGCTGGGGCCTGGGCCTGGTGATGCTCTGGGTCGCCTGGCTGGCGATCGCGCATGCGCGTGCCGTCGGCCTGAACTTCATGTTCTCGGTGTTCTGCCTGGTGTGGGCGGCCGACATCTGCGCCTATTTCGGCGGCCGCGCCTTCGGCCGGCGCAAGCTCGCGCCGTCGATCAGCCCGGGCAAGAGCTGGGCCGGTGTCTGGAGCGGCCTGGCCGGCGTGCTGCTGCTGGCCGTCGCCTGGATGGCCGTCGACGGCCGCTGGAGTCTCGACGGCCCGGGTCTTTACACCCGCATGGCGGACTCCCTGGGTCCGGCGGTCGGCGTCGCGGCGCTGCTGGTGCTGGTCGCGATGAGCGTCGTCGGCGATCTCGTCGAGTCGCTCGTCAAGCGCGCCGCCGGCGCCAAGGACAGCAGCCGGCTGCTGCCCGGCCATGGCGGCGTGCTCGACCGGGTCGATGCGCTGCTGCCGGTCTTCCCGATCGCCCTGGCCTTCGCCGGGGTCTAAGCTATTTCTCGTTTCCTGGGTCAGGCATCGTGAGCACACCCCAACGTCTGGTCATCCTCGGCTCCACCGGCTCCATCGGCACCAGCACGCTGGACGTCGTGGCCCGCCATCCCGAGCGTTTTCAGGTCCACGGCCTGAGCGCCTTCCAGCGCGTGGAAGAACTCGCGGCCCAGTGCCGCCAGTTCCATCCGCGCGTGGCCGTCGTGCCGACCGAGGAACGGGCGGCGGCGCTGCGCGCGCTGCTCGGCGGCGTGCGCACCGAGGTCCGCGTCGGCGCCCAGGCGCTGTGCGAGCTGGTGGCCGAGCCCGAGGTCGACAGCGTGATGGCGGCCATCGTCGGCGCTGCCGGCCTGCCGTCGTGCATGGCCGCGGCGCGTGCCGGCAAGCGGCTGCTGCTGGCCAACAAGGAGGCGCTCGTCGTCGGCGGCGCGCTGTTCATGAAGGCGGTCGAGGACGGTGGCGCGACGCTGCTGCCGATCGACAGCGAACACTCGGCGATCTTCCAGTGCCTGCCCGAGGACCGCGGCGTCTGGGGCCAGCGCATCGACCACATCGTGCTGACGGCCAGCGGCGGCCCGTTCCGCCACCGCGACCCGGCGACGCTCGCCGACGTCACGCCCGAACAGGCCGTGGCCCACCCGAACTGGGTCATGGGCCGCAAGATCTCGGTCGACTCGGCGACGATGATGAACAAGGCGCTCGAGGTGATCGAGGCGCGCTGGCTGTTCGGCCTGGAGCCCGAGCAGGTGCGCGTCGTCATCCACCCGCAGAGCATCATCCACTCGATGGTCGTGTGCCGCGACGACTCGGTGCTGGCGCAGCTCGGCACGCCCGACATGCGCGTGCCGATCGCCTACGGCCTGGCGTTCCCCGAGCGCATCGAGTCCGGCGCCTCGCGCCTGGACTTCCTGCAGCTGCAGGCGCTGACCTTCGAGGAGCCCGACCTGCGCCGCTTCCCCGGCCTGGCGCTGGCCTGGGAGACGCTGCGCGGCCCGGTGGGCGCCACCGCGGTGATGAACGCCGCCAACGAGGAGGCCGTCGCGGCCTTCCTGGATCGCCGCATCGGCTTCACCGACATCCACGCCGTCAACGCCGGCACCGTCGAGCGTCTGGTGCCGGCGCTGGGCACGATCGCCTCGATCGACGAGCTGATCGCGCTCGACGAGCAGGCCCGCGCCGCCGCGCGCACGCTGATCGGGGCGCTGGCCGCGTGATCGCGACCGTCCTCGGCTTCGTGCTGACGCTCGGCGTGCTGATCGTCGTGCACGAGTACGGGCACTACCGTGTCGCCGTGGCCTGCGGCGTCAAGGTGCAGCGTTTTTCGGTCGGCTTCGGCCGCGTGCTGTTCAGCCGCGTGCGCGGTGCCGACCGCACCGAGTTCGTCGTCTGCGCGCTGCCGCTGGGCGGCTACGTGAAGATGCTCGACGAGCGCGAGGCGCCGGTGGCGCGTCACGAGCTCCACCGCGCCTTCAACCGCCAGCCGCTGTCGCGGCGCGCGGCCATCGTCGTCGCCGGGCCTGCCGCCAACCTGCTGCTGGCGGTGCTGCTGTATGCCGCGGCGCACTGGATCGGCATCGAGGAGCCCAAGGCCGTGCTCGGCACGCCGCCGGCGGGCAGCGCCGTCGAGGCCGCCGGCCTGCGTGCCGGCGACTGGGTGCGCGCCGTGTCGCGCGACGGCCAGTCCTGGGACGAGGTCGACTCGATGACCGACCTGCGCTGGCAGGTGACGCAGGCCGCGATGCAGGGCCGCTCGCTCGAGCTCGAGGTCAGCGACCGTGCCGGCCACGGCATGCGCAGCCTGCGGCTGGACCTGTCGGCCTATTCGGCGCGCGACGTCGACTCGCGGTTCGTCGGCCGGATGGGCTTCGGCGCGCCGTTCAGCGAGGCGCTGATCGGCGAGGTGCGCGCCGGCAGCCCGGGCGAGGCCGCCGGGCTGCGCGCGGGCGACCGCGTGCTGCTCGTCGACGGTCAGCCGGTGGCCGACGCCACCTCGCTCGTGCGCCGCGTGCGCTCGGCGGTGCGCGACGGCGAGGGCGTGCCGATGCGCTGGCGCGTCGAGCGCGGAGGCGCCGAGCGCGAGCTCGATGTCGTGCCGCGCGTCGTGCAGACCGCCGACGGCCCCGCCGGGCGCATCGACACCGTCGTCGGGTCCGCGCCCGAGACGGTCCTCGTGCGCCGCGGCCTGCTCGACGGCCTGCAGGAGGGTGCCGCGCGGACCTGGGAGGTGTCGACGCTGACGCTCGGCATGATCGGCAACATGCTGGTCGGCGACGCCTCGCTGAAGAACCTCAGCGGCCCGCTGACGATCGCCGACTACGCCGGCCAGTCGGTGCAGCGCGGCGCCGCGGTCTACCTCGGCTTCCTGGCGCTGGTCAGCGTCAGCCTCGGGGTGCTGAACCTGCTGCCGCTGCCGATGCTCGATGGCGGCCACCTCATGTATTACATTTTCGAGGCCGTCACCGGACGGCCTGTCTCCGAACTGTGGCTGGCGAGGCTGCAGCGCGGCGGGATCGCGGTGCTGCTGATGATGATGTCGCTCGCCCTCTTCAACGACGTGGCCCGGCTGCTGGGCCTGCACTGAACCCCATGCTCCCAGTCATTCCGACCACTCCGCAGCGCGTGGCCTGCGCCCTGTTTGCCAGCGCGGCCGTGCTGGCCACGCCGGCCGCCCATGCCGTCACGCCCTTCGTCCTGCAGGACATCCGCATCGAGGGCCTGCAGCGCACCGACCCCGGCACCGTGTTCGGCGCGCTGCCGTTCCGCATCGGCGACACCTACAACGACGAGAAGGGCGCCGCCGCGCTGCGTGCGCTCTTCGGCACCGGCCTGTTCAACGACGTGCGCCTGGAGGTCGACGGCAAGGACCTGGTGATCGTCGTCGACGAACGGGCCATCGTCGCCTCGGTCAACTTCGTCGGCTTGAGGGAGTTCGACTCCGAGCCGCTGATCAAGTCGCTGCGCGATTCCGGCATCGGCGAAGGCCTGCCCTTCGACAAGGCCCTGATCGACCGCGCCGAGCAGGAGATCAAGCGCCAGTACCTGACGCGCAGCCTGTACGGTGCCGAGGTCGTCACCACGGTGACGCCGCTGGAGCGCAACCGCGTCAACGTGACCTTCACGATGAACGAGGGCGATGCGGCCAAGATCACCGACATCCGCATCGTCGGTGCCCGGGCGTTCAAGGAGTCCACGCTGCTGGACCTGTTCGACCTGACCCCCGGCGGCTGGCTGACCTGGTACACGAAGAACGACCGTTATTCGCGCAGCAAGCTCAACGCCGACCTCGAGAAGCTGCGGGCCTGGTACGTCAACCGCGGCTACCTCGAGTTCAACGTCGACGCCACCCAGGTCACGATCTCGCCGGACAAGCAGTCGATCGCGATCACGATCTCGATCCGCGAAGGCCAGCCCTACACCGTCACCGCGGTGCGGCTGGAGGGCGACTACCTCGGCAAGGACGACGAGTTCCGCGCCCTGGTCGGCATCCGGCCCGGCACGCCCTACAACGGCGACGCGGTGGCCGAGACCACGCGCCGCATCACCGAGCGTTTCGGCCTCTACGGCTACGCCTTCGCGCGCGTCGAGCCTCGGCCGGAGATCGACCGCGAGAAGGGCCAGGTCGTGCTCGTGCTCGGCGCCGAGCCGCAGCGCCGCGTCTACGTGCGCCGCGTCGACGTCGCCGGCAACGCGCGCACCCGCGACGAGATCATCCGCCGCGAGTTCCGCCAGCTGGAGTCGTCGTGGTACGACGGCGACCGCATCAAGCTGTCGCGCGACCGTGTCGACCGTCTGGGCTACTTCAGCGACGTCGCCGTCGACACCACCGAGGTGCCCGGTGCGCCCGACCAGGTGGACCTGACGGTCAAGGTCGAGGAGAAGGCCACCGGCAACCTGATGCTGGGTGCCGGCTACTCCAACGCCGAGCGGCTGTCGCTGACGGCGTCGATCCAGCAGGACAACGTCTTCGGCTCGGGCAACTACCTCGGCTTCCAGATCAACACCAGCAAGTCGCAGCGCACGCTGGTGCTGAGCACGACCGACCCGTACTTCACCCAGGACGGGATCTCGCGCGCGCTGGACATCTACTACCGCACGACCCGCCCCTACAACAGCCTGGGCGACAGCTACGACCTGGCGACGCAGGGCGCCTCGGTGCGTTTCGGCGTGCCGTTCTCCGAGTACGACACGGTCTTCTTCGGCATCGGCGCGGAGACGACCAAGATCGGCACCTCGGCCGGCATTCCGCTGACCTACCTGAACTACCGCGTCGCCTATGGCGAGAGCAGCTATTCGGTGCCGCTGACGCTGGGCTGGCAGCGTGACCGCCGCGACAGCGCGCTGGTGCCCTCGCGCGGGCGCTACACGCGTGTCAACGCCGAGATGAGCCTGGTCGGCGACGTGCGCTACGTGCGCACCAACCTGCAGTACCAGGAGTTCTGGCCGATGCCCTGGCGCACGACGCTGGGCGCCAACGCCGAGCTCGGCTGGGGCGAGGGCATCGGCGGGCGTCCGTACCCGATCTTCAAGAACTTCTACGGCGGCGGCCTGGGCACGGTGCGCGGCTTCGAGCAGAACTCGCTGGGCGTCGTCGACCCGACCGGTGCCTACATCGGCGGCTCCAAGCGCCTGAACCTCAACACTTCGCTGTACTTCCCGGTGCCGGGGACGGGCAACGACAAGACGCTGCGCATCTTCGCCTTCGGTGACGCGGGCAACGTCTGGCGCGACGGCGAGACCGTCGACCTCGGCACGCTGCGCGCGTCCGCGGGTCTGGGCCTGAGCTGGATCTCCCCGGTCGGCCCGCTGCAGTTGAGCTATGCGGTGCCGCTGCGTGTCGAGCGCACCGATAAAATCCAACGTTTCCAATTCCAGATCGGGACCTCGTTCTGATGAAGGTGCAGCCCATGAAATCCCTCCTTGCTGCCGTCGCCCTCGTGGCGCTGGTGCCGCTGGCCGGCGCGCAGGAGCTGAAGATCGGCTACGTCAACAGCGAGCGTGTGCTGCGCGAGGCGGCGCCCGCCAAGGCGGCGCAGGCCAAGCTCGAGACCGAGTTCAGCAAGCGCGAGCGCGAGCTGTCCGACCAGGCCGCCCGGCTCAAGGCCGCGGCCGACAAGCTCGAGAAGGACGGCCCGACGCTCGGCGAGAGCGAGCGCAGCCGCCGCCAGCGCGAGCTCGTCGACCAGGACCGCGAGTTCCAGCGCAAGCGCCGCGAGTTCCAGGAAGACCTGAACCAGCGCCGCAACGAGGAACTGGCCAGCGTCGTCGAACGCGCCAACCGCGTCATCAAGCAGATCTTCGACCAGGAGAAGTACGACCTGATCCTGCAGGAGGTCGTCTTCGCGGGTCCGCGCGTGGACATCACCGACAAGGTGCTGAAGGTCCTGAACGCGCCGGCCGGCGCGGGCAAGTGAAGACGGTCTGCCGCTCGTGCAAGCGCGCATCGGCGACCTGGCCGCGCTGCTCGGCGGCGAACTGATCGGAGACCCGGAACACACGGTCGTCCGCCTCGGCACGCTCGAGCGTGCCGAGGCCGACACCGTCAGCTTCCTGTCCAACCCCCGCTACCAGGCCCAGCTGGCGACGACACGTGCCGGCTGCGTGATCGTGTCGGCGGCGATGCGCGAGGCGGCTGCCGCGCGCGGCGCCGCGATCGTCGTCGCCGACCCCTACCTGGCCTACGCGCGCCTGTCCCAGTGGTGGGCCGCCCGGCTGCGCGAGCGGCCGGCCGCCGGCATCCACCCGAGCGCCGTCGTCGAGGAGGGCGCGATCGTCGCGCCAGGTGCCTCGATCGGGGCGCTGGCCTTCGTCGGTGCCGGCGCGGTCGTCGAGGCCGGCGCCATCGTCTCGGCCCAGGCCCACGTCGGCGAGGGCGCCTTCGTCGGCGAGGGCACGGTGCTCAAGCCGCGGGCGATGCTCGCCTTCGGCTGCCGCATCGGCGCCCGCGGCATCGTGCACGGCGGCGCGGTGATCGGCGCCGACGGCTTCGGCTTCGCGCCGGAGGCCGGGCGCTGGACCAAGATCGAGCAGCTCGGCGCGGTGCGCCTGGGTGACGACGTCGAGATCGGCGCCAACACCTGCATCGACCGCGGCGCGCTCGACGACACCGTCGTCGATGACGGCGTGAAGATCGACAACCTGGTGCAGATCGCGCACAACGTGCGCATCGGCGCCCACACCGCGTTCGCGGGCTGCTCGGCCGTGGCGGGCAGCACGCGCATCGGCCGCCACTGCACGATCGGCGGCGCGGCCAACATCGTCGGCCACCTGGAGATCTGCGACGGCGTGCACATCAGCGCGGCGACGCTGGTCACGGCCTCGATCCGCAAGCCCGGCCACTACACCGGCGTCTTCCCCTGCGACGACCACGCGTCCTGGGAGAAGAACGCCGCGACCCTGAAGAACCTGCATTCCCTGCGTGAGCGCCTGCGGGCGCTGGAGAAGAAGACATCATGAGCGAGCCGGTGCTGGACATCCACAAGATCCTGAAGAAGCTGCCGCACCGCTATCCGATCCTGCTCGTCGACCGCGTCGTCGAGTTCGAGAAGAACGTGCGCATCAAGGCGATCAAGAACGTCACGATCAACGAGCCGTTCTTCATGGGCCACTTCCCGGCGCGCCCGGTGATGCCGGGCGTGATGATGCTCGAGGCCCTGGCGCAGAGCGCCGCGCTGCTGTCCTTCGAGTCGATGGGCACCGAGCCCGGCGACGACACCGTCGTCTACTTCGTCGGCATCGACGGCGCGCGTTTCAAGCGGGTCGTCGAGCCGGGCGACCAACTCGTGCTGGAGGCCTGGATCGACCGCGCCAAGGGCGGCATCTACAAGTACAAGACGCGCGCCAGCGTCGACGGCGAGACCGCCGTCGAGGCCGAGCTGATGTGCACGATGCGCAAAGTCGCCTGAGGCCGAGATGACCCGGATCCACCCGACGGCCATCGTCGACCCGAAGGCCGAGCTCGACGCGTCGGTCAGCGTCGGCCCGTACACGATCATCGGCGCCGGCGTGCGCATCGCCGCCGGCAGCTCGATCGGCCCGCACTGCATCATCGAGGGCCCGACGACGATCGGCCGCGACAACACGTTCTACGGCCACGCCGCGATCGGCACCGCGCCGCAGGACATGAAGTACCGCGGCGAGCCGACCGAGCTCGTCATCGGCGATCGCAACACGATCCGCGAGTTCTGCCACTTCAACCGCGGCACGACCCAGGACGGCGGCGTCACGCGCATCGGCGACGACAACTGGATCATGGCCTACGTGCACATCGCGCACGACGTGCAGCTGGGCAGCCGCTGCATCCTGGCCAACAACGCCACGCTGGCCGGCCACGTGCACGTCGGCGACTGGGTCATCGTCGGCGGCCTGACCGGCATCCACCAGTTCTGCCACGTCGGCTCGCACGCGATGACCGGCTTCCAGAGCCATGTCTCGCAGGACGTGCCGCCGTTCATGATGGTCAGCGGCAACCCGCTGGGCGTGCACGGCTTCAACGTCGAGGGCCTGCGCCGGCGCGGCTTCTCGCGCGAGCGCATCGGCCAGGTCAAGCAGATGCACCGTCTGCTCTACCGCGACGGGCTGACGCTGGAGAAGGCGCGCGAGGCGATCGCCGCGCTCGCCGGCCAGGTTGACGGCGGCGATGCCGACGTCGCGCTGGTGCTGGACTTCCTCGCCGCGTCGACGCGGGGCATCGCGCGCTGACACCCATGCGACTGGCGATGGTCGCGGGCGAAGCCTCCGGCGACCTGCTCGCCGGATTGCTGCTGGGCGGGCTGCGCGAGCGCTGGCCGGCGCTGGCTGCCGCCGGCATCGGCGGCCCGAAGATGGCGGCGCGTGGCTTCGAGGCCTGGTGGCCCAGCGACAAGCTGGCCGTGCACGGCTATGCCGACGCGCTGCGCCACTACCGCGAGATCAAGGGCATCCGCGACCGCCTCGGCGACCGCCTGCTGGCCGAGCCGCCGGCGATCTTCGTTGGCGTCGACGCGCCCGACTTCAACCTCGGGCTGGAAAAGCGGCTGAAGGCCGCCGGCATCCCGTCGGTGCACTTCGTCTGCCCGTCGATCTGGGCCTGGCGCGGCGGCCGCGCGAAGAAGATGGCCGCCAGCTGCGACCACGTGCTGTGCCTGTTCCCGTTCGAGCCCGAGCTGCTGCAGCGCCACGGCGTCGCCGCGACCTACGTCGGCCACCCGCTGGCCGACGCGATCCCGGTCGAGCCGCCGCGCGCCACCGCGCGTGCGGCGCTGGGGCTGGGCGAGGCCGAGCCGGTGGTCGCGGTGCTGCCGGGCAGCCGGCGCGGCGAGATCGAGCACATCGCGCCGGCCTTTCTGCAGGCTGCGGCGCGTCTGCACCGCCAGCGGCCGGAACTTCGGTTCCTGCTGCCGGTGGCGCCGGGGCTGCGGGCGATGGTCGAGCCGCTGGTCGCCGCGCACGCCGGCGACGCGCCGATCCAGCTGCTCGACGGCCGCTCGCACGAGGTGCTGGCCGCCTGCGACGTGACGCTGATCGCCAGCGGCACGGCGACGCTGGAGGCGGCGCTGTTCAAGCGCCCGATGGTCATCGGCTACCGCATGGCCTGGCTGTCGTGGCAGCTGATGCGCCGCATGGGTTATCTGCCCTGGGTCGGCCTGCCCAACATCCTGGCGCGCGATTTCGTCGTGCCCGAACTGCTGCAGGACCGCTGCGAGCCCGAGGCCCTGGCCCGCGAGACGCTGGCCTGGCTCGACGACGCGCCGCGTGCGCGCGCCTTGCAGGCGCGTTTCGTCGAACTGCACCATCTGCTCAAGCGCGACACCGCGCGCCGTGCCACCGATGCCCTCGCGCAAGTTCTCGAAAGCCGCTCCTGAACAGCTCGACCTGGGCTGGCATCCGCCCGGTCTGGTGGCCGGCGTGGACGAAGCCGGCTGCGGGCCGCTGGCCGGGCCGGTGGTCGCTGCCGCGGTGATCCTCGACGACCAGGCGCCGATCGCCGGCCTGGCCGACTCCAAGGCGCTGAGCGCGCGCCAGCGTGAACGCCTGTTCGACGAGATCCACGCGCGTGCGCTGTGCGTCTCGATCGCGCTGGCCAGCGTCGAGGAGATCGACACGCTGAACATCCTGCACGCCCGGCTGCTGGCGATGAAGCGCGCCGTCGAGACGCTGCGCCTGCTGCCCAAGCGTGTGATGGTCGACGGCAACCGGCTGCCGGTGCTGCGTTTCCCCGCCGAGGCCGTGGTCGGTGGCGACGCCAAGGTGCCGGCGATCTCGGCCGCGTCCATCGTCGCCAAGGTGCACCGCGACCGGCTCTGCGCCGAGCTGCACGCGCGCTGGCCCGACTACGGCTTCGACGGCCACAAGGGCTATCCGACGCGGGTGCACCTGGACGCCCTGCGCCGCCTGGGCGCCTGCCCCGAGCACCGGCGCAGCTTCGCCCCGGTGCGTGCCGCGCTGGCGGCGGCCGAGAAGAGCACGGCATGACGAGCGTGCGCAGCATCACCTCGCGCGACAACCCGCTGCTGGCGCGCGTGCGCCGGCTGGCGCAGGACGGCAACGCCTACCGCCGTGTCGGCCAGGTCTGGCTCGAAGGCGACCACCTCTGCGCCGCGCTGCGCGCGCGCGGGCGGCCGGCGGCGCAGGCGCTCGTCGCCGTCAGCGCCTGGGAGCAGGGTGGGGCGCTGCGCGATCTCGCCGGCTGGGCGCAGGCGGTGGCCGTCGTCGACGACGCGCTGTTCGCCGCGGCCAGCGGCCTGGAGTCGCCGGCGAAGATCGGCTTCCTGATCGACGCGCCGGCCGGCGGCGCGGTGCTGCCCGACGCGCACGGCGTCGTGCTCGACCGCGTGCAGGACGCCGGCAACGTCGGCAGCATCCTGCGCAGCGCCGCGGCGCTGGGCGCCACGCAGGTGCTGGCGCTGAAGGGCACGGCCTCGCTGTGGTCGCCCAAGGTGCTGCGCGCCGGCATGGGCGCGCACTTCGCGCTGAACCTCGTCGAAGGGCTGGACGACGCGGCGCTCGATGCGCTGGCGGTGCCTCTGGTGGCGACGCTGCCGCATGCCGGCGCGACGCTGCGCGAGGCGGCGCTGCCGCCACGCTGCGCCTGGGTGCTGGGACACGAAGGGCAGGGCGTCTCGGCGGCGCTGCAGTCGCGCTGCACGCTGGCGGTGCGCATCCCGCAGCCGGGCGGCGAGGAGTCGCTGAACGTCGCCGCCGCGGCGGCGATCTGCCTGTACGAATCGGCGGCGCGCGGGCCTCGGTAGGTCAGTAGATCAGGCGGTCCGGGCGGATGTCGCGCAGGATCGTCGTCGCGATCTCCTCGATCGACTTGTGCGTCGACGACAGCCACTGGATGCCCTCGCGGCGCATCATCGTCTCGGCCTCGTTGACCTCGTAGCGGCAGTTCTCCAGCGCCGCGTAGCGGCTGCCCGGGCGTCGCTCGTTGCGGATCTGCGCCAGCCGCGTCGGCTCGATCGTCAGGCCGAAGCACTTCTTGCGGTGCGGCGCCAGCATCGACGGCAGCTTGCCGCGTTCGAAGTCTTCCGGGATCAGCGGGTAGTTGGCGGCCTTCACGCCGTGCTGCATCGCCAGGTACAGCGAGGTCGGCGTCTTGCCGCAGCGGCTGACGCCGACGAGGATCACGTCGGCCAGATCGAGGTTGCGCGAGCTCTGGCCGTCGTCGTGCGCGAGGCTGAAGTTGATCGCCTCGATGCGGTCGTTGTACTCCTGGCTCTGGCTGGCGTCGTTGAAGCGGCCGACGCGGTGGTTGGACTTGACGCCCAGCTCGTCCTCCAGCGGCTCGACGAAGGTGCGGAACATGTCCAGCACCAGTCCGTTGCAGCCCGGGCCCGTGACCTGCTGACGGATCTGCGGCTCGACCAGCGTGATGAACACGATGGGCTTGCGGCCTTCGCGCACCGCGACCTCGTTGATCTCGGAGACGACGGCGTCGGCCTTCTCGAGCGAGTCGATGAATGGCCGGCGCACGTGGCGCATCTTCACCGGGAACTGGTTGAGGATGGAGTTGCCGAAGGTCTCGGCGGTGATGCCGGTGCCGTCGGAGACGAAGAAGACGCTGCGTTCGGTCATGAGTTCACTTGGGGCGCCCGTGCCCCGTTTCTGGTCATCATAGGGAAAGACTTCCGTAGAATGCCTGCGAAGCATCCTGCCTTCACCTCGACGTGACCACCCCCGGCCGACAAACAGAATCCACAAGCGCTGGAGCGAGGGGTCAGAGCGTGCCTGCGGCAGCACCGGTTTTCTCACATCACGGAGCTTTCCCACCATGTCCCAGGCCAACTTGGCGACCGCCCTGGTCGTCCCGTTCGAACAACTTCGCATGACCGACGTCGAGGTCGTAGGCGGCAAGAACGCCTCCCTCGGCGAAATGATCAGTCAGCTGGCCGCCACCGGCGTGCGCGTTCCCGGCGGGTTCGCGACGACGGCACACGCCTTCCGCCTCTTCCTGCGCCACGGCGGCCTCGCCGAGCGCATCGAGGCGCGCCTGGCCGCGCTCGACACCGACGACGTGCGCGCGCTGGCCGAGGCCGGCGCCGAGATCCGCCGCTGGATCATCGAGACCCCGTTCCCGGCCGAGCTCGAGGCGGCCATCCGCTCGCAGTTCAAGCTGCTGGAAGGTGACAACCCCGGCGCGACCTACGCGGTTCGCTCGTCGGCCACCGCCGAAGACCTGCCCGACGCCTCGTTCGCCGGCCAGCAGGAGACCTTCCTGAACGTCAGCGGCATCGAGTCGGTGCTGCACCACATGAAGGAAGTCTTCGCGTCGCTCTACAACGACCGCGCGATCAGCTACCGCGTGCACAAGGGCTTCGCCCACGCCGACGTCGCGCTGTCGGCCGGCGTGCAGCGCATGGTGCGCTCGGACGTCGGTTCGGCCGGCGTGATGTTCACGATCGACACCGAGTCGGGCTTCGCCGACGTGGTCTTCATCACCGCGAGCTACGGCCTGGGCGAGACCGTCGTGCAGGGCTCGGTCAACCCCGACGAGTTCTACGTCTTCAAGCCGGCGCTGGCCGCGGGCAAGTTCCCGATCATCCGCCGCGTGCTCGGCAGCAAGCTGCAGCGCATGGAGTTCGCGACCGAGGCCGACCGCGCCGCCGGCAGCCGCCTGGTCAAGGTCGTCGACAACCCGCCCGAGATGCGCAACCGCTACTCGCTGGCCGATGCCGACGCCGTCGAGCTGGCCAAGTACGCGAAGATCATCGAAGCGCACTACGGCCGCCCGATGGACATCGAGTGGGGCAAGGACGGTGTCGACGGCCGCATCTACATCCTGCAGGCCCGTCCGGAGACCGTGAAGAGCCAGGCCGCCGGCAAGGTCGAGCACCGCTACAAGCTCAAGGGCCAGGGCACCGTGCTCGCCGAGGGCCGCGCGATCGGCCAGAAGATCGGCACCGGCCCGGTGCGTCTGGTGCACTCGATCGCCGAGATGGACCGCGTGCAGCCCGGCGACGTGCTCGTCACCGACATGACCGACCCGAACTGGGAGCCGGTGATGAAGCGTGCGTCGGCGATCGTCACCAACCGCGGCGGCCGCACCTGCCACGCGGCGATCATCGCGCGTGAACTCGGCATCCCGGCCGTCGTCGGCTGCGGCGACGCCACCGAGCGTGTGCAGGACGGCGCCCTGGTCACCGTCGCCTGCTCCGAGGGCGACACCGGCCGCGTCTACGACGGCCTGCTCGAGACCGAGGTCAGCGAGGTGCAGCGCGGCGAGATGCCTTACTGCCCGGTGAAGATCATGATGAACGTCGGCAACCCGCAGCTGGCCTTCGACTTCGCCCAGATGCCGAACTCCGGCGTCGGCCTGGCGCGCCTCGAGTTCATCATCAACAACAACATCGGCGTGCACCCGAAGGCGATCCTCGACTACCCGAACGTCGACGCCGACCTGAAGAAGGCCGTCGAGTCGGTGGCCCGCGGCCACGCCTCGCCGCGTGCGTTCTACGTCGACAAGCTGGTCGAGGGCATCGCGACGATTGCCGCCGCGTTCTTCCCGAAGCCGGTCATCGTGCGCCCTTCGGACTTCAAGTCCAACGAGTACCGCAAGCTGATCGGCGGCACGCGCTACGAGCCGGAGGAAGAGAACCCGATGCTGGGCTTCCGCGGTGCCAGCCGCTACATCAGCAGCGACTTCGCCGAAGCCTTCGCGATGGAGTGCGAGGCCCTGAAGCGCGTGCGCGGCGAGATGGGCCTGACCAACGTCGAGATCATGGTGCCGTTCGTGCGCACCGTGCGCCAGGCCGAGCGCGTGGCGCAGATGCTCGCCGACCACGGCCTGAAGCGCGGTGTCGACGGCCTGCGCCTGATCATGATGTGCGAGGTGCCGAGCAACGCCATCCTGGCCGACCAGTTCCTCGAGCACTTCGACGGCATGTCGATCGGCTCGAACGACCTGACGCAGCTGACGCTGGGCCTGGACCGCGACTCCGGCCTGGAGCTGCTGGCCAGCGACTTCGACGAGCGCGACCCGGCGGTCAAGGCGATGATCTCGCGCGCCATCGCCGCCTGCCGCGCCACCGGCAAGTACATCGGCATCTGCGGCCAGGGCCCCAGCGACCACCCGGACTTCGCCGAGTGGCTGGCCGCCGAAGGCATCGTGTCCATCTCGCTGAACCCGGACACGGTCGTCGACACCTGGCAGCGCCTGGCCCAGCGCTGAACCCGCGCCGGGCCGCATGTCCTCGGTCGGCAGCGGGGCGACGGCCAGCGGCGCGCGGGGTTTCCGCCGCCGCCTTCACGGCGCCTACCTGCTGTACACGCTGGCGCTGGCCGGCTTCATCGGGCTGATGGCGGCGGCCGAGCGCTTCGGGCTCGGCCGCAACCTCATCGGGCTGACGATGCTGCTGGGCACCGTCGTGCTCTACGCGGCCATCGGCCTGCGCTGCCGCACCTCGGACTCGGCCGAGTACTACGTCGCCGGCCGCCGCGTGCCGGCGTTCTACAACGGCATGGCCACCTCGGCCGACTGGATGAGCGCCGCCTCGTTCATCGGCCTGGCCGGCACGCTGTACCTGGGCGGCTACAACGGTCTGGCCTTCGTCATCGGCTGGACCGGCGGCTTCTGCCTCGTCGCGCTGCTGATCGCGCCGTACCTGCGCAAGTTCGCCGAGTACACGATCCCCGACTTCCTCGGTGCGCGCTACGGCGGCACGATGCCGCGGCTGGTGGGCATCGCCGCGGCGGTGGTCGTGTCCTTCGTCTACGTCGTCGCCCAGATCTACGGCGTCGGCCTGATCGTCGCGCGCTTCACCGGCTTCGGCTTCGAGATCGGCATCTTCGTCGGCCTCGGCGGCGTGCTCGTCTGCTCCTTCCTGGGCGGCATGCGGGCGGTGACCTGGACCCAGGTCGCGCAGTGCATCATCCTCGTCGTCGCCTACCTGGCCCCGGTGGCCTGGCTGTCGCTGAAGGTCACCGGCAACCCGGTGCCGCAGGTGGCGATGGGGCAGGTGCTGCAGTCGGTCACCGAGCGCGAGGCGCAGCTCGTCGCCGACATCGGCGAGCGCGACGTCATGGCCGCCTACGCCCAGCGTGCGGCGGTCGCCGGTGCCAAGCTGCTGGACGTGCCGGCGGCGATGGCCGACGACCGCGCCGCGGCGCAGCGCCGCGTCGAGCAGCTGATGGAAGCGGCGGCGCCGCTGGCCGAGGTGCAGGCCGCCCGGCGTGAACTCGCCGCGCTGCCGCGCACCGAGGACGAGGCCCGCCGGCGCTATGCCGACGAGCTGGCCGCGGCCGAAGCCTGGTCGCAGCCGCTGGGCGGCATGCCGCCGCACGCCCAGGCCTTCGCGGCCAACCCGCGCGGCGACGACCCGGCGGCGCGCATCAGCGACGAACACTCGCGGCGCAACTTCCTGGCGCTGGTCTTCTGCCTGATGCTGGGCACGGCCGGGCTGCCGCACATCCTGACGCGCTTCTACACGACGCCGTCGGTGCGCGAGTCGCGCCGGGCGGTCGGCTGGACGCTGCTGTTCATCTGCGCGCTCTACCTGACGGCACCGGCGCTGGCGCTGCTGGTCAAGCACGAGGTCTTCAACAGTCTGGTGGGCACGCCGTTCGACCGGCTGCCGGCATGGATCGCCAGCTGGGCCAAGGTCGATCCGTCGCTGGTGCAGGTCAGCGACGTCAACGGCGACGGCATCCTGCAGCTCGGCGAGCTGCACATCGGCGCCGACCTGGTGACGCTGGCCGCGCCCGAGATCGCCGGGCTGCCCTACGTGATCTCGGCGATGGTCGCCGTCGGCGGCCTGGCCGCGGCGCTGTCCACCGCCGACGGGCTGCTGCTGACGATCTCCAACGCGCTGTCGCACGACCTGTACTACCGCGTCATCGACCCCAACCGGCCGAGCTCGCGCCGGGTCGCGGTGTCCAAGGTGCTGCTGCTGGTCGTCGCACTGGCCGCGGCCTACGTCGCGTCGATGCGTGTCGCCGACATCCTGTTCCTCGTCGCCGCGGCGTTCTCGCTGGCGGCCTCGTCGATCTTCCCGGCGCTGGTGCTGGGCGTCTTCTGGAAGCGCGCCAACCGCTGGGGCTGCGTCAGCGGCATGCTCGCGGGGCTGGCCGTCACCAGCTACTACATGGCGACGACGCAGCCCTGGCTGCGCGGGTTGTTCGGCGTCTGGCGGCCGGTCGAGGACTGCATGTGGTTCGGCATCGCGCCGATCGCCGCCGGCGTCTTCGGCGAGCCGGTGGCGCTGGCGGCGATGGTCGTCGTCAGCCTGCTGACGCCGCGACCCGGCGCGGCCAGCGACGCGCTGGTCGACCGCATCCGCGACCCCCGCCCCGAGCGCGTGTGAGGCGGCCTCGGTGGGGCGCCGTTTCCGGGCTATAATCATCGGCTTTTCGCCTTGCCGCACCCGGGAATAGACGCTACGGGGCGGCTTTCCGCAACAGGAAACCCTCGAGGAGAATCAATGCGTCACTACGAGATCGTTCTGCTGATCCATCCGGATCAAAGCGAACAGGTTCCGGCGATGCTGGAACGCTACAAGACCCTGGTCACCGCCGGTGGCGGCAAGGTCCATCGGGTCGAGGACTGGGGCCGCCGTCAGCTGGCCTACATGATCCAGAAGCTCGCCAAGGCCCACTACCTGTGCCTGAACATCGAGTGCGACAAGCCCGTGCTCGAGGAGCTGGAGACCGGCTTCCGCTTCAACGACGCCGTCCTGCGCCACCTCACGGTGCGCAAGGAAAAGGCCGAGACGACGCCGTCGGTCATGATGAAGGCGGTCGAGCGCGAAGAGTCGCGCAAGGCCAGCCAGCAGGAGGCCTCGGCCTGACGCGCACGACTGCGCCTGCCACCGCGGGGTGCCGATGAACCGGCTGGTTCTTTCGGCGCAACTGGTGGAGCGGGGCGCGCTGCGGTACACCCCCGCCGGCCTTCCGGCCCTGGACCTGAGCTTGAAGCACGAGTCCGAGGTCGTCGAGAACGGCGCTCCGCGCAAGGTCTCCCTGGAGATCCGGGCGCTGGCGATCGGGGCGGACATCACCGCGGTGCTCACCACGCTGGCGCTGGGCAGCAACGCCGAATTCGGCGGCTTCCTGGCAGCCCTGCGCAACGGACGCGGCATGCGGTTCCACATCACGTCGGTCGCCCCGTTGGGCTGACCGGTCCACTGTTCCGGATAGTTTTCAGCATTCCCAGGAGGTCTTATGGCTCCCCCCCGTGGCAAGGGTCGCTTCTCGAAGGACAAGCGTCCGAAGCGCAACACCCAGTCTCTCCTGTTCCGCCGCAAGCGCTTCTGCCGCTTCACCGTCGCCGGCGTCGAACAGATCGACTACAAGGAAATCGACACGCTGCGTGACTTCATCAGCGAGAACGGCAAGATCACGCCGGCCCGTCTGACCGGCACGCGCGCCTACTACCAGCGCCAGCTGACCACGGCGATCAAGCGCGCCCGCTATCTGGCGCTGCTGCCGTACTCCGATCAGCACAAGGTCTGAGGAGCGACGACATGCAAGTGATCCTGCTGGAGAAGGTCGCCAAGCTCGGCAACCTCGGTGACATCGTCAAGGTCAAGGACGGCTACGCCCGCAACTTCCTGATCCCGACCAAGCTCGCGCGCCGCGCGACCGACGCCGCGATCAAGGAGTTTGCCGAGCGCCGTGCCGAACTCGAGAAGGCCGCCGCCGCCAAGCTCGCCGCCGCCCAGGCCCTGGGCGAGCAGCTCGCCGGCACCACCGTGCGCATCGTGCAGAAGGCCGGCGTCGACGGCCGCCTGTTCGGCTCGGTGACCAACGCCGACATCGCCGACGCGCTGACGCAAGCCGGCAAGGCGGTGCAGAAGTCGCAGGTGCGCATGCCCAACGGTCCGCTGAAGACCGTCGGCGAGCACCCGGTGTCGGTGGCCCCGCACGGCGACGTCGTCGTCGAGCTCACCGTCCAGGTGGTTGCGCAAGCCGACTGAAGCGCCTACGCTTCGTCCACCCTTCTGAAGAAGGCCGGCTCTTGCCGGCCTTCTTCGTTTTGGGTGTCAAGAGTTGTCCCCCGGCCGTCCCCCGACGACTCCCAGGCTGTCCACAGACTTGCCCACAGATCCGATGTCCGCGCTGTTCGAATCCCGAGGTTCCTCCGCTCCCGACGACGAAGTCGCCCGCCTGCGGGTGCCGCCGCACTCGAACGAGGCCGAGCAGAGCGTGCTCGGCGGCCTGCTGATCGACAACCTGTCCTGGGACCGCGCTGCGGACCTGCTGACCGACAGCGACTTCTACCGCTTCGAGCACAAGCTGATCTTCAGCGCGATCTCGACGCTGGTGAACCAGAGCAAGCCGGCCGACGTCATCACCGTCTTCGAGCAGCTGCAGAGCCTGGGCAAGGCCGAGGACTGCGGCGGCCTGGCCTACCTGAACGCGCTGGCGCAGAGCGTGCCGAGCGCGGCCAACATGCGCCGCTACGCGGAGATCGTGCGCGAGCGCGCGATCCTGCGAAAGCTCATCGCCGCCAGCGACGAGATCGCCACCAACGCCTTCAACCCGCAAGGACGCCCGGTGAGCAGCATCCTCGACGAGGCCGAAGGCAAGATCTTCAAGATCGGCGAGGAAGGCTCGCGCCAGAAGCAGGGTTTCCTGGGCATCGACAAGCTGGTCGTCGACCTGATCGACCGCGTGCAGGAACTGCACGACAACGGCGCCGAGGAAGTGACCGGCGTGCGCACCGGCTTCTACGACATGGACCGCATGACCGCGGGCCTGCAGAAGGGCGACCTGATCATCCTCGCGGCGCGGCCGTCGATGGGCAAGACCGCGTTCGCGCTGAACATCGCCGAGAACGTCGCCGTCGCCGAAGGGCTGCCGGTGCTCGTGTACTCGATGGAAATGGGCGCCTCGCAGCTGGCGCTGCGTCTGGTCGGCTCGCTCGGCCGCATCGACCAGCAGAACCTGCGCACCGGGCGCCTGCGCACCGAGGAATGGGAGCGCCTGACCGAGGCCGTCGACAAGCTCGGCCAGGTGCAGCTCTTCATCGACGAGACGCCGGCGCTGACCGCGCCCGAACTGCGCGCCCGCGCACGGCGCATGGCGCGCCAGTACGGCCAGCTCGGCCTGATCGTCATCGACTACCTGCAGCTGATGAGCGGCTCGTCGGCCAGCACCGGCGAGAACCGCGCCACCGAGATCGGCGAGATCTCGCGCGGCCTGAAGGCGCTGGCCAAGGAGCTGCAGTGCCCGGTGATCGCGCTGTCTCAGCTGAACCGGTCGGTCGAGACGCGCACCGACAAGCGGCCAATGATGAGCGACCTGCGCGAGTCGGGCGCCATCGAGCAGGACGCGGACATCATCATGTTCATCTACCGCGACGAGTACTACAACAAGGACAGCAAGGACCCGGGCGTCGCCGAAGTCATCATCGGCAAGCAGCGTAACGGCCCGGTCGGCACCGTGCGCCTGGCCTTCCTGAAGCCGCTGACCAAGTTCGAGAACCTCGCCCCCGACGCGATGTCGGACTACTAAGACGGGAGCTGCCGCGGCATGCTGTATAAAACAACAGCATGTCGCCGCCCCGCAGTTTCCGTCCACCCGCCCCGCCGCCGGCCACGCCGGCAAACGCCCCGCTGAAGGGCCGAGGCACGACCTGGGCGATCGCCCACCGCTTCGAGCGCGACGCGCGCGAAGCCTTCGACGACGGCTGGGGCGCCGTGGACGCCGCCGCCGGCGAGAGGCCGCAGTCCTTGCCGACGCAGGTCGTCGAGGAACACGCCGGCCGCATCCTGGCCGAGAACGACTCGCCGGACATCGGTTTCGAGGTTTCGCTGAACCCCTACCGCGGCTGCGAGCACGGCTGCATCTACTGCTACGCGCGGCCCTCGCACGCCTACCTCGGCTGGTCGCCGGGGCTGGACTTCGAGTCCCGGCTGGTGGCCAAGGTCAACGCCGCCGAGCGCCTGCGCGCCGCGCTCGGCGCACGCGGCTACCGGCCGCGGCCGATCGCCGTCGGCACCGTCACCGACGCCTACCAGCCGATCGAACGCCGCCTCGGGATCACGCGCGCGGTGCTCGAAGTCCTGCACGAGACGCGGCACCCGTTCTCGCTGATCACGAAGTCGGCGCTGGTCGAGCGCGACCTGGACCTGATCGTGCCGATGGCCGCCGCCGGCCGGGCCTGCGTCGACATCACGCTGACGACGCTGGACCCGGCCTTGGCGCGCCGGCTGGAGCCGCGTGCCGCCTCGCCCGAGCGCCGGCTGCGCACGATCCGCACGCTGGCCGAAGCCGGCGTGCCGGTCGGCGTCAGCGTGTCGCCGCTGATCCCCTTCGTCAACGAGCCCGAACTCGAGCGGGTGCTGCACGCGTCGCGGGAGGCCGGCGCGGTGCGCGCCTTCGCCATCGTGCTGCGCCTGCCGTCGGAGCTGTCGCCACTGTTCCGGCACTGGCTGGAGCTGCATGTCCCGGACCGGGCGGCGCGTGTGATGGCACGGGTACAGGAGATGCGTGGCGGCCGCGACAACGATCCGCGTTTCGGCAGCCGCATGCGCGGCGAGGGCGTCTGGGCCGAACTGCTGCGCCAGCGCCTGCACAAGGCCTGCGATCGTCTGGGCCTGCAGCGCCGGCACGAGGCGCTGGACGTGGCGGCATTCCGGCCGCCGGAGGGGGCCCAGCAGCGCCTGTTCTGATGCTCCGGCTTCAGGCCGCCGCTGCGACCGGCGGCTCGGGTTCGGCGCCCAGCGCGCTGGCGACGGCGCCGCGCAGGGCCAGGCCGCCGGCCTTGCGCCCCGGACTGTCGCCGATCGGCAGCCGGGTCGGCAGCGTGAAGTAGCGCTGGCGCAGGTCGTCGATCGTCGCCTGCAGTTCGGCCGCGCCCTCGATCCTGCCGTGGTGGCGCTGCAGCACCAGGCGCGCGGTGTCGATCAGCTTGCCATTGAGCGAGGCCCGGCCGTTGTCGAGCAGCGTGCGCACCGACGAGCCCGGGTCGCCGGCCAGGCTGAAGGCCATCGCCGCCTCGGACACCTCGAGCACCCGGTGCTGGCAGGCGCGGATGCGTTCGACGAACGGCGCGTGCGGGTGTGCCGCGCGGGCCAGCAGTTCCGTCATCGACTTCGCGGTGCAGTGGCGCAGGCCGATCGCGTCCACCCATTCGTCGGCCTGTTCCAGCGTGTAGCCGACGTCGGCCAGCCGCGCCAGCAGCGACAGCAGGTTGCAGGCGGCCTCGATGTCGAAGGAGGCTTCGCGCACCTCGAGCGCAAGGTCGGCCACGGCCTGCTGCACGTCGGCGTGCTGCAGCCGAAGCATCAGCTCGAGCACGCGCACCACGGCGGCGAAGCGCCGCAGGCGCTGGCTGTCGGGGCTGCGCGAGAGCAGGTGCTCCAGGTTCTCGGTGCAGCGCTGCACGCCCTTGGAGTCCGATTGCCGCCAGCGCACGAAGGCCAGCAGCACCAGCGTCTGCGGGTCGAACATCTTCGACGAGATGCCGATGCCCACGCTGCGCTCCAGCGCCTTCAGCGCGTCGTCGTGACGCTCGAGGTAGAAGGACAGCATGCCGACCTTCTGCAGCCGTGTCACCGAGTCCGGCGTCAGCGAGGCGGCGCGCATGAACACCGCCGCGGCCTCGTCGAGATTGCCCTGGTCGACATGGATGCGGCCCATCACGTCGTAGGCGTCGACGAAGTTCGGCTGGTCGGCGGTCAGGCTCTCCAGCGTCGACAAGGCCTTGCCCGGCTCGTTGGCCTCGACCTGCGCACGCGCGACGCCCAGGCGCGCCCAGGGCAGGGTCTGCGCCTTCAGCACCGCCTCGTACAGGCCCCAGGCTTCGCGGTGGCGGTCGTGGGTCAGCAGCAGCTCGGCACCGACGCGCGCGGCGAACAGCCAGAACTCGCCGCGTTCCTCGAAGCGCTTGAGGCACAGCCGGATCGCGTCGTCGAAACGCGACTCGTCGACGGCCTCGAAGATGTCACGCAGCACCTTCTTGCGCCGGCGGGCGTGCAGGATTCGGTCGCCCAGGCCGGCGGCGGTGTGGGGCTTGATCAGGAAGCTGTCCAGCGCCGACTCGGCCGCCTCGGCGACCTTGTTGTAGGTCGCCTCGCTGCTGATCATGATGAACACCGTCGACAGCGGCAGCAGCTGGTGGCGCCGCAGGTCGTCGAGCAACTGCTGCCCGGCGGCATCGTTGCCGGCGAAGTTGTTCTCGCACAGCACGATGTCGAAGCCCCGCGCCTCGAGCTGGTTGCGCGCGTCGGCGACACGGCCGCACTGGACGACGGTGCCGATGCCGAAGTCGCGCAGCTGGGCGACGAGGATGCTGCGCGAGGTCGGGTTCGGGTCGATGACCAGCGCCTTGCTGAGGTGGATGTCGCGGTCCAGTCTCATCGTGCGTCTCGCCCGGGCAGAGCGCCAGCCGCCGCACGCAGGCGGCGGGTGGAGGAGAGGGCGGGGCGGCTTGTCGTCATGCGCGGCATTTCGTGACCGTGTTGTCGGCCAGGCCGCCGCGCACTTGAGCGGTGCATGTCCCGTCAGGCGGGAAAACCTCTACTTGAAGAGGTCTTTGACCCGGTCGGTCCAGCTCTTGGCGTTCGGCGAGTGCCGGTCGCCACCCTTGCGGAAGGACTCGTCGAGCTCGCGCAGCAGCTTGCGCTGGTGCTCGGTCAGCTTGACCGGGGTCTCGACCGTGATGTGCGCGTAGAGGTCGCCCGGGTAGCTGGAGCGGATGCCCTTGATGCCCTTGCCGCGCAGGCGGAAGGTCTTGCCGTGCTGGGTGCCCTCGGGCAGCTCGATCTCGGCCTTGGAGCCCAGCGTCGGCACCTCGATCGTGCCGCCGAGCGCCGCCGTCGTCATGCCGACCGGCACCGTGCAGTGCAGGTCGTCGCCGTCGCGCTCGAAGATCTCGTGCGGCTTGATGCGGATCTCGATGTACAGATCGCCCGGCGGGCCGCCGTTGGTGCCCGGCTCGCCGTTGCCGGCCGAGCGGATGCGCATGCCTTCGTTGATGCCGGCGGGGATCTTCACCTCCAGCGTCTTCTGGCGCTTGATCTTGCCGCCGCCGCCGCAGGTCGGGCAGGGCTCGGGGATGATCTTGCCGCTGCCGTGGCAGTGCGGGCAGGTCTGCTGGATGCTGAAGAAGCCCTGGCGCAGGTGCACCGTGCCCGAGCCCGAGCAGGTCGGGCAGGTCTTGGGGCTGGTGCCGGGCTTGGCGCCGCTGCCGTGGCAGGTGTCGCAGCCGTCCCAGCTCGGGATGCGGATCTGCGACTCCTTGCCGGCGGCCGCTTCCTCCAGCGTGATCTCCATCGCGTAGCTGAGGTCGCTGCCGCGGTAGACCTGCTGGCCGCCGCCACCGCGGCGGCCGGCGCCGCCGCCGCCGAAGATGTCGCCGAAGATGTCGCCGAAGGCCTCGGCGAAACCGCCGAAGCCTTCCGGGCCCGCGCCACGGCCGCCCATGTTCGGGTCGACGCCGGCGTGGCCGTACTGGTCGTAGGCGGCGCGCTTTTGCGCGTCGGAGAGCATCTCGTAGGCCTCCTTGACCTCCTTGAACTTCTCTTCCGCCTTCTTCGCCTCGTCACCCTGGTTGCGGTCAGGGTGGTACTTCATGGCCAGTTTGCGATAGGCCTTCTTGATGTCGTCGTCCGAGGCGTTTTTCGCCACGCCGAGGATTTCGTAGTAGTCGCGCTTTGCCATGGGGGTGCCGTGAACAGCCAGTCGTCAAGCGTAAACGCCGCGCAGGGGTGCCGGAGTGGGCCGGCACGCCTGGACGCGGCGGGAAATCACGGCCGGGCGTGCTGCGCCGGCCGCGGGAAGATCACTTCTTGACTTCCTTGAACTCGGCGTCGACGACGTTGTCGTCGGCCGGCTTGGAGGACGAGGGCTGCGGCGCCTCGTCGGCCCCGGCGGCGGCACCGGCCGCGGCCTGCGCGGCCTGGGCGTCGGCGTAGACCTTCTCGCCGAGCTTCTGGCTGGCGCTCATCAGGGCTTCGGTCTTGGCCTCGATGGCTGCCTTGTCCTCGCCCTTCAGCGCTTCTTCCAGGTCCTTCAGCGCGGCCTCGATCTTCTCCTTCTCGCCGGCGTCGAGCTTGTCGCCGTGCTCGCCCAGCGTCTTGCGCACCGAGTGCAGCATCGCGTCGCCCTGGTTGCGGGCCTGGACGATCTCGAGCTTCTTCTTGTCCTCGGCGGCGTTGGCCTCGGCATCCTTCACCATCTTCTCGATCTCGGCCTCGGACAGGCCCGAGTTCGCCTTGATGGTGATCTTGTTCTCCTTGCCGGTGCCCTTGTCCTTGGCGCTGACGTGCAGGATGCCGTTGGCGTCGATGTCGAAGGTGACCTCGATCTGCGGCAGGCCGCGCGGCGCCGGCGGGATGCCCTCGAGGTTGAACTCGCCCAGGCTCTTGTTGCCCGAGGCCAGTTCACGCTCGCCCTGGAAGACCTTGATCGTCACCGCCGGCTGGTTGTCGTCGGCGGTCGAGAACACCTGCGAGGACTTGGTCGGGATCGTGGTGTTCTTCTTGATCATCTTGGTCATCACGCCGCCCAGGGTCTCGATGCCCAGCGACAGCGGGGTGACGTCCAGCAGCAGCACGTCCTTGCGCTCGCCACCCAGGACCTGACCCTGGATCGCGGCGCCGACCGCGACGGCTTCGTCGGGGTTGACGTCGCGGCGCGGTTCCTTGCCGAAGAACTCCTTGACCTTCTCCTGCACCTTGGGCATGCGGCTCATGCCGCCGACCAGGATGACGTCGTCGATCTCGCCGACCTTCACGCCGGCGTCCTTCATCGCGGTGCGGCAGGGCTCGATCGTGCGTTCGATCAGCTCGTCGACCAGGGCCTCGAGCTTGGCGCGCGTGAGCTTGATGTTCAGGTGCTTCGGGCCCGACGCGTCGGCCGTGATGTACGGCAGGTTGATGTCGGTCTGCGAGCTGTTGGACAGCTCGATCTTGGCCTTCTCGGCGGCTTCCTTCAGGCGCTGCAGCGCGAGCACGTCCTTGGTCAGGTCGACGCCCTGTTCCTTTTTGAACTCGCCGATGATGTAGTCGATGATGCGCTGGTCGAAGTCCTCGCCGCCGAGGAAGGTGTCGCCGTTGGTCGACAGCACCTCGAACTGCTTCTCGCCGTCGACGTCGGCGATCTCGATGATCGAGATGTCGAAGGTGCCGCCGCCCAGGTCGTAGACGGCGATCTTGCGGTCACCCTTGCCGGCCTTGTCCAGGCCGAAGGCCAGCGCCGCGGCCGTCGGCTCGTTGATGATGCGCTTGACCTCGAGGCCGGCGATGCGGCCGGCGTCCTTGGTCGCCTGGCGCTGGCTGTCGTTGAAATAGGCCGGCACCGTGATCACGGCCTCGGTCACTTCCTCGCCGAGGTAGTCCTCGGCGGTCTTCTTCATCTTGCGCAGCACTTCGGCGCTGACCTGCGGCGGCGCGAGCTTCTTGCCGCGCACCTCGACCCAGGCGTCGCCGTTGTCGGCCGCCGTGATCGTGTAGGGCATCAGGTCGATGTCCTTCTGCACTTCCTTCTCGGTGAACTTGCGGCCGATCAGGCGCTTCACCGCGTACAGCGTGTTGCGCGGGTTCGTGACCGCCTGGCGCTTGGCCGACGCGCCGACGAGGATCTCGCCATCGTCCTGGTAGGCGATGATCGACGGCGTGGTGCGCGCGCCTTCACTGTTCTCGATGACCTTGGTCGTGTTGCCTTCCATCACGGCCACGCACGAGTTCGTGGTGCCCAGGTCGATGCCGATGATCTTTCCCATGGTGTTCTCCTGAAATCTGGATTCCGGTTGTCTTGGAGTTGTGGCTGCCGGGCGGTGTTTCAAGCCCGGCGCGCGCAGGCGGTGGTCAGGACTTCGGTGCGGCGACCGTGACGAGCGCCGGGCGCAGCACGCGGTCGGCGATCAGGTAGCCCTTCTGCAGCACGACGACGACGGTGTTCGCTTCCTGGTCGGCGGGCACCACGCTGATCGCCTGGTGCTGGTGCGGGTCGAACTTCGTGCCCGGCGGCGGCGCGATCTGCACGACCTTGTTGCGCTCCAGCGCCTGGGTCAGCTGGCGCAGCGTCGCGTGCGTGCCCTCGAGCAGCTGCTCGGGCGTCGCGTTCTGGATCGCGATCGCGGCCTCGAGGCTGTCCTTCACCGGCAGCATGCTCTCGGCGAAGGCCTCGACGGCGAACTTGCGCGCCTTGGACACTTCTTCCTCGGCGCGGCGGCGGATGTTCTCGGTCTCGGCCTTGGCGCGCAGGTAGGCGTCGGCGACCTCGGCATGCTTGGCCTCGAGTTCGGCCAGGCGCGCCTCGGCGCTCGGCGCGGCCTCGGCCGCCGGTGCGGTGGCATCAGGAGACGGGGTGTCGGGGGAGTTCGGATTCGCGTTCATGGGCGGTTCGGGGCAAAACTCGGAGGGAGTTGGGGGCATCGGCCGGGCTTTCAAGAGCCTGTGTCGTCGAGGCTCGCGCTCCAGCGGTTCCAGTCGGCCAGCTTGCGGCGGTCGCGTTTGGTCGGGCGGCCTTGTTCGATGGCGGCGGCGGGTTCGGGCTGCAGGCGGCGGGCCTCGGCGGCGCGTTCGCGCGCGGCGATGCTCTCGGCGGTCTCGCGGTACAGCGTCTGCGCCACCGGCGCCGGGCCGCGCACGGTGCCCAGCACGAGCACGTCGACGACACGCTCGACGCCGCCCTGGCGCAGCGCGACGCGGTCACCGAGGTGCAGTTCGCGCGCCGGCTTGGCCGCCAGCCCGTTGACGCTGACGCGGCCGCGGTCGGCCTCCTCGGCGGCGATCGCGCGGGTCTTGTAGAAGCGTGCGGCCCACAACCACTTGTCCAGCCGCACCCGGGGGTCGTTCATCGGGTCTCCTGGCCGCCGCGCGGCCGCTCATCGGGCCGCGGCCCGCGCCTTGTGCTCCGCGTTCCGGTCTAGATCGTCGCGCCGAGCGCCGTGGCACGCTCGCGCGTCGCGCTGGCCTGCGCCAGGTCCGTTTGCGCGCGTGTGTTCCAGCCGGCCATGTGGCGCTCGGCGACGGCCGCCAGCGCGTCGATCCAGGCCGGCTGGTCGTTGAGGCACTCGATGTACTCGAAGCGTTCGCCGCCGCAGGAGAGGAAGGCTTCGCGCGCCTCCTCGTTGATCTCCTCGAGCGTCTCCAGGCAGTCGGAGACGAAGCCCGGGCACATGACGTCGACGCGGCGCAGGCCCTCGGCGGCCAGGCGGCGCAGCGTCGGCTCGGTGTAGGGCTCCAGCCACTTGGCGTTGCCGAAGCGGCTCTGGAAGGTCACGACGACGTGCTCGGGCTCGAGGCCGAGGCGCTCGCGCAGCAGCCGCGCGGTCTTGTGGCACTGGCAGTGATAGGGGTCGCCGAGCACCAGCGTGCGGTGCGGCACGCCGTGGAAGCTCAGCAGCAGGCGCTCGCCGCGGCCGTGGGCGTGCCAGTGCGCGCGCACGCGCTCGGCCAGCGCGCCGATGTAGCCGGGGTCGTCGTGGTACTCGTTGACGAAGCGGAACTCGGGCAGGCGGCGCGCGCCGGCGCTCCACTTCATCACCGCGTCGCTGACGCTGCCGGTCGTGGCGCTGGCGTACTGCGGGTACAGCGGCAGCACCAGCACGCGCGTGGCGCCCTCGGCACGCAGCGCGTCCAGGCCGCGCGCGACCGACGGCTCGCCGTATCGCATCGCGACACGCACCTGGACCTGGTGGCCGCGAGCGCGCAGCGCCTGCGACAGCCCGACGGCCTGGCGGTCGCTCCAGACGGCCAGCGGCGAGCCCTCGGGGGTCCAGATCGTCGCGTACTTGGCCGCCGACTTGGCCGGCCGCGCGCTCAGCACGATGCCGTAGAGGATGGGCAGCCAGAGGATGCGCGGGATCTCGACGACACGCGGGTCGGACAGGAACTCGGCGAGATAGCGGCGCAGCGCCGACGGGGTCGGCTCCGACGGCGTGCCCAGGTTGACGAGCAGCACGCCGACGCGGTCGACGTCGCCATGGCGATGAGGCGGCTCGGGCCGGTACGTCATGCCGCCGAACCGCGTGCACCGCGGTCGAGTTCGGCCAGCATCTCCTCGACTGTCACCGGCTTGGTCCAGCAGCCGTCGAAGCCGGCCTCGGCCGCCTGGGCGGCGACCTGGGCCGGGTCGTCGGCGGTGCAGAGATAGGCCGGCAGCGGCCGCCCCCCCAGCACCCGGCGCAGCGCGGGCAGCAACTCGAAGCCGTTGGTGTCGGGCAGGTGCAGGTCGATGACCAGCGCCTCGGCGGGGAACTCGGCCGCGATCTCCAGCGCCTCGGCGCCGGTGGACGCGCAGGCCACCTCGAATCGACCGGCGCAGCGGCAGGTCTCCTCGAAGAGCAGGGTGTTGATCCGGTCGTCGTCGACGTACAGCACGCGCATGGCGGGGCGGAAGGCTAGAGCAGGTCAGCCGCGAGCAGCGGCTGGGTGTCGTCGAAACGGAGGACGTCGAAGAGCACGCAGGTGGCCGCCGGGTCTCCGGGCGAGCCGCCCAGGCCGATCTCGCCGCTGCCGTGCAGGGTGCAGCTGCCGCGGCGCAGGCTGACGATCTCGCCGTCGGCAAAACGCACGTAGGTGCCGTTGTAGCTGAGGTCGGTGAGCTGGAAGGCGCCGCCGTGCCAGTCGACGCGGGCATGCGAGCGCGACACGCGCGAGTCGTCGACGCGGAACTCGGCCTGCGGGCCGCGGCCGAGCACCACCGGCAGCTGCCGGCTGGCGAAGATCTGGTTGTTGTCGATCCACTCGAGCCGCAGGCCGTCGGGCTCGGACACCGGGGCCGAGTCGCCGGCGAACTGCGTCGGCGGCAGGTCGGTGCCCGGGCGGCCGCCGAGCACGAAGACCTGCACCGGCTCGACGCGGCCGCGCAGCACCATGCGGTCGAGGCAGCGAAAGCGCGAGCGCGTCTGCTCGGGCAGGCCCTGCAGCACCTCGGCGGTGACCAGCGTCTCGTTGTCGCCGGCGTGGTCGAGCAGGCGGGCGGCGACGTTGACGGCGTCGCCGTAGCAGTCTCCGGCCATCTCGACGACCTCGCCGCGGGCCATCGCGATCTGCAGTTTCAGGTCGCGCAGGCCGGTGGACGCGCCGTGCTGGTGGCCGCGGCTGGTGATGCCGTCGAGAACCTCGTGGATCAGCGCGGCGGCCTGCAGCGCACTCGTCGGCCGCGGGAAGACGGCCATCAGCCCGTCGCCCAGCGTCTTGACGACATGGCCGCCGAAGTCGGCCACCGGGCGCGTCAGCGAGCCGACGCAATGCGTGACCACCGACGTCGCCTCGGCATTGCCGAGCGTCTCGTACAGCGCGGTGCTGCCGCGCAAGTCGGCGAACAGCACGGTGAGGTCGGAGATCTGCGTCATTCAGCGCCAAATTTTACCGTCACCCCCCTCCGACGAGAGGGCCTGCGGGTTAGGGCACAGCGTGCGGGTCGGGCACGGGGGCTCCGGACGGTCGAAACGGACGCGCCCTCGGTGGCGAGGGCGCGCGGGGGCTTCACGGCCGAAGCTGGGTCGCCGCCTGCGGCGGCGCCGTATCCGTCCAATCAGAGATTGTCCAGATACGTCCGCAGCTTGTGGCTTCGCCGCCCGCTGCGCGCTCGCTGTCGCGAGCGGCCGCCCGCTGCGCGCTCGCTGTCGCGAGCGGCCGCCTGCGGCGGCTTCGTATCTGTCCAATCAAAGATTGTCCAGAT
This sequence comes from Rubrivivax sp. JA1055, assembly GCF_020966565.1. Lineage (NCBI taxonomy): Bacteria > Pseudomonadati > Pseudomonadota > Betaproteobacteria > Burkholderiales > Sphaerotilaceae > Rubrivivax > Rubrivivax sp. JA1055. The sequence continues at coordinate 641,422 of NZ_JAJKFP010000006.1, read as the reverse complement.
ACGTCCGCAGCTTGTCCGAGCGGCTGGGGTGCTTGAGCTTGCGGATCGCCTTGGCTTCGATCTGGCGGATGCGCTCGCGCGTGACGTCGAACTGCTTGCCGACTTCTTCCAGCGTGTGGTCGGTGCTCATCTCGATGCCGAAGCGCATGCGCAGCACCTTGGCTTCGCGCGGCGTCAGGCTGTCGAGGATGTCCTTGACGACCTCGCGCAGGCCGGCCTGCATCGCGGCGTCGACCGGGGCCACGTTGTTCGTGTCCTCGATGAAGTCGCCCAGGTGGCTGTCGTCGTCGTCGCCGATCGGCGTCTCCATGGAGATCGGCTCCTTGGCGATCTTCATGATCTTGCGGATCTTGTCCTCGGGGATCTCCATCTTCTCGGCCAGCGTCGGCGCGTCGGGTTCGAAGCCGAACTCCTGCAGGTGCTGGCGCGAGATGCGGTTCATCTTGTTGATCGTCTCGATCATGTGAACCGGGATGCGGATCGTGCGCGCCTGGTCGGCGATCGAGCGCGTGATCGCCTGGCGGATCCACCAGGTGGCGTAGGTCGAGAACTTGTAGCCGCGGCGGTATTCGAACTTGTCGACCGCCTTCATCAGGCCGATGTTGCCTTCCTGGATCAGGTCCAGGAACTGCAGGCCGCGGTTGGTGTACTTCTTCGCGATCGAGATCACCAGGCGCAGGTTGGCCTCGATCATCTCCTTCTTCGCGTCGCGGCTGGCCTTCTCGCCGGCGTTCATGTGCCGGTTGATCTCCTTCAGATCGTCCAGCGGCACGACGGCGCGGCCCTGCAGGTCGATGAGCTTCTGCTGCAGCTCCTGCACGGCCGGCAGGTTGCGGCCGAGCACCGCCGAGTACGGCTTGCCGGCGGCGGCTTCCTTCTCGGCCCACTTGAGGTTCAGGACGTTGGGCGGGAAGGTCTTGATGAACTGTTCCTGCGGCATGCCGCACTTGTCGACGACGATCTTGCGGATCTCGCGCTCGTAGCGGCGCACGTCGTCGACCTGGGCGCGCAGGATCTGGCACAGCTTCTCGATCGTCTTGACCGTGAAGCGGATCGTCATCAGGTCCTGGCTGATCGCTTCCTGGGCCTTGTTGTAGGCCGGCGACTTGTAGCCGTCCTTCTCGTAGGCCTTGCGCATGCGGTCGAAGTGCGAGCGCAGCAGGTCGAACTTCTCCAGCGCCTGCTTCTTCAGCTCCTCGAGCTTCTTCGTCAGCGCCTTGCTGCCACCGGCGCCGTCGTCGTCGTCGTCCTCGTCGAACTCGTCGAAGTCTTCTTCGGCGACGTAGTCGTCGGCCTCGTCGTCGCTGACGAAGCCGTCGACGACCTCGGAGATCTGCATCTCGCCGGCGGCGATCTTGTCGGCCATCGCCAGGATCTCGGCGATCGTCGTCGGGCTGGCGCTGATGGCCAGCATCATCGCCTGCAGGCCGCCTTCGATGCGCTTGGCGATCTCGATCTCGCCTTCACGCGTGAGCAGCTCGACCGAGCCCATCTCGCGCATGTACATGCGCACCGGGTCGGTGGTGCGGCCGAACTCGCTGTCGACGGTCGACAGCGCGGCTTCGGCGGCTTCCTCGGCTTCCTCGTCGGTCGCGGTGGCGGTGTTGCTGCCGTTGATCAGCAGCGTGGCGGCGTCGGGCGCCTGCTCGTAGACCGCGATGCCCATGTCGTTGAGCATCGAGACGATGGCCTCGAGGATCTCGTTGTCGACGAGCTTCTCGGGCAGGTGGTCGTTGATCTCCTGATGGGTCAGGAAACCACGCGTCTTGCCCATCTTGATGAGGGTCTTGAGCTCCTGGCGGCGCTTGGCGACTTCCTCTTCGGTGAGCATGGTCTCGTCGAGACCGAACTCGCGCATCAGCGCGCGCTCCTTGGCGCGGCTGACCTTCATGCGCAGCGGCTTGGCCTTGGCTTCCTTGCCCTCGCTCGCGTCGACCTCGACCTCGGCTTCGACCTCGGTTTCCGGCTCGACCTCGAGTTCGGCCTCGAGTTCGACATCCAGGTCCTCGTCGTCGGCGGCCTTCTTCGACTCCTTCTTGCCGGCCTTGGCCTTGGTGTCGGTCTTGGCCGGCGCTTTGGCCGCCTTCTTCGCCGGCTTGGCGGTTTCGGCGGCGGCGGCCTTGGTCTTGGGAGTCTTGGCCTCGGCGGCGTCGGCGGGGGCAGCGGATGCGGGCTTCTTGGCGGTCATGCGGTTCCTCGGGAAGGTTTCCACGGCCACGCCCCGCCTTGCGTTCGCCGCAAGGCGTGCGGGATCACGCCGCGACGAGCGGCGTCCTGGGGTGGCGCGTCCAGACGGGCAAGCTCGCGTGAACTCATCGGAATGCGCAGTCCTTGCGGGTGAAGTTGGCCTTTTGAACCCGTGTCGCGGGTGGCCGGGGCCCGGAGGTGCTGCTGCTCACTCTTGCCGCTGCAACAAACCCACCATTATCGGCGGCCGGCGCCGGTTCGTCAAAGAAATCAGCGCGGACGTCGCGTCGGGACCGCGATCGCAAAAAGCCGCGCTGGGGGAGGGCAAGCCGCGCCCGCGTGGGCTCAGCGCCGGCCGAGCACCGCCATCGCCTGGCGCATCGCCTGCGCCCGCACGGTCTGCGCGGCGGCCGTGCGCAGGTCCTCGAGCACGGGCTCGATCGGGATCTCGGCACCGTCGACGAGCTCGATCGCCTGTTCGCCCCAGGGCTCGGCGGCGATCTGCTCGCGCAGCGTCGGCCACGGCGTGTCGCCGTGTTCGGCGAGCCAGCGCTCGATCCAGCGAAAACCGTCGGCGTGCCAGTCGGGCACCGCCGTCAGGGCCTCGTGGTCGGCGTCGGTGAGCTCCAGCCACCAGCCCGCGCGCAGCAGCAGCAGGCGCATCGCCTGGTCCTGCGGCTGGCGCACCGACACCCGCACCCCGCCGCGGCGCGGCGCCGGCGGCCCGCGCCGGCCGCCGTGGGCCGGGCGTTCCTGCGGCGCCTCCGGTGCCGGCCGCGTGGCCTCGCCGGCCCGCAGGCCCCAGCGCCGCGCCAGGTCTTCGCGCGGCAGCCGGGCGCGTTCGGCGATCTCGCCGAGCAGCTGGTCCTTCAGGCTGCCTTCGGGCAGCGCCGACCACAGCGGCCGGGCCTGCGCGGCCAGGCGCGCTCGGCCTTCGGCGCTGGACAGGTCGGCGTCCTCGGCGGCCAGCTCGACGAGCTGGCGCGACAGCGGCACGGCCGCGGCCAGCGCCTGCTCGAAGGCCTCGACGCCGAGCTCGCGAACGTAGCTGTCGGGGTCGTGCTCGGGCGGCAGGAAGAGGAACTTCACGCTGCGCAGGTCGGTGGCGTGCGGCAGCGCGGCCTCGAGCGCACGCGCCGCCGCGCGCCGGCCGGCGGCGTCGCCGTCGAACGAGAAGACGATCGCGTCGGTGAAGCGGAACAGCTTCTGCACGTGTTCGGCGGTGCAGGCCGTGCCCAGCGTCGCGACGGCGTTGTTCACGCCGTGCTGGGCCAGCGCGACGACGTCCATGTAGCCCTCGACGACGATCGCGCAGCCGCGTTCGCGCAGCGCCTGGCGGGCCTCGAACAGGCCGTAGAGCTCGCGCCCCTTGCTGAACAGCGGCGTCTCGGGCGAGTTGATGTACTTGGGCTTGCTGTCGTCGAGCACGCGGCCGCCGAAGCCGATGACCTCGCCGGCGACGTTGCGGATCGGGAACATCACCCGGTCGCGGAACCAGTCGTAGCGCCCGCGGTCGCTGTCCTCGGACTCGCCGTCGGCGGCCTCGCGGTGGCGCACCAGGCCGGCCTCCTCGAGCAGCGGGTCGTCGTAGCGCGGGAAGACGCCGGCCAGCGTGCGCCAGCCCGGCGGCGCGTAGCCGAGGCCGAAACGCGCGGCGACGACGCCGGTCAGGCCGCGCGCCTTCAGGTAGCCGACCGCCCGCGGGCTGGTCTTCAACTGGCCGCGGTAGAAGTCGTTGGCGCGCACCAGCACCTCGCCCAGCGACAGCCGGCGTTCGCGCAGCTTGTCGCGGCGCACCAGCTCCTCGGCGCTCAATTGCTCCTCGGGCACCTGCATGCCGACACGCTGCGCCAGGTCGCGCACCGCCTCGACGAAGCTCAGGCCCAGGTGTTCGGTGAGAAAGCGGATCGCGTCACCCGAGGCGCCGCAGCCGAAGCAGTAATAGAACTGCTTGCTCGGGCTGACCGAGAAACTGGGCGACTTCTCGGCGTGGAACGGGCACAGGCCCATCAGGTTGGCGCCGCCGCGCTTGAGCTCGACGTGCTGGCCGACCACGTCGACGATGTCGACGCGGGACAGCAGATCCTGGAGAAAACCGGCGGGAATCACCCGCCGAGTCTAGCCAAGCCGTCGGCGGCCCCCGCCGGCGCGATGACGAACATGCCGCGGAAGTCGCGCACCCACTGGGCCACTTGCTGGGCGCGCAGCGGCGAGGCGATGCCGGTGCCCTGGCCGATGTCGCAGCCCAGCTCCAGCAGCATGCGCGCCTGAGCCGGCGTCTCGACCCCCTCGGCGACGACACTGCAGCCGAAGGTGCGCGCCAGGCTGATGATGCCCTCGACGATGCCGCGGTCCTGGGCGTCGTCGAGCATGTTGTGCACAAAGCTGCGGTCGATCTTCAGCGTGTCGGCCGGCAGGTCCTTCAGGTAGCGCAGCGGCGAGTAGCCGGTGCCGAAGTCGTCGAGCGCGAAGCGCACGCCGAGCTCCCGGCACAGCTTCATCTGCTCGGTGGTGGTGGGGCTGTCCTCGGCGGCGATCGCCGCCGTCTCGACGACCTCAAGCTCGAGATAGGGCGCGAGGTCGTGGCCGTGGCGTGCGATCAGCGCCGCCAGTTGGGCGGCGAAGTCCGGGCGGCGAAGGTGGCGGGCCGAGACGTTGACGCCGACCGCGAAGTCCAGGCCGTCGCGGCGCCACTGCGCCAGGTGTTCGAGGGCCTGCGACAGCACCCAGTCGCCGACGCGCACCAGCAGCCGGTCGTCCTCGATGCAGGGCAGGAAGCTGTGCGGCGGCAGCTCGCCCTTGAACGGGTGTTCCCAGCGCAGCAGGGCCTCGAAGCCGACGACGCGGCCGCTGCGCATGTCGACCTTGGGCTGGTAGCGCAGCATCAGCTCGCCGCGGTCCAGCGCCTGTTCGATCTCCTCCTGGGCCATCGCCAGCGCCTCGCGCTCGCGGCGGCTGGCGGGATCGAACAGCACGTAGCCGTTGCGGCCCGACTGCTTGGCTTCGTACATCGCGTGATCGGCGTGGCGCAGCAGCGTCTCGGGGTCGCTGCGGTCCAGCGGATACAGCGTCGCGCCGAGGCTGGTCGTGATCGGCACCGGGGCCGCCGAGCTGTCGACCAGGTAGGGCTGCGACAGCACGCGCAGCACGCGCACGATCGCGCGCCGGACCTCGTCGATCGAGCCGGCGCGCAGCAGCAGCACGAACTCGTCGCCGTGAAGCCGCGCCGCGACGTCGGCCCACTGATCGCGGCGGCGCAGCGTGTTGCGCAGCCGGCTCGCCAGCTCCACTAGCAGCCGGTCGCCGGCAGCGTGGCCGAAGCGGTCGTTGACGGGCTTGAAGCGGTCCAGGTCCAGGTAGCAGACGGCGACGAGGAAACCGTCGCGGTCGGCGACGGCCATCGCCTCGGCCAGCAGCGTCGACAGATGGGCTCGGTTGGGCAGCCGGGTCAGCTCGTCGTACAGCGCCTGGCGCTCGAGCCGTTCGCGCTGCTGGCGCTGCTCGGTGATGTCGGAGATCACCAGCACGTGGTGGCTGATGCGGCGGTCGGCCCCGGGCACGGCCGAGATCGTCGCCTGCAGCGTGCGCAGGCTGCCGTCGGCGGCGCGTTCGTCGAGCTCGCCGCGCCAGCTGCCTTGCTCGCGCAGCGCGGCCCACATCTCGGCGCGCTGCTGGCGCGCACGCGCGTCGTCGGGCGCCGGGCTCAGCAGCGAGGGCACGGTGCCGACCAACTGCTCGCGCGCCACGCCCAGGATCTCGCCGTAGGCCGGGTTGGCCTCGAGCACACGCAGCTCGGCGTCGGTGACGAGCAGGCCTTCGTGCAGGTGCTGGAACAGGCTGGCCGACAGGCGCTGGCGGTCCTGCGCCTCGTGGCGCTCCTCGATGTCGGCCAGCGTCGCCAGGATGCGCGCCGGGCGGCCGTCGGGGCCGCGTTCGATGACCAGCAGCGTGGCCTGGCGCCAGCGCCAGCCGCCGTCGTGGCGCATGCGCAGTTCCAGCGGCAGGCGGCCGGCCTGGCCGGAGTCGATCAGCGCGATCGCCGCCTCCAGGTGGCTGCGGTCGTCCGGGTGCACCTGTGCCAGCCAGGTGGCCGGGGACCAGGCGGCGGCCTGCGCCGGGGCCAGCGTGCGCCAGGCCGTCGACGCGAACCCCTCGCCGCGATGCACGTGCCAGTCGGCCACGCCGAGCCGCGAACCGTCCAGTGCCCATTCCCAGCGCTGCTCGCGCCAGCGGGCCTCGACGGCGCCGGCGTGCAGGATCAGCAGCATCGCGGCCTGCGTCGCGAGCCACGTGCCGGTGGCCAGCGCCCCCGGCTGCAGCGAGCCGGCCCACCACGGCGAACCCGAGGCGGTGGCCAGGGCGCCGGCGCTGGTGCAGGCCAGCAGCGCCGCGCCGGCCAGCGGCGCACCGTGCAGCGCGGCCAGCGTGACGAGCAGCAGCGGCGGCAGAAAAGGGAGCAGGGGGGCCAGTGCGCCGGCATGGTTGGACGGCATGCACAGCAGCACGGTGGCGGCCGTCGCGCCGCCGATCAGTGCCAGGGCACTCGCGGCGCGTGCCGGCTTCGCCAGCGCCGCCATCGCACGCTGGTCCAGGGCCAGCAGCGGGAAGGCGGTCAGCAGTGCACCGACGGCCAGTGTCGCCCAGGCGGCCAGGACCGGCCCGGGCTGATCCACCGTCGGTGACAGCGCGGTCCAGCGCAGCGCGCCGGCAGCGACGATCGCCGCCACCGGGCCGAAGGCTAGCGTCGCCGCGGCAGCGAGCCAGCCGACGTCGCGGGCGCGTTCGAGCCGGCGTTCGAAGCCGACCTCGCCGAGCAGGCGCCAGGCCAGGGCCAGGCCGCAGCCCAGAGCCACCAGCGCGATCGCGATCTCCAGCGGCGGCAGCGGCAGCGCCAGCAACGCCAGCGCGGCGCCAAGGGCGGCGCCGGCGCCGGCCGCGGCGCCCCAGCGCAGCACGCAGGCGAGCACGACGCCGGCCGTGGGGCCCATCGTGCTCCACGGCATGTCGGCGAGGGAGAAACCGCCCAGCAGGCCGGCGAGCAGGCAACCGAGCGCGGCGGCGAAAGCGCCGACGGCTCGTGCGGGGCCAGTCTGCCAGTCCGCCCGCAGTCGGGGCAGAAGTCGGCGGCTTTCGGAAGGGGTCACGCGGGGGTGGGGTGGCGGCGGCAGGCGAACCGCCGGATGCTACCGCCGCACCCGGGCATCGACCCGGGCCCGCCCCGCATTGGGGTGGCCGTCTTCAGACGGCGAAGTCGGACAGCGACCGGCCGTTGGCCAGCGCCGCCTTCAGCCACTTGGGCTGCAGGCCGCGGCCCGACCAGGTGTCGCCGGTGTCCGGATCACGGAACTTGGCCGGCACCTTGCCGGTGCTGCCGCGGCGCGGGGCCGCGGCACTCGTCTTGCCGCTCAGGTCGGCCAGCGTCAGCCCGTACTGCGACATCAGCGATTTCACCTGGGCGATCGCTGCTGCGCGTTCTTCGCGCTGCGTCTCGATGATCTGCTTTTCGAGTGCAGCCTTCTGCGCGAGCAGTTCGGACAACGTGGCCATCGAGGTATCTCCTGTCGAATCCGTCGGTGCCGGGGAATATACCACCGGCACCCCGATCGACCCGCGAGAAATCTCGCAGCGCGAAATCAGCGGTAACCGACGCGGTCCAGCATCTGCTGCACCGGAACCTGGTTGCGGCCGATCGCCGAAACCGGCACGGATTCCATCTTGAAGCTGCCGAAGGACTCGAGTGCGGGATTGCGCGGCTTGACCTCGGTGACCGCCGGCCATTCATTGTTGCCGTTGGCGAAATACAACTGGGCGTCGGCGCTGGCGAGGTATTCGAGGAATCGCACGGCGGCGTCCCGGTTCTTCGCGTGGCGCGCCACGGCGCCGCCTGCGATATTGACGTGGGTGCCCGTCGTGGCCTGGTTCGGGAAGACCACGGCGATGCGCTCGACGACCTGCTGGTCGGCCGGGTTGGCCGAGCGCATCAGCCGCGCGAGGTAGTAGCTGTTGGTCACCGCGACAGCGCACTCGCCGCTGGCCACGGCCTTGATCTGGTCGGTGTCGCCGCCCTTGGGCGGGCGGGCCATGTTGTCGACCACGCCGCGCAGCCAGGCCTCGGTCTTCTGCGGGCCGAGGTGCTCGAGCATGGCGCCGAAGAGCGACAGGTTGTAGGGATGCGAGCCCGAGCGCGTGCAGACGCGACCCTTGTTCACCGGATCGGCGAGTTTTTCGTAGGTGTCGACTTCGGTGGCCTTGACGCGGGCCTTGTCGTAGACGATGACGCGCGCCCGCGTCGAAAAGCCGAACCACTGCGATCCCTGGCCGGCGTCGTCACTGCGCAGCGTCGCGGGAATCCGTTGCTCGAGCACCCGGCTCTTCACCGGCTGGAAAAGCCCCTGGTTTTCAGCGCGCCACAGCCGGGCGGCATCGACGAGCAGCACGACGTCGGCCGGGCTGTTTTGTCCTTCGCTCTGCAGGCGTGCCAGCACGCCGGCGTCGTCGGCATCGACGCGGTTGATGCGGATGCCGGTCGCCTTCGTGAAATTGTCGTAGAGCGCCTCGTCGGTCTGGTAGTGGCGCGCCGAATAGAGATTCAGCACCGGCGACTGCGCCTGGGCGGCGGAGACGGCGGCGAGAAGCACGGCGGCCGCGGCCGCACGGACGAAGGACGAACCCGACATGAAGGACTCCCGGACGATTGACGAGGCCGGGAGTCTAGCTTGTAACGAGAACGATTCTCGTTTTTCTGTATTCCTGTCGGGTCATCGGCGTCGCTCAGGCCGCCGGCGGGACATAGCCCGCCGGCGCGTCGGCTCCGCCGCCGAAGAAGGAACCGTTGGTGTGCACGTCACCTGCGCTGCGCGCAGATGAGTGCACCCCGCAGTTCTTCATGCCCGAGCTTCGCTCAGGCTGCCGGCGGGACATAGCCCGCCGGCGCGTCGGCTCCGCCGCCGAAGAAGGAACCGTTGGTGTGCACGTCACCTGCGCTACGCGCAGATGAGTGCACCCCGCAGTTCTTCATGCCCGAGCTTCGCTCAGGCTGCCGGCGGGACATAGCCCGCCGGCGCGTCGGCTCCGCCGCCGAAGAAGAACTGCTCCATCTGGCGGGCGAGGTACTGGCGGGCGCGGGCGTCGGCCAGGTTCAGGCGGTTCTCGTTGACGAGCATCGTCTGGTGGCGCTTCCACTGCTCGAAGGCCTCCTTCGAGACGTTGTCGTAGATGCGCTTGCCGAGCTCGCCGGGGTAGGGCGCGAAGGACAGGCCTTCGGCTTCCTTCTTCAGGTAGACGCAGTTCACCATGCGGGCCATCGGGGTCTCCAGTCGTTCAGAACAGTCGTTTGACCAGCACCTGCGAGCGCCGGTCCCAGTTGTACTTGCGCTTGCGCGCCTCGGGCAGCCAGTCGGGGTCGACCTGGGCGAAGCCGCGCTTGATGAACCAGTGCATCGTGCGCGTGGTCAGCACGAACACGCTGTCCAGGCCCATCGCCTTGGCGCGGTGCTCGATGTGCTTGAGGATGCGCTCGCCGTCGCCCTGGCCCTGCGCCAGCGGCGAGACGGTCAGCGCCGCCATCTCGGCGGTGCGCGCCTCGGGGTAGGGGTAGAGCGCGGCGCAGCCGAAGATGATGCCGTCGTGCTCGATGACGGTGTACGCCGAGACGTCGCGTTCGATCTCGGTGCGCTCGCGTCGCACCAGCGTGCCGTCGCGCTCGAAGGGTTCGATCAGCTGCAGGATGCCGCCGACGTCGTCGGGCGTCGCTTCGCGCAGGCTTTCCAGCTTCTCGTCGACGACCATCGTGCCGATGCCGTCGTGGGTGAAGACTTCCAGCAGCAGCGAGCCGTCGGCGGCGAAGGGCAGGATGTGCGAACGTTCGACGCCGTGTTCGCAGGCCTTGACGCAGTACTGCAGGTAGAAGGCCGGGTCGGTGGGCTTGGTCGGTGCCGGCCACGAGGCCAGCAGCCGGCGCGCATCGGCCAGCGTCAGCTCGGTGTCGATCGGGCTTTCCGGGTCCGCGGGGTTCTCGCGGATGCCCGGCACCTCGGTCATGAAGACCAGCTTGTCGGCCTGCAGCGCCATCGCGGTGGACGTGGCCACGTCCTCCATCGTCAGGTTGAAGGCCTCGCCGGTCGGCGAGAAGCCGAACGGCGACAGCAGCACCAGCGCGCCGATGTCGATCGCGCGGCGGATCGCGGCGTGGTCGACACGCCGCACCAGGCCGCTGGACTGGAAGTCGACGCCGTCGACGATGCCGACCGGGCGCGCGGTGAGGAAGTTGCCCGAGACCACGCGCACCGTGGCGTTGGCCATCGGCGTGTTCGGCAGGCCTTGCGAGAACGCGGCCTCGATCTCGAAGCGCAGCTGGCCGGCAGCTTCCTGGGCGGCGTCCAGCGCCACCGGGTCGGTGATGCGGCGGCCGTGGCTGAAGCGCGAGACGTGGCCCTTGGCGGCGAGCTGCTCGTCGACCTGCGGCCTGAAGCCGTGCACCAGCACGATCTTCAGCCCCATCGCGTGCAGGATCGACAGGTCCTGCACGAAGGCGTTGAGCTTGCCGGCGGCGATCATCTCCCCGGTCACCGCGACGACGAAGGTCTTGCCCCGGTAGGCGTGGATGTACGGCGCGACGGCGCGGAACCAGGGGACGAAGGTGTGCGGGAAGACGACACTCATGGCGCGGGCGATTGTGCCGCAGCATCGTCGCCGCACCCCTCAGACAGGAGATCGCATGGACGTCTTCAAGACCCACGGCGCTTTCAGCTGGAACGAACTGCTAACGGCCGACCCTGAGCGCGCCGCCGCGTTCTATACCGGGCTCTTCGGCTGGGCCGTCGAGACCCACGAGATGTCGGTCGGCCCGTACCGTGTCGTCAAGACCGCCGACGGCACCGCGGTCGGCGGCATCATGGCCTTCCCGCCCGACACGCCGAAGGAAGTGCCGCCGCACTGGGCGGGCTACGTCACGGTCGATTCGGTCGACGACACGATCGCCAAGGCGCTCGAACTCGGCGGCAGCGTGCTGGTGCCGGCGATGGACGTGCCCGGCGTCGGCCGCATGGCGGTGCTTCGCGACCCGACCGGCGCGGCGATCAACGTCATCCGCTACGAAGCGATGTGATCCCGCGGGCGCGGCCATAATCCGCGCCCCGTGTCCGACACTCGCCCCGGGCGGCCGGCCAACCCGGTTCCGCCGATCACCTATCCCGAATCGCTGCCCGTCTCGGCGCGCCGAGACGAGATCGCGCGTGCGCTTTCCGAGCACCAGGTGGTCATCGTCTGCGGCGAGACCGGCTCGGGCAAGACGACGCAGTTGCCGAAGATCGCGCTGGAGCTGGGGCGTGGCCTGGCGAACTGGGACAAGGGCGGCCGCGGCCTGATCGGCCACACGCAGCCGCGGCGCATCGCCGCCTCCAGCGTCGCCAAGCGCATCGCCGAGGAGCTGAACTCGCCGCTGGGCGAAGTCGTCGGCTACAAGGTGCGCTTCCAGGACCGGCTGCAGCCGGGCGCCTCGGTCAAGCTGATGACCGACGGCATCCTGCTGGCCGAGACGCAGACCGACCCGCTGCTCAAGGCCTACGACACGCTGATCATCGACGAGGCCCACGAGCGCAGCCTCAACATCGACTTCCTGCTCGGCTACCTGCGCCAGCTGCTGCCGCGCCGGCCCGATCTGAAGATCGTCGTCACCTCGGCGACCATCGACGCCGACCGCTTCGCCAAGCACTTCGAGTCCGCTGCCGGCCCGGCGCCGGTGATCATGGTCTCGGGCCGGCTGTACCCGGTCGAGCAGCGCTGGCGGCCGTTCGAGGAGAAGAAGGACTGGGACCTGGCCGACGCGATCGCCGACGCGGTCGACGAGCTGTGGCGCGGTGGCAGCGGCGACATCCTGGTCTTCCTGCCCGGCGAACGCGAGATCCGCGAGACCGCCGACCATCTGCGCAAGCACCTGGCCAGCACCGCCCGTGGCGGGCCGCAGCCGGAGATCCTGCCGCTGTTCGCGCGCCTGTCGCAGGCCGAGCAGGACCGCGTCTTCGAGGCCGGCAACGGCCGGCGCATCGTGCTCGCGACCAACGTCGCCGAGACCTCGCTGACGGTGCCCGGCATCCGCTACGTCGTCGACTCGGGGCTGGCGCGCGTCAAGCGCTACAGCTACCGCAACAAGGTCGAGCAGCTGCAGGTCGAGCCGGTCAGCCAGGCCGCGGCCAACCAGCGCGCCGGCCGCTGCGGGCGTGTCGCCAACGGCGTCTGCATCCGCCTCTACGACGAGGCCGACTTCAACCAGCGCCCGCGCTTCACCGATCCCGAGATCCTGCGGTCCTCGCTGGCCGGCGTCATCCTGCGCATGAAGGCGCTGCGCCTGGGCACGGTCGAGGACTTCCCGTTCCTGGAGCCGCCGCCGAAGAAGGCGATCGCCGACGGCTACGCGCTGCTCGACGAGCTCAACGCGATCGACGACGGCGGCGAGCTGACGAAGACCGGCCGCGAACTCGCCAAGCTGCCGCTGGACCCCCGTGTCGGCCGCATGATCCTCGAGGCGCGCGACCGCCACGCGCTGTCGGAGGTGCTGGTCATCGCCTCGGCGCTGTCGGTGCAGGACGTGCGCGACCGGCCGCTGGAGCAGCAGCAGGCCGCCGACGAGAAGCACCGCAAGTTCGACGACGAGAAGAGCGAGTTCGTCGGCTATCTGAAGCTGTGGCACTGGATCGAGGAAGGCCGCGGCCATGGGCACGCCGGAGGACTGCCTCTCCCCGCGAGCGGGGAGAGGGTGGGGGTGAGGGGCCGTGCCGCGCCACCACCCTCACCCCAGCCCTCTCCCGCAGGCGGGAGAGGGAGCGAAGCGACCCACAAGCTCAGCAACCGCCAGCAGGAGCAGCGCCTGCGCGAGAGCTTCGTCAACCCGCGCCGCGTGCGCGAGTGGCGGGACATCTACTCGCAGCTGCACACCGTCGTCGCCGAACACGGCTGGCGGCTGAACACGGCGCCGGCGACCTACGAGCAACTGCACCTGTCGATGCTTGCCGGCCTGCTGGGCAACATCGGCTGCAAGTCCGACGACGAGGACTGGTACCTGGGCGCGCGCGGCATCAAGTTCTGGCGCCACCCGGGTGCGCACCTGAGCAAGAAGCCGGGGCGCTGGATCGTCGCCGCCGAACTGGTGGAGACGACACGCCTCTTCGGCCGCGGCATCGCCGCCATCGAGCCGGGCTGGATCCCGGCGGTGGCCGGCCATTTGCTGAAGACCCAGCTGCTCGAGCCGCACTGGGAGAAGAAGGCCGCCGAGGTCATCGCGCTGGAGCGCGCGACGCTGTACGGCCTGGTCGTCTACAACAACCGCCGCGTCAACTATGGCCGCGTCGACGCCAAGGCGGCGCGCGAGATCTTCATCCGCGAGGCGCTGGTCAACGGCGACTGGGAGTCGCGGCTGCCGTTCCTGGCGCACAACCGCAAGCTCGTCGCCCAGGTCGAGGAGCTGGAGCACAAGTCGCGGCGCCAGGACGTGCTCGTCGACGACGAGCTGATCTTCGCCTTCTACGACCAGCAGCTGCCGCCCGAGGTCTGCTCGGGCGCGACGCTGGAGAAGTGGTTCCGCGAAGAGGTCAAGAAGAGCCCCAAGCTGCTGCAGCTGACGCGCGACGAGCTGATGCGTCACGAGGCCGCCGGCATCACGACCGACGCTTTCCCGAAGACCGTTCGCCTGGGCGGCATCGACTGCGCGGCCAGCTATCTGCACGAGCCCGGCGACGCCAAGGACGGGCTGACGGTGACGCTGCCGATCTACGCGCTGAACCAGGCGAGCGAGGAACGCTGCCAGTGGCTGGTGCCCGGCATGCTGCGCGACAAGGTGCTGGCGCTGTGCAAGAGCCTGCACCAGCGCCCGCGCTCGCGCCTCGTGCCGCTGCCCGAGTTCGCCGCCGAGTTCTGCGCCACCGCGCCGTTCGCCCAGGGCGAACTCGTCGACGCGCTGCTGAAGGCGGTGCGCGAGCGCACCCAGCTCGCGGTGCAGCGCAACGACTTCAAGCTGGAGCAGCTGCCGCCGCACCTGTTCATGAACTTCCGCGTCGTCGACGAGCACGGCCGCCAGCTGGCGATGGGGCGCGACCTCGCCGGGCTGAAGGCCGAACTCGGCGGCCAGGCGCGCAGCGCGTTCCAGGCGCTGGCGGCGCTGAAGGTCAAGGCGGCGCCCGCGCCGCAACCCTCACCCCAGCCCTCTCCCGCGGGGCGGGAGAGGGAGCCGGGCCGCGGGGTGGCCGCCGAGGTCGTCGCGCCTCCCGCACCGGCCGCGGCGCAGCGGCACACCGCCTGGACCTTCGGCGAGCTGCCCGAGCTGATGGAGATCCGCAAGGGCGCGCAGACGCTGATCGGCTTCCCGGCGCTGGTCGACGGCGGCACGCACGTCGAGATCGAGGTCTTCGACGAGCCCGAGGTCGCCGCCGCCCGGCACCGTGTCGGCCTGCGCCGGCTCGTGATGCTGCAGATCCGCGAGCCGCTGAAGTACCTCGAGAAGAACATCCCCGATCTGCAGAAGATGGGCGTGGCCTTCATGGCGATGGGCGGCACCGTCGAGGAACTGCGCCAGCAGATCGTCGACGTCGCGGTCGACCGCGCCTTCCTGGCCGAGCCGCTGCCGAGCGACGAACGCAGCTTCAAGGCCCGCGTCGACGAAGGCCGCACGCGGCTGAACCTGATCGCCCAGGAAGTGGCGCGCCTGGCCGGCGTCGTGCTGGCCGAGTACGCGGTGGCGGCGCGCAAGCTGAAGGACAGCCGCCCGCCCAAGGACGTGGCCGACGACGTCGCGCAGCAGTTGCAGCGCCTGGTGCCCAAACGTTTCCTGGCGAACACCGACTGGGCGGCGCTGGCGCACTTCCCGCGTTATCTGAAGGCCGTGACGCTGCGCCTGGACAAGCTGCGCGCCGACCCGGCGCGCGACGCCACGCGCCTGGCCGAGCTGCGCCCGCTGGAGCAGCGCTACTGGCGCCGCGTCGCCGAGCTGAAGGGCGCGCAGCATGCGCGCCTGGACGAGTACCGCTGGCTGCTGGAGGAGCTGCGCGTCAGCCTGTTCGCCCAGGAGTTGCGCACGCCGCAGCCGGTCAGCGTCAAGCGGCTGGACAAAGCCTGGGCTCAGCTGTCGGGCTGAGCGTGGACGTGGTCGGTCCGGTGGACCGGCCACGCCTCGCGAAAGCTGCGCAAGCTGGGGTCAGGTCTCATGAGACCTGACCCCGATTCTTCCCCGCCGACACGCACGTTGGGGTCAGGTCTCACGAGACCTGACCCCAGTCTTCCGCGAGACCTGACCCCAGTCTTTCGGTGGTCAGGCAGAACGTCAGGCCGGGATGCTCGGCAGCCCCGACAGCGCCATCGCGAGCTCGGCCTCGTCGTAGCTGGCGTCGACCAGCTTGCCGCTGAGGTAGTTCGTGTAGGCGGCCATGTCGAAGTGGCCATGGCCGCTGAGGCCGAAGAGGATGGTCTCGGCCTTGCCTTCGGCCTTGCAGCGCAGCGCCTCGGCGACCGCACCCTGGATCGCGTGGCTGGCCTCCGGCGCCGGCACGATGCCTTCGCAGCGCGCGAACAGCACCGCCGCGGCGAAGCAGTCGTTCTGGGTGTGCGCCTGGGCCTCGATCAGGCCGAGCTCCTTCAGGTGGCTGACCAGCGGCGCCATGCCGTGGTAGCGCAGGCCTCCGGCGTGGAAGCCCGGCGGCGTGAAGGTGCTGCCCAGCGTGTGCATCTTGGTCAGCGGCGTCAGGTGCGCGGTGTCGCCGAAGTTGTAGGCGAACTTGCCGCGCGTCAGGCTCGGGCAGGCCGCCGGCTCGACGGCGACGATGCGGCGCTTGCGGCCGCCGCGCAGCGTCTGGCCGACGTAGGGGAAGGCGAGACCGGCGAAGTTGCTGCCGCCGCCGGTGCAGGCGATGACGATGTCCGGGTCGGCATCGGCCATCTCCATCTGCAGCATCGCTTCCTGGCCGATGATGGTCTGGTGCAGCAGCACGTGGTTGAGCACCGAGCCGAGCGCGTACTTGGTGTCGTCGTTCGTCGCCGCGACCTCGACCGCTTCGCTGATCGCCAGGCCCAGCGAGCCGGGGTGCTGCGGGTGCTCGGCCAGCACGGCGCGGCCGGCGGCGGTCTCGGGCGACGGCGAGGGGATGCAGGTGGCGCCGTAGGTCTCCATCAGCGCGCGGCGGTACGGCTTCTGGTCGTAGGACACGCGCACCTGGAAGATCTTGACCTCCAGCCCGAACAGCGAGCCGGCGAAGGCCAGCGACGAGCCCCACTGGCCGGCGCCGGTCTCGGTGCTCAGCTTGCGGATGCCGGCCTGGGCGTTGTACCAGGCCTGCGGCACGGCGCTGTTGGGCTTGTGGCTGCCCGCCGGCGACACGCCTTCGTACTTGAAGAAGATCTTGGCCGGCGTCTGCAGCGCCTGTTCGAGGCGGCGGGCGCGGATCAGCGGCGCCGGGCGCCACAGGCGGAAGACTTCGCGGATCGGCTCGGGGATCTCGATCTCGCGCTCGGTCGCCATCTCCTGCTCGATCAGCGAGCGCGTGAACAGCGGCTCCAGGTCGGCCGGCGCGACCGGCTGTTTCGTGCCCGGGTGCAGCGGCGGCGCCGGCGGCACCGGCAGGTCGGCCACGATGTTGTACCAGTGCCGCGGCATGCGGCTTTCTTCGAGCAGGAACTTCGTCGTCATCGCATCTCCTGGGGGACGCGAGGATTCTGGCATCGGCGTGCGCGGCCTCCGCCGTGCCGGCGCGCGTCGTGGCGGGCGGCGTGGACGTCGCTTGATTGAAATCAGGCCCGTTGCGGGCGCTGCGCCACGTTCAGACCGCCGGCGCCTGCGGTGCCCGCTGCACGAAACGCGCGACCAGTTCGAGCAGCCCGCGCCCGCCGGTGGGCTTGAGCAGCCAGGCGGTGGCGCCGTCGGCGCGTCCCTGCTGGCGCATCTCGGGTGCCCCCTGGGTCGTCAGCGCGACGATGGGCGTGAAGCGCAGCAGCTTGCGCGCCTCGCGGATCAGCGTCAGGCCGTCGGTGCCCGGCATGACGATGTCGGTCAGCAGCAGGTCCGGGCGCAGCCCCTCGCGCAGCAGCGCCAGCGCCACGGTGCCGTCGGACGCGGTGACGACCTCGTAGCCACCGGTCTGCAGCGTCAGTTCGATGCTGCGGCGCATCGTCACCGAGTCGTCGACGAACAGCACGCAGGGCCGGTCGGCGGCTTCAGAAGAGTTCGATGCGGGGGCCATGGGTGCTCGCCAGGTGGAGGGGAGGATCGGGCGGGGCCGCCGCGGCCGCCCTGGCCGCGGTGCCGAGTCCGTGGGCCACGCGTTGCGCGTGCATCACGTAGTTGTCGGTCCAGCGCGTCAGCAGCTCCTCCAGCATCACCGGAGGCGGCGGCGCGGTGCCGTCGATCAGCTCGTAGACCTGGGCGAAATGCTCCGACAGGCTGCCCAGCGCGGTGTTGATCTGCTCGAGCAGCTGGCGGTTGATGTCCTGGAACTGCATGTCGCCGAGCGTGTCGACGATGTCGCCGGTGACGACCGCCATGCCGTCGTCCATGCGGCCCGACAGCTCGCCGAGATAGGGCACGACATCGGCCAGCGTGTCGCTCATCACCTGGATGTGGCGGGCGATCTCGCCGAGTTGCTGTGCGGCGCTCTCGCCCTGGCTGGCGTCGACGCGGTTCATCTCGGCGTCGATCGCGGTGGCGGCGTGGTGGATGCCGTCGCTGATCTGGCGCGCCGCCTCGCTGGTCTGCGTCGACAGCCGGCGCACCTCGGTGGCCACGACCTTGAAGCCGGCACCCTCGGTGCCGGCACGCGCGGCCTCGATCGAGGCGTTGATCGCCAGCAGATTGGTCTGGCGCGCGATGTCGCCGATCAGCGCGGCCAGCGGCGTGAGCTGGCGCACGCGCTCGGCCACTTCGCGCACGCGCCCGAGGTTCTCGGCCTGCCGGGCCTCGAAGTCCTCCTGGTGCCGGGCCAGCGAGGCGACGGCGCGGCCGTGCTCGCCGGCGCGGCTCAGCGAGTCCGAGGACAGGGCCTGCGAGCGCGAGACCGCCTCGAGGATGCGCTCGCGCAGGTCCATCGTGTTGGCGTGCACGCGGTTCATGCGCTCCATCATCGACATCACGGCCTCCTCGGAGGTCTTGATCGTCGCGCCGACCTGGGCCTTCAGGACGTCGAAGGCCTGTTGCAGCGTCTGGATGTCCTGGCGCACGCGTTGCCCGGCTTCGGAATGCCGGCTCATCGTGTGGCCGTAGCGCTCGCCCAGCCGCAGCCCCAGCAGGGCGCCGCCGAGCGCGGCCAGCGGCGTGCTCCAGGGCACCGACCCGGGCCAGATCAGGTGAAGCGCCAGGCCCGCCAGCGCCAGCGCCGTCAGGATCAGCACACGCTGCCCGGGCAGCCTGCGCCAGGGTCTGGGTGAGGGCTCGGCTCGCTCGTTCATCGTGGGCTCGCTCTTCGATGGCGCGGCGCGTCGTGGCGGGACTTCAGGCGCCCGGCAGCACCTGCTTGATGACCTTGACCAACTCGCCGCCGCCCAGCGGCTTGACCAGCCAGCCGGTGGCGCCGTTCTTCTTGGCTTCCTCGCGCTTGGCGAGCTGGCTCTCGGTGGTCAGCGCCAGGATCGGCGTGAAACGCAGCAGCTTGCGCGCCTCGCGGATCAGGCCGATGCCGTCCAGCCGGGGCATGTTGATGTCGGTGATGATCAGATCCGGCCGCAGGCCCGCGCGCAGCTTGCCGAGCGCGGCTTCACCGTCCGCGGCGGTCTCGACCCGGAAGCCGCTGATCTCCAGGGTGCCTTTGAGACTCATCAGCATCGTGGCCGAATCGTCGACGAGGAAAACGCATTTCATTGTTGGTGCCTTGTCGTGGCGGGCTTCTGGACCGTGCCCACTTTAAATGATAAAAACGATTTCTTCTGTGAAATCTGATCCGCAATCGGCCTCGGCGACCGTTCGTTCGCGCGCTAGAACAGTTCGATCCTGGGCTGCGATCCGGCCTCGACGCGGCCGGCTCCTGTGGCCTCGGCGTGCACCTCGTGCTGGCTGTGCATGACGTAGTCCTGGGCGTGCTGCTGCAGCCGCTCGCTGGCGCCGGGGCGGCCGTCGGCCATGCCGTCGCCGCGCTCGAGCTGCACGGCCATCAGCTGAAGGTGCTCCTGCAGGCTGGCCAGCGCGTTCTGCACGTGTTCGATGCGCTGGCGTGTCACGTCCTGCACCTGCAGCTGTCCCAGCGCGTCGGCCAGACGGCCGGCGATGTCCACGTGGCCGTCGCGCACGGCGGCGACGACGGCGCCGATCTGCAGCCGCTGCATCGAGTCGGCGAAACGCTGGCGCATCGCGGCGATGTCGTCGAGCACGCGGCGCATGTTGCCGGTGGTGCTCTTGCGCTCGCTGGCGTCCATCGCGGTGGCGAGCTCGGCGTCGATGCCGTCGGTGGCGACGCTGATCTTGCGCGCGATGTCGTCGGCCACGCCGGCCGTGCGGGTCGACAGCAGGCGGATCTCCGCCGCCACCACGGCAAAGCCGCGGCCCGCCTCGCCGGCGCGCGCCGCCTCGATCGCGGCGTTGATGGCGAGGAAGTTGGTCTGCTGCGCCACCGCGGCGATGTCGTCGACCAGCGGCCCCAGGTCCTTCACGCCCTGCAGCCGGCGGATGCGCTCGAGGTTGGCGTCGACGTCCTTCTCCTGCTGCTCGACGAACATCTCCAGGATCGCGCCGAGCTGCGCGTCGGCCAGCAGCTTGTCCTTGACGACCTGGGCGAGCTCGTGGCCGTGGGCGTCGGTCTCGTCGATGCGCCGGGCCTGGCGATCGGACACCTCGTGCACCGCCGTCATGCGGCGGATCAGCTCGTGCGCGCCGGTCTCGGCGTCGTGCACGGCGCCGCCGAGCTGGCGCTGCATCACGTCGAGGAAGGCGGCCGACTCGCGCAGCTCGTGCGCCGTGTGCTCCCGGGTGGCGGGGCGCTGCCGGCCGCGCGGCAGCAGCCGCGACCACCAGCGCGCAGCCGACGGGCCGGCACCCGTGCCGGGCGGTGCCTCGTGACTCATGCCGGCTGCTCCTGCGTCGGGGCGCGCCGGACCAGCTGGGCGGTGATGTCCAGCAGCGCCCACGGACTGAAGGGTTTGACCAGGTAGTGCAGCGCGCCGCTGAGCAGCCCGGCCTCGATCTCGGAGGTCTGGCCCAGCGCCGAGATCATCACCACCGGCACCTCGTTCGTGCGCGGGTCGGCGTGCAGCTGGCGGGCGACCTCGTGGCCGTCCATGCCCGGCATCATCACGTCGAGCAGGATCAGGTCCGGCGGCGAGCGCCGCGCCAGCGCCAGGCCCTCCTCGCCGTCGCCGGCTTCGACGACCTCGTAGCCCTTGAACTCGAGTGTCATGCGGATCAGGCGGCGGATGTCGGGTTGGTCCTCGATGGACAGGATGGTGTAGGCCATGGTCTTGCGTGTTCAGGCGCTGGGTGTGGCGGCGCGCTCGCTGCGAAGCTGGCGCAGCGACTTGCGCGGCCGCGGTGAGTCGTCGCTCGGCACTTCGGTTGCCGGCGAGGAGGCCGAGGCCGGCAGGCTGGGGGCCGGCAGCTCGATCGTGAAGCGGGCGCCGCCGCCGTCGCGGTTGGCGGCGGTGATGCGTCCGCCGTGGGCGCCCATGATGCGGCGGCAGATCGCCAGCCCCAGGCCGGTGCCGCCGGCGCCGCTCTTCGTGCGCGAGCTCTGGACGAAGGGCTTGAAGATCGCCTCGATCTCGGCCTCGGGAATGCCGGGGCCGCGGTCGAGGATCTCCAGCCGCCGGCCGGCGGCGCCCAGGTCGGTGGCCGCGATCTCGATGCTGCTGCCTTCGGGCGCGAAGCGGATCGCGTTGGCCAGCACGTTGCGCAGCACCTGCTGCATGCGGAAGGCGTCGACCTCTGCGGTCAGCGCCGCCGCCGCTTCGGGCAGCACGATCTCGACCCGGCGCGCGCCGGCCTGCGGCCGCAGCTCGCGCACGACGGCCAGGGCCAGTTCGCCCAGGTCGGCCGGCCGCCGCACCAGCGAGCCCAGCGTGCCGTCGATCTTGGAGATGTCCAGCAGCCCGTTGACCAGCCGCAGCATGCGCGTGCCGCCGTCGTGGATGTCGCGGAACATCGGCTCGAACTGCGGGTGCCCGGCGGCGAAGTGGCGGCCGAGGTCGGAGAAACCGAGGATGGACTGCAGCGGCGTGCGCAGCTCGTGGCTGATGGTGCCGATGAACTCGCTCTTGCTGCGGTCGGCCTGCTCGGCGGCCTCGGTGGCGCGCACGAGGTCGGTGATGTCGACGCGGAACCCGACGACGTGGCCGTCGGGCATCACGCGGTCGACGACGCGCAGCACCCGGCCGTCGTCCAGTCGCTGCACGAAGGGCCCAGCGCCCGAGCGGTGCACCTGCAGCCGCTGCGCCACCCATTCCTCCTCGCGGCCCTGCGCCGCGGGGTACTGGCCGCCACGCACGCCGGCGCGCAGGATGTCCTCGTAACGCACGCCGGTCAGCAGCTCCATGCCGGGCCGGGCGAACAGCGCACGGTACTTGTCGTTGCAGATGACGAGGCGGTCGTCGGGGTCGTAGAGCACGAAGGCCTCGTCGATGGTCTCGATCGCGTTGCGCAGCAGCGCCGCGTTGTGCAGCGCCTCGG
The DNA here is from genome assembly GCF_020966565.1 of Rubrivivax sp. JA1055. Lineage (NCBI taxonomy): Bacteria > Pseudomonadati > Pseudomonadota > Betaproteobacteria > Burkholderiales > Sphaerotilaceae > Rubrivivax > Rubrivivax sp. JA1055. The sequence continues at coordinate 619,614 of NZ_JAJKFP010000006.1, read as the reverse complement.
CCTTGACGGCCCGCCGGACGCTGACGTCCTGTACCGTGCCGATCAGGCGCAGCTCGCCGGTGGCGTCGAGCTCGCTCTCGGCGATGACACGCAGCCAGCGTTCCTGGCCGGCGCCGGTGATGACCTGCAGGTCCACGTCCCAGCGGTCGCGTGCGCTCAGTCCGTCGGCGATCAGCATCTCCACCTCGGCGCGGGACTGCGGGCCGACCCGGCGCAGGCAGTCGGCGATCGTCGGGTTCTCGCGCGGCGTCTCGCCGAGCAGCCGCCAGACCTGGCGCGTGAGGTTCAGCCTGCCGCTGGCGGGATCGAAGGACCAGCCGCCGACACCGCCGATGCGCCCGGTGTGCTCGAGGAAGTCCTGGCTCGCGCGCAGCGCGCCCTCGCTGTGGCGGCGTGCGGTGACGTCGGTCTGGATCGCCATGAAGCCCGACAGCCAGCCGTGGGCGTCGAGCAGCGGTTCGATGCGCAGGTCCACCCAGTACAGCCTGCCGTCGCGTGCACGGTTGAGGATCTCGCCGACGTAGCGCTGCCCGGCGCCGAGCGCTTCGCGCATCGCCAGGACGGTGCCCTGGTCGGAGCCGGGGCACTGCAGCATGCGCCCGGGGTTGTGGCCGACCATCTCCTCGAGCGGGTAGCCGGTCAGCTGCTCGAAGGCCGGGTTCACCCAGGTCACGCGTCGTTGCCGGTCGGTGATGACGACGGCGTTGGACGTCTGCCGCGCGACCAGGGCCAGGCGTTCGTTGTCGGCGACGAGGCGGCGCCAGCGCACGTGGGCGCGCCACTGCTGCACCGCCAGCGTCACCGCCAGCAGTGCCGCGAGGGCGATCGCCAGGGCCTGCACCATGGTCGTGTCCAGCCCGGCCTTCAGACGCCGAGCGCCGCGGCCAGCCAGCGTTCGCGCGGCGGCACCTTGACCGCCGGCCGCAGCGCCAGCAGCACCTGCAGCACGGCAGCGTGCAGGTGCTCGCAGTCGCCCAGGTGCACGGCCGGCGCCTTGCGCCGGCGGATCCAGGCCACCAGCGCCTCGGCGTCCTCGGCGCCGACGTGGCCTTCGAGCACCGCGTGGGTCTTCAGGTAGCGGATGGCCATCAGATCAGCTCCTTCGGGTTGAGGATCATCAGCACGCTGCCATCGCCCATCAGCGCCGTGCCGGCGAAGCCGGTGATGCCGGCGAGCACGCCTTCGAGCGGCTTGAGGATGATGTCGCTGGTGCCGTGGAAGTCGTCGACGACGAGGCCGATCGGCTCGCCGCCCAGGCGCACGACGAGCACCGCGTGCTCGTCCTCGGCGTTCAGCCGCGGCGCCTCGTCCAGCGCCAGCAGCTCGTGCAGCGGCCGCAGCGGCACGATGCGCCCGCGCAGCACCGCGGTCTGCGCGCGCTTGAAGTGGTGGATGTCGTCGGCCGGCACGCGCACGGTCTCGACGATCAGGTCCATCGGCACGCCGAAACGCCGGCCGCCGACCTCGATCATCATCACGTTGGTCACCGCCATCGACAGCGGCAGCGCCAGGCGGATCGTCGTGCCGCGGCCGCGTTCGCTGGTCAGCGTGACGCTGCCGTTGATGCGCTCGACGGCCGAGCGCACGACGTCCATGCCGACGCCGCGCCCGGACAGGTCGGAGATCGTGTCGGCGGTGCTGAAGCCGGGCAGGAACACGAGCTGCGCCGCTTCGTGCTCGCTCAGCGAGTCGGCGCGGTCGGCGGGGATCAGACCGCGTTCGACGGCCTTGGCGCGCACGCGCTCGGTGTCGATGCCGGCGCCGTCGTCGCTGATGTCCAGCAGCACGCGGTCGCCTTCCTGGCGCGCGGCCACGCGCAGCGTGCCCTGGGCCGGCTTGCCGGCGGCCAGGCGTGCGGCCGGGAGCTCGAGGCCGTGGTCCAGGCTGTTGCGCAGGATGTGGATCAGCGGGTCGGCCAGGCTCTCGATGACGTTCTTGTCGGCCTCGGTGTCCTCGCCCTCGACGACCAGCTGCACGTCCTTGCCGAGCTTCTTGCTGATGTCGCGCACCAGGCGGCCGAAGCGCTGGAAGATCGTGCCCACGGGCAGCATGCGCACCTGCAGGACGGCGTGCTGCATGTCCTCGGCGATGCGGTTGATGACCGAGTACTGGGTCTTGATCTCGCGTGCCAGCTCGCGCTGCTGGAACACCTCCTCGGCACGCTGCGCGAGGTAGGGCAGGGCGTTCTTGGCGACGACCATCTCGCCGATGAGGTCCATCAGCCGGTCGATCTTGTCCTGCGAGACCTTCAGCACCTTCTGGCCGGCGTCCTCGCCGGCGGCCGCGAGCGGACCGGCGGCACGGCGGCCCGCGGCCGCCGCGACCGTTTCGCCGGGCTCGGCCGCAGGCGTGCCGTCGAGACCGGCAGCCGGGGCGGGGCGGTGCTGCAGCGCCCAGGCCGCCAGCGGCGCGGCGCCGGCCGGCAGGGCCAGCAGCTGCTCGCGCGCGGCGGCCGTGCCGGCGCCGGGCGGCAGGCAGGCCAGCAGTCCGACGAAGGTGGTGCGCGCGGCGGTCACGGCGGCCGCGGCGACGCCCGGGCGTGCCAGCAGCTGGCGCTGCTGCTCCCAGACGTGGGCCGCGGTGTGCACGATCAGCTCGCCGGCCGCGTCGGACGCGTGCTCGGCGGCCGGGGCGGCGAGCCCGTGCAGCTGCACCTGCTCGGGCACGTAGCGGAAGTGCTCCTCCAGGTACGCGGGCGGCGCGTCGCTGACGAGCAGCAGCTCGAGGTTGCAGCGGTAGCAGTCGAAGGCTTCACCTTCGCCCCAGGGTCCCTGGGTGCCGACCTGCAGGTGGCGCAGGCCGGGCGTGGCCTGCGCCATGCGCCACGGGTCCTCGCCCTTGAAGAAGCACTCGGGCTCCGGCGCGTAGCGCAGCGCGGTGCCGCCGGCGGCGAGCACCGCCGGCGCCAGGCGCGCCAGCCAGGCCGGCGCCGGGGCGGCCGCGGCGGCCGGGCCGGGCGCCGCAGGCGCGGTCGGCGGTGCTGCGGCGGCAGCGGCGGCTGCAGCGGGGGCCAGGTGGCGGCGCAGCGCGGCCGCGTGACGGCCGGCACGTTCGGTCGCGCCGTCGGGCAGGCGGCCTTCGGCGGCGATCGCGTCCACCAGTTCGGCGGTGTAGTCCATCGCCTCGAGCAGCGCGTCGGCGATCGTCGGGTCGTAGGCCAGGCTGCCGTGGCGCACGCGGTCGAGCAGGTCCTCGCCGGCGTGCACCACCGTCTCCAGCGGCTTGAAGTCGAACAGCCCGCAGTTGCCCTTCAGCGTGTGCACCTGGCGGAACAGGTCGTTGAGCAGCTCGGCGTCGCCGGGGTTGCGCTCGACGTCGAGCAGGCGCTGGCCGATCTGCTCGAGGCATTCACGCGCCTCGACGATGAACTGGTCCAGAAGTTCGCTGGCGTTCAGGCTCATGCCCTCGCTCCCTGGGGTTGCACGTGCGCCGTGGCCGCACGCGTGGCTGCGGCCAGGTCGCCCAGCAGCAGGGCGACCGTCAGCACGAGCTCGGTCGGTTTGGCCGGTTTGACGAGGTAGCAGTTGGCGCCGGCGTCGTGGGCCGCGGTGGCGTCCTGCGCCTGGGCCTCGGTGCTGACCATCAGCACCGGCGCCTGCGGCACCTGGCCCAGGCGGCGCAGCTCGCGCACGAAGCTGTAGCCGTCCATCTTGGGCATGTTGATGTCGACGACGTAGAGGTCGAAAGGCGCGTCGGCGGGCTGCGCGATGACCTTCTCGAGGGCCTCGACACCGTTGACGGCCTCCTCGACCCGCCAGCCCGCGTCGCCCAGCATCTTGCGGTGGTACATGCGCACGGTGGCGGCGTCGTCGACGACCAGGATCTGCGGCTTCATGCGGAGTCTCCGGCGAGGGGTTTCTGGTAGACCATCGCGTCCTTGAAGCGGCGCACGCCGAACAGCGAGGTGATGCGGCTCATCGACTCCGAGTGCCCCAGGCAGACGAAGCCGCCGGGCGCGAGCGCGTCGTACATCGCCTCGGCGGCGACGCGGCGCGACAGGTCGTCGAAGTAGATGAGCAGGTTGCGGCAGAAGACGACGTCGATGTCGCGGAAGCGCCGCGTGTCCGCCGGCTCCGACAGGTTGACGCGGCTGAAGTCGACCGCGGCGACGAGGTCTTCCGAGATCGCCCACTCGTACTCGCCGTGGCGCTTGAAGTACTTGTCGAGGTAGGGACGAGGCAGCTGCGACACCGAGCGCGGCGAGTAGACGCCGCGCTGCGCCGCGGCCAGCACCTGGGTGTCGATGTCCGAGCTCAGGATCTCGACCTCGTAGTCGTCGATCTGCGCCCAGCGTTCGAGCAGGTAGATCGCGATCGAGTACGGCTCCTCGCCGGTCGACGACGGGATCGACCAGATGCGGATGCGGCTGCCCGGCTTCTTGCGCCTGACGACCTCGGCGAGCATGTCGTTGACCAGGCAGTCGAACTGGTAGGCCTCGCGGAAGAAGTAGGTCTCGTTGACCGTCATCGCGTTGACCAGGTGCTGCAGCTCGCTGCCGCCGGCCTCGAAGCGCAGGCCGATGAAGTAGCTGCGGAAGTCCTCCGCGCCGGTGGCCGCGATGCGCTCGACCAGCCGCTTGTCGACGAAGTAGCGCTTGTTCTCGTCGAAGTGGATGCCGGTCTTGCGATAGAAGAAGTCGCGGAACTTCAGGAAGTCCGCATCGGTGATCTGCACGCGCGACGCGGCGGCGGTTCTCATGCGGCCTCGATGCGCTCGATCGCCATCTGCGCGGCGAAACCGACGAAGGGATCGGCGGCGAAGCGGGCCGCCGCGGCGCGCAGCGCCGGCACGTGCTGCGGCGAGCCGGCCTCGGCCAGCGCGTCGATCGCCGCGGCCACGACGTTGACCTGCGGGTCCTCGGCGAGCACCTGGGCCAGCCAGTCGGGCACCCGGGGGTGACGCAGCTCGGCCAGCAGGTTGACGGCGAAGATGCGCACGTCCGGGTCGGCGTCGTGCAGCAGCGCCTCGACGCGCGGCGAGACGGCCTGCGGCATCTCGGCCAGGGCCTCGATCGCCCCGTTGCGCAGGCCGGCGTCCTCGGTGCGCAGCAGCGGCAGCAACACGTCCACCGAAGCGGCGTCCGCCAGGGCCGTGAGGCTGGTGAACAGCGCGTAGCGCACGCCGGCATCGTCCTCGTGGCTCAGCGCCTCGCCCAGTGCCGGCACCGCCTGCGGGTGCACGGCGAGGTCGCGCGCGGCCCAGCGCCGGCGTTCGGCGTCGGCGCTGCGAAGCTGCGACAGCAGGCCCGGCAGGTCGCGCGGGAACTCGCGTTCCACCACCTCGCGCAGCGGCGCGGGGGCGTCGGTCCTTCTCAATCCCATCGTCGTCCTTTCAGCCTCGGGCGCGAGCCCACAGCAGCAGCTGGCGGCCGATCTCGGGGGCCGGCAGCACCAGCGAGGCACCCCCCTGGGCGATCAGTTCGGCCGGCATGCCGAAGACCACCGCGGTTTCTTCCGACTCGGCGACCGTGCGTCCGCCCTGCTGCTTCAGCCGCGTCATCGCCCGTGCACCGTCGTCGCCCATGCCGGTGAGCTGCACGCCGACCAGGCGTTCGGCGGGCACCAGCTTCATCGCGCTGTCCACGAGCACGTCCACCGACGGGTGCCACGGATGCGCCGGGCTTTCCGGCCGCGGCTGCACCGCCAGCCGGCCCAGCCGTTCGCAGACCACCATGTCGGCGCCGCCGCGGCCGATGTAGACGTGGCCACGCTCGATCGGCATCGTGGCGCCGCATTCACGCACCTGCAGCCGGCACAGGCTGTCCATGCGCCGGGCGAAGGTGCCGGTGAAGTTCTCGGGCATGTGCTGGGCGACCAGCACCGGCCAGGGGAAGTCGGCCGGCAGCGTCGGCAGGATGTCCTCCAGCGTGCGCGGGCCGCCGGTGGAGACGCCGACGATGACCAGGCCGTCGGGCGCGGCGGCGGCCGGGGCCGGCAGCGCCGGCGCGGCGCGCGGCCGCACGGCGGTCGCCGGGCGCGGCGAGGGCGACGGCGTGCGCGCCGGGCGCAGCCGCGAACGTGCCGCCGTGCGCACCTTGTCCAGCAGCTGCACGCGGATGTCCTCCAGGCTCAGCGAGATCGTGCCGCCGGGCTTGGTGATGAAGTCCAGCGCGCCCAGTGCCAGCGCCTCGAAGGTCGCCTGCGCGCCCTTCTCGGTCAGCGAGGACACCATGACCACCGGCGTCGGCCGCGCCTGCATCATCAGCGACAGCGAGGTCAGCCCGTCCATCTCGGGCATGTTGATGTCCAGCGTGACGACGTCGGGCTGCCAGTCGAGCAGGCGCTGCAGGCCCTCGGCGCCGTTGGGCGCCGTCTGGACCTCGTGGCCGGCTTCGGACAGCACGCCGGTCAGCAGCCGGCGCATCAGCGCCGAGTCGTCGACGACCAGCACCCGGCTCATGTTCGCGCTCCGCGCATCGCCATGCTCAGGCCGCCTTCGGCAGCGGAGCGGGGTCGCTGTCGAGCATGCGGCCGACGGCGGCCGACTCGGCGCGGCCCAGCAGCTGCTCGGGGTCGATCAGCATCACCAGGCGCTTGTCGCCGTCGAGCCGCGCGACCTGCGTGATCAGCCGGCCCTGCTCGTCGCTGAGCCGGGGCGCCGGCGCGATCGCTTGGCGGCCGATGCGCAGCACCTCGGCAACGCTGTCGACGATGAAGCCGGTGCGCTGGGCGCCCAGCGTGTAGACCATGATGCGCTGGCGGTCGTTGCGCTCCAGCGTCGCCATGCCCAGGCGCGTGCGCTGGTCGATGACCGGCAGCACCGTGCCGCGCAGGTTGATGACGCCCTCGACGAAGGCCGGTGTCTTGGGCACGCGCGTCAGCGCCTCGGGCACGCGCACGATCTCCTGCACGCTCATGATCGGCACGCCGAACTCCTCGGCGCCGAGGCGGAAGATGACGACCTGCACGTCGTCGTCGCTGCGGCTGGTGGTCTCGTCCATCGTCGTCTCGCGTTCGCTGTGCTCGCCGCGGGCGAAGTCCGCGGCGTCCTGGATGGCCTGCAGCCCGAGCAGCCGGTCGGTGGCGATGATCGACACCAGCCGCTTGCCGTCGTCGAGGCGGCAGATGCGCTCGAACTCCTGCAGCGCGCTGTCGCGCGCCAGCACGCCGGGCATCGCGTCGGCCTGGGTGCGCGGCACCGACAGCACCTCCTTCACCGTGTCGGTCACGAGGCCGACCTGGCCGCCGCCGGGCAGGGCGACGACGACGATGCGGTGGTGCTCGTCGAGTTCCTGCGCCGCCAGGCCGAACAGGCTGCGCAGGCTGACCAGCGGCAGCAGCCGCTGGCGCAGCGAGATCAGGCCCAGCACGTGGTGCGGCGTGTTGGGCACCGCGGTGATGCCGGCCGGCACCTGCACGATCTCCTGCACGTCGGCGATGTCGATCGCGTATTCCTGGCCGCAGACGGTGAAGCTGACCAGCCGCAGCTCGTCGGTGACAGCGCCGCCGTCGGGGGCCTCGGCCACGTCGGCGCTGGCTTCCGTGCCGTTGGTCGAGCCGCGCGCGGCCGACGGGCCGAACTGCTCGTCGACCATGCGCTGGAAGTCCAGCACCAGCAGCAGCTCGCGCCCGCCGTCGGCGGCCGGGCGATTGATGACGCCGGTCAGGTAGTCGGTCTGGACCACGCTCTGGATGGCGCGCACCGGCTCGACCGCGCCGGGGTCGACGCTGATCACGCTGGCGACACGGTCGACGACGAAACCCAGCGGCGTGCCGAGCTGGATGACGAGCGCGCGGGTCGCGTCGTCGCTCTCGCGTTCGCGGGTGCCGAACATGCGCCTCAGGTTCAGGATCGGCAGCACGCGGCCGCGCAGGTTGGCCAGGCCGTCCAGCGCCGCCGGCGCCAGCGGCAGCCGGGCGACCTCGGGCACGCGGATGATTTCCTGCACCGGGGCCATCGGCACCGCGAACATCTCGTCGGCCACCGCGAAGGTGACGAACTGGTTGTCCTGCGCCGCGCCGCCCGCGCCGTCTTCTTGGGTCGGGGTCGTGCTCACGGGCACACCTCCTCTCGGGGTTGGGGGTGTGCGCTCAGTTGCTCTGCAGTTCGTCGGCCAGCGAGGCGATCTCCTCGATCGCGGCGCTCAGCTCCTCGGCGCCCTGGGCCTGCTGCTTGGCCGCGGCCGCGGCCTGCTCGGAGGCTTTCTCGGCCTGCGCCGCCGCCGCCGAGACCTGGTCGACACCGACCTTGATCTGCGCCAGCGCCGCCGCGATCTCCTGCGAGGTCGCCAGCGCGTCGATGTTGCCCTGCTCGACGACGGCGATCTCGCCCTCCATCGCCAGCAGGTTGCCGGTCACCGAACGCGCCTTCTCGACCTCGGCCTGCGCCGAGCTCATGATCTCGCCGAGGTCGCGGCCGACCAGGCCGATCTGGTCCTGGATGCCCTTGACCAGGTCCTTGATGCGGTCGGCGTTCTCGGCCGAGTCGTGCGCCAGGTTGCGGATGTCGGTGGCGACGACGACGAAGCCCTTGCCGTACTCGCCGGCGCGCGCGGCCTCGATGCTGCCGTTGACGGCCAGCATGTTGGTCTGGATGCTGACCTGGGTGATCGCGTCGACGATCTTGTCGATGCGCCGGCTGACGAGCTCCAGCTCCTTGATCTGCAGCGCGCTGCTGCGCGTGGATTCGACGCCGGTGGAGATGGCCGACACCAGGCTGTCGATGTGCGACTTGTTCTCGCCCATCAGGCTGCGGATCGCGGTCGCGCGGTCGCGCCCGGCGCTGGCGCGCTGCTCGGCGAGCTGCGCGCCCATTTCGATCTGGTTGACGGCGGCGGCCGACTGCGCGGCGGCAGCGGCCTGCTGCTGCGCGCCGCGGCGGATCTGGTCGAGCGCGGTCATGATCTGCGCCGCCGAGCGGTTGATCTCCTGCACGGCGCTGGACAGCTCCTCGGCCGAAGACGCCACTTCCTCGGCGCTCTTGGCGATGTCGGTGCTGTTCTTCAGGTCGTCGGCAAGGTCGGACAGCGCCTGCGCGGTCTGCTCGCACTCGGCCAGCGCCGCGCTCTGCTCCTCGACGGTTTTGGCGGCCTCTTCGCTGGCCGAACTCTGCTCGGCGGCGGCGGCGGCGATCTGCTCGCTGCCCTTCATCGCCTCCTGCGAGGCGATGTTGGCCTGCGCCGCGGCGCCGGCGATCTCGGTGGCCCCGGCGACGATCTGCGCCGCGTCCTGGCGGATCTGGTCGATCTGCCGCAGGATGATCTCGCCCTTGGCGGCTTCGCCCTGGATGGTGTCGGCGGCGTCGTTGATGCCGCCGGCGATGGTCTTCACCTCGCCCTGGATCTGGGCGACGAGGTCCTGGATCTGCTTGGCGCTCTTCTCGCTGGTCTCGGCCAGCGTGCGCACCTCGTCGGCGACGACGGCGAAGCCCTTGCCGTGCTGGCCGGCACGTGCGGCCTCGATCGCGGCGTTGAGCGCCAGCAGGTTGGTCTGGTCGGCGATGCGCGCCACGGCCTTGACGATGTCGCCGATGCTCGCCGCCTGGCGCTCGAGCTCGGCCACCATCCTGACGCTCTCGCCCTGGCGCTTGGCGGCGATGCCGACGTTGGTGATCGTGGCCTGCACCTCCAGCGCGATCTGGCCGGCGCGCTGCTGCATGCCTTCGGCCTTGGTCTTGGCCGCGTCGGCGGCGCCGAGCTGGCGCGTGATCGCGCCGGCGACCTGCGTCACCGCGGCCAGCGATTCCTGCGCCGCGCCGGAGGCCTCCTCGGCGCCGGCGGCGATCTGGTCGGCGGCGCGCTTGAGTTCCTCGGCCGCCGAGGCGGCCTCGTTGATGCCGGCCGACAGCTGGGTGGTGGCGCTGGCGACGCGCTCGGAAGCCTGCTGCTGCTTGGCCAGCGTGCGGGCACGCTTGCGGTTGGCCTCGGCTTCGCGCGTCATGTTGCGCGTCAGGCCCTTGGCCGCGACGGGGGCAGGGGTGCTGCGCGCGATGGCAGCGGCTTCACGGTTCTTCACCACCAGGGACATGGTCGGTCTCTCCGGGCGACGGCGCTTCGGCTCGTCGGGTTGGCCCGTTCGGGCATTCCTCCCGTGGGGGAGGTGATCGGTTGACGTCGCGATGTCTGCGGGAACCGCCGGCTTCGTGGCATCAGGGATATCAACAGTGCCTGCCTATATCGGCATCAACTGGTAGAAATGATATTCCTTGGCCGTGTTAAAGCCTGACTCAAGCCGCTGAGTCGTTCACTAATGCACTCAAATTGAGAAAATTATGGGTGTGATGTGGGCGGCGTGCACCTTGCCGGTGCGAGCCGTCCGATCACCCCCGCAGCACGTCCAGCGCGCGGTCCAGGCCGCCGGAGGTGATGGCGATCATCGCCTCGGCGGCGACGGCGGGCTTCGGGTGGTAGGCGATCGACAGGCCGGCGGCGGCCATCATCGGCAGGTCGTTGGCGCCGTCGCCGACGGCGATCACCTGCGAGGGCTCGATGCCCATCAGCTCGGCCACCTCGAGCAGCACGCGGCGCTTCTCGGCGCCGTCGACGATGTCGCCCCAGGGCCGCTGCAGCAGCGTGCCGGTGAGCTTGCCGTGCGCGATGCCCAGCGTGTTGGCGCGCGCGAAGTCCAGCTTCAGGCGCTGGCGCACACGTTCGCTGAAGAACGTGAAGCCGCCGGAGACCAGCATCGTCTTCAGCCCCGCGGCCTGGCAGGCGGCGACGAAGGCCTCGACGCCGGGGTTGAGCTGCAGCCGCTGCTCGGCGACCTGGTGCAGCGCCGTCTCGGGCACGCCGGCCAGCAGCGCCATGCGCCGGCGCAGGCTTTCCTTGTAGTCGGCGATCTCGCCGCGCATCGCCGCCTCGGTGATCGCCGCGACCTCGTCGTAGCGCCCGGCGGCGCGGGCAATCTCGTCGACGCACTCGATGTTGATCAGCGTCGAGTCCATGTCGAAGGCCACCAGCCGGTAGTCGCAGAGGCGCAGCGGCGGCTGGAAGCCGCGGATGTGCAGGCCGGGGGCGTGTTCGATGGCGTCCATGGGGATCTCGGGTTCTCAGGCGGGGCGCGGCTGGCCGAGCGCACGCAGCACGTCGCGCACGTACTGGGCGCGGTCCTGGGCGCCGGCGATCTCGCGGTCGATGCGCAGCTTGTCGTTGCCGGCGAGCTTGATCGCGCGGTTCTTCTGCACCAGCTCGATGATGCGCAGCGGCTCGATCGGCGGGTTGGGGCGGAAGACGATGTTCATCACCTTCGGCCCGGCGTCGATCTTCTGCACGCCGTAGGGCCGCGCCAGCACGCGCAGGCGGTGGGTGTCGAACAGCGTCTGGCCCTGCGCCGGCAGCTTGCCGAAGCGGTCGGTGATCTCCTCGAGCAAGGTGTCGATCTGCTCGGCCTTCTCGGCCGTGGCCAGGCGCTTGTAGAGGTTGAGCCGGGTCTGCACGTCGCCGCAGTAGGCGTCGGGCAGCAGCGCCGGGGCGTGCAGGTTGATCTCGGTGGTCGCCGACAGCGGCGACAGCAGGTCGGGCTCCTTGCCGGCCTTCAGCGAGCGCACGGCTTCCGATAGCATGTCGTTGTAGAGCTGGAAGCCGACTTCCATCATGTTGCCGCTCTGGTTCTCGCCCAGCACCTCGCCGGCGCCGCGGATCTCCAGGTCGTGCATCGCGAGGTAGAAGCCGCTGCCCAGCTCCTCCATCTGCTGGATCGCCTCCAGCCGCTGCGCCGCCTGCTTGGTCAGCGCCTCGACGTCGGGCACCAGCAGGTAGGCGTAGGCCTGGTGGTGGCTGCGGCCGACACGCCCGCGCAGCTGGTGCAGCTGCGCCAGGCCGAACTTGTCGGCGCGGCTGATGACGATGGTGTTGGCCGTCGGCACGTCGATGCCGGTCTCGATGATCGTCGAGCACAGCAGGATGTTGTGGCGCTGGGCGACGAAGTCGCGCATCACGTGTTCCAGCTCGCGCTCGGGCATCTGGCCGTGGGCGACGCCGATGCGCGCCTCGGGCAGCAGCTCTTCGAGCTTCTGGCGCCGGGCCTGGATCGACTCGACGTCGTTGTGCAGGAAGTAGACCTGGCCGCCGCGCTTCAACTCGCGCAGCACGGCCTCGCGGATCGTCGAGTTGTTCTCGCTGCGCACGAAGGTCTTGATCGCCAGCCGGCGCTGCGGCGCGGTGGCGATGACCGACAGGTCGCGCAGGCCTTCGAGCGCCATGCCCAAGGTGCGCGGGATCGGCGTCGCGGTCAGCGTCAGCACGTCGACCTCGGCGCGCATCGCCTTGATCGCCTCCTTGTGGCGCACGCCGAAGCGGTGCTCCTCGTCGATGATCAACAGGCCCAGGCGCTTGTACCTGACGTCCTGGCTGAGCAGCTTGTGCGTGCCGACGACGATGTCCACCGTGCCGTCGGCCAGGCCTTCGAGCGCCGCCTTCACTTCCTTGGCCGAGCGGAAGCGCGACAGCTCGGCGATCTTCACCGGCCACTTGCCGAAGCGGTCGACGAGCGTCTGGTAGTGCTGCTCGGCCAGCAGCGTCGTCGGCGCCAGCAGCGCCACCTGCTTGCCGCCGATCACCGAGACGAAGGCCGCACGCAGCGCGACCTCGGTCTTGCCGAAGCCGACGTCGCCGCAGACCAGGCGGTCCATCGGCCGCGGGCTGACGAGGTCCTGGATGACGGCGTGGATCGCCGCGCGCTGGTCGGGCGTCTCCTCGAAACCGAAGCTGGCGGCGAAGGCCTCGTAGTCGGCCGGGCTGTAGCGGTGGGCGTAGCCCTCGCGCGCGGCGCGGCGGGCGTAGAGGTTCAGCAGCTCGGCGGCGGTGTCGCGCACCTGCTCGGCGGCCTTGCGCCGCGCCTTGTCCCACTGGCCCGAGCCCAGCTTGTGCAGCGGCGCCTCGTCGGCGCTGACGCCGGTGTAGCGGCTGATCAGGTGCAACTGCGCCACCGGCACGTACAGCGTCGCCTTGTCGGCGTACTCCAGGTGCAGGAACTCGCTGGGGCCTTCGCCGGTGTCGATGTTGACCAGGCCGCGGTAGCGGCCGATGCCGTGGTTCATGTGCACCACGGGGTCGCCGAGCTTGAGCTCCGACAGGTCCTTGATCAGCGCGTCGACGTTGCTCGTCTGCTCCTGCTTGCGCCGGCGGCGGGCCTGCGGCGCGGTGGCGAAGAGCTCGGTCTCGGTGACGAACTGCACCGACACGCCGGCACCGTCGGCCTGGGGCTCGTGCCAGTGGAAGCCCTGGGCCAGCGGCGCGGCGACGATCGCGAAACGCTCCTCGCCGGCCAGGAACTCGGCCAGGTCGGCGACCGAGGGCAGGGCGATGCGGTGGTCGCGCAGCAGCTCCAGCAGGCTCTCGCGCCGGCCTTCGCTCTCGGCGGCCAGCAGCACGCGGTGCGGGGTCGTCTTGAGATGGCGTTCCAGCCCGGCCAGCGGCTCCTGGGCGCCACGGTCGACAGCCAGGTCGGGCAGCGGCCGCGCCCAGTCGACAGGCTCCTGGCCGCGCAGCGCCAGCGTGGCGTGCGGCTGGGTGCGGGCGAAGAACTCGTCGGGGCGCAGGAAGATCGCTTCGGGCGGCAGCAGCGGCCGCTCGGGGTCGTGCTGCAGGAAACGGTGGCGTTCGCGCGTGTCGGTCCAGAAGCGCTCCAGCGCCTGGTCGACCTCGCCGTGCAGCGCCACCGCCGCGGTCTCGCCGAGGTAGTCGAAGATGCTCGCGATCTCGTCGAAGAACAGCGGCAGGTAGTACTCGATGCCGCCGGTGGCGATGCCTTGCGCGATGTCCTTGTAGATGCGCGAGCGTGTCGGGTCGCCGTCCAGCTTCTCGCGCCAGCGGGCGCGGAACGCGGTGCGCGCCGCCTCGTCCATCGGGAACTCGCGCCCGGGCAACAGCCGGACCTCGGGCACCGGGTAGAGGCTCCTCTGGCTGTCGGGGTCGAAAGTGCGGATCGAGTCGACCTCGTCGCCGAACAGGTCGACGCGGTAGGGCACCGGCGAGCCCATCGGGTACAGGTCGATCAGGCCGCCGCGCACGGCGTACTCGCCGGGCGACACGACCTGGCTGACGTGCTGGTAGCCGGCCAGCGTCAGCTGCGACTTCAGCTTGGCCTCGTCCAGCCGCGCCTTCTGCTTGAAGTGGAACGTGTACCCCGCCATGAACGACGGCGGCGCCAGCCGCACCAGCGCGGTGGTGGCCGGCATCAGCACGACGTCGACCTCCCCCTGCTGCACCCGCCACAGCGTCGCCAGGCGCTCGGAGATCAGGTCCTGGTGCGGGCTGAAGGTGTCGTAGGGCAGCGTCTCCCAGTCGGGGAAGACGGCGACACGCAGGCCGGGCTCGAAGAACCTCAGCTCTTCGGCGAGGCGGGTGGTGTCGGCGGGGTCGGCCGTGACGACGGCCAGCAGGCGCTGCTCGGCCTGGCGTGCCGCGCCCAGCCGGGCGAGCAGCAGCGCGTCGGCCGAACCGACCGGGCGCGGCAGCGTGTAGCGCTTGCCCGGGGCGATGTTCGGGATCTGCATGGGAGGCGCGATTCTAGAATCGCCGCATGACTGTGCCGCCGACCCGCTGTTTTGCCCTGGTCCCGTGCGCCGGTGTCGGCCTGCGGGCCGGCGCCGGCGGCCCCAAACAATATGCGCCGCTGGCCGGCCGGCCGGTGGTCGCGCACACGCTGGCGGCGCTGGCCGCGGTGCCGCGGCTGGCGGGTACGCTGGTCGTGCTGTCGCCCGAGGACACGCAGTTCGAGGCCGCCGTGCCCGGCTGGCAGGGCTGGATCGCGCGCCGCGGCGGCGCCACGCGAGCCGAGAGCGTCGCCAACGGCCTGCCGGTGCTGCGTGAACTGGGCGCCCGCGACGACGACTGGGTGCTGGTGCACGACGCCGCCCGCTGCCTGCTGCGGCCCGAATGGGTCGACCGCCTCATCGACGCCTGCCTGGCCGACCCGGTCGGCGGGCTGCTGGCGCTGCCGCTGGCCGACACGCTGAAAGCCGAGGAGGCCGGGCGTGTCGCCGACACCGTGCCGCGTGCCGGCAAATGGGCCGCGCAGACGCCGCAGATGTTCCGTATCGGCCTGCTGGCGCGGGCGCTGGCCGAAGCCGGTGATCAGGTCACCGACGAATCCAGCGCCGTCGAGGCGCTGGGCCTGGCGCCGCGCCTCGTGGCCGGCGATCTCGAAAACCTCAAGGTGACCTGGCCGGCCGATTTCGCGCTCGCCGCGCGCCTGCTGCAGACCCGATGAACCCTCTTGACCTCCGCATCGGCGAGGGCTGGGACACCCACCAGCTCGTCGCCGGCCGCCCGCTGATCTTGGGCGGCATCACGATCCCGCACAGCCACGGCCTGCTCGGCCACAGCGACGCCGACGCGCTGCTGCACGCGATCACCGACGCGCTGTTCGGCGCCGCGGCGCTGGGCGACATCGGCCGCCACTTCCCCGACACCGCGGCCGAGTTCAAGGGCGCCGACTCGGGCGTGCTGCTGGCCGAGTGCGCGCGCCGCGTGCGCGCTGCCGGCTGGGAGATCGTCAACGTCGACTCGACCATCGTCGCCCAGGCGCCGAAGATGGCGCCGCACATCGCCGCGATGCGCACGCGCATCGCCGAACTGCTGGCCATCGGCGTCGAGCGCGTCAACGTCAAGGCCAAGACGGCCGAGAAGCTCGGGCCGGTCGGCGAGGGCCGGTCGATCGAGACGCGAGCCGCCTGCCTGCTGTACCGCGCCGGTTGAGGCGGCCGCGGCGTTACGGCGCCCGGCGCAGCCGCAGGTGCGCCATCAGCCCGCCGTCAGCGGCGTTGGCCAGCTCCAGGCTGCCGCCCATGCGCTGCATCGCCTTGTCGACGATCGCCAGCCCCAGGCCGGCGCCGGTGGCGGCGGTGCGTGCGGTGTCGCCGCGGAAGAACGGTGTCGTCAGCTGCGACAGCTTCTCGGGCGGCACGCCGGGGCCGTTGTCGCGCACCGTCAGCACGACCCACGGCCCGGTGCGCGCGTAGGAGACCGTGACCTCGGCGACGCCGGTGTCGGTGCCGCGGCCGTAGCGGCGTGCGTTCTCGAACAGGTTGGAGAAGACGCGGCCGAGTTCGGTCTCGTCGGCCAGCACCTTCAGGTCGATCGCGACGCGCGAGTGGATGCGGATCTGCGCCGGGTCGCGGAAACCGGCGGCCTCGCGGTCGATCAGCTGCGAGACGTGCACCGGGCGCATCTCGGTGTCGCCCGGGCGCGCGTAGTCCATGAACTTGTCGATGATCGCGTCGAGCTGGTCGATGTCCAGCGCCATGTTGCGCTTGGCCTCGTCGTCGGAGACGCTCATCTCCGTCTCCAGCCGCAGCCGCGCCAGCGGCGTGCGCAGGTCGTGGCTGATGCCGGCGAGCATCACCGCGCGGTCTTCCTCGACGCGCGCGAGTTCGCGTGCCATGCGGTTGAAGCCGCGGTTGACCTCGCGGATCTCGCTGGTCAGCGTGTTCTCGTCCAGGCGCGAGTCGAGGTCGCCTTCGCGGATGCGGCTGGCCGCGAACGACAGCTGCTTCAGCGGCCGGTTGATCAGCCGCGCGATTGCCACCGAGCCGAGCAGCGTCGCCAGCAGCGCGATGCCGATCCAGACGAACCAGGTGCTGCGGGTCAGCGGGCTGGTGTGGTTGTCGTCGATCTGCAGCCAGTAGGCGTCGCCGTCGATCGAGAACCCGACCCACATGCCCGAGGTGGCGTTGACGCTGCGCGCGACGATCGCATCCTCGCCGAGCGTCGCGCGCAGCTCGCGTGCGACGCGGCGCGTGAAGCGGTCGACCTCGAAACCTTCCCAGCGGTCGCCCGGCTCGCGCGGCGTGACGCGCACCGCGCCCTGCTGCCCGAGCGACTTCACCAGCGCGACGCGGTTGATGCCGTCGGCCTGCTGCAGCGCCGCGCGCGACAGGTTCACGAGACCGGCGATCTGCTGCGCGGACTCGACCGCACGCGGCTCGAACTCGAGCGCGCGCAGCGTCTGCACCCAGGCGAAGACCCCGCCGGCCAGCAGCAGGGCCAGCAGGCAGAAGGTGCGCCAGAAGAGGCTCAGGGCGATCGTCTTACGTGCCATCGGCCGCGATGATGCCGTTCAGGATGCGGCCGGGGGGCGGCGTGATGCGTGCGGCGCCGTCGCGGCGCGCGCGCCTGTCGCGCCGGCGCGTCAGCTTGCGCCGTCCGGCACGAAGACGTAGCCGACGCCCCAGACGGTCTGGATGTAGCGCGGCTGCGCCGGGTCGGGCTCGAGCATCTTGCGCAGGCGCGAGATCTGCACGTCCAGGCTGCGGTCGAAGGGCTCGAACTCGCGGCCGCGCGCCAGCTGCGCCAGCTTGTCGCGCGACAGCGGCTGGCGCGGGTGGCGCACCAGCGCCTTCAGCATCGAGAACTCGCCTGTGGTCAGTGCGATCTGCTCGCCGTTCTTGGACAGGCGGCGCAGCGACAGGTCGAACTCGAACGGCCCGAAGTTGACGACCTGCGGCTCCTTCGACGGCGCACCCGGCGCTTCCGGGGCCGGGCGGCGGCGCAGCACCGCGTGGATGCGCGCCAGCAGCTCGCGCGGGTTGAAGGGCTTGGGCAGGTAGTCGTCGGCGCCGACTTCCAGGCCGACGATGCGGTCGACGTCCTCGACCTTGGCGGTGAGCATGATGATCGGCGTGATGTCGTTGGCCGCACGCAGGCGGCGGCAGATCGACAGGCCGTCCTCGCCCGGCAGCATCAGGTCGAGCACGATCAGGTCGACCGTGTCGCGCGTCAGCACGCGGTTCAGCGCCTTGGCGTCCTCGGCCAGCAGGACCTCGAAACCTTCCTGCGACAGGTAGCGACGCAGCAGGTCGCGGATGCGGGCATCATCGTCGACGACCACGATGCGGTCGGGACGGGTATTGGCGGGGGTGTTCATCACCGACTCCAAACTTGTAACAGCGGCATTGTGCGGGCCGATTTCCGGGCGTCCCGGCGTTTGCTGACCTGTTGTTACAAGTCTTGCGGCGTGTCCGCGGTGCCATCGTGCCCTCCGCTGCGTTTTGCCCAGGAGAACACGTGTGCAACCCTTGCCTCTGAAAGGAAACGTTGACATGCCCTTCGTCCGAAAGGCCTTCGTGCTGGCCGCTTTCGCCGCGGTTGCCGCGGCCCAGGCGCAGACCTTGCCGCCGCCGCAGAACGTCGTCGGCCTGTCGGCCAGTGCCACCGCCGAGGTGCCGCGCGACATGCTGTCGGTGACGTTCTCGACCTCGCGCGAAGGCCCTGACGCGCAGACCGTGCAGTCGCAGCTGAAGCAGGCGCTGGACGCCGCGCTGGCCGAAGCCCGCAAGGTGGCCAAGCCGGGCCAGATCGAGCTGCACACCGGCGGCTTCTCGCTGTACCCGCGTTATTCGAACAAGGGCGTGGCCAACGGCTGGCAGGGCAGCGCCGAGCTGGTGGCCGAAGGCCGCGACGTCGCCGGCATCGCCCAGCTCACCGGCCGGGTGCAGACGATGACGATCTCGCGCGTGGGCTACTCGCTGTCGCGCGAGGCGCGCGAGAAGGCCGAGGCCGAGCTGTCGGCCGAGGCGATCTCGCGGTTCCGCGCCAAGGCCGACACGATCAGCCGCCAGTTCGGCTTCGGCGGCTGGGGCATCCGCGAGGTCTCGGTGTCGGCGAGCGAACCGCCGTCGGGCGTGTTCCCGATGGCGATGAAGGCGCGTGCCGCGATGGCCGACGAGGCGCTGCCGGTCGAAGCCGGCAAGGCCAGCGTCACGGTCAGCGTCTCGGGTAGCGTGCAGATGTCGGCCAAGTAGCCGACGGGGCCCGGCGGGCGGCGCCTACTGCGCCGTCCAGCCGCCGTCCATGTTCCAGGCCGCGCCGAGCACGTTGTCGCCGGCCGGCGAGCACAGGAACAGCGCCAGCGCCGCCAGCTGCTCGGGCGTCGTGAAGCGCAGCGACGGCTCCTTCTCGGCCAGCAACTGACGCTCGGCCTCGTCGTTGGACAGCCCGTGCGCGGCGGCGCGGGCATCGATCTGCTTCTGCACCAGAGGCGTCAGCACCCAGCCCGGGCAGATCGCGTTGACGGTGACGCCGCTGCGTGCGCATTCCAGCGCCGCGGCGCGCGTCAGGCCGACGATGCCGTGTTTGGCGGCGACGTAGGCGCTCTTGCCGGCCGAGGCCACGAGCCCGTGCACCGAGGCGACGTTGATGACGCGCCCCCAGCCGCGGTGTTTCATGCCGGGCAGCGCGACACGCATCGTGTGGAAGGCCGAGCTGAGATTGATCGCGATGATCGCGTCCCAGCGTTCGGCCGGGAAATCCTCGACCAGCGCGACGTGCTGGATGCCGGCGTTGTTGACGACGATGTCGGGGCCGCCGAACTGGCGTTCGCACTGGTGCACCAGGTCCTCGATCTCGTCGGGCCGGCGCATGTCGGCGCCGTGGTGGGCGACCTCGCCGGAACCGGCGGCGCGCACCGCCTGCAGCGCGGCATCGACGTCGCCGAAGCCGTTGAGCATCAGCTTCGCGCCCTGCTGCGCCAGCGCCACCGCGATGCCGAGGCCGATGCCGCTCGTCGAGCCCGTGACCAGCGCCGTCTTTCCCTGGAGCATGTGCCGTCCCCTTGCCGGTTGCTACGATCGGACGATTATCGGGACCGTCTCCCGCGCCTTCCATCCTCGTCGCCCCCCATGACCCCCCGCCTGAACCACGTGCCCTGCCTCGACGCGCGGGGCCTGCACCGCATGGCGTACTGGGAGTGGGGCGACCCGCAGGCGCGCCATGCGGTGGTCTGCGTGCACGGGCTGTCGCGCCAGGGGCGCGACTTCGACACGCTGGCGCAGGATCTGGCGCCGCAGCTGCGTGTGGTCTGCCCCGACATCGTCGGCCGCGGCCGCAGCGACCGGCTCGCCGACGCGGCCGGCTACACGGTGCCGCAGTACGTCGCCGACGTCGTCACGCTGCTGGCGCGGCTGGACGTCGACACGGTCGACTGGGTCGGCACCTCGATGGGCGGGCTGATCGGCCTGGGCGTGGCCAGCCTGGCGGGCTCGCCGGTGCGCCGGCTGGTGCTCAACGACGTCGGCCCGGCAATCGAGCCGGCGGCGCTGGAGCGCATCAAGGGCTACCTGGGCCAGCCGGTGCGCTGGGCGAGTGTCGAGGACGCCGCCGAGGCGATCCGCCAGGTGTCGCTGGGTTTCGGCCCGCACACGCCTGAACAATGGCTGGCGCTGACCCGGCCGCAGCTCGTCGCCGACGGCGACGGCTGGATCCCGCATTACGACCCGGCGATCGCCGTGCCGTTCCGGGCGATGACGCCCGAGATCGCCGCCGCCGGTGAAGCCGCGCTGTGGGCCGCCTGGGACAGCCTGCGCTGCCCGACGCTGCTGCTGCGCGGCGCCGAATCCGATCTGTTGTCGCGCGCCACCGCCGAGGCGATGACGCGCCGCGGGCCGCGGGCGCGGCTGCACGAGTTCGCCGGTGTCGGCCACGCGCCGATGCTGGTCCAGCCGGAGCAGCGCACCGTCGTCCGCGATTTCCTGTTGTCCTGATGAGAACCGCCGAATCTTCCGAAGCGGCCGTCGACGCGGCCGCGATCGTCGAACTGGCGGCGCGTGAAACCGGTGCCGCCGAAGACGGCACCGCCGCGCTCGAACGCGCCCGCGCCTTCGCCGAGCCACTGCTGGCCGGCCACCTGCTCGACACCGGCGAGCCCGCGCTGCTGCACGCCGACGGTGTCGCCGCGATCCTGCAGGCCATCGGCGCAGCGCCGTCGATGCGTGCCGCCGCCTATCTGGTCTACGCCGGCGACTACCTCCAGCATCCCGAGGAGATGGTCGCCAAGGCCTTCGGCCAGTCCTATGCCAGCCTGGTGACACACACCCGGCGGCTGGTGCAGATCCAGCGTGCGACGCGTGCCGCCTCGGTGCTGGAGGCGCAGCGCCAGCAGCAGGCCGAGCAGGTGCGCAAGATGCTGCTGGCCTTCTCGCACGACCTGCGTGTCGTGCTGCTGCGCCTGGCCTCGCGGCTGCAGACGCTGCGCTGGTATGCCGCCGAGCGGGTGCCGTGCCCGCAGGAGCTGGCCGAGGAGACGCAGCAGATCTTCGCGCCGCTGGCCAACCGCCTGGGCATCTGGCAGATCAAGTGGGAGCTGGAGGATCTGGCGTTCCGCTTCCTGCAGCCCGAGGAGTACAAGCGCATCGCGCGCCTGCTCGACGAGAAGCGAGTCGAACGCGAGCAGCGCATCGAAGGCGCGCGCCGCCGCATGCGCGAACGCCTGGCCGAGGCCGGCATCCGCGCCGAGGTCCACGGCCGTCCCAAGCACCTGCACAGCATCTGGAAGAAGATGCGCGGCAAGGGGCTGCCGATCGAGCGTGTCTTCGACCTGAGCGCGCTGCGGGTCATCGTCGACGACGTCGCCGGCTGCTACGCCGCGCTGTCGCGTGTGCACGAGTGTTTCCGCGCCGTCGACGGCGAGTACGACGACTACATCGCCCGGCCCAAGCCCAACGGCTACCAGTCGCTGCACACCGTCGTGCTCGACGACGACGGCCGCGCGCTGGAAGTGCAGATCCGCACCCGCGCGATGCACGAGCACGCCGAGCACGGCGTCGCCGCGCACTGGATGTACAAGGAGGCCGGCGTGCGCGGCTACGCCGGCGTCAGCGCCGCGGGCGACTTCAACGAGCGCCTGGCCGAGGCGCGCAAGGCCGTGCTGCGCGAGCTGCTGGCCTGGGAGCGCGACTTCGCGACGACGCAGGACGCCACCGCCTCGGCGGTGTTCGACGACCGCATCTACGTCTTCACGCCGCAGGTCAACGTCATCGACCTGCCGGTCGGCGGCACGCCGGTGGACTTCGCCTACGCGCTGCACACCGACCTGGGCCACCGCTGCCGCGGCGCGCGGGTCGACGGCGCCATGGTGCCGCTGAACACGGCGCTGGTCTCGGGGCAGACGATCGAGATCGTCGCCGCCAAGGAAGGCGGGCCGTCGATGGACTGGCTCAACCCCGAGCTGGGCTACCTGAAGAGCCCGCGCGCCAAGGCCAAGGTGCGCGCCTGGTTCAACGCCCAGGCGCAGGGGCTGACGATCGCGCGCGGCCGCGAGCTCGTCGAGAAGCTGCTGCAGCGCGAAGGCAAGACCGCGGTCAAGCTCGAGACGCTGGCCGAGCAGCTGGGCTTCAAGACCGCCGACGCGCTGTTCGAGGTCGTCGGCAAGGACGAGTTCTCGCTGCGCAACATCGAGCAGATCCTGCGTCCGGCCGCGCCGGCGGTGGCCGAGGAGGACGAGGGCATCGCGCTGCGCCGCCCGCGCCACGAGGGCGGCAAGGGCAAGGGCGGGGTGCTGGTCGTCGGTGTCGACTCGCTGCTGACGACGCTGGCGCGCTGCTGCCGGCCGGCGCCGCCCGACACCATCGGCGGCTTCGTCACGCGCGCCAAGGGCGTGGCCATCCACCGCCGCGACTGCAGCAACTTCCGCCACATGGCGCAGAAGGACCCGGGGCGTGTCATCGAGGTCGAGTGGGGGCGCGAACGCGACGGCGTCTACCCGCTGGACGTCATCATCGAGGCCAGCGACCGCCAGGGCCTGCTGCGCGACATCTCCGAGGTCTTCGCCAAGGAGAAGATGAACGTCATCGGCGTGCACACGCAAAGCGTCAAGGACGCGCGTGGCGGCACCGCGTGGATGACCTTCACCATCGAGGTCGCCGACACCGCACGGCTCGCGCAGGTGCTCAAGCATCTGGTCGGCATCGCCGGCGTGCGCCACGCGCGGCGTCGCTGAACGCCGGCAAGGCGGCCTGAATTTGGTCCGGTAAAGCACTCAGGTATTTGCAATAACGCGGATCTCGTATATAGTCATAGGCTCTTCAGGCGCGTAGCTCAGCTGGTTAGAGCACCACCTTGACATGGTGGGGGTCGTTGGTTCGAGTCCAATCGCGCCTACCAAACGGACAGCCCGGTAGATCGGTGATCTACCGGGCTCTTTCGCTTTTGGCGGCCTGAAGCGGCTGTCGGTTCGATGCGAGCCGGCCGTCCACTCGTGAAACGGGCCGGCATGGCCGGCCCGTCGTCAGCGTGCTGCGGCCGGGTTCAACGGAACTGGTAACGCGCCGAGACGTAGAAGAAACGCCCGCGCGGGTCGGTGTAGCTCGGGTCGTAGCCCGAAATGAAGTAGTAGGCCTGGTTCGAGAACGGCGGCGGCGTGTCGAACACGTTCTGCACGCCGGCGCGCAACGTGAACGCCTTCGAGAACTCGTAGGCCCCCGACAGGTCCCACAGCGAGTAGGCCTTGACCCGGTTCTCGGCGACGACGCTGCCGTTCTCGGTGTCGATCGCCGAGTTCTGGTCGTCGTAGCTCGAGTAGTAGGTGTTGCCGACGCTGGCGCTCCACGCGCCGCGCTCCCAGTCGAGGCTCAGCCGGTGGCGCCAGCGCTGCACGACGCTGTCGGTGACGAAACGCCCGAGGTTGCTGATGTAGCCCAGCTCGGGGCTCGGCTGCTGCTTGGATTCGAGCATCCAGGTGCCCGACAGCCGGGCGCCGAACACGCCGACGGCGGTCTTCAGCCCCTTCATCTCGACGACGACGTCCAGCCCCGAGGCCTTCTGCCGGCCGCGGTTCTCCTTGCGCAGCTCGATGTAGCAGATCTCGGGGTCGTCCGGGTCGTAGTCGCAGTCGGCCAGGCCCTCGTCCTCGTTGTAGCGGTGCACGAGGTGCTCGAACTTGTCGAGGTTGCCGAGGATCACGTCGTCGCCGATCTCGCTGATCACGTCGCGCTTCTGGATGTTCCAGTAGTCCAGGCTCACGCTCCACAGCGGATGCGGGGTGAACACCGTGCCGAGCGAGAACTGGCGCGAACGCTCGGGCTTGAGGTCGGGGTTGCTGTAGCGGCGCGTCTCCCAGTTCCAGGCGCACTCGCTGTAGTCGTTGCCGACGGTGGCGCAGTACACCGGGTCGGGCAGCGTCGAGGTGCTGCTGTACTGCGTCGGACGGTGCAGGTCGGTCATCGACGGTGCGCGGAAGCCCGTGCCGAACGAGCCGCGCAGCAGCAGGTCCGGCGAGGCGAGGTAGCGCAGCCCGACCTTGGGGTTGGCGGTGTTGCCGACGCCTTCGTAATGGTCGAAGCGCGCGGCGAGCTGCAGCTCCAGCTTCTTCGTCACCGGCAGCGCCAGCTCGCCGTAGACGGCCGCGACGCGGCGCTGGTCGCTCGTCGCCGTGCCGCCTTCGGGTGCGTCGTCGTTGTTGATGTTGTCGCTCATCAGCAGCGCCGACGGGTTGAAGCTCGTCTTCTCGCGCCGGATCTCGCCACCCAGCGCCAGGCTCGCCGCGCCGCCGGGCAGGCGGCCCAGCGTGCGGCTGGCGTTGAAGTCCAGCGAGTCCATCGTGCCGCGCGCGCGCCGCACGACGTCGTTGATCTGGATGCTGTCAATGTAGGCCAGCGCCTCGGCGGTGTTGGGCGCAAAGGGGTTGATGAGGCCGCTGTCCAGGCCGTCGATCAGCTTGTCGTAGAGCAGGTAGCCGTGGGTGTCGCGGTCGGCGACTTCGCTGACGCTGTGGTTAAGGCCCCACTCGTAGTCCCAGTCGCCGACGCTGCCGCTCATGCCGACGACGTAACGCTGGCTGGTGCTGGTCAGCTCGCTGGCGCGGCGGCCGGCGTCGGTCAGGCGCAGGCGCAGGCGGATGTCCGGGTCGATCGCCTCGAGCCCGGTGAAGCCGGCGAGTTCCGGGACCTGGCTGTAGTCGATGTAGTAGTTGTTCAGGCGCGGCGACGAGCCGACGTACCAGGTCTTCGCGCGCGCCAGCGCGACTTCGGCGAACAGGTCGTGGCCGCCGCCGAGTTCGGTGACCGCGCGGCCCAGGAAGCTCAGCTTCTCGGACTTCGGGTACAGCTCGGTGTCGCGCATGTAGTCGTAGGTGCAGCCCTGAGCCCCGCCGACGCCGCCGGGCAGATGCAGGTTGGCTGGCGGGTTGCACCCCGGGGCCGAGAAGTTGATGCGGTGGCTGTTGATCAGTTCGCCGCCGACCAGCAGGCCCTGGTCGCGCAGGTACTCGAACTGCTCGTCGCTCAGGTCGAGGTTGGCCGGGGACGTGTAGCCCGACAGCAGATGCGGCAGCCGCTCGGCGATCTTCAGGTCCTGGATGAAGCCGCGCTGCGAGGTGCTGAGCGCGTCGGTGCGCTGCACGTCGAAGACGCCGAAGACGTTGAAGCCGTTCTCGGCCAGCGTGCCGTAGCCGGCCGTCACCGACGCGGTGCGCTTGCCGGCGCCGCCTTCCTGGGTGTCGCCGACGTAGACGTTGACCTCCGCGCCGGTGTAGTCCTTGCGGGTGACGAAGTTGATGACGCCGGAGATCGCGTCGGTGCCGTAGATCGCCGAGGCGCCGTCGAGCAGCACCTCGACACGCTCGATCGCCGCGGCCGGGATGCTGTTGAGGTCGACGCCGGCGTCGTCACCCGGCGACGCGAAGTTGGCCATGCGCCGGCCGTTGAGCAGCACCAGCGTCGACGACGTGCCGATGCCGCGCAGGTTGGCCGAGTTGAAGCCCTTCTGGTCGTAGCCGCCGGTGTTGATGCTGCCGCCGTCGCTCAGGCCGCCGCTGTTGCCGCTGAGGTTGCGCAGCACCTCGGCGGCGGTGGTCACGCCGGACTTGACGATCTCCTCGCGCGAGATCACCTGCACCGGCAGCGCGCCTTCGTCCTCGGTGCGCTTGATGCGCGAGCCGGTGACCTCGATGCGTTCGACCGGCCGCGAGGCCGCCGTGGCCGAGTCCTGGGCCGTCGCGGCCCGTGGCGCGGCGCCGAGCGCCAGCAGGGCCGCACAGGCGGCGGCGATGGGGGTGATGCGGCGCATCGGGTCGCGGCTCATCGATGTTCCTCGTGGCTGGCGGGCGGACCCTCGGGTCCAAAACCCCAAATTTTGTGGTGCGAATTCACAAACGGGAAACACGGCCCGACGGATGACAGCGCGGCGCAACTTCCATCCCGTCTGCCTCAATCCGGGCTGCGGCGGCGCCGCCACAATGGGCCGGCCGCACCGGCGCCGCGCCGTGCCCGACCCACTGGAGCTCCGATGGACATTCCGCATCCGTACCTGATGTTCCTCGGCGACGTGCATGACCAGCTCGCCGCCAAGACCGCCCACGGCATCGTCGACTGGCGTCGCGAGTGGTGCCTGGGCCAGACCCGTTTGCCCGGCTGCCAGGCCGATCTCGGCCTGCCCGAGATGACGATCGCCGAAGGCGTGGCCGCCGGCGCGAAGACGCTGATCGTCGGCGTCGCCAACGCCGGCGGCGTGCTGCCGGCGCACTGGGTGGCGACGATCGTCCAGGCCATCGAGGCCGGGCTCGACGTCGCCAGCGGGCTGCACGTGCGCCTGGCGCAGATCCCCGAGATCCGCGAGGCCGCGGCGCACAACGGCGTGCAGCTCTTCGACGTGCGCCACAACGACCAGACCTTCGCCACCGGCAAGGGCACCAAGCGCCCCGGGCTGCGCCTGCTGACCGTCGGCACCGACTGCTCGTTGGGGCAAGAAGTACACCGCGCTGGCGCTGGAACGTGCGATGCGCGCGCGTGGCCTGGACGCCGACTTCCGCGCCACCGGCCAGACCGGCGTCTTCATCTCCGGCCACGGCGTGGCCATCGACGCCGTCGTCGCCGACTTCGTCTCCGGCGCCGTCGAGTGGCTGGCGCCGGCCGCCGCGCCCGGCCAATGGGACCTGATCGAAGGGCAGGGCTCGCTGTTCCACCCGTCGTTCGCCGGCGTCTCGCTGGGCCTGCTGCACGGCGCCCAGCCTGACGCCTTCGTCGTCTGCCACGAGCCGACGCGGCGCACGATGCGCGGCGTGAAACACCCGCTGCCGACGATCGCCGAGGTCATCGAGCTCACCGTGCGCTGCGGCCGGCTGACCAACCCGGCGATCCGCCCGGTCGGCATCGCGATCAACACCCGGGCGCTGGACGACGCCGCCGCGCGCGAACTGCTCGCCGCGCTGGCGAGCGAACACGGCCTGCCGGCCACCGACCCGGTGCGTTACGGTGTCGACGGGCTCGTCGACCGGCTGCTCGCCGAGTTCCCGGAGAGCGGCCGTGTCTGAGGCCCGGCTCGACGTCGCCGTCGAACGCTGGCCGATCGCCGGTGGCTTCACGATCTCGCGCGGCACCAAGACCGAGGCCGTCGTCGTCGTTGCCAGCGTCACGCAGGGCGGCATCACCGGCCGCGGCGAGTGCGTGCCGTATGCGCGTTATGGCGAGACGGTCGACGGCGTTGCCGAAAGCGTGCGCGCCCAGGCCGGCTGGCTGGCCGCGGGCGGCCGCCGTGCTGATCTCGCCGCCGCGATGCCGGCCGGCGCGGCGCGCAACGCGCTCGACGCCGCGCTGTGGGCGCTGGAGGCGCGCACGGCCGGCCGCCCGGTGTGGGCGCTGGCCGGACTGCCCGAGCCGCGGCCGACCGTCACCGCCTACACGCTGAGCCTGGGTGACCCGGGCGCGATGGCCGCCGCCGCGGCGCGTGCGGCCTCGCGGCCGCTGCTGAAGGTCAAGCTCGGCGGCGACGGCGACGAGGAGCGCATCCGCGCCGTGCGCGCCGCGGCACCGGGCGCGACGCTGGTCGTCGACGCCAACGAGGCCTGGACCGAAACGAACCTGGACCGCCATCTCGCCGCCTGCGCCCAGGCCGGCGTCGCGCTGATCGAGCAGCCGCTGCCGGCCGCGGCCGACGCCGTGCTCGAAGGTTTCGCCTCGCCGGTGCCGCTGTGCGCCGACGAGAGCTTCCACGGCCGCGAGACGCTGGACACCGTCGCGCGACGCTACGCCTTCGTCAATGTCAAGCTCGACAAGACCGGTGGCCTCACCGAGGCGATCGAGGTGGCGAAGGCGGCACGCGAACGTGGTCTCGGGCTGATGGTCGGCTGCATGCTGGGCAGCTCGCTGGCCATGGCGCCGGCCTTCCTGCTCGCGCCCTGGGCGCGTTTCGTCGACCTCGACGGCCCGCTGCTGCTGGCGCGCGACCGCGTGCCCGGCTTCGCCTTCGATGGCAGCGTCATGCAGCCGGCGCCGGCGGGGCTCTGGGACTGAGGTGACAGCGGCTTTGCGCCGCTAGGGAAAACTCCGGCGCGGCCGGCGGCGCGCCGCGCCACAGTCGCTGGCCGCGGCGCGCGGTGCCGTCATCGGGACGCAGGCGCGCCGTGCACGCGGGCCACGAGCCTGCGCCCGACTGGAGCCTTCCCATGCTGGTCCGCAAGATCCACCACGTCGCCTACCGCTGCCGCGACGCCCGCGAAACCGTCGACTGGTACGAGCGCCACCTCGGCATGCGCTTCATCCTCGCCATCGCCGAGGACAAGGTGCCGTCGACCCAGGCGCCCGACCCCTACATGCACGTCTTCCTCGACGCCGGCGGCGGCAACGTGCTCGCCTTCTTCGAGCTGCCGACGCAGCCGGCGATGGACCGCGACCGCAACACGCCGGCCTGGGTGCAGCACCTGGCGCTGCAGGTCGACTCGGTCGACACGCTGCTGGCCACGAAAGCCCGGCTCGAAGCCGCCGGCATCGAGGTCGTCGGCCCGACCGACCACACGATCTTCCGCAGCATCTATTTCTTCGACCCCAACGGCCACCGGCTGGAACTGGCCGCCGACTGCGCGACGCCCGAGATGATGTCGCGGCTGGACGACGTCAAGCGCGAGATGCTCGACGAGTGGAGCCGTACCAAGAAGGCGCCCAAACACGCCGCCTGGATGCACGACGGCAGCCTGACGAAGGAGGGCGCATGAGGCCGGGCGTCGACGAGACCCACGACCCGGCGCTCGCGAGCTGGGTGGAGTCGGCCAACGCCGACGGCAGCGACTTCCCGCTGCAGAACCTGCCGTTCGCCGTCTTCCGCCGCGCCGGCAGCCGCCAGGCCTGGCGCGGCGGCGTCGCCATCGGCGACCAGGTGCTGGACCTGGCGGCGCTGCAGGCGGCGGGTGTCGCCGACGGCCGCGCCGCCGAGGCGCTGGCGCTGGCCGCCGGCGAGACGCTGAACCCGCTGATGGCCGCCGGCCGCGGCCACTGGCAGGCGCTGCGGCAGGGGCTGTCGCGCCTGCTGCGCGCCGGCGCCGTGGAACGCACACGCCTCGAGCCCGCGCTGGTGCCGCAGGCCGCGGCCGAGTTCACGCTGCCGGCGCGCATCGGCGACTACACCGACTTCTACACCTCGGTCCACCACGCCACGAACGTCGGCAAGCTCTTCCGCCCCGACCACCCGCTGCTGCCCAACTACAAGTGGGTGCCGATCGGCTACCACGGCCGCACGTCGAGCATCGTCGTCTCCGGCACCGGCATCCGCCGGCCCTGGGGGCAGCAGATGCGCCCCGACGCCGAGCAGCCCGAGCTGGCGCCGACGCGCCGGCTGGACTTCGAGCTCGAGCTCGGCCTGTTCGTCGGCCCCGGCAATGCACTTGGCGAGCCGGTGCCGGTCGGCGCCGCCGAGGACCAGGTCTTCGGCGTCTGCCTGCTCGACGACTGGTCGGCGCGCGACCTGCAGGCCTGGGAGTACCAGCCGCTGGGCCCGTTCCTGGCGAAGAACTTCGCGACGACGATCTCGCCCTGGGTCGTGACGCTGGAGGCGCTGGCGCCGTTCCGGGTCGGCGCCGCCCGCCGGCCGGCCGGCGACCCGCGGCCCTTGCCCTACCTGGACTCGCCGGCCGCGGCCGAGGTCGGCGCCGTCGACCTGCAGCTGTCGGTCGAGCTGCAGACCGCGGCGATGCGCGCGCGCGGCGAAGCCGGCGCGACGATCAGCCGCACCAGCTGGCGCCACGCCTACTGGACGATGGCCCAGCTCGTCGCCCACCACAGCATCAACGGCTGCAACCTGCGCCCCGGCGACCTGCTGGGCACCGGCACGCTGTCCGGCCCGACGCCGGCCGAGGCCGGCGCGCTGATCGAGCTGTCGGTCGGCGGCAAACGTCCGGTGGGCCTGCCCGGCGGCGAGCAGCGCGCCTTCCTCGAAGACGGCGACACGGTCGTGCTGCGCGGCTGGTGCGAGGCGCCCGGCCAGCGCCGCATCGGCCTCGGCGAGTGCCGCGGCACGGTGCTGCCGGCGCTGCGCTGACGGCTCGGCGGCGGTGGCCGGGTCCGGGCGCGGCGGCCTTCCTGCCCGACAATCCCGCCATGTCCCCGACGTCTGCCGCCGAGCGCGCCGCCGAGCTGCGCCGCATCCTCTCGCACCACGCCCACCGCTACTACGTGCTCGACGCGCCGGAGATCCCCGACGCCGAGTACGACCGCCTGTTCCAGGAACTGCAGGCGATCGAATCCGAACATCCCGATCTGCTGACGCCCGACTCGCCGACGCAGCGCATCATCGGCCAGGTGCTGCCCGGGCTGGTGCCGGTGCGCCATGCGGTGGCTATGCTGTCGATCCGCACCGAGACCGACACCACGGCCGCCGGTGCCGAGGCGTTCGACGCGCGTGTGCGCCGCGAGCTGGAACTGGGTGATGACGCGCCGCCGGTCGAATACGCCGCCGAGCTGAAGTTCGACGGCCTGGCGATCAACCTGCGCTACGTAGCCGGCCTGCTGGTGCAGGCCGCGACCCGCGGCGACGGCGAGACCGGCGAGGACGTCACGCACAACATCCGCACCATCGGCCAGATCCCGCTGCGCCTGTTCGGCACCGCGCCGCCGGTACTGGAGGTGCGCGGCGAGGTCTACATGCGGCGCGACGACTTCGAGCGCCTGAACGAACGCCAGCGCGAGAAGGGTGCCAAGACCTTCATCAACCCGCGCAACACCGCCGCCGGCGCGGTGCGCCAGCTCGACAGCCGCTCGCTGGCCGACAAGCGCCTGAGCTTCTACGCCTACGGTCTGGGCGAGGTGCAGGGCTGGGAGCAACCACCCACGCACGGCGGCACGCTGGACGCACTGGCCGCCTTCGGCCTGCCGGTCAACGGCGAGCGCGCCGTGGTGCAGGGCGCCGACGGCCTCGTCGCCTTCCACCGGCGCGTCGCGGCGGCGCGCGACGCGCTGCCCTTCGACATCGACGGCGTCGTCTACAAGGTCAACGACATCGCGCTGCAGAAGCGCCTGGGTTTCGTCACCCGCGAGCCGCGCTGGGCGGTGGCGCACAAGTACCCGGCGCAGGAGGAGGTGACGCGGCTCAACGCCATCGAGATCCAGGTCGGCCGCACCGGCAAGCTGACGCCGGTGGCCAAGCTGGAGCCGGTGTTCGTCGGCGGCACGACGGTCAGCAACGCGACGCTGCACAACCTGTTCGAGCTGCGCCGCAAGGGCGTGCGCGTCGGCGACGACGTCATCGTGCGCCGCGCCGGCGACGTGATTCCCGAAGTCGTCGGCCGCGTGCCGGGCGAACGTGCCGGCTACGTGCCCAACTTCCGCATGCCGCGCCAGTGCCCGGTCTGCGGCAGCGCCGTCGCCCGCGAGCGCGGCGGCATCGACCACCGCTGCAGCGGCGGCCTGTTCTGCGCCGCGCAGCGCAAGCAGGCGCTGCTGCACTTCGCCGGCCGGCGTGCGATGGACATCGAAGGCCTGGGCGACAAGCTCGTCGACCAGCTCGTCGACGGCGGCCTGATCCGCACGCTGCCCGAGCTGTACACGCTGGGCGTGGCCAAGCTCTCGGCGCTGGAGCGCATGGCCGAGAAGAGCGCCGCCAACCTCGTCGCCGCGCTGGACAGGAGCAAGCAGACGACGCTGGCGCGTTTCCTCTACGCGCTGGGCATCCGCCAGGTCGGCGAAGCGACCGCCAAGGACCTGGCACGCCACTTCGGCCGCCTGGACCGCGTGATGGACGCCAGCGTCGAGCAGCTGCTGGAGGTGCGCGACGTCGGCCCGATCGTCGCGCAGAGCATCCGCACCTTCTTCGAGCAGCCGCACAACCGCGAGGTCGTCGAGCAGCTGCGCGCCGCCGGCATCCGCTGGGACGAGCACGAGGGCGCGGCCATCGCCAACGCCGCGGCGCTGCCGCTGGCCGGCAAGACGCTGGTGCTGACCGGCACGCTGCCGACGCTGTCGCGCGAGCAGGCCAAGGAGATGATCGAGGCCGCGGGCGGCAAGGTCGCCGGCTCGGTATCGAAGAAGACGCACTACGTCGTCGCCGGCGAGGAAGCCGGCAGCAAGCTGGACAAGGCGCGCGAGCTGGGCATCGCGGTGCTGGACGAGGACGGGCTCAGGCGGCTGCTGCAGCCCACCGACGGCGCCGCGGCGGGCAGCTGAGGCTGGGGGGCTGGGGTCAGGTCTCTGAGGCTGGGGTCAGGTCTCGCAAGACCTGACCCCGTTCCGCCCGATCCGCCCGGGCTGCGGTCAGCTGAGGTTGGGGTCAGGTCTCGTGAGACCTGACCCCGATCCCCCTGACCCCGATCCCCCCCGATCCCCCGCGCCGGATAATGGTCGGCCTGCCACTGCCCCGTCCGCCGATGCCGGTCCGCGAAATCCTGAAGATGGGCGACGCCCGCCTGCTGCGCGTCGCCCAGCCGGTCGAGGCCTTCGACACGCCGGAGCTCGACGCGCTGGTGGCCGACATGATCGACACCATGGCCGCTGCCCAGGGCGCCGGCCTGGCCGCGCCGCAGGTCGGCGTCGACCTCCAGCTCGTCGTCTTCGGCTTCGAGCGCAACGAGCGCTACCCCGAGGCGCCGGCGGTGCCGATGACGGTGCTCTGCAACCCGGTCATCACGCCGCTGTCCGACGAGACCGTCGATGGCTGGGAAGGCTGCCTGTCGGTGCCGGGGCTGCGCGGCGTCGTGCCGCGGTTCGCGCGCATCCGCTACACCGGCTTCGACGCCCAGGGCCGGCCGATCGAACGCGAGGCCGAGGGCTTCCACGCCCGTGTCGTGCAGCACGAGTGCGACCACCTGATCGGCCGGCTGTACCCGACCCGCATGAACGACCTGACGAAACTCGGCTTCACCAGCGTGCTCTTCCCGGAGCTCGACCCGGCGGCCGACGACTGAAGGCCGGCCTGCGGCAGAAACACCGGTTTACATGGGTGCCGGTCGGCGTCACCCCCGCGCTGCGCGTTGGAGACACATGAACCGTGCTGAACGCCTCGTCCGCCGGCTGGCTGCCGGCCTCGTCACCGTCGCGGCGCTGGCCGTGCCGGCGCTGGGTTTCGCGCAGGACGACCCGCCCGGGCGCGTCGGCCGGGTCGCCGCCACCGACGGCCGCGTCTGGCTCTACGACGACGCCCAGGGCGCCTGGGTCGACGTCTCCACCAATCGCCCGCTGACCCGCGGCGACCGCATCTCCACCGACGGCGATGCCCGCGCCACGCTGCGCATCGGCTCGACGACGGTGCGCCTGGGCGGCAGCACCGAGCTGGAGGTGCAGCGCCTGGACGACCAGCGGGTCTCGCTGCGGCTGCACAGCGGCGCGGCGGCGCTGCGCGTGCGCTCCAGCGAGGTCGCCGACGAGACCGAACTCGTCACCGACGAGGCCACGCTGCACCCGCGCCGTGCCGGCTACTACCGCGCCGACCGCGTCGACGACGTCAGCTGGGCCACGGTCTGGCGCGGCGAGCTGAGGGTCGACCCGGCCGGCGCCGCGGCCTTCACCGTCGACGACGGCCGCCGCGTCGAACTCTGGAACGAACGTGGCCGGGCCCAGCGCCGCTGGGACGAGCCGCCCGACGACGAATTCGCCGACTGGGCCCGCCGCGAGGACCGCGCCGACGAACGCAGTGCCGCCTATCGCTACGTCTCGCCCGAGATGACCGGTGCCGAGGATCTGGACCGCTACGGCCGCTGGGACCGTCACCCCGAGTACGGCAACGTCTGGGTCCCGTCGGCGGTGCCGGCCGGCTGGGCGCCGTACCGCTACGGCCACTGGGCCTGGGTCGCGCCCTGGGGCTGGACCTGGGTCGACGACGCGCCCTGGGGCTTCGCGCCTTTCCACTACGGCCGCTGGATGTACTGGGGCAACCGCTGGGCCTGGTATCCGGGCGCCTATGTCGCACGCCCGGTCTACGCGCCGGCGCTGGTGGCCTGGGTCGGCGGCTCCAACTTCAGCCTCTCGATCAACCTCGGCGGGCCGCCGGTCGGCTGGGTGCCGCTGGCGCCGCGCGAGGTCTTCGTGCCGTACTACCGCGTCACGCCGGTCTACGTCGACCGCGTGAACCACCACCCGCACCTGCCGCGCCGCGTGCCGACCGGGCCGATCATGTACACCAACCAGGGTGTGCCCGGCGGTGTCACCGTCGTCTCGCGCGACGTGCTGGTGCGCCGCCAGCCGGTGGCCCGGGCGGTGGTCGACGTGCCTGTGGGCCGCCAGCCGCTGCGCACCGACACCCCGGCGGCGCTGCCGCAGGCGCCGGCCAGCGACGCCGTGCGCCGGCCGCCGCCGCCTTCGCCGCGCTGGAGCAGCGGTGACGACGGCCGCCGCGGCACGCTGCCGCCGGTGCGTCGCGACCCGCCACGCGAGCAGCGCGACGAGCGTGTGCCGTCGCCCTGGCCGGACACCGACCGCGGGGCGACCCGCCCGGGCTCCGGCTTCACCAGAACGCCGGTACCGCCGGCCGAGCGCGCCGACGAGCGCCGCGACGACCGGCGGGACGACCGCCGCGACGAGCGGCAGAACGATCGCACGACGACGCGTCCGCTGCCGGCGACGAACTTCGGCAGCCCGGAGCCCACGATGCCGCGGCGCGAGCCCACCGAGCGCACGGACCCGCCGGCCTCGACCGAGCGCCGCGGCACGACCTGGACCACGCGGCCGGCCGAGGAGCGTGCTCCGCGGCCGCCGCAGACCGTCGAGCGCCGTGCGCCCGACCAGGGCGTCGAACGCCCGGGCCGCGAGTTCACGCGCATGCCGGTCGAGCCGCGCGGCCGAGAGGCGGTGCAGGAGCGCCCACCGGAGCGCCCGCAGATGCAACCGCAGATGCAGCCGCAGATGCAGCCGCAGATGCAGCCGCAGATGCAGCCGCGCCAGCCCGAACGCCGTGACGACCGGGCCGAGGACCGGCGCGGCGGCGAGCGCCGCGGCGGCCCGCGCCAGGACGATCGCTGAATCGGCCCCGGCGCCGGGCTCAGGCGCGCGGGCAGCGTCCTGGTGGCCCGCGTTGGGGCGCCCAGGCGCCGCGGTGGATCAGCGCAGCAGCGGCTTGAGCACCGGCCAGACGTTGTCGAGCATCGTCGGCTGGGCCTGCGCGGTGGGGTGGATGCGGTCGGGCTGGAACAGCGTCTCGGCCTCGGGCACGTCGGCCACGCCGCGCAGCAGGAAGGGCACGAGCGCTGCGCCGGTCTCGCGCGCGACCTTGGCGAACGAGGCGGCGAAGTCCTCGGCGTAGCGGCGGCCGTAGTTCGGCGGCACCTCCATGCCGACGACGACGACCTTGGCGCCGGCCTCGCGCGCGCTGCGCGCCATCGCCGCCAGGTTGTCGCGTGTGTTGGCGATCGGCAGGCCGCGCAGCGCGTCGTTGCCGCCGAGCTCCAGGATCACCAGGTCCGGCTGGTGCTGCTTGAGCAGCGCCGGCAGCCGCGTGCGGCCGCCGGAGGTCGTCTCGCCGCTGATGCTGGCGTTGACGACTTTCCAGCCCGGCGCCTGGACGCCCAGACGCTTGTCGAGCAGCGACACCCAGCCGCTGCCGCGCGCCAGGCCGTACTCGGCCGACAGGCTGTCGCCGAGCACGAGCAGGGTGCGCGTGCCGGCTGCCGCTGCCGGGCCCGCGACCGCCGGGGAGACGGCGAGCGCGCTAGCATGCGCCAGCCACTGCCGGCGGGTCCACCGCATCCGAATGTCCGATCCGATCATCTCCGTCCAACGCATCTCGAAGCAGGTCGCCGATTCGACCGGCACGCTGACGATTCTCCACGACATCGATTTCGCGCTTTTCCCGAAGGAGACGGTGGCCATCGTCGGCGCCTCGGGTTCGGGCAAGAGCACGCTGCTGGCGATCCTGGCCGGGCTGGACACGCCGACCGCGGGCACGGTGACGCTGGCCGGCACCGACCTGTTCGCGCTCGACGAGGACGCACGTGCGGCGCTGCGCGCGCGCCAGGTCGGCTTCGTGTTCCAGAACTTCCAGCTGCTGGGCCACCTGACGGCGCTGGAGAACGTGATGCTGCCGCTGGAGCTGATGGGCCGACGCGACGCGCGTGCCGCGGCCACCGAGATGCTGCAGCGCGTGGGTCTTGCCGAACGCCTGGGCCACTACCCGAAGCTGCTGTCCGGCGGCGAGCAGCAGCGGGTCGCGCTGGCACGTGCCTTCGTCGTGCGTCCGGCGGTGCTGCTGGCCGACGAGCCCACCGGCAGCCTGGACTTCGCCACCGGCGCCAAGGTGTTGGAGCTGATGTTCGAGCTCAACCGCGAGGCCGGCACGACGCTGGTGCTCGTCACCCACGACCTGCAGATCGCCGCGCGCTGCGAACGCCAGCTGCGCATCGAGGCGGGGCGGGTGGCCGAGGCCACGACGGCCTGATCAAGCCGCAGCGTCGCCGCGCGGCGCGCTCGCTCCGATCAGTCGACTTCCGGCCGCGTCACGAGGCAAGGTCTTGAGGCTTCAGCGCTAGTCGATGGTCTGGCGGTAGCGCAGCATCGCCACGCCGCCGGCGGCCAGCGCGAAGGCGGCGATCGCCGCCGCCTCGGGCCACAGGTCGGTGAAGCCGCTGCCCTTGAGCATCACGGCGCGCACGATGCGCAGGAAGTGGGTCAGCGGCAGCACCTCGCCGATCGTCTGCGCCCAGCCCGGCATGCCGCGGAACGGGAACATGAAGCCCGACAGCAGGATGTTCGGCAGGAAATAGAACATCGTCATCTGCATGCTCTGCATCTGCGAGCGCGCGATCGTGCTGAAGGTGAAGCCCACCGACAGCGTCGCGACGATGAACAGCAGCACCATCGCCGACAGCAGCACGAAGCTGCCGGCCATCGGCACGTGGAACAGCACGCGCGCCGCGGCGAAGACCAGCAGCACCTGGCCGTAGCCGATGATCACGTAGGGCAGGATCTTGCCGGCCATCATCTCCACCGGACGCACCGGGGTGGCCAGCAGGTTCTCCAGCGTGCCGCGCTCGCGTTCGCGCGTCATCGCCATCGAGGTCATCATCACCAGCGTCATCGTCAGGATGACGCCCATCAGCCCCGGCACGACGTTGAACGCGGTGATGCCCTCGGGGTTGTAGCGCTTGTGCACACGCAGCTCGAACGGCGCCGCGCCGCCGGCCAGCGGCACCAGCGGGCCGGTCAGCTCGCTGCGCAATGCCAGCGACGGCAGCGCCGCCAGCGCGGCGACGGCCTGGCCGGTGGCCGCCGGGTCGCTGGCGTCGGCCAGCACGACGAGCGGCGGCGTCTCGCCGCGCAGCAGCCGGCGCGTGAAGTCGCCCGGGAAGACCAGTGCGAACTGGACCTCGCCGCGCGCGATCAGCGCCTCGGCGCCGGCTTCGCTCGGCGTGGCGACGATCTCGAAGTAGCCGGTGTTGCGCACCGCGGCGACGACGCTGCGCACGACCGGCGACTCGTCCAGCGCGACGACGGCCGTCGGCAGGTGCTTGGGGTCGCCGTTGATCGCGTAGCCGAACAGCACCAACTGCATCAGCGGCACGCCGATCAGCATCGCGAAGGTCAGCCGGTCGCGGCGCAGCTGGATCAGTTCCTTGCGCAGCACCGCGAGGATGCGGCCCCAGCTAAGCGAGAGGATCCTGGGCATGCTGGGTCAGCGAGATGAAGACGTCTTCGAGCCCGGTGGCGATCGGCTCGACGGTCCAGCGGCCGGGTGCGGCGCTGTCCAGCCAGGCGGCGAAGTCCTCGCCAGCGCGCGCGCTGACGTGCACCGCGCTGCCGAAGGGCACGGCCATCCAGCGTTCGTCGTGCGCCAGCAGCGCCACCGCGTCGGCCAGGTGTTCGCCGCGCAGCGTCCAGGTGCGCAGCCCCGCCGCGGCCACCACCTCGGCGGCGGTGCCGGCGGCCAGCAGCCGGCCGTAGCTGATGTAGGCCAGCCGGTGGCAGCGTTCGGCCTCGTCCATGTAGTGCGTCGACACCAGCACCGTCAGGCCTTCGGCGGCCAGGGTGTGGATCTGCTGCCAGAAGTCGCGCCGCGCCTTGGGGTCGACGCCGGCGGTCGGCTCGTCCAGCAGCAGCAGCTCGGGCTGGTGCAGCATGCAGGCGGCCAGCGCCAGGCGCTGCTTCCAGCCGCCCGACAGCGCGCCGGCGAGATGGGTGCGCCGGCCGGCCAGCCCGAGGCGCTCCAGCGCGCCGTCGACCGCCTGGCGGCGCTCCGGCATGCCGTAGACACGGGCGACGAAGTCCAGGTTCTCCTCGATCGACAGGTCTTCGTAGAGGCCGAAACGCTGCGTCATGTAGCCGACGCGGCGCTTGATGCGGCGCGCGTCGCGGCGCAGGTCCAGGCCCAGGCAGCGGCCTTCGCCGGCGTCGGGCTCGAGCAGGCCGCAGAGCATGCGGATCGTCGTCGTCTTGCCGCTGCCGTTGGGGCCGAGGAAGCCGCAGATCTCGCCGCGCCGCACCTGGATCGAGATCGTGTCGACGACGGTGCGCGTGCCGAAGCGTTTGCTCAGGCCACTCACGTCGATCGCGAACTCGGTGTTCATCGTGCGGCGTCCGGCAGCGAGACCTGCACCGGCTGGCCGGGCTTCAGCGCCGAGACACCATCGGGCCAGGCTTCGGCGCGGAAGACGAGCTTGCTGCGCGACTCGTTGCTGTAGATGACCGGCGGCGTGTATTCCGCTTCCGGCGAGACATGGCCGATGCGCGCCGTGAGGCCGGCGGGGCAGCCGTCGCAGGCCACCGCGACGCTGGCGCCGACCTTGGCGCGTGGCAGCAGCGCCTCGGGCACGAAGAACCGCAGCTTGACGGCGCCCGGCGGCAGCAGCACGACCACCGGCGAGCCCGCCGGCACCCACTCGCCGGGGCGGTACAGCGTGTCGTAGACCTGGGCGGCGACCGGGGCGCTGCGCGACTTCTGGTCCTCGTGCCAGCGCGCCAGCGCAGCGTCGGCACCAGCGCCGCGCGCGCTGGCGGCGGCCGCCGCCACGGCGTCGGCGCGTGCCGCTTCGTCGGCCAGGCGGCGCTCTGCTTCGAGCTCGTGCACGCGCGCGGCGTCGGCGTCGCGTGCGGCGACGAGTTCGTCCATGCGTGCCGCGGAGACGAAGCCCTGGTCCACGAGCGCACGCTGGCGCTTCAGCGCCGATTCGCTGGCCACCAGCGCGGCACGCGCCTGGGCGAGCTGGGCGTCGAGCGCGGCACGCTCCAACGGGCGTTTGCCTTTGCGCAGGTCCTCGGCCTGCGACTCGGCGGCCGCGCGCCGTGCGTCGGCGGCCTGGCGCGACAGCGCCTCGGCGTCGGCGTCCAGCGCGAACAGCGGCTGCCCGGCCTGCACCGCGTCGCCGCGGCGCACGTGCAGCGTGCGCAGCGTGCCGCCGGCCGAGGCGGCGACGTAGACCAGCTCGGCCTCGGCATAACCGGCCAAGGGCGCGTCACGCTCGGCACCGCAGCCGGCGAGCGACAGGACGGCGGCCCGCACGGCGGCGTGGCGGGGCAGGGCGTTCATCTCAGCGCTCCGGGTCGGGGGCCAGGCCACGCAGCGCCCAGTCCAGGCGCTCGGCGATGCGTTCGGGGGCCACGGCCAGCGGCGTCAGGCGCTCGACGAAAGCGGCCGGGGCGATCTCGCGTGCGCCCATCAGCCGCGTCACCAGCACCGGCAGCGCCAGCGAGGCGAGCAGGAACATCAGCTGGTGCAGCGGCTCGGCACGGCGCAGCCGGCCGGCGGCCTGCGCCTGGACGATCAGGCCCAGCAGCACCGCCGGATGGCGCTGCTCGATCGTCGCGACGAAACGCCGCACCGCGGGTTCGCCGGCCGCGGCGTCGGCCAGCAGCAGGGCGAGGAAGTCGCGGTGGCGCGCGACCCAGGCGACGAACTCCAGCAACGCCTCGCGCAGCGCCGGCAGCGGGTCGCCGGGGCGCCGCGCCAGGTCCTGCAGCTGGCCGAACATCGGCGCGTACCAGCGTTCGATCAACTCGGTGACGAAGGCGTCGCGCGTGCCGAAGTGATGCACGAAGCTGCCGAGGTTGGCGCCGGCCTCGGCCGCGACGGCGCGCACCGTCAGCGCCTTCAGCCCGCGCTCGCGCGCCAGCGCCAGTCCGGCCTGCAGCAGGCGTTCGCGGGCGCCGGGGTCGGCAGCGGGGCGGGAATTCATGCGGCGCGTTATACGCTTGTACAAGTCAAGCGGCAATCGGACGCCCGGAAACGAAAACGGCGGCCCGCAGGCCGCCGTCCGTTCAGGCGTCGCCGCCCGGCGTCACTTGATCGGCTTGAAGCGCACGCGCTTCGGCCGCGCGCCTTCCTCGCCCAGGCGCTTCTTCTTGTCCTCTTCGTACTCGTGGTAGTTGCCGGCGTAGAAGAACCACTGCGACTCGCCTTCGCAGGCCAGGATGTGCGTCGCGATGCGGTCCAGGAACCAGCGGTCGTGGCTGATGACCATCGCGCTGCCGGCGAACTCGAGCAGCGCCTCTTCCAGCGCACGCAGCGTTTCGACGTCCAGGTCGTTCGACGGTTCGTCGAGCATCAGCACGTTGCCGCCCTGGGCCAGCGTCTTGGCCAGGTGCAGGCGGCCGCGTTCGCCGCCGGACAGGTTGCCGACGAGCTTCTGCTGGTCGTTGCCCTTGAAGTTGAAGCGGCCCAGGTAGGCGCGGCTGGGCATCACGAACTGGCCGACGACGATGTTGTCCAGGCCGCCGGAGACGTCTTCCCACACGGTCTTGTCGCCGGCCAGGCTTTCGCGGCTCTGGTCGACGAAGGTCACCTTGGCGGTCTTGCCGATCACGACCTCGCCGCTGTCCGGCTTCTCCAGGCCCTGGATCATGCGGAACAGCGTCGACTTGCCGGCGCCGTTGGGGCCGATGATGCCGACGATGGCGCCCGGCGGGACCTTGAAGCTGAGGTTGTCGATCAGGCAGCGCTCACCGAAGCTCTTGGTGACGTTCTTGAACTCGATGACCTCGTTGCCCAGGCGCTCGGCGACCGGGATGAAGATCTCGTTGGTCTCGTTGCGGCGCTGGTAGTCGACGTCCGACAGCTCCTCGAAGCGGGCCAGACGCGCCTTGCTCTTGGCCTGGCGGCCCTTGGCGTTGGAGCGCACCCACTTGAGCTCCTCCTTCATCGCCTTGATGCGCGCGTCTTCCTTCTTCTGCTCGACTTCCAGGCGGCGTTCCTTCTGGTCCAGCCACTCGGAGTAGTTGCCCTTGTACGGGATGCCCATGCCGCGGTCGAGTTCGAGGATCCACTCGGCGGCGTTGTCCAGGAAGTAGCGATCGTGGGTGATCGCGACGACGGTGCCCGAGAAGCGCTGCAGGAACTGCTCCAGCCAGTCCACCGACTCGGCGTCCAGGTGGTTGGTGGGTTCGTCGAGCAGCAGCATGTCGGGCTTGGACAGCAGCAGCCGGCACAGCGCCACGCGGCGCTTCTCGCCGCCGGACAGCAGGCCGATCTGCGCGTCCCAGGGCGGCAGGCGCAGCGCGTCGGCGGCCAGTTCGAGCTGCAGGTCGGTGTTCTCGCTGCCGGCCGCGGCGATGATCGCCTCGAGCTCGGCCTGCTCGGCGGCCAGCTTGTCGAAGTCGGCGTCGGGCTCGGCGTACTCGGCGTAGACCTCGTCCAGGCGCTTCTTCGCGGCGAGCACGCCGCCGATGCCTTGTTCGACGGCTTCGCGCACGGTCTGGTCGGGGTTCAGCTCGGGTTCCTGCGGCAGGTATCCGATCTTCAGGCCGGGCATCGGGACGGCATCGCCCTCGATGTCCTTGTCCAGCCCGGCCATGATCTTCAGCAGCGTCGACTTGCCGCTGCCGTTGACGCCGAGCACGCCGATCTTCGCGCCAGGGAAGAAGGACAGCGAGATGTCCTTCAGGATCTGCCGCTTCGGCGGCACGATCTTGCCGACGCGGTTCATCGTGAATACGTACTGGGCCATGGAGTCCTGTTCGGTTCTTTCGGTATGGGTGGAGCACGGCCGCGTGGCGCGGCCAAACCGCTATTGTCGCCTTTCCGCGTGTCCTCACCCGCGCCGTTTCCCCGCCGCGGGTGGCGTCGGCCGAGGCCATGGTTTTGCCCGGTGGGGTTTCACCCAGCAGGTTTGATCTGCATCAGATAGAATTTTCGGCACCGATGCAGAGCCCAGTCGCTGCATCGTCGTCGAGCCCGACGCCGCCTCGCGGCCCCATGATCCGACGCCTGCGACTGGCGCCCCCGAGCGGGCGACAGGCCGACCGAATACCAAGTCCATGAATTTTTCCGATCTCGGCCTTGCCGAGCCGCTGCTGCGCGCCGTTCGCGAACAGGGCTACGACGTGCCGACCCCGATCCAGGCACAGGCGATCCCGGCGGTGCTGCAAGGCGGCGACCTGCTCGCCGGCGCGCAGACCGGCACCGGCAAGACCGCCGGTTTCACGCTGCCGATGCTGCAGCGTCTGTCCGCTTCCAAGCCGGTGCGCGACTCCCGCGGCCGCATCGCCGTGCGCGCGCTGGTGCTGACGCCGACACGTGAACTCGCCGCCCAGGTCGAGGAAAGCGTGCGTGCCTACGGCAAGTACCTGCCGCTGACCAGCATGGTGATGTTCGGCGGCGTCGGCATGCAGCCGCAGATCGACCGCCTCCGCAAAGGCGTCGACATCCTCGTCGCGACGCCCGGCCGGCTGCTGGACCACCACGGCCAGGGCACGCTGGACCTGTCGCAGGTGCAGATCCTGGTGCTCGACGAAGCCGACCGCATGCTCGACATGGGCTTCATCCACGACATCAAGAAGGTGCTCGCGGTGCTGCCCCAGAAGAAGCAGAGCCTGCTCTTCTCGGCGACCTTCAGCGACGAGATCAAGGCCCTGGCCGACCGCCTGCTGAACCAGCCGGCGCTGATCGAGGTCGCGCGGCGCAACGCCACCGCCGACACCATCGCGCAGAAGGTGCACCCGGTCGGGCGCGAGAAGAAGAAGGAGCTGCTGGCGCACCTGATCCGCCAGGGCGACTGGCACCAGGTGCTGGTCTTCACGCGCATGAAGCACGGCGCCAACCGCCTGGCCGAGTACCTGAACGAGCAGGGCATCACGGCGATGGCGATCCACGGCAACAAGAGCCAGGGCGCGCGCACCAAGGCGCTGGCCGAGTTCAAGGCCGGCACGCTGCAGGTGCTGGTGGCCACCGACATCGCCGCGCGCGGCATCGACATCGACCAGCTGCCGCACGTCGTCAACTACGAGCTGCCGAACGTGCCGGAAGACTACGTTCACCGCATCGGCCGCACCGGCCGTGCCGGCGCCAGCGGCGAGGCGGTCTCGCTGGTCTGCCTGGACGAGGAGATCTTCCTGCGCGACATCCAGCGCCTGATCAAGCGCGAGATCCCGGTGCAGGTGATCCCCGGCTTCGAGCCCCCGGCCGGCGAGCGCGCCGAGCCGATCGTGCTCGGCCGCATGACCATCGGCGTCGGCGGCACGCGCCGCAACGCCGGTGGTGGCATGCCCTCGCGCGGCGGCCGGCCGCAAGGCGCGTCGGGCGGTGGCAACGGGGGTGGTGGCCAGCGCCCGGCCGGCGCCGGGGGGCGCGGTGGTGCGTCGTCGCCGCGCGGCGGGTCCTCGCACGGCCACGGCGGCGGCCGCGCCTCGCAAGGCCCGCGCGGGCCGCGTCGCTGAGCGGCGGCCTCCCGAGACACCAATGAAAAAGGCCCCGCGAGGGGCCTTTTGCCTGTCTGCCGCCGGTTGCCCGGCGGCACCGTGTCACTCGCCGCCGAACTTGTAGTCGGTGCGGGCCTTCTTGCGCAGCTCTTCCTGGTACTGCTGCAGGCGGGCCTGCTCGATGCGCTGCTTGATCTGGTCCTTCACGTCGTCGAAGGCCGGGAACTGCGCCTCGCGCGTGTCGTCGAGGCGGATGATGTGCCAGCCGAACTGGCTCTTCACCGGCGTCTGCGTCATCTCGCCCTTCTTCAGCGCGGCCATGGCCTGGCTGAACTCGGGCACGTAGGCGTCGGGCTTGGCGAAGTCCAGGTCGCCGCCGTTCTCGCCGGAGCCCGGGTCCTTGGAGTGCTTCTTCGCCAGTTCCTCGAAGCTGCCACCGGACTTGATCTGGGCGATCAGCTTCTTGGCCTCGTCCTCGGTCTCCACCAGGATGTGGCGGGCACGGTACTCGGTGCCCGAGGCCGCGGCCTTGAACTTGTCGTACTCGGCCTGGGCGTCGGCGTCGGTCACCGGGTGCGTCTTGCGGTAGCTGTCGAACAGCTCGCGGATCAGGATGCTCTGGCGGGCGAGTTCCATCTGCGCCTTGTAGTCGGCCGAGGTGGCGATGCCCTTCTTCTCGGCTTCCTGGACGAAGATCTCGCGCAGCACGACCTGGTCACGGGCCTGCTGCTGCAGTTCCGGGCCGATCTGCTGGCCGGCACGCGCTGCCTGCTGCAGCAGCGTCTCGACACGGCTCTTGGGCACCGGCTTGCCGTTGACGACGGCGATGTTCTGCGCCTGTGCGGCCAGCGGCATCAGCAGTGCGGCGGCCGCGGTGGCGAGCGCCGTGCGCACGGCGAAGGTCTTCGAGCTCATGGATGGCACTTTCGGATGGGTCGCGGATCGCCCGAAGCGGCGGCGCGACGATGGAGTTGTTCGAGGGGTGTCAGTCCTGGCGGGGCGGCTGCGCGTCGATCGCGAGGGCATGCACACCCCGTTGGCCCAGAGGGCCGAGGGCATCATACACAAGGCGATGGCGCGCCAAGGGGGCCAGCCCGGCGAAGCGCGCGCTGCGGATGCGCACCTGGAAATGGCCGCCTTCGCGCGCGCCGGCGTGGCCGGCGTGGCGGGCGCTGTCGTCGACGACTTCGAGCTCGGTCGGCTCCAGAGCGGCGCGCAGCGCGGCTTCGATGTCGGCGGCGCGGCTCATTGTTTGCCCTCGTTCGGCGCCGCCGGCTCTTCGAGATAACGGCCGAGGTACAGGCCCTGGGCGATCGTGAAGGCGAACATCAGGCCGATGCCGCCGAAGAGCTTGAAGTTGACCCAGGCG
The DNA here is from genome assembly GCF_020966565.1 of Rubrivivax sp. JA1055. Classification (NCBI taxonomy): domain Bacteria; kingdom Pseudomonadati; phylum Pseudomonadota; class Betaproteobacteria; order Burkholderiales; family Sphaerotilaceae; genus Rubrivivax; species Rubrivivax sp. JA1055. The sequence goes on along the minus strand of NZ_JAJKFP010000006.1, from coordinate 574,784 downwards.
TCGGTGCTGAAGCTGTAGGCCACCCAGATGTTGAGCAGGCCCATCGCGGCGAAGAACGCGACCCAGGCGAAGTTCAGCCGGTGCCAGACACGTTCGGGCAGCACCATCTGCTCGCCCAGCAGCAGCTTCAGCAGGTTCTTGCCGGCCAGCAGCGGCGCCAGCCACAGCGCGGTGCCCATCGTCCAGTACAGCACGCTGGGCTTCCACTTGATGAAGGTCTCGTTGTGGAACCAGATCGTCAGGCCGCCGAAGACGACGACCAGCACCAGGCTGATCCACAGCATCGCGTCGATGCGCTTGCCGCGCAGCTTGAGCACCAGCACCTGGGCCAGCGTCGCGAGGATCACGACGACGGTCGCCAGCAGCACCGGCGCCTCCTTCGGGCCGACGACGCCGCCGGAGACGAGCGCGCCGAAGTTGGCGGTGGCGAAGTCCGCCGCCCATTCCGGGCGGCCCTCGGCGAGCTTGAAGCAGGCGAAGAAAAGGACGATCGGCAGGAAGTCCAGCAACAGCTTCATGCGAGGCGACGGGAGCGGTTCATGGGGCGATTGTGCCGGCTGCGTCGGGTGGGTTGCGGCGAAGCCGTGACGGCGGCGGGCCGATACGGGCTGGGGTTCACGCGGCCTCGGGCTTGAAGTCGATGGCCGCCGAGTTGATGCAGTAGCGCTGGCCGGTCGGCGCCGGGCCGTCCTCGAAGACATGGCCCAGATGGGTGCCGCAGCGGCGGCAGCGCACCTCGACCCGCACCATGCCGTGGCTGGTGTCGCGCACCTCCTCGATGACGTCGGCCTCCAGCGGCTGCCAGTAGCTCGGCCAGCCGCAGCCGGCGTCGAACTTGGTCTCGCTGGAGAACAGCGGCGCGCCGCAGCCGATGCAGTCGTAGCGGCCGCGGCCGGTGTGATCCCAGTACTTGCCGGTGAAGGGGCGCTCGGTGGCGGCGTGGCGCGCGACCTGGTACTGCATCGGGTCGAGCTGGGCGCGCCATTCGGCGTCGCTCTTGCGGACCTCGTAGCGCGGGTCGTCGTGCGGATGGGCGGCAGGTGTCTTGTCGAACAGGCTCATGACGAACAGGAGATCTCCAGCTGGCGCGCCCAGTCGGGCGGGAAACCGGCGAGCGCCTCGTGTTCGGGCTGCTCGTCGAACGGATGCTGCAGCACGGCCAGCAGCCGCGAGACCTCGCCGAAGTCGCCGGCTTCGGCCTGGCGGATCGCGGTCTCGGCGAGGTGGTTGCGCAGCACGTACTTGGGGTTGCGGCGCTCCATCCGCAAGCGGCGCTCGGCGTCGAGGCTGGCTTCGGCACGCAGGCGTTCGGCATAACGCAGCGCCCAGGCGTCGAAGGCCTCCCGATCGAGGAACAGGTCGCGCAACGCGTCGTGGTTCACACCCGGCGTGCTGTCGAAACGCGCCAGGCGGCGGAAGGTGATCGTGTAGTCGGCGCCGTCGGCGGCCATGCGGCGCAGCAGGTCGTCGACCAGCGCGCCGTCTTCGGGGCGTTCGTCACGCAGGCCGAGCTTGGCGCGCATCGCCGTCTGCAGCGCGGCCAGGAACTCGCTCTTGTAAGGCTCCAGCGCGGCCACCGCGGCGTCGGGGTCGACTATCAGCGGCAGCAGCGCCTGGGCCAGCGCGTGCAGGTTCCAGAACGCGACGTTGGGCTGGCGCGCGTAGGCGTAGCGGCCCTGGTGGTCGGAGTGGTTGCAGACGTGGCCGGGGTCGAAGGCGTCGAGGAAGCCGAACGGCCCGTAGTCGATCGTCAGGCCCAGCAGCGACATGTTGTCGGTGTTCATCACGCCGTGGCAGAAGCCGACCGCCTGCCACTGCGCCACCAGCCGCGCCGTGCGCCGCGCGACTTCTTCCAGCAGCGCGGCGTAGCGGTTGGCGGCCTCGGCCTGGGCCGGGAAATAGCGTTCGATCGCGTCGTCGGCCAGCCGGCGCAGCGCCGCGTTGTCGGCCGCGGTGTGGGCGAAGTGCTCGAAGTGGCCGAAACGCAGGAAGCTGGGCGCGACACGCGTGACGACGGCGGCGGTCTCGACGCGCTCGCGCCGCACCGGCAGCGGCGAGCCGACCAGCGCCAGCGCGCGCGTCGTCGGAATGCCCAGCGCGTGCATCGCCTCGGAGCCCAGGTACTCGCGGATCGACGAGCGCAGCACGGCGCGGCCGTCGCCCATGCGCGAGTAGGGCGTGAGGCCGCTGCCCTTCAACTGCAGCTCCAGCGGCCCGAGCGGCGTGTCGGCCTCGCCCAGCAGCAGCGCGCGGCCGTCGCCCAGCTGCCCGGCCCAGACGCCGAACTGGTGCCCCGAATAGACGGTGGCCAGCGTGCCGCCGGCCGGCTGGGTATTGCCGGCCAGCAGCGCCAGCGCCTCGTCGTGCTGCAGCCAGTCCCACCAGCCGAGCTCCCGCGCGAAGACCTCGTTGCGCGCCACCCAGTGCGCCTCGGGCACCGGCTGCGGCGGCTGGGCGACGGCCAGCGGCGCGCCGGCGCGGCGCACGAAGCCGTCGTCGCGCCAGCGTGGGCCGTCGGGGAAGATCCGGTCGGGAGCGTTCATCGGGACCATTGTCGGAAGCGGGCGCGCGCCACGCCGGCGCAGGGGCTTCAGCGGCGCGGGCCGTTATCGTCACGCCTTCGTGATGGACGCCTCGCACTTCCTCGTCTCGCTGCTCAACGGGCTGTCCGTCGGGCTGCTGCTGTTCCTGCTGGCCTCGGGGCTGACGCTGATCTTCAGCCTGATGGGCGTGCTGAACTTCGCCCACGCCAGCTTCTACATGCTGGGCGCCTACGTCGGCGCCACCGTCGCCGCCGGCGCCGGCTTCTGGGTCGCGCTGCTGGTGGCGCCGCTGGTCGTCGGGCTGGCCGGCGCGGCCTTCGAGCGCTGGGTGCTGCGGCGCGTGCACGCGCAAGGCCACGTCGCCGAGCTGCTCGTCACCTTCGGGCTGGCCTACGTCATCGTCGAGGCGGTGCAGCTCGTCTGGGGCCGTCAGCCGCTGGCCTTCGAGCCGCCGGCAGCGCTGGCCGGGCCGCTGTTCACGCTGGTGCAGGCGCCGGCCGGGCTGGCGCTGGCCTGGGGCGCGGCGCCCGAAGCCTGCCGTGGCGACGCGGCGCTGGTCTGCACCCAGTTCCCGGCGCTGCGTGCCTTCGCGATGGCGCTGGCGCTGCTGCTGCTGGCCGTGCTGGCGCTGGCGCTGCGCACGACGCGGCTGGGCCTGGTGATCCGCGCCGCGCTGACGCACCCCCAGATGGCCCAGGCGCTGGGCCACGACGTGCCGCGGGTGTTCATGCTGGTCTTCGGCGCCGGCACCGCGCTGGCGGCGCTGGCCGGCGTCGTCGGCGGCGCGATGCGTGTCACCGAGCCGTCAATGGCGCAGGCCGTCGGGCCGGTCGTCTTCGCGCTGATCGTCATCGGCGGGCTGGGTTCGCTGGCCGGGGCCTTCGTCGCCTCGCTGCTGCTGGGCGTGCTGGACTCGTTCGCGGTGGCCAGCGACCGTTCGCTGGCCGACCTGGCCGCCGCGCTGCACTGGACGCCGGCGCCCGAGACCGCGGCGCTGGCGCTGTGGAGCGTCAAGCTGTCGCAGGTGGCGGCGATCCTGCCGTACCTGCTGCTCGTGCTGGTGCTGGTGCTGCGCCCGCGCGGACTGTTCGGCACGCGCGAAGGATGACGGGGCGCCGGGTCCGGGCCGCGCTCGTCTGGGGCGCCTACGCGCTGGTGCTGGCCGGCGCGCCGTGGCTGTTCGACAGCAGCCTGGCGCTGACGCTGCTGTCGCAGATCGGCATCGCCATCGTCGCCTGCCTGGCCTTCAACCTGCTGCTGGGGCAGGGCGGCATGCTGAGCTTCGGCCATGCGGTCTATTCGGGCCTGGGCGCCTACGCGGCGATCCACACGCTGCGCTGGATGGCCGCCGGCGAACTGGCGCTGCCGGTCAGCCTGGTGCCGCTGGTCGGCGGCCTGGGCGGGCTGGCCGGCGCGGCGACGCTGGGCTGGCTGACGACACGCACCGCCGGCACGCCGTTCGCGATGATCACGCTGGGCCTGGGCGAGCTGGTCGCCGCGGTGGCGCTGATGTTCCCGACGGTCTTCGGCGGCGAAGGCGGGCTGAGCGCCGACCGCGTGATCGGCGAGCCCGTCTGGGGCATCAGCTTCGGCCCGGCCTGGCAGGTTTACGCGCTGATCGCCGTCTACTGCTTTGTCTGCACCGCGGCGATGTACGGCTTCACGCGCACGCCGCTGGGGCGCATGCTGAACGCCGTGCGCGACAACCCGCTGCGCGCCGAGTTCGTCGGCTACAGCGCACGCCGCGTGCGCTACCGGGCCTTCCTCGTCTCGGGCTTCTTCATGGGCGTGGCCGGCGGGCTGGCGGCACTGCATTTCGAGATCGTCAGCGCCGAGGTGCTGGGCTCGCTGCGTTCGGGCGCCTACCTGCTGTTCACGGTGCTGGGCGGCAGCGGCTATTTCGCCGGGCCCATCATCGGCGCGGTGCTGATGGTGCTGTCCGGCGTGCTGCTGTCGGCGCTGACGCGCGCCTGGCTGCTGTACCTGGGGCTGGCCTTCATCGCCGTCGTGATGCTGGCGCCCGGCGGGCTGGCCGGTGCGCTGGCGGGCCTGACGCGCGCCGCCGCCGCGGGTGTCCTGCGCCGCCTGTGGGCCGGGCTGGCGGCCTTGATCGTGCTGGCCGTCGCGGCGCTGGCCGGTCTGGCGGTCATCGTCGAGCTGCTGTACCGGCGCCAGCTCGACGCCGCGTCGGGCCCGGCGCTGAACTTCATCGGCCTGCCGCTGAGCGCCGAGTCGGCCGACGCCTGGGTCGGCGCGGCGCTGCTGCTGGCCACCGCGGCGGCCTTGTTCGAACTGGCGCGGCGGCAGTTGGCGCCGCAGTGGGCGCAGGAGGAAGCGCGATGACGCCGGCCTTGGAATTGCGCGACGTGCAGCGGCGTTTCGGCCGCACCGAGGTCGTGCGCGGCGCCAGCCTGGCCGTGAAGCCGGGCGAGCGCGTCGCGCTGATCGGCCCCAACGGCGCCGGAAAGAGCACGCTGTTCAACCTGATCAGCGGCCAGCTCGCGCCCGACGCCGGCGAGATCCTGCTGAACGGCCAGGCGATCCACGGCCTGCCGCCGTACGAGATCGTGCGCCGCGGGCTGGCGCGCAGCTTCCAGACCAGCCAGCTGTTCACGCGCCTGTCGACGGCGGAGAACCTGCGCTGCGCGCTGCTGCACAGCGAGGGTGCCGGCTACGCCTTCTGGCGCCCGGCACGGCGCCGCGGCCTCGACGAACGCGCCGACGCGCTGCTGGCGATGCTGCGCCTGGAACACCGCCGCGACGTGCCGGCGGCGCAGCTCGCCTACGCCGAGCAGCGTGCGCTGGAGATCGGCCTGACGATCGCCGGCGGCGCCGGCGTCGTGCTGCTCGACGAGCCGACCGCCGGCATGAGCCGCGAGGAGACGGCCTGGTTCGTCGCGCTGATCCGCCGCGCGACCGAAGGCCGCACGCTGCTCGTCGTCGAACACGACATGAGCGTCGTCTTCGAACTCGCCGACCGCATCGCGGTGCTGGTCGACGGCGAGGTCGTCGCCTTCGACACGCCGGCGGCGGTGCGCGCCGACGCTCGCGTGCAGCAGGCCTATCTGGGCGCGCTGCCGGCGGCCGGGGAGGGCGGCGCATGCTGACGGTGCGCGGCCTCGAAGCCGGCTACGGCGCGCGCCCGGTGCTGCACGGCGTCGAGTTCGACGTCGCGCCCGGCGAAATCGTCGCGCTGCTGGGCCGCAACGGCTCGGGCCGGTCGACGACGGCCAAGGCGCTGATGGGCCTGCTGCCGGCACGTGGTTCGGTGCGCTGGAACGGTGTCGAACTGCTGGGACGGCCGGCGCACCAGATCGCCCGTGCCGGCCTGGGCTACGTGCCCGAGAGCCGCGACGTCTTCCCGACGCTCAGCGTCGCCGAGAACCTGCGCCTGGGCGAACGCCCACGCCCGGGCACCCGGCGCTGGACGACGGCCGAGCTGCTGGCCCGCTTCCCGCGCCTGGCCGAGCGCGCCCAGGCGCCGGCCGGCGTGCTGTCCGGCGGCGAGCAGCAGATGCTGACGCTGGCGCGCACGCTGGTCGGCGACCCCGCTCTGCTGATCGTCGACGAGCCCACCGAAGGCCTGGCGCCGCAGGTCGTCACCCAGGTGGCGGAGCTGCTGGCCGAAGCGCGCCGGCGCGGCGTCGGCGTGCTGCTGGTCGAGCAGAAGCTGGCGATCGCGCTGCAGCTCGCCGACCGCTGCCTGGTGATGGGCCGCGGCCGCATCGTCTTCGCCGGCACGCCAGGCGCGCTGGCGGCCGACGCCGGCGTGCGGCGGGAGTGGCTGGAGGTCTGAGGGCGGCGTCCTGCGTCCCGCGCCAGCCCTCGCGCGTGAAATCGCGGTCGGGCCTTCGGCTGGCGTGCGACGCCTTCCGGCGTCGCACGTCCCGCCTCAGTGATAGTCGCTTTCGCGCTGATGGCGAACGGCACCGACGTGCACACGCCGCTCGGCCCGGATCTCGAAATAGACGACGAAGCCGCTGGCGCCGAAGGGCACGATCAGCTCGCGCGCAAACGGACTGCTGGCCGCCTTGCGGCAGCTGAACGGGCTGACGGCGAGGAAGCGGCAAGCCTGGCGGATCGCGTCGATCGCCCGGGCGGGGATGTCGAGATCACCTGAGGGGCTGTTCAGTTCACGCGCGAGGGCGTGTTCGAACAGCGTCAGCAGATCCTCTTCGGCCTCGCGGCTGAAGACGACCTCGTAGTTCATTCGGCCGGCTTCTGACGGCGCTCGCGCGCCTTGCTCAGCCGGGCTTCGAGCCTGTCGAGAACCGTCTCCGCCGGCACCCAGTCGCCGTCGGCCTCGGAGCGCGCGACCGCGGCCAGGCCGCGGCGCACGAACTCGGCCTGGTCGCGGCGGCGCGCGACCTCGGTGCGCACCGCCTGCTCGACCAGCGACGCCAGGCTCTCGCCTTCTTCGAGCGCCTGCTCGATCTCCTCGCGGAACTGCGGCTCGATGCGCACCGGCGGGATGGTCGTGGACTTCATCGCGCCACTGTATCGCGTTTGCGATACTTTTGGCGTTCAGGCCGACGCCGGGCCCCGCACGCCCCCGGTGAGCTGGCGCGCGATCAGCGTGCGCAGCGGCGACGCGACGCTGGCCGCCTTCAGCACCGCGCCGCGCACCAGCTTGGCCGGCGGCGTGTCGTCGGTGAACAGGCGCACGATGGCGTTGGTGCCGAGGTAGATCGGCAGCGTGCGCATCCGGTGCTCGCGTTCATAGGCCGCCAGCACCGCGGCGTCGCCGAGGTCGCGGCGCTCGCGCGCGGCGCGCGCCAGTTCACGCGCCAGCACCTCGACGCCGTAGAGGCCGAAGTTGTAGCCGTGCGCGGTGACCGGGTGCATGCCGACCGCGGCGTCACCGACGAGCGCGAAACGCGGGCCGACGAAACGTGTCGCGTAGGCCGCGACCAGCGGGTAGGCGTGGCGCGGCGCGGCGACGTCCATGCGGCCCAGGCGGCGGTCGAAATGCTCCTCGACACGCAGCGCGAAGGCTTCCTCCGACAGCGCCATCCACTCCGGCGCCTGGTCGCTCTTCAGCGTCACGACGGCCGAACTCTGGCGCCCGGCCATCGGCAGGATGGCCAGCGTGTTGCCGTAGCGGAAGCACTCGTGCGCGGTGTTCTCGTGGTCTTCCTCGTGGCGCATGCGCACGACGATGCAGGTGCGGCCGAAGTCCAGCATGTGCGCGCCGATGCCGCCCAGGCGCCGCGTCGTCGAGAAGCGGCTGTCGGCGGCGACGACCAGCGGCGCGCGCCAGGCGCGGCCGTCGGCCAGGCGCACGGTCGCGGCCTGTTCGTCGCGCTGCAGCGCGGTGACCCGCGCGTCGCCGACGATCTCGACGCCCGGCGTGGCGGCGGCCGCGGCGTAGGCGGCTTCGCGCAGGCGGTGGTTGGGCACCAGGAAACCCAGCGCTTCGTGGCCGTCGGCCTGGCCGTCGAAGGGCAGCACCAGCGGCGACGCGCCGTTGCGCACCAGCGCGCGCTTCAAGGGCGCGATCTCGTCGGCCGGCAGCCGGTCCCATTGGCCCAGGCGCTCGAGGATGGCGCGCGCACGGTGCGTCAGCGCGATGTCGCGGCCGTCTTCCGGCGGCGCGACCAGCGACTCGGCGCTGTTCTGTTCGAGCACGGTGCAACGCAGGCCGGCCTGCGCGAGCGCCGCCGCCAGCGCCAGGCCCGCGGGGCCGGCGCCGACGATGGCGACGTCGGTGGTGTGGAAGTCGTTCACGGTCATTTGAGGGGCATCAAGGCCCCGAGTGGCCGGCGCACGATATCGGCGCGTCGTCGTCATGGGCTTGATGGATGTCATGCACGGGGCGGCGCCGGCCTTTGTCGCCGCAGGGACAGCGCGCCCCGAAACCCGACTCCTAGAATGAAACGATCGTTCGAAACCGAGCCCGACCGAGGCGTTTGCCCCTCGGAAACAGGCCCCCAGAAGGAGACATCATGGCCGTCCGTTACGACCTCCACGGCGAGGTCGCCGTGCTCACGCTGGACAACCCGCCGGTCAACGGCCTGGGGCTGGCGACGCGGCGCGAACTGAGCGCCGGCCTCGAACGTGCGCTGGCCGACCCGGCCGTCGTCGCGATCGTCGTCACCGGCGCCGGCAAGGTGTTCTCGGGCGGCGCCGACATCAAGGAGTTCGGCACCGACCGGGCGATCGCCGAGCCGAACCTGCATTCGCTGATCCGCCAGGTCGAGCTGGCGGGCAAGCCGGTGGTCGCCGCGATGCACGGCACCTGCATGGGCGGCGGGCTGGAGCTGTCGCTGGCCTGCCATTACCGCGTCGCCGCGCCGGCCACCCAGGTCGCGCTGCCCGAGGTCAAGCTCGGCCTGCTGCCCGGCGCCGGCGGCACGCAGCGCCTGCCGCGCGTGCTCGACGTCGAGACGGCGCTGAACATGATCGTCTCCGGCGAGCCGGTGGCCAGCGAGCTGCTGGCCTCGCTGCCGGGGCAGAAGCTCTTCGCCCAGATCGTCGAAGGCGAGCTGCTGGCCGGCGCGGTGGCCTTCGCCGCCGCCAAGGGCCACGAGCACGCTGGCGGCGCGCCGCTGCCGCGCGTGCGCGACCTGAAGGCGCGCCACGCCAACCCCGACGCCTTCTTCCAGTTCGCGCGCAACACCGTGAAGGCGATGGCCCGGCACTTCCCGGCGCCGGCCAAGTGCGTCGACGCCGTCGAGGCCGCGGTCAAACGCGACATCGACGCCGGCCTGGCCTACGAGCGCGAGCTCTTCATGGCGCTGATGTTCACGCCCGAGAGCCAGGCGCTGCGCCACGCCTTCTTCGCCGAACGCGCGGCCAGCAAGATCCCCGACGTGCCGGAGGACACGCCGCTGCGCCGCATCGCCAAGGTCGGCGTCGTCGGCGCCGGCACGATGGGCGGCGGCATCAGCATGAACTTCCTCAACGCCGGCCTGCCGGTGACGATCCTGGAGACGACGGCCGAGGCGCTGGAGCGGGGTGTCGCGACGATCCGCCGCAACTACGAGGCCCAGGTCAAGAAGGGCAAGCTGAAGGAAGACAAGTACCAGCAGCGGATGGCGCTGCTGACGACGACGCTGTCCTACGCCGACCTGGCCGACTGCGACCTCGTCATCGAGGCCGTCTACGAGGACCTGGGCGTCAAGCAGCAGGTCTTCGGTGCGCTCGACGAGGTGGTGAAGCCCGGCGCCATCCTCGCCAGCAACACCTCGACGCTGGATGTGAACCGCATCGCCGGCTTCACCAAGCGCCCGGCCGACGTGGTGGGAATGCACTTCTTCAGCCCGGCCAACGTGATGAAGCTGCTGGAGGTGGTGCGCGGCGAGAAGACGGCCAAGGACGTGCTCGCCACCGTGATGCAGCTCGCCAAGACGATCCGCAAGACGGCGGTGGTCTCGGGTGTCTGCGACGGCTTCATCGGCAACCGCATGATCGAGCAGTACAGCCGTCAGGCCGGTTTCCTGCTGGAAGAAGGCTGCACGCCGCAGCAGGTCGACAAGGCCGTCGAGGCCTTCGGCTTCGCGATGGGCCCGTTCCGCATGGGCGACCTGGCCGGCAACGACATCGGCTGGGCGATCCGCAAGCGCCGCTACGTCGAGCAGCCGCAGATGCGCTACAGCCGCACCGCCGACCTGCTCTGCGAGATGGGCCGCTACGGCCAGAAGACCGGCGCCGGCTGGTACGACTACGCGCCCGGCCAACGCGACGCGATTCCGTCGCCGGTGGTCGAGGAGATGGTGGCGAAGCACCGCGCCGGGCTCGGCATCACGGCGCGCACGATCTCCGACGACGAGATCGTGCACCGCCTGGTCTACGCGCTGGTCAACGAAGGCGCCAAGATCCTCGAGGACGGCATCGCCAGCAAGGCCAGCGACATCGACATGGTCTACCTCACCGGCTACGGCTTCCCGCTGTGGCGCGGCGGGCCGATGTGTTACGCCGACAGCCAGGGCCTCTTCAACGTCGTGCAGACGATGAAGGCCTTCGCGCGCAACCCGCTGGACGACGCCGGTTTCTGGGAGCCTGCGCCGCTGCTCGCCCGCCTGGCCGCCGAAGGCCGCCGCTTCACCGCCTGAAGCCCCGAACCCGAGGACCGACCATGAGCCAAGCCGTCATCGTCTCCACCGCACGCACGCCGCTGGCCAAGAGCTGGAAGGGTGCATTCAACATGACCCACGGCGCGACGCTGGGGGCTGCGGCCGTCGCCGCGGCCGTGCAGCGCGCCGGCATCGAACCCGCCGCCGTCGAGGACGTGCTGATGGGCTGCGCCAACCCCGAAGGCGCGACCGGCGCCAACATCGCGCGCCAGATCGCGCTGCGTGCCGGGCTGCCGGTCACGACCGCCGGCATGACGATCAACCGCTTCTGTTCCAGCGGCCTGCAGACCATCGCCAGCGCGGCCCAGCGCATCGTCGCCGGCGAAGGCGAGGTCTATGTCGCCGGCGGCGTCGAGAGCATTTCCTGCGTGCAGCAGGAGATGAACCAGCACATGCTGTTCGACCCGGCGCTGAAGAGGAGCAAGCCCGAGATCTACTGGACGATGCTGCAGACGGCCGAGAACGTCGCCCGGCGCTATGGCATCTCCAAGGAGCGCCAGGACCGCTACGGCGCGCAGAGCCAGCAGCGCGCCTGCGCGGCGCAGGAGCAGGGCCTGTTCGCCGACGAGATCGTGCCGGTGACGACGGTGGCCGGCGTCGCCGACAAGGTGCTGGGGCTGCGCAGCCGCGAAGTCACGGTCAGCGTCGACGAAGGCCTGCGCCCGGGCACGACTTACGAAGGCATCCAGGGCATCCGCCCGGCGATGCCCGGCGGCGTGATCACCGCCGGCAACGCCAGCCAGTTCAGCGACGGTGCCGGCGCCTGCGTCGTCGTGCACGAGCGTTACGCCGAGCAGAAGGGGCTGAAGCCGCTGGGGCGTTTCCTCGGATTCGCCGTCGCCGGCTGCGAGCCCGACGAGATGGGCATCGGCCCGGTGTTCGCGGTGCCCAAGGTCTTGCAGCTTCTGGGCCTGACGGTCGACGACATCGACCTCTGGGAACTCAACGAGGCTTTCGCGGTTCAGGTGCTGTACTGCGCCGACCGGCTGGGCATCCCGATGGAGCGGCTCAACGTCAACGGCGGCGCGATCGCGATCGGCCACCCCTACGGCGTCAGCGGCCAGCGCCTGACCGGCCACGCGCTGATCGAAGGCCGGCGCCGCGGTGCCAAACGGGTCTGCGTGACGATGTGCATCGGCGGCGGCATGGGCGCGGCCGGCGTGTTCGAGGTGCTGTGAGGCTCGCGGCTGACAAGCCGGCGCGAGAGCCGGCCGCCGGGGCGCGCCCTTGCGCTCATGTCCCCCGTCCCGGCTGCGCCGGGACTCCTCCTTTACTTCGCTCCAGGGCGCGCCCCACCGTCCGGCTCGGAGACGCCGCATGAGCCCTCAGGACTTGTCCGGGGCTCATTCCCGCCTGGCGGGACCGGCCGCCAGGCCGAAGGGTGCGCCAGTGAGCCCTCAGGACTTGTCCGGGGCTCTTTCCCGCCTGGCGGGACCGGCCGCAGGCCGAAGGGTGCCAAAGTGAGTTCGCTGCGCGAACACCTGGACGTCCTGCTGCACGACTGGCTGGACGTCGACACGCTGTTCAGCCGCGAACGCCACGCCGAGCACTCGCGCGAGACCGTCGGTGCGGTGCTCGACCTGGCCGAGCGCATCGCCGCCGAACGGTTCGCGCCGGCCAACCGCCGCGCCGATGTCGAGGAGCCGCGTTTCGACGGCGAACGCGTGCATCTGCCCGACAGCACGCACGCGGCGGTCGCCGCCTATGTCGAGTCGGGGCTGCTGGCGGCGTCGCAGGACGCCGAGTTCGGCGGTCTGCAGCTGCCGTGCGTCGCCGAGATGGCGGCCAACGCCTTCTTCAGCAAGGCCAGCGTCGCGATCGCCGGCTACGCGATGCTGACCACCGGCAACGCCAACCTGATCGCCGCGCACGGCACGCCGGCGCAGCGCGAGACCTTCGCACGCCGGCTGTTCGCCGGAGATTGGTTCGGCACGATGTGCCTGAGCGAGCCACAGGCCGGCTCGTCGCTGTCGGACGTCGCGACCCGCGCCGAGCCCGACGGCCCCGGCCACGAGGCCGATGCGCTGGGCCCGCGTTACCGGCTGCGAGGCCACAAGATGTGGATCTCCGGCGGCGAACACGAGCTGGCAGCCAACATCGTGCATCTGGTGCTGGCCAAGATCACAGACGAAACCGGCCGATTGCCGCCGGGCGTCAAGGGCCTGTCGCTGTTCATCTGCCCGAAGTTCCTGCCCGGGCCCGACGGCCGGCCGGGCCGGCGCAACGACGTCGCGCTGGCCGGGCTGAACCACAAGCTGGGTTACCGCGGCACGACGAACACGCTGCTGAACTTCGGCGAGCGCGACGGCGCCGTCGCCTGGCTCGTCGGCCGGCCCGGCGACGGCCTGCGCTGCATGTTCCACATGATGAACGAGGCGCGCATAGCCGTCGGCCTGGGCGCGGTGATGCTGGGCTGGGCGGGTTACGAAGCGAGCCTGGAGTACGCCCGCCAGCGCCCACAGGGCCGGCCGCTGGGCGCCAAGGACGCGGCGCAGCCGCAGGTGCCCATCCTGCGCCACGCCGACGTGCGCCGCATGCTGCTGGCGCAGAAGAGCTATGTCGAAGGCGGGCTGGCGCTGTCGCTGTACTGCGCCCGCCTCGTCGACGAGGCGCGCACCGGCGCGCCCGAGGCCGCGGCCGACGCGCGCCGGCTGCTGGAGCTGCTGACGCCGATCGCCAAGAGCTGGCCCAGCGAGTGGTGCCTGGAGGCCAACTCGCTGGCGATCCAGGTGCTGGGCGGCTGCGGCTACACACGCGACTTCCCGGTCGAGCAGCACTGGCGCGACAACCGCCTGAACATGATCCACGAGGGCACGCACGGCATCCAGGCGCTGGACCTGCTGGGCCGCAAGGTGCTGGCCGACGGCGGCGCGGCGCTGAAGCTGCTGGCGACCCGCATCGACGCCACGGCGCAGCGTGCCGGCCAGGTGGCCGGGCTGGCCGAAGCCGGCGTCGCGCTGGCCGGTGCCTTGCAGCGCCTGGGTGCGGCGACACGTTCGGCCTGGGCCACCGGGGACGCCGAGGCGGCGACGGCCAACGCGACGCCCTATCTGCAGGCCTTCGGCCACGTCGTCGTCGCCTGGCTGTGGCTGGATCTGGCCGTCGCGACCGGCGCCTCGCGCCCGGGCACACTGGCGGCCACACGCTACTTCTACGCCTACGAACTGCCCAAGATCGACGCCTGGCTGGCGCCGGTGGCGCGGCGCGAGGCGCTGGTGCGTGAACTGGACGACTCCTGTTTCTGACCGAGGACCGAACGATGGCTGTACGACACCTGGTGATGTGGACCCTGAAGGACAAGGCCGACGCGCCGCGCTTCAAGGCCGAACTCGATTCCTGCGCGGCGCTGGTGCCCGGCATGCTGCACTTCCGCGCCGCGATCGCCGAGCCCGGCTGCGAGGCCAACGTCGACGTTCTGCTGGACTCGACCTTCGCCGACGCCGCCGCGCTGGACGCCTACCAGAACCACCCGCATCACCAGGCGGTGTCCAAGCTGCTCGGCACGCTGCGCCAGACGCGCCACGTGCTCGACTACACGACGGAGGGCTGATTGATGAGTACGCCGGTGATGGACCTCTTCCGCCTGGACGGGCGTGTCGCGCTCGTCACCGGCGGCTCGCGCGGCCTGGGGCTGCAGATCGCCGAGGCGCTGGGCGAAGCCGGCGCCAAGGTGATGCTGACCTCGCGCAAGGCGGCCGACCTGGAGGAGGCCGTCGCCCGCCTGGCCGAGCGGGGAATCGACGCGCGCTGGGTCGCCGGCGACGCCAGCCGCCCCGAGGACGTGCAGCACGTCGTCGACGAGACGCTGCAGCGCCTGGGGCCGATCGACATCCTCGTCAACAACGCCGGCGCCACCTGGGGCGCGCCGGCCGAGGACCACCCGCTCGACGCCTGGGACAAGGTCATGGACCTTAACGTGCGCAGCCTGTTCCTGTTCTCGCAGGCGGTGGCGCGCGCCAGCATGATCCCGCGCCGTTCGGGGCGCATCGTCAACGTCGCCTCGATCGCCGGCCTGGCCGGCAGCCTGAACATGAAGTTCATCGCCTACGGCACGAGCAAGGGCGCGGTGGTGAACTTCACGCGCACGCTGGCCGGCGAATGGGGCCGCCACGGCATCAACGTCAACGCGCTGGCGCCGGGTTTTTTCCCGAGCAAGATGACACGCGGCACGCTCGAAGCGGTCGGCGAGCAGCGCCTGGCCGCCGCGGCGCCGCTGGGCCGCATCGGCGACGACGACGATCTGAAGGGCGCCGCGCTGCTGCTGTGCAGCCCGGCCGGCAAACACATCACGGGCCAGGTGCTGGCGGTGGACGGCGGTGTCAGCGCCGTGCACGCTGGCTAGGGCTCCAGGAGACGACATGAACAACCAGCAGATCGTGCTGGCCTCGCGCCCGCAAGGCGAAGCGACGGCCGCCAACTTCCGCTTCGTCGAGGCGCCGCTGCCGGCGCTGGCCGACGGCCAGGTGCTCGTGCGCCACCACTACCTGAGCCTGGATCCGTACATGCGCGGCCGCATGAACGACTCCAAGAGCTACGCCGCACCGCAGCCACTGGGCAAGGTGATGATCGGCGGCACGGTCGGCGAGGTCGTCGACTCGCGCCACCCGGGCTACGCGGCCGGCGACGCCGTCGTCGGCATGGGCGGCTGGCAGCTCTATTCGGTGGTCGACGGTGGCGCCGCCGGCATGCTGCGCAAGGTCGACACGCGGCTGCCGCTGTCGGTCTACCTGGGCGCCGTCGGCATGCCGGGCGTCACCGCCTGGTACGGGCTGGTGCGCATCATCGCGCCGAAGGCCGGGCAGACGGTGGTGGTCAGCGCCGCCAGCGGCGCCGTCGGCAGCGTCGTCGGCCAGCTCGCCAAGGCGCGCGGCTGCCGCGTCGTCGGTTATGCCGGCGGCGCGGCCAAATGCGCCTACGTCGTGGACGAACTGGGCTTCGACGCCTGCATCGACTACCGCGAACACGCCGACGCACGCTCGCTGGCGCGTGCGCTGCGCGACGCCGCACCCGACGGCGTCGACGGCTGCTTCGAGAACGTCGGCGGCGCGGTGATGGACGCGACGATGCTGCGAATGAACGACTTCGGCCGCATCGCGCTGTGCGGGATGATCGCCGGCTACGACGGCCAGCCGATCCCGATGACCTGGCCGCAGCTCATCCTGCAGTCGCGGCTGACGGTGCAGGGTTTCATCGTCAGCGAGCACATGGGCGACTGGCCCGAGGCGCTGCGCGAACTGGCGGCGGGTGTGGCCGGCGGCACGATCAAGTACCGCGAGAGCGTCGCCGACGGCCTGGCCGCGGCGCCCGAGGCTTTCCTCGGCATGCTGAAGGGCCGCAACTTCGGCAAACAACTGGTGAAACTCGTTTGATCCACTGGCACTGGCTGCGCTGGGACGACCTGCGCCTGGACGACCTCTACGACGCGCTGGCGCTGCGCTGCCGCGTCTTCATCCTCGAACAAGGGCCGTACCTGGACCCCGACGGCATCGACCGGCACTGCTGGCATCTGCTCGGCCGCGACGACGCCGGCGTGTTGCAGGCCTATCTGCGTGTCGTCGATCCGGGGCTGAAGTACGCCGAGCCGTCGATCGGCCGCGTCATCAGTTCGGCCGAGCGCCGCGGCACCGGGCTGGGCCGCGCGCTGGTCGCCGAAGGCGTCACGCGCTGTCTGGCGGCGTGGCCGGGGCAGGGCATCCGCATCAGCGCCCAGGCCCACCTCGAACGTTTCTACGCCGGCTTCGGCTTCGAGCCGGTCGGCGAGCCCTACCTCGAAGACGACATCCCCCACCTCGAAATGCTGCTGAGGAGCCCCCGATGAACACCGACTGGCAGGGCCGCGTCGCGGTCATCACCGGCGCCGCGAGCGGCTTCGGGCTGGAGACCGCACGCATCGCCGCCGCACGCGGCATGAAGATCGTCGCCGCCGACCTGCAGGCCGCCGCGCTGGACGCCGCGGCCGAGGAACTGCGTGGCCGTGGCGCCGAGGTGCTGCCGGTCCGGCTGGACGTCGCCAAGGCGGCCGAGGTCGAGGCGCTGGCCGCGGCCACCTTCGAGCGTTTCGGCACGCCGCACTTCGTCTTCAACAACGCCGGCGTCGGCGCCGGCGGGCTGATCTGGGAGCAGTCGGCGCGCGACTGGGAATGGGTGCTAGGCGTCAACCTGATGGGCGTGGCGCACGGCGTGCGCGTGTTCGTGCCGGCGATGCTGGAAGCGGCGAAGGCCGACCCCGGCTACCGCGGCCACGTCGTCAACACCGCCAGCATGGCCGGCCTCGTCAACATGCCCAACATGGGCGTTTACAACGTCAGCAAACACGCCGTCGTGGCGCTCAGCGAGACGCTGTACCAGGACCTGTCGCTGGTCGCCGAACGTGTGCACGCCCACGTGCTGTGCCCGTTCTTCGTGCCCACCGGCATCCACGAGAGCGGCCGCCACCGCCCGCCCGAGCTGGCCGCCGACGGCCGGCCGACACGCAGCCAGATGGTCGCCCAGGCGATGATGGAAAAAGCCGTCACCGGCGGCAAGGTCAGCGCTGCCGACGTCGCGCAGTGGGTCTTCGACGCGATGGACGAGAACCGCTTCTACGTCTTCAGCCATCCGCAGACGCTGGGCTCGGTGCGCCAGCGTTTGGACGACCTCGTCGCCGGGCGCAACCCGAGCGACGCCTTCGCCGACCGACCCCAGGTCGGCGAGCAGCTGCGCGCGGCGCTGCGCGGCCGGGGCTGAGCGGCAGCGGTTACAGTCCGGGCGCCGGCATGGTGCCGGCACACGTCTTCAGGGCGGGGTGGAACTCCCCACCGGCGGTAGGCGGCTCCGGCCGCGAGCCCGCGAGCGCCCGGCGCAAGCCGGGGTCAGCAGACCTGGTGCGAAGCCAGGGCCGACGGTCACAGTCCGGATGAAAGAAGACGTGCCGCTGTGCCGCGCCCGGCTCCGGCTGGTTGCGGCGTGGCGGCGCGCAGGCGTCCCTGGAACGTCTCCATCCCACTCGAAGGAGCGTCTCCACATGAATCACTCTGTCCACACCCCGGCGCTGGCCGGTTCTCCGTCCACGCTGCGCCAGCGGCTGGCTGCCGCCGCGGCGGCGATGCGCGCCGGCCGCCCGGTGCTGCTCGTCGACGACGACGACCGCGAAAACGAGGCCGACCTGATCGTCGCCGCCGAACACCTCACCGAGGCGACGATGGCGATGCTGATCCGCGAATGCAGCGGCATCGTCTGCCTGTGCCTGCCGCCCGAGGCCATAGCGCGGCTGCGGCTGGCGCCGATGGTCGTTCACAACGGCAGCCGCCACGGCACGGCCTTCACCGTGTCGATCGAGGCGCGCGACGGCGTCACGACCGGTGTCAGCGCCGCCGACCGGCTGACGACGGTGCGTGCCGCCACCGCGCCCGGTGCCGGTGCCGACGCGCTGGTCAGCCCCGGCCACGTCTTCCCGCTGCGTGCCGAAGCTGGCGGCGTGCTGCAGCGCCGCGGCCACACCGAAGGCGCGATCGAACTCTGCGACCTGGCCGGCCTGCAACGCGCCGCGGTGCTCTGCGAGCTGATGAACCCCGACGGCAGCATGGCGCGTGGCGCCCAGATCGAGGCCTTCGCCGCGCTGCACGGGCTGCCGACGCTGTCCATCGAGGACCTCGTGCAGTGGCGCCAGGGGAGGGCCGATGGCTGATCGCCTGGCCGTCGTCATCGGTGCCGGCCCGGCCGGACTGATGGCCGCCGAACGCCTGGCCGCCGCCGGGCACCGTGTCGAGGTCTTCGACGCGATGCCCTCGGCGGGGCGCAAGTTCCTGCTCGCCGGCAAGGGCGGGCTGAACCTGACGCACTCCGAGCCCTTCGAGCGTTTCGTCACGCGTTACGGCCCGGCCGCCGGCTGGATGGCGCCGCGGCTGCAGGCTTTCGGCGCCGACGCGCTGCGCGCCTGGGCCGCCGGGCTCGGCGTGTCGACCTTCGTCGGCACCTCGGGCCGCGTCTTCCCGGCGGAAATGAAAGCCGCGCCGCTGCTGCGCGCCTGGCTGCACCGGCTGCGTGCGGCCGGCGTCGTCTTCCAGATGCGCCACCGCTGGACCGGATGGAGCGACGACGGCGCGCTGGCCTTCGACGGCCCGGCCGGGCCGGTGACGCGCCGCGCCGACGCGACGGTCCTGGCGCTGGGCGGCGCCAGCTGGCCGCGCCTGGGCAGCGACGGCGCCTGGTGGCCCTGGCTGGCAGCGCGTGGCGTCGAGCTGGCGCCGCTGGCGCCGTCCAACTGCGGTTTCGACGTCGCCTGGAGCGAGTTCCTGCGCACGCGCCACGCCGGCGAGCCGCTGAAGTCGGTGGCCATCGCCTTCGGCGGCGAGCGCCGCCCGGGCGAATTCGTGCTGACCGAGACCGGCGTCGAAGGCAGCCTGGTCTACGCCTTCTCGGCCGCGCTGCGCGATGCGATCGCGCGCGACGGCCGGGCGGTGTTCGAGCTCGACCTGCTGCCGGCGCGGCCGCTGGAGTGGGTGCGGCGCGAACTGGCGCACCCGCGTGGCAGCCGCTCGCTGGCCTCGCACCTGAAGTCGCGGCTGAACCTGGGCGGCGTGAAGACCGCGCTGCTGTGGGAGCTGGTGCCCAAGGCCGATCAGCACGACGTCGACAAGCTGGCCGCGGCGATCAAGGCCTTGCCGGTGCCGGTGACGGCGCCGCGGCCGATCGCCGAGGCGATCAGCAGCGCCGGCGGCGTGCGCCTCGGCGCCGTCGACGACGCCCTGATGCTGCAGGCGCTGCCGGGCGTCTTCGTCGCCGGCGAGATGCTCGACTGGGAGGCACCGACCGGCGGTTATCTGCTGACCGGCTGCTTCACGACCGGGCTCGCGGCGGGTGACGGCGCCGCGCGCTGGCTGTCGCGCTGAGCCCTCGCGCCGGCCGTGGCCACCGCCGGCGGGCGGTCACGGCCGGCCATTAAACTGCGCGCCTTTCGCTTTCCCGGACTTTGCTTTTGGACAAGATCGTTCTGCAGATCGCCGCCGAACTGAAGGTTCGCCCGGCGCAGGTGCTGGCCGCGGTCGAACTGCTCGACGGCGGCGCCACGGTGCCGTTCATCGCCCGTTACCGCAAGGAGGCGACCGACGGCCTCGACGACGTCCAGCTGCGTGAACTGGAGGCCCGCCTGGCCTATCTGCGCGAGCTGGAGGAGCGCCGTGCCGCGGTGCTCAAGAGCATCGACGAACAAGGCAAGCTGACGCCCGAACTGCGCGCCGCCATCGAGGCCGCGCCGACCAAGCAGGAACTGGAAGACCTGTACCTGCCGTACAAGCCGCGCCGCCGCACCAAGGGCATGATCGCCCGCGAAGCCGGCCTCGAGCCGCTGGCCGACAAGCTCTTTGCCGACCCGACGCTGGAGCCGCTGGCCGAGGCCGCCGCCTTCATCAACGCCGACGGCGGTTTTGCCGACGCGCACGCGGTGCTCGACGGCGTGCGCGACCTGCTCGCCGAACGCTGGGCCGAAGACGCGGTGCTGGTCGGCCAGCTGCGCGAATGGCTGTGGGCCGAAGGCCTGTTCCAGAGCAAGCTGGTCGACGGCAAGGACGGCAACCACGCCGACGCCGCCAAGTTCCGCGACTACTTCGATTACGCCGAGCCGATCCGCACCGTGCCCAGCCACCGCGCGCTGGCCGTGTTCCGCGGCCGCACGCAGGAGTGGCTGGACGCCAAGCTGGTGCTCGACGAGGAGCTCGTGCCCGGCCAGCCGTCACGCGCCGAAGGCCGCATCGCGCGCCACCTCGGCTGGAGCCACGCCAAGCGCCCGGCCGACGACCTGATCCGCAAGACCGTCGCCTGGACCTGGAAGGTCAAGCTCTCGCTGTCGCTGGAGCGCGACCTGTTCTCGCGCCTGCGCGAGGAGGCCGAGGCCGTGGCGATCAAGGTCTTCGCCGACAACCTGCGCGACCTGCTGCTGGCCGCGCCGGCCGGCAAACGTGTCGTGATGGGCCTGGACCCGGGCATCCGCACCGGCGTCAAGGTGGCCGTGGTCAGCGACACCGGCAAGGTGCTGGACACCTCGACCGTCTACCCGCACGAGCCGCGCAACGACTGGGAAGGTTCGCTGCACGTGCTCGGCCGCCTGGTCGCGACGCACGGCGTCAACCTGATCGCGATCGGCAACGGCACCGCCAGCCGCGAGACCGACAAGCTGGCCGCCGACCTGATCAAGCGCATCCGCCAGATGGCGCCCGACGTCCAGATCGACAAGGTCGTCGTCAGCGAGGCCGGCGCCTCGGTCTATTCGGCCAGCGAGTACGCGAGCAAGGAGCTGCCCGAGCTGGACGTCAGCCTGCGCGGCGCGGTCAGCATCGCGCGCCGGCTGCAGGACCCGCTGGCCGAGCTGGTGAAGATCGACCCGAAGAGCATCGGCGTCGGCCAGTACCAGCACGACGTCAACCAGAGCGGGCTGGCGAAGTCGCTGGACGCCGTCGTCGAGGACTGCGTCAACGGCGTCGGCGTCGACCTGAACACCGCGTCGGCGCCGCTGCTGGCGCGCGTGTCGGGGCTGTCGCCGGCCGTGGCGGCGAGCATCGTGCGCTGGCGCGACGCGCACGGCGCCTTCCGCAACCGCCAGCAGCTGCTGGAGGTGTCGGGCCTGGGGCCGCGCACTTTCGAGCAGGCCGCCGGTTTCCTGCGCATCCGCGACGGTGACAACCCGCTGGACCTGACCGGGGTGCACCCGGAGACCTATCCGGTCGTGCAGAAGATGCTGGCCGCCACCGGCCGGCCGGTGCAGGAGCTGATGGGCCGCGCCGAGGTGCTGCGCACGCTCAAGCCCGAACTCTTCGCCGACGAGAAGTTCGGCGCCATCACCGTCAAGGACATCCTCGCCGAGCTGGAGAAGCCCGGGCGCGACCCGCGGCCCGACTTCACGGTGGCGCGCTTCAACGAAGGCGTCGAGGACATCAAGGACCTGCAGCCGGGCATGGTGCTCGAAGGCACGGTCAGCAACGTCGCCCAGTTCGGCGCCTTCGTCGACCTGGGCGTGCACCAGGACGGCCTGGTGCACGTCAGCCAGCTGTCCAACAAGTTCGTCAACGACGCGCGCGAGGTCGTGAAGACCGGCCAGACGGTCAAGGTGCGTGTGCTCGAGGTCGACCTGGCGCGCAAGCGCATCTCGCTGACGATGAAGCTGGATGCGGCGCCGCGCCCGGCGGGCGAACGGGGCGGCAACGCCTACCGGCCCGCGGGTCGCGACGAGCGTGCCCGCGGCGGCGGCCAGGCCGCCGCGCAGCAACAGGGTCAGGGCGCGATGGCCGCGGCCTTCGCCAAGTTGTTGACCAAGCGCTCGTAGTTCTCCTGACCCTGGGCGCGCTGGACGGCCTCCAGCGCGCGGCGGCGGATGTCGTCGTCGATGCGTGCCGCCGGGCGGTAGCTGGCGTCCAGACGCACGGTCACCGGGCTGGGTTCCAGCTGCACCTGCGGCACGCTGATCGGCGACGAGCGCATCAGCGCGAAGATGTCGCGCTGGGCCTGCAGCGCCGGTGACAGCTGCGGCGTGATGCCGGTCTGCGGCAGCGTGACGAACACTGCCAGCGTGGCCATGCCCGTGGCCATTACCGCGCGCGGCCGGCCGATGGCAGCGGCTGCGCTGCGGGCGGCGTTGACCACCGGCGGCGGCACGAGGTCGGCAAAACCGCGGTTCTCGGCGGCGCGTGCCACCGGGCGCGGCGGTTCGCGGTCTTCGGGCGTCAGCAGCAGGCCGGCGCGGCGCACTGCGCGGCCGACGGCCTCGCTGCCGGTCAGCACCGTGAACGGCACCGCCAGCAGCAGCGGCACGACCAGCGGCGCCAGGTGCCAGACCCCGATCTCGCCGCTGCGCTGGCCCAGCACGGCCAGCGCCAGCATCGGCAGCGACATCAGCCCGATGCTGACCGCCGCGTCGCGCCAGGCGACGGTGCCGGCCTGCCGCGGTGGCGACTTCCATTCCAGCTTCAGCCCGGTCAGCGCGCCGATGACGAAGGTCGTGTGGGCGAGCATGCGCAGCGGCGCCTGGATCGCCGAAGCCAGCAGCTCCAGCACCGAGCTGGCGAGCAGCGCCGCCACGCCGCCGAAGCGGCGGGCCTGGCCGGCGGCCAGCACCGCGACGACGCCGAGCACACGCGGCATCAGCAGCAGCATGGCGGTCATGACCCAGAGCACGACGGCGCTGTCGTGCGACATCTCCGGCGGGTCCAGCAGCGTGCCCAGCACGACGAAGCCGATCCACAGCGGCGCGATCGCGTACGACAGCGCGCCGGTGACGAACATCGCGCGGTGCGCCGGGCGCCAGCCCGGTTCGGCCACCAGGCGCGCGTTCTGCAGGTTGCCCTGGCACCAGCGGCGGTCACGCTGCAGCTCGGCGAGCAGGTTGGGCGGGTATTGCTCCCAGGAGCCGTCGAGCTGCGGCGCCAGCCAGACCTCGTAGCCGGCGCGGCGCATCAGCGCGGCCTCGACGAAGTCGTGCGACAGGATCTCGCCGGCCAGGCCGCCGCGGCCCGGGATCGGCGCCAGCGCGCAGTGCTTCATGAAGGCTTCGACGCGGATGATCGCGTTGTGGCCCCAGTAGTGCGACTCGCCGAGCTGCCAGAAGGCCATGCCCAGCGAGAACAGCCGGCCGGTGACCCGCGTGGCGAACTGCTGCAGCTGCGAGTGCAGCGTGTCCTGCGCCCGCGCCGTCGGCAGCGACTGCACGATGCCGGCGCGCGGGTTCTCTTCCATCAGCCGCACCATGTCGACCAGCGTGCGGCCGCTCATCGTGCTGTCGGCGTCGAGCACGACCATGTAGCGGTACTGCGAGCCCCAGCGGCGGCAGAAGTCGGCGACGTTGCCGGCCTTGCGCTTGGTGCGCCGGCGGCGCCAGCGGTAGAAGACACGCGCGCCGCCGTCGACCTCGCCGTCGCCCAGCATCGTGCGCAGGCGCTCCCAGGCGGCGACTTCGGCCGCGCGCAGCTTCGGGTCGGCGGTGTCCGACAGCACGTAGATGTCGAACAGCGACAGCGCCCCGGTGGCGGCGAGCGACTCGCAGGTCGCGCGCAGGCCGCCGTACACGGTGGCGATGTCCTCGTTGCAGATCGGCATGATCACCGCGGTGCGTGCGCCGCGGTCGATCGGCGCGTGCGGGCGCTTGAGCGTCAGCGCGTGCGGGTCGCCGCGCAGCATCACCCAGCCGCCCATCAGCGCGGTGACGAAGCCGATCGCCACCCAGGCGAAGAGCAGCGTCTGCAGCAGCGCCTGCGGCCATGGCGTGCCCTCGGGTGTCAGCGACCAGGCGGCGACGGCGAAGGCCGCCACCAGCGCCAGCAGCAGCCGGCGGCGCGCCATCGCGGCGGCCAGCCAGGGCGTGTCGCGTGGCACCGCGCCGTAGCTCATGCCGGGCATCGCGGCGAACAGCAGGCCGCGCAGGAAACCGAACCAGGGGTGCGGTCGCATCGGCGAACGCACGACCGGGGGTGCGGTGCGTAGAGTGGTTTTCATTGGGGTGCGAGGGCGTAGGACCAGGTTTCGGACAGCGTGCGGTCGCCCAGGCGCAGGAACGCACGCAGCTCGAGGGCGCGGCCGGCATCGGCGCGCTCGACATCGATCGAGACACGCCAACCGCCGCGCGCCGGATTGGGATAAACGATCGCGCGCAGCGCACGCGCGTTGTCATTGCCGCTGACGACCGCCTCGACGGCGGCGTCGGCCGGCAGCCCGGCCAGCGCCGGGCCGTCGAAGTCGAGGTGGAACTGCAGGCGCTGTGGCGGGATCGGCGCCTCGCGGTAGCCGTGGCCGAAACGCGTCTGCACGACGCGCGCGCCCGGCGGCTGCGTCGCGGCATCGGCGGCCCAGTGCATGCGCCAGCCGATGGCCAGCGGCTGTCCCGGGGGCGGCAGCGTCTGCGGCACCCAGTAGGCGGCGATGTTGTCGTGGGTTTCGTCGGGCGTGTGGAACTGCAGCAGCTCGACACGGCCGGCGCCCCAGTCGCCCAGCGGCTCGATCCAGACGCTGGGCCGGCGCTCGTAGGCGGCTTCGAGGTCTTCGTAGCTGGTGAAGCTGCGGTCACGCTGCTGCAGGCCGAAACCGCGCGGGGACTTCAGCGCGAACGAGGTGACGAAGGCGCCTCGCCTCGGGTTGGTCAGCGGACGCCAGATCCACTCGCCGTCGCCGGTGGCGATCTGCAGGCCGTCGGAGTCGTGCACCTCGGGGCGGTAGTCGTCGGCCACCGGCTGGTTCTCTCCGTGCAGGAACATGCTCGACAGCGGCGCGATGCCCAGCGTCGCGACCGGCGCGCGCAGCCACAGCCGCGCCTGCACGTCGACGACGGTCGTCTGCCCGGGCTTGACGTCGAACTGGTAGGCGCCGGCCACACGCGGGCCGTCGAGCAGGGCGTACAGGCGCAGCGTCTGCGCGCCCGGCACCGGGCGTTCGAGCCAGAAGGCGGTGAAGGCCGGGAACTCCTCGCCGTTGCCGCCGGCGGTGTCCACCGCCAGGCCACGTGCCGACAGGCCGTAGCGCTGGCCGGCGCCCAGCGCGCGGAAGTAGCTCGCGCCGAGGAAGACGATCAGCTCGTCCATCACTTTCGGCGTGTTCAGCGCGTGGTGCACACGCAGCCCGGCGATGCCGGAGACCACCTCCGACGGCGGCAGCACGCCTTCGTCGCTGAACGCGGCGCGCGGGATCTCCAGCGGCCGGGCCTGGCCGTCGACGATCTCCATCAGCTTCAGCGGCCGCGTGAAGCCGCGGCCGACGTGGAAGAACTGCAGCTCGAAGGGCAGGGCCTCGGGGCGCCACAGGCCCTGGTCGGGGCGGTAGCGCACCTTGCGGTAGTCGTCGTAGCTGAGCTGGGCGAGTTCGGCCGGCAGCGGCGCCGGTTCCCGGTAAGGCTGGCGCGCCAGGGCTTCGGCGTCGCGGGCGACATCGTCGAGGCCGAAGGCGCCGGCCTGGCCGGCCGTCAGGGAGGAGGCGGCGACCACGAGGGTCGTCAGGGCACGCAGCCAGCCGCTGCGGCGCATCACGGACGTCGCTTCAATTTGCATTGCCTTGGAACATAGGGTCGCAACCGCCGCGTGTCGCGGGGTGCGGGCGTATCGGGCCGTGAGCGATGGCAACAAGACCTGCCCTAGCATCGCGGCCCATGCGTGCTTTGCAACTCTTCGCCGGGCCACGCGCACGGCGTGCACTCCAGGAACGCGGCCTGCGGGCCAGCGACGTCCGGGTGATGCCGGGTGCCGCCGGCGGGCCGAAAGGTCTGGTGCTCATTCCGCTCGACCGGTTCATTTTCGGGCATTGGCTGCGTGACACGACGGAGACCGTGCACCTTCTGGGCGCATCGATCGGCTCCTGGAGACTGGCTTCGGCCTGCCTGCCCGACGCCGACGGGGCGCTGGCGACTCTGGCCGAGGACTACATCACGCAACACTACGAGCACGAACCGGGCCGGCCGCCGACGAAGCGGCAGGTCAGCGAATCATTCGGACAGACCGTCAACGCACGACTGGTGTTCGCGCTGACGAGGTGTTGTCGCATCCGCGTTTTCGGCTGCACGTTTTCACGAGTCGCGGCCGCCATGTCCTGCGGCGGGAAGGGCGCTGGCGCACGCCGATCGGCTACGCCGGCGCCTTCGTCGCCAACGCCGCCAGCCGGCGAGCGCTGGGCGGCTGGATCGAGCGGGTCGTCTTCAGCGACCCGCGCGACGCGCTGCCGTTCGCGCTGTCGGACTATCCGAGCCGGGTCTGCGCGCTGACACCGCACAACCTCGCGCCGGCGGTGCTGGCCAGCTGCTCGATCCCGTTCTGGCTCGACGCCGTGCACGACGTGCCGGGTGGCCCGCGCGGCGCCTACTGGGACGGTGGCATCACCGACTACCACCTGCACCTGGGCTACGCGGCGATGACCGACGGCCTGGTGCTGTACCCGCACTTCCAGCCACAGGTCGTGCCCGGCTGGCTGGACAAGGCCTGGAAACGCCGCCATCGCGCGACACCGCTGCTCGACAACGTCGTCGTCCTGGCGCCGACACCCGAGTGGGTGGCCTCGCTGCCGAACGGCAAGCTGCCCGACCGCGCCGACTTCAAGGCCTACGGCGACGACCTTGCGGGCCGCGTGCGCGTGTGGCGCCGCGCAGTCGACGAGAGCCGCCGCCTGGCCGACGAATTCGCCGAGCTGGTGGCTTCCGGGCGCACGATCGACGCTGCGGCGCTTGCATGAGGGCTAAAATGCCCGTTCCCATCAACCCAACAAGGGCGAGAAAGGCATGACGGTTATGACACCGCGGACTACCCCGTTCACCACCGAGGTCTGAGCCCCGCGCGTCCCGCGATTCCCTTTCTCCGGACAAAGCGCGGCCTGGCTCCGCGCTTTTTCATTTCCCGAGGTTGAACATGATCCAGATCACCCTGCCGGATGGTTCCCGGCGTGAATACCCGGCGCCGCTGACGGTCGCCGACGTCGCCGCCTCGATCGGCGCCGGCCTGGCCAAGGCCGCACTGGCCGGCCGCGTCGACGGCAAGCTCGTCGACACGAGCTATCGCATCGAACGCGACGCGCAGCTCGCGATCGTCACCGAGAAGGACCCCGACGCGCTGGAGCTGATCCGCCACTCGACGGCCCACCTCCTGGCCTACGCGGTCAAGCAGCTGTTCCCCGAGGCCCAGGTGACGATCGGCCCGACGGTCGAAAACGGCTTCTATTACGACTTCGCCTACAAGCGCCCGTTCACGCCGGAAGACCTGGCGGCGATCGAGAAGCGCATGGCCGAACTCGCGGCCAAGAACGAGCCGGTCGTGCGCCGCGTGCTGCCGCGCGACGAGGCCGTGGCCTATTTCAAGGGTCTGGGCGAGGACTACAAGGCCGAGATCATCGGCAGCATCCCGAGCAACGAAGACGTCTCGCTGTACCGCGAAGGCGACTTCGAGGATCTGTGCCGCGGCCCGCACGTGCCGAGCACGGGCCGGCTCAAGCACTTCAAGCTGATGAAGGTGGCCGGAGCCTACTGGCGCGGCGACCAGAACAACGAGCAGCTGCAGCGCATCTACGGCACGGCCTGGGCGACCAAGGACGAGCTGCAGGGCTATCTGCGCATGCTCGAGGAAGCCGAGAAGCGCGACCACCGCAAGCTTGGCCGCGAGCTCGACCTGTTCCACCTCGACGAGCATTCGCCCGGCACGGTGTTCTGGCACCCCAAGGGCTGGACCGTCTGGCAGGAGGTCGAGCAGTACATGCGCCGTGTCTACCGCGACAACGGCTACCAGGAGGTCAAGGGCCCGCAGATCCTGGACAAGGCGCTGTGGGAGAAGACCGGCCACTGGGACAAGTACCGCGAGAACATGTTCACGACGGAATCGGAGAAGCGCGACTACGCGCTGAAACCGATGAACTGTCCCGGCCACATCCTGATCTTCAAGCAGGGCATCAAGAGCTACCGCGACCTGCCGCTGCGCTACGGCGAGTTCGGCCAGTGCCACCGCAACGAGCCCACCGGCGGCCTGCACGGCATCATGCGCGTGCGCGGCTTCACGCAGGACGACGGCCACATCTTCTGCACCGAGGACATGATCCTGGGCGAGTGCGTGGCCTACACGGCGCTGCTGCAGAAGGTCTACGCCGACTTCGGCTTCACCGACATCCTCTACAAGGTCGCCACGCGGCCCGAGAAGCGCATCGGCAGCGACGCGATCTGGGACAAGGCCGAGGAGGCGCTGATCGAGAGCCTGAAGCGCTCGGGCTGCGACTACGTCATCGCCCCGGGCGACGGCGCCTTCTACGGCCCGAAGATCGAGTACACGCTGAAGGACGCGATCGGTCGCCAGTGGCAGTGCGGCACGATGCAGGTCGACTTCTCGATGGCCGAGCGCCTGGACGCCGAGTACGTCGCCGAGGACGGCTCGCGCCGCCACCCGGTGATGCTGCACCGGGCGATCGTCGGCAGCCTCGAGCGTTTCATCGGCATCCTGATCGAGCAGCACGCCGGCGCGTTGCCGGTCTGGCTGGCGCCGGTGCAGGCGGTGGTGGCGTCGATCACGGATTCCCAGGCCGATTACGCCGCCGAAGTGGCGAAATCGCTGCAAAAGCAGGGGCTGCGAGTGCACCTGGACCTGCGCAACGAGAAAATCAACTATAAAATCCGCGAGCACTCTGTGCAGAAGGCCCCGTTCATCCTCGTCGTCGGTGACAAGGAGAAGGCAAACGGGGCTGTTGCCGTGCGCGCGAGGGGCAACCTCGATCTCGGCGTGATGCCTCTCGCAGACTTCCAGCAGAAGATCGCCAGCGACATCGCCGCCAAGGTATGAGCCTTGCCCGCGCCGCCCGCACCTACGTCTTGGATTGACGGCCCGTCGCCTTCGGGCCGCTCGAGGAGTTGACACATCGCTACGTTCATGGATCGCCGCACTCCCAACGCGGAGCGCAAGCACAGGCTGAATCGGGAGATCATGGCGCCGCAGGTGCGCTTGAACGGGGTCGACAACGAACCCCTGGGCATCGTCCCGACGATGGAGGCCCTGCGCATGGCTGGCGAGCTGGACGTCGATCTCGTCGAGATCGCGGCCACTGCGGATCCGCCGGTGTGTCGGCTGATGGACTACGGCAAGTTCAAGTACCAGGAGCAGAAGAAGGCTGCCGAAGCCAAGTCCAAGCAGAAGGTCATCGAGGTCAAGGAAGTCAAGTTCCGTCCCGGTACCGACGAAGGCGACTACGCGATCAAGATGCGCAACCTGCGCCGCTTCATCGCGGAGGACGGCGACAAGGGCAAGGTCACGCTGCGTTTCCGCGGCCGCGAGATCACGCACCAGGACATCGGCATGCGCCTCCTGGAGCGCATCCGCGACGAGCTGGCGGACGTGGCGGTCGTCGAGCACATGCCCAAGCTCGAAGGCCGGCAGATGATCATGGTGCTGGCGCCCAAGCGGAAGTGAAGGCGCGGGCCGTTTGAGTTGATGGAATTCCGCCGCCGCGGTCGGTCACCGCGGCGGGGGAGCAGAAGCCGCTGCAGGCCGACAAGCACGCCGGATTCTTCCGGCGACGCCTGCAGGGGTCACTTAGAAGGAGCAGTCATGCCCAAGATGAAGACCAAGAGCAGCGCGAAGAAGCGCTTCCGCGTGCGTCCGGGTGGCACCGTCAAGCGGGGCCAGGCGTTCAAGCGCCACATCCTGACGAAGAAGAGCACGACCCGTAAGCGCCACCTGCGCGGCGCCGCGAACGTGCACGAGACCGACATGGGCCACATCGCCTCGATGCTGCCCTTCGCCGGCCTGTAATCTTCTTACGCACGCACAAGGAGCCACACAATGCCTCGCGTCAAACGCGGTGTAACCGCCCACGCCCGCCACAAGAAGATCCTGGCCCTCGCCAAGGGTTTCCGTGGCCGTCGCAAGAACGTCTTCCGCATCGCCAAGCAGGCGGTGATGAAGGCGGGCCAGTACGCCTACCGCGACCGTCGTACCCGCAAGCGGGTGTTCCGTCAGCTCTGGATCGCGCGTATCAACGCCGCGAGCCGTGAGCTCGGCATCACCTACAGCAAGTTCATGGCCGGCCTGAAGAAGGCGCAGATCGACATCGACCGCAAGGTCCTGGCCGATCTGGCGGTCAAGGACCCGGCGGCTTTCGGCGCCATCGTGGCGAAGGTGAAGGCCCAGCTCGCTTGACCGGCAAGCCCCGGCTCGCCGGGGCATGAGCGTTCCAAAGGCCGTCAGCTTGCAGGCGGCCTTTTTTGTTTTCTCGAGCCGACACCGTGGGCGCCGGCTCTCCGCAGATCCTGCCGACATGAACGACCTCGAATCGCTGGTGCAGGCTGCCGTTGCCGACTTCGGCGCGGCGCCCAACCCGGCCGAACTGGAGAACGCCAAGGCGCGCTACCTCGGCAAGAGCGGTCGCGTGACCGAGCTGCTGAAGGGCATGGCCGCCTTGCCGCCCGAGCAGAAGAAGACGCTCGGCGCCGAGATCAACCAGGCCAAGGCCCGCATCGAGACCGAGCTGACGGCCGCGCGCGAGCGCCTGGCCGAAGCCGAACTCGCCGCGCAGCTGCGCGCCGAGGCGCTGGACGTCACGCTGCCCGGCCGCGGGCGTTCGGTCGGCGGGCTGCACCCGGTCAGCCGCGTCATCGAGCGCATCGAGCAGATCTTCGGCTCGATGGGCTTCGACGTCGCCGAGGGTCCCGAGATCGAGACCGACTGGATGAGCTTCACCGCGCTGAACAACCCGGAGAACCATCCGGCGCGTTCGATGCAGGACACCTTCTACGTCGACCTGAAGGACGAGCAGGGCCGCTGGCTGAACCTGCGTCCGCACACCAGCCCGATGCAGGTGCGCTACGCACGTGCCCACGCCGCCAAGCACGCTGCCGATCTGGCCGCCGGCAAGAGCATCCCCGAGATCCGAGTCGTCGCCCCCGGCCGCACCTACCGCGTCGACAGCGACGCGACGCACTCGCCGATGTTCCACCAGTGCGAAGGCCTGTGGATCGGCGAGAACGTCAGCTTCAAGGACCTGAAGTTCGTCTTCTCGGAGTTCATCCGCCAGTTTTTCGAGACCGACGACTTCGACGTGCGCTTCCGGCCGTCGTTCTTCCCGTTCACCGAACCGTCGGCCGAGATCGACATCGCCTTCCGCAGCGGCCCGCTGGCCGGGCGCTGGCTCGAGGTCGCCGGCTCCGGCCAGGTGCACCCGAACGTCGTGCGCAACTTCGGCCTCGACCCCGAGCGCCACATCGGCTTCGCCTTCGGCATGGGCCCGGACCGCCTGGCGATGCTGCGCTACGGCGTGCCCGACCTGCGCCTGTTCTTCGACAACGACCTGCGCTTCCTTTCCCAGTTCCGCTGACCCGACGAGAGCCGCATGCAGTTCCCAGAATCCTGGTTGCGCGAGTTCTGCAACCCCCCGCTCGGCACGCAACAGCTCGCTGACCTGCTGACCATGTCCGGCCTTGAGGTCGAGAGCCTGGCGCCGGTGGCGCCGCCGTTCAGCGGCATCGTCGTCGCCGAGATCCTCGAAGCCGAGCCGCACCCTCAGGCCGACCGCCTGCGCGTCTGCAAGGTGTCCATCGGCGCCGCCGAGCCGCTGCAGATCGTCTGCGGCGCGCCCAATGCGCGCGCCGGCCTGAAGGCGCCGCTGGCCACTGTCGGCGCGGTCCTGCCGCCCGGCGAGGACGGCAAGCCGTTCAAGATCGGCGTCGGCAAGCTGCGCGGCGTGCAGAGCTTCGGCATGCTGTGCTCGGCGCGCGAACTGAAGATCGCCGACGAGCACGGCGGCCTGCTCGAACTGCCGGCCGACGCGCCGGTGGGCACCGACATCCGCGAATACCTGAAGCTCGACGACACCGTCTTCACGCTCAAGCTCACGCCCAACCTGGCGCACGCGCTGAGCGTCTACGGCATCGCACGCGAGGTCTCGGCGCTGACCGGCACGCCGCTGGTGACGCCAGCGATCGCGCCCGTCGTGCCGGCGCACGACCAGCGCCTGCCGGTCGAGGTGCAGGCCGCCGACCTGTGCGGCCGCTTCTCCGGCCGCGTCGTGCGCGGCGTCGACACGAAGGCCAGGACGCCGCAGTGGATGGTCGACCGCCTGGCGCGCTGCGGCCAGCGCAGCGTCAGCGCGCTGGTCGACATCTCGAACTACGTGATGTTCGAGTTCGGCCGCCCGTCGCACATCTTCGACCTCGACAAGATCCACGAGAAGCTGGTCGTGCGCTGGGGCCACGAAGGCGAGACGCTGAAGCTGCTCAACGGCAACACGATCACCGTCGACGCCAAGGTCGGTGTCATCGCCGACGCGGTGCAGGTCGAGTCGCTGGCCGGCATCATGGGCGGCGACGCCACCGCGGTGTCCGACGACACGAAGAACGTCTACGTCGAGGCCGCGTTCTGGTGGCCCGAGGCGGTGCAGGGCCGTTCGCGGCGCTACAACTTCAGCACCGATGCCGGCCACCGTTTCGAGCGTGGCGTCGACCCGGCGCTGACCGTCGAGCACATCGAACGCATCACGCAGCTGATCATCGACATCTGCGGCGGCGAAGCCGGCCCGATGGACGACCAGACGCTGGCGTTGCCGAAGGCCGAGCCGGTGACGCTGCGTGTCGAGCGTGCCGCCAAGGTCACCGGCCTGCCGCTGACGCAGCCGCAGTGCGCCGAGGTCTTCCGCCGCCTGGGACTGCAATTCAGCGAAGAACCCGGCCGCCTGACCGTGACGCCGCCGAGCTGGCGCTTCGACCTGAAGATCGAGGAAGACCTGATCGAGGAAGTCGCGCGGGTCGTCGGCTACGACAAGCTGCCCGCGACGCCGCCGCAGGCGCCGGTGACGGCGCGCGTGCGCCCCGAGGCGCGCCGCAGCGCGTCGGCGCTGCAGCGTGCGGTCGCCGCACTCGACTACCAGGAGACGATCAACTTCAGCTTCGTCGAGGAGCGCTGGGAGCGCGAGCTGGCCGGCAATGCCGACCCGATCAAGGTGCTGAACCCGATCGCCGCGCCGCTGGCGGTGATGCGCTCGAGCCTGATCGGCAGCCTGGTCGCCGTGCTGCGCGGCAACCTGGCGCGCAAGACGACGCGCGTGCGGGTCTTCGAGATCGGCCGCGTCTTCCGCCGCGACCCGGCGGCGGTCGACGGCCCGCTGGCCGTGGCCGGCGTCGCCCAGCCGCTGCGTGTGGCCGGCCTGGCCTACGGCGGCGTCGCGCCGCTGCAGTGGGGGCAGAAGGAGCGCCCGGTCGACTTCTTCGACGTCAAGGCCGATGTCGAGGCGCTGTTCGCGCCGCGCAAGCCGGTCTTCGTCGCCGCCGAGCACCCGGCGCTGCACCCGGGGCGCTGCGCGCGCGTCGAGGTCGACGGCCGTGCCGTCGGTTTCGTCGGCGAGCTGCATCCGAAGTGGCGCCAGGCCTACGAGCTGCCGCAGGCTCCGGTGGTCTTCGAACTCGAGGCTGCGGCGCTGCTCGAGCGCCCGCTGCCGAACGTCGAACCGCTGTCGCGCCAGCAGTCCGTCTGGCGCGATCTGGCGCTGGTGGTGGGCGAGGGCGTGCGCCACGACGCGCTGATCGCCGCCCTGCGTGCCGACGCCCTGGTGCGTCAGGCGACGCTGTTCGACCTGTACAAGCCGGCTCAGCCGGGTGGCGGTCTGGCCGCGGGCGAACGCAGCCTGGCCGTGCGCCTGGAACTGCTGGACCCGGCCGCGACACTGACCGAGGAGCGCATCGAAGCGGCCGTCGCCGCCGCCGTCGAGCGCGTGCAGGCCGCCTGCGGCGCGCGTCTTCGCACCTGAGCCCTAGCCGAGATCCGACATGACCGACACCGCACCGAAGGAACGCGTCATCCTGCCGTCGCTGGAGACGCCGACCCTCACGAAGGCCGAGCTCGCCGACCTGCTGTTCGACCGTCTGGGCCTGAACAAGCGCGAGTCCAAGGACATGGTCGAAGCCTTCTTCGAGATCGTGCACGGCACGCTCGTCGAAGGCGACGACGTCAAGCTCTCGGGCTTCGGCAACTTCAACATCCGCCGCAAGGCGCCGCGCCCGGGCCGCAACCCGCGCACCGGCGAGCTCATCCCGATCAAGGCGCGCAACGTCGTCACCTTCCACGCGAGTCACAAGTTGAAGGCGATCGTGCAGGGCGACACGCCGGCCGAGGTGGACTTCGAGTAAAGTCTCGATCCCGCGTCGATCCTGTTGTTTTCAATGGAGAAAACGCTCCCCTCCATCCCTGCCAAACGCTACTTCACGATCGGTGAGGTGAGCGAGCTGTGCGGCGTCAAGCCGTATGTGCTGCGGTACTGGGAACAGGAGTTCACGCAGCTCAAGCCGATGAAGCGGCGGGGCAACCGCCGCTATTACCAGCATCACGAGGTGCTGCTGATCCGGCGCATCCGCGAGCTGCTTTACGACCAGGGCTTCACGATCAGCGGCGCACGCAACCGGCTGGCCGACGGCCATCCGGCAGCGCGTGCCGCCGCGCTCGACGCCATCGACGGCTCGGTGCCGGCGGAGTTCGAGGGCGCCGCCGATCCGGCGGCCGAGGCGGTCGACTCCGAGCTCGCGACGGCTGCGGACTGGTCGGACGGGGTGTCGCATCTGCGGGCCGAACTGCTGTCGATCCGCGAGTTGCTGACGCCATGATTCACAAGCGCATTCCCTGAGGTATACTGCAGGGCTTCGTCGGGGTGTAGCGCAGCCTGGTAGCGCACTTGCATGGGGTGCAAGGGGTCGCGAGTTCGAATCCCGCCATCCCGACCATTGATAAGCCGAGGCCCGGTATCGCAAGATACCGGGCCTTTTGCTTGGGCCGCCAGTTGTGCCGCGTCTTTCCATTCGCGCCGGTGCGGCCTTGCGCTCGATTTGGACGATTGACGATGCCGATCTACGAATACGCCTGCCAGGACTGCGGCCAGCGCTTCGAGACGCTGGTGCGCTCGGACACTGTTCCCGAATGCCCGCACTGCCACTCGACGGCGCTGGACAAACAGCTGTCGGTTTTCGCCGCGGGCAAGTCCGAAGCCCATGCGCCCGCACCGATGCCGAACCCGTGCGCCGGCTGCGGCCGCGCCGGCGGCCCGGGTTCCTGCGCCTTCGACTGAGCCCGGCCGCCGCAGGCGGGCGGCTCAGGCCCCTCGTCGCAATCCGCCGCCCCTGAGTCGCGGGGCGCACCTCCTCTGGCAGCGCCCCGTCACCAGACGTCGGGCGGCGCCGGCGCGCGTCTGCGGGTCATACCTGCAAAGGTTTGGAGGACCGGAAACGGCGTTCCGCTGGTGGAATTCGTCTCACTGAATTGGCAGCCGCAAGGCTTAATCGGGAGACGATCATGTGGGACATCATTGCTGAAATCCTGGGCTTCCCTCGCACCGGCGGCCTCTGATTGATTATTGAATTGCGGTGCTGACCCGATGGAATTCGGCGGGATTTCGCTCCCGGCGCCATCGGTTTTCAGCGCGCAATGTTTTCTGCGCCCGGCAAGTGCTGGTGATCACGACCCGGGCCTTCGATGCGGGAGCGTTCGTCCCTCCAGCGCACTCGCGTCAGGCGTCGCCCGTCATGGGCGACGCCTCTTTTTTCGCCAACCGGGAGGCTCTCGCGTGCCGAGGCCTCAGAGCAGCCCGATCTCCATGGCTTTCAGCACCGCGCTGTGCTTGCTGGAGACCTCGAGCTTCGTCATCGCATTGCGAAGATGAAACACCACCGTGTGCTCGCTCATCGACAGGATCTGGCCGATCGCCCAGGCCGACTTGCCCTCGCGGGTCCATTGCAGCACCTCGCGTTCGCGCGGCGTGAGCTTCGGACGCTTCGGGACGTTGTCGAGCTTCGGCATCATCACCCGCGCCGCAGTCTCCTGGGCGTGCACCGCCAGCAGCTGCAGGTCGGCCATCAGGCGCATCAGTTCGCGCTCGTCGGCCGGCAATGCCTGTTCGCGGTCGACGCCGAACAGGAACTGGCGGCCGCCGGGCATGTGCAGCGACATCGAGATGCCGGTGCGGAACCCGTAGCGCGCCTGCGTTTCCCAGAGGTCGCCGGCGCCGGCCTCGACGTACGTCGTCTGGTCGTACACGAAGGGCACGCTCGCGGTGCGCAGGCGCTGCAGCACCGGGTCGCGCCGCGAGTCCGCCTCGTCCATCGACGCCTCGGCGAAGTCCGACGGCAGGTTGCTCAGGCGCGAGACGATGGACGGCTGCGACGGGCGCTTGATCATCAGCACGGCCTGGACGATCTGGAAGTCGAGATTCTGGGCAAAGCTCACGAGCCGCGACTTGAACGTCGCGTGATCGCTCGCGGTGCCAATGTCCAGAAAATCCCGGTATCTCATCGCCGTGACCAACATGCCGACCGTGGCGCATCGTCGCGCCCTTGCCGGCGAATTCCTTTGCAGATCGTCATCTAATGGGCACCGTTTGCGTCGAACCCTGGATGATCCGGATGTGGCCCATCCGTGAATGGTACATGCCGGACGACCCCGCCGAATGGCCGGCGTGGTGGCACATGGGAACTCGGGTGCGCGCGCCGCGTGACGAGCAGGGCCGCTGGCAAGGCGACACCGTGTGGGCTGCCACGCTCGAAGGCGTCGAGGTGGCCGCGACATGGAGCTGGACCGAACTGCGGCCCGGCGTGGTGGTGCTCAGCGATCCCAACGGGATCGAGTCCAACCTGCGCTGCGTCGGCGCGACCGCGCCGGCCGAAGAGGGGCTGTCGGCGATGGTCGCCCTCAACCGCCTGGCACACGAACTGCCGTGGTGCGAAACCGTGTGCACCATCCTGCGCATGGTGCGCCACCACTCGCCGGCGAAGGCCGAGCCGGCGCGTGTGCGATCGCCCCGGCGCCAGCGCGCATCCGTCGCCTGCTGAGCCGCGGCCCACACGCTCCGTTCGCCTCATTCCGGCGCGAACAGACGGACTCGCAGTGCCCAGCGCTGCGGCGTCAGCCCGCGGCAGTCTCCGCCGTCTGAGCCGAGGCGCGCACCAGCAGCCGCTTGCGCACCAGCTGCACGTGGCTGCGCAGGTCGTACAGCTCGCCCGTGTAGGCCAGCGGCAGGCCGATGCGGGCGATCTGCGCGTCGATGCGGTCGAGCTCGGCGTGCAGGCGGCCGAACTCCGCATCCGGCCGCTCGATGGCCTGCTCGAGCTCCCGCAGATTGGCGTACCAGCGGTAGACGCGCGAGCGGAAGCGCATCGCCAGCAGCGGCGGCAGCACGCGCGACAAGGGGATCAGTGCCGCGGCCAGCGGCAGCAGCACGATCCACATGCGGTCGACGAAGCTTGCGAACCAGAACGGGAAGTAGCGCTGCAGCCAGGGCGGGCCGCTGCGCGCGAATCGCTCGGCCTCCGGCGCCAGCGGCCACTCGGCACTGGCCGCCTGCGGGAACTCGTTGGGTGCGTGCAGCCAGCCGGCCCCCCCATGCGCCTGGCGGGCGGCCTGTACCAGCAGTTGAACCAGCGCCGGGTGCAGGTCCTGCCGGGCCACCAGCGAGGCGCTGGTGGCCACCAGGTGCAGGTCGTGCGGTGGCTGGTCGTGCGCCAGGTCGACGACGCCTCGCGGCAGCGCCAGCGCGTGCAGGAACGGGAACCGACGGGCGTAGGCCTGGGCCTGCTCGAAGTCCATCAGCCGCACGCCGGGTGCGCGCAGCAGGTACTGCACCAGCGGCGCATCGGCGGCCGAGACCATCGCCAGCGCGTCGGCCCGGCCCTCGACGAGCTCGACGACGCCGAACACGGTCGGCCGGTGCTCGAGCCGCATCGCTCTTGGGTCGACGCCGTTGGCGGCCAGGATCTGCCGCCACAGCGGCGCCGTGCCGCCGCCTTGCGGGCCGACCTCGACGCGCCAGCCGGCCATCTGCGCCACGCGGTTCGGCCCCCTTGGCCCGAAACCCCGCGCACTGGCCTCGCGGTAGAACACCCACAGCGGCTCGTGCGCGATCGTGCCCAGCGACTGCAGCGTGTCGGAGTCCCGGTCAACGATCTCGTCGACGCCGCCTTGCACGAACGCCACCTGCACGCCGGAGGCCGGATCGCGCAGCAGCCGGAGGTTGTCGGCCGAGCCGCCGGTGGGCCGGATCTCGACCTCGACACCGTGCGCGCGCAGCAGCGGGACGTAACGCCGCGCGAACTCCTCGTAAGCGCCTTGTGCCGGCCCGCTGGCCATGACGATGCGGCGCTCGGGCGTCGGCTCCAGCCAGCGGTAGGCCACCCAGGCCGCCGCCACGGCCGCCACCGCCAGGGCCAGCGAGGCCCAGGCCGACAACTGCAGCAGCGCGTCACGCCAGCGCAGCGCGAGCGGGCGGGCCAGCGGTGCGCGCGGGGAAGGGGGGCCGGAGTCCATCGGGCACGACGATAACGGAGAGAAGATCGGGCTGCTTTCCGTCAGATGGCATCGTCTCTCGTGTTCCGGCAGGCGGACGCACGCAGGACTCAGGGAAAGTGACTAGTGTTTGTCGCAACCACATGCCCGTCCGGCATTCGTGATTAGGATTGGCGCATGACGGAACGCAGTACCGGACCTGCGCCCGCCTCGGAGCCGTCACCGCGGGACGCTGGCAAGTCGATCTCGCCCCGGTGGAGCGGCACCCTGCGCGCGGCACTCTGGCTTCTTGGCCCAGCCGACCGCCTGGCTCGCCTGTGGTACGCGCTGCGCAGCGCTGCGGTGCGTCGGCGCTCGGTCGTCTTGCCGCTGCAGAGGGGCGTCTCGGCCTGTGCAGGCGGCGTCGCGATGGCGCCCTGCACGATGCCGGCCGTGGTGTCCGCCGGGCGCCATGGCGCACCGGCGCCCGCCGGGCGATCGCAGCCCGAGGTGATGCGCCTGATCGAGTCCGTGCTGCTGCCCGGCCTCGTGGCCTGGCACCAGTCGCTGCCGGCTGTCGTCGACGAGCGCCGGGCCATCGAACTGGCCCGCCGCCTGGTGGGGCCCACCGGCACTGGCGTGCGAGAGCTGCTGTGCGAGCACTTCGCCGGCCACGGTTCACTGCACCGCCTGTTCACCGGGCTCGTCGAGCCGGCGGCTCGACGCCTGGGTGATCTGTGGTCGTCCGACGACTGCACCGAGAGCGAGGTCACCATCGGGCTGTGCCGGCTGCTGTCGGAGCTGCGCCAGCTCGACGGCTGCGGCTCGCGCGTCGCCGGCCATGCTGGCCGTGCCGCGCTGGTCGTGCCCTTGCCCGGCGAGCCCCACATGCTCGGCGCCGCGCTCGACGCCGAGTCGCTCTGGCAGGCCGGCTGGCTGCCGCAGTCCGAGTACCCGGAAACCGACGACGCCCTGCAGACCCTGGTTGCCGCGCGCCACTACGACGTGCTCTGCATCTCGCTGAGCCCGTCGTTCCGTCGCTCGCACCGGCTCGACCGCCTGGCGCAGTTCATCTCCCGGGCCCGTGCCGTGTCGCTCAACCCGAATCTGGTCGTCGTCGTCAGCGGGCGGGCCTTCCACGAGGACCGCAGCGCGGCGCGCCGCGTCGGCGCCGACGGCAGCAGCCGCTGGGCCTCGCGCTTCGAGCTGCTGCACTGACTCCGGCGGCCGCGCCGGCCGGGATCACTCGCAGCGCCGCAGCTGCGCGTCGGGCAGCTCGGCCAGTGGCCGCCAGCCCAAGGTCCGTGCCTCGTCCAGCATCGCGCCGGGCACATCGACGACCAGGATGCGGCCATCTGACAGGCCGCACATCGCCGCGCGGATGCGCCCATCGTGGCCGCAGCGCGGTGCGGTCGCCTGCACGCCGGCAGCCGCCAGGCGCTGCAGCGCGGCGTCCATCGGATCGGCCGCGGCCGGCTCGCACTGCCGCGTGCCCGCGGAAAGAAAGACGCTCACGCGCTCGCCATCGGCCGATGCGCAGCCGCCGCCCAGCGTCGAAACCAGCACCAGGCCGATGACGGCCCGCCTCTGGCGGCGGGCGCTGCGAACAGGATCGTTCATCGGCCCATGCTCGCGCCGGGCGCGCCCCGGGTCAAGCGCGGCCTCAGTGGCGCGAGAAGAGGTCACGCAGCTTGCACAGCAGCCGCGTGACGTCCGGTCGGGTGTCGGGCAGCGGGTCGCCCGCGATCAGGCGCTCGAGCGCGCGGCGCGGGTCCGACTCGCCGGTGCGCACGACCTCCGCGCCCCAGCTGGCCATGTGACGCACGAAGCCGTCACCGGCACTGCCCACGACCAGCATCTCGCAGCCGCGCAGCGGATGCGGGCCGTCGTCCCTGAAGTGATGCGGCAGCTGCTCCCGGCTCAGCTCGAGGGGCTGCGGCTGCGGCAGCGGCTGGCCGGCGCGGCATTCGTAGACGAGCCAGTGGCGACACTGGCCGGCGTGGCCGGCGATGCGGCCGGCGTTCTCGTCGACGGCGACAGCGATGCGCATGGCGCGGCGGGCCTCAGCGTGCAGCCGCCACCCGCGCCTGCAGCGGCGCAGGCGCGGCGGCCTGGACGACGGGAACCGATCGATCGTGGACGGAGAGCGGGGGCAAGAAGCGGTTCATGGCGTCAGGGGTCACCAGGATGAGTCCTTATACCAGAGCGTTGCTGCGCTGCAGCATGTTCCATGCGTGGCACCGTGACGGTCGTGCTCGACACGGTCCGCGCCGGATGCAGCACGCCCAGGCCGCTCACGTCGCTGTCATGCAGCGCCGGCTCAATGAGCGGCAGGTCGCAATCGACCGCCTGGCGGGCGGCCGACGCGTCGGCGAAACGGCTTCGAGGCAGGTCGGCATTCGGGGTCATGCGCACGCGGGGCCAAGACCGCGCCTGCGGCCAAGGCGCCCTGTGCCGCCTGCGGCGTCATTCACGAGAGGGAACGTGCAGATCGTCTACGTCACCGAAACCTATCCGCCCGAAGTCAACGGCGTCGCGCTGACGACCGCGCGCACCGTGGCCCACCTCCGGGCCGCAGGCCACCCGGTGCATCTGGTGCGCCCGCGCCAGCGTGGCGAGGCGGCACGCGATGACGCCGACGAATGGCGCTGTGCCGGCGCGCCGATCCCGATGTATCCCGAGCTGCGCTGGGGACTGGCGACACGGGCCGCGTTGCGTCGGCGCTGGCGTCGGATCGCGCCGGCACTGGTGCATGTCGCGACACCCGGGCCGCTGGCGCACGCCGCGCTGGCCGTCGCCCGCGCCGAGGGCATCCCGACCAGCGCCGACTTCCGCACCAACTTCCACGCCTATAGCCGGCACTACGGGCTGGGCTGGCTGGAGCCGCTGGTGATGGCCTGGCTGCGGCGTCTGCACGAGCGCGCCGACTGCAGCTTCGTGCCGACCGCCGCATTGGCGGCCGAGCTCGCGGCAGCCGGCTTCCGGCGGCTGGCGGTCAGCGGCCGCGGCGTCGACGCCCGGCGTTTCGATCCGGCGCGGCGCGACGACAGGCTGCGTGCCGCCTGGGGCGCCGCCGCCGCTGACCCGGTGCTGCTGCACGTCGGCCGGCTGGCGGCGGAGAAGAACGTCGCGCTGGCGCTGCGCTGCTGGGAGCGGCTGCGCGCCGCCCGGCCGGGGCTGCGCATGGTGGTCGTCGGCGACGGCCCGCAGCGTCCGAGCCTGCAGCGCCGTCACCCCGAGGCGTGTTTCGTCGGCCAGCGCACCGGCGAGGAGCTCGCGCGTCACTACGCCAGCGCCGACGCCTTCGCCTTCCCGAGCCTGACCGACACCTTCGGCAACGTGACGCTGGAAGCCCTGGCCAGCGGGCTGGCGCTCGCCGCCTTCGACACCGCCGCCGCCGCGGTGCACGTGGTCGACGGCGACAACGGCTGCCTGGCGCCGCCGGGCGACGAAGCCGGCTTCGAGGCCGCACTGGCCCGCGCGCTGGCGCAGGCCCGGCCCGGCTCGGCCCTGCGCCGCCGGGCCCGCGAGAGCGCTGTCGCGGCCGACTGGCCTCTCGTGCTGCAGCGTTTCGAGCAGGTCTTGTGCGCGGTGGCCGAGCGCCGCGGCGCAGGGCGGCTGGGCGATGCCGCTCCGGCCTGATCTCTCGCGCCGGCACGGCGCCGCGTCCGGCCTGCCACCAGCGGAACAGGGGCCATCTGCAGCGACGCAGAATCGACGCATGCGCCTCCCGTTCCAGACCCTGGCCCTGATCCAGGCCCCGATGGCCGGCGTACAGGACGAGTGCCTGGCGCTGGCTGCCGCCGACGCCGGCGCGATCGGCTCGCTGGCAGCGGCGATGCTGCCGCTGCCAGCGCTCGAGCACGCGCTGCAGCGGCTGCGTGACGCCGGCCGGCCATACAACGTCAACTTCTTCGCCCACGTGCCGCCGCCGCCCGCGGCGGCGTTCGACCGCCGCTGGCTGGCCGCGTTGGCGCCGTACTACGACGAACTGGGCCTGCCGCTGCCCGGGCCCGGTGCGGCAGTGGCCAGCCGACAACCCTTCTGCGCCGAGGCCGCGGAGCTGCTGGAGGCCGTGCGTCCGCCGATCGTCAGCTTCCACTTCGGCCTGCCCGAGCCGGCCTTGCTGGCGCGCGTGCACCGCTGGGGCGCCTTCGTGCTGGCTTCGGCGACGACGCTGGACGAGGCGTTGTGGCTGCAGGCCCGCGGCGTCGATGCCGTCATCGCCCAGGGGCTGGAGGCCGGCGGCCATCGCGGCCACTTCCTCGACCCGGACCCGGCGCGCCAGCTCGACACCGCGACGCTGGTCTCGGCGCTGGTGGCGCGGCTGGACGTGCCGGTCATCGCCGCCGGCGGCATCGCCGACGCGGCCGGCGTGCGTGCGGTGATGGAGCGCGGCGCCGCGGCCGTGCAGTGCGGCACCGCCTTCCTGCTCTGCGACGAGGCCCGCACCTCGGCGCTGCACCGCGCCCGGCTGCGCGAGCCGTCGGAGCCGACGGCGCTGACCAACCTGTTCTCCGGCGGCCTGGCGCGCGGGCTCGTCAACCGGGCGATGCGCGAGCTGGGCCCGCTGAGCGCGGTGGCGCCGCCGTTCCCGCTGGCGTCGGCGGCGCTGGCGCCGCTGCGTGAACGTGCCGAGGCGCTGGGCCGCGACGACTTCACGCCGCTGTGGTCGGGCACGCGCCGCGACGGCTGCCGCGAAGCGCCCGCGGCCGAGGTCGTCAAGGCCCTGGCCGCCGGCTTCGACGCCTGAGCCCGTGGCGCCACGGCCACGGCGCGAAGCCCCCCGCATCGGTCCGGGCACTGCGATTGCCAGATGATGGAGACAGGAGCTGCCGGTGATGAACCCCGTCGTCTGGCTTGCCGTCGGCGGGGGCGCCCGCAGGATCACGCGCTCCGACGCGCAGCAGGGCCTGTTCCTCCACGCCGTCGGCGGCGTCATCGGCGCGGCGTTGGCGGTCTGGCTGCTGTCGCCGCAGGTCGGCATCGGCGAGTCCAGCCTTGGCGCGCTCCTCGTTTCGCTGGCCGGCGCGGTCATCGTGCCGGCCCTCGTCAACCTGTTCCGTCGCGGCACGCCGCGTTGACTGGAGATCCCCGATGACTTCGACTCCCGACGACACCCCCCGCGCTGCCGCCGCCGCCACGGCCGGCAGCCCCGACGGCCGCGTCCAGCAGGACGAACTGCTGCAGCGCGTGGTGCAGGGCGCGCACGAGACCATCGACCGTCTGGCCGATCGTGCCGCGCCGCACGTCAGCCGGCTGCACGACGGCGTGCACGACGCCCAGGAGCGCCTGCATGCCAAGGCCGATGCCTTGCGCGAGACCGGCGACGAGTGGACCGAGAGCCTGCGCGAGACGGTGCGCGAGCACCCGATCGCCGCGATCGCCACCGCGCTGGCCGTCGGTGTGCTGATCGCGCGCCTGACGCGCTGAGCGGCGCCGATGGACGACGCCCGCAGCGCAGCACCGGACGGCGAGGGCGGGGCCGGTGCGGCCTCGTCCCCGCCGCCGCCCCAGGGCTGGCTGGACACGTTGCAGTCGTTGCTG
The DNA here is from genome assembly GCF_020966565.1 of Rubrivivax sp. JA1055. Taxonomy (NCBI): domain Bacteria; kingdom Pseudomonadati; phylum Pseudomonadota; class Betaproteobacteria; order Burkholderiales; family Sphaerotilaceae; genus Rubrivivax; species Rubrivivax sp. JA1055. Next base: position 530,924 of record NZ_JAJKFP010000006.1, on the reverse strand, counting down.
CAGGAACTGCCCGGCCTGGTCAGCGACCGGGTCGAGCTGCTGTCGCTCGAGCTGGTGCGCGCCGGCCGTGCGCTGGCGCAGATCCTGATGCTGGTCGTGGCGGTCGCGGTGCTGGCCGTCACCGGCTGGCTGGCGCTGTGGGCCGGCGCCACCGTCGCGCTGCTCGAAGCCGGCCTGCACTGGGCCTGGGCACTGGCCCTGGTGCTGGCGCTGAATCTGGCGGCGGCGCTGCTGGCGCTGCGGCGCATCCGCCGTCTGGTGCCGCTGCTGCAACTGCCGCGCACGCGGCGTCACCTGACGCTGACGCCGGCGGCCCCGCCGCGCCAGGCCAACCCGGGCCCTGCCGATGAACGTGCTGCCGCCTGACGCCGACCTGGACGCGCGCATCGAGGCGGCCGAGGCGGCGCTGATCGCGCGTCAACGGCGGCTGGTCGCCGGCGCCGAGACGCTGGGCCGGCGTGCGCGCCGCGCGGCCAGCCCGTGGCGCCTGGCGGCCTCGGGGCTGGCCGTGCTGCTCGCCGGAACAGCGCTGTGGCGCGTGCTGAAGACGGGGCCGGCCACCGTGCCGCCGTCCGCCCGCGTGCCGCCGCCCGTGGGTGGCGACGCCGCCGCGCTGCCCTGGGCCAGCCTGCTGGGGCTGCTGTGGCCGCTGCTGCCGGCACGCTGGCGCGACCGCACCAGCCCCGCCACGGCGGCTGCCGTGCTCGGAGTCGGCGTGCCGCTGCTGCAGAAGTGGATGCAGCCGCCGGCCTGGCCGCCGCTGGCCACCGTCGAGCACGTCGACCTGGCGCGCTACGCCGGCACCTGGCACGAGGTGGCGCGGCTGGGCTCGCGGCGCGCGGCCGCGGGCGGCGGCTCGCCGCAGGTGCACTACACCCTGTCCGGCGACGGGCTGCGGGTCGAGAACCGCAGCCGTGGGGCCGACGGCCGCGAGCGTGTCGCCCGCGGCGTGGTGCGCGTGGTGCCGGGCAGCGGCAATGCCCGGCTGGAGCAGAACTTCCTGCCGTCCTGGCTGCACGCGCTGCCGCTGGGCTGGGCCGACTGCCGCATCCTCGCGCTGGATCGCGGCTACACGGTGGCGCTGCTCGGCCACCCGAGCCGGGAGTCACTGTGGCTGCTGTCGCGCACGCCGTCGGTCGCGCCGCAGACGCTGCAGGCCCTGCTGGACATCGCGCGCAGCGAAGGCTTCGCCGTCGAGCGGCTGCACCTGCATCTCCCGCCGGAGGCCGAAGCCGCCGACCCGGGCGGCGACGCCGCGACGCGCACACCGGGCCGCGTCTGACGACGCGAACAGCGGGGGCACCGCGTTCCCCCGCCGCGGTCACACCGTCAGGCGTGCGGGCTCGCGCCTCGTCGCGCCTGCTCCAAGGCCGGGCGCGCGCTGCACACGGCTTCGTCCTACGCCACCGTGCCTTGCCGCCCGACCTGCACCCGCCGGGTGGCGGCGTACGGTTGTCGTCATGGGGCAGCCTTCCCGGCGGCCCGTCACGAGGACGGCGACGAGCCTGTACGACCGCCCGATGCCGGCCGGCTCGACCCCGCCCTCGCACCAGGAGATGTCCGATGAACCCGATGTCCCCCCTGATCGCCGCGCTGGCCCTGGCCGCCGGCAGCGCCATCGCCCAGGAGCCGCTGGCCGAGCCGGCCCGCGTGCCGCCCGGCGTGCGCCTGGTGCCGGTGGCCGAGCCGGCCCGCGTGCCGCCCGGCGTGCGCCTGGTGCCGGTGGCCGCTCCCGAGGCGCCGTCACGCGCGGCCGTGCGCGACGAGTACCTGCGTGCGCGCGCCGATGGCACGCTGACCCCCGACGGCGAAGCCGGCGACACGCCGGCGGTGCTGGCGGCGCGTGAACAGGCGCACCGGCAGCAGCATGCCGCCTGGGACGCCGTGCCCGACCGCCTGGCGGCGCTGGCCGCGGCCCGGGCGGCCGCGACCCGGATGTCCGGCCCGGCGGCGGTGGACGGCGCCGACGTCTACGAGATGCAGGACGAGCGCGGCGAGCTGGTCGGCTTCCTCTTCGTCGTCGAGTGAGACGCTGGCGGCAGCGCCAGGCCGCAGGCCCGGCGCTGCCGCGGCTTGTGCCAGGGCAAGCACACGGCCGTCGGAAGGGGCAGAATGCGGGTTGGCAACCATACCCTGCCCCGTATCATGACCGACTCCTATCGCGACCTCACCGCCTCGATCTCGGCCTCGCTGGCCAAGCTGCGCGCCGACATTCCCGACACCACCCGGGGCTTCTCCGCCCTGGCCATGGCGGCCACGAAGAGCGGCACGCTGGACAAGAAGACCAAGGAACTGATCGCGATGGCGCTGTCGGTCGGCGCACGCTGCGATCCCTGTGTCGGCTTTCACGCCGACGCGCTGGTCAAGCTCGGCTGCACGCGTGCCGAGTTCGAGGAGATGCTGGGGCTGTGCGTCTACATGGGCGGCGGGCCTTCGCTGATGTACGCGGCCAAGGCCCTGCAGGCCTACGAGGAGTTTGGCGGCGAACGTGCGGCGCCCGCCGCCTGAGACCGCGGCGGCACGGCTGCCGATAACATCGCTGCCATGACTGTCCGCGTCCCGTGCCGCCGCCGCGGCCCGTTCCGCGCCGGGGCAGGGGGCCGCTGATGCAGGTCACCGCCAACGGCATCGCCATCGAAGTCGACGACCGCGGCCCGCCCGACGGCACGCCGCTGGTGCTCGTGATGGGGCTGGGCATGCAGCTCACGGCCTGGCCCGAGGAGTTCGTGCAGCAGCTCGTCGAGCGGGGCTTTCGCGTCGTGCGCTTCGACAACCGCGATGCCGGCCTGAGCCAGGGTTTCGACGCGCTGGGCGTGCCCAACCTCGCGTTCGCCGGCATCCGTTACGCGCTGCACCTGCCGTCACGCTCGCCGTACCGGCTGGCCGACATGGCGGCCGACACGCTGGGCGTGATGGACGCGCTGGGACTGGCTACTGCGCACCTGTGCGGCGCCTCGATGGGCGGCATGATCGCCCAGCACATCGCCGCGCGTCGCCCGGAGCGCGTGCGCAGCCTGGCGCTGATGATGACGACCTCGGGCGCGCGCGGCCTGCCGCAGCCGACGCTGCGCGCGCGCCAGGCGCTGCTGGCCCGGCCCGCCGACAACTCGCGCGCCGCGATCGTCGCCCACCTGGAGCGCGTGATGCAGCGCATCGGCAGCCCCGGCTATCCGCCCGACCCGGCGGTGATGCGCCGCCGCTTCGAGCAGGCGGTCGACCGCGCCTGGCGCCCGGCCGGCACGGCGCGCCAGATCGCCGCCGTCATCGCCGACGGCGACCGCACGCCGATGCTCGGCGCGATCCGCGCGCCGACCGTCGTGCTGCACGGCCGCGCCGACCCGCTGGTGCCGCCGGCGGCGGCGCACGACCTGGGCGTCAAGATCCGCGGCGCGCAGGTCGAGATCGTCGACGGCATGGGCCACGACCTGCCGGCCGAACTGCTGCCGCGTTTTGCCGACACGATCGAAGCCAATACACGCCGGGCCTGAGACCGGCTTCTTGCCGTCCGGTCGCTGGTGATAATCGCTCGCGGAGGACCTTGGGGAGGCCGCTCTTGGAAGTGCGAGACAAGCACCACGTCCACATCGTGGGCCGCGCCGGCGCGGCCCGGAGCCTCGTGTTCGCGCACGGTTTCGGCACCGATCAGCGCGCCTGGGACACGATCTGGCCCGCATTCGCCGACGAGTTCCGCATCGTGCTGTACGACCACGTCGGCGCCGGCCGTTCGGACCCGGCGGCCTTCGAGCAGCATCGTTACCTGACGATGGACGGCTACGCGCGTGACCTCAACATGCTGCTCGACGAACTGGCACTGAAGGACGTCGTGCTGGTCGGCCATTCGATGGGCGCCACGGCCGCCATGCTCGCCGCGATCGCGCGTCCGGAGCAGTTCGCGCGCCTGGCCTGCATCGGCGCGTCGGCGCGTTACCTCGACGAGCCCGGCTACCACGGCGGCTTCAGCGAGGCCGACCTGAACGCGCTGTACCGCGCGGTGACGATCGGCCGTGACGCCTGGGCCGAACAGTTCGCGCCGGTGGCGATGGGCAACCGCGACCGGCCCGAACTCGCCGAGCACTTCGCCCGGACGATCAAGAGCGTGCCGTCCGACGCGATCCTGACCGTGCTGTGCTCGATCTTCCAGTGCGACTACCGCCAGACCCTGCAGCGCCTGCAGCGCCCGACGCTGCTGCTGCAGACACGAGCCGACGCCGCCGTGCCGCTGGAGGCGGCCGAGTTCCTGCACCGCACGATCGCCGGCAGCACGCTGCGTGTCATCGATGCCGAAGGTCATCTGCCGCACATGAGCGCCCCGGAGCGCGTGATCGAGGCCCTGCAGGACTTCGTGCGCGCGCCGGGCTGAGACAATCGAGGGCTGCGCCGCCCGGCGCCCGAGACCTGCGATGTCTGCCGTTCCTGCTTCCGTCCCTGCCGTCGAACCCAGCCCCTGGCGCCTCTGCGTGGCGCCGATGCTGGACTGGACCGACCGCCACTGCCGCCACTTCCACCGCCTGCTGACCCAGCACGCGCGCCTGTACACCGAGATGGTGACCACCGGCGCGCTGCTGCACGGCGACCAGCCGCGACACCTCGACTTCGGCGACGAGGAGCATCCGGTGGCGCTGCAGCTGGGCGGCAGCGAGCCCGCCGACCTGGCCGTCTGCGCGAAGCTGGCCGAGCGCTGGGGCTACGACGAGGTCAACCTGAACTGCGGCTGCCCCAGCCCGCGTGTGCAGCGTGGTGCCTTCGGCGCCTGCCTGATGAACGAGCCGGCGCTGGTCGCCGACGCGGTGAAGGCCATGCGCGACGCGGTGTCGCTGCCGGTGACCGTCAAGCACCGCATCGGCCTGGGCAAGGACGAGAGCTACGGCTTCGTGCGCGACTTCGTCGGCCGCGTGGCCGAGGCCGGTTGCGAGGTCTTCATCGTGCACGCGCGCAACGCCTGGCTCGAAGGCCTGAGCCCGAAGGAGAACCGCGACATCCCGCCGCTGCGCTACGAGGTCGCGCACCGGCTGAAGGCCGAGTTCCCGCAGCTCACGATCGTCGTCAACGGCGGCATCGCCGGCGACGAGGCGATCGCCGCGCAGCTGGCCCACGTCGACGGCGTGATGGTCGGCCGCGCCGCCTACCACGAGCCCTGGACGCTCGCGACCTGGGACGAGCGCTTCTTCGGCGAGCCCGCGCCGGCGCAGGACCGTGCGGCCGTGGAGCTGGCGATGGTGCGCTACATGGAGCGTCAGGCCGCCGCCGGCGTGCCCTGGGCGCACGTCGCGCGCCACATGCTGGGCCTGTGGAACGGCGAGGCCGGAGCGCGGCGCTGGCGCCAGGTCTGGTCGGACCACCGCCTGAAGGCCGAGCCGGCGGCCGTCGTGCACGCGCTGGCGCAGCGCCCGGCGCGCGCCGCGGCGGAGCAGGGCGCTCCGGCGGCTTGACATTCGGCAGCCGCAGACGCGGCACCGCGACGTAGGATGCGGCCATCGCCGGCGGCGTGAACGCCGGCGGCACGAGGCCGGCCGCCTCCGCGGGCGCCGGCCTTCCTCGTTCCCGACTCCGCCGCGTGCCGCGGCGCTTCGACGACCTATGACGAAACGACTCGCCATCATCGGCGGCAGCGGCCTGTACGACCTGCCCGGCCTCACCGACACCCGCTGGGTCTCGGTCGACACGCCCTGGGGCGCGCCCTCCGACGAGATCTTCCTCGGCCGCCTGGGCGACGCCGAACTGGCCTTCCTGCCGCGCCACGGCCGCGGCCACCGCATCCCGCCGAGCGAGGTCAACTACCGCGCCAACATCGCCGCGCTGAAGCAACTGGGCGCCACCGACGTGCTGTCGTGCAGCGCCGTCGGCGGCCTGCGCGCCGACCTGCCGCCGGGCACCTTCGTCATCGTCGACCAGTTCATCGACCGCACCTTCGCGCGCGAGAAGAGCTTCTTCGGCACCGGCTGCGTGGCCCACGTCTCGATGGCCGACCCGACCTGCCCGCGCCTGGGCGACCACGTGCAGAAGCGCCTGGCCGAGCAGGGCGTACCGCATGTTCGCGGCGGCACCTACCTGACGATGGAAGGGCCGCAGTTCTCCACGCGCGCCGAGTCGCACCTCTACCGCTCGTGGAACTGCAGCGTCATCGGCATGACCAACATGCCCGAGGCCAAGCTCGCACGCGAAGCCGAGCTCTGCTACTGCTCGGTCAGCATGGTCACCGACTTCGACTGCTGGCACGTCGGCCACGACGCCGTGACCGTCGACGCGATCGTCAAGGTGCTGCTGGACAACGCCGAGAACGCACGCCAGATGGTGCGCGGCCTGGCCGAGGACGTCGCCCACGACGAACACGCCACCGCCTGCCGCTGCCGCCACGCGCTGGACAACGCGATCATCACCGCGCCCGCCGCACGCGACCCCGAGGTCGTCAAGCGCCTGCAACCCATCGCCGGCCGGGTGCTCGGATGAAGGTCGACGGAACCCCGCTGCGCACCATCCGCGCCGTCGCCGGCGGCGAGGCGGTCGAGATCATCGACCAGCGCCTGCTGCCGCACCGCCTGGTCATCGAACGCGTCGCCAGCGCCGACGAGATGATCGTCGCGATCCGCGACATGTGGGTGCGCGGCGCGCCGCTGATCGGCGCCAGCGCCGCCTACGGCGTGGCGCTGCTGATGAACGCCGACGCCGGCGATGCCGCGCTCGAAGCCGGCTGCGAACGCATCCGCGCCGCGCGCCCGACCGCCGTCAACCTGGCCTGGGCCGTCGACCGCATGCTGAGCCACCTGCGCCCGCTGCCGGCCGCCGAGCGCCGCGCCGCCGCCTGGGCGCTGGCCGACGCGATCGCCGAGGAAGACGTGGCCGTCAACCGTGCCATCGGCGACCACGGCCTGGCGCTGATCGAGGCCATCGCGGCGAAGCGCCCCGGCCCGGTCAGGGTGCTGACGCACTGCAACGCCGGCTGGCTGGCCACCGTCGACTGGGGCACCGCGACGGCGCCGATCTACCGCGCCCAGGAGCGCGGCATCGAGCTGCACGTCTGGGTCGACGAGACCCGCCCGCGCAACCAGGGCGCGAGCCTCACGGCCTGGGAACTGGGCAAGGCCGGCGTGCCGCACACGCTGGTCGCCGACAACGCCGGCGGCCATTTGATGCAGCGCGGCGAGGTCGACCTGTGCATCGTCGGCTGCGACCGCGTGACGATCCGCGGCGACGTCTGCAACAAGATCGGCACCTATCTGAAGGCGCTGGCCGCGCACGACAACGGCGTGCCGTTCTACGTCGCGATGCCGACCTCGACGCTGGACCCGAAGCTCGCCGACGGCGTGCGCGAGATTCCGATCGAGGAACGCAGCGCGCGCGAGGTGACGCACATCGCCGGGCTGACGGCGGCCGGCGAACTGGCCGAGGTCTGCCTGGTGCCCCAGGGCACGACGGCCGCCAACCCGGCCTTCGACGTCACGCCGGCGCGCCTGGTCAGCGGCCTCGTCACCGAGCACGGCGTCTTCCCGGCCGACGAGACGGCGCTGCGCGCGCTGGCCGCCCGGAGCGCACGATGAGCGTGCCCTTCGTCGAGGTCGCCGCACGCGAGGACGCCGCCGCCGCGGTGCGGCTGCTCGACGCGCGCGGGCTGAACCGCGGCAGCACCGGCAACCTCAGCGTTCGCTGCGGCGACGCGATGCTGATCACGCCGACCGGCATGGGCTCCGAGGTCTGCGGCGAGGACTTCGTGCGGGTCTTCCTCGCCGACGGCCGTGTCGAAGGGACCTGGCAGCCGTCGTCGGAATGGCATTTCCACCAGGCGGTCTACCGCGCCCGGCCTGACCTGAACGCCGTCGTGCACACGCATTCGCCCAACGCGACGGCGCTGGCCTGCCTGGACCGGCCGCTGCCGGCCTTCCACTACATGATCGCGGTGGCCGGTGGCGACACCGTGCCGCTGGTGCCGTATCACACCTTCGGCACCGAGGCGCTGTCGGCGGCGGTCGGCGAGGCGATGGCCGATCGCAAGGCCTGCCTGCTGGCGCACCACGGGCTGGTGGCCGCCGGCGCGACGCTGGCCGAGGCGATGAAGGTCTGCCTGGAGATCGAGTCGCTGTGCGAGGTCTACCTGAAGGCGCTGGCGGTGACCGAGCCGCGTGTGCTCGGCCGTGCCGAGATGGACGAGGTGATCGCCAGGTTCCGCAGCTACGGCCGCAGCGCGCGGCGCGGCTGACGGCGTAGGACAGGCCGTACAGCGGCTTAGGAGCCCGCCGACGCCGGCCGCACCGGCGGTGTTCCACACTGGTTCCATCGGGGCCACCGAGCCCCGGATCCTGCAAGGAGTGGAACCATGAACACGACACGCCCTCTCGCCATTGCCAGCGTTGTGGCCGCCGTGGCGCTCGCCGGGTGCTCCGGCATGACGACCCAGCAGCGCGACACCGCGATCGGCGCCGGCATCGGCGGTGTCGCCGGCTCGGTGCTGACCGGCGGCAGCGCGGCCGGCACGATCGGCGGCGCCGCGGTCGGTGGCGTCATCGGCCACGAGACCAGCAAGGGCAAGAAATGAGGCTGGGGTCAGAAAGGCCGGAAAGGCCGGGGTCAGGTCCCTCGGGACCTGACCCCTACCGCTGACCCCTACCGCTGCCCCGCCGCTGCCCCCTGCCGCGCCGGCCAGGTGGCGAGCAACAGCCCGCTCAGCGCCAGCGCAAATGCCCAGGCATGGCCGGCGCCGAAGTGCTCGCCGAGGAAGACGACGCCGACCAGCGCGGCGGCAACCGGCAGCATCACGGTGAACACCCCCGCCTGCGACGCCGGCACGTGGCGCAGCCCGGCCATCCACAGCCAGACCGTCACCATGCTGGCGGCGATGGCGTAGAACACCAGCAGCGCCCAGGTCGACGGCGCGACGGCGCCGAAGTCGAAACTGAGCGCCTGCCAGACGCCGAACGGCGTGACCAGCGCCAGCCCCCAGAGGTTGATCAGCGCGCTGATGCGCTTGGGCGAGACGTTGCCGGTGAGGCGTTTGCCGATGACGACGTAGCTCGCTTCGCAGACCACGGCCCCCAGCAGCAGCGCGTAGCCCCACCAAGGGGCCTCGGCCTCGGCGCTGCCGGCCGGCGCCTTGGCCAGCGCCAGCAGCGCGATGCCGGCGACCGCCAGCACGATGGCCGCCATCACGCGGCGCGAGATGCGTTCGCCGAGGAAGATCCGCGACAGGATCGCCACCGCGGCGGGGATTGCCGCCATCACGACACCGGCGGCCAGCGCCGAGGTCGCCTTGACGCCGAACAGCATGCAGATGCTGAACAGGAAGTTGCCGAGAAAACTCTCCCAGAACAGCAGCTTGCGGTCGTGCGCCGACAAGGGCGCTTCGTTGGCCGGGCGCTTGACCCAGTGCGCCATCGCCACCGCGGCGATGCCGAACCTCAGCCAGGCGAGCAGAAAGACGGGCAGCGCCGCGACGAGCAGCCGCGACAGGCCGACATAGCAGCCGACCAGCGCCATGCCGGAGGCCAGGCAGGCATAGGCCAGCAGCGGAACACGAGGCGAGGTCATCAGAAAGCCGCAGCGTAGCGCTCCAGCTCCCAGCCGCTGACGTGGCGCGTGTACGCGGTCCACTCGGCGCGTTTGAGGCGCAGGAACTCCGGGCCCAGCGTGGGCCCGAGCGCGCCCAGCACCACCGGGTCGGCGGCCAGCGCGTCCAGCGCCTCGGCCAGCGACTGCGGCAGCAGGCCGATGTCGCGCGCGCGGATCGTCGCCAGGTCGAGTGCGAACAGGTCGTCGTCGACGGCCGGCGGCGGCACCAGGCCGCGTTCGAGGCCGTCGAGCCCGGCGGCGATCAGCCCTGCGGTGGCCAGGTATGGGTTGGCGCTGACGTCGGGCAGCCGCCACTCGAAGCGGCCGGGCAGGGTGCGCACGAGCGCGGTGCGGTTGTTCGGCCCGTGGGCGATGTAGGCCGGCGCCCAGGTCGTGCCCGACAGCGATTCGCCGACGGTCAGCCGCTTGTAGGAGTTGACGGTCGGCGCGGCGAGTGCGGCCAGCGCCGGCGCATGGGCCAGCACGCCGGCGACGAAGGCCGGCAGCACGTCGGCCGCCGGTTCGGCGCCGCGCCACAGCGAGACGTGGAAATGCAGCCCGCTGCCCGGCTGGTTGGCGAAGGGCTTGGGCATCATCGAGAAGACGAGCCCACGCTCCTCGGCCAGTGCATGCGCGGCCAGCTTGAACAGCATCAGGTGGTCGCAGCTCGCCAGCGCCTCGTCGTGCGCGAAGTTGACCTCGTACTGGCCGTGGGCGTCCTCGTGGTCGATCTGCAGCACGTCCAGCCCGGCGTCGGCCAGCGCGGAAGACAGCGCGTGCAGAAACCCATGCTGGCGCGGCAGCGACTTCAGGTCGTACGACGGTTTGTCCAGGCGGTCGGCGTCGTCGGCCGGCAGCCAGCGGCCGGCGGCGTCGCGCTTGAGCAGGAAGAACTCGGGCTCGATGCCGGTCTGCATCGCGAGCCCGTGCGCGGCCAGACGCTCGCGCGCGCGGCGCAGCACCTGGCGCGGACAGGCGTCGAAGGGTTCGCCGGCCACGAAACCGTCGCCGACCAGGCGTGCGACCCCCGGCCACCACGGCAAGGGCAGGGCGGTCGCGGCGTCGCCGCGGGCGTAGTACTCGGAGCGCGGGCCGCAGCGCGGCAGCGCCGTGCCCCAGATCGACGGCCCGGCGAAACCGGCGCCGGTGGCGAGCACCTCGTCCAGGTGCGCCAGCGGCACGAGCTTGCCCTTGGCGACGCCGTGCACGTCGGTGAACTGGACCAGCAGCGTGTGCACGCCGGCGGCTTCGAGCCGCTCGCGCAGCGGCTTCATGCCGGGTTGATGCGCAGCCAGGTGGTCTTCAACTCGGTGTACTTGTCGAAGGCGTGCAGGCTCTTGTCGCGGCCGTTGCCGCTCTGCTTGTAGCCCCCGAACGGGACGGTGATGTCGTCCTCGTCGTACTGGTTGACGTGCACGGTGCCGGCGCGCAGCGCACGCGCGACGCGGTGCGCGCGGTGCACGTTGTCGCTCCAGACACTGGCCTGCAGGCCGTAGGCGCTGGCGTTGGCCATCGCCACCGCCTCGACCTCGTCGGCGAAACGCAGCACCGACAGCACCGGGCCGAAGATCTCCTCGCGGGCGATGCGCATCGTGTTCGTCACGCCGGCGAAGACCGTCGGCTCGACGTAGAAGCCGCCGCTGTCGGCGCGCGCGCGCCGGCCGCCGGCCAGGCAGCTCGCGCCTTCGGCCAGGCCGGCGTCGATGTAGCCTAGCACGGTGGCCATCTGCTGCTCGTCGACCAGCGCGCCCATCACGGTCGAGGGCTCCAGCGGGTCGGCCGGCGTGAACCTGGGCGCCAGCGCCGCCACGCGTGCGGCGAACTCGTCGGCGATGCTGTCGTGCACCAGCAGGCGCGACGGTGCGTTGCAGCTCTCGCCCTGGTTGAAGAAGATGCTGTCGGCCACCGTCTCGGCGGCGCGGCCCAGGTCGGCGTCGGGGAAGACGAGGAAGGCCGACTTGCCGCCCAGCTCGTTGTAGACGCGCTTCAGGTTGGAGCGGCCCGCGTACTCCAGCATGCGCCGGCCGATGCGCGTGCTGCCGGTGAAACCGATCGCGTCGACGTCGGGGTGCAGCGCCAGCGCCTCGCCGGCTTCGCCGCCGTAACCCGGCACGACGTTGAAGACACCCGGCGGCAGCCCGGCCTCGATGGCGATCTCGGCCAGGCGCAGCGCGGTGTACGGGCTCTTCTCGCTGGGCTTCAGCACCACCGAGTTGCCCGCCGCCAGCGCCGGCCCGAGTTTCCAGGCGGCCATGATCATCGGGTAGTTCCAGGGCACGATGGCGCCGACGACGCCCATCGGCTCGCGCGTGATCAGCGCCAGCGCGTTCTCGGCGGTCGGCGCGATCTCGTCGTAGACCTTGTCCACCGCCTCGGCGTACCAGGCGATGCAGCGTGCCGTCGCCGGCACGTCGACGGCCAGCGACCAGCGGATCGGCTTGCCCATGTCCAGCGTCTCGAGCAAGGCCAGCTCGTCCTTGGCGGCGAGGATGGCGTCGGCGAAACGCTGCAGGATCTTCTTGCGCACCGCCGGGGCCTTGCCGGCCCAGCGGCGGTCGTCGAAGGCGGCGCGGGCCGCAGCCACCGCGCGGTCCACGTCCTCGGCGCGGCCGCGCACCACGTCGCCGAGGCGGCGGCCGTCGATCGGTGAGCGTTTCTCGAAGGTCTCGCCGGAGGCTCCGGCAATGCGCTGGCCGTCGATCAGCGCGCGGCCGTCGAAGGCCAGCGCCGCGGCACGTTCGTGCCAGTTCGGGGTAGAGGAAGTCATCGCGTCTCCTGGAGGGCTCGGCACGGGCCGTGCCGGCCCGCCGGGGGGCGCGGCGTCAGAACTTGACGACCACCGAGGCGCCGAGCAGGTGGTTGTTCTTGCGGTAGCTGCCGTCCTTCACGTCCTCGAACACGGCCAGCGAGGCACCGTCGTAGCGGTACTCGAGCTTGAAGATCGTGTTCTCGTCGTAGAGGTAGTTGCCGCCGACCGTCAGCGCGTAGCGGTTGGCGCCCTTGGACGGATCGCCGACGACGATCGGATTGCCGTCTTCGTCGTAGCCGCTGAGCGCCCGGCCGATGCCGTTGGCACCGTCGTCGAAGCTGTAGCCGAGCAGGCCGCCGCCGTTCTTGCGGTTGTGGATGTAGTCGGCGCGCACCACGCCTTCCAGACGCGGCGTGATCTTGTAGGCCGCGGTCGTCGACAGGCCCCACCAGCGTGCGTCGCGCGGGCCGTCCTCCTGGTAGATCGCGGCCTTCTTCTGCTGGCCGTAGCTGATCTGGCCGAACAGCGAGAGGTCGCCCCGCGTGTAGTAGGCGTCGGCTTCGAGCAGGTGGACCTGGGTGCGCTCGCCTTCGGCGTCGGTGCCGTCGGCGGCGTAGTTGACGGTCTTGCCGTGCAGGCCGGTGAAGCCGAAGCCGCTGAACTCGCCCTTCGAGTAGTCGACGCGGTAGATCAGCGACGGCGACTTCTGGCCCCGGCCCTGGCGCGGCGTGTTGAAGTTGGCCAGGCCGACCTTGGCCACCCACTTGCCGCTGGTCAGCTCGTAGACCGCGCCGGTGTACGACGTCGGCGCCATGAAGTCGAACAGCAGGTTGTGGGTGACGAGCTTGTTGCCGTCGGGCAGCGTCATCTCGTAGCCAGTCCAGTCCGGGATCTGGCCCACCCAGAGGCGGTTCTGCAGGTCGCCCAACGGGATCGACACCGAGGCCTCGTGCACGATCGAGCCGCCGTTGGTCAGCGCGCCGGTGCCGCGTTCGGGCGCCAGCGTCAGGTGCCAGATCGTGCCGCCCTCGGTCTCCTTCAGGAAATCGAGCACGGCCATGCCGAAGTACGAGTTGTCGTAGGTGTAGCGGCCATCCTCGCCGTTGAGCAGCACGAAGGAGGCGTTGTCGGCGCGGCGGTTGTAGATCCAGGTCGGGTCGATCTGGCCACTGATCTTCAGGCCCTTGAAGCCCTGCATCTCGAGGTCGTCCTGCAGCGCCTCGGCCTTGGTGCCGATGCGCGCCAGCTCCTGCGCCTGCTCGGGCGTCATGCCCCACTGGCCGGGCTGCGGCGCGGCCGCGGGCTGCGCGGCGAGCTTCTTCTCGAGTTCGCCGACGCGGTCGCGCAGCGCACGCAGTTCCTTCAGCAGTTCCTCGTTGCTCTGGGCGGCCGCGGGGAAGGCGGCCCCGATCGCGATGACGAGGGCGGTCAGGCGGACGGGCTTCATCAGGATTCCTCCTCGGGTGGTCTTCGGATCCGGTTCGATGCTCAGGCGCGGGACGCGGCGGCCAGGTCCAGCAGACGCTGGCGCTCGCGACGGGCAATGACGTAGCTGGCGACGATCACGCCGATCGCGACGACGGCGACGGTGATCGCGGCGACGGCGTTGACGCTCGGGTTCAGCCCCAGGCGGGCACGCGAGAAGATGACCAGCGGCATCGTCGTCGCCCCGGGGCCGGACAGGAAGTTCGACAGCACGACGTCGTCCAGCGAGATCGTGAAGGTCAGCAGCCAGGCCGAGACCAGCGACTGGCCGATCATCGGCAGCGTCACCAGCCAGAAGACCTGGGCCGGGCGGGCGCCGAGGTCCATCGCCGCCTCCTCCAGCCGCGGGTTCAGGTCCTGCAGCCGCGACTGCACGACCACCGTCGCGTAGGCCATGCCGAGCAGCAGGTGGCCGATCCAGATCGTCGTCAGGCCGCGTTCGGGGAAGCCCAGCGCACGCTGCACGCTGACCAGCATCAGCAGCAGCGACAGGCCGACGACGACCTCGGGCATCACCAGCGGCGCGTTGACCATGCCGGAGAACACGGTGCGGCCGAAGAAGCGCTTGTACTTGACGAGCACGAAGGCCGCCAGCGTGCCCAGCACCACCGAGCCGCAGGCCGTCAGGAACGCGACCTTGAGGCTCAGCCACAGGCCCGAGATGATCTCGGTGTCGTGGATCAGCGACTGGTACCAGCGCAGCGTGAAGCCGCGCCAGACGTTGGGCAGCGGCGAGTCGTTGAACGAGTAGACGACCAGCGCGACGATGGGCACGAACAGGAAGGTGTAGCCCGCCGCCAGCCAGGCGCGCCCGAACCACAGGTTGAAACGCGAAGGCTTCATCGCTGTGCCTCCTGGGCTTCGGCCTGGTATTTGTTGAAGATCGCCAGCGGCACGATGATCAGCAGGATCATGATGACCGCGACGCTCGAGGCCATCGGCCAGTCGTTGTTGGAGAAGAACTCGTCCCAGATGACGCGGCCGATCATCAGCGTCTCGGGGCCGCCGAGCAGTTCGGGGATCACGTACTCGCCGACGCAGGGGATGAACACCAGCATCGAGCCGGCGATGATCCCGGCCTTGGACAGCGGCACGGTGATCTTCCAGAAGGCCACCCAGGGCGAGGCGCCGAGGTCGGCCGCCGCCTCCAGCAGCCGCAGGTCCATCTTGGACAGGTTGGCGTACAGCGGCAGGATCATGAACGGCAGGTAGGTGTAGACCATGCCGAGGATCAGCGAGAACGGCGTGTTCATCAGCTTGCCCGGCGCCGGGATCAGGCCGATGGCGGCCAGCAGCTGGTCCAGGCCGATGCCGACGACGAACTGGGCGACGACGCCGCCGTCGCTCAGCAGACCCTTCCAGGCGTAGACGCGCAGCAGGAACGAGGTCCAGAACGGCAGCATCACCAGCATCAGCAGCGCCGGCTGCACCGTGCTGCGCGCGCGTGCCATGAAGTAGGCGAACGGGTAGCCGATGGCCAGGCACAGCAGCGTCGTCGTCGCCGCGTACTGCACGCTGCTCAGGTAGGTGCGGAAGTAGAGGCTGTCCTCGGCGATGTAGAGGTAGTTGCCGAACTTCAGCGTCAGCTGGAAGACGCCGTCGGCGAAGCTGATCACGTCCTTGAACGCGACCGTCTCCATCTCGGAGACGCTGATCTTGCCGACGATCAGGAACGGGAACAGGAAGAACAGCAGCAGGAACGCGTACGGCAGCGCGATGACGAGCTGCCGGCCGTTGAACCAGGACTTCAGACGTTGCACGGCCGCGCTCACTGGGTGAGGACGACGTGGGCCGAACGAGACCAGTGCACCCAGACCTCGTCGCCCCAGGTGTAGCTCTCGTCGCGGTGACGCTGCGTGTTGGCC
This sequence comes from Rubrivivax sp. JA1055, assembly GCF_020966565.1. NCBI lineage: Bacteria > Pseudomonadati > Pseudomonadota > Betaproteobacteria > Burkholderiales > Sphaerotilaceae > Rubrivivax > Rubrivivax sp. JA1055. The sequence goes on along the minus strand of NZ_JAJKFP010000006.1, from coordinate 515,288 downwards.
ACGCTCACCTTGATCAGCGCGCCGCTGGGCAGCACGACGTGATAGACGGTGAACATGCCGAAGTACGACAGCTCCTTGATCTTGCCGGGGGCGCAGTTGAACTCGTGCTCGGCCGGCTGGTGGTGCGAGATGTGGATCTTCTCGGGGCGCAGGGCCACCGTGACCGGCATGCCCTCGGTGCCGGTGATGCCGTGGCCGACGAAGTGGCGGCAGTCGGCGCAGTCGATGACGACGTGGTCGGGCTCGTCGACGGTCAGCGTGCCGTCCATCAGGTTGACGTTGCCGATGAAGTCGGCGACGAAGCGCGTCGCCGGCGTCTCGTAGATCTCGCTGGGGGCGCCGACCTGCAGGAAGCGGCCTTCGGACATGATGGCCAGGCGGGTGGCCATCGTCATCGCCTCTTCCTGGTCGTGGGTGACCATCACGCAGGTCACGCCGACCTGCTCGATGATGTTGACGAGCTCGATCTGGGTCTGTTCGCGCAGCTTCTTATCGAGCGCGCCCATCGGCTCGTCGAGCAGCAGCAGTTGCGGCTGCTTGGCCAGGCTGCGCGCCAGCGCGACACGCTGCTGCTGGCCGCCGGAGAGCTGGTGCGGCTTGCGCTGGGCGTACTTGCCCAGCTGCACCAGCTTGAGCATGGCCTCGACACGTTCGGCGATGCGATCCTTGGGCTGGCCTTCGCGGCGCAGGCCGAAAGCGATGTTCTCCCACACCGTCAGGTGCGGGAAGAGCGCGTAGCTCTGGAACATCATGTTCATCGGCCGCTCGTACGGCGGCAGCGTCGCCAGGTCGACGCCGTTCAGCAGGATGCGCCCGGAGGTCGGCGTCTCGAAGCCGGCGAGCATGCGCAGCAGCGTGCTCTTGCCGCAGCCCGAGGGGCCGAGCAGGGCGAAGATCTCGCCCTTGGCGATGTCGACGTTGGCGTGGTTGACGGCACGGTGACCGTCGAAGTCCTTGACGACGTCCTGGATCTGCAGGAACTGCTTTTCTTTGTCGGTGGCAACCATCTCAGCGGCGGGCCTGTGTCTGTCTGAAGAAGGAAAAAGAACGAGCGGAAAGCGAGTCAAGCTGCCGCCGCGGACCGGCTCCGCCGGTCCGCTGGCGGCGCCCCCCCTCGGGGGGGAGCGCCGCAGGCGCTACGGGGGGCTCAAATCCCGGGGGCTACATCCCCGTCTTGAACGAGGTGAAGGTCCGGGTCATCAACCGGCGCAGGTCGTTGTTCAGCGAGTCCGGCGAAACCATGCGGGCCATGTCCGAGGGCGACAGGAAGACCGTCGGATTGTTGGCCACTTCGGGCTTCACGAACTTGCGCGACTCGGCGTTCGGGTTGGCGTAGAAGACCTTGTTGGTCAGCGACGCGTGCACCTCGGGGCGCAGGATGTAGTTGATGAACTTGTGCGCGTTGCCCGGACGCGGCGCGTCCGCCGGGATCACCATCACGTCGAAGAACAGCAGGCCGCCGGTCTTCGGGATCAGCGCCTCGATCTTCTGGCCGGTCTTGCCGTCGATCGCCCGCTGGCGCGCGATGTTGATGTCACCCGACCAGCCCAGCGCCAGGCAGATCGAGCCGTTGGCCATGTCGTTGATGTAGCCCGACGAGCTGAACAGCGTGATGTGCGGTCGCACGCTCTTCAGCAGCTGGCCGGCCGCGGCGTAGTCGCTCGGCGTCTTGCTGAACGAGGGCTTGCCCAGGTAGTGCAGCGCCGCGGGCACGACCTCGGAGGCCGAGTCCAGGAAGCTGACGCCGCAGCTCTTGAGCTTGGAGATGTACTCGGGCTTGAAGACCAGGTCCCAGGCGTTGTCGGGCATCGGCATCGAGCCCAGCGCCGCCTTGACCTTGTCGACGTTGATGCCGACCGTCGTGTAGCCCCACAGCCAGTCGACCATGTACTCGTTGCCCGGGTCCATCTTGGCCAGTGCCGCCTGCACCGCCGGGTCGAGGTTCTTCAGGTTCGGGATCTGCGCCTTGTCCAGCTTACGCAGCAGGCCGCCTTCGAGCTGCAGCTTGGCCCAGTTGGACGACGGCACGACGATGTCGTAGCCCGTCTTGCCCGCCACCAGCTTGGCGTGCACGATCTCGTTGTTGTCGAAGTTGTCGTACCGGACCTTGATCCCGGTTTCCTTCTCGAAGTTGCGGATCGTGTCCTCGGCGATGTAGTCCGACCAGTTGTAGACGTTCAGGATCTTTTCTTCTTCCTGGGCGAACACGGACGAGCAGGCCAGGGCCAAGCCTGCCATCGCTAGGACGGACTTCAAGTTCATGAGGGAACCTCCGAAGGGGTGGGGATTGTCGTGAACAGCGCGCGAGTCTAAGACAGCTAGGACAGCCAGCCGCCCGCCTTGGCGTCGGCAAGCGTCAGATCCAGGCAACGACGGATCAGACCCATCATCTCGTCGATCTGCTGCCGGGTGATCACGAGCGGGGGCGCGATGATCATCCGGTCACCGACCGCCCGCATGATCAGGCCTTCGCGGAAGCAGTGGCCCCGGCAGACCATGCCGATCTCCACGGACTCGGGGAAGGGCGTGCCCGTCGCCTTGTCTTTGGCCAGCAGGATCGCCCCCATCAGCCCGCAGCTTTCCGCGTCGGCGACCAGCGGATGGTCGCGCAGCGTCGCGAACTGGCTCGCAAGATACGGGCCGACGTCGTCGCGAACGTGCTCCACCAGCTTCAGCTCGCGCATCAGCTTGATGTTGGCCAGGGCCACCGCGCAGGCCACCGGGTGGCCGCTGTAGGTGTAGCCGTGGTTGAACTCGCCGCCCTTCTCGATCAGCACCTTGGCGATGCGCTCGCCGACCATCACGCCGCCCAGCGGCACGTAGCCGCTGGTCACGCCCTTGGCGAAGGTCATCAGGTCGGGCCTGGTGCCCATGGTCTCGCAGCCGAACCAGCGGCCGGTGCGGCCGAAGCCGCAGATGACCTCGTCGCTGACCAGCAGGATGCCGTACTGGTCGCAGATGCGCTGGACTTCGGGCCAGTAGGTCGCCGGCGGGATGATGACGCCGCCGGCGCCCTGGATCGGCTCGCCGATGAAGGCGGCGACTCGCTCGGGCCCGAGCTCGAGGATCTTGGCTTCGAGCCAGCGTGCGGCGACGAGGCCGAACTCGTCGCGCGACAGGCCCTTGCCGTGTTCGTGCCAGTAGGGCTGGCCGATGTGCACGATGCCGGGGATCGGCAGCCCGCCCTGGGCGTGCATGCCGCTCATGCCGCCCAGCGAGGCGCCGGCCATCGTCGAGCCGTGATAGGCGTTGTCGCGGCTGATGATGACCTGGCGCTCGGGCTGGCCGAGCAGGTCCCAGTAGCGGCGCACCATGCGCACCACGGTGTCGTTGCCTTCGCTGCCCGAGCCGCTGAAGAAGACGTGCTGGAATTGCGGCGGCGTCACCTCGGCCAGCAGCTCGGCCAGCTCGATGGCCGGCGGCGTCGCGGTCTGGAAGAAGGCGTTGTAGAACGGCAGCTGCTTGAGCTGCGCGGTCGCGGCGTCGACCAGCGCCTGCTGGCCGTAGCCGACGTTGACGCACCACAGCCCGCTCATCGCGTCGAGGATCTTGTGGCCCTCGGTATCCCAGAGGTAGATGTTCTCGGTGCGTTCGATGACGCGGGCTCCCTTGCGCGACAGCGCCTGGAAGTCGGTGAACGGGTGCAGGAAGTGCGCCGCGTCGGCGGCCTGCCATTCCCGGGTGGTGCGTTGCGTGGACATCGGGCTTCCTTCAGACGTGGAGCAGCAGGTGTTCACGCTCCCAGGGCGAGATCACCTTCATGAATTCGGCGTGCTCGATCTCCTTCACCTCGGTGTAGACGGTGATGAAGTCCTCGCCGAGCACACGCGCGAGCTCGCGCTCGTCGCGCAGCAACGTCAGCGCCTCGCCCAGGCTGCGGGGCAGGGCGTACTCGCCGAGATAGGCGTCGCCCTTGCACTCGGCCGAGGGCTCGATGCGGTGCTGGATGCCGAGCCAGCCGCAGGCCAGCGTCGCGGCCAGTGCGACGTAGGGGTTGGCGTCGGCGCCGATGACGCGGTTCTCGATGCGGCGCGCGTTGGGCGATGCCACCGGGCTGCGGATGCCGACGGTGCGGTTGTCGGTGCCCCACTGGATGTTGATCGGCGCCGCGGTGAAGCGCGCCAGCCGGCGGTAGCTGTTGACGTAGGGCGCGAACAGCGCCATCGCCGCCGGGATGTACTTCTGCAGGCCGCCGATGTACCAGTAGAACTCCTTGCTCGGCGTGCCGTCGTCGTTGCTGAAGATGTTGCGGCCGTCGCTCTTGCGCACGATGCTCTGGTGCACGTGCATCGCGCTGCCCGGCTCGCCGGCGATCGGCTTGGCCATGAAGGTCGCGAACATGTCGTGGCGCAGCGCCGCCTCGCGCACCGTGCGCTTGAAGAGGAAGACCTCGTCGGCCAGGCCCAGCGGGTGGGCGTGGAAGAAGTTGATCTCCATCTGCCCGGCGCCGATCTCGTGGATCAGCGTGTCCACGTTCAGGCCCATCTTCTCGCAGTAGTCGTAGACGTCCTCGAACAGCGGGTCGAACTCGTTGACCGCGTCGATCGAATACGCCTGGCGAGAGGTCTCGCTGCGGCCGCTGCGGCCGACCGGCGGCTTCAGCGGCACGTCGGGGTCGGTGTTGCGCGCCACGAGATAGAACTCGAGCTCGGGCGCCACCACCGGCTCCAGCCCGAGATCGGCGTACAGGTCGCAGACGCGGCGCAGCACCGAACGCGGCGCGAACGGCACGAGCTTGCCTTCGCGGTCGTAGCAGTCGTGGATGACCTGCGCCGTCGGGTCGCTCGCCCAGGGCACGATGCGCACCGTCGTCGGGTCCGGCTGCAGGTGCATGTCGCGGTCGGTCGGCGTGATGACGTCGTAGTACGGCCCCTCCTCGGGGAACTCGCCGGTCACGCCCATCGCGACGATGGCCTCGGGCAGCCGCATGCCGCGGTCTTCGGTGAACTTCTCGCGCGGCAGGATCTTGCCGCGGGCCACGCCGGTGAGGTCGGGCACCAGGCACTCGATCTCGGTGACGCGGTTCTTGTCGAGCCACTGTTCGAGCTCGCTGAAGGTGTAGGGATCTTTCTTGACCATGGGGTACCTGTCTTCGCTGTCGGCGCGCCGCGATCGAAGGGGCGGCGCACGAAACCCTGTCGTTCAAGCGGCAGGGACGCGAGGCAAGGGCCCGCGCACCCGGTCGCGGTAGGCACGCACGGCGACGCCGAACGCGTTGAAGAGCTGGACCGAGACGGGGTTGTCTGCGGCACGCCACTCGGGGTGCCACTGGACGCAGAGGTTGAAGCCCGGCGCGGCGGGCTGGGTGAAGGCTTCGACGAGACCGTCGGGCGCATGGGCCTCGGCGCGCAGGCCGGGCGCGAGCTCACGCACGCCCTGACCGTGCACCGAGTTGACCTCGAAGTGCTCGCGCCCGGTGATCGCCGCCAGCATGCCGCCGGCGACGACGTCGACACGGTGCGCCAGGTCGTACTGAATCGCCGCCGGCTGGTCGGCCGGCGCGCGGTGGTCGTGGCGGCCCTCGGCCTGGTGCACCGCCTGGTACAGCGTGCCGCCGAGCGCGACGTTGGCTTCCTGGAAGCCGCGGCAGATGCCGAACAGCGGCACGCCGCGTTCGAGCGCCCGCCGGATCAGCGGCAGCGTCCAGGCGTCGCGGTCCGGGTCCAGCGGCAGCGAGGTGTCGAGCACCGTCTCGTTGAAATGCGAGGGGTGCACGTTGGATTGCGAGCCCGTCAGCAGGACGCCGTCGCAGGTGTCCAGCAGCGCGTCGATCTCGTCGGGCCCGAAGGGCGGTGCGATCAGCGGCAAGGCGCCGGCGAGGCGCACGGCGTCGACGTACTTGCGTCCGGCGACGTGGAGCGGGTGTTCGCCCGAGGGGCGATTGCAGCTGGTGACGAGAACGACGGGCGTGCTTTGACTCATGAAGTAGCGAGGGTCAGCCTAGGATGTCCCGCAGCCTATACCAGGCCATGCCGAGCACCAATGCGGGTGTACGCAGCATCCGGCCACCGGGGAAGGCCCGGTGGCGCAGCCTGGCGAAGACGTCGAAGCGGGACGCGTCGCCGGCGATCGCCTCGGCGACGAGGCGGCCGGCCATTCCGGTCAGGGCGAGCCCGTGACCGGAGAAACCTTGCAGGTAGTAGACGTTGGGCGCGCCGGCGAGACGGCCGAAGTCGGGCGCGCGGTTCATCGAGATGTCGACGAAGCCGCCCCAGGCGTAGTCGACCTGGGCCGACGCGAGCTGGGGGAAGCTCAGCAGCATGCGCTGGCGCATGCTCTGTGCGAGGTTGGACGGCGTCAGCGTGCTGTAGCTGACGCGGCCGCCGTAGAGCATGCGGTTGTCGTCGGTGGTGCGGAAGTAGTCGAGCACGAAGTTGGTGTCGCAGACCGCCGATCGCGACGGGATCAGCCGGTCGGCCACCGCGTCGTCGAGCACGCTGCTGCACGCAATGTACGTGCCGACCGGCATGATGCGCGGCTCCAGCGCCGGCGCCAGTCCCGAGAGGTACACGTTGCCGGCGAGCAGCACGCGCCGGGCGTGCACCTCGCCGCCGGCGGTGCGCAGCACGGCCGGCTCGCCCGGCGTCATCGAGACCACCGGGCTGTGTTCGTGCAGGCGCACGCCGGCCTCGGCGGCCGCGCGCGCGATGCCCAGCGCGTACTTCAGCGGATGCAGGTGCCCGGAGCGCGGGTCGTGCACGCCGCTGTGGAAACGCGGGCTGTCGATCCAGTCGCGCACCTCGGCGTGGCCGACGCGGGTCAGCGGGTAGCCGTAGACCGAGTCCATGCGGTCGGCCCATTCGGCGAGTTCGGCGCCCTTGCGGGCGTTGGTCGCCAGGCCGAGGTAGCCGTCGCGCCATTCGCACTCGATGTCGTGGCGGGCGATGCGCTCGCGGATCAGGTCCAGCGCCTCGATCGATATCGCCCAGACACGTTTGGCTTCGTCCAGGCCGAGCTGGGCCTCGATCGTGGCCTGGTCGCAGGCCAGGCCGTGGATCGCCTGGCCGCCGTTGCGGCCGCTGCCGCCCCAGGCGAGCTGGCGGCCTTCGAGCAGCACGACGTCGAAGCCGCGCTGGCGCAGCTCCAGCGCCGCCGACAGCCCGGCCAGACCGCCGCCGACGACGGCGACGTCGCAGCTCGTCGTGCCGGTCAGCGGTGCATGGCCGGGGCCACGCGCCGCGGTCGCCGCGTAATAGGAGTCGCGGGCCAGGTCCTGGTCCGTGTCGAGCAGCGGCATCGCGGCGGCCTCCGGGCGTCCGTGCGTCAGGCCAGGCGGCGCAGGGCCGTGCGGATCGTCTCGACGATGCGGTCGATCTGCGCCGTCTCGATGATCAGCGGCGGCGACAGCGCGATGACGTCACCGGTGGTGCGGATCAGCACGCCCTGCTCGTAGCAATCGAGGAAGGCGTCGAAGGCGCGCTTGCCGGGCTCGCCCGGGCGCGTGGCCAGCTCGATGCCGCCGACGAAGCCGACGTTGCGCACGTCGACGACATGCGGCTCGCCCTTCAGCGAATGCACCGCCTGCGCGAAGTGGCCGCCGAGCTCGGTGGCGCGGGTCAGCAGGCCTTCCTCGGCGTAGGTGTCGAGTGTCGCCAGGCCGGCGGCGCAGGCCAGCGGGTGGCCGGAATAGGTGTAGCCGTGGGCGAACTCGATCAGGTGCTCGGGCCCGTTCATGAAGGTGTCGTGGATCGTGTCCTTGACGAGCACGGCCCCCATCGGCACGGTGCCGTTGGTCACGCCCTTGGCCAGCGTCACGAGGTCGGGCGTCACGCCGAAGGTCTGTGCCGCGAAGGGCTGGCCGGTGCGGCCGAAACCGGTGATGACCTCGTCGAAGATCAGCAGGATGCCGTGGCGGTCGCAGATCTCGCGCAGGCGCTGCAGGTAGCCCTGGGGCGGCAGCAGCACACCGGTGGAGCCGGCGACCGGCTCGACGATGACCGCGGCGATCGTCGACGCGTCGTGCAGCGCGACCAGGCGCTCCAGGTCGTCGGCGAGTTCGGCGCCGTGCGCGGGCTGGCCGACGCTGAAGGCGTTGCGCGCCGGGTCGTGGGTGTGGCGGATGTGGTCGACACCCCCCAGCAGCGTGCCGAAGACCTTGCGGTTGCCGACGATGCCGCCGACCGAGATGCCGCCGAAGTTGACGCCGTGGTAACCACGCTCGCGGCCGATCAGCCGCGTGCGGCTGCCTTCACCGCGCGCGCGGTGATAGGCCAGCGCGATCTTCAGCGCCGTCTCGACCGACTCGGAGCCCGAGTTCGTGAAGAAGACGTGGTCCAGCCCGGCCGGTGCCAGCTTGGCGAGACGGTCGGCGAGCTCGAACGCCTTGGGGTGCGCCATCTGGAACGGCGGCGCGTAGTCCAGTTCGGCGGCCTGGGCCTGGATGGCCTGCACGATCTTCGGCCGCGCGTGGCCGGCGTTGACGCACCACAGGCCGGCCACGCCATCGAGGATCTGGCGGCCACGGTCGTCCCAGTAGTACATGCCTTCCGAGCGGGTCAGCAGGCGCGGAGCCTTCTTGAACTGCCGGTTGGCGGTGAAGGGCATCCAGTAGGCGGAAAGATCCTGAGTCATGGCGGTGTTCCGGGGTGGCGCCAAGGCCGGCGCCGGGTGTTTCGACGTGGGAAGACGGGTGCGGGACCCGGCCTCAGTCTAGCCAGGACCGTTAGCAATGTGCGTGCTCGGTCGATGCGGGTTGGCCCGTGGCAACGCACTATGATGCGATCGAACTGACGGAAGGCGCAATTTCATGCGAACTAGCGAAGCATCGTCGCAATGGCCTGCCAAACTCGACGCGATCGACCGGGCCATCCTGCAGGAACTGCAGATCGACGGCCGGCTGTCCAACGTCGACCTCGCGCAGCGTGTTCACCTGTCGCCGTCGGCCTGCCTGCGGCGCGTCAAGGCGCTGGAGGAGCAGGGCGTCGTCGACCGCTACGTCGCGCTGCTCAATCCACGCGCCATCGGTCGCCACGGCACGAGCTACACCATCGTCAACCTGGAGAGCACGCAGCCAGGCAAGCTCGAAGCCTTCGAGCGCGCGGTGAAGGACACGCCGGAGATCCTCGACTGCTTCTACGTCGCCGGGGCCAACGACTACCTGGTGCGCTTCACCTACCGCGACGCCGAGGACCTGGAGCGTTTCCACGCCGAGGTGCTGCCCCGCCTGCCCGGCGTGGTGCGCTCCAACTCCATGTTGGTGCTGCGCACCGTGAAGAAGACCAGCGCCTTGCCGCTGTGACGCCACAACGAAAACGGGCGCCCTCGGGCGCCCGCGTCGGCTGGAGAGGATGCCGCTCAGCCGCGCGACTTCGCGCCTTCCTCCAGCGAAGCCTGGTGGCGCCGGGCCGCCGGGTAGACCAGCGACTCCTCCAGGCCGATGTGCTCGTAGTAGAGCGCGGTGAAGACCGGCAGCGCGTGGCGCAGCATCACCAGGTCGTACCAGTTGTAGCCCTCGGCGATGGCCTCGATCTGCGGCGCCAGCTCCAGCCAGTCTTCCTCGAGCCAGCCGTGGTCCTGCTGCAGACGCTTGATGCTCTGCACCAGTTCGGCATCGCCCTTGGCCAGCAGCTGCGGGAAGACGAAACGCTCTTCGTCGGCGTGGTGCTGGCGGGCGTGGCCGCTGAAGAACGCGTGGATCTCGGCGGCGCTGGCGCGCGCCACCTCGTCGGCACCGTTCTCGTCGATGTGCGCCAGCAGGCGGTCGAACTGGCCCAGCACCTCGATCACGCGGGCATGCGTGCGGTCGAGCGCCTCGAAAGGCGGAACCGGCGGCGCCGGGATGCGGGCGGGACGGGCCTTGGTTCCAGAGCTAGCAACCATCGCGACTCCTTCAGGGTTTTCCTGATTGTTCGAACGAGCAAAGTGTCGGACTTGCGCGGGATCAAGTTCGGTTCGCCGTCACCGGCGCACCGCTCCTGCTCCGGTCGGGGCCTGGGACAGCCGGCCGGACAGGTAGGTCCAGACGAAGGTCGCGGCGGCCGACGACGCGAGTTCCGCATGATCGTACGGCGGCGAGACCTCGACGCAATCCATGCCCACGAAAGCAAGGTCTGCCCACTCCTCGAGCAGCGTCAGCACCTGGTTGGTGCTCATGCCGCCCGGTTCCGGGGTGCCGGTGCCGGGCGCGAACGCCGGATCCAGGCAGTCGATGTCCAGCGACAGATAGACCGGCGGCATGCCGTGCGCGGCGAAACGCTCGCGCACCGCGGCCAGCACCGGAGCCAGTTGCGCCGGGCTTTCCAGGCCGCGCAGCTCGCGCGCGCCGAAGAACAGGCCGCCCCGGTCGGGCACGTAGTCGCGGGCCTCGCGCACCGCGGCCGAGCGGATGCCGACCTGGACGAAGCAGGCAGGATCGACCAGGCCTTCGACGAAGGCCTCGTGCACCCAGGTGCCGTGGCCCGAGGGCTCGCCGAAGTGGTCTTCCCAGGTGTCGCAATGGGCGTCGAAATGGATCACCGCCAGCGGCCGGCCGAGCCGGGCGCGGTACTCGCGCAGCAGCGGCAGCGTCATCGAGTGGTCGCCGCCCAGCCAGGCCATGTGGTGGGAGGCGATCAGTTCCGCCGCCGCGGGCTGCAGCGCACGCCGCATGCCCTCGATCGAGGTGTTGGGCAGCGGCAGGTCGCCGGCGTCGGCCAGCGCGCCGATCGGCGACGTGCCGAACAGCGGATGCGTGGCGTCGCACAGCATGTGGCTGGCGGCGCGGATCGCGCGTGGCCCGAAGCGTGCACCGGGCCGGTTGGTCACCGCGCCGTCCCAGGCGACGCCGGCGACGCAGAACGGCATCTCCGGCGCGGCCTCGCGCGTCGGCACCTTCAGGAACGAGGCGTGATCGGAAAGGAAGGCGAAGTGGCTCATCGGACGGGAGGGCAGCGGCGCGATCGCGCCGCCGTGGCAGCCATCATAAGGAAGCGCGGGCGATGAAGCCGGTGCTCGTGCTGCAGCACCAGTCGAGCGACGGGCCGGCCTTTCTGGCGACGTGGCTGCGCGCGCGTGGCGTCGCCTTCGAGGTCCGCAACGCCGAGGCCGGAGAGGCCTTCCCCGAATCGACCGAAGCCTATGCCGCGCTGGCCCTGCTGGGCGGCGAGATGAGCGCCAACGACCCGCTGTCGGCGCTGCGCGCCGGCGAGCGCCTGATCCTCGACGCGATGCAGCGCTCGCGGCCGGTGATCGGCCACTGCCTCGGCGGGCAGCTGATGGCGCGGGCACTCGGTGCGCGTGTCGTCGAGTCGCCGGCCCCCGAGATCGGCTGGTTGCCGATCGACGTCGCCGACTCGGACGTCGCGCGCGCCTGGTTCGGCGAGGCGCCGCAGCACACGGTCTTCCAGTGGCACTACGAGGCGTTCGAGCTGCCGCGTGACGCCGTGCGCCTGGCCGGCAGCGCAGCCTGTCCGAACCAGGCCTTCGCGATCGGCCCGCACCTGGCGCTGCAGTTCCATGTCGAGCAGGACGCCGAGAAGCTGGCGCGATGGTCGTGCGACGACGGCCCGCGCTATCGGCAGGCGCTCGGAGCGCATGCCAGCGTGCAGGACGGCGAGGCCATGCGTCGGCACGGCCTCGCCGCACTGGCCGCGCAGCAAGGCCTGGCCGATGGCTTTTACCGGCGCTGGCTGGCGGCGAGCGGCATCGATCTCACGTGATGGAAGGCTTCTTCCGCATCGCGGGATCGGGCGACGCTGCACCGCAGCAAAATGCGCCATATGAAAGAAAGCGATCTCGCATCGCGGGAATGTCTTGCTAAGTCGTTGATTTGTCGAGACTCAATCTTTTGTCTTATATAAGACAGAAGTCTTGGCATCGCGCGTCGCGAAGGGTACGCTTGCGTCATCGTTTCTCCCTTGGACCAGGAGTCTTCCGATGACGCAACCGACCCGCGAACAACAGGCCGCCGCACTCGAAAAAGAGTGGGCCGAGAACCCGCGCTGGAAAGGCATCAAGCGCGGCTACACCGCCGCCGACGTGGTGCGCCTGCGCGGCTCGCTCGCCATCGAGCACACGCTGGCCAAGCGTGGTGCCGAGAAGCTGTGGACGCTGATCAACAACGAGCCGTTCATCAACGCGCTCGGCGCGCTCACCGGCAACCAGGCGATGCAGCAGGTCAAGGCCGGCCTGAAGGCGATCTACCTGTCGGGCTGGCAGGTCGCCGGTGACGCCAACAGCAACGGCGAGATGTATCCCGACCAGTCGCTGTACTCGGTGGACTCGGTGCCCAAGGTCGTCAAGCGCATCAACGCGACCTTCCAGCGTGCCGACCAGATCCAGTGGAGCGAAGGCAAGAACGACATCGACTTCTTCGCGCCCATCGTCGCCGACGCCGAAGCCGGCTTCGGCGGCGTGCTCAACGCCTTCGAGCTGATGAAGGCCATGATCGACGCCGGTGCTGCCGGCGTGCACTTCGAGGACCAGCTCGCCGCCGTCAAGAAGTGCGGCCACATGGGTGGCAAGGTGCTGGTGCCGACGCGTGAAGCGATCAGCAAGCTCGTCGCCGCCCGCCTGGCCGCCGACGTGATGGGCACGCCGACCGTGCTGCTGGCGCGCACCGACGCCGAGGCCGCCGACCTGGTGACCAGCGACGTCGACGAGAACGACCAGCCCTTCCTGACCGGCGAGCGCACCGTCGAAGGCTTCTTCCGCACGAAGAACGGCCTCGAGCAGTCGATCAGCCGCGGCCTGGCCTACGCGCCGTACGCCGACCTGATCTGGTGCGAGACCGGCAAGCCCGACCTGGCGTTCGCCAAGGCCTTTGCCGACGCGATCCACGCAAAGTTCCCGGGCAAGCTGCTGGCCTACAACTGCTCGCCGTCGTTCAACTGGAAGAAGAACCTCGACGACGCGACGATCGCCAAGTTCCAGCGCGAGCTGGGCGCGATGGGCTACAAGTTCCAGTTCATCACGTTGGCCGGCTTCCACAGCCTGAACTACGGCATGTTCGACCTGGCCTACGGCTACGCCCGCGACAACATGACCGCCTTCGTCGAGCTGCAGCAGAAGGAGTTCGCCGCCGCCGAGCGTGGTTTCACCGCGGTGAAGCACCAGCGCGAGGTCGGCACCGGCTACTTCGACGCCGTGACGACGACGATCGAGAAGCAGGCCTCGACGGCCGCGCTGAAGGGTTCGACCGAGGACGAGCAGTTCCTCGACGGCGCGCACTGACGCGCCCCGCGCCGGGCCGCAGCGCCCGGCGCGCAACCGGTTCCGAGAGGAAGCCAGAGGAGGCAGGCGAACGGCACGGCCCGCGAGGGTCGTGCCGTTTTGCCATGCGAAGTCGGGATTTGCCCCGCGGGAAGCCCGGCGGCGTAGCATGGGTCGCCAGGAGGTGACTCGATGAAAGTCGGAATCATCGGCGGCGGTTATGTCGGCGCCAGCGTGGCGGTCTCGCTGCTGCACGGCGGCGTCACGCGTGAACTGCTGCTGCACGACCGCGACGCCGCGCGCGCCGAAGGCGAGGCGATGGACCTCGCGCAAGGCGCGCCGTACTACCCGCGCGCGACGGTGCGTGCCGTCGACCTCGACGAGGTCTCGCGTTGCGACGTCGTCGTCTTCGCCGCTGGCCGCAACGGCCGTCCTGGCGAATCGCGGCTGCAGCTGCTGGCCGACAACTTCCGCGTCGCCAGCGACATCGGCCGCGTCGTCGGCCGCCATGCGGGGATCATCGTCGCGATCTCCAACCCGGTCGATGTGCTGACGCGCGTGCTGCAGCAGTCCTCGGGGCTGCCGCCGGAACGAGTCTTCGGCACCGGCACGATGCTCGACACCGCGCGCCTGCGCCGGGCGCTGGCCGAACGGCTGGCGGTGGACTCGCGTTCGGTGCACGCCCAGGTGCTGGGCGAACACGGCGACTCGGAGATCGTGCAATGGTCCGGCGCCCAGGTCGGCGGCCGGCCGCTGCGCGACTGGCCGGGCTGGACGCGCGACGACGAACAGCGCCTGGGCCACGAGGTCAAGCGCGCGGCCTACGAGATCATCCAGCGCAAGGGGGTCACCAACCACGCGATTGGCCTGGTGACGGCCGACCTGGTGCGCGCCATCGTGCGTGACGAGCACCGCGTGCTGACCGTCACGCGCTGCCACGCGGGCGAGGGGCTGGACGGTGTCGCGCTGTCGCTGCCGGCGATCGTCGGCCGCGACGGCGCGACGAAGGTGATCCCGCCGTCGCTCGCCGACGACGAAGCCGAGGCCCTGGCGCATTCGGCGCAGGTGCTGCGCGACGCCTGGTCGCAGCTGACCCCGGGCTGAACTACATCGACGCTTCGAGCATTGCGAGGTAGTCCTCGGCGCTGGCCAGCCGCGGATTGGTCTTGTGGCAGTGGTCGGCCAGCGCGCCGGCCACGACCTTGTCGAACAGCTCGCGCGTGACGCCCATCTCGGCCAGCCGCGCCGGCAGGCCGAGGCGGGCATTGAGCGCGCGCACGGCCTCGGCGACTTCGGCGCCGTCGTCGCCGCAACCCGGCAGGCCCATCGCCTGCGCCAGGCGCTGCATGCGCTTGTCGCGACGCACCGACTCGGCCTTGGCGTTGAAACACAGCACCGCCGGCAGGAAGACCGCGTTCAGGCTGCCGTGGTGCAGCCGCGGGTCGGCACCGCCCAGCGCGTGGCTCAGCGAATGCACGCAGCCCAGGCCTTTCTGGAAGGCCAGCGCGCCCTGCATGCTGGCGCTCATCATGTTCCAGCGCGCCTCGCGGTCCTGGCCGTCGCGGGTCGCACGTTCGATGTGCGCCCAGCCGCGTGCCAGGCCATCGAGCGCGATGCCATCGGCCGGCGGGATCGGCGCCGGCGCGAGAAAGGTCTCGATGCAGTGCGCGATCGCGTCCATGCCGGTGGCCGCGGTCAGCTTCGGGGGCAGCGCCCGCGTCAGCTCGGGGTCGAGCAGCGCGGCCTTGGGCACCAGATGCCAGCTGTGGAAACCCAGCTTGCGGCCGTCGTCGACGATGACGATCGCGCCGCGTGCGACCTCGCTGCCGGTGCCGGCGGTCGTCGGCACCGCGATCAGCGGCGCGACACGCTCGCTGATGCGTGCGCTGCCGCCTTCGATCGTCGCGTAGTGCGCCAGCGGGCCGTCGTGCGTCGCGGCGATCGCGACGCCCTTGGCCAGGTCGATCGACGAGCCGCCACCGACGGCCACCAGCCCGTCGCAGCCGTGTTCGCGCCAGACGCGCACGGCCTCGCGCACCGCGGCTTCGGTCGGGTTGGACGGCGTGCCGTCGTAGACCGCGTGCGGCAGGTCGCCGAGCGCGTCCAGCGCCGGCTGCAGCACGCCGGCAGCACGCACGCCGGCGTCGGTGACGACGAGCGGGCGGCGCATGCCGGTGCGTTCGCACTCGGCGCGCAGCAGGCGCACCGCGCCGAAATCGAGGTCGATCTGGGTGACATAGAACATTCGGGCCATCGGGCCAGTATCCTCGCGGCCACCTTGGGAACGCATCTGCTGAAACCCGCAATGGCGGGCCTGCTCGAACGCATCCGCCGCGCCGAGCGCAGGCCCTTCCATGCGATGGAACCCGCGGCCGCCCGCGCCGCCTACGAAACCGCCGCCGAAGTGCTGGACCTGCCGCGTGCGCCGCTGGCCCGTGTCGAGGACTTCACGATCCCCGCCGCCGACGGCACGGCGCTGCGCGCGCGGCTCTACGCGCCGTCGCACGAACGCCTGCCGCTGCTGCTGTACCTGCATGGCGGCGGCTTCGTCGTCGGCAGCCTGGAGACCCACGACAGCCTGTGCCGCCAGCTCGCGCGGCGCAGCGGCGGCGCCGTCGTCGCGCTGGACTACCGCCTGGCGCCCGAACACCGTTTCCCGACCGCGGTCGACGACGCCTGGGCGGCGATGGCCTGGCTGGCGGCGAACGCCGGCACGCTGGGGTTGGACGGCTCCCGGCTGGCGGTCGGCGGCGACAGCGCCGGCGGCACGCTGGCCGCGGTCTGCGCGATCCACGCCCGCGACCTCGGCCTGCCGCTGGCGCTGCAACTGCTGGTGACGCCGGGCACGACGGCGCACGCCGACACCGCCAGCCACACGCTGTTCGCCAACGGCTTTCTGATCGACGCCGCGACGATCGCCTGGTTCTTCGACCACTACATCGACTTCCACCACCGCTGCGACTGGCGTTTCGCGCCGCTGGAGGCCGAGGACCTGGACGGCGTCTCGCCGGCCTGCCTGCTGCTGGCCGAGTGCGACCCGCTGGTCGACGAAGGCCTCGCCTACGCCGACCGGCTGCGCCTCGCCGGCGTGCCGGTGGCGCTGGAGATCGCGCGCGGTTTGACCCACGACTTCATCAAGATGGGCCGCGCGCTGCCCGAGGCCACGACGGCCCTCGAACAGGCTGCCGCGGCGCTGCAACACGCCTGGAACCCATGACGACGCACGACACCTTCCGATCGCCGACGACGCTGCGCGTCGGCACCTGGGCCGAACTCGGCACCGACGCGCAGGCCGTGCGCAGCGCGGTCTTTGTCGTCGAGCAGGGCATCCCGGCCGAACTGGAATGGGACGCGGCCGACGCCGGCGCGCTGCATGTCGTCGCCTACGTCGACGGCGTGCCGGTGGCCACGGGGCGCTGGCTGACCAGCGACGAGCCGGGCGTGGTGCGCGTGGGCCGCATGGCCGTGCTGGCGCCGCACCGAGGCGGTGGTCTCGGCCGCCGGGTGCTCGACGCCCTGATCGACGCCGCGCGTGCCGCGGGCCACGCCACGGTGATGCTGCACGCGCAAGAGAGCGCGATCGGCTTCTACGACCGGGCGGGGTTCGAGGCCGTCGGCCCGAGCTTCGTCGAGGCCGGCATCGTGCACCAGGAGATGCGCCGCCGGATCTGAGCCGGTGCGCGGCGCAAGTTCAGGCCAGCGGCACGAAGCGCTCGACGTGGCGCTCGCCGACGATCCACGGTGCCAGCGCCGCCGCCAGGTGCGCCTCGGCGGTGTCGGCCTCGCGTTCGTCAGCAGCGCCGTGCACTTCCATCAGCGTCGCCAGGCCGTCTCGGACCTCTGGCCGGCGCAACAGCTCGACGGCAAAGGGCAGCGCTGCGAAGGCGGCGCGCGCCGCCACCGCGCAAGCCTCGACGTCGCGTTCGGCGACGCGGTAGTAGACGTAACGCCGCGCCGGCGCGGCCATCAGGCCTCGGCCGCCGGGATGGCGTAGGGCAGGGCGGCCGGGCGCAGCGCCGGGCCGTCGGCGGCCCCCAGATGCAGCGCGACACCGTCGGCCAGCGCGGCGATCTTGGTTTCGGCCAGCACCGCCCAGGCGCCGGAGCCGTCGGGCGACGGCGCCGCGGCGACGACCATGCCGGCCGGCTGTGCCGGATCGTCGGCGGCATAGACGTCCTGGCCAGGGGCGGCCGGGGCGTCGGCGTCGAACAGGAAGGCGCGGCGCTTGAGCGTGCCGCGGTACTGGCTGCGCGCGACGATCTCCTGGCCGGGGTAGCAGCCCTTCTGGAAGTTGACGCCGCCGACGAGTTCCAGGTTCACCATCTGCGGCACGAACTGCTCGACGGTGGCGGCGACGATGCGCGGCACCGCGCTCTGCACCTCCAGCCAGGCCCAGGCTTCGGGCGCCAGCGCCGGCAGTGCCGGCGGCTCGGCGCCGGCGAACAGCCAGCGCGGCACGCCGTGCACGTCGTCCAGGCGCAGAACCTCGCTGGCCTCGTCGGGCGCGACGCGCCGCCAGGCCGCAGCCGGCGCCCCGGCACCGAGCGCGGCCGCCGCCGCGTCACCGGCCAGCCCCCACAGCGGCCATTCGGCGCTGGCGTCCTCGAGCTGGCACTGGGCGCGCAGCACGAACATCTTCAGGCGCTTGAGCACGGCCGGCAGCAGGTCGGCGCTGCAGGCCAGCAGGAACTCGGCCGGGCCGCGGCGCCAGACGACGAAACTGGCCAGCAGCCGGCCCTTGGCCGAGCAGTAACCGGCGAGGCGCACGGTGCCCGCATCCAGGCGCAGAACCTCCTGCGTCAACTGGCCTTGCAGAAAGGCGGCGGCATCGTTGCCGGAGGCCCGGACCACGCCCCAGTCGGTCAGACGAACGGCACCCTGGAGCTTTGACATGGCAGCGACGGTTGACTTCATGCGGCCCATTATCATCGCCGCCCATGTCTAGAAGGGGGTCCGGCTCGGGCCGGTGGCAGGCTGCGATCCTGTCCTTGTTGCTGCTGCCGCTGGTCGGCGTGGTCATCGCGCTGTGGTGGCTCGGCCGCCCGCTGGAGCTGGCCGCGCCGACGGTGGAAGTCTCGGTCGAAGCCGGCACGCCGCCGCGGCAGATCGCCGAGGCCTGGGTGCGCGCCGGTGTCGTCACGTCGCCGCGCCTGCTCTACGAGTGGTTCCGCTGGTCGGGCGAGGCGCGCCGCATCCGCGCCGGCAGTTATGCCGTCGAACCCGGCGCGACGCCGCGCACGCTGCTGGCCAAGATGGTCGAGGGTGACGAGCAGCTCGCCACCGTGCGCCTGATCGAAGGCTGGACCTGGCGCCAGTTCCGTGCCGAGCTCGCCAAGGCGCCGCGGCTGAAGCCGACCACCGCGCAGATGAGCGACGCCGAGCTGATGGCCGCGATCGGCGCGCCCGGCATCGCGCCCGAAGGCCGCTTCTTCCCCGACACCTACGCCTACAGCGTCGGCGTCAGCGACCTGCTGGTGTTGAAGCGCGCCTACGCCAAGATGCAGCAGGAACTGGACGCTGCCTGGGCCGAACGCGCCGCCGACCTGCCGCTGAAGACGCCCGAGCAGGCGCTGACGCTGGCCTCGATCGTCGAGAAGGAGACCGGCCGCGAGGCCGACCGTTCGCTGGTTGCCGGCGTGTTCACCAACCGGCTGCGTGTCGGCATGCCGCTGCAGACCGACCCGACCGTCATCTACGGCCTGGGCGAACGTTTCGACGGCAACCTGCGCCGCGTGCACCTGGAAACCGACGGCCCGTTCAACACCTACACCCGTCCCGGCCTGCCGCCGACGCCGATCGCGATGCCCGGGCGCGCCTCGCTGCGCGCCGCGGTGCAGCCGGCGGCGACCAAGGCGCTGTACTTCGTCGCCCGCGGCGACGGCAGCAGCCAGTTCAGCGAAACGCTGGACGCCCATAATCGCGCGGTGAACCAGTTCCAGCGCGGCCGCAAGTGACGGCGGGCCGCTTCCTCAGCTTCGAAGGCATCGACGGCGCCGGCAAGAGCTCGCACATCGAGTGGCTGGCCGGCTGGCTGCGCGAGCGTGGCCGCGAGGTGCTGGTGACGCGCGAGCCCGGCGGCACCGAACTCGCCGAACGCCTGCGCGAACTGGTGCTGCACCAGCCGATGGACGCGCTGACCGAGGCGCTGCTGGTCTTTGCCGCACGTCGCGACCACCTCGCCACGCGCATCGAGCCGGCGCTGGCTGCGGGTGCCGTCGTGCTTTGCGACCGTTTCACCGACGCGACCTTCGCCTACCAGGGCGCCGGCCGCGGCTTCGACCTCGGCGTGCTCGCCACGCTGGAAACCTGGGTCCAGCAGGGCCGCCAGCCCGACCTGACCGTGTGGTTCGACCTGCCGCCGGCGGTCGCTGCCGCGCGCCGCGCCGCGGTGCGTGCACCCGACCGCTTCGAGAGCCAGGACGAGGCCTTCTTCGAGCGTGTGCGCTCGGGTTACGCCCGCCGCGCCGCGGCCGACCCGGGCCGCTTCGTGATCCTCGACGCCGCAGCCACGCCCGACGCGGTGCGGGCGCAGCTCGAAGCCGCCTTGGAGTCTCGCGGCCCGTGGTGAACCTGGTCGTCGACGAACACGGCGCGCCGCCGCTGCCCTGGCTGGCCGCGCCGCTGGCCGACACGCTGGCACGCCAGCGCGGCCACGCGCTGCTGCTGCACGGCGCGGCCGGTGTCGGCACGCTGCATTTCGCCGTCGCGCTGGCGCAGAGCTGGCTGTGCGAGGGCCACGACGGCCATCCGCGCCCGGCCTGCGGCCGCTGCCCGAGCTGCCATCTCGTGCAGAGCAAGCTGCACCCGGACCTGCTGGTGCTGATGCCTGCGACGGCCCGCCAGAGCCATGCCTGGCCGGCCCCGGGGGACAAGACCGAGGACGAAGGCAAGAAGAAACCCAGCCGCCAGATCCGCATCGACGAGATCCGCCACGCGATCGACTGGGTGGCGCGCACCACCTCGCGCGGCCGCGGCAAGGTCGTCGTGCTGCATCCGGCCGAGGCGATCAACCTGCAGGCCGCCAACGCGCTGCTGAAGACGCTGGAGGAGCCGCCGCCCGGCACCCGGCTGCTGCTCGGCGCCGGCGACCCGCAGCACCTGCTGCCCACCGTGCGCAGCCGCTGCCACCGCGTCGCGCTGGCCGCCCCGCCGACGGCGCAGGCGCTGGACTGGCTGGCCGGGCAGGGCGTCGCCGAACCCGAGGTGCTGCTGGCCGCCGCCGCCGGCCGGCCGCTGGATGCCCAGGCGCTGGCTGCCGACGGTGTCAGCGCCGCGGCCTGGCGCGCGCTGCCGGCGGCGCTGGCGCGCGGCCAGGCGCAGGCCGTTTCGGGCTGGCCGGTGCCGCGCATCGTCGACGCGCTGCAGAAGCTCTGCCACGACGCGGCGGCGATCGGCGCGGGCGCCGCGCCGCGTTACTTCCCGGCCGGCAGCGTGCCGCGTGCGCGCAGCCCGCAGGCGCTGCACGACTGGCATCAGGCGCTGCAGCGCGTCGCCCGCCACGACGAGCACCCCTGGCACGAGCCGCTGCTGGTCGACGCGCTGGTCGCCCAGGCGAGCGCCGCGCTTACACTGCGCGCATGACAGATCGCGTGCCGTCGAGACTTGGCGGGCTGGGCCCGGCCACGGCGCCAGCCGGCCTGCAGAGCCGCCCCAGCGTGATCCAGCTGGTGTTCCGCGAGAAGGGCGCGCTGTACGCGGCCTACATCCCCTTTCTCAGCGAAGGCGGGCTGTTCGTGCCGACCACGCGTGACTACCGGCTGGGCGACGACATCTACCTGCTGCTGTCGCTGCCCGAGGACCCGCAGCGTTATCCGGTGGCCGGCAAGGTCGCCTGGATCACCCCGGCCAACGCCTCCGGCGGCCGCACCCAGGGCGTCGGCGTGCGTTTCCCGGCCGACGAGAAGACCCGCGCGTTGCGGCTGAAGATCGAGGAAGTGCTCGGCACGTCGATCTCCTCGTCCAAGCCGACGCAGACGATCTGACCCCGTCGTGACACCCGGCCGGCGCGAGCACGGCCCTGCATTGCCCATGTTCGTCGACTCGCACTGCCACCTGACGTTTCCTGAACTGCACGGCCGCGTCGACGCCGTGCTGGCCGACATGGCCGCCGCCGGCGTGCACGCCGCGCTGACGATCTGCACCACGCTCGAGGAGTTCGAGGCCGTGCATGCGCTGGCGCTGGCCCACCGCGAGCTGTGGTGCAGCGTCGGCGTGCATCCCGACACCGAAGGCCAGGCCGAGCCCGACCTGTCGACGCTGGTGGCGCTGGCCCGCCGCGACCGTGTCGTCGCCATCGGCGAGACCGGGCTGGACTACTACCGGCTCAACGGCCGCAGCCTGGCCGACATGGCGTGGCAGCGCGAGCGTTTCCGCGTGCACATCCGCGCCGCGCGCGAGACCGGCCTGCCGCTGGTCGTGCACACGCGGTCGTCGGCCGAGGACACGCTGGCGATCCTGAAAGAGGAGGGCGCGGAGGCGGTCGGCGGCGTCTTCCACTGCTTCACCGAGACGCGCGAGGTCGCGCGTGCGGCGCTGGACCTGGGGTTCCACATCTCGTTCTCCGGCATCCTGACCTTCCGCAACGCCGAGGAGTTGCGCGCGGTGGCGCTGGAGGTGCCGCTCGATCGCTGCCTGATCGAGACCGACAGTCCCTACCTGGCCCCGGTGCCGCACCGTGGCAGGACCAACGAGCCGGCCTACGTCGCCCACGTCGCGGCCAGGCTCGCCGAGCTCAAGGGGCTGGACCCGGCCGAGGTGGGCGCCGCGACGACACGCAACTTCGAGCGGCTGTTCAGGGTCTCGACGGCCTCTGCGCAGGCTTGAGAAGGCACTTCAGCTTCAGGCCGCAAGCTGCCGTCCTGAAATGAGTTTTCTCGGAAGATCGGGATCTGCCCAGATGTTCAAGCGTTGGTTGAAGGTCATCCTGCAGACGGTTGTCGCGCTGAGCATTTTTCCCGCCGCAGCCGATTCCTACGTCGATTTCTTCCGCGCGGTCCAGATCGACAACGACAGCGCCGTGAGCCGGCTGCTCGAGCGCGGCTTCGACCCGAACTCGGTCAGCGAGCAGGGTGAGCTCGCTCTGGCGCTGGCGATCAAGGAGCGCGCCGATCGTGTCGCGCAGCGTCTGCTGCAGGACCCGCGCATCGACATCGACCGCGCCAGTGCCCGTGGCGAGACGGCGCTGATGATGGCGGCGATCCACGGCCGGCTGGACTGGGTCGAGCGCCTCGTCGCGCGGGGGGCCGCGATCGACCGCGAGGGCTGGACGCCGCTGCATTACGCGGCCAGCGGGCCCGACATGCGCATCGTCACCCGGCTGGTCGCGCTGGGCGCCCGCATCGACGCCCGATCACCCAACGGCAGCACGCCGCTGATGATGGCCGCCGGTTACGGCGACCAGCGCAACGCCCTGGCGCTGCTCGGCCTGGGCGCCGACCCGGCACTGCGCAATGCCCGCGGCCTCAGTGCCGCCGACTTCGCCCGCCAGGCCGGCCACGACGCGCTGGCCGACCAACTCGATGCCGCCGCCAAGGCCGGCGCGGCGCGGCGCTGACAGCACGCTTGTCGGAAAGCCGCCGACATCCGCCATGGCATCGGCCCGACTCGGCAGGCCGAGCCGCCGCCCGTACATTGAGATCAGCCGGAATCGCCGGCCAACGGGAGGTCCGCCATGGCCCGCATCACGTCTCGCAGCAATCCGTTCACGCTGATGATGAATCCCGAGGTCGTGCTCGCCGCGATCGAGCGTTCCGAACGACTGGGTCAGCTGAACCGCCGGATCTGCCGCCCGCTGGACCGTCCGGTGCTCCGTGCCGTCATCGGCTCGGAGGTGACTGCGGACGACGATGACGAGTCGGGCGAACCGGATCTGCAGTGACACGCCGTCGCGCGCGCGCCGAACGCTGGCGCGCCGAGACGACGGTGCCGATGGCGGCCACCGCCAGGACGATCAGCCCGCCGACGAAGACCTGCAGGCGGTGCTCGCGCAGATAGGCGACGGCGCGTCGCACGGCAGACGGCTCGGCGCTGCGCACCGGGCTGGGCGCGGGCGCAGCTGACGGTTCGCCACCGGCGCCGGCCGGGCCTCCGGTCCACTGGGTCGACGGCTCGGCCGCGGCCTCGGTGTGGCCGCCGGCGACGTCGTGCTCCTGCGGCTCCTGCATCACGGCGGCCGTGCCGCTGCGAGCGCTGTCCTGCGGTCTGGTGCGCGCCGGGTTCGTGCCGTCGCTGCCGGTCGCGGCTTGCGGCTGGCCGTTCTGCAGTTCCAGCAGCAGGCGGATGGTCTGCGACGCGCCGGGCACGACGTCGATGCCGCCGGCTGTGGCCGTCGAAGCCGACGGACCCGGCGCCGCAGGCGGGGTGTCCGGAACACCCGTGGCCGGTGCCGCGAGGCAGCACGAGGCGCCGAAAGCCAGCGACACGACGGCCGCACGGGGCGACCCAGGCACACGAATCATGGGATGGGGGCTTGCAAGATGGACCGCACGCGCTAGCAAAAGCCGAGCCCTCGAAGAAACGGCGTGTCGGCACAGGCACTTAGCGAGGGTGACGATGTTCTCAGGGAGAAGATGTAACGAAATCCGACAGCAGCGATGGGGCCGAAACAACGACAATGTATATCAGGCGGAGCGAGTTTCTCGGCCGAGTTTCTCGGCGAGTTGTCCACATACTCGCTGGTCAGGCCCCAATACTCGGGGTTGCGGCGCATCCACTCCGTGCAGCCGCCGTCGAACCCCGGCACGCCTTTGGTGTGGCCCAGGTGTTCGAGCTGGTAGGTGAAAATTTCGCCGACACTGGCCGCCAGCTCGCGGTTGCCCATGTCGCCGTTCGCTGCGTCGTCTGCGGCGTCCTCTGGGTGCTTGGCGGCCCACTGGTCGTGATTGCGGCACGCCGCGTGATAGGCGGTGAGGGCCAGTCGCACGACCTCATCGGCGCTGAGCCAGTGGTACGGGGTGGGGCAGGTGTTTGGCATGGAGCCTCCTTGCGCATTGGCGGGGGTTGCGGAACCTGGCGCCATAGGCGCCGGGGTCTGGGGGCCATCGAGCCCCCAGGAAAGGGGCCGTCCAGGCCCCGAAGCCGAGACAGGCGCGAAGCGCCGTCGGGCCAGCTCAAGCCCGAGGTCGGTGGAGCTGGCGCCGCTGCTGGCCGCGTGAGCCGACGTGGCCGCGCCGCCCACGGCGCCCGCGCGCACTGGATCGCTGGCGGCTGCGAGAACC
The DNA here is from genome assembly GCF_020966565.1 of Rubrivivax sp. JA1055. Classification (NCBI taxonomy): domain Bacteria; kingdom Pseudomonadati; phylum Pseudomonadota; class Betaproteobacteria; order Burkholderiales; family Sphaerotilaceae; genus Rubrivivax; species Rubrivivax sp. JA1055. The sequence goes on along the minus strand of NZ_JAJKFP010000006.1, from coordinate 490,944 downwards.
AAGGGACCGGCCGAGGCGCGCGGAGCGTCGCCCGGCCCGGGACCGGGCCGAAGCGGACGACGCGAGACAGGCTGCGCGGCCGCGCACGGCGAAGCCGGCGCGTCGGCGGATCGGTTGGCCGGGGGTTGGTGGGCTTGTCTCAGTACCAACAACGGCAAATTGGCGTCAGAATGGTGGCATCCTGCTACCTTGGGGCCACCGCATGGCGATGACACTTCGACTGCCTGACGCGCTGCGAAACGAGGCTCAGGCGTACGCCGACACGCTCGGGATTTCGGTGAGTGCGCTCCTGGCGGTGGCGCTTCGGGACTACCTGAACAGTCGGCGCCAGGTCGCGGGGGCTGACTCGGCGCCTCGGCCGGAGCTTGTGAAGCCGGCGCCGGCAGAGCGGGCCAGGCCAGCGCCACGTCGACCGGAGGCCACGCCAGAGGCTCTAGCGTTGCTGCGTCGCCCGCCCCCGGGTGGTCCTGAGGCGAAGTGCCTATGCGGGAGCGGGCGCCCGTGGCGCCACTGTCACGGAGCGCCGGCCGAGTCGATAGCTCCAGCCGAAGTGCCCTATTGAGGTCTTCGAGGTCGGCGACCTGCGCGCGTAGCTGCTGGCGTTCCTCGGCGAGAGCCCGGGCCAGTTGAACGGCGGTGATGGCGTCGTTCGTCGCCTGGGCGTCGATGGCGGAGCGGCCCCAGCGGGTCAGCCAGAACAGCGCCAGCACCGCCATGCGTGGCGCGTTGCCGCTGGCGTTCCAGCGGTAGACCGTGGACGTGCCGACGCCCAGCGCGCGCCCGACGCGCGCGGGCGGCGGCCGGCCGAGGTCGTCCAGCACGGTTTCCCAAAGTGGGAGCGCATGCGGGGCATGCTCGATGCTGAACAGTTGCAACGTCATGTCGCGTCAGGCTTTCTCATCCTGGGAACGGCGACAATGTATATTATGTCAACTATTGCATCACGTCCCGGCCAGGTCTCTTGTTCGACCACCCCTGCCAAGCAATAGCGTGGGTGGAGACATAGAGGTTTCGCCGCCAAGTCTTTGATTCTTCGTGGCTGACCTGCCCCCTTCCGCCATACCAGCGATTCGGAAGGAGTCCTGGTTGAAGGTTACGTGATCTCGGGTATGACCGGGCTGTGTTGAGCAGCAGCGCCGGCATGCCGGCGCTGCTGCTCGGCAAAGCGTGCCGGTGCGATGCGGCCGATGCTGCTGTGCGGACGCACCTCGTTGTAGTCGCGCCGCCACGCGGCGATGGTCTGCCGGGCCTGCGCCAGCGACTGGAACCAGTGCTCGTTGAGGCACTCGTCGCGGAACTTGCCGTTGAAGCTCTCGATGTAGCCGTTCTGCATGGGCCGGCCCGGCTCGATGAGCAGGTGGCGGATGTGGTGTCGTTGCGCCCAGGCGATGAACGCGCGGCTGGTGAACTCCGGGCCGTTGTCGGTTCTCACCGCAGCGGGATAGCCCCGAAACACCGCCGCCCGGTCCAGCAGCCGCGTGACGTACTCGCCTGAGATGCCGTAGTCCACGGCGATGTCCACACACTCGTGGCTGAAGTCGTCGGCCACGGTCAGGCACTTCAGGCGTCGCCCGTTGGCCAGGCTGTCGCTGACGAAATCCATGCTCCAGACCTCGTTGACGCTGCGTGCAGCCTGCAGCGGCACGCGCTCGGCCGGCGGGCGCCGCACTTTCTTGCGCTTGCGCACGGCCAGGTTCGCAGCGGCGTACAGCCGCCACACCCGTTTGTGGTTGACGCCAGGGAACTCCGGGCGCAGCAGGTCGTGAATGCGCCGGTAGCCGAAGCGCCGCCGCACGTGCGCGATCTCCACGATCCGCGCCGCCAACTCGCGTGTGGCGGCATCGGCCTCGGGTGGATGTCGGTAGCTGTCGCGGGAGAGCCCCACGAGACGACACGCTCGGCGCTCTGACAGCTGGTGCTCCTGCACCAGCCGGCTGATCGCCTCGCGCTTGGCCCGTGGGGCTAGCGCTTTACCCCGAGAACGCTCTTGAGCGCGTGCATGTCCAGGTGCGCCTCGGCCAGCAGCTTCTTGAGCTTGGCGTTCTCTTCCTCGAGCTCACGCAGCCGCTTGGCGTCCGACGCCTCCATGCCCCCGAACTTCGAGCGCCACTTGTAGAACGTCGCGTCGCTGAACCCGCCTCGACGGCAGATCTCCGCCACCGCCATCCCGGCCTCGGCCTGCTTGAGGAACCCGATGATCTGTTCCTCGCTGAACTTGCTCTTCCTCATGTCCGTCATTCTCCTGATGAGCGGACTTCACTTCCTTTTCCTTGGTACGGCTGGAGGGGAGCAGGTCACACAGACACCCGTCACTAGGGCTCGGGCTTGCCGAACGCCTCCGCAGGAAAGGTCACTGTAGCGGCCCTAGCCAGGTTTGCCGGTATCACCACCAAACTCCGAGCGTCTCGCAAGCCCAGCTCTACCTCGCATTCAAGCGCAGCAAGACGTGCGGAAGGCGGCGCCTGCCGCACACTCTCCGGGGCGGCAGTCGCACGCAGACCTGTCTGCTCTGCACAACGCATCTCGCGTCGCTGCAGTGCATCAACAGTCACGCTGGTTGTGAGGCCAAGCCGCATCGGTCAGATGATGATGTCGACTGCGCAAGTTTGTCTACAGGGCCACGCGCTCAGTTTTCGAGTGCCAGCCGAGCCAGCTTCTCCAAGACGCTCATCTTCGAGTTGTCGCCGCCGACCAGCACGCCATTGGTCATTGTGTGCAGGTAGAGCTGCACCAGTCGGCGGTCGAGCAGCCCAGACTGCACTGGCGCCCCATCGGCGGCATGCAGCACGACGTCGCGCATGCCCGACAAGGAGTCTCCCGAACCGTTGATGCCGCCTTCGGGTGGGACGAAGACGCGGACGAATGCGCCGCAGTCTTGTACCGGAATTCTGGTGCCAGTGCGCTCACCGCGCACGGCCTCTCCCGGGCGGTACATCGACATGTAATACGGCAGGAGGTTGAAATCTCGGCCCTTTGAGTAGTACCGCCCTCCACCTTCCGCGCGCTGAGCCGCGAGGAAGTCATCCTGCGCGGCCAGTGCGGCCTCAATTCCGGCGTACTGGTCGTTGAGGATGATGCGCGGTACGAAGGCGCCCGACCACACGGTCAATCTCTCCCCGTTGTGGCGGTCGACGACCCAGAATTGCCCGTCTCGTATCCACTCCTTGCCTTCCGGCTGCAGGAAGGGGAACTCGCTGACGAAGTCAATCGCCGCCAGGTCAGCAGACGACCACGGTGACCGGCAGACTCTGTCGACAGCGATGCCGTTTTCCCTCAGCGTGACGTCGACGGCGGAGACCAGCTGCTTGCGAGGTTGGCGGCCCGGCATACGGATTTGTCTCGTCGCAATCAGCGTCAGCGATGCAGGTTGCAGCTCTGCCGGCATCGCCGGAGTTGGAACCGGCTTGTGCCCAAGCAGGCTCTCCTTGAGCGAAAGCTCCACCAGGCACCGTTTCAGCGCCTCCTGCAGTTGTCGGTCGGCCGCGTTCGCCTTGCCGGGCAGCATGGAAGCCAATGACGCCGGCGAGAAGTCCAATCCCTGAATGCTGACGCGGACGGTGTCGCACGCCATGAGGTGCTTGAACTTGCACTCGGTGTACGGGTCGGCCACAGCATCTCCGCGCGCCAGGGCGGCGTATGCCTGGCTCGCCCGCGCCGGCTTCCAGTCATGCGTAGCGCCTGGCTTCGACATGCGAACCGTGCCGTTCTCCTCGTCGCCCTCCCCGTTCAAGAATAGGTAGTTCACTCGGTCCTGCAGCGCAGAAGGGACGCCCTCTGCGGCACGTACCACCGGCGCGACAAAGTGCGCCTTCTTGTTGCCGGCGACGTGATATCCGTCGGGGAAGAAGTCGGAGAACCGACTCAGCGGCTTCAGGGCCTCACCGTCCATGGGCTGTCCTGATGCGTTGACCACCTCGAGAGGGTGCATCAGGTTGGCGATGGGGTCGAGGGGGATGTAGCCCTCGTCGACGCAGTGCGACGCGACGAACGTGTCCCGGTCTACGGGCACGCCAGCCTTCTCGAACAGGCCCCAGGCAAACTCGGTCAGGACGTTCAAGTAGTAGAGGCGGCTCTGACGAATCTTGACCGTATCCAGACTGACGCCCTCCAGGGGGTAGCGGCGTGCGTCGACTTCGAAGAAATCGTCAGGTACCAACCGGGACACGTTGACCATGTACCCCTCGCCTGCGTCGAGAGCCAGGGTCGCCGCCGAAGCACTTTCCCCGGAAGCCTTCGTCTTACGGGCGAAGACCTTCGAGGTCACGTCGCACACCAGCAGGCCATGCTTCGGATTGACACTGAAATTCGCTTCGGCGAGGTGGAGCCGCCGCTTCACGGCCTGGCCGGCATTGCCCAGAAACACGCCAGGACCGAAGCCGCCCGTCACAAAGGTGTGGTCAGCCTCGAAGGCTGCAGCCTCGATGAGCTCTCGCTGAAGCATCAGCTCGATGAACTTGGCCGGAGCACCCGCAACCGCGGCCATCATCGTCGCGTAGTCGAGGTTAGGGCGCGGCCCGAGATACCAAGCGTCCTTCGAGCTCATCGTGAACGTGAGCTTCGCGGCTTTGCCCGCGTCAAGCCCGAGGGCCTCAGCGATGGCTGCTCTAACTTGCTTGGCACGGTCCTTGAAGAAGGCCACCCCAGAGGTGTCCTCGCCACCAGCAGCTGGCGGTGACTTGGGGAGTGGTATCGCGATGGGAACGACAAACCCGCCGGTGCGCGATTGCCATTCGGCGAGCCGCTGAGCGGCCTCGGCTGTGCTGCAGCGAAAGCGGATTGAACTCAGGCGGGCAACTGCCGCCTTCTCATCAAGGCATCGAATGGGCATCTGCTAGCGGGCGAGCAAGACGCCCGCGAGGTTCTCGTTGGCAATCCAGGACTCGACGCCGGAGGTGTTCGGCACGAACAACGACATGAAGCGAATGCTGCCCTTGGGAGGATGCCTGACGGTGTGCTTGTGCGCACCGTACAGGTTGACGTAGACCGCGTGCACGGTCTTGTCGGGCAACAGCGCGCGGAGGCGCTCGTGCTTGTCCGTGGCCTCCTGCTGCAACTCGACTTTCTTGAGCCGGTCGGTGCTTCTCGCCCAGTTCTTCATGTCCACGGCCACTACCGAATCGTCGCCGACCTGGAAGTAGAAGTCGTAGAGCTGGTACAGCTCGGCGTAGAGCGGATGGTTGGAGGGGTGCAGGTACTGCAGCTCCCCGCCGCCCAGGGCCAGCTGCTCGGACGAAAGCCCGAACTGGACCTGCACGTACTGCTCGAACTCGAGCTCGGCGATGTAGCCCTTCATGATTTCAGTGACGAACCAGGGCTGCGGGAACATCTTGGCCTTGCCGGCAGCCGTCTCGATGTCGAAGCCCTTCCACGCGCGCAGCAGCGCCCGAGTCTTCGGCGACATGTGGGCAACCAGTCCGTCCGGTGCCAAGCTGCCAATCCAGTCGTAGGTATCGGTGCCGTCGAACGCATCGGTGATGACGGTCTCGGTCATCCCGGCCATCGAGACCTCGCGAATGAACGGCTCGGCAGTCACCGGCACGGTCATGTAGCAGCCCTCGCGAAACGCATCCGGCACGCCCGCGGCCTCGAGCTTGGCCAGGTACTTGACCGGGTCCTCGAACATCAGCGAGTCGAAGAGCGTGGTCCAAGTCGAGCGCGCTGCCGGGTCCGAGCGGAACCGCTTCGGCATCTCGCTCGTGAACGCGCGGAAGGCTACGGCCCGCTTGAGACTGGCGGCGGCGTTCGCTTTGCGCTCCTCCTGCGTCTGGAAAACTGCCGTCTCGACGTTGTGTCGCTCGAGCTCGGCCAGCACTGCTCGTTGTGTGGGCGAAGCTCGGCGACGCAGTTCCTCGGCGTGCCGCAAGCCCAGGTGGACCGTTCGAGCCGCTTCGGAGCTGAACAGCACCAGCTGACGGGGCATCGCCTCGTGGGGCCGACGTTCCCCGCGTCCGAGGGCCTGGAACACCGTACGAGTGATGTCGATGACGTGTTCCTTGCGCAGGCGCTTCCAGCGGTTGCGGGAGTACTGGAACAGCAGGTCGCCGCGGGACATCACGGCCCAATCCTCGTTCTCGTCGCGGATGACCTGAGCAAAGCTCTGGAACATCTCCATCGAGAAGCCGCTGCTGGCCACGCGCGTGTGCCGGGTGTAGTACGGGTCGTTCAGCAAGCAGAACAGCTCGAAGTCTTGCTCCTTGCCGTCTCGCGTCGTCACGAAGTTGATGCCCCGCGAAGCCGACTTGTACGCGGTCCATAGCAAGACTTTCTTGCGGGAAATATCCAGCGCATCAATCAGGTCCTGACTGAACTGGCCCGCGTCATCGGCCTCCTGCACTGCCCCGGTCTTGCCGGCGTCGCGCTTTCGGAAGCGAGGGCCGTTGTAGAGGATGAGCGTGATGTCCTCGTTGCTGCCCGCCTTGCGGTAAGCCGGAAGCATCCGCGCCTTGATGACAAAGTGGTTGCCCGTGGTGTCCTTCTGCTGGACCCACCCACCCTCCATGTTCGCGAGCCGCACGAGGCACTTCTGGATGCGCGACACCGTCTGGCAGAGCACGAGTCCCGAGCGCATGTCGCTCGCCAACAGCCGGTCAAGGCTTGCCACCAGCCCCTCGATTTCGTTGTGCTTGTGCCGGTTGAGCAGCGTGTACCCCGGCTCGTCCTTCTTCGGAATGGCCTGCTTGAACTGGTCGACCAGGCCGCGGTAGCCCGACGAGACGCCGAACCTGGCGGCCGGGTCGCTGTCGTCGAGGATGGTGACGTGCCGCTCACGCTTTTCCAGGAGTCGGCGCGCTTCTTGGGAGACGATGTCCATCTCCTCGTCGGTCATTTCGCTGAATACGCCGTCCTTGGCCTGGAGAACCCGACGGAGCTGATTGACGTTGAACGCACCCGACGACGCCGTGGCGAGACCGCCGGTAGCGCTCATCAGGTACACGCCATTGCTGCGACCCAAGGCGTGGACGATGTCCTCTTCGGGGGTGGCGCGCAGGGTCGTGATGGTCAGCGTCAGGCTGACGTCGGCCGGAAGGTTGTACTCCTCTGCCTGTCGTCGGCTCTCCTCCAGCGTGACCACGCTCTTGGTGTTGCTGAAGAAGAAGGCATCGGTCAGCAGCTCGTCGCTGCTGGTCTCGTTCGCCAAGCCTTCGGTGGTCACCGGGTCCTTGAACAACCGGCGGACGTCGTTCCGGAACTTGTAGAGGTTGGGGTACCGGTCGATGTCGTCCTTCGCGAACTCGACAGCGCCCTCACCCTCCCGAACGGCCAGGACGCGAGCGACGAACAGCACCAACTCGAGGTAGTGCAGCAGCGTATAGGCGTCAGCCGGGACCTCGCCCTCGTGGTAATGCAGCCGGACGGTCTGGTGGGCCGTGTCCCGGCGAAGTTCGACCTGCTTCAGGAACTCGGTGTCCATGACGCTGGCCGATTCGTTGAAGAAGGTCTGGCCAGGCTGGTCCAGCACTTCACCGTAGGTCGACCGACTCATGGTGAAGTACTTCTTGTCGAAGACCAGGTCGCGCAGGTCGCGGAACGTCTCGTACTCGCCTCGCTTGGGCGGTCGAATCTTGCGAACGTAATCCCGGAGCTGCGCTAGGACGCGAGCCTTCTGCTTGAAGCGCTTGAACTGGTTCTGGACGTCGTTCTTGTCGTGCAGCTGCTGCAGAACCTGTAGGAGGTCCTTGTCGTCGTCGAACCGTGCTTCCGTCGATGCGTGCTTGGCCGCAAGCTGCTTGCGGAAGATTTCGACACGGCGAGCGTCAGAGATGAACTTGGCGCCCTTGGCCTCGCTCTCCAGCTTGAACTCTCGGTTCACCGCCTCTGCAATCTCTGCAAAGTGTTCGAGGTGGTCGTAGACCTTGCCGGCCAGCTTCAGGTCGGTGCCGCCTCGCCCTTCGAAGCCCAGCGGCCACTTCAGGTCGAAGTAGGTGAAGAACTCTGTGATGACGACGTTGAGGTCGTTGCGGCCCTCGGAGTTGACGACCGACTTCCGCTGGTCAAACAGGTACCAGTACGAGTCCTCCTCCTCGTCCACGAACGTGACGACGCGGGCGGAGTCCGGCCGACGAGACACCATCCGGCCCAGTTGACTGTCGTCCTCGTTCAGCTTCTCCAGGAAGAGCGGCAGGTTCTCGAACTTGTGCCAGATGTACTTGCCCTTGGCGTTGTCGAAGGCGTAGACCTCCTGGCCCACCTGCGCTTTCGACGCCGTGCTCACGATGACGCCTGGGTTGTCGAGGAATGCCTGAAGCGGATGCAGCCGCCTGACCATGTCCGCTACTGGGGCGGCTTGCATGTAGCGCTCGGCCGGGTTTTCAGCTCTGCGGGACGAGACGTCGAGCATGATGAGCTGACGTGTGAGGCTCTCCGCAAGCGCCCTCGCCCGGCGGGCAGCCTTCAGGTATGCGGCCTTGGTGTCCTCGTAAGTGTCGTCAGTCGGCGACATCGCCAGAAACTGCGACGCGTGGCAAACCGTGCACTTGCTGCGCAGTTCCGCTAGGCGCGCGGCCAAGCCTTTGTCGGTGTCGGCCTGCTTTTCCGACCGTTCGAGCCTGGCGGCGACAGCGGGATTGGCTTCGAGCCACTCGACCAGGTCGAGCGCCGCCTTGAAGAACGTTCGGTCGTTCAGGTGGTAGTCGACCGAGTACAGCCGGTGCAACGGCAGCGAGGCCCCGCGCGCCTTGATGGCGTCCTCAATGTGGTCGGCGTACTCCCGGCTCTCGTTGTGCTCCTTCAGTTCCTCGCCGAATCCGGCTACAAGCGACTGCAGCGGCGCGATGAAGACAGGGATGACGTCGCAGTTGACGTAGAGGTCGATGGCGAACAGCGCCGCTGTGTACGTCTTACCGAAGCCGGTGTACCAGTTCAGCAGCTTGATGAAGGGCTTGTCGCCCGCGCGCAGGTACGGCTCGAGGAAGCCTCGCTGAAATAGGTGGCTGGCGGTTCGGGGAGTTTTTTCGCGGCCCATCACACCACCTCCGCGAAGTCGATGTCGAGGAACAGTACACGCTCGACTTTCATCTTCGCAGTGTCGTCGTCGTGATTGGCGAAACCGCTAACCGGGGAGACCTTGTTGTACACGCCAGCGTATGCCACCAGCCCCAGCTCGTTGAGCCGCGCCAGCAACTCCTTGCCTTGGTTGGCGTAGACCATGTACGGCGAGGTCCGAGGGAACGCTTGACGCACCTCCCCGTCGGTGAAGACGACATCGTTCTTCAGCGCAGTGAGGAGCCCTGTCACGGCGTCATCCACTTTCTTGACCAGCTCGTCGGGCATTCGTCTTGGCACTTCGAAGGTGACATCTTGCACCCGAGATACCAACGCACGAAGGAGCTCATCGGTGCGCAGCAACTGAAGTTCGGAACGCTTGGGTTTGCGGGCCAACTCCGCCGGATTACGGATGCTGAGCATGTTGGCAAGCCGAACCACCCCTTCGACAGTGAGCCGCCCGCGTTTGGACAGTCGCTCGTACACCTCCTCGAGCTCCGGGCTCCCACGTCCGCCGCCAAACCCCTCTTCCCTGACCCTGCGCCAGTCGACGTCGATACCCTCGCGTTCAATGGACACCGAACTCAAGGCCTTTACTCTGTCCTCGCTCACCAGGTAGTACCCGTGCCGCAGCGCGAGTTGATGCCGACGGAAGAGCTTGGTACTTTCGGCGACAGTCAGCGGTCGTGACACGACACCCGGAACAACGCCGGCGTATCTCACGGTTGAAAGGTGCCACTGATACCGTGATTGCCCGACGGCCCAGACAGCGCCATCAAGGCCGTAGCTTGGAGTCGTGTCCTTGGGATGCAAGAACTCGAGCTCCGACCAGCACTTCACCTCGTCGCCGCGGGCAACTTCGTCCTCGAAGCCAGGGCCGGGCTTGGCGTCGACGACCACCAGTTCGGAATTGGCAGGGTCATCGGCTTGGGCGTCAGGTTGAGGGTTCTGGAGGCAGAACTGAGCTGCCGCCAATCCGTTAACGATGCCTTTGCCCGTCTCTTCGTAGCGGCGGCGAAGCGTTTCGACTCCGTTTATTGCCGCGGCCAACTGTTCGCCCTGGTCGCCTGTCCACCGCAGCTGTGCGTAGGGGACGACACGCCCATTGGAGTCGTGGCAGGTCGACAGCGGCGTGTCGAAGCTGACCGACGTGGGTGTGAACGCGATGTGGTAGACACGCAGGCCTCCGCCAATCCAGACACCCTCACAGCAGTCGCTGAGGACCTGGATGCCATCCTCCCAGTCACGAACGCTGCGGTTCAGGGCGCTGTAGGCACACACGAGTTCCAGGGGTGCTGGAACCGCTTTCCGCGCGGCTACATGCCAGTTCTGGTGGCCAAGTAGCCGGGCCGCCGCATCGAGCGCGTGCGTGTGCTTCAGGGCGACGCCGCGCGCTGACAGGAGGCTGCGAAGCCGCTTGGCGACGGCCTTGACGTCTTCACCGGCGCTGGGCGCCAGTTCTTGCACAACGCTCAGCGCGTCGGCAGACGTCAGTCGTGGGGTTCGAAGGTGGACGAAGGTCCAGAGGGCAGCCGCTTGGGCTTCAGGCAGATGGCTTGCGGCTTGGGCCGCGTCCGAGGCAGGCGCTGTCATGAGATGAGCTCCAAACGGAAAGCATCTAGGACGGCACGCGTTGTCCGGCTTTCCAGGAGTTCACCTAGCCGGGAATGTCTCGGGTACTGCACTCAACTGGCTTTGCCGGTCCTCGGGGTGTCCTCCCGAGCTAGCGTGCACTGACAGGCGCCAACTTGCCTACGGTTCGGCTATGAACTGCGGTGGAATCGTATGTACAAGTATCCATGCGTGTCAACCCTACCCTGTTCGTCGCGCAGAACTCAAGGCGGCGGCATTGCGTGCCGAGAGCTCGCCGACCTGCTCTGAATGCACATTAGGCCGCCTTGCGGCCGGCACTGAAAACCTCGTCCAAGGCATCGAACCAGGAGCGTGTGTGCACGATGCGGGCCTTGTGAGCATTGGCGTCCAAAATATGTGCCTTGGTCATCTGCGACACGGCTTCCCACGACTCCATAGGCAGCACATAGGTGGCGTTGTTCACCTGCGGGCACTCCAGCACGCACAGCCGTTGCTTGACGAAGCCAAACACCGTGTACCCCTCGAAGCCCCCGATGCCGACCGCGACGAAGTCCGGCTTCTTCTCGCCGACGGCGGTGAGGCGAGCGCGAAGCACGCCCTGGTTGCCGACGGGTGCGCGTTCGACCATCTTCTCCAGTGCCGGCTTGGCTGACTCCCAGGGGTTCTTGCCGGGAGGCAGCAGCTGCCAGTGCAAGCGACGCACCGGCGCGCTGACCCAGCTACTCAGGTCCTTGCCCAGTACCTCGAACGCGCCGAGCACCTCGCGCAGCGTGTTTGCAGTGTTCGTGGCAGCCGCGAGTTGTGCTTCGGAGTTGACGAACGGGCCGGCGACGACAAAGGCCTGGCCGTCGGCGCGCACCTTGATTTCCAGCTCGACGCTGTACGGCGCGACGTGGGTTCGCGGGTAGCGCGGGTACGGCACGTCCACTATCTTCGACATCTCCTCGGTGCCGTAGCGTCCGGCGAATTGAGTCCAGTGCCACTCGACTTGGCGGTAGGCCGTCTCCATCGGCTGGTCGCGGTGGACGATGTCGAACCCCTCGGCGTTCCGCCGGCTGGCCGGTCCCTTGCTCGCCGACGGCAGCAGGCGCTGGCCGGGAACGAGCGGGAGGTCAAACCCAAGCTCCTTCAGGCGCTCCAGGGTGTCGGTGTGGATGGCCAGCCCCAGCACGAAGAGCTCACCGGGTTGCAGGTGGTTGAGGTACTTGGCAATGTTGCGGGTTTTGCGGTTAATCTGCATGTAACGGGTTCCTTTCAGGTTGTTGGTTGGGGCGAAAAGCCCTGCCCTCACTTAAAAGGACTCCCGAGGACGGCATCGTGGACGCGGGCTGCACAAATAATTTCTTCAGGGGCCGCGTCCACCCACCGCCGCTGAGGAGTCTCAGGGAGAGAGACCCGTCTATGTCTGCTATCCCAGAACCAGAAGAACGCCTGAGCCGGGCCGAGGTGGAAGCCGCACTTGCGGCCTTCACAGCGGCCGAGTGGCGCCGCGCGGAGCTCATCGCTGCGGGCTTTTGCGGGGGCCTTACCGGCTGGAAGCCGGGAGACCTATTGCAGGAGACGTTGCTCAAGCTGCTCGATGGCACGCGAGTTTGGCGACCGGGCCTGCACCCGCTGGTCGTTCTCAAGACCGCCATGCACAGCATTTCGAGCAACGCCCGGAAGCACAACGAGGCGAGCCCCATTGACGAGAACGTGGTCGTGGACCCGTTCGAGGCCGACGATGACGACAAGACGCCGGTGGCGCACGGCAAGGTGACCGTGACGCCCGAAGACGAGACGTCGGGCAAGCAGCAGATGGCAGCCTTGTACGCGGCATTCGGCGGCGACGAGGACCTGGAAATGCTCGCCATGGCGTGGGCCGATGGGCTCCGAGGTGCAGAAGCGCGCGAGGCACTTGGTTGGGATGAGAAGAAATATGACGCGGCTCGAAATCGGCTGCTGCGCAGACTCGCAGCGCTAGACCCCGACCGGAGACCGAAATGACGACCAAGCCGACCAACGAATTCGAGAAGTTCATCGACGCCCTGGTGGACGAGCTGATTGCCACGCCTGATGACCAGGTGCTGGAGGGTGCTGACCCGGCCGCAGCGAAGGAGAACGGGCTACGTATGCTTCAAGCCGCCAAGGCCGAGGCTGGCCGCGCACGTCTTGCTGCGGCCAAGGCGGGCTTCGCGGCCCTGAATGAGCGACCTGCTGCGACACCGGCTGCGGTGTCCGCGGAGGAGGCTCGTCGGTTCATTGCGAAGGCTGCGAACGATGGCAGGTATACGCTGGCAGCACGAAGCTTGGGTGAGCTCTCGGACGATGAGGCACTCAAGCTGTACACCCAGCTCAAGGCGTTGGAGTCGGACGTTGACGGAGAAGGCAAGTGACGTCTGTTGGCCAGCGAGCTGAGGCGCTGGTTGCAGAGTTGGGCATCTCAAGTCCCAAGGAATTGGACGTCGAAGCGATTGCATTCGACTCGCAAGTCGAGGTGGTCTACGAAGCGATGACCGGCTGTGAGGCCTCCCTCGTTGGCTACCGTGACCGTGCGATTGCGACCGTCAATCCGTCAGGCGTACGCGGGCGTGAGCGGTTTTCGGTGGCGCACGAGCTTGGCCATTGGCATCTTCATCGCGGGCGTTCGTTCCAGTGCCGTGTCGAGGACCCCAGCGCAAATCTAGCCTCAGACCGCGCACTCGAAAAGGAAGCCGACACGTTCGCGGCCCACCTGCTGATGCCCGGGCCGCTGTTCAACCCAGTGATTGCACAGCTCGGTCAACCGAGCTTCCAGCAGCTCACGAAGGTAGCTGGAGACTTCGAGACCAGCATGATGGCGACGGCGCTGCGGCTCGCCGGCATCAATATGTTGCCAGTCATCGTTGCGTGCTACGGCAGGGATGGGAAACGTTGGGCCCTGCCTGCGGCGGACATTCCGAAGCGTTGGTTCCTCAAGAGCAAGCTCGACGAGGACACGTTCACCTACGACCTCGTCAATAGCGGAAAGGAGTGTCGCGGCCTCGGCAAGCAGCCCGCTGATGCTTGGTTCGAGAACGACGATGCAGGAAAGTACGAGGTGCTGGAGCAGTGCATTGGCAGCATCGACGGCACGGCGCTCGTCCTCCTGTACTTGCAGTCCGAGATGCTGTACGCCGGGTTCGACTGGAACGTTGGCAATCGCAAGTACACCGAGAGAGGTTCGTATGTGCCTCGTCGCGGCGCTACCAGGTAGTCTTGAGAGAGCATCGAAGCCGACATGGCTCAGGCAAGAGCCGACCATCGCACCAGTATCTGGGGCGTAATGGATGCGCCGCAAGTCGCTGAGGCCTTGGCCGAAGCCAAGCTGGTCTGAACGAACAACCTCTGGTTCCTGAGCCAAGTACGGGCACATACGGTGCCCAACTACGGGGAGGATGTGAATTTGCCCACAAGGATGCTGACTGAACGCCAAGCTGCGAAGGAGGTGTTGCGGCTTGTCGAGACCTCGAACGACATCAATCTCGCAGTTGCGTGGGCAACTGAAGGCGACGTCACAGAGGCCCTTCTCCAGTCCGGCAAGGTGTCGCAGGCTGTGGTTGGGACGCACATGTATGTCACGGCGCCGCCGACCCTCCGGAAGCTTGCAGACCTCCCGAGCGCACGCGTGGTCGCGCCTGACAAGCCGCGACTGTTTCACCCGAAGGTCTACCTCTTCAAGAGCGGCGCCAGCGCGGCCGCCATCGTGGGGAGCCACAACCTCACGTCGAGCGCGTTTAGCTCAAACGTCGAGGCTAGCGTTCTCATCGAAGGCGACAGCAGCGACAGCGTCCTACGGGAGGTGCAGCAGTTCATCGAGAAGAATTGGCAGGGCGCTGAGCCAATCGACGACGATTTCCTATTCGCCTACGAAAGGCAATACGAGGCGAAGCGTCAACATCACGCTGAGCTCAGGACCTTTCGTCGCGTGAAGCGGCCCGCCCAGGGCGCAAAGGTGGCATCTCCACTCGATATCAGTTGGCGCGAGTTTGTTCGTCGGGTCAAGACGGATGACCGGCATGACTTCGAGAAGCGCTTGGTGCTGTTGGAGCGTGCAAGGACGCTTTTCGCCAAGCGGTTGACGTTCGCTGCGATGAAGCCAGACGAGCGAAAGGCGATTGCGGGTACCTACGGCAAGGTCGAGCCAAGGCTCGACGACATTGAGTGGGCCTGGTTCGGAACAATGTTTCCGCAGGGAGACTTCAAGAGCCTCGTCAACAACGACCCGGCCGGTTTGTCTGTAGCCCTCGACCACATTCCGCTGGTAGGTGACATCACCCAGGCACAGTACGAGGCGTTCGTCGTCGAGTTTCGGACCACGTTCAAGGGAAAGGCACACCAAGGTGGCTACGCCGTTGCGTCGAGGCTGCTGGCCTTGAAACGCCCCGATGTCTTCGTGGCAGTCAACTCCCAGAATCGGCGCGGACTCTGCGAGGCTCTGGTCGTAGCCCACTCCACACTCAACCTGGACAACTTCTGGGAGCGCATCGTCGAGCCTATCCGTATGAGCCCTTGGTGGCTGGCGCCGCGGGCGAAGGGAGGGCTCGAAGCGAGGCTATGGGACTGCCGTGCCGCGATGCTCGACTCCCTCTACTACGAGGGCAAAGGCGGGCCAGGGTAAGCGCCCAACGCGGCTGTCCGCCGCCTACCCTCAGTCGAGGGCTCCACGCAGGGCCGAAGCAAACCTATTGGCGTGGCTTGGCCTCGCATCGCCATATCAACGGCTCGAAGCTGAACAGTTCCTCCATCTCTGCCGCGCTGTAGATGCGTTCGGACGGCATGGTCAGCGCATTGGTGACGATGGCCAGGCACCAGGCTGGTTCGCGCTCGGCGCAACGACGTTCGTTTCGTGAGATGAAGAAGCCCTCGATGGGCATCGACGTACCCTTGACCTCGACAAAATGCCGAG
This sequence comes from Rubrivivax sp. JA1055, assembly GCF_020966565.1. Taxonomy (NCBI): domain Bacteria; kingdom Pseudomonadati; phylum Pseudomonadota; class Betaproteobacteria; order Burkholderiales; family Sphaerotilaceae; genus Rubrivivax; species Rubrivivax sp. JA1055. Next base: position 475,463 of record NZ_JAJKFP010000006.1, on the reverse strand, counting down.
GGATTGCACCAGCGTCCTCGACCCGCAGGTCGTAGCCCAGGTTCTTGTCACTCACGTCGTGAACGACCAGGCCTTGCGCCTCGTAGAACGTGGTCATGTGCGCCATCGAGGCAGCTTCGACAGCGTCTCGATGCTCTTGGTCTGGAAACCACAATCGAGGTTCTGTCGGCGTCGGCGGCGGGCTCGGAGGCTCCGCTGGAGGCGGGTCTGCCGTCGCGCCGTTGTCCTGAACCTGAACGTTCAGCACGCCGTCCATCCGGCGTCGAGCCAAATGCTCGTCGACTTCCGCATCGGTCGGAGCCCAACCGGCGGCACCGCGAACAAGGATGGCTCTATTCCTGCTGGCGTCCCAGCGCGCGACATGCCATCGCTCCGGGTCCTTCACGCGGACACCGACTTCGGCGTTTTTGTTCTGTTCTAGTTCTGCTATCGGAACCCGGTTTATCTGAAGCACAGCGGCACAGTCTTGGCGGCTGCCGTGCATTTGCTGGAGCGCGGCCACACGAGCTTCCGCGCGTATCTGTTGGAGATGGCTGCGCGCTCCTCCGCCAAGGCGGGTCTTCGTGTCAAGCGTCTCAACGTAGAACCAGCGGCCATTTGCATGCACGTGGACAAACTCGGACCAGATGGTCAGCAGGTAGCCACCGCCCGGGAGCGACCACACGTAGTCAGCTCTGTGCTCGCTTGCGTCGCGCACACCCATGCGTTTGATGACCTCGGTGACGCTGTACTTGGGCGAGTTCGCGCGGAGGTCGTCAACGACTTTGAAAACAACAGGATTGACTTCGTTCTGCATGCGCCCCCTCTCGCTCGCACAACCACCACGAACAGGCCCCAGCCCGTCAATGTAGTGGCGCCACTGTTGCCTACGCAATGCGCCCACATGCAGGCCCGAAGTTGCCCAGGAGCAAGGTCAGCAGGCGGTCCTGCGCCTCCGCACTGGCCAGGCCCACACACTCGTCCGTCAGGACGAGCCTGTCGCGCCGAACATCCCGCGGCCAAAGAATGTCTTCGTCGTCGATGGCGACCCACGCAATGGGGCGGCGCCACGCCACGTGTGTCGTGACGATTTCGGCCTTGTTCATGCGCCGGTAGTCGTTGGTCGAGAAGCCAACCGTCCGAGCACCTCCTCTTCTCGTGGACACGGTGCGCTTGACCCGGTTGGTCAAGTCTTCTTGCGTGCACCCGACGACGCGTCTGGCGAGTGATGACCCCAGCTGTTGGAGAACCGTCTCAAGGCCCTGCACGCGCGGCAGCATTGACGTCAGGACGATTTCCACCGCTGGCCACCGGTCCAAGGCGGCTGCGAGCACCGGGGCGCTCTCGTACCTCGAGTGGCCGTCGTCCCATGGGGACTTCCCATGCAGCATGGTGTACAGCGACTCGGCCGGGTGAAGCACTCCCGATATCCCAAGGTACAAGGTGGGCGGAGACACGTGTTCTGCAGGAAGAACTGTTGGGGTCAATGGCTTCTCCCGCAGGTCATCCGGCGGCTGGCGAGCCCCGCTGTTGGGCTGCAGCCCAGCGCCGAGCTGCTTGGACGTGTGCAGCCGTCAGCCAGGGCCAGCTCGCGACGATTCGCTCCCAGCTGTCGCCCGCGTCCAAGCAGGCCAACAGGGTCGTGACCGGAAGGCGCGAGCCGACGAACACGGCCGTTCCACCGAGGACGTCCGGGTCCCGGTGAATGAGCAGCACGTCGGGTGTGGTCACGTTCGGTTCAACGGTGACGGCGGGTTTGGCTCAACAGGAGCCACTACCGCCCCGTTCACAGACACCTGCCCTTCCCTTACCTCGATGAGCATCGAGCCAAAACGGCTCTCCCAGACGTAGCGCAACACGCAGTCTGCTGCTAGGGGAAGGTCTGCTTGGGGGCTCGGTGCGAGCCGGGTGAGGACTTCGGGTAGTAGCGGTGCGTTCACGGGCGTGCTCGGTCCGCAGACCGAGCCGCCTGGCGAGGTCTACGGTGAAGGAGTGGTGAGGGCGGTCAGAGCCAAGTCCATAGCCGGCGTAGCCATGCCGGCGTCCGGTCGGGCTTGGGGTGGTAGAGCTGGCGGTAGGTGGGCTGCATAGATTGCCTCCTGGGAAGTGGTACTGTATGTATAACCAGCGCTGTATGCAAGAACAGATACATGACCTCTTCGAGCCCGGCGGCGTTGACTTCGCGTCACCTTCGGAGCTAGAAGCTCTCCATGCCCTCCAAGGTCCAACTTCCTCCGGACGACCTCGAGCGCCTCGTGGCAGAACTCGATGCCGGAGACCACGACGACCGGCTGCCGCTTCCACCTGCTGGCGTGACTGCAGACGTTCCACTCCAGCGGTTCGCCGACGTTCAGCCGTTCGATGTGAGGGCGTGGGCGGAGAGCAAGGGCATAAAGCTGCCTCAGCGCTAGACCAGCGCGACTGCCCGCCCGGGAGGAATGGCGTCAGTACGGGGCGGTGGTTTGGTGTTAGCTGAGCTCGCCCCCCTCCCGGAAGAAGTCCATGAAGGGAAACGGCGTCTCTGCCCAAGGCTGCAGGGCCCGGTCAAACGCCCAGACCTCAAGTCGACGCTGTATCTCCGTGACTCGAGCGCTACGCCACCCCAACTGACAGCAGCATTGCGGACCGAACGGCGCGAGCTGTGCCTCGACCGCCTGCACCCGGCCGCCGTACGCAACACCGCACCGGCCGCACGCGTGCTGCACGCAGAACCGGTTTGGCAATAGCGCTTTCAGCCGAGACCACGCGGTCTCTGGCTTTGTCATAGCGCTGGTCACCGACTCAAGAACCGCCCGAGCTCCGGGAACGTTGCGCTTGAGCCAGACCTCAAGTGCCGATGACTCCACAACGAGTGGTTCCTGCACGACCGAGACAAAGTAGCGGACCGGCTCTTGGGTCAAGTAAATTCGCCCGCGCTTCTTGTGCAGTAGCCGAAGGAGCCGGACGACGTGACGCTGGCCGAACGACGCGTCTCGAGCGGAGTGCAGCGCCAACAGATGCTGGCATGTCAGTGCAACAAGGTGCGCTGTGACCGGCAGCAGGCACCCTTCCCCACTTCCGGGTGGCTTCCACTTTCGGCTCTTGAAGTAGGCCCTGAGAATTTCATCCGGCATTGGGGCCAGCTGCGGGATGGACAGTCGAGGGGCAGATGCATGAGTTGGGTTCCAGGGCACATATCGGTTCTCGAAGCCCAGGCGCCACTTCCAGTGCAACTGCGAAATCCACTCCACAAAGTCCGGGTCATCGTCGTAGTTCACCCATCGGTCGCCGCAGCGAAGCATTAGCGGCCTGGCCCGGTTCCACGCGAGTTGCAGGTCGACCGCGTTTGAGTACGACGCCATCGTCGCGTTGGTGAGCCCGGCCTGGCATCGCCTCCGGCGCATACGGTGACCCATGCCGTATGCCGGTCGCCCCGTTAGTGGCTCACTGCCCAGAACGCGGCGGTACGCCTCCCACGCAATGGCCTCCGCGGCACCCTTCGGACCGCCACCGACCAGAGCGCTCGCATAGGTCGTGGCTGCGCCCCAGTACGCGCTGGCGTGCGGGGTCCTGTCGCTGGGCTCGCTGAAAGAGCTGTCCTCAGGACGCTCCGACATGGGTGGCTCCTGAAATCGAAGGTAGGAACCGACGATTGCAGCAGGAGCCGTCACGTCCAGCGAAGGGGTTACCTGGCCGAGCTCGCAGCCCGAGCGTCTATGCTGGGCCCTGGTGGAGGTATTGCGGCTATGACACGGTTCGGCTGCGCGCCCGGGCCCGGCCCGTAGGCGGGCTCGCCGCTATTGGTGCGTCGCGTGGCATTTGCCCCTTCTGAGGGCGGAACGGCAATATAGCGGCACTTTTGGACTCTGATGGGCTCCACTTGCCAGAAATTGCTCTCCGAAGGAATGTTCGGTGAGACGCGGACTTGGCGTACGTTCTTCTATCGCCCAGACTGCGTGGTCGAACATCTCTCCAGCGTTCGACTCTGCCCACGCGACGGCGGCACCCGCCAACTGGTTGCCGGACCCATACAACGACCCGGAATCGCGTGCTAATGCCGCGCCGGGCCCTGTGTCCCGTGGCCTCTGGCTACGGCGCGCCTCACGGTGCCCAGCCACGGGTCGCGCCTGATCTTGCGCTACCTGCCGAGAACCGCCGGCTGCCGGACGTTGCGCTAATGAGCTTTTGGCTGCACGGGTCGCGTCCTGGAGCCGTTCCCAGGGCCCGGAGACACCCGATTCAAGCGCCCCACCAAGGCTGTCATTCATTGACTCTGCGCCGATTGCGCATCACCTTGTCCTCGTTTTCAGAATCTGCTCCGCGTACTGCCTGCCTGAAGCCTCGGCTGCAGCCGCACGCTCGGGCGACAGCCCCTCTTTGATTTTAGAAATTTCAAAGGATCCGCCCCAGGCCTTTTTGCCGGTAGCCGACTCGTAAACAATCTGACGCGCGACTTCGAACGCTAGCGCACGCTCGAGATCCCTTTTGGCAATGACTCCCACGCCTGACTCGTATTACGCCACCAGACTTTGCAGCGCAAGATCGTCGCCGTTATCCGCGGCCAGATGTAGGTACTCGACAGACCGACGACGCCAGTCCTGCACCAGGGGATCATCCCAGCTGTCAACGAGTGCCTCCGACCGACCACTCGGTCCTTCTGCAACCATCATGACCGCCGCCGCAGGCACACCGGCCATTGCCGCTCGCTCGACGAGATCGAGGCGTCGCGACAAGTCCTCGCTCGTGAGATCGCCGCATGCCTTGGCCGCTTCGCGGCGGCGGTGATTGACATTTGAATCCGAACCGGAGACATCAGGGGTATCAAAGGCAGCGCGGCCATCTTCGCCATACTGCAAGACATTCACGCAGTACTTGATCAACTGATAGGCGCCAAAGATGTCCTTTGGGTTCCCGCTGCTTGCGAGACGGCGAACCTCACCCGAGAGACTGGCCTGCGTCTGCGGGGAAGATGCGCCTCGTCCTCCTGGTGCCGCACTTGCCGACTTTTCCAAATAACCCTGGGACAGCGAATTGACTGATGTCGGGCGGACTTTTGAAGCAACTGACTCCGGCGCCCCGTCCTCGCCCGCCTCGGTGATGTAGAAATACATCGCCGATACAGCCATCAACGCTGCGGTCGCCAGCCAAATTCGCTTGCGCTCGAACATGTGCAGCATCACGCGTTGCGGTCAAACGCAGCATTCCCTCATGTGGGGCTGAAGCCGCCGCTCAGCGCGTCTCGGGAGGCTGCGCGCGATGGATGCGTCCGCGGCCGGCCAGCTTGGCGCGGTACATCGCCCGGTCGGCACGTTCGATGGCGGGCTCCAGGTCGGCAGGCCCCAGGCAGCGCGCGACGCCGGCGGAAAATCCGATCCGCCAGTTCGTCGGCAGGCCGTCGACGATGATCTCGGCGCACACCGCCAGCACGCGCTCCAGGCAGGCACAGGCCTCGTCCTCGGAGGTGTCGGGCAGGATGAAGAGGAACTCCTCGCCTCCCCAGCGCGAGACGCAGTCCTCGGCGCGCAGTTCTCGCTGGGCGACGTCGGCGAAGGCTTGGAGCACGCGGTCGCCGGTCTGGTGGCCATGGCCGTCGTTGATCTGCTTGAAGCGGTCCAGGTCGACCAGCGCAACGACCAGCGGGCGTTCGTGTCGGGCCGCCTGCCCTGCCGCTCGCCGAAGCTCGTCCATCGCGGCGCGCCGGTTCAGCAGGCCGGTCAAGGTGTCGCGCGTGGCCAGCAGCCGGATGCGCTCCAGCGCCTGGCTCAGCTCGTTCTTCTGGCGCGTCAGCCGCGAGCGCAAGCGGCTCAGACGGTCGGACAGAACCTGCATCATCGTCATCGACGTGGCGAGGAAGGCCCAGCTCGCGGCCTCCACCAGTGCCGGATGCGACTGCGGCGACTCGGCCGCCAGGGCGGCCATCACGCCGCCCATCAGCACGATGCCGAAGTTGGCCAGCGCACGCGACGCACGCGACTCCAGCGCGAAGATGCCGAAACACAGGATCAGCGGCATCAGGCACAGCAGCGCTGACCGGTAGGGCCCGCACAAGGCGTAAGCGCTGGCGGTGCAGAGCATCGCGAACACCATCTGCGGCGCGCTCAGCGACGGCTCGACGCGGGCCCGCTCCCCCAGGCCGCTGCGCACCGCGGCGTAGAAGGCCACGCAGCCGACGAGCGTGACGGCGACGTACCACGCGACCGTCGCGCCCGGCAGCACACCCTGGCGCCACGCGAGCACGAGCAGCGCGTGGATCAGCAGCAGCGGTGGCATCGCCAGCAGCGACTGGGAGACGCGCGTGCGGCGGCCGTGGCTCGTGCCGAGCACGAGCGCACTCCAGGAGACTTGACGGCGCGCCATTCGCCTTGTTATCGGCTGTACGACCGATAGATGAAGCTGCGATGACGCAGCCGGGGCGACAGATGTCATGCAAGCCCGCGCCCCGGCGACGGGAGCCGCCGTGCGCGCAGCGTCTGCCACGCACGGCGAGCGGCTCAGAACAGAAGCCAGAAGCGCCGCAACCAGGCCGGAGCCGGCGGCGCGGGACGGTAGGTCTGGCGGTACTTCGCGGCGGTGTTCATGGCGGCGGCTCCGGTGAAGATACGCAACTGTATGGGCATACAGTATCGCTGCGCAAGCCCGGCGTGGCGGCTCCGCGTCGGACCCCGGGCGCCCTCGCCTGCCGCGACACCCGAGAAGCGGTGTCGCGTCGGGCCGGCCGGGCTCAGAGTTCGACCTTGCCGATGTTGTCCAGCAGGAAGGGCTGCACCCGCGCCGCGACCGCCGGCTGCACCGCGAGCAGGCGCTCGAACCCGATGTCGAAGTGCGCCTGCGCCGCGCGCAGCCTCGCGTGCTCCGACGCGAGCTTGAAGAACAGCACCTGGGTGATCTGGCGGCGCGCCTCGATCGCCAGGGCCGCCAGCCGCACGTTGACGGTCCCGGCCGCCTCGTCGGCGTCGACGGAGCCGAGCTGGAACTTGGCGCCGCCGACGTGCATGCTGCTGCGGTCGAAGATCGTGATCCACGGGCTGCCGGTGTCCATCTCCTTCAGGCCCTTGAGCACCGAGACGACGAGCGAGGTCGCGGCAACCGCGGCGCCGCCGAGCGCGGCGGTCAGCACCGGCAGGATCGCCTGGTGCACGCCGGCGTTGTCGTCGCCGACGGCGGTGTCGTGGAACTCCATCGACCGTGTCGTCCAGCCGACGTTCTGCAGCACCTCGACGTACTTCGTGTACCAGGCCATCACGTCGGGGTTGCCGTTGGAAGCCTTGTTGGCGGCCAGCTGCGCCAACAGCAGGCAGTCGGCCACCGCCGAGCGCTGCGCCGGCTTGACGACCGGCCGGAACTCGGCGAGCTGGGCGCCCACGGCCACCACCTCCTGGCCGCTGCCGAACTCCGGCACGCTGGCGCCGCTGCGCGTGACGCGGCGTTCGATCTCGGGCAGCGCGAGTGCGCGCACGTACTGGACGGGATCTCGTGACATGGGCCCTCCTCGGGGCCGGCACGCGGGTAGGCGCCGGCTCCGGCAGCCTACGCCGCGAACTCCGGCCTGCCCGCAGGCCAGCTAGGGATGCGGCGGCCGCCTTCAGGGCCCGCCGCCGAGCTGGGCCCGCGCCAGCTGCCCCAGCGTGCGCAGCGCCGGCTCGATGCGTGCATCGCCCGGGTGACCGTAGTTCAGCCGCAGGCAGCGCGCGAAACGCCGGTCGGCCGAGAACAGCGGCCCCGGCGCCAGGCCGATGTCGTGCGCCGCCGCCTGGCGCTGCAGCAGCAGCGCGTCGACGCCTTCGGGCAGCTCGACCCAGAGGAAGTAGCCGCCTTCGGGCCGCGTGACGCGTGTGCCGGCCGGGAAATGGCGCGCCAGCGCCGCCAGCATGCGCGCTTGGCTGTCGGCCAATGCCTGGCGCAGCTGGCGCAGGTGGCGGTCGTAGCCACCGTGCTGCAGGTAGGCGGCCAGCGCCTCCTGCGACGGCATCGCGGTGGTCAGCGTCGTCATCAGCTTCAGGCGCTGCACGGCCTGGGCGTGGCGCCCCGCCGCCGTCCAGCCGACGCGGTAACCGGGCGCCAGGCACTTGGAGAACGAGCTGCAGTGCATCACCAGCCCGTCGCGGTCGAAAGCCTTGGCCGGCGGCGGGCGGCGGGCGCCGAAGTGCAGCTCGCCGTAGACGTCGTCCTCGATCAGCGGCACGCCGTGGCGCGCCAGCAGCTCGACGAGAGCACGCTTGTTGGCCTCGGGCATCAGGCTGCCCAGCGGGTTCTGGAAGCTGGGCATGAACCAGCAGGCCTTGACCGGATGGCGCTGCAGCACCTCGGCCAGCGAATCGATCTCGACGCCGTGGCGCGGGTGCGTGGCGACCTCGACGGCGCGCAGCTGCAGCCGCTCCAGCGCCTGCAGCGCGGCGTAGAAGGTCGGCGACTCCACGGCGACCAGGTCGCCGGGCCGCGTGACCGCCTGCAGGCACAGGTTCAGCGCCTCCATCGCGCCGTCGGTGACGACCAGCTCGCGTGCATCGACCGCGGTGCCGGCGACGACGTAACGCAGGCCGATCTGACGGCGCAGCGCCTCGCTGCCGGTGGTCAGATCCTCGACGATGCGGCCGGCGTCCAGGCGGCGCATCGCCGGCGTCAGCGTGCGCGCCAGCGCGTCCAGCGGGAACAGCGCCGGGCTCGGGAAGGCCGAGCCCAGCGGCACGACGTCGGGCCGGCGTGTCGAGCCGAGCACGTCGAAGACCAGTTCGCTGATCTCGACTTCGGTCGTGCGCGGGCTCGGCGAGGCCGTCGCCGGCTCGGCGGCGCGTGCGGCCACCGGCTCGGCGACGTAGTAGCCCGAACGCGGCCGCGCCTGGATCAGGCCACGCGCCTCGAGCCGGTAATAGGCCTCGAAGACCGTCGCCGGGCTGATGCGCCGGCTGGCGCTGGCCTGGCGCACCGAAGGCAGGCGCTCGCCCGGCCGCAGCGTGCCGCAGCGGATCAGTTCGGCGATTTCCTCGGCATAACGTTCGTAGCGCTTCACTGATCCGGTCCCGGTTGGCAAGCCACTGTAGCGCCGCTGACAGCGGCCCGGTGCGATGCCCTCGGGCGGGTCATCTGATCCGGTTTTTTGTCTGGCTTCTGAGTCTTATCGGATCAGTTTCGACGCGGCACAGTGCGCTTGACTTCCCGCAAGACGCCATGAGCACACCCGCCCGCGTGATCCCCTTGAAGCCCGTGGCCGCCGACGGCCAAACGCCGCTGCTGACGCCGCGGCTGAAGATCCACCCGCGTTCGACGACCGGCCGCTACACACGCTGGCGCTGGGCGCTGGTCTGGCTGACGCAGGCGGTGTTCTACGGCCTGCCCTGGCTGCCGTGGAACGGCCGGCCGGCGGTGCTGTTCAGCCTGGAGACGCAGCGTTTCTACCTCTTCGACCTGGTGCTGGTGCCGCAGGACATGGTGTTCCTCAGCGGACTGCTGGTGTTCTGCGCGCTGCTGCTGTTCTTCGTCACCGCGCTGGCCGGGCGGCTGTGGTGCGGCTTCGCCTGCCCGCAGACGGTCTACACCGAGATGTTCATCTGGCTGGAGGCACACTTCGAAGGCGAACGTGCGGCGCGCCAGCGCCTGGACGCAGCGCCCTGGAGTGCCGCCAAGCTGGCGCGCCGCGGCGGCAAACATCTGGCCTGGACGGCGCTGTCGCTCTGGACCGGCATCAGCTTCGTCGCCTGGTTCACGCCGATGCGCGAGCTGCTGCCGGCGCTGCTGGCCGGCAGCGCCGGCTGGTACGCCTTCTGGGCCCTGGTCTACGGCGGCTTCACCTACCTGAACGCCGGGCTGCTGCGCGAGCAGGTCTGCCGCCACATGTGCCCGTACGCGCGTTTCCAGGGCTCCATGCTGGACCCCGACTCGCACGTCGTCGGCTACGACCGCCAGCGCGGCGAACCACGTGGCCACCGCGCCCGCGGCGAGAACGCCGCCGCACGCGGCCAGGGCGCCTGCGTCGACTGCACGCTGTGCGTGCAGGTCTGCCCGGCCGGCATCGACATCCGCGCCGGGCTGCAGAGCGAGTGCATCAGCTGCGGCGTCTGCGTCGACGCCTGCGACGCGGTGATGGACAAGCTGGGCGACGCCCGTGGGCTGATCCGCTTCGACAGCCAGCGCCGCTTCGACGGCCAGCCGGCGCCGGCGCGGCGCTGGCGCGTGCCGGTCTACGGCGCGCTGCTGCTGGGCGTCGGCAGCGCGCTGGCCGCCGGGCTGGTGATGCGCTCGCCGGTGCGCGTGGACCTGATGCGCGACCGCGGCGTGATGGCGCGCGAAGCCGAGCCGGGCTGGGTCGAGAACGTCTACCGCGTGCGCCTGACCAACGCCAGCGAACACGCCTGGCGGCTGCAGGCACGGGTGCAGGGCCTGGACGGTGCCGAGGTGCTGGGCGCCGGCGCGATCGAGCTGGCGCCGGCCGGCGAACACACGCTGCCGCTGAGCGTGCGTGCGCCGGTGCTGGCCGACGGCGAACGGGTGCGCACGATCCGCCTGGTCTTCGAGCCGGCCGAAGGCAGCGCGGGACCGCGGGTCGAGGAGGCCAGCACCTTTCTGATGCCGCGCTGAGCCGTCAGAGCGCCGGCATCGCCCGCGCCACGAGCGCCGCCACATCCACCCCGCGCGGCAGCGTGCCGTACTGGCGCGCGCCGCCGCCGTCCAGGCGCGAGGCGCAGAAGGCGTCGGCCACCGCCGCCGGGGCGTGGCGCACCAGCAGCGAGGCCTGCAGCGCCAGCGCCATGCGGTCGACGAGGCCGCGCGCGCGGAACTCCAGGTCGGAGAGCTCGGCGAACTCGTCCTGCAGCGCCGCGACCCAGCGGTCGAGCCGGCGGTTGGCGCCACGCGCCGGCGCCAGCTCGGCGAAGAAGGCGTGCAGCGCCGCCGGCGCCTTCTCGGCGGCGCGCAGCATGTCCAGGCACTGCACGTTGCCGCTGCCTTCCCAGATCGCGTTGACCGGCGCCTCGCGGTACAGGCGCGGGAACGGGCTGTCCTCCATGACCCCGCTGCCGCCGATGCACTCCATCGCTTCGGCGGCGTGAGCGGCCGTGCGCTTGCAGACCCAGTACTTGCCGATCGCCGTGCCCAGGCGCAGCAGCGCCTGCTCGTGGGCGTCGCCGGGCGTGTCCATCGCACGCGCCAGGCGCATCGTCAGCGCCAGCGAGGCTTCGCTCTCCAGCGCCAGGTCGGCGAGCACGTTTTGCATCAGCGGCTGCTCGGCGAGGCGGCGACCGAAGGCCGAACGCAGCGTGGCGTGATGCAGCGCCAGCGCCGCCGCGGCGCGCTGGCCGGCGCTGGAGCCGACCATGCAGTCGAAACGTGTGCAGGCGACCATCTCGATGATCGTGCGCACACCGCGGCCTTCGTCGCCGACGCGCCAGGCGAGCGCGCCGCGCAGCTCGGTCTCGCTGCTGGCGTTGGAGACGTTGCCCATCTTGCGTTTCAGCCGCAGCAGTTGCAGCGCGTTCTTCGTGCCGTCGGGCCGCCAGCGCGGCAGCAGGAAACAGCTCAGCCCGCCCGGCGCCTGGGCCAGCACCAGGAAGGCGTCGCACATCGGCGCCGAGACGAAGTACTTGTGGCCGACGAGTTCGTAGACGCCGCCGGCACCGGCCGGCCGCGCCTGCGTCGTGTTGGCGCGCACGTCCGAGCCGCCCTGCTTCTCGGTCATCGCCATGCCGATCGTGACGCCGGCCTTCTGCGCGTCGGGCACGTTGCGCGGGTCGTAGACGCGGGCGGTGATGCGCGGCAGCCAGGCCTCGGCCAGCGCCGGCGTCGTGCGCAGCGTCGGCACCGAGGCGAAGGTCATCGTCACCGGGCAGCCGTGGCCGGCCTCGACCTGGCTCTGCAGGTAGAACTTGGCGGCACGCGCGACGTGGGCGCCCGGGCGCGGCGCGGTGTGCGGCGCCGAATGCAGCCCGTGTTCGATCGCCGTGCGCATCAGCGTGTGGTACGCGGGGTGGAAACGCACGAGGTCGACGCGGCGGCCGAAACGGTCGTGCGTGTCGAGCTCGGGCGGGTGGCGGTTGGCTTCGGCGCCCAGTTCGCGGTAGGCGGCGGCGGCGGTCAGGCGGCCGAAGGCGCTGAGCTCGTCGTCGGCCCAGGCCGCGCCTTCGCGCACGACGGCTTCGACCAGCGCGGCGTCGGCGCGGTAGGCGTCGTGGTCGGGCAGTTCGGCGCCGACGTTGAAGACCTCGTGGGTCTCGGCCAGCACGCTGTCGTTCGGGTTCATCGGCGGATCTCCTCGGGTTCGGCGGCGCGCGCGGCGCGTGACCGGGCCAGAAAGCCGTGCCAGATCGCCTGGCCGGCGGCATCGAAACGTTCGACGGTGCGCAGGTAGCGTGCGCGGGCCTCGGCGTCGACCAGCGGCGCCGGCAGCAACGGGTCGAAGACCAGGCGGCGGATGGCCTCGCCACCGAGTTCGAAGGACTCGCGTGCCGCCTGCTCGGGCGCCAGGCCGGGCGCGGCGTCCAGCCAGGCGGCGAGCCGCGCCGTGCCTTCGCGGTAGCCGGCGTCCAGCGCCGCGCCGTCCCAGAGCGACGCAGCACGCGTGGCGTCGGCGGCCGACAGCCCGCCGAGCACGAACACCGTGCCGACGGCGGCACCGTCGGGCAGCAGCGCGGCCAGGCGCTCGCGCAGCGCCTCGACGCCGCCGGCCAGGTTGTCGGGCCGCAGGTGCAGGCCACGTTCGAACTCGGCCAGGCCGAGCAGGCCGAAAGCCCGCTCGCGAGCGCGCAGCGCCGGACGGTCGCTGCGGCCGGCGGCGCCGACGTGCACCGCCAGCCAGTCGCCGCGCCACGCGACCAGGCGTTCTGGCAGGCGTTTCCAGGCCAGCACCGCGTCGGCCAGCGGCCTTGCCGCGGGGCCGAGCGCGTAGCGCCCGCGTGCCGGCGCCACCAGCAGACCCGCGGCGGCGGCGCGGGTCAGCGCGACACGCACGGTGTTCTCCGGCAGACCGAACAGCGCCGCCGCGGCCAGCAGTTCGGGCACCGCCAGCGTCGTGTCGCCGCTGCGTTCGGCGCCGAGCAGCAGGCTGAGGATCAGCGATCGGGGGTCGGCGGCCATGTCAGGACATTACGTGCGTCGACATGAACTGCCTATCGCCGTAATCCCTGCCGACAATTCGCCAGAAGTTGCACGTTTGCATTCTTGTTTGTGCGCGTTTATTCTCGGTGCATGGAAACTCACGACGTCCCGCTCGCCCGCCGCGAACTGATCGCCGCCCGGCTCGCCGCCGGCCAAGGCGTTGCCGCCACGGCGCTGGCGGCCGAGTTCTCCGTCTCGGAAGACGCGATCCGCCGCGACCTGCGCGCGCTGGCCGCCGAAGGCCGCTGCCGCCGTGTCTACGGCGGCGCGCTGCCGCCGACGCCCGGCGCGCTGCCGATGGCCGTGCGCAGTGGCGTCGACCTCGTGCACAAACGTGCACTCGCCCGCGCGGCCGCCACCACCGTGCGCCGCGGCGAGTTGCTGTTCCTCGACAACGGCAGCACCAACCTCGCGCTCGCCGAACTGCTGCCCGAGGACCACGCGCTGACGGTGGCGACGAACTCGGTCGACATCGCCGCGGCGCTGCTGCGCCGCGCGGACCTGCGCCTGCTGCTGCTCGGCGGCGTCGTCGACCCGACGATCGGCGGCTGCGTCGACGCCGGCGCGCTGCTGGCGCTGCAGCGCCTGGACATCGACCGTGCCTTCGTCGGCGCCTGCGCGATCTCGGCCGAGACCGGCGCCAGCGCGCACGACGCGGCCGACGCCGAGTTCAAGCGTGCGCTGCTGGCCGCCAGCCGCGAGCGCGTGGTGATGGTGACGAACGACAAGCTCGGCACGCGTGCGCCGCACCGTTTCGCGGCGCTGCAGGCGCTGGGCACGGTGATCGTCGAACACGACGCCGACGCCGCCGCGCTGGCCGCCGCCGGCGCCACGCTGCTGCGCGCCGACGCGCCGGTCTGAGCTTCAACGGAGACCTGCCATGCCTCTCGCCCACGTCGCCCTCTGGACCCGCGACCTCGACGCCTCGGCCGCCTTCTGGCAACGCCTGTTCGGCGCCACGATCGCCCCGCCCTACCGCAGCGAACGCCGGCCGGGTTTCGTCTCGGTCTTCGCGACGCTGCCCGGCGATGCGCTGCGGCTGGAGCTGATGGCCGCCCCCTGGCTGGCCGACGCGCCGGCCGGCGACGCCGTCGGCTGGGATCACGTCGCGATCTCGCTCGGCGATGCGGCGGCCGTCGATGCGCTGGCGACGCTCAGTGCATCCGAAGGCTGTTTGCTCTCGGCGCCGCGCCGCACGGGTGACGGCTTCTACGAAGCGGTGATCGCGACGCCGGACGGCACGCGTGTCGAGGTGACGGCCTGAACCCGGCTCAGCGCAGCCGCGTCGGCGGCGACGCGGCCGCGGCCGACAGCGTCGACAACATCGGCGACGGCGCCGCCGCCTCGGGGTCGTACGGGTGCCAGCGCTGCCCGCCCAGCGCCGCCAGGATGCGGCGCACGTAGGCCCGCGTCTCGGCGTACGGCGGCACGCCGCGGTAGCGGTCGACCGCACCTTCGCCGGCGTTGTAGGCGGCCAGCGTGAACAGCACGTCGCCCTGGTAGTACGCCAGCAGCCAGCGCAGATAGGCCATGCCGCCGCGGATGTTCTGCACCGGGTCGGACAGCTTGCGCACCTTGAAACGTGCCGCGGTGTCGGGCATCAACTGCATCAGGCCCTGGGCGTTCTTCGGCGACAGCGCGCCGGGGTCGAAGCCGCTCTCGGTGGCCATCACCGCCAGCACGAGCTGCGGCGCGAGCTTGTACTCGGGCGCCACGAGGTCGACGAAACGCACGATGGGCTGCGGCGCGTTGGCCGGCGGCGGCAGCGCGGCGAACAGCGCCGACGGCGAACGCACGGCGCCGGCGCGGGGCTGCGGCCGGGCGGTGGCCGTCAGCGGGTCCTGCTCCGGCGGCCGCAGACACGGCGGCGGCGGCCCGAGCGGCGCGCCCAGGTGCGAGGCCATGTTCAGCGCCTGCGGCAGGCCTTGTTCGGCGGCGGCAGCGAACAGGTGCGCGGCCTGCGCCTCGTCGCGCTCGATGCCGCGGGCGTTGGTCAGCATCCAGGCCAGGTTGAACTGCGACTCGGCGTCGCCGTAGCGCGCGGCCCGGCAATACAGCTGCGCGGCCAGCAGCGCGTCGCGCGGCACGCCGTCGCCGTACTCGTGGGCCTTGGCCTCCAGCCGCCAGCGTTCGACCTGGGCCGGCACGACCGGCCCGCGTTCGGGCGGCGGGGTGTCGGGCCGCGGCAGCGCCGACAGGTCGGGCACCGCCTGCGCGTGCGCGGCCAGCACCAGCCAGCAGGCGGTGGCGGCGAGGACGGCGCGGCCGCTTCGGGCGGCGCGCACGACGGCGGCAGGGCGGCACGGCTTCATCGGCGCAGCGAGTCTAGGCCGCGCGGCAGCGCCCCGCTCTCCCCGAGCTCGGCGGGTCGTTGGGCGCCGGGCGTGACGGAATGCGCCGGTCGGCCGCTCAGCTGAACAGCCGCCGCGCCGCCGGCGAGCCGGCGGCCAGGTCCAGCTGCTCGAGCTGGGCATAGAGCTGCTGCAGCTCGCGGCCGATGGCGTCGAAGGCGTGCAGCGTGACCGGCTGGCCCTGGTCGTCGACGATGGTCGCGTCCATCTCGTCGGCCAGCGTCGTCGTCACGCGGTGCCAGGTCGGGAACGGTTCGTGGCGGGCCTCGGTCTGCGGCACGTCCAGCGTCAGCGTGCAGTCGCGCACGGCCGCCATCTGGGCGTCGTCGGCGAGCGCGGCCTGCGAGTCGTAGCTCAGCACCAGCACCGGCGGCGCCCCGGCCTCGGGCCCCGGCAGCACCAGCCGGCCCGGCAGCGCCCCGGGCAGGAAACCCAGGCGCTGGGCCACCTGCTGCAGGTAGCCCACCGACCAGGCGACGTGGTTGGAGCGCAGCGTGACGGTCAGCTGGGCGTCCAGCGGGCTGGCCAGGCCGTCGAGCTCGCGGGCGCGGGCCACGACTTCCAGCATGTCGGGGAAGTCGGGCATCGCGCCGATGGCTTCGCAGAAGGCCTGCACCTTCTGCACGAACTCGGAGTACTCGATCTCGTTGAGCGCGCCGCTGCGGCTGGCGAGCTGCACGCCGGCCTGCAGTTCGCCGTAGCGGTGGCCCGCCCGCGGCTGTTCCCAGTCGCCGGTCTCGGTGTCCAGGCCCTCGACGTAGAACGGTTTGGTGCCGGCGCGGCGCGACGGCGGCAGGTGCGAGAGCACGAAATCGCCGGTCACCGGCGACTCCAGCGTCATCGGCACGAGGGCGTCGATCAGCGCGTCCAGGCGCGCCGGGCGGCGTGTGCCCGGGGGCGGCGGCGCCGGGGCGGCGTCCAGCGCCGGTTCGTCGGCCGGATCGCCGGTGGCAGGCGCGCTGCCCAGGCCGGGTTCGACACGCTCGGGCGCGTCGGGTTGGACGTCCGGCCGGCGCGGGCCGGCGCGGCGGGTGGAGAGCCAGCCCTGGACGATCAGGGCGAGGAGAACGAGGCCGCCGACGAGGGCGAGTGCCGTGGTGAGGGTCATGCCGCTTCGGCGAAACCGATGGCCGCTTCCATGTCGACGGCGACGATGCGCGAGACGCCCTGCTCCTGCATCGTCACGCCGATCAGCTGTTCGGCCATCTCCATCGCGATCTTGTTGTGGCTGATGAAGAGGAACTGGGTGCCCGCGCTCATCTCGGTGACGAGGTTGCGGTAACGCTCGGTGTTGGCGTCGTCCAGCGGTGCGTCGACCTCGTCGAGCAGGCAGAACGGCGCCGGGTTGAGCTGGAAGATCGCGAACACCAGCGCGATCGCGGTCAGCGCCTTCTCGCCGCCGGACAGCAGATGGATGGTGCTGTTCTTCTTGCCCGGCGGCTGCGCCATCACCTGCACGCCGGCGTCGAGGATCTCGTCGCCGGTCATCACGAGCCTGGCCTGGCCGCCGCCGAACAGCGACGGGAACATGCGCCCGAAATGCTCGTTGACCTGGTTGAAGGTGCTGCCCAGCAGGTCGCGCGTCTCCAGGTCGATCTTGCGGATCGCGTCTTCCAGCGTCGTGATGGCGTCGGTCAGGTCGGCGAGCTGGGCGTCGAGGAAGGTCTTGCGCTCGCGCGAGGCGCTCAGCTCGTCCAGCGCGGCGAGGTTGACGGCGCCCAGCGCCGCGATCTCGCGGTTGATGCGGTCGATCTCGGTCTGCAGGCCCCAGAGCTTGACGCCGCCCTGCTCGATGCCGGTGGCCAGCGCCTCCAGGTCGACCTCGGCGGCCTGCAGCTGCTCCAGGTACTGCGCGCCGCCGAGTTGCGCCGCCTGCTGCTCCAGCTGCAGCTTGGTGATCTGCTCGCGCAGCGGCGCCATGCCGTGCTCCAGCCCCAGGCGCTGCTCGTCGGCGCGGCGCATCTGCGCCGACAGGTCGTCGTAGCGGCTGCGCGCGGCGCCGAGTTCACGTTCGCGCTCCAAGCGCAGCGCCAGCGCTTCCTGCAGCCCGGCTTCGGCCGCGGCGTCGTCGAAACCGGCGAGTTCGGTGCGGATCTGCTCGGCGGCCTGCTCGTTGGCGGCGATCTGCGCCGCCGCGGTTTCCAGCGAACGCTGCAGCTCGTCGCGTCGAGCGGCCAGCGAACGGGCCTGGAAACGCGCTTCCTGCGCCTGGCGCTCCAGCGCACGCTGCTGCTCGCGTGCGTCGGCCAGGCGGCGGTCGGCGGCGATGACCTCGTCTTCCAGGTCGGCGTGGCGCTGCTGGGCGTCACCGAGTTCGACGTCGAGTTCCTCGAAACGCGCTTCGCCGACGGCGCGGCGTTCCTCGATGGCCTCCATCTGGGCGTCGATCTCGGCGAGCTCGTCGCCGAGCTGCTCGCGGCGCTGCAGCGCGGCCTCGGCCTGCTGGCTCAGGCGCAGCAGCTCGACGTGCAGCGCGTGGGCGCGGTTCTGCGCCTCGGCGGCTTCGCGGCGTGCGGCGGACAGGCGGCCGCTGGCTTCGGTGTAGGCGGCTTCCAGGCGCACGGACTGGGTGCGAGCCTCCTCGGCGATCAGCGTCTGGGCGCGCTGCTGGCGGTCGAGGTTCTCGATCTCCTGGGCGCGCGCCAGCAGGCCGGCCTGTTCGGAGTCGGGCGCGTAGAAGGCGACGGCGTACTGGCTGACGGCGTGGCCCTCGCGCGTCATCACGATCTCGCCGTGTGTCAGCTGGCCGCGTGCGGCCAGCGCCGCGTCCAGCGAGTCGGCGGTGTAGACGCCTTCGAGCCAGTCGCCGAGCAGCGCCTTCAGGCCGGCGTCGCCCAGGCGCAGCAGGTCCGCCAGCCGCGGCAGCGTGGCGTGCGTGCTGGCGATGGCGCCCGAGGGCAGCGCGTAGAAGGCCAGCTTGGCCGGCGGCGCGTCGGCGGCGAAGGCGCGCACGGTGTCCAGGCGGCCGACGGCCAGCGCGTTCAGGCGTTCGCGCAGCGCGGCTTCCAGCGCCGTCTCCCAGCCCGGTTCGATGTGCACCTGGCGCCACAGGCCCTGCATGCCGGTGAGGCCGTGGCGCTCCAGCCAGGGCTTGAGCTTGCCTTCGGTCTGCACCTTCTCCTGCAGCGTACGCAGCGCTTCCAGGCGCGCGGCGATGTCGGCCTGCCTGGCGTTCTCGCGGTTGACGGCGGCCTGCGCGGCGCGGCGCTGCTCGTCCAGCGCCGGAACCTGCTCGGACAGCTCGTGCAGCCGGCCTTCGGCTTCTTCGTGACGCGCGGCGGCGACGGCTTCGTCTTCGCGCAGCGCGTCCAGGCGCGCGGTGTCGGGCGCCTGCAGCTGCTGGCGCTCGCCGGCCAGGCGCTCGCGGCGTGTGCGCAGCTGGCGCGCCTGCTCGTCGAGGTTGCGGCTGTCGGCGGCCAGCACCTGGATCTGCTGCTGCACCTGGGTGACGGCGTTGCGCTGGCGGTTGGCGTCGGCCTGGGCGGCACGCAGGCCGTCTTCCAGCGCCGGCAGCTCCAGCCCCTGGTCCTCGGCCTGGGCGACGAGCACGTCGGCCTCTTCGTCGGCCGCGACGATCTGGCCGGCGATGTCTTCCAGCTCGGCCTCGGCAGCGGTCTGGCGTTCGCGCCAGCCTTCGTTCTGCGCGTCGAGTGCGGCCAGGCGCTGCTCGGCACGCTGGCGGCCGTCGACGACGTAGCGGATGCGTTCCTCGAGCCGGCTCACTTCCAGTGCCGCTTCGGACAGCGAACCCTGGCGCGCGTGCAGCTCGTCGCTGGCTTCGTAGTGCGCCTGGCGCAGCTGCTCGAGTTCGGCCTCGACGTGGCGCAGCTCGGCCAAACGTTGCTCGAGCACGTTGGTCGCGGCCAGCACCGCGGTCTTGACACGCTCTTCCTCGCCGGCGGCGTCGCGCGCCTTCAGGAACCACAGCTGATGCAGCTTGGTCGTGCCGTCGTCCTGCCGCCGGCGGTAGGCGGCGGCGACCTCGGCCTGCTTCTCCAGCTTTTCCAGGTTGAGGTTCAGCTCGCGCAGGATGTCCTCGACGCGCGTCAGGTTCTCGCGCGTGTCCTTCAGCCGGTTCTCGGTCTCGCGGCGCCGTTCCTTGTACTTAGAGACGCCGGCGGCCTCTTCGAGGAACAGGCGCAGCTCCTCGGGGCGGCTCTCGATGATGCGGCTGATCGTGCCCTGGCCGATGATGGCGTAGGCGCGCGGGCCCAGGCCGGTGCCGAGGAACACGTCCTGCACGTCGCGCCGGCGCACTGGCTGGTTGTTGATGAAGTAGCTGGACGTGCCGTCGCGCGTCAGCACGCGCTTGACGGCGATCTCGGAGAACGCGTTCCACTGGCCGCCGGCGCGCGCCGAAGCGTTGTCGAAGACGAGTTCGACGCTGGCCCGGCTGGCGGGCTTGCGCTGGCCCGAGCCGTTGAAGATCACGTCCTGCATCGACTCGCCACGCAGTTCGCTGGCCTTGCTCTCGCCGAGCACCCAGCGCACCGCGTCCATGATGTTGCTCTTGCCGCAGCCGTTCGGGCCGACGACGCCGACACGCTGCCCGGGCAGCTGGAAGGTGGTCGGTTCGGCGAAGGACTTGAAGCCGGCGAGCTTGATCTGGTTCAGTCGCATCGAGGCGGCCGCTGACGGTGGGTCAAAACACGCAAGTGCTTGATCTACATGGCAAAACGCGCTCTATGGGGGAGCGCGCTGGTGGCCGGATGATAGCATCGCGCCCCCTTCCCCCCGGCCCGCCCGCCCCCGACACCGATGGCCCGCACCCCCGCCCGCCAGCGCACCGCCCCCGCGGTGCCGCCCACCCAGCCCAGCAAGGAACTGCAGGTCTTCCCGAACCCGGCGCCCGAACGCGACTACGTGATCCGCTTCGACGTGCCCGAGTTCACCTGCCTGTGCCCGCTGACCGGCCAGCCCGACTTCGCGCATTTCACGATCGAGATCGTGCCGGACCAGCTGTGTGTCGAGCTGAAGAGCCTGAAGCTCTACTTCTGGAGCTATCGCAACGAAGGCGCGTTCCACGAGAAGGTGACCAACACCATCCTCGAGGACCTGGTGAAGGCCATCCAGCCGCGTTTCCTGCGCATCCACGGCAACTGGTTCGTGCGTGGCGGCATCGGCACCCACGTCACCGTCGAACACCGCGCCAAGGGCTGGAAGCCGGCCGCGCCGGTGCTGCTGCCGGCGCCGCAGGCGTGAACGTGCCGCAGGCGCCGCGCGTCGAACGACGGCCCTATCAGAAGTACGCGGTCGACGTCGCTGTCAGCGCCATCGACGGCCACGGTGTCTTCGCCGCCGAGGCCATCCCGGCGCGCGTGAAGATCGGCGAGATCCGCGGCGAGGCGCTGAGCGTCGAGCAGGCGCGCATCCGGGCGACGCGGCACGAACGCATCATGATCGTCGAGCTGTCGCCCAAGCGCGCGATCGACTTCACGCTGTCGACCGACCCGATGCGCTACACCAACCACAGCTGCCAGGCCAACGCCCGGCTGGTGCTGGACAACGGCCGCGTCGAGTTCTTCTCGCTGCGCGCCATCGCCCCGGGCGAGGAGATCACCGTCGACTACGGCGAGACGCACCACGGCGGCACGCTGCCGTGCCGCTGCGGCGCGCCCGGCTGTCGCGGGGCGCTGTAACTGACAGGCCTGCGGCGCCGCGGCAGTCGGGAATGCAGGGGTCAGGTCTCAAGAGACCTGACCCCACCGCTGCGTGACCCCACCTCTGCGGCCGCCGGAAAGCCGAAATGCCGGGGTCAGGTCTCGAGAGACCTGACCCCACCGCAGCGTGACCCCACCGCAGCGTGACCGCAACTCAGCGTGACCGCGCCTCAGCGGCCTCCGGCCGTCAGACGCGCTCGAACGCGGCGGCGATGCCCTGGCCGCCGCCGATGCACATCGTCACCAGCGCGTAGCGGCCGCCGATGCGGTGCAGCTCGTGGATCGCCTTGGTGGTGATGATCGCGCCGGTGGCGCCGATCGGGTGGCCCAGCGAGATGCCCGAACCGTTGGGGTTGACCTTGGCCGGGTCGAGGTCGAGCTCCTTGGACACCGCGCAGGCCTGGGCGGCAAAGGCTTCGTTGGCTTCGATGACGTCGAAGTCGCCGACCTTGAGCCCGGTGCGCGCCAGCAGCGCACGTGTCGCCGGCACCGGGCCGATGCCCATGATCGCCGGCTCGACGCCGGCGTGCGCGTAACCCACCAGCCGCGCGAGCGGCACGAGGCCGTGCGCCTTGACGGCCTCGGCGCTGGCCAGCACGACGGCCGCGGCGCCGTCGTTGATGCCCGAGGCGTTGCCGGCGGTCACCGTGCCGTCCTTCTTGAACGCCGGCTTCATCTTCGCCAGGCCTTCCAGCGTCGTCGCCGGCTTGACGTGTTCGTCGGTGTCGAAGACGACCTCGCCCTTCCTCGTCTGCTGCACCACCGGGACGATCTGCTCGCGGAAATAGCCGGCTTCCAGCGCCGCGGCGGCGCGGCGGTGGCTCTCGACCGCCAACGCGTCCATCTGCTCGCGCGTGATGCCGAAACGTTCGGCGACGTTCTCGGCGGTGATGCCCATGTGCACCTTGTGGAACGGGTCGTTCAGCGCGCCGACGACGAAGTCCAGGATCTGCGCGTCGCCCATGCGCGCGCCCCAGCGGGCGCCCGGCATCAGGTAGGCGCCGCGCGACATGTTCTCGGCGCCCGCACCGATGGCCAGCTCGCAGTCGCCGAGCGTGATCGCCTGCGCTGCCGAGACGATGGCCTGCAACCCCGAGCCGCAGAGCCGGTTGACGTTGAAGGCCGGCGTCTCCTGCGGCAGCCCGGCGCCGATCGTGGCGACGCGGCTGAGGTAGGCGTCACGCGGCTCGGTCGGCACGACGGTGCCCATCGCCAGGTGGCCGATGGCGGCTGCCGGCGCGCCGGAGCGATCGAGCGCGGCCTTGACGGCCAGCGTCGCCAGCTCGGACAGCGGCACGTCCTTGAGGGCGCCGCCGAAGGTGCCGATCGCGGTGCGGGCGGCGGCGACGACGAAGATCTCGCGCGGAAGGCTCATGGGCTTCTCCAGTCAGGTTGGACGGGGGACATCGTGCCGGAACCGGCAGGGCAACGGTGGCGACCGATTGTGTCCGCCGGCCGCCGCATCCCCCTCCGGGATAATCCGCGCCATGAACCCGCTGCTCGCCCGCCTGAACCCCTACCCCTTCGAGCGCTGGCGCGAGCTGACGCGCGGTCTGGTGCCCAATCCGGCGCTGCGGCCGGTCAACCTGGGCATCGGCGAGCCCAAGCACCCGGCGCCGGCATTGCTCGAGGAAGCGCTGGTGGCCAACCTGAAGTCGCTGGCCGCCTACCCGGCGACCGCCGGCGAGCCGGCGCTGCGCGAAGCCTGCGCGGCGTGGCTGGTGCGGCGTTACGGCATCACGGTCGACGCGGCGAGCCAGGTGCTGCCGGTGCTGGGCTCGCGCGAGGCGCTGTTCTCGTTCGCGCAGACGGTGATCGACCCGACGCGTGAGAACGCCGCCGTCGTCTGCCCCAACCCGTTCTATCAGATCTACGAAGGCGCGGCGCTGCTGGCCGGCGCCCGCACCGCGTTCGCGCCCAGTGACCCGGCGCGCAACTTCGCCGCCGACTGGTCGGCGATCGACGACGCGACCTGGGCCACGACGCAACTGCTCTACGTCTGCTCGCCCGGCAACCCGACCGGCGCGGTGATGCCGCTGGACGAATGGGCGCGGCTGTTCGAGCTGTCCGACCGCCACGGCTTCGTCATCGCCAGCGACGAGTGTTATTCGGAGATCTATTTCCGCGACGAGGCGCCGCTGGGCGGGCTGGAAGCGGCGGCCCGACTCGGCCGCAGCGACTTCCGCAACCTGGTCGCCTTCACCAGCCTGTCCAAACGCAGCAACGTGCCGGGGCTGCGTTCGGGCTTCGTCGCCGGCGACGCCGCGCTGCTGAAAGCCTTCCTGCTCTACCGCACCTACCACGGCAGCGCGATGAGCCCGCTGGTGCAGCGCGCCAGCGTCGCCGCCTGGAACGACGAGACGCACGTCGTCGCCAACCGCGAGGCCTACCGGCAGAAGTTCGCCGCCGTCACGCCGCGCCTGGCCGGCGTGCTCGACGTCGCGCTGCCCGACGCCGGCTTCTACCTCTGGGCGGCCGTCCCCGGCGGTGACGACGTCGCCTACGCCCAGGGCCTGCTCGCTCAATACAATGTGACGGTCCTGCCCGGCAGCCTGCTGGCGCGCAGCGTGCAGGGCCGCAACCCCGGCGCCGGCCGCGTCCGCATGGCGCTCGTCGCACCGATCGAGGAATGCCTCGAAGCCGCCGAGCGCATCGTTTCCTACACCGAAAGCCTCACCCGATGACGACCCAGCTCCAAGCCACCATCGACCTCGCCTGGGAACGGCGTGCCGAGATCAACGCCGTCAACGCCCCCGAGGTGCGAGACGCCGTCGAGCACGTGATCGACGAACTCGACGCCGGCCGCCTGCGCGTGGCCGAACGCCAGGCCGTCGGCCAGTGGACCGTCAACCAGTGGGTCAAGAAGGCGGTGCTGCTGTCCTTCCGCCTCAACGACAACCGCCTGATGCAGGCCGGTGACCTGAGCTTCTTCGACAAGGTCGAGACCAAGTACGGCGGCGCCGACGCCGAGGCCCTG
Organism: Rubrivivax sp. JA1055; assembly: GCF_020966565.1. Taxonomy (NCBI): domain Bacteria; kingdom Pseudomonadati; phylum Pseudomonadota; class Betaproteobacteria; order Burkholderiales; family Sphaerotilaceae; genus Rubrivivax; species Rubrivivax sp. JA1055. Next base: position 451,434 of record NZ_JAJKFP010000006.1, on the reverse strand, counting down.
CGTGCCACCGGCGTGCGCGTCGTGCCGCCGGCCGTCGCGCGCCGCGGCAGCTTCCAGGCGAAGAACGTCGTGCTGATGCCCAGCTACGTGAACATCGGCGCCTACGTCGACGAAGGCACGATGGTCGACACCTGGGCGACGGTGGGCTCCTGCGCGCAGATCGGCAAGAACGTGCACCTGTCGGGCGGCGTCGGCATCGGCGGCGTGCTCGAGCCGCTGCAGGCCAACCCGACGATCATCGAGGACAACTGCTTCATCGGCGCCCGCTCCGAAGTCGTCGAAGGCGTGATCGTCGAGGAGAACTCGGTGATCTCGATGGGCGTCTACATCAGCCAGAGCACCAAGATCTACAACCGCATGACCGGCGAAGTGAGCTACGGCCGCATCCCGGCCGGCTCGGTGGTCGTCAGCGGCTCGCTGCCGGCGGCCGACGGCAGCCACAGCCTGTATTGCGCGGTGATCGTCAAGCAGGTCACGGCGGCCACGCGCGCCAAGACCAGCATCAACGACCTTCTCCGGGCCTGAGCCCCGGCAGGATCGACGAAAGGATCGGCATGTCGGGCAACATGGAACGGGTCCTCCGCCTGATGGCGGAGAAGAACGCCTCCGACGTCTACCTGTCGGCGAACACGCCGATCCTCATCAAGATCCACGGCCAGATCCTGCAGCTGTCGGACCAGCTGCTGAGCCCGACGCAGACGCGCCAGCTGCTGGCCGAGCTGCTGACGCCGCACCAGCTCGAGGAGCTCGACGACACCGGCGAGCTCAACGTCGGCATCGGCATCCCGCGTGTCGGCAGCTTCCGGCTGTCGGCGTTCAAACAGCGCGGCACCGTCGCCGCGGTCTTCCGCTGCATCCCGCACCAGATCCCGGCGCTGGACACGCTGGGGCTGCCGACGATCCTGTCGCAGCTGGTCACCGAGAAACGCGGCCTGATCCTGATGGTCGGCGCCACCGGCACCGGCAAGAGCACGACGCTGGCGTCGATGCTGGAGTGGCGCAACCAGCAGGTCACCGGCCACGTGCTGACGATCGAGGACCCGATCGAGTTCCTGTTCTCGAACAAGAAGTCCATCGTCAACCAGCGCGAGGTCGGCCGTGACACGCAGAGCCTGCAGATCGCGCTGAAGAACGCGCTGCGCCAGGCGCCCGACTGCATCATGATCGGCGAGATCCGCGACCGCGAGACGATGACTGCGGCGACCTCGTACGCGCTGTCGGGCCACCTGGTGCTGGCCACGCTGCACGCCAACAACAGCTACCACGCTCTCGGCCGCATCCTGTCGTTCTACACGCCGGAAGCGCGGCCGACGCTGCTGTCGGACCTGGCCTCCGGGCTGCGTGCGGTGATCTCGCAGCGCCTGCTGCGTGCCACCACCGGCGGGCGCGTGCCGGCCGTCGAGGTGCTGCTCAACACCAAGCTCGTCTCCGAGCTGATCGAGAAGGGCGACCTCGCCGGCGTCAAGGAAGCGGTCGAGAAGTCGCTGGCCGAAGGCTCGCAGACCTTCGAGCAGGACCTGGCGCGGCTGATCAACGAAGGCGTCATCACGCGCGAGGAAGGCCTGGCCTACGCCGACTCGCCGACCAACCCGCTGTGGCGGCTGCAGAACGAGCCCGCCGGCGGCGCCACCGCCAAGGCCGCGCCGCCCAAGCCGGCCGACGACCTGGAGCCGGCGACCTTCACCGAGATCACGATCGACGTGCGCCCCGACGACGGCCGCAGCGGCGCCGCCCCCTGGACGGTGCGATGAACAACGCCCTTCGCCTGGCCGAGCAGCTGATCGCGCGCCGCTCGGTCACCCCCGAAGACGCCGGCTGCCAGGCCTTGATCGCCTCGCGCCTGGCGGCGCTGGGTTTCGAGTGCGAGACGATCGTCTGCGGCCCGGACGACTTCCGCGTCACCAACCTGCTGGCGCGCCGCGCCGGCGGCCTGCCGGGCCCGGTGCTGGCCTTCGCCGGCCACACCGACGTCGTGCCGACCGGCCCGCTGGACCGCTGGACCAGCGACCCCTTCGTGCCCAGCCACCGCGACGGCCGGCTCTACGGCCGCGGCGCGGCCGACATGAAGAGCTCGCTGGCGGCGATGGTCGTCGCCGTCGAGGAGTTCATTGCCGCGCAGCCGCGCCACGCCGGCGCCATCACCTTCCTGCTGACCAGCGACGAAGAAGGCCCGTCGGTCGACGGCACGGTGCGCCTGGTCGAGCTGCTGCAGCAGCGTGGTGAACGCCTGGACGCCTGCATCGTCGGCGAGCCGACCTCGGTCTCGCGCCTGGGCGACATGCTCAAGAACGGCCGCCGCGGCTCGCTGTCGGGCCGGCTGACGGTCATCGGCAAGCAGGGACACATCGCCTACCCGCAGCTGGCGAAGAACCCGATCCACGTCTTCGCGCCGGCGCTGGCCGAACTGGCGGCGATGCGCTGGGACGAAGGCAACGCCTTCTTCCCGCCGACGAGCTGGCAGGTCAGCAACCTGCACGGCGGCACCGGGGCGAGCAACGTCATCCCGGGCGAACTGGTCGTCGACTTCAACTTCCGCTTCAGCACCGAGTCCACGCCCGAGTCGCTGCAGGCGCGGGTCGCCGAGGTGCTGGCGCGCCACGGCGTCGAACACCGGCTGGAGTGGACGCTCTCCGGCCGCCCGTTCCTGACGACGCCCGGCCCGCTGATCGCCGCCTTGAGCGCGGCCATCGTCACCGAATGCGGCGTCGAGCCCGAGCTCAGCACCACCGGCGGCACCTCCGACGGGCGTTTCATCGCCGCGATCTGCCCGCAGGTCGTCGAGTTCGGGCCGCTCAACGCCACCATCCACCAGATCGACGAACACGTCGACGCGGCCTCGGTCGAGACGCTGAAGAACGTCTACCGCCGCACGCTGGAACACTATCTCCGATGACCCTGATCGAGCTGATCGAGACCTCCAGCGCCCGCCTCGCCGAGGCGGGCGTTTCGTTTGGGCACGGCACCACCAACGCCTTCGACGAAGCCGCCTGGCTCGTGCTGTGGAAGCTGGGCCTGCCGCTGGATGCGCTGGACGAACACGCCGCGCGCGACCTGTCGGCGGCCGACGTCGCCGCCTGCGAGACGCTGCTGGCCGAACGCATCGCCACGCGCAAGCCCGCCGCCTACCTGACCGGCGAAGCCTGGCTGCAGGGCGTGCCCTTCAGCGTCGACGAACGGGTCATCGTGCCGCGTTCGCTGATCGCCGAGCCGCTGGCCGACGGTGCGATCGACGCCTGGCTCTCGGACCAGACGCGGCGCGTGCTGGACCTGTGCACCGGCAACGGCAGCCTGGCCGTGCTGGCGGCGATGGCCTGGCCGGACGTGGAAGTCGACGCCAGCGACCTCAGCGCCGACGCGCTGGCCGTCGCCGCGATCAACGTCGCGCGCCACGGCCTGCAGTCGCGCATCCGATTGCGCCAGGGCGACGGCCTGGCGGCCGCCGACGGCGTCTACGACCTCGTGCTCTGCAACCCGCCCTACGTCAACGCCGAGGCGATGGCCGCGCTGCCGGCCGAGTACCGCGCCGAGCCCGAGTTGGCGCTGGCCGGCGGTGCCGACGGCATGGACTTCGTGCGCCTGCTGGTGGCCGAGCTGCCGCGCCACCTGTCGCCGCACGGCGTGCTGGTGCTGGAGATCGGCCACGAGCGCGCGCATTTCGAGGCCGCGTTCCCGCGGCTGGAAGCTGTCTGGCTGGAGACCAGCGCCGGCGAGGACCAGGTGCTGCTGCTGACCGCGCAGGCGCTGGAGGCCGGCCTGTGATCACGCTGCGCAACATCACGCTGCGCCGCGGCGTCAAGGTCGTGCTGCAGAACGCCAACCTGGTGCTGCAGCCGGGCGAGAAGGTCGGCCTGATCGGCCGCAACGGCGCCGGCAAGTCCAGCCTGTTCTCGCTGCTGACCAACCGGCTGCAGGCCGACAGCGGCGACGTCGAGATCCCGCCGCGCTGGCGCCTCGGCGAAGTGGCGCAGAACATGCCCGAGACCGACGACGGCGCGACCGACTTCGTGCTCCAGGGCGACATCCCGCTCGTCGAGGCCCAGGCCGCGCTGGCCGCGGCCGAAGCCTCGGGCGACGGCCACGCGATCGCCGAAGCCCACATGCGGCTCGACGAAGCCGGCGCCTTCGACGCGCGTTCGCGTGCCCAGGCGCTGCTGCTGGGCCTGGGCTTCCGCAGCGACCAGCTCGACGCGCCGGTGAACAGCTTCTCCGGCGGCTGGCGCATGCGGCTGCAGCTGGCGCGCGCGCTGATGTGCCCGGCCGACCTGCTGCTGCTCGACGAACCGACCAACCACCTGGACCTGGACGCACTCGTCTGGCTGGAAGCCTGGCTGAAACGTTTCGACGGCCTGATGGTCGTCATCAGCCACGACCGCGAGTTCCTCGACGCGATCACCCGTGTCACCGTCCACCTCGACGACTGCACGCTGACGCGCTACGGCGGCAACTACAGCACCTTCGAGGAGATGCGTGCCGAACGCATGAGCCAGCAGCAGGCGGCGTTCGCCAAGCAGCAGGAGAAGATCGCGCACCTGCAGCGTTTCATCGACCGCTTCAAGGCCAAGGCGACCAAGGCCAAGCAGGCGCAGAGCCGGGTCAAGGCGCTGGCGCGCATGGAAAAGCTGGCGCCGGTGCTGACCGCCAGCGACTTCGAGTTCGAGTTCCGCGAACCGGTGAGCCTGCCCAACCCGATGCTGTCCCTCGACGGGCTGGTCTGCGGCTACGGCAGCACGCCCATCGTCCGCAACGTCAGCCGCTCGGTGCTGGCCGGCCAGCGCATCGGCATCCTGGGCGCCAACGGCCAGGGCAAGTCGACGCTGGTGAAGACCATCGCCCGCGCGCTGCCGCCGCTGGGCGGCACGATGACCGAGGGCAAGGGCCTGGTCATCGGCTACTTCGCGCAGCAGGAGCTGGACGTGCTGTCGCTGGGCGACGGCCCGCTGATGCACATGGTGCGCCTGGCGCGCGACGTCGGCCCGGCGGCGCGCGAGCAGGAGCTGCGCGACTTCCTCGGCCGTTTCCGCTTCACCGGCGACATGGTCACGCAGGCCGTGGGCTCGTTGTCCGGCGGCGAGAAGGCGCGCCTGGTGCTGGCGATGCTGGTCTGGCAGCGCCCCAACCTGCTGCTGCTCGACGAACCGACCAACCACCTGGACCTGACGACCCGCGAGGCGCTGTCGATCGCGCTCAACGAGTTCGAGGGCACGGTGATGCTGGTCAGCCACGACCGCGCGCTGCTGCGCGAGACCTGCGACGAGTTCTGGCTCGTCAGCCGCGGCGGCGTCGAACCCTTCGACGGCGACCTCGACGACTACCAGCGCTGGCTGCTGGAGGTCTCGCGCGCCACGGCGCGCGGCCAGGAACCGCCTCCGCCGCCGCGGCCGGCGGCTTTCGTGCCGGCGACGCCGATCGAGAGCAAGGCGGCACCGGCCGCACGCCCGGCGCCGCAGCCCAGCGGCGACCGCCGCGAAGACCGCAAGCAGGCCGCGCAGGCGCGCCAGGCGCTGGCCAACCGCACGCGCCCGCTGCGCAACGAACTGGCGCAGATCGACACCCGGCTGGAGAAGCTGGCCGCCGAGCGCGCCGAGCTGGAGGCCCAGCTCGCGTCCGGCACGATGTCCGGCGCCGAGATCGCCGAGGCCGGCCGGCGTCTGAACCACGCCGCCGCCGAGACCGGCATGCTCGAGGAACGCTGGCTCGAGCTGCAGACCGAGATCGAGGCGCTGCAAGCCGAAAACTGAGGTCGATGCCGGCGCCGCCGGCTTCGACCCTTCGCGCCGTCGGCGTATCAAGTTGTGCGCAACCGAGTTGCGCGCAACTGTCTACAGTGCGGCCCATGGCCTCGACCGACGCCCCCGCCCTGCTGCCGCTGGAACGCCAGCTCTGCTTCGCGCTGTACGCGGGCTCGCTGGCGATGACGCGGCTGTACCGGCCGCTGCTCGACCCGCTGGGCCTGACCTACCCGCAGTACCTCGTCATGCTGGTGCTGTGGCACGAAGGCCGGCAGACGGTCTCGGGCATCGGCGAGCGGCTGGACCTGGAGTCCGGCACGCTGACGCCGCTGCTGCGGCGGCTCGAACGCGCCGGTCTGGTGCGCCGCGAGCGCGACGAGGCCGACCAGCGCCGCGTCTACGTCGAGCCGACCGAAGCCGGCGTCGCGCTGCAAGACCGGGCCGTCGAGCTTCAAGGCCGGCTGCTGGCCGGCGTCGACTGCGACGCCGCCGAACTGGCCGCACTCGTCGAGCGTGTTCAGGCGCTGCGCCGGCGCATCAACGAATCCCTTCCCCGCGCGGCCTGAGGCCGCCCTTCACGACGCCACTGCAAGGAGACTTCCCATGGCCATCGAAAAAGCGCTCTACACCGCCCGCGGCACCGCCACCGGCGGCCGCACCGGCACCGCCAAGTCCGACGACGGCCGTCTGGACATCCAGCTGTCGACGCCCAAGGCGCTGGGCGGCGACGACGGCGCCGGCACCAACCCCGAGCAGCTCTTCGCCGCCGGTTACGCCGCCTGCTTCATCGGCGCGCTGAAGGCCGTCGGCGCCCGCCACAAGAAGGCGATCCCCGCCGACGTGGCCATCCACGCCGAAGTCTCGATCGGCCCGCACGCCGGCAAGCCGGGTGCGTTCGGCATCGCCGTCGCGCTGACGGTGTCGCTGCCGGGCTTCGAGCGTGCCGAAGCCGAGGCGCTGGTCGCCGAGGCGCACGAGGTCTGCCCGTACTCCAACGCGACGCGCGGCAACGTCGACGTCGCGCTGTCGGTCGCCTGACGGCGGCTCAGGCGCGGCGCGCCAGCAGGTCCAGCATCAGCTCAATGCGCGCCTGCGCCGGCGTCGCCGCGCCGTAGTGCGGCAAGGCGCCATCGGTCGTGCCGACGACGCCGCCCGCCAGGCAGCGCGAGGCGCGCACCACGGCCACCCCGGCCGCCAATGCCCGCGCCGCCGCCTCGCGCAGCGCCTTGTGCACCGTGCCGTTGCCGGTGCCGGCGATCACCAGACCGTCCACCCCGTCGGCCACCAGCGCATCGACGATGCGGCCGCTGGCGCCAGCATGGCTGGTGACGATCTCGACCCGCGGCCATTGGCCCGGCGGCACCTCGCCGACCGGCGCGGGATGCAACTCAGGCGCCGGCCAGTCGCGCAGCCGGCGGAAGGCACCGTCTTCAACGAGCGCCAAGGCCCCGGCGTCACCCGCCGAGAAGGCGTCCAGCTGCCAGCCGTGCAGCTTGCGCAGCTCACCGCCCGCCCAGACCTTGCCGCCGAAGGCGACCAGCACGCCGCGTGCGCCGGGTACACGCGCCAGCCGCACGGCGTCGAGCAGGTTCTGCGGGCCGTCGGGCGACGGCGCGCTGGCCGGGCGCATCGCCGCGGTCAGCACCACCGGCTTGGGCGCGGCCAGCGTGCGGTGCAGGAACCAGGCGGTCTCCTCCAGCGTGTCGGTGCCGTGCGTGACGACGACGCCGGCAACCTCCGGCCGCGCCAGCCGCGACTGCAGTTCGCGGCGCAGCAGCGCCCAGGTCGCGTGGTCCATGTCGCAGCTGTCCAGCCGCGCCAGCGTCCAGGTCTCCAGCGCCTCGCCGGCCAGCGCCGGCACCGCCGCGGTCAGCTGTTCGGCCGACAGCGCGCCGGCGTCGTAGCCGACGAGATCGTCGCCGCGGGCAGCCGTGCCGGCGATCGTGCCGCCGGTGGCGACGAGCGCGACGACACGCGATTCGCTTTGCATTCCGTGGTCCTCTGGATGAAAATACAGTGATCTGGATGAATCTCCAGTCTCAAAGACCGGATCACGCGATGGACGACAGCCCCAAGCTCACGCCGCGACAGCAGCAGATCCTCGACCTCGTGCAAAGCGCGATCGAGCGCACCGGCGCCCCGCCGACCCGGGCCGAGATCGCCGCCGAGCTGGGCTTCCGTTCGGCCAACGCGGCCGAGGAGCACCTGCAGGCGCTCGCCCGCAAAGGTGTCATCGAACTCGTCGGCAACACCTCGCGTGGCATCCGGCTGAAGTCTGACACACTGCGCGCGCTGGCCGAGGCGCGCCTGTCGCAGCACGGCAAGCAGTTCAGCCTGCCGCTGCCCAGCCTGGCGCAGCTGACGCTGCCGCTCGTGGGCCGCGTCGCCGCCGGCAGCCCGATCCTGGCGCAGGAACACATCGACCAGAGCTTCGTCGTCGAGGCCTCGCTGTTCCAGCGCAAGCCCGACTACCTGCTGAAGGTGCGCGGCATGAGCATGCGCGACGCCGGCATCATGGACGGCGACCTGCTCGCGGTGCAGAAGGCGCACGAGGCCAAGAACGGCCAGATCGTCGTCGCGCGCCTGGGCGACGACGTCACCGTCAAGCGTTTCCGCCGCACCAAGGCGGCGATCGAGCTGATCCCCGAGAACCCCGACTTCCAGACCATCGTCGTGCCGCTGGAAGGCAGCGACCAGGGTTTCGAGCTCGAAGGCATCGCGGTCGGCCTGATCCGCAACACGATGCTGATGTGAGCGTGATGGCCGCGCCCTACGCCCGTCGCACGCTGCCTTCGGCGCCGCCGCTGCCGGGGCCGGCCCGCCCGCCGCGCGCCCCCAAGGCGCCGCGGCCGCTGAAGGCGCGCACGGCCGACGAGTGCGAGCTGCTCGAACAACTGCCCAACATCGGCCCGTCGATTGCCGGTGACCTGCGCCTGCTCGGCATCCAGCACCCGCGCGAGCTGGCCGAACGCGACGCGCTGGCGCTGTACCGCGCGCTCTGCGACGCCACCGGCAAGCGCCAGGACCCCTGCGTGCTCGACACCTTCATGGCCGCCGTCGACTTCATGCGTGGCGCCGAGCCGCGCCCGTGGTGGAGCTACACCGCTGAACGCAAGGCCCGGCACGGCGTCGTCTGAAACCGTCGGCAGGTTTTGCTGATCGCGGCGAGTCCTGCCATACCGGGTCCGACTGCCGCGCCTGATCGCCGCGCCTGACCGCCGCGTCCGATCCCCCGCCTGCCGGGGCTGCGTGGCCGGCATCGCGCCGCGTCGGCGTGCAGCCGGCGCCGCGGCCACGTGCGCGTGGCTCACGCAGAACTGACCGGCATCGGCCACGCTGTTCGGCGCTTAAACCTGGGTCGAGCCGCACACAATGGACTCAAGCAGCGCCATTCGTGGCCGATATCACGCTCATGACCAGTTCGAGCATGTCGCCCTGGAACACCTCGCATCAAGCGGACAACGCAGGTTTCGGTCGCACCCCGGTGCCGCCGCCGTCGTTGCGCACCGCGCCGACGGCCGCCTGGGACCGCTTCGTCTTCTGGTTGACGGCCCCCGCGGCCAAGGACGCGGCGCCGCCGCTGAGCCAGTTGCCGCAGGCGCGCCAGCAGTTCCTGGACAGCCTGCACGATCTCGCCGGGGCTGACGTCGGCCGGCTCGCCGAGCGCATCGGCCAGGCCCGCACGCTGCGTGAACTGTGGCACCTGCGGGCCGACGTCTACCGTGTCGTCGCGCTGCACCGCAGCCAGTCGGAGGCCGAGCGCCGCGTCACCCGCCTGAACGCCCACTTCCCCAAGCGCGGCCGCAACCGGCTGAAGGCGCCATGAACACGCTCACCCTGCGCTCCGTCGCCCGTGCGCCGATCGCGGTCCACCCGGTGGTCGGGGCTGTCGCGCTCGCCGGCCCGCGCCTGGCGCGGCTGGCCGAGCGCCGGGCCTTCGTGACGACCAAACACGACTTCCTCACCGCCGTCGAAGGCCTGGAGGGCTCACACGCCGAATGGGTGCGCCGCCAGATCCGGGCCGCCGAGCAGCCGTCGGACCTGTGGCTGCTGCGCGGCACCGTGTTCGAGGCGCTGGCCGACGCCGGCCAGTCGGCGCTCGAGCCGCTGCTGCGTGCCAGCCTGGACACGCTGTTTCGCTGCGGCGCACCGGCCACCGACTTCCTGTCCAGCCGCGTCCTGACGCGCTGAACCCACCGCCGGATCGCGCGGTAGGCGCAGCGCGCGGCGCTGGCCAGAATCGGCGCCATGACGACGCCGGACGGCCCTGCGGCGACGCCGCCTCCGCCCTCGCCCGCGCCTGTGCTGCGGCTCGAACTGCTGCGCCGGCACCGGCTGCATGCCGGCGCCGTGGTGCACGAGCTCAGCCGCAAGGACGCCGCGCTGCTGGCCATCCTGGCGCTCGACGGCAGCGCCTCGCGCGAGCAGCTGGCGCGCTGGCTCTGGCCCGGGGCCGACCCCGCGCGTGCGCTCGCCAGCCTGCGCCAGCGGCGCTTTCGCCTGGCCCGCAGCGCCGGGCAGCCCGTCATCGACGGCGACGAGCGCCTGCGCCCGGCTGCCGCACTCCGACACCCGGCACTCGACCCCGACGGCGCGCTGGCCGCCGACGCCTCGGCGCTGGACGGCGACTGGCTGGAAGGGCTCGCCTTCGACGACTGCCCCGAGGTCGAACGCTGGCTGACGCAGGCGCGTGAACGCTGGCGCCTGCTGCGCGCCCAGGCGCTGGCGCGCGTGGCCAGCACGCTCGAGGCCGAACAGCGTCTGGCCGCTGCGCTGCTGCTGGCGCAGCGCCTGGCCGAATACGAGCCGCTGTCGGACCACGCCGCGCGCCGGCTGATGCGGCTGCACCATCTTCGCGGTGACCTCGGCGCGGCGATCGAGGTCTACCGCCGCTTCGCCGAACGCCTGGACGCCGAGCTGGGCGAACTGCCGGACGACGAAACCGCCGCACTGGCCGCCAGCCTGCGCCAGGGTGAGGCGCCACGCCGCGCCCCGAGGCCGTTGCCGCCGGTGCTGCGGCGGCCGCCGCGCCTGGTCGGCCGCGAATCTGCCTGGCAGCTGCTGGACGCCGCCTGGCGCGACGCGGCGACGCTGCTCGTCGAAGGCGCCGCCGGGCTCGGCAAGACCCGCCTGCTCGCCGACTTCCTGCAGCCGCACGACGGCGTGCTGCGGCTGGCGGCGCGGCCGGGCGACGCCGAACGGCCTTACGCGCTGCTCGCGCGGCTGCTGGCGCGGCTCTGGTTCGACAGCGACGCGCTCTGGCCCGACGGTCCGCAGGCCCTGCCCGGCTGGGCGCGGCGTGAACTCTCGGCACTGCTGCCCGAACTCGGCGCCGAGGCCCCGCCCCGGCTCGATGCGCTGCGCCTGCAGCGTGCGCTGGCCCAGGCGCTGCGGCCGCCGCCGGGGCGCACGCCGCTGCGCCTGCTGGCCTTCGACGACGTGCACCAGGCCGACGCCGCGACGCTGGAGCTGCTGCCGGCGCTGGCCGGCGACGGTCTGCCGTGCTGGCTCGCGGTGCGCAGCGGCGAGCAGCCGCCGGCGCTGGTGCGCTGGATGGCCGCGTCCGACCCGCCGCGCCACCTCCCGCTGCAGCCGCTGGACGCCGCGCAGCTGCAGCAGTTGCTGGCCGACGTCGCCGACGGCACGGCCGCCGATGCCGACGCCCTGCTGCGCTACACCGGCGGCATCCCGCTGTTCGTGCTGGAGACGCTGCGCGCGCTGCACGAGCAGCCCGGCACGGCCTTCGACCCCGGCAGCGCCCCGGCCGGCGCCGCTGCCGTCGTCCAGGCCCGGCTGCAGGCCCTGCCCGAGGCGGCGCGCCAGCTCGCCGGCGTCGCGGCGGTGCTCGAGAGGCCGCTGACGCTGGGCGACGCGGCGGCGATGCTGGGCGGCATGCCGCTGGACTGGTCACCGGCGGTGCGCACGCTGCAGGCCAGTCAGTGGCTGGACGCGCAGGGCCAGCTGCACGACCTGGTGCGTGCCGCCGTGCGCGACGCGCTGCCCGCGCCGCTGCGCGCCTGGCTTCACGGCCGTGCCGCCGCCTGGCTGGCGCAGCAACCGGTGCCGGCGCGTCGGCTGGCCCACCACTGGCAGCAGGCCGGCCGCCCAGAGCTGGCCGCGGCGCAATGGCGCGCGGCGGCGCTCGAGGCGCGCCGGCGTGCCCGGCCGCTGGAGGAAACCACGCTCTGGGACCACGCGATCGCCGCCTGGGAGGCCTGCGGCCGTGCCGACGCGGCGCTCGCCGACCGGCTGGACAGCGTCGAGGCCCGGCTCTTCACCACCGGTCCCGAAGCCGTGAGCCGGCAGACGGCCGCCCTGCTCGAGAAAGCGCAGGACGAAGGCCAGCGTCTGGCGGTGCTGGTCGTGCACCTCGGCGTGCTGCAGGTCGCCGGCGACTACGAGGCGGCACTGCCGCTGGCCGAGCAGGCGCTGGCGCTGGCGCGGCGCCGTGGCGACGCCGCGGCCGAGCTGCGTGCCGCGCAACACCTGGCGACGACGCAGGTGCAGTTCGGCCGCATGGCGCAGGCGCTGCACGGTCTGGAGCAGGCCGCGCCGCTGCTGGCGGCGGCGCCGGCCCAGCGTTTCGCCTATCTGTCCACACGCAGCTGGGTGCTGCACCGCGCCGGCCGGCTGGCCGAATGCACGCGTGTGCTGGCGCGCTGCATCGTGCTCGCCCGCCGCGCCGGCGACCTGATGGAGGCCTGCACCTGCAGCAGCAACATGGCCAGCCTGCTGGTCAGCCTGGGCCGCTACGGCGACGCGCTCGCCGCGGCCGAGGCGGCGCTCGAGCTGCGCGCCCAGCTCGGGCCGGCCGACGGCGTGCACGGCGCCAACGTCGACCTGAACCACGGCTACGTGCTGCTGGGGCTGGGCCGCATCGCCGAGGCGCTGGCCGCGATCGCACGCGCTCGGGACGCCTTCGAGCGCTGCGGCGGCGCCTCGCTGTGGCCGGTCATCGCCGCCAACGCGATGGCCGGCGGCGAGCTGATGCGCGGCGAAACCGACGCCGCCGCGGCCTGCCTGGTGGCGCCGACGGCGCAGACCCCGCCGTTCATCGCCGCGCGACACCACGTGCTGGCGGCGCGCATCGCACGCGCACGCGGCCAGGACCCGGCACCGGCGCTGGCCGCCGGCGAGGCCGTGCTGGGTGCCACCGGCGACCCGGTGCAGAGCCTCGCGCTGCAGGCCGAACGCCTGCTGGCCGGCCCGGCACCGTTGGCCGCTGCCGGGCTGGCCGGGCTGCAGGCACAGGCGCACGCGGTCGAGCAGCACGCCAACGCCGCGCGTTACGGCTGGCTGCGCATCGGCTGCCTGCTCGACACCGGCGATGCCGGCGACGCCGAGACCGCGGCCGCCGAGGCGCGCGCCTTGCTGGCCCGGACGGCGCCGCGGCCCATCGACCTGGCGCCGCGCACGATGTGGACGCTGGCCGCCCGCGCCCTGGTGGCGTCGCCACGCGTCGCGGCGCGGGCGCGGCGCGAGGCCGCACGCGCGGCACTGCTGGAGCGGTAACGGCCGGGTAACGCCGGCTTTCGACAGTGGGGGCGCCTTCAGGAGCGCCCGATGCCACGTCCGAACACCGCTGTCTCGCTGATGCCGATCACGCTGGCCGCCGCGCTGGCCCTCGCCGCCTGCAGCGAACGCTCGCCACCCGATCCGATGCCGGCCGCCCAGGCGCGCCAGGGCGCGAAAGCTGCCGACGCCAGCGCCGAAGAGGTGGCGCGCGAGAGGCGCGGCAACCTGCGCTGCCCGGCACCGGCGCCGGCCTCGCCGCCGCCCGGCGAGCCGGTCGACGACGTGCTCGGCGTGCGCCCGGGCCAGCCCTGGGACGAGGCCGTGCGGCGCGTGCTGTGCAGCGAACCGCTGCTGGTCATGGCGCCCGACCTGGCGAACCGCTTCCGGCTGCCGCCGTCGGAGCCTGCGGTGCGCCAGGGTTTCCACGCCCGCCCGGCCGAAGCGCGGGTGCACAAGAGTGGCCAGCAGATCCTGCGCGAGATGCAGGCCGACGCGACGGCACGCGGCAACAACGCCGTGCGCGCCGGGCTCGCGCCGGGGCTCTCGCGCTGGTACGTCGGCACGATGGGCCTGCCGGGCGAGGAGCGTGTGACGCACCTGGTGCGCGAGCAGGCGTTCGCCGCCGACGCGCTGCCGGCCACCGATGGCGTGATCCAGGCCCTGCTCGGCAAGTACGGCGAACCGAGCTGGACGCAGGACCTGCGCCGCCGCGCCGACCACAGCCTCGGCAGCGTCGAGCTGCGCTGGGTGCACGACCCGGCCGGGCGGCGCGTGGCCGCCGGCGAACGCCTGGCCACCGAATGCAGCATCGTGCCGACGGTCGACGCCGGCGTCGGGCTGTCCGAGGCCTGCGGGCTGGTCGTCGTGGCGACGATCCGCCCCTCGCGCGAGAACCCCGGGCTGGCCCAGGCGATGGGTGTCGGCATCGTCGACCAGGCCCGCGGCTACGCCCGGGTGGCCGCCACCGAACAGGCGCTGCAGCAGCGCGACGCCGAACGCCGCCAGCGCGAGGTCCAGGACGCCGCCCGCAAGGGCCAGGCGCCCAAGCTGTGAACGAGGAGGCCGACATGAGAGCCATTGCCCTGCCCGGCCGTCGCGCCGCCGCCTCCTGGCTGGCCTGCATCGTCTTCGCCGGCCTGCCGGCGCTGCCAGCCGCCGCCCAGGACTGCCGCGGCAGCGAACCCTGCATCGAGAACCCGCGTTTCAGCGCCACGCTGAGCGACTTCCGCGTGCTGCAGACCGGCAACAAGAACCGCCCGCTGGCGGCGACGCTGCGGCTGCGCAACAAGACCGGCGCGCCGCTGACGCTGGTCTACGTCTCCGGCTCGGCTGCCGCGCTCGACGACCAGGGCACGCGCTACACGATGCCGAACACACGCACCGGGCTGCGCGGCCTCGGCGCGGCGACGCGCCAGAGCTTCGACCCGCGTTTCACGCTCGCGCCGGGCGAGGCGGGCGACGCCCGCATCGAGGTCACGGCCTTCGTCAAGGGCATCCACGGCACGCGGTTCGACCTGGAACTGGCGCTGCGCGAAGTCGAGCCGCTGCCCGGCGGCCAGCAGCGCCTGGGCCGCGAGACGCTGCTGCGCTACACCGGCCTGCGCGACGGCGTCGCGGCGGCAGCGCCCGCGGCCGCCGCAGCAAACGTGGGTGCCGCGCCCGGCGACGCCTGCCAGGGCCGGCCGGGCTGCGTCGTCAACGGCGCGCTCTCCGCGCACGTCGAACGCCTGGCGCCCGAGGCGGTCAAGGGCAACAACCAGGGCATCGTCGTCGGTGTCGTGTTCCACAACCGGTCGGCTGAGCCGATGATCCTGAACTACAAGCAGGACACCGGCGTCATGCTCGACGAACTCGGGCAGCGCTACACGGTCGACTCGCGCCGCCGCAGCGACGTGCAGGGCATCCCGGTGTCGACACGCGAACGCGCGAGTTCGCAGTTCACGCTGGCCCCGGGCGAGTCGCGCCGGGCGCAGTTCCGCTACACACGTTTTGTCGGCAAGACGCGTGTCGGCACGCGTTTCACGCCGTCGCTGGCCGTCGAGCAGTACGAGCTGCTGCCGTCCAACCAGCTGCGGCTGCAGCGGGAGTACGCGCTGGACTTCGGCACGCTGGGCGCGGGGGGCGGCGGCGTGGCCGCCGGCACGGCCGAGGTGCAGCAGTTGCTGGACACGCTCGGCGGCCTGCTCAAACGCTGACGCGGGCTCAGCCGCGCACGCGTTGGCGGAAGGTCTTGCGGAACTTCTCGACCTTCGGTGCGATGACGTAGGCGCAGTAGCCCTGCTGCGGGTGCTGCACGAAGTAATGCTGGTGGTAGGCCTCGGCCGGCCAGTAGTTGTCTTCGCGTGCGAGTTCGGTGACGACCCGCCCGCCCAGCGCCCGGTCGGCCTCGGCGTGCACCTCGCGCACCACCGCTTCCTGCTCCGGCGTGTGCCAGTAGATCGCCGAGCGGTACTGCGGGCCGACGTCGTTGCCCTGGCG
The DNA here is from genome assembly GCF_020966565.1 of Rubrivivax sp. JA1055. Classification (NCBI taxonomy): domain Bacteria; kingdom Pseudomonadati; phylum Pseudomonadota; class Betaproteobacteria; order Burkholderiales; family Sphaerotilaceae; genus Rubrivivax; species Rubrivivax sp. JA1055. Next base: position 435,712 of record NZ_JAJKFP010000006.1, on the reverse strand, counting down.
GTCGCGTGTCGTCGGGTCGTGCACGGTGAAGAAGATCTCCAGGATCTCGCGCAGCGAGATGCGCTCGTCGTCGAAGCGCACGCGCACGACCTCGGCGTGGCCGGTGCGGCCTTCGCAGACCTGCTCGTAGCTCGGCTGGCGCACCTGGCCGTTGCTGTAACCCGACTCGACGCCGAGCACGCCGTCGACCAGTTCGTACACCGCCTCGACGCACCAGAAGCAGCCGCCGCCCAGCGTGATCGTCTGCACCGCCATCTCTGCAAGCTCCTTGTCGCAGCGGTGACGGGCCGCCACGGCCCGGTCCTTACACTGCGCGCTGGATTATCCGGAGACGAGGACACATGCAGCGCTTCCAGTGGGATGACCCTTTTCTGCTCGAACAGCAGCTCGCCGAGGACGAACGTGCGGTGCGCGACGCGGCGCGCGACTACTGCCAGGACAAGCTCCAGCCGCGCGTGCTGAGCGCGGCACGCGAGGAGCGTTTCGACCGCGAGATCATGTCCGAGATGGGTGCGCTGGGCCTGCTCGGCTGCACGATCGAAGGCTACGGCTGCGCCGGCCTGAACCACGTCAGCTACGGCCTGGTGGCGCGCGAGGTCGAGCGTGTCGACTCGGGCTACCGCAGCGCGATGAGCGTGCAGAGCTCGCTGGTCATGCACCCGATCCACGCCTACGGCAGCGAGGAACAGCGCCAGAAGTACCTGCCTCGGCTGGCGACCGGCGAGTGGATCGGCTGCTTCGGCCTGACCGAACCCGACCACGGCAGCGACCCGGCGAGCATGGCCACACGCGCCCGCCCGGTCGACGGCGGTTACGTGCTGAGCGGCTCGAAGATGTGGATCACCAACAGCCCGATCGCCGACGTCTTCGTCGTCTGGGCCAAGGAGACCGATGCCCAGGGCGCTGCCGGCGGCCAGGAAGCGATCCGCGGCTACATCCTCGAGCGGGGCATGAAGGGCCTCACGGCTCCGAAGATCGAAGGCAAGATGAGCCTGCGCGCCTCGATCACCGGCGAGATCGTGATGGACCAGGTCTTCGTGCCGGCCGAGAACAAGCTGCCCGGCGTCGCCGGCCTCAAGGGCCCGTTCGGCTGCCTGAACAAGGCGCGCTACGGCATCGCCTGGGGCGCGCTGGGCGCCGCCGAGTTCTGCTGGCACGCCGCGCGCCGCTACACGCTGGAGCGCAAGCAGTTCGGCCGGCCGCTGGCGCAGAACCAGCTGATCCAGAAGAAGCTCGCCGACATGCAGACCGAGATCACGCTCGGCCTGCAGGGCTGCCTGCGGGTCGGCCGCCTGATCGACGAAGGCCAGGCGGCGCCGGAGATGATCAGCCTGATCAAGCGCAACAGCTGCGGCAAGGCGCTGGACATCGCGCGGATGGCGCGCGACATGCACGGCGGCAACGGCATCCACGACGAGTTCCACGTCATCCGCCACATGATCAACCTCGAGACGGTGAACACCTACGAGGGCACGCACGACGTGCATGCGCTGATCCTGGGGCGCGCGCAGACGGGGCTGCAGGCCTTCTTCTAGAGGCGAGCCCGGCCGCTCAGCGGCCGGCGCGCTCGACGTGGATCGAAAAGCCCGACTCGCCCGGCGCGAGTTCGGGCCGCAGTTCCAGCTCCGGGATCCGGTAGTCGCCGAAGTTCTGGCGGCGGAAGGCGATCGGCTCCGTCGTCCACAGCGCATCCAGGCGCTCGCCCAGCGCCGCGCTGGCCTGCGCGAAACCGGCGTCGTCGATGCGGCCGCTGCGGTAGACGACGTGCGGCGGCAGCACCTCGAAGCCCGGGTAGAACAGGATGCCGTGCTGGATCGGGAACAGGATGTCGTCGATCGGCCCGTTGATGCCACGCGGCGCGTAGTGCGAGGCCCAGCCGCCGGTGGTCACGACCAGCATCGCGCGTTTGCCGGCGAGCAGGCCTTCGCCGTAGCGGTCGCCCCAGTGCGTGTCCGAGTGCTCGCCGACACCGTAGGCAAAACCGCAGGCGTAGACCCGGTCGACCCAGCCCTTGAGGATCGCCGGCATCGAGAACCACCACAGCGGGAACTGCAGGATCAGCGTGTCGGCCCAGCGCAGCTTGGCCTGCTCGGCTTCGATGTCGGTGCTCTGGGTGCCGTTCTCGAAGGCATGTTTGGAGTTCGCCGAGGCGTCGAAACGTGCGCCGGGCGGGTGGGCGCGGTCATCGTCGGCGTCGAGCGCCGCTTTCCAGTGCATCGTGTACAGGTCGGAGACCTGCACCTCGTGGCCGGCGCGCTGCAGGCGCGCGACGGCGAAGTCCTTCAGCGCGCCGTTCAGCGAGCGCGGTTCGGGGTGGGCGTGGACGATCAGGACTTTCATGCGTCGTGTTCCAACAGGAGATGCGACGCACGATAGGCAGGCCAGCTGTATATTGGAAATGAATTGCAGTGACGCCTGGTATAGCCATGCAAGATAGCCTGAGGCGACTGGACCTCAACCTGCTGGTCACGCTCGACGCCCTGCTCGCCGAGCAGAACGTGACCCGTGCCGCCGCGCGCCTGCATCTGTCGCAGCCGGCGGTCAGCGTGCAGCTCGCCAAGCTGCGCGAGGCTTTCGCCGACCCGCTGCTGCTGCCCGGCCCACGCGGCATGCGGCCCACCGCGCGTGCGCTGGAGCTGCGCGCGCCGCTGCACGAGGCGCTGGCCGCACTCGGCCAGGCGATCGCGCCGTCGGCGGCGTTCGACCCGGCGCACGCGACCCACACCTGGCGCGTCGCGGCCACCGACTACGGCGCGTCGACGATCGTGCTGCCGGCGCTGGCCCGGCTGCGTGCCGCGGCGCCGGGCACGCGGCTCGCGGTGCTGGAACTGAAGCCGCCGACGCTCGCCCGCCAGCTGGAGCAAGGCGAACTCGATCTCGCCTTCCATGCCACCGAGCTGGCGCCGCCCGACCTGCGCCGCCGTCCGCTGTTCCAGGAGCGCTACGTGCTCGTCGCGCGCGCCGGCCATCCGGCGCTGCAGCGGCGGCCGACGCTGGCCGAGTTCTGCGCGCTGGAGCACGCGATCGTCTCGCCCGACGGCGGCGGTTTCGTCGGCGCGACCGACCCGGTGCTGGCGGCACGAGGGCTGGCGCGGCGCGTCGTGCTGTCGGTGCCGCACTTCCTGTTCCTGGAAGCGGCGCTGGCCGCCAGCGACCTGGTGGCGATGCTGCCGGCGCGCCAGCTGCGTGCGGGCGGCGCGCTGCAGGTCGTGGAGCCGCCGGTCGAGCTGCCCGGCTTCGAGATGCTGATGCTCTGGCACGAACGCCTGCACCGCGACCCGGCGCACCAGTGGCTGCGCGAGCAGGTCGCGGCGGCGGTGGCGGCGGCCTAAGGCATCTCCAGCGACAGCTCGACCTTCGGCGTCCAGCCGGCCTGGCCTTCGGCCGCGTCGAGCCTGGGTGCGGCGAGGAACAGGCGCTCGGCCGGCAGGCCGCGGGCGACCAGCGCCTCGCGCACCGCGACGCCGCGGCGCAGCGCCAGATCGCGCGCGACATCGGCGTTGACCGGTATCGCGGCCTTCAGCAGCCGCTCCATCTCCGCTGCGGGGATGTCCTTGGCCAGGCCGATCAGGTAACGCGGCTTGTCCGGCAGCCGGGTGTCGGCATAGACGCGGCGCAGCGTGCGTTCGCGCTCCTCGGCGGCTGGCGCGGCAGCGCCCGGGGCGACGCTGCGTGCACGCGCCCGCTCGCGTGCCTGCTCGGTGCGCAGGCGCTCTTCCAGCGCCGCGGCCTGGATCGCGTCGTGTTCGGCGCGGGCATCGGCGGCACCGGCCACCGTGGTCTGCAGCGCCGGGCGGTCCTTCAGCGCCTGCGCGATGCGGTCCAGCGCCGCCTCGGCCGACGGCGCCAGCGTGGCGGTGCCGGGCAGGAACTCGACCGCGCCGGTCTCGTCGCCGCCGCCACCGGTCAGCAGCGCGAACGGCGCCGTCACCGCCTTGACGATCAGGTTGCCGATGACCTTCAGCACCAGGCCGAAGACGCTGAACTCGGGGTCGTTGATCGAGCCGCTGATCGGCAGGTCGACGTCGACGACACCGTTGCGGTCGGACAGCAGCGCCAGCGCCAGCCGCACCGGCAGCTTGGTCGCCTCGGGGCTGTCGACCGGGTCGCCGAAGGTCAGCTGGTTGAGCACGATGCGGTTGCGGGCCTCGAGCCGGCCGTCGGCGTCGACGCGGTAGGCAACGTCCATGCTGAGCTTGCCGCGTTCGATCGCGTAGCCGGCGTACTTGCCGGCGTACGGCGACAGCGGCGCCAGCTCCAGCCCGCTGGCCTTGGCGGCGATGTCCAGCGCCAGCGGGTCGGCGGTGGGGTTCAGCGCACCGCGCACCTCCAGCGTCGCGGTGTCGGCGGCACGGCCGGTGATCTCCAGCGTCGCCATCTCGCGAGTGCCCGAGCGCAGCCGGCCCAGCTTGCCGTTGAGCTCGCTCAGCGAGGCCGAGTAGTTGGGCTGGATGAAACGGTCGCGGAAGTCGACACGGCCGTCGACGAACTCGACGCCGGCGATGTCGAGCACCGGCGACATGGCGGCCGCGGCCGGCGCGCTGGCCGCCGCGACGGCGGGCGGCGGCACGGCCACGGCGGCGCCGTCGGCGACGTTCGCCTCCTGCAGGTTCAGGCGGCCCTGCGGCGTGACGACCAGGCGCGAGAAGAAGCGCGACAGGCGCACCGGGCCGGTCGTCAGCTGCAGCGGCCGGCCCGGCGCCATCGACGCCGCGAGCGCCTCGACCCGCAGCGACTGCCAGGCCAGCAGCTCGTCGCCGGCCTCGCCGCTGTCGTCGTCGCCGCGGGCCTGCACACGCAGGTCGGCCAGCATGGCGTTGCCGCGCAGCGAGAAGGCCGGCCCGCCCGGTGTCAGGCGCAGCTCGGTGTCGCCGCGCCAGCCGAGTTCGGCGCGCCGCACCTGCACCGGCAGTTGCGCGCGCCAGTACGGTTCGGCCACCTGCAGCGGCAGCCGTGACAGCGACAGCCGGCCCCGCCAGGACAGCGGCTCCAGCGCCAGCGTGCCCTGGGCCTGCAGCCGGCCCGGCACCGGAGCCGGCGCGCCGGACACGCGGTCGGGCGCGAGCTGCAGCGACAGTTCGAGCGGCGACGGCTGGGCCGTGGCCGGCCAGCGCAGCTCGCCGGCCGTCAGCGCCAGCGCCTGCACGCCGAAGCCGACCGGCGCCGCCGCGGCCGCATCGGACAGGTGCAGCCGGCCGCCATCGATCTTCAGCCGGCGCAGCACGGCCTGCCACGCCGGACCGGCAGAGGCCGTGGCCGGCGCCGCGCCGGCGGCCGGCGGGCGCAGCATGGCGAGCACGTTCCAGCGGCCCTGCGCGTCGCGTTCCAGGTCGAGCGCCGGGCGGTCCAGGCGCAGGGCCTCGGCCTCGAGCCGCCGCGCCCGCAGATCGGCGCCGAGTCCGGTCAGTTCCAGCGTGGCCAGCGCCTGGCGGCCCCAGCGCAGGCCGTCGACACGGGCCTGCGGCAGGCGCAGCATCAGGCGGCCGTCGTGGCCTGCAGCCCAGTCCAGCTCGACGCGGCCGTCCACCCGCCCGGTCGGCGTCTGCAGCAGCTGTTGGCGCAGATAGGGTGCCGCGGCGGCGAGCTGGAGCGCCTCGATGTCGACGCCGACGGCGGCCGCCACGGTCGACGCCGTGCCGTCGACGGCGAAACGGCCCGCGTCCTGGCCGTCGGCGACCAGCCGCACGGCGCCGGCGACGGTGGCCGGCGCCGGCGGTTGCGGTTCGCCCAGACGGCCCACGCGCAGCGACAGGTCGCGCAGCTCCAGCGGCACCGCCGGCCGCAGCGCGGCGTCTTCCCAGTGCACGCTGGACGCCAGCACCTCGCTGGAGCCCACGGCCCAGCGCCAGGCGGGCGTGTTGGCCGCCGGTGCCGTGGCGCCGGAGCCGGCCAGGCGCACGAGCTCCAGCGCACCCGAGGCCTCGCGGCGCAAGTGCAGCACCGCGGTGTCCAGCCGGACGGTCTTCAGCGCCACGCGGCGCTCCAGCGGGCGCAGGTCCTCGAGTTCGATCTCGAGCGCCTTCCAGGCGGCCAGCGGCGCGCCATCGGGCCGCGCCAGCGCGATGCTCGACAGCGTCAGCGGGCCGTGCAGCGCGAGTTCGGGCGGCTTGCCGGCCGGCTGCGCGAAACGGATGTCCAGCCGCCCCGACAGCACGCCGCCCTGCCCGCGCAGCGGCAGCGAATGCGGCAGGTAGGGCCACAGCGGGTCGAGCGCCAGCGACGGCAGCTCCAGCGTCAGCAGGCTCTCCCGATCCGCGGCGAACGGCCGCGAGCGGCCCTGCAGCGTCAGCGCGCTGCCGTCCAGGCGCAGCGACAGCCGGGGCTCGACGTCGACGTCGACCTGCTCGGGCGCGTTGGACACGAAGGGCAAGGCGAGCTCGACGGCGTCGACCACGTGCTGGCGGCCTGCGGGGCGGTCGTCGAAGTCGAGCCGGCCCCCCTGCACGCGCAGGTTGTAGAGCGCGAACCTCGCCGGCGTGGCGTCCGGCGGCGACGGTGCCGTCAGGCGGGCGATCAGGTCGTCGACGTCATAGCGGCCGGCCGCGGTGCGCGCCAGGCGCAGCGACGGCGCGTCGACCTGCAGCGCCTCGACGATCGGGAGGCCTGCCAGCAGGCTGCGCGCGGAGAGATTCAGCGCCAGCCGCTCGATGCGCGCCTGCGGGCCGGCCCCGGCATCGCCGGCCGCGGCGTCGAGCTGCAGGCCACGCAGCTCGAGCGTCAGCGTCAACGGCGAGAACGAGACCTCGGCCACGTGCAGCCCGCGGCCGAGCAGCGCGCTGCCGCGCTGCTCCAGCTGGGTCTTCACGACACGGGGGACCAGGAGCGCCGCCGCCACGGCCAGCGCGGCGACGATGGCGAGCAGTGCGGCCGCGATGCGCAGCCGACGGCTCGTCTTGTCAGAACTCGCGAGCATGCGGCGATGATGCCTCAGCCGCCCGCGGTGACAATGTCGCCCATCCCCCCGATCCGTCCCGCATGAACGACCTGTTGGTGCGGCTGGGCATCGAGTCGTGGAAGCCGGCACTCGCGATGCTGCTGCTGCCGCCGGTGCCGATGCTGCTGCTGATCCTGCTCGGCGCCTGGATGCTGCGGCGCCGGGCGTTGGGCTGGCTGCCGCTGGCCGCCGGCGTCCTGGCCCTCTGGGCGGTGTGCACGCCGGCGGGCAGCCACTGGCTGGTGGCCCGGCTGACGCAGCCGCCGGCGGCACTCGGCGCCGACGAGGTCCGGGCGCTGCGCGACGCCCCCGGCACGGCGATCGTCGTGCTCGGCGCCGGCATCTACCCCGAGGCCCCGGAGTACGGCGCCGCGGTGCTCAAGCCGCTGTCGGCGCAGCGGCTGCGCTACGGCGTCTGGCTCGCCCGCCGTACCGGGCTGCCGCTGGCCTTCAGCGGCGGTCGCGGCCACCACGCGCGCAGCGGGCCCTCGGAAGCCGAGGTGGCGGCGGCCACGCTGGCCGAGGACCACGGCATGGTGCTGCGCTGGGCCGAGACGCGCTCGCGCGACACCCACGAGAACGCGGTCCACAGCGTCGCGCTGCTGCACGAGGCCGGCATCACGCGCATCGTGCTGGTCACGAACGGCTTTCACATGCGGCGCGCGCTGGCCGCCTTCGAACGTGCCGCGGCGCACCAGGGCGTGCCGATGCAACTCGTCGCGGCGCCCACCGGCACGCGGCCGGAGCGCCCGCTGGAAGGCGGCGACCTGCTGCCCGACCCCGAGGCCTATCGCCTGAGCTGGATCGCGATGCACGAGTGGCTCGGCCGGCTGGCCGGCGCCTGAGCCGGCGCAGCGTCGCGCGTCAACGGCTCAGCGGTCTGCCCGGTCGCCGGCGAGCCTGGCTTCGCGGCCTCGGGTGGGCGCCGTCAGACCAGCCACGCGACGATGAACACGCCGACCATCGCGAAGGCGATCGCGACCTTGGCGACCATGCCCAGCAGCAGCCCCAGGCCGGTGGCCAGCCCGACCTGCATCGCGCGCTGCTCGTCGCGGCGCGCCAGGTACTCCCCGGCCGCCGCGCCGATGAACGGCATGAAGAGCACGCCGACGAAGCCCGCCAGCAGCCCGGCGACGGTGCCGATCGCCGCGCCGACCAGCGCCTGCGGGCTGGCACCGACACGTTTGGCACCCATCAGCGCGGCGACGTAGTCCAGCGCCCAGGCCAGCGCAGCCATCACGCCGAGCACGACGACGGTGTAGACGCCGACCCGCTCGTAGCCGTCGATCCAGGCCCCCAGCCAGGCCCCGGCGAACACGAGCGCCGTGCCCGGCAGCACCGGCAGCACGGTGCCCGCCAGGCCGACCAGCATCAGCAGCACGGTCAGCATCCAGAGCAGGGTGATCGACATCGCGTTCTTTCTCGACGTGAAAAGTCTGATCGCACTTGGGGCGCAGGCGCCGGCATTCAAGCCCTGTCCGACGGCCGATGGGGGATTGGCGGGCGGCGTTTGGTGCCGGGCGGGTCCTCGCGCACACTCGGCACCTCGATCATTCTCACAAGAGGAAACACTCCGATGAAATCCGGCTGGCTCGTCGCGCTCGCCGCTTCGCTCGCGCTCACGCTCGCGCCCGATCTGAGCGAAGCCAAACGCATGGGTGGCGGCAAGTCCTCCGGCATGCAGCGCAGCATGCCCGACCGCACCGCACCGGCACCGACGCCGGCCAAGCCTGCCCAGCCCACCCAGGCAGCCCCGAACCAGGCCGCCCCGACGCAGGCCGGCGCGGCCGCTGGCGCCGCCGCGGCGGCCGGCAAGCGTTCCTGGCTCGGCCCGATCGCCGGCATCGCGGCCGGCCTGGGCCTTGCGGCGCTGATGAGCCATCTGGGTCTGGGGGCGGAGTTCGCCAACTTCCTGACGATCGCGCTGCTGGCCGTCGTCGCGTTCTTCGTCATCCGTTTCCTGCTGCGCCGCTTCGGGCCCCGTCCGGCTGCCGCGCCGGCCGCCGCCGGTGTCGGGGCGCTGCGCACCGGCCCGGCCGACTGGACGCCGCCACCGGCGCCGGTGTCGCCCACCCCGGTGACGCCGGTGCCGTCCGCGGCGCCGGTCGCCGCGGACGCGCCGGTCGCGGCCGAACGCACGCTGGCCCCGGCCTTCGTGCCGGCAGCCTTCGACAGCGAGAGCTTCGAGCGTGTCGCGAAGACGATCTTCGTGCGCCTGCAGGCGGCCAACGACAGCGCCGACCTCGACGACCTGCGCCGCTTCACGACGCCGGAGATGTTCGCCGAGCTGAAGATGGACCTGCAGGACCGGGGCAGCAGCACCCAGACCACCGACGTGGTCGAGGTCGAGGCCAAGGTCGTCGACGTGACCGAGGAAGACGGCCGCCAGATCGTCAGCGTGCGCTACGTCGGCCGCGTGCGCGAGGAAGCCGGTGCCGAGCCGGTGTCCTTCGACGAGGTCTGGCACCTGGTCAAGCCGGTCGGCGACGACAGCCGTGGCTGGGCCATCGCCGGCATCGAGCAGATGGCGGCCAAGACCTGAGGCCTTTGTCGCCTCGACGATGAAACCGGCCCCGCGGGGCCGGTTTTCTTTTTGTCCGGCGCTCAGAACGGGCGGCGTTGCCAGCCGTCCGGCGTGGCCTCCAGACGTTCATCGAGCGCCAGCGCCGCGAGAAAGGCCTCGTCGTGCGAGACGACGACGAGCGCGCCGCGCCAGCTGCGCAGCATCGCTTCCAGCGCCTCGAGCGCGGCGAGGTCCAGGTGGTTGCCGGGTTCGTCGAGTAGCAGCAGCCGTGCCGGCTCGTCGGCCAGCAGCGCCCGGGCCAACGCGAGCTTCAGGCGTTCGCCGCCGCTCAGCGCCCCGCACGGCGTGTCCAGCGCCGTGGCGCCCAGGCCCAGCTGCGCCAGGCGTGTGCGCAGCTCGGCTTCGGGCCGTTGGCGGCAGGCCGGGCGCAACAGCTCCAGCGCGTTGCCCGGGCCGTCGAACCCGGCGAGCCGCTGGTCCAGCCAGGCGTGCCGCACCCGGCATTCGACCTGACCCGCCCGCGGCGCCAGCCGCCCGGCCAGCACCTGCAGCAGCGTCGACTTGCCGCAGCCGTTGGCGCCGCAGACCGCCAGCCGGGCCGCGCCGTGCAGCCTGAGCTGCACACGCGCTAGCGGCGCGGCGACGAAGGGCAGTTCGCCGTCGAAGGCCAGCACCTCGTGCGGCAGCACCGCCGGCGGCAACGGCGGCACGACGATCGCCACCTCGGCCGCGACCCGGCCCGCCGCCTCGTGCACCGCACCGGCCAGTTCGGCACGCACCGCGTCGTGACGCTGGCGCAATCGGCCGGCGCTGGCTTCGCTGCGTTCCTGGCGAAAGTCGAGCACGAACTTCGGCTGGCTGCCGTCGCCACGCGCCTGGCGCGCGTGCGACTAGCGGCGCTGCTGGCGCTCGAACTCGCGCTGCAGCCGCGCAGCGGTCTGGCGGCGTTCGAGCTTGCGGCGCTCCAGGTCGGCTTCGGCCTGGGCGCGCATCGCGTCGCGGCGTTCGACGTAGAAGCTCCAGCGGCCGCCGTGGCGCCGCAGACCCAGCGGCGACAGCTCGACGATGCTTTCCATCGTCTCCAGCAGTTCGCGGTCGTGGCTGATGACGAGCAGACCGCCGCGCCAGCGCCGCAGCTGCGCCTGCAGCGCCTCGCGGCCGTCGCGGTCGAGGTGGTTGCTGGGCTCGTCGAGGATCAGGAAGTCGGCGTCGGCCAGCCAGGCACCGGCGAGCGCGGCGCGCATCGCCTGGCCGCCGCTGAGCTGGGCGGCCGGCGTCTCGGGCGGCAGCGGTGGCAACCCGGCGCGCGCCAGCTCGGCCTGCAGGCGCTGGCGCAGGTCCCAGCGCTCGGCCAGCAGCACGAGGTCGGCTTCGTCGCCGTCACCGGCTTCCAGCCGCTGCAGCGCGGCCAGCGCCTCGTGCACGCCGGCCAGATGCGCCAGCGTCGCGCCGGGCGCCGGCTCGGCCTGCTGCGCGAGGCGGAAGACGCGCCCCTGGCGGCGCACACGGCCGCTGGAAGGTGGCAGCTCGCCGGCCAGCACGCGGCCGAGCACGCTCTTGCCGACGCCGTTGCGGCCGACGAGGCCGGTGCGGCGGCGGTCGAAGGTTTCGTTCAGGTCGGCGAACAGCGGCCGGCCGTCGGCGAGCAGAAAGCCGACGCCGTCCAGCGTCAGCAGAGGGTCCGTCATCCCGGGCTCCGATCGATGCATTCGGTCCTCCGGCGCTGCCGGAGGGGCGAAAGCCGTCATGCAGACGGCGGCATCAATGGCGCATGGGTGCGGACTCCTGGTTCAGGCCGGCCAAGCCGGCGGCACGCATTCTGCGCGGGAGACCCGGCACGGCGGCAGAGCCTCCCGCATGACTTCAGCCCAGCGAACGACGGGCGTTGCGGAACATGCGCATCCAGGGGCTGAACGCGCTCTTGTCGCCCGAGGTCCAGCTCATCTGGACGTTGCGGAAGACACGCTCCGGGTGCGGCATCAGCGCGGTGAAGCGGCCGTCGGCGGTGGTCACCGAGGTCAGGCCGTCGGGGCTGCCGTTCGGATTCGCCGGATAGGCCTCGGTGGCGCGGCCGTGGTGGTCGACGAAACGCATCGCACGCAGCACCCGGGCGGCGTCGCCACGCTGCGAGAAGTCGGCGAAACCTTCGCCGTGCGCGACGGCGATCGGGATGCGGCTGCCGGCCATGCCGTCGAAGAAGACGCTGGGGCTTTGCAGCACCTCGACCAGCGCCAGCCGGGCCTCGAACTGCTCGCTCTTGTTGCGCGTGAACTTCGGCCAGTGCTCGGCGCCCGGGATCATCGGCGACAGCGCGGCCAGCATCTGGCAGCCGTTGCAGACGCCCAGCGCGATCGTGTCCGGCCGGGCGAAGAACGCGGCGAAAGCGTCGTTCAGCGCCGGGTTGAAGAGGATCGAGCGCGCCCAGCCCTCGCCGGCACCGAGCGTGTCGCCGTAGCTGAAGCCGCCGCAGGCGACGAAGGCCTGGAACTGCGCGAGGTCCGCGCGGCCGGCCTGCAGGTCGCTCATGTGCACGTCGTAGGTGTCGAAGCCCGCCTGGTGCATCGCGTAGCTCATCTCGACGTGCGAGTTGACGCCCTGCTCGCGCAGGATCGCGATCTTCGGCCGCGCGGCGTGGACGAACGGCGCGCAGATGTCCTCGGCCGGGTCGAACGTGAGCTGCACGCGCAGCCCCGGATCGTCGGCCGCCGCCACGCGGGCGTGTTCGCTGTCGGCGCTCTCGGGGTTGTCGCGCTCGCGCGCGATGCGCCAGCTGACCTCGTCCCACTGCTTCAGCAGATCGGCCAGCGGGGCCGAGAACTGCAGCTGGGTGTCGCGCCAGACCTCGACCGCGCCGCGTTCGTTGGTCTTGCCGATGACGTGCGTGTCCCGGGACAGGCCGTGGGCGCGCAGCACCGCGATCGCGGCGTCGCGCTGCTCACGCGGCACCTGCAGCACGACGCCGAGCTCCTCGTTGAACAAGGCCTTGAGCGTCAGCTCGTTGCGGCGCTCGGCGACCTGGGTGGCCCAGTTCTTCGAGTCGCCGACGTCGGCGCGGCTGTCGGCGATGCCGTCGCCTTCGGTGACCAGGATGTCGACGTTCAGGCTGACGCCGACGTGGCCGGCGAAGGCCATCTCGCAGACCGCGGCCCAGAGGCCGCCGTCGCTGCGGTCGTGATACGCCAGCAGCGTGCCGGCGGCGCGCAGCTCGTTGACGGCGGCGACCAGCGCCTTCAGGCGCGCCGGGTCGTCGAGATCGGGCACGGCGTCGCCGAAGCCACCCAGCACCTGGGCCAGCATCGAGCCGCCCAGGCGGTTCTTGCCGCCGCCCAGGTCGACGAGCAGCAGCGCCGTGTCGCCGCGCTGCAGCTGCGGCGTCAGCGTGCCGCGCACGTCGTCCAGCGTGCAGAAGGCGCTGGCGATCAGCGACACCGGCGCGGTGACCTGGCGCGTCTGGCCGCTGGCCGGATCGGCCCAGCGCGTCTTCATCGACAGCGAATCCTTGCCGACCGGGATGCCGACGCCCAGCGCCGGGCACAGCTCCAGGCCGACGGCCTTGACGGTGTCGTACAGCGCCGCGTCCTCGCCGGGCTCGCCGCAGGCGGCCATCCAGTTGGCGCTGAGCTTCACGCGCGACAGCTCGATCGGCGCGGCCAGCAGGTTCAGCACGGCCTCGGCCACGGCCATGCGGCCCGAGGCCGGCGCGTCCAGCGCGGCCAGCGGCGTGCGCTCGCCCATAGCCATCGCCTCGCCGCGGAAACCGGCGTAGTCGGCCAGCGTCACCGCGCAGTCGGCCACCGGCAGCTGCCACGGGCCGACCATCTGGTCGCGGTGGCTCAGGCCGCCGACGGTGCGGTCGCCGATCGTGATCAGGAAACGTTTGCTGGCGACCGTCGGGTGGCGCAGCACGTCCAATGCCACCTGCTCCAGCTTCACGCCGGTCAGGTCCAGCGGCGCTTCGGTGCGTTCGACGCGTGTCACGTCGCGGTGCATCTTGGGCGGCTTGCCCAGCAGCACGTCCATCGGCATGTCGATGACGGCCTCGGAGCCGTCCTCGACCACGAGTTCACGTTCGGCGGTGGCGACGCCGACGACGGCGAACGGACAGCGCTCGCGCGCACACATCGCCTCGAAGGCCTCGATCTTGTCGGGGGCGATCGCCAGGACGTAGCGCTCCTGGCTCTCGTTGCACCAGATCTCCTTGGGCGCCAGGCCGGTCTCTTCCAGCGGCACCTTGCGCAGATCGAAACGTGCGCCCTGCCCGGCGCCGTCGACCAGCTCGGGGAAGGCGTTGCTGATGCCGCCGGCGCCGACGTCGTGGATCGCGAGGATCGGGTTGGCTTCACCCAGCGCCCAGCAGTGGTTGATGACCTCCTGCGCGCGGCGCTGGATCTCGGGGTTGCCGCGCTGCACCGAGTCGAAGTCGAGCGCCGCGGCGTTGGTGCCGGCGGCCATCGAGCTGGCGGCGCCGCCGCCCATGCCGATGCGCATGCCCGGGCCGCCGAGCTGCACCAGCAGCGTGCCGGCGCCGAAGGGCAGCTTGTGCGTCTGGTCGTCCGAGATCGCGCCGATGCCGCCGGCGATCATGATCGGCTTGTGGTAGCCGCGCTGCACGCCGGCCACGGTCTGCTCGTAGACGCGGAAGTAGCCGCCCAGGTTGGGCCGGCCGAACTCGTTGTTGAACGCGGCGCCGCCCAGCGGGCCCTCGGTCATGATCTGCAAGGCGCTGGCGATGTGGCCGGGGCGGCCGATGTCCTCGCGCTCCCAGGGCTCGTTCGTGCCCGGCAGGCGCAGGTTGCCGACCGAGAAGCCGGTCAGGCCGGCCTTGGGCTTGGCGCCACGGCCGGTCGCGCCTTCGTCGCGGATCTCGCCGCCGGCGCCGGTGGCCGCCCCCGGGAACGGCGAGATCGCCGTCGGGTGGTTGTGCGTCTCGACCTTCATCAGCACGTGCGAGGTCTCGGCACGCGCGCCGTAGACCGGGGCGCCGGTCCAGCCCTGCGGCAGCCAGCGCTCGACCGGGCCGCCTTCCATCACCGCGGCGTTGTCGCTGTAGGCGACGATGCTGTGCTGCGGCGACACCTTCTCGGTGTTGCGGATCATGCCGAACATCGACAGCGGCTGCTTCTGGCCGTCGATCGTGAACTCGGCGTTGAAGATCTTGTGCCGGCAGTGCTCGCTGTTGGCCTGCGCGAACATCATCAGCTCGACGTCGCTCGGGTTGCGGCCGAGCTTGCCGAAGGCCTCGACGAGGTAGTCGATCTCGTCGGCCGACAGCGCCAGGCCGAACTCGACGTTGGCCTGCACCAGCGCCTCGCGGCCGTGGCCGAGCACGTCGACGTGGGCCAGCGGCTCGGCGGCCTGGGCGGCGAACAGCTGCGCTGCCGAGCCGCGTTCGAAAGCCACGCTCTCGGTCATGCGGTCGTGCAGCACTGCCGCGACCGCGGCACGCTCCTCGTCGGCCAGCGGCTTGGCGCCGCCGAAGAAGCCGCCCTTGACCGTCAGCCGGTACTCGGTGACACGCTCGACGCGGTGCACGGCGAGGCCGCAGTTGTGCGCGATGTCGGTCGCCTTGCTCGCCCACGGGCTCACGGTGCCCAGGCGCGGCATCACGACGACGAGCTCGCCCTCAGAGGGGCCGTCGTAGGGGTCGCCGACGGCCAGCAGCGCCGCGAGCCGTTCACGCGTCGCCGCGTCGGGCTCGGCGTCGAACGCGGCCCAGTGGACGTGGCGAGCGGCAACGGCGCTGATGCGCGGACAGGCCGACTGCAGCCGCGTGAGCAGCGAGCGGGACCGGAACGGGGAGAGCGCGTTGCCGCCCTCGTAGTGCAGAAGTTGCGGGGCGGAAGAAGCCATGGTCCGGGATTTTACGGGGGCCGATGGGATAATCCGGCGATGACGATCGTGATCAAGAACGCCGAAGAGATCGAGGCGATGCGCCGGGCCTGCCGGCTGGCGTCGGAGGTGCTGGACATGCTGACGCCGCACGTGCGCGCCGGCGTTACGACCAAGGAGATCGACCGTCTGGCGCATGACTACATGGTCAACGTGCAGGGCGGCGTGCCGGCGACGCTGAACTACCAGCCGCCGGGCTATCCGCCCTACCCGGCCTCGCTGTGCACCTCGCTGAACGACGTCGTCTGCCACGGCATCCCCGACGAGCGGCCGCTGAAGAACGGCGACATCCTCAACATCGACGTCACGATCATCAAGGACGGTTTCCACGGCGACAACAGCCGCATGTTCGTCATCGGCGAAGGCTCGATCGCCGCCCGGCGCCTGGTGCAGATCACCTACGAGGCGATGTGGAAGGGCATCGTCAAGGTGCGCCCCGGTGCGCGCCTGGGCGACATCGGCCACGCGATCCAGACCTACGCCGAGAACGCCGGCTTCTCCATCGTGCGCGAGTACTGCGGCCACGGCGTCGGCCGCCGCTTCCACGAGGAACCGCAGGTGCTGCACTACGGCCGCCCGGGCACGCTGGAGGAGCTGCAGCCGGGCATGATCTTCACGATCGAGCCGATGATCAACGCCGGCCGGCGCGACATCAAGGAAGACCGCAAGGGCAACCGCCCCTACGACGGCTGGACGATCGTCACGCGCGACCGGTCGCTGTCGGCCCAGTGGGAGCACACCGTGCTCGTCACCGACAGCGGCTACGAGGTGCTGACGCTGTCGGCCGGCAGTCCGCCGCCGCCGGACTTCGTCACGCCGGCCCTGGCCGCCAGCTGAGAGATGTCCGCGCAGATCGATGCGCCTCCCCGGGCGCCGGGCAGCGTCGCCGCGCTGCGTGCGCGCTTTCGTGACGGCAAGGCCGCGCTCGTCGGCCACTTCCGCACGGCGCGCCCGACGACCACCGCCGCGCGCCAGCTGCTGAAGGCGCTGGCGCGCCACGTCGACGCGACGCTGGCCGACCTCTGGGCCCACGCCGGTATGCCGCCCGGCGCGGCACTGGTCGCCGTCGGCGGTTACGGCCGCGGCGAGCTCTTCCCCTACTCCGACGTCGACGTGCTGGTGCTGCTGCCGGCCGATGCCGCCGGCGGCGACGCGCTGCGGGCCTCGGTCGAAGGCTTCATCACCGCCTGCTGGGACATCGGCCTGGAGATCGGCTCGTCGGTGCGCACGCTCGACGAGTGCCTGGAGGAGGCGCAGCGCGACGTCACGGTGCAGACCGCGCTGCTCGAGGCGCGCCTGATCTGCGGCGCGCGCAAGCTCTTCAACGGCCTGCGCGACGCGACAATGCAGGCCGTCGACGCCCCGGCCTTCCTGCGCGCCAAGACGCTGGAGATGCAGCAGCGCCACGTGAAGTACGAGGTCACGCCGTACTCGCTGGAGCCCAACTGCAAGGAGAGCCCCGGCGGGCTGCGCGACCTGCAGGTCGTGATCTGGGTCGCCCGTGCCGCCGGCCTGGGCCGCACCTGGGGCGAACTCGCCGCCAAGGGCCTGGTGACGCCGTTCGAGGCCTCGCAGCTGGCGCGCCACGAAGGCACGCTGAAGCTGATCCGCGCCCGGCTGCACGTCGTCGCCGGGCGCCGCGAGGACCGCCTGGTCTTCGACCTGCAGACCGCCGTGGCCGAGAGCTTCGGCTACCACCCGACCAAGGGCCAGCGCAGCTCCGAGGTGCTGATGCACCGCTACTACTGGGCGGCCAAGGCCGTGGCGCAGCTCAACCAGATCCTGATGCTGAACATCGAGGAGCGCATCAACGGCTCGGAGGCCGCGCCGGGCCGCCCGATCAGCGAGCGTTTCCTCGACCGCGCCGGCATGCTCGAGGTCGCCAGCGACGACCTGTACCAGCAGCACCCCGACGCGATCCTCGAGACCTTTCTCGTCTTCGCGCAGGAGCCGGGCATCCAGGGTCTGTCCTCGCGCACGCTGCGTGCGCTGTACAACTCGCGCGGCGTGATGGACGGCCGCTTCCGCCGCGACCCGAAGAACCGCGCGCTGTTCATGCAGATCCTGCGCCAGCCGACGGGGCTGACGCACGCCTTCCGGCTGCTGAACTCGACCTCGGTGCTGGGGCGCTACCTCTGGGTGTTCCGGCGCATCGTCGGGCGCATGCAGCACGACCTGTTCCACGTCTACACCGTGGACCAGCACATCCTGATGGTGCTGCGCAACGTGCGCCGCTTCTTCATCCCGGAGCACGCGCACGAGTACCCGTTCTGCAGCCGGCTGGCAGCGCACTGGGACCACCCCGAGCTGCTCTACATCGCGGCGCTGTTCCACGACGTCGCCAAGGGCCGCGGCGGCGACCACTCCGAACTCGGTGCGCTCGAGGTGCGGCGCTTCTGCCGCGACCACGGCCTGTCGCGCCCCGACACGCAGCTCGTCGAGTTCCTCGTGCGCCACCACCTGACGATGAGCCGCATCGCGCAGAAGGAGGACCTGTCGGACAGCGAGGTCATCGCGTCGTTCGCGCGGCTGGTCGGCAACGAGCGCCAGCTGATCGGCCTGTACCTGCTGACGGTGGCCGACATCCGCGGCACCGGCCCGCGCGTCTGGAACGCCTGGAAGGGCAAGCTGCTGGAGGACCTGTTCCGCCTGACGCTGCGTGCGCTCGGCGGCTCGCACCCCAACATCGACGCCGAGATCGAGGCCCGCATGCACGAGGCGCGGCAGATCCTGGCGCTGCACACCGCGCTGCCCGGCACCGAGGAGCCGCTGTGGCGCACACTGGAGGTCAGCTACTTCGCGCGCCACGAGGCGGCGGACATCGCCTGGCACGCGCGCTCGCTGTGGCGCCACATCGAGACGCGCGAGCCGGTGGTGCGCGCGCGGCCCTCGTCGGTCGGCGACGGGCTGCAGGTGCTGGTCTACTCGCCCGACCGGCCCGACCTGTTCGCGCGCATCTGCGGCTACTTCGACGGCGCCGGCTTCAGCATCCTGGACGCGAAGATCCACACCACGCGCGCCGGCTTCGCGCTCGACACCTTCCAGGTCGTCAGCACGCGGCTGGCCGACACCAGCCCGGCGGCCTACCGCGACCTGATCGCGCTGGTCGAGAACCAGGCCGCGGCGGCGCTGGCCTCCGACGGCCCGCTGCCGCAGCCGAGCCAGGGCCGCGTCTCGCGCCGCGTGCGCTCGTTCCCGGTCGTGCCGCGCGTGACGCTGGCGCCCGACGAACGCGCCCAGCGCTGGCTGCTGACGGTCTCCGCCAGCGACCGCTCGGGCCTGCTGTACGCCATCGCCCGCGTGCTGGCACGGCACCACATCAACCTGCAGCTCGCCAAGATCACGACGCTGGGCGAACGCGTGGAAGACACCTTCCTCGTCGACGGCCCGGCGCTGCAGCAGCCGCGCACGCAGCTGCGCATCGAGAGCGAGCTGCTCGACGCGGTCGCGGCCCCGGCATGACGTCCCGCCACGCCGCCGCCGGCCGCGCCGGCCCGCCATGAGCCTGCGCCGCATCAGCGCCGCCGAGGCCATCGCCCGGCTGGGCGAGTTCAGCGCCGTCGTCGACGCGCGCAGCGAGTCCGAGTACGCCGAGGACCGTCTGCCCGGCGCCGTCAACTGGCCGTCGCTGAACGACGCCGAACGCGCCAGCATCGGCACCGAATACAAGCAGGTGTCGCCGTTCGCGGCACGCAGGCGCGGCGCGATCCTGGTCGCCCGCAACGTCGCCGGCCACGTCGAGCGCGAACTGCTCGACAAGGACCGCGAGTGGCGGCCGCTGGTCTACTGCTGGCGCGGCGGCCACCGCTCGGGCGCGCTGGCGCTGGTGCTCGACCAGATCGGCTTCTCGGTCAACGTGATCGAAGGCGGCTACCGCGAGTTCCGCCGGGCCGTCGTCGCCGACCTCGAGACCCTGCCCGCTCGGTTCACGCTGCAGGTCGTCGCCGGCCCGACCGGTTCGGGCAAGAGCCGGCTGCTCGGCGCGCTGGCCGCGGCCGGCGCCCAGGTGCTGGACCTGGAGGCGCTGGCCGCGCACCGCGGCTCGGTGCTGGGCCCGCTGCCCGACCAGGCGCAGCCCTCGCAGAAGGCCTTCGAGACCCGGATCTGGCAGCAGCTGCGCGCCTTCGACCCGGCGCGCCCGGTCTTCGTCGAGGCCGAAAGCCGCACGATCGGCCGGCTGCGGGTGCCCGAGAGCCTGCTCGAGCGCCTGCGCGGCGCACCCTGCCTGGCGGTCGAGATGCCGCTGGAGGCCCGCGTGCGCCTGCTGATCGAGGACTACGCCCACCTCGTCGCCGACGCCGAGGCGCTGTGTGCGCTGCTGAGCCGTCTGCGCGAGCTGCGTGGCACGGCCACCGTCGAACGCTGGCAGGCGCTGGCACGCGCCGGAGACTTCCCGACGCTGGTACGCGAGCTGCTCGCCGAGCACTACGACCCGATCTACGCGCGCTCGACGGCACGCAACTTCAGCCGCTTCGGCCAGGCCGAGGCCGTGCCGCTGGACGACGGCGAGGCTCCGACGCTCGCGCGTGCGGCGCAGGCGCTGGCGCAACGGACGGTCTGGATGCCGCCCGGGCCGGAAGGCGTCTTGCCGTGAGCGTGACGCCGGCCCTCCTCCGACGGTCGCCGACGCCCTGCGCGCCGCGGTCCGTCGTCACGGCGGCGATCGCCGCGGCCCCGTTGCCGCCCGGTCCCGTCATCACCGTGCCCTGGCTCGCGCAGGCCAGCCGGCACGCCCATCTTCACCTGGTGGACACCACCGGGATGTCGGAGCCTGCCTGATGTTCGGTTACACCGAGGACCAGATCGCGCAGTTCGGGCTGACCTTCGGGGTCGGCGCGTTCATGCTGTACATGGTGTTCATCATCTTCCAGCTCGCGCGCGAATCGAAAGCCGGCAAGTTCGGCGCCTTCGTGCTCTTCCTGGCCCTGGGCTTCGGCCTGGTCGGCTTTGCCGCCAAGGGCCTGATCAAGTATTTCCTCCACGGTGTCGGCGAATGACCGCGACCACGACCACGATGAACGCCCTGCCGATCCAGCGCCACACCTTGTTCGAGGACGTGCAGGGTGTCGTCACCGGTGCGCTGTTCGTCGCGCTGGCGCTGGTGATGTTCCGCCATGCCGGCATGCTGACCGGCGGCACGGCCGGCATGGCCTTCGTGCTGCACTACGCGACGCACGTGCCGTTCGGCGTAGCCTTCTTCGCGCTGAACCTGCCGTTCTACTGGCTGGCCTGGAAGCGCATGGGCGCGCGCTTCACGATCAAGACCTTCTGCGCGGTGGCGCTGCTGTCGGTGCTGGCGGAGGTGCTGCCGCACTGGGTGGTGCTGCAGTCGGTCGAGCCGCTGTTCGCGGCGATCGGCGGCGGCCTGCTGATGGGCACCGGGCTGCTGATCCTGTTCCGCCACAAGGCCAGCCTGGGCGGCATCAACGTGCTGGTGCTGTGGCTGCAGGAAAAACGCGGCTGGCGCGCTGGCAAGATCCAGATGGTGCTGGACGTGAGCATCCTGCTGACCGCGATCCCCTGGGTGGGGGCGTGGCAGCTCGTGCTGTCGGTGATCGGTGCCGTCGCGCTGAACTTCTCGCTGGCCGTCAACCACCGCCCCGGCCGCTACGCCGCGGTCTGACGCGAGAATCTGAATGGAGCCCCCTCCCGGAGGGGGCCCCGGGAGTCCACGCCTCCCGCAGGTCGAGCGACGCTCAACCCATGTGCAAGCCGCCGTTGCAGGAGAAGTCCGCTCCGGTCGTGAAGCCCGAATCCGGCCCCGCCAGCCAGGCGACGACCGAGCCGATCTCCTCGGGCGTGCCCAGGCGCTTGACGGGGATCGTCGCGACGATCTTCTCCAGGATCTCGGGCTTGATCGCGCGGACCATCTCGGTGCCGATGTAGCCCGGGCTGACGGTGTTGACCGTCACGCCCTTGGCCGCCAGCTCCTGCGCCAGGGCCATCGTGAAGCCGTGCATGCCGGCCTTGGCCGCCGAGTAGTTGGTCTGGCCGGCCTGGCCCTTCTCGCCGTTGACCGAGCTGATCTGGATGATCCGGCCCCAGCCGCGCTCGACCATGTCGGGCACCACCTGCTTGGTGACGTTGAACATGCTGTTCAGGTTGGTGTCGATGACGGCGTGCCAGTCTTCGGGCGACATCTTCAGGAACATGCGGTCGCGCGTGATGCCGGCGTTGTTGACCAGCACGTCGATCGGCCCGTGTTCGGCCTTGGCCTTGCCGAAGGCCTCGACCGTCGACTCCCAGTCGGCGACGTTGCCCACCGAGGCGTGGAACTCGTAACCCAGCGCGGTCTGCTCGTCGAGCCAGCGGCGGAAGTCGCGATTCGGGCCGCAGCCGGCGATGACCTTGAAGCCTTCGCGGGCCAGCCGCTGGCAGATCGCCGTGCCGATGCCCCCCATCCCACCCGTGACGTACGCAACCTTCTGTGCCATGAACTGTCTCCTTTGAACCGTTCCGAACTGTTCCGTCGAATCCTGGCGGCGCGGGCAGGCCCGCGCCATCGGCAACGACACTAGCGCCTCCCCTGCGTGGGGGGCACGATGTGCCGCCTCAGCGCTCCACCGTCAGCGCCACGCCCATGCCGCCGCCGATGCACAGCGAGGCGATGCCGCGGCGGGCGCCGCGCCGGCGCATCTCGTGCAGCAGCGTGACGAGGATGCGGCAGCCCGAGGCGCCGATCGGGTGGCCGATGGCGATCGCGCCGCCGTTGACGTTGACCTTCTCGGTGTCCCAGCCCATCTGCTGGTGCACCGCGCAGGCCTGGGCCGCGAAGGCCTCGTTGATCTCGAGCAGGTCGAGGTCGGCGGCCTTCCAGCCGGCGCGCTCCAGCGCCTTGCGCGAGGCCGGCACCGGACCCATGCCCATCGTCGCCGGGTCCAGGCCGGCGCTGGCGTAGCTGGCGATGCGCGCCAGCGGCTGCAGCCCCAGGCGCTCGGCGCGGGCGGCGGTCATCAGCATCACCGCCGCGGCGCCGTCGTTGAGGCCCGAGGCGTTGCCGGCGGTCACCGAGCCGGCCTTGTCGAAGGCCGGACGCAGGCCGGCCAGCGCCTCGGCGCTGGTCTTGCGGTTGATGTACTCGTCGGCGTCGAAGACGATCGGGTCGCCCTTCTTCTGCGGCAGCACGATCGGCACGATCTCGTCCTTGAAGCGCCCGGCGTCCTGCGCCGCGGCGGCCTTGCGCTGCGAGGCCAGCGCCAACGCGTCCTGGGCCTCGCGCGTGATGCCGTAGTGGCGCGCGACGTTCTCCGCCGTGATGCCCATGTGGTATTGGTTGTACACGTCCCACAGGCCGTCGACGATCATCGTGTCGACCATCTTCCAGTCGCCCATGCGCTGGCCGTCGCGCGAGCCCGGCAGCACGTGCGGCGAGGCGCTCATGTTCTCCTGGCCGCCGGCGATGACGACCTCGGTGTCGCCGTCGCGCAGCGCCTGCACGCCCAGCATCACCGCCTTCAGCCCCGAGCCGCAGACCTTGTTGATCGTGTAGGCCGGCACGGCGTTCGGCAGGCCGGCCTTGATGACCGCCTGGCGCGCCGGGTTCTGGCCGCAGCCGGCCTGCAGCACCTGGCCGAGGATGACCTCGCCGATCTGGCCGCCTTCCACCCCGCTGCGCACCAGCAGCGCGCGGATCACGGCCGCGCCCAGCTCGGATGCCGGCGTGCGGGCCAGCGAACCGCCGAACTTGCCGACGGCGGTGCGGGCGGCGGCGACGATGACGATGTCGGTGCTCATGGGTCTCCTCTGGTTGGGGGAAATCAGGCCTTGGCCTTGACGTAGCGGCCCGGCGCCGGCTCGATGGCCTTGTGGCGCCGGCTGCCCGGAGTCTTGGGTGCCGCCACCTGACGCCCGGCGTGGCCGGCCAGCCAGCGGCTCCAGACCGGCCACCAACTGCCCGGGTGTTCGGTGGCGCCGGCGAACCACTCGTCGGCGGTCGCCGCATTGGCGCCGTTCAGCCAGTGGCTGCGTTTGCCCTTGGCCGGCGGGTTGATGACGCCGGCGATGTGGCCCGAGGCACCGAGCACGAACGTGCTGTCGCCGCCGAGCAGCGGCACCGATGCGTAGGCCGCCTTCCACGGCACGATGTGGTCCTCGCGCGAGCCGTAGACGAAAGTCGGCACGTCGATCGCGCCCAGGTCGACCGCCTCGCCGCAGACCGTCAGCGCGCCGGGCCGCTTCAGCTCGTTCTGCAGGTACATGTGGCGCATGTACCAGCAGTACATCGGCCCGGGCAGGTTGGTCGAGTCGCTGTTCCAGTACAGCAGGTCGAAGGGCGGCGGCGTCTCGCCCTTCAGGTAGTTGCCGACGACGTAGTTCCAGACCAGGTCGTTCGGGCGCAGGAAGCTGAAGGTCGTGGCCAGCTCCTGGCCCTTCAGCAACCCGGGGCCGCCGGGCGCGTCGGCGCCGATCGTCATCTCGCGCCACTGCACGCCGGCCTCGTCGACGAAGAGGTCCAGCACGCCGGTGTCGCTGAAGTCCAGCAGCGTCGTCAGCAGCGTCATCGACTGCGCCGGGCGCTCGCCGCGGGCCGCCAGCACCGCCAGCGCGGTGGCGAGGATGGTGCCGCCGACACAGAAGCCCAGCGTGTTGATCGTCTCCGAGCGCGTGATCTCGCGCACGACGCGGATCGCCTCGATCGGCCCGCGCTCGATGTAGTCGTCCCAGCCGAGGTGGCGCGCCGAGGCGTCGGGGTTGCGCCAGCTCATCACGAAGGTGCGGTGGCCCTGCTCGACGGTGTAGCGGATCACCGAGTTCTCGGGCTGCAGGTCGAGGATGTAGTACTTGTTGATGCACGGCGGCACGAACAGCATCGGCCGCTGGTGCACGGTGGCCGTCAGCGGCCGGTATTCGATCAGCTGGAAGAGATCGTTCTCGAAGACCACCGCGCCTTCGGTCGTCGCGACGTTGCGGCCGACCTCGAACAGCGTCTCGTCGGTCTGCGAGACGTGGCCCTTGGCGAGGTCCTCGACGAGCTGGCGCACGCCGGTGGCGATGCTCTGGCCCTGGCTCTCCAGCGCCTTGCGCAGCGCCTCGGGGTTGAAGGCCAGATAGTTGCTCGGGCTGGCCGCCTCGACCCACTGCTGCACCGCGAAGCGCACACGCTCGCGTGCCTTGGCATCGCCCTGCACCGCGTCGGCCATGCGCTGCAGCGTGCGCGCGTTCAGCAGGTACATCTCGGCGACGTAGGCCGCGCCGGGGTTCTGCGTCCAGTCGGCGGCGGCGAAGCGGCGGTCACCCGTGGCCGGTGGCGGCGCGGTCTCGCGGCCGGCACGCTGCAGCGACGCGGTCCAGAGTTCGGTCGCGGCCTTCAGGTAGTCCGCCTGGATCGCCGCCAGCGTCTCCTGCGGAACCCGCAGTCCCGACATCGACTTCAGCATCTCACCCACGGCGGCGCCGAATGCCGCGGCCTGCGTGCCGTCGGCGGCCGGCAAGCTGCGCTTGCTCGTCATCGTCTGTCTCCTCGCTGGCGGTGCGGCCGGGGTCGGCGTGACCCGTGACGCGCAACGGTTGTAGGCCGGCCGGCTTACCTCGGCTTGACGCGCACCGCGATACTCACGTCCCGCAACACACTCACTCCGATGTACATCGTCGCCATCGCCTGGATCTACGTCGTGCTGATGATGGCACTGGCCGAAGCGCTGTCGGTGCACGGCAGCGTGCTCGGCGCCATCGTCACCTTCACGATGTACGGCGTGCTGCCGCTCGCCATCGTGCTCTACATCATGGGCACGCCAGCTCGGCGCCGCGCACGCCGCGCCGCCGAGGCCTCAGCCGCGACGCCAGACGGCGGCGGCCATGCGGCCGGTGATCCGGTCGCGACGGAACGAAAAGAACCGTGAACCGTCCTCGACGGTGCACCAGGCGCCGCCGCTGACACGCTCGACACCGATCGCTGACAGCCGCCGGCGCGCCAGCCCGGGCAGGTCGGCCAGCCAGCGGCGCTCGCCGTCGGCACGACGCCGTGGACGGAACAGCGCCGGGGCATCGGCCGGCGGCTCGGCGGCCGGGTCGCCGCCGAAGGCCTCGACGACGTCCTGCCCGACCTCGAACTGGCGCGGCCCGATGCAGGGCCCGAGCCAGGCGAGCAGATCCCGCGGCGCGGCGCCGGTGGCGTCGCACAGCGCCGCGGCGGTGGCCTCGACGACGCCGCCGGCCAGGCCGCGCCAGCCCGCATGCGCCGCTCCGACGCCTCGCCCGTCGGCCGTGCACAGCAGCACCGGCAGGCAGTCGGCCACGAGCACCGTGCAGGCGACGCCGACGGCCGTCGTCACGCTGGCGTCGGCCTTGGCGAGCAGATCCGAGGGCTCGTCGCCACGCAGCCGCACGACCGCCGCGCCGTGCACCTGGTCGAGGTAGACCGGGCGCGCACCGAGCGCTGCCGCGAAGCGGCGCTGGTTCTCCTGCACCGACCCGGGCGCGTCGACGGCGTCGCCGCGCAGGGCCGGCGGGCGCAGGTTCAGGCTGTCGAAGGGTGCGGCGCTGATGCCGCCCTGGCGCGTGCTGAACGCGGCGCCGACGCCCTCGGGCGCCGGCCACTCGGGATGCAGCAGCATCGCCTCAGGCCTCGGCGTCGGGGCAGCGCGACGCCTGCGTGTCGGCGAAGGCCGGCAGCGCCATGCAGGTGTCGAAAACCCGGCGCACGTTCGGCACGTGCTCGAGGCGGCAGCCGAAGCGCTGCGCGTTCACCACCTGCGGCACCAGCAGGCAGTCGGCCAGCGTCGGTGCATCGCCGTGGCAGAAGGTCGAAGGCTGCGCCGCGAGCTGGCGCTCGACGGTCTCCAGCCCGGTCTCGACCCAGTGCCGATACCAGCGGTTCTTGTCGTCCTCGGAGACCTTCAGGTCGCGCACCAGGAAACGCAGCACGCGCAGGTTGTTCAGCGGGTGAACCTCGCAGGCGATGTCGTAGGCCAGCGAGCGCACGCGGGCCCGGCCCACGGGGTCGGCCGGCAGCAGCGGTGGTGCGGGATGCGTCTCGTCGAGGTACTCGATGATCGCCAGCGACTGCGTGATCACCGCGTCGCCGTCGCGCAGCAGCGGCACCAGCCGAGCCGCCGAGACGGCGGCATACGACTCCTGGAACTGCTCGTCGCGGCGCAGGTGCACCGGCTTGTAGTCGTACTCCAGCCCCTTCAGCGCGAGCGCGATGCGCACCCGCCACGAGGCCGACGAACGGAAGTAGTTGTAGAGCTCCATGCTCACCTCACGGCCACGCGCAGGGTGCCGAGGCCCTCGATGGCCCCGTCCATCACGTCGCCCGGCACCACGGCCCCCACGCCTGCCGGCGTGCCGGTGAAGATCAGGTCGCCGGCTTGCAGTTGCCATGCGCGGCTGAGCTGTTCGATCGTCTCGGCAATGCTCCAGATCAGGTCGGACAGATCGCCCTTCTGCCGCGGCTGGCCGTTGACGGCGAGCGTGATCGCGCCGCGTTCGAGCGTCCCGCAGCGTGTGCGCGGCACCAGCGGGCCGATCGGCGCCGACTGCTCGAAGGCCTTGCCGATCTCCCAGGGCCGGCCCTGCTTCTTCATCTCGTTCTGCAGGTCGCGGCGCGTCATGTCCAGACCGACGGCATAGCCCCAGATGCAGTCGGCGGCCTCGGCCGCCGGGATGTCGCGACCGCCGCGGCCGAGCGCGACGACGAGCTCGATCTCGTGGTGCAGATTCTTCGTCAGCGACGGATAGTCCATCGTGCCGGTCTCGCCGTCGGCCACCGGCAGCAGCGCATCGGCCGGCTTCATGAAGAAGAACGGCGCTTCGCGGCCGCTGTGGCCCATCTCCTGCGCGTGTTCGGCGTAGTTGCGGCCGACGCAGAAGATGCGCCGCACCGGGAACGCGCCGCCGCCGGCCACCGGCAGCAGGACGGGAGCGGGAGCAGGCAGGACGAGTTGCATATCCAGGATCAAGACGGTGGGCGATGAAACGATGATGCCACGCGCCGCCGCTACACTGCCGCCATGTTCGAGCCCCGCCGCATCCGCCATTGCCGGGCCTGCGGCCAGCCCGCCCGCTACGAGGTGCCGGCCGAGGACACGCGCGAGCGCGCGATCTGCACCGCCTGCGGCGAGATCCACTACGAGAACCCGATCAACGTCGTCGGCACCGTGCCCGTCTGGAGTGACCAGGTGCTGCTGTGCCGGCGCAACATCGAGCCGCGCCGCGGCCTCTGGACGCTGCCGGCCGGATTCCTCGAGCTCGGCGAGAGCACGGCCGAGGGCGCGATGCGCGAGACCGACGAGGAAGCCGGCGCGCGCATCGAGCTCGGTGCGCTGTTCACGGTGCTGAACGTCGTCAGCGCCGGCCAGGTGCATTTCTTCTACCTCGCGCGGCTGCACGACACGCGCTTCGCGCCCGGCCCTGAGACGATCGAGGCGCGGCTGTTCCGCGAGCACGAACTGCCCTGGGACGAACTCGCGTTCCGCACCGTGCGCGAGACCTTGCGCCTGTATTTCGCCGACCGCGCCCGCGGCCGCTTCGAGGTGCACGCCGGCGACATCCGCTGAGACGCGCCGGACGGCGCTCAGCCCGCTGCTCGGCCCGCTGTCCGCACCGCCGGACCGGTGGCCGCGTCGAAGCCCAGGTCGAACAGCGTGCGCAGGTCAGCCGCGTCGTCGACGCCTTCGGCCACCAGCGACAGCCCCATCGCATGGGCCAGCGCCGCCAGCCCGGCGGCGAACTCGCGCACCGCCGCATCGGTGGCGCTGCCGCGCACGAAGCAGGCCTCGATGCGCACATGGTCCAGCCCGAGGTCGGCCCAGCGCACGAAGGCCTGCGTCGAGGCCCCCGCGTGCTCGACGCCGACACGCACCCCGGCGGCCCGCCAGGCACGCGCGGCTTCGCCCAGCCTCGACAGCGCACGTTCGAGCCAGACCCCGTCGCCGACGTCGATCAGCAGCCGGCGCGCAGCCTCCGGTTCGGCCAGCAGGCGCTGCTCGACTTCGGCGATGAAGCCGGGCGTGCCCAGCGACGCGGCGCCGACGTGCACGCAGCGCGCGCGCTCGTCGCGCGAGCAGGCCAGCAGCGCAAGCTCGATCGCCGACAGGTCCACACGCGGCAGCAGGCGCGAGCGCGAGGCCATCGCCAGCCAGCGCTGCGCCTCGCGGAACGGGCCGCCGGCCTCGAGCTGCAGGCGCAGCGGGCACTCCAGGTGCAGCACCTGGCCGTGGCGGTCGCAGACCGGGAACTCGGCCAGCCGCGCGCGGCCGTCGTGCAGCGCCTCGGCGATCCGGTCGCGCCAGACCTGCTCGCCCTGCACACCGTCACCGGCGGCGTGGATCTCGATGCTGAACGGCCCGGCGGCCTCGGCCTGGGCCAGCGCCAGGCCGGCGGCGGCCATCGCGTCGCCGGACTCGCCACTGCGCAGGCCGTCGGCAGCACCGATGACGATCTCGATGCCGCCCGGGCCGGCGGCCGGGGTGGCACGCAAGGCCTGCAGCAGCGTTCGGGCGGTTTCGTCGGCGACGCCGGCCGCCGGCAGGCACAGCGCGAAGTCGGTTTCGTTCAAGCGCCCGGCAAACGCCCCGTGCACGCGCCTCGGGTAGGCGTCCAGCGCCTCGGCGACGAGCGCCAGGCGCCGCTCCAGCGGGTCGTCGCCGAGGCGCAGCCCCAGCGGCCCGAGATTCAGCGCCCGCAGCAGCAGCAGCGAACACTCCGGCGCCGCGCCCTGCCCCAGCACACCGGCCAGGCGGCCGAGGAAATGGCGGCGGTTGGGCAGCCCCGTGACGGGATCGGTGTGGGCACGCAGCCGCAAGGCCTCGACCTGCGCCGCCGCCGGCCGAGCATCGGCGTGAGCAGGCGGTTTCGGCAGGTCGGCCACGGCGTCACGCCGCGCCGCGTACCAGGACGCCAGGCGACGGCGCAGCAGGTCGGTCATCGAGTCGGGAAGCTGCGACACGATCGGGCACTCCGCTTCGGCGCCGGACATGCGGCGCACGCCCAGCATGCCAGCAGCTTCGTCAGCGCAGGCGCAGGACTTGAGGCATGCACCGCAAAAGCGTGGCAAAACACTTCAATTCGCAGATGCGAATCATTTGCATTCGCTGCATTTGCCTGCCAATGACGTCCATTCACGACGTAAAGCCGACCGACATGCGATCTATGTCAGCCGAATAAGCTCATGATGCGTTAACGTCCAGGGTGTCCACTCAACCGCGCGCCGACGCGATGGGTGACCTGAATCGACTTTCCTTTCGGAGACCGCGAATGACCTCTCGTCGTGAATTCATCCAGATCGTCCCGCTCGCCGGCGCCGCGCTGCTGACTGGCCGCAGCGCCATGGCCGCCCCGGTGGACGAGAAGGACCCGCAAGCCGTTGCCCTGGGCTACGTCTCGGACGCCGCCAAGGCCGACAAGGCCAAGTACAAGCAGTTCGTCGCCGGTTCGCACTGCGGCAACTGCGCGCTGTTCCAAGGCAAGGCGACCGACCCCGTCGGCGGCTGCCCGCTGTTCGCCGGCAAGCAAGTCGCGAACAAGGGCTGGTGCTCGGCCTGGGCCAAGAAGGCCTGAGGAAACCCGATCGCCCGCGCCACCGACGCGGGCCGGTGTTTCACCCCTGAAGAGGGCTCCCGCGGGAGCCCTCTTTCTTTTGCGTGACGCGCCGTCAGCGGCGCGCCGGCGGCAGGTCGGTGCAGCTGCCGTGTGCCGCCTCGGCGGCTAGGCCCAGCGACTCGCCCAGCGTCGGGTGCGGGTGGATCGTGCGGCCGATGTCGACCTCGTCGGCGCCCATCTCGATGGCCAACGCGACCTCGCCGATCATGTCGCCGGCATGCGTGCCGACGATGCCGCCGCCCAGGATGCGGTGCGTCTGGGCGTCGAACAGCAGCTTGGTGAAGCCTTCGTCGCGGCCGTTGGCAATCGCCCGGCCGGAAGCCGACCACGGGAACAGGCCCTTCTTGACGGCCACCCCGCGCGCCTTGGCGTCGTCCTCGGTCAGGCCGACCCAGGCGACCTCGGGGTCGGTGTAGGCCACACCCGGGATGACGCGGGCGTCGAAACGCGCCTTGTCGTCGCCGGCGGCGACTTCGGCCGCGACGTGGCCTTCGTGCACCGCCTTGTGCGCCAGCATCGGCTGGCCGACCAGGTCGCCGATCGCGAAGATGTGCGGCACGCTGGTGCGCATCTGCACGTCCACCGGCACGAAGCCGCGTTCGTCGACCTTGACGCCGGCACGCTCGGCGCCGATCGAACGCCCGTTCGGGCGCCGGCCCACGGCCTGCAGCACGAGGTCGTAGAGACCGTCGCTGCGCGTGCCGTCAGCGGCCTCGAACTGCACGCGGATGCCGTCGGCGGTGGCTTCGGCGCCGACCGTCTTCGTCTTCAGCATCAGCCGGTCGAAGCGGTGGGCGTTCATCTTCTGCCAGACCTTGACAAGGTCGCGGTCTGCACCGGCCATCAGACCGTCGAGCATCTCGACGACGTCCAGGCGCGCGCCCAGCGTCGAATAGACGGTGCCCATCTCCAGACCGATGATGCCGCCGCCGATGACGAGCATCTTCTTCGGCCTCTGGCGCAACTGCAGCGCACCGGTGGAGGTGACGATGCGCTCGTCGTCGGGCAGGAAGGGCAGCTTCACCGCCTCGGAGCCGGCGGCGATGATCGCCTGGGCGAAGCGGATCGTCTGCGTACCACCGGCCGAGAGCTCCAAGGCCAGCTCGTGCGGCCCGGCAAAGGCGCCGACGCCCTGCACCACCGTCACCTTGCGCATCTTGGCCATCGCGGCCAGCCCGCCGGTGAGCTTGGAGACGACCTTCTGCTTGTGCGCACGCAGCTGATCGAGGTCGATCTGCGGCGCGCCGAAGCTGACGCCGGCGGCTGCCAGGTGCGCCGCTTCGTCGACGACCGCGGCGACGTGCAGCAGCGCCTTGCTCGGGATGCAGCCGACGTTCAGGCAGACGCCGCCCAGCGTCGGGTAACGCTCGACGAGCACGACCTTCATCCCCAGGTCGGCGCCGCGGAAGGCGGCCGAATAACCGCCCGGGCCGCCGCCCAGCACCAGCAGGTCGCAGTCGTCGGCGCCGCCGGACGCGGCGGCCGCCGGGGCCGGCACGGGCGCTGCAGGCTGCGGGGCGGGCGCGGCAGGAGCCAGGGTCGCCGGAGCGGGCGCCGCCGCCCCGGCGGTCTCGATGCTCGCCAGCACCGAACCCTGGCGGACCTTGTCGCCGACCTTCACGGCCAGGCTCTGCAGCACGCCGGCGTGCGGTGACGGGATCTCCATCGACGCCTTGTCGCTCTCGACGGTGACCAGGCTCTGCTCGGCCTTGATCGTGTCGCCGGGCGCGACCAGCACTTCGATGACGGCGACCTCGTTGAAGTCGCCGATGTCGGGAACACGGATCTCGATGACGGCCATCGTCGTGCCCCCTTACAGCATCACGCGGCGGAAATCCGCCAGCACCGACGCCAGGAAGGCGTTGAAACGCGCCGCCGCGGCGCCGTCGATGACGCGGTGGTCCCAGCTCAGCGACAGCGGCAGCATCAGGCGCGGCACGAACTCGCGGCCGTTCCACTGCGGCTTCATCGTGCTGCGGCAGACGCCGAGGATCGCGACCTCGGGCGCGTGGATGATCGGCGTGAAGTAGGTGCCGCCGATGCCGCCCAGCGAGCTGATCGAGAAGCAGCCGCCGGACATCTCGGCCGGCGTCAGCTTGCCGTCGCGGGCCTTTTTCGCCAGCTCGGCCATCTCGCGGCTGATCTGCAGGATGCCCTTGGAGTCGACGTCGCGAATCACCGGCACGACCAGCCCGTTGGGCGTGTCGGCGGCGAAGCCGATGTGCACGTACTTCTTCAGCACCAGCTCGTCGCCGTCGAGCGACGCGTTGAACTCGGGGAACTGCTTCAGTGCCGCGGCGCAGGCCTTGATCAGGAAGGCCAGCATCGTGACCTTGACGCCCGACTTCTCGTTCTCCTTGTTCAGCTGGACACGCAGCGCCTCCAGCTCGGTGATGTCCGCGTCCTCGTGGTTGGTGACGTGCGGGATCAGCACCCAGTTGCGGTGCAGATTCGCGCCGCTGATCTTCTTGATGCGCGACAGCGGCTGGCGCTCGACGGTGCCGAACTTCGTGAAGTCGACCTGCGGCCAGGGCAGCAAACCCGGCAGCGTGCCGCCGGCCGCGGCTGCCGGAGCGGCCGGCGCCTTGGCCTTCTGAGCGCTGGTCTGGGCCTCGCCGGCCATCACGCCCTTGACGAAGGCCTGCACGTCTTCCTGGGTGATGCGGCCCTTGGGGCCGCTGCCCTTGATCTCTTCCAGCGGCACGCCGAGCTCACGCGCATAACGCCGGATCGACGGCGAGGCATGCGGCAGCGCGGCCGAGACCGGCGCCGTCGGGTCGTGCGCCGGCACCGGGGCGGCGGCGGGCGCGGCGACCGGGGCGGCGGCGGCTGCCGGAGCCGGGGCAGCCGGAGCGCTTGCGGGGGCCGGTGCCGCGGCCGGTGCCATCGGCGCGCTGGCCGCCGCGACCTCGAGCACCGCGATCACCGAACCGCGGCTGACCTTGTCGCCGAGCTTGACCTTCAGCTCGCGCAGCACGCCGCCGTGCGAGGACGGGATCTCCATCGAGGCCTTGTCGCTCTCGACGGTGATCAGGCTCTGCTCGGCCTTGATCGTGTCGCCGGGATTGACGAAGACCTCGATGACCGTGACTTCGGCGAAGTCGCCGATGTCGGGCACCAGGACCTCGACGCGGCCGATCGCCGCAGCGGCCGCCGGCGCTGCCGCGAGCGCTGCAGGCGCAGGCGCCGCGGGTGCGGCCACGGGTGCCGCGGCCGGCGCCGCCGGTGCTGCGGCGTCGTCGCCCACCTCGAGCAGCGCGATCAGGCTGCCCTGGCTGACCTTGTCGCCGAGCTGGATCTTCAGCTCGCGCACCGTGCCGGCGCGCTCGGCCGGGATCTCCATCGAGGCCTTGTCCGACTCGACCGTCGCCAGCGACTGGTCCAGCGCGATCGTGTCGCCCGGCTT
The DNA here is from genome assembly GCF_020966565.1 of Rubrivivax sp. JA1055. Lineage (NCBI taxonomy): Bacteria > Pseudomonadati > Pseudomonadota > Betaproteobacteria > Burkholderiales > Sphaerotilaceae > Rubrivivax > Rubrivivax sp. JA1055. The sequence continues at coordinate 402,418 of NZ_JAJKFP010000006.1, read as the reverse complement.
GACCAGCAGCTCGATGACCTCGACCTCCTTGAAGTCGCCGATGTCGGGGACCTTCAGTTCCACCACCGCCATGGGTTATCTCCGTTCGTCTTTTCGATTCTCAGGCGTACAGCGGGTTCGGCTTGGCCGGGTCCAGACCGTACTTGGCGATCGCCTCGGCGACCTTGGCCGGCGGCACCGTGCCCTCCTCGGCCAGCGCCTTCAGCGCGGCGACGACGATGTGGTGGCGGTCGACTTCGAAGTGCGAACGCAGCCGGCTGCGGAAGTCGCTGCGGCCGAAGCCGTCGGTGCCCAGCACCTTGTAGACGCGGCCCTTGGGCATGAACGGGCGGATCTGCTCGGCGTAGTTCTTCATGTAGTCGGTCGACGCGACGACCGGCCCGGCATGCGCGCCCAGTTGCTGCGCGACGTAGGGCACACGCGGCTCGGCCGTCGGGTTCAGCAGGTTCCAGCGTTCGCAGTCCTGGCCGTCGCGTGTCAGCTCGTTGAAGCTCGGCGCGCTCCAGACGTTGGCCGACACGCCCCAGTCGGCGGCCAGCAGGTCGCGTGCGGCCTGGGCTTCGCGCAGGATCGTGCCGCTGCCCAGCAGGTTCACCTTGGGCGGGTGCTCGGCGCCGGGCTCCAGCAGGTACAGGCCCTTGATGATCTGCTCCTCGGTGCCGGGTTTCAGGCCGGGCATCGGGTAGTTCTCGTTGAGCAGCGTGACGTAGAAGAAGACGTTCTCCTGCTGCTCGACCATGCGCTTGAGGCCGTGGTGCAGGATGACGCCGACCTCGTGCGCGAAGCTCGGGTCGTAGCTGACGCAGTTCGGGATCGTGCCGGCCAGGATGTGGCTGTGGCCGTCCTCGTGCTGCAGGCCCTCGCCGTTGAGCGTCGTGCGCCCCGAGGTGCCGCCCAGCAGGAAGCCGCGCGCCTGCATGTCGCCGGCGGCCCAGGCCAGGTCGCCGATGCGCTGGAAGCCGAACATCGAGTAGTAGACGAAGAACGGGATCATGATCCGGTTGTTCGTCGAGTACGAGGTCGCCGCGGCGATCCAGCTGGCCATGCCGCCGGCCTCGTTGATGCCTTCCTGCAGGATCTGGCCGGCCTTGTCCTCGCGGTAGTACATGACCTGGTCGCGATCGACCGGCGTGTACTTCTGGCCCTCGGGGTTGTAGATGCCGATCTGGCGGAACAGGCCTTCCATGCCGAAGGTGCGCGCCTCGTCGACGAGGATCGGCACGACACGCGGGCCCAGCGCCGGGTCACGCAGCAGCTGCGTCAGGCAACGCACGTAGGCCTGGGTGGTGCTGATCTCGCGGCCTTCGGCGGTGGGCTCGAGCACGGCCTTGAAGGTCTCCAGCGGCGGCACGACGAAGCTCTCCTCGGCCTTGCGCCGGCGCGCCGGCAGGTAGCCGCCCAGCGCCTTGCGGCGCTCGTGCAGGTAGCGCATTTCCGGCGTGTCGTCGGCCGGCTTGTAGAACGGGATCTTCGGCAGCTCGCTGTCCGGGATCGGCACGTTGAAACGGTCGCGGAAGTAGCGGATGTCGTCGTCGCTGAGCTTCTTGGCCTGGTGCGCGGTGTTCTTGCCTTCGCCAGCCTTGCCCATGCCGTAGCCCTTGACGGTCTTCACGAGCACGACGGTCGGCTGGCCGGTGTGGGCGTTGGCGCGGTGGAAGGCGGCGTAGACCTTGTTGGCGTCGTGGCCGCCGCGGCGCAGCTGCCAGATGTCGCTGTCGCTCATCTTGGACACCATCTCCAGCGTGCGCGGGTCGCGGCCGAAGAAGTGCTTGCGCACGAAGGCGCCGTCGTTGGCCTTGAAGGCCTGGTAGTCGCCGTCCAGCGTGTCCATCATGATGCGGCGCAGCGCCCCATCCTTGTCGCGCGCCAGCAGCGGGTCCCAGTTGCTGCCCCAGATCAGCTTGATGACGTTCCAGCCGGCACCGCGGAACTCGCCTTCGAGCTCCTGGATGATCTTGCCGTTGCCGCGCACCGGGCCGTCCAGGCGCTGCAGGTTGCAGTTGACGACGAAGATCAGGTTGTCGAGCTTCTCGCGCGCCGCCAGGCCGATGGCGCCGGTGCTCTCCGGCTCGTCCATCTCGCCGTCGCCCAGGAACACCCAGACCTTGCGCTTGGAGGTGTCGGCGATGCCGCGCGCGTGCAGGTACTTGAGGAAACGCGCCTGGTAGATCGCCATCAGCGGGCCCAGGCCCATGCTGACGGTCGGGAACTGCCAGAAGTCGGGCATCAGCTTCGGATGCGGGTAGCTCGACAGCCCCTTGCCGCCGACTTCCTGGCGGAAGTTCAGCAGCTGCTCCTCGGTCAGGCGTCCTTCCAGGAAGGCGCGGGCGTAGATGCCGGGCGCGCTGTGGCCCTGGATGTAGAGCAGGTCGCCGCCATGACCTTCGCTGTCGCCGTGCCAGAAATGGTTGAAGCCGGCGGCGAACATGTGCGCCACCGAGGCGAACGAGCTGATGTGGCCGCCCAGGTCACCACCGTCCTCCGGGTGCAGGCGGTTGGCCTTGACGACCATCGCCATCGCGTTCCAGCGCATCGCCGCACGCAGCCGGCCCTCGAGCTCGAGATTGCCGGGGCTGCGCTCCTCCTCGTGGGGCGGGATCGTGTTGACGTAGGCGGTGTTGGCCGAGAACGGCATGCCGACACCGGAACGGCGCGCCTCGTCGATCAGCTGATCGAGCAGGTAGTGCGCCCGCTCGGGGCCTTCGTTGGCGATGACCGCCGACAGCGCCTCCAGCCATTCGCGCGTCTCCTGCGCGTCGTGGTCCCGGGGGTCGCCCGGCAGGGCCTCCGGCATTGCGGACATGCTTGTCTCCTTTGTGGTCGATCTCGGACGGCGGGGAGTTTGTCACGTGCCACGCATTCCGAATAGTGCAGGGCTTTATCGCATTGCGAGATATGAGACCCGGAGCACGCCGACTCGGCGTTGCCCCCGGGCGGATTTCGCCGGCACGCTCGGGATAATGGGTCATGGCTCCGAAATCCGCTTCCCCGTCCGGCCGCGCGGCGCCGGCCACCCGCCGCCGCCGCCCGTTCGCCGGCTGGTGGCGCGGACTCTCGCCGGCGCGCCAGGACCGGCTGGCGACGCTCGGGCCGCTGATGTCGGTGCTGCTGTTCCTCGCGGCGATCACCGCGGCCTTCTGGTATCTGCGCAACGAGGAGATCGTGCGCGAGACCGAGTCGATCAAGCGCGACGCCGAGCTGACCCAGCAGCAGATCGGCCTGCGCCTGATCCAGAACCAGGAACTGCTGACGCCGGTTGCGCGCGAGATGGTCGCGCCGGGCCTGTCGCCGGAGCGTTTCATCGAGCAGGCGACGGCGTTCTCCAAGGACCGGCCCGAGGTCATCCAGGTGAGCTGGGTCGGGGCCGACCGCGTTCCGATCGCGATCCACCTCGCCACGCTGTACGCGCCCGACGCGAGCGTGCGCGAAGGCCGCCCCGGCGCGCAGGCGCCGCTGGCCCCGCTGACGGCCCGCAACGGCGCCGCGGCGCAGGCCTTCGACAGCGCCCGCACGACCCGGCTGCCGACCTACTCCGGCTCCTTCGTCGACGACATCGGCAACCCGTACTTCCAGCTGCAGATGCCGCTGATCGAGCGCGGCCGCTTCAGCGGCGTGCTGGTCGTCGAGTACTCGGTGGACACGCTGCTGCGCAACTTCGTGCCCGAGGACGTGGCGCGGCGGCACATGGTCTCGGTCGTCGACCAGTACGGCAGCGTGCTGGCCAGCACCGTGACGCGCCTGCCCGACGCCGCCGGCGGCCGCGAGCCGCTGGTCAGCGACGCGCCGCTGACGCCCGCGCTGAACGGCCTGATGCTGCGTGGCCAGGGCTACCCGACGTCCAAGGGCCTGGTCAGCAACACGCTGTTCTGGATGGTCGTCGCGCTGGCCGGGCTGACGGTCTGGATGCTGCTCGGCACCTGGCGCCACATGCGCCACCGCGTGCGCATCCAGGAGGCGCTGACCCAGGAGACCAACTTCCGCCGCGCGATGGAGAACTCCATGCCCACCGGCATGCGCGCGATGGACCTGGACGGCCGCATGACCTACGTGAACGCGGCCTTCTGCCAGATGACGGGCTTCGCCGAGCACGAGCTGATCGGCCGCCTGCCGCCCTTCCCGTACTGGCCGCCCGACCGTGTCGAGGAGAACGGCCGCTTCCTGCAGCTCGAGCTGCAGGGCCGCAGCCCGTCGGGCGGCATCGAGGTCAAGGTGATGCGCAAGGACGGCCTGGTCTTCGACGCGCGCATGTACGTCTCGCCGCTGATCGACCCCAAGGGGCAGCAGACCGGCTGGATGACCTCGATGACCAACATCACCGAGGCCAAGCGCATCCGCGACCAGCTCTCGGCCTCGCACGAACGTTTCACGACCGTGCTGGAGGGCCTGGACGCCTCGGTCTCGGTGCTCTCGGTGCAGCAGGGCGAGCTGCTGTTCACCAACCGCTCGTACCGGCTGTGGTTCGGCGGCGACGCACGCGGCCACGCGCTGCTGACCGGCGGCGCCACGCCGGCCGAGTTCATGCCCGGCGCCGAGGACGACGTCGACCAGCTCTCCGGTCTGCCGACGCACGAGCTGACCGAGGTCGGCACCAGCCCGCGCGAGGTCTTCGTCGAGTCGCTGCAGAAGTGGTTCGACGTGCGCTCGCGCTACCTGCAGTGGACCGACGGCCGGCTGGCGCAGATGCTGATCGCCACCGACATCACCGCCCGCCGCCGCGCCGAGGAGCAGACCGCGATGCAGGCCGAGAAGGCGCAGGTGACGAGCCGGCTGGTGACGATGGGCGAGATGGCCTCGTCGGTCGCGCACGAGCTGAACCAGCCGCTGACGGCGATCACCAACTACTGCAACGGCATGGTCTCGCGCGTGAAGGCCGGCAGCATCTCGCAGGACGACCTGGTGGCCGCGCTGCAGAAGACCGCGCGCCAGGCCGAACGCGCCGGCCAGATCATCCACCGCATCCGCTCGTTCGTGAAACGCAGCGAGCCGCAGCGCCAGCCGGCGCAGGCCCAGCAGATCGTCGAGGACGCCGTCGACCTGGCCGGCATCGAGCTGCGCCGGCGCCAGGTGGCGATCCACACCTACGTCGCGCAGCGCCTGCCGACGCTGATGTGCGACCCGATCCTCGTCGAGCAGGTGCTGCTGAACCTGCTGAAGAACGCCGCCGAGGCGATCGACAGCGCCGCGCTGCCGCCGGCACGGCGCCACATCGAGCTGTCGGTGGTGCCACGTTACGCCCAGGAGGAAGGCGACGTCATCGAGTTCAGCGTCACCGACATGGGCCCGGGCATCAAGGAGGAAGTGCTGGGCCGGCTGTACGAAGCCTTCTTCTCGACCAAGGCCGAAGGGCTGGGCATCGGGCTGTCCCTCTGTCGCTCGATCATCGAGTCTCACCGAGGGCGGATGAGGGCCCAGAACCTCTACAATGGCCACCACATCGTCGGCTGCCGTTTCGCCTTCACCCTGCCCGTCGACATCGCGGCGCGCCACGAGGCGGCAGGCACGGGAGACGAGGCGGGCAAGGCGGTTTCATCCACCACCACCGTCACCTCCACATGAGCCTGATCCCCAAGAAGGGCACCGTCTACGTCGTCGACGACGACGAGGCCGTACGCGATTCGCTGCAGTGGTTGCTGGAAGGCAAGGACTACCGCGTCAAGTGCTTCGACTCGGCCGAGTCCTTCCTCGCGCGCTTCGACCCGCGCGAAGTGGCGTGCCTCATCGCCGACATCCGCATGGACGGCATGAGCGGCCTGGAACTGCAGGACCGCCTGCTCGAACGCAAGAGCCCGCTGCCGATCGTCTTCATCACCGGCCACGGCGACGTGCCGATGGCCGTCACGACGATGAAGAAGGGCGCGATGGACTTCATCGAGAAGCCCTTCAAGGAAGAGGAACTCGTGTCGCTGGTCGAACGCATGCTCGACCAGGCGCGCCAGGCCTTCAGCCAGCACCAGGAGCAGGCCAGCCGCGACGCGCTGCTGGCGCGCCTGACGACGCGCGAGTCGCAGGTGCTCGAGCGCATCGTCGCCGGCCGCCTGAACAAGCAGATCGCCGACGACCTGGGCATCAGCATCAAGACAGTGGAGGCGCACCGCGCCAACATCATGGAAAAGCTCAACGCCAACACCGTCGCCGACCTGCTGAAGATCGCGCTCGGCGCGCACGGCAAGGCCTGAGCCGCCCCCGAAACACCCGTCCCCCGAGGCCGCTGCCCCAGCGGCCTTTCTCGTTTGTGGAGCCGATAGAAGAATGACCGCCCAGCTGATCGACGGCGTCGCGCTGTCCCGAACCCTCCGTGCCGGCGTCGCCGAACGTGCCGCCGCCCTGCCCCGTCGCCCGGGTCTGGCCGTCATCCTCGTCGGCGAAGACCCGGCCAGCGCGGTCTACGTGCGCAACAAGATCAAGGCCTGCGGCGAGAGCGGCCTGCACTCGGTGTTCGAGAAGTACGACGCCGACCTCGCCGAGGACACGCTGCTGGCGCGCATCGCCGCGCTCAACGCCGACCCGGCGATCGACGGCATCCTGGTGCAGATGCCGCTGCCCCGGCACATCGACCCGCAGAAGGTCATCGCCGCGATCGCGCCCGAGAAGGACGTCGACGGCTTCTCGGTGCTGTCGGCCGGCGAGCTGGCCAGCGGCCTGCCCGGCCTGCGCCCGTGCACGCCGTTCGGCTGCATGAAGCTGATCGAGAGCACCGGCCAGAGCCTGAAGGGCAAGCACGCGGTCGTCATCGGCCGCAGCAACACCGTCGGCAAGCCGATGGCGCTGCTGCTGCTGCAGGCCAACGCCACCGTCACCGTCTGCCACAGCGGCACCGCCGACCTCGCCCACCACGTGCGCCAGGCCGACGTCGTCGTCGCCGCGGTCGGCCGGCGCAACACGGTCACCGCCGACATGGTCAAGCCCGGCGCGATCGTCATTGACGTCGGCATGAACCGCAACGACGAAGGCAAGCTCTGCGGCGACGTCGATTTCGCCGCCGTGCGTGAAGTCGCCGGCTGGATCACGCCGGTGCCGGGTGGCGTCGGCCCGATGACGATCACGATGCTGCTCGTCAACACGCTGCAGGCGGCCGAGACGGCCCAGGGCGTCGCGCGTTGAACCCGCTGCTCGACTTCACCGGCCTGCCGCGTTTCGCCGAGATCCGCGCCGAGCACGTCGTGCCGGCGGTCGACGCGGTGCTGGCCGAGGCCGACGCGGCGCTGGAAGCCGCCGTCTCCGACGCCGTGCCGGCCGAGTACGAGGCGTTGTCGCTCGCGCTGGACGTGCCGGTCGAGCGCCTGCGCCGAGCCTGGAGCGCGGTCGGCCATCTGCAGGCCGTCGCCGACACGCCCGAGCTGCGCGCCGCCTATGGCGAGGCGCTGCCGCGGGTCACCGACTTCCTGACCCGCCTGGGCGCCGACGAACGCCTGTACGCCAAGTACAAGGCGGTCGCGGCGCGGCCCGAGGCCGCGGCGCTCGCCCCGGCGCGCCGCAAGGCGCTGGCCGATGCGCTGCGCGACTTCGTGCTCGGCGGCGCCGAGCTGCGGGGCGCGGCGCGCGAACGTTTCGCCGCCATCCAGTCGCGCCTGGCCGAGCTGTGCCAGAGCTTCGGCGAACACGTGCTCGACGCCACCGACGGCTTCGCGCTCTACGTCGAGACGGCGGCGCTGGCCGGGGTTCCGGCCGACGTCGTCGAGGCCACACGCGCCGCGGCCGCCGCCGAAGGCCGCGACGGCCACAAGCTGACGCTGCACGAGCCGGGGCTGCGCCCGGTGCTGCAGTACGCGCACGACCGCGCCCTGCGCGAGCAGCTGTTCCGCGCCGACGCCACGCGTGCCAGCGAGTTCGGCGCCGCCGAGCTCGACAACGGCCCGCTGATCGCCGAGATCGTCGCGCTGCGCCAGGAGGAAGCCGCGCTGCTCGGCCTGGCCAGCCATGCCGAGGTCTCGCTGGTGCCGAAGATGGCCGAGACGCCGGCGCAGGTGATGGACTTCATCCGCGACCTCGCGCAGCGCGCACGGCCTTTCGCGCAGGCCGACAAGCAGGAACTCGAAGACTTCGCCGCACGCGAGCTCGGCCTGTCGCCGCTGCAGCCCTGGGACCGGCGCTACGCCAGCGAACGCCTGAAGCAGTCGCGCTACGCCTTCTCCAACGCCGAGGTCCGCCAGTACTTCACCGAGCCGCGGGTGCTCGATGGCCTGTTCGATCTGGTGCGCACGCTGTTCGAGGTCGAGATCGTGCCCGCCGAGGCGCCGGTCTGGCACCCCGACGTGCGTTTCTGCGAGCTGCGCCGCGACCGCCGCACGATCGCCGGCGTCTACCTGGACCTCCACGCCCGGCCCGGCAAGCAGTCCGGCGCCTGGATGGACGACGCGCGCGGCCGCTGGCAGCGGCCCGACGGCGGCGGCCTGCAGTGGCCGCTGGCGCACCTGGTCTGCAACTTCGCGCCGCCGGTCGGCGACAAGCCGGCGCTGCTGTCGCACGACGACGTCGTCACGCTGTTCCACGAGTTTGGCCACGGTCTGCACCACATGCTGACCCAGGTCGACGAGCTGGCGGTGGCCGGCATCAGCGGCGTCGAGTGGGACGCCGTCGAACTGCCCAGCCAGTTCATGGAGAACTTCGCCTGGGAGTGGGAGGTGCTGTCACGGCTGTCGGCGCACGTCGACACCGGCGAGGCGCTGCCGCGCGAGCTCTTCGAGCGCATGGTCGCGGCGAAGAACTTCCAGAGCGGGCTGATGATGCTGCGCCACGCGGAGTTCGGCCTGTTCGACATGCGGCTGCACGCCGAGCCGGGCGCCGAAGCGCGCGTGATGGCGCTGGTCGAGGAGGTGCGCGCCGAGATCGGCGGCTGGGCGATGCCCGACTGGCATCGCTTCCCGCACAGCTTCACGCACCTGTTCGACGGCGGCTACTCGGCGGGCTACTACAGCTACGCCTGGGCGGAGGTGCTGTCGGCCGACGCCTTCAGCGCCTTCGAGGAAGCCGGCGTCTTCGACCCGGCGACCGGGCGCCGTTTCCGCGAATGCGTGCTCGAGGCCGGCGGCAGCCGGCCGGCGCTGGAGAGCTTCGTCGCCTTCCGCGGGCGTGAACCCCGTCTCGATGCGCTGTTGCGCCACCAGGGCATGACGCTCCCCGGCGCCGCCGTCCTGCGCTAGATTGCCGCCATGCTCCGCACGCGCCAACTCGCCGCCGCCATCACGCTCGCCGCGACCTGCCTGCCGGCCTGGTCGCTGTACAAGGTGATCGGGCCCGACGGCAGCGTGACCTACACCGACCGGCCGTCGGTCGCATCCAACGCGCGCATCACCAGCATCGGCCGCCACGGCGAGTCGACGCCGCTGGGCGATGCCTCGCTGCCGCTGGAGCTGCGCCAGGCCAGCGCGCGTTACCCGGTCGTGCTCTATGCCGCGGCCGAATGCCCGCCCTGCGACAGCGCACGCACGCTGCTGCAGCAGCGCGGCGTGCCCTATCGCGAGCGCGCCGTGGCCAGCGACGACGACACGCTGGCGCTCGAACGCCTGACCGGCGCGCGCACCGTGCCGGCGCTGACGGTCGGCCAGCAGGTGCTGCGCGGCCTGTCGCCCGCCGACTGGAACGCCTACCTCGACGCGGCCGGTTATCCGCGCGAGTCCAAGCTGCCCAGGAGCTGGCAGCCACCCGCGGTGACGCCGCTGGCCGAGGGCCGGGCGTCCCCGCCGCCGGCCGCAGCCGAGCCCGCGCAGGTGCCGCCCCCAGCACCGCCCGCCGCCGGGGCTGGCGACGACGCCGGCATCCGCTTCTAGCCGCCCGGCCGCCGCGCCATCCACGAGCCGGCGCCGACCGCGCCGCCGACGGCCCAGAACAGCACCGCCGCGCCGACCACCGTGCCGGCGGCGCCGAAGACCAGCGGCATCACCGTGCTCGACGCGTTGATCGCCATCGAGCGGAAGGCCAGCGCCTCGCCGTGGCGGTGCGCCGGCGTCAGCTGGTGCAGCGTCGACATGATCATCGGCTGCACCGCGCCCAGCGTCACGCCCAGCAGCACCGCGCAGCCGCCCATCGACCACGGCGACGAGGCCAGCGGATAGGCGGCGAAGACGACGCCGGTGCCCAGCATCGCGGCGCGCACGACGGTGGTCTCGTCGAGCCGGTGGGCGATCCACGGGATCAGCACGCGCACCGCCGTCACCGACAGCGTGAAGGTGCCCAGCACCAGCCCGATCGTCGAGGCGCTGTAGCCGCGCTCGTGGCCGAGGATGGGCACCGCGAAGCTGTGCACGTCCCAGCACATCGACAGCAGCCAGTTGACCAGCAGCAGCCGCTTCAGACCCGGCGCATCGAGCAGGTCCCACGACGTTCCATGCCGTGGGGCCTGCGCAGCGGGCACCACACGCTCGACCCGCCGCGCACTGAACAGCGTCACCAGAGGCAGCAGCAGCATCAGCGCGTAGCCGGCGGCGAAACCCGCGAGGTCGATCGCGAAGCCGATCGCCACCGGGCCGACGACATTCGAGAACGACGGCGCGATGCCCAGCCAGCTGAAGATGCGCACGCGCTGCGGCCCGTCGTGCGCAGCCAGCCCGGCGGTGCGCTGGATCGTCAGCATGCCCATGTTGGCGCCGGCGCCGGCCAGCATCGCCGCCAGGCACAACAGCCCGAAGCCGGCCCTGCCGCCGGCGAAGTCGGCGGCCAGCGCCAGCAGCAGCGCCGCCGTCACCAGGCCGATGGCGATGTGCACCGGCCGGTGGTAGCCGTGGCGGTCGGCCAGGCGCCCGGAGTGCAGCGCCAGCACCACCGGCGCGGCGGCGAACAGCGCCAGCAGCAGGCCCACAGCCCAGGGGCTGTAGCCCTCGCGCAGCGCCTGCAGCGGCGCGGCCATGCGCAGGCCCGCCATCGCCGCGTGCAGGCCGACCTGGCCGGCGATCAGTGCCGCCAGCCAGCCCCGGCCGTGCGCCGGCGCGGCGGCCGCGTCAGCCATCGCGGCCGTCGCCGGGCAGCAGCTCGACCGCACGCTCCTCGGGCAGGGCCTCGACGCCCTTCAGCTGGCGCGCCATCTGGCGCGTGCGCACCTCGGCCTGGTCGATCGCGCCGTGCGCTTCCTCGAGCTTCTTCTTGGTCTTGGCGAGCACGTCGCCGAACTTGCCGAACTCGGTCTTCACCGCACCGAGCACCTCCCAGACCTCGGCCGAGCGGCGCTCCAGCGCCAGCGTGCGGAAGCCCATCTGCAGGCTGTTGAGCGTCGCCAGCAGCGTCGTCGGCCCGGCCAGCATCACACGCTGCTCGCGCTGCAGCGCGTCGACCAGCCCGGGGCGGCGCAGCGCCTCGGCGTACAGGCCTTCGGTGGGCACGAACAGGATCGCGAAATCGGTGGTGTGCGGCGGCGCGACGTACTTCTGGCGGATCGTGCGCGCCTCGGCACGCAGGCGCTGCTCGATGGCACGCGCCGCGGTCTCGACGCCGGCGGCGTCGGCGCGTTCGTGGGCGTCGAGCAGGCGCTCGTAGTCCTCGCGCGGGAACTTGGCATCGATCGGCAGCCACAGCGGTGCGCCGTCCTTCTGGCCCGGCAGGCGGATCGCGAACTCGACACGCTCGTTGCTGCCCGGCACGGTGGCGACGTTGGCCGCGTACTGCTCGGCGGTGAACACCTGCTCCAGCAGCGCGGCGAGCTGCACCTCGCCGAAGACGCCGCGGGTCTTCACGTTCGTCAGCACCCGGCTCAGCGCGCCGACGTCGCGCGCCAGCGTCTGCATCTCGCCCAGGCCGCGGTGCACCTGCTCCAGGCGCTCGGCGACCTGGCGGAAGCTCTCGCCCAGGCGCTGCTCCAGCGTCGATTGCAGCTTCTCGTCGACGGTCACGCGCATCTGCTCGAGCTTGCGCTCGTTGCCCTCCTGCAGCGCGCCCAGGCGGCGTTCGTTGGCGTCCGACAGCGATTGCAGCCGCTCGGCCAGCGTCTCGCCGAAACGCCGCATCGAGGCCTCGGCCTGCACCTGCGACGCGGCGAGCTGGCGGCGGATCGCATCGATCTGCTCGTTCTGCGTGCGCTGGTTCTCGCCGCCATGGGCCAGCAGCGAACGCTGCAGCGTCGCCAGGTCGGCGCGCAGCGTCGTCGTCGTGCGCGCCAGTTCGTCGCGCAGTTCGGTTTCCAGTCGGCGCTCGGCGCCGTCGTCGGGACGGCGCAGCGCGATCCAGGCCAGCAGCAGCAGGTTCAGCGCCAGCAGCGCCGGAACGGTCCAGTCGGGCATCACACGATTGTCTCAGGCCCGGCCCGGCGCTGGCGGCGCCAACGGAAGCGGGATTCATGCCCGCGATCCGTGAGGGTTCTCACGAAGGCCGGAGGGTGGTCGGTACAGTGGGCGGCCTTGTCCACCACCACGGGCGCGCCGGCGCCCGTTCTGCTGCCCTGATGCGAACCCTGCGCCTACAGCTTCGCTTCCTGCTCCCGCTGGTCGCGACGCTGGTGGCAGCCGCCTACCTGGCCCTGCCGCTGATGGACAAGCTGACGCTGCGCTGGTTCGCGCGCGACCTGACGACCCGCGGCAACCTCGTCGCCAACACGCTGTCCGACTCGATCGTCGAGTCGCTGTCCGACGGCCGCCGCGCCAACCGCCTGCGCAGCCTGTTCAACCGCGCCGTCCAGGACGAACGCATGGTCGCCATCGGCCTGTGCGAACCCGGCGACCGGCTGGCGGTGGCCAGCTACGGCTTCCCGCCCGACCTGTCCTGCGCCCAGGTGCGCGAGGCCGCGTCGCGCCCCGACCCCGAGCTGTCGATCGCCGGCGGCACCGTGCATGCCGGCATCTATCCGGTGCAGGGCGAGACCGGCCAGGTCGGCGAGCTGGTGCTGCTGCAGGACATGAGCTTCATCGAGCGCCGCAGCCAGGACACGCGGCGCTACCTGCTGATCCTGATCATCGCGCTGGGCGTGACGATCTCGCTGATCACGATGGTCGTCGCCCAGGTCAGCTGGCGCGGCTGGATGCGCGGCGCACGCGCGCTGCTGCGCGGCGAAGGCATCGTGCGGCCGCTGGTCGACGAGCCCTCGCCCGAACTCGAGCCGCTGGCGCTGGAGCTGCGCTCACGGCTGCGCGACCTCGAAGACGAGTACCGGCGCTCGCTGGGGCTGGAGTCGGAGTGGAACGCCGAACGCCTGCGCCTGCTGCTGCGCACGCAGCTGCGTGGCGACGAGGTCATCGTCGTCTCCAACCGCGAGCCCTACCTGCACCAGCGCAACGAAGACGGCAGCGTCGTCGTCAAGCGTCCGGCCAGCGGCCTGGTGACCGCCGTCGAGCCGGTGATGCGCGCCTGCTCGGGCACCTGGATCGCGCACGGCAGCGGCAGCGCCGACCGCGAGGTCGTCGACGCGAACGATCGCATCCGCGTGCCGCCGGGCCACGAGGACTACACGCTGCGCCGCCTCTGGCTCACCGAGGAAGAGGAAGCCGGCTACTACTACGGCTTCGCCAACGAAGGCCTGTGGCCGCTGTGCCACGTGGCCCACGTGCGGCCGGTGTTCCGCGAGTCCGACTGGCAGCGTTACCGCGAGGTCAACCAGCGTTTCGCCGACGCGGTGGTCGCCGAGGCGCGCAGCGAAGACCCGATCGTGCTGGTGCAGGACTACCACTTCGCGCTGCTGCCGGCGATGGTGCGCGCCAAGCTGCCGCGCGCGACCATCCTCACCTTCTGGCACATCCCCTGGCCCAACCCCGAGAGCTTCGGCATCTGCCCGTGGCGGCGCGAGCTGCTCGAAGGCATGCTGGGCAGCACGATCCTGGGCTTCCACACGCGCTACCACTGCAAGAACTTCATCGAGACGGTGGACCGCTATCTGGAGGCGCGCATCGAGCACGAGCACTCGGTCGTCTCCTACCGCGACGACGAGACCTTCATCGAGAGCTACCCGATCTCGATCGAATGGCCCGACGACGAGACGGTGGCGCGCCGGCCTTCGGTCGACGAGTGCCGCCAGGCCGTACGCCGCCGCCTGGGCCTGCCCGAGGACCAGCTGATCGCCTGCGGCGTCGACCGCTTCGACTACACCAAGGGCATCGTCGAGCGTCTGCACGCCGTCGAGCGCCTGCTGGAGAAGTACCCGCGCTGGATCGACCGCTTCAGCTTCGTGCAGGTGGCCGCGCCGACGCGCAGCTCGCTGCCCGAGTACCGCGTCTTCCAGGACCGCATCAAGGAGATCACCGAGCGCATCAACACGCGTTTCGGCAACGAACACTGGCAGCCGGTGCGGCTGCTGGCCGAGCACCACGACAGCGACGCCGTCAACGAGCTCTACCGCGCCAGCGAGGTCTGCGTCGTCACCAGCCTGCACGACGGCATGAACCTGGTCTGCAAGGAGTACTGCGCGGCGCGCGACGACGAAGCCGGCGTGCTGATCCTGAGCCGCTTCGCCGGCGCCGCGCGCGAGCTCAACGAGGCCTTGATCGTGAACCCGTACCACGTCGAGGAAACCGCCGACGCCCTGCACCGCGCGCTGACGATGCCGCGCGCCGAGCAGCGCGAGCGCATGGCCAGCCTGCGCATGACGATCCGCGAGGCCAACGTCTTCCGCTGGGCCGGCCTGATGCTGGCCGACGCCGGGCGCTCGCGCCTGCGCGAACGCATCGAGGCGCGTGTCGAGCGCTACCGCCACCGCAGCAGCCGATGAACACACCCAGACGCCATCTCTTCTCGCCCGAAGGCCACGCCGCCTTCGACGCCCTGTGCCGCCGCGACCCGCTGCTGGCCTTCGACTTCGATGGCACGCTGGCACCCATCGTCGCTCGCCCCGAGGACGCGCGCATCTCGGCGGCGCTGTCACGCCGGCTGGCGCAGCTGGCGGCACGCCGGCCGCTGGCCATCGTCACCGGCCGTGCCGTCGACGACGTGCGCCCGCGGCTGGGTTTCGAGCCCGGCTGGATCGTCGGCAACCATGGCGCCGAGAACACGATCGAACCCGCGTCGGCCGAGACGCTGCAGGCGCTGGACACGCTGCGCCAGCGACTGGCCGACGCCGAGCCGGCGCTCGCCGCCGCCGGCGTGCGCATCGAGGACAAGCAGCATTCGTTCGCCCTGCACTACCGCCTGGCGCGCGACCGCGACGCGGCGCTCGCCGAGATCGACGCCCGGCTCGGCACGCTGGACACCGGCCTGCGGCGCTTCGGCGGCAAGTGCGTCGTCAACGTCGTCGGCGCCGACGCGCCGGACAAGGCCGACGCCGTCTTCTCGCTGGTGGCCGCGGCGGGCTGTGACAGCGCGCTCTTCGTCGGCGACGACCTCAACGACGAGGTCGTCTTCGAACGTGCGCCGCTGCACTGGCTGACCTTGCGCGTCGGACGCGAGCCGACCTCGCAGGCACGGTTTTTCCTCGACAGCCAGTCCGAGGTCGCGCAGCTGCTCGAGCAGCTGCTGGCGCAGCTGCCCGAACGGCGCTGATCAGCGCGGCGCCAGCACCTGCGGGTTGACCGGCGTCGGCGGCGTGCCGCCGGTCAGCGCGGCGATCAGGTTGTCGGCCGCCAGATCGGCCATCGCGCGGCGCGTGGCCACCGTCGCGCTGGCGATGTGCGGCGTCAGCACGACGTTGGGCAGGTCCAGGAAACCCGGGTCGAAAGCCGGCTCGCCTTCGAAGACGTCCAGCGCCGCGGCGGCGATGCGGCGCTCGCGCAGCGCCTCGATCAGCGCCCGGTCGTCGACGATGCCGCCGCGCGCGACGTTGGTCAGCGTCGCCGTCGGTTTCATCGCCGCCAGTTCGGCCGCGCCGATCGCATGGTGGCTCTCCGGGCTGTACGGCAGCACCAGCACCAGGTGGTCGGCTTCGGCCAGCAGCGTCGCCTTGTCGACCCAGCGTGCGCCGATCGGCGCTTCCTGCTCGGCCGGCAGGCGGCTGCGGTTGTGATAGATGACCTTCATGCCGAAGCCCAGCGCGCCGCGGCGCGCGATGGCCTGGCCGATGCGGCCCATGCCGAGGATGCCCAGCGTCGCGCCGTGCACGTCGCTGCCGGTGAGCGTGTCGTAGCGCCAGCGTTTCCACTGGCCGGCCCGCAGGAAGCGCTCGGACTCGCTCATGCGGCGCGCGGCGGCGAGCATCAGGCCGAAACCGAAGTCGGCCGTCGTCTCGGTCAGCACGTCGGGCGTGTTGGTCGCCAGCACGCCGCGCGCGTTGAAGGCGGCGATGTCGAGGTTGTTGTAGCCGACCGCCATGTTGGCGACGACCCGCAGCTGCGGGCAGGCGTCGAGCAGCGCGGCGTCGACCTGCACGCTGCCGGTGGCGAACAGGCCGGACTTGCCGGCCAGACGGGCGAGCAGCTCCTCGCGGCTCCAGGGCGTGTCGTCGGGGTTGGCTTCGACGTCGAAATGCTGGCTCAGGCGCTCGACGACTTCGGGGAACACGGCTCGGGCGACGAGCACGGCGGGACGGGACATTCAGGACTCCAGGAAACGCGCGAAACCCGCGACGGGTTCGCGCTCGGTGACGAGGGCATTCTCCGGCGCCTCGGGGTCGGCGTATCCGAGCGCCATGCCGCAGACGAGCATCTCGTCGGCAGGCAGGGCCAGCTCGTCGGCGACGATGCGGTGGAACTGAGTAAACGCAGCCTGCGGGCAGGTGTCCAGCCCGCGCGCGCGGGCGGCGACCATCACGTTCTGCAGAAACATGCCGTAGTCCAGCCAGCTGCCCTGGCCGAGCACGCGGCCGATCGTGAAGATCAGGCCCACCGGCGCGTCGAAGAAGGCGTAGTTGCGGCCGTGCTGCTCGTGCATGCGCTGCTTGTCGCCCTTGGCGATGCCCAGCAACCCGTACAGGTCCCAGCCGACCTTGCGCCGGCGCTCGATGTAGGGCGAGACCCATTCGGCCGGGTAATAGGCGTACTCCTCGGCGTGGCGCGCCCGTTCGGCCGGGTCGTCGTAGGCGGCGCGGATGCGCGCCGACAGCCGCGCCTTGGCGGCGCCGGTCAGCACCGTGACCTTCCAGGGCTGCACGTTGGTGCCCGAAGGCGCGCGCGAGGCGACTTCGAGGATGCGTTCGACGGTCTCGCGCGGCACCGGGTCGGGGCGGAAGGCGCGGATCGAGCGGCGCGAGGTGATCGCGGCGTCGACCGCAGCGATGGAGTCGGGCGTCGGTGTCATGCGGGAACGACGAGCGGTTGCAGGGCGGCGAGCAGCGCCGGCGGCAGCGCGACCGGGCGCCGTGTGGCCCGGTCGACGTAGACGTGCACGAAGTGGCCGGCGGCGGCCGTCACCGGCTCGCCTTCGGCGAACAGGCCGACCTCGTAGCGCACGCTGGAGCGGCCCAGGTGCGCGACACGCAGCCCGGCGTCGACGCGCTGCGGGAAGGCCAGCGGCGCGAAGTAGTGGCACTGCGTCTCGACGACCAGGCCGATGACCTCGCCGGCGTGCATGTCCAGCGCGCCGGCGTCGATCAGCCAGCGGTTCACCGCGGTGTCGAAGAAGCTGTAGTAGACGACGTTGTTGACGTGGCCGTAGACGTCGTTGTCCATCCAGCGAGTCGTGATCGAGTCGAAACGCGGGTAGTGGCTGCGCGGCAGCGGCTGCGGGCGGTGGCTCATGCGGGCGATTCTCCGGTCCAGGCGCGCTGCGCCGCCAAGGCGTTTTCCAGCGTGCGGCGCTGGATCTCGACGGTGACGGCGATGTCGCGGCCGTAGCCGCCGGCCATCGTCACGGCGACCGGCACGTGGCGTTCGGCGAGCGCCGTGAAAACGCGCCGGTCGCGTTCGGCCAGGCCTTCGGCGCTCAGCTTCAGCCGGCCCAGTCGGTCGCCCTCGTGCGGGTCGGCGCCGGCCAGATAGAAGGCCAGCCCGGGCGGCGTGCGCAGCCGGCGCCAGGCTTCGGACAAGGCGGCGTCCAGCGCCGCCAGGTACTCGGCGTCGGCGCAGCCGTCGGGCAGCTCGACGTCCAGGTCGCTCGCTTCCTTGCGGAACGGGAAGTTCTTCGCGCCATGCAAGGACAGCGTGAAGACGCTGGCGTCGTCGCGGAAGATCGAGGCCGTGCCGTTGCCCTGGTGCACGTCGAGGTCGACGACCAGCACCTGCAGCCCGGCGCGGTGCACGCGGTACCACTCGGCCTGCATCAGCCGCGCCGCCACCGCGACGTCGTTGAAGACGCAATAACCCGAGCCTTTGTGGGCATAGGCGTGGTGCGTGCCGCCGGCCAGGTTGGCGGCGACACCGTCGCCGTCGAACAGCGCGGCGCGCGCCGCGGCGATCGTCGCGCCGACCGAATGCCGGGCACGTTCGGCCATCGCCTCGCTCCACGGGAAGCCGATCTCGCGCTGCTGCGCGGCGCTGGTCGTGCCGTGCGCCACGGCGTCGATCCAGGCCGGCTCGTGCGCCAGCGCCAGTTCGCCGTCGCTGGCCGCGGGTGCCGGCTCGACCACGATCTGCGGCAGCGTCGCCGCCACCGCCTCGCGCAGCAGGCGGTACTTGTGCATCGGGAAGGGGTGGCCGGCCGGCAGCGGCAGCACGAAGCGGTCCGAGTGGAAGGCGCGCATCGCGATCGATTCTAGGAACGGCTCCCTAGAATGTTGCGGTGCAGCAAAAAACGCTTGCGGCAGCGGGAGCGATCTCTATACTTCGGCTCATGCTGCAGTGCAGCAATTCTGTCACCCACACACGGAGATCGACATGACCTACACCCCGGAACAATGGCTTGCCGCGCAGAAGGCCCAGGTCGAGACCCTGTTCGGCCTGACCCAGACCGCCTTCGAAGGCGTCGAGAAGCTCGTCGAGCTGAACCTGCAGGTCACCAAGACCTCGCTGAGCGAACTGGCCGAGACGACCAAGGCCGCGCTGTCGGTCAAGGACCCGCAGGAACTGCTGACGCTGCAGGCCGGCCTGCTGCAACCGAGCGCCGAGAAGGCCGCCGCCTACAGCCGCCACCTGTACGACATCCTGGCCGGCACCAACGCCGAGTTCACCAAGGTCGCCGAGTCCACGCTGGCCGACGCCCAGAAGACCACGCTGTCGCTGGTCGACACCGCGGTGAAGAACGCCCCGGCCGGCACCGAAAGCGCCGCCGCGCTGGTTCGTTCCGCCGTCTCGGCCGCCAACAACGCGTTCGAGAGCGTGCAGAAGGCCGCCAAGCAGGCCGCCGAAGTGGCCGAGGCCAACTTCCAGGCCGTCACGAACACCGCCGTCAAGGCCACGCAGACCACGGGCCGCGCCAAGCGCACCGCCGCCTGACCTTGAAATCCAGCGGGGCGCACCGCATCTGAGTGTTGTCGGGGCACTCCCCGGCTCTCTCTGGAAGGTTGTCTCCTCGGCATCCGCGCATCCGCAACGATGTCTTCAGCCCGGCCCCGTGCCGGGCTCTTTCTTTTCAAGCGCCGCCCGTACGGCTTACCATCGGCCCATGTCGTCCCGTCTCGCCTTCACCGTTCACGCCCTCGCGGCGGGCGTGGTGCTGCGCGCGTGGCGCCAGCCGGTCGCGGCCGCACTCTCCTGAGCCCGGCGACCGCCTCCCCCCGAATCCCCCCTCTCTCCGGTCGCCGGGCCCCGCCCCCAGGGACAACGCCTGCCCACCGGAGAACCGCTTGAACACCCTCGTCCACGAACGCCAGCTCGGCTGGCTCGACCACGTCCGCCTCTTCAACCTCGTCTCGACGCCGCGCGGCGGCACACGGGTGTCGGAGGCCCTCGCCGACCACGCCCGCGACATGCTCGACCTGGCCGAGGTCGTCGACCCGAAGACGCTGCCGGCCGACGTCGTCACGATGCGCTCGCGTGTCGTGCTGTCCCGCGGCGGCGAGCTGCTGGACCTGACGCTCTGCTACCCCGACGACCAGCCCGACGGCATTGAACGGGTCTCGGTTTTCTCGCCGCTGGGCATGGCGCTGCTGGGCGCGCGTGTCGGCGACAGCATCGGCTGGCGCGGCCCGGCCGGCGAAGAGCACACGGCGCGCATCGAGGCCCTGCCCTACCAGCCGGAAGCGGCGGGCGACTTCAGTCGCTGAGCGGGCGGCGGCGCCGCGGCTTGAGCTCGCTGACCAAGGTGCCGGCGAGCACCAGCGCGGCGCCGACGAAAGCCTCGGCCGGCAGCCGGTCGCCGGCCAGACGGCCGACGATGCCGCCCCACACGGGCTCGCCGGCGTAGATGATCGTCGCGCGCACCGGCGCGACCGACCGCTGCGCCCAGTTGATCGTCAGCTGGATCGCGACGCTGGCCGCCCCCAGGCCGACGGCCGCCGCCAGCCAGACCCACGAGAACGCCGGCACGGCCTCGCCCAGCACCGGCATCGCCGCCCAGGACATCAGCCCGGCGGCCAGCAACTGCACGGCGGTGATGCGGCGCACGTCGACGCGGCGCGCGAAACGGCCGATCAGCAGGATCTCGGCGGCGATCGCGAAGGCGCTGAGGATGGTCGCCAGCTCGCCTGGCCCGATCGCCCCGCTGCCCGCTTCGGGGCCGGCGAGAAGCACCAGCCCGGCGAACGCGAGCACGATGCCCAGCATCGCCATCGGTTTGGGCGCCTCGCGCAGCACCAGCCACTGCAGCAGCGGCACCAGCGGCACGTACAGCGCGGTGATGAACGCTGACTTGCTGCTGCTAATCGATTGCAGACCCATCGTCTGCAAGCCGTAACCGAGGAAGATCGAGCCGCCGATCGTGATGCCGGCCCACAGCTCCTGGCGTGTCAGCCCGGCCAGCGCGTGCCGGAACACCACCAGCGCCAGCAGCCCCGCGGTGACGAAACGCAGGCCGACGAAGAAGAACGGCCCGCTGTGGCGCATCGCGACGTGCACGATCAGGAAGGTCGTGCCCCAGAGCGCCGTGATCGCGATCAGCGCGGCTTCCTGGCGGCTGAAGGGCCAGGCCGTCTTGCCGCGGGCCAGCATGTGCAACATACTGCTCAGGATAACATGAGCAATAAACTGCACATTGCCTCGCGCCACGGTGACGTGCTGGCCTTCGTCGGCCAGAACCTGCGTGCCGCCCGCCAAAACGCCGGGCTGAGCCAGGCGGCGCTGGCCGAGGCCTCGGGCCTGAGTCGGCGCATGATCGTCGCGCTCGAACAAGGTGACACCAACATCAGCCTGTCGCGGCTGGACCGTCTGGCCGAGGCGCTGGGTGTCGGCTTCGCCGACCTGGTGCGCGACCCGGCGGCGCAGACGCTGCGGCTGGACGCGGTGGCCTGGCGCGGCCGCCACGAGGACAGCGTCGCGGTGCTGCAGGCCAGCGTGCCGGCCCGCCACGAGGCCCAGCTCTGGGCCTGGACGCTGGCGCCGGGCGAGCGCTACGACGCCGAGCCCGACCCCGAGGGCTGGCACGAGATGATCGTCGTCGTCGAGGGCCGGCTGCAGCTGGAGCTGGCCGGCGGCCCGCGCGAGCTGGCGGCCGGCGACTACCTCGTCTACCCGAGCTCGCAGCCCTACGCGTACGCCAACGCCAGCGAGGCGACGACACGCTTCATCCGCAACGTCGTCGCCTGAGCACCGCTCGGCACGTCAACGCCGCTCAGCGCGTCAGCGCCGCGATCTTCGCCTTGATCGCCGGCAGCGCCGCCAGCGCGGCTTCGCGGCCGGCCTGGATCGAACGCCGGCGTGCCGTGAAGTCGGCGCTGGAGACGCCGGCCAGCGCCGGACGCAGCACGATGTCGGCGTCGCGCAGCTCGTAGTGGTTGATGCTGCGGCTCATGATCGAGAAGGTCTGCAGCAGCATCTTCATCGCGTCACCGGTCGGCGCGCCGTCGGGCACGGCCGAGATGTCGATCGCGATGACCAGGTCGGCGCCCATCTGGCGCGCGAATCGCACCGGCACCGGTGACACGAGGCCGCCGTCGACGTACTCGCGGCCGCCGATCGTCACCGGCTGGAACACCGCCGGCACGGCACTCGACGCCCGCACCGCGGTGCCGGTGTCGCCGCGCTGGAACAGGATCGGTGCGCCGCTGTCCAGGTCGGTCGCGACGATGCCCAGCGGCAGCCGCATCTGCTCGATGGCGCGGCCGCCGGTGTGCTCGCGCACGTAGCGCGCCAGCGCCTCGCCACGCAGCAGCGCGCGGCCGGGGAAGGCCCAGTCGGTGATCGCGCCTTCGTCCATCGTCATCGCCAGCATGCCGAGTTCGGCGCCGCTCTTGCCCGAGGCGTAGAGCGCGGCCACGAGGCTGCCGGCCGAGGTGCCGGCGACGAGATCCGGGCGGATGCCGTTCTCCTCCAGCACCTGGATCACGCCGATGTGCGAGAAGCCGCGCGCGGCGCCGCCGCCCAGCGCGAGGCCGACGCGCGGCGGGCGCGGCGGCGGCTTGGGCACGGCGGTCTCGGTGGCGGGCGGGGAAGCGGGTGGTGCCGTCAGCGGCACGCTCTGGCACGCGGCCAGGAGGAGGACGAGCAACGTCCCGAGAAGTCTGCGCATGGTCGGCGTCGATTCTAAGAACTTCAACTCATAACCTAAGGCGATAAGCACCTCACAACTCTGTACTTTTCATCTATAAGCAGCTTGCTTACAGTCGCGCCTCCAGCGAATCCTGCCGTCCATGTACCAGTACACCGACTTCGACCGCCAGTTCATCCGGGCCCGTGCCGCGCAATACCGCGACCAGCTCGAACGCCACCTGGCCGGCCAGTTGCCCGACGAACTGTTCCGCCCGCTTCGGCTGCAGAACGGCTGGTACGTGCAGCGCCACGCGCCGATGGCGCGCATCGCGGTGCCCTATGGCGAGCTGTCCTCGCGCCAGCTGCGTGCGCTGGCGCGCGTGGCGCGCGAGTTCGACCTGCAGGACGCCGGCACGCCGGCCGAACGCGGTGGTTTCGGCCACTTCACGACGCGCCACAACTGCCAGTTCAACTGGATCCCGCTGGAGCGTTCGGCCGACGTGATGGAACTGCTGGCCGAAGCCGACCTGCACGGCGTGCAGACCAGCGGCAACTGCATCCGCAACGTGACCACCGACGCGCTGGCCGGCATCGCGCCCGACGAGATCGTCGACCCGCGTCCCTATGCCGAGCTGCTGCGCCAGTGGAGCACGCTGCACCCCGAGTTCGCCTTCCTGCCGCGCAAGTTCAAGGTCGCGATCACCGGCGCGACCGACGACCGGGCGGTCATCGCCTGGCACGACGTCGGCCTGCAGCTGCTGCGCGACGAACGGGGTGACGTCGGCTTCCGCGTCCTGGTCGGCGGCGGCATGGGCCGCACGCCGATCATCGCCACCGAAGTCGCGGCCTTCGTGCCCTGGCAGCGCATCCTGGTCTTCCTCGAAGCCGTCGTGCGGGTCTACAACCTGCACGGCCGGCGCGACAACCTCTACAAGGCGCGCATCAAGATCCTCGTCAAGGCGCTGGGCGAGCAGTTCATCCGCGAAGTCCACGCCGAGTACGAGGCGCTGCTGGCCGACGGCGCGCCGGAGCTGCCGCAGGCCGAGCTGGACCGTGTCGCCGCGCACTTCGTCGCCCCGGTGAGCGAAGCCGCGCCGGCGCTGCACGCCGTCGATGCCGACGCACCCAAGGCCTACACACGCTGGCTGGAGCGCAACGTGCACGCCCACCGCCTCGCCGGCTACCGCGCCGTGACGCTGTCGCTCAAGCGCGCCGGCCAGGCGCCCGGCGACGTCACCGCCGACCAGATGGACCGCGCCGCCGAACTGGCCGAGCGTTTCAGCCACGGCGAGCTGCGTGTCACGCACGACCAGAACCTGCTGCTGCCCTGGGTCGCCGAACACGAGCTGCGGGCGCTGTGGCTGGCCGCGCGCGAGGACGGCTTCGCGACGCCCAACATCGGCCTCTTGACCGACATGATCGCCTGCCCCGGCGGCGACCTGTGCTCGCTGGCCAACGCACGTTCGCTGCCGGTCGCCGCGGCGATCCGCGAGCGCTTCGAGGACCTGGACGCGCTCTACGACCTGGGCGACATCGACCTGCACATCAGCGGCTGCATGAACTCCTGCGGCCACCACCACACCGGCCACATCGGCATCCTCGGCGTCGACAAGGACGGCAGCGAGTGGTTCCAGGTCACGGTCGCCGGCTCCGACGGCTCGCTGGCCAACGGCCCGGCCGCCGCCGGCAAGGTGATCGGCCCGTCCTTCGCCGCCGACGAGGTGCCCGACGTCGTCGAGGCGCTGGTCGAGCTCTACCGCACCGAGCGCCAGGCCGGCGAACGTTTCGTCGACACCGTGCGCCGCCTGGGCGTGGCCCCGCTGCGCGCCGCCGCCGACGCCGTGCGCCGCAGCACCGCCGCGGCCGAAGCCTGATCCCGAGATGTCCATGCGTTTGATCGAGACCCACTCCCCGCTGCCCGCCGACGCGCTGGCGTTCGACAACACCGTCGACGTGCTGGAGCGCCGCGACGAGATCGCCGCCGCCCGCGCCGTCGTGCTGCACTTCCCGAAGTGGACCGACGGCCGCGCCTACTCGCAGGCCGTGCTGCTGCGCCTGCGCCTGCGCTACGCCGGCGAGCTGATCGCCACCGGCGAGGTCGTCGGCGACATGCTGCCGATGCTGCAGCGCTGCGGCTTCGACGCCGCCCAGCTGCGCGCCGACCAGGATCCGGCCGTCGCGCTGCGCACGCTGGGCCGGTTCCCCGGCCAGTACCAGGGCGACGTCACCGGCGCCCGCGCCACCCCCATCGTCCACGCTGCCTGAACGTATGCCCACCGCCATCGAACTGCACGCCCGCAAGACCCGCGGCCACGATGCCCGGGTCGCGCACGCCGTCGCGCTGCTGCGCGAGGCCGCCGCCGACCACGCCGGCCGCATCGTCCAGGCCACCAGCCTGGGCGTCGAAGGCATGGTCATCACCGACCTGATCGCGCGCCACGGCCTGGCGATCCCGGTCGCGACGCTGGACACCGGCGCGCTGCACGCCGAGACGCTGGCGCTGATCCCGCGCATCCGTCAGCGCTACGGCGTCGAGGTGCAGGTCTTCCGCCCGCAGCAGGAGGCCGTCGTGCAGTTCGTGGGCCGTCACGGCAGCGACGCCATGTACCGCAGCGTCGAGCTGCGCCAGAGCTGCTGCGACGTGCGCAAGAAGGAGCCGATGCGCCGCCTGCTCGAAGGGCGCACGGCCTGGATCACCGGGCTGCGCCGCGAGCAGTCGGAGTCGCGTTCGCGTGTGCCGCACTTCGAGCTCGACGCCGACAGCCGCGAGAAGTTCTACCCGCTGGCCGACTGGAGCGAAGCCGACGTCTGGCATTACGTCGCCACGCACGACGTGCCGTACAACCCGCTGCACGACCAGTTCTTCCCGAGCATCGGCTGCGCGCCCTGCACGCGCGCCGTCTCGCTGGGCGAAGACCACCGCGCCGGGCGCTGGTGGTGGGAGCAGGAAGGCGCCAGGGAGTGCGGGCTGCACCTGCGGCCCGAGCCGATCGCCGCGTGATACAAGGGCGCCGCTGATGGGCCGCGTCGTCTTCATCGGCGCCGGCCCCGGCGCCGCCGATCTGATCACCGTGCGCGGCGCGCGCCGTCTCGCCGAAGCCGACGTCGTGCTGCACGACGCGCTGACCGACCCGGCGCTGCGCGAGCTGGCGCCGCGTGCCGAGTGGATCGACGTCGGCAAACGCGGCTTCCGCCATTCCACGCATCAATCCGAGATCGACGCCCTGCTCGTCGAGATGGCACAGCGCCATGCCGTCGTCGTGCGGCTCAAGGGTGGCGACCCCAGCCTCTTCGGCCGCCTCGAGGAGGAACTGGCGGCGCTGGCACGCGCCGGCATCGCCAGCGAGATCGTGCCCGGGGTGACCGCCGCGCTGGCCGCCGCCGCGTCGGCGCAGCGCCCGCTGACACGCCGCGCCCGCGGCCGCAGCGTCGCCTTCAGTACCGCGATGACGCGCGAACGCCGGCTGGAGGTGAGCCACGCCGCCGACACCCAGGTCTTCTACATGGCCGGGAAGCAGCTCGGCGTGCTCGGCGAACGGCTGCGTGCCGCCGGCTGGCCGGCCGACACGCCGGCGCTCGTCGTCTCGCGTGCCGGCTGGCCCGACGAGGCGCGCAGCCACCACGACGTCGCGACGCTGGCCGAGGCCGGCGCAAGCCACGAAGGCCAGCCGACCGTCGTCATCGTCGGCGCCGGCGCCTCGGCGCTCACCCTGACGCATGAGCAAGATCAAGCCGGAACCCCCGAGGGCGAGGCGTAAAATTCCGCCCGCTTGGCGCCCTCGCCCGCGACCGCGTCAGTTCCTGACATCACAACCGAGCCCGTTCCAATGACTCACGTCGTTCTCGATTCCTGCATCCGCTGCAAGTACACCGATTGCGTGGATGTGTGCCCCGTCGACTGCTTCCGTGAAGGGCCGAACTTCCTCGTCATCGACCCCGAGGAGTGCATCGACTGCGCGGTCTGCATCCCCGAGTGCCCGGCCAACGCGATCCTGCCCGAGGAAGACGTGCCTGCCGACCAGCTGCAGTTCATCCAGCTCAACGCCGAGCTCGCCAAGACCTGGCCGAGCATCACCAAGCGCAAGGCCTCGCTGCCCGACGCCGACGAGTGGAAGGACCGCAAGAACAAGCTGCAGTACCTGCAGCGCTGACCCGGGCCGCGCCCGGCGGACGAATGACGGTTTCCCCCTCGCCCGGCGCATCCGCCGCTGTCCCCCCGATCGAGACCGACGCGCTGATCGTCGGCGCCGGCCCGGTCGGGCTGTTCCAGGTCTTCGAGCTCGGGCTGCAGGACATCCGCGCCCACGTCGTCGACTCGCTGCCGCACGTCGGCGGCCAGTGCACCGAGCTCTACGCCGACAAGCCGATCTACGACATCCCCGGCGTGCCCGTGTGCACCGGGCGTGAGCTCGTCGAGCGGCTGCAGCAGCAGATCGCGCCGTTCGGCGCGAGCTTGCATCTCGGCCAGGAGGTGCGTTCGCTCGAACGTGCCGCCGACGGCCGCTTCGACGTCGCCACCAGCACCGGCACGCGTTTCCTCGCGCGCACGGTGTTCGTCGCCGGCGGCGTCGGCTCCTTCCAGCCCAAGGCGCTGCGCCTGCCCGGCATCGAGCGTTTCGCCGGCACGCAACTCTTCTACCGCGTCGCCGACGCGGCGGCCTTCGCCGGCCGGCAGGTCGTCGTCGCCGGCGGCGGCGATTCGGCCCTCGACTGGGCAATCCACTTCGCGACCACCGAAGCCGCCCGCCCGGCGCGTGTGACGCTGCTGCACCGGCGCGACGAGTTCCGCGCCCTGCCCGCCACGCTACGCCGCCTGGCCGAACTGCGCGACGCGGGCGCCGTCGAGGTCGTCATCGGCCAGCCGACCGGCTTCGAGGCCGACGGCGAGCGCCTCGCCCGGCTGGTGCTGATGCGCCCGGACGGCAGCAGCACGACGCTGGCGCTGGACGACCTGCTCGTCTTCCACGGCCTGAGCCCCAAGCTCGGCCCGATCGCCGAGTGGGGACTGGAGCTGGACCACAAGCTGGTCACCGTCAACCCGGCGACCTTCGAGACCAGCACGCCCGGCGTCTTCGCCGTCGGCGACATCTGCCACTACCCGGGCAAGCGCAAGCTGATCCTCTGCGGCTTCCACGAGGCGACGCTGGCCGCCTTCGCCGCCGTGCCCTACGTGGACCCGGAGCGCCGTGCGCTGCTGCAGTACACGACCTCCAGCCCGCAGCTGCACCGGCTGCTGGGTGTCGAAACGCCGTCGCAGGATTGACACAGCGCGGCGCGCCGCACGCGCTGCTGCCGCTATCATCCGCCCCGCTTCGCGAGCCGACCCGGTGCGCGAGGCATTCGCTAGGGGTGTTGGCCGCCTGCCATCCGCGGACGGCCGACTGAGAGAGTCCCTTTGAACCTGATCGCCCGCCGACGCCGCAAGGCCGAGGCGGCGACCCGTCCCTCACCGGACGGCACGAGGTAATGCTCGCGCAGGGAAGCACACCACGGGTTCCATGGCGCTGTCCGGCGCCGTGCTGCGCTCCGGTTTGCCGACCTGCCATCGTCCAAGGCTTTCCGATGGCAATGAAACACCACGTCCCGACCCGCTGCGCCCTCGCCGCGGCCCTGTTCGCCTCCGCCTGCGCCGCCCACGCGCAGGGCACCGAGACGATCACCATCACCGGCACGGCCGAGCGCCTGCCGGCCTTCGCCGGCTTCCCCGGCCAGACCGACGCCCGCACGCCGCTGCAGGCCCAGACCTGGAGCGCCGAGCGCCTGGCCGACGAGAACGTCACCCGGCTGGGCGACATCACGCGGCTCGATGCCGGCGTCTCCGAGGCCTACGACTCGCCCGGCTACTGGGCCGGTCTGTCGGTGCGCGGCTACACGCTGGACAACCGCTTCAACGTGCGCCGCGAAGGCCTGCCGGTCAGCGGCGAGACCACGTTCGCGCTGGAGAACAAGGAAGCCGTCGAGCTGCTCAAGGGCGCCAGCGGCATCCAGGCCGGCACCAGCGCGCCGGGTGGTCTGGTCAACCTGCGCGTCAAGCGCCCGGTGGCCGGCAAACGCAGCGCCACCGTCTGGTGGGAAGGCTCGAGCACGACCGGCGCCGCCGTCGACCTCGGCGACCGCAGCGGCCCTGACGGCGTCTTCGGCTGGCGCGTCAACGCCGCCTACGAGGACATGGAACCGCGGCTGCACGACAGCGACGGCCACCGCCGCCTGCTCGCCGTGGCGCTGGACTGGCAGCTGACCCCGGGCAGCGTCGCCGAGTTCGAGATCGAGCACAGCCGCCAGCAGCAGCCCAGCGCCGCCGGCTACAGCCTGCGCGGGGACGTCGTGCCCGACGCGCACGACGTCGACCTGCTGAACAACCTGAACCACCAGCCCTGGGGCGGCCCGGTGGAGATGGAAGGCAGCACCGCGTCGCTGCGCTGGCGCCAGCGCCTCACCGAGGACTGGCAGCTGCGCGCCCAGGCGATGGTGCAGAAGCTGCGCACCGACGACCGCACCGCGTTTCCGTACGCGTGTTATGGCTGTTATGCGCCCGACCCCAGCCTCGAGTTCCCGGATCGCTACGCGCCCGACGGCAGCTTCGACTACTACGAGTACCTCAGCCTGAACGAGCGGCGCGACAGCCAGGCGCTGGAGCTCGCCGTCAGCGGCAGCGCCCGAACCGGGGCCGTGGAGCACGCGATCGAGGCCGGCGTGCTTCGTGCGACGTACCGCGGACGCTTCCAGGATCAGGTCTACGAGTGGGCCGGCGTCGGCCGGGACGACGGCAGCGCGATCACCGGCCCGTCGAACGGCCGCCTGAGCGCCAACACCAACCGCGACGAGACCAGCACCGAGTTCTTCGTGCGCGACGCGATGACGCTGCCCGGCGGCTGGAGCCTGTGGAGCGGGCTGCGCCACAGCCGGCTGGCGCGAGAGAGCTGGCGCACCAGCGCCGACGACGACGGCAGCCTGCGCGCCACCGACTACGACCAGGGCTTCACCACGCCCTGGGTGTCGCTGGCCTGGCAGTGGACGGCGGCGACGATGGTCTACGCCAGCTGGGGCCGCGGCGTCGAGTCGGCCGTCGTGCCGAACCGCCCGCGCTACGTCAACGCCGGCCAGGCGCTGCCGGCGCTGAAGAGCCGCCAGCGCGAGATCGGCTTGAAGCACGCCTCGGCCAACGTCGACGCCAGCGTGGCGCTGTTCCAGATCGAGCGCCCGCGCACCGGCGAGCTGAACGCCGGCTGCGACGGCGACGTCGACGACTCCTGCCGCCTGGGCGTCGTCGGCGAGCAGCGCCACCGCGGTGTCGAGGCCAGCCTCGTCTGGCGCACTGGCGCCGTCGACTGGCGCGCCAGCGCGATGCTGCTGGACGCCGTGCGCCACGAGCGCGGCAGCAGCGACGGCCTGCGCCCGGAGAACGTGCCGGCGCGCACGCTGCGCCTGGGCGCCGACTGGCGCGTGCCGCAGGCCGGCGGCCTGCTGCTGCAGGCCGACCTGCGTGCCGAGAGCGACCGCGCCGTGCTGCCCTATGACGACAGCGTGCGCATCCCCGGCTGGGCCAGCGTCGACCTGGGCGCACGCTGGACCCAGCCGCTGGCCGACGGCCGCGCCATCACCTGGCGCGCCGGCGTCGACAACGTCTTCGACCGCAAGGCCTGGAAAGAGTCGCCGTACCAGTTCGACCACGTCTACCTGTACCCGCTGCAAGCGCGCACCTGGAGAGCCAGCGCATCACTCAAGTTTTGACAAACTGAGTTTTCGGGCTATACTCTTGGTCTTCCTTCCCCGATAGCTCAGTCGGTAGAGCGCCGGACTGTTAATCCGTAGGTCCCTGGTTCGAGCCCAGGTCGGGGAGCCAAATAGACCGAAGGGTCAGCGATGCAAGTCGCTGACCCTTTTGGCTTTTGGGGGGGCCGGCGCGCATTGCGCCGCACGCGCCAACGCCGCGCATCAGGCGACGCCAGCAATCCGGCTGACGCATCCACCTCCTGCTGATCGAGGACGCCAAGCGCGTCTTGTCAATTCGGCTTCACCGGCAACTTTCGTTCGACTTCGCCTGCCTGTGGCCGAGCGTCCCCATGCCAGACCGGCGCTGAGCGTCGACACGCTGCTGGACTGCCCTCCCGCCACCCTAAAATCCGCAGATGGCGCACGCTCACGCCCACATCAACCCGGCAATGCTCCGTTGGGCGCGTGATCGTGTCGGCCTGGACGTGAACGATGCCGCCACCGCGGCCGGGGTGAAGCCCGAACAGTTCCAGCAGTGGGAAGAAGGCGAGGCCGAGCCGACCTTCCGGCAAACCCAGGTGATCGCCCAGGCCCTGCACACCCCGTTCGGATTTTTCTTCCTGGCCGAGGCACCCGCCGAAGATCCCCTGCTGCCTGACTTGCGCACCGTCGGCGGAGCACCGGCCAGCAGGCCTAGCGTGGACCTCACCGAGACAGTCCGCCATGCCGTCCAGCGGCAAGCCTGGTTCGTCGAATACCTGCAGGAGCAAGGTGCCGAGCCGCTGCCATTCGTCGGCCGCTTCACCGTCGCAGCCAACCCGGCGCAAGTGGCACGGGACATCCGCGAGGTGCTGGGCGTCGATGTCGAACACGGGCAGCGGAAATGGGACGTCTACTACCGCGAGCTGATCGAGGCAGCCGAACACGCCGGCGTGCTGGTGATGCGCAGCGGCATCGTCGGCAACAACACCCACCGCAAACTGGACGTCGGCGAGTTCCGCGGCTTCGCCATCAGCCACCCGCTGGCGCCGGTGGTCTTCATCAACTCCTCGGACGCGCCGTCTGCCCGGCTGTTCACGCTGCTGCACGAGCTGGCGCACATCTGGCTCGGCAGCAGCGGAATCTCCAATGCAGCGCCAGGTAACACACGCCGAGAGGAGATCGCCTGCAACGCAGTGGCAGGCGAATTCCTGGCACCGTCTGAGGTGTTCGGCCCGCTGTGGGCAGCAGCGTCCCAGGACCTGAACACGCGCGTGGCCGAACTGGCCCAGCGCTTCCACGTCAGCCGCTTCGTGGTGATCCGTCGCGCCCTGGACCTGGGCCTGGTTGATCGCGACACCTACACGGCGTTCTACCGGGCTGAGCTGGATGCCTTCCAGGCGGAAGGCGGTGGCGGCGGTAGCTTCTACCGAAACGCCGGTGCGAAGAACAGCGCCCGCTTCGCCCGCGCGGTCATCGCCGAGGCCTTCAGCGGTCGCCTGCTGCTGCGCGATGCCGGCCGACTGCTGGGTGTCCAACCGTCCAAGATCCGTGACTTCGCGGAGCAGCTCGGCGCATGATCTACCTGCTGGATGCGAACACGCTGATCGAGGCGAAGAACCGCTACTACCGCATGGCCGTCTGCCCGGCCTACTGGGACTGGATCCAGCGCAGCCAGGGGGCTGGCGTCGTGGCCAGCATCGACCTGGTCGGTGACGAGATCAGGCGCGGCAATGATGAACTGGCCGAGTGGGCCAAGGCTCAGGTTGGACTGTTCCTGCCCGTCTCCGATGACGACACCCAGCAAGCCTTCGGCGCCGTCGCTGCGCATGTGGCGGCGCAAGCCGGCGTGATGAAGGCAGGTGCACTAGAGGAATTTCTGGCCGGTGCCGACCCATGGTTGATCGCGAAGGCCGCAGCGCTGAAGCAAGCTGTCGTGGTGACGCACGAGCAGTTCAACCTGCAGATGCGGCGCAAGTTCAGCATCCCGAATGTTTGCCAGCACTTCGGCGTCCAGTGGATCGACACCTTCGAGCTGCTGAGCAAAACCGATGCCCGGTTCGTGCTGGCCGACCGGCGGGCCGCGTAGCGCATGGTCCGGGCGGTCTATGGAGGGCCGTTGCCGCCCACCATCAAGCGATGGCACCCTATGCTGCGATCACTCGCAAGCCGCTTTCAAGACTGGACGTCGCCAGAAGTTGCCGGCGGACCAATTGTCGGTCGCAACATTCCGCAGGTCCGTACTGCTCGTCCGTAGGCACCGGGAACGAACGCCGCCCTGGAAGCCCAAAGAACCGGAGGGTCAGCGATGCAAGTCGCTGACCCTTTTGGCTCTTGGGGCCGGCGCAGGCAGCGGCCGTCGCGCCCTTTCGGGCGCGACGCCTCAGGGCGCCGCCGGCGCGCTCGCCGCCGCGGCCCGGGCGGCCTCGACCTCGGCCGCCTCGATCGCCGCGCAGCGCTCCTCGCCGCCGCAGACGCGGCTGCGCACGTAGCGCTGCACCAGGCCGAAGAAGCGGTCGTAGAAGCTGCCCGCGGGGATCGTCAGGCTGCCGACCTTGACCAGCGAGTCGTCGGACGCCGACAGCGGGATCGACAGCGAGCCCACCGGCAGCCCGACGCTGGCCGAGGACGAGGCCTTCTTCAGCGTGTAGCGGTCCTGGACGGCGTTGACGAAGGCCGTCGTCGACGCCTTGTAGAACGGGTCCGGCGCGCAGGTCACGGTGAACGTGATCTGCACGTGGATCTCGCCATCGGGCTGGAAGCGTTTGTTGCCGACCACCAGCTCCGGCGTCGCCGAAGTGACGACGTAGCCCTGGCTCAGCAGCGCCAGCCGCGCGGCCTCGCAGGTGGTGGGCGCGTCGGCCTCGAACTGGCGCGAATAGGTCTCGTCGGGCCTGAAGTGCTCGTTCTGGTAGACCGTGGTGGCGATCTTGTTCGGCGTGCTGCAGCCGGCGACGACGGCGGCCAGCGCCAGCAGGGTGAAGGCCCCGGCCCGATGGCGGGCCGGCAACGGCAAAAACTGGGTCATCGTGCTCCAACGTCCGCGGGCGAGGATCGGTTGTCCCGGACAGGACACGACATCGCCGCCGCCGCTATCGTACGAGCGCCGCGTGACGGCGCCGCCCCCACCCTCACACCCAGGAGTCGCCATGCCCACGATCCAGGCCTATGCCGCGCAAGACGCCACCGCCCCGCTCGGCCCGTTCACGATCGAACGCCGCGAACCCGGCCCCGAGGACGTGCAGATCCGCATCCTCTGGTGCGGCGTCTGCCACTCCGACCTGCACACCGCACGCAACGAGTGGAAGAACACGCTCTACCCCTCGGTGCCGGGCCACGAGATCGTCGGCCGCGTCACCGCCGTCGGGTCGGCGGTGACGAAGTTCAAGGTCGGCGACCTGGCCGGCGTCGGCTGCATGGTCGACAGCTGCGGCCACTGCCCGTCCTGCGCCGAAGGCGAGGAGCAGTACTGCGACAACGGCTTCACCGGCACCTACAACGGCCCGGTCTTCGGCGGCGAGAACACCTTCGGCGGCTACTCGCAGAGCATCGTCGTCCGTCAGTCCTTCGTGCTGCGCATCAGCCACCCCGAGTCGCAGCTGGCCGGCGTCGCGCCGCTGCTGTGCGCCGGCATCACGACCTGGTCGCCGCTGCGCCAGTGGGAAGCCGGGCCGGGCAAGAAGGTCGGCATCGTCGGCCTGGGCGGCCTGGGCCACATGGGCGTCAAGCTGGCGCACGCGCTGGGCGCGCACGTCGTGCTGTTCACCACCTCGCCCGACAAGATCGCCGATGGCAAGCGCCTGGGCGCCGACGAGGTCGTGGTCTCCAAGGACCCGGCGCAGATGGCGCGACAGGCCGGCCGGCTGGACTTCATCCTCAACACCGTGGCCGCGCCGCACGACCTCGACGCCTTCCTGGCGCTGCTCAAGCGCGACGGCACGATGACGCTGGTCGGCGCGCCGGCCGAACGCCACCCCTCGCCCGACGTCTTCGCGCTGATCTTCAAGCGCCGGCGCCTGGGCGGCTCGCTGATCGGCGGCATCCGCGAGACGCAGCAGATGCTGGACTTCTGCGCCCAGCACGGCATCGTCAGCGACACCGAGACGATCCGCATGGACGAGATCAACACCGCCTACGAACGCATGCTCAGGAGCGACGTGCGCTACCGCTTCGTCGTCGACATGGCGACGCTGGGCTGACGGTTCAGCGCGCCGCGCCGCAGGCGGCGGCGACGTCCAGCGGCTCGGGCAGCAGCACGTCGCGCCGCAGCAGCAGCGCGTCGATCTTGTCACCGCCGGCGTGCAATACCGTCACCGCCGCGGCACGGTCCAGCCGGCCCTGCAGCCACTGGCGGGCGCGTACGGTGTCGAGCGTGGCGACCAGATCGACCGGGCCGGGCTGTGCAACCTCGACGCTGCCGTTGACGAACAGCTCCTGCCGCGGCCCGGCCAGACGCACGTTCAGCGCGTGCAGCCCGCGCTGGCGCGCCTCCCAGCGCAGCACGAAGCGCGCACGCTGCCAGCAGCCGTCGGGCCCGCGCTCGAACTGCATCGCCAGCGGCAGCTCGGTTGGTGCCGTCGCGGCACGGACCTCCCAGCTCAGCTCGGCCCTCACCGGCCGGGTCGCGCCCGGCGGCTGGAACTCGGCCCGCAGCCGCTGCGTCCCGGCAACCTGCGGCACGAAGCGGCCGACGTAGGCACCGGTGACCAGGGTCAGCGGCTGACGCTCGCTCGCGGCCTCGACGAGCCGGATCTCCTGTCGGCGGCCGTCGGCGCCCAGCGAGAACAGCCGTGGTGCCGGCTCGCGCCGCGGCAGCCCGTACTCGCTGGCATACAGCAGCAGCACCTGCTCGTTGCCGACCGCCGGCAGCACGCCGCCGACGCGCTCCATCTGCAGCGCATAGCGCGCAAAGATGCTCGCCTGCAGCAAGGCCGTCGCCGCCGCAGCCGCCGGCTCGTGGCGCAGCTCCAGCCGCCAGCGCCCGGGAGCCGGCTCGCGCAGCGGCTGCTTCATCAGATGCAGGTCGCCACGCTGGTGCTGGCGGCGCTCGGCGGCCGGCAGCGTGTTCAGCGCGGCGGCATACAGTTCGTGCGGCGGGCCGGACGGCGGCAGCAGCCGTGCGCCGCGCAGCGCCGGCCGCAGCGAGAACTCCAGCGTCAGGTAGGCGCCGTCGGCCATCGCCGGCACGGCGAAGTCGATCACCGTGCGCGTCTGGCCGGCGGCGACCGGCACTTCGGCCAGCACGAGCTCGGCGCGCCGTCGTGGCAACGGCCAGCAGGGCCAGGCATTGAAAGACGCGGCGCAGCATGACGCCGCGCAGTCTACGCAGCGCCGGCGGCGGCACGCGCCTTGGCGCGCCAGAAGCCGGCGTCGATCTCCTGCTCGGCGCCGCTGCGCTCGTTGGCCAGCCAGAAGCGGCTGCCGTCGGGCGCGACACGCAGCACCTCGCCGACGTGGCGCCCGGCGCGCACGCGCCGTCCGGCGAGGCCGGCCGGGAAGTCCGGCGCACGCGCCAGCTCGAGCAGGTCGACCGCCTCGCGTGCATCGCCGGCCAGGCGCAGCCGGCGCACGATGGGCGCCAGCAGCGGGTTGGCGCGGTCGGCCGGCGACAACCACAGCAGCACCTTGGCCTGGGCCCGGCTCAGCGCGACGTTGACCAGGCGCGCCGCCTCCTCGGTCTGCAGAAAGGGCTGGCCGCCGTCGGCGGGGTCGAACAGCACCGCCGCGGCCTCGCTGCCCTGGGCGCGGTGCACGGTGCTGACGCGCACGCCCGCCACTCCGGCGGCCTCCAGCCGCAGGCGGATCAGCGCGCGCTGGGCACGGAACGGCGTCAGCACCACGATCTCGTGCGCCTGCCAGGTGCCGGCGGCCAGCGTATCGGCCACCAGCGAGACGATGGCGTCGGCCGACTCGGGCCGCACCGGGCCGCGCCAGGCCGCCGACCAGGCGCCGTCGCGTGCCACCGGCTCGACGTGCACGTGCACGTCTTCGCCGGCCGGCCCCAGCACCCGCCGGCGCGCCGCCTGCCAGCCGGGCGACGCCTCGGCGTCGGCGGCGACGCGCAGCGCGCCGTCGTAATACAGGTCGCCGACCAGCGCGCCGATCGGCCCGGCCATGCGCGACTGCTCGTCCAGCAGCACGACCGACGGCGCACGGCGCGGCATCGCCGCAAAGGGCGAGCGCCCCATCCAGCGCCGCGCCTCGCGTTCGGGCGCGCGCTGCACCGGCGAGAGCTGGCTCGGGTCGCCGGCAAACAGGCAGCGCCGGCCCAGCGGCATCAGCGCCAGCGCCTGGGCCAGCGGCACCTGGCTGGCTTCGTCGAAGACGATCAGGTCGAAGGGTGGCGCGGCGCCTTCGGCCAGTTCACGCAGCGTCTTCAGCGTCGCGACGGCACGCGCCGTCGTCATCGCCGCCAGCCGGCTGGCGCGCAGCACGGCCAGCGAGGCCGCACGCAGTTCGGCGCGCAGGTCGGCGACACGCCGGCTCCAGGCCTCCAGCGCCTCCAGGTCGCGCGCCGGCGGGCGCTCGGACTCGGCACGCGCCAGGCGGGCCAGCAGCGCGCGGTCGGCGTTCGGGATCAGGTGCTCGCGGCCTTCGTACAGCGCCGGGTTGAAGCGCGAGCCGAGGCGGCGCACGGTCTCGCGCCAGCGTTCGCGGCGGCCCTTCTCCAGCGCCTTGTCGACGGCGACGGTGGCCAGGTCGACGGCCTGGTTGGTCGTCGACAGCAGCAGCACACGCGCCTCGGGCTCGGCGTCCAGCGTCTCGGCCAGCAGCACGCCCAGCGTCGTCGTCTTGCCGGTGCCCGGCGGGCCCCAGAGGAAGCTGCTCGTCCAGCGCGGCAGCGCCAGCGCCTGGCGCTGCGCCGCGCGCAACCAGCGGAACGGCGCACCGGTCAGCGAAGGGGCGGCGGTCTCGGCCGGCCGCGCCAGCGCGGCCTCGGCGGCCAGCGCGCGCGCCGCCCACTCGCCATCGTCCCAGGCGGCGACCAGCGCGTCGAGGAACCGCGGCGGGTAGACGCGGATCAGCCGCCCAGGCCCGGGCGGCGGGCCGCTGGCCTTCTGCAGGATCAGCTGATCGTCCTCGACGACGACCGCCAGCACCGCGGCGGCGCCCTTCTCCGGCTCGCCCCACCAGGCCGAGGCGCCGTCCAGGCTCTCGTCGAGCAGCGCCTGCGCCGAGGCCGCACCCGGCCGCTGGCCCTCGGCATAGACGTAGCCGGCCTCGAGCGTGACGCGCCACAGCGCGCCGTCGCGCTCCAGGCGCTCGACCTTGAAGTCGTAGTAGGACGGCGTGGCGGCCAGTTCGGCGGCCAGCGCGGCGCGGATCTCGGCAAGACTCATGCAGCGGGGGGGCGGCGGCAGGCGCCTGCGGCGCGCTGCGGGGGCGCGATTGTTCCCCAAGGCGGCCGTTGACGGTGATCCAGCGCGGGAGCCCCGGGCTCGGCGATGATCACGCCGATGACGAACAAGCCCCTGATCACGCTGCTGCTGGCCGCGGCCTGCACCCTCGCCCACACCAC
Organism: Rubrivivax sp. JA1055; assembly: GCF_020966565.1. Lineage (NCBI taxonomy): Bacteria > Pseudomonadati > Pseudomonadota > Betaproteobacteria > Burkholderiales > Sphaerotilaceae > Rubrivivax > Rubrivivax sp. JA1055. The sequence goes on along the minus strand of NZ_JAJKFP010000006.1, from coordinate 364,930 downwards.
CGCCGGCGCGGCGGCCGGCATCGCCGCCGCCCCGGTCGCCGACGGCGCGCTGCGCACCATCGACCGCCTGGACGTGCCGCGTTACCTCGGCACCTGGTACGAGGTCGCGCGTTTCCCCAACCGCTTCCAGCGCCAGTGCGTGGCCGACACCAGCGCGAACTACACGCTGCGCGACGACGGCACGCTGCAGGTGCGCAACCGCTGCCGGCTGGCCGACGGCACGATGGACGAGGCGCTGGGCCAGGCGCGTCAGGTCGGCGGGCGCGAGTCGCCGACGCTGAAGGTTCGCTTCGCGCCCGAGTGGCTGACCTGGCTGCCCTTCGTCTGGGGCGACTACTGGATCGTCGACCTGGACGCCGACTACTCGCTGGTGGCGATCACCGACCCGCGCCGCGCCTACGCCTGGGTGCTGTCGCGCACGCCGCAGGTCGAGCCGGCGCGTTACGAGGCGCTGATGCAGCGCCTGAAGGCGCAGGGGCTGGACGTCGGGCGCTTCGAGCCGTCGCGGCACACGGCGCCCTGAGCCCGGCCGCTCAGGCGCGGCGGGCGCGCATCGCCAGCAGCGGCCAGGCGAACGCCAGCACGGCCGCCCCGGCCCAGGCGGCAATGGCCAGCAGGTTGGCCCAGTCGACCCAGTAGCGCAGTTCGCCCAGCGAGGAGCGTGTCAGCGACGGCACGGCCAGGAAGGCGAGCAGCAGGCCCGCCGCGGCCAGCAGCACCGCCGGCCGCAGCGCGGCGGCCCAGGGGCGCGGCTGCCGTGCGGCCGCCAGCACCAGGATCAGCCAGGCGACGGCGGCAGCGGCGAGCGCCGGCCAGGCATCCATCGCGATCTCCCAGACGATGTTCGCGGCAAGCCATATCTCGTACATGGTGTTCTCCTTCAGACGCGGCCCTTGAGCACCGACAGGTAGGCGGGCTTGAGCAGCCGCACCTTCATCAGCCAGGCGAAGTAGCTGTCCTGCAGCGGCTCGATCATCGGCAGCGACGGCGTCAGCCGGCCTTCGTAGTCGAACTCGATGAGCATCGCCGAGCCTTCGCGCGTGATCAGCGGGCACGAGGTGTAGCCGTCGAACGCGGCATCGGGCTCGGCGCCGGCGATCAGCTGCACCAGGTTGTGCACGACGACCGGGGCCGACTTCTTCACCGTCGCCGCGGTCTTGCCGCGCGGCGTGCCGTTGATGTCGCCGACGCCGAAGACGTTGGCGTAGCGGCGGTGGCGCAGCGTCGTCTTGTCGACCTCCAGCCAGCCGCCGGCGGCGAACGGGCCGTCCTTCCAGGCCAGGTCGCTGTGGCGCACGACGTCAGGCGCACGCATCGGCGGCACGACGTGCAGGAAGTCGTAGCCGCGTTCGGCCCGGCTGCCGTCGGCGCCGACGAAGCTCGCGCGGCGCGCGCCGATGTCCACCGCCACCAGCTTCTGCTCGGTCTCGACGCCGATGCCCAGCTGCTGCCAGCGTTCGAGCACGTTGTCGTTGACCGGCTTGACGCCGAAGACGTTTTTCGGCGCCGACATGAAGCTCACCCGGCTGCGCTCGAGCGTGCCGGCCTGGCGCAGCCGGTCGCGCAGCATGAAGGTGGTCTTCAGCGGCGCGCCGGCGCATTTCAGCGGCGTCGCCGGCAGCGTCATCAAGGCCTCGCCGCCGCGTTCGGCGAACTCGCGCATCGCGCCCCAGGTCGCTTCGGCGGCCTGCGGGCCGTTGTAGACGCTGGCCAGCCCGTGGCGGCCGATCGCGGCGACGTCCATGCCCTCGATCTGCGCGTAGTCCAGGTGCACGCCGGTGGCGACGACGAGGTAGTCGTAGCCGATGCGCTGGCCACCGGCGGTGACGACGCTGTTGGACGCCGGGTCGAACTCGGCCACCATGTCGCGCACCCACTCGACACCCTCGGGGTGGAAGTCGGCATTGCGGTCTCGCACCTTGGACACGGGCCAGACGCCGGTGGCCACCAGCGTGTAGCCGGGCTGGTAGTTGTGCTCCTCCTTGCGGTCGACGATGGTGATGCGCACGCCGTCCAGCGCCGCGCTCAGGCGGTTGGCCACCGCGATGCCGCCCAGGCCGCTGCCGGCGATGACGACGTGGGCGCGCGTCGGGATCCGGGCGGCGGTGGCGGGCCGGGGCACCAGGGCGGCCGCGGCCGGCAGGCCGGCGGCGGCGGCCAGCCAGCGGCGGCGCCCCGCGTCGGGAGGCTGGATCGGGAGATTTCGCGGCTGCTTCACGGAGCTCTCCTCAGGCCGCCTCACGCGTGGCTGGCGCACGACGGGCGACAAGCTGTTACACACGCGAGTATCTTAGTCCAGATACCCCGCCTGGTATCTATCGCTAACCCGAGAGGGAGGCCGGTCGGCTCGCAGGGGGGCCGGCCTGCACGTTCGGCGCCGGGCGTCAAGACCTTTTCACGAAGCAGTCGGCGACCTCGCGGCCGCGCGTCGCGGCGCGAGCCCATCGACTAAACTTCTGCCCGCTCCCGACGCGCCCGGCCGGCGCCCTCGAGGGTCTGCCGGTTGCCCAGCAACCGGTGCCCGAGGTCCGGCAGCCCGTGGCGGGTCGTCTCCTTCCCTCTCCGACGACGCCGCCGCAACCGACCCCCGAATCCATCAACCCCACGCCGCGTGCCGCGCGGCGTTGCCGTTTCCGTTGCCGATGAACGCACCCGACAAACACCTGCTCGATGCCCTGGAGCCCCAGGAAATTGCCACCGTCGCCCTGCTGGAGAAGTACGCCAAGGGCGACGAACAGAACATCGCGCAGGTGCAGGCGCGTGTCGCCCGCGCGCTCGCGGCCATCGAGGCCGAGGACGCACGTTCCGCGCGCGAGGCCGAGTTCCTCTGGGCGATGCAGCGCGGCTTCGTGCCCGCCGGCCGCATCATGTCGGCCGCCGGCACCGACATCCAGGCGACGCTGATCAACTGCTTCGTGCAGCCGGTCGGCGACTCGATCACCGGCTACGAGGGCGACAAGCCCGGCATCTACACCGCCGTCACCGAAGCCGCCGAAACGATGCGCCGCGGCGGCGGCGTCGGCTACGACTTCAGCCGCATCCGCCCGCAAGGCGCGCTGGTGACGCAGACGCATTCGCGCGCCTCGGGCCCGGTGTCGTTCATGCGTGTCTTCGACGCCTCGTGCGAAACCGTCGAGTCCGCCGGCGCGCGCCGCGGCGCGCAGATGGGCGTGCTGCGCTGCGACCACCCGGACATCGAGGCCTTCATCCACGCCAAGGACAAGGGCGAGCTGCGCAACTTCAACATCAGCGTCGGCGTCACCGACGCGCTGGTGCAGGCCGTCATCGACGACGCCGAGTTCGAGCTCGTTCACGCCGCGCGCCCGCACGAGGAACTGGTCGCCGCCGGCGCCCGCCAGCGCGAGGACGGCAAGTGGGTCTACCGCAGCGTCAAGGCCCGCGACCTGTGGGACCAGATCATGCGGTCGACCTACGACCACGCCGAGCCGGGCGTGCTGTTCATCGACCAGATGAACCGCGAGAACAACCTGCACTACTGCGAGACGATCGAGGCCACCAACCCCTGCGCCGAGGAGCCGCTGCCCGACTACGGCTGCTGCTGCCTGGGCTCGGTGGACCTGACGCGCCATGTCGTCGGCGCCTTCTCCGACGACGCGCACTTCGACTTCGAGGGCTTCGCCGCCGTCGTGCGGGTCGGCGTGCGCATGCTCGACAACGTGCTCGACGCGACCTACTGGCCGCTGGAGCAGCAGCGCGCCGAAGCCGCCGCCAAGCGCCGCGTCGGCCTGGGCTTCCTGGGCCTGGGCAGCTCGCTGGTGATGCTGGGCATCCGCTACGACAGCGACGAAGGCCGCGCGCTGGCCGCGAAGATCGCCGAGACCATGCGTGACGCCTCGTACCTGGCCTCGGTCGACCTGGCCGTCGAACGCGGCGCCTTCCCCAAGCTGGAGAAGACCAAGTACCTGAAGAGCGGCTTCGCCAAGCGCCTGCCGGAGTCCATCCGCAAGGCGATCCGCAAGCACGGCATCCGCAACAGCCACCTGCTGGCGATCGCGCCGACCGGCACGATCTCGCTGGCCTTCGCCGACAACGCCAGCAACGGCATCGAGCCGCCGTTCTCCTGGACCTACAACCGCAAGAAGCGCGAAGCCGACGGTTCGCACCGCATCTTCGAGGTCGCCGACCGCGCCTGGCGCCTGTTCCGCCACCTCGGCGGCGACGTGACGAAGCTGCCGCCGCAGTTCGTCACCGCGCTGGAGATGTCGGCCAACGACCACATGCGCATGCTCGAGGCGGTGCAGCCCTTCCTGGACACCTCGATCAGCAAGACGGTCAACGTGCCGGCCGACTACCCGTACGAGGACTTCCAGAACCTCTACCTCGACGCCTGGAAGGCCGGCCTGAAGGGTCTGGCGACCTACCGTCCGAACTCGGTGCTGGGCTCGGTGCTGTCGGTCGGCACGCCGGCCGCTGCGCCCGCCACGCCGGCCGCGCCGCGCGACGAGGACCCGCTGACCAAACACGTCGGCCGCCCGGTGGGCCGCATCTCCAGCGTGACCGAGAAGGTCGAGATGTGGACCCAGGCCGGCAAGCGTTCGATGTACGTCACCGTCGGCTTCCTGCCGGTGGACGGCGTCATCGACGGCCAGAAGGTGACGATCGAGCGCCCGGTCGAGTTCCTGCTGCTCGGCGAGCAGGACCAGTGGCTGGACGGCGCGATGCGCCTGCTGTCGCTGGCCGCGCGTTCCGGCGCGTCGATCGAGAAGGCGCTGGAGAACCTGCGCGAGATCGCCTGGACCAACGGCGCGGTGCGCAGCGGCATGCTGGTGCGCGGCGACGGCACGCAGATCCCGCGTTTCCACGACTCCGAGGTCGCGGCGCTGGCCTACGCGGTGCAGCAGCTGCTGCACGCGCGCGGCTACCTCACCGCCTCGGGCGCGCAGGTGCCGGTGCGTGAACTGGCGCGCGCCTACGCCGCCGGCTTCGCGGCGCCCGCGCCGGCCCCGGCCGAGGCCGAGACGGCGGCGGCTGCCAAGCCCGCCGCCGGCATGCAGTTCGCCGCCGGCACCGGCGCCAAGTGCCCGGAGTGCGGCGCGCACGACATGCACCACATCGACGGCTGCACCAAGTGCACCAACTGCGGCCACATCGGCGCCTGCGGCTGAGCGCCGGCCGGCGCACCTGAACACGAAGCCCGCCGCCCGGCGGGCTTTGTCGTTTCAGGCCGCCTGCGGCAGCTGGAAGCGCGAGACCGCACCGACCAGCTGGGTCGCCTGCACGCGCAGGCTCTCGGCCGCTGCGGCGCTCTCCTCCACCAGCGCGGCGTTCTGCTGCGTCACGGTGTCCATCTGGCCGACGGCGTGGCCGACCTGGTCGATGCCGTCGCTCTGCTCGGTGCTGGCGGCGCTGATCGACTCGATCACCGTCGTCACGCGGCCGATCGCCTGCACCACCTCGTGCATCGTGCGGCCGACACGTTCGGCCTGCACGGCGCCCTGCTCGATGCGCTCGACGCTCTGGCCGATCAGCGTGCGGATCTGGCGCGCCGACTCGGCGCTGCGCTGCGCCAGCGTGCGCACCTCGGCGGCCACCACCGCGAAGCCGCGCCCGGCCTCGCCGGCACGCGCCGATTCCACCGCCGCGTTCAGCGCCAGGATGTTGGTCTGGAAGGCGATCGCGTCGATGACACCGACGATCTCGGCGACCTCGCGCGACGACGCCGTGATGCTCTTCATCGAACCCTGCATCTGCTCGACCGCCGCGCCGCCCTGCAGCGCCACCTGCGAGGCACCGTGCGCCAGCGTGTTGGCCTCGCGTGCGCTGGCGGCGTTCTGGCGCACCGTGGCGCCGAGCTGCTCCATCGTCGCCGCGGTCTGCTGCAGCGCGCCGGCCTGCTCCTCGGTGCGCTGGCTCAGGTCCTGGTTGCCGCGCGCGATCTCGGCGCTGGCCGTGGCCACGCTCTCGGCGTTGCCGCGCACGCCGCCGACCAGCTGCCGCAGGCTGGCCTGCATGCCGTCCAGCGAACGCAGCAGCACGCCGAGCTCGTCGGCGCTGCCGGCCGGCACGGGGCCGGACAGGTCGCCGGCGGAGACACGTTCGGTGACCTGCAGCGCCGAACGCAGCGGCCGCGTCACGCTGCGCGTGATCAGCCAGGCCAGCGCACTGCCGCAGCCCAGCGCCGCCAGCGCGACCAGCAGCATCACGCTGCCGGCGCGCGCGATGGCCGCCTCGGTGGCCGAAGCGCTGGCCTGCATGCGCTGGACCTCGTGCTCGACGAAGGCGTCCAGCGACTTCAGATAGGCCGCCTGCACCGGCCGCACCTGCTTGAGCAGCAGGTCGCGCGCCTCGTCGCTGCGGTTGGCGGCGGCGAGCTCCAGCGCCTGGGTCAGCGCCGGCGTGTAGGCCGCCCGCGACGCCATCACCGCGTCCAGGCGCCGGGCGCCCTCGCCGTCCTGGTCGCCGGCCTTCAGGCGTTCCAGCAGCCCGGCGATGCGCGTCTCGCAACCGCGGATGCGCTCGATCTCGGCGTCGATCTGCTTGCGATCATCGAGCAGCGCGACGTTGCGCACGCCGCGCGCGACGACGTTGAGTTCGTCCTTCACGTCGCGCGCCATGCCGACGCTGGCCTGCCGGTGCTCGACGAGCTCGTGCACCTGGCCGCCGACGCCTTCGAGTGCATAGCGGCCGAACACGGCGACGACGGCCGTCGCCACCATCACCACCGCGAAGCCGATGCCCAGCTTCAGGCCGATGCGCAAGTCGCTCCAGGTCTTCATCGTGCGATCTCCGGTTGACGCGGACTGCTGCGCACCGCGGTTCTCGCCGAACCTGGAGCGCCGATGACGGTGCTTCGGCGGCCGGCGGGGCGGAGTTGAGCGCCCGGGTGCGACCTGCCGCACATCGTTCCCCTGTCGACGGGATGGATTCGCGTCACCGGCGCCTGCAGCGTGACGCGCGGCACGAACGGCACCCCGCGGGCGAGGGGCCGCCGCGATGCCGGCCGTCACGGGACTGCCATCCCCGCCGGGCACGCTGCGCGGTCGTCTTCGACCTCCCGAGAGCCCCACGATGCTGACACCGACCCGGCTGGCCGCCGTTGCCGCCCTCGCCTTCGCCGCCGCCCTGCCGGCCCAGGCCGCCGACTTCGCGCTGCAGCGCGTCTGGCAGTACGCCCACGCCGCCACCGGCGTGCCCGGCCAGAAGGCCGAGATCGTCGCCCACGACGCCCGAAGCGACACGCTGTGGGTCGCCGGCGTGGTCGGTGTCGACGTGCTCGACCGCGCCAGCGGCCAGCTCGTCGCGCACCTTGACGTCTCGCACCTGGGGGCCGTCAACAGCGTCGCCATCGCGCGCGGCGTCGCCGCGCTGGCCGTCGAGAACGGCCAGGACCGCACGCTGCCCGGCAGCGTCGTGCTGTTCGACACCCGCACGCGCGCGCAGCTCGGCCACCCGATCCCGGTGGGCCCGCTGCCCGACATGCTGACCTTCGCGCCCGACGGCCGCACGCTGCTCGTCGCCAACGAAGGCACGCCCAACCCGCGCCCGACCCCCGCCGGCCTGAGCGCCGAGGACCCGGTGGGCAGCGTCAGCATCGTCGACATCGTCGAGCGCACGGTGACGACGCTGCCGATCACGGCCGACATCCCCGGCCACGACCAGCTGCGCCTGTTCCCGGCCACCGGCACGCGCGCCACCCAGCCCGCCAGCTACAGCGCCTACGACCCCGAGCCCGAGTACATCACCGTCGACGCCAGCGGTCGCCGCGCCTGGGTGACGCTGCAGGAGGCCAACGGCCTGGCGCTGCTGGACATCAAGGCCCGGCGCTTCGTGAAGATCGTCGGCCTGGGCGAGAAGGACTTCAGCCTGCCCGGCAACGGCATCGACCCCAACGACCGGGACCCGGCCGACCCGGCGACGAACAACGGCGTCTTCCTGCGCCCGGTGCCGGTCTTCGGCCTGTACCAGCCCGACTCGATCGCGAGCTACCGCGTGCGCGGCCGCAGCTACCTGGTGATGGCCAACGAAGGCGATGCACGCGACAACGGCAGCGCCGACGGCGAGGACGAGCGCCGCGGCTCGGCCGGCAGCAGCGACGCCGCGCGCCTCGTGCCGTCCACCGGCCCCGCCGAGCTGTTTCGCCTGACCTACGACAACGTGACGTCGACGCCCCAGCATCTGGTGGCCTTCGGCGCACGCTCGATCTCGATCCGCGACGCCGACGGCCGCCTGGTCTGGGACAGCGGCAGCCTGCTCGACGCCGAGGCCATCCGGCTCGGCGTCTACGACGACGGCCGCAGCGACAACAAGGGCGTCGAGCCCGAGGGCGTCGCGCTGCTCGAGGTCGACGGCCGCACGCTGGCCTTCGTCGGCCTGGAGCGCACGAAGAAGGCCGCGATCGCCGCCTTCGACGTCAGCGAACCGACGGCCCCGGTCTATCTGGGCATGGTGCTCGGTGAGGGCGACGTCTCGCCCGAGGGCCTGCACGCCTTCCACGCCCGTGGCCGCCACTACCTGGCCGTGGCGCACGAGAGCAGCGACACGACGACGCTGTACGAGATCGCGCCGAAGGACGGCCGGCGCCGCTGACGAGACTGTCCCCGGCGGCACTGGGTATCCCTGTGGACAACCCGGGGGCGCGGCACGCAAGTGACTGTGCCCCGCGGGTTTTCCCTGGATTGCTCAAGAAACAGGCAGTGGCGCGCGCCCGGTGCACCCGGCGTCGCCGCGACGGCCCCGCCCCGGTCACCAGATCGCCAGCCCCTTGCTGAGCACACGCTGCATCCAGCTGCGTGCCGCCGTGTCGGCGACACCGCCGCGGCCCACCGCCTCCAGCCGGGCATCGACGATGTCGGCCGACGCGACGACGTTGCCGGCCTTGATGTCGTCGGGATTGACGACACCGGAGAAGCGCAGCGTCGTCACGCCCTCGTTGTAGGCGATGCTGCGCTCGCCGGCGACGACGAGGTGGCCGTTGGGCAGCACGTTGACCACCGACGCGGCGATGCGGCCGCTGAAGCGGCTGGAGTTCTCGGTCGAGCCCTTGCCGACGAAGGAGTCGCTGCCGCCGGCCTGGGCGTCCAGGTCGAGCAGGCTCCTGAGCGCGCCGCGCACGTTCTGCGAGTCCGTGCCGGGGCCCTTGGTCGCGATCTTGTTCTCGCGGCTGGTGTTGGTGGTGACCTTCTGGTTGGCCGCCAGGCGCTCGTCGATCTCGACCTTCAGCGTGTCGCCGATCGAGCGCGGGCGCTTCTCGCCCGAGAACATCGTCGCGATCGGCGCGCCGGGCTGGAACAGCGAGCCGGTGGCCGCCCGCTCGACATAGGACGGCGGCGCCACCGCGGTGACGGCGGTCGGCACGCTGAGCGTGCTCGGCGAGGGGGCGGCACAGCCGCCGAGCACGGCGGCGGCCGCGGCCAGCAGGACGGCGGTCGGGCGATTCATCTGGAACTCCTCGGAAACAGGGGTGCGGGGCACAGGCTCGGGGTCAGGCCCCGGTGAGCAGCGCCGAGACGACGGGGGCGAGCTTGTCGCGTGTCGAGGACCACTTGCCGGCCTCGAGCAGGCCTTCGAGCCGGTACTGGCTGGTGGCCAGCGTGCGGCCGCTGGAGGTCTGCAGCGTGAGCGAGGCCTGGCGCAGGTAGGGGCGGTATTCGGCGGCGAACGGCGTGGTATCCCAGGCGATGGCCGCGGTATATCTCAGCCAGGCGTCGCAGGTCTGCCGCGGAGTGCCTTCCTCGTAGACCCGGCTGTCGATCCGGCGGGCCTTGAGCTCGGCCTGCAGCGACGGCACGAAATCGACGATCTGGGCGTCCGGGCGATATTCGATGCACAGCGCCGAGACCGCCAGCGGCTCGTGGAAGACGGTATGCCGGGCCTCGCTCGGGCCGTACAGCACGGCATGCTGCACGGCCGCACCGGCGGCTTTCGCCAGTTCCAGCGTCGGCAGCGGCGAGACCAGCGAGCAGCCCGACAGCAGCAGCGTCGCGGCGGCGGCGGCGAGTTCAGACCGCTTCATGGATCGCCTGCCCGACCGACAGCACGCCCATCGCCGCGTAGCCGGCCACCGTGTCGACCGCGTCGGCGACACCACCGACGACGTCCGACGCCGTGTCGACCACGCCCTGCAAGGCATCGCCGACGGCATCGGCCGCGTCGGACACGGTGTCGACGACGCCGCCGACGGTGTCGGCGACACCCTGCTGCAGCGCGTCGGCGGCGCCGGCGAGCGTCGCGCCCAGCGAGGCGACCGCGTCGACGCCATCGTCGACCCAGTCGTCGAGCGCGTCGAGCGCGTCGCGGCTGAACGAGCAGGTGGCGCCGCAGGCGCTGCCGGCGGCGTTGGCGGCGCCGATCGCGGTGGCCACGACGGGGCCGAAGGCCTTGACGTTGCGCTCGTATGCGCCGACGTCGCTGCGGGGATTGATGTAGGCCGTCGCGAGGGATCCGATGGTACTCATGGGCACTCCTTCCAAGTGCCCTCAGATTAACTATCGGATCACCCCCGAAAACCTCGAATAGACCCCCCGAAAACCACCTATATCGAGTTTCCGGAGATATTCATGACGGCGCCACGACGATATTCGACGGGATATTTCCGAATATCACCCGGAGGTGATCTCCGGTCGTAATCGGTCACGTTCGCGGAGGTGCGCGCCTCAGTCGCGGGCGCCCAGCCGCAGCATCAGCCGCAGGTACTCCAGCTCGGCGTGCATCTTCTGGAGCTCGTCGCGCAGCTCGGCGAGCGCGGCCAGCGCGGCGCGGGCCGAGGCGGGGACCTGGCCGGCGGTGGATTCGGGCTTGGGCGTGTCCATGCGCTGCATCGTTGCGCCGCGCCCGGCGGCCCGGAACCCCGCGCCCCGGGGTCACCCCCGCATTCGGGTCATGCGCAGACGGCGCCGCGGCCCAGCCACCAGGCCAGCAGCACCAGCACGACGACGCCGAACACCCAGCCCAGCACGAGCCGGCGCCACAGCGGCGGCGCACCGGCCAGGCCCATGAAGTCCAGCGCCACTGCCGCGGCCTTGGCGGCGGCGAGCGTGAACACCAGCGGCATCGGCCACCACGCCGCGCCGCCGCCGGACTCGCCCAGCGCCCAGGTGGTGGCGGTGGCGGCCAGCAGCGCCGCCCAGACGAGATCGATGCGCGAGAGCTTCATCGCAGCACGTAGAGCAGCGGGAACAGCACGATCCACAGCAGGTCGACCATGTGCCAGAACGCCGCGGCGGTCTCGGGCACGTGGGTGCGCCCCGGGCCGTAGGCGCCGCGCCCGGCCAGCCACCAGACGACGGCCAGGAAGACCATCGCGGCGACGACGTGCAGCAGGTGGAAGCCCGACAGCACCATATAGAACATCCAGAAGGTGTTGGCCGACAGGTCGGCGCCGGCGGCCACCTTGGCGGCCAGCTCGTCGAGCTTGAGGACGCTGAACAGCGCGCCGCAGGCCAGCGCCGCGGCCAGCCAGCGGCGGGCGCCGGCCGTGCGCCCGGCGTCCAGCGCCGCCACCGCATGCGCGACGGCGGCGCTGCCGCTGATCAGCAGCACGGTGTTGAACGCGCCGCGGTCCAGGTCCAGCGTCGCCTGCAGCGTCGCGAACAGCTCCGGCTCGCGCAGCCGGGCGAAGGCGTAGGAGACGAACAGCAGGCCGAAGGTCAGCAGCTCGGCGGCAATGACCAGCCAGACCGCCAGGTCGCCGGTCAGCCGGGGTTCGGCGGCGGGTTCCGCGGGGCTGCGGGCCTCGGGCGGCAGGACGGCTTGAAGCTGCATAGTTGAAGCATCTTAAGGATTTGATCAGTCCGAAGCAATACGCTGAATGCACCTTCAACAGAGGCCGACCCGATGTCCTGTTCCTGCTCCAACCCGTCCGAAGACGGCATCCACGTCTTCGATGCGCGCGGCATCGCCAAGCGCTTCCGCCACGCCGCGATCTTCGGTGCGCTCGACGCGCTCGAACCCGGCGAGACCATGCGCTTCGCCAACGACCACGACCCGCTGCCGCTGCTGATGCAGATCGAGCAGCACTACCGCGGCCAGGTGCGCGCCACCTATCGCCAGCGCGCCCCGGGCGCGGTGGTCATCGACTTCCTGGTCAGCTGAACGCGGCCGCCGCAAGGTGGCCACCCGCCGAGGAGAACGACGATGAACCTGCTGTTCTGCCCTGCCCTGCACCACTACGCGATCGGGCTGGCCGGGGTGCTCGCCGGCGCGGCGCTGAGCACGGCCAGCGGCTCCTGGTGGCCGCTGGCGTTCGGCACCTCGGTCGCGGTCACCGGCTCCAGCGCGCTGGCCTGCGAGCTGCGCGAACGCGCGGCCGCACGCCGGCGGCCGGCGGCGATCACTGCGGCTGGAAGCCGCTGGCAGCGATGATGCGAGCCCAGGCCGCGCGGTAGGCGCGTTCACGCGCCTCCAGCTGCGCCGGCTCCATGAAGCCGACCGACAAGCCCATCGCCGTCAGCCGTTCGTGCACCGCCGGCTGCGCCAGCACACGCGACAGCGCTGCGGCGAAGCCGTCCAGCGCCGGGCGCGGCGTGGCGGCCGGGGCGAAGACACCGTAGTACGGCAGCTCCTCGAAACCCGCCACGCCCGACTCGGCCAGCGTCGGCACCTCGGGCATCTGGGCGATGCGCCGGGTGCCCATCACCGCGACCACGCGCAGCCGGCCGTGGCGATGGTTCTCGATGAAGTCGGGCACCGACCCGACACCCGCGGTGATCTGCTCGCCGAGCATGTCGGCCATCATCGGCGCGCTGCCGCGGTAGGGCACGGCGACGAGATCCAGGCCGTTGCGCTCGGCGACGATGCGGACCAGGAACTCCGGCACGGAAGCCGCGGCCGGGATGCCGACGGCGCCGCGGCCACCGCCCTCGCGGCGCACCCAGGCCACGTACTCGCGCAGGCTGCGCGCCGGCGTGCGTGCCGACACCGCGAAGGCGTTGGCAAAACTCGCGAAGCCGGCCACCGGCACGAAGTCGCGCGCCGGGTCGAAGCCGGGCTGGCGCAGCACCAGCGGCAGGATGGACACCGTGTGGTCGTGCGACAGCAGGAAGGTGCTGCCGTCGGCCGCGGCCGCCTTCAGCGCCTGCGCGGCGAGCTGGCCGCCGGCACCGGGCCGGTTGTCGACGATGACCGGGGCGCCGAGCTCGTCCTTCAGCCGTTCGGCGAGCACACGCGCGATGGCGTCGGTGCCGCCGCCGGGCGGAAACCCGACCAGCAGGCGGACCGTGCGCCCTTCGGCGCGTGCCACCCAGGGCGCCGCGACGGCGACGGTGGCCAGGGACTGGAGGATGCGGCGGCGGTTCGGCATGGGCATCGGTCTTCGGGATCGCGGCGTGGGGTCGTCAGGGGGCACCGGCACGCGGCCGGCGCCGAGGCTCAGAACAGCCCGGCGGTGGCCGCCGCGTCGACCAGCCGGCGCGCCAGGGCGTCGAGCTGCCCCCCGGCGTCGCCCGACGCGCCCGAGCCGGCGCGTGCGCTCCACTGCAGTCGGCCGCCGGCGACTTCGCTGACGCGGGCCTCGGCGGCGTAACGCACCGCGGAGCCGCCGCCCCCGAGCGAGCCCACCGGCAGCGTCACGCCCAGGCCGACGCCGCTGCCGCCGCTGCCGACGTGCAGGCCGCCGAAGCCGATCGACAGGCCGCCGGAGGCCGGCTCGGCCGGCGCCACCGAGACGCTGCCGACCCAGACCGCGGCCGCGCCGGCCTGGCGCGCCAGATCGACGTAACGCGCATCGTCGCGCGGGCCGGCGGCCGGCGGCGGCGGTGCATCGGGCGCCGGCACCGGCGTGGCGCCGCGCGCGGCCAGCTCGGCGGCAAAGCGTTCGACACACAGCCGCACCAGCGTCGTCTCGGCCGCCTCGCAGGCGACGAGCACCCGCGCGCCGCCCAGCGGGCGGCCGGCGTCGGGCGCGCGCCACTGGGCGTCGATGCCTCGCGGGGTGGAGGAGCAGGCGGCGAGCGCGGCCAGCGCCGCGAATGCGGCGACCCGGCGGCCGCGCAACACCAGGGAACGGGACATCGTTGCGTGCATGAGGCAGGTTCTCCGTTGGAACGGCAAGCCTAGCGCCTCGCCGCCGGGGCGTCGAACACCGGCCACGCGAACAGGCGCGCCGCGACGCGCCATCGGATGCGGCGCCGGCCGCCTCAGCCGCGTTCGAGGCGGAAGACGCCGACGGCGGCCGACAGCCGCGCCGCCTGCTGGCGCAGGCTGTCGGCGGCCGCGGCGCTCTGCTCGACCAGCGCCGCGTTCTGCTGCGTCGTCCGGTCCAGGTCGCCGACGGCGGCGTTGACCTGGCCGATGCCTTCGGTCTGCTCGCTGCTGGCGGCGGTGATCTCGGCGATCAGCGTCGCCACGCGCTGCACCTGTTCGACGATGGCCTGCATCTCCTGGCCGGCCTCGCGCGCCAGCGCGCCGCCGGCGTCCACCGCCGCGGTGCTGCTGCCGATCAGCGTGCGCACCTCGCGCGCCGCCTCGGCGCTGCGCTGCGACAGCGCCCGCACCTCGCCGGCGACGACCGCGAAGCCGCGGCCGTGCTCGCCGGCGCGGGCCGCCTCGACGGCGGCGTTGAGCGCCAGGATGTTGGTCTGGAAGGCGATGGCGTCGATCGTGCCGACGATGTCGCCGATGCGCCGCGCGCCGGCCTCGATCTCGGCCATCGTCGCGGCCACCCGCTGCACGACCTCGCCGCCGCGGCCGGCGGCCTCGGCGGTGGCGCTGGCCATGCGGCTGGCCTGGGTCGCATGCTCGGACGTCTGGGCGACGGTGGCCGTCATCTGCTCCATGCTGGCCGCGGTCTGCTGCAGGCTGCTGGCCTGCTGCTCGGTGCGCGCGCTGAGGTCGGCGTTGCCGTTGGCGATCTCGCTGCTCGCGGTGGCGATCTGCCCGGCGTTGTCGCGCACCGTGCCGACCAGCGCGACCAGTTGCGCGCACATCGTGTGCATCGCGCGCAGCATGCGCTGGCCTTCGTCGCGCGCGTTCTCCGGCGGCAGCGGCAGCTGCCGGCTGAGGTCGCCGGCGGCGACCGCGTTGGCGGCGTCGATCGCGGTGGCCAGCGACCGGGCGCTGCGCCGGCCGATCTGCCACAGCAGCCCGCCAGTGCCCGCGCCCAGCAGCGCCATCAGCGCGCCGGCCCAGGCCAGCCGCTGCACGCGCGTGTCGGCGTACTGGCGCAGGTCGGCCTGCAGCGCCTGCACCGTGAGCTCGCCCAGCGCGTGCTGAAGGTCGATGACCTCGCTGGTGCGCCGCCACCAGTCGGCGCCGGGATGGTCCAGCACTGCCGCGTCGACGACCGCGCCGGTGGCGAAGTCCAGGCCCTGCATCACCGCCTCGCGGGCCTCGCGGGCGCGGGGGCCCAGCGCCGCGGCGAGGGCCGGGTCGGCGTCCATCGCGTGGTCCAGCGCCCGCGTCAGCTCGGCGCTGGCGCTGCGCACGCGCTCCACCAGCCCGGACAGCCGCGCACGCTCGGCCGGCGTGGCCTCGCCGCGCACCAGCAGGCCCATGCCGGCCCCGCGCAGCTGGCCGAGCAGCTCGCCCAGGCGCGGCAGGTGGTTCAGCGTCGCGTCCTGGAGAAAGTAGCCCGAGGCCAGCGGATGCAGCACGATCTCGGTGACCGCGGCGATGTCGTAGACCAGGTCCAGCTGCGCCGCGACGACGGCGGTGTGGCGCTGGAAGCTGGCCGGCGCCAGCACGCGGCGGGCGGCGACCTCCTCGGCCAGGCCGCGCTCCTCGTCGAGCAGGCGCACGAGGCGAGCAGCCAGCGCGGGCTCGTCCAGCGCCGCGACGCTGGCGCGCGCCGTCGCCGCCGCGGCGTCGATCTTCGTGCGCAGCGCGGCGCGCTGGGCCTCGGCCTCGGCGTTGCCGCCGAGCGCCGCGTTGGACAGGCCGCGGTGCTGCGCCGTCAGCCGCGCCAGCGCCATCAGCGCCGTGGCCGGCGGCAGGCCCTCGAGCTCATGGCGTGCCTGGCGAACCTGCTCCAGCGCCAGGTTCAGCGCCAGCGTGCCCGGCACCGCCAGCAGCGTGAACGCCAGCACGGCGATCAGCAGCAGCTTGTGCGACAGGGACCATCGATCGAGCAGTGCAAACACGGAGACATCCTTTCCACGAACCGGAACAGCAGTTCATCAATGCCAGTTCGTGGAATCGGATTTTTCGTTTTTGCAATTTAGAGTGTTTCCAGATGAACGCGTCGAACACCGTGCAGATCTTGGCAGGCGGCCGGCGCTCAGCAGCACTCCTCCTCGACACGGTCGAGCAGCGCGATCGCCGGCGCGTCCTGCCAGGCCTCGAAGTACTCGCGGATCTGGTTGAGGTGCGAATGCACCAGGAACAGGTCGTCCGGACGCGGGCCGGAGCCGCCGGTGCGCTTGCGGTCGAAGTAGTCCCAGAAGCGGTCGCGCCGACCGGGCACGGCGAGGTGGGTGTCGATGATCTCGATGATGCGCCGGGCGTTGCCGGCGCAGTCGATGCCGGCGAAGCTGACGTAGCGGTCGGTCTTGGGGCAGTCGCAGGGACGGTGGCTCACGGGGCGGGGCTCCGGTGGTGGACGACGACAGACAATGTCGACGGTGACGGCGGCGCGTGTCCGTCGGCCAGGCGACGTTCTTCACGCACCGCCGCGCCCGGCGACGAGTTCGAGCGCCTGCATCGCCTGGGCCGACGGGATGCGCAGGCAGCGCCGGCCGCGGCGCTCGAGCAGGCCTTCGCGCTGCCACTGGCTGACCAGCGCCGACACCGTCTGCCGGGTGCTGCCGAGCAGGCTGGCGATGTCCTCCAGGCTGAGATCCAGCGGCACCCGCCAGCCCTCGCCGTCGTGTTCGCCGCGGCGCTGCGCCAGCCCGAGCACGAAACGCGCGAGCCGTGCCGGCACCTCGCGAAAGGCCAGGTCCTCGACCAGCCCCACGGCGCCGGTGAGCAGGCGGCCGAGCACCGCCATCACCGGCGGCAGCAGCGCCGGGTCGTCGGCCAGCCGGGCCATGAAGGCACGCGTGTCGACGGTCCAGACCGTGGTCGCGGCGGTGGCGGTCACCCAGGCCGGAGAGTGCGTCGAATAGACGTCGCCGGGCTCGAGAAAGGCCAGCGTCAGCTCGCGGCTGGCGCCGGTGAGGTGCACACGCAGGCGTCCGCTGGCGACGAAGAAGACGAGGTTGCGGCCGTCGCCCGGCGCGCACAGGACCTGGCCGCGAGCCAGGCGCCGCGGCACGAAGCCCGGTGGCGGCGCGGCGGGCGCGGCGGCTGTCGCGAGTCCGACAAAGCTGGCGGCATGCGGGTGCATGCCGCCCATCAAGCAAACACGGGGCCGTGCGCAGCCGCCGCGGGCCGCACTTCGAGGCCGGACTGACGAGGATCAAGCCCGGCGTGCGGGCCCGACGCGTCAGGCCTGGCCGATCCGGAACACGCTGACCAGATCGGCCAGACGCGCGGCCTGGGCGCGCAGGCTCTCGGCCGCCGCGGCGCTCTGCTCGACGAGCGCGGCGTTCTGCTGGGTCACGCGGTCGAGCTGGCCGACGGCGTCGCCGACCTGGCCGATGTCGCGCGACTGCGCCACCGTCGCGCCGGAGATGTCGGCGATCAGCTGGCTGACCCGCTCGACCTTGGTGACGATGTCCTGCATCGACTGGCCGGCGTCGCTGACCTGCCGCGTGCCGGCCTCGACACGCTCGACGCTGGCGGTGATCAGGGTCTTGATCTCGCGCGCCGCCTCGGCGCTGCGCTGGGCCAGACTGCGCACCTCCCCGGCCACGACGGCGAAGCCGCGGCCCTGCTCGCCGGCCCGCGCGGCCTCGACCGCGGCGTTCAGTGCCAGGATGTTGGTCTGGAACGCGATGCCGTCGATGACGCCGATGATCTCGGCGATCTTCTGCGACGACGCGGCGATGTCGTGCATCGTCGTCACCGCCTGGCCGACGACCTTGCCGCCCTGGGCCGCAGCGCCGGCGGCGTCGCTGGCCAGCTCGTTGGCACGCTGCGCCGAGTCGGCGTTGTGGCGCACCGAGCCGGTCAACATCTCCATCGACGAGGCGGTCTGCTGCAGGTTGCTGGCCTGCTCCTCGGTGCGCTGGCTGAGGTCGGTGTTGCCGGCGGCGACCTCGCCGCTGGCGGTCTGGATCGACTCGGCCGACTCACGCACCTGGCCGACCAGGCGGCGCAGCGACTGCTGCATCTGCTGCAGCGAGCGCAGCAGCGCCGCGGTCTCGTCCTGGCCCTCGACACGCAGGTCTTCGCCGAGGTCACCGCGCGCGATGCGGTCGGCCGCCGACACCGCCTGCTGCAGCGGGTCGCACACCGACTGCAGCGTCAGCCACAGCGCCGGCAGCAGCACCGCCACGGCCAGCACCGTCATCGCCAGGCGCAGGTTGGCGGCCAGCGCCGAGGCGTCGGCCAGTTCCTGGCGGATCGTCGCCTGGCGCGACTGGCTGGCACGCAGCATCGCGTCGGCCGTGCCGTGCAGCGCCTTGACGTGCTCCTCGGCTTCCTCGGCGTAGGCCAGCGCGCCGGCGCTGTCCAGTACCGCCGACTGCAGCTTGTCCAGCAGCGGCCCGACGATGCCCGTGTACTGCTGCAGCTGGCCCTGCTGCTGCTTGACCAGCGCCTCGATCGTCGTGTTGCCCGGATCGACTTTCGTCAGTTCGGCGTCCAGTGCCTGCACACGCTGCGCCTCGGCCTTCCACAGCCCGACGATGCGCTCGACCTCGACCGGGTTGGCGCCCGAGGCGATCGCGTCGGCCTGCAGCCGGCGCAGGTTGGTCAGCGACTCGCGCAGGCGCGCCACCGCGTCCGAGCCCTGCTGGGCGCTGTCGAACAGGGCTGCCGTGCGCTGCGTGACGATCCGGTTCTCGACCACGCCCCAGGCGCCCAGCCCCAGCAGCGCGGCGGTGAGCAGGGCCATCGAGGCCAGCAGTCGGGTTCGGAGCGTGAAACGACGTAGGAATCTGAGCATGAGGTCTGACGTGTCGGTTCGAACGGTGTCGCCGGAAACCGGCGAGGGTCATGGTCCCCTATCGTCCGGACAGGGGAAAAGTTGAATGCCGCGTGCGCCAACGGCTTCGCGTTCTGAGCGAGCGCAAGACCGGCCGGCCGCGATGCCCGCAGCGGGTGCCAAATTGACAACCAGTTTCCCTTACTGGAAACTGGTTGTCAGTTCGAGACGCACCACGATGGCCCATCCGACCGACGATCCCGCCCGCCTCGTCAGCACACTGATGCAGGCGGTGCAGCGCCTGAGCAGCCGCCTGCTCGCACGCGGCGACGCCCTGCTCGAGCCGCTGGAGCTGAACTCGGCACGCTGGCAGGTGCTGGGCGCGATCTCCCAGGCCGGGCGGCCGCTGTCGGCGCCGCAGCTCGCCGAGGCCGTCGGCGTCACGCGCCAGGGGGCACAGAAGCAGCTGCACCTGCTGGCTCGCGAAGGCCTGGTCGCCGCGGCGGCGAACCCGCGCCACCAGCGTTCGCCGCTCTACGGCCTGACCGCCGCCGGCCGCCGCCAGCTCACCGCCGCCACGGCACTGCACGAGGCCTGGACGGCACGCCTGGCGGCCGGCCTGCCGGCGGCCGAACTCGCCGACGCGCTGGGTGTGCTCGAGGCGCTGCACGCGCGCCTGGCCGACGCACTGCCGCGCGGCCCGGCGGGCGCCACGGCGCGGCGCTGAACCCCGGCGCCAAGGACGGCTTTCGCGGCGCGGCAACGGCGTCGTATCGTCGCGGTTCAGCCGTCCGAGTCCACCGATGTCCGACCCCGTTGCCCCCGCGCCCGACGGCCGCGCGACCCCCGACTTCCGCTCGCCGGAGTTCCTGCGCCGCCACATCCGCGACACGCTCGCGTTCTACGCCGGCCGCGCCGCCGATCCCGGCGGCGGCTTCTTCCACTACTTTCTCGACGACGGCACGGTCTACGACCGGCGCACGCGCCACCTGGTCAGCAGCACGCGCTTCGTCGTCGTGCACGCGCAGGCGGCGCGCCACTTCGGCAGCGCCGACGACCTCGCGCTGGCGCGCCACGGCCTGCACTTCCTGCACGACGCCCATCGCCAGCCCGATGGCGGCTACGCCTGGCTGCTGGACTGGCACGCCGGCCGCGCCCGCGTGCTCGACACCACGAACCAAGGCTACGGCCTGGCCTTCGTCGTGCTGGCGCACGCACATGCCGCGATGGCCGGCATCGCCGGCGCCCGCGAGGGCCTGGACGAGGCGCTCGAGCTGATGGAACGCCGCTTCTGGGAGCCCGACTGCGGCCTCTACGCCGACGAGGCCGACGCCGCCTGGCGGCTCGCGCCCTACCGCGGCCAGAACGCCAACATGCACGCCTGCGAGGCGATGCTGGCCGCGCACGAGGCCACCGGCGAGCCGCGCCACCTGGAGCGTGCGCTGTCGCTGGCCCAGGCCGTCACGCAGGGCCTGGCGTCGAAGGCCTCGGGCCTGGTCTGGGAGCACTGGCGCCGCGACGGCGACGGCCCCTGGACGATCGACTGGGACTACAACCGCCACGACCGCAGCAACATCTTCCGCCCCTGGGGCTTCCAGACGGGGCACCTCACCGAGTGGGCCAAGCTGCTGCTGCAGCTGCAGGCGCGGCTGGCGCCGGCGCAGGCCCCGGCGTGGATCGCGCCGACCGCCAGACGCTTCTTCGACACCGCGCTGGCCCACGGCTGGGACGCGCAGCACGGCGGCCTGGCCTACGGCTTCGCGCCCGACCGCAGCGTCTGCGACGCCGACAAGTACCACTGGGTGCAGGCCGAGAGCCTGGCCGCCGCGGCCTGGCTGGCCGTGCGTCTGGACGAACCCGGCGCCTGGGGCTGGTACGACCGGATCTGGGCCTACGTCTGGCGCCATTTCGTCGACCACCGGCACGGCGCGTGGTATCGCATCCTCGGCCCCGACAACCGCAAGCTGACCGACGAGAAGAGTCCCGCCGGCAAGACCGACTACCACGACATGGGCGCGTGCTGGGACGTGCTGCGCGTGCTGGGCGCGCTCGGCCGCTGACGCGGCGCCGCCGCGTCCGGCGGGCGTCGGCGCAACACCGGGCGGCGGCCGGCGCCGCTGCCGTTGCTCCGGCGGCCCGGACAGGCGACCATCCACGCCGCGGGCGGTGGCAAGCGCCCGGAAGGAGAACGATGAGGGCTTCGTTCTTTCGCCTCGCGTGCAGCCTCGCGGTGCTGGCGTCGCCGGCCTGGGCGGCCACCGAGATCGTCGTCGCGACGGTCAACAACGAGCACATGATCGAGATGCAGCGCCTGACGCCGCATTTCGAGCGTGCCAATCCCGATATCCGCGTGCGCTGGGTGACGCTGGAGGAGGCCGGGCTGCGCCAGCGCGTGGCCACCGACGTCGCGCGCGGCGCCACCCGCTACGACGTCGTCACGATCGGGATGTACGAGACCCAGGTCTGGGCCCGCAAGGGCTGGCTGCGGCCGATCGAGCCGCCGCCGGCCTATGACGTCGACGACCTGCTGCCGGCGATCCGCGCCGGGCTCTCGGTCGACGGCCGGCTCTACGCCGCGCCGTTCTACGGCGAGAGCTCGATGCTGTACTACCGGCGCGACCTCGCGGCGCGCGCCGGCATCAGCTTCGGCGAGCGCCCGACCTGGCGCGAGGTGCGCGCCGCGGCCGAGCGGCTGAACGACCCGGCGGCCGGCGTGCACGGCATCTGCCTGCGCGGCAAACCCGGCTGGGGCGACAACATGGCGCTGCTGCTGACGATGGTCAACGGCTTCGGCGGCCAGTGGTTCGACATGGCCTGGCGGCCGCAGCTCGAGACCCGCCCCTGGCGCGAGGCCGTGACGCTCTACGTCGAGCTGCTGCAGCGCTGGGGCCCGCCGGGCTCGGCGGCCAACAGCTACAACGAGCTGCTGACGCTGTTCCGCGCCGGCCGCTGCGCGATCTGGGTCGACGCGACGATCGCCGCCGGTTTCGTCTCCGACCCCGCCGGCAGCAGCGTCGCCGGACGCGTCGGCTTCACCCAGGCGCCTTATGCGGTGACGACCAAGGGCGCGAACTGGCTCTGGGCCTGGTCGCTGGCGGTGCCGACCTCGAGCCGGCACCCGCAGCCGGCGCGCCGCTTCGTCACCTGGGCCACGTCCAAGGAGTACACGGCGCTGGTGGCACGCGAGCGCGGCTGGGCTGCGGTGCCCACCGGGACACGGCGCTCGACCTACGCCAACCCGGCGTTCCAGCGTGTCGCCGGCCACTTCGCGGCCGCCGAGAAGAAGGCCATCGACAGCGTCGACCCTGGCGACAGCACGCTGCCGCGCAGCCCCTACCAGGGCGTGCAGTACGCGGCGATTCCCGAGTTCCAGACCATCGGCGTCGCCGTCGGCCAGCAGATCGCCGCCGCGCTCACCGGCCGCACGACGGTGGAACAGGCGCTGCGCGCCTCCCAGGCCGCTGCCGACCGCGAGATGCGCGCCGGCGGCTACTACGGCAACTGAAGCCGATGCTGCCCCGCTGGCTCGACCCCCGCCGCAGCCTGCGCGCACGTTTTGCGCTGATCCTCGGCGGCAGCGGCCTGGCACTGGCGCTGCTGACGGCGGCGGTGGTCGGCCACGTGCAGCGCGGCCAGCTCGTCGAGCAGCAGGGCCAGTCGATGCGGCGCGAGGCCCTGCTGCTGGCGCGCACGCTCGACGGCGCGCTGCGCCAGCGCCTGGAACAGCTGCAGGCCACCGCCGACCACCCGCTGCTGGCCAGCGGGCTGTTCGAGGCCGGCGACGCCCGGCTGCTGCTCGAAGGCCTGCGTGCGCAGCAGCCGGCGCTGGCCTGGGTGGCCATCGTCTCGACCGACGGGCGTGTGCAGGTGGCCACCAACGCGCTGCTCGAAGGTGCCGACCTGCGCGGCGAACCGTGGTTCGAGCCGGCGACGCAGGCACCCTGGATCGGCGGGCGCCGGCCGGCCGGTGCGCTGGCCGCCAGCCTGGGCCTCGACGACGGCGAACCGCCGCCGCTGATCGACCTCGGCGTGCCGATGACCGACATGACCGGCCGCCCGATCGGCGTGCTCGCGGCGCGCCTGCACTGGGACTGGCTGCGCGACCTGCACCGCTCGCTGCAGCGCGGCATGTCGGCGGAAACCGGCATCGAGAGCATCGTGCTCGACCGCGACCAGCGCGTGCTGCTCGGCCCGGCGGCCTGGCTGGACCGCCCGGCGCCGCTGCCGCCCGACCCCGACAACCCGCCGCACATTGCCGCCTGGCCGGGCGAAGGCGAGTACCTGAGCGACTGGGAACGCAGCCCCGGCGGCCCCGGCAGCTCGGGGCTGACAGTGCTGCTGCGCCAGCCCGCCGCCCTCGCCTTCCGTCCCGCCGACGAGATGTCGCGACGGCTGCTGGTGCTGGGCAGCACCGGCGCGCTGGCGTTCATGCTGCTCAGCGTCTGGCTGGCCTCGCGCGTCGCGCGGCCGATCGGCGATCTGTCGGCCGCGGCGCTGCGCGTCGTGCACGAGCAGCCGCCGCGTTTCGCGGCGATGCCGGCGCGGCGCCAGGACGAGGTCGCCGATCTCGCGCATGCGCTGCGCCGGCTGCACGACGAGCTCTCGCGCCGGCTCGCCGAGCAGCAGCTGGCCACCGCACGCTACGAAACCCTGTTCCGCGACGCGCCGGTGGCGATCTACGTCGCGCTCGAAGACCGGCTGCAGATCGCCAACCAGGCCTGCCTGCGCCTGTTCGGCGCGGCCTCGATCGCCGAGCTGCGCGGACGCAGCACGGCCGAGCTGTTCGCTGCCGACGACGCCGAACTGGCCCGACGGCGCCTGGAGCAGCAGGCCGCGCTGGCCGCCGGCGGCGCCCCGGGCCCGGCGCTCGAGCACCGCATCCGGCGGCTCGACGGCGGCCAGGCCGACGTCGAGTCGACCGTGATGCTGCTGGCGCTGGCCGACGGCCAGGGCGTGCAGGTCGTGCTGCACGACATCACCGAGCAGCGCCAGGCGCAGGCGGCGCTGCGCGAGCTCAACGCCCAGCTCGAGGCACGAGTCGCCGCACGCACCGCCGAGCTGCAGGCCGCCAATGCCGAGCTCGACGCCTTCGCCTACGCCGTCTCGCACGACCTGCGCGCGCCGCTGCGCGCGATGACCGGCTTCTCGCAGGCCCTGATCGAGGACCACGGCGACAAGCTGGAGCCCGAGGCCCGCGGCTATCTCGACCAGGTCGTGCTCGCCGGACAGCGCATGGGTGACCTCGTCGAAGGCCTGCTGACGCTGTCGCGCACGCTGCGCGGCGCGCTGTCGGTGGCGCCGGTGGACCTGTCGGCGCTGGCCGCGCAAGCCGCAGCCGACCTGCGCCGCGCCGAGCCCGCGCGCCAGGTCGAGGTCGAGATCGAGCCCGGCCTGGTCTTCGACGGCGACCGGCGCATGCTCGCCGCGCTGGTCGGCAACCTGGTCGGCAACGCCTGGAAGTACTCGGCCGGACGCGCCGACGCACGCATCCACGTCCATGCGCTCAGCCGTGACGGGGAGCGCTGGTTCTGCGTGGAGGACAATGGCGCCGGCTTCGACATGGCGCATGCCGGAAGGCTGTTCAAGGCCTTCGCGCGGCTGCACCGGCAGGACGAGTTTCCCGGTCTCGGGATCGGCCTGGCGACCGTGCAGCGCATCGTCAACCGCCACGGCGGGCGCATCGAGGCCGAAGGTCACCCGGGCCGGGGGGCCTGCTTCCGTTTCACCCTGCCGCCACGGCCGCACGCCGGCCAGAACGAAGGAGCGACGGCATGAGCGAGCGTGTGATCCTGCTCGTCGAAGACAACCCGCAGGACGAGTTGCTGACGCTGCGCGCGCTGAACCGGGCACGGGTCGCCAACCGCGTCGACGTCGTGCGCGACGGCCAGCAGGCGCTGGACTACCTGTTCCGCGCCGGCGAGTTCGCCACGCGCCCGGGCCCGGACCTGCCGACCGTCGTGCTGCTGGACATCGGCCTGCCCCGGCTGACCGGGCTGGAGGTGCTGGCGCGGCTGCGTGCCGACGAGCGCACACGCTGCCTGCCGGTCGTCGTGCTGACCTCCAGCGACGAGGACACCGACCGCATCGCCAGCTACGAAGGCGGCGCCAACAGCTTCGTGCGCAAGCCGGTGGACTTCGGCGAGTTCGCCGAACGGGTCGCCGGCCTCGGCGTGTACTGGCTGGCGACCAACGAACCGCTGAACCGGGGATGAGATGAGCTCCTGCCCGCCGGCCGGCAAGGCCGACCGCATCCTCGTCATCGAGGATCTCGAGACCGACTACCAGTTGCTGCGGCGCCAGCTGCAGCAGCACGGCCTCGGGGCCGACTGCCGCCGCGCCGCGTCGCCGGAGGCCGTTCGCGCCGCGCTCGCCGAAGGCGGCTGGCAGCTGGTGCTGGCCGACCACTCGCTGCCCGGGCTGGACTTCGACGCCACGCTCGCCGAGGTGCGCCTGCGGCTGCCCGAGGTGCCGGTGATCCTCGTCACCGGGACCATCGGCGAGGAGCTGGCGGTCGACCTGCTGCGCCGCGGCGTCGCCGACTTCGTGCTCAAGGACCGCATGGCGCGGCTGATCCCGGCCATCGAGCGCTGCCTCGAGGACGTGCAGCGGCGGCGCGAGGCCGCGCGTGCGGCGCAGGCGCTGGCCGACAGCGAGGCCTTCAACCGCACCATCGTCGGCTCGCTGGGCGACGGCCTGTTCGTCGCCCAGGACCGGCGTTTCGTCTTCGTCAACCCGGCACTGCCGGCGCTGCTGGGTTACGACCGCCTGGACTTCGAGGGCCGCGGCTTCGACGAGACCCTCGCGCCGGAGTCGCTGCCGCTGTGGGACGAGCGTTACCAGGCACGGCTGGCGCCGCCGACACCCGAGCCCGAGCGCCATGACGACGTTGCGCTGCTGCACCGCGACGGCCATCGTGTCTGGATGGAGCTGCGCGCGGCGCGCTTCGAACACCGGGGCCGGCCGGCGGTGCTGGGCCTGCTGCGCGACATGACCGAGCGCCGGCGCATCGTCGCCGAGCTCGAGCGCCACCGCCACCACCTGGAGGTGCTGGTCGAGGAGCGCACGCGCAAGGCCGAGGCGGCCAACCGCGCCAAGAGCGCCTTCCTGGCCAACATGAGCCACGAGATCCGCACCCCGCTGAACGCCATCACCGGCATGGTCCACCTGCTGCAGCGCGAGGCGTCGCCGCAGCAGCAGCGTTCGCTGTCGGTCATCGCGCGCGCCGTCGACCACCTGCTGTCGCTGGTCAACGACGTGCTGGACCTGTCCAAGATCGAGTCCGGCAAGCTGACGCTCGAGACGGTGGACTTCGCGCTCGACGAGGTGCTCGAGCGTGCACGCGGCCTCGTCGCCGACCTGGCGGCCGAGAAACACCTGACGCTGTCGGTGGACAACCGTGCCGCTGGCGCCCGGCTGCGTGGCGACCCGACGCGGCTGGCCCAGCTGCTGCTGAACCTGCTGGGCAACGCGGTGAAGTTCACCGACCGCGGCGAGATCCGCCTGACCTGCGCCGTCGACGCCAGCGAGGCCGCCGCACCACGGCTGCTGCTCGAGGTGAGCGACACCGGCATCGGCATCGAGGCCGCGCGGCTGGCGCAGCTGTTCGCGCCTTTCCAGCAGGCCGACAGCTCGACGACGCGGCGCTTCGGCGGCACCGGCCTCGGGCTGGCCATCTGCCGCCACCTCGTCGAGCTGATGCACGGGCGCATCGACGTGCGCAGCGTGCCGGGCCAGGGCAGCACCTTCTGCATCGAGGTCAGGCTGCAGCGCGCCCAGGACGAGGCCGAGCGTGCGGCGGCACCCGCGCCGGGCATGGACCTGGAGACCCTGGTCCGCCAGCGCCACGCCGGTGCCCGCGTGCTGGTGGCCGAGGACAACGAGATCAACCAGCTGGTCGCCGAAGAGCTGCTGGAATGCGCCGGGCTGGTCGTCGACCTGGTCGGCGACGGCCGGCAGGCCGTCGAGCGTGCGGCGGCCAACGCCTACGCGGCGATCCTGATGGACGTGCAGATGCCGGTGCTCGACGGGCTGCAGGCCACCCGGGAGATCCGCGCCCGCCCCGGCGGCGAACACGTGCCGGTGATCGCGATGACCGCCAACGCCTTCGGCGAGGACCGCGAGGCCTGTCTGGCCGCCGGCATGAACGACCACCTGCCCAAGCCGGTGGCCGCCGAGCGGCTGTACACGCAGTTGCTGCGCTGGCTGCCGGCCGGGGAGACGGCGCGGCCCCGCCGCTGAGACCCCGCGCGCACGCGGGGCCGGGGCTCAGTGGTCGAGCTCGGCGTAGCCCGAGACGATCAGCCAGGCGTCGTGGCGTTCGACACACAGCTCCACCCGGTCCCCCGGGTGCAGATGCGCGAAGTCGGCGCCGGGCGTGCTCTTGGTGACGGTCCATTCGCGCTGGTCGTCGCCGTCGAGGTAGGCCAGCCCGGTACGGGGCAGGATCTCGCGGACGACGGCCCGGACGATCGACGGGTGCGACGCAGTGGACATGCGGTTCTCCTGACGGGGTGTCACCAGCCAGCCGCCACGGCGGCCGGCCTGCCGATTAGGCGCCCGGGCGCCGGTGGGGATTTGATGCAGCCCAAGCCGGGCCGAACCGCGCCCGGCGCGGCGGCCCGGCGCGGGCTGCTGCATCATCGCGCCGGCGGGGCGACCCGACAGCCGCCGGACACGCCACTGTCGCGTCGCTGTCGCCGTCTGTCGTGGCGCTGACGTCGCGCGCCGCCGCCGGGACGGGCAAGCTGAAGCCGTCGATTGCAGGGACACACGATGCTGGTTCAGAAACTGAGGATCCAACGCGGCTGGTCGCAGCAGCAGCTCGCCGAGCTGAGCGGCCTGAGCGTGCGCACCATCCAGCGCATCGAGCGCGGCCAGCCGGCCAGCGCGGAAACCCTGAAATCGCTGGCGTCGGTCTTCGAGATCGACTTTTCAGTGCTGATGCCGGCCGACGCGCCGGCGCCCGAACCGGAGACCGCGATGGCCGCCGAAACCCTGCCCCCGCCCGCCGCCCCGCCCGCCACCACCGCGTCGGCCGACGCCGCCCGCCTCAGCGCCGAGGAACGCCTGGCGCTGCGCCACGTGCGCCGCCTGCGCGCGTTCTACGGCCAGCTGGCGAGCTACGCCGGGGTGATGCTGATGCTGCTGGCGATCAACCTGCTGACGACGCCGGGTTATCTCTGGGTCGTGTGGCCGGCGCTGGGCTGGGGCATCGGTCTGGTGGTTCAGGCCGCAGGCGTCTGGGGCCCGTCGCGTTTCCTCGGCCCGGAATGGGAGCGCCGTCAGATCGAGAAGCGCCTGGGCCGCCCGCTCTGAGCCGTCACCACGGCGTCACGCCGGCCGGCGACGATGCCGGTCCATGCAGACGGCGCCCCCCTCCCCGCCCGACGCCCGAGACGGCGCCGCGGACGGCGTGCCGCTGCGGGTGCGCACGGCCTGGATCTCCGACATCCACCTCGGCACACCCGGCTGCCAGGCGCAGGCGCTGCTCGCCTTCCTGCGTGACCTGGAGTGCGAGACGCTGTACCTCGTCGGCGACATCGTCGACGGCTGGCAGTTGAAGCGCAGCTGGTACTGGCCGCAGGCCCACAACGACGTCGTGCAGAAGATCCTGCGCAAGGCGCGCAAGGGCACACGCGTGGTCTTCGTGCCCGGCAACCACGACGGTTTCGCGCGCCGTTACGTCGAGCTGAGCTTCGGCGGCGTCGAGGTCGTCGAGGACTGCCTGCACGAGACCGCCGACGGCCGCGTGCTGTGGGTCACGCACGGCGACCTGTTCGACGGCATCGTGCAGCACGCGCGCTGGCTGGCCCACGTCGGCGACGCCGCCTACACGCTGGCGCTGGAACTGAACCGCTGGTTCAACCGCGCCCGCGAGCACTTCGGCCTGCCGTACTGGAGCCTGTCGGGCTACCTGAAGCACAAGGTCAAGCGCGCGGTCAGCTACATCGACGACTTCGAGACCGTGCTCGCGCACGAGGCGCGCCGGCGCGGCGCGCACGGCGTCGTCTGCGGCCACATCCACCACGCCGAGATCCGCACGATCGACGGCGTGCTCTATTGCAACGACGGCGACTGGGTCGAGAGCCTGACGGCGCTGGTCGAACACGCCGACGGCCGGCTGGAGATCGTGCGCGGCGGCAAGCGCCCGCAGCCGACGGCGCTGCCGGCGCCCGCCGAGGCCCTGCCCGAGGCCGAGCCGGTCGCCTGACGCGGCTCAGGCGGGCAGCGCCTCGGCGATGGCGGCGGCGGCCGCCGGCGCGCGGCGCGAGCGCAGCAATTCGTCGAAGACCTGCAGCACCTCGGCGGCACCGCGGTTGTCCACCCAGCGCACACGCGCCTGGTACTGCGGCAGGCGCTGCAGCAGCTCGGCCATCGCGCCGGGCAGCTCGCGCAGCGAGCCCACCGCCAGCCCCAGGCCCAGCTCGCGCAGCCACTGCACGTTGTAGCGTTCCTGCGGCAGCGTCGACGCGTTCTCGAAGGTCAGCACCGGCAGCCCGAGCTGCACCGCCTCGCTGATCGAACCCGGCCCCGGCTTGCCGACGAAGACGTCGGCCAGCTGCAGCACACGCGGCACGTTCTGAGTGAAACCCAGCGCGACATGCGGCGCCGCGCGGCGCATCGCCGCCAGCTCGGCCTGCAGCGCGCTGTTGTGGCCGCACAGCAGCACCAGCTGCACGTCGCCCAGCGCGCGCGCGATCTTCAGCATCTGGCGCGAGCCATGGCCGCCGAACATCACCGCGGCCACCGGGCGATCGGGGTCCAGCCCGAGCGCGGCGCGGTCGGCGCGCCGGTCCAGCGCCTGCGGGTGGTGGAAGGCCGGCCGCAGCACCATGCCCGAGACGTGGTGCAGCCGCGACGCCGGCACGCCGGCGGCACGCGCCTGCTCGGCGGCGCGCGGCGTGCCGCAGATCAGGTGCTGCTGGACCCGCGGCTCGATCCAGAAGCGCGGCGGGTGGTCGGCCAGATCGGTCATCACGGTGACGAACGGCAGGCCGTTGCAGGCCGCCTGCGCCGACTCGGCGAGCACCCGGTTGAAGTTCGGCACCACCGAGACCACCAGGTCGGGCCGGCTGGCCAGCCAGTGGCGGCGCAGCGCGGCGAGCATCGGCCGGTGGGCCAGCCGGATCAGGCCCTGCAGCAGCTTGAGCTCGTGCGCCAGCCCGGCGGTCCAGCCGCGGCGCAGGCGCAGGTTGTAGTAGTCCTCGGGCTCGAAGCCGGTCAGGCGCTGGAAGCTCGCGCCCGGGTCCAGCACGCGCACCAGGTTGACCGGGCGCAGCGTCCACGGCCGGCCCTGTTCCTGGGCCGTCTCCTGCAGCGCCTGCACCGCGGCCCGGTGGCCGCCGCCGGCGTTGAAGTAGACGAGGTCGATCGTCGTCATGGCCGCATGCTGGGGCCGCGGCGTGACGCGGCGGTGACGGTCACGAAAGCGCCACGCGGCGGGCGCAGAGTGGCCACGGGGAGAACACCGACCGATGGACCGTACCACCGACGCCAACGCCACCACCCGCGAAGCCGCCGCCTCCGGCCCCTGGGACCATCCGGCCTGCGAGGCCCTGATCGCCGAGCTGCAGGTGCTGCGCGAGTCGATGCTCGAACACGAGGCCCGGCTGGCGCCGCAGCTGGCCGCCGTCGACCCGGCCTACCGTGCCAGCGCCGCCAACCTCGCGCACTACCTGGCGCTGCGCCGCTACGACCTGCGCCGCGTGCAGCAGCGGCTGGCGGCGATCGGCCTGTCCTCGCTGGGCCGCGCCGAAACCCATGTGCTGGCCAACCTGGACCAGGTGCTGGGCATCCTGCACCGGCTCGTCGGCCACGAAGGGCGCCTGCCCGTCCGGCCCGAGCCCACCGGGCTCAGCGAAGGCGCGCGGCTGCTGGCCCGGCACACCGAGGCGCTGCTGGGCGCCGCACCGGCCGAACGCAGCGCCCGCATCATGGTCACGCTGCCCGGCGAGGCGGCCCACGACGACACGCTGGTGGCTGCGCTGGTGGCCGCCGGCATGGACATCGCGCGCATCAATTGCGCCCACGACGACGCCGCGGCCTGGGTCGCGATGGCCGCGCGCGTGCGCCACCACGCCCGGCGCTGCGGCCGGCCGGTGCGTGTGCTGATGGACCTGGGCGGCCCGAAGCTGCGTACCGGCGCGCTGCGCGCCGGGCCGGCGGTGGTGCACCTGAAACCCGAACGCGACGCGCTGGGCCGTGTCGTCCAGCCGGCGCGCCTGGGCCTGCGCGCTGCCGGTGACGGCGCCGAGCTGCCCGGCGCCGCGCTGACGCTGGCCGTCGAGCGCGACTGGCTGGAAACGCTGGACGTCGGCGACCGCGTCGAGCTCGTCGACACGCGCGGCCGCCCGCGCCGCCTGCGGGTCGCCGAACGGGCCGCAGCCGGCGTGCTGCTGGAATGCCGCCGCAGCCTGTGGCTCGCCGACACGACCGAGATCCGGCGTGCCGGCGACACGCACGGCGCCCGGCTGCAGGCGCTGCCGCGCGAGCCCGGGGCGCTGTGGCTGCAGCGCGGCACGCGGCTCGTGCTGCAGCCCGAGCGCGACGGCCACCCGGCCGACCCCGGCGCCACGCCGCCGGCCATCGGCTGCACGCTGCCGCAGGCGCTGGCCCAGGCGCGCAAGGGCGACCGCGTCTGGTTCGACGACGGCCATCTGGGCGGCGTCGTGCGCCGCAGCGGCACGCGCAAGGTGGAGGTCGAGATCACCCACGCCCGCGACGGCGGCCAGAAGCTCGGTGCCGACAAGGGCATCAACCTGCCCGACACCGAACTCGACCTGCCGGCGCTGACCGCGCAGGACCTCGCCGACCTGCCGACGGTGGCCGCGCACGCCGACCTCGTCGGCCTGTCGTTCACGCAGTCGGCCGCCGACGTGCAGGCGCTGCGCGCCGCGCTCGCCGCACTGCCCGGCCCGGCCCCGGCGCTGATGCTGAAGCTGGAGACGCGGCGCGGCTTCGAGGCCCTGCCCGAGATCCTGCTGGCGGCAATGGCCGGCCCGGCGGCCGGCGTGATGATCGCGCGCGGCGATCTGGCGGTGGAGTGCGGCTTCGAACGCCTGGCCGAGGTGCAGGAGGAGATCCTCTGGGCCTGCGAGGCCGCGCACCTGCCGGTGGTCTGGGCCACGCAGGTGCTCGAGGGCCTGGCCAAGACCGGCCAGCCCAGCCGCGCCGAGATCACCGACGCGGCGATGGCCGGCCGCGCCGAGTGCGTGATGCTCAACAAGGGCCCGCACGTCGTCGACGCGATCCGCACGCTCGACGACATCCTGCGCCGCATGCAGGCCCACCAGGACAAGAAGCGGCCGCTGCTGCGCGCGCTGAAGTCCTGGGGCGCACCGGCGGTGGCGCCGCAGAAGCGGCCGCGGATGGTGCAGGTCAAATGACCGCCGGCGCTCGCGCCGGACAATCGCAGCCCGCGGCGGGCCGGCCCTCATCCCGGCCGACGGCCGAGCATCGATGGGCCCGCTTCAACACAACAGCCACGTCCTGTATCGCGTCGTCGAGGTCGTCCGCGGCGCCGACGGCCGGCTGCAGAAGATCCACGCCGCCTACCACGCCGACCTGGCCTACGTGCGCCGGCACGCGGCCTTCGTCGCCGAACGCACGCAGGCCGCGCGGCTGTACATCGCCGACCACACCGGCCAGGTCGTGCAGCGGCTGATCTGAGGCCGCACCGCCAGGCCGGCGAAGCGGCCTTGCGCTAGAGTCGCGGCCGCATCCGCGCGTCGCGGGTGCGGCAGCAGGACGACCTCGCTGAACCGGTTCGCAGGGGACGGCCCCGACACGCATGGAGTGCGTATGAACTGGTCTGCAACGATGTCGCCCACCACCCGCCGCGTGGTCCAGGCGATCCTGTACGAAATAGGCGCCGTGTCCTTCGTCGGGCCGGCGCTGAGCTGGGGCTTCGACCAGCCGGTGGGCGAGTCGCTGGCGCTGGCGCTGCTGATGTCGGCCATCGCGCTGGGCTGGAACTACGTCTTCAACGGGCTGTTCGAGGCCTGGGAGGCGCGCCAGGCGGTCAAGGGCCGCTCGGCCCGGCGCCGGCTGGCGCACGGCATCGGCTTCGAGGGCGGGCTGGCGATCCTGCTGGTGCCGCTGGCCGCCTGGTGGCTGCAGACGACGCTGCTCGCCGCGCTGCTGGCCGAGCTGGTGCTGCTGGCCTTCTTCTTCGTCTACGCGATCGTGTTCACCTGGGCCTTCGACCGGGTGTTCGGGCTGCCGCGCTCGGCCGGCGGCGCGGCCTGAGGCGCCGCCGCCATGACCACCCGAGCCGGCCCCTCGTCCCTCCCCGTCGACTGACAAGGTGGCGCAGCGCGACGCGTGTCACAGGCAGGCAGAACCTCGCCCCCTATACTGAGGGTTCGTTTTGTGTGAGGTTGTAACAGAAGGCGCACCCCATCCGGCAACCCAGTGCCGACAGCGCCCGACCATCCCAAGAAAAGAACGACATGTCGAAGCTGCTTGACCTGATGAGAAAACTCGGAAGCGATGCCGCGCTGAACAGCGAATACGAGAAGGACCCGCAAGCGGTGATCCGCCGTTTCGGCCTGTCGGCGGAGGAAGGCGCGGCGCTGCTGGCGAAGGACTACGAGGCGATCAAGCGCCTCACCGGGCTGAAAGATGGGCAGTACACCATCAACCACACCGTACGCGCCTACGACCAGTAGCCTGACGCGAGCGTCGAGCACCCCCATGCGCCGCTGCCGGTCCGCCGCGGCGCTTTGGCTCGCGCTCGCGGGCCTGCCGGCGTTTGCCAACGGAGCGCTGGAGCCGCAGGTGGCCGAGATCGAGCGCCTGGGCGTTGCCGCCGGCTGGCGCGACACCAACGCGAAGATCCAGGCGTTGTCGCCGCAGCTTCCGGCGCTGAGCCCGGAACAGCGCCAGCGGCTGGAGTTCGTGCGCCTGCGCATGCTGGTGGTGTCGGGCGACGAGCGCCTTGCGATCAACGGCTTCAACGCACTGCTGAAGGAGCCGCTGCCCCCGCCGCTGCGCGCACGAGCGTACGCCACCGCGATCAGCGCGGCAGCGAACGTCGAGGAGTGGACGCAGGCCTTCACATGGCTCGACGAGGCGCTCTCCCATCTGAGCGAGGCGCCGCAAGAGTCCGCCAGCCTGCTGGGCGTCGCCAGCTACCTGCACACGCTGGTCGGGGAGCCCGAGCGGGCGCACGAGCTCGCGATGCGCGCGCTGAACCTGGTCGAAAAGGGCACCGATCAACGCGCCCGATGCGTCGCGCTGAGCGACGTCGCGATGTCCGAGGACCATCGGCACCGCTATCGCGAGGCCGAACGCTGGCGCCGGCGCCAGATCGAGGCCTGCAAGCTCGCGGGCGACAGGATCTTCACCGCCAATGCCAAGTACGGCATCGCGAAGATGGCCGCGGCACAGGGACGCCACGTCGAGGCCGTGGCATGGGCCGAGCAGGCGCTGGCGGACTTCGGCAGTGCCGGCTTCACCGTCGGCGAGTGGACCGCGCGGGTGATGCTCGCCGGCAGCCTGGTCGTGGAGGGCCGCGACCTCGAGCGCGCCGAACGGCTGCTGACCGACACCCTGCGCCACTACCGCGGCCTGAAGCACCAGAACGCGATTGCCGAAACCGAACACCACTTGGCGCTGCTGGCCGAGAAACGCGGCGACCCCGCCGGCGCGCTGGCGCACTACAAGCAGGCCAGCGAGGCGGCCGCGAAAGCCGAGAGCGATGCACGCCAGCGCCGGGTGGCCTTCCTGCAGGTGCAGTTCGACACCCGCCTGAAGGAGCAGCAGATCGCGCTGCTGGAAGCCGAGAAGCAAGTGGCCGCGCTGCAGGTCACCGCCGCGCAGCGCCGGCAGTGGCTGCTGTGGGTCGGCGTCGGCGGGCTGGCGCTGGTCGCGATGCTGCTGACGCTGCTGCTGCGGCGCGCGTTCGTCGAGCGCCGGCGCTACCGCTGGCAGTCCGAGCACGACGGCCTGACCGGCCTCTACAACTACCAGCAGGTGCGCAAGCTCGGCGAGGCGGCGTTCGCCGCGGCACGCCGACGCGGGCAGCCGTTCACCGCGATCGTCGCCGACGTCGACCGCTTCAAGGGTGTCAACGACCACTTCGGGCACGCCGCCGGCGACGCGGCGCTGCGTTCGCTGGGCGGGTGGATCGCCGAGGTGGTGGGCGCGCGCGGCATCGCCGGGCGCAGCGGCGGCGACGAGTTCACGATCCTGCTGAAGGACGACGCGGCGCAGGCCGAGGCGCTGCTGCGGCAGCTGCGCGAGCGCATCGAGCCGATCGAGGTGTTCGGCAAGACCGTGCACTTCAGCATCAGCTCCGGCGTCTGCGAAGCCGGCGAGGGCATCGAGACCTTGGAACAGCTGGTGCACGAGGCCGACCAAGCCCTGTATCGCGCCAAGCACAGCGGGCGCAACCGCATCGTGCGTGCCGGCGGCGACGAGCCCCCCAAGAGCCGGCAGGCCGGCCTGGTGGTGGTGGGCAGCGGCATCGATTTCGGCCGCCACGCCAGCGAGCGCTGCCTGTCCGAGATCCGCGAGGCCGAGGTCGTGTTCTGCCTGGTGAATCCGGTCGCGCTGGCGATGATCTGCAGTTTCCGTCCGGACGCGATCAACCTCGGCGTGCACTACGCCCCCGGCAAGGACCGGCGTGAGACCTACCGCGAGATCGACGACCGGATCATGGCCGAGGTTCGTGCCGGCCGGCGCGTCTGCGCGGTGTTCTACGGCCACCCGGGCGTGTTCGCCGACGTGCCGCATCGCGTGGTGCGCCAGGCGCGTGCCGAAGGCATCCCGGCGCGCATGGAGCCGGGCATCTCGGCCGAGGCCTGCCTGTACGCGGACCTCGGGCTGGACCCGGGCCGGCGTGGCGTGCAGTCGATGGAGGCCACCCATCTGATGGTCTACGACCGCCAGCTCGACAGCGCCGGCCTGGTGCTGCTGTGGCAGGTGGCCCTGGCCGGCGACCTGAGCTGCACGCGTTTCCACGCCGAGCGCGACGGGCTGAAGGCGCTGGTGGACCGGCTGCTGTGCTGGTATCCGCCGGAGCACGAGGTCATCCTGTACGAGGCGGCGTGGCTGCCGATCGAGCAGCCGCGCATCGAGCGCCTGGCCTTGCGCGACCTGCCCGACGCGCGGTATGCCGAGTACACGACGCTGGTGATCCCGCCGCTGGGCCCGCTCGAACCGGCCCCGGCCGTCATGACGTCCGAGCCGCGCGCAACCGCGGACAGCCCCACCGAGGCCTGCTGAGCACGCGGCGCCGGCCGCCGCGGCCGTGCCGCCCGGCCGGCCGATCCCGTGCAGAAGTCACTGCGCCCCGCGGCGCGCGCGGCGCCGCGCCGCGCCGCGCGGCGTGCCGCACGGGATGATCCGGGGTCGCCGGGCGCCGAGGGTGCCGCGCCGGGCCCCTTTTCTGCGCCGCCCCGCACCCAACCGATGAACGCCCCCGATGCCCCGCCCGGCGCCGGCACGGCCAGCGGCCGGGCCCATGCCCTGCCACTGCGGCTGCTGCTGCGTTTCGCCGATCCGGTCTTCGAGCAGCGCTTCGTGCGCCACTACGTCGCCTATTACTTCCGCTTCGCCCAGGCCAGCCTGGTGCTGGGCCTGGTGCTGGTCATCGGCGACTACCTCGTCGACCTCGTCGTGCACCACGGCGGCGGCGCCAACCTGCTGCGCCTGACGCTGGCCGTGCCGGTGCTGCTGGCCGGGCTCGGCTACTCGCTGCAGCCGCGCTGGCGCCGCCACTGGCAGCCGGTGATGGCCGGCTTCATCGTCACCGCGGCGCTGTGCCTGTTCCTGATGCTGGTGCGCCTGGACGCCGAAGGCGGCGCCGGGCTGACGTCCTGGGTCGGGGTGCTCAACTTCACCTTCCTGCAGTTCTATTGCTTCGTCGTGCTGGGCGTGCAGTTCCGCCACGCGCTGGTCTCGGGCCTGCTGATCCTGGCGGCCTTCGAATACGCGCTGTGGCAGCACGCCGGCCTGCCGGCGCCCGAGGCGGCGTACGGCACCTACCACGTGCTGACGGTCTTCGTGCTGGCCGCTGGCATCGGCTGGTGGCGCGAGTACGTGCTGCGGCGCGAGTTCATGGCACGCGCCGCGCTCGACGACTCGCGCGCCGCCGCCGAGCTGCGGGCCCAGCTGCTGGCGCACTACGACGAGATCACCGGCCTGCCCAACCGCCGCCTGTTCGGGGAGCTGGCCGTCGCGGCGCTGGAGCGCGCGCGCCGCACCGGCAACGGCTGCGCCGTGCTGCACGCCCAGATCGACCGCTTCGGCAGCGTCACCGACGTCTACGGCCGAGGCCAGGGCGACGCGGTGCTGAACGTCGTCGCCCAGCGCGTGCGCACGACGATCCGCGGCGGCGACCTCGCCGCCGTCGGCACGGCAGGCGACGAGTCCGGCGTCGTGGCGCGCCTGGGTGACAACGCCTTCTCGGTGCTCGTCACCGATCTGGACAGCCAGCAGCGCGCCTCGGCGGTGGCGCAGCGGCTGCAGGCGGTGATCGGCCAGGCCATCGAGGTCGACGGCGCGCCGCCGGCGCAGCCGCTGCTGCTGTCGGCCAGCGTCGGCATCGCGATGTTTCCCGGCGACGCGCAGGACGTGGCCGGCCTGATGCGCTGCGCCGAGCTGGCGGCCCGCGCGGCACGGGCGGCCGGCGGTGCGCAGCACGCGTTCTTCGACGCCGAGCTCAACGCCCGCTCGCGCGCGCGGGCGCTGCTGGAAGCCGAGCTGCGCCAGGCCCTGGAGGCCGGCCAGTTCGTGCTGCACTACCAGCCCAAGGTCGACGTGCGCAGCGGGCGCATCGTCGGCGCCGAGGCCCTGGTGCGCTGGCAGCACCCCGGACGCGGCCTCGTCGAGCCGGGGCGCTTCATCCCGCTGGCCGAGGAGATCGGGCTGATCCTGGCGCTGACCGAGCAGGTGCTGCAGGCCGCGTGCAGCAGCCTGCGCCGCTGGGCCGATGCCGGCCGCCGGCCGCTGCCGCTGTCGGTCAACCTGCCGGCCAGCAGCCTCGCCGACCGCCGGTTGCCCGGCCGCCTGGGCGAGCTGATGCGCGCCCACGGCCTGCCCCCGTCCAGCCTGGTGCTGGAACTGACCGAGACGATGCTGATGCACGACGTGGACGCGGCCATCGAGGTGCTGGGCGAGCTGAAGGCGCGCGGCTTCGGGCTCTCGCTGGACGACTTCGGCACCGGCTACTCGTCGCTGAGCCACCTCAAGCGCCTGCCGATGAGCGAGCTGAAGATCGACCGCGCCTTCGTCACCGACGTCGCGCAAGGCGGCCCCGACGCGGCGCTGGCCGTGGCGATCATCACGCTGGGCAAGGAGCTCGGCCTGCAGGTCGTGGCCGAGGGCGTGGAGACGCCGGCGCAGTCGGCCTTCCTGAAGGCGCGGGGCTGCACGCTGCAGCAGGGCTATCTGTTCTCGCGGCCGCTGCCGCGCGAAGACTTCGAGCGCCTGCTCGACGAGGGCTGCGGCCCCCGGGTCGCGCACGCCAGCGCGGCCTGAGCCGGCGCCAGCGGCACCGACGTGAAAACGCCCCGCCACAGGATGTGGCGAGGCGTCGGTGTTGGCATCGGCCATGCCGGGTGACGGGTTCCCGTGAGTCGCCCAGTGTCGCGACCGGTTTCGCACGCCGATGCCGGCATTGTGGGCGGCCCGTGTGTCGGCCGTGTGTCAACGGCGGTCGTTCAGGGCTGCCAGCGGCCGCGCTGGTGCACCAGCACGCGCTCGCCGCGCGTGACCAGCAGCTCGCCCGACTCGGAGACGCGGTAGACGGTGTCGCCGTTGCGGAACTCCCAGCCGATGAAGCGGCAGGGCGTGACGCCGTCGGCGCAGCGCGTGTGCAGCGCGCGGCCGTCCAGCGTGATGCCCAGCCCGCTGCGGCGGCTGACACCGTGGTAGCCGACCTCGGTGCACGCGACCTCGCCCTCCGGGCAGCGCGGCTCGATCGTCACGCGGTAGCCCGGCGTCAGCAGCGTCTGCGCGGACACGCCGACCGCCATGCAGCCCGCCGCGCCGGCGAGCGCGGCGGCGACAGCGGGGCGGTGAAGGCGTTTCATGGCGGGCCGGCGGCACCACTGTAGCGCCGCCGGCCCGGGGCCTCAGCGCTGCGCCGGACGGGCCGACGGCGGCACGGCCATGTGCTCGTCGACGGCGTCGAGCACGGCCTCGGGCTGCTGCGCCTGGGCCACGGTCTCGCCGTCGAGTTGGCGGCGCATGCGTTCGCCGTCCAGGCCGCCGGTCCACTTGGCGACGACCAGCGTCGCGACGCCGTTGCCGATCAGGTTGGTCAGCGCACGCGCCTCGGACATGAAACGGTCGATGCCGAGGATCAGCGCCAGCCCGGCGACCGGCACGTGGCCGACGGCCGACAGCGTGGCCGCCAGCACGATGAAGCCGCTGCCGGTGACGCCGGCGGCGCCCTTGGAGGTCAGCAGCAGCACCAGCAGCAGCGTCAGCTGCTGGGTCAGCGTCATCGGCGTGTCGGTGGCCTGGGCGATGAAGACCGCGGCCATCGTCAGGTAGATCGAGGTGCCGTCGAGGTTGAACGAGTAGCCCGTCGGGATCACCAGGCCGACCACCGACTTGCGCGCGCCCAGGTTCTCCAGCTTGGCCATCATGCGCGGCAGCACCGACTCCGACGACGAGGTGCCGAGCACGATCAGCAGCTCTTCCTTGATGTAGCGGCAGAACTTCCAGACCGAGAAGCCGTGCGCGCGCGCGATGGCGCCGAGCACGACGAAGATGAACAGCAGGCAGGTGGCGTAGAAGGTGGCCATCAGCGCGCCCAGCGAGGCCAGCGTGCCGATGCCGTACTTGCCGATCGTGAACGCCATCGCGCCGAACGCGCCGATCGGCGCGACCTTCATGATGATGCCGACGATGCCGAACAGCACGTGGCTGGTCTTCTCGATGAACTCGAAGACCATCGAGCCGCGGCCGCCGAAACGGTGCAGCGCGAAGCCGAACAGCACCGAGAAGAACAGCACCTGCAGGATCTCGCCCTTGGCGAAGGCGTCGACGACGGTGGTCGGGATCACGTGCAGCAGGAAGTCGACCGTGCCCTCCATCTTGCCGGGGCCGGTGTAGGCCGCCACGGCCGCGGTGTTCAGCGTCGCCGGGTCGACGTGCATGCCGACGCCGGGCTGCACGATGTTGATGATGACCAGGCCGATGACCAGCGCGATCGAGCTGACGATCTCGAAGTACAGCAGGGCCAGGCCACCGGTGCGGCCGACCTGCTTCATGTCTTCCATGCCGGCGATGCCGACGACGACGGTGCAGAAGATGATCGGCGCGATGATCATCTTGATCAGCTTGATGAAGCCGTCGCCCAGCGGCTTCATCGCGGCACCGGTTTCCGGCCAGAAGTGGCCTAATGTGATGCCAACGGCAATTGCAATAAGTACTTGTACGTACAGGGAACGGTAAAAGGGTCGATTAGCGCTGTTCGAATTCACTGACATCTCCCCGCAACGACAACTCGCGCGGAAATGTCATTGTCGCATTAGGGCATTCCCGAATCGTGGAAACCCTGAATGCGACGTTCCTGCGAACGAATGCGCGGGCGGTGGACGCCGCCGGCCGGAAGCCTCAGCGGCAGCGGCAGCCCAGGCGCCGCATCAGCGCGCGGGCTTCGGCGCGGCTGGACTCGGCGTGCTCGCCGCGCAGCACGCCGTGCTCGTCGAAGTGGCGCGCCTCGAGCAGCGGGATCAGCGCCGCCAGTTCGTCCGGCGCGACGCCGACCAGCAGCACCTCGGGCAACCCGGCCAGCGCCTGCTTCAGGCGGCGGGCGATCACGCGGTACTCCAGCGGGTGCAGCAAGGCCTCCCCGCAGTCCATGTCGCCGAGGCGGCGGGCGAGGTCGAGGACGTAGAGACGGCGGGCGGCAAGTGCGGTCATCGGGGCGGGGCCGGGTGGCAGGAGATCGGCCGTTAGGATGGCGCAGCAGGCCCGCCTGCGATCGGTGCAAGAACGGGCGACAAGCCCTTCACT
This sequence comes from Rubrivivax sp. JA1055, assembly GCF_020966565.1. NCBI lineage: Bacteria > Pseudomonadati > Pseudomonadota > Betaproteobacteria > Burkholderiales > Sphaerotilaceae > Rubrivivax > Rubrivivax sp. JA1055. The sequence goes on along the minus strand of NZ_JAJKFP010000006.1, from coordinate 324,090 downwards.
TCGTGCTCAAGCCGCGCGGCGTGTCGCCGCTCGGCACCAACGGGGGACGGCAAGCCCCCGCAGCGGCACCGCATCCCCTCCCGATCGGGGTTCGTCGGGGGGCTGTCACGGCGGATGGCCTGCGCCGCGTTACGCTCACGCACCACGTCCACCCTGCCCGCCATGTTCGTCACGCGCGTCCCCACGACCCCGATCGCCGGCATGAAGCCCGGCACCAGCGGCCTGCGCAAGAAGGTCGCCGAATTCGCCCGCCCGCACTACGTCGAGAACTTCGTGCAGTCGGTGTTCGACGCCGTGCGCCCGCCCGCGGGCTTCGCTGGGCTGACGCTGGTCGTCGGCGGCGACGGCCGCTTCCACAACCGCGAGGCGATCCAGACGGTGATCCGCATGGCCGCGGCCAACGGCTTCGCCCGCGTCGTCGTCGGTGCCGGCGGCATCCTGTCGACGCCGGCGGCGTCCTGCGTGATCCGCGCCCACCAGGCCTTCGGCGGGCTGATCCTGTCGGCCAGCCACAACCCCGGCGGCCCCGACGGCGACTTCGGCATCAAGTTCAACACCGCCAACGGCGGCCCGGCCCCCGAGCGCGTCACCGACACGATCCACGCCCGCACGCTGGCGATCACCGAATACCTGACGGTCGACGCCGACGACCTCGACCTCGACACCCCGGGCACGCGCACGCTGGGTTCGCTGGCCGTCGAGGTCGTCGACCCGGTGGCCGACTACCTGGCACTGATGCAGCGCCTGTTCGACTTCGACGCGCTGCGCGCCTTGTTCGCCGGCGGCTTCCGGCTGCGCTTCGACGCGATGCACGCCGTCACCGGGCCCTACGCGCACGCGATCTTCGAGCGTGAGCTCGGCGCGCCGGCCGGCACGGTGATCCACGGCACGCCGCTGCCCGACTTCGGCGGCCACCACCCCGACCCCAACCTCGTGCACGCCAAGGCGCTGTACGACGAGATGATGGGCGCCGACGCGCCCGACCTCGGCGCCGCCTCCGACGGCGACGGCGACCGCAACCTGATCATCGGCCGCGGCATCTTCGTCTCGCCGTCGGACTCGCTGGCGATGCTGGCGGCCAACGCGCGCTGCGCACCGGCCTACGCCCAGGGCCTGGCCGGCGTCGCGCGCTCGATGCCGACCAGCGCCGCCGTCGACCGTGTCGCCCAGGCGCTGGGCATCCCCTGCCACGAGACGCCCACCGGCTGGAAGTTCTTCGGCAACCTGCTCGACGCCGGCCGCATCACGCTGTGCGGCGAGGAGAGCGCCGGCACCGGCAGCGACCACGTGCGCGAGAAGGACGGCGTCTGGGCCGTGCTGCTGTGGCTGAGCATCCTCGCCAAGCGTCGCCAGAGCGTGCGCGAGATCGCCGAGGCGCACTGGGCCACCTACGGCCGCCACTACTACACCCGCCACGACTACGAGGACGTCGAGGTCGAGGCCGTGCACGGCCTGCTCGACGCGCTGTCCGATCGCCTGCCGCGCCTGCCCGGGCTGACGATCGCCGGCCGCCGCATCGTGCTCGCCGACGACTTCGCCTACACCGACCCGGTCGACGGCAGCGTCTCGCGCCACCAGGGCCTGCGCATCGGTTTCGGCGACGGCTCGCGCATCGTCTACCGGATGTCGGGCACCGGCACCAGCGGCGCGACGCTGCGCGTCTACATCGAACAGTACGAGCCCGACCCGGCACGCCACGGGCTCGATCCGCAGGCGGCGCTGGCGCCGCTGATCACCCTGGCCCGCGACATCGCGGGCATCCCGGCGTGGACCGGCCGCGAAGCGCCGGACGTCATCACCTGAGACCTCTCTCCATGCGTTTTCCCCGTCGCAGCGGCGTGCTGCTGCACCCCACTTCCCTGCCCGGCCCGCACGGCTCGGGCGACTTCGGCGCCGGCGCCTACCACTTCGTCGACTGGCTGGCCGTCGGCGGCCAGAAGCTCTGGCAGATCCTGCCGCTGGGCGGCATCGGCCCGGGCAACTCGCCGTACATGAGCAGCTCGGCCTTCGCCGGCAACGTGCTGCTCGTCGACCTCGACGACCTCGCGCAGCACGGCTGGCTGGAGCCGGGCGAGCTGGCGCCGCCGCCCGGCGCTGACGAGCACCAGGTGAACTTCGAGGCCGTCGTGCCGTTCCGAATGGACCGGCTGGCGCGCGCCGCGGGCCGTTTCGCCGCCTCGGCGAGCGCCGCCGACCGCGCCGACCTGGCCGAGTTCAAGGCCGCCAACGCCGACTGGCTGGACGACTACGCGCTGTTCATGGCGCTGGCCGAAACCCACCCGGGCCGCTGGACCGAGTGGCCGGCGCCGCTGGCGCGGCGCGAGAAGAAGGCCCTGGCCGCGGCGCGCCAGCAGCACGGCGAACGCGTGGACTTCTGGACCTTCTGCCAGTGGCGCTTCTTCCGCCAGTGGGGCCGGCTGCGCGCCTACGCCCACACCCGCGGCGTGCAGATCGTCGGTGACGCGCCGATCTTCATCGCCCACCACAGCGCCGAGGTCTGGGCGCGGCCGGAGCTGTTCATCCTCGATGAACGCGGCGAGCCCAGCGTCATCGCCGGCGTGCCGCCCGACGGCTTCTCGGCCACCGGCCAGCGCTGGGGCAACCCGCTGTACCGCTGGGAGGCGCACGCTGCCGAAGGCTTCGCCTGGTGGATCCAGCGCATCAAACGCGGCTTCGAGCTCGTCGACCTGCTGCGCATCGACCATTTCCGCGGCTTCGCGGCCTACTGGGAGATCCCGGCCAGCGAGCCGACGGCGGTCAACGGCCGCTGGGTGCCGGCACCGGGCGAGGCGCTGTTCGAGGCCATCGCCGCGGCGCTGGGCGAGCTGCCGGTCATCGCCGAGGACCTGGGTGTCATCACGCCCGACGTCGACGCGCTGCGCAAGCGTTTCGCCTTCCCCGGCATGCGCATCCTGCAGTTCGCCTGGGGCGAGGACATCAACGCCGAGCGCCGTTTCCTGCCGCACCGCTACGAGCCCGACACCGTCGTCTACACCGGCACGCACGACAACGACACGACCGTCGGCTGGTACGCCAGCGCCAGCGAGGCCTCGCGCAACCACCTGCGCGAGTACCTGGCCACCGACGGCCGCACGCCACACTGGGACCTGATCCGCTGCGCCTGCGCCAGCATCGCCGACACCGCGATCTACCCGATGCAGGACGTGATGGGCCTGGACGGCCGCCACCGGATGAACTTCCCCGGCACCGGCCGCGGCAACTGGGGCTGGCGCTTCGTCTGGAGCGACGTGCCCTCCGAAGCCGCAACGAGGCTGCACCGCATGGCCCAGCTCTACGACCGGTTATGACGGCCCCCGGCCGCCTGGCGGCCGCCCCCCGAGGGGGCTCCGAGCCCGACCGGGCGACCCGGATCGGGTTCGGCACGCTTGCCTACGCCGCTCCCCCTGAGCGCCTGCGGCGCTCGGTCCCCGAGGGGCTGGCCGCTGCGTGCAGCCTGCGGCGAGAAGTTCCAGTGCAGGACGCACGATGACATTCCCGCCGCTCGGCCGCCTGGGCCACCACCGGCTGGCCGACGGCCGTTCGGCCTTCCGTGTCTTCGCGCCGGAGAAGCTGGCGCTGCGCATCGTCTTCGACGACGGCCGCGCGCCGCTGGTGCTGCACAGCGACGCGCTGGGCTACTGGAGCGCGGCCACCGAGGCGCTGCCGGCCGGCACGCGCTACCGCGTCGAGGTCGACGGCGCCGCCTGGCCCGACCCGGCTTCGCGCCGCCAGCCCGACGGCGTGCACGGGCCGAGCGAGGTCGTCGACATCGCCCCGGCGGCCAGCACCGGCTGGCGCGGCGTCGAGATCGAGGACGCGGTGATCTACGAGCTGCACCTCGGCACCTTCACGCCCGAAGGCACGCTGGCGGCAGCCACCCGGCGCCTGGGCCATCTGGCGGCCCTGGGCGTCAACGTCGTCGAGCTGATGCCGCTGGCGGCCTTCCCCGGCGAACGCAACTGGGGCTACGACGGCGTGCAGCCCTTCGCGCTGCACGCGGCCTACGGCTCGTGGGCCGAGCTGCGGCAGTTCATCGAGCAGGCGCACGCGCTGGGCATCGCGGTGCTGCTGGACGCCGTCTACAACCACTTCGGGCCCGAAGGCAACTACAGCGGCCGGTTCGCGCCCTACACGCGCGCCGCGGCCACGCCCTGGGGCGCGGCGATCAACTTCGATGGCGAGTACGCCTACGGCGTGCGCGAGTACTTCGCCGAGAACCTGCGTTTCTGGATCGAGGACGTCGGCTTCGACGGCGTGCGCCTGGACGCGGCCTCGGAGATCCACGACAACAGCCCGGTGCCCATCGTGCGCGAGCTGAGCGAGCTGGCGCGCGAGATCGGCCGGCGCCAGCGCCGCACCGTGCTGACCATCGCCGAGCACCTGCGCAACAACGCCCGTGTCACCGCCGCCGACGGCCTGGGCTGCGACGCGCAGTGGAACGACGACCTGAACCACGCGCTGGTGGCCTGGCTGACCGGCGAACGCTGGCGCCACTACGCGAGCTTCGGCCGCTTCGAGGACGTGGTCACGGCGCTGGCGCGCGGCTGGGTGCTCGACGGCACGCGGCTGGACCGCTTTCGCCGCCACTTCACCGGCAGCGACCCGGCGTCGACGCTGCCGCGTGAACACGTCGTGCACGTGCAGAACCATGATCAGGTCGGCAACCGCCCCGGCGGCGAACGCCTGGCGGCGCTGGTCGGCCCCGAGCGCGCGCTGCTGGCCGCAGTGGCGATGTTCGCCAGCCCTTTCGTCCCGATGCTGTTCATGGGCGAGGAATGGGGCGAGACGGCGCCCTTCCTGTTCTTCGAGGACTTCGGCGACCGCCGCGTCGTGCGCGGCGTGCGTGCCGGGCGCCGTGCCGAGAACGGCTTCGTGCCGGGTTTCGACCCGCCGGACCCGCACGCGCGCTCCACCTTCCTCGCCTCCAAGCTGCGCTGGCCGCAGGCGGCGACGCCCGAAGGCCGCTTCGTGCTGGAGCGCTACCGCACGCTGATCGCCCTGAAGCGCGCCGGGGACCTGGGCCCACGCGAACGCGGCGCCGTGCAGGTCGCCGGCGACGCGGCGACGAAGCTCGTGCGCCTGGCCGCACCGCGCACCCTGACCTGGCTGAACCTCGGGCCCGACGAGCAGGCCATCGCCGTGCCCGAAGGCTGGACCGAGGTGCTGTGCAGCGCGCCGACACGCACGCCGGGCCGGCTGCCGGGCCATGCGGCGATCGTCTTCCGCGCGGGCGCCTGAGCCCCGGACGGCGGCCGCCGCACGCCGCGATCAGTTGACGACGATCTTCACCGTCGTCGTGGTTGCCGTGCCGCGCGCATCGGCAACGCGCACCGTCACCGCCCAGTTGCCGCGCACCGGCTTGGCCCAGCTCAGGCGGCCGGCCGCGCTCAGCGTCAGGCCGGCCGGCACGCTGCCGCTGAACGCGAAGCTCAGCGCGTCGCCGTCGGGGTCACGCGCCAGCAGCTGGACGGAGAAGGCGAGGTTGGCCGTCGTCGTGATGCTGAGGCTGCCCACCGTCGGCGCGCTGTTGGGCTTGCTGACGACGAGGGTCATCGTCGCCACCGAGGACGCACCGGACGGATCGGTGGCACGCACGCCGACCTTGTAGCTGCCGGCGACCGGCGCTGCCCAGCTCATCAGGCCGGTGCTGCCGATGGTCATGCCCGACGGCACGCCCGAGATCAGCTCGTAGCGCAGCGCATCGCCGTCGGCGTCGCTGGCCGTCACCTGGCCGGTCCATCGGGTGCCGGCCACGGCGGTGTAGCTCTTGGCCGTGACGACCGGCGCGCGATTGGCCGGCTTGACGGTCAGCGCGTAGACGCCCGAGGCCGAGCCGCCGGCGTTCGTCGCCGTGACGCGGATGCCGTAGCTGCCGGCCACCGGGGCCGGCCAGCTCAGCACGCCGGCGCTGCTGATCGTCATCCCCGCGGGCTGGCCGGTGAGCGTGTAGCGGATCGCCACGCCCGACGGCCCGGTGACGCCGGTGGCGGCGCTGAAGGCCGTGCCGACACGGGCGCTGAACGTGCCGCCCGGCACGACCGGCAGCGCGACCTTCTGGGACTTGACGGTCAGCGAGATGGCGCGCTGGCTCGTCTGGCCGAAGGGATCACGCGCGGCGACCGTCAGCGAGTGGCTGCCCAGCACCGGCGCGCTCCAGGTCACGACGCCGGCCGAGGACACCGTCAGCCCGCTCGGGCCGGAGACCAGCGCGAAGCTCAGCGTGTCGCCGTCGCCGTCGGTCGTCGGCAGCGGCTTCGAGTAGGCGGTGCCGGCCATCGCTTCGGGCAGCGAGGCCGGCAGCGTGTCGGGGGCGCTGTTGACGCGCAGCGAAACGGTGTTGCGCGCCGTCACGCCCGACGGCGAGGTCGCGGTCACGGCGAACGAGATCAGCCCGGCGGAAGCCGGCGCGGTGAAGACCAGCGTGTCGGCCGTGCGGCCGGAGACGATCGTCGCCGCGCTCCCGCTGGCCTGCTGCCAGGCGTAGCTGTAGCCGCTTCCCGACGGCACCGCGGCTTTCAGCGTCGCCGACGCGCCACGGGCCACCAGGCCGGCCTGCACGCCGTTGCTGCCGGTCGTGACGCCGGCCGTCGGCGTGATCGTCACCAGCGGCGCGGCCAGCGTCGCCAGCGAGCCCGAGGCGTCCAGCAGGCCGGTGCCGCAGCGGCCGGCGGTGGTGCAGAAGGTGCCCGCCGGGAACGGCCGCGCGCCCGACAGCAGCGCCGAGCGCACCTGCGCCGGCGTCAGCGACGGCGTGTAGGCCAGCAGCAGCGCCGCGGCGGCCGAGACGTGAGGCGTCGCCGCCGAGGTGCCGGCGAAGTAGCGCGCCGGCGTGTAGCCGACGAAGCTGCTGCTGCCATCGACGCCCGAGGCGATCGTCGGCGTCGTGTCGCAGCCGGCGGTGGCCTGGCGGCACTGGCCGCCGCCCGGCGCGGTGATCGCCACCTGCGACGAGTAGTTCGAGTAGCTCGCCAGGTCGCCGGTGGCCGTGGCCGCGGCCACCGCGATGACGCCGCTGCAGCTGGCCGGCGCGTTGATCGTCGCCGCGCCGTCGTTGCCGGCGGCGGCGATGACGACGATCCCGGCCGCGTTGGCCAGGTTGATCGCGTCCTGCATGTAGCTCGGGCAGCTGGTGCCGCCACCCAGGCTCAGGTTGATGACCTTGGGCCGCACCGACGGTGCCGGGATGCCGGCAAAGCTGCGCCCGGCCAGCCAGGCGATCGCGTCCGAGGTATCGGACAGCCAGCCGCCGCACTGGCCGAGCACGCGCACCTGCTGGATGCGCGCACCCGGCGCGGCGCCGGCGATGCCGTAGCCGTTGTCGGCGATGGCCGCGATCTGCGAGGCCACCGCGGTGCCGTGCCAGCTGCTCGCGCTGCCGCTGCTGGGGCAGGCGTCGCCGGGGTCGGTGGGGTCGGCGTCGCGGCCGCTGCCGTCGGCGCCGGTCGTGGTGTCGGAGACGAAGTCGTAGCCGGCGAACTGGCGGCTCTGCAGGTCCGGATGCGCCGTCATGCCGGTGTCGAGCACCGCGACGACGACGTCGTTGCCGGTCGTGTAAGGCCAGGCGGCGACGAAGTTGCCGGCACCGGCCTTGGCCGCGGGCGAGCCCAGCGCCCACTGCATCGAGAAGTAGGTGTCGTTGCTCGTCGCCGCGACGCGCACGTCGGGCTCGGCCGACAGCACTGCCGGGTCCCGTGCCATGCGCAGCGCCATCGCGCGCAGCTCGTGTGCGTCGACGGCGTCGCGGGTCTCGTAGACCGCGGCGCTGGAGCCCGTCGTGCGCAAGGTCTTCAGCCGCACGCCGGCGCGCGTGGCCATCGAGCTGGCACGCTGGGACATCGTCGCGGCCATCGCATCGGGCGACACGCCGGCGGCCTGCACCACCGGCTTGTAGCGCACGACGATGCGGCCGACGTCCTGGGCCCAGGCGCCGCCGGCGCCTGCCGCCAGCAGGCCCACGGCCAGGCCGCGCAGGATGATCGTTCGGGGAGAGACGGGTCGCTGCATCGGCCGCTCGTGACGTTCGGGACACAAAGGCGCGGCCTGACACCCGGGCGACGGCCCGTGACGGCAACCCCGCTGGCGTAGGCGTTGCCGCCCGTAGCCCGGAAGCTTTGCGTCCCCGGCTTTCGCCGGGTTTGCCCATCGGCCGCCTCGCGGCGGCCGGCTCACGGCCCGGGCGACTGCCCGAGCAGGCGGCGCGAGTGTCTCGCGGCCGCGTCCTGCGCGGAAGCCGTCGGCACCAGCGCGTTCAAAAGAACGCGAAAAACGGCGCACATCCGGCGATCACGCCGCGCCGCGCGTCAGGCCGGCGCCTGACGCTCCACCCAGGCCAGGAAGGCGTCGAGCCAGCCCTGGACGAAACGCCGCGTGCGCTCGTCCGCCAGGCTGCCGTCGACGGCGAAGAACCCGTCCCTGGCCTGCAGATAGACCTCGGGCTGGGTCAGCGTCGGCATCGCCAGGTAGGCGAGCACGTTGCGCAGGTGCTGCTGCGCCAGCGCCGTGCCGATGGCGCCGATCGACACGCCGACGACACCGGCCGGCCTGCCGGCCCAGACGCTCTGGCCGTAGGGCCGCGACGCGTGATCCAGCGCGTTCTTCAGCACGCCCGGGATCGAACGGTTGTATTCCGGCGTCACGAAGATCACGCCTCGGCAGGCGGCGATCCGGGCCTTGAAACGGCGCACGGCCTCGGCGGGAGAGGCGTCGTCGTCCTGGTCGTACAGCGGCAGGTCGCCGATCTCGACGATCTCCAGCTGCCAGGGCGCGGGCGCCATCGTCGCCAGCGCCTGCGCCAGACGGCGGTTGAAGGAGTCGCGACGCAGGCTGCCGACGACCAGACCGATGCGGTGGGATTCGCTCATCGAGGACCTCCAGGTTCAGGCATTGGCCGCATCCGGCGCACGCTGGCGGCGGATGCCCAGCGGCAGCGCCGGAGCGCCGCCGTCCTTGCCGGCGCCGGCGTAGACGGTCAGGTGCGGGTACGGGATCTCGATGCCGCGCTCGTCGAAGGACCGCTTGAGCCGGCGCAGGAACTCGCGCCGCACCTCCCACTGGGCCAGCGGCGCGACCTTGAAACGCACGCGCAGCGTCACCGCGCTCTCGTCCCAGCGTTCGACGCCGGCGATCTCCAGGTCCTCGAGGATGCGCGCGGCGAAGCGTTCGTCGGCCCGCAGCCCGGCGGCGACCTCGCGCACCACGGCGCAGACCTCGTCGAGGTCCTCGCGGTAGGCGATGCGCAGATCGGCCACCGAGAACGCGAAGTTGCGGCCGCGGTTGGTCACCGTCGTGATCAGGCTGTTGGGCACGAAGTGCACGTTGCCGTCGTAGTCGCGCAGCCGCACGTGGCGCAGCGTCATGTCCTCGACGAGGCCGCCGATGCCGGCGATCTCGACCACGTCGCCGGTGCGCAGCTGGTCCTCGAACAGGATGAAGAAGCCGGTGAAGTAGTCCTTGACCAGCGACTGCGCGCCGAAGCCGACGGCGATGCCGACGACACCGGCCGCGCCCAGGATCGGCGCCAGCGAGATGCCGACCTCGGCCAGCACCGTCATCGCCGCCAGCGCGCCGACGACGATGCCGATCAGGTAGCGCGCGACGCGGTTGATGGTGTGGGCGCGCCGCACCGCGTCGCCCTCCAGGCGCTGGCTGAAGCGGGCGTTCATCAGCCGCACCAGGCGCTGCAGCAGCCTCGCCGCCAGCCAGGCGGCCAGCAGGATCAGCACGATGCGCAGGCCCGAACGCAGCGGTTCGTTCCAGCGCCCGAAGTCCAGGTCGCTCAATGCGGCAGTCCACGAGAAATCCACGCGGTTCATCCTCCTTGGGGGGTACGCCTCACGCCGGGCGCGAGCCGACTCTACGGGCAGGGCCAAAGCCCCCACCCGTCGGCCGGCCGGCCGCGGCGCCGGCATCACCCGCGCTCACGCGGCCGGCACTTGCCAGGCAGGCCCGGTCGATGAAAGCATTGGGCAATGCCCGACAACGTCCTGCCTGCCCGCGGCCGCCGCCTCCGCAGCCCGGCCCCGTGCAGGCCCCGCGGCGCCGGGCGCGCGGCGCTGCCGGCGGCCTGGCTCGTCTGCCTCGCGCTCGGCGGCTGCGCCGGCCTGGCGCACGAGCCCGCAGACCGGCCGGATGCCCAGGCCACCACCGAGCCGGCCGAGTCGGCGCCGGTGCTGGTGCTGCGCGTGGCGGCCCCCGAGACCGTGCGCGCGCTGCTCGAGCAGCAGCTCGACCTCGCCCGCCTGCCGGCACTGGCCCAGGGCCGGCGGCCCTCGGTTCGCGAGGTCGAACGCCTGATTGCCGCCGCCCCGGAGCAGGTGCAGTCGCTGGTCGAGACCGAAGGCTTCTTCACGCCGACGATCACGATCGAACGCTACCCCGGCGACCCGCCGGTGGTGCTGGTGCGCGTCGAGCCCGGCCCGCGGGCCCGGGTTCGCGGCCTGAAGATCGAGATCAACGGCCCGCTGGCCGAGGCGCGTGCGCTTGGCGAAGCCGAGGCCGTCGACGGCGACGCCGCGCTGCGCGAGGACTGGCCGCTGGACCCCGGCGAGCCGTTCCGCAACGAGGAGTGGGCGGCCGCCAAGCGCTCGGCGCTGGCGCGGCTGCGCGCGCTGGGCTACGCACGCGCCGAATGGGTATCGACGCTGGCCCGCGTGGACGCGACGGCGCACCGCGTCGACCTCGAACTGGTGGCTGACAGCGGGCCGCTGTTTCGCACCGGCGAGCTGCGCATCCGCGGGCTGCAGCGCCAGGACGAGGCCACGGTGCGCAACCTGGCCGGCTTCCGCGCCGGCACGCCGGCCACCGAGAAGCTGCTGCTCGACTTCCAGGAGCGGCTGCAGCGCTCGGGGCTGTTCACCACCGCCTCGGTGCAGCTCGACGCCCGTGCCGAGGACCCCGGCCGGGCGACGATCACCGTGCGCGTGGCCGAACGCGAGATCCAGGAGGCCACCTTCGGCCTCGGCGTCAGTTCCGAGGTCGGGCCGCGCGGCACCGTCGAGCACGTGCACCGCCGCGCCTTCGGCCAGGCGCTGACGGCACGCAACACCTTCGAGCTGGGCCGCGTGCGCCGCTCGTGGACCGGCGAGCTGAGCACCCACCCGCTGCCCGGGCTCTACCGCAACCTCGTCGGCGGCGCCGCCGAGCGCATCGAGTCCTCGACCGACATCGTCTCGTCGGTGCGTGCACGCCTGGGCCGGGCCCAGGAGACGCCGCGCATCGACCGCCTGCTCTACGTCGAGGCCGAACGTTCGGTGCGCCGCCTCGACGACGGCACACGCACCGACGCCGACGCGCTGAGCCTGCACTACCAGGGTGTCTGGCGCCGCGTCGACAACATGCTGCTGCCGACCGAGGGCTGGGTGTTCTCGGGCCAGGTCGGCGGCGGCCGCGCGCGTTCGGACCCCGGCGGCACCGGCCCCTTCGTGCGCGCCTGGGGCCGGCTGGCCGTCTACCAGCCGCTGGGCCGCTGGTACGGCACGCTGCGGCTGGAAGCCGGCGAGGTCTTCGCGCGTGACGACGTACTGCCGCCGGAGTCGCTGCTGTTTCGCGCCGGCGGCGACGGCTCGGTGCGCGGCTACGAGTACCGTTCGCTGGCCCCGACCGACGACGGCATCGTCTCCGGCGGCAAGGTGATGGCCACCGCCAGCGCCGAGATCGCCCGGCCGATCCTGGCGCGCCTGCCGCAGCTCTGGGGCGCGGCCTTCGTCGACGCCGGCCGCGCCGCCGATCGCTGGCAGGGCTACCGACCGGCGGTCGGTTACGGCGTCGGCCTGCGCCTGCGCAGCCCGATCGGCCCGCTGAGCGTCGACGTCGCACGCGGCCACGAGACCGGCAACGTGCGGCTGCACCTGAGCGTCGGCGTGACCTTCTGACGATGACCGGACCCGCCTCTTCCACCACCAACGCCGCCAACGGCGCGCCGCCGCGACGCCGCCTCGCCGCGTGGCTGGCCGCCGCCGCCGCGCTCACCGTCGCCGCCGGGGCCGGCGCGGCCTGGGTCTGGAACACCGAAGCCGGCTGGCGCTGGCTGCTCGCGCGCGTGCCGGGGCTGGAAGTCGACACGATGCAGGGCCGGCCGGTGGCCGGCGGCTTCGCCGTGCGCGAGCTGCGCTGGCAGGATGCCGACGGCGCCCGGCTGCGCGTCGAGAACCTCGCCTGGCGGGATCTGTCGTGGCGCTGGCGGCCGCACGCCGGCGCCTGGGCGGGCATCGTGCTCGACACGCCGAGCGCGTCGCGCGTCGAATGGACCGCCGGCACGGCCGCACCCGAGCCGGCACCGGCGCGGCGCCGCGCGCCCGAGGACCTGCGCCTGCCGCTGGCGCTGGAGATCCGCTCGCTGGCCGTCGGCGCGCTCGAGATCGGCGGCGCGCCACCGCTGTCCGACCTGCGCGCCGACCTCGCGCTCGGCGCCGAAGGCGGCACGCTGCACCGCTTGGGACGGCTCGAACTCGCCTGGCCCGGTGGCCGCGCACGCGCCAGCGCCAGCGTCGGCACCGACGGCGAACGCCGCGTGCAGGCCCGCGTCGACGCCGCCGCCGCGCCCGGCGCCGCCCTGCCCTGGACCGCGGCGCTGGACGCCAGCGGCAGCATCGCCCGGCTGCAGCTGGCGGCCACGCTGGCCGGCGACGGCGGCGCGCGGCTGGACGCGAAGGCCGCCGTCGCGCCGTTCGCGCCGTGGCCGCTGGAGTCGCTGCAGGCCTCGACGCGTGCGCTCGACCTCGCCCAGCTCGCGCCGGCGCTGCCGTCGACGCGCCTGGAGGGGCGCATCATCGTCGACAGCCAGGGCCGCGACGTGCCGGTCAACGCCGACCTTGAGCTGCGCAACAGCCGCCCCGGCGCCTGGGACGCCGGGCAGCTGCCGCTGGCCTCGCTGGTGGCCAGGATCGCCGGCCGGCTGGACGGCCCCCGCCGCATCGAACTGCAGGCCTTCGACGCCCGCCTGGCCGGCGAGCGGCCCGCGGGCCGGCTGCAGGGCCGCGGCCACTGGGAGGGCGACACGCTGGATCTGGCGCTGGCGCTGGAGGCACTGCGGCCGGGCGAGCTGGACCGGCGGCTGCCGGCGATGACGCTGGGCGGCCCGCTGACGCTGCGCCTGAGCGGCCTGCCCGGCGCCGCCACGCCGCCGGCGGCGCTGGACGCCGTCGCCAAGGCCGAGCTCTCCGGCCGCCTGGACACGCCGCGCGGCCGGCCGGTGACGCTGGCGCTGGACGCCTCCTGGCGCCAGCCGCAGGACGGCACGTTGCAGGCCGGGCTCCAGCGGCTGCTCGTCGCCGCCGGCGACGCCCGGCTCGAAGCCAGCGCCAGCGTGGCGCGCGACGCCGCGGCCGTCTGGCGCCTGCGCAGCCGCGGCGAGCTGTCGCGCCTGGACCCGTCGGCCTGGTGGCGCGGCGCCGACGGTTCGCCGTGGCGGCGCGGCCCGCACGCGCTGAACGGGCGCTGGAACGCCGACCTCGGGCTGCCGCAGTCGGCGCTGGCCCAGCCGCTGCCCACGCTGCTGGCGGCGCTGGCCGGCGAGGCCCGCGCCGAGCTGCGCGACAGCGTGCTGGCCGGTGTCGCGCTGCAGGCCGGCGCCACGCTGAAGGGCGACGGCCGCGCCGCCCAGGCCGACGCCGAGCTGAACGCCGCCGGCAACCGCGCCACGCTGGCGCTGCGCAGCGGCGCGCGCGACGCTGCGCGGCTGGTCGTCGAGGCCGGCTCGCCGCAGGCGCTGGCCCCGCTGGCCGGGCTGGTGCCGGGCGCGGCCGCGTGGTGGCCCAGCGCCGGCACGCTGGCGCTGGACGCCCGCGCCGACGGCCGCTGGCCGGCGCTGCGCACCCAGGGCACGCTCGCCGCGGCCGGGCTGCGCTCGCCGGCCTACACGCTGCAGCAGGCCGACGCACGCTGGAACGGCTCGACCGGCAGCCGCGACGCACCGCTGGAACTCGCGCTGCAGGCCCGCGGCCTGGCGCGCGGCGAGCAGCGGCTGGAACGCCTGGACGCCAGCGTCGCCGGCACGCTGGGCAGCCACCGCATCGTGCTGGAGGCGCGCACGCCGCTGCGCCCGCCGGCCTGGACCGACGTCGCGCCGGCGCCGGCCGGCGGCCCGACGACGCTGCGGCTGCAGGCCGGCGGCGCCTGGGTGCCCGAGCGCGCCGGCGGCGGCCGCTGGCGCGCGACGATCGCCGAGCTGTCGGCCGGCGCCGAAGGTGCGACCCCCTGGGTGCTGGCGCGCGACCTGGACTTCGGCGCCGACTTCGCCCCCGACGGCGCGCCGCGCGCGGCCCGCCTGGCGCCCGGCCGGCTGGCCCTGCTGGGCGCCGCGCTGCGCTGGCGCGAAGCCGGCTGGCAGGCGCCGCCGCGCGACGGTGCGCCGTCGCGGCTGCAGCTGGCGGCCGAACTCGAGCCGCTGGCGCTGGCACCGTGGCTGCAGCGCGCCCAGCCCGACGCCGGCTGGAGCGGCGACCTGAAGATCGCCGGCCGCGTCGACATCCGCCGCGCCGAGCGTTTCGACGCCGACATCGTGCTCGAGCGCCACGAAGGCGACCTGTCGGTGGTGCGCGGCAACCTGCCGATCGCCTTCGGCTTCACCGGCCTGCGTTTCGCGCTCGCCGCCCACGACGGCCGCTGGGAAACGACGCAGGCCGTCGTCGGCACGCAGATCGGCGTCATCGCCGGCTCCCAGACCGTGCGCGCCAACCCGGCGCTGGCCTGGCCCGAGCCGCAGGCGCCGGTCGACGGCGTCGTCGAGATGCGCATCCCCGACCTCGACGTCTGGAGCGCCTGGCTGCCGGCCGGCTGGCGGCTGGGCGGCACGCTGTTCACGACGGCACAGGTCGGCGGCACGGCGGCGGCGCCGCAGTTCGGCGGCCGCGTCGAGGGCTCGCGGCTGGAGGTCGGCAACCTGCTGCAGGGCGTCGACCTGGACGACGGCTCGCTGCTGCTGACGCTGCGCGGCGAGGCGCTGCGCCTGGAGCAGCTGCGGCTGCGCGGCGGCGACGGCACGCTGGCCATCGACGGCAGCGCGCGGCTGGGCGCGGCGCCGAGCGCCGAGCTCAGCGTCGTCGCCGAGCGTTTCGAGGCCTTGTCGCGCGTGGACCGGCGCATCGCCGTCAGCGGCCGCGCGACGCTGGGGCTGCGGCCCGACGCGCTGGTGCTCCACGGCAGGTTCGGCGTCGACCGCGGCCGCATCGACATCTCGCGCAGCGAGGCGCCGTCGCTGGACGCCGACGTCGTCGTCGAGAACCGGCCGCCACGCCCGGGACAGCGGCCGGCGCCGCCGGCACCGGGCACACGCGAGCCCTCGGCGCTGATGAAGAACAGCCGCGTCGCGCTGGAGCTGGCGCTCGGCGAGGACCTGCGCCTGACCGGGCGCGGCGTCGACACCGGCCTGACCGGCACGCTGCGCGTGTCGACGCCGCAGGGGCGGCTGGCGATCAACGGGCTGGTGCGCACCGTCGGCGGCCGCTACGCCGCCTACGGCCAGAACCTGGCCATCGAGCGCGGGCTGATCCGTTTCGCCGGCGAGGTGGCGGCGCCGCGGCTGGACATCCTCGCGGTGCGGCCGGACCTGGACGTGCGTGTCGGCGTGACGATCCAGGGCAGCGCGAGCGACCCGCGCGTGCGCCTGTACAGCGAGCCCGAGATGAGCGAGCTGGACAAGCTGTCGTGGCTGGTCACCGGGCGCGCCTCCGAAGGCCTGGGACGCGCCGACACGGCGATCCTGCAGCAGGCGGCGCTGGCGCTGCTGGCCGGCGAGAACGGCGGCCCGTCGACCGGGCTGCTGCAGCGCCTGGGGCTGGACGAGCTGTCGGTCTCGCAGAGCGGCGACGGCGACACGCGCGACACCGTGGTCACGATCGGCAAGCAGCTCAGCGACCGGCTCTACGTCGGCTACGAACGCGGCGTCAACGCCACCGCCGGCTCCTGGCAGCTGATCTACCGCGTCGCGCGGCGTTTCACGGTGCGCGCGCAGACCGGCGACGAGAGCGCCGTCGACGTCATCTGGGCCTGGCGCTGGAACTGAGCGCCGCCGCGCGGCACCGCCGCCGCCACGGCCGGCCGAATCCCCCGCCCCGCCAGGCCCATTCATTGACAGCCGTCAACGGCTCCGGTTGACGCGACGCGGAACCCTCGGCAGTATCGGCAATGTTGTTGCGAACTACTCGCATTTGCATTGTCCATAACCGAGAGTCCTTCGATGAAACCGTCCCACTGGGGTGCCGCCCTCGCCATCGCCGCGGCCTGCTTCACCACCTCCGCCTACGCGCTCGAGTACCCGATCGGCACGCCGCAGAACCTGGCCGGCATGGAGATCGCCGCCGTCTACCTGCAGCCGATCGACATGGAACCCGAAGGCCACATGCGCAAGGCCTCGGAGTCGGACATCCACATCGAGGCCGACATCCACGCGCTGGCCAACAACGCCAACGGCTACCCCGAGGGCTTCTGGATCCCCTACCTGCTGATCAAGTACGAGATCACGAAGATCGGCGGCTCGGGCGCGCCGATCACCGGCGACATGATGGCCATGGTCGCCAGCGACGGCCCGCACTACGGCGACAACGTCAAGCTGCAGGGCCCGGGCAAGTACAAGGTCAAGTACACGGTCTACCCGCCCAACGCCAAGGAGAACCCGGCGTCGCCGCTGTACGGCCGCCACACCGACCGCGAGACCGGCGTGCGCCCCTGGTTCAAGCCGTTCACCGTCGAGTGGGACTTCACCTACGCCGGCATCGGCAAGAAGGGCGGGTACTGAACCATGTCCACCCTGCCCCCGAGACACGGGTTCGTGTTGCGCAACGCCCGGCTCGTCGCCGCGCTGACGCTGGCCGGCCTGGCCGGCGGCGCGCAGGCCGCCGGCAGCGAGATCGAGCAGCTCAAGGCCCAGCTGCGTGAGCTGGCCGCACGCTTCGGCCAGCTCGAGCAGCGCAACCAGGAGCTCGAGAAGAAGGTCGGCGAGCTGAGTGCCACGGCTCCCAAGGCGGCGCCGATCGAGGCCCGCGTCAAGGCGCTGGAAGACGCCCAGGCGGCAACCGACCAGGCGCTGCTGACCGACCGCCTGAGCGAGAACGAGCCCGAGCTCGTGACGCGGCTGAAGGCCGTCGAGACGCAGACGCTGGCGATGCAGAAGCCGGTGCGCCAGATCGAGGCGCTGGAAGGCATCACCGTCGAAGGCGGCCTGGTCGCGGTGGCGCAGCGCGTCAACGGCGCCGGCACCGACAGCGGCCAGCGCGAGTCGCGGCTGAACTACCGCGGCGACATCGAGGTCACGCTGCCCGGCGGCGAGATCGGCCAGGCCGAGGGCACGATCTACGCCCAGCTGCGTTTCGGCCAGGGCGAAGGCGTCGCGCTGCGCCCGACCTACACCAGCACGACGAACTCGTCGACCTTCCAGGTCGCCGGCGTCAACGACCCCGACTCCTCGTTCGCGGTGCTGGCCCAGGCCTGGTACCAGCTGAACGTGCCGCTGCCCTTCGACGGCTACAAGGCGTATTCGCGCCAGCGCCTGGAGTTCACGGTCGGCAAGATGGACCCGTTCGTCTTCTTCGACCAGAACGCGGCGGCCGACGACGAGACGGCGTTCTTCCTGAACAACGCCTTCGTGCACAACCCGCTGCTCGACTCGGGCGGCGACGCCGGGGTCGACGCCTACGGCTTCACGCCGGGTTTCCGGGCCGCCTACGTCAACGAACAGGACAAGGCGGGGGTCTGGAGCGCGTCGCTGGCGGTGTTCGGCTCGGGCCCGGCGACCAGCTTCTCCGGCTCGCTGGGCAAACCCTTCGTCATCGGCCAGCTCGAGTACTCGACACGCTTCTTCGACGGCCTGCCGGGCAACTACCGGCTCTACGCCTGGCGCAATGGCCGCGCCACCGACCTGGACGGCCACGAGCAGGCGCACGGCGGCTGGGGCCTGTCGATCGACCAGCGTGTGACCGACGACCTGACGCTGTTCGGCCGCTTCGGCAACCGCAGCTCGGGCACGGCGAGCTTCGACCGCGCGCTGACGCTGGGCGGCGAACTCTCGGGCGGTGCCTGGGGCCGCGCCTCCGACGGCCTGGGCCTGGCCGCCGGCCTGCTGCGCACCAGCGACGACTACCGCCGCGTCAGCACGTCGCGCGGCAACGAACGCGTCGCCGAGATCTACTACCGCTACCACGTCAACGAGCAGATCGCGCTGACGCCGGACTTCCAGTGGATCTCGCGTCCGGGCGGCGACGACGGCGCCGGCGACGTCAAGGCCTTCGGCCTGCGCGCCACGCTCGGGTTCTGAGCGCCGTGGCCGCCCGCGTCTCGCGCCGTGCGGCCCTGGCCGCGGTGCTCGCCCTCGGGGCGGGTGCCGCGGCCGCCCAGGGCCTGGCCACCTACCCCGTCGTCATCCAGAACGGCCGCATCGAACCGGCGCGCCTGGAGGTGCCGGCGGGCGTGAAGATCAAGCTGACGATCCGGAACGAGGGCCCCGGCCCGTCGGAGTTCGAGAACCTGGACCTGCGGGTCGAGAAGGTGCTCGGCCCCGGCGCCAGCTCCTTCGTCGTCATCCACCCGCTGCGCCCCGGCAGCTACCACTTCATCGACGAGTTCCACCTGGACCAGCCGGGCATGACGCTCGTCGCGAAATGACGCTCCACACGGAGCACGAAACGTCCTCATGTTGAATGCCCTGATCGTCGTCTGGCGCGAGAGCCTCGAGGCGATGCTCGTCATCGGCGTGCTGCTGGCCTGGATCTCGCGCCAGAGCGAGCCCGCGCCGCTGCGCCGCGGGCTGTGGCTGGGTGCCGGCGGCGGCCTGCTGCTGGCCGCGGCGCTGGGCGCCGCCACCTTCCTGGTGCAGAGCGAACTCGAAGGCCAGGCGCTGGAGGTCTTCCAGGTCGTGATGGTCTTCACCGCCGCCGCGCTGATCGTGCAGATGGTGCTGTGGATGCGCCGCCACGGCCGCGGCATGAAACGCGAACTGGAACGCCAGGCCGGCCAGGCCTCGGGCGCGCTCGGGGTCGGCCTGGTCACCGCGTTCGCCGTCGCCCGCGAAGGCGCCGAGACCGTGGTCTTCCTCTACGGCCTGGGGCTGGAGTCGGGGGGGTCGGCGCTCGCCGCCAACGCCGCGGCCGCGGCGGCCGGTTTCGTGCTCGCCGCCGCCACCGCCGCGCTGATCGCGCGTGGCGCGCGTTTCCTCAGCTACCGCGTGCTGTTCGGGATCAGCGAAGTGCTGCTGCTGCTGATCGCCGCCGCGCTGCTGGCCGGCGGCCTGGACCGCATGATCGGCATGGACTGGATCCCGCCGCTGGTCGACCCGGTCTGGGATAGTTCCGCCCTTCTCGACGACGGCCGCGGCATCGGCCGCGTGCTCGCCGACTTTCTCGGTTACCGCGCGCGGCCGTCGGCGACGGTGCTGATCGGCTACCTGGTGTTCTGGAGCGCGACGATCTGGGCACTGCGGCGCAGCGCCGCGCCGCGCGGCCCAGGCGCGCACGGATGACCGCCGCCGTCCCGATCCGCTTCATGCCCCGGCCGCGCAAGACGCGGCTGGCGCGCATCGGCGACGCGCTGCGCCGCCACCGCCGGGCGGTGCTGGCCGTCCAGTGGTTCGTCGTCGCGTTCTATGCGGCGCTGGTCGTCGCGCCGGTGTTCCTGCCGCTGCCGCCGACGGGCGCGAGCATCGTCTCCAACCTGACGCTGGCGGCGCAGTTCGCGTTCTGGGGCCTGTGGTGGCCGGGCGTGATCCTCAGCACGGCGCTGTTCGGCCGCGTCTGGTGCGGCGTGTTCTGCCCCGAAGGCGCGGTGACCGAGTACGCCAGCCGCCACGGCCTGGGCCGCACCATCCCGCGCTGGGTGCGCTGGAGCGGCTGGCCGGTCGTGGCCTTCGTCTGCACCACGGTCTACGGCCAGCTCGTCAGCGTCTACCAGTACGCGGCGCCGGCGCTGCTGATCCTCGGCGGCTCGACCGTGCTGGCCGCCGCCGTCGGTTTCGTCTGGGGGCGCGAGAAACGCGTCTGGTGCCGCTACCTGTGCCCCGTCAGCGGCGTCTTCGCGCTGCTGGCCAAGATCGCGCCCTTGCACTACCGCGTCGACGAAGCCGCGTGGAAGGCCTACCCGGGCCGCCCGCCGCGCGTGGACTGCGCGCCGCTGGTCGACCTGCGCCACATGACCGGCGCCTCCGACTGCCACGCCTGCGGGCGCTGCAGCGGCCACCGCGACGCGATCGAGTTCGCGGCGCGTTCGCCGAGCCAGGAGGTGCTGGCGGCGGCGCCGTCGCGCAACGACCGCGCGCTGGCGCTGCTGCTGGTCTTCGGCACGCTGGGCGTGGCCGTCGGTGCCTTCCAGTGGAGCGTGAGCCCCTGGTTCACCGCGGCGCGCCAGGCCGCGGCCACCTGGCTGATCGACCACGACGCCTTCTTGCTGCTGCAGGACAACGCGCCGTGGTGGCTGCTGACCCACTACCCCGAGGTCAACGACGCCTTCACCTGGCTCGACGGGCTGCTGGTCTGCGGCTACATCGGCGCCTACACGCTCATCACCGGCGTGCTCGGCTGGGCGGCGCTGCGCGGCGCGGCGCGGCTGGCCGGCGGCATCGGCTGGGCCGCGCTGGCGATGGGCCTGGTGCCGATCGCCGGCGCCGGGCTGTTCCTCGGCCTGTCGATGACGACGCTGACCCAGCTGCGTGCCGAAGGCTGGGTGCCGCCGGGCGTGTCCGGCGCGCGGGCGCTGCTGCTCGCCGGCGCGGCGCTGTGGTCGCTGTGGCTGGGCTGGAAGCTCGTGGCGCGCGGCGGCGCCGGCTGGACCAACCGGCTGGCCGCGACGGCGCTCTACACGCTGCCGGCGGCCCTGGCCGTGGCGAGCTGGTGGCTGATCTTCTGGGGCTGGTGACCCGCGCCCGAGCGCCGGCCGCGACGCCGCGACGCGGGCGCCGAAGCCCCCTCCCCCGCCGGAGGATTTCGCCCGCGGCACGGTGATCGGTTACGGTCCCCGGCGGGCTGCGCATGAGGCCCGATGCCGCCGCCACCACGAGGACCATGAAGGGCGAAGACCTCACCGCCATCAACGCCACCCGGCCCCAGACGCCGGACGACGCCACCGCACCCGCGCACGACCCGCTGTGGTTCAAGGACGCGGTCATCTACGAGCTGCACGTCAAGTCCTTCGCCGACGGCAACGGCGACGGCATCGGCGACTTCGCCGGCCTGATCTCCAAGCTCGACTACGTGCGCGACCTCGGCGTCAACACGATCTGGCTGCTGCCCTTCTACCCGTCGCCGCTGCGCGACGACGGCTACGACGTCGCCGACTTCATGGCCGTCAACCCGGCCTACGGCACGCCGGCCGACGTCGCGCGTGTGGTCGCCGAGGCGCATGCACGCGGGCTGCGTGTCATCACCGAGCTGGTCGTCAACCACACCTCGGACCAGCACCCGTGGTTCCAGCGTGCACGCCGGGCGCCGCGCGGCTCGCCGGAGCGCGACTTCTACGTCTGGAGCGACGACCCGACGAAGTACGCCGGCACGCGCATCATCTTCACCGACACCGAGAAGTCGAACTGGACCTGGGACGAGGTCGCCGGCCAGTACTTCTGGCACCGCTTCTTCAGCCACCAGCCCGACCTGAACTTCGACAACCCCGCGGTGCGCGAGGCGGTGTTCGGGATCATGGAGTTCTGGCTCGAGCAGGGCGTCGACGGCTTCCGCCTCGACGCCATCCCCTACCTCGTCGAACGCGAGGGCACGAGCAACGAGAACCTGCGCGAGACGCACGAGGTCATCAAGGAGATCCGACAGCGCCTGGACGCCCGGTACCCCGGCAAGCTGCTGCTCGCCGAGGCCAACATGTGGCCCGAGGACGTGCGCGAGTACTTCGGCGACGACGACGAGTGCCACATGGCGTACCACTTCCCGCTGATGCCGCGCATGTACATGGCCATCGCGCAGGAGGACCGCCACCCCGTCGTCGAGATCCTGCAGCAGACGCCCGACATCTCGCCGCAGTGCCAGTGGGCGATCTTCCTGCGCAACCATGACGAGCTGACGCTCGAGATGGTGACCAGCCGCGAGCGCGACTACATGTACTCGATGTACGCCGCCGACCCGCGCGCGCGGCTGAACCTCGGCATCCGCCGGCGCCTGGCGCCGCTGCTGGAAAACGACGCCGAGCGCATCAAGCTGATGAACAGCCTGCTGCTGTCGATGCCGGGCTCGCCGGTGCTGTACTACGGCGACGAGATCGGCATGGGCGACAACATCTTCCTCGGCGACCGCGACGGCGTGCGCACGCCGATGCAGTGGACCAGCGACCGCAACGGCGGCTTCTCGCGCGCCGACCCGCAGCGCCTGGTGCTGCCCGCCATCCAGGACCCGGTCTACGGCTTCGAGGCGGTCAACGTCGAGGCCCAGAGCCGCGACGCCTCGTCGCTGCTGAACTGGACGCGGCGCATGCTGGCCATCCGCCGCTCGACCCAGGTCTTCGGCCGCGGCCGCATCACGATGCTGCACCCCGGCAACCGCAAGGTGCTGGCCTATCTGCGCGAGCTGGGCGACGAGGTCGTGCTCTGCGTCGCCAACCTCGGCCGAGCACCGCAGCCGGTGGAGCTGGACCTGTCGCGCTTCAAGGGCCGGGTGCCGGTCGAGATGGGCGCGCACACCGCGTTCCCGCCGGTCGGCGAGCTGCCCTACCTGCTGACGCTGGCGGGCCACGGCTTCTTCTGGTTCCGCCTGGCCACCGACGCCGCGCCACCGGACTGGCACGCCGACCGCCGCCCGGTCGAGCACCTGCCGGTGCTGGTGATGTTCGACGGCTGGAACAGCTTCTTCCGCGACCGTGTCGTGCCCTGGCGCATCGCGCTGGCCGGCAAGACGCTGACCCAGCTCGAGGACGAGCTGCTGCCGCCGCATCTGGCACGCCAGCGCTGGTTCGACGCCGGCGAGGCGCCGGCGCAGGCGCGCATCGCCGGCCACGCGACGCTGGCCCAGGCCGGGCGCGAATGGCTGCTGGCGCTGGTCGACACACGCGGCCCGCACGAGGACGCACGCTGGTTCTCGCCGCTGGCCGTGGCCTGGGAGGACGACGAGGCCGACGAGGCCCGCATCGGCCAGCTGGCGCCGGCGGCGCTGGCCAAGGCGCGCATGCAGGCGCGCATCGGCCTGCTCGGCGACGCCGGCGGCGACGAGGCCTTCTGCCGGGCGCTGGTGGCCGCGGTGGCCGCCGGGCGCAGCCTGCCGGCCGCCGGCGGCGGCCAGATCCGCTTCGTCGCGCTGCGCGGCTTCGACGCCGAGGCCGTCACCGCCGAACTCGACACGCTGCCGGTGCGCGCCGTGCCGCAGGGCCGCAACACGACGCTGCAGCTCGGCGACCGGCTGTTCGTCAAGCTGCTGCGGCGGCTGCGTCCCGGCGTCAACGTCGAGGTCGAGATGGGCCGCCACCTGCGCGAGGTGGCGCAGTTCGACAACGCCGTCGTGCCGGTCGGCCATGTCGAGCACGTCGCGGCCGACGGCACGGTGTCGACGCTGGCCGTGCTGCAGCCCTGGGTGGTGCACCAGGGCGACGCCTGGGACCTCGCGCTGACCCAGCTCTGCCGCCACCTGGAACGCAGCACGCCGGCCCCGGGTGACCCGGACGGCGCCGCCGAGGGCGGGCTGCTGGCGCGTGTGCGCGCGCTCGCCGAGCGTGTCGCCGCGCTGCACGCGGCGCTGGCGCTGCGCCGCGGCGACCCGGCCTTCGACCCCGAACCGCTGCAGCCCGAGGACCTGAAACGCTGGGCTGCGACGACGACCCGGCTCGCCCAGGCCACGCTGGCGCTGCTGGCCGATGCCGCGCCGCGCCTGCCCGCCACGCAGCAGCCGCTGGCCCGGCGCCTGTCCGCGGCCGCGCCCCGGCTGCGCGACCGGCTCGCCGCCTGCACCGCGCACGGCGCCGGCGGCCCCAAGATCCGCATCCACGGCGCGCTGCGGCTGCAGGAAGTGCTGCTGGTGCACGAGGACTTCGTCATCGCCGACTTCGAGGGCGACACCACGCTGGCCGCCGCCGAGCGCCGCGAGCGGCGCTCGCCGCTGCGCGACGTCGCCGGGCTGCTGCAGTCGCTGGAACTGGTGCGCGTGGCGGCGCTGCAGCGCGGCGCGCACGGCGAGGCCGAGCAGCGGCGCCGCGAGGCCCTGGCCGAGACCTGGGCGTCGACGCTGCGCCAGACCTTCGTCGAGACCTACGCCGGACGTGCGCTGGCGCTGGGCCTGGTCGCCGGCCGCGACGCCTTCGACGGCCCGGCCTCGACGCTCGCGCTGTTCGAGATCGACGCCGCGCTGCGCGAGCTGCACGACGAACTGCGGCGCCGCCCGGCCGGCGCCACCGCCCCGCTAGCCGCGCTGGCGACGCTGGCCCGGCTGCTGGGCCCGTAGACGGAGACCTCCCATGGACACGCTGGACCTCGCCATCGAACCGCTGCGCACGCTGCTCGCGCAGGCCGGCGCCTTCCTGCCGCGGCTGGGCATCGCGCTGGCCATCGCGGTGGCCGGCTGGCTGCTCGCCAAGGCCGCACGCTACGCCACCGGCCGCGCGCTGAAGGCGCTGAACTTCCACGTGCTGACCGAGCGCGCCGGCTTCGACGGCTTCCTGCAGCAGGGCGGCACCGACAAGACGACCAGCGACCTGTTCGCGCTGATCGTCTTCTGGCTGGTGCTGCTGGGCGCGCTGGTCGTGGCCTTCAACGGCCTCGGGCTGGCGCAGGTGACCGAGCTGCTGTCGCGTGTGCTGCTGTTCCTGCCGCGGCTGCTGGTGGCGCTGCTGGTGCTGGTCTTCGGGCTGTACTTCGCGCGTTTCGTCGGCCAGTCGGTGCTCGCCTGGTGCCGCACGGCGGGCATCGGCGACGCCGAGATCCTGGCGCGCATCGTCCAGTACGCGATCGTCACCTTCGTGCTGCTGATCGCCATCGACCACCTCGACATCGGCGGCGGCCTGGTGCAGCAGACCTTCCTGATCCTGCTGACCGGGGTCGTGTTCGCGCTCGCGCTGGCCTTCGGCATCGGCGGGCGCGACCGTGCGGCGGCGCTGATCGAGCACTGGTTCCCGCGCCGCGACGACCCCCGCAGGCGTTGAGGATTCACGCGAGCCCCTGTCCTACACGGGGCTGCGCACCGGGCCGACCACGCGACATCGCGCTTGCGGCGACGATGTCGACATGGACTCACACCGCCCGCCCCTCTCCGCCGCCCCGCACGCCCCGCTGCTGCCGGCTCTGGCCGGCGAGCAGCACACGCTGGGGGACCTCGGCTACTACGTCGCCGGCCGCGGCCGGCCGCTGCTGCTGGTGCACAGCGTCAACGCCGCCGGCTCGGCGGCCGACGTGCGGCCGATCTTCGACCACGCCTGCCGCGAACGCACGGTCTTCGCGCTCGACCTGCCGGGCTTCGGCAGCAGCCAACGCAGCGACCGCGACTACACGCCGCGGCTGATGACCGACGCCGTGCTGGCGATGCTGGCGCCGATCCGCGAGCGCTGCGGCGCCCAGCCCGTGGACGTGCTGGGCGTGTCGCTGGGCTGCGAGTTCGTCGCCCGCGCCGCGCTGGAGGCGCCCGAGGCCTTCGGCCGCGTGGCGCTGGTCAGCCCCACCGGCTTCAGCGGCCGGCGCACGCTGCGCGGGCCGCAAGGCAGCACGCTGGCCATGCCCTGGCTGCACCGGCTGCTGTCGGCGAAGCTCTGGTCGGACCCGCTGTACCGGCTGCTGACACGCCCCGGCGTCGTGCGCTACTTCCTCGAGCGCACCTGGGGCAGCAAGGGCATCGACGAGACGCTGTGGGCCTACTGCGTGGCCACCGCGCGCCAGCCCGGCGCCCGCTTCGCGCCGCTGGCCTTCCTGGCCGGCAAGCTGTTCAGCGCCGACATCCAGCGGGTCTACGAGGCGCTGCCGCAGCCGGTCTGGGCCAGCCACGGCGTGCTCGGCGACTTCACCGACTATCGCGCGATGTCCATCGTCAACGGCAAGCCGAACTGGCGCTTCAGCGTCTACCCGACCGGCGCGCTGCCGTTCTTCGAGCTGCCGCGGCCGTTCCTCAACGACCTCGACGCCTTCCTCGCGGCCGGCAGCCCGGCCGCGCCGCGGCCGGTGCTCGAGGCGGTCTGATCTTCGGGCCCGCCGGCGGCGGGCCCCGGTCTCACTTGACGACGTCGCCGATGACGATGCGCACGCCGTTGGCGCCGACGGCCACCGGCTCGCTGAAGCCCTGCAGGTCGCCCGGCTGAGGCATCGCGTCGCCGGTCTTGCTGACGCGCACGCCGACGATCACGCGCTTCTGCGCCGACAGCAGCATCTCCTGCGTCATCGCCTGGCTGTCGTCGAGCGTGAACTCGAACGGCAGCTCGCCGGCGGTGCGCTTGACGATCGCCAGCGGCATGCGCGAGCCGTCGGCCGGCCGCGCGAAGACGAAGACCGTGTCGCCGGACGCGACACGCTCGCGCAGCGCCGGCGCCAGCTCCACGCGGCCGCTGACGCGGCCGTTGGCCGCCGCCACCGCGGCCCCGCTGGCCGGCACGGCCGGCGCCTGCGGGGCGGCCTGGGCCAGCGGCGCGGCCGGTGCCATGCCGCCGCGGCGTCGGGCCTCGTCCACCGCGCCCTGCAGCTGCTGCGCGAACTCGCCCGACGGGCCGGCGGCCTGGATCGCCTGCTCCCACAGCTGCACCGCACGCGGGTACTGCTCGCGGTTGAAGGCGATCGTGCCGCCCAGCGCCAGCGCCTTGACGTTCTTCGGGTCGGCCTTCAGCGCCTGGGCGATCAGCTTCTCGGGTTCGCCGTCGAGCGAGCGGTTGTTGACCATGCCGATCGCGTCGGCCAGGTCGGCCAGCGCCTGGGCGTCGCCGGGCTTGAGCTCGGCGACCTTGCGGTAGGCCTTCAGCGCCACGTCGGCACGGCCGAGCGCGGCATAGGTGCGGCCGAGCATCTGCCAGGCCTGCACGTCGCCGGGCTCCTGCTTCAGCCGCTCCTCGAGCGCGCCGACCAGGGCCTCGATCTGCTGCTGGCTGGGCGCGCCGTCGCCGGTCGCGGCCGCCTGCTCGCGCTGCGCCGGGTCGGGCGGGCCGACCTTCCAGCCGGGCCAGTCGCCGTGCACCGCGTAGCCGGCAGCACCGGCGACGAGCACGAAGGCGGCGACCGCCAGCGACAGCCGGCGCGGCACGCGGGGCTGGGGCGGCTCGGGCGGCGTGGCCGCCGCCGCGCCCTGCGCGGTGACGGCGGCGACGATGCGGCGTTCCAGGTCTTCGCGGGCGCTGCGCGCGGCATCGCCGGTCAGCACTCCCTGGCGGCCCAGTTCGTCCAGCTCCGCGAGCTGGCGCTTGAGCTCATCGAGGGAGGCGGGGTTCGTCATCATCGTCGGGGGTGTCGGGGTCGAAGGCCTCGGGCGCGGCACGCTGGCGCCGGCGCAAGGTGATGAACAGGGCCGCCAGCGCCAGCACCAGCAGCACCGGCGGGCCGACCCAGAGCAGCGCGGTCTCGGGCTTGAACGGGGGCTTGTAGAGCACGAAGTCGCCGTAGCGCTCGGTCATGTAGCTGCGGATGTCGTCCTCGCTCATGCCCTTGTGCAGCATCTCGCGCATCTGCTGGCGCAGGTCGACGGCGAGGTCGGCGTGCGACGCGGCGATGGTCTCGTTCTGGCAGACCAGGCAGCGCAGTTCCTCGGCGAGCTTGATCATGCGCGCCTCGACGACCGGGTCCTCGGCGACCGGCGGCGCCTCGGCAGCGAAGGCGGCGAGGCTGGCCGAGCAGGCCAGTGCGAGCGCGACGCGGCGCGCCCAGGTGGTGAAGCGCTCAGCCATTGAGTTTCCTCACCAGCGGTTCGATCGTGTCGCGCAGCGCCTCGGGCGTCACCGGGCCGATGTGCTTGTAGCGGATGACCCCGGCCTTGTCGACGACGAAGGTCTCGGGCACGCCGTAGACGCCGAAGTCGATGCCGATGCGGCCGTCGCGGTCGACGAAGGACGCCGTGTACGGGTCGCCCAGGCGCTGCAGCCACTGCTTGGCGGCCCCCGGCTCGTCCTTGTAGTTCAGGCCGTACAGCGGCACCGAGGCGCGCTTGGCCCAGTCGACGAGCACCGGGTGCTCCTCGCGGCAGGCGGTGCACCACGAGGCCCAGACGTTGAGCACCCAGACCTTGCCGACCATGTCCTGCTTGCCCAGGCTGCGCTCGGGCTCGTGCAGCAGCGTCGTGCGGAACTCGGGCGCCGGCTTGTCGATCAGCGGCGACGGCACCTCGCGCGGGTTCAGGCCCAGGCCGACGCCGAGGAAGCCGACGAGGACGAGGAAGGCCAGCAGCGGCCAGAGGAAACGGTTCATGCGAGGCTCTCGGCGGAAGCGGAACGCGGCGCGCCGGCCACGGCCGTCTGGCGCACGCGGTAGCGGCGGTCGGCCGCGGCGAGCAGGCCGCCGAGCATCATCAGCAGGCAGCCGCCCCAGATCCAGGAGACGAAGGGCTTGTAGTGCACGCGCACGACCCAGGCGCCACCCTCGATCTGCTCACCCATCGACACGTACAGGTCGCGCCAGAGGTTGCCGTGCACGGCGGCCTCGGTCATCGGCATCTGCTGCACGCGGTAGATGCGCTTCTCGGGCGCCAGCGAGCCGACCGGCTCGCCGTCGCGGGTGATGTCGATGACACCCTGCGCGGCGATGTAGTTCGGGCCCTGGACCTCGCGCACCTCCTTCATCGTGAAGGTGTAGCCGCCGACGGTCGTCGTGTCGCCGGGGGCCATCTTCACGTCGCGCTCGGTCTCGTAGGTGTTGACCATCGCGACGCCGAAGGCGAAGACGCCGACGCCCAGGTGGGCGATCATCATCCCGGCCATCGCGCGCGGGATCAGGCGCAGCCGGTGCAGCAGCTGCCCGGCCTGGCCGCCGGCCGGCCACAGCCGCTGGCGCAGGTCGACCAGCGTCGCGAACAGGATCCAGTAGGCCATCGCCAGGCCGCCGGTGGTGGCCGCGGTGATGCGCCCCGCGGCCCAGCCGGTGGCCAGCGCCGCGCCCAGCGTGAAGACCAGCGGCAGCACCATGCGGCGCAGCAGCGGGCCGGCCTCGTCACGCTTCCAGCGCGTCAGCGGGCCGATGCCCAGCACCAGCACCAGCGGCGCCATCAGCAGGCCGAAGACGGTGTCGAAGTACGGCGGGCCGACCGAGATCTTGCCCATGCCCAGCGCGTCGAGGAACAGCGGGTACAGCGTGCCCAGCAGCACCGCGCCGGTGGCCACCGTCAGCACCATGTTGTTGACCAGCAGCATCGACTCGCGCGACATCAGCCCGAAACGCTGCCCCAGGCCGACCTTGGGCGCACGCCAGGCGAACAGCGCCAGCGACGCGCCGATGACGATCACCAGGAAGGCCAGGATGAACAGGCCGCGGCGCGGGTCGGTGGCGAAGGCGTGCACCGACGACAGCACGCCCGAGCGCACGAGGAAGGTGCCCAGCAGCGACAGCGAGAACGCGGTGATCGCCAGCCACACCGTCCAGACCTTGAAGCTGCCGCGCTTCTCGGTCACCGCCAGCGAGTGGATCAGCGCCGTGCCGACCAGCCAGGGCATGAACGAGGCGTTCTCGACCGGGTCCCAGAACCACCAGCCGCCCCAACCCAGCTCGTTGTAGGCCCACCAGGAGCCCAGCGCGATGCCGAAGGTCAGGAAGATCCAGGCCCAGGTCGTCCAGGGCCGCGTCCAGCGCGCCCAGCCGGCGTCGAGGTTGCCGCCGAGCAGCGCCGCGATCGCGAACGCGAAGGCCACCGAGAACCCGACGTAGCCCATGTAGAGCATCGGCGGGTGGAAGATCATGCCCGGGTCCTGCAGCAGCGGGTTCAGGTCGCGGCCGTCGATGGCCGCCGGGATCAGGCGGTCGAACGGGTTGCTGGTCAGCAGCATGAACAGCAGGAAGCCCGCGGCCACCAGCCCCATCACGCCCAGGATGCGGGCCACGAAGGGCAGCGGCAGCGAGCGGCTGAACATCGCCACCGCCACCGTCCAGCCGACGAGCATCAGCACCCACAGCAGCAGCGAGCCCTCGTGGCCGCCCCAGACCGCGGCGACCTGGTAGATCACCGGCAGCGCCGAGTTGGAGTTCTGCGCGACGTAGACGACCGAGAAGTCGTGGCGCAGGAATGACACCGTCAGCAGCACGTAGGCGGCAAACACCAGCAGCGCCAGCCAGGCCGACAGCGGCCGCGCCAGCGCCATCCATTCGCCGCGGTCCTTGTGGGCGCCGACGATCGGCAGCACGCCCAGTGCCAGCGAGACGGCGAGCGCGAAGAACAGCAGCAGGTGGCCGAGCTCTGGGATCACTTGGAGTCTCCGGTGGCCAGCGTGTCGGCGCTGTGCTTCATCTTCTCGGCACGCTGCACGGCGTCGGCGGCCTCGGGCGGCATGTAGTTCTCGTCGTGCTTGGCCAGCACCTCGCGCGCGGTGAACACGCCGTCGGCACCGAGCTGGCCCTGGGCGACGACGCCCTTGCCTTCCTTGAACAGGTCGGGCAGCACGCCCTCGAAGCGCACCGGCACATCCTTGGCGGTGTCGGTGACGACGAAACGCACCGTGACGCCGTCACGCACCACGCTGCCTTCGCGCACCATGCCGCCGATGCGGAAGGTGCGGCCCTCGGGCGCCTCCTTCGTCGCGACCTGGGTCGGCGTGTAGAAGAACACGAGGTTGCTGTTGAAGGCGTTGAGCACCAGCCCGGCGGCGACGCCGACGGCGGCCAGCACCCCGACCGCGATCGCGGCGCGTTTGTGGCGCGGCTTCATTGTTCGCCCCCGTCACGCGCGGCGGCGAAGGCCTTGCGCCGGCGGCGCTCGGCGAAGTGCGACTCGGCCAGCATCACCGCCAGCGTCACGCCGTAAGAGCCCCAGACGTAGAGGCCGTAGCCGCCCATCTGCAGGAAGTCTTCCCAGGAGTTCCAGTACATCAGTCAACCCTCACCGTGCGCCGGTCAGCGAGCGGACCCAGTCGGTGTCCGACTCCTGCTCCAGCACGATCGCGCGGGCGCGCGTGAACACGACGGCGAAACTGTAGGCCCAGCAGGCCACCGTCATCAGCAGCATCGCCACCAGCATGGTCGTGGCCATCTTGGGTGCGGCGGTCATGCTGATGGTGGCGCCCTGGTGCAGCGTGTTCCACCACTTCACCGAGAAATAGATGATCGGCACGTTGACCGCGCCGACGATGGCCAGCAGCGCGCCGGCGTTGGCCGCGCGGCGGGCGTCGTCGATGGCCTCGGTCAGCGCGATGTAGCCGAAGTACAGCAGCAGCAGGATGAACTCGGACGTCAGGCGCGCGTCCCAGACCCACCAGGTGCCCCAGGTCGGCTTGCCCCACAGCGCGCCGGTCCACAGCGCGAGGAAGGTGAACATCGCGCCGGTGGGCGCCAGCGCCCGGGCGTACATCGACGCCATGCGCGCGTTCATGGCCCAGCCGACGGCGGCGAAGAAGGCCATGACGAGGTAGATCAGCATCGACATCCAGGCCGCCGGCACGTGGATGAAGATGATCCGGTAGGCGTCGCCCTGCTGGAAGTCGGTGGGCGCGATGCCGAAGCCGACGTACAGGCCGGCGATGGTGAACAGCACCGTCACCGCCCAGCACCAGGGCACGAGGCGCCCGGCCATCGAATAGAAGCGCGAAGGCGCGGAAAAGGTCGACCAGCGCAGGCGTTGGGTCATGGTCCGGAGGGTCAGTCGAGCGAGATGCGCAGCGCCGCGGCGGTGGCCGGCGGCGCGCCGAGCGCGGTGAGGATCAGCACCGCGCCGAGCAGGGAGAAGTGAGCTGCGGGCGACAGGCCGCTTTCGACCGCGCCGACGGCGCCGGTGCCGAAGATCAGCGTCGGCACCGTCAGCGGCAGCACGAGCAGGAAGACGAGCGCGGCACCGCTGCGCAGGCCCAGCGTCAGCGCGGCACCCACCGCACCCAGCAGGCTCAGCACCGGCGTGCCGACGAGCAGCGTCGCGGTCAGCGCGGCGATGGCCGCGCCGTTCATGTCGAAGAGCAGGCCGATCAGCGGCGCGGCGATCACGAGCGGCAGGCCGGTCGTCAGCCAGTGCGCCAGCACCTTGCCGGTGACCAGCATCACCAGCGGCTGCGGCGCCAGCAGCATCTGCTCGAGCGAGCCGTCCTGGTGGTCGGACGCGAACATCTGCGTCACCGACAGCATCGCCGCCAGCAGCGCGCAGACCCAGACGACGCCGGGGCCGATCTGGCGCAGGGTCTGCGGCTCGGGGCCGACGCCGATCGGGAACAGCGACGCGGCGACGATGAAGAAGCCCAGCGGCAGCAGCGCCTCGATGCGCCGACGCCCGGCAAGCAGCAGGTCGCGCTGCGTGGTGGCCAGCAACACGGAACTCATGCTCGGGAGCGACGGAGGTGACGGAACATGAGGCTCATGCGCTGAGGACGGGCGATTGTAAGGAGGCGTTGGGACACCGGAACCACGCGGCCTCACCCGGGAAAAGGCGTTTGCGCGGCACGCGCCGGGGTGTGGCCTGCGGGGCGTGTCCGCCACGCCAGGCCGCCACGGGGCGCAGGGGGCGGGAGCAGGCGTTCACGGAGGGGGTTTTCAGGTGGTGTCTCGGCCCCGGAGCGCTGGCGCGGCTGGCGCGGACACCCCGATCTGGACTGAGTCCAGACCTTAACCGTGCCGCAGCCGCCGCGCCGCGATCTTCGCGGCTTTCTTGATGTTTGTCAGACGGTCACGCGGCCGCGGCGAGCGCTCTGCACGCGGCGCGTTTCCAGGTCGTATTCCACCGCGCCGGCGAGCTCGACGACCTGGTGGCTGGTCAACAGCACCGCACCGCCGCGTGCGGCGTGCGCCAGCAGCAGCGCCGACAGCCGCGCCGTGCTCTGCGCGTCCAGCGCGTCATACGGCTCGTCGAGGATCCAGGTGCGCGCACGTTCGTCCAGCGCCAGCCGCGCCAGCGCGCCGCGGCGGCGCTGGCCTTGCGACAGCGTGCGCACCGCGGCCGCCCGGCGGTCGGCGAGACCCGCCTGCTCCAGCGCCGCGGCGGCACGTTCGCTGGCGTCGGCCACGCCGCCCAGGCGGCCCAGGAACGCCAGCGACTCGCCCAGCGTCAGGTCGTCCTTCAGCGCGTTGGCGTGGCCGATGTAGAGCACCGCCTCGCGGGCGGCGGCGCCGGCTTCGCGCACCGGGCGGCCGTTCCACAGCAGTTCGCCCGCTTCGGGCGTCGACAGCCCGGCGAGGATGCGCATCAGACTGGTCTTGCCGCTGCCGTTGGTGCCGCGCAGCCAGGTGATGCTGCCGGGCTTCAGCTGGATGTCGACGCCTTCGAACAGCAGCCGGCGCCCGCGCCGGCAGGCGAGCGCGCGCCCTTCGAGGCCGGTGCCCGGCGAGGTGGTGGTGGGGGTGTCGGCCACGGCGGTGATCAGCGGTTGCCGGCGAGCGCCGGCGGCGCGCGATTCTGTCACGCGCCGTGTCGCACCTTCACCGAATCCGGCGGCGCAGCCGGGCGATCTCATCTTCCAGGTCGGCCACCAGCGCCGCCAGCTCGGGCACGGCGTCGAACTCGCGCTCCAGCAGCGCCATGCGGCGCACGCGGCGCAGCGCGACGGCGTCGAAACGCCAGTCGCCACGGCCGCCGCCGGCCGGCCGCACGAAGCCGGCCTCGATGCGTTCGGCCACCCAACCCGGCGCCACCGGCGCGGCGCGGCAGAGTTCGTCCAGGGTCAGCAGCGCCTCGTCGAGCAGGCGCAGCGTGTCGTCGCTCATCGCTCGTCTCCACCACGGCGTTCGGCTTCGGCGGCAGCCACCTTGCGCGCGTCGAAGTCGGGCAGCGCCTGCGCCATGCGTTCGTACAGCGCACGCGCCCGCGGGTCCAGGCCGCTGGGCAGCACGACACGCACGACGAGGTCCAGGTCGCCCAGCGGCGAGCCCGGCAGGCCGCGGCCGCGCAGCGTGAGGCGCTGACCCGCTTGCGCGCCGGCCGGCACCCGCACCTGCAGCGTGCTGCCGTCGGGCAGCGCCACCGGCACCACGCCGCCCAGCGCCGCCTCCCAGGGCGCGACCGGCAGCTCGCCGACGAGGTCGGCACCGTCCACTCGCCAGCGCGGGTGCTCGTGCAGCGCCACTTCGAGGAACAGGTCGCCCGGCGGCTGGCCCGGCCCGCCCTGCCCGGCCAGGCGCACCAGCCGGCCCGGGCGCACGCCGGGCGGCAGCGTCACCTCGAGCGTGCGTTCGCCGAGCACGACGTGGCCGTCGGGCCCCAGCTGCGGCTGACGCAGCGAGACGCGGTGCACGCCGCCGCGCAGCGCGGCTTCGAGGTCGAGCACGATCTTGGCGTGGTGGTCCTCGCCGCGCATCGCGCTGCTGCGGCCATGGCGGGCGGCGCCACGCGGCATGCCGGCGCGGCCGAAGAGCTGCTCGAAGAAGTCGCTGAAGTCGCCGCCGAACTCGGCGCCGCCGCCCGGCGCGCGGCCCTGGAACTCGAAGCCGGCGTCCCAGTCGGGCGGCGGCGTGAAACGTTCGCCGGCCTGACGGCCGCGGCCGAGTTGGTCGTAGGCGGCGCGGCGTTCGGGGTCGGACAGCACGGCGTAGGCCTCGTTGACCTCGCTCATGCGCGCCGCCGCGTCGGGCGCCTTGCTGACGTCCGGGTGGTACTGCCGCGCGAGCTTGCGGTAGGCCTTCTTGACCGCGTCCTGCGTCGCGTCGCGGGCCACGCCCAGCACCTGGTAATAGTCCTTGAACTCCACCGTGTGATGCCTCCGAGCCCGCAGATGGCGGCGGCAGGCGGCCGATTCAAGAGCCGGCCGGCGGCCGAAACACGCTACCGAGGCACCGGGACGGCCTTGGCACGGCGCCGGGACACCGGTGTTCGCCTGGCCGAAGGCCCCCGCCCGCCGGCCGGCACACGCTGGCTCAGCAGCACGTCACCCGAGATCTGCAGGTCCGAGCGGAGCCGCTTCATCATCGACAGCGTCAGCGGCCGGGTGCGGTTCAAGACCTCGTAGACACGGTTGGTGGCACCGATCATCGGCACCAGATCCTGGACCGTCAGCCCCTGCTGCTCCATCCGGAACTTGATGGCTTCGATGGGGTCCGGCGGCTCGATCGGGTGGCGGGCGCTTTCGTAGGCGTTCAGCAGCGTCAGCAGGACCTCGAAGCGGTCCCCTTCCGGCGTGCCGCGCGCCGGCGGCTGGTCGAAGAAGGCCGACGCGGCGGCCAACGCATCCTGGTAGTCCGCTTCGGTACGGATGGGCTTGATCTCCATGTTCACTCCATCTCGACGGTGGCGGCGTCGACAGCGTCGTACTGCTGACGCGTGCCGACGATTCTGATCGAGCGCTGCGGCGCCGAGGCGTGACTTGGGCCTCGCCTTCTCGACGCATTGAGTTGGAGTGATTGGATTGCTGTGGACGGGATGGCCGTTAGGACCCGTATCGCTCTTCTTTTCAGGGTCGCCGTTGCTGGTGACGCGGCATGCCGCCATCGGCGCGAGAGCCGGCCACCGGGGCGTGTCCCTCCGTTCATGTCCCCCGGGCGGGCTGCGCCCGCCCTCCTCCTAATACTTCTCTGCGGGACACGCCCCGGCGACCGGCTCCGGTGCGGTGGAGGGGCGCAGGCGGACGGCGTGCCGGCTTCGGTTCAGCGCATCAGCGGCTGCACCACTGCGCTTCACACGGGACGCCGTCGTGGTTGCCGTCCATCTTCACGCCTGGACAGTGCTCGAGGAAGAACTTGGCCTCCTCGCACGAGTGCATCTGCGAGCAGTACGTGCGCCCGTCGCAGCTGAACCGGGACGACGTGGCGGCCGGCAGTGGGGCGGTCTCGGTGCGGGATTTGGCCGCCGCCGCGCGGCGCGCCTTCTCGGCGGCGTTCAGCTCCTCGATCGTCGGGTCCTTGCGCGGCTGCGTCGAAGGGCACGGCGCCTGTTGGTAGGTGACGGTGCCGTTGATGATGCACTTGTTCATCGACGCCGCGTCAGCGGCGGGGGCGGCCGTGACGATCGTCACCGCAGCCACGACGAGGCACAGCCACGAGGGAACCGCCAAGCGCGGACGAGGCCGTCGGCTCCGCTCGACCCTGTAGCTGGTCCACCTGACGAGCCGCCCGGCGCTCGCGATCGCGGTCTTCACACCCATGCTCATGAAAAAACTGTCCTGGTGATCGATGGGAGACGAGGCATCCCGATGTGTCGGCGCGAAGCCTAGCAACCCAGCTGGATGAAACGCTGACGCATCTCCAACAGCAGTTGTTGAACCAACGGCAGCGCATCGCGCGACGCATGCCGCTCGCGCTCCTGCATGGTGGGAATGTCCTCGTCCAGTTGCCGGCACTGGCGCTGAGCCGATGGCGGCAGCCCGAGCCGCTTCGCATCGACTTTGAGCTGTTTGGCATCCTTGCCGGTCGCCGGCCGGAATGCCTCGGCGAACTCCTCGTGGAAGCGCTCCTTGCGCACATCGGCGCCGGTCTGCACCCGACCGGAAGAGGCATCCAGGCCTCTGGTCGGCTCGACATCCACCTTCTTCGCACCGAGGCACGGCGAATCCGAATAGCTGACGTTGCCATTGATCTCGCATCGAAACACGTCGCGGGACGGGGCGGGGAGCTTCTGCGCCTGCGCCGCGGTGGCGCCAAGGGCGGCGGCAATGCACAGAACGAAGCGTATAGCCATGGAATCCGGGCTGAATCGAATCTGTGTTGGGTACGTCGGTGAACAGCACTGGCATTCACGGCCCCGACCTGATTGGTATTCCGCATGCAATGGCGCCCGGGATGCCGACCTTGCTGCGCGAAACAGCGCGGCGATACCGAACATCACCCAGCCTTCAACCAAGACCTCGTCAGAATTGCTGACATGGCGGGACGGATGGTCGGGTTAACAGGCCTATCGGGATTGACACAACAGCCGCGAACCACTTCGCAGCTCACCGCTCGCTGCGTTCGGTTGGAAGATGCAACGCGTCATTGCGGCTTGCCGATAAGCCCTGTCTTTGCGGCTCCTGCTGCGGCATCGGCGAGTTCTCCTGCTGGGCTCACGGTCAGGCGATGCCTGTCGTAAATTCGACCCGGAGGGCTTCCAATCGTTTCGAGGGTGTCTTGGCAAAGCTGGGATAGAGGCGATCCCTCTGATACGTCTTCGCCAATTTTTGCCATCTGTCTCTGGAAACCCAAGAAGGACGCCGCGATCGCCGCCTTGTACCCGTAGTCCTCTTCCAGTCTCTTGGAGAGCGCGGCTTCGCGACTGGCATGCAGCGCGAGCCAGATCAGAGCTCCGGCGATTGGCAAACGTGCAATCCAAAGCCTTGCCAGTTCATCCCAGCCAAGGACCGAGTTGCCCTTGTACACGTTGTAGAGACCAGAAATCGCAAGGATTACAAGGCAGGCGACGGATCCGACAAATAGCCATTGCCAACGTCTTGAAGGCTGGAGAAAAGTCTTCCTTCGATCATCAAAGGCGTGCGCAAGTCCTGCGGCTGTTGCCCCAGGCAGAAGGCCGGTGATTGTTTGAAGTTGATCTTCAGACTGTTTCCGCAGGTCGACTAGGGCGGCTTCGTACTCGGCGAGTTTCTTTTCTATGTTGTCAGATCGATCCGCAAGCTTCTTGGTTACTGAGGAAGCCTCTGCAGCCGTTTCCTGCAACTCTGCCACGGTGTCAGCCGCGTTCTGAACGGAGGCCTTCTGCGCTCGAATCTCTGCGAGGAGTTCTGAAGCGACATCAACAGCCGACTGCGCCCTTCGCTTGTGGCCATCCGCCTCTGTTGCTGATTGAATTGCAGCAGTTTGGACGCGATCGAGTTCTGCACG
This sequence comes from Rubrivivax sp. JA1055, assembly GCF_020966565.1. Taxonomy (NCBI): domain Bacteria; kingdom Pseudomonadati; phylum Pseudomonadota; class Betaproteobacteria; order Burkholderiales; family Sphaerotilaceae; genus Rubrivivax; species Rubrivivax sp. JA1055. The sequence goes on along the minus strand of NZ_JAJKFP010000006.1, from coordinate 286,370 downwards.
AATCTTGTCCGCATGCTCTTGTGCGTTTTGAATGTGCGCAGACTTTGTCGCAATGACGGCCTGCTCATCCGCGATTTGAGTCCGAATCGCAATGGCTGCCGTTGCCGCCGCCTGCGCTTCCGCGAGCCTCACCTGAAGTGCACTTGCAAGTTCGACCGCACCTGTGCGGATTAGATCAACCTCAGACAGATGCTGCCGAAGACCAGCAATCGTCGACTGGGCTGATTGAAGCTCAAGCCGTAGCGCGTCAACGGTTGCCGCAACTTCTGGTGATTGGTCGTCCACCGGACTCCCCCTAAAATCTGCTTGAATTGATGTGCAACTTTTTGAATGAGCCAGCCGCCAACCGCCGGCGATGCCGGTATGGCACCCAAAAATTAAAGGGACGCTCTATATCATCCCACCTGCCCGAGGCTATCCCTCAGACAAGGACAGCAGCCTCGAAAGTCGATGAGGTTGCAAAATCTCATACTCCACACGGCTGGCGCAAGGAGATGTTCGTGACGATTGTTTTTATAGGCATCGATCTGGCCAATGACGCATTTTCCTGCACGACATCGAAGAGCACAGCAAAATCGCACTGGCGCACCCCGCCCTGCACCGCGACTCGTCTTGGTCGACAGACGAAATACCCTTTTAGTTTGACGTGAGCGGCCGCCGTAGAGGCTTAGCCGCGAAGGAAGACAATCACAGCTTGCGAACGACCCTTATAGGAGAAATTTTAGGAGAAGTTACCACTTCTTCGCGAAATTGCTTTTCACAACAGTGGAAATATATGAATTCAAGCCCCACCCTTGCGCAGCCAAGGCTTTCATCCGATCAACCATAGCCTTCCCAGGCCGAGCATGGTTGTAGAGGTAGTTACGGTGCGCCCCAGACTTAAATACAACGTGAATTGAATCGTCAGCGGACTCGTATGAGGCCACATTCGAGTTTCCATTGAGGTTTTTGTAAGGCGTCATGATTCCTCCTGAAATCGATTAATCCAACCTGTTATAGACAAAGCGTGGACACCGCGCGATACCGTCGATGCTCGCGTAGCAGGAGCCTTCGACCGAAGGTTCAAGCTCTTGTCTTGCTTGAGATTCCATCGCCGAGCATCCAGCTACACGGGCGTAAAAATTACGCCCAAAGCGGCGCCGGTTACAGATCATTCTGAGCCCTCCCCACCGTGCCCGCCAAGCCCATCGCCCACCGTTGAGGGGAGTTCGCTCACACCAAGCAAACAAACCCAGCCCCGCCCTGCCGCGGACGTCGGGTGGCCGGTGTAGGGAAGTATTAGGAGGAGGCCCGGCGCAGCCGGGCCGGGGGACATGACCGGAACCGGCCACCCGACGTCCGCGGCATACAGCGAGCGCCAGCGTGCAACCAGCCGCACACCAACAACTGCGCCAGATCAAATCCACACAGCCGCACCACCCAAACACGGTCCCCAAAGCGCCAACAAGAAGCCGCTACACGCGCAACGAAGCGCCGAACAAGCCCCCTCTTGAAAGCCCGAACCCCGACCCCTAACTGACCCGTACAGCCAGCGGCGGCACCCACAACCAGCCCCGCCGGCCGCAACCCGACACTAGGAGGTCAACCATGTACCGCACCCTGTTCCCGCGCGACGTCTTCGCCGAGCTGGATCGCCTGCAGCGCGACCTGACGTCGGTGTTCGAAGGCTCACCCAGCATTCGCGGCATCGGCCGCGGCGGGTATCCGGCGCTCAACGTCGGCAGCACCGACAGCGCGTTCGAGGTCTACGCCTTCGCTCCGGGCCTGGACCCGGCCACCATCGACGTCAACCTCGACCGCGGCGTGCTCACGATCGACGGTGAACGCAAGGCCGGCCTGCCGGCGCAAGCCGAAGCCGGCAGCGACAGCAAGCGCACCGTGCACCTGCAGGAGCGCTTCACCGGCCGCTTCCGCCGCGTCGTCAGCCTGCCCGACGACATCGACCCCAACGCCGTCACGGCCGACTACAAGGACGGCGTGCTGCGCGTCAGCGTCCAGCGCCGCGCCGCCGCCCAGCCGCGCCGCATCGCCGTCAACTGAACGCCAGCCTTCGGAGGACACCATGAACGCCGTCACCCAAACCCGTGACACCGCGGCCACCACCGCGGCCCGCGAGCCCGCGCTGCTGCCCCCGGTGGACGTCGTCGAGGACGCGACCGGCATCACGCTCTACGCCGACCTGCCCGGCGTGCCGCGCGAGAACCTGCACCTGCGCGTCGAAGGCGACCAGCTGACGCTGGAAGCCGAGATGGCGCTGGCCTTGCCGCAGGCGCTGCAACCGCAGCACGCCGAGGTGCAGCTGTCGCGCTACCGCCGCGGCTTCACGCTGAGCAAGGAGCTCGACGCCGAAAAGGTCAGCGCCGAGCTGTCGCAAGGCGTGCTGCGCGTGCGCATCCCCAAGGCCGAGCACGCCCAGCGGCGCAAGATCGCCGTCCAGGTCGCCTGACCGCGTGACGACACGCCGGCCGCCGCCGCGGCCGGCGCTTTTTCCATCCGCATCACCCCATCCCCATCGGAGCAACGCCATGAAGATCGACGAGATCCGCCAAGGCTTCGGCACGCTGTGGGACAGCGTCACCGAAGGTTGGGACCGCCTGCGCCAGTCGGCCGCCGGCGCTCTGACCCGGCTGCGGCCGGGCGACGACACCGCCCTGCCCGCGCGCGAGCACGTGGACGACACGCTGTGGATGCCCAGCGCCGGCTGGGCGATGATGGGCGGCGAGGTCTTCGAGGACGACGACCGCCTCGTCGTCCGACTCGAAGCCCCGGGCCTGGAGAAGGAAGACTTCGACGTCCAGGTGCAGGGCGAAGTGCTGGTCGTGCGCGGCAGCAAGCGCTTCGAGCGCGAAAGCACCGAAGGCCGCTGGCGCGTGATGCAGTGCGCCTACGGCGCCTTCCAGCGCACGGTGCCGCTGCCGGTGGCGGTGCGTGGCGAAGACGCCCGCGCCAGCTACCGCAACGGCGTGCTGCGCGTCGAGCTGCCCAAGCTCGCACCGGGCAAGCCGCGCACGGTGTCGGTGCAGGTGGGCTGAAGCGCGCGCCGCGCGCGGGCCGGGCGCCTCACTCGGGGCAGTCTTCCAGCCCGTGCGCGGCCACCTGGGCGAGGCCGGCTTCGTCGACGACGAGCAGGCGCGAGCCCGAACGCTCCACCAGCCCCTGCTGCAGCATCGCGCGCCAGGCGCGGTTCACGCGCTGGCGGCTGCCGCCGACGCTGGCCGCCAGTTCGGCCTGCGAGACGTCGAGCTCGATGCGTGTGCCTTCGGGCCCGTCGTGGCCGAACTGGCGTGCCAGCCGCTGCACCTGGCGCGCCAGGCGCTGGGCCAGCGGCATCGTGTGCAGCTCCTCGAAGCGGCGGAACATGCGCCGCAGGCGCTGGCAGTTCAGCTGCAGCAGCGCGTCGCGCAGTTCGGCGTGCTGGTCCATCAGCTCGCGCAGCGTCGGCTTGGCCAGCACCACCAGCGTCGACGGCATGTGGGCCACGGCGTCCAGGTCGGACGGGCGGTCGTCGATGGCGGCGATGTCGCCGAACCACTGGCCGGGGCCGACGAAGTCGAGCGTGAAGCTGCGGCCGTCGGACAGCGCCGTGCCCAGGCGCACCGCGCCGCGTGCGACGCCGAACCAGCAGGCCGACAGGTCGCCGCGGCTGCCGATGCGCACGCCGGCGGCCACGCGCCGCACCTGGCCGCGCGACAGGATGGCGTCGCGCAGGCCCGGCGACAGGCCGGCGAACCAGGGGCCGGCCTGCAGCGCGGCCTTCTCGCCCAGGCGCAGTTCCTGGTGCGCCGGCAGCGTCGCCCAGGCGGGCAGCGGGCGGCGCAGCAGCGGCAGCTCGATCGGTTCGGCAGTCAGCATGGCGTGGTCTCCGGCACCGGCGGCACCCGCCGCCTCGACAAACCCGTTTTTCGGCCGGTGCCTTGTTAACCCCGATCAAGCGAGAGAAAAACAAGGAAACGACCGCGGCAGCGACCATACCGGGCCCATCGAAAACCCGACATCGGCACAAACCACAGGGCACGGCACGGAACTCGGGCGGCATCGTTGCACCATGCCCGGCCCCACCGCCTCCGCAGCGCCCGACGCCGCGTCCGCCCACGCCCCGCACGGTGCGCGCCGCCGCGAGGCGCTGCTGGACGCCGCGGCACGGCGCTTCAACGAACAAGGCCTGCGCGGCGCGACGCTGGCCGACATCGCCGGCGCCGTCGGCCTGGCGACGAACAGCCTGACGCACTACTTCCGCCGCAAGGAGGAGCTGGCCGCGGCCTGCCTGCTGCGTGCCATCGCCGCGGTCGACGAACTGGCCGCCGAAGCGGCCGCCGAGCCGGGGCTGGAGGCGCGGCTGCGGCGCTTCTTCTGCGGCTTCGCCGCCCGGCTGGCCGAGGTGCACGCCGGCCGCCGCCCCGACCTGGTGGCCTTCAACGACGTGCGTGCGCTGCCCGAGTCGCAGGCCGAGCCGGTGTTCGCGGCCTACAACACGATGTACCGCCGGGTGCGTGCGCTGCTCGACGCCGACGACGCGCCGCGCCTGTCGCGGGCCGAACGCAACGCACGCGGCCACGTCGTGCTGTCGGTCGCCAACTGGCTGCGCAGCTGGATCGTCAGGCACGAGCTGGAGTGCTACGAACGCGCCGCGGCGCGGGTCGCCGAGCTGCTGGTGCACGGGCTGGCGGCGCCGGGCTCGCGCTGGGCGCAGGTGGCCGAGCGGCCGCCCATCGTGCTGGCGCCGCCGGCCGGGGACGCCGCAGCCGAGGCCTTTCTGCAGGCGGCCACCGCGCTCGTCAACGAGCAGGGTTATCGCGGCGCGTCGGTCGAGCGCATCGCCGCGCGGCTGCACCTCAGCAAGGGCGCCTTCTATCACCGCCACGACACCAAGCACGACCTGATCTCGGCCTGTTTCGAGCGCAGCTTCGAGCTGCAGCGCGCGGCGCTGCGCGCGGCCGAGGCGGCACCCGGCAGCGGCTGGCAGCGGGCCGGCGCGGCGGCGCGGGCGATGGCGGGTTTCCAGCTGTCGGCGCAGGGGCCGCTGCTGCGCGCCTCGGCGACCAGCGCGCTGCCCGACGCCGCCGAGCGCGACCGGGTGCAGCGCAGCGGCGAACGCCTGGCGGCGCGCTGCGCCGAGCTGCTGCTGGCCGGCATGGTCGACGGCTCGATCCGGCCGCTGGACCCGGCGCTGGCCGCCGAGCTGCTGCTGGCCGTCGTCAACGCCGGCGCCGAGCTGCCGCTGTGGGTGCCCGAGGCCGGCCGCGACGACGTCGCGCGGCTGATGCTGCAGCCGCTGTTCGAGGGCCTGCGCGCGCCGCCGGTTTGATCAGCGCGCGGCCGGGGCCGCCGGCGCGGCGCGCATCGCGGCGCAGGGGTCGGGGCGCGGCTGGCGCGGCACCTCGATGCGGCGGTCGAATGCCGTCGTGGCGTCGCCGGCCTCGACGACACCGATCGCCTCGGAGCGTGCGCGGGTCGCCGCGCTCAGCCAGCGCGGCGCGCCGACGTCGGTGCGCACGTGGCCGTTGCCGGCCAGCAGCACGGCGCCGCCGCCAGCGTGGGCCTCCAGCGCGCGCGCCATGCTCTGGTCGCGCGCCACCTGGGCCAGCGCCATGCGGCGCGCCGTCGCGGCGTCGAGCTGGCCGCAGTGCGAGCCTTCGATCTCGCCGGCCAGCACGTCGAGCACAGCCGCCGGCACGTCGGCGTCGAAACCTTGCGCGGCCAGGCCCTCGCGCATGACGACGCGGGCGTCGGCGCGCGAGACGTTGGCGGCGACGATGGGCACGCCGGCGCGCAGCGCGGCGGCGACGAACGGGCGGTAGAAGTCCCAGTTCCAGCCCGGCCCGCCGGCCGCGGCGATCAGCGCCGCGGCGTCGCCGCCGGCGGCGCGCGCGGCATCCAGGGCACCCTGGCGCTCGCGGTCGAACTGCTCCATCACCAGCGCCGGGCGCTCGCCGCGCGCCAGCACGGCCTCGAAGGCGGCCAGGCGCAGCGCGTGCGCAGCGGCGTTGTCGTGCACCTCGCCAAGCAGCACGACGGGGCGCTGCAGCTGCAGCGGCGGCGCGGCACAGGCACCCAGCGCGGTGCAGGCGGCGAAGACGGCCGCGATGCGGCGCAGGCGGGAGACGGGCGGCGTCAGGACGGTCACGACAGCTTCCTCGGGGACGAACGTGAACGGCTGGCGGCGGCTGGCGCGTGGAGAACCCGGCAGGCGCCAGCGCCCGCCGGGCCGGCGATCAGAGCTTGGGGATGCGGATGCGGCTGATCATCAGCGAGCCCGACACCGCGTAGATCAGCACCAGCGGGTGCAGCACGAAGCCGGCGACGTGGATCTGGCCGAACCACAGGTCCTGGCGCACGTGGCCCAGCGCGGCGGCCACGGCGAGCAGCGCGACGATCAGGATCGAGGTCGGGATCGGCGTGCCCTCGAAGTACTTGACCTTGTCGCCGCCCTCCGAGAGCGTCTCGGCGGTGACGTTGTAGCGCGCCAGCCGAGACACGCCGCAGGCGACGAAGTAGACCAGCACGATGCGGTCGTACAACCCCTGCATGCCGACGCCGTAGGCCATGATGGCCGGGGCGACGCCGAAGGAGATCACGTCGGCCAGCGAGTCGAGCTCGCGGCCCATCGCCGAGCTCTTCTGTCGCCAGCGCGCGATGCGGCCGTCGAGCACGTCGAAGACCAGCGCGGCCAGCACCAGCGCGGCGGCAAAGTAGACGTGCAGCACGTCGCCGGTCTCGAGATAGGTCATCGTCGAGAACAGCGCCCCGACGCCGCAGATCGCGTTGCCGAGGGTGAACCAGTCCGCGAGATGGAACTCGCGGATCATCGAGAAGGGCTTCTTGGGCGGGAGAGGCGTCGTCATGGGCAGGGTCGCGGCCGCCTTCGCGCGCGGCCGGGGCGCCAGTGTACGGGGGCCGGGCGAGCCGCCGGGCCGGGGTGCGTCAGGTCTTGTGCACGACGCCGGCGGCCTCGCGTGCGCGGCGCTTGGCATGCACGTAGGCGCCGTGCGGCACGTGCAGCAGGTCGGCGATGCGCCACAGCAGGTGCTGCTCGTGGGCGCCGAGCGTGCCGTCGGCATAGGCCACGCGCCACATCGCCTCGACGATGGCGATCTTCTGCTCCATGTCCCAGGCGTCGTTGATCGCCGAGGTGAAGCCGAACAGGTCGCTGGCACCGGCCACCGTGCGCTCGGCGAGCTCGACGAGGCGCTCCAGCTCGTCGTCGGCGAGGCCGAACTGCGTGCGCAGCGTCGCCAGCACCGAGGCGCGTTCAGCCGGCGAGATCCCGGGCTCGGAGCGCATCACCTCGACGAGCAGCGCGGCGCAGGCCAGCTGCAGCGTGTGCACGTCCTGGCGCGCGGGGGCGTCGCGGCGCGGGGCGACGGCGTCGAACAGGTCCTTCAGGGTCTTGAGCATCGTGTCGGGACGGCGGCGGCCAAGGCGCCGCCAGCCCCCGAGGGTAGCGCGTGCGGCGATGCCCCCGCCCGGGGCGGCGTTCGTCGCGTGCCGGGGCCGTCCCGGTGCCGCCGCGGCCGGCCTTCGTCGCAGCGGCCGGGCGGCGGCGGCCGGCTTTCGTTACGCTCGCGGCTTTTGTCGAGACCGATGCCGCCCGCCGCGGCCCGCCGATGTCCATGCGCCACGCCCTGACCGCCGTCTGCCTCGCCTGTCTGCTCGCCGCCTGCGGCAAACCCTCCAGCCCCGACGCCAACGGCGCCGCCGCCGCACCGACGCTTTACATCGCCGCCGAGGACATCGTCACCGTGCAGTCCAGCGCCATCGCCGGCGGCCCGGTGATCACCGGCTCGATCCAGCCCGAACGCCGCGCCGACCTGGCCGCCGAGGTCGCGGCGGTCGTCGTGCAGGTGTTGAAGGACAACGGCGAGCCGGTGCGCCGCGGCGACCTGCTGATGCGCCTGGACGACACCGCGCTGCGCGAGAGCCTGGCCTCGGCCGAGGAATCGGTGCGTGCGTCGACGCAGGCCTGGGAGCAGGCCGAACGCCAGGTGCAGCGGCTGAAGACGCTGCAGCAGCAGGGCATGATCTCCACGCAGGCGCTGGAAGACGCCGAGATCCGGCGCAACAACACGCAGAGCGAGCTGGTCGCGGCACGCGCCCGCGCGGTGTCGGCGCGCCAGCAGGTCACGCGCACGCTGGTGCGCGCCCCGTTCGACGGCATCGTCAGCGAGCGCCGCGTCTCGGTCGGCGACACGGTGCAGATCGGGCGCGAGCTGGTGAAGGTCGTCGACCCGGCGAGCATGCGCTTCGAGGGCCTGGTCTCGGCCGACCGCGTGGCCGAGCTGAAGACCGGGCAGGCGGTGCGCTTCCGCGTCAACGGCTACGGCCGCGACGAGTTCAGCGGCCGCGTGCGCCGCATCGACGCCACGGCCAACGCGACGACGCGCCAGGTGGCGCTGATCGTCGACTTCGCCGACGCCGCCCAGGCGCCGCGTGTGGCCGGGCTGTTCGCCGAAGGCCGCGTAGAGACCGGCAGCACCGACCGGCTGACGCTGCCCGAGAGCCCGATCGTGCGCAGCGGCGAGGCCGCCGCCGTCTGGCGCCTGGACGGCAAGGCGCTGCAGCGTGTGGCCGTCAAGCTGGGCGACCGCGACGCGCGCACCGGGCTGGTCCCGGTGCTGTCGGGCCTGGCCGCCGGTGACCAGGTGCTGCGCAACCCGTCGCGCACGCTGACGCCCGGCCAGGGCTACGAGCTGAAGCAGGCCGGCGCCGCCAGCGCCGCCGCGGCTTCGGCCGCGAAGTGAGGCGCGGCATGCTGCTGTCCGAATTCAGTGTCAAGAAGCCGGTGGCGATGGTCGTCGTGATCATCGCCATGATGGCGCTGGGCCTGCTGGCGCTGTCGCGGCTCAAGGTCAACCAGCTGCCCGACGCCGAGCAGCCGGTGCTGGCGGTGACCATCCCCTACCCCGGCGCGTCACCCGAGACGGTGGAGCGCGAGGTCGTCGACCGCATCGAGAAGGCGCTGCAGGGCATCTCCGGCGTCGACCAGCTGCGCTCGACCTCGGCCGAGGGCAGCGCCACGCTGATCATCGTCTTCGACTTCGGCAAGGACCTGGTGCTGGCCTCCGACGAGGTGCGCAACGCGATCGGCTCGGTGCGCCACAAGCTGCCGGTGGAGATGCGCGAGCCGGTGCTGCAGCGGCTGGACCCGAACACCCAGCCGATCATGCAGCTGGCGCTGTCGTCGACGACGCAGAGCCACGCCGAGATCTCGCGCCTGGCCGAGGACCAGCTGGCCGACCGCTTCCGCGCCATCCCGGGGGTGGCGGTGGTCAACGTCGGCGGCGCGCTGTCGCGCGAGCTGTCGGTGCTGCTGCGTGCGCAGAAGCTGCGCGAGTACGAGGTCTCGGTGACCGAGGTCGTGGCCGCGCTGCGCGCCCAGAACGCCACCGCGCCGGTGGGCAAGGTGCGCGGCACGCTGGAGGACCAGAGCATCCGCCTCGTCGGCCGCATCGAGCACCCGGCGGACTTCGGCCAGATCGTCATCAAGCGCCGCGGCAACGAGCTGGTGCGGCTGGCGCAGGTGGCGGTCATCGAGGACGGTTATGCCGAGCTGACCAGCCGCTCGATCCGCAACGGCAACCCCAACGTCGGGCTGTCGATCACGCGCACCCGCGAGGCCAGCACGGTCAGCGTCGCCGACGAGGTGCGCCGCGTCGCCGAGGACATCCGCAAGACGCTGCCCGAGGGCACGACGCTGACCGTCACGCGCGACGGCGGCGAGGAGGCGCAGAGCAGCCTGGACAACGTGATCCACGCGCTGGTCTTCGGCGCCGGGCTGACGGTGTTCGTGGTCTACCTGTTCCTGAACTCCTGGCGCTCGACGCTGATCACCGCGCTGTCGCTGCCGACCTCGGTGCTGGCGGCCTTCATCGCCGTCTGGGCCTGCGGCTTCACGCTGAACTTCATGAGCCTGCTGGGGCTGTCGCTGGCCATCGGCGTGCTGATCGACGACGCCATCGTCGTGCGCGAGAACATCGTGCGCCACCTGGAGATGGGCAAGGACCGCATCTCGGCGGCGCTGCAGGGCACGTCCGAGATCGGCCTGGCGGTGACGGCGACGACGTTCTCGATCGTCGCGGTGTTCATCCCGATCGGCGTCATGCCCGGGCTGGCCGGCGAGTGGTTCCGGCCCTTCGGCCTCACGGTCGTCGCCTCGGTGCTGGTCAGCCTGTTCGTCAGCTTCACGCTCGACCCGATGCTGTCGGCCTACTGGGGCGACCCGCCGGGGCGCCACCTGCAGCCCAAGCGCGGCATCGAGGCCAAGCTGGCGCGGCTCAACGCCTGGTTCGACGAACTGGCCGAACGTTATTCGCGTGTCGTCGGCTGGGCGCTGCACCACCGGCGCTGGATGACGGCTTTCGCGGTGGCGAGCTTCGTCGCCGCGCTGGCGCTGCAGGCCAAGTTCGGCGGCACGAGCTTCCTGCCGACCTCGGACGTCGGCACGATCGCCGTCGAGGTGCGCACGCCGGCGTCGAGCAGCCTGGAGTACGCGCGGCTGAAGGTCGAGGCCGCCGCGGCGCTGGCGCGCGAGATGCCGGAGACGGTGGCCACCAACAGCTCGGTCAACCCGAACGGCGGCCGCGTCTTCGTCGACATCGGCAAGAGCACCGAACGCCGGCGCTCGGGCACCGAGATCGCGACCGACCTGCGCGCCCGCGTCTCGCGCCTGGTCGGCGCCGAGTACGCGGTCATCGACGACCTGAACAACGGCGCGCAGAAGCCGGTGCAGATCCGCTTCTCGGGCCCCGACTCGCGCCGGCTGCTGGAGATCACCAACGAGTTCATGGCCCGGCTGCGCCAGGTGCCGGGCGCGGTGGATGTCGCGCTGTCGGAGCAGGACCCGCAGGTCGAGCTGAAGATCGAGCTCGACCGGGGCCTGGCCAACACGCTCGGCATCTCGGCGGCCGACGCCGCGCAGGCGCTGCGTGTGGCGTTTGCCGGCGTCGAGGCCGGCGACTGGATCGACCCCAGCGGCGAGACGCGCGACGTCGCCGTGCGCCTGCACCCCGACGACCGTGTCGACGCCGGCAACATCGAGCGCCTGCCGATCGCCGTCAGCGGCGCCAACATGCTGGTGCCGCTGGAGCAGATCGCCACCGTGACCGTCGGCCGCGGGCCGTCGCAGATCCAGCACGCCGACGGCAAGCGCATGATCGCCGTGGCCGCCAACGCCCAGGGACGTTCGGCCGGCGAGGTGACCGCCGACGCGCTGAAGATCGCGCGCTCGATGGACTTCCCGCCGGGCTACGCGCTGGAGCTGGCGGGCACCTCGCGCGACCAGGAGATGGTGTTCCGCGACCTGGGCACGGCGCTGTTTGCCGGCATCGGGCTGATGTACCTGATCCTGGTGATGCAGTTCGGCTCGTTCACGACGCCGCTGGCGGTGATGCTGTCGCTGCCGCTGTCGCTGATCGGCGTCGTGCTGGCGCTGCTGGCCACCGGCGGCACGCTGAACCTGATGAGCTTCATCGGCGTCATCATGCTGATGGGCCTGGTGGCCAAGAACGCGATCCTGCTGCTCGACGCCGCGCGCGCCCGCGAGGCCGAGGGCCTGGACCGCGAGGAGGCGCTGGCCGCCGCCGGCCGCCAGCGGCTGCGGCCGATCCTGATGACGACGCTGGCGCTGATCGCCGGCATGCTGCCGGTGGCCGTGGGCGTCGGCGAAGGCGGCGAGTTCTACCGCCCGATGGCCGTGGCCATCATCGGCGGCACGATCACCAGCACGCTGCTGACGCTGCTCGTCATCCCGAGCTTCTACGACAGCATCGAGACCTCGCGCGACCGTGCGCTGGCCAAATACCGCCGCCGCGCCGAGGGCCGGCACCCGGCACTGGCCTTCGTCACGACGCTGGCCGAGGCGCTGGCGACGCTGCTCGGGCTGCGCATGGTCTGGCGGCTGCTGCGTTCGCGCCTGGGCGGCGCGCGGGCCTGAGCCGGGGGGCCGCCGAACGGCGGCCGCCCAAAACAAAGCCCGCAGGCCGTCACCGGCTGCGGGCTCGTCCGTTGTCGAGTGGCGGGGCCGTGGCGGCGCTTCGACGCGGGATTCCAGGCACGGGGTCACGGGTTCCCGGGTTCCGCCCAATGTGCGGTCGGTTGCGTGCCTTGAATGGAGCCACTGTAGCCCGGCCGCGTGACGGCGATGTGTCGAACTGACCCGTCCGAGGGGGGCAGATCCACGCATCCACGGGGCCGCAGAGGACATCGCGGCGGCGCGCGCGGCGCGGCAGAATGCGCCGCAGACCGGCGATGAAGTACCGCGAACTCGTCCTCTTCAACGGCGAACGTTTCCTGGTGCCCCAGGGCATCCAGCGCATCGACACGGGCGCCACGCACGGCTGGCAGGTGCGCTACCAGGGCACGCGGCTGTTCTCCGACCACACGCGCGACGGCAGCGGCGCGCGCCAGGCCTTCGAGCTGGCGACACGCGAGCTGATGCGCCGCATCGCCGCCCTGCCCGCCCCGGTGACGCTGCAGCGCGCGCCCAGCGCGCACAAGACCAGCGCGCTGCCGCCGGGCATCTCGGGGCCGATCATCCGCACGAAAAAAGGCAGCACCACACGCACCGCGGTGCTGTCGGTGCTGCTGCCGTGTTACGGCGCGCCGGCGCGGCGCACCAGCGTGCACATCGGCAGCGAGAACACCTACAGCGTCGAGCGCTTCGAGCAGGCGCTGGCGCGCGCCGTCGAGCTGCGCGCCGAGGCCGAACGTGCCTACACCGCGGCCGCCACCCAGGCCCGCCGCCGTGCCGGGCTGGCGATGCGGCGCGTGCTGCGCGACGCTTGAGTTGCCGGCCAGCACGGCGGCGGCCGCGGCGGCACAATTCGCGTCATTCGCAGCCGGCGAGCGCCACGGCATCCCGCCGGCCCGCGCTGCGTCCCGAGGGCCGCCCTGGACGGCGGCCGATGTTCCGCCGAGCACGAGGTGAGCCGTTGAGCACCGCCGTCCCGCTGACCCACCACGAGATTCTCGAACTCGTCGCGCCCTTCAGCCGCAGCGGGCGCCGCGTCGACCTCGCCGCCAGCGACCGCATCGCGCGCCGGCTGCGCTTCAAGCCGTTGCAGCACGCGCCCGAGGCACCGCTGGACCAGACCCTGCACGAGGAGCTGGAGCTCGAGAGCTTCGCCGCCGACGACCACCGCGTGACGCGCCGCCTGCGCGGCGACGACGGCCTCGAGGCGGTGCTGGTGGCCGACGGCCCCGACGTCGGCGAGCTGGCCCAACGCATCGCCGCGGTGCCGCTGGCGCGCCACTTCCTCGCCGGCGAGGGCTGGCGTGCGGTGCTGTCGCACCGGGCGCGGCTGTCGGGCGACGGCGTTGCCACGGTCATCCTGACCGAGGCCCGCGCACGTGTCGCCGGGCTGGACCTCAAGCTCAAGGTCTCCGGTGTCGCGGGCATCAACGCCGACCTGGAGCTGATGCCGCGCGCCGGCCAGACGATCAGCCTGCCCGACGACCTGCTGGCCGTGCTGGGCTGGCCCTGGACCTGCATCGCGCGGCTGCGCGAGGGCTGGGGCGGCGCGCTGCGGCTCAAGGGCGACGGCGCCGAACGCACCCGCGACGCCGAGCACAAGCTGGTGCAGACGCTGGACCACCTGGCGCGCACGCTGGCCGGCACGCCGCGCGAGTTCCACGAGCGCATGGCGCGCGAGCGCTGGCGCGTCACGCTGCGCCGCGCGGTGCCGATGCTGGTCAGCGTGGCGCTGATCGCCGGCGCGGCGATGGTGCCGCTGGTCGAGCTGTCGCAGAACTCGGTCTGGCGCATGCTCGTCTTCCATTCGCCGGCCTTCCTGCTGATGCTGTTCTTCTGCCTTGGCGAGATGCCGCGGCTGGAGTTCCCGCCGCTGCCGCGCCTGGCGCGCGCCGGCTCCTGGGAGCCCCAGGCGCCGGCCGCGCCGTCCGCCTGAAAACCCTCCCACCCTGCCCCGACCCCCACGATGCTCGGCAACCCGATGAACATCCCTCCGGTCTCGATCGCCGCGGCCAAGGCCGCGCTGGTCGAGCAGTTCGGCGACCCCGTGCTGCGCCGCCGCGCCTCGATGCTGTGGGGCACACGCGGCGTCGGCAAGTCGTCGATCGTGCGCCAGGTCGCCGAGCACCACGGCGTGCCGCTGATCGACCTGCGCCTGACGACGATCGAGCCGGTGGACATCCGCGGCGCGATCTACGCCGACGACCGGCTGGAGAAGACGGTCTGGTTCCCGCCCGAGTTCCTGCCGCAGGCCGACCAGCCCGCCGGCCTGCTCTTCCTCGACGAGCTGACCGCCGCCGACCAGCGGCTGCAGGTCTCGGCCTACTCGCTGATCCTTGACCGCCGGGTCGGCCGCTACGAGCTGCCGCCGGGCTGGATGGTCGTCGCCGCCGGCAACGCCAGCTTCCACGGCGCGGTCTGCCACGACATGGGCACGGCGCTGGCCGACCGCATGTTCCACTTCAACGTGCAGACCGTCGTCGAGGCCTTCCTGCAGCACGCCATCGCGCACGACTTCGCGCCCGAGGTCATGGCCTACCTGAAGGTGCGGCCCGACAAGCTCGACGACACCCAGGCCCAGCTCGCCGCCGACCACCTGATCGGCGCCAGCCCGCGCGGCTGGGAGGACGTGTCCAACGTGCTGAAGAGCGGCCTCGGCGACGCCGCCAAGCGGGTCTTCGTGCAGGGCCGCATCGGCGCGGCCAACGCCGCCGAGTTCTTCGGCGTGCTGCGCGAGATCCAGTCCGGCGCCGACGTCGTCAAGCTGCTCGCCGCCCGCCCCGGCGAGGAGACCGCGGCGCTGCTGCCGCGCACGCTGGACGGCCTGTACGGGATGATCTACGGCCTGCTGGCCGCGGCCAACGACGACCGCGCGCTGGACCGCGCGCTGGAGATCATCGAGCAGCTGCCCGACGCGCGCACCCAGGTCGCGCTGCCGATCCGCGAAGCGCAGACGCTGGCCATGGAGCTGCTGATGCAGAAGGCGCTGGAAGGCGGCATGGAAGGCACGATCCTCGACAGCCCGGCCTACCGCCGCTACAGCGAACGCCGCCAGCGCGAAGGCCAGAATGCCTGAACCGGCGTCGGTGCACCGGCACCGCGGCACGCGCGCGGTGCAGCGCATGGTGGAGTTCGCGCCGTCCACCGGCGGGCTGGCGCTGTGGGCCCACCACCGCGACCGCCCGGCCGACGAGCCGGCGCCGATCATCGCCACCGACGGCCACACGATCTGGTACGGCGCGGCCTTCGAGTCGCTGACGCTGCCCGAGCAGGCCGGCCTGGTGGCGCACGAGGTGCTGCACGTCGCGCTGCGCCACGCCCAGCGCTACACCGAGCTGCAGCAGCTCGTCGGCGACGTCGACCTGCCGCTGTTCAACCTCTGCGCCGACGCCATCGTCGACAGCACGCTCGGCCACCTCAGCTGGCTGGAGCTGCCGGCCGGCGCGGTGCTGCTCGACCGGCTGCTCGCCAGCACGCTGGGCATCGAGACGACGCTGGAGAAGGCGCTGCTCGAATGGGACGTCGAGCGCCTGTACCGCGAGATCGACGATCGCCGCCAGGACGGCCGCGACGGCCGGCGCCAGGGACAGAAGCAGCAGGAAGGCGGCGACGACGGCAAGGCCTCCCGGCGCAGCAGCGCCACGTCCTCGAAGGAGAGCGAGGACGGCCAGGGCGAACGCTCCGACGGCCCGCGTTCTGGGCGCGCCCGCGCACTGGCGCGCGGCCTGGTGCCCGACCTGCTGCCTGGCCGCCACGGCGCCGGCAGCCCCGAGGACGAGGCCGAGGCCTCGCGCGAGTG
Source organism: Rubrivivax sp. JA1055 (assembly GCF_020966565.1). Lineage (NCBI taxonomy): Bacteria > Pseudomonadati > Pseudomonadota > Betaproteobacteria > Burkholderiales > Sphaerotilaceae > Rubrivivax > Rubrivivax sp. JA1055. The sequence goes on along the minus strand of NZ_JAJKFP010000006.1, from coordinate 270,606 downwards.
GCGCGAGCGCCTGACACGCGCCCACGCCGGCGACGGCGCGCACTCGATGCTGCGCACGCTGCTGGCCGACCTGCCGAAGACGCGCACGCCCTGGGAACAGGTGCTGCGGCTGCAGCTCGGCCGCGCGCTGGCGCCCAGCGCCGAGACCTCGTGGTCGCGCCCGGCGCGCTCCTACATCGCCAACCAGGGCCGCATGGGCTCGCGCCGCATGCCCTTCGAGCCCGGCCGCACGCAGAGCAAACGCGTGCCGCGGCTGGCGGTCGTCGTCGACGTCTCGGGCTCGGTCGACGATGCGCTGATGGAGCGTTTCGCGCGCGAGATCGAGGCCATCACGCGGCGGCTGGAGACCGGGCTGGTGCTCGTCGTCGGCGACGAGCGCGTGCAGCGGGTCGAACGTTTCAAGCCCGGCCAGTCGGACCTGCGCGCCATCGAGTTCCACGGCGGCGGCGGCACCGACTTCACGCCGCTGCTCGAAGAAGCCGACCGGCACCGGCCGGACATCGGCGTCGTGCTGACCGACCTCGACGGCCCGGCGCGCTTTCGCCCGCACTGGCCGGTGGTCTGGGCGGTGACGGCCAAGGACGCCCACGCCGAGGCGCCGTTCGGCCGCAAGCTCGTGCTCGACTGATCAGGCCGCCGCGTCGGCCAGCGCCTGCCAGGCGCGGCGCAGCTCGTGCTCGCCCTGCGGGCGCACGACGCGCGCGATCTCGCGGCCACGGTGCAGGAACACGAGCGTCGGCCACAGCTTGACCGCGAAAGAACGCCCCAGCGGGCGGCCGCGGCCGTCTTCGACCTGGCGGTGGGCGATGGCCGGGAACTGCGCACGCACGGCGGCGATCGCCGGCTGCGCGCCCAGGCAATGCGGGCACCAGCCGGTGCCGAACTCGAGCACGACGGGCGCATCCAGCGCATCGACCTCGTCGCGGGTCGGCTCGCGCTCGGCTGGCAAGGGCGTTGCGGGCATGCGTGTCTCCTGGTTCTCGGTCTTGTCGGGGCGAGTATCGCTGCGCGGCCTGTCGGGGGCGCTGAGGAAGGCGGCGCGAGAGGCGTGGTGTCTTCGTCGCGGGGGCGGGAGGGACGGGGTCAGGTCTTGCGAGACCTGACCCCGGGCTGCCCAGGAGGGACGGGGTCAGGTCTTACGAGACCTGACCCCGGGCTGCCCAGGAGGGACGGGGTCAGGTCTTGCGAGACCTGACCCCAGGCTCCACGCAGCTCAGAACGTGCCCGGGTAGGCGCCGCCGTCCAGCAGCAGGTTCTGCCCGGTGAAGAACCCGGCGTGCGCGCTGCAGACGAAGGCGCAGAAGGCGCCGAACTCGTCGGCGCTGCCGAAGCGCCCGGCCGGGGCCTGGCGGCGGCGGGCCTCGATCACCGCATCGAGCGGCTGGCCCGTCTTGGCGGCACCGGCGGCCAGCGTGGCACGCAGCCGGTCGGTGTCGAAGGCGCCGGGCAGCAGGTTGTTGATCGTCACGTTGCGCCCGGCCAGCGCCGGCTGGCGCGCGAGACCGGCGACGAAGCCGGTGAGGCCGGAGCGGGCGCCGTTGGACAGGCCGAGCACGTCGATCGGCGCCTTCACTGCGCCCGAGGTGATGTTGACGACGCGGCCGAAGCCGCGCTCGGCCATCGCGTCGACGGTGGCGCGCATCAGCGCGATCGGCGCCAGCATGTTGGCGTCCAGTGCGGCGATCCAGGCTTCGCGCTCCCAGGTGCGGAAGTCGCCCGGCGGCGGCCCGCCAGCGTTGTTGACGAGGATGTCGACCTGCGGCGCGGCGGCCAGCGCCGCGGCGCGGCCGGCTTCGGTCGTGATGTCGCCGACGACCGCACGCACCTCGACGGCCGGGTTCAGCGCCCGCAGTTCGGCCGCCGTGGCCTCCAGCGCCTCGGCGCCGCGCGCGGTGACGACGACGTTGACGCCCTCGCCAACCAGCGCGCGTGCGCAGCCCTTGCCCAGCCCCTTGCTGGCGGCGCAGACCAGCGCCCAGCGTCCTGCGATGCCCAGATCCATTCGTGTCTCCTCCAGAGTTTCAGCGTGCACGCGCCAGCAGCGTGATGCCGGCCAGCACCAGCGCCGTGCCGGCGACGATCCAGCCGTTGAACGGCTCGCCCAGCAGCACCACGCCCATCAGGATCGTCGACAGCGGCCCGATCATCCCGGTCTGCGCCGTCAGCGTCGGGCCGATGCGTTCGATGGCCATCATCACCATCAGCACCGGCGCCACCGTGCAGGCGGTGGCGTTGAGCACCGACAGCCACAGCACCGCCGGCGCCACCTCGGCCGCCGACAGCGGCCGCAGCACCAGGAACTGGGCGATGCACAGCACGCAGGCGACGCAGCTCGCCAGCCCGGTGAGGCGCATCGCGCCCAGCCGGCGCACCTCGGCGCCGCTGGCCACCAGGTAGATCGCGTAGCTCACCGCACTGCCGAAGACCAGCGCCGCGCCCAGCGCGGTCTGCGGCCCCGACAGCGTCACCTCGTGGCCGAAGACCAGCAGCACGCCGGCGTAGCTGACCGCCAGCGCCGCCAGCTGGCGCCAGCTCACGCGCTGGCGGAAGAACACGACGCCGAGGAACAGCACCAGCGTCGGGTTGAGGTAGAGGATCAGCCGCTCCAGGCTGGCGCTGATGTACTGCAGCCCGGCGAAGTCCAGCGTGCTGGCGAGGTAGTAGCCGCTGAAGCCCAGGCCCAGCACCACGCCCCAGTCGCGCCGCGTCAGCGCCGGCTTGCCGCGCCCGGCCCACCAGGCGATGGCCATGAACAGCGGCAAGGCGAACAGCATGCGGTACATGACCAGCGTGATCGCGTCGACGCCGTGACGGTAGGCCAGCTTGGCGATGATCGCCTTGCCCGAGAAGGCCACCGACCCGGCGGCGGCCAGCGCCAGGCCGGCGCCGACGGCGTTGGGCGCTGCCGTTCGGGGCTGGACACTCATCACCAGCCGGCGACCAGGCCGTCGCGGCGCGGGTCGCTGGCGGCGACGTAACCCTCGACCGCCGGGTCGCCCAGGCGCCAGATGAACTGGCCGGCGCCGAAGTCCTGGTAGCTGTCGTCGATGACGTCCAGCCGGTGGCCCAGCGCCGCCAGGCCCTGCACGACGGCCGGGTCCATCGCCGCCTCGACGTTGAGCTCCAGGCCGGCGTTGAAGCGCCAGCGCGGCGCGTCGCAGGCGGCCTGCGGGTTCTGGAACCAGTCGACCATGCGCAGCAGGGTCTGCAGATGGCCTTGGGGCTGCATGTTGGCGCCCATCACGCCGAAGCTCATCAGCGGCCGGCCGCCGGCGGTGACGAAGCCCGGGATGATGGTGTGGAACGGGCGTTTGCCCGGCGCCACGACGTTGGCGCTGCCGGGGTCGAGGCTGAAGGCGTGGCCGCGGTTCTGCAGCGACAGCCCCCACTCGGGCACGACGACGCCCGAGCCGAAGCCCATGTAGTTGCTCTGGATGAAGCTGACCATCATCCCGCTCTCGTCGGCGGCGGTGAGGTAGATCGTGCCGCCCTTGGCCGGGTTGCCGGCCTGGAAGTCCTGGGCGCGTTTCGGGTCGATCAGCTTCGCGCGGCCGGCCAGATAGTCGGGCGACAGCAGGTCGGCGGCCGACAGCGCCATCGCCGACGGCTCGGCGACGTGGCGGTAGACGTCGGCGAAGGCGAGCTTCATCGCCTCGATCTGCAGGTGGCGCGCCTCGATGCTGTCGGCGTGGTGTTCGGTCAGGTCGACGTGGCGCAGGATGCCCAGCGCGATCAGCGCCGCGATGCCCTGGCCGTTGGGCGGGATCTCGTGCAGCGTGACGCCGTGATAGTCCATCGCGATCGGCTCGACCCATTCGGGCACGTAGCCGGCGAAGTCGGCCAGCGTGTGCGCCCCGCCCTGGGCCTGCGACTGGCGCACCAGGCTCTCGGCGATCTCGCCGCCGTAGAAGGCTTCGCCGCGTGTCACGCCGATCGCACGCAGTGCACGCGCCGCACCGGGCAAGCAGAAGCGTTCGCCGATCCGCGGTGCACGGCCACGCGGCAGGAAGGTCTCGGCAAAACCGGGCTGCGAGGTCAGCGACGGCAGCTGCGCCGCCGCGACCCATTTGTCGCCGACGACGACCGGCACCGCGTAGCCGCGTTCGGCGATCTCGGCCGCGGGTTCGAGCAGCTGCGCAAGCGGCAGGCGGCCGAAACGTTCGGCCAGCGCGACCCAGGAGGCCACCGCGCCGGGCACCGTCACCGCGTCCCAGCCGCGGGCCGGCGGCGTGCGCGCGCCGTCGCCGTGGCGGCGGCGGAAGTACTCGGGCGTCCAGGCCGCCGGCGCACGGCCCGAGGCGTTCAGGCCGTGCAGGCGCTCGCCGTCCCAGAGGATGCAGAAGGCGTCGGAGCCCAGGCCGTTGCTGCAGGGCTCGACGACGGTCATCACCGCCGCCGTCGCGACCGCCGCGTCGACTGCGTTGCCGCCGGCGGCCATGATGCGCAGCCCGGCCTGCGCCGCCAGCGGATGCGAGGTGGCGACGAGGTTGCGCGCAAACACCGGCAGGCGCCGGCTGGCATAGCCGGCGCTCCAGTCGAAGAAGTCGGGCGAGGCGTAGTCCATCGGGCGATTGTCTCCAGCGGCGGCGGCGAGCGCGTGGCGCGGGCTTCGCCAGTCGTCAAGTCAGCCGCGGTGCGGCGGCGCCTCGCGGTCGGCGACGAAACGCCGCAACAGCGGCGGCTCGCTGCCGCGGTGCAGCGCGGTGCGGCGTGCACGCAGCCCGGCGTCCTCGGCGGTGAAGCGCTCCAGCCGGCGCTGGTGCTCGATCCAGTTCTCGTCGACGAAGTGCTCGACCCAGCGGCCGGGCTGCGCGGTGTCGCGGAACAGCGCCCACGACAGCGCGCCCTGGCGCAGCCGCGCCGCACGTGTCAGCTGCATCAACGCGGTGAACTCGGGCACGTCGGCGTCGTCGACCTGGTACTCGACGGTGACCATCACCGGCCCGGCGTCGGGCTCGATGTCGATCGCCGGCTCGGCGGCGGCGCGCGGCACCGCCGGCGTGAAGTCGGCGTCCTCGCCTTCGACCGACCAGCGCTGCGCCCAGGGCAGCAGCGCGGCGCCGAGCAGCGACGCCGCGGCGATCGCCTCGGCGACGCCGACGAGGCCCGCGAGCTTGCCGAAGGCCATCGCGCCGAAGGCCGTGCCGGCCATCAGTGCCATCTGGTAGATCGCCATGCCGCGCGCGCGCACCCAGTTCGGCAGCGCGAACTGCGCCGACATCGCCAGCGTGTTGGCCGTCGAGATCCAGGCCATGCCCGAGACGAAGACCGCCGGCACCGCCATCCAGAGCTCGGGCACGAAGGCGGCGATGGCCGCCGCCGCGGCCTGCACGATGCTGCCGTAGCGCACGAACTGGTCGCGGTTGAAACGCCGGCGCCAGCGCGGGAACAGCAGCGCCGCGCAGATCGCGCCGGCGCCCATGCTGGCCATCAGCAGCGTGAAGCTGCCGGCGCCGCCGCCCTCGAGCCCCTTGGCGACCAGCGGCAGCAACGCCAGCAGCGCGCTGGACTGCAGGAAGAACAGGAACACGCGCACGATGACGGCACGCATGCGCGGCGACTGGCGCACGTGCTGCAGCCCGACGCGCATCGCGCCGACGAACCGTTCGCCCGGCAGCGCGCTGGTGCGCGGCTCGGAGCGCCAGCGCAGGATCAGCACGAAGGCCACGCCGGCAAGCACCGCGTTGAGCACGAACACCGCCGCGGTGCCGGCCGAGGCCAGCAGCGCGCCGGCGACCACCGGGCCGACGACGCGCGACATGTTCATCGAGATGCCGTTGAGGGCCAGCGCCGCCGGCAGGTGCGCGCGGCCGACGACCTCGGGCACGATGGCCGAGAACACCGGCCAGCGCATCGCCAGCCCGATGCCGTTGAGGAAGGTGAGCAGCAGCAGCAGCGACGGCGTCAGCAGCCCGGCCACGGCCAGCGCGGCGATCAGCAGCGCCACCAGCGACACCCACATCTGCGTGCCGGCGAAGTACAGCCGCCGGTCGACGATGTCGGCCATCGCGCCGCTGGGCAGGCCGAGCAGGAACACCGGCAGCGTCGAGGCGGTCTGCACCAGCGCCACCATCGCCGGGCTGGTGGTCAGCGTCGTCATCAGCCAGGCGGCCGCGACGTCGTTCATCCACATCGTCATGTTGGCCGCCAGCCAGGCGAACCACAGCCCGCGGAAGACCGGGCCTTCCAGCGGGGCGAGTGCGGCGGGGAGCTTCAAGAACGCGGCGGACGACGTTGCGAGAGCCGCGAGCGTAGCGCGAGAGCGCTACACGCCGTGCGCGTGGGGGCGGCGGACGGGGGCAAGGGGTCAGGTCCCGCCGGCGGAAGGGGACCGGCGGAAGGGGTCAGGTCCCGCAGGACCTGACCCCAGCATTCAGCGGCGTACGCGGCGGAAGGGGTCCGGCGGAAGGGGTCAGGTCCCACAGGACCTGACCCCAGCATTCAGCGGCATACGCGGTGGAAGGGGTCCGGCGGAAGGGGTCAGGTCCCGCAGGACCTGACCCCGGCATTCAGCGGCATACGCGGTGGAAGGGGTCCGGCGGGAGGGGTCAGGTCCCGCAGGACCTGACCCCAGCATTCCCAGCATTCAGCGGCGTACGCGGCGGACGGGGTCAGGTCCCACGGGACCTGACCCCGGCATTCTGACCCCGGCATTCACCAGCATTCAATCCGCGTCCTGGAACGCCTCCTCGCGCTTGGACTTGATCGATGGCAGCATCACGATGATGACCATCAGCACCGCCGCGACGAGCAGGCCGGCCGACAGCGGGCGCGTCGCGAAGGTGGTCCAGTCGCCGCGCGACAGCAGCAGCGCACGGCGCAGGTTCTCCTCCATCATCGGCCCGAGGATGAAGCCCAGCAGCAGCGGCGCCGGCTCGCAGCCCAGCTTGTAGAACGCGTAGCCGGCGATGGCGAAGCCCGCGCCCATGAAGACGTCGAAGTTGTTGTTGTTCAGCGTGTACAGGCCGATGCAGCAGAAGACCATGATCGCCGGGAACAGGAAGCGGTAAGGCACCGTCAGCAGCTTGATCCAGATGCCGATCAGCGGCAGGTTCAGGATCACCAGCATCAGGTTGCCGACCCACATCGACGCGATCAGGCCCCAGAACAGCTGCGGGTCGCTGGCCATCACCTGCGGGCCGGGCTGGATGCCCTTGATCGTCATCGCGCCGACCATCAGCGCCATCACCGCGTTCGGCGGGATGCCCAGCGTCAGCATCGGGATGAACGAGGTCTGCGCGCCGGCGTTGTTGGCGCTCTCGGGGCCGGCGATGCCGCGGATGTTGCCCTTGCCGAACGGCACTTCGCCCGGCCGGATGCCCATCTTCTTCTCGACCGTGTAGGCCGCGAACGAGGCCAGCAGCGCGCCGCCGCCGGGCAGCACGCCGAGGATCGAGCCCAGCGAGGTGCCGCGCAGCACCGCCGGCCAGGCGTTGCGGAAGTCGTCGCGCGTCGGCCACAGGCCCTTCACGTCCTTCGTGAAGACCTCGCGCTTCTCGGCCGGCTGGCCGAGGTTGGCGATGATCTCGCCGAAGCCGAAGACGCCCATCGCGATGGCGACGAAGCTGATGCCGTCGGTCAGCTCGGGGATGTCGAAGCTGTAGCGCGGCACGCCGGAGATGACGTCGGTGTTGATCTGGCCGATCAGCAGGCCCAGCACGATCATCGCGATCGCCTTGACCAGCGAGCCCGAGGCCAGCACGACGGCACCGATCAGGCCCAGCACCATCAGGCTGAAGTACTCGGCCGGGCCGAACTTGAAGGCCAGCTCGGTCAGCGGCGGCGCGAAGGCGGCGATGATGATCGTGCCCACGCAGCCGGCGAAGAACGAGCCCAGGCCGGCGGCGGCCAGCGCCGGGCCGGCACGGCCGCGGCGGGCCATCTGGTAGCCGTCGATCGCCGTGACCACCGAGCTCGACTCGCCGGGCACGTTGATCAGGATCGCGGTCGTCGAGCCGCCGTACTGGGCGCCGTAGTAGATGCCGGCCAGCATGATCAGCGCCGGCGTCGCGTCCAGCGAGTAGATGCTGGGCAGCAGCATCGCGATCGTCGCCACCGGGCCCAGGCCCGGCAGCACGCCGATCAGCGTGCCCAGCAGCGCCCCGCCGAAGGCGTAGGCGAGGTTTTCGAGCGTGAAGGCGACGCCGAAGCCGAGCGCCAGGTTGTTCAGCAGATCCATCTCGTCGCCTTCCTCAGCCCAAGAACGCCGGCCACAGCGGGATCGTCAGGCTCAGGCCCTTGATGAAGATCGCCCAGCTGCCCGCCGTCAGCACGACGGCGCTGATCAGCGCGTCGCGCCAGTGGAACTCGTCGCCGGCGGCCGCCGAGATCACGACCAGCAGCGGGATCGCGATGAACATGCCCAGGTGCGGCAGCGCGAAGCCGAACACGACGACCGAGCCGACGATGATGGCCAGCGGCTTGAACGCCCAGCGGCCGATCGGGTCGCCGTCCTCGGTGGCGATGGTCAGTGCCTTGAACAGCACCATCGAGCCCAGGATCGCGAGCAGGATGCCGAGGCCGAACGGGAAATAGGCCGGCCCGGGCCGTGCGGCGCTGCCGAAGCTGTACTCCTGCGCGCCCCAGGCGAACCCGACGCCGACGGCGACGAACATCAGGCCCGACCAGAAATCCTTCTGGCTCTTGATTTTCAAGGGGTGTCTCCTCCAGCCAAAGCGTGGCGGATTCTGGCAGCGCACCCCGGCGGCGCCGATGTGGATATCACGTAAGCCGGCGTCGGCGCCGGCCGCGTCAGTTCAGCGACGGCGTGCTGCGCAGCACTTCCTCGATCGTCGTCAGCCCTTCGGCGACCTTCATCGCGCCGGCCAGGCGCAGCGGCCGCATGCCGCCCTTGATGCCCTGGCGGCGCAGCGCGTCGGCGTCCAGCGTCGGGTGCACGTGGGCGCGTGAACCCTCGTCCATCACCAGCAGCTCGTACAGCCCGGCGCGGCCGCGGTAGCCGGTGTGGCGGCACTCCAGGCAGCCCACCGGCTTGTAGGCGCGCACGCCGCCGGACAGCCGCCAGGGCTTGACCATGGCCTCCAGCGCCTCGCGCGAGGCGCCCTCGTCGGGCTGCCGACAGGCCGGGCACAGCGTGCGCGTCAGGCGCTGGGCGAGCACGCCGATGACGGTGGCCGAGATCAGGTACGGCGGCACGCCCAGGTCGGCCAGCCGGGTGATCGCGCTGGCCGAGTCGTTGGTGTGCAGCGTGCTGAAGACGAGGTGGCCGGTGAGCGCCGCCTGGATCGCCATCTCGGCGGTCTGCAGGTCGCGGATCTCGCCGACCATGATGATGTCCGGGTCCTGGCGCATCAGCGCCCGCAGCCCTTCGGCAAAACCCATGTCGATCGCCGGCTGGACCTGGGTCTGGTTGAACGCCGGCTCGATCATCTCGATCGGGTCCTCGATCGTGCAGACGTTGACCGTCTCGTTGGCCAGCGCCTTCAGCGTCGCGTACAGCGTCGTCGTCTTGCCGCTGCCGGTGGGGCCGGTGACGAGGATGATGCCGTGCGCGCGCCCGGTCAGCTCCTGCCAGGCGCGGGCCTCGGCGGCGCCGAAACCCAGCGCCTCGACGCCCTTGACCACGGTCTCGGGGTCGAAGATGCGCATCACCAGCTTCTCGCCGAAGGCCGTGGGCATCGTCGACAGCCGCATCTCGACCTCGCCGCCGCCCTCCGGCCTCAGGGTCTTGATGCGCCCGTCCAGCGGCCGGCGGCGCTCGACGACGTCCATGCGGCCGAGCAGCTTGATGCGCGCGACCATCGCGCCCATCACCGTCAGCGGCACCTGGTAGACGGTGTGCAGCACGCCGTCGATGCGAAAGCGGATCGCGCCCATCTCGCGCCGCGGCTCGAGGTGGATGTCGCTGGCGCGCTGGTCGAAGGCGTACTGCCACAGCCAGTCGACGACCTGCACCACGCCCTGGTCGTTGGCGTCCAGCGTGCCCTTGGCGCGGCCGAGCTCGACCAGTTGCTCGAAGCTGGCCGCCGCCGACACCTCGCCGCTCTTCTGCGCCGCCCTCACCGACTTGGCCAGGGCGTAGAACTCGGTCGTGTAGCGGCGCACGTCCTCCGGGTTGGCGACGACCAGCCGCAGCGTGCGCCGGGTGTGGGCCTCGATCTCGGGCACCCAGGCGACGTCGAAGGGCTCGGCGGTGGCCACCGTGACCTCGGTCGGCGACACCGCCACCGGCAGCGCCCGGCGGCTCTCGGCGTAGTGCACGCTCATCACCTCGGCGACACGGCCGACGTCCACGCGCAGCGGGTCGATGCGCAGATAGGGCATGCCGGCGCGGCCGGCCAGCCAGGCGGTCAGCGCCTCGGTGTCCAGCGCCTCGCCGCTGCCGGCACGCACCAGCCCCGCGCCGCCCAGACGCACCAGCGCGTGCAGGCTGGAGGCGCCGGCGCCGAAACGCCGCACCACGCGCTCGGCATCGGCCGGCGTGATCCAGCCGTCGTCGCGCAGCCAGTCGAGCAGCTGGCGCCAGTCGAGCCTTCCACGCGGGGTCTTGCGGTTCATCGTGCCTCTCGTGCGGGTTGCGGCCCGGCGTAGGGCCTGAGCATGCGCAGCCACTTGCGCGCCGGCAGGCCGTAGGCGCCGAAACGCGCCTCGATTGTCGCGGCGCGTTCGGTCAACACGTTGCGCGCCGGCATCTCGACGTGACGGCCGGCGACGACGACGGTGTTGCCCTCCTTCGTCGGCCGCAGGCTCCAGACCTGGTCGGCGCCGAAGACCGCGGCGATGCGCGTGATGCTGCGCTCGAAGCTGGCGTCGCGGCCGAAGAGGTTCACGCTCATCAGGCCGCCGTCCTCCAGCACGGCGCGGCAGCCGGCGTAGAAGTCTTCGTCGTCGAGCACCGGCGCGGCGGCCTCGTGGTCGTAGAGGTCGACGTGCAGCAGCTGCACGCTCTGCGGCTCGGCCTGCTCGTGCAGCCAGCGCCCGGCGTCGGCCACCACGACGTCGGCCTCGGCCGGCAGGTGGAACCAGTTGCGGCAGACGGCGACGACCTGCGGGTTGAGCTCGACCACCGTGGTCGGCATGCGCAGCGCCTTGTGCGTGAAGCGCGTGATCGCCGCCGCGCCCAGCCCGAGCTGCAGCGCGCGCCCCTGGCCGATGGCCTCGGTGGGCAGCCACAGCAGGCTGGCGAGCATGCGCTGCACGTACTCGAGCTCGACGACCTGGGGCTTGCGGATGCGCATCGCGCCCTGCACCCAGATCGAGCCCAGGTGCAGGTAGCGCACGCCGTCGGATTCGCTCAGCGTGGCTTCGGGCAGGGAGAAAGTCTCTTGTTCGGACATCGGGGATCAGCGTGCGCCGTCCAGGCGCTGGAGTTCGAGCCGGGACATCCCGTACTCGATGAATTCGGTCACGCCGGTGTCGACGGCGCGGCGGAAGTGGCGGCGCGCGGCGGCGCGGTCGCCGTCGAGCAGCGCCTTCTGCCCGGCGAAGAACTGCAGCTCGCATTCGCGCCCCGGGTCGGCACGGCCGCCCTCGCGCGTGGCGGCGAGCGCGTCGTCGTAGCGGGCCTCGCCGGCCAGCCAGCGTGTCACCGGGTGCGGCCAGGCACGTTCACCGGCCGGCGCCACCTGGCGCAGCGTGGCGACGCCGTCGTCGCCGGCGCGGCGCGCGGCCAGGTACAGCCAGATCGGCGCATAACCGGCCTCGCGCACCGAACGGTCCTTCAGCGCGGCCTCGAAGCCGGCGCGCGCCGCGGCAGCGTCGCCGCGCAGGTAGGCGGCGCGGGCCCGGGTCTGCAGCGCGTCCAGGTCGCCCGGGGCACGGCGCAGCGCTTCGCCGGCCCGCTGCTCGGCTTCGTCGTAGGCGCCGCGCATCAGCGCGTTGACCGCCGCGGCGGCATGGGTGGCCGCCGGCTCCGGGTCCAGGGCCAGCGCGGCCTGGAAGTCGGCGCGCGCGGCGTCGAGTTCACCCAGGTGGTCGAGCAGCATCGCGCGCTCGACCAGCGTCTGCGCCCGCAGCGCCGGCGCAAGGCGGTCGCCGGCGAGCACGGTGTCCAGCAGCACGCGGCGGCCGAGCGCCTCGCGCTGGACCTCGGTGACGATGCGCAGGCGGCCGGCACGCAGCTCGGCGTCGAGCGCGGCGTAGCGGGCGCGCATCGTGTCGGCCTGGGCAGGCGTCACCGCCGGCACCTGCACCGTGCCGGCCAGGCGGCCGAAGGCGCGCACCAGGCGCTCGCGGTAGGCCGGGAACTCGGCCGCGCCGACGCGGTCCTGCAGCATCTCCAGATCGGCCTCCAGACGCTGCGACTGCGGCGCCGTCTCGGCGCGCAGCTGCAGGCGGAAGGCCGGCGCCGACTCCTCGGCGCGCGAGCTGCCGCTGCGGCCGAAGGTCGGCTGCTCGAAACGGAACTCGACGCTCTGGCGGTAGCGCCCGGGGCTGGCCAGGCGCAGGCCGCGCGCGCGGTCCGAGCCGTCGGGCAGGCGCAGCACCGACATCGGCAGCGGCAGGCCGTAGTCGGTGACGAAGACCCGCTGCTCGGGGAAACGCCAGGCCGGCGGCAGCGTGTAGCGCTGCACCAGGCGCACCGCGTTGCGGCCCGGCACGTCGGTCATCTCCAGCGCGCCGTCGGCCGCCAGCCCCGGATACAGGCGCAGATGGTCGGCGCGCAGGTCGCGCTCGAACTCGTCGGCCCCGCGCGCGGCGCGCTGGGCGCGCAGCGCCTCGGCGATGTCGCCGTAGAAGGTCTGCACCGACTCGAAGGCGGCCGGCTGGGCGAGCGAGGCGAAGCGCAGCACGTCCTCGCCCTCGGCCTGCAGCCGGCCCTGGGTGCCGGGCAGCTCGACCAGCGCCGTCGCGTCGGCACGTGCCGGCAGGCCCCAGCCCAGGCCGCGCGCGATGCGTTCGTCCAGCGGCCCGGTCTGCAGCGAACGGGTCGGGTCGACGAGCAGGCTGCGGCCTTCGGGCTGCAGCTCGGCGACGACGTGGTCGAAGGCCAGCGGGCTGGGCAGCATCGCCGCGACGTCGCGGCGCATCGTGCTGGACACCAGCACCGGCGTCGCGCGCACGCCGGCGGCACGCGCCAGCGCGCCAAGCAGCACGACCTTGTCCTTGCAGTCGCCGTAGCGCTGCGCCAGCGTCTGCGCGGCCGGCGCCGGACGGTGCGAGCTGGCGCCGATCTCGGTGCCGAAGTAGCGCACCTGGGTCTGCACGAAGTCCAGCATCGCCAGCAGACGCGCCTCGCGGTCGGCGCCGCGCAGCGCCTCGGCCTGCGCCGAGACCTCGGCCGAGGGCCGCAGCGCGGGCTCGAACAGGGTCTCGGCCCAGCGCGCGACGTCGGCCCAGTCGGCGAACTCGCTGAGCTGCAGCATGTCGTCCAGCCAGCTGTCGGCCGGCGCATACGCGTCCTCGACGAAACGCGGCACCCCGCGGCGGCGGAACTCGGTGATGCGCAGGCCGTCGGCGCTGCGGCCGGCGTCACTGACCTCGGCCGCGCCCGCACGGTGGCGGATGTGGCGCTGCGCCGGCGCCAGCAGGCGGTAGCGGTACAGCCCGGTCGGGCCCAGGCCGTGGCGGGACCAGTCGACCTGGACGAAGCGGCCGTCGAACACCGGGTTGTCGCCGACCAGCGTGTAGGCGAACTCGATGCGGTCGCCGACACGCACGTCGTCCAGCACGATGGAGGCCGTGCGGCGGCCGTCCAGGCGCTGCTGCTCGAGGCCGGTCTCGCGGTCGAGCAGGCGCACGCGGCGCGCGGCCAGCTTGTCGATGCGCGCACCGCCGCGGCGCAGTTCCAGCCGGTGCAGCGTCAGGCGCTCGTAGCTCGGGTCGAACTCGATGCTGATCTGCGACGCGTTCTCCAGGCCGCTGGCGTCGCGCACCTGGCGCACGACGTGGCGGTAGCGCTCGCTGGGCCCGCGCCCGGCCGGCAGGCGGGTCTGCTGGTCGACCAGCAGCACCTGCAGCGGCGCCGCCGGCAGGCCGGCGTCCAGGCCGCTGGCCGACATCGGCTGCACCCAGGCCGGCTCGCGGCCGATCTCGAAACCGGCCGTCTTCGGCGCCGCTGCCGCCGCCCCGGCGGCCAGCAGGCCCGCCGCCAGCGCTGCCCACCAGCGCCTCCACCCTCGTGACATCTTCGGGATCTCCCTGCACTTGCTCTTGCCGCCGCATTGTGACCGGGCCCCGGCGCCGGGCCGCCGGCGCGCGCTCAGGCCAGGCCGTGGGCGGCGAAGACCTCGCGCCAGGCGGCGAGCTTGCGCTCGAAGCTCCAGCTGGCGTTGGCCGGGCTGGTGGACGGCAGGCGCAGCGTGGCGAGCCCCAGCGCCTGCAGCCGGCGCATCGTGCGCGCCGACTCGCCGCCGTTGTGCGCCACCGCCTGCAGCCCCGGCGCCAGGCGGCGCAGCGCGGCGAAGTCGTTGAGCTCGGGTTGCTCGATCGCCGTGTCCAGGCTGCCCTCGCGGCGGCACGCGGCGTAGACGTCCCAGAGGCCCAGGCCGTGGCGCAGCATCTCCTGCAGCCGCTCCGGGTACGGCAGCGCACGCAGGTCCAGGCCCCACAGCGCCGACAGGATGGGCCAGAACTGGTTGCGCGGATGGGCGTAGTACTGCCCGGCGGCCAGCGACGCGACGCCGGGAAAGCTGCCGAGCACCACCAGGCGGGTGCGCGCGTCGGCCACCGGCGCCAGGCCGACGAGGCGGGCGTTCACAGCGCGGCCAGCCGCGGCAGCGCGGCCACGGCGTTGGCCGTCGTCACCGCGGCGGTGTGCTCGGCGGTCCAGCCGCGCAGCGCGGCCAGCGTGCGCGCGATGCGCGGAAGCTCGGCGGGCTCGTTGCGCCCCGGCGCGGCGCCGGCCTCGCGCTCGGCGGCGCTGCGGTACAGCCACTGCGGCGGGATGTCGGGGGCGTCGGTCTCCAGCACCGGCACGGTCTCGGGCAGCGTCGCGGCCAGGCGGCGGATCTGCAGCGCACGCTCGAAACTCATCGCGCCGCCGAAACCCAGGCGCAGCCCGAGCGCGGCGAACTGCGTCGCCTGCGCGTCGCTGCCGTTGAAGGCATGCGCGATGCCGCCCGCCACCTCGACGCGGCGCAGCCCGTGCAGCAGCAGGTCGGCCGAGCGCCGCACGTGCAGGATCACCGGCAGGCCGGCGTCGCGCGCCAGCGCCAGCTGGGCCAGGTAGAAGCGGCGCTGGCGCTGCAGATCCAGGCCGGGCACGAACAGGTCCAGCCCGATCTCTCCGACGGCCACCAGGCGCGGGTCGTCACGGTGGCGGCGCAGCTCGTCGGCCAGGCGCTGCAGATCCTCGTCGGCGGCGCGGCCGACGTACAGCGGGTGGATGCCCAGCGCATAGGCCAGGCCGTGGCGCTGCGCCAGTTCGCGCACGGCGCCGAAGTTCGCCGCCTCGACCGCCGGGATCACCTGCATCACGACACCGGCGCTGCGCGCGCGGGCGACGACGGCGTCGCGGTCGGCGTCGAATTCCGCGGCGTCGAGATGGCAATGCGTGTCGATCCACATGGCGCGATGATGCCGCCAACACCGGGTTCGCCCGGCCGGCCGGACGTGTTACCGTCTCCGGCGGTTCCCGGTGCAGGAGCCCACGACGATGAAGAAGGCACCGCTCTACAGCCGTTCGCGCCGGCCCGCCGAGGCCGCAGCGCCCGTCGCCGCGCCGCCACCGGCCGCCGCGCCGGAGGCGGCCGTGCCCGCAGCCGCAGCATCGGCCCGTCGACGCCGCGTGCCGGCCGAGGCGCTGTGGGCGGCTGCGGGCGCCGCGGTCGCCGTGCTCGCGCTGCTGGTCACCGGGCCGTTGCACCCGGGCGCCCGCGTGCTGACGCAGGACGACATCGACGCCGCGGTGCGTGCCTCGCTCGAGAAGGAGCCGCTGCCGTCGGCCGCGGCCAAGGCCTACGAAGCCGTCGCGCCGTCGGTGGTGCGGGTCGTCGGCCTGATGGACGAACACGACGACGGCCGCCGGCTCGACGACTCCGAACGTGCGCTGCAGCGCAGCCTGGGCACCGGTGTCGTCGTCATCGACAACGGCACCATCCTGACCAACCTGCACGTCGTCTGGGGCGCGCACCGGGTGCGCGTGACCTTCGCCGACGGCACCGAGTCGCGTGCCCGCCTGGTCGGCGTGCAGACCGAGAACGACCTCGCGGTGCTGCGTGCCGACCACGTCCCCGACGACCTGGCCGCGGCGACGATGCGCAGCACCGCCGACCTGCGCCCGGGCGACCACGTCATCGCTGTCGGCAACCCCTTCGGCATCGGCCCGTCGACGAGCTACGGCATCGTCTCGGGGCTGAACCGCGAGTTCCGCTCCGAAGAGGGCAAACGCACGCTGAGCAACCTGATCCAGTTCGACGCCGCCGCCAACCCCGGCAACTCGGGCGGCCCGCTGGTGACGATGGACGGCCAGGTGGTCGGCATCGTCACCGCCATCCTGAACCCCTCGGAGCAGCGCACCTTCGTCGGCATCGGCTTCGCCGTGCCGATCGAGAACGCCGCGGCCGCCGCCGGCATGCCGCCGTTCTGAGGCCGCCCTTACGGAGACCCCCTTGACGCCCGCAAACGAAGCCACCCCGGCGCTGATGGAACGCCTGCTGTACGAGGTCAAGCGGGTCGTCGTCGGCCAGGACCGTTTCCTCGAGCGGGTGCTCGTGGCGCTGCTGGCGCAGGGCCACCTGCTCGTCGAAGGCGTGCCCGGCCTGGCCAAGACGCTGACCGTGAAGACGCTGGCGCGCGCCGTGCGCGGCAGCTTCAAGCGCATCCAGTTCACGCCCGACCTGGTGCCGTCGGACCTCGTCGGCACGCGCATCTACAACCAGAAGACCGGCGAGTTCTCGACCTCGCTGGGCCCGGTGTTCGCCAACCTGGTGCTGGCCGACGAGATCAACCGCGCGCCGGCCAAGGTGCAGAGCGCGCTGCTGGAGGTGATGCAGGAGCGCCAGGTGACGATCGCCGGCGAGAGCCACCGCGTGCCCGAGCCCTTCGTCGTGATGGCGACGCAGAACCCGATCGAGACCGAAGGCACCTACCCGCTGCCCGAGGCCCAGGTCGACCGCTTCATGATGAAGGTGCTGGTCGACTACCCGAGCGAGGAAGAGGAGTTCGTCATCGCCCAGCGCGTGACCGGCCCGGCCGTCGAGATCGACGCGGTGGCCGACACCTTCGCGCTGGCCGCGCTGCAGCGCCAGTGCCGCGAGGTCTACGTCGACCCGGCGCTGATCCAGTACGCGGTGAAGCTGGTCTCGGCGACGCGCACGCCGGCGCGCCACGACCTCGCCGAGCTCGGCCGGCTGATCACCTACGGCGCCAGCCCGCGCGCGACGATCGGCATGATCGAAGGCGCACGGGCGCTGGCGCTGCTCGCCGGCCGGCGCTACGCGCTGCCCGAGGACGTTGCCGGCATGGTCGCCGACGTGATGCGCCACCGTCTGGTGCTGAGCTACGAGGCGCTGGCCGAAGGCGTGACGGCCGACGCCATCGTTCAGCGCGTGATGAAGAAGATCGCGCCGCCGGACAAGCCGCTGGCCGGTGGCCGTTTCGACGGGAGCGCCGGTGCCTGAGTCGGCCGAGCACCTGCTGCGCCGCCTGGAGTGGACGGTGCTGCGCCGCCTGGACGGCGTGCTGCAGGGCGACTGGCGCACGCTGCTGCGCGGCGCCGGCGTCGACCTCGCCGACCTGCGTGAATACCAGCTCTTCGACGACGTGCGCCACATCGACTGGAACGTCACCGCGCGGCTGCAGCAGCCCTACGTGCGCCAGTTCGTCGAGGACCGCGACCTCAGCGCCTGGTTCCTGCTCGACCTGTCGCCCAGCGTCGACTTCGGCTCCGGCGGGTGCAGCAAGCGCGAGGTCGCGCAGGGTTTCGTCGGCGCGCTGGCACGGGTCTTCACGCGCCACGGCAACCGCGTCGGCGCGGTGCTCTACGGCCGCAAGGTCGAGCACGTGCTGCCGCCGTCGGCAACCCGCCGCCACGTGCTCGAACTGCTGCGCCGCATGCAGGCGCCCGCGACGCCCCTGCCCGGCAGCACGCCGACGTCGCTGGCCGAGCTGCTGGACACCGCCGGCGGCATCCTGCGCCGGCGCTCGATGGTCTTCGTCGTCTCCGACTTCATCAGCACGCCCGGCTGGGACCCGGCGCTGGGCCGGCTGGCGCGCCGCCACGAAGTGGTCGCGGTGCGGGTGCTCGACCCGGCCGAGAGGGCGCTGCCCGACGTCGGCCTGGTCACCGTCGAGGACGCCGAGACCGGCGAGCAGCTGTTCGTCGACGCCGCCGACCCCGAGTTCCGCGCCCGCCACGACGCGCTCGCCGCCGAGCAGGAAGAGCGCCTGCGCGCGGCGCTGTTCGAGTCCGGCGCCGACGTGCTGGAACTCGCGACCGACGAGGACCTGCTCGACGCGCTGCTGCGTTTTGCCGACCTGCGCCGCCAGCGCGCGCGGCTGAAGGCCTCGCCGCGGCTGCCGGCGCATCTGCGCGAACGGGCGGAGCCGTTGGGGGCCGGGGCATGAGCCCTCAGGACTTGTCCGGGGCTCATTCCCGCTTGGCGGGACCGGCCGCCAGGCCGAAGGGTGCCCCAGTGAGCCCTCAGGACTTGTCCGGGGCTCATTCCCGCTTGGCGGGATCGGCCGCAGGCCGGAGGGTGCCCCAATGAGTTTTCTGTGGCCGCAGATGCTGCCGGCGCTGGCCCTGCTGCCGGTGCTGGTGCTGCTGTACCTGTGGATCCTGCGCCGGCGCCGCCGCGCGACGGTGCGCCTGGCGAGTGTCGCGATCGTCAAGCAGGCGCTGGGCAAAGGCCCGGGCTGGCGCCGCCACGTGCCGCCGGCGCTGCTGGCACTGGCGCTGGCGGTGCTGCTGCTGGCGCTGGCGCGGCCGACAGCGACGCTGACGCTGCCGATGGCCGAACGCACGATCATCCTGGCGATGGACGTCTCGGGCAGCATGCGCGCCGAGGACGTCAAGCCCAACCGGCTGGTCGCCGCGCAGGAGGCGGCGCGCGCCTTCGTCGAGTCGCTGCCGCGCGAGGTGCGCGTCGGCGTCGTGTCCTTCGCCGGCACCGCCGCCGTCGTGCAGGCGCCGACGACCAGCCGCGACGACGTCTTCGCCGCGATCGAGCGTTTCCAGCTCCAGCGCGGCACCGCGATCGGCAGCGGCATCGTGCTGTCGCTGGCGACGATCTTCCCCGACGCCGGCATCGACATCCAGCAGATCACCGGCCAGCGCACGATGCCGCGCATGCTCGGCGATCCGGAGAAGAAGACCGAGTTCACGCCGGTGCCGCCGGGCTCCTACGGTTCGGCGGCGATGATCCTGCTGACCGACGGCCAGCGCACGACCGGCCCAGACCCGATCGACGCCGCGAAGATGGCCGCCGACCGCGGCATCCGCGTCTACACGGTGGGCGTCGGCACGACGCAGGGCGAGATCATCGGCTTCGAGGGCTGGTCGATGCGCGTGCGCCTGGACGAGGACACGCTGCGCCAGATCGCGCAGATGACGACCGGCGAGTACTTCTACGCCGGCACCGCCGAGGATCTGAAGAAGGTCTACCAGCGCCTGGGCTCGCGCATGGTCGTCGAGCGCAAGGAGACCGAGATCACGGCGCTGTTGGCCGGGCTGGGCGCGCTGCTCGCGCTGGCGGCCTCGGCGCTGTCGCTGTGGTGGTTCGGGCGCGTCGCCTGACGCGCCCGGCCCGGTTCAGGCGGGCGTCGGCTCGGAGCGTTTTTTCGCCCGCTTGGCGGTGGCGCGCCGCGGTTTGGCCGGCAGCTGCAGGCCCAGCGGGTCCTGCGTGGCCAGCACCGCGCCGCGTGCCGCGCGTCGGCGCGGCGCGGTGTTGGCGGCCTCCTGCTCGCGCTCGACACGGCGTGCAATCGAACGCTCGGCCAGCGGCAGCACGACGGCGCCGCGCACCGTGCGCACCCCGCCGGCGGCACGCCAGTTCTCGCCCAGGAACAGCGCCCGCTCGGCGCGGCGCCGCCGCGTCAGCCCCGGCAGCGGCTGGAGCACGCCGTCGACACGCGCCTTGTCCCAGACCAGGAACTGATCGGCGGCCCCGGCGGCGTCGCCGGCGTTGAGCTTCTTCAGCAGTGTCGACTTCAGCAGGCTGCCGGCGCCGAGGTTGAAGACGAAGCTGACCAGCGCGCCGAACTGCGCGTCCGACAGCGGCACCGTCACCAGCCGCTGCACGTCGCGGCAGGCGTCGAGCAGGTCGGCGCGCAGCAGCGTCTCGGCCTGGGCGCGCGTGATGCCGCCCGGGTAGGCGGCACGCGCCTGCTCGCGCGCGGCCGGCCCGCGCAGCCAGCGGCCGGCGTGGTCGGCGATCGCATGGCCCCAGCCGATGGTCCAGATGCCGACCGGGTCGAGATAGGCGTCGACGTTGACCGTGCTCGGGTCGCCGTCGGGGATGCCCTCGAAGCTCTTGACCAGTTCCAGCCCTTCGTCGGGCATGTCGCGCAGCGTTGCCGGCATCGTCGCCTCCTTCCGAAGAAGGAAGCCATTGTTCGCGGCACGCTTCAGGGCGCAATCCCCTGCTGCGTCAGCGCTCCAGGCGCCAGAGTTCGCCGTCGCGGCCGTCGGTCAGCAC
Source organism: Rubrivivax sp. JA1055 (assembly GCF_020966565.1). Taxonomy (NCBI): domain Bacteria; kingdom Pseudomonadati; phylum Pseudomonadota; class Betaproteobacteria; order Burkholderiales; family Sphaerotilaceae; genus Rubrivivax; species Rubrivivax sp. JA1055. The sequence goes on along the minus strand of NZ_JAJKFP010000006.1, from coordinate 250,066 downwards.
GTAGAGCCAGCCGTCGGGGCCCTGGCGCAGGTCGCGGATGCGCTGGCCCATCGGCAGACGCTGCTCGTCGACGACGCGGCGGCCGTCCAGCGTCAGCCGCACCAGGGCTTCGCCGCGCAGCGCGCCCAGCATCAGGCTGCCACGCCAGCCCGGGTAACGATCGGAGGTCACGAAAGCAATGCCGCTGGGCGCGATCGACGGCACCCAGACCTTCAGCGGCTGCTCGAAACCGGGCCGCGGCCCTTCGTCGCCGATGCGCGTGCCGGTGCCGTAGTTGCGGCCGTAGGTCAGCAGCGGCCAGCCGTAGTTGCGCCCGCCCTCGACGACGTTGACCTCGTCGCCGCCCTGCGGGCCGTGTTCGCTGGCCCACAGCTCGCCGCTGGCCGGGTGCAGCGCCGCGCCCTGCACGTTGCGGTGGCCCAGGCTCCAGACCTCGGGCGCCCAGCCGGCGCGGCGCGGGTTGTCGGCCGGCGCGCGGCCCTCGCGGTCCAGGCGCACGAACTTGCCGAGGTGGTTGCCCGGCAGCTGGGCGTCGTCGCGGCGCGAGAAGCGGTCGCCCAGGCCCACGGCCAGCGTGCCGTCGCGCAGGAAGACGATGCGCGAGCCGCAGTGGGCGCGGCTGGAGACGCCCGGCTGCTGGACGAAGATCGTGCGCACCTCGGTCAGCCGTTCGCCGACCAGCCGGCCGCGCGCCAGCGCCGTCGCGTTGCCTTCGCCCTGCAGCGCGGCGTAGGTCCAGAACACCAGCCCGTTGCGTTCGAACTCGGGGTCGACGGCGACGTCGAGCAGCCCGCACTGGCCGCGCACGTCGACCGCCGGCAACCCGGCCAGCGGCGGCGACAGCGTGCCGTCGCCGCGCAGCAGGCGCAGCCGGCCGACCTTCTCGGTGACCAGCGCCCGGCCGTCGGGCAGGAAGGCCAGCGCCCAGGGATGGTCCAGCCCACGCGCGACGACCACCGGGCGCAGCGCCTCGGCGGCGGACACGGGCGCCACGAACGCGGCGACGACGGCGAACAGGGCGAGGCGTTTCATGGCCCGGATACTGCCGCGGATGGCGGCAACCTTGTGCCGCCGGGGTCTCAGGCCGCCGCCTCGACCACCATCTGCACGCGCTGCTGGCCGTTCCACTCGTCCAGCGACAGCCGGTAGGCCAGGCGCAGGCGCTCGGGCAGCGGCTCGGCATGGCCGAACCAGATCGCGTCGCGCAGCACGCTGCCGTGGCGCAGGCGCAGCTTGGTGTGCTTCTCGCCGACCAGGCGCTGCTGCACGACCTGCACCTCGTCGCAGAACACCGGCGCCTCGAAACCCTGGCCCCAGACCTGGGACTCGAGCAGCGCCACCGTCTTCGTGTCGAACCACTGCGGCTCCAGCGGGCCGTCGACGGCCAGCCGGCGCTCCAGCGTCGCCGCGTCCAGCCATTCGCCGGCGACGGCGCGCAGCGCCTGCTCGAAGGTCTCGAAACCACCTGCGGCCAGCGTGCAGCCGGCGGCCATCGCGTGGCCGCCGAAGCGCAGCAGCAGCCCGGGGTGGCGCTTGGCGACGAGGTCCAGCGCGTCGCGCAGGTGAAAGCCCGGGATCGAGCGCCCGGAGCCCTTGAGCGTGCCGTCGGCGCCGCAGGCGAAGGCGAAGGTCGGCCGGTGCAGCCGGTCCTTCAGCCGGCCGGCGACGATGCCGACCACGCCTTCGTGGAAACCGGGGTCGAACAGCGCGACGGCCGGCGGCGTGTCGGCGCTGCCGTAGCGCTCGACGGTCGCTTCGGCGGCTTCGCGCATGCCGGCCTCGACCTCGCGGCGCTCGCGGTTGATGGCGTCGAGCTGCGCCGCGAGTTCGGCGGCGCGCATCGGGTCGTCGCTCAGCAGGCACTCGATGCCCAGCGTCATGTCGGCCAGGCGCCCGGCGGCGTTGATGCGCGGGCCGAGCGCGAAGCCGAAGTCGAAGGACGCGGCACGCTCGGGCGCCCGGCGCGCGACGGCGAACAAGGCCGCGACGCCCGGCTGCATGCGCCCGGCGCGCACGCGCGCCAGACCCAGGCCGACGAGGCGGCGGTTGTTGGCGTCCAGACGCACGACGTCGGCCACCGTGCCCAGCGCCACCAGGTCGAGCAGCGACTCCAGCCGCGGCTGCGTCGCGGCATCGAAGCGCCCGCGCGCACGCAGCTCGGCGCGCGCGGCCAGCAGCACGTAGAAGACGACGCCGACGCCGGCCAGCGCCTTGCTGTCGAAGGCGCAGCCGGGCTGGTTCGGGTTGACGATGACGTCGGCGGCAGGCAGCACGACGCCCGAGGCGTCCATCGCCGGCAGGTGGTGGTCGGTGACCAGCACCGCGAGGCCGAGCGAACGCGCGTGCGCCACGCCTTCGAGGCTGGCGATGCCGTTGTCGACGGTGACCAGCAGGTCCGGGCGCTTCTCGCGCGCCAGCTCGACGATGGCCGGCGTCAGCCCGTAACCGTGCACCGCGCGGTCGGGCACGACGTAGTGCAGGTGTTCGCGGCGCGCGCCGAGCATCGCCAGGCCGCGCAGCGCGACGGCGCAGGCGGTGGCGCCGTCGCAGTCGTAGTCGGCGACGACGCAGATGCGGCCGCCGCCGGCGACGGTGTCGGCCAGCAGCCGGCCGGCCTCGGCGGCGCCGCGCAGCGCGTCGGGGCGCAGCAGGCGCGAAGGATGGGTGTCGAGCTCGTCGGCGGCGCGCACGCCGCGCGCGGCCAGCAGCCGCGCCAGCAGCGGGTGCACACCGGCCTGTTCGAGCGCGAAGGCCGCACGCGGCGGCACGTCGCGGGATTGCAGGATCACAGGGTCTCCAGAAGCTCGTGCGGCGACGGGCGCGCCAGGCGGGCGCGCAGCGACTGCCAGGCGCCGCCGGCTTCGCAGGCCACCGACGAACGTTCGCCGCACAGCGTCAGCTTGATGGCCTGGCCGCGTGCGCGGGCGGCCAGCAGTTCGGCGACCGGGCCGGCGTCCAGCGTCTGCCAGGCCTGGCACCACGCGGCCCAGTCTTCGTTCAGCGCCGGGCCGCGAAGCCGGGTGTCGACCGTCGGCACGCGTCCGCGCACCGGCTGCGCCGAGCCGCAGCCGCTGAGCCAGAAGGAGTTGACGGTGGGCAGGCCGCGCGCCTCGCGTTCGTCGTTCAGCGGGTGCGTGTACAGCAGCATCTGCACCTCGTTCTGCAGCCGGCGCACGAGGCGCACCTCGGGCTGCTCGGTCAGCCAGGCGTCGACGTGGCGGCCGATGACCCGGTCGGGTGACGCGGTGCGCAGCTCGGCCAGGCTCTCGTGCGCCAGATACCAGCGCAGCGGCGCGCCCCAGCGCAGCAGGCAGCCCTCGCTGGTGAACAGCGGAGCCACGGCCTCGAAGAAGGCGCGCGACGCGGCCTCGTCCAGCGCCAGCCCGGCCGGGTCCAGGAAGCTGATCTGCTCGGTGCCCAGGTGCCAGTGCGCCGGCGTCAGTTCGCCCCAGGCGAGGTCGCCGAGGTCGGTGGCGCCGTCCTGGGCGGCATGCCAGGCGGCCCAGGGCAGCTGGCCGTCGCCGCCGGCGAAACCGAGCGCGAGCGCCAGCGCACGCTCGTGCGGCGGGCTGAAGCTGGTCTCGACGCCGTCGTCGTGCACGCGCGCCGGCAGGCGGGCGAGCAGTTCACGCAGCCGCGGCAGCTCCAGGCTGCGCAGCGCGGCGCGTCCGGCGTCCGACAGCGGCGCCGCGAAGGGAACGATCAGGTGCACGGCGCGCATTATCCGGCGCCGCCCGAGGGAGACGCGGCCGCCGGGTTAGCATCGCCGCCCCATGAACCTGCCTTACGAGTGGCACGTCGGCTGGCGCTACACGCGCGCCGGACGCGCCGGCCGGCGCAACGGCTTCATCTCGTTCATCTCCGCGATCTCGGTGCTCGGCATCACGCTCGGCGTGGCCGCGCTGATCATCGTGCTCAGCGTGATGAACGGCTTCCAGAAGGAAGTGCGCGACCGCATGCTGAGCGTGATCTCGGCCGTCGAGATCCACGAGGCCGGCGGCGGCGCCCTGCCCGACTGGCAGGCCACCGCGGCCGCGGCGCGGGCCAGGCCCGAGGTCGTCGGCGCGGCCCCCTTCGTCGCCGCGCAGACCCTGGTCGGCCGCGGCGACGTGCTGCGCGGCGCCGTCGTGCGCGGCATCGAGCCGGCGGCCGAAGCCGAGATCACCGAGCTGGCGCAGCGCCTGCGCGACCGCGAGCTGGCGGCGCTGCAGCCCGGCCAGTGGCATGCGGTGATCGGCGCCGAACTCGCGCGGCTGCTGGGCGTGCGCGTCGGCGACACGATCACGATCGCCGCGCCGGGCGGCCAGTTCACGCCGGCCGGCGTCGTGCCGCGGCTCAAGCAGTTCACCGTCAGCGGCACCTTCGAGGCCGGGCACTACGAGTACGACAGCGGCCTGGTGCTGATCGCGCTGGACGACGCCGCGCGCCTGTTCCAGACCGGCGGCCCGACCGGCGTGCAGCTCAAGCTGGCCGACGTGCACCAGGCACGCCGCGTCGGCGACGAGCTCGCCCAGGCGCTGGGCCCGTCGGTCGTCGTGCGCGACTGGACGCAGACCAACCGCAACTGGTTCGACGCGGTGCAGGTCGAGAAGCGCATGATGGCCATCATCCTGACGCTGATCGTCGCCGTCGCCGCCTTCAACCTCGTGTCGACGCTGGTGATGACGGTGACCGACAAACGCGCCGACATCGCCATCCTGCGCACGCTGGGCGCCAGCCCGCGCTCGATCATGGGCATCTTCATCGTCCAGGGTGCGACGGCCGGCATCATCGGCACCTTCGGCGGCGTCGCGCTGGGCCTGCTGGTGGCCTTCAACATCGACGTCATCGTGCCGGCACTCGAACGCCTGCTGGGCGTGGCCTTCCTGCCCGGCAGCATCTACGTCATCAGCCGCATGCCCAGCGAGCCGATGATGGCCGACATCGTGCCGATCGCCGTCGTCTCGCTGCTGCTGGCCTTCGTCGCCACGCTGTACCCGAGCTGGCGCGCCAGCCGCGTGAACCCGGCCGAGGCGCTGCGTTATGAGTGAACACGATCCCGACCGCGTGCTCGAGGCCGTCGAGCTGCACAAACGTTTCCACGAAGGTGATCTCGACGTCACGGTGCTGCGCGGCGTCAGCCTGCAGGTCAGCCGCGGCGACACGCTGGCCATCGTCGGCGCCTCGGGCTCGGGCAAGAGCACGCTGCTGCACCTGCTCGGCGGCCTGGAGCGGCCGACGTCCGGCCGCGTGACGCTGATGGGCCGCGACTTCGCGACGATGGACGCCGCCGAACAGGGCCGCTGGCGCAACCGGCACCTGGGCTTCGTCTACCAGTTCCACCACCTGCTGCCCGAGTTCAGCGCGCTGGACAACGTGGCGATGCCGCTGCGCATCCGGCGCGAGAGCCCCGAAGCCGCGCGCGACGCGGCGCAGCGCATGCTGGCCGCCGTCGGCCTGGCCGCGCGGGTGGCGCACCACCCGGCGCAGCTGTCCGGCGGCGAACGCCAGCGTGTCGCGATCGCCCGCGCGCTCGTCACGCGGCCCGCCTGCGTGCTCGCCGACGAACCCACCGGCAACCTCGACCGCGGCACCGCCGGCGCCGTCTTCGACCTGATGCTGGGCCTGTCGCGCGAGCAGGGCACGGCCTTCGTCGTCGTCACCCACGACGAATCGCTGGCGGCACGCTGCGGGCGCACGATGACCCTGGCGCGCTGAACACCGCGGCCGCTTCCTAGAATCCCCGGCGGTGCACCTGATCAACGCCGACCTCCACTCGCATTCCGACGTCTCCGACGGCACGCTGGACCCGGCCACGCTCGCCGAGCGTGCGCATGCCCGCGGCGTCGAGCTCTGGGCGCTGACCGACCACGACGAGCTGGGCGGCGTCGCCCGCGCCCGCGAAGCGGCGCTGGATCTCGGCCTGGACTTCCTCGCCGGCTGCGAGATCTCGGTGACCTTCGCCGGCGAGTCGGTGCACATCGTCGGCCTCGGCGTCGACCCCGCCGACGAGGCGCTCGTCGCCGGGCTGCACTCGATCCGCGCCGGGCGCCGCGAGCGCGCCGAACGCATGGGTCAGGCGCTGGCCGCGGTCGGCATCCGCGGCGCCTTCGAAGGCGCGCTGCGCTACGTCGGCAACCCCGATCTGATCTCGCGCACCCACTTCGCGCGCTGGCTGGTCGAGGCCGGCTACTTCGCCGAGACGCACGAGGTCTTCCGCCACTACCTGGCCGCCGGCAAACCCGGCCACGTGCCGCATCACTGGGCCGGGCTGGGCGATGCGGTGCGCTGGATCACCGGCGCCGGCGGCGTCGCGGTCATCGCGCATCCGGCGCGCTACCGCTTCTCGCCGACGGCCGAGTACGCGCTGTTCAGCGAGTTCGTCGCCCATGGCGGGCATGCCGTCGAGGTCGTCACCGGCAGCCACACCACGGCCGAGCAGCTGCAGTACGCCGACACCGCGCTCGAGTTCGAGCTGCTCGCCTCGCGCGGCAGCGACTTCCATTCGCCCGACGAGAGCCGCGTCGACCTCGGCGCCCTGCCCGACCTGCCCGGGCGGCTGACGCCGGTGTGGCAGGCGCTGGCCGGGCGCATCCAGCGCCGCTGAGGCGCGCGGCGGGCGCGGCCGGCACGACCGCCGATGGAGCGGCTTCGTCCCCGCCGCGGCGGTGTTCGTCGCGGCGCCGCCCGCAGGCGACGGCTGCCGCTACGCTCTCGGACCATGACCCCGACCGTGCCGACACTGGACCAGCCGCTGCCCGCCGAACTGACCGGCCTGCACCACGGCTGGTTCACGCGCTACCGCCGCTGGCCGGTGTTCAGCCCGAACTGGGTGCGCCAGCGCTGGCTGCACATCGGCGTGGTGCTGCTGCTGTCGCTGTCGCCGATGTTCATCGGCGTCTTCTCGACCGACAACCCGGCCAACCGGCCCTGGCTGGGGCTGGCCGAACTGGTGCTGGTGATGCTCGCCGCCGCCGCGGCCGGCCCGCTGCTGGGGCTGTGGGTGCGCCGCCGCGGCTGGGACGAGCGCCGCGAGTGGTGGGGCCTGGTCGCGGCGATCGCCGCCGTCGTCGCCACGCTGCTGCTGTTCCAGGCCTACGCCGCCGAGCCGCTGAAGCAGTACGTCGCCGAGCACACCGGCGACGTCGACGAACACGGCAAGCGCCGCCGCATCGTGATGATGATCGGCATGACGATCCGCACGCCGGACGACCCGGTGAAAGAACAGCAGGCGCAGGAGGAGCAGCAGGACCCGGTGCGCTCGACGCTGGACTACGTGGTGCGCGGCACGATCATCTTCCTGCTCGCCGGCGGCCTGGGGCTGCGCGGCTGGCGCCGCGAACGCGAGGGCCTGGCCGCGCTGGCACGCGAACGTGCGCTGGCCGAGGCCCAGGCGCAGCGGCGCGAGGCCGAGCTGCGGCTGTCGGTGCTGGCGGCGCAGGTCGAGCCGCACTTCGTCTTCAACACGCTGGCCGGCGTGCGCAGCGCCATCGCCACCGACCCGGCGCGTGCGGCGGAGATGATCGACCGCCTGGTCGAGTACCTGCGCGCCTCGATTCCGCGGCTGCGCAGCGACGGCTCGGCCCAGGCCACCGTCGGCGGCCAGTTCGAGATCGTGCGTGCCTACCTCGGGCTGATGGCCGCGCGCATGCCGCGGCTGGCCTGGTCGGTGCAGGCCGACGAGGCGCTGCTGCGCCACCGCTTCCCGCCGCTGATGCTGATCTCGCTGGCCGAGAATGCCGTCAAGCACGGCGTCGAACCGAAGATCGGCCCGGTGCGCGTGGACCTGCGCGCCGAACGCACCGACGACGGCCGGCTGGCGCTGGTCGTCGAGGACGACGGCGCCGGCTTCGGCGCCTCGACGGCCGGCACCGGGCTGGGGCTGGCCAACATCCGCGAGCGCCTGGCGCAGCTGTACGGCGAGCGCGCCGCGCTGACGCTGAAGGCGCGCCCCGGCGGCGGCGTCTCGGCGACGATCACGGTGCCGCTGGAAGAATCCTGAAGGACGCACGATGAGCGAACCCACCGCCCTGCTCGCCGACGACGAGGACCTGCCGCGCGCCGAGCTGCGCCGCATGCTGGCCGCCGTCTGGCCCGAGCTGCGCATCGTCGCCGAATGCGAACACGGCCCGGCCGCGGTCGAGGCGATCGAGCAGCACCGCCCCGACATCGCCTTCCTGGACATCCGCATGCCGGGGCTCAGCGGGCTGGACGTGGCGCGCGCGGCCAGCGGCCGCTGCCACACCGTGTTCACGACCGCCTACGACAACCACGCGATCGAGGCCTTCGACGCCGGCGCGGTGGACTACCTGCTCAAGCCGGTGGTCGCCGAGCGCCTGGCGCAGACCGTGGCGCGGCTGCGCGAGCGCCTGGCCGCACGCGCCCAGGCCCCCGAGCTCGACACGCTGCTGCAGCGCCTGGGCGCGCAGTTCGCGCAGCGCGACGCGGCGACGCGGCTGCGCTGGATCAGCGCCAGCGTCGGCGACACGATCAAGATGTTCGGCATCGACGAGGTGCTGTTCTTCCAGAGCGACGAGAAGTACACGCGCGTCGTCACCGCCCGCGACGAGGCCCACGTGCGCAAGGCGCTCAAGGAGATCGCCGAAGGCCTGGACGACGAGACCTTCTGGCAGGTGCACCGCGGCTGCATCGTGCGCGCCAGCGCGATCGCACGCGCCCACCGCGACGACCTCGGCCGCATCACGCTGCACCTGCGCGACCACCCCGAACGCCTGGCCGTGAGCCAGGCCTATGCCTGGCGCTTCAAGCCGATGTGAGCGCGGCGGGTCGCGCCGCCGCCACGCGTGCCGGCGCTGGCGGCAAAGGCGTACGGCGGGCGTCATACTTGCAACTTCGACGTCAGAACTGCCCCGCCAACTCTTTCGCATGCCGCGCCGCGCCACGACGACCCGCTCCTCGCCCGCGGCACCCGCAGCCGAACGCCGCGACTGGTTCGAGGCGCTGCCGGCCGCCGTGGGCGCGCTGGCGGCGGACGGCAGCGTCGAGCGCCTGAATGCCGCCGCCCGGGCGCTGCTCGGCATCGAAGCCTTCACCGCCGGCATGCCGGCAGCGCAGCTGCTGGGACTGGACGACGACGGCGCCGACGCGCTGGCACGCTGCTGCCGCGGGCTGCAGCCGGTCGAGCTGCGCCGCCAGGCCGCGGCGGGCCCGCGCTGGCTGGCGCTGACGCCCAGCCGCCTGGACGACGGCACGACGCTGCTGGCGCTGGCCTCGCGCGACGCCGAACACGCCCGCGAGGCCGAGCTCGTCGAGCTGCACGCGCTGCTGGACGTCGCCGCCTCGGTCGGCCGCCTGGGGCGCTGGGACCGCGACCTGCAGACCGGCCGCGGCCACTGGGACCGGCGCGTCTTCGCGATGCGCGGCCTCGACGGCGAAGGCGAAGCGCCGTCGCCGGAGGAGGCCGAGCGTGCGATCGTCGCCGCCGACCGCGAAGGCTTCGTCGGCACGATCCGCCAGACGCTGCAGCAGCCCGGCCGCCACCGCTACCGCTACCACGTGCGCACGCCGGCCGGCCAGGTGCGCTCGATGCTGTGCGAGTGCGTCGTGCTGCCCGACGAGCAGGGCCGGGCCTGGCGCGCCGTCGGCTTCCTCGTCGACGACACGCTGGCCTGGTCGCTGGCCCACTCGCACGACTCGACGATGTCGCAGATCGCGATGGCCGCCGACATGACCGGCATCGCGCTGTGGCGCCACGACCTGCACGACGACCGCGTGCACTACAACCCGCGTGCGGCCCAGATCCTGGGGCTGCCGCTGGAGCCGCGCGGCCTGCCGGCAGGCCAGGTGCGCGAGCTCGTGCATCCGCAGGACCTGCTGCGGCTGGACGCCCAGCGCCAGGCCTGCCTGGCCAGCGACGAGCCGGTGGACACCGAGCTGCGCTACCGCCGTCCCGGCAGCGAGAACTGGCGCAGCCTGCTGGTGCGCCGCGCCGTCGAGCGCGACGACCAGGGCCGGCCGGTGGCCTTCATCGGCGTCGCGATGGACGTCACCGAGCGCGTCGACGAGTCGCGCCGCGCGGCCGAACTCGGCCGGCGCTTCGAGCTCGTCACCCGTGCCGCCGGCATCGGCTACTGGAGCGTCGAGCCGCTGGCCGGCGGCCACTGGAACGAGCAGCTGCGCACGATGCACGGCCTGCAGGTCCACGAGCCGGTGCCGAGCTGGAACGAGTGGCTGCAGCGTTTCGTGCACCCCGACGACCGTCAGCGTGTGGGCCGCCGCTTCGACGAGTGGCGCGAGAACGGCATGCGCCAGAGCGGCACGGTGTTCCGCATCGTGCGCGCCGACGGCGAGGTGCGCGAGCTGAGCGTTCGCGCCGGCTTCGACGGCCCCGGCGGCGATGCGATGTTCGGCATCGTGCTCGACGTCACCGAGCGCCGCCGCGCCGAGGCCGCGCTGCACCAGGCCAGCGAACGCGCGATGCTGGCTGCGCGCGGCGCCGGCGTCGGCACCTGGGAGCTCGACGTGCGCGACGGCAGCGCGATCTGGGACGAGCAGATGTGGCGGCTGCGCGGGCGGCCGCCGCGCAGCACGCCGCCGACGATCGCCGAGCGCCTGGGCTTCGTGCACGAGGCCGACCGCGACACGATGCGGCTGCACCTGCTGGAGCCGCTGAACCCGGCCTCCGAGCCCGACCTGGAGTTCCGCGTCGTCTGGCCCGACGGCACGGTGCGCTGGATCGCCGAGCGTTCGACGGTCCTGCCCGGCCCCGACGGACGCCCGCGGCGGCGCATCGGCGTCGAGTGGGACATCACCGACCGCCGCGCCGCCGAGGCGGCGCGCCAGGAGCGCGCGATCGCGCTGCGCGAGAGCCAGGCCAAGTCGCGTTTCCTGTCGCGCATGAGCCACGAGCTGCGCACGCCGCTGAACGCCGTGCTCGGCTTCACCGAGCTGCTGCTGGCCGACAGCGGCAGCCGCGACGGTTCCTGGCGGCGCCATCTGCAGGCGGTGCGCGGCGCCGGCCAGCAGCTGCTGGCGCTGGTCGACGACGTGCTCGACCTGGCCAGCCTGGAAGGCGGCGAGATGCGCGTGGCCTCGGAGCGCGTGGCGCTGCGCGGGCTGGCGCTGCAGGCGCTGGAACTGGTCGAGCCGCTGCGCGGCCAGCGCGACGTGACGGTCATCGCCGGCACGCTCGACGGCATCGTGCTCGCCGACGCGGTGCGCCTGCGCCAGGTGCTGCAGAACCTGCTGACCAACGCCATCAAGTACAACCGCGACGGCGGGCTGGTCGAGATCGAGTCGCGCCGCCGCGACGGCAAGGTGCTGGTCAGCGTGGCCGACAGCGGCCGCGGCATGACCGAGCAGCAGCTGCGCCACCTGTTCGAGCCCTTCAACCGCCTCGGCCTGGAGCGCGAAGGCATCCCCGGCACCGGCATCGGGCTGGTGATCGTCAAGTCGCTCGTCGAGCGCATGGGCGGCTCGATCTCCGTGCGCAGCACGCCGGGCGTGGGCACCGTGGTCGAGCTGGTGCTGGCCGACGGCACGGCCTCGCCGACCCCGCCCCCGACACCGCCGCGTGCGGCGCGGCCGCTGCCGGCCGCCGCCCCCGGTTCATCGTCGGGCACCGTGCTCTACGTCGAGGACAACCCGGTCAACGCGCTGATCGTCTCGGAGCTGGTCGCCCGCCGGTCCGACCTGAGGCTGGTCATCGCCGACGACGGCGCCAGCGGCGTGCGCCGGGCCGCCGAACTGCGCCCGGACCTGATCCTGCTGGACATGCAGCTGCCCGACATCGACGGCCACGAGGTGATGCGCCAGCTGCGTGCGCAGCCGCAGACGGCCTCGATCCCGGTGGTCGCGCTGTCGGCCAACGCGATGCCCGAGGAGATCGAGCGCGCGCTGGCCGCCGGCATGGCCGACTACTGGACCAAGCCGCTGGACTTCCGGGCCTTCATGGTGTCGCTGGAGGCGATGTTCGGGCCGCCCCCGCCCTGAGCGGCAGGAGCGGCCGTCACGGCCTCAGGCCGGCTCGGGCAGCAGGCCGCGCTTTTCCAGCAGCGGCTGCACCGTCGGCGCGCGCCCGCGGAACGCGGCGTAGGCCGCACCCGGCTCGCGGCTGTTGCCGGCGGCGTAGATGCAGCGCTTGAGCGCCTCGGCGACCGTCGGGTCGAACGGGCTGCCGGCCTCGGTGAAGGCGTCGTAGCCGTCGGCATCCAGCACCTCGGCCCAGAGGTAGACGTAGTAGCCGGCGGCGTAACCCGAGCTCGAGAACAGGTGCTGGAAGTGCACCAGGCGGTGGTTCATGCCGACCGCGGCCGGCAGCCCCTGCGCGGCCATCAGCTCGGCCTCGAAGGCGCACAGGTCGGCCGGCGGCTCGGCGTCGGGCAGCGCGTGCACCGCCATGTCGACGATCGCGCTGGCGCAGTAGCGCACGGTCTCGTAACCCTGGTTGAAGCGGCGCGCGGCTTGCAGCCGGCGCACCAGGTCTTCCGGGATCGGTTCGCCGGTGTCGACGTGACGGGCGTGGCGCGCCAGCACCTCGGGTTCGGTCGCCCAGTGCTCGAAGAGCTGCGACGGCAGCTCGACGAAATCGCGCAGCACCTGCGTGCCCGACAGGCGCGCGTAACGCACGCTGGACAGCAGGCCGTGCAGGCCGTGGCCGAACTCGTGGAACAGCGTGCGCACGTCGTCCATCGACAGCAGCGTCGGCCGGCCGGGCTCGCCCTTGGCGAAGTTGTTGTTGTTCAGGATCACCGGCAGCTCGGCGCCGCCGTCGGGCGCGTTGCGGCTCTGCCAGCGCAGCGGGCTCATCCAGGCGCCGCTGCGTTTGCTGGGGCGCGCGAAGTTGTCCTGCAGGAACACGCCGATCGCCGTGCCCGCGGCGTCGCGCACCTCGTAGGCGTGCACGTCGGGGTGGTAGACCGGCAGGTCGGCGCGGCGCACGAACTGCAGGCCGAAGAGCCGGCCGGCGCAGTCGAAGGCGGCGGCGACCACGTTCTCCAGCGCGAAGTACGGCTTGACCTCGGCGTCGTCCACCGCGTAGCGCTGCTGGCGCACCTTCTCGGCCCAGAAACGCCAGTCCCAGGCCTCGATCGTGCCCGGCACGCCGGCGGCGGCCTTGACCTCCTCGAGCGCGGCGCGTTCGCGCGCCACCGCGTCCAGCGCGCGCGGCCAGACTTCGCCCAGCAGCTGCTGCACCGCCGCCTGACGGCCGGCCATGGTGTCGGCCAGCGCGTAGTCGGCGTAGCAGGCGTGGCCGTGCAGCGAAGCCTGCTCGCGGCGCAGGCGCAGGATGTCGCGGGCGACCTCGCGGTTGTCGTGCTCGCCGCCATGTTCGCCACGCGAGACCCAGGCGCGCCAGGCGGCTTCGCGCAGGTCGCGGCGCTCGGAGTAGGTCAGGAAGGGCACGACCAGCGAACGCGACAGCGTGATGACGTGGCCGTCCAGGCCGCGGTCGGCCGCGGCCTGGCGCGCCGCGGCACGCACGAAGCCGGGCAGCCCGGCCAGCTCGTCCTCGGTCTTCAGCTCCAGCCGGAACGAGGCCTCGTCGTGCAGCACGTTCTGCGCGAAACGTGTCGTCAGCGCGGCCAACTCCTCCATCACCTCGGCGTAGCGCTGCTGCGCCGCGCCCTGCAGGCGCGCGCCGGCACGCACGAAGTCCAGGTGCACGCGTTCGAGCAGGCGCTGCTGCTCGGCGTCCAGCCCGAGCTCGGCGCGGCGCGCGTGCAGCGCGTCCAGACGCGCGAACAGCGCCGCGTCCATGTAGACGGCGTTGTCGTGCGCGGCCAGCGGGCCGGCCATCTCGCGCTGCACGGCCTGCAGCTCGGGCGAGGTGTGCGAGGCGCTGAGGTTGTAGAAGACCGCTTCGACACGCGCCAGCAGCCGGCCGCTGCGGTCGAGGGCGGCGACGGTGTTGTCGAAGCTCGGCGCCTCGGGGTTGGCGCCGATCGCGGCCAGCTCGTCGCGGTGGGCCTGCATCGCCGCCTCGAACGCGGGGCGGAAGTGCGCCGGGTGCAGGGCGTCGAAGGGCGGCAGGCCGAACGGCGCGGTCCAGTCCTGCAGCAGCGGGTTGTCCGCCAGAGGGGTCGACACGGCGGCGCTCACTTGGCGCCCTTCTTCAGCAGGATCTCGTCGTCCTCGCGGTAGCGGCGGTTGGCGCATTCGCCAGCCCAGAGGTCGCGCTCGGCGTTGAGCTTCTCGGTGCGCTCGGCCAGCGCGAGATTGCGTTCGTTCCACGACACGACCTTGGCTTCGGCCGCCGCGGCGCGGGCGTTGAAGGCGCTGACGCCGCCTTGAGCGCCCTGCTCGAGCTGCTGGCGCTCGGCATCGAGCGCGAGGCGGGTCTTGTCGATCTCGGCCTTCTCGCGGTCGAGCTTGCGCTTCTCGCGCTCGGCCGTCGGCCCGGTGCGCTCGCCCAGATCCTCCATGCGCTGGTTCCAGTCCTGGACGCGCTGGTTGAGCTCGCTGTAACGCGCGACCAGTTCCTTGGAGCGCTGCGAGAACTCGTTGAGCTTCTCGCGGTCGGCCTTCAGGCTGTCCTGCTCGGCGGCGAGGGCCGGACGCTCGGCATCCAGGCTCGCCCGCTCGGCCTCGACCTCGGCGCGGCCGGCCGCGACGGCGTCACGGCGCTCCAGGCAGTCGCGCAGCTGGGCGCGGGTCAGGAGCGGCCCGCCGCCGACGCCGCTGCCGCCCAGCAACAAGGTGCGGCCCGAGGCCGGGGCCGCCGCCTTGCCGGCAGGCGGCGTGTTTTGCGCCCAGACAGCCGTGCAGCTGCCGGCGACGAGCAGGGCCGCGGCCAGGCGCGGCGCAAGGTTGCGCTTCATGAACGATCCTCGTGAATGGGGTGGCCGGCACCCGCCGGCCGAACCGGCAATGATGCCACCCGCCACCATCCCCGTCGCGCTCCGAGGGCAGGCCCGCGCGCCACGCGTCGCCGCTGTGGCACAGTGCGCGGCGCGGCGACGTTGCCGCCTCCCCCGGGCCTTCATGGCGCTCAAATCGACGATCTACAAGGCCGCCGTCGCGGTGGCCGACATGGACCGGCCGCTGTACGCGGACCACTCCCTGACCCTGGCCCTGCATCCCTCGGAGACCGAGGAGCGCCTGATGGTGCGCCTGCTGGCCTTCGCGCTGCAGGCCGACGCCGGCGACGCCGCCGACAACCTGCAGTTCACGCGCGGCCTGTCCGACAGCGACGAACCCGCGCTCTGGCAGCGTGATCTGGACGGCCGCCTGCGCCACTGGATCGAGATCGGCCAGACCGACGAACGCCGCCTCACCAAGGCCTGCGGCCGCGCCGACCAGGTCACGCTCTACGCCTACGGCCAGTCGGTGCCGGTGTGGTGGAGCGGCCTGCAGGGCAAGATCACGCGGCTGCGCAACCTGCGGGTCTGGCAGCTGCCGGCGGCGCAGACGCAGGAACTGGCCCGGCTCGCCGCACGCTCGATGCAGCTGCAGGTGACGGTGCAGGACGGCCACGTCTGGGTCGGCGACGCCGGCTCCAGCGTCGAGATCACCCCCGTGCGCCTCTGGCCCGCCGACTGAAAGACCCGCCCCGATGATCTCCCGCCGCGACTTCTCCTTCGCGCTGCCGCTGGCAGCCGCCGTGCCGACGATGACTCTTGCCGCCCCCCTTCCCGACGACGAGCTGCTGTGGCTCGAGGACGTTCAGGGCGAACGTGCGCTCGCCTGGGTGCGCGAGCGCAACGCCGAGACCGAGGCCCTGCTGCAGAAGCAGCCCGGCTTCGACGCGACGCGCCAGCGCATCCGCGCCATCCTCGACTCGCGCGAGCGCATCCCCGCCGTCGTGCGCCGCGGCGTCTGGCTCTACAACCTCTGGCAGGACGAGCGCAACCCGCGCGGCGTCTGGCGGCGCACGACGCTGGCCGAGTACCGCAAGCGCGAACCGGCCTGGGAGACGGTGCTCGACGTCGACGCGCTGGGCCGCGCCGAAGGCGAGAACTGGACCTGGAGCGGCGCCGTCGCGCTCGGCCCCGAGTACCGGCGTGTGCTGGTCAAGCTCTCGCGCGGCGGCGCCGACGCGCACGTCGTGCGCGAGTTCGACACGGTGGCCAAACGTTTCGTCGACGGCGGCTTCGTGCTGCCCGAGGCCAAGAGCGAGGTCGACTGGATCGGCCCCGACGAGATCGCCGTCGGCACCGACTTCGGCCCCGGCTCGCTGACCGACTCGGGCTACCCGCGTGTCGTCAAGCGCTGGCGCCGCGGCACGCCGCTGGCCGCGGCGACGACGATGTTCGAGGGCCGGAAGACCGACGTCGCCGCCGGCGTCTCGATCGACCACACGCCGGGTTACGAGCGCACGGTGTTCCAGCGCGCGGTGGACTTCTACCGCAGCGAGATGTTCCTGCTGCAGGGCGAACGCCTGCTGCGCCTGGACAAACCCGACGACGCCGAACTGAGCTTCTGGAAGAGCCGTGTGCTGATCACGCTGCGCAGCGACTGGACGGTGGCCGGGCGCAGCTGGAAGAGCGGCTCGCTGCTGGTCGCCGACGCCGACGCCTACCTGCGCGGCGAACGCCGCTTCGACGCGCTGTTCGAGCCGACGGCGACACGTTCGCTGGCCGGCATGACGGCCACGCGCGACACGCTGATCGTCGAGATCCTGGACAACGTCGCCGGCCGGCTGGAAGAGTGGCGCCCGGTCGACGGCCGCTGGCAGCGCCGCGAGGTCGCCGCGCCCTTCCCCGGCACGCTGTCGGCGGTCGCCCTGCACGACCCCGAGCTCGCCGACGACCCGCTGGCCGACGCCTATCTGCTGCAGTACACCGACTTCCTGACGCCGGACACGCTGTCGCTGGGCCACGTCGGCCGCGACGAGCGCGAGGTGCTGAAGTCGCGGCCCTCGTTCTACGACGCCGCCGGCATGCGTGTCGAACAGCGTTTCGCCACCAGCCGCGACGGCACGCGGGTGCCCTACTTCGTCGTCTGGCCGCGCGGCGCCAAGGCCGACGGCGCCAACCCGACGCTGCTCTACGGCTACGGCGGCTTCGAGGTCTCGATGCAGCCCTACTACTCGGGCGTCGTCGGCTCGAGCTGGCTCGCGCGCGGCGGCGTCTTCGTGCTCGCCAACATCCGCGGCGGCGGCGAGTTCGGCCCGGCCTGGCACCAGGCTGCGGTCGGCGCCAACCGGCAGAAGGCCTACGACGACTTCGCCGCCGTCGCCGAGGACCTGATCGCCACGCGCGTCACCAGCCCGCGCCACCTCGGCATCGAAGGCGGCAGCAACGGCGGCCTGCTGGTCGGCGCGGTGATGGTGCAGCGCCCCGAGCTGTTCAACGCCGTCGTCTGCCAGGTGCCGCTGCTGGACATGAAGCGCTACACCAAGCTGCTGGCCGGCGCCTCATGGATGGCCGAGTACGGCGACCCGGACGACCCGGCGCAGTGGAGCTTCATCTCGCGCTACAGCCCGTTCCACAACGTGCGTGCCGGCGTGAAGATGCCGCGCGTGCTGTTCGTCACCTCGACGCGCGACGACCGCGTGCACCCCGGCCACGCGCGCCGCATGGCCGAGCGCATGCGCCGCCAGGGCCACGACGTGCTGTACTGGGAGAACATCGAGGGCGGCCACGGCGGCGCGGCCGACAACGGCCAGCGCGCGCAGATGACGGCGCTCGAATACGCCTTCCTGCAACTGCAGCTGGGCCGCTGACGCCGGGCACGATGCTGCCGATCGCCTGGATCGACGAGGACACGCCGCTGCCGCCGGCGCGGCACGCGCTGGGGCCCGACTCCGACGCGCCGGGCCTCGTCGCCGCCGGCGGCCAGGTGACGCCGGGGCGGCTGGAGGAGGCCTACCGCAAAGGCATCTTCCCCTGGTACGGCCCCGGCCAGCCGGTGCTCTGGTGGAGCCCGGACCCGCGCATGGTGCTGCCGACGGCGGAGTTCCGCGTCTCGCATTCGCTGCGCAAGACGCTGCGCCGCTTCGCGCGCACGCCGGACCACGAGATCCGCGTCGACCACGCCTTCGACCGCGTCATCGCGGCCTGCGCCGGCACGCCGCGCGACGGCCAGGACGGCACCTGGATCGTGCCGCAGGTGATGAACGCCTACCGCGAGTGGCATCGCCTGGGGCGGGCGCACAGCTTCGAGACCTGGATCGACGGCGAGCTCGTCGGCGGGCTCTACGGCGTCGGCATCGGCCGCATGTTCTTCGGCGAGTCGATGTTCGCGCACCGCACGGACGCGTCGAAGATCGCGCTGGCGGCGCTGGTCGCCTTCGCCCGCGCGAACGGCATCACGCTGATCGACTGCCAGCAGAACACGCGCCACCTGGCGTCGCTGGGCGCGCACGAGATCGACCGCGAGGCCTTCGAGCGCCATCTGGCGAACGCCTGCGCCCAGGAAGACATTGGCCGTTGGACCTATGATGCCTCGCTGTGGGAGCGGCTCGCACCGTAGCCGCCCACGGCGCCGGAACGACACCCACGTGACGCATCCGAAGGAGCTACCCCTCTCGTCGCTGCAGTTCTACGCGACCGCGCCCTACCCGTGCAGCTACCTGCCGGGCGTGCAGGCCCGGTCGCAAGTCGCCACGCCCAGCCACCTGATCCACGCCGACGCCTACTCGGCGCTGGTCGCCGCGGGCTTCCGCCGCAGCGGCATGTTCACCTACCGCCCGCATTGCGACGGCTGCCGCGCCTGCGTGCCGCTGCGCGTGCCGGTCGAGCGCTTCGTGCCGTCGCGCAGCCAGCGCCGCGCCTGGAAGCAGCACGAGACGCTGAAGGCGCGTGTGCTGCGCCTGTGTTTCATTCCCGAGCACTACCAGCTCTACCTGCGCTACCAGTCCGGGCGCCACGCCGGCGGCGGCATGGACCACGACAGCGTCGACCAGTACACGCAGTTCCTGCTGCAGAGCCGCGTCAACTCGCGCCTGGTCGAGTTCCGCACGCCCGCAGGCGCGCTGAAGATGGTGGCCATCGTCGACGTGCTCAACGACGGCATCTCGGCCGTCTACACCTTCTACGAACCCGAGGAGCAGGCCAGCTACGGCACCTACAGCGTGCTCTGGCAGATCGAGCAGACGCGCCAGCTCGCGCTGCCGAACCTGTACCTGGGCTACTGGATCGCCGAGAGCCCGAAGATGGCCTACAAGAGCCTGTTCCGGCCCTACGAGCTGCTGCTCGACGGCGCCTGGCGCGAGCCCGGGCCGACGTAGCGCCAGACGAGGCCGTCGTCGCTGGCGGCCAGGCCGTCGGCGGCCAGCTTCAGCAGGTGCGCCAGCAGCGAGCGCCGCGCCGGCGCGTGCAGCAGCGCCGGCACGTCGGCGTAGACCTCGGGCAGCAGCGAGTCCAGGTCCCCGTCGCCGCGCTGCGCCAGCGCCCGCAGGACACGCTGCTCGCGCCGCAGGCGGTGGCGGATCAGCGCGTCGAACACCGCCTGCGGCTCGGCGACGAGGAAACCGTGCCCCGGCGCCAGCCAGGCCGGCGGCGCCGCGCGCAGCCGCTCCAGCGACACCAGGTAGGCCGTCATGTCGCCGTCGGGCGGGTTGATGACGACGGTCGAGCCCTGCATCACGTGGTCGCCGGTGAACAGCAGGTCCTCGTCCTCGAGCAGGAAGCAGAGATGGTTGGACGCATGGCCCGGCGTCGCGAGCACACGCAGCACGGCGCCGCCGCAGTCCAGGCGCTCGCCGTCGGCGGGTTCATGGTCGGGCCGGAAGCCCGTGTCCTGGCCGTCGTGGAACTCGGGGCGGCGGCCCACCACCGTCGCGCCGGTGGCCGCCGCCAGTGCCGCGGCGCCGGGTGAATGGTCGCGGTGGGTGTGGGTGACGAGGATGCGTTCGATGCGCCCCGGCGCCGCCGCCAGCAAGGCCTGCAGATGGCGCTCGTCGGCCGGGCCGGGGTCGATGACGGTCCAGGCGTCGCCCGCGCCGACGAGGTAGCTGTTGGTGCCCGGGCCGGTCATCAGGCCGGGGTTCGGTGCGGTGACACGCACGATGCGCGGCGACAACCGCACGGCGCGGCCGGCCACCAGGTCGGCGAACACGTCGCCGCGGCCGTCGGGGTCGAGCCGGCCGGCCTCGGCCCAGGCCGGGTGCTCGGGCATCAGCACCGTGCGCCGGCCGTCGGCCAGGCGCGCGCTGCGCGGCATCGTCAGGCGGATGTCGCGGCGGGCGGCCGAGGCGGCCAGCGCCGACGCGGCATCGGCGAATGGCAGCAGCTCCTGCAGCGTGCGCTCGGTCACCGGCAGCAGCTTGAGCCCGCGCGCCGGGTCCAGCGCGGCCTGCGGCGTCAGCCACATCAGCTCGACGGCCTCGTTGCCGTCGACCTCGGCCTGCTGGCCAACGGGCGCCGCCGCGGCGAAGAAACGCGTGTCGAAGCGCTTGGGCACGCCCGGCGGCGTCAGCCAGTGGCTGTGGCAGCTCAGCGTGCGCAGGTCCAGCTTCACGCCCAGCGCGGCGCAGACGTCGGCGATGCCGACCTCGCCGGCGTGCAGCCGGCGCCGCCAGGCGGCCGCGGCGACGGCGTCGAACGGGCGGTCAGCGAGCAGCAGGCCGACCTCCTCGAAACACTCGCGCAGCGCGGCGACGGCATAGTCCAGGCCGCCTTCGGCGACACCGAGCCGGGCCGACCAGGCGGCGTCACCGTCGCCGACGACCCAGGCGTGGGCCTCGGGGTCGCGCGCGTCGAGCACGCCGCCGGGGAAGACACACAGGCCGCTGCGGTAGTCGCCGTCGCGCTCGGCGCGGCGCATCAGCAGCACCTCGGGGCCGGCGGCGCCGTCGCGCAGCAGCAGCAGCGAGGCCGCGGCGCGGGCGTCGGCCGGCACGCGGTAGGCGCTCACGCGAAGACCTCGCCGCGCAGGCGCCCGGCCAGCGCGGCCGCCTCGGGCGCCAGCGCCCGCGCCGGCCGCGGGTCGTCGAGCGCGGCGCGCAGCACGCGGCGCAGCGTCTCGGGCTGCGGCGTCAGCGGGCCGCAGAAACGCACCGCGCGGCGATCGAAGACCAGCACCGTCGGGAAGGTCTCGACGTCGAGGTCGCCGACCAGGTCGGCCTCGTCCTCGATGTCGATCCAGCGGTGGGCCAGGCCGGGGAACTCGGCGGCCACCGCGTCGAGCACCGGCGCATAGGCGTCGCAGGTGCGGCACCAGGCGGCGCAGAGCACCGCGGCGCAGACATCATCGGCGCCCGTGGCGCCCGGGGAATCGTTCATCGGCCGCGACTTTAGCCGCGCTCAGAAGGCGTCGGACGGCGGGAATTCGCCACGTCGCCGGCAAGGGGGTGCGCATCAGGGTATTCGCGAATGTGTAGCATTTGATCTCGTTCAACCCTTTCCGGTCATGAGTGCATTCAACGAAGAGCGCGTCCTGAGCGTCCACCACTGGACCGACCGCCTGTTCACGTTCACGACGACGCGCGACCAGTCGCTGCGTTTCTCCAACGGCCACTTCACGATGATCGGGTTGCGCGTCGAGGGCAAGCCGCTGCTGCGCGCCTACAGCATCGTCAGCCCCAACTACGAGGAGCACCTCGAGTTCCTGAGCATCAAGGTGCCCAACGGCCCGCTGACCTCGCGGCTGCAGCACATCCAGGTCGGCGACACGATCATCGTCGGCCGTAAGCCCACCGGCACGCTGCTGATCGACTACCTGCTGCCCGGCAAGCGCCTGTACCTGTTCTCGACCGGCACCGGGCTGGCGCCGTTCATGTCGATCATCCGCGACCCGGAGACCTACGAGAAGTTCGAGAAGGTCATCCTCGTGCACGGCGTGCGCCAGGTCGACGAGCTGGCCTACCACGACCTGCTCACGAAGAACCTGCCCGAGCACGAGTTCCTGGGCGAGATGATCCAGAGCCAGCTGCTGTACTACCCGACGGTGACGCGCGAGAACTACCGCAACCGCGGCCGCATCACCGAGCTGATCCAGTCGGGCAAGATGTTCGACGACCTCGACCTGCCGATGCTCGACCCGATCCACGACCGGGTGATGATCTGCGGCAGCCCGGCGATGCTGCGCGACCTGAAGCACATGCTCGAAGGCATGCGCTTCAAGGAAGGCAACACGACGACGCCGGGCGACTTCGTCATCGAGCGCGCGTTCGCCGACCAGTGACGAAAAAACGCCCGGCGGCGGCCGGGCGTGGCAAGAGGGCCTGCAGGCGTCCGGCATCCGAGGCGGTGTGACCCGCGGCAGGCGCCGGCGGCCGTCAGGCCGCAAACGGCATCAGGCGACGGCGCTGCGGTCCTCGCCGATCAGCAGCCGGTTCTCGGCGACGTAGACGTGCGGCGGGATCTCCAGGTTCGTCGGCGCGGGCTTGTTCTTGAAGACGCGGCCGGCACCGTCGAAGGTCGAGCCGTGGCAGGGGCAGAAGAAGCCGCCCGGCCAGTCCGCCGGCACGCTCGGGTTGCCGCTGCCCTTGTTCACCTTGCTCGGCGAGCAGCCCAGGTGGGTGCAGATGCCGATGGTGACGAAGACCTCGGGGTTGATCGAGCGCGTGGCGTTGCGCGCGTACTCGGGCTGCTGGTTGCGCTCGGACTTCGGGTCGACGAGCTGGTCGTCGTGGCCCTCGAGCGAAGCCAGCATCTCCGGCGTGCGGCGCATGATCCACACCGGCTTGCCGCGCCATTCCACGGTTCTGAGCTCGCCCGGGGCCAGCGTGGAGATGTCCACCTCCACCGGCGCGCCGGCGGCCTTGGCGCGTTCGCTGGGGGCGAACGTCGAGACGAACGGGATCGCGGTGGCGACCGCGGCGGCACCACCGGCCGCGCTGGTCACCATGATCCAGGTGCGGCGTTCGGCGTTGGCGGGCGATCCCGGAGCGGGCAGCGTCATGTCCATCGAGTCAGGTCCTTCTCGCAGAAGTTGCGTGTCAGACGATCTCTATCAAGTGCCGTGCCAACCTGACAGAAGACGAAAACTTCTTTCATGACAATCACTTGCGCTTGATTCCCTGATCTCGGAAGGGAATAATGTCTGCCACTTTTGACAGCCATTGCTGCCACATCGGGCAGAGGCGCGCGTTACACTGCCACGATGCCCCCCAAGCTCCGCGTCGCCGAACGGCTGACGGCGCCGCCCGAACTCGCCAGTTATCTCGAAGGCCTCGAAGAACCGCACATCGTCTTCGACCGGCGCTACCGCATCGTCGCCGCCAACGCCGCCTACCGGCGCCAGTACAGCCCCTCGGCCAGCGTGCTGGGGCGCACCTGCTACGAGGTCTCGCACCGTTTCGCCGTGCCCTGCGACCAGGCCGGCGAGTCCTGCCCGTTCGCCAAGACACGCGAATCGGGCCAGCGCGAACGGGTGCTGCACCTGCACCACACGCCCCAGGGCGAGGCCTACATCGACATCGAGCTGACACCGCTGGCCGACGCCAGCGGCGAGGCGGTGCTGTTCGTCGAGCGCATGGCGCCGCTGCGCACGGCGCAAGGCCAGCCGGCCCAGCAGGGGCTGATCGGGCGCTCGCCGGCCTTCCGCGAGATGCTGGAGCAGGTCGCGCGTGTCGCGCCGTCGGAGGCCAGCGTGCTGCTGCTCGGCGAGTCGGGCACCGGCAAGGAACTGGTCGCGCGTGCCGTGCACGAAGCCAGCGAACGCGCGGCGCAGGCGCTGGTCGTCGTCGACTGCGCCAGCCTGCCCGAGACGCTGTTCGAGGCCGAGGTCTTCGGCCACGAACGCGGCGCCTTCACCGGCGCGACGACGACACGCACCGGCCTGGCCGAGACCGCCAACGGCGGCACGCTGTTCCTCGACGAGGTCGGCGACATCCCGCTGGCGATGCAGGTCAAGCTGCTGCGGCTGCTCGAAAGCGGCACCTTCCGCCGTGTCGGCAGCAGCGAGCTGCGGCGCACCGACGTGCGTGTCGTCGCCGCCACCCACCGAGACCTCGGCGCGATGGTCGCCGACGGGCGTTTCCGCGAAGACCTGTACTACCGCCTGGCGACCTTCCCGATCCGGCTGCCGCCGCTGCGCGAGCGCGAAGGCGACCTGGCGCTGCTGGCCGAGGCGCTGCTGGCCCGTGTCGCGCCCAAACGCCGGCTCGCGCTGTCGCCGGCGGCGCTGGCGCGGCTGGCCGGCCACCGTTTCCCGGGCAACGTGCGCGAGCTGCGCAACGTGCTCGAGCGCGCGGCGCTGTTCTGCGACGGGCCGGTGCTGGAGGCGCTGCACGTCGAACGCGCGCTCGCCGCCGGGCTGCCGCTGTCGCGCCCGGCGCTGGCCGTCGAAGCCCCGGCGCGTTCGCTGCGCGAGATCTCGCGCCAGGCGCTGCGCGAGCGCCTCGCCGCACACGGCGGCCGGCGCGCCGACCTCGCACGCGAGCTCGGCATCAGCGAACGCACGCTGTACCGGCGGCTGCGTGAGCTCGACACGCCCGAAGGGGAGCCCCGATGAGCCCCGCCCAGGCCGCCAGCGCGCCGCGTGGCGTGGCCGAGTTGCGCCAGCGCCTGCGCGCGCTGGGCGCCGGCCCGGGCCACGAGGAGCGGCTGCTGCGCAACTGGGTGCAGTGCCGCGCGCCGACCGCCGGCCGCGGCCAGGCAGAACACTTCTATCCGCGCGCGCTGTTCGAGGCGCTGCCGGCGCTGTTCGACTCGCTGGCCGCGCTGGCCACGCTGCAGTCGGCGCATCCGGGCGAAGACGGCGCCGAGCGCCTGCTCGTCGGCCTCGGCGACGGCCAGACGGTGGAGAGCGTGCTGCTGCCGCGCGACGGACTGTGCGTGTCGACGCAGGTCGGCTGCGCGGTCGGCTGCGTCTTCTGCATGACCGGGCGCGACGGCCTGCTGCGCCAGCTGGGCAGCGCCGAGATCGTCGCCCAGGTCGTGCTGGCGCGGCAGCGGCGCAGCGTCTCCAAGGTCGTGTTCATGGGCATGGGCGAGCCCTCGCACAACCTCGACGCGGTGCTCGAGGCGATCGACCTGCTGGGCACCGCCGGCGGCATCGGCCACAAGAACCTGGTGTTCTCGACCGTCGGCGACCGGCGCGCCTTCGAGCGCCTGCCCTTGGGCCGCGTGAAGCCGGCGCTGGCGCTGTCGCTGCACACCACCAAGGCCGAGCTGCGCGAACGTCTGCTGCCGCGTGCGCCGAAGCTCGCGCCGGAGGAGATTGTCGAGGCCGGCGAACGCTACGCACGCGCCACCGGCTACCCGATCCAGTACCAGTGGACGCTGCTCGACGGCATCAACGACGGCGACGACGAGGTCGACGCGATCGCGCGCCTGCTGGCCGGGCGCTACGCGATGATGAACCTGATCCCGTACAACGAGACCGAGGGCGACGGCTTCCGCCGCCCGCCCTGGGAACGTGCCGCCGAGATGGCGCGTGCGCTGGGACGGCGCGGCGTGCTGACGCGGCTGCGGCGTTCGGCCGGCCAGGACGTCGCCGGCGGCTGCGGCCAGCTGCGCGCCCGCGCCGCGGCGGAGCAGCCGGTCGTCCTCCAGCGTCCCTAGCGCGGATACAGCAGCATCTGCGTGCAGCGGAACAGCGCCAGCGTGCGGCCGCTGTCGCGGTGCGTGACGACGGCGTCCCAGACCTGCGTCGTGCGGCCACCGTGGACCAGCGTCGCGACGACGTCGAGCACGCCGTCGCGTGCGGTGCCGAGGTAGTTGGACTTCAGCTCGACGGTCGTGAAGCCGTTCGCGCCCTCGGGCAGGTGGGCGACGCAGCCGTAGCCGCAGGCGGTGTCGGCCAGCGTGACGACACTGCCGGCGTGCAGGTAGCCGTTGGGCGCCATCAGCCAGGGCTGCACCACGAGTTCGGCGCGCAGCTCGCGCGGCGCGACGGCGGTGACGACGATGCCCAGATGGCCCGGCAGATGGCCGGCGCCGCGGGCGTTGAAGGCGTCGACCGACGCCGAAGGATGCAGAGCGCTCATGCGGCCGATCTTGCCCGCCGACGGCCGGCCCCGGCCGTCACGCGGGTGTCAGCCGGGCTGGCCGTCGGCGCGCACGCGCCACAGCGAAGGCGCGTAACGCCAGGCGAAGATCGCAAACGCCACGGCCCAGCAGGCACCGGAGACGACG
Source organism: Rubrivivax sp. JA1055 (assembly GCF_020966565.1). NCBI lineage: Bacteria > Pseudomonadati > Pseudomonadota > Betaproteobacteria > Burkholderiales > Sphaerotilaceae > Rubrivivax > Rubrivivax sp. JA1055. The sequence continues at coordinate 224,159 of NZ_JAJKFP010000006.1, read as the reverse complement.
ATCTCGGCCTGCATCAAGGCCGGCAGCAGCAGCGGCCCCAGCACGCGCACCAGTCCGCCGGCCAGCACCAGGCCGTAGGCGGCGATGTCCCAGCGGTCGGCGCGCAGCGGCCGGCCGGTGTGGCCGCGTGCGGTGCGCGTCATCATGCCCAGCGTCAGCGCGCCGATCGCGCCGGCGGTCAGCGCGTGCGTCGCCAGCGAGGGCTGGGCCCAGCCGAGTTCGGACGCGGCGCGCAGCAGCAGGTGCAGCGGGATCCAGGCGTAGGCAGCGTGCAGGATCCAGACCAGCGGATTGGGCCGCGTGCGCTGCGGCCGCCACAGCGCCAGCCGCAGCGTGTGGGCCACGGCCGCGACGCCCGCAACAGCGGCGACGGCCACGCCCGGCAGCCCCAGCACGTCGGCGGCCAGCAGCGCCAGCACGCTGCCCAGCGCCACATGCTCGACACGCGGGCGGCGTTCGGCGCCGGTGCCCGGCACGCCGTTGTTGGTGAACATCGGCACCACGCGGCCGGCGACGACGGCCATCACGAAGAGCACGACGTCCAGCCCGATCTGGATGCCGGCACGCAGCGGCAGGTCCAGCACACCGAGCAGCGTCAGGTGGAACAGCGCCTGCGCACCGGCCATCGCACACAGCAGCGCGACGAAGAAGTAGTTGCGCTGGTTGCGTCCGGCGTAGAGCGCACGCCCCAGGCCGACGGCGGCCAGCAGCGGGAACGCGACGTTGACGACCGCGGCGGCCAGCCCCCAGGGCGTCAGCACCAGCAGCCGGCCGGCGAGCCAGAGCGCGGCCAGCGCCGCCAGCGCGCCGCCGGTCGGCGTCGGCTGGCCCGACCAGTTGCGCCCGGCGGTGAACAGGAAACCGACGACCACCGCCAGCGTGAAGCCGAACAGCATCTCGTGCGCATGCCACAGCGGCCCGGCCAGATAGGCCGTGCCGAGCAGGCCGGCGTACTGCAGCGCCCAGGCGGCGATCGACAGCGCGGAGAACCCGGCGGCCAGCAGGTAGAACGGGCGGAAACCCAGGCGCCAGAGGCCGAAGCCGCGCACCGGCTCGCGCGGCGTGAAATGCAGCGGGATCGTCGTCATGCACGCAGCTCCGTCGTCGCGGGCACCGGCATCTCGCCGATGCGCAGGATGGCGTCGAGCTGGTCGCGGTTGGCGACCAGGTCTTCCAGCGTGTAGCGGTCGAGCACCGCGTAGAAGGCGTCGACCGCCTCGCCGAGCACGCCGCGCAGCCGGCAGCACGGCGCGATCGCGCAGCCGCCGCCGCTGCCGAAACACTCGGCCGGCATCGCCTCGCCCTCGGTGCGGCGCACGATGTCGCCGACGACGATGTCCTGCGGCGGGCGTGCCAGCCCCAGGCCTCCGCCCTTGCCGCGCACTGTCGCCAGCACGCCTTCGGTGCCGAGGAAGTGCACGACCTTGGTCAGGTGGTTCTCGGAGGCCGAGAACTTGGCCGCGATCTCGCCGATCGTCGCGCGCCGGCCCGGGCGCGTCGCCAGGTAGATCAGCACGCGCAGGCTGTAGTCGGTGAAGCTGGTCAGTTTCATTGCCGGCTTAAAGCTGCATTTAGAATGCAGCAATCATAGTCGCCGCCGGCACGTGGAACAAGCGGCGTGGCGTGACGGCTTCCCGCAGGCCGCTTGACCCAGCGCAGGCCGAGCAGCGGCGAACGGGCATGAAATGGCTCCGATGCCTGGAATGCGTCCAGCTCTCGGACGCAACCACCCGAAGAAAGCACACGATGGACCTGACCCGTACCACCTCGATCCAGCAGAAGCTGCGCGACGCCGACATCCTGCCGACGCTGCAGCGTGTGGCCGTCGGCACGGTGCTGTTCTCGGCGCCGGTGCACATGACGGCCGAGCAGGTGCTGCGTGCCGCGCGCGAGCACCTGCCGGGGCTGTCGCGCGCGACGGTCTACGCGGTGCTGCAGCTGTTCGTGCGCCAGCGCCTGCTGAAGGCGCTGCCGATCGAAGGCTCGGCCACGGTCTACGACTCGACCGTCACGCCGCACCACCACGTCTACAACGTCGACACCGGCGAGGTCGCCGATCTCACCGGCCCGGCGATCCAGGTGCTGGGCCTGCCGGAGCTCGGCGACGGCCTGGAACTGAGCGAGGTCGACGTCATCGTGCGCGTGCGCACGCGCCGCCCGGCGCCGGCGCTCAACGCCTGAACGGCTAGCATCGGCCCGCCGGGCATCCACCTGCGGGACGCCGGCGCGCCGATGACCGACCCGACGATGCTCGAAGGCGGCTGCGACTGCGGCCGCGTGCGTTACCGCCTGCACGGCGCGCCGCTCGTCGTGCACGCCTGCCACTGCCGCTGGTGCCAGCGCGAGACCGGCACGGCCTTCGCGTTGAACGCGATGATCGAACGCGACCGGCTGGAGGCCACCGCGGAGGCGCCGGAGATCGTGCTCACGCCCTCGGCCAGCGGCCAGGGCCAGCGCATCGCACGCTGCCCGCACTGCCGCATCGCCGTCTGGAGCCACTATGCCGGCAGCGGGCCGCTGGTGGCCTTCGTGCGTGTCGGCACGCTCGACGACCCTGACCGCCTGCCGCCGGACATTCACATCTTCACGTCGACGAAACAGCCCTGGCTGGCGCTGCCCGACGGCACGCGCGCCGTGGCCGAGTACTACGACGCCGCCGAGGTCTGGCGCCCGGAGAGCCTGGAGCGCCGCCGCGCCTTGAAGCCGCGCATCGACGCCTGGCGCGCCGCCGGCCGGCCCTGGGACTGATGCTGGCCACCACGGCAGGCGTCGCCGCCGGCGCCGTGGCGCTGCGCACGCTGGCGCACCAGGCCATCCTGCGCGGGCTGCGTGCGCCGCGCATGGCGCACGACGGCACGCACACGCGCCTCGCGATGGACGCCTCGCGTGTGCACGAGGTGCGCATCCCCGGCCCGCGCGGGCGAAAGCTCTTCGGCTGGCTGGTGCTGCCCGCAAGCAGCGAGCACACACCGGCGCCCGCGGTGCTGGCGATGCACGGCTGGGGCGCCAACGCGACGACGATGTGGCCGGTGGCGCCGCCGCTGGTGGCCGCCGGCTTCGCCGTGCTGTTGCTGGACGCACGCTGCCATGGCGACAGCGACGACGAGGCTTTCACGTCGATGCCGCGTTTTGCCGAGGACATCGCCGCCGGCCTGGCCTGGCTGGGAACGCGGCCCGAGGTGCAGGCCGACCGGCTGGCGCTGGTCGGCCACTCGGTCGGCGCCGCGGCCTCGCTGCTGCACGCGGCGCGGGCGGGTGGCGTGCGTGGTGTCGTCAGCCTGTCGGCCTTCGCCCACCCGGACGAGGTGATGCGGCGTTTCCTGGCCGAAAAACGCGTGCCCTACCGGCCGCTGGGCTGGTACGTGATCCGCCACGTGCAGCGCGTGATCGGCGCACGTTTCGACGACATCGCGCCGCTGGCCACCGTGCGCCGCGCCCGCTGCCCGGTGCTGCTGGTGCACGGCCGCCACGACACGACCGCGCCGTTCGACGACGCGCTGCGCCTGCAGGCCGCCGCGGCTCCCGGCACCGGGCTGCTGGCGGTCGACGGCGACCACGACCTGCGCGAGGCGCTGGCGCCGCATGTCGCCGACATCGTCGACTTCCTGCGCCAGGCCTGCGCGGCCGCGCCGGATACCATTGCCGGTATCGAAACCACCCCCGACAGCCGATGAACGCGCCCACGCTCTGCCAGGACGAATACGAGGTGCTGTCGGCGCTGGTGCCGCTGGCCGGGCGGCGCATCGTCGAGCTCGGCTGCGGCGACGCACGCCTGGTGCGCGGCGTGCTGCAGCGCCATCCGGACTGCCGCGTCACCGCGCTCGAGGTCGACGCGGTGCAGCACGCCAGGAACCTGGCCGCGCCGCCGACGCCCGGGCTGAGCTTCGTCGCAGGCGGCGCCGAGGCCGTGCCCACGCCGGACGCCAGCTTCGACCTGGCGCTGATGCTGAAGTCGCTGCACCACGTGCCGATCCCGGCGATGGGCCGGGCGCTGGCCGAAGCCGCACGGGTGCTGGTGCCGGGCGGCCTGCTCTACGTGTCCGAGCCGGTCTACGACGGCGGCCTGAACGACATCGTGCGCCTGTACAACGACGAAGGCACGGTGCGCGCCGCCGCGCAGGCGGCGCTGGACGAGGCGCTGGCGCACGGCCCCTGGACCGAGATCGTGCAGCACCGCTTTGCCCAGCCGGTGCGTTACGCCGACTTCGCCGAGTTCGAGCGTCGCATGCTGCGGCCGAGCTTCGCCACCTACACGCTGGACGACGCGACCGTCGAGCGCGTGCGCGCCGCCTTCATGCCGCACTGCGGCCCCGACGGCGCGGCCTTCGAGCGGCCGCTGCGGGTGCGGCTGCTGCGCCGCGAGGCAACATGAGCGACCGGCGCGCCGGTGCCGTGCTGGTGCTGCTGCAGTTCGTGCTGCTGACGGCGCTGGCCTGCGGTGCGGCACCGGCCTGGGCCGACCCGGCGGCGCCCTGGCTGGCGCTGGTGCTGGCCGCGGCATCGCTGGCCGTCGGGCTCGCGGCGGTGACGGCCAACCGCCCCGGCAACTTCAACGTGCACCCCGAACCGCGCGCCGGCGGCCGGCTCGTCGAGCACGGCATCTACGCCTGGATCCGGCACCCGATGTACGCCGCGCTGCTGCTGCTCGCGCTGGCGGCAGTCGCCGTGGCGCCGGGCGCGACGACCGTCGCGGCCGCTGTCGCGCTGGCCGTGGTGCTGTGGATCAAGTCCTCGCTCGAGGAGCGCTGGATGAGCGCGGTGCATCCCGGCTACGACGCCTACCGCGCCCGGACCCGGCGCTTCGTGCCGCGGCTGCTCTGACGCGACCGGGACGAAACAGGAACCTGAGCCTCGCGGCCCTTCAGCGGCCGGGGGCCTGCTGACGCTTGGCGAGCAGCGCGCGGCGCACGCAGTCCTCGATGGTGCGCACCTCGACCGGCTTCACCAGGTACTCGAAGGCGCCCAGGCTCATCGCCTTCAGCACGTCCATCGTCAGCGTGTCGGCGGTCAGGATGGTGATGCGCAGCCGGCGCTCGGCGATCTCCTCGCTGAGCCGGCGCACGACTTCGAGCCCGGAGATGTCGGGCAGGTGCATGTCCAGCAGCACGAAGTCGGGCCGGCACTCCTGCACCATGCGCACGCCGTCCAGGCCGTTGGCCGCACGCAGCAGCCGGATGCCAGGGTGGCGCGCGAGGATGCCCTCGACGACGGCGAAGTTCATCTCCACGTCCTCGATGTAGAGAACGGTTCCCTGGAGCTCTTCCAGCGGGGGGGCGGCAGGTGGGATCGACGGCATGCAAAAAACGCGGCGGGAAACCGCCCCGACGCGCAGCGGGCAAGCATAGTGCTTGTGGCCAGCCCTGCAACGCCTGGGGAGGGTGACACGGTCGGCAATGCACCGACCGTGTGCGGAAACCGGGGGTGCGCGAAAGCCAATCCCGGTATAAGGGCGACCGGCGCGCGGGCCGCGTTCTGCGGCGCGGGCGGAGGATATCGGAGTTTCGATGGAAATCATCCAAAGTGACATCGTGATCGTCGGGGGCGGAGGCGCAGGCCTGCGCGCGGCGATCGCGGTCCAGGAAGCGGACCCCAGGCTGAAGGTCGCGCTCGTGTCCAAGGTGGTGCCGATGCGCAGCCACACCGTGGCCGCCGAAGGCGGCTCGGCCGGCGTGATCCGCGACGACGACTCGCTGGACCACCATTTCGACGACACCGTCTCGGGCGGCGACTGGCTCTGCGACCAGGACGTCGTGCGCTTCTTCGTCGAGCGCTGCCCCGAGGAGATGATCCGCCTGGAGCACTGGGGCTGCCCCTGGAGCCGCAAGGACGACGGCAGCATCAACGTGCGCTTCTTCGGCGGCATGAAGGTGCAGCGCACGTGGTTCGCCGCCGACAAGACCGGCTTCCACATGCTGCACACGCTGTTCCAGACTTCGCTGAAGTACCCGGGCATCCAGCGTTTCGACGAGTTCTTCGTCGCCGAGCTGCTGGTCGAGGACGGCCGCGTGCAGGGCGTGCTGGCGATCGAGATCGCCACCGGCAAGTTCTTCCTGCTGCGCGCCAAGGCCGTCATCCTGGCCACCGGCGGCGCCGGCCGCGTCTACAGCCAGAACACCAACGCCGGCATCGTCACCGGCGACGGCATGGGTCTGGCCTACCGCCACGGCGTCGCGCTGCGCGACATGGAGTTCGTGCAGTACCACCCGACCGCCCTGCCCGGCAGCGGCATCCTGATCACCGAAGGCTGCCGCGGCGAAGGCGCGATCCTGACGAACAAGGACGGCCACCGCTACCTGCAGGACTACGGCCTCGGGCCGCTGGACCCGTGGCCGCGCCCGAAGGCGATGGAACTGGGCCCGCGCGACCGCCTGTCGCAGGCCTTCTGGCACGAGGAACGCAAGGGCAACACGCTGACGACGCGCCACGGCAGCGCCGTCAACCTCGACCTGCGCCACCTGGGTGCGAAGAAGATCCACGAGCGCCTGCCGCTGATCACCGAGGTCGCCAAGACCTTCGCCGGCATCGACCCGGTGCACGACCCGATCCCGGTGCGCCCGGCGGTGCACTACACGATGGGCGGCATCGCCACCAACGGCCGCACCGAGACCTCGCTGCCCGGCCTCTACGCCGCCGGCGAATGCTCCAGCGTCGGCATCCACGGCGCCAACCGGCTGGGCTCGAACTCGCTGTCGGAGATCGTCGTCTTCGGCCGCGTCGCCGGCGAAGCGGCGGCGCAGTACGTGCGCTCGGTGGGCGCGACGTCTGCGGCGTCGCTGGAGCGCCAGGCCCAGGCCGCCGTGGCGCGCCTGGAGGCGCTGCACCAGCACGAGCGCGGCGAACGTGTCGCCGTGCTGCGCGAGGCGCTGGGCGAGTGCATGGAGAAGAACGTCGGCATCTACCGCGAGGAGTCCGGCCTGGCCGAAGCCTGCTCGACGCTGGCCGAGCTGCGCGCGCGCTGGCGCGCCGGCGTCAAGCTCGACGACCGCAGCCGCGCCTTCAACACCGAGTGGCTGTCGGCCATCGAGCTCGGCTCGATGCTCGAGGTCGCCGAGGCGATGGCGCACTCGGCGCGCGAGCGCAAGGAGTCGCGCGGCGCCCACCAGCGCCTGGACGGCTTCACCGAACGCGACGACGAACGTTTCCTCGTGCACACGCTGGCCGAACGCCGCGGCGACGACGCCCCGGCGATCTCGCACCGCCCCGTCGTCATCACCACCTCGGCGCCGCGCGCACGCAGCTACGGCGGCGCCGGCACCAAGGCCATCCTGACCTGAGCCCCATGACGGACACGAACCCGACGCCCGCGACCGGGCGCACGATCGAGATCGAGTGCCTGCGCTTCGATCCCGAAACGGACAGCGCGCCGCGCTTCCAGAGCTGGCAGGTGCCGTTCGACGACGACACCTCGGTGCTGCAGGGCCTGCAGTACATCAAGGACCACTTCGACGGCAGCCTGACCTTCCGCTGGTCCTGCCGCATGGCGATCTGCGGCAGCTGCGGCAAGATGATCAACGGCGTGCCGCAGCTGTCCTGCCATGCCTTCCTGCGCGACTACTGGCCGAACAAGGTGCGTGTCGAGCCGCTGGCCAACTTCGCCATCGTGCGCGACCTGGTCGTCGACCAGAACGAGTTCCTCGACAAGCTGGAGTCGGTCAAGCCCTGGATCCAGCCCTGCGAGAACCGCAGCGTCGCCGACGGCCCGAGCCGGCAGACGCCGGCGCAGCTGGACCAGTACTACCAGTTCTCGCAGTGCATCAACTGCCTGCTGTGTTACGCCGCCTGCCCGCAGGTGGGACTGAAGCCCGAGTTCATCGGCCCGGCGGCGCTGGCGCTGATGCACCGCTACAACGCCGACTCGCGCGACCGCGGCTGGGAGGCGCGTGCCGACGTCGCCAACGCCGAGGAAGGCGTCTGGGGCTGCACGCTGGTGGGCTACTGCTCCGAGGTCTGCCCCAAGGGCGTGGACCCGGCACACGCGATCAACCAGAACAAGGTGAACAGCACGATGGACTACTTCGGCGTGCGCAAGCTGCTCGCGCCCAAGGGAGGCGCCCGATGAGCCGCTACAAGCCGACGCTGAAGACCTACCAGCGCCCGATGGCCGGCTGGTGGACGAAGAACCCGTTCTACGTGCTCTACATGATCCGCGAAGGCAGCGCGGTGCTGCTCGCGGCCTACGCGCTGGTGCTGCTCGTCGGCCTGGCGCGCCTGGCCCAGGGCGAGGCCGAGTACGAGGCCTGGCGCGCGGCGCTGGCCTCGCCGCTGGCGATCGTCTTCCACCTCGTCGCCGCGGCGCTGGTCACGTATCACAGCATCACCTGGTTCGGCGTCATGCCGAAGACCGCGCCCAAGCTGCCCTTCCCGGGCCGGCTGGTCACCGTCGGCGGCTGGATCACGGCGCTGGTGGTCTCCATCGGCCTGATCGCCGTCGTCGCGGGGGTGACACGATGAAACGCTCGCACGAACCGATCTTCTGGTCGCTCTTCGGCGCCGGCGGGGTGCTGTCGGCGCTGGTCGGCCCGGCGCTGATCCTGATCACCGGCGTGCTGGCGCCGCTGGCCATCGTGCTGTCGCCCGACGCACTCAGCTACGCCCACGTGCACGCCTTCGTGCTGCACCCGCTGGGCAAGCTGGCGGTGCTGGCGGTGATCGCGCTGTTCCTGTTCCACGGCTGCCACCGCATGCTGCACAGCCTGCACGACCTCGGCGTGCACGCCGGGCACGGCGCGGCGGTGTTCTTCTACGGCTTCGCCACCGTGGGCAGCCTGGTCTGCGCGGCGCTGCTGTTCGCGATCGGCTTCTGACCTGCCTTCAGGCGCGCCGGCGGACGGGCGGCGGCGCGCCAGGACTTCGTCGACCGCCCGCGCGGGAGCCTCGATGGAGTTTCGTCCGATCCGGTCCATCCTGATCGCCAACCGGTCCGAGATCGCGATCCGCGTGATGCGCGCGGCCAGCGAGATGCGCATGCGCACGGTGGCGATCTATTCGCAGCAGGACCGCCAGGCGCTGCACCGCTTCAAGGCCGACGAGAGCTACCTCGTCGGCGAAGGCAAGAAGCCGCTGGAGGCCTACCTCGACGGCGACGACATCCTGCGCATCGCGCGCCGTGCCGGTGTCGACGCCATCCACCCCGGCTACGGCTTCCTGTCGGAGAACCCCGAGTTCGCCGAACGTGTCATCGCCGCCGGGCTGCAGTGGATCGGGCCTTCGCCCGAGGTGATGCGCGTGCTGGGCAACAAGGTCGCCGCGCGCCATGCCGCGGTGGCCGCCGGCGTGCCGGTGATGCCGGCGACGCCGCCGCTGCCGCGCGAGCTCGACGAATGCCGCCGCCTGGCCGAGGAGATCGGCTTCCCGGTGATGCTGAAGGCCAGCTGGGGCGGCGGCGGCCGCGGCATGCGCGTCGTCGAGAGCGCGGCCGAACTGCCGGCGGCGCTGGAGTCGGCACGGCGCGAGGCGCTGGCCGCCTTCGGCAACGACGAGGTCTATTTCGAGAAGCTGATCCGCCGCGCGCGCCACGTCGAGGTGCAGATCCTCGGCGACCGGCACGGCAACCTCGTGCACCTGCACGAGCGCGACTGCACCGTGCAGCGCCGCAACCAGAAGGTCGTCGAACGCGCCCCGGCGCCCTACCTCGACGCCGCGGCACGCGCCGAGCTCTGCGACAGCGCGCTGCGGCTGATGCGCTCGGTGGGCTACACGCACGCCGGCACGGTCGAGTTCCTGATGGACGCCGACACCGGCCGCTGCTGGTTCATCGAGGTCAACCCGCGCATCCAGGTCGAGCACACGGTGACCGAGATGATCACCGGCGTCGACATCGTGAAGGCCCAGATCCGCGTCACCGAAGGTGCCTGGATCGGCGTCGGCGACGACGACCCGGCGCGCCCGTCGGCCGGCGTGCCGCCGCAGGCGCAGATCCCGCTCAACGGCCACGCGCTGCAGTGCCGCGTGACGACCGAAGACCCCGAGAACGGCTTCCTGCCCGACTACGGCGCCATCGCCGCCTACCGCAGCGCCGCCGGTTTCGGCATCCGTCTGGACGCCGGCACGGCCTACGGCGGCGCCGTCATCACGCCTTATTACGACTCGCTGCTGGTGAAGGTGACGGCCTGGGCGCCGACCGCTGACGAGACGATCCAGCGCATGGACCGCGCGCTGCGCGAGTTCCGCGTGCGCGGGCTGGCGACCAACCTGCAGTTCCTCGAGAACGTCATCAACCACCCGAAGTTCGCCTCGGGCGACGTGACGACGCGATTCATCGAGCAGACGCCGGAACTGCTGGCCTTCGCCGCGCGCCGCGACCGCGCGACCAAGCTGCTGCGTTTCCTCGGCGAGGTCACGGTCGACGGCAACCCCGAGGTGCGCGGCCGCGCGCTGCCCGAACTGCCGCTGCCCAAGCCGGTGCTGCCACGTGTCGACGACGAGACGCCGCCGCCGGCGGGCACGCGCCAGTTGCTGCAGCAACTGGGCGCCAAGGGCTTCGCCGACTGGATGCTGGCGCAGAAACGTGTGCTGATGACCGACACGACGATGCGCGACGCGCACCAGTCGCTGCTGGCCACGCGCATGCGCACCGCCGACATGCTGCCGATCGCGCCGTACTACGCGCGCGAACTGCACCAGCTCTTCTCGCTCGAATGCTGGGGCGGCGCGACCTTCGACGTCGCGATGCGCTTCCTGAAGGAAGACCCCTGGGAGCGCCTGGCGGCGCTGCGCACGCGTGTGCCCAACGTGTTGTTCCAGATGCTGCTGCGCGGCTCCAACGCGGTGGGCTACACGAACTACGCCGACAACGTCGTGCAGCAGTTCGTGCGCACCGCGGCCAAGGAAGGCTTCGACCTGTTCCGCGTCTTCGACTCGCTGAACTGGGTGGAGAACATGCGGGTCGCGATCGACGCCGTGCTCGACACCGGCGCGCTCTGCGAAGGTGCGATCTGCGTCACCGGCGACCCCTTCGACCCGGCGCGCAGCAAGTACGACCTGGGCTACTACGTGAAGACCGCGCGTGCGCTGCAGCAGGCCGGCGTTCAGGTGCTGGGCATCAAGGACATGGCCGGCATCTGCCGGCCGCGTGCCGCCGCCGCACTCGTCAAGGCGATCAAGGAGGAGACCGGGCTGCCGGTGCACTTCCACACCCACGACACCAGCGGCGCCGCCGCGGCCTCGGTGCTGGCGGCCATCGACGCCGGCTGCGACGCCGTCGACGGCGCGCTCGACGCGATGAGCGGGCTGACCTCGCAGCCCAACCTGTCGTCGATCGCCGCGGCGCTGGCCGGCACCGAACGCGACCCCGGCCTGCCGCCCGACGCGCTGCACGCGGCGTCGATGTACTGGGAGGGCGTGCGCCGCTTCTACGCGCCTTTCGAGTCGGAGATCCGCTCCGGCACCGCCGACGTCTACCGCCACGAGATGCCCGGCGGCCAGTACACCAACCTGCGCGAGCAGGCGCGTGCGCTGGGCCTGGCGCACCGCTGGACCGAGGTCTCGCGCGCCTATGCCGACGTCAACCGGCTGTTCGGCGACATCGTCAAGGTGACGCCGACCTCCAAGGTCGTCGGCGACATGGCGCTGATGATGGTCGCGCAGGACCTGACCCCGGCCGACGTCGCCGACCCGGCGCGCGACATCGCCTTCCCCGAGTCGGTGGTGTCGCTGTTCCGCGGCGAGCTCGGGTTCCCGCCCGACGGTTTCCCCGAGGCGCTGTCGCGCAAGGTGCTGAAGCTGGCGCCCGAGGCCGCGCCGCCGGCGCCATACCGCCCGGGTGACCGCATCCCGCCGGTGGACCTGGACGCGGCGCGCGAGAAGGCCGAGCGCGACTGCGGCACCAAGCTCGACGATCGCGGCCTGGCCTCCTGGCTGATGTACCCGAAGGTGGCGCGCGAGTACCACGAGCACCTGCGGCGCTACGGCGACGTCTCGATGCTGCCGACGCCGGTGTTCTTCTACGGCCCGCAGCCGCAGCAGGAGATCGCCGTCGAGATCGACCCCGGCAAGTCGCTGCTGGTGATGCTGCAGAGCGTCGCCCCCGACGGCGACACGGCGCACAAGGTGCAGTTCGAGCTCAACGGCCAGGCGCGCACGGTGCGCGTGCCGCGCGCCGGCGTGCAGGCCGCCGCGGCGCGGCCGATGGCCGAGCCGGGCAACCCCTGGCAGGTGGCGGCACCGATGCCCGGCGCCATCGTCAGCGTCGCCGTCGCGCCGGGCCAGCACGTGGCGCCCGGCGACACGCTGCTGGCGCTGGAGGCGATGAAGATGGAGACCCACGTCGCCGCCGACCGCGAGGCCGTCGTCGAGGCGGTGCACGTCAAGCCCGGCGAGCGGGTGCAGGCCAAGGAACTGCTGATCCTGCTGAAGCCGGCGGGCTGACCCAGCCGCGGCGGCGGCGCCATCCGGATTGGGCCCGATAGGGCCCATCCGTATGTATTCGTTAATCAGCCGTTAATAAATTCGACGCCAAAACCACTCCAACAAGAGGGCCGTCGAATGATCGCAGAGCAACCAACACCGCCTTGTGCTTGCTCCGCGACTCCGGTCTCGATCACCGCGGGGGCGCCGCTGACGGCGGCTGACGGCGGCCCGCCGCCCCGTCGGGACCGCTGCGCCGAACTCGAGCTCGAGCACGGCACGCTGCGGCTGCTGGAGGTCGAGCAGTCGCCGCGGCGCATCCCGCGCGACGCGGCAGCCGGCGGCGGCAGCGTCTCTCTGCTGGTGCAGATCGAGGGCAGCGCCCAGGTCGCCGGCCACCGGCGGCCGCAGCGCATCGGGCCCGGCGAAATCTGCCTGCTGGCACCGGGCCGCGACATCTGGATCGACCGCCAGCGTGCCGTGCGCCAGTTGCTGGTCGACCTGCCCACGACGCCGGCGTCCAGCGCCCCCGCGCTGCAGCGGCTGGACGGCCGCCAGCCCGAGGTGCGCGCCGCCGCCGCGCTGGCGCGCTACGTGTCCGGCCACCACGACCATCTCGCGCCGGCCGAGCGCCATGCGCTGGGCGACGCGCTGCTGCGCATGATCGAGCGCATCGCCGAGGGCGACGCCGGCGCCGCCGCGGGCGCCCCCGGCGAGAACGCCGCGATGCGCCAGCGCCGGCGCGCCGAGGCCTTCATCCTCGAGCGCCTGCACGACCGCCGCCTCGACGTCGCGCACATCGCGGCCCACCTGGGTGTCTCGACCCGCTATCTGCACCGGCTGTTCGACGACGGCCGGCAGGTCATGCAATGGGTGCAGGAGCAGCGGCTGCAGGCCTGCTGGCAGGAACTGCGCTCGCGCCGCGGCCGTCCGGTCGCCGAGGTCGCCTGGGCCTGGGGCTTCACCAGCCCGGCGCACTTCAGCCGCACCTTCAAGCGCCGCTTCGGCGTGCCGCCCAGCGCGGTCTAGGAGTCGGCGCGGCCAAAGCCGCGCCCACTCCCAGCCTGCGGTTTCACGCACGGCTCCCCCGAGCCCCTCCACGAGGGTGCTCCCGCTCGTCAGACGCCCCCTCCAGCCTCCCGCCGAGAGGGACGCTCCGGTCAGTCCGACGAGCGGTTCTGCGCCTCTCGGGCCTCGCCGAGCACCGACATGCACCGCCAGTTCAGCGCCATCGCCAGTGCGGGATCGGTTCTGCCGCGTTGATCCATGGCCCAAGCGCCGCCGGGGCTGGGAAAGTCCGGCCCCCATCGCTTCAGTTGCAGTCAAGACGCGGTTCAGCCGCGGACAAGCCAGCCGCCTGGGGATCCCTATCTTCTCCCGCAGGCAGCACGAGGAACGGGGGAGACATGGACGCCAAGGGTTCGAGCCGAGGGGGATGGCGCTCACGCGCAGCGTGGATGTTCGCCGGCCTGCTGTTCTGCCTCGCGCCGGGCACACCCGCCCTGGCGCAGTCGCAGACCGCGCCGCTGGCCGCCGCCGTGGCCAGCGCGCCCGCGGTGTTCAGGCCCGAGGCCACGCCGATCGGCGAGAAGGCCTGCCTGGGCTGCCACAGCCAGGAGAACCTGCACTACAGCGACACGCTGCACGCCAAGGCCTTCCGCAGCAACCCGCGCAACGAACGCGAGCGCCTGGTCTGCGAGGCCTGCCACGGCCCGGGCTCGCTGCACGCCAAGGACACCCAGAACAAGGACCTGATCATCGGCTTCACCAAGGGCTGGGACACGCCGGTGGCCAGGCAGAACGAGTCCTGCCTGGGCTGCCACAAGGGCGGCAACCGGCTGCACTGGCCGGGCTCGGTGCACGCCGGCAACCAGCTGGGCTGCGCCGACTGCCACAACCCGATGCAGAAGGTCTCGACCAACAGCCTGCTGGCGCGCAACACGATCAACGAGGTCTGCTCGCGCTGCCACCAGCAGCAGCGTGCCGAGTTCAACAAGCGCTCGCACATGCCGCTGCCCGAGGGCAAGGTGAGCTGCGTCGACTGCCACAACCCGCACGGCAGCACGACCCGCCCGCTGCTCAAGGCCGACAGCACCAACAACGTCTGCTTCAGCTGCCACGCCGAGAAGCGCGGGCCGATGCTCTGGGAGCACGCGCCGGTGCGCGAGAGCTGCACCAACTGCCACAGCCCGCACGGCAGCAACCACGACAAGCTGCTCGTCGCGTCACGGCCGCAGCTGTGCCAGCAGTGCCACAGCCCGTCGGTCGGTCACCCGAACAACTTCTTCCGCGCCAACCAGACCGCCGGTGCCGGCCAGCTGCCCGGCGGCGCCACCAGCCAGCGCATGGTCGGCCGCAGCTGCCAGAACTGCCATGTGCAGATCCACGGCAGCAACCACCCCGCCGGCGCGCGCTTCCAGCGCTGAGCCCTTCATCACCAGGAGTCCGTCCCATGCGTCACACGACCTTGCGCGACCGCCGCGGCCAACGCCGCCTTCTGGGCCTGCTGATCGGCAGCGCGTTCGCGCAGATGGCCGCGGCACCCGCGCGCGCCGATTCCGGCGTCGGCACCGACACCAGCACCGGCAACCTGCTGATGCCCGGCGCCGGGCTGCGTGTCCCGGCACTCGACCCCGACGGCATGGGCGACGGCGGCGTCAAGCGCAACCCGACCGGCCTGCTCAACGCCCAGCCGGCGCTGGTGGCCGAGCCCGCCGAGGGCGAAGGCTGGCGCTGGCGCGGCCAGGTCGAGGGCGGCGGGCTGAAGGTCGACGGCAACGCCGGCGCCGCCAAGTTCCGCGAGTACAAGGACTTCGGCTCCGGGCTGGTGCTCGGCGGCCTGCGCCTGGAAGGCGAGAGCGCCGACGGACGCCACTACCTCGACCTGAGCGCCGCCTCGCTCGGCCGCGACGACGGCTTCGCCGCGCTGACCGCCGGCCGCTACAACGGCTGGCGGCTCAAGCTGTTCTACAACGAGACGCCGCACGTCTTCACCTCCGGCTACCGCCGCCTCTGGGACGGCATCGGCAGCGACCGCCTGACGCTGTCGCGCCTGCCTGCCGGCCCCACGGCCCCGGCAACCGCGGCCAGCACCGACATCGCGATCGGCGAGGACGCGCTGGCCGCACCGCTGCGCACGCTGTCGCTGCTGCGCCAGAAGGGCGGCATGCGGCTGGACCTGCCGCTGGACGAGTCGCTGAAGCTGTTCGCCAGCTTCAGCAGCGAAAAACGCGAGGGCGCGCGCCCCTTCGGCATGGTGATGGGCGGCGGCGGCGGCACCGGCGGCCTGGAGACCGCCGAGCCGATCGACTACGACACCCACGAGGTCCACGCCGGGCTGCAGTGGAACAACGAACGCACCAGCGCCAACGTGCTGCTGTCGGCCTCGCTGTTCCGCAACAACCTCGACACGCTGACCGTCGAGAACCCGCTGTTCGTCGCGCCGGTCAACGGCATCGCCAGCTTCCCGCGCGCGGTCTTCGACCTGCCGCCCGACAACGACTTCTACAACCTCAAGGGCGAGGTCGCGCACGCGATTCCCGAGTTCGCCAACACGCGCCTGACGGGCGTGGTGTCGCTGTCGTCGTCGCGCCAGGACGATGCGCTGATCCCGATGACCCAGTACGCCGGCGCGACGGTCAACGGCGTGGCCGGCGGCGCCTGGGACACGCTGGCCTCGCTGCAGCGCGACAGCGCCGAGCGCCGCATCGACTCGCGGCTGTACGACTTCGGCGTCTCGATGCAGCCGCTGGCCGAGCTCGAACTGAAGGGCAAGCTGCGCCGCTACGAGACGATCGACAAGTCGCCGCAGTACTGGGCGTGCAATCCGCTGACCGGCCAGTGGGGGCGCCTGATCAACGACGGCAGCGGCGCGGTGTTCGCGATCCCCAACGCCACCGCCGGCCAGAACCCGGCCGGCACGCCGGCCACCGCCTACAACACGCTGCTGTGCGACCTGGAGGCGATCAAGGCGCTGGAGCTGGTGCCCAGCGCCGGCAACGTCAACATCGGCGCGCCGCAGTACGGCCTGAAGCAGGACAACGCCAGCCTGTCCGGCGACTGGCGGCTGGGCCGCTCGCGCAACCTGAACCTGATGCTCGAGCGCGAGACCGTGCAGCGCGAGAACCGCGAGCGCAAGCGCACCTGGGAGGACCGGCTGAAGGCCGGCTGGGTCGACCGCGCGATGGCCGGCGGCACGCTGCGCGCGTCGGCGGAGTTCGCCCGCCGCCGCGGCAGCACCTACAACGCCGACCCGTACGAGGCCTTCTACAGCTCCTCGCTGGGCCCGCTGCCCAGCGTCAACGGCATCAACGTCGCGAGCTGGATCCACACCAGCGACCTGATGCGCAAGTTCGACCTCGCCGACCGCGACACCGCGACGCTGAACCTGCGCTTCAACCGCGCGCTGAGCGACACGATGGACGTCTCGGTGGCGGCGCTGGCGCGCACGCAGCGCTACCCGGGCTCGTCCTACGGCCGCGGCGGCACGCAGCAGCTGCACTCGCTCAACGGCGACTGGAACTGGCAGCCGACGCCGGTGACCTGGGTCTCGGCGACGGTCGGCCTGCAGCGCAGCCAGATGTCGCAGGCCGGCCTGCAGACCAACGCCTGCGTGCTCGGCAGCACCTACTACTTCTACAGCGACGGCTCGATCAGCACGACCGCGACGCCGACGCCGGCACAGCTGGCCGCCGGCATCACCGTCGTCGGCAACAGCGGTGTCGTCACCGGCGCGAACTTCGAGGAGCTGTGCGGCAGCGCCTCGGACTTCAGCCCGCTGTACCCGAACAGTCGCCGCTGGACCGTGGAGCAGGACGACCACACGCGCTCGGCCGGCCTCGGCCTGCGCCAGGAGTTCGGACGCTGGCGCTTCGAGGCCCACTACGGCTATGTCAGCGGCCGCACCAGCACCGCCTACACCTACAACGCCGCGGCACTGGGCCTGGTGACCAGCGGCGCGCCGACCGAGGCCCAGCTCGCCGCGCTGGCGCTCATCGGCTCGGGGCTGCCCGACCTGCGCTACCGCCAGCACGCGGTGGACCTGAACCTCGTCGTGACGCACACGCCCAAGGTCTACAGCCGCTGGCTGCTGCGCCACGAGATCACCCGCATAGCCGACTGGCACTACGACGGCGTCGCCGAGAACCCGACACCGTCGAACAACCAGCAGACCTACCTCGACACCGGCCCGCAGAGCTACCGCGCGACGATGTTCGGCGTCATGCTGGGGGTAATGTTCTGATGGCGTCGGTGCGCAGTTCCTGGCGGCGCCTGCTGGCCGTCGCGGCGGCCGTCGTCGTGCCGGGCACCGGCCTGGCCGACGGCGCGCCCCCCAGCGTCGAGACCTTGTGCGCCGCCTGCCACGGGCCGGGCGGCAACAGCGTCGTGCCGTTCTTCCCGCGCCTGGCGGGGCAGCAGGCGATCTACCTCGAGAAGCAGCTGCGCGACTTCCTCGCCGGCAAGCGCAAGAACGACGTCATGGCGCCGGTGCTCGAGCACATCCCGGAGGCCGACATCCCGCGCATCGCGGCGTACTACGCGGCGCAGGCGGCGACGCCGAACAAGCCCGACAACGAGGCGCTGGTCACGGCCGGCCAGGCGATCTTCAACGACGGCAACACCGGCACCGGCGTGCCGGCCTGCATCGGCTGCCACCAGCCCGGCGGCATGGGCAACGAACGTTTCCCGCGCCTGGCCGGCCAGCACCCGGCCTACGCCGCGGCGCAGCTGAAGGCCTTCAAGACCGGCAGCCGCAGCAACGACAAGGCCAAGGTGATGCGCACGGTGGCCGAACGGCTCAGCGACGACGAGATCGCCGCCGTCGTCGAGTACCTGGCGACGCAGCCATGAACGCGGCCGACACCCGAGGAGAGCGCATGAGGATCCGTCTTGCCGGCCGCCTCGCGCCGCTGGCCTTCGCCTGGGCGAGCCTGGGCAGCCTGCCGCCCGCCATCGCCGCGCCGGCCGGCGCCGGTTCGCCCTCCGACCTGGCGAGCGCCGCCACGGCCTGGGACGCCGAACGTGCCGAGCGCCTGAAGGCCCTGGGCCTGCGCGGCGACCCGGCGCGCGGCGTCGTCGCCTACGAGGTCTGCCAGGGCTGCCACCTGCCGAGCGCGCTCGGCCGCACCGACGGCAGCTACCCGCGGCTGGCCGGCCAGCACGCCACGGTGCTGGTCAAGCAGATGCTCGACATCCGGGCCGGGCGCCGCTTCAGCCCGAAGATGCGCCCGTTCATCGACGAGGCGATGGTCAGCACGCAGGACATCGTCGACATCGCCTCGTACCTGTCGGCCCTGCCCTCGCCGCCGAACAACGGCCGCGGCGCCGGCACCGAGCTGGCCCAGGGCCGCCGGATCTACGAGCGGGAGTGCGCCAGCTGCCACGGTGTCGGCGGCGGCGGCGAGGCGGGCCGGTTCTACCCGCGGCTCAACGGCCAGCACTACGAGTACCTGCTGCGCGAGCTGGTCTACATCCGCGACGGCGTGCGCGGCAACGCCGACCCGCGCATGGTCGAGGCCATCCGGACCTTCTCGTTCAGCGATCTGGCCGCCGTCGCCGACTACGTCTCGCGCCTGCCGAGCGCCCCCTGAGCAAACGTCGCCGCGGCCGCCCTGCGCTCGCGGGGCTGGACGCGCGGGCGGCGTTGCGCAGAATGGCCGGCGAGGCTGGCTGCCGCCGGCCGTGCGAGAGGTGTCGGCCATGCCCGCGACGAAATACGTCTACCTGTTCGGCTCCCGGTGCACCGAAGGCGCCGCCGGAATGAAGAACCTGCTCGGCGGCAAGGGTGCCAACCTCGCCGAGATGTGCCGCCTGGGCATCCCGGTGCCGCCGGGGCTGACGATCAGCACCGAAGCCTGCACCGCCTACACCACGCTCGGCCGCGACCGGGTGCTGGAGATGATCCGCGCCGAGGTGCTGGCCGGCATCGCCGCGATCGAGGCCGAGATGGGCAAACGTTTCGGCGACGCCGCCGACCCGCTGCTGCTGTCGGTGCGCTCCGGCGCCCGGGCGTCGATGCCCGGCATGATGGACACCATCCTCAACCTCGGCCTCAACGACGAGGCCGTCGAGGGCCTGGCGCGCAAGGCCGGCAACGAACGTTTCGCCTGGGACTCCTACCGCCGCTTCGTGCAGATGTACGGCGACGTCGTCATGGGCCTGAAGCCCGTGTCGAAGGAGGAACACGACCCGTTCGAGGTCGTCATCGACATGGTCAAGGAGGCCCGCGGCGTGCAGCTCGACACCGAGCTCGACGCCGCCGACCTGAAGGAGCTGGTGGCGCGCTTCAAGGCGCTGATCCGCGCGCGCATCGGCCGCGAGTTCCCGACCGATCCCTGGGAACAGCTGTGGGGCGCGATCGTCGCCGTCTTCGACAGCTGGAACAACGACCGCGCACGCGTGTACCGCGAGTTGAACGACATCCCCGAATCCTGGGGCACGGCGGTCAACGTGCAGGCCATGGTCTTCGGCAACCTCGGCGACCACAGCGCCACCGGCGTCGCCTTCACGCGCGACGCCGGCACTGGCGAGGACCTGTTCAACGGCGAGTTCCTCGTCAACGCGCAGGGCGAGGACGTCGTCGCCGGCATCCGCACGCCGCAGCAGGTGTCGCTGATCGGCTCGCGGCGCTGGGCCGAGCTGGCCCTCGTCTCCGAGGCCGAACGCGCCGAGAAGTACCCGTCGCTCGAGGAGCTGATGCCCGAGCTGTACCGCCAGCTGATCGAGGCCGAGACGCGCCTGGAGAACCACTTCCGCGACATGCAGGACCTGGAGTTCACGATCCAGGAAGGCCGGCTGTGGATGCTGCAGACGCGCAACGGCAAACGCACCGGCGCGGCGATGGTGCGCATCGCGATGGAGATGCTCGAGCAGGGCATGATCGACGAGAAGACGGCGCTCGAGCGGGTCGTGCCCGACCGCCTGAACGACCTGCTGCACCCGATCTTCGACCCGCGTGCGCTGGCCGCGGCGGCCCCGCTGGCGCGCGGCCTGCCGGCCTCGCCGGGCGCGGCCACCGGCCAGATCGTCTTCTTCGCCGACGAAGCCGAGGCCTGGGCCCAGCGCGGCCGCGAGGTGATCCTCGTGCGCCAGGAGACCTCGCCCGAGGACCTGCGCGGCATGAGCGTCGCCAAGGGCATCCTGACGGCGCGCGGCGGCATGACCTCGCACGCCGCGGTCGTCGCACGCGGCATGGGCAAGTGCTGCGTCAGCGGCTGCGGCGCGGTGCACGTCGACCTGAAGGCGCGCACGATGACCATCGACGGCACCGTCTACGCGGAAGGCGAGTGGATCTCGCTGAACGGCTCCACCGGCGAGGTCTACGCCGGGCGCATCGCCACGCGCGACGCCGAGCTGTCGGGCGACTTCGGCAAGCTGATGGCGCTGACCGACAAGTACCGCCGGCTCGAGATCCGCACCAACGCCGACACCCCCGAGGAAGCCGCCATCGCGCGCAGGTTCGGCGCCACCGGCATCGGCCTGTGCCGCACCGAGCACATGTTCTTCGAGGGCGACCGCATCCTCGCGGTGCGCGAGATGATCCTCGCCGACGACGAGGCCGGCCGCCGCAAGGCGCTGGCCAAGCTGCTGCCGATGCAGCGCAGCGACTTCGAGGGCCTGTTCCGCGAGATGGACGGGCTGCCGGTGACGATCCGCCTGCTCGACCCGCCGCTGCACGAGTTCGTGCCGCACGACGACGCCGGCCAGCTGGCGATGGCGCGCGACATGGGCGTGTCGCTGGGCCGCATCAAGCTGCGTGTCGAGGAGCTGCACGAGTTCAACCCGATGCTGGGCCACCGCGGCTGCCGGCTCGGCATCAGCTTCCCCGAGATCACCGAGATGCAGGCGCGCGCGATCTTCGAGGCGGCGCTCAACGCCAAGGCGCGCGGCACGGCGGTGGTGCCCGAGATCATGGTGCCGCTGGTCGGCACGGTGCGCGAACTCGACCAGCAGGCCGCGGTGATCCGCCGCGTCGCCGAGCAGGTGTTCGCCGAACGCGGCGAGACGCTGCACTGGATGCTGGGCACGATGATCGAGACGCCGCGTGCCGCGCTGATGGCCGACAGCATCGCGCGCAGCGCCGAGTTCTTCTCGTTCGGCACCAACGACCTGACGCAGATGACGATGGGCTTCAGCCGCGACGACGCGGGCAGCTTCCTGCCGCGTTACCTGAAGCTCGGGCTCTACGAGCACGACCCGTTCCGCTCGATCGACCAGAAGGGCGTCGGCCAGCTCGTCGAGATGGCGGTCGCCAAGGGGCGGGCGACGCGGACGGACATCGAGCTCGGCGTCTGCGGCGAACACGGCGGAGACCCGGCCTCGATCGCCTTCTTCCACCGCGCCGGGCTGCGCTACGTGAGCTGCTCGCCGTTCCGCGTGCCGATCGCGCGGCTGGCCGCGGCCCAGGCCGCGATCGCGGCCTGAACCGGGAATGCCGAACAGGCCCCGCCGACAGACTCCCGGCAACCTCACGGGACGGCCAGCGGCCGTTCGTCGAACGGCATGTCGTCCCCCCCGATGCACCGCGCTCCCCTGACCGGCCTGCTCGCGCTTCTGGCGCTGGCCGGCAGCGCCCATGCGGCGGCCGAAGGGCCGGTCTGGACCTACCGCGTGCGCCCCGGCGACACGCTGATCGCGCTGCAGGCGCGGCTGCTCGCGCCGGGCATCGGCTGGCAGGCGCTGCAGCAGCGCAACCAGATTGCCGAGCCGCGCCGTCTGCCGATCGGGCGCCCGCTCGAGATCCCCGTGGCCTGGCTGCGCGCGCAGCCGGTGCAGGCCGACGTCCTGTTCGTGCACGGCGAGGTCGAACTGCGCCGCGCCGGCGAGGCGCCGCGGCGGCTGGCCTCCGGTGAACAGGTGGCCGCCGGCGACGAGATCGTCACCGGCGCACGCTCGTCCTCGGCGGTGCTGCGGCTGGACGACGGCTCGCGGCTGCTCGTCGAGCCGGGCAGCCGCCTGCGTGTCGAGGCGCTGGACCGGCGCGGGGCCAGCGCCTACCGCGAATCGCGGCTGAAGCTGGAGAACGGCGGTGCCGAGGCCAGCGTGCCGCCGGCGCCGCCCTTGCCGCCGCGGCCGCGGCTGCAGATCCGCACCCCGGTCGTCAACCTCGCCGTGCGCGGCACCGAGTTCCGCGCCCGCAGCGACGCACACGGCACGCGGCTGGAGGTGCTGCGCGGCCGGGTCGCGGCCGGCGCCCGGCCGGTGGCCGCCGGCCGGGGCCTCGTCGCCACCGCCGACGGCGTGCAGCGCGCCCGGCCGCTGCCCACGGCGCCGGTGCTGGCGCTGCCGGCCGGCCCGGTGACGCGGCTGCCGCTGGCGTTCGCCTGGCCGGCGCTGGCCGGCGCCACCGCGTACCGAGCCCAGGTGCTGGACGCCGACGCCGACAGCCGGCTGCGGCTGGACGGCCGTTTCGACGAGGCCGCCGCCGAGTGGCCCGACGACCTGCCCGACGGCCGCTACGAGCTGCGTGTGCGCGCCATCGGCGCCGACGGGCTCGAAGGCCTGGACGCACGCGCCGGCTTCGAGCTGAAGGCGCGCCCCGAGCCGCCGATGCCGATGGCGCCCGCGCCCGCCGCCCGCGTCGACGCCGGCCGCGTGGCCTTCGCCTGGACACGCCACCCGCAGGCCGCGCAGTACCGCCTGCAGGTCGACACCGTGGCCTCGTTCGAGTCGCCGCAGGTCGACCACGAGCTGGTGGACACGGCGACGAGCGTCGATCTGGCGCCGGGCCGCTATTTCTGGCGCCTGCGCAGCGTGCGCCCGGGCGGCGACGCCGGGCCCTGGGGCGAAGCGCTGGCGCTGGAGGTCGTCGAGCCGCCTCCCGCGCCACCGGCCGTGCCGCCGCAGGCCGAGGCCCGGCACGACCGCGTGACGCTGGCCTGGCCGGCGTCGCCGCGGCCCGGGGTGCACTACGAGATCCAGGTCGCGCGCGACGCCGGCTTCGCCGCCCCGGTGCTCGAAGGCAGCTCGGACCGCGCCGCCTGGAGTTTCGAGCCGCCGGGCGCGGGCCTCTACCACGTGCGTGTGCGTGGTGTCGGCAGCGACGGCCGCCCCGGCGCCTGGGGCACGGCGCAGCAGTTCGAGGTGCCGCCCGCCTGGCACTGGTGGTGGCTGTTGCCGGCGCTGCTGTGGCTGCTCTGAGCCCCGGCCGGCGACGCTGGATCGTTCCCGCGGCAGGTCTGCTCGCCGCCGTCGTGGTCGGCGTCTCGCCGCTGCAGGCCTGGTGGTCGCAGCCGCTGCAGGACTGGGCGCAGCGCACCGCAGCGCCAACCCGGGCGCCCGCCGGGGTGCTGATCGTCGATGCCGACGACCGTTCGATCGAGGCCTTGCGCGGCACCGGCGCCTGGCCCTACACGCGCGACACCCACGCGCTGCTGATCGACGGCCTGCGCCGCCACGGCGCCCGGGCCGTCGTGCTGCAGCTGCTGCTGGCCGAGCGCCGTGACACCGTCGACGGGCGCCCGGTGGCCGGGCCGACGGCGGCCGGCCGCAGCGCCGACGGCCGCACGCTCGACGACCGCAAGCTGGCCGAGGTCGTCGGCCGCCCCGGCGCGCCGGTGGTGCTGGCTGCGGCCGGCGTCGACGCGCTGGCCGGCGCACGTGCCGCCGACGGCGAGCCGGCCGCGCAGCACTGGCGCGAGCTGCTGCTGCCGGCGGCCAGCGTGCGGCCCGACAACCCGGCGGCACTGCGGCTGGGCGTGGTGACGACACCGCTGGACGACGACGGCGTGCTGCGCCACGTGCCGCTGTGGCACGCCGCGGGCAGCCAGCGGCAGCCGTCGATCGCGCTGGCCGCGCTGCTGGCCGCCGGCGGCCATGTCGACGCGCGCTGGCCGGTCGACGAACGGGGGCGGGTGCAGCCGCTGTTCGGCCCCCAGGGCCGGGTCGAACGCATCTCGTACCGCGACGCGTGGACGCTCGCCGCCGCCGATGTCGTCGACGGCGACCCGGGGCGTGCGCTGGCCGATGCGGTGCGCGGCCGCGTCGTCTTCGTCGGCAGCAGCGCGCTGCTGGCCGGGCGCACGATGACGGTGGCCGGCCAGGCCGACGCGACCGAGATCGCGGCGCAGACCTTCGCCGCGCTGCGCGACGGCCCGCTGGTGCGCACGGCCGGCGTGCCGCTGCAGGCGGCGACGCTGCTGCTGGCGCTGCTGCCGGCGCTCGGCGCCGCGCTGACGGCCGCCGGCACCGGCGTGCTGCTCGCCGGCTCGGCGCTCGCCGCACTGGGCCTGCTGGGGGCCGGCAGCGCGGCCATGGCGCTGGCGGCGATCAGCCTGCCGCTGGCGGCACCACTGGCGGCCCTGGTCGCGGCGCTGGCGGCGCTGCTCGTGCTGCAGCGCCGCGAGCAGGCCGAGTGCGAGCGCCGGCTGGCGCTGGAGCGCGAGATCGCGGCACGCTCCAGCGCCACCAAGTCGGCCTTCCTGGCGACCGTCAGCCACGAGATCCGCACACCGCTGAACGCCGTGCTCGGTGTCGCCGACCTGATGACGGCGACACCGCTGTCGGACGAGCAGCGCCGCCACGTCGACGTGTTCCGCCATGCCGGGCAGACGCTGGCCGCGCTGATCGACGACCTGCTGGACCTCGGCAAGATCGAGGCCGGCCGGCTGGAGCTGGTGGTCGAGCCGTTCGTGCTGCGTGCGTCGCTGGACTCGGTCGCGGCGCTGCTTCAGCCCCGTGCCGCGGCGAAGGGCCTGCGGTTCGTGCTCGACGTCGACGAGGACCTGCCGGCCTGGGTGAGCGGCGACCGGCGCCGCGTCGAACAGGCGCTGACCAACCTGCTCGGCAACGCGATCAAGTTCACGGCACGCGGCGAGGTGTCGCTGCAGGCGGCACGCTCGGCCGCCGGCGGCGTGCGCTTCACGGTGCGCGACACCGGCATCGGCATCGCGCCGGCGCAGCAGGCACTGGTCTTCGAGCCTTTCGTGCAGGCCGACGACCGCATCACGCGCGACTACGGCGGCACCGGCCTCGGGCTGGCGATCACGCGGGCGACGGCCCAGCAGATGGGTGGCGACCTGCGGCTCGAGAGCCGGCCGGGCGTCGGCTCGACCTTCACGCTGGAGCTGCCGCTGGCCGCGCACACCCCCGCGTCTGCGGCGCACACTCCCCCGGGGCACGGTGCGGCGACGCCGGTGCTGCCGCCGCCGGAGGCCTGGCTGGACGGCGTGCTGCTGGCCGAGGACAACGAACTCAACGTCTACATCGTCAGCGCGATGCTCTCCGGCCACGTCGGCCGGCTCGACGTCGCCGCCGACGGCCAGCAGGCGCTGCAGCGCCTGGAGTCCGGGCGCTACGACCTCGTCTTCATGGACATGCAGATGCCCGGCCTGGACGGCCTGGCGGCGACGCGTGAATGGCGCCGCCGCGAAGCCGAGCGCGGGCTGGTGCGCACGCCGATCGTCGCGCTGACGGCCAACGCCTACGACGAGGACGTGCGCGACAGCCGCGAGGCCGGCTGCGACGCCCACCTCGCCAAGCCGGTGTCGCGTGCCGCGCTACTCGAGGCGATGCAGCGCTGGGGCACGGCACCACGGGGCTGAAGCCGGCCGTCGAGCGCCGGCGCCGTAAAGGTGCATTTGCCACATTGCTTTGACGCTTGACGCGCGTTAACATGCTCGCGTCATACACCTTACGTCCGACCATGAGCTTCCCCAGCCCCTCCGTCCTGGACCTGCGCGGCGTCGTGCCGGCCGAACGCCACGCCCTCGTCTTCGGCCGCCTGGCCGAGCTGGCCGCCGGCGACGGCCTGCTGCTGGTCAACGACCACGACCCGGTGCCGCTGCAGCGCCAGCTGCACGAGCGCTGGCCGGGCCTGTTCAGCGTCGCCTACCTGGAAGACGGCCCCGCGGCCTGGCAGCTCGAGATCCGCAAGGCCGTGCCGGCCGAAGCCGCCGGCTCGTGCTGCTCGGGCGGCCGCTGCTGCGGCTGAGCCGGCGATGACCTGGGTCGTCACCGAAGCCTGCCTGAGCGGCCGGCCAACGGACCGCGTCGGCGTCGGCCGGAAGCCGGGGCCGCGGTGAAGCACGAACGCGCCGGCGTGATCCCGATCCGCCCCGTCGCCGCTGCCGCCGGGGCGCCGGAAGTCGTGTCGCTGGTCCAGAAGCGCCAGCCGATCCATGCCCGCGCCGTCAGCGGCCGCTACGCCACCTGGCGCTGGGTCTTCGTCTGGCTGACGCAGCTCTTCTTCTACGGCCTGCCCTGGCTGGAGATGGCCGGCCGCCAGGCGGTGCTGTTCGACATCGACGCGCAGCGCTTCTACCTCTTCGACCTGGTGCTCGTGCCGCAGGACCTGATCTACCTGGCCGCGCTGCTGGTGCTGTCGGCGCTGGCGCTGTTCTTCTTCACCGCGGTCGCCGGCCGGCTGTGGTGCGGCTACGCCTGCCCGCAGACGGTCTACACCTCGATCTTCATGTGGATCGAGCGCCAGTTCGAAGGCGACCGCCTCGCACGCATGCGCCTGGACCGCGCACCGTGGAGCGCCGGCAAGCTCGCGCGCCGCAGCGGCAAGATCGCCGCGTGGACCGTGTTCAGCCTGGTCACCGGCCTGAGCTTCGTCGGCTGGTTCACGCCGATCCGCGAACTGGTGCCGGCGACGCTGCAGGGCGACATCGGCGGCTGGAGCGCCTTCTGGGCGCTGTTCTACGGCGCCTTCACCTACGGCAACGCCGGCCTGCTGCGCGAGCAGATGTGCAAGTACATCTGCCCCTACGCACGTTTCCAGAGCGCGATGATCGACCGCGACTCGCTGGTCATCGCCTACGACAGCGGCCGCGGCGAACCGCGCGGCGCGCGCTCCAAGAAAGCCGACGCCGGCGCGCTGGGCCTGGGCTCCTGCGTCGACTGCACGCTGTGCGTGCAGGTCTGCCCGACCGGCATCGACATCCGCAACGGCCTGCAGAACGAATGCATCGGCTGCGCCGCCTGCATCGACGCCTGCGACGGCGTGATGGACAAGCTGGGCTACGCACGCGGCCTGATCCGCTACTCGACCGAGAACGCGGTGGCCGGTGGCTGGAGCCGGCGCGAGACGCTGCGCCGCGTGCTGCGCCCGCGGGTGCTGATCTACGGCGCGCTGCTCGCGGCGCTGACGCTGGCCTTCGCCGCCAGCCTGGCGCTGCGCAGCCCGTTCCAGTTCGACGTGCTGAAGGACCGCAGCACGCTGGCGCGCCTGGTCGACGACGGTGCGATCGAGAACGTCTACCGGCTGCAGGTGACGAACCGCAGCGAACAGCCGCAGAAGCTCGCCGTCACGGCCGAAGGCCCGGCCGGGCTGGTGGTCGACGCCCCGCCGATCACGGTCGACGCCGCCGGCGCCGCCCAGGTCGTCGTGCGCCTGCGCCTGCCGGCCGAGACCGCAGCGCCGCTGGCCGGGCAGTCGGTGCCGGTGGCCTTCGTGCTGAGCGCGGCCGCGCAAGACGGCCAGCCGGCGCTGTCGCGGCGCGAGAAGTCGACCTTCCTCGTGCCGCGCTGAAGCCTTCAGGCCAGCGCGCGGCCGATCAGGATGCGCTGCACGTCGCTCGTGCCTTCGTAGATCTGGCAGACACGCACGTCGCGGTAGAGGCGCTCGACCGGGAAGTCGTTGACGTAGCCGTAGCCGCCGAAGGTCTGGATGGCGGTGCTGCAGACACGCTCGGCCATCTCGCTGGCGAAGAGCTTGGCCATCGCCGCTTCCTTCAGGCAGGGCTGGCCGGCGTCCTTCAGTGCCGCCGCATGGTGCACCAGCTGGCGCGCGGCCTCGATCTGCGTCGCCGCGTCGGCGAGGCGGAACTGCACCGCCTGGTGCTCGAAGATCGGCTTGCCGAAGGCGACGCGCTCCTTGGCGTAGGCGGTGGCCGCCTCCAGCGCCGCACGCGCCATGCCGACGCACTGCGAGGCGATGCCGATGCGCCCGCCTTCCAGCCCCGACAGCGCGACCTTCAGGCCCTCGCCTTCGGCGCCGATGCGGTAGGCCGCCGGCACGCGGCAGCCTTCAAAGACGATCTGCGCCGTGTCGCTGGCGTGCTGGCCCATCTTGTCCTCGAGCCGGGCGACGACGTAACCCGGCGTCGAGGTCGGCACCAGGAAGGCGCTGAAGCCCTTCTTGCCGGCGTCCTTGTCGGTGACGGCGATGACGATCGCGACGTCGCCGTTCTTGCCGCTGGTGATGAACTGCTTGACGCCGTCGATCACGTAGTCGTCGCCGTCGCGGCGCGCCGTGGTCTTCAGGCCCGAGGCCTCGGAGCCGACTTGCGGCTCGGTCAGGCAGAAGGCGCCGAGCATCGCCCCGCGCGCCAGCGGGCGCAGCCATTGCTGCTTCTGCGCCTCGTCGCCCCAGGCCATCAGGATGCTGCAGACGGGGCAGTTGTTGACGCTGACGATGGTGCTGGTGGCGCCGCAGCCGGCGGCGATCTCCTCGAGGATCAGCGACAGCGCCAGGTAGTCCAACCCGGCGCCGTCGTACTCCGTGGGCACGGCAACGCCGTAGCAGCCGAGTTCGGCCAGCCCGGCCAGCGCCTCGCGCGGGAAGGTGTGGGCGCGGTCCCACTCGGCCGCGTGCGGCGCGATGCGGTCCTGCACGTAGGCGCGCACCGCGTCCTGCACCGCGCGGTGGTCGTCGTCGAGGATCATCGGGTCTCCGGTCTGGTGTCGAACGGCCAGACTAGCCCAGGCCTGAGGTGCGCGGCATCCGGATTCAGCCCAGCAGCGCGGTCAGCCGGCGCGTGTTCTCGGCGCAGACGCCGCGGAACCCGGCGCTGATGCGCTCGTCGGCCGCGGCGCGCTGCCAGAAGGCCAGCGCCACCGGCGCCGCCGCCTGCCAGGCCGCGGCGTCCTGCGGCAGCGGCAGCTCGGGCCGGTACTCGCGCGGCGGCAGTTCGACGCCGCGCGCCGGCGCGTAGAGCATCGGCAGCATGTCGTAGACCGGCGCGATGGCCAGCGGCGCGCCACCGCCCGGCCCGAGCTGGAACGACAGGTTGCCGTCGTGCATGTCGGTGTTGGCGAGCAGCAGGCCGAACTGCCACAGCCGCGCCAGCGCCTCGGCCTCCTGCGCGGCCAGCCAGCCGCGCGCCGCCAGCGCCCGCCCGGCCTCGGCCCAGGAGCGCCCGGCGAGACCGAAACACTCGCCGTTGATCGCGCCCCAGGACACCAGCCCCGAGCGGCCCAGCGCGCCGTGGCGGTCGAACCGTTCGACTTCCAGGAAGGTCCGCCCGCCGGCCTGCACGATGCGCGAGACGGCCGCCGGCAGGCCCAGCGCCGCCAGCACCTCGCCGGCGAGGTGTTCGCAGACGAGCAGGTCGGCCCAGCGCCGTGTGCCGGGCGAATCGTCCGAGCCGCTGAACTTGACGAGCACGGCTTGCGGCCGGCCGTCGGCGCCGTTGCGCCAGGCCGTGAACTTGGGGAACTCGCCGCCGGCCAACGAGCCCGGCAGGCCGGCGGCCATCGCGGCGTCGGCCTGCGCGGGATAGGCCGGCGCCAGCTCGGCCTCGCTCAGCGGCGCCTCGGCCTCGCCGGCACGCGCCGCGCGCACACGCTGCAGCCAGCGCCAGCAGGCCGCTTCGCCGACGATCAGGTCGCCCGGCGTGTCCTCGCCCAGCAGCGACAGCGCGTGCAGCGTGTCATCGTCGCTCCAGGCCGCCGGATCGTCGCCGACCTGCAGCGTCGCCGCGTGGTGGCGCGCGAAGGCGCGGCCGAGAAAACCTTGCGGCCGCAGGTCCTGCAGCGGGTACGGCAGGCCGTCGAACCAGCCGTCGCGCGCGGCCTCGTCCAGCGGCCAGCCCAGCGGCTGCAGCATCTCCAGCGCCGAGCCGTCGGGCGCCGTCAGGTGCAGCCAGGCGATCTGCCGTGGCGTGCCCTCGGCGTCGACACGGTAGACCGGCAGCGGCGCGGCCTGCCCGCGCAGCGCCCGGCGCGCGGCGTACTGGGTGCGGCGCGCGGCACCGCGCACGACGAGCTCGTCGCCGGCGGCGCGCACGGCCCGCATCAGCGTCGCGCGGCTGATGCCCAGCTGTTCGGCGAGCGCGCCGGCCGCTTGCCGGCCGCGGCGCCGCAGGAAGTCGACGAGCGGGAGCACGATGAAACGATCCTCGTCGCCATCTTGTCTTTTGGCGACAAGTGATTAGATCATTTCATGGGCCCCGCGTGAAACGATTCATGAAACGATCAGCCGATCA
Organism: Rubrivivax sp. JA1055; assembly: GCF_020966565.1. NCBI lineage: Bacteria > Pseudomonadati > Pseudomonadota > Betaproteobacteria > Burkholderiales > Sphaerotilaceae > Rubrivivax > Rubrivivax sp. JA1055. Next base: position 193,665 of record NZ_JAJKFP010000006.1, on the reverse strand, counting down.
GGTAATAGGCAGCCGTCGAGCCGCGCCGCGCCTTGGCCTTGGCGAGTTCGTCGCGCGCGATGACGCGGCAGTGCACCTCGTCGGGGCCGTCGAAGAAACGCATCGCACGCCCCCAGCTGAACATCTGCGCCAGCGGCGTGTCGGGTGTCAGGCCCATCGCGCCGAAGACCTGGATCGCGCGGTCGAGCACACGCTGGTGCAGCTGCGCGGCGACGAGCTTGATCGCCGAGACGTCGATGCGCGCCGCCTGGTTGCCGGCGCGGTCCATCTTGGCCGCGGCACGCAGCACCAGCAGCCGCGCCTGGTCGACCTCGACCCGCGACAGCGCGATCCAGTCCTGGATGTTGGCGAAGTCGGCCAGATGGCGGCCGAAGGCGCGGCGCTCCAGCGCACGCTCGCACATCATCTCGATCGCCAGCTCGCACTGGCCGATGGTGCGCATGCAGTGGTGCACGCGCCCCGGGCCCAGGCGCGCCTGGGCGAGCGCGAAGCCGCTGCCTTCTTCGCCCAGCAGGTTGGCCGCCGGCACGCGCACGTCGCGGTAGACGATCTCGCAGTGGCCGTCGGGCGCGACGTGCGACAGCACGGCGACGTTGCGCACCACCTGCACCCCGGGCGTGTCCAGCGGCACGAGGATCATCGAGTGGCGGCGATGGCGGTCGGCGTCGGGGCGCTCGTCGGTGACGCCCATCACGACGGCGACCTTGCAGTTCGGGTGCGCGGCGCCGGTGGAGAACCACTTGCGGCCGTTGACGACGTAGTGATCGCCGTCGCGGCGGATCGTGGTCTCGATGTTGGTCGCGTCGGAGCTGGCGACGTCGGGCTCGGTCATCGAGAAACACGAGCGGATCTCGCCGGCCAGCAGCGGTTTCAGCCAGCGCTCGTGCTGCTCGGGCGTGGCGAACAGATGCAGCAGCTCCATGTTGCCGGTGTCCGGCGCGTTGCAGTTGAAGACCTCGGAGGCCCACCCGATGCGGCCCATCAGCTCGGCCAGCGGCGCGTACTCCAGGTTGCTGAGCGCGGTGCCGGGCTCGTCGGCCTTCAGCCCGGGCAGGAACAGGTTCCACAGGCCGAGCTCGCGCGCCCGGGCCTTCAGCGGCTCGACGACCTCGGTCGGATAGCGGCCTGCGTCGGCGATGCGGTGCCAGTCGCGGTTGCGCGGCAGCACCTCCTCGTCGAGGAAGCGGCGCAGCGTGCGCTGCATCTCCAGGTTCTCGGGGCTGTATTCGAAGTCCATCGGGGCTCTCTCTCGGGGGTCAGCGCGCCGGCCAGGCGGCCAGCGCGGCGGCGAGCGTCGTCGCCGTCGGGGGTTCGGGGGTTCGTGCCGCGGTGCGCGAGAAACGCGGCGCCGGCGCCGGCTGCATCACGCCGCCGGATTCCAGCCAGTTGCCGCGTGCGGCGTTGTGCGGGTGATGCGGCGCCTCGTCCCAGTCGAGCACCGGGGCGAAACAGGCGTCGGTGCCTTCGAGCAGCGCACACCATTCGGCGCGTGTGCGGGTGCGGAAGATGGCGGCCAGCCGGTCCTTCAGCTCGGGCCAGCGTCCGGCGTCGAGCTGGGCGTCGAACACCGGGTCGTCCAGCCCGGCGCGGCGGCGCAGCTCGGCGTAGAACTGCGGCTCGATCGCGCCGACGGCGATCGGCTTGCCGTCGGCACAGTCGTAGCAGGCGTAGAAGTGCGCGCCGCCGTCGAGCATGTTCTCGCCGCGCGGGCGCGACCACAGGCCTTGCGCCTTCCAGCCGACCATGAAGGCCGACAGCAGCGCGGCGCCGTCGCACATCGCGGCGTCGACAACCTGGCCGCGGCCGGAGCTGCGGGCCTCGTGCAGCGCCGCCAGCAGGCCGACGACGAGCAGCATCGCGCCGCCGCCGAAGTCACCGAGGTAGTTGGCCGGCGGCACCGGCGGCCGGCCGGGCACGCCGATCGCGGCCAGCGCGCCGCTGATCGCGATGTAGTCGATGTCGTGGCCGGCGGCCTGCGCCAGCGGGCCGTCCTGGCCCCAGCCGGTCATGCGGCCGTAGACCAGCGACGGCCGGCGCGCCAGCACGACGTCCGGCCCCAGACCCAGGCGCTCCATCACGCCGGGGCGGAAACCTTCGATCAGCAGGTCGGCGCGGGCGGCCAGCGCCAGCGCGGCGGCGGCGCCGTCGGGGTCGCGCAGGTCCAGCGCCAGCGCCGCGCGGCTGCGTGTCGTGACCTCGCGCGGGTCGGGCTCGACACCCGGGCGCGTGATGCGCAGCACCTCGGCGCCGAGGTCGGCCAGCACCATCGCGGCAAACGGCGCCGGGCCGAGGCCCGCGAACTCGATGACACGCAGGCCGGCGAGCGGGCCGCTCACGACAAACGCTCCACGATGGTGACGTTGGCCAGGCCGCCGCCTTCGCACATCGTCTGCAGCCCCCAGCGCCCGCCGCGGCGGCACAGCGTGTGCAGCAGCGTCGCCATCAGCCGGGTGCCCGAGGCGCCCAGCGGGTGGCCGAGCGCGATCGCGCCGCCGTGCACGTTGAGCCGCGCCGGGTCGGCGCCGGTGGCCTGCAGCCAGGCCAGCGGCACCGAGGCGAAGGCCTCGTTGACCTCGAAGCAGTCGATGTCGTCCAGCGCCAGCCCGGCCTTCTTCAGCGCCACCGCGGTGGCCGGGATCGGCGCCTCCAGCATGATCACCGGGTCGTGGCCGATGACGGTCATCGTGTGCACGCGCGCCAGCGGCGGCAGGCCCAGCGCCTTCAGTCCGCGTTCGTTGACCACCAGCACGCCGCTGGCGCCGTCGGCGATCTGGCTGGCGTTGGCGGCGGTGACGCTGCCGCCTTCGCGCAGCAGGCGCACGCCGGCGATGCTCTCGGCGCTGGCGTCGGCGCGGATGCCTTCGTCGGCGGCCAAGGGCTCGGCCTCGCCGCTGCCGTCGGCGCGGCGCACGGCCAGCGGCAGGATCTCGGCGGCGAACGCGCCGTCGCGCGTGGCGGCCGCGGCGCGCTGGTGGCTCTGCAGCGCCCAGGCGTCCAGCGCCGGTTTCGCCAGGCCGTACTTCGTGGCCAGCATCTCGGCGCCGGTGAACTGGCTGAACTCGGCACCCGGGTAACGCGCGGCGATCGCCGGGCTGACGTAGTGGCCGTAGCCGGCCTGGCGCGGCAGCTCCATCGGCAGACCCATCGGCACGCGCGACATGCTCTCGACGCCGCCGGCGATGACGCAGTCCATCGTGCCCGACATCACCGCCTGGGCGGCGAAATGCAGCGCCTGCTGCGACGAGCCGCACTGGCGGTCGACCGTCGTGCCCGGCACCGACTCGGGCAGCGACGAAGCCAGCACCGCGTTGCGTGCGACGTTGGCCGCCTGCTCGCCGACCTGGCCGACGCAGCCGAGGATGACGTCGTCGACCGCCGCCGGGTCGACGCCGCAGCGCGCGATCAGCGCGTCGATGACCTGCGCCGCCAGGTCGGCCGGATGCCAGCCGCTCAAACGGCCGTTGCGCCGGCCGCACGGGGTGCGCAGCGCGGCGACGATGAAGGCTTCGGCCATGGCGGGCTCCTCGGATGGTCTGCGGGCCATTCTGCGGCGCCGGCCGGCCGCGCGCCGTCACCATGGCGACGCTGGCCCGGCACAGTGCCGAGGCGGACAATGGCCGCATGCGCCCTGCCCCGTTCCCACGCCGCATCGCCGCGCTGGCGCTGCTGTTCGCCAGCGCCGCGGTGCAGGCCTCGCCGTGGTTCGACGCCGACGCCCGCCCCGGCCGGCGGGCGCACGAGGCCGTCGCGCTGCTGGCCGCCGCACCCGAGCACGGCCTCGTCGCCGAGGACTACCGCGCCGCCGCACTGGCCCAGGCGCTGGATGCCGCCGCGCACACGCCCTCGCACGAGGCCGCCACGCGGCTGGAAGCCGAGCTCGACGCCGCGATGCGCCGCTACCTGTCCGACCTGCACCAGGGCCGGCTCGACCCGCGCACGCTGTACCGCTCGCTGACGCTGCCCGAACGCCCGCCCTTCGACGCGCGCGCCGTGCTCGACGCCGGCCTGGCCGCCGGATCGCTGGCGCTGGCCGTGCGCCGCGCCGAGCCGGTGCTGCCGCAGTACGCCGAGTTGCGCCAGGCACTGGCGCGTTACCGCACGCTGGAGCACGACCCGGCCTGGGCGGCGCCGCTGCCACCGCTGCCGCAGGTCGGCCGCACGCGCAAGCTGGAGCCGGGTGCCGCCTGGCCCGGCCTGACGGCGCTGGCCGCACGCCTGGTCGCGCTCGGCGACCTGCCGGCCGGCACGCATGCCGGCACGGTCTACGCCGAGCCGCTGGTCGGCGGTGTGCGCCGCTTCCAGGCTCGCCACGGCGTCAGCGCCGACGGCGTCATCGGGGCGGCGACCTTTTCGCGCCTGGAGGTCAAACCGGCGGCCCGCGCCGAACAGCTCGTGCTGGCGCTGGAGCGGCTGCGCTGGACACCGCTGCTCGAATCGCGGCGCATGGTCGTCGTCAACATCCCGGAGTTCGTGCTGCGCGCCTACGAGGTGCAGGACGGGCGGATCACCGTCGTGCAGCGCATGCGCGTCGTCGTCGGCCAGGCGCTGGACAAACGCACGCCGCTGATCGACGCGCAGATGCGCGCCATCGAGTTCAGCCCCTACTGGAACGTGCCGCCGTCGATCGTGCGTGCCGAGACCCTGCCCAAGCTGCGCCGCGATCCGGACTACCTGGCGCGCGAAGGTTTCGAGTTCGTCGCCGGCGACGGCAGCGTGCACGGCGAGGTCTCGGCCGAGGCGCTGGACGCGCTGGCTGCCGGGCGCTGGCGCATCCGCCAGCGGCCCGGGCCGCGCAACGCGCTGGGCGACATCAAGTTCGTCTTCCCCAACGCCGAGCAGATCTACCTGCACCACACGCCGTCGACCGCGCTGTTCGCGCGCGACCGGCGCGACTTCAGCCACGGCTGCGTGCGCATCGAGGACCCGCTGGCGCTGGCGATGTTCGTGCTGCGGGACCAGCCCGACTGGCCCGAGGCGCGCATCCGCGAGGCGATGGACGCCGGCGAGTCGCGCACGCTGCGGCTCGCGACGCCGGTGCGGGTGCTGATCGCCTACGGCACCGCGCTCGTCAAGGACGGGCAGGTGTATTTCTTCGACGATATCTACCGTCAGGACCCGCGCCTGCAGGCCGCGCTGCGCGAACGCGCCGCGCCCGCCGTGCGCGCCGACTGACGAGGAGGACGATGATGCGCAACCACGACCGCCGCCGTTTCCTGCGCCACGGCGCCAAGCTGGCCGTCGGCGTGCTGCCGGTGGCCGCCGCCACGCGCCCGGCGCTGGCCGCCGGGCCCGGCCCGCGTGCGCTGGCGATGAACCACGCCCACACCGGCGAGTCGCTGGACCTGGTCTACGCGGTGGACAGCCAGTTCGTTCCGGCGGCGCTGGGCACGCTGAACCGTTTCCTGCGCGACCACTACACCGGCAGCGTCGGTCTCATCGACCCGCAGCTCTTCGAGCTGCTGCACTGCGTGCGCGGCCTGCTCGGCACCGAGAGCGCGGTCTACGAGGTCATCTCGGGCTACCGCTGTCCCGAGACCAACGACCGGCTGCGCCACACGCGCGGCGGCGGCGTCGCGCGGCGCAGCCTGCACATGGACGGCCGCGCGATCGACGTGCGCCTGAAGGGCGTGCCGCTGAAGGAGCTGCGCGACGCCGCGCTGTCACTGCAGGCCGGCGGCGTCGGCTACTACGAGCAGGAGCGTTTCGTGCACCTGGACACCGGGCGCGTACGCCACTGGTGACGTGAAAACGCCCGGCCGGGGCCGGGCGTCGTCGGCAGGCGCCGTGAAGGATCAGGCGGCCGTCGGGAAGCCGCCGCTGGTCCAGCGCCGGCCGTCCTTGGCGATCAGCAGTGCATCGACGCCTTCCAGCGTCTCGGCCAGCGCCAGCGAACGTTCGGCGCCCATCACCATGAACGCGGTCGACAGGCCGTCGGCCTGCAGCCCGGTGGGCGCGAGCACGGTGACGCTGGCCAGCTCGGTCGGCGAGTCGCCGACGGCCGGGTCGAAGATGTGGTGGTGACGGAAGTCGGCGCTGAACACCGTCTCGTAGTCGCCCGAGGTCGACAGCGCGCGGCCGTCCATCGCCAGGCGCGCGGCCACGGCCTCGGCGTCGCGCGGCTCGCGCACGCCGAGCATCCAGGGGCGGCCGCCCTCCTTGGCGCCGAGGGTCGTGAACTCGCCGGTGTCGAGCAGCGCGTGCTCGATGCCGTGGCGCTGCAGCGCGGCACGCGCCAGGTCGGCGGCGTAGCCCTGGGCCAGGCCGTTGACGGTGACGCCCATGCCGGCGCCGGCCAGCGTCACGCGCTCGGGCGACACCTGCAGCCGCTGCCAGCCGACCTGCGCACGCGCGGCGGCGATCGTGGCCGCGTCGGGCAGACCGCCGGCGTCGTGCGCGGCCTCGAAGGCACGCCACAGCGGCTGCACCGTGACGTCGAAGGCGCCGCCGGTCAGGCGCGACAGCTCCTGGCCGGCCTGCAGCACGGCGACGAGGCGCGCGTCGGGCGAGTCGAGCGCGCCGTCGCGGTTCAGGCGCACGAGCTGGCTGCCGTCCTGGCGCAGGCTCATCAGCGCATCGACCGCCTTCACCTCGGCCAGCGCGGCGTCGATCGCGGTGCGCGCCGTGGCCGCGTCGGCATGCAGCACGGTCAGCGTGACGGTGGTGCCGAAGGCGCGGGTGCTGCCTTCGTGGCGCGCCAGCGCGTCAGCGGCCGCCGGGCCGGCGTCGCGGCGGCTCCAGGCCAGGACCCCGAGGGCGCCCAGGCCCAGCGAGGCGGAGATCAGGGTGCGTCGCTTCATCAGCATCGTGTTTCCTTCGCGCGCGGCGTTCAGTACAGGACCTCGTGCCAGCGGCCGCCGGCGATCAGGGTCTGGCGCAGCAGCGCCCAGCGGCCGGGCGCCCCGGCGATGCGCGCCAGCGCCACCTCGGTGCCGGCTTTCAGCGCCTCGGGCCCGGCGACGTAGACGTGGGTGCGTTCGTCCTCGAGCAGGCTGCGCAGCTCGTCGGCGTTGTCCTCGACGCTGCGGCCCAGCGCCGGCAGCGCGCTCAGGTGCGGCCGCGGGCTCACCGCCTGGAAGGCCTTGAAGCTGGCCTCGTCGTAGTACTGCGCGATGTCGGCGTTCTGCTCGTTCATGTAGAGCATCTCCATGCCCGAACGTGCGCCGTAGAACAGCCGCACCGGGCCGTCCCAGGTGCCCAGCGTCTCGTAGATGCGGCGCACCAGGCCGCGGAACGGCGCGATGCCGGTGCCCATGCCGATCATGATCATCGGCGAGTGGCGGTCCGACGGCACCGGGAACGGGTGGCCGACCGGGCCGCAGAACTCGATGCGCTCGCCGGGCTTCAGGTCGCAGAGGTGGTTGGACGCCACGCCGGGATGGCGTTCGCCGTTGAAGTCGTCGATCTCGTGGCAGCGGCGCACCAGCAGCGCGAACTCGGTGCGCTCGGGGTCGCTGACGTCGAGGTCGGCCAGCGAATACAGGCGCTCGTGCCAGGCCTGGCCGAAGCGGCCGGGCACGCGCAGGCGCAGGCACTGGCCCAGGCGGATGTCGAACGACGGGTCGAAGGTCTCGAAGACCAGGTGGCGCACGTCTTCGGGCGAGTCGACGGGCGTGATGCGCGCGCTGGAGACCAGCGTGGCGCTCAGCGGACGGGATGCGGCCACGGGGGCGTCGGGAAGGATCATGGCGGGGGCTCTCAAAGCGGGCGCGGCGGCGCGACGGGGGCTTCGGCCGGCTGTTCGCAGGGCTGGCCGCAATGGCCGCAGCCGCCGGCGCAGCCGACCTCGCGGTACGGGCCGGTCTCGGGGTGGCGTTCGGCGTAGCTGCGCGTGATGCGCTGCACGACGACCCAGCCGGCCAGCAGGCCGGCGATCGCGCCGAAGGCGACGAGGTAGTTCAGCATCCTCAGCCTCCGAGGCCGGCGAAGCCCATGAACGCGAGGGACAGCACGCCGGCGAGCATCAGCGTCAGCGCCGAGCCACGCGCGATCTCGGGCACCTCGACGAGCTGCAGACGCTCGCGCAGGCCGGCCATCAGCACCAGCGCCAGCGTGAAGCCGGCGCCGCCGCCGGCGGCGAAGGCCAGCGACTGCCACAGGCTGTAGTCGCGTGCGGTCTGGATCAGCGCCACGCCGAGCACGGCGCAGTTGGTCGTGATCAGCGGCAGGTAGATGCCCAGCGCGCGGAACAGCGTCGGGCTGTGCTTCTTCAGCACCATCTCGACGAGTTGCACCGCCGAGGCGATGACGACGATGTAGGAGATCAGGCGCAGGAACTCGAGCCCGAGCAGGCCCAGCAGCCAGTTCAGCGTGAACGCGAACAGCGAGGCCACGGCCATCACGAAGGTCGTGGCCACGCCCATCGGCAGCGCGGTGCCGAGCTTGCCCGAGACCCCGAGGAAGGGGCACAGGCCGAGGAACATCGCGAGCACGAAGTTGTTCGCCAGCAGCGCGCCGATGAAGACCTGGAAGACGGTGTCGTGGGCCATCTCAGCCTCCGGTCACGGCCGAGGCCGGGGTGGCGCCGGCGGCGGCGAGGCGACGCTTGCGCTTCTCCCACCAGGCGAAGAACAGCAGCCAGGAGCCGAGCACGAAGAAGCCACCCGGCGGCAGCACCATCACCACCCAGGGCTGGAACTGCGAGCCGAACAGCGCCACGCCGAACAGCGTGCCGGCGCCGAGGATCTCGCGCACCGCGCCCAGCGCGAACAGCCCGAGCGTGAAGCCGGCGCCCATGCCCAGCGCGTTGAGCATCGCCGGCAGCGGCGGGTTCTTCGACGCGTGGGCCTCGGCGCGGCCGAGGATGATGCAGTTGACGACGATGAGCTGGATGAAGGCGCCCAGCGCCTCGTAGAGCTTCAGGCTCACGGCCTGGATCGTGTAGTCGACCACCGTGACGAAGGTGGCGATGATCACGATGTAGGTCGCGATGCGCACTTCCTTGGGCACCAGGCGGCGCAGCAGCGACACCAGCGCGCAGGAGGCGACGAGCACGAAGGTCGTCGCGACGCCCATCGACAGCGCGTTGATCGCCGACACCGTGACGGCCAGCGCCGGGCACATGCCCAGCATCATCACGAACACCGGGTTCTGCTTCCAGACGCCTTCGGTCAGCTGCTCCCAGGCGCCGGTGATGCCGGCGGGCGCGCCGGCGCCTTGTGCGTGGTCGTGACTCATGGAGCTCTTCCGATCTGCTCGAGCTTCGGGACGATGCGCGGCAGCAGGGCCTGCGCCGCCTCGTCGATGCCGCGCCCGACGGCGCGCGAGGTGACGGTGGCGCCGGAGATCGCATCGATCTGCCAGGCCTCGGTCTTGGTGCCGTGCTTGACGGTGGTGATGGCGTTGGCCAGCGCCTTCATGTCGGGCGACAGCCTGGCGTCCAGGGCCTCGAAGTTCTTCAGGAACGCGGCGTCCTTGACGATCTTGTCGCCGATGCCGGGCGTCTCGCGGCTGCTGACGAGCGCGAAGCCGACGACGCACTGGCAGGCCGGCTTGTAGCCGAACATGATGCGCACGGTGTCGGCGTAGCCCTTGGCCGCGCCTTCGGCAGCGATGCCCATCAGCGCGCCGCTGGCGTCATAGGCGGCCTGGAACGGGCGCGCGCCGGCCGGGGCGCCCTCGGCGCCGCCGGCGACGACGCTGCCGTCGGGCAGCGCCAGGTACGACACCGTCTTCTGTGCGCCGGGCAGCACGCTGGCCACCGCACGTTCGAGCGCGATGCGGCGGTTCTCCTTCACCGCCGGCAGGCTGCCTTCGTAGGCGGTGACGATCAGCAGGCCGCAGATCGCGGCGACGAGGCCCAGCGTCGCGATCATCGCGAGCGTCGGCGTCGGCGGGGGCGGCGGCAGGGCCGCCGGGGACTGGGGCGCGTTCATTTGCGGGGCTTGTTGATCGGCATGCGCTTCTTCGGCGTCGTGGCGCCGGCTTCCTCGCGCGAGATGTACTCGGGGTGCAGCGCGTAGCTCGCGCCGCGGCGCGGGCGCAGCAGCCCGCTCTTGCCGAACGGGCGCGGCTGCGTGAAGCGCTCGATCAGCGGCGACGCGGCGTTGCCGATCAGGATCGCGTACATCACGCCCTCGGGCAGGCCGCCGTAGTAGCGGATCAGCACCGTCAGCACGCCGATCAGGCCGCCGTAGACCCACATGCCGCGCGGCGTCACCGGCGAGGTTGCCATGTCGGTGGCCATGTAGATCGCGCCGAGCATCAGGCCGCCGGAGAACATCATGAAGAACGGGTCCGGGAAGCGCGCCGGGTTCCAGGCGTACAGCGCGAAGGCCGTCAGGCCGGCGCTGCCCAGGATGGCCGCCGGGATGCGCCAGTCCAGGAAACGCCGCACCGCGAGGTAGGCGCCGCAGACCAGGATCAGCAGCGGCGACGGGCCGACGGCCATGTGCCCGGACAGCGAGGACAGCAGGTGCAGCGGGTCTGCGGCGACGCCTTCGAACTTCCACTTCGCCAGCGGCGTGGCGCCGGTGATGCCGTCCAGGTGCAGGCTCTGCAGCCAGGCGGCGGTGTCGGCCGGCATCATCAGCGGCCAGGCCAGCGTGCTCGGCACGAAGCTCGTGAAGCGGCCGTCCAGGAACGACGGCGTGTAGGTGGCGATGGCCACCGGGAACGCCGCCTGCACGAAGGCGCGCCCGACCAGCGCCGGGTTGAAGACGTTGAAGCCGATGCCGCCGAACAGCGCCTTGCCCAGCGCGATGGCGACGATGCCGGCCACCGCGCCCATCCACAGCGGGAAGCCCGGCGGCAGCGACAGCGCCAGCAGCAAGCCGGTGATGACCGCCGACCAGTCGGCCAGCGTCCCCGACTGGGTGCCGGTCTTGACGAAGAAGCGTTCGGTCGCCAGGCAGGCGGCGGTGACGACGACCAGCGAGGCCAGCGCCGACAGCCCGTACTGGTAGACGAAAAAGGCGCACACCGGCAGCAGCGAGCCGACGACGTTGCGCATGATCTGCTCGACGCTGCGCTGCGTCTTGATGTGCGGCGCGCTGCGGATCTCGATCGTGGTGCTCATCGTGTCGGGGCCCTCAGCCGCGCGTGGCCGCAGGCGCGGCGGGAGCCGAGGCGGCGCGTTCGCGCAGCACCTGCTTGGCGACGCGGAACTGCTGCACCAGCGGGATGTTGGACGGGCAGACGTAGGTGCAGCAGCCGCACTCGAAACACTCGCCGAGGTGGTAGTGCGCGCCCATCTCGTCGTACTCGCGCTTGGCCGCCAGCATGCCCAGCGCCGACGGGTTCAGGCCCATCGGGCAGCTCTCGACGCACTGGCCGCACTTGATGCACGGGTAGGTGCGGCGGTCGTCGCGCTCGGCCATGTCCTCGCGGCGGAAGACGAGCACGCCGGAGACGCCCTTGGTCACCGGCGTGTCCAGCGCGGCGACCGACTGGCCCATCATCGGGCCGCCGAGCACCAGCTGGCAGGCGCTGGTGGCGTCGCGCGGCGCGCCGGCGAAGTCGAGCACGAAGGAGATCGGCGTGCCCAGCGGCACGCGGTAGTCGCCCGGGCGCACGACGCCGGGGCCGGCGATCGTGACCACACGTTCGGTCAGCCCCTGGCCGGCCGGCAGCAGCTTGCCGATCGCGGCCATCGTGCCGACGTTGTTCATCACCATGCCCAGCGACACCGGCAGCTGCCCGGAGGGGATCTCCACCCCGAACAGCGACATGATCAGCATCTTCTCCGAGCCCTGCGGGTACTTGGTCGGCACCGCCTCGGCGAAGACGTTCTCCAGCCCGGCCGCGGCGATCGCGGCCTTCACCGCCGCCACCGCGTCGGGCTTGTTGTCCTCGATGCCGACGATGGCGCGCACCGCCCCGGTGGCGCGCATCGACAGCGCGATGCCGCGCACCAGCGCGGCGGACTCCTCGACCATCGTGCGGTGGTCGCAGGTCAGGTAGGGCTCGCACTCGCAGCCGTTGATGACCAGCGTGTGCACCTTGGCCTGAGGCGGCACCTTCAGCTTGGCATGCGTCGGGAAGGCCGCGCCGCCCAGGCCGACGAGGCCGGCGTCCCAGACGGCCTGCAGGATCTCGTCGGGCGTCATCGCGTCGATGTCACGCGCGACGCCCCAGAGGTCTTCCTGGGTCGCCGCGGCGTGCGGGCGGATGACGATGGACGGCGTCCACGGCCCGCGCGCCGTGGGCCGCAGCTCGATCGCCTTGACGACGCCGGTGGCCGGCGAATGGTGTGGCACCGACAGCCAGCCGTCGGCCTTGGCGACCGGCTGGCCGCGCACGACCTCCTGGCCGACGCGCACGATGGCCTCGGCCGGCTTGCCGATGTGCTGCGCCAGCGGCACGACGAGCTCGTCGGCCCAGGGCAGCCGCCGGATCGGCGTCGCCGCCGTGTGCTTGTGCTCCGGCGGATGGATGCCGCGCGCGAAGGTCTCGCCGCGCAGGAAGTTGAGCAGCTTCATCGGTGTGCCGCGCGCTTCAGTTGTACTTGGCCGCGCGCTTCTTCAGCTTCTCGAGGTTGGGCTCGGCCGGGTTCCACGGGGTTCCCGGGTGCAGGCAGCCGGCGGTGCACTTCTCCGCCGCCTTCACGATGTCGGCGTAGCTCGAGCCCTTCGGGTTGATGACCACCGCGCGGCGGCGGCCGTCGTAGGCGAAGACGCCCGGGGCCAGCGTGATGCACTCGTCGCAGGCCGAGCACTCGGGGCTCTCGACCCAGACCGGCTCGTGCGCCGTCTCGGCCGGCGCCGCTTCGGCAGCCGGAGCGGCCGCCTGGGCCGTCGGCGCGGGCTTCGCCGGAGCGACCGGCGCTGCCGGCGCAGCCGGCGCCACCGGCGCAGCGGCGACCGGCGCGGGCGCCACGGCCACCGGGGCGGCCACCGGCGCCGCCGCGGGCGCGGCCAGCGCCGAGCTCAGCTTCTGCAGCAGCTCGCCGCGCACACGCTCGGTGATGGCGCCGATGTCGGCCGGCTTCTCGCGCGTCACCAGGTCACGCAGCTGGCGCCAGTACTGCTGGCGCTCCTCGCAGGCCCGCACCAGTTCCTCGGCCACCAGCAGGCGCATCAGGCGGCGCTTGGCATCGACGGCCCAGATGTACGGGAAGCGGCCGCCGCGCTCGTCGGCCGGCAGCGTCAGCAGCTCGGCCAGCGGGATCATCGAGTCGTTCCAGGTCTCCGGCGGCGCCTTGCGGAAGTGCTTGGCGAAGCGGGCCTCGGTGGCGGCGAAGTCGGCGAACGTGACCGGCAGGTCCATGCGCTGCTCGGTGCCGCTCTCGTCGAGGTGCTTCAGCTTGTAGGTCGGCCAGTCGGCGCTCATCGCCGGGTTGCCCGACAGGCTGACGCACTCGGCGAAAGTCGTGCCGGCGTCCGGGTCGTAGCGGAACAGCGGGTAGGCGCGGCTCTCGACGGCCAGCTTGCTCTGGTCGACGCTCTTGTCGTCGCCGACGCCGTGTTCCGGCGGGCAGACGGCGTAGACGTTGAACAGCGCCGGGCGGCGCGAGTTCAGGCCGTCGATGAAGCCGTCGAGCAGCTTGGTCGCGTGGGCGATCGTGCCCTGCATGACGAACGCCGTGCGGTGCGCCATGCCGATCAGGCTGATCTCCTTGCGCGGCTCGACCTTGCCGTGCCAGGCGCTGCCGTACGGCGCCATGTCCGACACCTGGCCGATGAAGCCCGAGGTGCAGGCCTGGCCGCCGGTGTTGGAATAGACCTGGGTGTCGACGACCAGCACCTTCACCGGCTTGCCCGACATCAGCAGGCGCGACAGGTTCTGGAAGCCGATGTCGTACATCGCGCCGTCGCCGCCGAGGCTGACGACCGGCGGGCACAGCTTCCATTCCTCGTCGCTGAACTGTTCCCAGTTGAAGCGCTTGAAGAAGTTGCCGTCACGCTCCTCGACGTACTTGCCGCCGAGTTCCATCTCGGCCATGCGCACGGCCTTGAAGCCCTCGGCCATCTTGGCCATGTGACCCTCGAACAGGCCCATCGCCACCGACGGCGAGTCCTGGAACAGGTGCGAGGTCCACGGGAACGGGTACGGGTGGTACGGGAAGCTCGAGCCCCACACCGAGGTGCAGCCGGTGGAGTTGACGATGCCCATCGTCGAGCGGCCGCGGCCCGTCGGGCCTTCGACATAGCGCCAGCGCAGGTCCTTCAGCTTCTCCAGCAGCTGCGCCACGCGGCGCACCCAGGCCGGGTCCAGCGGCTGCGAGGGCTTGCCGGCGGACAGGCTGTCGGCCAGCTTGGACAGCGTCAGGTCGTGCTGGGCGTTGGCCTCGACGGCGCGCAGCACGGCGCCGGTGTCGGAGACGTCCACCGACTCGGCCAGGCGGTTGCGCAGATGCTGCTGCAGGCCGTCGATCAGCGTGTCGAGCTTGGCGACGAAGGGCTTGACGCGGTGCTGCATCAGCGCCGCGACGGCGGCGGTGAAGAGGTGGATCGCGGTCTTCTCGCCGCAGCCCAGGCAGGCGCCGTCGCCGCAGTTCATCGAGTTGTAGACCGCCTTGTCGAACAGCAGCGTCTCCAGCGCGCCGCTCTTCTCGTCGATGTTCTCGACGCGGATGAACTCGCGGCTGGTCGTCGGCAGGTCGAGCCAGAAGTTCCAGTCGCGGCGCAGCGCCTCGACCGACTCCTCGGTCTGCGTGACCATCTTCAGCGCGCCGTCGTTGCAGACGTTGACGCACAGGCCGCAGGCCTTGCAGGTCAGCGGGTTGACGGTGATCGAGAACAGGCCGCCGCTGCCGGGGTTCTTCTTCTCGCGCACCTGCCAGTACGGCTTGGTGGCCGAGAACTTGAAGTCGCCGAGCTGGGCCTTCAGCAGTTCGAACTCGGCGGCCATCTTCTCGCGGTCCTCCTCCGGCGCCTCGGCGACGGTGGCGGCGATCGCCTGGTCGATCAGCGGGCGCACGGCGACGCCGTCCCCCTTGCCGATCAGGCCGCGCAGCTTCTTGTCGGCGGTGCGCACCGCACGGCGCAGGAAGCGCGTCGGCGTGCCGCCGCACTCGACGCGGTTGAGCGCCGTGGCGAAGACCTCGTCGGTCTTGTTGACGAGGCCCGGCATCGCGCTGTCCGGGCAGGCGGTGACGCACTTGCCGCAGGCGGTGCACTTGTCGGCGATCCACTCCGGGTGCTCGAAGCGGATGCCGGTCATGTCGCGGAAGATGCCGGTGGCCGCCGGCACCAGCGAAGCGCCGATGAACGGATCGAGCAGGTTGTCGTTGCCCTTGCCGGTGGCGTAGAAGTGGCCGGTCTGCTCCCAGAAGCGGTGGATGTCGGCCACCGGGGGCAGCGCCTTGTCGTCGCCCTTGGGCGTGCGCAGCAGCGTGATCGGCAGCGCGGCAGCGGCGGCGCGCGGCGCGGCCGCGCTGCCGACGGTCTTGTCGACGATCTCGCGGATCTCGTCGAAGCCGCGGCGCACGACGGTGACGTTGTTCTGCACGACACGCGCGCCCTTGGAGCCGAACTTGGCCTCGAGCTGCTTCTCGATGGCGCGGAACAGCTCCTCCTCGCTCAGGCCGGCGTTCTCGCGCACCGAGGTGGCGGCGAAGAACGCGCCCTGGAAGGCGTTGCCCTGCATGCGCAGCTGCAGGTCGGCGCTGCCGGCCTCCTCGCGGGCGATCTGGAAGGCGTCGAGGTAGAAGACGCGGATGCCGTTGTCGACGATGTGCTGCTGGGCCCAGCGCGGGAACGCCGCCCAGGTGGCATCACCCAGGTTGCTCTGGATGATGAAGACGCCGCCCTTCTTCAGGCCGGCCAGCGGGTTGGAGTGGCCGAACACCGCCGGGTCGGGCGACAGCACGACGTCGACGCTGACGTACTCGCAGTTGACGCGGATGGTCTCGGGCGCCGCCGACAGGTAGTAGGTCGTCGGCTGGCCCTTCTTCTCGGAGCCGTACTTCGGGTTGGCCTTGATCTCGTAGTCCAGCAGCTCGAACAGCGTCATCGCCAGGTTCTTGCCGGTGGTCATCGCGCCCCAGCCGCCGATCGAGTGCATGCGCACCGTGATCGCGCCCTTGGGCATCAGGTTCGGGTTCTCGCTGCCGCGCACGACGACGTCGGCGGCCTTCGGGTAACCGGCCTTCACGGCCTGCTGGTGCAGCTCGTCCTTCGGGTTCAGCGGGTCGCGCTCGACGTCCACCGACAGGTAGAAGAACGGCTTCTTCGCGCCGCCCGGCAGCATGTTCTCGACGGCGCCGATCAGCGCCTCGGGCTGCAGGTCGCGCGAGCCCAGGCCGTAGCAGCCCGAGTACAGGCGCGGCATCTCCTGCGGCGTGATCGAGGCGTAGTTCTTGTGCGGCAGCGTGTCGGCGCCGGCCAGGCCGTTCTCCAGCGCCTTGGACAGCGACGCGCGCAGCTCGCGCACCAGCGGCAGGTCCTCGGCCAGCGGCTGGTCGGTGCGCTCGAGCACGACGACGCCCTTCTTGCCGCGCAGCGCCTGGCCGACGAGGTCGCCCGGGAACGGGCGGAACATCGTGATGTTCAGCACCCCGACCTTCAGCTTGCGCGTCTCGCGCAGGTAGTCGGCGACGGCCTCGGCCTGCACGACCATGCTGCCCATGCCGACGATGACGTAGTCGGCGTCTTCCAGCTTCCAGCCGCCGACGCGGCCGTAGCGGCGGCCGGTCAGCGCGGCGTACTCGGCCATGCACTGCTCGGACAGCGACTCGATGGCGTCGAAGAAGTACGGCCGCTGCGCGGCCACGGCCTGCATGTAGGCGTCCTGGTTCTGCACCGAGCCCGACAGCAGCGGCACGTCGACGTCCCAGATCGCCGGCACGCGGCGGCGCTTCGGGCCGTAGACCATGGCCTGCGCCGGCGTCGGCGAGTCGATCAGGTCGTCGGGGCGGCCGAGGTACTCGGCGACCAGTTCCCGCTCGGGGATGCGCGCCGACTCGATCAGGTGGGTCGTCAGGAAACCGTCCTGGCCGACGATGGCCGGGGTCAGCGACAGCTCGGCGAGCTTGCGCGCGATCAGGTTCAGGTCGGCGGCCTCGGTGGCGCTCTTGGCCATCACCTGGATGAAGCCGGTGTCGTCGATGCAGTGGTAGTCGTCGTGGCCGGCGTGCACGTTCAGGCTGGCCTTGGTGATCGCGCGGCAGCCCATGTTCAGCACGTAGGGCAGGCGCTTGCCGACCGTCGCGTACAGCGACTCGTGCATGAAGGCGATGCCCTGGCCCGAGGAAAAGTTGGTCGCGCGCAGGCCGGTCATCGACATGCCGGCGGTGACACCGGCGGCGGCGTGCTCGGACTCGGGCTCGACGAAGATCAGCGGCCGGTCGGAGACGTTCAGGTGGCCTGCGGCCACTTCCTGCGCCCAGTACTCGCCCATCTGCGTCGACGGCGTGATCGGGTAGGCGCCGGCGGCGTCCGAGGCCTCGCGCTCGACCATGATGACGGCGGTGTTGCCGTCGACCGCGTCGCGCACGCCGGGGTACTTGACGGTTTGCGGCTCGCTGTCGCGGCGATGCTCGCCGGTCAGGTAGTCGATGACCTTCTTCAGCATTTGGGGTTCCTCGGGCGGATGTAGAAAACGGTGGTGGCGGAGCGCGGGACTACTGGCGCACCGGCAGCGCGTCGTGGCGCAGGATCTTCTTGGCGGCGTGGCCGCGCAGCGCGCGGCCGCGGTCGTCGAACCAGACGATCGCGCCGGTCGGGCAGCGGTCGGTGAAGCGGCGCTCGGCCTGGTCGTTCCAGCCGTAGTCGATCTCCACCAGGTTGTTCTTCAGCGCCATCAGGCCTTCGGGCGCGTCGGCGACGCAGCGGCCGCAGGCGGTGCAGGCGACTTCGCAGGAGGCTTCGGCGACATCGCCCTCGGCGCGGTTGCGGCAGGCGATCCACAGCCGGCGGTCGGCGGGCTCGACCGAGAACAGGCCCTTGGGGCAGACCTCGACACAGTCGTTGCAGGCGGTGCACTTGTCGACGTCGACGACCGGCAGGCCGTGCAGGTCCAGCGTGATCGCGCCGTGTTTGCAGACCGTGACGCAGTCGCCCAGGCCCAGGCAGCCCCAGGCGCATTCCTTGCCGCCGCCGCTGACGACGGCCGCGGCGCGGCAGGTCTCCAGGCCGGCGTAGTGGGCACGCATGCGCGCCACGTGCTTGCCGCCGGCACAGGCCAGGCGCGCGACACGCTTCTCGACCTCGCCGGCGCCGACCCCCAGCAGCCGGGCGATCGCGCCGACCTGCTCGGGGGCGCTGACGGTGCAGCGCGCCGGCACCACCTCGCCGGAGACGACCTGCTCGGCGAAGTTGCGGCAGCCGGCCAGGCCGCAGGCGCCGCAGTTGGACTTGGGCAGCAGGTCCTCGACCTGGTCGATGCGCGGATCCTCCTGCACCGACAGGCGCCGGTTGGCGAACGCGAGCACGCCGGCCAGCACGACGCCCAGCGCCGCCATGAAGCCGCCCGCAATGCCGAAGACCCCTACCTGCTCCATCGAAACCTCTCCCGGACCGTCCTACTCATGCGCCCACAGCGCCCAGCCCGCTAGAGCGTCCGATGCCAGTGCGAAAGTCGAGCCGCGACCGGCGTGCAGCCGGGTGCGGGCGGGGCTACGCATGCAAAGCGTCGGCAACTCCTGACGCCGGTCGGCGGCGGGATGAAGCGTCGTTCACAGGGCAGCCAGAGATCGGTCTGACAGACCACTTCACTACGCCGGCGACCACGTTGACCGCCGAAACCCGGGCCGCACCGCGATGGCAGTTCGACCCTGAAACGAATTGGACCCGGCCACCCGGCAAGCCAGATTGACGAACGACAAACGACTTCATCTGGCGGGATACGCGACCCGGGGAAACCCCAAAATCGCAAGCCCAAAGCACTGAAATCAAGGCTGGCGCCCGCCGATCCGTTGCGCCACACGCTTTGCCGGGCCCGACCTCAGCCCGCGAGGCGCTCCAGCAGGTAGACCGCGGCGCCGGCCAGGTAGCCGACCAGCGCCAGGCCGCTGATCTTGCGCACGTACCAGAAGAAGTCGATCTTCTCCAGGCCCATCGCGGCGACGCCCGCCGCCGAGCCGATGATGAGGATCGAGCCGCCGGTGCCGGCGCAGTAGGCCAGGAACTCCCAGATGAAGTGGTCGGCCGGATAGACCGCCATGTCGTACATGCCCATTGCCGCGGCCACCAGCGGCACGTTGTCGACGACGGCGCTGACCAGGCCGATGAGCAGGATGATGACGTCGAGCCGACCGACCTCACGGTCCAGCCACTCGGCGATGCCGCCCAAGATGTGGGTGTGCTCCAGCGTCGCCACGGCCAGCAGGATGCCGATGAAGAACACGAGCGAGCTCATGTCGATGCGGCTCAGCGCGGCGGCCAGCGTGAAGCGCTCCTTGTACTCGTCTTCCTTGTGGCGGTGGATCAGATCGCCGACCAGCCACAGCAGGCCCAGGCCGAACAGGATGCCCATGAACGGCGGCAGGTGCGTCAGCGTCTTGAACACCGGCACCGCGACGAGGATGCCCAGGCCGAGGAACAGCATCAGCTTGCGCTCGGACGCCGTCGTCCGCACGCCGTCGCCGCGGTCGACCTCGGCCGGCGCGACCACCGGCTTGCCGCGCAACGCGAACGCGGTGATCGCCAGCGGGACCAGCAGGCTGACGACCGACGGCAGGAACACCGCCTGCATGATCGACAGCGCGGTGATCTGGCCACCGATCCACAGCATCGTCGTCGTCACGTCGCCGATCGGCGTCCAGGCGCCGCCGGCGTTGGCCGCGATGACGATGATGCCGGCGAAGAACAGCCGGTCCTCGCGCCGGGCGAGCAGCTTGCGCATCAGCGAGACCATGACGATCGTCGTCGTCAGGTTGTCCAGGATCGCGCTGAGGAAGAAGGTGACGATGCCGACCAGCCACAGCAGCGACGGCAGCGTCTTCGTGCGGATGCGCTCGGTGATGACCTCGAAGCCGTCGTGCGCGTCGACGACCTCGACGATGGTCATCGCGCCCATCAGGAAGAAGACGATCTGCGCCGTGCCCATCAGCGACTCGCCGAGTTCGGCGCTGACACGCGGGTGGTCCGCCGTGGCCATGGCGTAGATCGTCCACAGCAGGCCGGCGCCGAGCAGCGCCGAGGCCGACTTGTTGATCTTGAGCGGATGTTCCAGGGCGATCGCCGCATAGGCGGCGACGAACACGAGCACGAGTGCTGTCGTCAGCATGTCATCGAACCGGGGGGATGAAGAGCAAGGCGAGGCCGCCGGGGCCTCGAACCGTGACACCGCGGGGCCGCGCGGAGATCGTTCCGAGCAGCGCCCTCACCCGACGCGCGGCCGCATCGGCCGCCGGGTGCACGGTCGCGCCGTGATGACAACACGATCCGTGGGGACATTGGACGCCTGGACGGGCTGCAGCCGATTGATCGGCCGCAAGCATTCCCACCATGTGACATTTTGGGGCGTCGTGGCCCTTATCGGTGCGCCCCGGGATGGCGCCGCGCGCGGCGCATCTGCGCCAGCGGACGTTTGCCCTGCAGCTGGCGCTCGATGCCGTCGTTCAGCTCGGCGCGCAGCGCATGCACCTCCTCGACGTGGCCGTAGACGCCGGGGAAACGCAGGTCCAGCCACAGCCACAGCGTGCAGGCGCGCAGCGCCTGCTCGATGCGGTCGAGCCGGCTCCAGCCGTCGACGGTGTCGAGAAAGCTCGGCCGGCCGGCGCGGCCGCCCTTGGCGTGGCCGCGCGCCCAGTCCAGGTACTCCTGCACCGTGTCCTCGTTGCGCGAGTCCACCGGCGCCTGGGCGTAGACGAAACGCGCCGCCAGCGGCAGCGCGCCGGCGGCGTGGTCGAGCTGCTCGGCCAGCGCCAGCATCGCGTCGAGCTCGGCGACGGCGAAGTGGGCGTCGTCGAGCTTGAGCCGGTCGACGAAGACGCCCAGCACCTCGCGCAGCCGCGTGGCCTGCAGGCGCTCGGCGATGGTGCGCACGTGCCAGCCGTTGGGTGCCACCGGCGCCTTGAAGTGGCGCGGCGCCTTCGGCTGGCGGTGCAGCAGCTCCTTCAGCGTGCGCGCCGCGGTCGGCTCGGCGAGGTCGAGCACGCCGGCGAAACCTTCCTCGTGGAAGCCGAAACGCCCGGCGCGGCCGGCGATCTGGTGCACCTCGGATTCGTCGAGCAGGCGGTCGCCGACGCCGTCGAACTTGCTCAGCGTCGAGAACAGCACACGCCGGATCGGCAGGTTCAGGCCCATGCCGATGGCGTCGGTGGCGACGAGGATCTGCGACTCGCCGCTGGCGAAACGTTCGGCCTCGCGCCGCCGCACCTCGGGCGGCAGCGCGCCGTAGATCACCGACACCGGCCGGCCGTTGGCGGCGATCGCGTCGCGCAGCGTCAGCACGTCGCGGCGGCTGAACGCGACGACGGCGTCGCCGGCCTGCAGCGCGTCCAGCGCCACCGGGCGCGGCAGCAGCTCGACGTGCTGCTTGCGCTCGAAGCGCCGCACCGTGCAGCGCTCGCCGCAGACGCCGAGCAGGATCTCGATCGCCGGCACCGCGTATTCGCTGCAGATGATGATCAGCTCGCTGGCCGGCACGGCGACGATGGCCTGGGTCCAGGCCCAGCCACGCGAGGCGTCGAAGATCATCTGCGCCTCGTCGACCACCGCCACCTCGACCGGCTGGTTGGTCGAGACCATCTCGATGGTGCTGGAGACGAAGTGCGCGCCTTCGGCGGGCACGTTCTCCTCGCCGGTCAGCAGCGAGCAGGCGACGCCGCGCGCGACCATGCGGTCACGGCCTTCCAGCGCCAGCAGGCGCAGCGGCGCCAGATAGGCGCCGTCTCGTGCCTGGCACAGGCGCTCGAAGGCGGCGTGGGTCTTGCCGCTGTTGGGCGGGCCGACGTAGAGCGTGACCGTGCGCTGCTGCGCACGCGCCTTCGGGAAGGTGTCGGGATAGCCCTGGAAGGCCAGTTCGCTGGTCAGCCCCTGCAGCGTGTCGAGTTCGGTGACCCGGTGCTCCCAGCGGTCCTGGACCCGCGTGCAGGCGGCCATCAGCTCGTCGGCGGCCTGCGGGCGCGCGCACTCGGCTGACAGCCGCGGCAGCAGCGACACGAGTTCACGCGGCGACAGCGCGTGGCTGCGCGCCACCAGCCGAGCCAGGTGCACGACGATGGCCTCGCGCTGCGGATGCGGCACGCCGTCGCCCAGCGCGGCCTGCAGCGCCGCGGTGTCGCCGTCGCGCCAGAAGGCCCAGATCGGCGTGTCGTCGACGCGCACCCGGAACGGCAGCACCACCGGGAACGGGGCCTCCTCGGGCACCGGGATCTCGACGGTGTCGTGCAGCAGCCGGGTGAAGGCGCCGGCGTGGCGCACCAGGCCCAGCGACTCCAGCGTCGCGGCGCGCGCGTGCATCAGCGCCCGCACGTCGGGGCCGGTGCCCACCGCGTCGAGGTGGGCCAGCGCCAGCGGCACCAGGCGCGGCTCGATCCAGCGGCTGGGCCGCGTGCCGGCGGCCTTCTGCAGCAGGATCAGCCCGAGCTTGTCGAGGTGGGCCTCGAAACCGGGCGCGTGCGGCTCCAGGTACTCGGCGGGTTTGGTGACCTGCGGCAGCAGGTGCGCGGCGCGGCGCACGCGCTCGAAGTCTTCGGGAGAGACGCCGGCGGGCACGCGCGCCAGGTGGCGGGGCTCGGGCAGATGGGGCAGCGGGCGCGGCGTGTCGGTCGGGCGTGGAACGGTCATGGAACGGGATCGAGCGAAGCGCAGACTCTAACCGCCCGCGCCGGCGCCCTGTCCGCTCATCCCCAGAGCGCGCCCCTGCGGTCGTCGACGCGGCGCGCCTTGTGCGTGGCGCGCGGCAGCGTCTCGGGCGCCAGCAGCCGGACCTCGGCCGAGACGCCGCTGGCGCTCTTCAGCGCATGGGCGAACCGCCCGGCCAGCCCCGGCGCGTCGCCGGTGAAGCCGGGCGCGGTCTCGACTTCCACCGTCAGCCGGTCCAGGTGCTGCACACGTTCGACGACCAGGCGGTACTCGCCGCTGAACTCTGCGAAGCGGCGCACGACGGCCTCGACGTCGCTGGGGAACAGGTTGACGCCCTTGACGATCAGCATGTCGTCGAGCCGGCCGTGCACGCCCAGCAGGCGCGCGCTGGTGCGGCCGCAGCGGCAGGGTTCGGTGGTGAACGAGACGATGTCACCAGTGCGAAAGCGGATCATCGGCCGGGCGCGCTTGGTGAGCGTGGTCAGCACCAGCTCGCCGCGTTCGCCCTCGTGCACCGGCTCGCCGGCCGCGTCGAGCACCTCCCAGTGGATGTGGTCCTCGGCCCAGTGCAGCCCGTCCTGCCGCTCGCACATGCCGGCGCAGGAGCCGAAGATGTCCGACAGGCCGTAGTAGTCGTAGACCTTGGCGCCCCACAGCGCCTCGATGCGCTGGCGCGTCTGCGGGATCGAGCCGCCGGGCTCGCCGGCGACGAAGAGGCGCCGCACCTGCAGGTCGCGGCGCGGGTCCAGGCCCTGCTTCAGCGCCGTCTCGCCGAGATACCAGGCGTAGGACGGCGTCGTCCACAGCGCCGTCAGGCGGAACTGCTGCGCGATCTGCAGCAGGCGCTCCGACGGCAGCGTGCCGGCGTGCACGCTCAAGGCGCCCAGGCGCTGGGCGCCGAGCACGCAAGGCCCGCCGACGAACAGCGACAGGTTCAGCGCGTGGCCGTAGCGGTCGTCGGGCCGCAGCCCGGAGGACCAGAACTGGCGCGCCTCGTAGTCGATCCAGTCGTCGAAGTCCTCGGCGGTGAACGGCGAGGCGGTCGGCACGCCGGTCGAGCCGCTGGAGGCGCAGACGTAGACCACGTCGCGCTCGGGCACGGCGAGGATGTCGCCCAGCGGCGGCACCGCCAGTTGGCGGTCGCGCAGCGTGCGTTTGTCCAGCGTCGGGAAACGCCGCAGGTCGTCCAGCGTGCGCAGGTCCTCGGGGCCCACGCCGGCGGCGGCGAAGGCGGCGCGGTAGTACGGCGAGCCCTCGGCGGCGTGGCGCAGATGGCGGCGCAGGCGCTCGAGCTTCAGCGCGTCCCAGTCGGCACGCGACTGGGTCTCCAGCGCCGGCGCCCAGAAGCGGCGTTCGGTGCCGATCTCGGCCAGGACCGCGCTCATTGGGCACCCTCCGGCCTGGCGGCCGGTCCCTCCGAGCGGGAATGAGCCCCGGACAAGTCCTGAGGGCTCATGCCGTCCTCGCGACGGCCGGCGGCGCGGTCACACGCCCGGCCAGCAGTTCGTCCAGCAACGGCAGCGTCGGCGCGCCGCCGCCGGTGGGCAACGCCTCCCAGCCCTGGGCGCGCGAGAAGAAACGCAGCGCCTCGAAGTCGGCCAGGCGGCCGCCGTCAAAGCGGTGGGCGAGGCCCGCCGGCACGGCGATCCAGTCGCCGGCGCTGCACAGCACGGCCAGGCTACCCGCCGGCAGGCGCACGTGGAACAGGCCGCGGCCGTTGACGAAGACCCGCAGCTCCAGGTCGGCGTGCGTGTGCTCCTCCAGGAAGCGGGCGCGCTGCGCCGGCCAGGCCGGGTCGCCCGGGCGCACGGTGACGCGGTCCTCGTGCACGATGCCGTAGTGCCGGCGCAGCGCATCCAGCGCCGCGTGGTGGCCCGAATCGGCGTCGGGCTCGATCTCGACACGCCCGGCGTCCACGCCCAGCCGCGCCAGCAGCGCCACGCTGGCGGCCGTGCCGCGTGCGTGCTGCGTCACGCCGCCGTCTTCATCGAACTGCCAGACCTGCATCGTCCGTCCCTCACTGCAGGAAGGACGGGCGGGCATAACCGGCGAAGTTCTTGTCCAGCACCTGCTTGAAATACGGCGTCTTGAAGGCCTCGGCGATGTCGTGAGCCCAGGGCGTGGCGGCGTCGGCGCGCTTGACCGCGGCAACGAGCAGGTAGTAGTCGGGCGTCTTCTCCAGCGCCACCGCTTCGGTGAGCTTCAGCCCCGAGGAGATCGCGAAGTTGCCGTTGACGACGGCGAAGTCGGTGTCGTCCAGCGCCCGCGGCAGCTGCGCGGCTTCCAGCGGCACGAGCTGGATCTTCTTCGGGTTGGCGACGATGTCCTTCTCGGTCACGCGCAGCGGGTCGACGCCGGGCTTGACCGTCAGCAGCTTGTGCTGCTCCAGGAAGACCAGCGAGCGCGCGAGGTTGGTCGGGTCGTTGGGCAGCGCGATGCGCGCGCCTTCGCGCACGTCGGCCACGGTCTTGAACTTGCGCGAGTACAGGCCCAGCGGCGCGATCGGGCCCTGCACGATGTCGACGATGTCGAGCTTCTGGTCGGCGGCGAACTTCTTCAGGTAGATGATGTGCTGGAAGAAGTTGGCGTCGAGCGCGCCGTCGGCCAGCGCCTTGTTCGGCTGCACGTAGTCGTTGAACTCGACGAGCCTGACCTTGTAGCCCTTCTGCTCCAGCTGCGGCTTGATGCCGAGCTTCAGCACGTCGAGGTTGGAGCCGGCGGTGGCGCCGATGACGAGCTCCTTCTTCTGCTGCGCCTGGGCCTGGGAGGCGAGCGTCGCGGCGCCGAGGACGGCGGCCAGGGCGACGGCGGTGGACAGCAGCGAACGGCGCGAGAACGACATGGGACGGGTTCCTTGTGATCGGAGAGGACGGGGAAGTCAGCGTTTGTCCAGCCGGCGCGCGAGCGCGTTGCCGCCGAACTGGATGAGCTGCACGAGCACGACGAGGATCGCGACGGTGAACACCATCACGTCGGTCTGGAAGCGGTAGTAGCCGTAGCGGATCGCGAGGTCGCCGATGCCGCCGCCGCCGACGACGCCGGCCACCGCCGAGTACGACAGGAAGCTGATCGCCAGCACCGTCAGCGCCAGCACCAGCCCCGAACGCGCCTCGACGACGAGCACGCGCCAGACGATCTGCAGCTCCGAGGCGCCCATCGCGTGTGCCGCCTCGACGACGCCGCGCGGCACCTCGCGCAGCGTCTGCTCGACGAGGCGCGCGAAGTACGGGATCGCCGCGAAGGACAGCGGCACCGCCGCCGCCAGCGGCCCGATCGAGGTGCCGGCGATGACACGCGTGACCGGCACCAGCGCCACCAGCAGGATGATGAACGGGAACGAACGCACCAGGTTCACGACCCAGCTGACGACGCCGTAGACCGGCGCCGAGGCCAGCGGCTGGCCCGGGCCGAGCAGGAACAGCCAGACGCCCAGCGGGCCGCCGACGATCAGCGCCGAGCCCAGGCCGATGGCCAGCATCAGCGCGGTCTGGCCGACCGCCGTCCAGAGTTCGGGCAGCAGCGCGACGATGTTCTCAGGCATGGGCGGGCTCCGGTTCTTCGGCCACGGCCTCGTCGCCTTCGGCATCGAGTTCGGGCGGGTGGTCGACCAGACGCTGCAGCGCCCGGCCCAGCGAGGTGCGGCGGCGCACGCCGCGCTCGGCCAGCGCGAACTGCTCGGCGACCGCACCGCGTTCGACGACGGCGACGTGGCGGCACAGCGAGCGCACGACCTCCAGCTCGTGGGTGACGATGACGATCGTCACGCCCAGCCGGGCGTTGATGTCGGCCAGCGTGCGCAGCACCTGGCGCGTGGTGTCGGCGTCCAGCGCCGAGGTCGGCTCGTCGCACAGCAGCACCGACGGATGCGGCGCCAGCGCACGCGCGATCGCCACCCGCTGCTTCTGGCCGCCGGACAGCTGCGCCGGGTGGCTGTCGCGCTTGTCGGTCAGGCCGACGATGGCCAGGCACTCGGCGACGCGTTCGGCGACTTCGGCACGCGAGCGCCGGCCGTGCAGGCGCAGCGGGAAGGCGACGTTGTCGAAGACGGTCGCGTTCTGCAGCAGGTTGAACTGCTGGAAGATCATGCCGATGGACTGGCGCGCCAGGCGCAGCTCGCGCTTGCCGAGCTCGGTCAGCACGCGGCCGTCGACCTCGACGCGGCCGCGGTCGGGCGTCTCCAGCAGGTTGATCAGGCGCAGCAGCGTCGACTTGCCGGCGCCGCTGGCGCCGACGATGCCGAAGACGTCGCCGCGGCGCACCTGCAGCGAGACCTCGTGCACGGCGTCGAAGACCTCGCCGCCGGGCAGGCGGAAGCGTTTGCTGAGGCCGTCGAGCCGGATCAGCGGCGGCGCGGCGGGAAGTTCCTGGACGGGCATGGAGACGGCGGGAGGAAAAACGTCTCATGAGTTTCTCCAGCGGTCCCGGCGCCTGGAACGAAGGAAACCGAGTTTGGTTCTTCGCCCTCCGGGAAAACCACGGCCGCCGCGGTAGGCCGCTACTACCGCCTGCGCGGCGCGCTTGCCGAAGATGGCGCCCATCCCAACGAACCCAGGAGACCCGGGCGATGAGCAAGATCCTGATGCTGTGCGGCGACTTCGGCGAGGACTACGAGGTCATGGTGCCGTTCCAGGCGCTGCAGGCCGTGGGCCACACGGTGCACGCGGTGGCGCCCGACAAGAAGAGCGGCGACTGGGTGATGACCGCGATCCACGACTTCGAGGGCCAGCAGACCTACAGCGAGAAGCCCGGCCACCGCTTCGCGCTCAACGCCAGCTTCGCCGAAATCGACCCGGCGGCGTACGACGCGCTCGTGATCCCCGGCGGCCGCGCGCCCGAGTACCTGCGCATGAACACGCGCGTCGTCGAGATCACGCGCCACTTCCTGGCGGCCGACAAACCGGTGGCCGCGATCTGCCACGGCGCGCAGCTGCTCGCCGCCACCGGGCTGATCAAGGGCCGGCGCGTCAGCGCCTACCCGGCCTGCCAGGTCGAGGTGGAGCTGGCCGGCGCCGAGTACATGGGCATCGCGATCGACGGCGCGGTCACCGACGGCCGGCTCGTCACCGCCCCGGCGTGGCCCGCACACCCGGCCTGGATCGGGCAGTTCCTGGCCGTGCTGGGCACGCGCATCAGCCTGTAGCATCGTCCTGCAACGCCCAGGGAGACGCCCATGTGCCGGATCTTCGTCAGCGCCGACCCCGCCAGCTACGAGAGCCGCACGCGCTCGGTGCGGCTGCACGGCGTCGTCACCAGCGTGCGGCTGGAGAACCTGCACTGGGCGGTGCTCGAGGAGATCGCCGCGCGCGACGGCCTGAGCGTCGCCCAGCTGATCGAGACGCTGTACGACGAACTGGTGGCCGAACGCGGCGCGGTCGGCAACTTCGCGTCCTTCCTGCGCGTCTGCGCGCTGCGCTACGAGAACCTCATCGCCCAGGGCCTGATCCCGCGCGACGCCTCGGTGCCGATCCGCTCGCTGGACGCCGAGCGTGTGCTCGGCGCACAGCCGCGGCCGGTGGCTGCCTGGCGCGGGCAGCGCACGCTGAGCTGAAGCGGCGGGCGCGACAATCCGGGGCCCGCCCCCGGCCGCCGCCCGATGCTGACACTCTCCCAACTGCTCGCATTCCTCGCCGCCGCCGTGCTGATCACGGCCACGCCCGGCCCCGACAACCTGATGGTGCTGAGCACCGGCATGTCGCGCGGGCGGCGGCGCGGCATCGCCTTCGGGCTGGGCTGCGCGCTCGGCTGCCTGAGCCACACGGTGCTGGCCGTGCTGGGCGTCAGCGCCCTGGTCGCGGCCTCGCCGGTCGCCTTCACGGCGCTGAAGTGGATCGGCGGCGGCTACCTCGTCTGGTTGGGGCTGCGTGCGCTGCGCAGCCGCGGCGGTGCGATGTCGGGAACGGACCGCGCGGCCGACGAGACGGCGGCGACGCTTTTCCGCCGAGGCCTGCTGGCCAACGCGGTGAACCCGAAGGTCGTGCTGTTCTTCCTGGCCTTCCTGCCGCAGTTCGTCGTGCCGGAACAGGGGCCGGTGGCAATGCAGCTCGGTGTGCTGGGCCTCGTGTTCACCGCGCAGGCGGCGCTGCTGTTCGTGCTGCTCGGCGCCTTCGCCGGCAGCATCGGCGCCTGGCTGAACCGCCGCCCCGGCGCCGGCGCGTGGCTGGACCGCGTCGCCGGCCTCGTCTTCATCGGGCTGGGGCTGCGCATCATCACCAGCCGCTGAGGCGGCAGCGTCCTCACCCGGCGCCGGCATCTGCTCGAGCACCGCCCCGTGCGCCGGCGCGTTCAGCGCGCAGGGCTCAGGCGCCGAGCCACCGCTCGACCTTGGCGCGTGCAGGCACGCCGCCGGCATGCACCACCTGGCCGTCGATGACGACCCCCGGCGTGCTCATCACGCCGTAGGCCATGATGTCGCGCAGCTCCTGCACCTTGGACACCGTCACCGCGACGCCCTTGGCGCGCGCGACCTCTTCGATCAGCGCGATCGTGTTCCTGCAGCTGGCACAACCGGTGCCGAGAACCTTGACGTCCATTCGTGTTCCTTTCATTGGGGTTGAATCAAGGCGGCCGGGCGCCGTCGGCGCTCAGAGAACCGCGTTGAAGGCGAAGCCGACCAACAGGATCCCGCTGGCGACGACGGCGACGAAGGTGGCGATCAGCCTGGGCTTGAGCACCTTGCGCAGGATGACCATCTCGGGCAGCGACAGCGCGATGACGCTCATCATGAAAGCCAGCACGGTGCCCAGCGCCGCGCCCTTGGCCAGCAGGGCCTGCACGATCGGGATGATCCCGGCGGCATTGGTGTACATCGGCACGCCCAGCAGCACCGCCAGCGGCACCGACCACCACGCGCCCTGGCCCATGAACGAGGCCATGAAGTCCTGTGGCACCCAGCCGTGGATGCCGGCGCCGATCGCGATGCCGGCCAGGATCCAGGGCCAGACGCGGCCGACGATCTCGCGCACGCTGGCGAAGCCGCCGTCGATGCGGTCGGCCAGCGTCAGCGTGTCGGCGCCGGCGGTGGCGTGCAGCCTGGGCATCTCGCGCACCCAGTCCTCGAGGTGGCGCTCCATCTTCAGCCGCCCGATCACCCAGCCGGCGACGATGGCCACCGCGAGCCCCAGGCCCAGGTACAGCAGCGCGATGCGCCAGCCGAAGAGGCCGAACAGCAGCGCCAGCGCCACCTCGTTGACCATCGGCGCGGCGATCAGGAACGAGAAGGTCACGCCCAGCGGCACGCCGGCCTGCACGAAGCCGATGAACAGCGGCACCGCCGAGCACGAGCAGAACGGCGTCACGATACCCAGGCTGGCCGCCATCACGTTGGCCACACCCTCGCTGCGCCCGGCCAGCAGCGCGCGCGTGCGCTCGGGGGTGAAGTACGAGTTCACCATGCCCATCACGAACACGACCGCGGTCAGCAACAGCAGGACCTTCGGCGTGTCGTAGAGGAAGAACTGCAGCGCGCCGCCCAGGTGGCTGTCGCGCTCGACCGGCAGCCAGGCGACCAGCGCCTCGGACGCCGGCGCCAGCCAGCGGTACAGCAGCCACCAGGCGACGGCGGCGATGGCGATGAACAGCCTCGGCTGGCGTCGCGGCCAGGCGGACAGGCTCTCGGGCAGGGTCAGGACGGACATCGGTGCACCTTCGTTCAAGCCTGTAGACGAACGAAGGGCGAAAAGGATGCAGGCCCAGCCGCCCGCCGCCGGACTTCAGGTGCCGTCGACGCGGCCCTGGTGACAGCAGACGCGGCCGTCGGCCGGGTCGAACCGGACCCGGCACGCGACCGTCATGCGCTCGCGCAGGCGCCGGCGCGCGCGCAACAGCCGCGCCTTCGCCGCCGGCAGGCTGAGCCTGCGCGCCGCCGCATAGTCCTTCTGCGTCATGCCGTCGAGGTCGCAGGCACGGATGCAGTCGGCGTCGTCGGCCGACAACTCCAGCAGCACGCGCGCGATGCAGCCGGTCAGCGCGTCGACGGCCGGCGTCGGCTCGGGCACGGCCGCGGCCAGCGTCTCGGCGTGCTTGTCGATCGGATCCTGCGGCCGGGCCAGCCGCAGGCGGTCGATCAGCGCATTGCGCGCCACACGGAACAACCAGGCGCGCGGGTCGTCGAGCCCGCAGAACTGCGCGCCGGCGCCAATCGCCTTCAGGAAGGTGTCCTGCAGCAGGTCCTCGGCTGCGTCCGCATCGCCGGTCTGGTGGCGCAAAAAGCCACGCAGCTCGGCCTCGTGCACTGTCCAGGCCTCGGCGACGCAGGCGAACGCCGGCGTGCCGACGCGGGATGGAACTGGAGCCTGTGCCACGGCGTCAGCTTAACGACGCCAGGGCGTCGCGCAGGCACGCGCGATTCTTCAGCAGCACCGAGGCCCGCAGCACGACGACGCGGCCGCCGCGGCCGATGGCTCGGCCGTGGCAGGCTGCCGCGGCTTGGTGGCGCGGACGAAGCCGCTGACGAACTTCCCGTCGACCTCGCGCGCCAGTTCCTGCAGGTCCTCGCCCTGCGTGGCGAGGAACTCCTTCGCGTCCTCGGCGCCGTAGACCCGCGTCACCTCGATGCCGGCGTTCTCGAAGCCGGCCGCCTGCAGCTTGGCGAGATAGTCGGTGTCGGACAGCGCACCGGCCACGCAGCCGACCCACAGCTCCACGTTGCGGCGGATCGCCGGCGGCACGTCGCCGCGCACGACGACGTCGCTGACGGCGAAGCGGCCACCGGGCTTCAGCACCCGGAACGCCTCGCGCAGCACGCGGTCCTTGTCGGCCGACAGGTTGATGACGCAGTTGGAGATGATCACGTCGACCGTGTCGTCGGGCAGCGGGATGTTCTCGATCTCGCCGCGCAGGAAGAAGACGTTGCGCAGCCCGCTCTTGCGCTTGTTCTCTTCGGCCAGCGCCAGCATCTCGCGGGTCATGTCCAGACCGAAGGCCATGCCGGTCGGGCCGACGCGCCGGGCCGACAGCAGCACGTCGATGCCGCCGCCCGAGCCCAGGTCGAGCACCGTCTCACCGAGGTGCAGCTCGGCCAGTGCCGTCGGGTTGCCGCAGCCCAGCGACGCGAGCAGCGCGGTGTCGGGCAGTTCACCGGCCTGCACCGCGTCGTACAGGTTCGACGTGATCGGATCCGCACCACCAAGCGCCTGCGCGGCGCTGCCGCAGCAGCCGCCGCTGACCTGCGTGGCGGCGGCGCCGTAGCGCTCGCGAACGACTTGCTTGACTTCGGCTTCGGTATTCATCCCACGGTCCTTTGGGGTCGGTCGCCAGGTCCGACCCGCCGCTGGCGCAGAGGGCTGGACGTCGGATCCTCATCGTGCCATATTTCTGTAACTTTGGAAATGTAGAGTGCCGTCGATGCCCGACGCGCCGACGCCCGACAACCCCGACGACAGGAGAAGACGATGACAACGATCCAGGTATTCGACCCCGCGATGTGCTGCAGCAGCGGCGTCTGTGGTGCCGATGTCGACGAGGCCGTGATGGCGTTTGCAGCCGACTTCGCGTGGGCACGGGAGGCCGGCGCGCGCATCGAGCGCTTCAACCTCGCGCAGCAGCCGACGGCCTTTGCCGCGAACACGGCGGTCGCCGGCTTCCTGCAGCGTTCGGGCTCGCAGGCGCTGCCGCTGATCCTCGTCGACGGCGAGGTGGCGCTCGCCGGCCGCTACCCGAACCGCGACGAACTCGCCCGCTGGGCCGGGCTGGCGGCGGCACCGGCCCCCGCGGCGGCCGGCGGCTGCTGCAGCGGCGGGCGTTGCTGCTGAAGCGGCAGGACGCTGCGATGCGCTTCCTCGACCACCCACCGCGCTTCCTGTTCTTCACCGGCAAGGGCGGCGTCGGCAAGACCTCGATCGCCTGCGCCAGCGCCGTGCGCCTGGCCGACCAGGGCCGCCGCGTGCTGCTCGTCAGCACCGACCCGGCGTCGAACGTCGGCCAGGTCTTCGGCGTGACGATCGGCAACCGCACGACGGCCATCGAGGCGGTGCCCGGCCTGCAGGTGCTGGAGATCGACCCGCAGGCCGCGGCGCAGGCCTATCGCGACCGGCTCGTCGGCCCGGTGCGCGGCGTACTGCCCGAGGACGTGGTGCGCGGCATCGAGGAACAGCTCTCGGGCGCCTGCACGACCGAGATCGCTGCGTTCGACGAGTTCACCGCGCTGCTGGCCGACGACGCGGCCACCGCCGGTTTCGACCACGTCGTCTTCGACACCGCGCCGACCGGGCACACCATCCGCCTGCTGCAGCTGCCCGGCGCCTGGACCGGGTTCCTCGACGCCGGCAAGGGCGACGCGTCGTGCCTGGGCCCGCTGGCGGGGCTGGAGAAGCACCGCGCGCAGTACCGCGCCGCGCTCGACGTGCTGGCCGATGCCAGCCGCACCCGGCTCGTGCTCGTCGCCCGCGCCCAGGGCACCGCGCTGCGCGAACTGGCGCGCACGCAGCACGAGCTGGCCGGCGCCGGGCTGCGCAGCGCCTTCCTCGTCGTCAACGGGCTGATGCCGGCCGATGCGGGCCGTGGCGACCCGCTGGCCGCGGCGATCCACGAGCGCGAGACGGCCGCGCTGCAGGGCATGCCCGAGACCGTGCGCACCTTGCCGGTGGACCGGTTGCCGCTGCAGCCCTTCAACCTGGTCGGGCTGGCGGCGTTGCGCCGGCTGCTGGACGCCTCGCCGGCCGAGGCCGCGGCGCCTGCGTCCGAGACGCCGGCCACGGTCGACGCACGCCCGCTGTCCGCGCTGGTCGACGGCATCGCGCACGACGGCGCCGGGCTGGTGATGGTCGTCGGCAAGGGCGGCGTCGGCAAGACGACGGTCGCCGCGGCCATCGCGGTGGCGCTGGCGCGCCGCGGGCTCGACGTGCACCTGACCACGTCGGACCCGGCCGCGCACCTGGACGAGACCCTGCTGGGCGAACTGGCGCACCTTCAGGTCAGCCGGATCGATCCGCATGCCGAGACCGAGCGTTACCGCCGGCAGGTGCTGCAGACCAAGGGCGCAGGCCTGGACGATGCCGGCCGGTCACTGCTGGAGGAGGACCTGCGCTCGCCCTGCACCGAGGAGATCGCCGTCTTCCAGGCCTTCTCCCGGGTGATCCGCGAGGCCGGCACGCGTTTCGTCGTGATGGACACCGCGCCAACCGGCCACACGCTGCTGCTGCTCGACGCCACCGGCAGCTATCACCGCGAGGTGGTGCGCCAGACCGGTGACAAGGGGCTGCACACGACGACGCCGCTGATGCGGCTGCAGGACGCCAGGCGCACCAAGCTGCTGGTCGTGACGCTGCCCGAGACGACGCCGGTGCTCGAGGCCGCCGACCTGCAGGCCGACCTGCGCCGCGCCGGCATCGAGCCTTGGGCCTGGGTGATCAACCAGAGCCTGGCCGCGGCCGACACCCATGCGCCGCTGCTGCGCCAACGTGCCGCCGCCGAGCGCGAGCGCATCGACGAGGTCGGGCGCCTGTCGGCCGGCCGCTTCGCGATCGTCGCGCAGCAAGTCGCCGAGCCGGTCGGCGTGCAGCGCCTGGCCGCACTGGCCGAACCCGTTTCACCGAGGTGACGATGGACGAGAAACAGGCCGTCGCCGCGCTCGCCGCGCTGGCGCAGGAAGCACGGCTGAGGATCTTCCGCGCGCTCGTGGGCGCCGGGCCCGGCGGCATGACACCGTCGGCGCTGTCGGCGATGCTCGACATCCCGTCGTCGACCCTGTCCTTCCACCTGAAGGAGCTGATCCACGCCGGGCTCGTCAGCGTGGAGCGCGACGGCCGCAGCCTGATCTACCGCCCTGCCATGCCGCGCATGGACGCGCTGCTCGGCTACCTCACCGACCACTGCTGCCAGGGGCAGGCCTGCGGGCCCACGACGCGCCAGCGCGCCCGGTGCTGAGTCCGGCCTGCCGCTCCACCCGATTTCCTTACGCTGAAAGGTCCCCCATGGATCAGAAGACTTACAACGTGCTCTTCATCTGCACCGGCAACTCGGCACGCTCGATCCTCGCCGAGGCGCTGATGAACCGGCTCGGCGACGGGCGCTTCCGCGCCTTCTCCGCCGGCAGCCACCCCAAGGGCGAAGTGCATCCGCTGACGCTGAAGACACTCGCCGCGCAGGGCCTGCCGGTCGACGGCTGTCGCAGCAAGAGCTGGGAGGAGTTCGCACGCCTCGGTTCGCCCGAGCTGCACTTCGTCTTCACCGTCTGCGACCAGGCCGCCGGCGAGGTCTGCCCGGTCTGGCCGGGCCAGCCGGTCACGGCGCACTGGGGCATGCCGGACCCGGCCGCCGCGCCCGAGGCACAGCGTGAACAGGCCTTCGTCGAGACCTTCGTCACGATGAAGCGGCGCATCCAGCTGATGCTGGCGCTGCCGCTGGCCAGCCTGGACCGCGTCGCGCTGAAGGCGCGCGTCGCCGACATCGGAAAGCACTGACATGACCGTCCACGTCCTGATCCTCTGCACCCACAACTCGGCGCGCAGCGTGCTCGCCGAGGGCATGCTGAACCACCTCGCGGCCCGGCTCGGCGCCGACGTGCAGGCCCACAGCGCCGGCAGCGCGCCCAGCGGGCGCATCAACCCGTTCGCGCTGGAAGCGCTGGCCAACGCCGGCATCGCCACCGGCGCGTTCCGCAGCAAGAGCTGGGACGAGTTCGTCGCCGACGGCGCGCCGCCGCTGGACATCGTCATCACCGTCTGCGACAGCGCCGCGGCCGAGGCCTGCCCGGTCTTCTTCGGCGCGCGCGGCCAGCCGGTCAAGGTGCACTGGGGCTACCCCGACCCGTCGAACGCCGAAGGCGGCGACGACGGCAAGCGCCGCGCTTTCGAGCTGACGCGCCAGGCGATCGGCTACCGCATGCTGCAACTGCTGGCGCTGCCGCTGGCGACGATGGACCGCACCGCGCTGCAGGCCGCACTCGCCGAGATCGGCCGGAGCTGACGCCATGACCACCGCCACCCTGCCCGCCCCCGCACCGATGAGTCTGTTCGAACGCTGGCTGACGCTCTGGGTCGCGCTGTGCATCGCCGCCGGCATCGCGCTGGGGCAGTTGTTCCCCGGCCCGTTCCAGGCCATCGGCCGGCTCGAGTTCGCCCAGGTCAACCTGCCGGTCGGGCTGCTGATCTGGGTGATGATCATCCCGATGCTGCTGAAGGTGGACTTCGGCGCGCTGCACCAGGTGCGCCGGCACTGGCGCGGCATCGGCGTCACGCTGTTCGTCAACTGGGCCGTCAAGCCCTTCTCGATGGCGCTGCTGGCCTGGATCTTCATCCGCCAGGTCTTCGCGCCCTGGCTGCCGGCCGAGCAGCTCGACAGTTATGTCGCGGGCCTGATCCTGCTCGCCGCGGCGCCCTGCACGGCGATGGTCTTCGTCTGGAGCCGGCTGACCAACGGCGACCCGCTGTTCACGCTGAGCCAGGTGGCGCTGAACGACACGATCATGGTCTTCGCGTTCGCGCCCATCGTCGCGCTGCTGCTGGGGCTGTCGGCGATCACCGTGCCCTGGGACACGCTGCTGACCTCGGTCGTGCTCTACATCGTGATCCCGGTGGTGCTGGCGCAGGCCTGGCGCCGCGCGCTGCTGCGCCGCGGCCCGCAGGCGCTGGAGGCGACGCTGGCCCGCATCGGCCCGTGGTCGATCGCCGCGCTGCTGGCGACGCTGGTGCTGCTCTTCGCCTTCCAGGGCGAGGCCATCCTGGCGCAGCCGGCGGTGATCGCGATGCTGGCGGTGCCGATCCTGATCCAGGTGTTCTTCAACTCGGGACTCGCCTACTGGCTCAACCGCCGCGCCGGCGAGAGCCACGCGGTGGCCTGCCCGTCGGCGCTGATCGGCGCGAGCAACTTCTTCGAGCTGGCGGTGGCGGCGGCGATCAGCCTGTTCGGCTTCCAGTCGGGCGCGGCGCTGGCCACCGTCGTCGGCGTGCTGATCGAGGTGCCGGTGATGCTGCTGGTGGTGCGCCTCGTGAACCGCAGCAAGCCCTGGTACGAGGCCGGGCTGCGGCGCGGCTGAATCAGCGCGCCGCGATCGCCTCGGGCGGCGTGTAGGCGCGGCGCGCTGCGTGCACGTCCTGGTGGTGCGCCTTGGCCCAGTCCAGCAGGCCGTGCATCGGCTGCAGGAACGAGGTGCCGAGCGCGGTCAGCGCGTAGTCCACACGCGGCGGCACCGTCGGGTAGACGGTGCGGCTGACCAGGCCGTCCTGCTCCAGCCGGCGCAGCGTCTGCGCCAGCATGCGCTGCGAGATGTCGGCGATGCGCGACTTCAGCACCGTGAAGCGCAGCGTGCCGCCCTCCTCCAGCGTGAACAGCACCAGCATGCTCCAGCGGTCGCCCAAACGTTCGAGCACGTCGCGGATCGGGCAGCGGTCGGCATCGGGATCCTTGGACTTGTGAAGCGACATCGAGAACTCCGCGGGGCTGGGGTCGGTAACACCGAGGTCACCAAGTGACCTTCGGCTCCCTTCTTGTGGAGCCGGCGCCCGATGATGGATCATTTCGGCACCAACACGCAAGTTGAGAGTTGGTTCCCTTTAAATACTAATGATCCGGGTGTCCCGCCCGCCTTCAACGGAGTCTCGTATGTCCCAGCTTCTCGTCACCGGCGCCTCGGGCCACTTCGGCCAACGTGTGCTGCAGCACCTGCTCGACACGCTGCAGGTCGAGCCGGCGCGCATCGTCGCCGCCTCGCGCCAGACCGAACGCCTGGCCGCCTTCGCCGCCCGCGGCGTCACCACGCGCCGCGCCGACTTCGACGACGCCGCGTCGCTGGCCGGCGCCTTCGCCGGCATCGCCCGCGCGCTGATCGTCAGCACCGACGCGCTGGACCGCCCGGGCAAGCGCCTGGAGCAGCACCGCGCCGCCGTCGCCGCCGCCGAACAGGCCGGCGTCGCCCACCTCGTCTACACCTCGATGCCCGGGCCGCACGACTCGCTGATCAGCTTCGCGCCCGACCACGCCGGAACCGAGGACGCGCTGGCCGCCAGCCGCGTGCCGGGCTGGACCATCCTGCGCAACCACTGGTACTTCGACAACCTGTTCCAGTCGCTGCCAGCGGTGCTGGCCAACGGCGGCCAGTGGTACAGCGCGGCGGGCGACGGCAAGGTCGCCAACCTCTCGCGCGACGACCTGGCGCTGGCCGCAGCCACCGCGCTGGCCGGCAGCAGCCGGAGCCGCGAGGTCTACACGCTGAGCGGCGAGGAAGCGCTGACGACCGCCGAGCAGGCCGAACGCATCGGGCGTGCGATCGGCCGCCCGCTGACGGTGGTGCCGGTGGCGGTGGCCGACCTGGAGCGCGGCATGGTCGGCGCCGGCCTGCCCGAGCCGGTGGCGCGGGCCTACGCCTCGTTCGACGCCAACACCGCCGCCGGCCACGTCGGCACGGTGACCGGCGACTTCCGCCGCCTCGTCGGCCGTGCGCCGCAGAGCTTCGACGCCTGGCTGGCCGACAACGCCGCCGCGCTGCGCGGCTGAGCCCGCGCCACGCCGGCTAGCATCGGCGTCCCGATTCCCGACGGAGACGAACGATGGCTGATGACTCGCTGCGCGTGGCGGTGATGGGCGCCGGCGCCGTGGGCTGCTACTTCGGCGGCATGCTCGCGCGCGCCGGCCACGAGGTCGTGCTGATCGGCCGCCCGGCGCACGTGCAGGCGATCGGGGCCGAGGGCCTGCGGCTGCAGACGCGCGCTTTCGACGAGCGTGTGCGGGTCGCCGCCAGCACCGAGGTCGCCGCGGTGGCCGGCGCCTCGCTGGTGCTGTTCTGCGTGAAGTCCACCGACACCGAGGCCGCGGCGGCGTCGATGCTGCCGCACTTGGCGCCCGGCACGCTGGTGCTGAGCCTGCAGAACGGCGTCGACAACGCCGAGCGCCTGCGCACGCTGCTGCCGCAGCCGGTGCGTGCCGCCGTCGTCTACGTCGCCACCGAGATGGCCGGCCCGGGCCACGTGCTGCACCACGGCCGCGGCGAGCTGCTGGTCGAGCCCGGCCGCGGCGGCGACGCCTGGGCCGAAACCTTCCGTGCCGCCGGCGTGCCGGTGCAGGTGTCGGCCGACGCGCGCCAGGCGCTGTGGACCAAGCTGATCCTGAACTGCGCCTACAACGCGCTGTCGGCGATCGGCCAGGCGCCTTACGGCCGGCTGGTCGCCACCGACGGCGTGCCCGAGCTGATGCGCGAGGTGGTGCGCGAGTGCGTCGCCGTCGCCGCCGCCGATGGCGTCGAGATCCCGGCCGACATCGAGGCCACGGTGTTCGCGCTGGCGCCGTCGATGCCGGGCCAGCGCTCGTCGACGGCGCAGGACCTGGCGCGCGGCAAGCACACCGAGATCGAGCACCTGAACGGCTACGTCGTGCGCTGCGGCCAGCGCCACGGCGTGCCGACGCCGGTGAACACGATGCTGCGCACGCTGGTACGGCTGATCGAGAGCGGACACGCGCCAGCCGCGTCTTGACACCTTCTTGATGCCGCCGCCCGCAGTCTTGCGACCGTCTTGACGGCCGCTGCGGGAGCATCCCTCCGACATTGAACGGAGGGGTCCATGGACCTGTTGTACCTCGTGACCGGTGCCGCGCTGTGGGCGCTGGCCTGGGCGCTGGCGCGCGGCTGCGCGCGACTCGAACGACGCCGGGGGCGGGCATGAACGCTTGGCTTTGTGCCGCCGCGGCACTGGCCGCCGGGCTGCTCGTCTACCTCGTCGCCGCGCTGCTGCGGCCGGAGGACTTCTCGTGAGCGGCGCCTGGTTGCAACTGGCCGTCTTCCTGCTCGTGCTGTTCGCCGCGGCCTGGCCGCTGGGGCGGGCGATCGAGGCGGTGATGGACGGCCGCTTCGCCCTCGGCCGGCGCGTCGAGGCGCCGCTGTTCCGCCTGGCCGGCGTCGACCCCGCCGAGGACCAGCCCTGGACGCGCTACGCGCTCGGGCTGCTGGTCTTCAACGGCCTGGGGCTGCTGGCCGTCTACGCGCTGCAGCGCCTGCAGCCGATGCTGCCGCTGAACCCGCAGGACTGGCCGGCGGTCGCGCCCGACTCGGCGCTGAACACCGCGGTGAGCTTCGTCACCAACACCAACTGGCAGGGTTACAGCGGCGAGACGACGATGAGCCGGCTGACCCAGATGCTGGGCCTGGCGGTGCAGAACTTCCTGTCGGCGGCCACCGGCATCGCCGTCGCGGTGGCGCTGGCGCGCGGCTTCGCGCGCCGCACGGCCAGCGGCATCGGCAACGTCTGGGCCGATCTGACGCGCGCCACGTTGTGGGTCCTGCTGCCGCTGGCCTTCGTCGCGGCGCTGTTCTTCGTCTCGCAGGGCGTGGTGCAGACCTTCGCCGCCGACACCACGCTCGTCACCGTCGAAGGCCGGCAGCAGACGCTGGCGCTGGGCCCGGTGGCCTCGCAGGAGGCGATCAAGCTGCTGGGCACCAACGGCGGCGGCTACTTCAACGCCAACTCGGCGCACCCGTTCGAGAACCCGACGCCGCTGGCCAACGCGGTGCAGATGCTGGCCATCCTGCTGATCCCGGCGGCGCTGTGCTTCAGCTTCGGGCGCATCGTCGGCGACGCGCGCCAGGGCTGGGCGCTGCTCGGCGCGATGACGCTGATCTTCGTCGTCGCCGTCGTCGCCGTGACCCAGGCCGAATACGCCGGCAACCCGCTGCTGCCGCCGCTGGGCGTGGACACCCTGCCCTCGGCGCTGCAGGCCGGCGGCAGCATGGAAGGCAAGGAAGTGCGCTTCGGCCTCGACGCCAGCGCGCTGTTCGCCGCGGTGACCACCGCCGCCAGCTGCGGCGCGGTCAACGCGATGCACGACAGCCTGACGCCGCTGGGCGGCGCCGTGCCGCTGGTGCTGATGCAGCTCGGCGAGGTCGTCTTCGGCGGCGTCGGCTCGGGCCTGTACGGGATGCTGGTCTTCGCGCTGCTGGCGGTGTTCATCGCCGGGCTGATGATCGGCCGCACGCCCGAGTACCTGGGCAAGAAGATCGAGGCCCACGAGATGAAGCTGGTCTCGATCGCGATCCTGGTGACGCCGCTGCTGGTGCTGGGCGGCAGCGCGCTGGCGGCGAGCGTCGACGCCGGCCGCGCCGGCATCCTGAACCCCGGGGCGCACGGCTTCAGCGAGGTGCTGTACGCGCTGAGCTCGGCGGCCAACAACAACGGCAGCGCCTTCGCCGGGCTGTCGGCCAACACGCCCTTCTACAACCTGCTGCTGGCCGTGGCGATGTGGCTGGGCCGCTTCGGCGTGCTGGTGCCGGTGCTGGCGCTGGCCGGCGCGCTGGCGGCCAAGCCGCGGCTGGCCGTCACGCGCGGCACGCTGCCGACGCACGGCCCGCTGTTCGTCGCCCT
Source organism: Rubrivivax sp. JA1055 (assembly GCF_020966565.1). NCBI lineage: Bacteria > Pseudomonadati > Pseudomonadota > Betaproteobacteria > Burkholderiales > Sphaerotilaceae > Rubrivivax > Rubrivivax sp. JA1055. The sequence goes on along the minus strand of NZ_JAJKFP010000006.1, from coordinate 152,750 downwards.
GCTGGTCGGCATCGTGCTGCTGGTCGGCTTGCTGAACTACGTGCCCGCGCTGGCACTCGGCCCGGTGGCCGAGCACCTGGCGCTGTGGGCGCGATGAGGAATCCGATGTCCCGCACTTCCCTGCCCCTGTTCGACGCGGCGCTGCTGCGCCCGGCGCTGGTCGACGCGCTGCGCAAGCTCGACCCGCGGGCGCAATGGCGCAACCCGGTGATGGCCGTGGTCTACGTCGGCAGCGCCTTCACCACCGCGCTGGCCGCGGCGCGGCCCAGCCTGTTCGCCGTCGGCGTCGCCGCCTGGCTGTGGTTCACCGTGCTCTTCGCCAACCTCGCCGAGGCGCTGGCCGAAGGCCGCAGCAAGGCCCAGGCGGCGGCGCTGCGCGGCCTGAAGAAGAAGACCTGGGCCAAGAAGCTGGAGCCCGGCAGCGCGCGCCACGAACGCAGCGCGATGCAGTGGCACCCGGTCGAGGCCGAGACGCTGCGCAAGGGCGACGTCGTGCTTGTCGAAGCCGGCGACACGATGCCGGCCGACGGCGAGGTCGTCGACGGCGTCGCCTCGGTCGACGAGAGCGCGATCACCGGCGAGTCGGCACCCGTCATCCGCGAGTCCGGCGGCGACTTCTCGGCCGTCACCGGCGGCACCCGCGTGCTGTCGGACTGGATCGTCGTGCGCGTCAGCGCCGACCCGGGCGAGACCTTCGTCGACCGCATGATCGCGATGGTCGAGAACGCGCGCCGCGGCAAGACGCCCAACGAGATCGCGCTGACCATCCTGCTGGTCGCGCTGACCATCGTCTTCCTCGGCGTCGTCGTGACGCTGCTGCCGTTCTCGCGTTTCGCCGTCGAGGCCGCCGGCGCCGGCGAGCCGGTGGACCTGGTGATGCTGGTGGCGCTGCTGGTGTGCCTGATCCCGACGACGATCGCCGGGCTGCTGTCGGCCATCGGTGTGGCCGGCATGAGCCGGCTGCTGCGCGCCAACGTCATCGCCACCTCGGGGCGCGCCGTCGAGGCCGCCGGCGACGTCGACGTGCTGCTGCTCGACAAGACCGGCACGATCACGCTGGGCAACCGCCAGGCTTCGGCCTTCCTGCCGGCGGCCGGCGTCACCGAGGCCGAGCTGGCCGACGCGGCGCAGCTCGCGTCGCTGGCCGACACCACGCCCGAAGGCCGCAGCATCGTCGTGCTGGCCAAGCGCCACGGCCTGCGCGAACGCGAGCTGGCGGCGCTCGACGCGGTCTTCGTGCCGTTCTCGGCGCAGACGCGCATGAGCGGCGTCGACCTGCCGGCCGGGCGCACGCTGCGCAAGGGCGCGGCCGACGCGCTGGCGCGCCACGTGCGCTCGCTGGGCGGCGAGTTCCCGGCCGGGCTGCAGCAGCTCGTCGACGAGGTCGCGCGCCGCGGCAGCACGCCGCTGGTGGTGGCCGACGGCGCGCGTGTGCTCGGCGTCGTCGAGCTCAAGGACGTCGTCAAGGGCGGCATCCGCGAGCGTTTCGCCGAGCTGCGCCGCATGGGCATCACGACGGTCATGGTCACCGGCGACAACCGCCTGACGGCCGCGGCCATCGCCGCCGAGGCCGGCGTCGACGACGTGCTCGCCGAGGCCACGCCCGAGGCCAAGCTGAAGCTGATCCGCGAGCACCAGGCCGCCGGCCGGCTGGTGGCGATGACCGGCGACGGCACCAACGACGCGCCGGCGCTGGCCCAGGCCGACGTCGCGGTGGCGATGAACACCGGCACCCAGGCCGCCAAGGAGGCCGGCAACATGGTCGACCTCGACAGCAACCCGACCAAGCTGATCGAGATCGTCGAGACCGGCAAGCAGCTCTTGATGACGCGCGGCGCGCTGACCACCTTCAGCGTCGCCAACGACGTCGCCAAGTACTTCGCCATCGTGCCGGCGGCCTTCGTCGGCACCTACCCGCAGCTGGCGGCGCTGAACGTCATGCAGCTCGCCAGCCCGGCCTCGGCGGTGCTGTCGGCGGTGATCTTCAACGCGCTGATCATCGTCGCGCTGATCCCGCTGGCGCTGCGCGGCGTGGCCTACCGCCCGGTGGGCGCGGCAGCGCTGCTGCGCCGCAACCTGGCCGTCTACGGCCTGGGCGGCGTCGTCGTGCCCTTCGTGGGCATCAAGCTGATCGACCTGGGCCTGGCGGCCACGGGTCTGTTCTGAGGTGATCGTCATGAACTCCATGCTCCGTCCCGCGCTGGTGCTGTTCGCCACGCTGTCCCTGATCACCGGTCTGGCCTACCCGCTGGCGGTGACCGGCGTCGCCCGGCTCGCCTTTCCCTGGCAGGCCGAAGGCAGCCTGGTCGAACGCGACGGCCGCGTCGTCGGCTCCGAGCTGATCGGCCAGTCCTTCACCGACCCCGGCCACTTCTGGAGCCGGCCGTCGGCCACCGCGCCGATGCCCTACAACGCCGCCAACTCGGCCGGCTCCAACCTCGGGCCCTCGAACCCGGCGCAGGCCGACGCGGTACGCGCACGCGTCGCCGCGCTGCGCGCCGCCGACCCCGGCAACGACGCGCCGGTGCCGGTGGACCTGGTCACCGCCTCGGCCAGCGGGCTGGACCCGGACATCAGCCGCGCCGCCGCCGAGTACCAGGCGGCGCGCGTGGCGCGCGTGCGCGGCCTGCCCGAGGCGCGGGTGCGCGAGCTCGTCGCACAACAGGCCGAGGAGCCCGCCTTCGGCCTGGGCGAGGCGCGTGTCAACGTGCTGAAGCTGAACCTGGCGCTGGATGCGCTGGCGCCGCGGCGCTGAGCGCCGTGGGAAGATCCCCGGCCGATGAACGCCCCGCCCCGCCCGGACCCCGACACCTTGCTGCGTGACGTGCAGCAGGACGAGGCCCGCGCACGCCGCGGCCGGCTGAAGATCTTCTTCGGCGCCAGCGCCGGCGTCGGCAAGACCTGGGCGATGCTGGCCGCCGCGCGCGACGCGCTGGCGCAGGGCGCGGCGCTGACCGTCGGCCTCGTCGAGGACCACGGCCGGCGCGACACCGCGGCGATGGCCGACGGCCTGCCGCAGCTGCCGCGCCAGCGCCGCAGCCATCGCGGCCGCGAGCTGGAGGAGTTCGACCTCGACGCCGCGCTGGCCTTCGGCGCCGCGCACGACGGCGCGCTGGTGCTCGTCGACGAGCTGGCGCACAGCAACGTCGCCGGCTCGCGCCACCCCAAACGCTGGCAGGACGTCGAGGAGCTGCTGGCCGCCGGCATCGACGTCTGGACGACGATGAACGTGCAGCACCTGGAGAGCCTGAACGACGTCGTCGGCGGCATCACCGGCATCCGCGTGCGCGAGACCGTGCCCGACCGCGTCTTCGACGAGGCCGACGAGGTCGTCGTCGTCGACCTGCCGCCCGACGAGCTGCTGGCGCGGCTGAAGGCCGGCAAGGTCTACCTGCCGCCGCAGGCCGAACGCGCCGCGGCGCACTTCTTCCGCAAGGGCAACCTGCTGGCGCTGCGCGAGCTGGCGCTGCGCCGCACCGCCGACCGCGTCGACGGCGAGATGCTCGCCTGGCGGCGCCGCAACCGCGTCGAGACCGTCTGGCCCAACCGCGAGGCGCTGCTGGCCGCCGTCGCGCCGGGCGGGCACGGCGAGACCGTCGTGCGCCGCTGCGCCCGGCTGGCGGCGCAGCTGGAGCTGCCCTGGCACGCGGTGATGGTCGAGACCCCGGCGCTGCAGCGCCTGGGGCCCGAGGCGCGGCGCGAGGCGCTGCAGCAACTCAAGCTCGCCGAGTCGCTGGGCGCGACCACCGCCACGCCGTCGGCGCCCGACGCCGCCGAAGGCCTGGTGCACTACGCCCGCGAGCACAACCTGTCGCGCCTGGTGCTGGGCCGCGGCCGGCGGCGGCTGCCGTGGCAGCGGCCGACGGTCGAACGTGTCGCCGCGCTGGCTGGCGAGCTGGACGTGGTGCAGGTCGGCATGGCCGGCGCGCCGGCGCCGCGCGCCGCCGGCCCGGCCCCGGCCGCCGAAGGCGCCAGCTGGGCCGGCTACGCCGCCGCCGCCGGCGCCTGCGTGCTGACGGCGCTGGCCGCGACGCCGCTGCGCGACGTGCTCGAGCTCAGCAACATCGTGATGATCTTCCTGCTGGCCGTCGTCGGCGTCGGCCTGCGCTTCGGCCGCGGGCCGGCGGTGGCGGCGGCCTTCTTCGGCGTCGCGCTGTTCGACTTCTTCTTCGTGCCGCCGCGTTTCTCGTTCGCCGTCAGCGACGTGCAGTACCTCGTGACCTTCGGCGTCATGCTGGCTGTGGCGCTGGCCATCGGCCAGCTCACCGCCGGGCTCAAGGTGCAGGCCGCCGCGGCGATGCAGCGCGAGCGCCGCGTGCGCCGGCTCTACGAGATGACGCGCGACCTGTCGGCGGCGCTGCTGCCGGCGCAGGTGGCCGAGATCGGCGCGCGTTTCGTCGCCGCCGAGTTCGGCGCCCGCTGCGCGCTCTACGCCACCGACGGACACGACGAGCTGCAGCGCCTGCCCGGCGGCGAGGCCGAGGCCGACGAAGGCGTCGTCTCCTGGGCCTTCCGCCACGGCCGCGCCGCCGGCGCCGGCACCGACACGCTGCCCGCCAGCCGCTGCCTGGTGCTGCCGCTGAAGGCGCCGATGCGCCAACGCGGCGTGCTGGCCATCGAAGCCGGCGACACCGCCGCGCTGGGCCCCGAGACGATGCGGCTGATGGAGACCTGCGCCTCGCTGCTGGCGATCTCGCTGGAGCGGCTGCACTACGTCGACGTGGCGCAGCAGAGCGCGCTGCAGATCGAGAGCGAGCGCCTGCGCAACTCGCTGCTGTCGGCGATCTCGCACGACCTGCGCACGCCGCTGGCGGCGCTGGTCGGCCTGGCCGACACGCTGGCCATCGCGCCGCCGGGGCCGGCGCCGCGCGGCCTGGTCGAGGCGATCCGCGAATCGGCGCGGCGCATGGCGGCGCTGGTCGGCAACCTGCTGGACATGGCGCGGCTGCAGGCCGGCGCGGTGCGCCTGCGCCGCGCCTGGCAGCCGCTGGAGGAAGTGGTCGGCAGCGCGCTGGCCGCCTGCCGCCCGGTGCTGCAGGGTCGGCCGGTGACGGTGGCGCTGGCCGACGGGCTGCCGCTGCTGTTGCTGGACGCGGTGCTGTTCGAGCGTGTGCTCGTCAACCTGCTGGAGAACGCCGCGCGCTACACGCCGCCGGGCAGCACGCTGGCGATCCACGCCGAGGCGCTGGACGACAGCGTGCGCCTGGTCGTCGACGACCACGGCCCCGGCCTGCCGCCGGGGCGCGAGGAAGCGCTGTTCGAGAAGTTCGAGCGTGGCGAACGCGAGAGCGCGACGCCCGGCGTCGGCCTGGGGCTGGCGATCTCGCGCGCCATCGTGCAGGCCCACGGCGGCACGATTCGCGGCGCCAACCGCCTCGAAGCCGGCCGCATTGCCGGCGCACGCTTCACGATCGAGCTGCCGCGCGGCACGCCGCCCGAAGACGACGGCAGCGCCGCCGCCGTGGCCGACGAGGACCTCCGATGAACGAACCGAGAACCCGTGTCCTGATCGTCGAGGACGAAGCCGACATCCGCCGCTTCGTGCGCCTGGCGCTGGAGAGCGAGGGCCACGAGGTGCACGAGGCCGACGGCCTTCGCCGCGGGCTGATCGAGGCCGGCACGCGCCGCCCCGACCTGCTGGTCGTCGACCTGGGCCTGCCCGACGGCGACGGCGTCGACCTGATCCGCGACCTGCGCGGCTGGTCGGCGGCGCCGGTCATCGTGCTGTCGGCACGCGCCGCCGAGGACGACAAGATCGCCGCGCTGGACGCCGGCGCCGACGACTACCTCGTCAAACCCTTCGGCGCCGGCGAGCTGCTGGCGCGGGTGCGCGCCCAGCTGCGCCGCCGCGCGCTGCTGTCGCCCGACGACGGCCCGGTGCTGCGTTTCGGCGACATCACGCTGGACCTGGCGCGCCGCAGCGTGCGCCGCGGCGACGAGGAGCTGCACCTGACGCCGATCGAATACAAGCTGCTCGGCTGCCTGGCGACGCAGCCCGACCGCGTCGTCACCCACCGCCAGCTGCTGAAAGCCGTCTGGGGCCCCGGCCACGCCGAGGACACGCACTACGTGCGCGTGCACATGGCCAACCTGCGCAAGAAGATCGAGGCCGAGCCCTCGATGCCGGTGCACCTGCTGACCGAAGCCGGCATCGGCTACCGCTTCCGCGCCGGCGGCTGAGGCGCGAACGGCGCCCAGGACCGCCGCACACCACAAGCGATCGCCGGCCGCACGAACACCGCCGCGGGCACGCAGGGCACCGGGCTGCGACGGCGACGCGCTACCGTAGCGCCCTCGCCCAACCGCCCGCGTCCGATGTCCGCCCACCCGCCCCGCGCCTGGATCCGCCTCCCCTCCGGGGCGGCGCTCGACCTGATCAACCCGGCACCCGACGCCTGGACCGACGAGGACCTGGCGCTGCGCCTGGCGCGCACCTACCGCTGGGGCGGCGAGTCGCGCTGGGCCTGGCCGCTGTCGGTGGCGCAGCACTCGCTGCTGGTGCTGGCACTGCGCCGCGCCGAGGCGCCGCAGCCGCTGAGCCTGGCCGAGCAGCGTGCCGAACTGCTGCACGACGCCGAGGAAGGTTTCCTCGGCTTCGACTGCATCTCGCCGCTCAAGCGTGTGCTCGGCGAGCCCTTCCGGGCCGTCGGCGAGCGGCTGATGGCGGCCATCACGCAGCGCTACCGCCTGCCCGACTGGACACCCGAGAGCCACCGCCTGCACAAACACGCCGACCGCGTCGCCGCGGCCTCGGAGGCGGTGCACTGCACCGGCTGGAGCGAACACGAGGTGCGCGCGCTGCTCGGCATCACCGAGCCCGTGCTCGCCGCCGACCCGCTGCAATCGCGTTACGGCGGCAGCGCCTGGGAACCCTGGCCCGCCGACCGTGCCGCCGAACGTTTCCTGGCCGAATTGAGGTCAATCAATTACGACTGAGCAGCGCCACGCCCGGCGCCGAGGAGCGAAGTCGGATTAGCGCCGTTCAGCCCCGACAGGTGACCGTTCGGCCGCGGTTCGCCTCCATTCGCGTGAAGTCGCGAAATCCGCAATCGTGCTCTCCAGAATTCGTGGCCTCACAACGCTGGAGATGGACGAATGATCACCACGACCCGACGCTCGCTGTCAAAGACGCTGGCGCTGGCTGCCACCGCGGCCGCCCTCGGCGCGCCGACGCTGGCCGCTGCCGCCGACACGCCCGACATCCTGGGCACCTGGCGTCTCGTCAGCTACGTCGTCGAAGTGCAGCAGACCGGCGAGATCATGCCGGTGATGGGGCCGAAGCCGAGCGGCGGCGTGGTGTTCACGCCCAACGGCCGCGTCTTCTTCATGCTTACCGCCGACGGCCGCAAACCGGGCAAGACCGACGCCGAGAAGGCCGCGCTGCTGGACACCATCGTCTCCTACACCGGCCGCGCCGAGATCAAGGGCGACCAGTGGACGACGCACGTCGAGGCGGCCTGGAATCCGCAATGGGTGGGCACGGCGCAGACGCGCAACTTCAAGATCGACGGCGACAGGCTGCAGGTCACGACGCCCTGGCGCGTGATGCCCAATTGGGCCGACAAGGGCATGACGCGTTCGCTGATCACGTTCGAACGCCAGAAGTAATTGTTTTGGACGACGCCGGCCATTGAAGCGCCGGCGTCGCGGGTGACGTCATGTCCGACCGACTCACGTTCAAGGCCAAGATGGTCTGCCTGGTCACGACCGCCGTGGCCGGATTGCTTTTCCTCCTCGCGCAGGCCGTCTGGCAGGTGCGCCAGGAGATCGACCAGGGACAACGCGCGCAGCTCGTCGCCGTCGTCGACAGCGCACGCGCCATCGTCGCCGGGTTTCAGGCCGAGGCCGCGGCCGGGCTCCTCAGCAAAGAACAGGCCCAGGCCGCGGCCAAGGCCGCCCTGCGCGCAGCACGCTTCGGTCCCGAAGGCAAGGACTACTTCTACGTCTGGACGATGGACGGGGTCGGCGTGATGCACCCGATCAAGCCGGAATGGGAAGGCCGCGACATGAGCGGCAAGATCCTCGACGGCCACGGCAACGACCTGATCGGCTCGCTGGCCAAGGCGCTGCGCGCCAGCCCCGACGGCCGCATCTTCCTCGAGTCGGCGTTCGCGCGGCCGGGCAGCCAGGACGTCGTGCCCAAGCTGCAGCACGCGGTCGTCATCCCCGATTGGAACTGGTTCGTCGGCACCGGGCTGTACCAGGACGTGGCCGCGGCGCAGCAGCGCCAGGCGCTGCTGCGATCGCTGGCGATCGGGCTGCCGCTGATGGCGCTGATCGCCTTCATCTGCTGGAGCATGTCGCGCGCCGTGCTGCGCCAGATCGGCGGCGACCCCGGCGAGGCGCGTGCGGCGATGGCCCGCGTGGCCGCCGGCGACCTGGGCGTCGAGTTCGGCCGCGTGCCGGCCGACAGCCTGCTCGGCGAGCTCGAGCACACGGTGCAGGCGCTGCGCACGATGGTCGGGCAGGTGCGCCAGGCCACCGAGAGCATCGCCACCGCGTCGGCGCAGATCGCCGCCGGCGGCCAGGACCTGTCGCGCCGCACCGAGCAGACCGCGGCGCAGCTGCAGCACACGGCCTCGGCCGTCGAGCAGCTCAGCGGCACCGTCGACCACACCGCCGGCGCCAGCCGCAACGCCGCCGAACTGGCGGCCCAGGCCTCGGGCAGCGCCGACCGCGGCGGCCGCGTCGTGCACGACGTCGTGCAGACGATGGCCGCGATCACGGCCAGCGCCGGGCGCATCGGCGACATCACCGGCGTCATCGACGGCATCGCCTTCCAGACCAACATCCTGGCGCTGAACGCCGCGGTGGAAGCGGCGCGTGCCGGTGAACAGGGCCGCGGCTTCGCCGTCGTCGCCGGCGAGGTGCGCAGCCTGGCGCAGCGCTCGGCGCAGGCGGCGCAGGAGATCAAGGCGCTGATCGGCGAGTCGATCGAACGTGTGCAGACCGGCGCCGAACACGTGCAGCGCGCCGGCGGCGCGATGAACGACATCGTCGAGCAGGTGCAGAAGGCCGCGGCCATCATCCGCGAGATCTCGGGCGCCGCCGCCGAGCAGTCGGCCGGGCTGGGCCAGATCAACCGCTCGGTGGCCGACCTCGACGAGGCGACGCAGCGCAACGCCGCGCTGGTCGAGGAGTCGGCCGCGGCCGCCGGCAGCCTGCAGGAGCAGGCGCGGCGGCTGGAGCAGACGATGCGCGTGTTCAGGCTCGCCGGTCACGGCGCCTGAGGCCGCGGGCAGCGCGCCGCGACGTCGGCGACGAAGCGGCCGAAGGCGTCGAGCAGCGGCGCGGCGTCGAACGCCGGCCCCTCCAGCATCGCCAGCGCCTGCACCGTGGCCTCCAGCGTCGACACCTGGTCGCCGCGGCGCGCGGCGCGGATCGCGCGGTAGCGGGTGGGCTGCGGGTCGGCCAGCGACAGCCGCGGCAGCGCCGCCAGCGCCGGATGCTCGAGCAGCAGGCGCAGGCTCTTGCGCCAGGTCGCGTCGATGACCACCAGACGCAGCGGCGCCGTCGCCGGCGCGGCCGAAGCCGGCGGCGCGGGGGCGGCCGGCACGTCGGGATAGAGCAGCCGCGTGTCGCGGCCAGGCCGCTGCAGCAGCGCCTGCAGGGCCTCGGGCGCGAAACGTTCGCCGACCACCACCTCGCAACGCGCCAGCGACAGCCGCAGCAGCGCGACGCTGTTCTTGGCCTGGCGCTGCTCCTGCGGGTGCTGCAGCACCAGCACCTCGGTGCGATGGGCGGTGGGCCGCACCAGCGCGCACAGACAGGTCGCCTGCGGGCGCAGGCAGCGCGCGCAACGCCGGCGGGCAACGGGGGACGGGACGTTCATGCGCCGATGCTCGCACGGGCGCCGGGCGCCCGGCCGCAATCAGCCGTGCCCTTCGGCGGCGGTGGCCCGGCCGTCCAGCCAGCGCAGCAGCAGCCGGTACAGCGCCAGCGGGTCCACCGGCTTGCTCAGGAAGTCGTCCATGCCGGCGGCCTGGCAGCGCACCTTGTCCTCGGCAAAGGCGTTGGCGGTCATCGCGATGACCGGCAGCGTGCCGGCCGGGTGGCGGCGGCGGATCGCGCGGCAGGCGTCCAGGCCGTCCAGGCCGGGCATCTGCATGTCCATCAGCACCAGCCGGTAGTCGCGCGCCAGCGCCATGTCGACGGCGGCGACGCCGTCCTCGGCGACCTCGACGACCAGGCCGGCCTCCTCGAGGATGGCCTGGGCGACCTCGGCGTTGACCGGGTTGTCCTCGGCGAGCAGCACGCGGGCGCCGGCGTGGCGCTGGCGCAGCGCCTGCTCGGCCTCGGCCGCCGGGCCCTGCGGCGGCTCCTCGGCAGCCGACGGGTCGCGCCGCAGCCGGGCGCTGAACCAGAAGGTGCTGCCCTCGCCGGCGACGCTGCTGGCACCGGCCTCGCCGCCCATCAGCTCGGCCAGCCGGCGCGTGATCGCCAGGCCCAGGCCGGTGCCGCCGGCGCGCCGCGTGGTGGAGCGGTCGGCCTGCTCGAAAGCCTCGAACAGCCGCGGCAGAACGTCCGGCGCGATGCCGATGCCGCTGTCCTGCACCTCGAAACGCACCAGCGCACTGCCCTCGTCCTGCTCGACCAGCCGCGCGCGCAGCGTCACCGCCCCCTGCTCGGTGAACTTGACGGCGTTGTTGGCGTAGTTCAGCAGCGCCTGCTGCAGCCGCGTGGGGTCGCCGATCAGATCGCGCGGCATGTGCTCGATCTCGCTGGACAGGCGCAGCTGCTTGGCGCCGGCGCGTTCGTCGACCATCGACAGCACGTTGGCGACGACGGTCTCGACACGCAGCGGCACGGCTTCGAGCGCCATTTTGCCGGCCTCGATCTTGGACAGGTCGAGCACCGCGTTGAGCACCTCCAGCAGGTGCCGGGCGGCGGACTCGAGCTTGCCCAGCCGGTCGGACTGGCGCACGCTCAGGGCCTCGCGGCGGATCAGGTGCGCCATGCCGATCATCGCGTTGAGCGGCGTGCGGATCTCGTGGCTCATGTTGGCCAGGAAGGCGCTCTTGGCCAGGTTGGCGGCCTCGGCACGCTGGCTGGCCTCGGCGAGCTGGCGGGTGCGCCGCTCGACGGTCTGCTCCAGCTGCAGGCGGTGCTCGGCCAGCGCCTGCTGGGCCTGCAGCCGCTCGGTCGCGTCGAGTGCCACGCCGTCCCAGAAGATCGAGCCGTCGGCGCGGCGCAGCGGGCGCGAACGCACGTCCAGCCAGCGCTGCCGGCCGTCGGGCAGCTCGAAACGCAGCGTGGCGTGGTAGTCGCTGCCCTCGGCGGCGCTGCGCTGCTCGTCCTCGATGTAGCGCGAGCGCGCCTCGGGCGCGAGCATCGCGAACAGCGGCTCGGCATCGGCCATCACGTCGGCCGGCCGCAGCCCCAGCGTGCCCTCGATGCCGCCGCTGACGTGGTCGAAGCGCCGGCGGCCGCCGACGACCTCGTAGCGGTAGACGAAGCCAGCGGGCAGGTTGTCGCCCATCGCGCGCAGCTGCTGCTCGCCGGCCTGAAGCCGGGCGGCGCTGGCCCCGAGCTCCCACTCGATGCGCTGCGAGTTCATGCTGACGAGGGTCAGCGTGACGAGTTGCACCGACAGGATCTGCGCCAGCGCGTAGACGCCGCCGAAGCCCTTGATCGCCTCGAACGCGGTGCTGACGTCACCCGCCTCCAGCACGGCGCGCACCAGCGTGATCAGCGCGAACAGCGTCAGCCACAGCGCCAGCAGCAGGTCGTTGGAGCCGAAGTGGGGCGGCCGCCGGTGCAGCGTCACGGCGACCGTGGCCAGGCTCAGCGCCGCCGAGAACAGGCAGTAGCAGACGATGCGCGCAGTCAGCTGGCCGGGGTCCAGGCTCAGCCAGCCGAACAGCGGCAGGAAGAGCAGCGCCAGCGCGGCCTCCAGCCAGGCGCCGACGTGCACGCCGCGAAACAGCAGCATGCCGCGCAGGATCAGCACGTGCCCGGCCACCAGCAGCCCGTTGCGCAGCACGCGCGTGGCCCAGCCCGGCGGCAGCACGTCGGGGATCAGCAGCGCCGCGCCCAGCGCCAGGCAGGCGATGCCAGCGGCCCAGAAGCCGAAGCCCGGGTAGGTCTTGCGCGTGCGCAGCACCACGCCCATCACCACGGCGGCCGCCGAGGACAGCAGCGCGTTCGTGGTCAGCAGCGTGGCGGCATCCATCATCGTGAGGAAGCTGGCGCGAGAGCCCGGAAGACATCGTAGCCAAGCCGGCCCGCCCCGTGGCGATCGTTCAGGGTGCGCCTGGCCGCGCTGCCGGAAGCGGCCACTAGGCCGGGGCCGGCGCCGCGGCTTGCGCCAGCACCCGCTGCACGAAGACCTTGACGTCGCTTTCCTTCAGCAGCACCTCGCGGGCGCCGTCGGCCAGCAGGCGTTCGCGCGTGCCGGGCTCGACCTCGGCGGACATGCAGATCACCGGCGGCAGGCGCACGCCCGGGCGCACGGCCTCGCGCACGAAACGCAGCAGCGCGCCGGCGTCGCCGTCGCCGACGAAGCGGTCGCACAGCACCAGGTCCAGCGGCGGCGTCGTCTCGCCGGCGCCGGCCACCGAGGCGACGAGCGCGGCGCGCGCGGCCTCCAGCGTCTCGACCAGCACCACGGCCACGCCCTGGTTCTCGAAGGCCTGGCGCAGCAGCAGGCCGTAGACCTGCGAGTCCTCGACGACCAGCACCCGCTCGACCTGGCCCGGCTGCGCCGGCGCCGGCGCGTCGGCGGCCTCGATGTCGAAGGCCAGCGTGAAGGCGGAGCCTTCGCCGGCGCGGCTCTGCGCCTCGATGCTGCCGCCGAAGGCGCGCACCAGGTCGCGGCTGAGCGCCAGGCCCAGGCCGCTGCCGGGGCGGTCGCCGCCGTCGGTGTGGAAACGCTCGAAGACGTGTTCGCGCGAAGCGGCGGACAGGCCGCTGCCGGTATCGGCGACGACGACGACCAGCCGCCGCCAGCGTTCGCCGCGCGGGCTGGGCTCCAGACCGGCGGCGAGGTGCACCTGGCCGGCCTCGGTGTGCTTGACGGCGTTGACCAGCAGGTTGCGCAACACCTGCTGCAGGCGCAGCGCGTCCAGCCGCCACCAGCCGTCCAGCGGCGTGCGGCGCTCGAACACCAGCGCCAGGCCCTTGGCCTGGGCCATCGGCCGCGCCTCGTCGGCGGCTTCACGCAGGCAGCGCTCCAGCGACTCGGGGCGCAGTTCCAGCGCGAGCTGCCCTTCGTGCAGGCGATGGCGGTCCAGCAGCGCGTTCAGCAGGCCCAGCGTGGCCCGCGACGAGCGCCCCAGCACGTCCAGCAGCGGCTGCTCGCCGGGGCCGGGCGACGAGCCGCGCAGCAGCGCCACCGCGCCGCTGACCGACTGCAGCGAGTTGCGCACCTCGTGCGCCAGGAAGGCCAGGTACTGCTCGCTCTCCTGGCGGGCGCGGCGCGTGCGCTCGATCTCCAGACGCAGCGTGCGGCTGTGCCACCACCAGGCCAGCAGCAGCACCGCCAGCACCGCAGCGGCGGCATAGGCCGACAGGCGCACACGCGCCCAGTCGACACGGTCCTGCTGCTCGGCCGCGGCCCACTCGCGCTCGATGCGCGGCATGTCCTCGGCGAGCACGGCGTTGAGCGCGTCGCGCAGCCGCGGGGCCAGCGTCGCGCGCGCCAGCGACACACCCAGGTTGTGTTCGTCGTACAGCCCGGCCACGGTGCCGGTGATGTGCAGCGTGCTGCCGGCACGCGGCCCCAGGCGCGCGTAGGCACCCTGCAGGCCGTAGAGCGCGGCCTCGGCGCGGCCCTGCTCGACCAGCGTCAGGCACTCGTCGAAGCCGGCGCACTCGACGATGTCGACGTTCGGGTAGGCGGCGCGCACATAAGGCGTGCCGAAATAGCCGCGGATCATCGCCAGCCGCTGGCCCGCCAGCTGCTGCAGGTCCCAGACCGAGAACTGGCGCTGGCTGATCAGCACCAGCGGGTTGGCGCGGTAGGGGCCTACGAAGCTCATGCGCGCGCGGCGCTCGGCGACGTCGGTCAGGCCCAGCATCACGTCCAGGCGGCCATCGGCCAGCGCCTGCAGGCCGCTGGCCAGGTCCATCGGCACGAACGAGGCGATCGACAGGCCGGCACGGCGCGCGACCTCGTTCATCATGCGGATGCCCAGGCCGTCGGCGACGCCGGGGCGCACCTCGGCACTGAACGGCAGATCGCCCGGCAGGTAGCCCACACGCAGCGGCGCGACCTCGAGCGCCGGTGCGGGCGCCGGCAGGACCACTGGCGCGGGCGGCAGCCAGCGGTCGCGCAGCGCCTTCGTGAACGCCGGGTCCAGCGCGGCGATCGTGGCGTCGAGCTGGCGCACCAGCGCCGCGTCGCGCAGATCGGCGGCCAGGCGCAGGTGGCCCTCGGGGAAGCCGTAGCTGCGCAGCACGGCCAGGCCCGAGCCGGGGCGCTCGGCCACCAGCGTGCGCAGCGTCGGCAGGGCCTCGAAGACGAAGTCGGCGTCGCCGCGCTGCACCGCGTCCAGCGCCTCCTGCAAGGTGCCGTAGGCCGGCCGCGCGGCGGCCGGGAAACGCTCGGCGGCGATGCTCTCGGCAACGTAGCCGCGCGTGACCGCCAGGCGCCGCCCGGACAGATCGGGTGTCGCCGGCACCGAGGTGATGGCCGCCGGGCCGACGAAGGCCTGCTGCACCGAGGCGTAGGGGCGCGTGAAACGCAGCGTCAGCGCCCGGTCAGGGGTCTGCGCGATCGCCGTGGCCAGCCGGATGCGGCCGTCGGCCAGCGCCTGCAGCAGCGCCGGGTACTCGACGAAACGTTCGTAGCGGAAACGCAGCCCGGTCTGGCGCGACAGCTCGGTGAGCAGTTCGACGTCCATGCCGCTCGGCGCGGGCTGGTCGGCGCGCCATTCGTGGAACGGCGGGAAACGTTCGAGCAGGCCCACCACGACGACGTCGCCGGCCTGCACGGCGTCGCCGGCGGCGGCGCGTGCCGGCCCATGGGCCAAGCACGTCATCGTCAATGCGGCCAGGGCCCCGCCGGCCCACGATCTCCACCCGAGCATTGCGCCTCCCCTGGGCGCACTGTAGACCGATCCCATGGTCCGGGGATGACAAGGCCGCCGCGCGAGGCGCGGCGGATCGCACACCCGCCGCCGTCGCGTGGCCGCGTCAACGCTGCGGCGGCTCGCAGCGCTGCAGCAACTCGGCCAGCGGCACCTCCAGCGCCTGCGCCAGCTTGGCCGCGGTCTGCAGCGAAGGCATCGCGCTGGCGCGTTCGATCTCGCCCATGTAGGTGCGGTTGAGCTCGGCGCGCGCGGCCAGCAGCTCCTGCGACCAGCCGCGCGCCTGGCGCAGCCGGCGCACGGTGCGGCCGAAACGTTCGGCCACGCCCTCGTGCGGCAGGTGCCGCGCGTCAAATACCGGCGCCATCGATGCCGTCATCGTGTCCTGCCTCCCGTGTGAGCGCCTGCGTGATCCGGCCGCCCGCCGGCACGTCGCGCGTGATCCAGACATTGCCGCCGATGACCGAGCCACGGCCGACCGTGATGCGGCCGAGGATGGTCGCGCCGGCGTAGACGACGACCTCGTCCTCGACGATCGGGTGGCGCGCACCACCCCGCTGCAGGCTGCCGTCGGCAACGGTTGCGAAGCGTTTGGCGCCCAGCGTCACCGCCTGGTAGAGCCGCACCTGGCGGCCGATCTGCGCCGTCTCGCCGATGACGACGCCGGTGCCGTGGTCGATGAAAAAGCCTTCGCCGATCGTCGCGCCGGGGTGGATGTCGATGCCGGTCTCGGCGTGCGCGCGTTCGGCCACCAGCCGCGCCAGCAGCGTCAGGCCGTGGCCGTAGAGCTCGTGCGCGATGCGGTGGTGGATCATCGCCTGCACGCCGGGGTAGCACAGCAGCACCTCGTCGACACTGCGCGCCGCCGGGTCGCCGCGGAAGGCGGCGAGCACGTCGGTGTCCAGCAGCGCGCGCAGCCGCGGCAGCGCGGCGCCGAAGGCGCGCACGAAGGCCAGCGCACGCGCGTCGACGTCCTCGGCGCCGCGGCCCAGGCGGGCCTGGTAGCGCAACTCCAGCCGCGCCTGCTGCAGCAGCGAGCCCAGCACGCGGTCCAGCGTCTGGCCGACGTAGTAGTCCTCGCTCTCCTGGCGCAGGTCCTGCGGGCCCAGGCGCAGCGGGAACAGCGCGCCGCGCAGGCCGTCGACGATCGCCGCCAGCACCTCGCGCGACGGCAGCTCGCGGTGGCCGTGCTCCTCGGGCCGCTGCTGCGCGCTGCGCCAGCGCGTGCGCGCGGCGCGCAGCCCGGCGACGATGCCGGCCAGGTCCAGCGAAGCGTCTTCGACCGCCAGCGCACGCGGCGGCGGGGCGTGCGTCGCCACCGCGGCCGGCCGTTCGGCGACCGCGTCGTCGTGGGGGGCGGCCATGCTCAGGCCGCCTTGGCTTCGGCCGGCGGCAGGCCGCTGGCGTCGAACACGCCTTCGAACAGCACCGAGCTGAGGTAGCGCTCGCCCGAGTCGGGCAGCACGACGACGATGGTCTTGCCGGCGTGTTCGGGGCGCTGCGCCAGGCGCACCGCGACCGCCGCCGCGGCACCGCCGGAGATGCCCGACAGGATGCCTTCCTCACGCGTCAGGCGGCGCGCGAAGTGGATCGCCTCCTCGTTCGTCACCTGCTCGATGGCGTCGACGAGCGACAGGTCCAGCACCTCGGGCACGAAGCCGGCACCGATGCCCTGGATCTTGTGCGGGCCGGGCTTCACTTCCTCGCCGGCGCGCACCTGGCTCAGCACCGGGCTGGCCGCGGGCTCGACGGCCACCGAGGTGATCGCCTTGCCCTGGGTCTTCTTGATGAAGCGCGAGACGCCGGTGATCGTGCCGCCGGTGCCGACACCCGAGACGACGACGTCGACCGCGCCCTCGGTGTCCTCCCAGATCTCGGGGCCGGTCGTGGCCTCGTGGATCGCCGGGTTGGCCGGGTTGCGGAACTGCTGCAGCAGCACGTACTTCGGGTCGCTGGCGGCGATCTCCTCGGCCTTGGCGACGGCGCCCTTCATGCCCTTGGCGCCTTCGGTCAGCACGAGCTTGGCGCCGTAGGCCAGCAGCAGCTTGCGCCGCTCCAGGCTCATCGTCTCGGGCATCGTCAGCGTCAGCGGGATGCCGCGCGCGGCGGCGACGAAGGCCAGCGCGATGCCGGTGTTGCCGCTGGTCGGCTCGACCAGCTCCTTGCCCGGGCCGAGCAGGCCGCGCCGTTCGGCGTCCCAGATCAGCGCCGCGCCGATGCGGCACTTGACCGAATACGCCGGGTTGCGGCCCTCGATCTTGGCCAGCACCGTGGCGCCGGCGCCGTCGGTGATGCGGTTCAGGCGCACGAGCGGCGTGCGGCCGATGGACAGCGAGTTGTCGTCGTAGATGCGGGTCATCGCGAAGTTCCTCTGACGGTGCGAATGCGTTCGTTCGGCGGCGCGGTCAGTCTTGCGTCCACGGCAGCGCGCGCCGGCGCCAGCCGTTGACGTGGCCACGCTGCTGCGCGGCGTCGAGATCTCCTTCGAAGCCTTCCCCGACGTTGAACACGTTCGTGAAGCCCGCGGCCGCGGCGGCTTCGGCGGCCGCGGCCGAGCGTTTGCCGCTGCGGCACAGCAGCAGCGCCACCGAGTCCTTGCCGCCGAGGCGGGCTTCGAGTTCACGCACGAAACGCGGGTTGCGCGTCAGCGCGGTGCCGGTGGCCCAGGCGACGTGCAGGCTGCCCGGCACCTGGCCGACGAACTTGCGTTCCTCGGCGGAGCGCACGTCCACCAGCAACGCCAGGCCGGCCTGCACCAGCGCCCAGGCGTCCTGCGGCGGCACGACGCCGGCATAGGGCAGGCCTTCGGCGCGCGCGGCCTGGCGCGCACGCTGCAGCACGGGGTGGGCGTCCACGGACGCAGGCAGTTCGGCCACGGCGTTCATCGGTTCTCCTTCAGCCGCCGGCCGCGGCCCCGCCCGGGGCGATGACGGCGATAGACGGCGGACGCCAGCGTAGGCAGGCCGCCGCCCGCGCCCAACGAATGGAAACGCCGCTCGATATGCGCGGAACGCGCAAGCCGGCCCATCTGCGCGGCACGGCTTTGCTCATGCGGTCAAGGTCTTTGGCGGCACGCGGCTTGCCGGCCAGACTGCCCCGTTTTTGGCCGCCTCCCGGCACGCCCGATGTCCCGCTCCCCCGACCTCCCCCGCGCCGCCCGCCAGACCGCGTCGCGCCCCGCGGTGCTCGACCTGATCGGCAACACGCCGCTGGTGCGCGTGACGCGCCTGGACACCGGCTGCTGCACGCTGTTCCTGAAGCTGGAGTCGCAGAACCCCGGCGGTTCGATCAAGGACCGCATCGGCGTCGCGATGATCGAGGCCGCCGAACGCGACGGCCGGCTGCAGCCCGGCGGCACCGTCGTCGAGGCCACCGCCGGCAACACCGGCCTGGGCCTGGCGCTGGTGGCGCGCGCCAAGGGCTACAAGGTCGTGCTCGTCGTGCCCGACAAGATGGCCACCGAGAAGGTGCTGCACCTGAAGGCGCTGGGCGCGACGGTGCACGTCACGCGCTCGGACGTCGGCAAGGGCCACCCCGAGTACTACCAGGACCTGGCGGCGCGCATCGCCGCCGGCATCCCGGGTTCGTTCTTCGCCGACCAGTTCAACAACCCGGCCAACCCGCTGGCGCACGAAACCGCCACCGGCCCCGAGATCTGGGCCCAGACCGGCCACGACCTGGACGCCATCGTCGTCGGTGTCGGCTCCTCGGGCACGCTGACCGGGCTGTCGCGCTACTTCCGCAAGGTGCAGCCCGCGCTGGAGTTCGTGCTCGCCGACCCGGTGGGCTCGATCCTCGCCGACTACGTGAAGACCGGCCACGTCGGCCAGGCCGGCTCCTGGGCCGTCGAAGGCATCGGCGAAGACTTCGTGCCGGCGATTGCGGACTTCGGCTCGGTGAAGAGCGCGTATTCGATCCCCGACGCCGAGAGCTTCGGCGCCGCACGCGAACTGCTGGCGCGCGAAGGCATCCCTGGCGGCTCGTCGACCGGCACGCTGCTCGCCGCGGCGCTGCGCTGGTGCCGCGAGCAGACGACGCCCAAACGTGTGCTGACGCTGGTCTGCGACACCGGCACGCGTTATCTGTCCAAGGTCTACAACGACCAGTGGCTGATCGACCAGGGCCTGCTCGCGCGGCCGCGTTTAGGCGACCTGCGCGACCTGATCTCGCGCCGCTATGAGGACGGCGGCGTCGTCGCCGTCGCGCCCGAGGACACGCTGCTCGTCGCCTTCCAGCGCATGCGCCTGGCCGAGGTCTCGCAGCTGCCGGTGCTGGCCGACGGCCGGCTCGTCGGCGTGATCGACGAGTCGGACCTGCTCGTGGCCGCGCAGGCCGGGCCGCAGGCGCTGCAGCGCCCGGTGCGCGACGCGATGACCGCCGCGCCGCAGACGCTGCCGGCCAGCGCCTCGATCGCCGAGCTGCGCGCCGTGCTCGACCGCGGCCTCGTGGCCATCGTCGCCGACGAAGCCGGCTTCCACGGCCTGGTCACGCGTTTCGACCTGCTCAACCACCTCCGCCGGCAGTTGCTGGCGTCCACCGCCGCCGCATGAGCCACACCACCGCCCCCGACGCCGACCGCCCGCTCGCCTTCGCCACGCGCACGATCCACGGCGGCCAGCACCCCGACCCGTCGACCGGCGCGATCATGCAGCCGATCTACGCCACCTCGACCTACGTGCAGAGCAGCCCCGGCGTGCACCAGGGCCTGGACTACGGCCGCTCGCACAACCCGACCCGCTGGGCCTGGGAACGCGCCGTGGCCGACCTCGAAGGCGGCGCCCAGGCCTTCGCCTTCGCCAGCGGGCTGGCGGCGATCGCCACCGTGCTGGAGCTGCTGCCGGCGGGCTCGCACGTCGTCAGCGGCGACGACCTCTACGGCGGCAGCTTCCGCCTCTTCGACAAGGTGCGGCGCCAGAGCGCGGGGCTGGAGTTCAGCTACGTCGACCTCGGCGACCCCGAGGCGCTGCGGCGCGCGATCCGCCCGAACACGCGCCTGGTCTGGGCCGAGACGCCGACCAACCCGCTGCTGAAACTCGCCGACCTGCGCGCGGTGGCCGCCGTCGCCCACGAACACGGCCTGCTCGCCGCCGCCGACAACACCTTCGCCAGCCCGTTCAACCAGCGGCCGCTGGAGCTGGGCTTCGACCTCGTCGTGCACTCGGCGACCAAGTACCTCAACGGCCACAGCGACGTCATCGGCGGCGTCGCCGTCGTCGGCCGCGACGAGCGCCTGGCGCCGGTGCGCGAGCGCCTGGGTTTCCTGCAGAACGCCGTCGGCGCGATCGCCGGGCCTTTCGACAGCTTCCTGGCGCTGCGCGGCGTGAAGACGCTGGCGCTGCGGGTCGAGCGCCACAACGCCAACGCGCTGGAGCTGGCGCGCTGGCTCGAGGCCCAGCCGCAGGTGGCACGTGTGCACTACCCCGGGCTGGAGTCGCACCCGCAGCACACGCTGGCGCGGCGCCAGATGTCGGGCTTCGGCGGCATGATCTCGCTGGACCTGGCGACCGACCTCGCCGGCGCGCGGCGGTTCCTCGAGGCGGTGCGCCTCTTCGCCTTGGCCGAGAGCCTGGGCGGCGTCGAGAGCCTGATCGAGCACCCGGCGATCATGACCCACGCGACGATCCCGCCCGAGATACGCGCCGCGCTCGGCATAGTCGACAGCCTGGTACGGCTGTCGGTCGGCATCGAGGACGTCGAGGACCTGCGCGCCGACCTGGCGCAGGCGCTGGCGGCGATCTGAGCGCGGCAGGCGACGGGGCGAAAAAGAACCCCGCTGCCGCGGCGGGCAGCGGGGTCAAGTCACCGGGGTTGCCCCACGGAGCCCACGACTGAGACGACGAGAGAGCCGATGAGGATCGGCCCCTGGACCTTAGCCGTGCGCTGGTTGCAGGCCAACGAAGAACGGCGCATGTCGGCCCGCGCCGAGCGCATGGCGGGGCCATCGGCGGCGGGCCGTGCGCCCGGGCGGATACTCGACGCGTTACCCGTCAGGAAACGCCCACGATGAAGATCCAGGCTCCATCCCCCGTGCCCCCGAGCAGCCCGCATCCGACGGGCGGCAGCGCTGCGAATGCCGGCGGCGCGTGCTCGTTCGCCTCGATGCTGGCCGCGGCGACGACGCCGGCCGCCGATCAGACGGCGGACGACGAGCGCCCCGACTTCACGAGCATGACGCGGCAGCAGCTGTTCGACTGGATGAACCAGCAGATCCGCAGCGGCAGGATGTCGCTCGACGAGAGCACGCCCTTCCTCGGCATGACGATGAAGATCTCGGCCGCCACCGGCGAGCCGGTGGACATGGCCAGCGACGGCGAGCGCATCGACTTCGTCGCCAAGGCCCGCGGCGGCATCGACGGCGCGCTTGAGCGGCGCGACTACGACCTGCTCGCCCGCCTGCAGGCCGCGGTGGAACACATGCTGAAGATGCAGGGCTCAGCCGGCACGGCGGCCGACGGACGCGGCGTCTGAGCAGGGAGGTTTGTCCCTGCGTCCCAATCGAGGCGTTGCCGAGGGCCGGCCCGTTCAGCGGCGAGCAGCCCAGTCGGACTCGGTGACTTCCTGGAGTCCGACGTCGAAGTTCACGGTGGCGGTCCTGCCAACGGCAAAGATGCTGGAAACGGCCAGCGCGTAGCGCAGATACACGTCCTGCCGTGCCTGGGGGCGAATGGTGAGCTTGACCTGCTTGCCGTCGGGAATGCCCAGAGTGTGCGGCTGGATCACGACCTCGCGCTCACCCGGGGCAACCTTCAACTCGAAGGACTCCAGGCGATTCAGGCGCCCGACACGGAAGCCGTCGACGTACACGTACTGATCGACGGCCGCTCCGATGTATCCGGTGTCGGCCCGGTAAAGGTGCAGAGTGACCGCCGTCGCCGGGTCGACGGGTTCGGGAACCGCGCTCTTGGGCGTGGGTGCGCTGGCACAACCGGCGATGCCGGCAACACAGGCGGCGAGCATGGCTCGGCCAATCATCGTTTCCTCCCCGGACTCTGCTGGTTATCCGGGAAACATAACACGCAGGCGTTGCCTGCCGGCGATAGGCCGCTCAGGCCGTCATGCCCGCCAGCCCCATCACCCAGCGCAGCCCCAGCGCCACCGCGCCCAGCGCGGCGACGCTGGCCGCCCAGATCAGCAGCAGCCAGCCCAGCCGGCGCAGCCAGAGTTGGCGCGGGCGTGCCGGCTCGGCCATCAGTGGTAGCCCTCGCCGATCTTCACCTTGCCGCGGAACACGTAGTAGGACCAGGCGGTGTAGCCGAGGATGAACGGGATGATGGCCAGCGCGCCGACGAGCGCGAAGCCCAGGCTCTGCGGCGGCGCCGCGGCGTCCCAGATCGAGATGCCCGGCGGGATGACGTTGGGCCACAGGCTGATCAAGAGCCCGCTGTAGCCCAGGAACAGCAGCGCCAGCGCCAGCACGAAGGGCAGCGCCGAATGGCTGCGCGGCAGCGCGCGCAGCAGCTGCCAGGTCACCAGCGCCACCAGCAGCGGCACCGGCAGGAAGAACAGCAGGTTGGGCAGCGTGAACCAGCGCTCGGCGATCGCCGGGTGCGCCAACGGCGTCCACAGGCTGACGCCGGCCAGCGCAGCCAGCACCGCCCAGGTGACCGGCCGGCCCAGCTCGCGCATGCGCTGCAGCAGCGCGCCCTCGGTCTTCATCACCAGCCAGCCGACGCCCAGCAGCGCGTAGGCCAGCACCAGCGCGGCGCCGGTGAACAGGCTGAACGGCGTCAGCCAGTCGAAGACGCCGCCGGCATAAGCGCCATCCTTCACCTCGAAGCCGCCGATGAAGGCGCCCAGCGCCACGCCCTGCGAGAAGGTGGCGATGTACGAGCCCCAGGCGAAGGCGTGGTCCCAGAAAGGCTTGTGCGCCTCGTCGGCCTTGAAGCGGAACTCGAAGGCCACGCCGCGCCAGATCAGCCCGGCCAGCATTGCCATCAGCGGCAGGTACAGCGCGCTCAGCACCACCGCGTAGGCCAGCGGGAAGGCCGCCATCAGCCCGGCGCCGCCGAGCACCAGCCAGGTCTCGTTGCCGTCCCAGACCGGGGCGACGCTGTTGACCATCACGTCGCGCTCCTCGCGGTCCTTCACGAACGGGAAGAGGATGCCGATGCCCAGGTCGAACCCGTCCATCACGACGTACATCATCAGCCCGAAGCCGATGACCCCGAACCACAGCAGCGGCAGGTCGATGTCCATCGTGGGCTCCTCAGACCGGGTCGACGTGGTCGGGGCCGGCCGACAGCGGCCGGGCCGGGCGCTGCGCCTGGCCCGGGTCCTGCGGCGAGCTCTCGTGCTCGCCGGGCTGCGGCCCCTTGGCGACGAGCTTCAGCATGTAGCGCAGGCCGATGCCGAAGACGGCGAAGTACATGACGACGAACACCGCCAGCGTCGTGCCCATCACCTGCGCCGAGTGGTTGGACACCGCGTCGGCGGTACGCATCACGCCGTAGACGATCCAGGGCTGGCGGCCGATCTCGGTGGTGAACCAGCCGGCGAGGATGGCGATCACGCCGGCCGGCCCCATCCAGGTCGCGAAGCGCAGGAAGGCGCCGCCTTCGTAGAGCCGGCCGCGCCAGCGCCGCCAGGCGGCCCAGGCGCCGAGCAGCAGCATCAGCAGACCCAGACCGACCATCACGCGGAAGGACCAGAAGACGATGGTCGCGTTGGGCCGGTCCTCGGGCGCGAACTCGGCCAGGCCGGGGTAGGTGCCGTCCAGGCTGTGGGTCAGGATCAGGCTGCCCAGGCGCGGGATCTCGACGCGGTACAGCGTCTCCTCGGCCTGCATGTCGGGCCAGCCGAACAGCACCAGCGGCACGCCTTCGCCGGGCGGGCCGTTGCGCCAGTGGCCTTCCATCGCCGCGACCTTGGCCGGCTGGTGCTCCAGCGTGTTCAGGCCGTGCAGGTCGCCGACGGCGATCTGCAGCGGCGCGACGAACATCAGCATGCCCATCGCCATCGAGAACATCTTGCGCACGCGGACGTTGTCGTGGCCGCGGCGCAAGTGCCAGGCCGCCGACGCGCCGACGAACAGCGCCGTCGCCAGGAAGGCCGCCACCGTCATGTGCGCCAGCCGGTACGGGAACGAGGGGTTGAAGATCACCGCCAGCCAGTCCACCGGCACGACGATGCCGTCGACGATCTCGTGGCCCTGCGGCGTCTGCATCCAGCTGTTGGAGGCCAGGATCCAGGTCGCCGAGATCAGCGTGCCCAGCGCGACCATGATCGTCGACAGGAAATGCAGCCCGGGGCCGACGCGGTTCCAGCCGAACAGCATGACGCCGAGGAAACCGGCTTCGAGGAAGAAGGCGGTGAGCACCTCGTAGGCCAGCAGCGGCCCGGTGACCGAACCGGCGAAGGCCGAGAAGTAGCTCCAGTTGGTGCCGAACTGGTAGGCCATCACCAGCCCCGACACGACGCCCATCGCGAAATTGACGGCGAAGATCTTGGCCCAGAAGTGGTACAGGTCGCGGTAGACCGGGTTCTTCTTCCACAGCCACAGGCCTTCCAGCACGGCCAGATAGCTGGCCAGCCCGATCGTGATGGCCGGGAAGACGATGTGGAAGGAGACGGTGAAACCGAACTGGATGCGGGCCAGTTCGAGGGCGGTCAGTCCGAACATGGGCAGGCGGCGGCGGCGAGGCTGACAGTGTGGCGCCAGTGGCCGAAGCCGGCAGCCGAGATGCGGGAGAACCCTCGTTTCGTCGGGGTCAGCCCGCGCCGGCCCTGCGCTTCGCCGCGGCGGTTTCGCGCCTTACAGTCGCCGGCATGCAGACGCCCTCGCTCCAGCACGCGGCCCGCGCCGCCTTCATCGCACGCTGGGTGTGCGGCAGCGTGGCGGCCACCGGCCTCGCCGGTGCTGCAGCCCAAACGCGGCCGGCCACCGAAAGCCCGCTGCTGCGCTGCGAGCTGCGCTACGTCAGCACGACGATGCAGGTCGAGGCCCGCCCGGTCGCCGACCCGTACACGGTCGCAGCACAGGACGTCGGCACACGTTTCCGCTTCAAGGCCGTGGTGCTGGGCACGCCGGAACGTGTCGACTCGGTCTCGCTCTACGCCTACGACATGGCGGTGGCCAACGCGCCGGTGCTGATCCACGAAGTCGTCCATCGGCCGCCCTTCCCGCCCGGCACGGCGATCCCCGCGCTGACCGGCTGGAACCACGTCTATTCCTCGCGCCTGGGCCGTGAACTCGTCTACGGCTGCGCGCTGGGCACGGAGGCCGCACGATGAAACGCCGCGACTTCAATGCCGCGCTGCTGGCCGGCACCTGGGCCGCCGCCGGCGCCGCAGGTGCCGAGCCGCAGCCGACGCTCAGCCTGGTCTTCGTCGGCGACGTGATGCTCGCCGACGGCCCCGGGCGCGTGCTGCGCCGCGGCGGCAATCCGTTCGCGCCGACCGCCGCGCTGCTGGCCGGCGCCGACCTGCGCATCGCCAACCTCGAATGCGTCGTCGCGCGCGGCGGCCGGGCCGACGACAAACCCTGGACCTTCCGCGCCGACCCGCGTGTGCTGGCGCTGCTGCGCCGCCACGTCGACGCCGTCTCGCTGGCCAACAACCACTCCGGCGACTTCGGCCGCGAGGCCTTCGCCGAGATGCTGGGCGCGCTGAAGGCCCACGGCCTGCCGTACTTCGGCGGCGGCCACGACCTCGCCGAGGCGCACCGGCCGCTGATCGTCGAGCGCCGCGGGCTGCGCCTGGCGCTGCTCGGTTACGACGAGTACTTCCCGCGCTATTTCGAGGCCGGCCACGACCACCCGGGTGTCGCCTGGAGCGAGGACGAGCAGGTCGTGTTCGACATCCGCCGCGCACGCACGACGGCCGACCTGGTGATCCCGTTCATGCACTGGGGCGAGGAAGGCCGGCCGACGGCCAACGAGCGCCAGCGCGCGCTGGCGCGGCTGATGATCGACGCCGGTGCCGACGCCGTCGTCGGCACCCATCCGCACATCGTGCAGGACGTCGAGTTCCACCGCGGCAAGCCGATCGTCTACAGCCTGGGCAACTTCGTCTTCGACGGCTTCGACAGGCCCGAGAACAACACCGGCTGGGTGCTGCGCCTGGAGATCGGCCGCGAAGGCGTGCGCTCGCTGCGGCGCGCGGTGGTGCGCATGGACCGCGAGGGCACGCCGTGGCCGCTAGGTGACGAGACGAGCCTGCTGCCCCAGACATCGCCGGCAGCAGGTCGTTGAGCCGGGCACGGCACGGGGACACGGCGCGCCACGGGGCGCGTCCGGATCGTCAGGGCCGACCGCCGCCGCCAACGAGAGCCCGGCGGCTCATGCCCGCTCCCGCAGTCGGACGTCCTGGTTGATGCAGACCGCACACCGACCCGACGTGAAGGCCCTGACCTCGAGATCCATGGCCATCCGCGCCAACGCGAAGTCGAGATGCAGCATGCGAAATCCGTCGGAGGACACCTCGCCCACCCTGATCGCCTGGCGACCGTGGGTCTGGCCGCCCTTGCCCGAGCAAACGTCGATGAAGCCGATCTCCTCGCCGTCCTTCACGCCGGCGGGCAGGCTGGAGATCCGCACCTCGACCGAGACCGTGTAACGCCCCCGCTGCAGGCGGATGTAGGGCCCGAACAAGAGAAAGCCCGACTCGCCCGGTTCGGCCTGGAAGACTGTCCGGGCAAAGTGGGCGACGGTGCGCCCGCAAAGCGACTTGACGCCCGAGAGACGCCGGCCATCCTTTCTCGCCTTCTCGCTGAACGACTTGACGGCTTCGTTGTAGAGGACGGTGTCGAGGCGGTTCAACTTCCGCAGCAACTCCTCCGTCTCGTCGTCGATCGAAAGATCCTCGACCTTTTCGAAGAATTCCGGTTTCTCGGGATGATTGGTGTTCGTCTGGTTCAGTCGCGGAACGACCACCGGCATTGCCACGTCGAAGTGCCGGCAGATGACCTCGACGGACTCGTCCATGAACTCCGAAATGCCGTAGACGTCGATCTTCGCGAGGTTCGCGAGGGCACGGTCGAGCATCTCGCTGTCATCTCCGTCGGCCCAGACCTCGCGCTCGTTCTTCATCGTTCTGTGACTGAGATGGCGGGTCATGACGTTCTCCGTCCAGATCCGCAAGTCAGCCACCGGAAACTTCAGGTAATCCTTGAATTGATAAGTCTTGGCAATTCTCGGTTGGTGCAGATTGTTCTTCTCGATGTGACTCTCGGTGAGGCTGCGCCAGAAGAGATAGTTGGATATCGACCGGTCAATCGGCTCGCGCAGGACAGTCACCATGCGAAACGGCTTCGGGACGTAACGCTCGAAGGACTCAAAGCTGTCGTGCGCCGAAAAGTAGTTGAACCGGGGCAGCAGAATCGGTGGCCAAGACTCCAGCCCGGCGTGTCGCTCCGGGCACACCTCTTCCGGCAAGAAGTGCTGCCGCAAGATGTGGTCGAGTGTCGTGCCACCCGTCTTGGGAATATGCAGAAAGACCAGTCGACCCAAATCCGAGCGTGTCCGCAGCGGCGCCGCTGCCATGTTCATTTGATGCATCCGTAGAGAACCGGCCGATACGAAGACCCGGCATGCCAGCGAAGGCGAATGACCCGCGAGCCACGCGAGCGCTTCGACATCGCAGGCCATGCCCGGTCGACCGTCGAGTTGGCGACCGGCCACGAACCACGGAAAGCCTCAACTCCTGCCGGAGGCGATGCGCCCACGAACACGCGACTCCCGATCCGGGAGCGCAATCGTACCGTCGGGCATGTCACGCCGGACGATGGCGCCGGCGCCGATCCTGCAATCGTCGCCGATCGTGACGCCGGCATGGATTCGCGCCCCCATCGCGACCATGCAGCGTCTGCCGATCCGTGCATCGCTCGCCACCGTGGCATGAGGCAGGATGACCGAGAAGTCGCCGACCGACACGCGCGATCCCAGAACGTTGTGGGCGAAGAGGTGCACGTGCCGGCCGAGGGAGATGTCGGTCACGACCGCAAACGGGCCGACGTAACAGCCCTCCCCCATCTCGGCGTGCGACGAGACGACCGCTGACGGATGGATGAACCGCGGCCAGCGACAGCCGCTCAAGGCCGGACGTTCACGGATCGCCTGCGCATGAACCGGATCGGCGACGGTCAGGAAGGCGTCGACGGCCGCGCCGTTCACGCCGTCGATCAAGCCGACCTCGTGCCCCAGCACCACACCGGCCGGCCGGTCATCGACGACGCCACTGACGGCAACGCCGGCGGTTTCGAACACGCAGATCAGGTTGCGGGCGTTGCGGCCGCCACCGACCAGCAGCAGGCCCTCGGGGGCGGCGGGGGACAAAACGAATGGGGGCATCTTGCGGATCCGATGTTTCGACGTTCGGGAATCGGCACGTTGGGCCGATGGGGTGGGAGGACGACGCCGGGCGCGCGCGGTTCCGGCGTCAGATCACCTGCAAGGCAAGCAGTGCCGCCCCCAGGACACGGGCATCGTTGCTCGCCGGGTTGAAAGCCGCATGGCTCGCGGCGCTGGGCACACAGATCATCAGCGTCACCAGGCCGCCCGTGGTGCCTCGACGCGCGGCGATCGGCAGGGTCACCCGCCGGGCATGCCCGGCGATCAGCGTGGCCTCGACCGGCGGCGCGAAGTCCAGTGACAGGCTGACCGTCTGTCGGTCGATGTAAGGGAGGCCCGCCAGCGTGACGACCAGCGCTTGCGACTCCGGATCGGGAATCCGCAGGACCACGGCCGCTTGCCGGCTGGTCCAGACGAACAGGCCGCAATCCGGGTGGATGCCCGGCCAGCGCGACAGGGCGTCATTCATTTGCTCGACGGGGCACTCGAATCCACGCGGCAGCGTGACGATCGGCGGTACCGGCGGAATGTAGGTCTCCTCCACGACCGCCTGCGCCGGCGCACCCGCTGCTCGGGGAACCGGGGCCGCGTGCGTTCCGGTCAGGTGGTTCCGGGAGCGAATCCACGCCTCGGTCGTCGCCAGGTGGTCGGCTTGCCAACGGGCCTCGATCTCGGCCGCGCGGGCGGGATCGAGCTGTCCCTGCGCGGACAGCCATGCGACGTCCCGCAGACGCTGGGCGCGCACCATGACACGCACGGCCGCCAGGTGCTCGCGCCCGACATCGTCGCCGCGCCCGGTGCCGATCGCCCGGTGGCTGTTGCGTGAATGCTGGCGCCAGCCCACGAGAGGCCGCGCCAGATAGTGCTGACAGCCGAGAAGCGTCGCCCTGAAGCCGGTGAGAAGGTCGAGACCGTAGGGGCACAGTTCCACGTCGATCGGCGGAAACGCTTCCAGGATCGACCGGTGATAGGCCGACGTGGCCCCCAGCCAATAGGGTTGGGTCTGCTGCTCGACCAGTTGCACGGGATCCGAGATCACGGCGTCCGGCAACTGGGTGTCGAGCAGGCCGATGGGGATGCCGCCTTCGCTCATCAGGACGGCGTTGGATGTCAGCAGCCTGCAGTCGGGGTGGGCCGCGAAATGACCGACGATCGTGTCGAGCCGTCCCGGCAGCGCGATGTCGTCACTGTCGGCCTGGATGAGCAGCGGCGCCCGAGACAGTGCGGCAACGGCCGGCAGCATGCCGTGCCCGATCGCCGTGGGGTTGCGCATCACGGTCGCGGCGACCTCCGGCCGGCCGCTCAGCCGATCCATCACGATGCCGAGGCTGCCGTCCTGCGAACCATCGTCGACGAGGACCAGTTCGGTGTCCGATCGCCATTGGGCGAACAGGCTGTCCAGCAGAGGGCCGATCCACTCGGCGTGATTGCGCAACGGGATGAAGACCGTCGCGGCAAAGACCTGCCGCGGAGCGGCGGGCGGCGGCGGCATCACCCATGTGCGCGAAGGCGCCGGCTCGGCCCAGCGGTCGATGGCGGCGGAGATCTCGGCGGGGCTGTAGTAGGCGCTGACATGGGGGTGGGCATAGATCGCCTCGAGCGCCGGGCGCGGCAGACGGAAACAGTCCTGCAAGGCCCGGTAGACCTCGCCGGTCGGCTTGGTGCTGTTGGCGTTGTCGTGCGGCAGGACCATGTCCTGCCCGGGGAACAGCTCCGCCAGACCGGCCTCGATCGCCTCTGGCGCGTTCTCGTGGCGGAACAGCAGCAGACGCACCCCGTCCCGGGTCTGCACCGAATAACCCCGCTCGCGGTCGAACGGCTGCGCCTGAAGGTCGAAGCCGAAGGGCTTCTCGAGCTCCTCCTCGAACCAGAGGTGGGGCGCACGGATCATCCGCTCCAGGAAGAGCCGGGCCGGGTCGCCGTCAGGGGTGTCGCGCAGCCACAGATCGGCGACACGCGCGGCCACGGCCTCCGCGGTCGCCTCGGCCGACGGAGACCGACAGTCGGCGAAGGCTGCCTCGAGGTTCTGGATGGCGACCGACAGCGAGCGCGCCACAGGGTCGCGCACGCCGCTGATGATCGTGACCGTCTCTCCCGCCGCTCGGGCGAGGTCGAGTTGTTCCCGGATGGCCCGGTTGTCGAAGGACGACCGCAAGCCGGAGGTGTCGGTGGCGGCCGCCGCGATGAAACCTTCGAGCGGATCGACGATCCAGCGACCCAACCCGTGGCTGAAGAACAGGCGCCCCGGGAAGCTGTCCCCCAGCAGATGGCGCAGCGATGTCGTGCAGACCTTGCCGTAGGTGAGGACGATGACCATGAACAATCTCCACTCGAACAGTTGCGGCAGGCCATGGGGGCAGGCCGAGCGCGGATAGCACCGTGACGACGATCTTCAGCGACGCCTGCCGGACGGCCGGCCGCCGCGGGCCGGCTCAGCCCGGCATGCGCGTCCGGAAGTAGGCGATGGTGCGCTGCAAACCCTCCTCCAGCGGCACCCGGGGCATCCAGTCGAGGATCGCCAAGGCCTGCGTGATGTCGGGGCGCCGTTGCATCGGATCGTCGGCCGGCAGCGGGTGGTCGACGATCGCCGAGCTCGAACCGACCATCGCCACCACCGCCTCGGCCAGTTCACGCATCGTGATCTCGCGCGGGTTGCCGATGTTCACCGGGCCGGTAACGTCGTCGGGGGTCGCCATCAGCCGAAGCAGGCCCTCGATCAGATCGTCGACGTAACAGAAGCTGCGCGTCTGCCGGCCATCCCCGTAGAGCGTGATCGGGCGCGCTTCCAGCGCCTGGACGATGAAGTTCGACACCACCCGGCCGTCGTCGGGATGCATGCGCGGGCCGTAGGTGTTGAAGATGCGCGCCACCTTGATGCGCAGGCCGTGCTGGCGCCAGTAGTCGAAGAACAGGGTCTCCGCACAGCGTTTGCCCTCGTCGTAGCAGGCACGCGGGCCGATCGGGTTGACGCTGCCGCGATAGTCCTCGGTCTGCGGATGGACCTCGGGATCGCCGTAGACCTCGGACGTCGAGGCCTGGAGGATCTTGGCGCCAACCCGCTTGGCCAGCCCCAGCATGTTGATCGCGCCGAGCACGCTGGTCTTGGTGGTCTGCACCGGGTCACGCTGGTAGTAGACCGGCGAGGCCGGGCAGGCGAGGTTGTAGATCTCGTCCACCTCGACGTGCAGCGGGAAGGTGATGTCGTGCCGCACCAGCTCGAAGTACGGATTGGCGATCAGATGCGCAATGTTGTCCTTCGAGCCGGTGAACAGGTTGTCGACACACAGCACGTCGCAGCCATCGGCGAGCAGGCGCTCGCACAGATGCGATCCCAGGAATCCCGCCCCGCCGGTGACCAGCACCCGCTTGCGGTCGTATCTCATCATTTGTTCCTTGTCGAGTTCGGCTCGCGTCGGCATGTCAGGTCGCGGGTCGTTCCTGAAGCCCTCCGGGATGCGCCGCCGGCGAGTATTCCATCATCCTTCAAAGGGACGAAGTTGCGGGTCGCGACGGAGCGTGGCCGGCAGGCGGGGCCAGGTCACGCAGACCGTGTTTGCGCCGTGCCGTGGCAGCGGCCACCGCGGAGCGATCCCGGGCGGGCGACGCGCGTCGGCTCATCGATCGAATCCGAAGCGCCGGCGGCTTGCGCTGGCTCGTGACGCCCGGTGATCACTGCCTATAGCCGGTTGCCGCCACGCGGCACGCTTGCCGAGACTGCGGCGGCGATCCAACCCGACAAGGACACGTCTTCCATGGCAGACACCGCGCCCGTGCAACTGGCTCTCGGCGACAGCGCCGCCCGCCAGCTCGCCAACGCCACCAAGACCGCGCCGACCCTGGCGACCATCAGCCCGCGCTGGCTGACCCAGCTGCTGCAGTGGGTGCCGGTCGAAGCCGGCATCTACCGCCTGAACAAGGTGCGCAACCCGCAGGACGTGCAGGTGCTGTGCGCCAAGCGCGACGAGTCCGAGCTGCCGACCACCTTCGTCGACTACGAGACCCAGCCGCGCGAGTACTTCCTCAACGCCGTCAGCACCGTGCTGGACGTGCACACGCGCGTTTCCGACCTCTACAGCAGCCCGCACGACCAGATCAAGGAGCAGCTGCGCCTGACGATCGAGACGATCAAGGAGAAGCAGGAAAGCGAGCTGATCAACAACCCCGACTACGGCCTGCTCGCCAGCGTGCACCCCGACCAGGTCGTCTACCCGCTCGGCGGCGCGCCGACGCCCGACGACTTCGACGAGCTGCTCTCCAAGGTCTGGAAGGAGCCGGCCTTCTTCCTGACGCACCCTCTGGCCATCGCCGCCTTCGGCCGCGAATGCACGCGCCGCGGCGTGCCGCCGCCCACCGTCAGCCTCTTCGGCAGCCAGTTCCTCACCTGGCGCGGCATCCCGCTGGTGCCCAGCGACAAGGTGCCGGTGGCCGACGGCAAGACCAAGGTGCTGCTGCTGCGGGTCGGCGACAAGCGCCAGGGCGTCGTCGGCCTGTACCAGCCGGGGCTGCCGGGCGAACAGAGCCCCGGGCTGTCGGTGCGTTTCATGGGCATCAGCCGCAACGCGATCGCGTCCTACCTGATCTCGCTGTACTGCTCGCTGGCGGTGCAGACCGAGGACGCGCTGGCGGTGCTGGAGGACGTCGAAGTCGGCAAGTACCACGCGTATCCGGACAACTACCGCTGAGCCGGCGCCGATGACGACCCCCGAGATCCCGGCCGCGGCGCCGCCGCCCGGCCTGCCCGACCCGGCGCTGCTCGCACGCCTGGCCGGCGAACTGTTCGGCAGCTGGCCGGCCACCGGCGGCGTGCCGCTACCCGAGCGGCCGCATCCGGCCGGGCTGACGCCGCCGCCGGGCAGCTACGGCCCGTCCACGCCGGCCGACGTGCCGGGTGGCCTGCCGCCCGGTGCCAACCTCGTGCCGACCTCGCCGCAGAGCGCCGCCAACATCGGCGCCTCGGCGCCGGCACGGCTGCCGCATGCGCAGGCCGGCAACGGCGTGCCCGACGTGCCGCTGTCGGCCGCGCCGGCCTACGACGGTCGCGCCGGCAGCCAGCTGCTGGCGGTGCCGCAGGCGCCGGCGGCGCCCTTCCATTTCGCCGAGGCCGAGGCGCTGGGTTTCCCGGCCGCCGAAGCCGCACCGGCGACGCCGCCGACGGCCGATCCGGCTCTCGAGGCGCTGCGCGCCCTGCCCTGGCAGCTGCCGACCGCGGCCGCCGTGCCGCGGCTGGACACGGTGCCGGCGCCGTCCGCCGCGCCAGCCACCGCTTCGCCGCGCTACTACTTCGTGCCCGAAGCGGCTCCGGCGGCCCCCACCGGCCGCCCGGGCTTCGCCGACGCCCATCCGCCGCTGGACGTGCACGCCGTGCGACGCGACTTCCCGCTGCTGAACGAGCGCATCAACGGACAGCGCGTCGTCTGGCTGGACAACGCCGCGACGACGCAGAAGCCGCAGGCCGTCATCGACCGCCTGGCGCACTTCTACGCCCACGAGAACTCCAACATCCACCGCGCCGCGCACGCGCTGGCGGCGCGTGCAACCGACGCCTACGAAAACGCCCGCGAGACCGTGCGCCGCTTCATCGGCGCCGCGTCGAGCGAGGAGATCGTCTTCGTGCGCGGCGCCACCGAGGCCATCAACCTCGTCGCGGCGGCCTGGGGCTGCCGCCACGTCGGGCCCGGCGACGAGATCGTCGTCTCGCACCAGGAGCACCACGCCAACATCGTGCCCTGGAAGCGCCTGGCCGACGAACGCGGTGCGACGCTGCGCGTGATCCCGGTCGACGACAGCGGCCAGGTGCGGCTCGACGAGTACCAGCGGCTGCTGAACGAGCGCACGAAGATCGTCGCCGTGACGCAGGTCTCGAACGCGCTGGGCACCGTCGTGCCGGTCGACCAGATCGTCGCCATCGCTCGGCGCGCCGGCATCCGCACGCTGGTCGACGGCGCGCAGTCGGTGTCGCACCTGAAGGTCGACGTGCGTGCGCTGGACACCGACTTCTTCGTCTTCTCCGGCCACAAGGTCTTCGGGCCGACCGGCATTGGCGTGCTCTACGGCCGCCGCGAGCTGCTGGAGGACCTGGCGCCCTGGCAAGGCGGCGGCAACATGATCGCCGACGTCAGCTTCGAGCGCATCGTCTACCAGCCGCCGCCGGCACGCTTCGAGGCCGGCACCGGCAGCATCGCCGACGCGGTGGGGCTGGGCGCGGCGCTGGAGTACGTCGAGCGCATCGGCATCGCCAACATCGCGAAGTACGAGCACGGGCTGCTCGAGTACGCCACCGGCCGCCTGGCCGAGGTGCCGGGGCTGCGGCCGATCGGCACCGCGCGCGACAAGGCCAGCGTGCTGTCCTTCGTGCTCGCCGGCTACACGACCGACGAGGTCGGCCAGGCGCTGAACCGCGAAGGCATCGCGGTGCGCACCGGCCACCACTGCGCGCAGCCCATCCTGCGCCGCTTCGGTCTGGAAGCCACGGTGCGGCCCTCGCTGGCCTTCTACAACACCTGCGAGGAGATCGACCAGCTGGTGGCGGTGCTGCAGCGCCTGGCGGCGGCGCGGCCGGTCGCCGGCCGGCGCTGAGGCTTGCATCGGGGCCCCCGGCCGGCCATGCGCCGGCCGGATAAACAAACGACGAAGGCTTCGTGGCGGCCTGGAGGCCGGCGCCCTATCGTGAGGGCACACACCAGGAGAAGCCTCATGCCTTTCGTCGCCGTGCTGCCGCAGCGCCTGCCCTGCCCGCGTCGTCCGATGCCGGCCGAGCCCTGCGCGCGCATCGTCGACGCCGACATCCGCCGCACCGCGCTCGCGGTGCTGGCGCTCACGGCCACCGTCTGGTGGCCGAGTGCGCCGCGCCAGGTTCAGTCGCTGGCCAGCTTCACGCGGTCGGAGAGCCGGGCGTAACGCTCGTAGTCGCGCCGCACCAGCTGCGCCAGCTGCTGCGGCGTGCCGCCGACCGGCGTGATGCCCTGCTTGCGCAGCGCCTCCAGCACCGCCGGCTGGCGCAGCGTGGCGCTGGCGTCGTGCGCGATGCGCTCGACCACCGCCGCCGGCGTGCGCACCGGCGCGAACAGCGCGAACCAGCTCGTGACGCGGAAGCCCGGGATCGATTCCTGGGCGGTCGGCACCGCCGGCAGCAGCGGGCTGCGCTGCGCGCCGCCGATCGCCAGCGCACGCAGCCGGCCCGACTGGATGTGCGGCAGCGCCGCCGTCACCGAGACCCACATCGCCTGGGCCTGACCCGAGGCGACGTCGGCCACCGCCTGCGAGCCTCCGCGGTAGGGGATGTGCACGAAGAAGAAGTCGCGTTCGATCTTCAGCAGCTCGAAGGCCAGGTGGTGCAGCGAGCCGACGCCGGCCGAGGCGTAGCTGTAGGCGCCGGGGCGCTTCTTCGCCGCGGCGACCATCTCGGCGATCGTGCGCCAGCCGGTGGCGGCGTTGACGACGAGCACGTAGTCGCTGTCGGCCAGGTGCACGACCGGCGCCAGCTCCTTCAGCGGGTCGAACGAGAGCTTGCCCTGCAGCGCCGGGGCGATCGTGATCGCACCTTCCTGCGACAGCGACAGCGTGTGGCCGTCGGCGTCCGAACGCGCGGTGGCCTCGGCGGCGACCAGGCCGCCGGCGCCGGTGCGGTTCTCCACCGTCACCGGCTGGCGCCAGTCGTCCTGCAGCTGGCGCGCGACGATGCGCACCGCGACGTCGGCGCCGCTGCCGGCGGTGTTGCCGACGAGGATGCGCACCGGCTTGGCCGGGAACGCGGCGGTGTTGGCGTGGGCACTGCCCAGCGCGGGCGCGGCCACGGCGGCGGCGCTCCAGTGCAGCAGGCGGCGGCGGGAGATCGGGGACATCAGGGAGCTCCGGAAGAAGGCGAAGAACTCAGGATCGGGGCATGGCGGCGCCCAGGCCACGCAGGAATTCGCGTGAGCTTGGACGTCGCATGCATAACGAAAGACGCCGCGGCACCGGAGCGGGCCGCGGCGGTGTCAGCAGACGCTCAGACCGCAGCCAGCGCCTGGTCCAGGTCGGCCAGCAGGTCGGCGATGTGCTCGATGCCGACCGACAGACGCACCGTGTCCTCGGACACGCCGGCCTTGGCCAGTTCCTCGGGCGCGAGCTGGCGGTGCGTCGTCGACGCCGGGTGCGTGGCCAGCGAGCGCACGTCGCCGATGTTGACGAGGCGGGTGAAGAGCTGCAGCGCGTCGAGGAACCGTGCGCCGCGCTCGCGGCCCTGGCCGGGCTCGCCCTTCAGGCCGAAGGTCAGCAGGCCCGAGGCGCGGCCGCCGTAGTTCTGGCGGATCAGCGCGTGGCTGGGGTGGCCTTCGAGGCCGGCGTAGTTGACCCAGGCCACCTTGGGGTGCTGCGCCAGGTGCTGGGCGATGGCCAGCGCGTTGTCGCTGATGCGCTCCATGCGCAGCGCCAGCGTCTCGATGCCGGTCAGGATCTGGAAGGCGTTGAACGGCGAGATCGCGGCGCCGGTGTTGCGCAGCGGCACGACACGCGCGCGGCCGATGTAGGCCGCCGGGCCCAGGGCCTCGGTGTAGACGACGCCGTGGTAGCTGACGTCGGGCGTGTTCAGGCGCGGGAACCGCTCCGGGTACTTCGCCCACGGGAACTTGCCCGAGTCGACGATCGCGCCGCCCAGGCTGGTGCCGTGGCCGCCCAGGTACTTGGTCAGCGAGTGCACGACGATGTCCGCGCCGTGTTCGATCGGGCGGAACAGGTAGGGGCTGGGCACGGTGTTGTCGACGATCACCGGCACGCCGTGGCGGTGGGCGATGGCGGCGATCGCGGCGACGTCGGTGACGTTGCCGGCCGGGTTGCCGATCGACTCGACGAAGACGGCCTTGGTCCGGGCGTCGATCAGCGGCTCGAAGCTGGCCGGATCGTTGGCGTCGGCGAAACGCGTCGTGACGCCGAACTGCGGCAGCGTGTGCGCCAGCAGGTTGTAGGTGCCGCCGTAGAGCGCGCTGGAGGCGACGATGTTGTCGCCGGCTTCGGTGATGGTCTGGATCGCGTAGGTGACGGCCGCCTGGCCCGAGGCCAGCGCCAGCGCGGCGATGCCGCCTTCGAGCGCCGCGACGCGCTGCTCGAGCACGTCGGTCGTCGGGTTCATGATGCGCGTGTAGATGTTGCCCGGCACCTTCAGGTCGAACAGGTCGGCACCGTGCTGCGCGTTGTCGAAGGCGTAGGCCACCGTCTGGTAGATCGGCACCGCGACGGCCTTGGTCGTCGGGTCGGGGCTGTAGCCGCCGTGCACCGACAGGGTCTCGAAGCGCCAGTGGGCGCGCGGGTTCTGTTCGCTCATGGTTCTGCTGGGGTGGTGGTCGACCGGAAAGGGCGCGATGCTGCCGAAACCTGGACATGCAGCCAACGACGCAATAGTCGTATCGGTATGCCTCCATCGCATATAACGATCGAGTCCATTACGCCATCCGCTTATTCGCTCAGCGCATGATGTTGGAAAAATCGCTTCGTTGGCATGGGGATGCGGGCTGGCGAGGATGCGGGCCGTGAACTTCCAGCAACTCCGCGCCGTCCGCGAAGCCGTCCGGCAACGCTTCAACCTCACCTCGGTCGCCGAGGTGCTGCACACCTCGCAGCCCGGCGTCAGCCGCCAGGTGCGCGAGCTCGAGGACGAGCTCGGCGTCGACCTCTTCGTGCGCGTCGGCAAGCGCCTGACCGGGCTCACCGAGCCGGGCAAGGTGGCGCTGCCGATCATCGAGCGCCTGCTCGCCGAGGCCGACAACCTCAGGCGCGCCGGCGCCGACTTCGCACGCGCCGGCAGCGGCACGCTGACGGTGGCGGCGACGCACTCGCAGGCCCGCTACGCGCTGCCGCCGGTGGTGCGCGACTTCCTGGCCGCCAACCCGCAGGTCACGCTGCACCTGAACCAGGGTTCGCCGCGCCAGATCGCGCGCTGGCTGATCGACGGCGAAGCCGACATCGGCGTCGCCACCGAGGCGCTGGCCGACTACGAGGAGCTCGTCGCCCTGCCCTGCTACCGCTGGAGCCACGTCGTCGTCGTGCCGCAAGGCCACGCGCTGGCCGACGAGGACCGGCGCGGCGAGCGCCTGACGCTCGAACGCCTGGCGCAGTTCCCGCTGGTCACCTACGAACCCGGCTACACCGGCCGGCGCCACATCGACGAAGCCTTCGAGCGCGAAGGCCTCGCCCGCGAGATCGTGCTCGCGGCGATGGACGCCGACGTCGTGAAGACCTATGTCGAGCTCGGCCTGGGCGTCGGCATCATCGCCTCGATCGCCTACGACCCGGCGCGCGACCAGGGCCTGCACGCGATCGACGTGCGCCATCTCTTCGAGGTCAACACGACGCGGCTGGCGGTGCGCCGCGGCACCTACCTGCGCGACTACGCCTACGACTTCATCCAGACCTTCGCGTCGCCGCTGTCGCGCGGCCTCGTCGACCGGGCGCTGGCCACGCCGCACGGCCAGCCGCTGGAGCTGTCGCCCGAGCCGCCGCCGCCCAACGCCTGGCGCAGCGCGCCGGCCGACGCCGTCACCGGCGGCTGAACGGCCGCCACCGCCGCGGCGGCGTCACTCGCCGCGGGCGTGCGCCTCGTGGATCGCGGCGGCCTTGGCCTCCATCTCGCGGCGCATCGCGCGGCGCATCTCGGCCGCGGCGTGGCGGCGCTTCTGGTCGGGCGTGCGCGGCTCCAGCGCCGGCACGGCCACCGGCTGGCCACCGTCGTCGACCGCAACCATCGTGAAGAAGCAGCTGTTGACGTGGCGCACGACGCCGGCGCGGATGTCCTCGGCCAGCACCTTGATGCCGATCTCCATCGACGAGCGGCCGGTGTGGTTGACCGAGGCGAGGAAGGTGACGAGTTCACCGACCTGGATCGGCTGGCGGAACATCACCTGGTCGACGCTCAGCGTGACGACGTAGCGCCCGGCGTAGCGCGCGGCGCAGGCGTAGGCCACCTGGTCGAGGTGGCGCAGGATGACCCCGCCGTGCACCTTGCCCGAGAAGTTGGCGGTGTCCGGGGTCATCAGCACCGTCATCTGCAGTTCATGGGCGGGCAAGGCGATCGTCACGGGGTCCTCGGTGAAAGTCTGCGGCGGCACGCGCCGCCGCGGACGATCATGCCAGCGCGGCCTCGATGTCGGCTTGCGCCTGCTCGAAGCCGCGTGCGGCGGCCTCGGGGCCCATGTTCAGGCCTTCGGCGTAGACGAAACGCACGTCGGTCATGCCGAGGAAGCCGAGCACCGACTTCAGGTACGGCACCTGCGAGTCGGCCGGCGTGTCGCGGTAGATGCCGCCGCGGGCCAGCGCGACGATGACCTTCTTGCCCTTCACCAGGCCCTCGGGGCCGCTGGCCGTGTAGCGGAAGGTGATGCCGGCACGAGCCACGGCGTCGATCCAGTTCTTGAACTGCACCGGCACGCCGAAGTTGTACATCGGCACGCCGAGCACGATCACGTCATGGGCCTGCAGTTCGGCGACGGCGGCGTCGGCCACGGCCACGCGTGCGGCCTGCTCCGGCGTGCGCGCCTCGGCCGGCGTGAACAGCGCGCCGAGCGCCGCTTCGTCGAGCACCGGCAGCGGGTCGGCGGCCAGGTCGCGAACGGTCAGTTCGGCATCCGGGTGCGCAGCACGCAGGCGGGCGACGACGTCGTGGGCGACACGGGTCGAGTTGGCGCCTTCACGGCGGGCGCTGGCATTGATCTGGAGGATCTTCATCGTGCAGTCCTGTAGGGAAGTCGGGCCGGCGGCGCCGTTCGATCGATTTGCACACACTCCTTGAGCGGCGATCGCGAGAGACGCTTTCGGTATGGCAGCCATTCTGGGCGCCTCGCGCGGTTGCGCCGTTCGCCTGCCTCGACGCCTCTGTTGCAACTTTTTGAATGGATCGCAGACCCGTCCGGCACTGTCGACGATTCGTTCATCGAATATCCCGATAATGCCCTCGGAGAATCTCGCAGCGGGCCTCTCGGATATCAAAATAAAGGGTTTACCCTGATACAGTCGCGAGCCTTTTTACCCGGCCTCCGCGAGGGCTCGCATGTCTGCTTCCACCGATCAATTCGCCAACCCTGCGCCGCTCGGCCTGATGGGCTTCGGCATGACCACCGTCCTGCTGAACATCCACAACGCGGGCTTCTTCCCGATGAGCGCCATGGTGCTCGCCATGGGCCTGTGCTACGGCGGCGCCGCGCAGATCCTCGCCGGCATCCTGGAGTTCCGCAAAGGCAACACCTTCGGCCTCACCGCCTTCGTCAGCTACGGCTTCTTCTGGCTTTCGCTGGTCGCCCTGATCGTGCTGCCCAAGCTCGGCTGGGCCGATGCCACGCCCGAGGGCTACATGGGCTGGTACCTGGTGATGTGGGGCGTGTTCACGGCCTGGATGTGGGTCGGCACCTGGCGCAGCAACCGCGCGCTGCAGTTCGTCTTCGGCAGCCTGACGCTGCTGTTCGCGCTGCTCGCCGCGCGCGACTTCACGGGCTCGACGCTGATCGGCACGATCGCCGGCTTCGAGGGCATCGTCTGCGGCCTCTCGGCGATCTACCTGGCGATGGCCGAGGTGCTCCACGCGCAGTATCACCGGAGTATCCTGCCGGTCGGCGCGTGAAAATCCCCGAACCCCACCGAGAAATATCCCGGGAGCGCCGCGGAATATTCAAATCGACGCCCCCCGGAGAAAAGCCGGGCGCGCGTGAAATCGCGCTCCGGCCTTCGGCAGGCGTGCAAGGCCTTCCGGCCTTGCACGTCCGGCCTCAGAACTCGAGGTTGTCGATGAGGCGGGTCGCGCCCAGGCGCGCGGCGGCCAGCGCCACCAGCGGCGCGCCGGCGGCCAGCGCCGCGGCGTCGGGCGGCAGCAGCGTCTCGCGCCGACGCACCGTCAGGTAGTCCGGCGCCCAGCCGCGCTCGCGCAGCGCGGCGGCAGCCTCGGCTTCGGCGGCGGCCAGCGCCGCCGGGTCGGCCGCACGGCGTGCAGCCCCGGCCAGCGAATGCAGCGCCGCGGCCAGCGCCGGCGCCTCGGCACGTTCGGCCTCGTTCAGGTAGCCGTTGCGCGAGCTCAGCGCCAGGCCGTCGGCGGCACGCACCGTCTCGCCGGCGACGACCTGCGTCGGCAGCGCGAACTGGCGCGCCATCGCGTCGATGACACGCCACTGCTGGTAGTCCTTGCGGCCGAAGACCGCGACCGCCGGCTGCACGATGCCGAAGAGCTTCAGCACGACGGTGCAGACACCGCCGAAGAAACCCGGCCGGAACTCGCCTTCGAGGATGTCGGCCAGCGCCGGCGGCGGTGCCACGCGGTAGACCTGGGGCTCGGGATAGAGCTCGGCCTCGTCGGGCGCGAACAGCAGGTCGCAGCCGGCACCGGCCAGCAGCTCG
Organism: Rubrivivax sp. JA1055; assembly: GCF_020966565.1. Classification (NCBI taxonomy): domain Bacteria; kingdom Pseudomonadati; phylum Pseudomonadota; class Betaproteobacteria; order Burkholderiales; family Sphaerotilaceae; genus Rubrivivax; species Rubrivivax sp. JA1055. The sequence goes on along the minus strand of NZ_JAJKFP010000006.1, from coordinate 111,085 downwards.
GCGTCGCGCGCCAGCGTGCGCGGATAACGGTCGAAGTCCTCGTGCGGCAGGAACTGCAGCCGGTTGACGAAGACGCTGGCGACGACCGGGCCGCCCAGCGTCTCCGCCTGGCGCACCAGCGCGAGGTGGCCGTCGTGCAGGTTGCCCATCGTCGGCACGAAGGCCGTGCGCGTCTGGCCGGCGAGCGCGGCGCGCAGCTCGGCGATGGTGTGGATCGTCTTCATCGGGGACTCAGTAGCCGTGCTGCACGGGGTCGGGGAAACGCCGGGCCTTGACCTCGGCGACGTAGGCGGCGGCGGCCTCCTGCACGCTGCGCGTGTGTTCGCCGTCGCGGCTGAAGTCGTGCACGAAGCGCGGCCGGCGGCCGGGCGTCCAGCCCAGCATGTCGTGCAGCACCAGCACCTGGCCGTGGGTGTCGGGCCCGGCGCCGATGCCGATCGTGATCAGCCCGGGCGCGGCGGCACGCACCTGGCGCGCGACGGCCGACGGCACCAGCTCCAGCACCAGCATCGCCGCACCGGCCTCGGCCATCGCCCGGGCCTCGGCGACCAGCGTCTCGGCGCCCGCGGCATCGCGGCCCTGGACACGGAAGCCGCCCAGCGCGTGCACCCGCTGCGGCGTCAGCCCCAGGTGGGCGCAGACCGGGATGCCGCGGTCGACGAGGAAACGCACCGTCTCGACCATCGGCCCGCCGCCTTCGAGCTTGACCATCTGCGCGCCGGCACGCATCAGCGTGATCGCCGACGCCAGCGCCTGCTGCGGCGAGGCTTCGTAGCTGCCGAACGGCAGGTCGCCGATCAGCCAGGCCGAGGACAGCCCGCGCGCCACGCATTCGGTGTGATACGCCATGTGGCCCAGGTCCACCGGCAGCGTGCTCGAGCGGCCCTGGACGACGTTGCCCAGCGAGTCGCCGACGAGCACGACGTCGACGCCGGCGGCGTCGACCAGGCGGGCGAGCGTGGCCTCGTAGCAGGTCAGCATCGCGATCGGCTCGTCGCGCGCGGCCATCTCGCGCAGGCGCACGAGATTCAGGCGCGGGCGCGAAGCCCCGGCGGGGGTGTCGGTGACGTGGACGCTCATGGCGTGGGCGGCCCGCGGGGGGCGGCGGTGTCGGAACGGGCGCGATTATGGGTGCGCGCCGCACCGGCCCGCGCGCCGCAGGGCCACGCCCGGCGCTACAAGCCGCCGAGCACCTGGCCGAGCAGGATCTTGCCGATCATCGCCGCCGGGTAGACCAGCGCGTAACCCTGGGCGACGCGGCTGTCGTGGCCGGTGCGGCCGTTGGCAAACGCCAGCACCGCCGGCTGCGTCTGGGTGCCGGCCAGCACCCCGGCCAGCCGCGTGTTGCCCATGCCGAAGACGCGCCGCATCAGGATCGTGATGCCCAGCGCGGTCGTCGCCGTGACCATCAGCCCGAGCACCAGCAGGTCGATCCAGGCGCCCGACGCGAAGGCCGCGCCGAGCTGGCCGCCAGCCTTGGTGCCGGCCTGGGCGAGGAAGATCAGCAGCCCGAGCTCGGCCAGCGCCTGGGCCGCCGAATGCGGCAGCGTCGTGACGATCGGCCCGACGCGGCACAGCTGGCCGAAGACCAGCCCCAGCACCAGCGTGCCGGCGGCCGAGCCGATCGAGAACTCGGCGCCCGGCACCGGGAAGACGAACTTGCCCAGCAGGATGCCGGCGGCCATGCCCAGGCCGAGCGCGATCGGGTTGATGTCCGACAGCCCGCGCTCGGAGTCGCCGAGGAAGGCCGACACCGCCGCGATCTGCTCGCGCGGCGCGATGACCCGCACGCGGTCGCCGGGCTGCAGCACCAGGTCGTCGTTGGCCAGCATGTCGACGTCGCCGCGGCGCACGCGCGTCACGGTAGCGCCGAAGCGCCGCATCAGCCCCAGCCCGGCGATCGTGTTGCCGGCGAGCTGGGTGTTGGACAGCGTGATGCGGCGGAAGTCGAGTTCGCTGCGGTCGGCGTGCAGCGTGTGCGACGAGGCGTGGCCGAGCTCGGCCGCCACGCGGGCGACGATGTCCTCGGGGCCGACGACGGTGACCAGGTCGTTGCGGCGCAGCACGTCCGCGTCGCCCGGGGCCTGCGTCGGGAAGCGGCTGCCGCCGTGCTTGACGCGCGAGAAGCGCACGCGGCCCCCGTGGCGGCGCTCGATCTCGCCGATGCGCGGCTCGTCGCCGGTCTCCACGCGCACCGTGCAGTTGACGAGCGGCGCCGGCGCGTCGCGGTCGTTGGCGCGGCCACGCAGCGCCAGCTGCGCCGCCAGCAGCATGCCGATGACGCCGAAGACGTAGGTCACGGCGTAGCCGATCGTCGGCAGCGGGCTGTTGCCCGAGGCCTCGCGCGCGGCGGCCAGCGCCGGGGTGTTGGTCACCGCGCCGGCGAAGGCGCCGGCCACCAGCGCCGGGTCCAGCCCCAGCAGCCGGCCGCCGAGCACGGCCACCAATGCCGCCGTCGTCAGCACGCCGACGGTGGCCAGGATCGGCCAGATGCCGCGCCGCAGCGACGCGAAGAAGCCCGGCCCCGACATCACACCGATGGCGAAGGTGAACAGCGTCAGCCCCAGCGTGCCCAGCGCCTCGGGCACGACGAACTCGTGGCCGCGCGACTTGGCCCCGGCGCTGGCCGCGATCGCCAGGAACAGCACCGCGGCGGCGCCCAGCGAGACGCCGGCAACCTTGAAGTGGCCGGCCAGCGCGCCGAAGCCGACGAGCAGGAACAGCAGCAGGATCTCCTGCCGGGCGAGATAGGCGAGCACGACATCCATGGGCATCGGGTCCGGAACTGCAGGGAGACGGAGGCGAGAGCAAGGTCCGCGCCGGATGATGCACGACCCTGCGCGTCGGCACGACGACAGGTGACACGGCGGCCGGGCTCGGTCACAGTCGTGGCCATGTGCATGCGCAAGCCGTCCGCCAGCGCGGGCCCCGGCCACCGGCCATGACCCCTCCCGGGCAGGAAACCGCCGGGCCGCTTGCCGCCGCCGCGGGCCACGCCACCGCCGGCATGTCGCCGCGCGCCTGGGGCTCGTTCCGGCTGCGGCTGACGCTGGGCGCCGGGGGCCTGGCGCTGTGCACGCTGCTCGGCGTGGGACTTTACGCGGCGCGGCTGGCGACGCAGGAGCGCCAGAACTTCGTCGGCCTGCAACTGCTGGGTGCGGCACGCTCGGCGGCGATCGGGCTGGCCACGCGGCTGCAGGAACGCGAGCGTGAGGTCGAGATCCTCAGCCGCGTGCCGTCGCTGGCCGAGAGCCCGCTGGACTCCGAGCGCGTGGCGCGCTCGCTGGCGCTGCGCAAGGAGACCAACACCGAGTACGCCTGGATGGGCGTGGCCAGCCTCGACGGGCGCGTCGTCAACGCGACCGGCGGCCTGCTGGTCGGCGCCGACGTGCGCACGCGGCCCTGGTTCGCCGCCGGGCTGAAGGGCTCCTACACCGGCGACGTGCACCAGGCCGCACTGCTCGCGACCCTGCTCGAGCCCCGCCCCGGCGGCGAGCCGCTGCGCTTCATCGACCTGGCCGCGCCGGTCATCGGGCCGGCCGGCCAGGTGCGCGGCGTGCTGGCCGCGCACGTGCACTGGGACTGGATCGCCAACGCGGTGCGCAAGGCGGTCAGGGAAGACCCGCGCGCCACGGACACCGAGGTGATCATCCTGGGGCGCGACGGCACGGTGCTGTACCCGCTGCGCGCCCCCGGCACGCGGCTGCCGCAGGCGCTGGGGCGGGAGCGCTTCGGCATGCAGGAGGAGCCCGGCGGCGCGTCCTACCTCGTCGCCCGCGCGAGCGTGCCGGTCACCCAGCACTCCGACCTCGGCTGGAGCGTGGTGCTGCGCCAGCCCTCGGCGGCGGCCACCGCGCCGGTGGCCCAGCTGCGCGACCGGCTGTTCGCGATCGGGCTGGCGACCTCGCTGCTGGTCGCGGCCCTGGCCTACGTGCTGGCCGCCCGTGTCAGCCGGCCGCTGGAGCGGCTGGTGACGGCGGTGATGTCGGTGCGCGAAGGCCGCGGCGGCCAGGCGAACTTCCCGCGCGACGGCGGCTCGCCGGAGCTCAGCGCGCTGTCGGACGCGGTGCGCGAGATGACCGAGACCCTGCTCGACCGCGAGGCCCGGCTGGCGCAGGCCAACGCCCACCTCGAGCAGACCGTGGCCGAGCGCACGTGCCAGCTGTCGCAGGCCAACGAGGAGCTGGCGCGGCTGGCGGCGCAGGACGCGCTGACCGGGCTGGCCAACCGGCGCGCCTTCGAGCAGCGCGCCGCCGAGGAGGAGGCGCGCTGCCGTCGCTCGGGCACCGGCTTCGGCCTGCTGCTGCTGGACATCGACCACTTCAAGGACGTCAACGACCGTTTCGGCCACGCCACCGGCGACCAGGTGCTGCAGCAGATCGCCCGGCTGCTCGAGAGCGCCACGCGCGAGACCGACCTCGTCGCGCGCCTGGGCGGCGAGGAGTTCGCGGTGCTGCTGCCCGAGCTGGGCGAATCCGCCGACACGCTGCGTGTGGCCGAGAAGATCCGCCAGGCGATCCAGGCGGCCGACTTCGGCCCCGTCGGCGAAGTGACGGTCAGCGTCGGCTGCGCGAAGGGCGACGGCAACGACACCCCCGTGCAGCTGGCGCTCCGGCGCGCCGACGAGGCCCTCTACAAAGCCAAGCAGGCGGGGCGCAACCGCTGCGTCGCCGCCGACGACCTCACGGCGGCCTGAGCCACCGGGGCGGCGGCGGCGTTCAGCCGGCCCGAGGTGCGCCCGCCGTACACTCGCCCGCCCGTCGCCCCCCCGGCGACACGAGGACCGACGACGATGATCGAACTGGCGCTGGTGGGCATCGGCACCGGCAACCCCGAGCACCTGACGCTGCAGGCCATGCGCACGCTGGCCGCGGCCGACCTGGTGCTGATCCCGCGCAAGGGCGAGGACAAGGCCGACCTGGCCGAGCTGCGGCGCACGATCTGCGCCGAGGTGCTGCGCGACGCGAAGACCGTCGTCGCCGAGTTCGACCTGCCGGTGCGCGATGCGGCCACCGCCGACTACCGCCGCCGCGTCGACGACTGGCACGACGCCATCGCCGAGGTCTGGATGCGCACGATCGCCGCGCACCCCGGCGCGCGCCGCGTCGCGCTGCTGGTCTGGGGCGACCCGTCGCTGTACGACAGCACGCTGCGCATCGCCGCGCGGCTGCAGCCGCCGCCGCAGGTGACGGTGGTGCCGGGCATCACCTCGGTGCACGCGCTGACCGCGGCGCACGCGATCCCGCTCAACGAGATCGGCGCGCCGTTCGTCGTCACCACCGGGCGCCGGCTGCGCGAGGACGGCTGGCCGCCGGGGGTGGACACCGTCGTCGTGATGCTCGACGCCGGCGGCGCCTTCGAGGCGCTGGACCCGCAGGGCGTCGAGATCTGGTGGGGCGCCTACGTCGGCATGCCCGAGCAGATCACCGTCGCCGGGCCGCTGGCCGAGGCGGCGCCGAAGATCCTGGCCGCACGCGCCGAAGCGCGCGCGCGCCACGGCTGGATCATGGACATCTACCTGCTCAGGCGGCGCGCCGGCTGAACGCCGGGGCGCTACGGCCGGATGCGGCGCGCCTCGAGATAGAAGCGCTTCTCGTCGGCCTCGCCCATCGAGAAGCTCTTGCGCGGCAACGGCCCGTGCTGCGCGACGCGCGCGATCAGCTCGCTCTTGCCCAGCGTCGCCAGGTGCAGGCCGGCGTGGCTGTCCTGGGCGGCCAGCCGCGCCAGCGCGTCGTCGCCGTGCACGTAGTCGACCTCCTGGGCCCCACCCTGCGCCAGCAGCGCGTCGACGAAACCCTGGAAGCTGGCGACGTCGAGCTGCGCCGCCGGCGCGCCGTGCACGACGACCAGCGCGTGGCGCCCGCCCGGCTGCAGCAGGCCGGCGGCGTGCATCGAGCGCGGCTGGGCGGCGAGCGCGGCGCGCATCGCCGCGGCGTCGGGCTGATCGACGATCTGCACCCGGTCGCCGAAGTGGGCCGCCAGCGCGGCGCGCAGGTCGGCCTGCACGCCGATCAGCAGGCGGTGAATCGGCGCGAACTCCATCGCCGGGTCGTGGATGTTCTCCACCTCCACCAGCGCCCAGCGCGCCGGGTGCTCGGGGCCGGCGCTGGCCTTCAGGCGGTCCCAGTTGGCCTTGGCGGTGGCCAGCGAATGGTTGCCGTCGCCGACCGCGAACAGCATCGGTGCCGTGCCCGCCGGCAGGCCGTGGCACGCCGCGAAGGCGTCGGCGTCGCCGAGTGCCTGCAGCGCGGCCAAGGCTTGCGCCTGCAGGCCGGCGTCGGGCGCGAAGCCGGCGACACGCCCGCCACCCAGCATCAGCGCCGTGTCGTACAGCGGCACCAGGCGCTCGCGCTCGGCGGCCAGCGGCTCGATGACGGTGCGCGCCGGGTCGGCTATCAGCACGAGGATGTGCGGCAGCTCCAGCTCGGCGTCGCGGCGCACTTCCAGCCGCGGCGCGATGCGCTCGACGATCGTGCCTTCGGTCGGCCGGATCGCGCTGGTGGAGCCCGGCGTGTAGTCGTACTGCTCCAGGTCCAGCTCCAGCATCAGCCCGCGGCGCACGCGGCCGTCGGCCAGCGTGCGCTCGACCAGCACCGTGCCGGCGTGCGGGCGCAGCAGGCCATCGGCGGCGTAGCGCCGCATCGCCGTCTGGATGGCGGCGATGCGCTCGCGTTTGTCGGCGCTGGCGAGAAAGACCTCGGGGTAAATCAGCCGCAGCGCCGACGGCGCGTCGCCGACGGCCTGCTCCACCTGCTGCCAGTAGCCGGGGTCGCTGGTGTACTGGTCGCAGGCGATGACGCTCCAGCGCTGAAGATCGAGATCGGCGCGCGGGAGCAGGAGCTGCGGGGGGCGGAAACAGGGGGCGGGCATGAGGGGATGATGCCGCAGGGGCGGGCCGGCGCTGGCCCGTGCCACGGCTATCCTGCGCTGATGGTGCTGCGTGGGCTGGCCAACGGCGAGGGCTTCGATGCGTCGGCTTCGGGGTGGAGGGAGCGTTTATGGGGCGCGGATGGGTGAGCCGCCCGGCTGTCTCGAGCGAAGAAGCCTCCGAGGAGGCCGGGGCAGCCCTGCCTGCCGGCACCCGATCACGCCCGCCAATGTCTGACGAGCTCTACTGCAAGGTCTACCTGGCCGGTGCCGCCGACAGTGCCGCTGCGAAGGCCGCGATCAGCGCCGCCACCGGCCAGCTGTTCGAGCGGCGCGGCGCGCAGGTGGCCGGGTTGAGGGTCGAGGTCTTCGACAACGGCCAGCCCGGCTGGGAGGCCAGCGACGCCGACGACGACTTCCTGCACTGGCCGGTCTACCTCGAGATCGAGCCGATGGACGCGGACATGGCTCTGCCGGCCTTCATCGCGGCGCTGGCCGGGCTGCTGAACCGTCTGGATGCGCACGGCCTGCGCAGCATGGCCAGCTGCGACTTCGAGGACGAACTGGCAGCGGCGCGACAGGCGCGCGGCTGAGAGTCCGGGCGGTTGGCAAGCGATCGGTCGCGTGGCGCTTGTCGAGCGCTGCCTTTCGACCCAGAGCAGTCACTCACCGTGTGCGGCGGCGGTCAACCCAGCGCCGGCCTCCCGAGGCGGCTCTGCGCATCGGTTGGATGCGATCCTCAGGCGCCCCGCCTTCGCCTACGCAGCTCGCGCCGACACGGGCCAACTCAGCCATACCGAGCTGCCGCCGCTCGGCAGCGCTTGGCTGCCCACACGCCCACCGTGCGCCTCGGCGATCGCCTTGACGATCGCCAGCCCCAGCCCGCTGCCGCCGCTGCGGCGCGAGCGCGACGGCTCGCCGCGGCGGAAGGCCTCGAAGAGCTGGCCGTCCAGCTCGGGCGGGATGCCGGGGCCGCCGTCTTCGACCGCCAGCGTGGCCCAGCCTTCGTGCAGGCGCGCCCGCACGCGCAGCGGGCCGGGGTCGGCGTGCATCAGCGTGTTCTCCAGCAGCGCCATCAGCGCCTGGCGGATGCGCACCGGGTCGCAGTCGACGGCGGCCGGCAGCTCCAGATCGAGCGCGAGCGTGAAACCGCGCGCCGCCAGCCGCGCGTCGACGGCATGCACGACGGCCGCGATCTCCGCGCCCAGGTCGGCCGGCGTGCGCTGCAGGTCGAGGTGGCCGCTGTCGGTGAGGCTCAGCACACGCAGGTCCTCGATCAGCCGGTTCAGGCCCTCGACCTGGCGCAGCAGGCTTTCGAAGAGCTGCGGCTCCGGCTTGAACACGCCTTCGGTCAGCCCCTGCAGCCGCCCGCGCAGCACCGTCACCGGCGTGCGCAGCTCGTGCGCGATGGCGGCGCTCCAGAAGCGTCGCTCCTCGGCCATGGTCTGCAGCCGCTCGGCCATCGTGTTGAAGTCGCCGACCAGGCGCGAGGCCTCGCCCAGCGACGGGTCGTCGCTGGCGGCGCGCGCCTGCAGATTGCCTTCGGCGACCTCGCGCAGGCTCTCGGCCACCGAGTTCAGCGGCCGCAGGATGCGGCGCGACAGCCGCGTCGCCGCCAGGATCGCGATCGCCAGCGCCGCTGCCGTCGTTGCCAGCATCCAGGCGATCTCGACGTCGTTGGGCAGCCAGCTGTCGGAGATGCTGGACGGCGAGTAGGTCATGAAGAACGCGTAGAACGCGTACGAGCCCAGCACCGACAGCAGGATGACGGCCAGCGCCAGCGCGGCCATCGCCAGCACGATCTGGCGCTTGAGCCCCGAGCGCGTGTCGGTGCTCATTCGCCGCTCGACAGCCGGTAGCCGACGCCGCGGATGCTCTGCGGCGAACCCGTCAGGCCGCAGGCTTCGAGCTTGCGCCGCAGCTTGCTCAAGTGGCTGTCGACGGTGCGTTCCTGGGCGTCGCCTTCGGGCAGGCAACTGCCCAGCAGCTCCTCGCGCGAGTGCACGCGCCGCGGCGCCTGCGCCAGGCAGGCGAGCAGGCGGAACTCGGTGGCCGTCAGGTTCAGCGGCCGGCGCTCGCCGTCGACGAGCACCGTCGCCTCGTGGTTCTCGCGGTCGATCTCGAAGGCGCCGGCGCGCAGCACCGGCTGGGCCGCGGCGGCACGCCCGAAGCGGCTGCGCCGCAGCACGACCTGCACCCGCGCCACGACCTCGGCCGGGTTGAAGGGCTTGACGACGTAGTCGTCGGCGCCGACGCGCAGCCCGGTCAGCTTGTCGATGTCCTGGTCCATCGCCGTCAGCATGATGACCGGCGTCTGGCCGCGGTGGCGGATCTCGCTGAGCACCTTCCAGCCGTCCAGCCGCGGCATCAGCACGTCCAGCAGCACGAGGTCGGGCTTCAGCGACAGATGCATCGCCAGCGCCTCGCGCCCGTCGCGGGCATGCACCGTGCGCAGGCCGCTGCGGCCCAGGTAGGCGGCGAGGATCTCGGCGATCTCGCCCTCGTCCTCGGCGATCAGGACGAGCGCGTTCAGCGGCTCGGCGGCGGGGGTGGGCATCGTTACTCCTCGTGGCGCTCCATCGTATCTCCACAAAACCTCGATCGTCCGTCAGCCTGACGTCACGACACTGCCACGCCTCGACGCGCCGGGCCTTCCTCGGCGCGCGCTCTGGATGTGGACATGAACGACAACTGGACTCGGCGGGCGGCGCTGGTGGCCGCGGTGGTGGTGGCGGGCTGTGCGCCGGCCGACGACGAGACGGGCCCGGCGGCCGCGCCGCGGGTGACGGTGCAGGCGCTGGCGCCGGCCGATCTGGCGGTGACGGAGGACCTGCAGGGCCGTGTGGCCGCCTGGCGCAGCGCCGAGATCCGCGCGCAGGTCGGCGGCATCGTGCAGCAGCGGCTGTTCGAGCAGGGGGCCGAAGTCGAGGCCGGCAAGCCGCTGTTCCAGATCGACCCGCGGCCCTTCCAGGCCGAACTCGAGATGGCCGCGGCGTCGCTGCAGCGCGCCGAGGCGGCGCTGGCGCGGGCGCAGCTGCAGGAGCAGCGCCTGGCACCGCTGGTGGCGGCCGAGGCCGTCAGCCGCCAGGCGTACGACGACGTCGTGAGCGCCCGCGAGCAGGCCGCGGCCGAGGTCGCGCTGGCGCGTGCAACGCTCGCACGCCGCCGGCTGGACCTGCAGTTCACCACCGTCACGGCGCCGATTGGCGGGCGCATCGACCAGGCCCTGGTCAGCGAAGGTGCGCTGGTGTCGGCCGGCGACACGGCGCCGATGGCGCGTGTGCAGCAGATCGACCGCGTCTACGTCGACCTGCGGCAGCCGGCCACCTCGGCCGCCGCAGCATTGCCGGCAGCGGCCGAGGTGCAGATCCTCGATGCACGCGGAGCGCCGACCGGCCTGTCCGGGCGGGTGCTGATGTCGGGCATCGACGTCGACATCGGCACGGGCGAGCGGCTGCTGCGGGTGGCCGTCGCCAACCCGCAGCGCCAGCTGCTGCCGGGGCAGTACGTCCAGGCGCGCCTGACGCGGGCGCACTACGACGCGGCGCTGACGCTGCCGCAGCACGCGGTGTTCCGCGTCGGCGGCCAGGCGCGGGTGTGGGTCGTCGACGCGCAGCAGCGCGCGCACGCGGTGCCGGTCGAGCTCGGCGAACTGGTGCAGCGTCGATACCGTGTCGCCGCCGGGCTGCAGGCCGGTCAGAAGATCGTCGTCGCGGGCGGTGAACGCCTGCACGAAGGCGCGGTGGTGGCGGCGCGGCCCTGGACCGAGTCCCAGACCGCTGTCGCCGTGCGGCGCTGAGCCGGAGCACCGCATGCCGCAGTTCTTCATCCAGCGCCCGGTATTCGCCTGGGTCATCGCGCTGTTCATCGTGCTCTTCGGGCTGATCGCGATCCCGCAGCTGCCGATCGCGCGTTACCCGTCGGTGGCGCCGCCGTCGGTGTCGCTGTACGCCAGCTATCCCGGCGCGACGCCGCAGACGCTGGCCGATTCGGTGGTCGCACCGATCGAACGCGAACTCTCGGGCGTGCGCAAGCTGCTGTACTTCGAGTCCTCGGTCGACTCGTCCGGCACGGCGCAGATCACGGTCACCTTCCAGCCCGGCACCGACCCCGAACTCGCCCAGGTCGACGTGCAGAACCGCCTCAAGGCCGTCGAGCCGCGGCTGCCGCAGGCGGTGCGCCAGAACGGGCTGCAGGTGGAGTCGGCCAGCTCGGGCTTTCTGATGCTGGTCGGCCTGGTGTCCGACGACGGCCGCCACGACGAGCTGGCGCTCAACGACTACATGGCGCGCCACCTCGTCGAGGAACTGCGCCGCATCGACGGCATCGGCCGCGTGCAGCTGTTCGGCGCCGAGCAGGCGCTGCGCGTCTGGGTGCTGCCCGAGCGCCTGGCCGCCCACGGCCTGACGATGGGGGACGTGGCGCAGGCCATCGAACGCCAGAACGCACAGATCGCGCCCGGGCGCCTGGGCGACGAGCCGGCGCTGCCCGGGCAGCGCGTCAGCGTGCCGCTGACGGTGCAGGGGCAGCTGTCATCACCGGAAGAGTTCGCGGCTATCGTGCTGCGTGCCGGCCGCGACGGCTCCAAGGTCGTGCTCGGCGACGTCGCGCGGGTCGAGCTGGGCGCGCAGTCCTACGCCTTCTCCAACCGCGAGAACGGCCTGCCGGCCACCAGCGCCGCGCTGCAGCTGTCGCCGGGCGCGAACGCGGTGCGTGCCGCGCAGGCGGTGCAGGACCGATTGGCCGAGCTGGCGCCGACGCTGCCGGCCGGCATGCGCCACACGGTGTCGTTCAACACCGCGCCGTTCGTGAAGATCTCCATCGAGAAGGTGCTCTACACGCTGGCCGAGGCCATGGTGCTGGTCTTCCTCGTGATGTACGTCTTTCTGCAGAACCTGCGCTGCACGCTGATCCCGGCGATCGTCGCGCCGATCGCGCTGCTGGGCACCTTCGCGGCGATGCTGGCGCTCGGCTTCTCGATCAACGTGCTGACGATGTTCGGCATGGTGCTGGCCATCGGCATCATCGTCGACGACGCCATCGTCGTCGTCGAGAACGTCGAGCGCCTGATGGCCAGCGAAGGCCTGTCGCCGAAGGCCGCGACGGCCAAGGCGATGCAGGAGATCACCGGCGCGGTGGTCGCGATCACGCTGGTGCTGACGGCGGTGTTCATCCCGATGGCGTTCGCCAGCGGCTCGGTGGGCGTCATCTACCGCCAGTTCAGCCTGTCGATGGCGCTGTCAATCGGGCTGTCGGCCTTCCTGGCGCTGAGCCTGACGCCGGCGCTGTGCGCCACGCTGCTGCAGCCGGTGTCGGCGGCGCACCCCCGCTCGCGTTTCTTCGCCGCCTTCAACCGCGGCTTCGAGCGCCTGACCGGGCGCTACGGCCGCGGCGTCGCCGCGCTGCTGTCGCGCGGCGGCCGCGTGATGGCGATGTTCGCGGCGCTGTGTCTGCTGCTGGTGCTGGCCTGGCGCGAGCTGCCCTCGTCCTTCCTGCCCGAGGAAGACCAGGGCTACTTCATGACCTCGATCCAGCTGCCTGCCGACGCCACCGCCGAACGCACGCTGGACCTCGTCAAGGCCTTCGAGGCCCACGTCGCGACGCGCCCGGCGATCGCCTCCAACCTCGTCGTGCAGGGCTTCAGCTTCTCGGGCTCGGGGCCGAACGCGGCGATGGCCTTCACGACGCTGAAGGACTGGGACCAGCGCGACGGCGCCACCGCGACCGAGGAGGTCTGGCGGGTGATGGAAGCGCTGCAGGACACGACCGAAGGCCAGGTGATCAGCCTGATGCCGCCGGCAATCGACGAACTCGGCACCTCCTCGGGTTTCACGCTGGTGCTGCAGGACCGAGCCCAGCAGGGCCAGGCGGCGCTGAAGGCCGCCGAGGCGCAGCTGCTGGCGCTGGCCGCGAAGAGCCCGCTGCTGCGCGAGGTCTACGCCGACGGCCTGCCCGCCGGCAGCAGCCTGCGGCTGGACATCGACCGCCGCAAGGGCGAGGCGCTGGGCGTGTCCTTCGACGCCATCAGCCAGACGCTGTCGGCGGCGATGGGCTCGCTCTACGTCAACGACTTCCCGCACGACGGCCGCATGCAGCAGGTCATCGTGCAGGCCGATGCGTCGGCGCGCATGCAGCTCGACGACGTGCTGCGGCTGCAGGTGCGCAACACCGCCGGCGGCATGGTGCCGCTGCGCGAGCTGGTGACACCGGTGTGGAGCGAAGCGCCGCTGCAGATGCAGCGTTTCCAGGGGCTGCCGGCGACGCGCATCGCCGGCAGCCCGGCGCCGGGCGTGTCCAGCGGCAAGGCGATGGCCGAGATGGAACGCCTGGCGGCACAGCTGCCGCCGGGCTACACGGTCGCGTGGACCGGGCAGTCGCTGCAGGAGCGCCAGTCGGCATCGCAGGCGCCGATGCTGATGCTGCTGTCGGCGCTGGTCGTCTTCCTCGTGCTGGCGGCCTTGTACGAGAGCTGGTCGCTGCCGCTGTCGGTGATGCTGGTCGTGCCGCTGGGGCTGGTCGGCGCGGTCGCGGCGGTGGTGCTGCGCGGCCTGCCCGACGACGTGTTCTTCAAGGTCGGGATGATCACCATCATCGGGCTGTCGGCGAAGAACGCGATCCTGATCTGCGAGTTCGCGCGCCAGCTGCACGCCCAGGGCCACGGCCTGGCCGACGCGGCGCTGCAGGCGGCGCGGCTGCGGCTGAGGCCGATCCTGATGACCTCGCTGGCCTTCACGCTGGGCGTGCTGCCGCTGATGCTGGCCAGCGGCGCCAGCGCCGCGACACAGCACGCCATCGGCACCGGCGTCTTCGGCGGCATGCTCAGCGCCACGCTGCTGGCGGTGTTCTTCGTGCCGGTGTTCTTCGTCCTGGTCGTCGGCGCCACCGAACGCTGGCAGCGCTGGCGTGGCCGCCAGGCCGGGCAGCCGCAGCAGCGGGAGGCCTGACGATGCGAACCGCGTTTTTCGCCCTGCTGCCGCTGCTGGCCGCCTGTGCCGGCGCGCCGACGCCGATGCCGGCACCCGACGCCGGCCTGCCCGCGGCCTTTCCGCTGGCGGCCGAGACCGAATCCGAATGGCGCGGCGTCTTCGCCGACCCGGCGCTGCAGCGCCTGACGGCCGCCGCGCACGAACACAACCGCGACCTGCGGCTGGCGGCGCTGAACGTCGAGATCGCACGCGCGCAGTACGGCATCGAACGTGCGGCGCGCCTGCCGGCCGTCGCGCTGGAAGCCGGGGCGCAGCGCGAACGTGCGCTGGCCGGCGGCGGCGACAGCGCCAGCACACGCTCGCAGCAGGCCAGCCTCGGCCTGGGCCTCAGCGCCTTCGAACTCGACTTCTTCGGCCGCGTGAAAGCCCTGTCCGACGCCGCGCTGGCGCGTTACCTCGCCAGCGAACACGGCCGGCGCGCGGCCGAGCTGGCGCTGGACGGCGCCGTGGCCGACGCCTGGTTCGCCCAGCGCCTGGCGCTGGCCCAGCGGGACCTGGCCGAGCGCACACACGAGGACTGGCGGCAGACGCTGGCGCTGCTGCGAATGCAGCGCGAGGCCGGCCAGAGCAGCGCGCTGGACCTGGTGCAGGCCGAAGGCGAGCTGGCCTCGGCCGAAGCCGAGCTCCAGGCCCGCCGCCGGGCGCTGGAGCAGGCCGGCAACGCGCTGTGGCTGCTGGTCGGCACGGCGCTGCCCGGCGAGCTGCCGCCGCCGCTGGCACTGGACGCACCGCCCGTGGCCGTGCAGGCCCCGGCGGGCCTGCCGTCGCAGCGCCTGCTGCGCCGGCCCGACCTGCAGCAGGCCGAGCAACTGCTGGCCGCGTCCCAGGCCGAGGTCGGCGCCGCCCGCGCGGCTTTCTTCCCGCAGATCACGCTGACCGCGGCGCTGGGTGTCGCCAGCCCGTCGCTGGACGCGCTGTTCGGCGACGGCCGCCGTGTCTGGCGGCTCGCGCCGCAGGCCAGCCTGCCGCTGCTCGACGGCGGCCGGCGGCGGCAAGAGCTGCGGCTGGCCGAGCTGCGCCGCAGCGAGGCGCTGGCGAGCTACGAACGCAGCATCCAGACCGCGTTCCGCGAAGTCGCCGACGCGCTGGCTGCGGCCGCCACGCTGGGGCCGCAGATCGAGGCCCAGTCGCGCGCCGTCGCCAGCGCCGCGCGCCGCGTCGAGCTGACCGAGCTGCGTTACCGCGCCGGCCTGGAGGGGCGGCTGGAGCTGCTGGACGCGCGGCGCCAGCAGCACGCGGCGCAGCTCGCGCTGCTGGAACTGCGCCGCGCCGAGCTGGGCAACGCCGTGGCGCTGTTCCTGGCCTTGGGCGGCGAGGCGCCGGCAGGCCGTGGGCGTGAGTCGCTCAACGACTGACCCCGTCGCCGCGCGGCGAGCGGGTCCGCCCAGTCAGCAGCATCTGTTGGTCGCCGCTTCCGACGGCCCCGGTCTGCGGCACCGACCGCGGCGGCCAGACAGCGCCAAGGGCCTGCCGACGCCTCCGACACCAGCGCGGAGGCCGACCCGGGGCCGCCGTCGGCCCCGCCCTCCCGCCGACCCGGCCGCAGTCAGGCCCTTCGGCGCCGGGCCCGCAGCACCAGCACCACGGCCAGCGCCGCCAGCACGAGCAGCAGCGTCGCCGGCTCGGGCACCTCGGCCGCCGCCAGGGCCAGCGGGCGGCCGTTGAGCAGCAGGTCCGCCGCCGCCAGCCCCAGCACGCGGTGGGCTGCCGTCGTCGGGTGGATGCTGTCCCAGAACACCGTCGTCGCCGCCGCGGCGCAGGCGCTCTCGAAGATCAGCAGCGTCACCCGGCGGCAGGTGCCCGTCGTGTCGGTGAAGCCGTAGGACGCGGGGTCGTCCAGCAGGTCGTTGAAGGTCGAGTAGACGTCGAAGTAGTAGATCGACGCCTGGCCCGACAGGCCCAGCAGCATCGCGTGCAGCGCGTCGTTCCAGGCCACGGTGGCCGCCGACGCCGACGCTTCGCGGGTGCTGCCGCGGTTCTCGGGGATCTTGCCCAGGTCGGGCAGGTTGGGGATCAGGAAGGTGGACGCACCCCGCCCGATCAGCCCGGTCAGCATGCCCTGCAGGTTGCCGAGGCTGGCGGCGATGCCGGCCAGCGGGTCGGGGTTGCCGACGAGGTCGCGGATGTCGTTGCCGCCGCCCCAGAGCACGTACAGCGCGTCGGCATCCGCACCGCCCGGGTGGCGCGCGTTGTACTGGGCGTACTGGGTCAGCAGGCCGGCCGACGGCAGCCCGGCGTCGTCGATCAGCGCGCCGCCGTAGGCGAAGTTGGTGTTGGACGCGCCCGAGACACGCGACGCGGTGGCCACCGGCACGCCGATCGCCGGCGCCATGTACTCGTGCCAGACATTGCCGTTGGAGAAGCGCCCGTTGGCGCCGTACCCGGCCGGCACCGCGATGATGTTGCTGGAGCCCAGCACGTTGCGCACGTTGCCGGTGTCGGACAGGCTGTCGCCGAACACGACCATGCTGCTGAACGTCGGCGCCGCCCCCGCGGCGCCCGCCATGCCCAGCGCCACGGCCGCGGCGAGCCCGCGCGTCCAGCGCCCCATCGTCTGCCTGATGCCCATGTCCGTCTCCGTTGTTCGTTGTGTCGGTCCGGGTGCCGCCGCTGACGGCGACGGCAGCTTTCATCCTAGGGGTGACGCGGCCGGCGCCGACGCCGGCAGACCCCCGGCTGAGCGGCCGGGATGACCGGGGTTGACGGCGCCGCGGTGCGCGTGATGAGCCGGCGTGCGCCGACGCTCAGGGCCGGGCGGCGGGGGCGGCCAGCTCCAGCACCCGGCGCGGCTCGCCCGGCAGCGCCTGCACCACCTGCACGGGCAGCAGGCCGCCCCGTGCGGCGGCCACCAGCGGATGCGACGGCCAGCCCAGCGGCGCGCCGGCCGGCGTGCGGGCACGCAGGGCGTCCAGCACCGCGGCGCCGGCCTGCAGGGCCTGCAGCACCGCGTCGCCGCCGGGCACCCGGCCGGGCGGCACGACGCAGGCCTGGCCGACCTGCCGGCCACCGGCCTCCAGCCCGATCCACTGGCAGCGCAGCCCCGCGACCACGTCCGCGCGGCCGAGCGCGGGCCGTGCGTCGGCCGCCGTCACGGCTTCGACGGCGGCCCAGGGCCCGCGCGGACGCAGCAGCTCGGCCAGGCGCAGGCGCGCCCGCGGCTGCTCGTCGCGCGGCAAGGCCTCGACCAGCTGCTGCAGCGAACGCGCCGCCTCGGCCTGGCGGGCCGCCAGCGTGTCCAGGGTCTCGTCGTTCATGACCAGCGGCGTGCCGGTGTCGGGATCGGCCAGGCTCAGCACGCCGCTGCCGCGGTCGTAGCGTGCGACGAGGCGGCCGGCGTCGTCGCGCCAGTCCACGCGCTCGGGCCGGACCTCGAAGCTCTCGGCCGCGGGCGCCTCGGGGCCGCCGGCACGGTAGACCAGGCGCGGCGGCTCGCCGGGCGCGGCGGCGGTGCCGGAGGACAGCCCGCCGGCCAGCCCACCGGCCAGCCCACCGGCCAGCCCACCGGCCAGCAACAGCATCGTGGAGGCTTGCATGCCGGGCAGCATAGGCCGGGTGCCGATCCCCCCGCGCCGGCGGCGGGCGCGGGGTGCCGCGTGGTGCACGGACGCCGGCGGCTTCAGCCCCCGTCGGCGGGCCGGCGCCTCAGCGGCCGGCCTGCATCAGATGGCGGGCGAGCGCGTGGTAGGCGGGCAGCGACGTCGGGTCGTTGGCGTGGTTGCCCGCCACCGGGTGCGAGGCAAAACGCGCGATCACCATCTCGGCCTTCGGGTCGATGTACAGCGCCTGCCCGTGCACGCCGCGCGCCGCGAAGGCGCCGTGTTCGTTGTGCGTGATCCACCACATGCTGCGGTAGCTCCAGCCCGGCAGCAGCGCGTAGCCGGCCTTGGCGAAGTCGGCCTGGCGGCCGCCGCGGCGGATGTCGGCCACCGCCGCCGCCGGCACGATCTGGCGCCCGTTGAAGCGGCCGTCGTTGCGCATCATCTCGCCGAAGCGCGCCAGGTCGCGCAGCCCCGTGTTCAGGCCGCCGCCGGCAAACGGGGTGCCGGTCGAGTCGACCGACATGTAGCCGTCCTGCTCGGCGCCCAGCGGGCGCCAGATGCGCTCGGACAGCAGCTGGGCGACCGAGCGCCCCGTCACACGCGCCAGAACCCAGCCCAGCGCGTCGGTGTTGACGGTGCGGTAGTGGAACGCCTCGCCATGCACGCCCTGCGGCTTCACGGTCTGCAGGTACTCGTAGTAGCTGCGCGGGCCGCTGTAGTCCTGGGGCTTGGGCAGCGGATTGCCGGCCGCGCCATGGGCCCACACGTCGGCGTTCGGATCGGCGTAGTCCTCGCTGAACTTGACGCCGGTGGTCATGTCCATCAGCTGGCGCAGCGTGGCGCTGCCGAAAGCCGAGGCCGCCAGCTCCGGCACGTAGTGGTCCACCCGCCGGTTGGGGTCCAGCGTGCCGTCCGCGACGAGCATCGCCGCCAGCGTGCCGACGAAGGTCTTGGTGACCGACATCAGGCCGTGCTGGCCATCGGGCTCGAGAACGCCGAAATAACGCTCGTAGACGATGCGGCCGCGATGCAGCACGACGATGCCGTCGGTGTAGTTGGCGTCCAGCGCCTGGCGCCAGGTCATGCTGCGGTCCGTGCCCAGCGGCGTGAAGCGCACGCCGTCGATGTCCTCGCGCAGCGCCACCGGCAACGGCGCCGCCGGCCCGAGCCCGCGCGAGACCGCCACCGTGGGCATCAGCTGGCGGAAGTTCGACGCCGTCCAGCGCAGCGCCGGGAAGCGCCAGTACGAGCCGTCCTCGAAGCGGATGATGCGGTCCGGCGGCGGCGGGGCGCCGACCATCCAGCCCAGCCGGGCCGGGTCGCTGGCCTGGGCGTCCGGGAAGCCCGACGCCACGCCGGCCGGCTCGGGGGCGGCCCGCGCGGAACACAGCGCCAGTCCCAATGCCAGGGCCAGCAGACGGCAAGCGAGAGCACTCATGGCCACTCCTGTGGTTGGTGTCGGCGCCAGCCTAAGACAAACCGCTGCAACGGAGCGTTACGCCGAGCACGGACGGGGCTGTCTGCCCCCGTCATCGGCGGGTCGGCCAGGCTCAGCCCGCCGGCGCGACGAGGTGGAAGAAGCTGCCGCTGACGCGCCCGCCGCCGTCCAGCACGCGCCACGAGCCGGTCTCGGCGACCTCGCGGCCGTCGGCGTCGACGATGCGCGCCAGCGGCGCGTCGGGCTGGGCCGACACGCTGGCGTAGTGGAACTCGTGGCCACGCAGCCGCGTGCCGGCGGCATGACCGGGCAACGGCGCCTGCAGCTCGGCCAGGCGGTAGCCCAGGTGCAGCCGGCGCTTGCGGAACGAGGTCTCCAGCCCCAGCAGCCCGGCCATCGCGTGGCGCGTGCCGTCGGCGTCTTCGAGCACGCTGCCCAGCGCCATGTAGCCGCCACACTCGCCATGCACCGGCCGCGTGCGCGCGAAGGCGCGCAGGCCGTCGCGCCAGCGCGTCGCGGCGGCCAGGCGGCCGGCGTGCAGCTCGGGGTAGCCGCCGGGCAGCCAGCAGGCGTCGGCGCTGTCGTCGGGCGCTTCGTCGGCCAGCGGCGAGAACGGCAGCAGCGCCGCGCCGGCGGCGTGCCAGGCGTCCAGCAGATGCGGGTAGACGAAGGAGAACGCGGCGTCACGCGCCAGCGCGATGCGGGCGCCCGGCGGCGGCAAGGGCTGCAGCGGTGCGGGCTCGCGGGCGCCCGCGGCGGAAGCGCGCAGTGCGTCCAGGTCGACATGTTCGGCGACCCGCCGGCCGAGTGCGGCCAGCGTCGCGGCGCGTTCGGGCAGTTCTTCCGCCTGCACCAGGCCGAGGTGGCGTTCGGGCAGCGCCACGGCGGCGTCGCGCGGCAGCGCGCCGAAGACCCGGAAGCCCGCGGATTCGACCGCGCTGCGCACGGTGGCTTCGTGGCGCGCGCTGCCGACGCGGTTCAGCAGCACGCCGGCGAGCCGGACGCCCGGGCGCAGGCTGGCGAAGCCCAGCGCCACCGCGGCGGCCGACTGCGCCTGGCCACGCACGTCCAGCACCAGCAGCACCGGCCAGCCGAAGGATTCGGCGAGGTCGGCGCCGGCGCCGCGGCCCCATTCGCCGGGTGTCACGGCGCCGTCGAACAGGCCCACCGAGGCTTCGGCCAGCAGCAGATCGCAGCCTTCGGCGGCGCCCAGCAGGCCGGCGATGCGCTCGCGGCCCATCGCCCAGCTGTCGAGGTTCAACGAAGCGCGGCCGGCGGCGGCGGTGTGGAAGGCCGGGTCGAGGTAGTCGGGGCCGTTCTTGAACGGCTGCACGGCCAGCCCGGCGGCGCGCCAGGCGGCCAGCAGGCCCAGCGTCACCGTCGTCTTGCCGCAGCCCGAGGCGGGCGCCGCGACCAGCAGCCCGGGCGGGATCATCGGGTCTCGGGGAAACGCGGCGAGCTGCCCATCGGCCGGTAGCGCCGGTCGTAGTCGACGGCGTAGAGCCGGCTTTCGTCGAACGCCTCGCTGCCCAGCGTGCGGCCGACGAGGATCAGCGCGGTGCGCTCCATCTCGGCGCCGACGGCCGCGTCCAGCGTCGCCAGCGTCGCGCGCACGATGCGCTGGTCGGGCCAGCTGGCGCGCCAGACCACGGCCACCGGGCAGTCGTCGCCGTAGTGCGGGCGCAGTTCGGCGACGACCTGGGCGAGCACGTGCACCGACAGGTGGATGGCCAGCGTGGCGCCGGTGGCGGCGAAGGCGGCGAGGTTCTCGCCTTCGGGCATCGCGCTGGCGCGGCCCGAGGTGCGTGTCAGCACCAGCGACTGGGCGACGCCGGGCAGCGTCAGCTCGGCGCCCAGCGCGGCGGCGGCGGCGGCGAACGATGGCACGCCGGGCGTCACGTCATAGGGGATGCCCAGCGCGCGCAGCCGGCGCAGCTGCTCGCCCATCGCCGACCAGATCGACAGGTCGCCGGAATGCAGGCGCGCGACGTCCTGGCCACGCGCGTGGGCGGCGGCGATCTCGTCGACGATCTGGTCCAGGCTCAGCGGCGCGGTGTTGACGATGCGGCAGCCCGGCGGGCAGTGCGCGAGCACGCCTTCGGGTACCAGCGAACCGGCGTACAGGCACACGGGGCTGGCGGCGATCAGGTCGCGGCCACGCAGCGTCAGCAGGTCGGCGGCGCCGGGGCCGGCGCCAATGAAGTGGACCGTCATCGTTCGTCCTTCGGAGATTGGGCCAGGGCCGCGGTCGCCAGACCGTCGGCCGACACGGCGCGTGCGCCCAGCAGCCGCGCGCCGGGGCCGGCGCCGGCCAGCGCGGCGGCTTCGGCCAGGCTGCCGGCGCCGGTGAGGCGGCGCACCCGCGCCGACTCGGTGAGCGTGGTTTGCATCGCCAGCAGCGCTTCGGGCAGCGCCAGCAGCGGCAGGCCGGTCTCGGCGGCCAGCGCCTGCATCGCCGGCGCGCCGGCCTTGCGTTCGCTGGTCGCCAGCGCGTCGGCGCCCTGCCCGCCCGCGGCGGCCAGCGCCGCGCGCAGCGAGTCGACGCCGGCGCTGCTGCGAAAGCCCAGGCCGGCGACTTTCATCGCGTGACAGTCCACTGCACGACCGGCCGCGCCGGCTGCCAGCCCCGCATGCGGCCCAGCGGCGCGGCACGCGCCAGTTCGATGCGCAGCAGCTCGCCGCCGTGGCGGGCGTGCAGCGTCGCCAGCAGCGCCTCGGTCTCCAGCGTCACGCCGTTGGCGACGAGGCGCGCGCCGGGCGCCAGGCGCGCCCAGATGGCGTCGAACACCGCCTGGTCCAGGCCGCCGCCGACGAACACCGCGTCGGGCACCGGCAGCGCGTCCAGCGCCTGCGGCGCGTGGCCTTCGACGACCGTCAGACGGTCCTGCAGGCCGAAGCGGCGCACGTTGGCTTCGATGTTGGCGACCCGTTCGGCGCGTGTCTCGACGGCCAGCGCACGGCCGCCGGCGAGACAGAACTCGATCGAGACCGAACCGGAGCCGGCGCCGACGTCCCACAGCAGCTCGCCCGGGCGCGGCGCCAGCGCGGCCAGCGTCAGCGCCCGCACCGGCGACTTGGTGATCTGGCCGTCGTGCGCGAACAGCGCCTCGGGCAGGCCGGCGCAGCGTGGCAGCGGCCGGCCGCCGGCGGCCTCGACGGCCAGCAGCGCGGGCGAAGCGGCGTCGTGCAGCGCGTAGCCGGCGGCGGTGCTCTCGCGCACCCGTTCGTTCGGGCCACCCAGCGCTTCCAACAGCCAGACGCGGCTGGCGCCCCAGCCGTGTTCGGCCAGCCAGGCGGCCAGGGCTGCGCCGGCGGCGCCGTCGCGCAGCAGGCACAGCGCACGTGCGCCGTGCGCCAGGTGCGGCAGCAGGCGCTCGAACGGTGCGGCGTGCAGGCCCAGGCAGGTGGTGTCTTCCAGCCGCCAGCCCAGGCGCGCCGCGGCCAGCGACACGCAGCCGGCCGCAGGAAACGCGCGCCATTCACCCGGCGCCAACCGCGCCGTCAGCGTGCCGCCGGCGCCGTGCCAGAACGGGTCGCCCGAGGCCAGCACGGCGACCGGCCGGCCGCGCAAGGCCAGCACCGGGGCGACGTCGAAGGGCACGGGCCACTCGCGGCCACGCGCGCCGGCGTCGGCCAGCGCGAGGTGGCGGGCGCCACCGAAGACAATCTCGGCTGCGCCGAGCGCCGCACGCGCGGGCGCACCGAGGCCGGCGAGGCCGTCCTCGCCGAGACCGATGATCGAGAGCCAGGGTTCAGACATGACACGCGTCCTCTTGTTGGGAGGCACCACCGAAGCCAGCCGGATGGCCGCCGCGCTGGCGCGCGACGGCGTCGAAGCGGTGTTCTCGTACGCCGGCCGCACCGCGGCGCCGGTGGCCCAGCCGCTGCCGGTGCGCGTCGGCGGCTTCGGCGGCGCCGACGGCCTGGCGGCCTGGCTGCAAGCCGAAGGCATCAGCCACGTCGTCGACGCGACACACCCGTTCGCGGCGCAGATGAGCCGCAACGCGGTGGCCGCCTGCGCCGCCACCGGCACGGCGCTGATCGCGCTGGAGCGCCGGCCCTGGGCAGCCGGCCCGGGCGACCACTGGACGCACGTGGCCGACCTCGACGCCGCGGCTGCGGCGCTGCGCGACGAGCCCGAACGTGTCTTCCTCGCGATCGGCCGCCAGCACCTGGCGGCCTTCGCGGCCAAGCCCCAGCACCACTACCTGCTGCGCCTGGTCGACCCGCCCGAAGGTGCGCTGCCGCTGCCCGACGCCGAGGCCGTGATCTCGCGCGGCCCCTTCGGTTACGACGACGACCTGGAACTGCTGCGCTCGCGCCGCATCACGCGCATCGTGACCAAGAACGCCGGCGGCGAAGGCGCACGCGCCAAGCTCGACGCGGCGCGCACGCTGGGCCTGCCGGTGATCGTCGTCGACCGCCCGGCGCTGCCGCCGCGCGAGAGCGTCGAGACCGTCGCCGAGGTGCTGGCCTGGCTTCATGCCGAACGCGGCGTGTAGACCCAGCGGCCGACGCGGCGCGTCGCCGAGTTGCCGACCAGCACGACGGTGCGCATGTCGGCCATCTCGGGCGTCGCTTCGGCCAGCGTGACGGTGACGAGTTGCTCCTCGGGCGTCGAGACGGCACGCGCGAAGGTGATCAGGCGCTCGCCGCCGCAGGCGTCGCGCAGCAGTTCGAGCACGCGCGCAAAACCTTCGGGCCGGCTGCGCGAGCGCGGGTTGTAGAAGGCCATCGCGAAGTCGGCCTGGGCCGCGGCGCGAAGGCGCGCCTCGATCAGCGCCCAGGGCTTCAGGTTGTCCGACAGGTTGATGGCGCAGAAGTCGTGGCCCAGCGGCGCGCCAGCACGCGCGGCGGCGGCCAGCATCGCGGTGATGCCGGGCAGCACGCGGATGTCGAGCTGCTGGTGCTGCGGCGCGGCTTCCAGCGCCTCGAACAGCGCCGCGGCCATCGCGAACACGCCGGGGTCGCCTGAGGAGACGATGACGACACGCGCGCCGGCCGCCGCCAGTTCCAGCGCGTGGCGTGCACGCTCGACTTCGACGCGGTTGTCGCTGGCGTGCAAGCGCAGCTCGGGGCGTGCGGCGACACGCGCGACGTAGGGGATGTAGCCGACGATGTCGGTGGCCTCGGCCAGCGCGGCGCTGACTTCGGGCGTGACCAGCGTCTCGGCGCCCGGCCCTAGCCCGGCGACAGTGACCCAACCCGTCATGCCCGCACCTCCGGCCGCCGCCCGTGGCCGTGCACCAGCACGATCGCGAAGTACGGGCAGTCCTCGGGGTCGGCGTCGGCCAGGCGCAGCACACGCTCGCCGGGCATCGTGCCGCGTTCGACCAGCCAGGCGGCGTCCAGCCGGCCGGCGGCGGCCAGCGCGCGCCGCACCTTGGGCAGGTTGCGGCCGGTCTTCATCACCACCAGTGCGTCGGCGGCACGCATGCGTGCGACGAGCTCGGCCTCGGGCATCGTGCCCGGCAGCACGGTCATCACGTCGTCGCCCCAGGTGATCGGTTCGCCGGTGGCGTGCCAGCAGCCGGCCATGCCGGGGATGCCGGGGATGACCTCCAGCTCGACCCGCCCGCGCAGGCGCACGTACAGGTGCATGAACGAGCCGTAGAAGAACGGGTCGCCTTCGCACAGCACGACGACTTCGCCGGGCAGCGCCACGAGGCGCTCGGCCCAGTCGTCGTAGAAGGCGGCGAGCGCGTCGTTGTATTCCTCGCCGTCGACCGGGAGTTCGGTCGTCACCGGGTACTCCATCGCCAGCTCGACGGCCTCGGGGTGCAGCAGTTCGGCGGCGATGCGCCGCGCCTGGCCCGGGCGGCCGGCCTTGCGGAAATAGGCCACCTGGCGCGCGGCACCGATGGTGCGTGCGGCGCGCAGGCTGACGAGGTCGGGGTCGCCGGGGCCCAGCCCGGCGCAGATCACCTTGGCCACCGCCCTACTCCTTGCGGCTGGCCAGCGCGTTGATCGCCGCCACCGTGATCGCCGAACCGCCGAGCCGCCCTTCGACGACGACCGCCGGCACCGGCGGCGCGTCGATCAGCGCGGCCTTGGATTCGGCGGCGCCGACGAAGCCCACCGGGCAGCCGATGATCGCCGCCGGCCGCGGGCAGGCCGGGTCTTCAAGCATGTTGAGCAGGTGGAACAGCGCCGTCGGCGCGTTGCCGATCGCGACCACCGCGCCGGCGAGCATCGGCCGCCAGAGTTCCAGCGCCGCGGCCGAACGCGTGTTGCCCATCTTCGCGGCCAGCGCCGGCACCTCGGGGGCGTCGAGCGTGCAGACGATGCGGTTGTCGGCCGGCAGCCGGGCGCGCGTGATGCCTTCGCTGACCATGCGCGCGTCGCAGAGGATGGGCGCGCCCGCGGCCAGCGCGGCGCGTGCCGCGGCCGCCATGCCGGGCGTGAAGCGCACGTGGCGCTCCAGGCCCACCATGCCGGCGGCGTGGATCATGCGGACGACGACCGGCTCTTCGTCGGCGTCGAACCGCGCGAGATCGGCTTCGGCGCGGATGGTGGCGAAGGAGCGGCGGTAGATCGCGGCGCCGTCGGTTTCGTAGACGTGGGGCATGGGGGACGGGGGTTCAGGCCTTGGCGCCGCTGAACACGGGGCGCAGCAGCGGGCCGAGGATGGTCGGGACGAAGGCGGCGAGGAAGACGATCCAGCCGGCACACCAGAGCTGCGCCGCCAGCGCCACCGGGTTGTCGAGCCAGCCGTGGAGGAAGGGCGCGGTGGTGCGCAGCCAGGCGCCGAGCCAGACCAGCGCGTAGGCCGTGGGCAGCAGCCGGCCGGCGTCGAGCGTGCCGCCGTCGCCGCGCCGCGCCGCCGCGCGCGAGGCGATCGACAGCACCATGCCGGCCATCGCGCCCATCGTCAGCGCGTGCACCGCGTCGCGTTCGGGCCAGAACTCGGGCGCCAGACGCGAGACGCCGACGACGACCAGGCCGACGATCAGCGAGCCGAAGGTGGTGTGCATCATCACCAGCAGCGTGTTGCCGCCCACCGCACGCGAGCGCCAGCCCGCAAAGCGCCAGGCCTGCACCGCCGCGGCGACGATCAGCGCCCAGCCGCTGGCCGTCTCGGCGCCGGCCAGCGTCAGCCCGAGCGCGAGGTACAGCGTGACCAGGCCCAGGCGGTTGGCAAGGCGGTTCTCGTGCGGCGGCGGCGCGGCCGAGCCGCTCTGGCGCAGCCAGTTGGCGGTGAACGCCGGGATCATGCCGCCGGCGATGATCGCGACCTTCATCGCGAAGAACATCACCGCGGCGCGTTTCAGCGCCACGAGGTCCAGCGCCCAGGCTTCGCGCGCGGCGACGACGAGCAGCGCGTCGACCACGCCCAGCGCGAGGATCGCGCCCGGGAAACCCAGCTTGTTCCAGACCCGTGCGGCGGCGATGTCGCGCAGCAGCCAGAAGGTCACGGTGCCGAAGTACAGCGCGCCGGGCGCCAGCAGCAGCGCCAGCGGCAGGCGCTCGGCCTGCAGCATCACCAGCCGCGCCGCGACCCAGAAGGCGACGAGCAGCATCAACGGCCGGCCGGCGATCATCGGCCGCGAGGTCCAGCTCGTCACCGCGGTGAGGAAGTAGGCCGCGACCGAGGCGCCGCCGAAGCCGAACACCATCTCGTGCACGTGCCAGACGGTCGGCGTGCCCAGCGTCGGCATGCCGAGCCCGGGCCACCACCACCAGCCCCACTGCCACCAGAACAGCGCCGCCAGCGCCCACAGCCCGGCCATCAGGAACAGCGGCCGGTGCGGCGCGAACCAGAGGGCGGACAGCGGGGACGGAGCGGGTTGTTCTGTGGATCGAGCCATCGGCTAATACGGCAGCCGCAGCCAACCGATCGAATAGCGCGCCCCGGCACGACGGCCTGCGGGGCGCCAGCGGTCGTCAGGGCAGACACCCTGGGCGAGGCAAGCGCCGGATTTTATGGGGCGGCGTCCGGCGCAGCCGGAGTTTTGCGCTGCAGCCGCGGCCGCAGGCCGACGACGCCGCCGACGACGATCAGCGCCGGCGTGCGCACCCGCTGCTCCAGCGCGAGCTGCGGCAGCGTCGTCACGGTGCCGGTGATGCAGCGCTCGTCGGGCAGCGTGGCACGTTCGACGACCGCCGCCGGCGTGTCGGCCGGCAGACCGTGCGCGACCAGCTCGCGGCAGATCAGCGCCAGCGTGCCGACGCCCATGTAGATGACCAGCGTCTGCCGCGGCCGCGCCAGCGCCGCCCAGTCCAGGTCGATGCCCTGGCCGTCGGCGCGCAGATGGCCGGTGGCGAAGACCAGCGCCGCGGCGTGATCGCGGTGCGTCAGCGGGATGCCGGCGCTTGCCGCCGCGCCCTGCGCGGCGCTCAGGCCCGGGATGACGTCGAACGGCACGCCGGCTTCGGCCAGCGCGATCGCCTCCTCGCCGCCGCGGCCGAAGATGTAGCCGTCGCCGCCTTTCAGCCGCACCAGCGAGCGGCCCTCGCGCGCCAGGCGCAGCATCAGGGCGATGATCTCGTCCTGCGGCAGCGCGTGCCGCGACGCCTGCTTGCCGACGTACAGCCGCTCGGCCGACGCCGGCGCCAGCGCCAGGATCTCGTCGCTGACCAGCGCGTCGTAAAGCAGCAGCGAAGCGCCCTGCAGCGCCTTCAGGCCCTTGAGCGTCAGCAGTTCGGGGTCGCCGGGGCCGGCGCCCAGCAGGGTCACGCGGCCGCAGGCGGGGCCGGCTTGAATATCACTCACCATCATCGAGACTCGTTGGACCCGCGCACCGGAAACGACGACGCCACCCGGAGGTGGCGTCGCGTGGTGATCCTGTGGGCGATGCAGGGGTTCGGACCTGCGACCCGGGCCTTGCGAAGGCCTTGTTGCAGTTCATGTTAGCACGGCCGTCGGCGCCTTCCCTGAAGGGCGAGCGAAGTGCTAAGGCCGCTGCGAGCGGCTGTTGAAGCCGGCCCATCGCTCAGGCCCGGCGTCGAGAGTTGAAGCTGCGCATAGCCCGCGGGCGCGGTGCTGCATGCGCGGCGTCGTATCAGGTCAACGATCACCCTTCGACCTCTACCAACGGCACTCGCCCTTGCAAACTGTCAGAAACCGAGTAAAACTTCTGACAGCCAAGGAACCACCGTGTCCAACCTCGCCCAGCAACTCCTCGAACACGCCGCCTCGCTGCCGGAAGGTGCCAGCCTGTCGGCCAAGGAGCTGCTGCACCTTGGCAGCCGTGCGGCGGTGGACCAGGCGCTGTCCCGGCTTGCCCGCAGTGGCGAACTGCTGCGGGCCGGCCGGGGCGTCTACGTCCTGCCAGTCAAGGGGAAGTTCGGCCCCCGCGCACCCGAAGCCGCGAAGGTGGTGCAGGAATGGGCCAGCCAACGTGGCGAGACGGTTGTCGGCAACGGCGCGGCAGCGGCCAATGCGCTGGGCCTGAGCACCCAGGTGCCGGTGCGCCAGGTCTTCCTGACCTCGGGCCGCAGCCGCAAGCTCAGGCTCGGTGCGCAGACCGTCGAGCTGAGACATGCCCCGCCCTGGCAACTGCTCTACCCCGGGCGTGCGGCAGGCGAGGCCATCCGGACGCTGGCCTGGGCCGGCCCCGAGGGCGCGCCGGCGGCCCTCGGTCAGCTGAAGAAGAAACTGCCGGCCTCCGAGCTCCATGCTGTCGCGGCGGCGCGAGCGCGGCTGCCCACGTGGCTCGCCAGCCAGGTCAGCACGCTGCTGAGCCGTGCCTGACTTCTTCGAGCTTGCGCGCGGCGACCAGCATGAAGCGCTGCTCGTCGCCGCGGAGCGCTCGGGGCGCCCGCTGCACCTGCTGCAGAAGGATCTCTGGGTCGTCTGGGCCCTGAAGCAACTGTTCGACGGGCCGCATGCCCGGCATCTGGTCTTCAAAGGCGGCACCTCCCTGTCCAAGGCCTACGGCGTCATCCGGCGCTTCTCGGAGGACGTGGACCTCACCTACGACATCCGCGCCATCGCGCCGGACCTGACGGCGCAGTCGCCCTGGCCCACCTCGCGCAGCCAGGAGAAGAAGTGGAGCAAGGCGATCCGCCAGCGGCTCGCCGATCTCGTCGGCCACTCGATCGCCCCCGAACTGGCCGCCGCTCTCGTCGCGCAAGGCCTGCGGGCGACGGTGCGCCCGGAAGGCGAGAAGATCTTCATCGACTACGAGAGCTTCGGCGAAGGCACGGGCTATGTGCGGCCGTCGGTGATGCTGGAGTTCGGTGCGCGGTCGACCGGGGAACCTCACGAGTTGCGGCCGGTGAGTTGCGACGCCGCCGAGCATGTCCCCGGCCTCGGCTTTCCCGACGCCAGGCCGCAAGTGATGCGCCCCGAGCGCACCTTCTGGGAGAAGGCCACCGCCATCCACGTCTTCTGCGCCCAGGGGAGCTTCAGGAGCGGTGCCCGCTTCGCCCGCCACTGGCATGACGTGACGAGGCTCGATGACGCCGGCTTCGCCGACAGGGCAGCCGCCGATCGAGAACTGGCGCAGGCCGTCTCGCTCCACAAGAGCATCTTCTTTGCTGAAGCGGCGCCGGACGGCACCGCCATCGACTATCGCGCAGCGGTGACCGGCGCCTTGACGCTCGCGCCTGACGGAGAGGCCCTGCGCGCCCTGGCCCAGGACTACCAGCTGATGGTCGAGGACGGCCTGCTGCTCGACGATGCAGAGCCGTTCGAGGTATTGATGGCACGCTGCAGGGAGATCGCAGCGAAGATCAACGCGAGGGTCGGGAGTCCCCTGTGATGGAGGCATCACCGCAGTCGGCAGTCATGGCCTGACTTGCTCCCGAAACTGCGCAGGCTGCCATCCAGCGACCCGGATGGCGGGCGTGATGAACTTGGCACAGATGCCCAGCTCACTCACGCCGAGCAAGTCCAGCACGTTGCTCCCCAGAAGACCGCCGGCTCCAAGGTGACCGGACCATGTTCGTTCGGCGCGCTGAACTGTGACGATGAAGGTCGAGAGAGCGCCTGAATCGCGACCAAGCGTCCACGCCACGAGACGAAACGACGTACTGGGCAAGGTAGCGAGCCGCGCCCGCATTTGGACACCGCAAACGAAAACGCCACCCGAAGGTGGCGCAAGTCGTTGGTACAGCTGATGTTCTTGGTGGGCGGTGCAGGGTTCGAACCTGCGACCCCTGCCGTGTGAAGGCAGTGCTCTACCGCTGAGCTAACCGCCCGGCTGGCCTGACCTCTGATGAACAGCGATCAGCGCCGGTGAGCCTCGCATTATGCCATGGTTTGGCGCCAGATGGTGCGTCCGTTGCTCGCTTTGTCGAGTTCGGCCAGAACGGCCTCGTGCGCGGCAGCTTCTTCGTCGCTCGCCACCAGCACCGGCAGCGTGAACTGCGACAGGTCGATGGCCGCCACCTCGAGGGCCGTGCCGCCCTCTTGCGCGTCGTCGATGACCAGCGAGTCCTGGCCGCGCGTCATGCGGATGTAGACCTCGGCCAGCAGCCCCGCGTCGAGCAGCGCGCCGTGCAGCGCACGGTTGCTGTTGTCGACTTCCAGCCGCTTGCACAGCGCGTCCAGCGAGTTCGCCTTGCCGGGGAAGAGTTCGCGCGCCATCACCAGGCTGTCGGTGATCGTGCAGCCCAGCTCGACCAGGCGCGGCTTGCCCAGACGGGTGAGTTCGGCGTCGAGGAAGCCGACGTCGAACGCGGCGTTGGGGATGATCAGCTCGGCGTCGCGCACGAACTCGATGAACTCGTCGGCGACGGCAGCGAACAGCGGCTTGTCGGCGAGGAACTCGTCGGTCAGGCCGTGCACCTTGACCGCCTCGGGGTTGCTGGAGCGCTCCGGGTTCAGGTAGTGGTGCAGCGTGCGGCCCGACAGGCGCCGGTTCAGCATCTCGATGCAGCCGACTTCGACCAGGCGGTCGCCGTCGACGGCCGACAGGCCGGTGGTTTCGGTGTCGAGGAAGATCTGTCTCATCGCGCCGATCCTACCGCCCGGCCCGACCAGACCCACAGGAACACGCCCCCCAGCACCATCGGCACGCACAGCCACTGGCCCATGCTCATGTTCAGCGCCAGCAGGCCCAGGAAGCTGTCGGGCTCGCGGAAGTACTCGGCAACGAAACGCAGGCTGCCGTAGCCGATCAGGAAGGCGCCGGAGACACGCCCGGTGGGCCGCGGGTGGCGCGCGTAAAGCCACAGCACGACGAACAGCAGCAGCCCTTCGAGCGCGAACTGGTAGAGCTGCGACGGATGCCGCGGCGTCAGGCTGGCACTCTGCGGGAACACCATCGCCCAGGGCAGCGACGGGTCGGCGGCGCGGCCCCACAGCTCGCCGTTGATGAAGTTGCCGATGCGCCCCGAGGCCAGCCCGGTGGGCACGCAGGGCGCGACGAGGTCGGTCACCTGCAGGAAGGGCCGCCCCTTGCGGTGCGCGAACAGCGCCATCGCACCGATGACGCCCAGCAGCCCGCCGTGGAAGGACATGCCGCCCTTCCAGACCTGCAGGATCTCCAGCGGGTTGGCGAGGTACTCGCCCGGCTTGTAGAACAGCGCGTAGCCGACGCGGCCGCCGACGATGACGCCGACGACGCCGTAGAACAGCAGATCCTCGACGTCCTGCTTCGTCCAGCCGGCCTGCACGAACTGCGGCTGCGCCGCGCGCAGCCGAGCCAGCAGCAGGAACAGCCCGAAGGCGACCAGGTAGGTCAGCCCGTACCAGTGGATCTGGACCGGTCCGAGCGCGATCGCGACCGGATCGAATTGCGGATGCACCAGCATCGGGAGCGGCCTTTCGTGTCGTCGTGGCGGAGAGCGGCGATTGTGCCGTCGCCATCGAAGGCCACCCTGACGCGGGCGTGAATCAGGCCGGAAAAGGAATCGAGGGCCGACGCCCATGCGTCGGCCCCCGGTTCCGGCGGACCGTCACCTCGGTGACGTGCGTTCGCCCCTCATAGACCCGGCTCGCGCCGCCGCGGCTCCTTGCCGGCCGAGCCGGAAGAACCCCCGCGACGCAGTTCGTGCACATGCTTCTGCTGGTTCGGGTTGAGCCCCAGCGCGTCGATGTCGCGCTGGCGCCGGGCACGTTTGCGTTCCTCGATCTTCTCCTCGGCACGCCGCCGCGTCAGCCCCGAGGCGTCGGCGAAGGCCCACCAGGCCGCGGCCGCGCCAAAAGGCAGCGCGATCCACGCCCAGTGCCACTCCGAGACGGGTTCGATGCCGGCCAGGGACAGGCCCAGCAGCACCAGCCCGATGACCAGAAACCACATTCTTCGCTCTCCGGCGACCCGCTACCATGCTGACGATGACTGTAGCCGAAGCTCAGCCGTCGATGAGAGCCATCGTGATGACGCTTTGCGCAATCGCACTGTGCTCGTCGACTCCGGCACGCGCCGACGCGGACCTGGCGCGCAAACGCCTGTGCATGGGCTGCCACGACGTCAGCGCCAAGCGGGTGGGCCCGCCGTTCAGGGACATCGCCGCGCGCTACGCCGGCCAGGCCGACGCGCCGCAGCGCCTGGCGCAGGGCATTCGCGAGGGCAGCGCCAAGGTCTGGGGCCCGGTGCCGATGCCGGCCAACCCCAAGGTCACGCCCGACGAGGCCCGCCGCCTGGCCGCCTGGGTGTTGTCGATGCGCTGAACGCGGACAGGAAAAAGGGGCTCCGAGGAGCCCCTTTCCACACGCCGGCCGAGGGATCAGTTCGTCTGCGACAGCTGATCGAGAATCGCCGGATTCTCGAGCGTGGAAGTGTCCTGCGTGATCGCCTCGCCGCGCGCGATCGAGCGCAGCAGGCGGCGCATGATCTTGCCGCTGCGCGTCTTGGGCAGGTTCTCGCCGAAGCGGATGTCCTTGGGCTTGGCGATCGGGCCGATCTCCTTGGCCACCCAGTTGCGCAGCTCGTTGGCGATCTTCTTGGCCTCGTCGCCGGTCGGGCGCGGGCGCTTCAACACGACGAAGGCGCAGATCGCCTCGCCGGTGGTGTCGTCCGGACGACCGACGACCGCGGCCTCGGCGACCAGCTCGGTGTGGCTGACCAGCGCCGACTCGATCTCCATCGTGCCCATCCGGTGGCCGGACACGTTGAGCACGTCGTCGATGCGGCCGGTGATCGTGAAGTAGCCGGTCTTCGGGTCGCGGATCGCGCCGTCGCCCGCCAGGTAGTACTTGCCGTGGAAGTCGGCCGGGTAGTAGCTCTTCTTGAAACGCTCCGGGTCGCCCCAGATCGTGCGGATCATGCTCGGCCACGGCTTCTTGACGACCAGGATGCCGCCCTGGCCCCAGGGCACGTCCTTGCCGGTCTCGTCGACCACCGCCGCCTGGATGCCCGGGAACGGCAGCGTGCACGAACCCGGCACCAGCGTCGTCACGCCCGGCAGCGGGGTGATCATGTGGCCGCCGGTCTCGGTCTGCCAGAAGGTGTCGACGATCGGGCAGCGGCCGCCGCCGACGTGCTTGTGATACCACTCCCAGGCCGCCGGGTTGATCGGCTCGCCGACCGAACCCAGGATGCGCAGCGAGGACAGGTCGTAGTTCTTCGGGTGCACCGCCTCGGTCGCCTCGGCGGCCTTGATCAGCGAGCGGATCGCCGTCGGCGCGGTGTAGAAGATGCTGACCTTGTGGTCCTGGATCATCTTCCAGAAGCGGCCGGCGTCCGGGAAGGTCGGCACGCCCTCGAAGACGATCTCGGTGCCGCCCAGCGCCAGCGGGCCGTAGGTGATGTAGGTGTGGCCGGTGACCCAGCCGATGTCGGCGGTGCACCAGAAGACGTCGTCTTCCTTCAGGTCGAAGGTCCACTTGGTGGTCAGCGCCGCGTGCAGCAGGTAGCCGCCGGTGCTGTGCTGCACGCCCTTGGGCTTGCCGGTCGAGCCGCTGGTGTAGAGCAGGAACAGCGGGTGCTCGGCCTCGACCCACTCGGGCTCGCAGACCTCGCTCTGGCCGGCCACGAGGTCGGCCAGCCACAGGTCGCGCGAGGCGTCGAACGGGATGTCGGCGCCGGTGCGCTTGTGCACGACGACGTGCTTGACGCTGCCGCAGCCGCCCAGCGCGATCGCCTCGTCGACGATGGTCTTCAGCGGCAGGGACTTGCCGCCGCGCTGCTGCTGGTCGGCAGTGATGACGGCCACCGCGCCGGTGTCCTCGATGCGGTCGCGCAGCGACTGCGCCGAGAAGCCGCCGAACACGACCGAATGCGTGGCGCCGATGCGCGCGCAGGCCTGCATCGCGGCCACGCCTTCGACGCCCATCGGCAGGTAGATGACGACGCGGTCGCCCTTCTTCACGCCCAGCGACTTCAGGCCGTTGGCCATCTTGCTGACGATGGCCAGCAGCTCGCGGTAGCTGACGCGGCGCACCTCGCCGCCGTCGGCCTCGAAGACGATCGCCGTCTTGTCGCCGAGGCCGCGTTCGATGTTGCGGTCCAGGCAGTTGTACGAGGCGTTCAGCGTGCCGTCGGCGAACCACTTGAAGAACGGCGCGTCGGACTCGTCGAGCACCTGCGTGAACGGCGTCTTCCAGCTGATCAGCTCGCGCGCCAGACGCGCCCAGTAGCCCGCGTAGTCGGCCTCGGCCTCGGCGCACAGCGCGTCGTAGGCAGCCTGTCCGGAGACGTGAGCGCGAGCGACGGCGTCGGCCGGCGGCGGGTAGAGGGAGTACTCGGTGGGAGCGTCGGCGCTCGACATGATGTCAGTCTCCTAGATTTGATGGCTCGGTTCGGTGTCGACCGATGGCTCGGAAGGTAGGCAAGGGCTCTTACGAACCGCTTACTCTCCCGTCCGGCGCCGTGAAGCGGATCTGTCCGCGTTCAAGGCGCGAACTACAATTTACGTCATCGCGCATTCGCGCCCTTCCCCCCTCTCATGAAGCCTGAAAACACCGGCGCGGTCCCGAAGCTGGGGCCCCTGCCAGCGCTGATCTTCGCCAGCCGCTGGCTGCAGCTGCCGCTGTACCTGGGGCTGATCCTCGCCCAGGCGGTCTACGTCTTCAACTTCTGGGTCGAACTGGTCCACCTCATCGAGGCGGCCTTCGGCGACCAGCACGCGCTCGAGCTGCTGGTCAAGAACATCGGCTACAAGAGCGAGACCGAGGTCACCGGCCTCAACGAGACGATCATCATGCTGGTCGTGCTGGCGCTGATCGACGTCGTGATGATCAGCAACCTGCTGATCATGGTGATCGTCGGCGGCTACGAGACCTTCGTCTCGCGGCTGCGCCTCGAAGGCCACCCCGACCAGCCCGAGTGGCTGAGCCACGTGAACGCCTCGGTGCTGAAGGTGAAGCTGGCCACGGCGATCATCGGCATCAGCTCGATCCACCTGCTGAAGACCTTCATCAACGCCGCCAACTACTCGGAGAAGGTGCTGATCTGGCAGAC
This sequence comes from Rubrivivax sp. JA1055, assembly GCF_020966565.1. Classification (NCBI taxonomy): domain Bacteria; kingdom Pseudomonadati; phylum Pseudomonadota; class Betaproteobacteria; order Burkholderiales; family Sphaerotilaceae; genus Rubrivivax; species Rubrivivax sp. JA1055. The sequence continues at coordinate 75,963 of NZ_JAJKFP010000006.1, read as the reverse complement.
CGTGATCCACATCGCCTTCCTGTTCTCGGCGCTGGCGATCGCGCTCGCCGACCGCGTGATGGTGCACGCCCAGCACGCCAACGACTGACCCAACGGACGACCCGCCCATGACCACGACGATCCGCCAGGCCGACCTGATCGAGTCGATTGCCGCCGCGCTGCAGTACATCTCGTACTACCACCCGGCCGACTTCATCGCCCACCTCGCACGCGCCTACGAGCGCGAGCAGAGCCCGGCGGCCAAGGACGCGATCGCGCAGATCCTGACGAACTCGTGGCTGTGCGCGGAAGGCAAGCGCCCGATCTGCCAGGACACCGGCATCGTCAACGTGTTCCTGAAGATCGGCATGGACGTGAAGTGGGAAGGCTTCACCGGCTCGATCCAGGACGCCGTCGACGAAGGCGTGCGCCGCGGCTACAACCACCCGGACAACAAGCTGCGCGCCTCGGTGCTGGCCGACCCGATCTTCGAGCGCAAGAACACCCGCGACAACACGCCGGCCGTGGTCTTCATGGAGGTCGTGCCCGGCGACAAGGTCGACGTGACGGTGGCCGCCAAGGGCGGCGGCAGCGAGAACAAGAGCAAGGTCTACATGCTCAACCCCAGCGACTCGATCGTCGACTGGGTGCTCAAGACCGTGCCGACGATGGGCGCCGGCTGGTGCCCGCCGGGCATGCTGGGCATCGGCGTCGGCGGCACCGCGGAGAAGGCCGCGCTGCTCGCCAAGGAGTCGCTGATGGACGACATCGACATGCACGAGCTGCTGCAGCGCGGCCCGGCCAACAAGCTGGAAGAGCTGCGCATCGAGCTCTACGAGAAGGTCAACGCGCTGGGCATCGGCGCGCAGGGCCTGGGCGGGCTGACGACGGTGCTCGACGTCAAGATCAAGACCTGGCCGACGCACGCCGCCAGCAAGCCGATCGCGATGATCCCGAACTGCGCCGCGACGCGCCACGCGCACTTCGTGCTCGACGGCTCGGGCCCGGCCTTCCTGGAGCCGCCGAGCCTGGACCTGTGGCCCGACGTGCACTGGGCGCCCGACTACAACAAGAGCGAACGTGTCGACCTGAACACGCTGACGCCGGCGCAGGTGGCGAGCTGGAAGCCGGGGCAGACGCTGCTGCTGAGCGGCAAGATGCTCACCGGCCGCGACGCGGCGCACAAGCGCATCCAGGACATGCTCGAACGCGGCGAGCCGCTGCCGGTGGACTTCACCAACCGCGTCATCTACTACGTCGGCCCGGTCGACCCGGTGCGCGACGAGGTCGTCGGCCCGGCCGGCCCGACGACGGCCACGCGCATGGACAAGTTCACCCGCATGATGCTGGAGAAGACCGGCCTGATCGCGATGGTCGGCAAGGCCGAACGCGGCCCGGTGGCGATCCAGGCGATCAAGGACAACCAGAGCGCCTACCTGATGGCCGTCGGCGGCGCCGCCTACCTCGTGTCCAAGGCGATCAAGGCGGCCAAGGTCGTCGGCTTCGCCGACCTGGGCATGGAGGCGATCTACGAGTTCGACGTCGTCGACATGCCGGTGACGGTGGCGGTGGATGCCGGCGGCACCAGCGCCCACCAGACCGGGCCGCAGGAATGGCAGGCGAAGATCGGCAAGATCCCGGTCGTCGTCGGCTGACGCAGGAGAGCCGGTGACGCTGCGTTTCGAGGTCCATCCCGACAATCCGCAGCCGCGGCTGCTGAAGCAGGCCGCCGAGCTGCTGCGCGGCGGCGACGTGCTCGCCGTGCCGACCGACTCGAGCTACGCGCTCGTCTGCCGGCTCGACGACAAGGCCGCCGCCGAACAGCTGCGCCGGCTGCGCGGCATCGACGACAAGCACCTGCTGACGCTGCTGTGTCGCGACCTGTCGGAACTCGCCAACTACGCGCGTGTCGACAACCGCCAGTACCGGCTGCTGAAGCTCGGCACGCCGGGGCCCTACACCTTCATCCTCGACGCCACGAAGGAAGTGCCGCGGCGCGTGTCGCACCCCTCGCGGCGCACGATCGGCCTGCGCGTGCCCGACCACCAGGTCATGCAGGACCTCCTCGCCGCCTACGGCGAGCCGCTGCTGGCGACGACGCTGATCCTGCCGGGCGACGACGAGCCGCTGAACGACGTCGACGAGATCCAGGACCGCCTGGGCAAGCTGCTGCCGGCGATCATCGACGCCGGCGCCTGCCCGATGGAGCCGACGACGGTGCTGGACATGACGGCCGAAGAGCCGGTGCTGGTGCGCCAGGGCCGCGGCGAACTGTCGCGCCTGGGGCTCTGACTTACTGCGCGACGCCGCTGGCCCAGGCCGAGCGGATCAGCCGGCCGCAGTTCACCGAACCGAGCGCGCCGTTGGGTGCCACGCGCGCGACGATGCCGTAGCGGGTCTTCGTCGCGTCGATCCACGGGTAGAAGCCGAAGGCGCCCGGGCTGCTGAACGCGCCGTCACCGACCTTCGGGTCGTCCTCGACCCAGTGGCCCACCGAGTAGTGCCAGCTCTCGCTCAGCGGCAGCGGCGCGTACACCGCGCTGGCGCAGGTGGCGGGGTTGGTGCAAACCGGGCCGCTGCCGAGCAGCGACTTCATCTGCAGCTTGCCGCCGAGGATCTTGCGCAGGAACAGCGCGTAGGCGTCCGTGGAGATCACCGCGCCACCGGCCATCAGCGGCTGCGAGAACGACAGCGCAATGTCGCTGCCCAGCTTGGCCTTGAACTCGGTGGCCAGCGCCTTGGTCGTCAGCGCGCCCAGGCCGACCAGGCTGGCGTGCTTCTCCATGTGGCCGCCGTCGTACTTGAACAGGCCGTCGTAGGCCGGGGTGTACACGCCGTTGCTGCCCGACGCGAGGCAGGCGTCGACGCTGGCCAGGCCGCTGCAACTGCCGAGCGAAGCGTAGCCGGAGGTCATCGACAGGAACTTGCGGTCGCTGGCCGTCAGCGCCCCGGCGCGCAGCTGCGCGACGTAGCCGCCGTACAGCCACTTCGAGGCTGACGCGATGCTGATCGGCAGCGTCGACTTGGGTGCCGTCGTCCCGGCGTCGGCCACCGAACCGCTGACCTGGCGGCCGGCGGCATTGCCGATCTCCCAGTAGAACGGGCGTGCCTGGGCGCAAGCGTTGCGGGTGCTGGCGGCCGTGGCCTTGGCCGCGGCAATGCGCTCGGCGTCGGACAGCGTCGCGCTGGTGGCCGGCGGGGGCGGCGCTGCCGGTGCCTTCGGGCGCCGCAAGGCCGCCGCCGTCACCCGGGCGGCGGCGGTGTCGCCGGAGACCTGGGTGTCGACATCGGCATCGGCATCGGCATCGGGCGCGGCGTCGGCTGCGTCCCAGGCGAGCGCGTCGGAGCGGGTGTCCAGCAGCGCCGAGGCGGCGGCGAGTTCGCTGTCGGCGAGAGCGTCGACGGCAGCCGCGTCGGCTGCGGCGGCATCATCGCCGTCGGAGCCGCCACCGCAGGCGGCCAGCGCCAGCAGACAGGCCAGCGCGACGAGATGCCGGGAGGTGTTCACGGGGTGCATGCCCCGATCTACGACCCTCCCCCGGGCGCCTTAAGCCGTTGCGGATTCAGCGATCTGCAAGCAGATGTGTGCGCCGGTGCGACACCACGGTGTCAGAGCGCGGCGGTGACCACCAGCTCGACCTTCCAGCCCGGGCGCGCCAGCGCGGCCTGCACGGTGGCCCGCGGGGGCGCGGCGCCGGCCGGCAGCCAGGCTTCCCAGACCTCGTTCATCGCCGGGAAGTCGGCCAGGTCGGCGATGAAGATCTGCACCATCAGCAGGCGCGACTTGTCGCTGCCGGCGCGCGCCAGCAACGCGTCGATCGCCGCCAGCACCTGGCGCGTCTGGCCGGCGATGTCCTGCGTGTCGTCGGCGGCCACCTGGCCGGCGAGGTAGCAGACGCCGTTGTGCACGGCCATTTCCGACAGGCGCGGGCCGACGTCGAAGCGCTGGATCATTTGCGGTGTCCTTTCCGGCCGTGGCCGGACTTGGGTTGCGAGGTGTGGAGGTGGCGCGGCGGATGCGCCGACGCCTTGGTGTGCGAGGCCGCCGGCGCCGCCTTCTGGCCGATCTTCGACTCGGTGCCGGCCAGCAGCTTGCGGATGTTGCCCTCGTGCCGCCAGACCAGCAGCAGGCTCATGCCGACGATGGCCAGCATCGAGAGGTCGACACCCCAGACCAGCGCCTGCACCAGCGGCGCGCAGAACGCGGCGGCGATCGAGGCCAGCGACGAGTAGCGCGTCGTGAAGGCCACCAGCAGCCAGACCGCCAGCACCGCGGCGCCGAGCGCCGGGTTCAGGCCGAGCAGCGCGCCGGCCGCCGTGGCCACGCCCTTGCCGCCCTGGAAGCGGAAGAACACCGGCCACAGGTGGCCGACGAAGGCCGCGAGGCCGACGAAGGCCGCGACCGTCGGCGCCAGGCCCCAGCGCGCGCCGAACAGCACGACGGCCAGCACCGGCAGATAGCCCTTCAGCGCGTCGAACAGCAGCGTCATCAGCGCCGCCTTCTTGTTGCCCGAACGCAGCACGTTGGTCGCGCCGGGATTGCCCGACCCGTAACTGCGGGGGTCAGCCAGCCCCATCGTGCGGCTGACCAGGACGGCGAAGGACAGGGAACCGAGCAGGTAGGCGGCCAGGATCGCGGCCGCCGCAGGAAGCGAGAACATGGGGCGCAAGTGTAAGGTCGCCGGCGGCCCCGCTCCCCGCACGACGCCGACGCCGCGGCGACAGCGCGAGCCGGCCGGGGCGGGTACATTGTTTGCTGAATCCACTCGCCCGGCGCGTCGACCCTCCCGTCATTCGTGAGATGATCGGCGCCAGGCTCGCGAAGATATGACGACAGGCCGGGGACTGCCGCCCCGGAGCCATGTCATCGGGCGGGAGGATGCCCCGAGAGCCCATTTTTCGACGACAACCCGGCAGCGCCGAATGCAACGAAAAACAATCACGACGGCCCAGGCGGCGGAGCGCCTCGGGGTATCGCCACAGACGATCCAGAAGTGGGTCGACGCCGGTCACCTGCCGGCCTGGAAGACGATGGGCGGGCATCGCCGCCTCGACGCCGAGGCGGTCGAACGCATGGTCGCCGAACGGCGTGCGCGTTTCGAGGCCGCCGACGGCGTCGAGTCGATCATGCTGGTCGAGGACGATCCGGTGACCGCGGCGCTGATCGAGTCGCACCTGTCGGACCTGCGCCCCGACGCCCGGCTGCGCGTCTTTGCCGACGGCTTCACCGCGCTGCTGGACGCCGGCCGCGACGTGCCGGACTGGCTGATCACCGACATCGACCTGCCTGGCCTCGACGGCCTGCAGATGATCCGCAAGCTGCGCGAGAACCCGGCGACGCAGAAGATGCGCATCGTGCTGGCGACCAGCCACACCGGCGCGTCGCTGGAGCGCTTCGGGCCGCTGCCCGACGGCATCCCGCTGCTGATGAAGCCGGTGACGCCCGAGGCGCTGTCGGCGGCGATGGCCGGCTGATCAGCCGGCGAGCGCGCAGTGCACCGGCCGGGCGCCGACGGCGCCGGGCAGCACACGCGGGTCGATGCCGACGAGGAAACCGCGGCGGCCGCCGTTGATCAGGATGCGCGGCAGCTCCAGCACGCTGGCCTCGACGTAGACCGGCATCGTCTTCTTCGTGCCGAACGGCGAGGTGCCGCCGACGAGGTAGCCGCTGTGGCGCTGCGCGACCTCGGGCTTGCAGGGCTCGACCGACTTGGCGCCGATCTCGCGCGCCAGGTTCTTCGTGCTGACCTGGCGGTCGCCGTGCATCAGCACGACGAGCGGGTGGGCGTGTTCGTCCTGCATCACCAGCGTCTTCACGACCTCGTGCTCGGCCACGCCGAGCTGGCGCGAGGACTCGGCGGTGCCGCCGTGGTCGACGTAGTCGTAGACGTGTTCGCTGAACTCGATGCCGGCGCGGCGCAGGAACTGCGTCGCCGGCGTCTCGCTGACGTGGGCGTTCTTCTTGGCCATGGGCTCACTGGGCAGGGTCGCGGTGGCGCCAGCGGATCGCGTCGATCTCGGCCAGCAGTTCGGGCGACAGTTCGACCGACCAGGCGGCGACGTCCTCCTCGAGCTGGGCGATGCTGGTGACACCGATGATGGTGCTGGCGACGCGCCAGCTGCGGTAGCAGAAGGCCAGCGCCAGCTGCGTGGGCGTCAGGCCGTGGCGGCGCGCCAGCGCGTTGTACTCGCGCGCCGCGACCAGCGCCTCGTCACGCGCCCAGCGCTGCAAACGCATGCTGGCGAACTGCGCCAGGCGGCCGGTGGCCGCCGGCGCGGCCTCGAAGCCGGTGGCGTCGTACTTGCCGGTCAGCGCGCCGAAACCCAGCGGCGAATACGCCAGCAGGCCGACACCGCTGCGGTGCAGCGCCTCGTCCAGGCCGTTGTCGACGCTGCGGTTGACCAGCGCGTACGGGTTCTGCACGCTGACCACCCGCGGCAGGCCGTGCTGCTCGGCCAGACGCACGAACTCCAGCAGCCCCCACGGCGTCTCGTTGGACAGGCCGACGTGGCGCACCTTGCCGGCCTTCACCAGGCCGGCCAGCGCTTCGAGCTGCTCGCGGATGCCGGTCTGCTCGCGGTCCTTGGCCGGGTCGAAGTACAGGCCGCCGAACATCGGCGCGTTGCGGTTCGGCCAGTGGATCTGGTAGAGGTCGATGACGTCGGTCTGCAGCCGCGCCAGGCTGGCGTCGCAGGCGGCGACGATGTCGGCCGGCGCCAGGTCGAGCGCGCCGCCGCGGATCCAGTCCATGTTGCGCGACGGCCCGGCCACCTTGGTGGCGATCACCAGGCGATCGCGCAGCCCGGGCCGCGCCGCCAGCCAGCGGCCGATGATGGCCTCGGTCGCACCTCGGGTCTCGGCGCGTGCCGGCACCGGGTACATCTCGGCAGCGTCGAGGAAGTCGATGCCGAGTTCGACGGCACGGTCGAGGATGGCGTGGGCGTCGGCTTCGCCCACCTGTTCGCCGAAGGTCATGGTGCCCAGGCAGATGCGCGAGACGCGCGGGCCGCCGAGGCCGAGAGTCGTTCTTTCCATGGTGGAAGTGTGCCAAAGGCGCGGCACGGGCACCGTCCGCGGGTGACCTACGATCGCCGGCCATGAGCGTTGCTGCCCTGGAGACCACCTTCGCCACGCCGGCGCGTGGCCGGCGCCACCGAGGCCTGGCGCTGGCGCTCGCCGCACACGGGTTGCTGATCGCCGGCCTGTTGAAACTCGCGCCGCCTGTGGAGCGTCTGGCGAACCCGCAGACGGCATCGGTCACCTGGCTGCGCCTGCTGCTCGAGCCGGCACCTGCACCGGCACGCGAGGCCGCGCCAGCGCACGCCGCGCTGCCCGTCACCCGTCCCGCGCCGGTGCTGCAGGCGCCGGCCACCATGGCCCTGCCACCTGCCCAAGCCGAGGCCGCGGCGCCCCAGCCGGCCGAGCCGGCGCCGCTTCAGCTCACGCTGCCGAGCGGCCCCGCCGGGCGCGTCGAACGCTCGCCGGCGTTGGACGACCCGCGCGCCAACACCCGGCGCCTGAGCCTGGAAGCGCGCATCGCCAAGACGCTGGAGAAGGACTGGACCGAGGAACGGCTGCCCGACGGCAGCCGGCGCTTCCGTCGTGGAAACGACTGCATCCTCGTCAAGGACTCGCAGGCCACCGTGCTCGACCCGTTCAACAACGCGTCTCGCCTGCCGCCCAAGCTGGTCGGGCCCTGCTAGGCAGTCCGGGGTCAGGTCCTAGGCAGTCCGGAAAGGCCGGGGTCAGGTCTCGCGAGACCTGACCCCGTTGAACCGAGGCAGGCCGAGGCAGTCCGGGGTCAGGTCCTGCGGGACCTGACCCCGTCTTCCTGTGACCCCGTCTTCCTGTGACCCCGTCTTCCTGACCCCGTCTTCCGTTGTCTTCCGCGCCCCGCGCCTCACCCGCCCCGGCGCGCCCGTTCCTCCTCCTGCAGCCGCAGCACGCGGCGCTGCACCTTGCCGGTGGTCGTCATCGGCAGCGCGTCGATGAACTCGATCTCCTTCGGGTACTCGTACGGCGCCAGGCGCTCGCGCACGTGCTGCTGCAGTTCGCCGACCAGCGCCTCGTCGCCCTGCACGCCCGGCGCCAGCACGACGTAGGCCTTGACCACCGCGCCGCGCTCGGCGTCGGGCTTGGGCACGACCGCGGCGTTGGCCACCGCCGCGTGCTTGACGAGGCAGTTCTCGATCTCGCTCGGCCCGATGCGGTAGCCGGCGGCCTTGAAGACGTCGTCGCTGCGGCCCTGGTACCAGAGGTAGCCGTCGGCATCCATCACCGCGGTGTCGCCGGTGCGGCACCAGCTGGCCGCCGGGTCGCCGGTGTACTTGGCGCGTGTCGCGGCCTCGTTGCGCCAGTAGCCGAGGAAGAAGATCGGGTCCGGGTCGCCATGACGGTCCAGCCGGTGCAGCGCGACGTCGCCGGGCACGCCGGGCGGGCATTCGCGGCCGTCGTCGTCGATCACGGCGACGCGGTGGCCCGGGTAGGCGCGGCCCATGCTGCCGGGCCGCGCCGGCCAGCCGGGCACGGCGCGGCCGGCCTCGTCGACGCTGCGCGCGCAGTTGCCGACGATGTAGTTCATTTCGGTCTGGCCGAACATCTCGTTGACCGGCACGCCCAGCGCGTCGCGGCACCAGGCGAAGACGGCGTCGCCGACGGCTTCGCCGGCGCTCATCACGGCTTCGAGCTTCAGCGCATAACGCTCGGCCGGCGCGGGCACCGCCTTCATCATCGCCTTCAGCGCCGTCGGGAACAGAAAGGTGTGCGTGACGCCGTGGCGCTGCATCAGCTCGAAGGCGCGCTCGGGCTGGAAGCGCCCGCGGAAGGCGACGATCTCGCGGCCGAAAAACAGCGTCGGCAGCAGCGCGTCCATCAGCCCGCCGGTCCAGGCCCAGTCGGCCGGGCTCCAGAACACCGCCTCGCCGCTGAAGCCGTTCTGGCTGCAGACGAAACCCGGCAGGTTGCCCAGCAGGGCGCGGTGCGGGATCAGCGCGCCCTTGGGCGGGCCGGTGGTGCCGCTGGTGTAGATCAGCACCGCGGCATCGTCGGCACGCGTGCGCGCGGGCTCGAAGCCGGCCGCGCCGCCCGCCAGCAGCGCACGCCAGCCGCAGTCGGCGTCGCCTTCGGCCGGGCCGACGCCGACGATCAGCTCCAGCGCCGGGCATTCGGCGCGCAGGCGCAGCAGGTGCGCGAGCGTCGCCTCGTCGGCCACCGCCACACGCGCCCCGCTGTCGGCCAGGCGCCAGGCCAGCGCCTCGGGACCGAACAGCACCGACAGCGGCATCGCCACCGCGCCCAGCATCGCCACGCCCATCTGCGCGACGGCGGTCTCGGGGCGCTGGGCGAGCACGATCGCGACGCGGTCGCCGCGCCCCACCCCGCGCGCCGCCAGCCCGGCGGCAAAAGCCCGCGCCTGGGCCTCGAGCTCGGCGTAACCCAGCGTCCCCGCGGCGCCGCCCTCGTCTTCCCAGCGCAGCGCGTTGCGGCCGCTGGCGGCCCAGCGCGTGCAGCAGACCTGGGCGATGTTGAACTCGTCGGGCACCTGCCAGCGCCAGGCGCGGTGCAGGAAATCATGGAAATCGGTGGAATCGCCCGGGACGGTGTCGTGCATCGGCCCAGCTTAGGAGCAGCCCGTCGCGGCGCGAACCCGGTTCAACACCGAGAACGGTCAAGTTCGGCGGCGCGGCGCCGAAATGCCTCCAGAGCAGGCCCAGGCTGCCCGTCAGTGCCGCGGCCGAAGAACACACCGGACCCCCATGTCCTACACCGCTCTCGCCACCGTCGCGCACCGCATCCAGGTCGGCCAGCCGCTGCCCTTCAACGTGCGCAATGCCGACCTCACGCTGCTGCTGGCGCGCGGCCACCGCGTCGCGACCCCGGCGCAGCTGCAGGCGCTGCTCGAACGCGGCGCGCTCGTCGACCTGACCGAGCTGCTCGGCGACCGCGAACGCCTGGCGCAGCTGCCGCGTGAGCAGCTGCCGAGCTTCTGGCGCGACGGCCTGGGCCGCGTCGCCGAGGTGCTGCAGGCCACGCCGGCGCCGGGTTTTCGCGATGCGCTGGACGGCGCCGCGCAGCCGGTGCTGGCGCTGATCGAACGCGACCCTGACCTGGCGATCTTCCAGGTGCTGCGCCAGGAAGGCGGCGACCGCGCGGCCTACGGCGTGCGGCGCTCGGTCGGCGCGGCGATCACTGCCTACCTCGTCGCGCGCCGGCTGCACTGGGACGCCGAGGCGCTCGAACGCACGTTCAAGGTCGCGCTGACGATGAACCTGGCGATGCTCGAGCTGCAGGGCGAACTCGCCGAGCAGCGCACGCCGCTGACGCCGGCGCAGCACGCGGCGCTGCTGCGCCACCCGCTGCGCGGGCGCGAGATGCTGGAGCAGGCCGGCATCACCGACCGCCACTGGCTGCAGGCCGTCGAGCGCCACCACGAGGCCGAGGACGGCAGCGGCTACCCCACCGGCATGCGCGAGGTCGGCGAGATCGCCTCGCTGGTGCGGCGCGTGGACACCTACACCGCCAAGCTCGCCGCGCGCGGCCACCGCGGCGCGCTGGCCGCCGACGTCGCCGGGCGCCAGATGTTCATGCAGGACCCCGGCCACCCGATGACGCTGGCGCTGGTCAAGGAGTTCGGCATCTACCCGCCGGGCTGCTTCGTGCGCCTGGTGTCGGGCGCGATGGGCGTCGTCGTCGGCCGCGGGCCGACGGTGGCGACACCGATCGTCGCCTGCCTGATCGGCCCTGGCGGCCGGCCGCTGCCGGCGCCGCAGCGTGTCGACACCGCCGAGCGTGTGCACACGGTCTCCGGCGTCGTCGGCGACCACGCCTTCGGCCGCGAGTTCACGGCCGACGAGCTGATGCAGCTGGCGCTGGCCTGATCAGCGCGCGAAGCGCTGCAGCGCCTCGCCGCTGACGCGGCAGATGCGCCAGTCGGGCAGCACCGTCGCGCCCATGCGGCGGTAGAAGCCGATCGCGTTCTCGTTCCAGTCGAGCACGCTCCACTCGAAGCGGCCGCAGCCGCGCTCGACCGCCAGCGCGCCCAGGTGCTCCAGCAGCGCCTGGCCGATGCCGTGGCCGCGCCAGGCCGGCTGCACGTACAGGTCCTCCAGGTACAGCCCGGGCCGGGCCATGAAGGTCGAGAAGTTGGTGAAGAACAGCGCGAAGCCGATGACCTCGCCGCCGCCTTCGGCGACGACCGCCTCGGCCACCGGGCGTTCGCCGAACAGATGCGGCTCCAGCGCCTCCGGCGTGGCCTGGCAGACGTGGGACAGACGTTCGAACTCGGCGAGTTCGCGGATCAGCGCGGTGATGGCCGGCAAGTCGCGCCGCTCGGCCGGGCGCAGGGAGAAGGCGGGCGTGGTCATGGCGGCATTGTCGCGTGCAGGACCGGCGCGCCGGCCGCGCGGCGCCTAGCATCGGCCGCATGGACACCGCCTGCTACACGCCACGCCGCCTGCCCGCTGCCGAGACCGTCGCGCTGCGCGGCCTGCGCTGCCACGTCCGCCGCTGGGGCGACAGCGCGCCGGCCGGCACGCGGCCGCTGGTGCTGCTGCACGGCTGGATGGACTGCGGCGCTTCGTTCCAGTTTCTGGTCGACGCGCTGGCCGAGGCCGAGGGCATCGAGCGCCAGATCTTCGCGCCCGACTGGCGCGGCTTCGGCCTGACCGAGGCGCCGCCGACCGACACCTACTGGTTCCCCGACTACCTGGCCGACCTCGACGCGCTGCTCGACGCGCTGGCGCCCGAAGGCGCCGTCGACCTGCTCGGCCACAGCATGGGCGGCAACGTCGCGATGAGCTATGCCGCGCTGCGCCCGCAGCGCGTGCGCCGGCTCGTCAACCTGGAAGGCTACGGCCTGCCGGCGACCACGCCCGAGGACGCACCGGCGCGCCTCGTGCAGTGGCTCGACGAGCTGAAGACGGCGCCGGTGCTGCGCGACTACGCCGGCCTCGCCGAGGTCGCCGCGCGGCTGAGGAAGAACAACCCGCTGCTGCCCGCCGACAAGGCGGCCTGGCTGGCGACGCAGTGGTCGGCGCCGACGCCAGAGGGCCGCCGGCGGCTGCTCGCCGACCCGGCGCACAAACGGGTCAACCCGGTGCTGTACCGGCGCGAGGAGGCGGTGGCGACCTGGCGCCGCATCACCTCGCCGCTGCTCTTCGTCGAAGGCGACCGCGGCGAGTTCGAGACCTGGTGGGGCCACCGTTACCCGCGCGAGGACTTCGAGTCCCGCCTGGCCGTCGTGCCGCAGCTGGAACGCGAGCGTCTCGCGCCCTGCGGCCACATGGTGCACCACGACCAGCCCGAGGCGCTGGCGCGGCGGCTGGTCTCGTTCCTCGGGGGATCTCCGGCAGATCCCGATGCGTGCCTGTGCACATCGGCATGAGAAAATGGCTGTTTGCGCCCGCTGGGCGCCAAACCCAAGAAGACACATGGACATCGAACACATCAACTCGATCGGCACGCTGCTCGCCGACCTGAGTGCCCGCACCGAGCAGCTCCGGGGGTATCTTTGACTACGACCGCAAAGCTCTGCGGCTGAACGAAGTCAATGCCGCGCTGGAGAACCCCAGCGTCTGGAACGAACCCAAGCGCGCCCAGGAACTGGGGCGCGAGAAGAAGTCGCTGGAAGACGTCGTCGGCACGATCGACCACCTCGCCAGCAACCTGTCCGACAACCTCGAGCTCTACGAGATGTCGAAGGCCGACGAGGACTTCGACGGCATCGCCGCGATCGAGGCCGAGGCCCACGCGCTGCGCGAGATCGTCGAGCGGCTGGAGTTCCGCCGCATGTTCGCCAACCCGGCGGACCCGAGCAACTGCTTCATCGACATCCAGGCCGGCGCCGGCGGCACCGAGGCCTGCGACTGGGCCAGCATGCTGCTGCGCCAGTACCTGAAGTACTGCGAGAAGAAGGGCTTCAAGGCCGAGGTCATGGAAGAGACCGAAGGCGACGTGGCCGGCATCCGCAGCGCGACGCTTAAGATCGAGGGTGACTACGCCTTCGGCCACCTGCGCACCGAGACCGGCGTGCACCGCCTGGTGCGCAAGAGCCCGTTCGACTCCGCGGGCGGGCGCCACACCAGCTTCGCCAGCCTCTTCGTCTACCCCGAGGTCGACGACTCGATCGAGATCGAGATCAACCCGGCGGACGTGCGCACCGACACCTTCCGCGCCTCGGGCGCGGGCGGCCAGCACATCAACAAGACCGACTCGGCGGTGCGCCTGACGCACATCCCGACCGGCATCGTCGTGCAGTGCCAGAACGACCGTTCGCAGCACCGCAACCGCGACGAGGCCTGGGCCATGCTGCGCAGCCGGCTCTACGAGCACGAGATGCGCAAGCAGATGGAAGCGCAGCAGAAGCTCGAGGACAGCAAGACCGACGTCGGCTGGGGCCACCAGATCCGCAGCTACGTGCTCGACCAGAGCCGCATCAAGGACCTGCGCACCGGCGTGGAGATCAGCAACACGCAGAAGGTCCTCGACGGCGACCTCGACCCGTTCATCGAGGCCAGCCTGAAGCAGGGCCTGTGATGGCGGCGCGCCGCTACGCCGCGCTGCTGCTGGACATGGACGGCACGCTGCTCGACAGCATGCCGATCCACCAGCAGGCCTGGGGCCGCTGGCACGCGGAGCTGGGCCTGCCGTTCGACGACGCCGGCTTCTTCCAGGCCACGGCCGGCCGCGCCAACGACGAGGTCCTCTCGGGCCTGTTCCCGGCGATGCCGGCGGCCGAACGCGCGGCGCTGGCCGAACGCAAGGAAGCGCTGTACCGCGAAGCCGCGGCCGGCGCGCTGCAGTACGTCGCCGGCGCCCAGACCTTTCTGCAGCAGGCGCGCGCGGCGGGCTTCAAGCTCGCCGTCTGCACCGCGTCGCCGGCGGCCAACCTGCGGATCGTCTTCGAGCGTTTCGGCCTGGACCGCCTCGTCGACACCGTCGCCAGCCCCGCCGACGGCCTGCGCGGCAAGCCGCACCCGGACATCTTTGTCGAGGCCGCGCGCCGCCTGGGCGTCGCCGCGGCCGACTGCCTCGTCTTCGAGGACGCGCCGCTGGGCGTCGAAGCCGCGCGCCGCGCCGGCATGGACGCCGTGGCGCTGGCCACCACCCTGCCGCCGAGCGCCTTCGACGGCCATCCGAACCTCCTCGCCACGATTCCCGATTTCGTTGGCGTCGACCCGACCACTTTCATCCCGCGAGAACCCCACCATGCGTGAAGGCCCCGCCACCGTCGTGCACCGCCAGGACTACGCCGCCCCGGCGTACTGGATCCGCAAGGTCGAGCTCTGCTTCGACCTGGACCCCGTCAAGACCATCGTCTCGAGCAAGCTGCACATCGAGCGCAACCCGGCCGCCGAGCCGCAGCCGCTGAAGCTGCACGGCGAGGACATCACCGTGCTGCGCGTGATGGCCGCCGGCGAGAGCGTCTCGTTCCGCCACGAGGACAAGCTGCTCGTCATCGACAACCCGCCGGCCGGCGAGCAGTTCGTGCTCGAGATCCGCAACACCTGCAGCCCCGAGAAGAACACCCAGCTGTCGGGCCTGTACACCTCGGGTGGCGGCTTCTTCACGCAGTGCGAGGCCGAGGGTTTCCGCCGCATCACCTACTTCCTCGACCGTCCCGACGTGATGGCGGTCTACACGGTGACGCTGCGCGCCGACAAGAAGAAGTACCCGGTGCTGCTGTCCAACGGCAACCTCGTCGAGCAGGGTGAACTGGACGGCGGCCGCCACTTCGCCGTCTGGCACGACCCCTTCCCCAAGCCCAGCTACCTGTTCGCGCTGGTCGCCGCCGATCTCGTCTGCCGCGAGCAGAAGATCCGCACCCGCGCCGGCAAGGAGCACCTGCTGCAGGTCTTCGTGCGCCGCGGCGACCTCGGCAAGACCGAGCACGCGATGGCCTCGCTGGTGGCCTCGGTGGTCTGGGACGAAGCCCGCTTCGGCCTGCCGCTGGACCTCGAACGCTTCATGATCGTCGCGGTCGAGGACTTCAACATGGGCGCGATGGAGAACAAGGGCCTGAACATCTTCAACACGAAGTTCGTTCTGGCCAGCCCCGCCACCGCGACCGACGTCGACTTCGCCGGCATCGAGAGCGTCGTCGGCCACGAGTACTTCCACAACTGGACCGGCAACCGCATCACCTGCCGCGACTGGTTCCAGCTGTCGCTGAAGGAAGGTCTGACGGTCTTCCGCGACCAGGAGTTCTCGATGGACATGGCCGGCTCGCCTTCCGCGCGCGCCGTCAAGCGCATCGAGGACGTGCGTGCGCTGCGCGCCAGCCAGTTCCCCGAGGACGCCGGCGCGATGGCGCACCCGGTGCGCCCGGACAGCTACGCCGCGATCGACAACTTCTACACCGCCACCGTCTACGAGAAGGGCTCCGAAGTCGTGCGCATGATGCAGACGCTGGTGGGCCGTGAAGGCTTCGAGCGCGGCATCACGCTGTACTTCGAGCGCCACGACGGCCAGGCCGTGACCTGCGACGACTTCGCCCAGGCCATCGCCGACGCCAACCCCGGCAGCGAGCTCGCCACGCGGCTGGAGACCTTCAAGCGCTGGTACTCGCAGGCCGGTACGCCGCGGCTGAAGGCGCGTGGCGTCTACGACGCCGAAGCCCGCCGCTACACGCTGACGCTGACCCAGTCCGCCCTGCCCTCGCCCGGCCAGCCGACCAAGCAGCCCTTCGTGATCCCGGTGCTGGCCGCGCTGCTGGGCCGCGACGGCCGCACGCTGGCCGCCGAGCGCCTGCTGGTGCTCGACAGCGCCGAGCAGAGCTTCGTCTTCGAGGACGTCGACGCCGAGCCGGTGCCGTCGCTGCTGCGCGGCTTCAGCGCACCGGTGATCCTGGACGACGGCCTGGGCGACGCCGAGCTGCTGACGCTGCTGGCGCACGACAGCGACGCCTTCAACCGCTGGGAAGCCGGCCAGCGCCTGGCGCTGGCGCGCCTGCTGGCGGCGGTCGAACAGGCCGCGCCGGTGACGCTGGACGAGGCTTTCGTCGAGGCGATGCGCACCGTGCTGCGCGACCCGGCACTCGACCCGGCCTTCAAGGAACTGGCGCTGACGCTGCCCAGCGAGGGCTACGTCGCCGAGCAGTTGGCCACCTTCGACCCGCAGCGCATCCACGCCGTGCGCGAGCACTTCCGTGAACAGCTGGCCAGCACGCTGCACGCCGACTGGGCCGAGGCTTTCGAGGCCAACCTGGTGCACGAAGGCTACGCGCCGACGCCGTCCCAGGCCGGCCGCCGCGCGCTCGCCAACCTGGCGCTCGCCATGCTGTGCCTGCACGCCGTGCGCAGCGGCAACCCGGTGTGGCCGGGCCGCGCCTACCAGCGTGTCAAGGACGCCAGCAACATGACCGACCGCATCGGCGCGCTGGCCGCGCTGGTGCACTCGCACTCCGAGCTGGCCGAGCCGGCGCTGGAGCGCTTCCACGCCATCGCCGGCGGCGAGCCGCTGGTCGTCGACAAGTGGTTCGCGCTGCAGGCCCAGGCCAGCGAGCCGGTCGGCGCCGGCCACGGCCGTTCGTTCGCGCGCGCCAAGGCCCTGCTCAAGCACCCGGACTTCTCGCTGAAGAACCCGAACCGCGCACGCAGCCTGATCTTCCAGCTGTGCATGAACAACCCGGCCGCCTTCCACCGCGCCGATGCCGCCGGCTACGTGTTCTGGGCCGAGCGCCTGCTGGAGATCGACCCGATCAACCCGCAGCTGGCCGCCCGCCTGGCGCGCGTGATGGACCGCTGGACGGCGCTGGCCGAGCCCTACCGCAGCGCCGCGCGCGAGGCGCTGGCGCGTGTGGCCGCCAAGCCCGACCTCAGCGACGACGTGCGCGAGGTGCTCGGCCGCGCGCTGGAGGCCCAGCAATGAAGCGCGTCAGCCTGACCCAGTACCTCGTCGAGCAGCAGCGCGAGCACGGGATGATCCCGGGCCAGCTGCGCCTCTTGATCGAGGTCGTCGCACGCGCCTGCAAGCGCATCGCGATCGCCGTCAACAAGGGCGCGCTCGGCGACGTGCTCGGCTCGGCCAGCAGCGAGAACGTGCAGGGCGAGGTGCAGAAGAAGCTGGACATCATCAGCAACGAGGTGCTGATCGAGGCCAACGAGTGGGGCGGCCACCTCGCGGCGATGGCCAGCGAGGAGATGGACTCGATCCACGTCGTGCCCAACCGCTACCCGCAGGGCGAGTACATGCTGCTGTTCGACCCGCTGGACGGATCGAGCAACATCGACGTCAACGTCTCGATCGGCACGATCTTCAGCGTGCTGCGCAAGGTCGGCCACACGCGCGGCGTCAGCGAGGACGACTTCCTGCAGCCCGGCAAGCACCAGGCCGCGGCCGGCTACTGCATCTACGGCCCGCAGACCCAGCTGGTGCTGACGGTGGGCAACGGCGTCGTCGCCTTCACGCTGGACCGCGAGACCGGCTCCTGGGTGCTGACGCAGTCGGACATCCGCATTCCCGAGGACACGAAGGAATTCGCGATCAACATGTCCAACATGCGCCACTGGGCGCCGCCGATGCGCCGCTACGTCGAGGAATGCCTGGCCGGCAAGACCGGCCCGCGCGGCAAGGACTTCAACATGCGCTGGGTGGCCAGCATGGTCACCGACGTGCACCGCATCCTGATGCGCGGCGGCATCTTCATGTACCCGTGGGACCAGCGCGAGCCCGAGAAGCCGGGCAAGCTGCGCCTGCTCTACGAGGCCAACCCGATGGCCTTCCTCGTCGAGCAGGCCGGCGGCGCGGCAACCAACGGCCGCGAGCGCATCCTCGACGTCGTGCCGTGCAAGCTGCACGAGCGCGTGTCGGTGATGCTGGGCTCGCGCAACGAGGTCGACCGCGTCACCGCCTACCACCAGCAAACCGAGTGAAGCCTGACAATCCCCTGTTCTAGGTATTCCTGATCGGGCGGGCACTAGACTTCCCGGTGACGCTCACCGGCCCGCCCCTCCAGACCATGCTGCCCAAGACGATCGCCCTCGTCGACGACGACGCCGACTTCACCGACACCTTCGCCGCCTTCCTGCGCCGCGAGGGGGTCGAGGTCCGGGTGTTCGCCGACAGCAACGACCTGCTGGCCAGCGAATCGCCGTTCGGCTGGGACTTCTACGTCATCGACCTGATGCTGCCCGGCGTCGTCGGCGAGGAGCTGATCCGCATCCTGCGCCGGCGCACCGACGCCGGCGTGCTCGTCGTCTCGGGCAAGGTCGGCGCGTCGACCTTCGCCACCGTCGTCGACGCCGGCGCCGACATGTACCTCGAGAAGCCGGTCTCGATGGAGCAGATCCTGCTCGTCATCCGCGCGCTGCAGCGCCGCGCCGTGATGCGCGGCCAGCGCGACCAGAGCTGGGTCGTCGACCTGCGCGCCGCGCAGCTGCAGGCCCCGGACGGCGCCCGGGTCGAGCTGAGCGACACCGACCTCGCGGTGCTGCGCTGCTTTCTCGACGCCGAGGGCGGCGTCGTGACACGCGACACGCTGATCCAGCGCCTGGGCCGCGACAACACCAGCACGCTGGACAACACGCTGCACGCGACGATCTACCGTCTGCGCCGGCGCATCGAGAAGGCCTCGACCAGCCTGGTGCCGCTGCAGTCCGAGCCGCGCATCGGCTACGTCTTCCGCGCGCCGCTGAAGTCGCTTTGAGGCCTTGGCGGCGGCGCGTCAGCCGCCGTCCTCCTGCCCCTGCGGCACGGTCAGCGTGAAGACGCTGCCGCCAGCATCGCTGCGCACCTCGGCCGTGCCGCCCTGCAGCTGCAGCGCGCGGCGCACGATGAACAGCCCCAGCCCCTGGCCGTGCACGTCGTGGCGGCCACGCACGCCGCGTTCGAACACCCGCGGCAGCAGCGCCGGCGCGATGCCGGGCCCCTCGTCGGCAACCTCGAAGACCACCGCCAGCGGCTCCTCGCTGTCGACGATGCGCAGCGTCACCGGCGTGCCCGGCGTCGCGTAGGCCAGCGCGTTGGCGAGCACGTTGCGCAGCGCCAGACGCATCAGCCCGACGTCCATCGCCGCGGTGCGCACGGCGCTGTCGCGCTGCAGGCGAACCCGCGGGCGCTCCTCCTCGGGCAGGTCGCCGAGCACGAGGCCGACCAGCATGTCCAGATCGGTGTCGCGCAGCGGCGGCGCGCGGTCCTCGATCATCCGCGTCGACACGGCCAGCGTGTTGTCCAGCGAACGCGTGATCTCGCGCAGCACCCGGCGCGCGCGGTCCAGCCCGGGCACCGCCGGCACCGCGCCGTGCATCGCATCGGCCACGCCCTGCAGCACGGCCTGGGCGTTGTGCAGCGGCTGGCGCACCTCGTGCGAGATCACGCGCAGCAGCTCCTGGCGCTCGTCGGACAGCGCACGCAACGCCTGCGCCTGCTGCTCGGCCAGTTCACGCTGCTCGGTGACTTCGGCGAGCTGGGCGCCGCGCAGCCGCGCCCGGCGTTCGGCCATCTCGATCGCGAAGCCGACGTAACCCAGGTTGGCCCACAACGCCGTCAGCATCCAGGCCAGCAGCAGCAGCTCGGTGTCGAAAGCCGTCGCCAGCTGGCTGGGGCTGGCGCCGAGGCCGCTGAAGACGGCGGCCAGCCGCGCCAGCAGCAGCAGCGCGACGACCCCGTAGGCCCAGCCCACCATCGCCGCGCTGCGGCTGGCCCGCGCACGGCTCAAGGCCCGCGCCTCGTGCCACAGCGCCAGCGAGGCCAGGGTGTTGAACGCCAGGTTGCCGAGCACACGCCAGCGTGGGTCGACCGCGTCGAGCAGCGGCACCGCCGTGCAGGCCAGCGTCACCAGCGCCGCCAGCGTGCCCCAGGGCAGCGGCCGCTCGCGTTCACGGTGCAGCGCCGCCCAGCGCAGCGCGAAGCCGGCATAACCGAAGATGTTGGCGGCGACGATCGCCGGCAGGTGCGGCAGCGCCCCGCGCGCGGCGTAGACCAGCATCATCACGCCGGCCATCGCCGAGCCGGCGCACCACAGCAGCGTGCTGCGGCGGTCGTGGCGCCCGGTCAGCACGGTCCAGACCGCGGCCGCCAGGCCGAGGTGGATCAGTCCGACCAGCACCCAGGTCGTGGCGACGTCCAGCGGCAGCGGTGCAAGCATGGCGGCGGAGGATAAGGGCGGCCCGGCGGTGCGCCGCGGCGCTCAGCGCGCCAGCCGCGACGCCGGGTCCAGCAGCTCGACCAGCAGGTCCTCGTGGGCCTGACGCCACTGCGCCATCTCGGCCGCACCGGGCGCGCGGATGACGAGCTCGCGCATCGTCGCGTGGATCAGCGGCGACAAGGCCAGCCACGGCGCCCGCGACAGCACGCTGGGCGTGGCGCCGGCGGCCTCGCGCGCGGCCAGCGCACGCTGCAGCACCGCCTCGTACGGGCCGATGACCTGGCGGTCCCAGAGCTCCAGCAGATGGCCGACACGCTCGCGCTCGGCGATCATCAGCCACAGCACGCGCAGGCCGGCCGGGTCGGCGATCTGGGCGTACAGCCGGTCCACCAGCCAGGCCGCGAACTCGCGTGTCGGCACGCGGGCGTCGGGTTCGGGCATGCCCTCCAGCGAGGGCATCGCCAGCGAACGCCGCAGCAGCGCCTCGAACACCGCGTCCTTGCTGTCGAAGTGCGCGTACAGCCCGCCCTTGGACAGGCCGGCACGGCGGGCGATGTCGTCCATGCGCGTGTCGCCGTAGCCGCGTTCACAAAACTCCACCAGCGCCGCGTCGAGGATCTGCTGGACGCGGACCTCGGGCGACAGCCGGCGGCGCGGCGCGCTGGCGGGGGCCTGGGCGGGTTCCATCGCGCAATGTTATCTCGCGGCCAGGGCCACGGTTCACTAACGACTCGTGAGTCGCTAAGATCCATCTCCGAGGAAGGACTTCGCATGATCCGAACCCTGGCGGATGCCGTACCCCGCCGTGTGCCGCGCCGGCCACTGGCCGCGCTGGCGCTCGCCGCACTGGCCGCCGGCTGCGCCGCACCACCCGACCGCGGCGCACCGCCGGTGCCGCCGGCCGCGCCGCCCGGCGTGATCCGCGCCGCCGACGCCGGCGCCACCGTGCCGGGCTGGCGCGAGTACTTCGCCGAACCCGGCCTGCAGGCGCTGATCGCCCAGGCCCTGGCGAACAACCGCGACCTGCGCATCGCCGCGCGGCGCGTCGACGAAGCCGCCGCCGGCTATGGGCTGCAGCGCGCCGACGAAGGGCCGACGATAGCCCTGCAGTCGCGCGGCATCCGCTACCACACGCCGGCCGACCTGAGCCTGACGCGCCAGGCCGGCACGGCCGGCGCGCAGAGCGCCGGCCTCGGCTTCTCGAGCTGGGAAGTCGACCTCTTCGGCCGCCTGCGCGCGCTGTCGGACAGCGCGCGTGAACGCTGGCTGGCCAGCGAGGCCGCACGCCGCGCCGTCGAGCTGCAGCTCGTCGCCCAGGTCGCCGACGGCTACTTCGGCTTGTGCGAACTGGACGAACGCCTGGCGCTGGCACGCGAGACGGTGGCCAGCCGCCGCGAGAGCCTGCGCATCACCAGCCGCCGCGTCGAGGTCGGCTCGAGCTCGAAGCTGACGCTGCTGCAGGTGCGCACGCTGCTGACGCAGGCGCAGTCGCTGGTGGCGACGCTGGAGCGCGAACGCGCAGCCCAGCTGGAAGCGCTGGCGCTGCTGGCCGGCGCCCGCCCGCAGCTGCCCGAGCCGCTGCCGCGCCTGGACGCTCTGGCCGCACTCGCACCGCTGGCGCCCGGGCTGCCGGCGACACTGCTCGAACGCCGGCCGGACCTCGTCGCCGCCGAGGCCCAGCTGCGCGCCAGCCGCGCCAGTGTCGCCGCGGCGCGGGCCGCCTTCTTCCCGCAGGTCACGCTGACCGGCCAGTGGGGCAGCGCCAGCGCCGAGCTGTCGGGGCTGTTCGAGGCCGGCAGCCGGCAATGGCTGTTCACGCCGTCGATCGCGCTGCCGCTGTGGGACTGGGGGCTGCGCGCACGCAACCTCGATCTCGCCGAGGCGCGGCGCGACATCGCCGTCGCGCAGTACGAGAAGAGCGTGCAGGCGGCGTTCCGCGACGTCGCCGACGCGCTGTCGGCGCGCCACTGGGTCGACGAGCAGGTGCTCATCGCCGGCGACGCGCTCGCCGCGCAGCGCGAACGCGCCCGGCTGGCGCGGCTGCGCTGGGACACCGGCTCCTCCAGCTTCCTCGAAGTGCTCGACGCCGAACGCGACCTGCTGGCCGCGCAACAGGCCGAAGTGCAGGCCCGGCGCGGCGCGCTGGCCGCCCGCGTCGCGCTGTTCGCCGCGCTGGGCGGCGGCACGGCCGCCACTTCTTCTTCCGAACCGGATCACCTCACGCCATGAACGCAGCACTCCGCAAGTACTCGACCTGGATCGTGCTGGCCGCCGTGGTGGCCGCGGTCGCCGTGCTCGCGCTGAAGGCGCGTGGCAACGGCGACGATCCCGGCCTGGTGTCCGGCAACGGCCGGCTCGAAGCCACCGAGATCGACGTCGCCGCCAAGATGGCCGGCCGGGTGGAACGCATCAGCGTCGCCGAAGGCGATTTCGTGCGCGCCGGCCAGCCGCTGGCGACGATGCAGACGAGTTCGCTGCAGGCCCAGCACGATGAGGCGACGGCGCGGCTGGCGCAGGCCGAGAGCACGGTGGCCAGCGCCCGCGCCAAGGTCGCGGTGCGCGAAGCCGACCGGCGCGCCGCCGAGGCCCAGGTCGCGCAGCGCGAGAGCGAGCTCGACGCGGCGACGCGCCGGCGCGAACGTTCGGCCTCGCTGCAGGCCGAAGGCGCGTCGTCGGCGCAGGAAGTCGACGACGACAACGCGCGTGTACGCGGCGTGCAGGCGGCGCTGGTCGCCGCGCGCGCCCAGGTCGCCGCCGCCGAGGCCGCGGCCGCGGCCGCACGCACCCAGGTCGACGGCGCGCTGGCCACCGTCGAGGCGGCGCGCGCCACGGTGGCGCGCATCCGCTCCGAACTCGACGACACGGTGCTCGTCGCGCCACGCGCCGGCCGCGTGCAGTTCCTCGTCGCCCAGCCGGGCGAGGTGGTCGGCGCCGGCGGCAAGGTGCTCAACCTCGTCGACCTGGCCGACGTCTACATGACCTTCTTCGTGCCCGAGGCCGCCGCCGGCCGGCTGGCGCTGGGTTCGGAGGTGCGCATCGTGCTCGACGCCGCGCCCGGCGCGGTGATCCCGGCGCAGGTCAGCTTCGTCGCCAGCACCGCGCAGTTCACGCCGAAGACGGTGGAGACGGCCAGCGAGCGCCAGAAGATGATGTTCCGCGTGAAGGCGCGCATCGCGCCCGAGCTGCTGCAGCGCTACCGCGATCAGGTCAAGACCGGCCTGCCCGGTGTCGCCTGGGTGCGCACCGACCCGGCGCAGCCCTGGCCCGAACACCTGGCGCTGAAGGTCAAGCCGTGACCGAGCCCGTCGTCCGCGCCGAAGGCCTGACGCTGGCCTATGGCGCGGTGCAGGCGCTGGCCGACGTGTCGCTGGCCTTGCCGGCGGGCTGCCGGGTCGGGCTGATCGGCCCCGACGGCGTCGGCAAGTCCAGCCTGCTGTCGCTGGTGGCCGGAGCGCGCGCGCTGCAGCAGGGCCGGCTGCAGGTGCTGGGCGGCGACATGGCCGACGCCGCGCACCGCAGCGCCGCCTGCCCGCGCATCGCCTACATGCCGCAGGGGCTGGGGCGCAACCTCTACCCGACGCTGTCGGTCGAGGAGAACCTGCAGTTCTTCGGCCGGCTGTTCGGCCACGGCAGCGACGAGCGCCGCCGGCGCATCGACTCGCTGACCGCGGCCACCGGCCTCGCGCCCTTCCTCGAGCGCCCGGCGGGCAAGCTCTCCGGCGGCATGAAGCAGAAGCTGGCGCTGTGCTGCGCGCTGATCCACGACCCGGACCTGCTGATCCTGGACGAGCCGACGACCGGCGTCGACCCGCTGTCGCGCGCCCAGTTCTGGGACCTGATCGACTCGCTGCGCGCCGACCGGCCGCAGATGAGCGTCGTCGTCGCCACCGCCTACATGGAGGAGGCCGAACGTTTCGACTGGCTGGTGGCGATGGACGGCGGCCGCGTGCTGGCCACCGGCACGCCGGCCGAGCTGCGCGCGCGCACCGGCTGCGCGGCGCTGGAACAGGCTTTCATCGCCCTGCTGCCCGAGGAGCGCCGCCGCGGCCACCGCGCCGTCGAGGTGCCGCCGCTGGCCGAAGGCGGCGAGGACGAGATCGCCATCGAGGCCCAGGGGCTGACGATGCGTTTCGGCGACTTCACCGCCGTCGACCACGTCGACTTCCGCATCCGCCGGGGCGAGATCTTCGGTTTCCTCGGCTCCAACGGCTGCGGCAAGTCGACGACGATGAAGATCCTGACCGGCCTGCTGCCGGCCAGCGAAGGCCGGGCCTGGCTCTTCGGCCACGAGGTCGACGCCGCCGACATCGGCACGCGCCGGCGCGTCGGCTACATGTCGCAGGCGTTTTCGCTCTACGGCGAGCTGACGGTGCGCCAGAACCTAGTGCTGCACGCGCGGCTGTTCCAGATGCCGGAGGAGACGATCGCCGCGCGGGTCGACGAGATGCTGGAGCGCTTCGACCTGCAGGCCGAAGCCGACACGCTGCCCGAGACACTGCCGCTGGGCATGCGCCAGCGCCTGTCGCTGGCGGTGGCGATGGTGCACCACCCCGAGCTGCTGATCCTCGACGAACCGACCTCGGGCGTCGACCCGATCGCGCGCGACCGCTTCTGGGAGCTGCTGATCGAACTCGCGCGCCGCGACCGCGTGACGATCTTCATCTCCACGCACTTCATGAACGAGGCCGAGCGCTGCGACCGCATCTCGCTGATGCACGCCGGCCGCGTGCTGGTCAGCGACCGGCCGCAGGCGCTGCGCGAGGCGCGCGGCACCGCGACGCTGGAGCAGGCCTTCATCGCCTGGCTGCGCGAAGCCGGCGGCGATGCCGCGGCGCCCGCGCCCGCCGCAGCGCAACCGGCCGCGACCGCGCTGCCCGAGCCGGCGAAGCCACCCCCGCGCCACGCCTGGTTCAGCCTGCGACGGCTGCTGAGCTACAGCTCGCGCGAGGCGCTGGAGCTGCGCCGCGACCCGGTGCGCGCGACGCTGGCGCTGCTGGGCACGGCGATCCTGATGTTCATCGTCGGTTACGGCATCAGCATGGACGTCGAGGACCTGCCGTTCGCCGTGCTCGACGGCGACGACACCGTGCTCAGCCACGACTACGCGCTGCAGATCGCCGGCAGCCGCTACTTCATCGAGAAACCGCCGCTGGCCGGCCATGACGACATCGACCGCCGCATGCGCGCTGGCGAGATCGCGCTGGCTGTCGAGATCCCGCCCGGCTTCGAACGCGACCTGCTGCGCGGGCGCACGCCGACGCTGGGCGTGTGGGTCGACGGCGCGATGCCGACACGCGCCGAGACCGTGCGCGGCTACGTGCAGGCGATGCACCGGCAGTGGCTGGCGACCCAGGCCCGCGAGCGCCTGGGCGCGACGCTGGCCGCGCCCAGCTCGATCGAGCTGCGCTACCGCTACAACCCCGACGTGCGCAGCCTGCCGGCGATGGTGCCGGCGGTGATCCCGCTCTTGCTGCTGATGATCCCGGCGATGCTGGCCGCGCTGTCGGTGGTGCGCGAAAAGGAGCTGGGCTCGATCGTCAACCTCTACGTCACGCCGGTCACACGCGCCGAGTTCCTGCTCGGCAAGCAGCTGCCCTACGTGCTGCTGGCGATGCTGAACTTCGTGCTGATGTGCGTGCTGGCGGTCACCGTCTTCGGCGTGCCGATCACCGGCAGCTTCGTGTCGCTGGCGCTGGCGGCGCTGCTGTTCGTCGTCATCGCCACCGGCTTCGGGCTGCTGGCGTCGACCTTCACGCGCACGCAGATCGCGGCGATGTTCGTCACCATCATCGGGACCGTGCTGCCGGCGGTGCAGTTCTCCGGCCTGATCCACCCGACGAGCTCGCTCGAAGGCCTGGGCCGCGCGATCGGCAGCGTCTACCCGGCGACGCACTTCCTGACGATCAGCCGCGGCATCTTCGCCAAGGGGCTGGACGTGGCCGACCTGGCGCCGTCGTACTGGGCGCTGGCCGTCACCGTGCCGGTGGTGCTGGGGCTGGCCCTGGTGCTGCTGAAGAAGCAGGAGCGGTGATGAACAAAGCCTGGTTCGCCACCGTCTACCGCCTGGGCATCAAGGAGTTCTGGAGCCTGCTGCGCGACCCGATGATGCTGGTGCTGATCGCCTACTGCTTCACGATGGCGATCTACGCCGCGGCCACCGCGATGCCCGAGCCGCTGCACAACGCCACCATCGCCATCGTCGACGAGGACGACTCGCCGCTGTCGCAGCGCATCACGCAGGCCTTCTACCCGCCGCAGTTCCGCCCGCCGGTGCCGCTGACGATCGCCGAGGTCGACCCGGCGCTGGACCGCGGCAGCACCACCTTCGTGCTCGACATCCCGCCGGGCTTCCAGCGCGACGTGCTCGCCGGGCGCCAGCCGGCGATCCAGCTCAACATCGACGCCACGCGCATCAGCCAGGCCTTCACCGGCGGCGGCCACGTGCAGCAGATCGTCGCCGCCGAGGTCGCCGAGTTCGTCGCCCGCCAGCGCGGCGGTGCGGCCACTGGCGTCGACCTGGCGCTGCGCATGCGCTTCAACCCGAACCTGGAGTCGATGTGGTTCGGCTCGCTGATGGAGCTGATCAACAACGTCACGATGCTGTCGATCATCCTCACCGGCGCGGCGCTGCTGCGCGAGCGCGAGCACGGCACGCTGGAGCACCTGCTGGTGATGCCGGTGACGCCGGCGCAGATCATGGTCGCCAAGGTCTGGGCTATGGGGCTGGTGGTGCTGGCGGCGGCCTGGTTCGCGCTCGCCCTGGTCGTGCAGCGCGTGCTGCAGGTGCCGGTCGAAGGCTCGATCGCGGTGTTCCTGCTGGCCGCCGCGCTGCACCTGTTCGCCACGACCTCGCTGGGCATCTTCCTGGCGACGCTGGCGCGGTCGATGCCGCGCTTCGGCATGCTGCTGGTGCTGGTGCTGCTGCCGCTGCAGCTGCTGTCTGGCGGCGTGACGCCGCGCGAGAGCATGCCGGCGCTGGTACAGGACGTGATGCTGGCGGCGCCGACGACGCACTTCGTCTCGGCCGCGCAGGCGGTGCTCTACCGCGGTGCCGGGCTGGACGTCGTCTGGCCGCAGCTGCTGGCGATCGCGGCGATCGGCGCGGTGCTGTTCGGCATCTCGCTCAAACGCTTCAGGGAGTCGATCACGGGGCTTGCTTGAGGCGAGCCAGCCCGTTCTGAGACGCCGGCGCCACGCCGGCCGCGCTCCGGAGCCCGCACACCGCGCGGGCCGCGCACCGCAGCGGTGCCCACGCTCTACACTGGCGCGTTTGCCCGTTCATCACCCCGACACACACCCATGACCCGAGTCGTCATCAGCGGCACCGGCCTGTACCGCCCGCCCCACGTCATCAGCAATGCCGAGCTGGTCGAGGCCTACAACCGCTACGCCGAGCTGCAGAACGAACGCCACGCCGACGCCATCGCCGCCGGCGAACGCCAGCCGATGGCCTCGTCCAGCGTCGAGTTCATCGAGAAGGCCTCGGGCATCAAGCAGCGCTACGTGCTGGTGAAGGACGGCGTGCTGGACCCGGCGCGCATGTTCCCGCGCTTCGAGCCGCGGCCCGACGAGCAGCTGTCGCTGATGGCCGAGATCGCCGCCGACGCCGCGCGCCAGGCGCTGGCCGCGGCCGGCAAGACCGGCGCCGACGTCGACATGGTGCTGTGCGCCGCGTCGAACATGCAGCGCGCCTACCCGGCGATGGCCATCGAGATCCAGAACGCCATCGGCGCCGGCGGCTACGGCTTCGACATGAACGTCGCCTGCTCGTCGGCGACCTTCGCGCTCGAACAGGCGGTCAACGCGGTGAAGTCGGGCAGCGCGCGCTGCGTGCTCGTCGTCAACCCGGAGATCACCTCGGCGCACATCGAGTGGCGCGACCGCGACTGCCACTTCATCTTCGGCGACGTCTGCACCGCGCTCGTCGTCGAAGCCGCCGACACCGCGACCTCGGCCGACCGCTGGGAGGTGCTGGGCACCAAGCTGGCGACCAGGTTCTCGAACGCCATCCGCAACAACTTCGGCTTCATGAACTCGGCCGAGGACAGCGACCCCGACGCACGCGACAAGAAGTTCCGCCAGGAAGGCCGCAAGGTCTTCAAGGAAGTGGTGCCGATGGCCGCGGCGCACATCGCCGCCCACCTGGGCGCGCTGGGCCACGAGCCGACCGCGGTGCGCCGCTTCTGGCTGCACCAGGCCAACGTCGGCATGAACCAGCTGGTGCTGAAGAAGCTCGTCGACCACGAGGTCGGCGACGACATCGCGCCGCTGATCCTGGACGAATACGCCAACACCGCGTCGGCCGGCTCGATCATCGCCTTCCACGAGCACCGCGCCGACCTGGCGGCCGGCCACCTGGGCGTGATCTGCTCGTTCGGCGCCGGCTACTCGATCGGCAGCGTCGTCGTCCGCAAGGTCTGAACGCCGGCCACGCGGCGGTCACGGGAGCGGGGCAGACTGCGGCGCGCGCCGCAGCGCCCACCCCGACGATGACCCACAGCCCTGTCCTGCGCCGCAGCGCACGTTCGCTCGGCGTGCTGGCCGTGCTGGCCGCCACCGCCGCCATGGCCGGCTGCGCCAGCCGGGCGGTCGTGCCGCCGCACGCGGCGCTGGCCTCGGCCGCCGAACTCGCCCCCGGCGACGGCCTTGCCGACACGCGCCAGCCGCTGTCCTACCGCGCGCCCGACACGCGCTGGGCCGACTACTCGCAGGTGATGCTGACGCCGGTGGCGCTGTACGCCGGGCACGATGCCGGCTTTCACGACGCCAGCGACGACGACAAGCGCGAGGTGCTGGCGACGCTGCAGTCCTCGTTCGCGGCGGCGCTCGGCCGCCGCTACACGCTGGTCGCACGGCCGGGCCCGCGCACGCTGGCGGTGCGTGTCACGCTGACCGGCTTCGAGAAGAACACGCCGGTGCTGGCGACGCTGACCAAGCTGCTGCCGCTCGGGCTGATCCGCAACACGATCAAGAGCGCCAACGACGAGCAGGGCACGCTGTCGGGCTCGCTGAGCTACGCCGTCGAGGTCTACGACGCGTCGACTGACCGTCTGCTGCGCGCCTTCGTCGCCCGGCGCTATCCGAACGCGATGAACGTCGCGGCCACGCTGCGCACGCTGGACGCGGCACGCAGCGCCGCCCGCGACGGCGGCCTGGCCCTGCTCGACGAGCTGCGCTGACCCCGCGCCGCCGAGGCCCGAGACAAACAAAAAGGGCCTGGCTGAAAGCCAGGCCCTTTTGCTGTCTGGTGCCGGTGAAGAGAGTCGAACTCCCCGACGCAGCGCCCGAGATCCTTAAGAATCAAGCACTTAGCTTGGCCGCCGGGGCTGCGAGTGACACAGGCCGGTGACACGGGGAGTCTACCGCCATCACTGGAAGTGTGCGAGCGAACAGCGCCGATCGCTCCGCAAAAAAAACAGGGGCAAGCGTGTGGAGCCAAGCCGCATAGCTCAGACCCAGGCGCACTCCCTCGACGAGATGATTGACCACAGCGGCCCGCGCCCGTGAAATGAACTGGTGTCGCTTCGACTGCGCCAAATGGGATCAGCATCGATAGCTCAATACATCCGCGATGACCGAAACAGCACATTTCCACATCAATCTCATAGCGCTTCAAGGCGACTATTTTCGCCGACTGCAACACCAACTCGACATGACAAAGGTCCTGCAGGTCGGGTGCAGCACAGTAAGCGCGGAAAACATTGCGCAGGCACAAGATTTCGGATCCTTTGAGCCAGCCAATGGAGCACAACTGAGCCATGAAGAGGCTCGAAACTTGGCACACGACTGGCTTGTACGTTGGTTCCTGCGAGATGCGATTGAAGCGACAGCTCTGTTTCTTGATGAATGCCTCAAGATCTGCGCCTTAACAGAACTTGCCACACGAGGGCGAGCGACCGGAGAGGAACTTGACAGGGTCCTCAACGTGCTGCCCCACGAGCATCACAAACTACCTTTTCCCACGAAGATCGACCGACTAGCGAGTCGACATGGAGTTAGACCTGCAACTGCCAGTTTTGCCCTGAGCCTCAATCGAGCCAGGCGCTGCCTCGTACATCGACTCGGGCTGGTTACCGAGGCCGATGTCGACCAAAGCGGCCTATTTAGGATTAGCTTTCTCAGAGCAAAGGCTATTGCCGTTGGCAAGCTATCCGGGACAGAGACCGAGATTGATCGCCCCGGCATACAAATTACCGAAGAATCCAGCCTGACCCTTCGACTCGACGAACATATCATAGATTTCCGCGCAGGCGAGATCATCAAGCTGTCACCACGAGAAATCTACGACACGATCATCACGTTATGGCGCTTCGGTATCGATATGGGACTTTCGATCGCTGAGTACACATCTCGCAGCGGACATGTGGTAAACAAGGTCTCTACAGAGGTAGCGATGACAGTAGTGCTTGAGGAGAACGTGGGGAATATTCCTCCGGCCACCTGATTGCCATGGAGCTATGTGCCCGCATCCCATCAAGCGACCGACTGACTTATTCCAGCCTTTAGCCCGCTGCCCGACTCCGCGCAATACCGCTTAATCGTGCTCTCCGAAAGTCCCCAGTGAGAAGCCGTGGCCGCGATGCTGGCCCCGTTCTCAGTTCGCCAGCGAGCCACTGCGGAAGCGTCGGCCTCCTTCGGCCGCCCCAGGCTCACCTTGCCCCGGTGCGTGCGTCCAGTGCGCTCCAGATGCTCCCTCGCGGTCGCCCGGCCCGCCTCGGTCCTCTCGGCGATCCGGCGGCGCTCCATGTCGGCCACCTGGGCGAGGACGGCCAGGATCAGCTCGCCGACGCCCTCGCCCATCGTGCCCAGGCCGCGGACCTCGACGGAGACGCCCCGCTTGATGAGCTGCCGCACGGTGGCCTGAACGTCCAGGGCATCGCGCCCCAGGCGATCCACCGCGTAGACGTGGACCGAGTCGCCCTCACGGACGTAGCCCAGCAGGTCAGCGAAGCCTGGGCGCTGGGCGGCCGGGACGGCCCCGCTGATGCCCTCGTCCTTGAACTCGCGGTCGAAGCCGCCACCCATTGCGGCCCTTTGAGCTTCGATGCTCTGGTCGGCCGTCGAGACCCGGTAGTAAGCGATGCGTGCCATCCTCGAATAGGGTCAGAAGATAGACACGAATTCTGAACCAGCTCACAAGCCGCGATCAAGTACCTTTTGAGCCATCCCAGAGGGCTCCTCTGGGCCCGGCTCAGAACTTAGAACTTCTGGCCCAGCGTGCCCCCGAGATCCACCTCGGCATCCTCGACGGGGGGAAGCGCGTTCGGGCTCTGACAGACCGAGCGCCGCCCGCCGCGACCTCGGGCCGTATAGAACGCCGAAGATGGCGCCCAGTACCCAACCCTTGCCCGACCAGAGATCGGGGCTCTGAGGGGCTGTATTCGTCCCGGACGGGCATCCGCTGGCCTCGACCACTGCCCCGGGGGGCATCCGTCCAGGCGACCGGCCCGGGGGCTTTGCTGGAGGCGACGGGGGGAGCGGTGTCGAAGACGACGGCCAAAGTGCTTCCGCGAATCTCCGGAGGTCACCAAGTCCGGGATGCCGACGCTTGCCTCTGAGGGCCGACCTCCCCGCTTCGCCGCAACCAAGAGGTTCCCTTTGGGTTCCTCTTAGGTTTATCTCTAATGGTCATCTCTCCCGGTAGAACCTGAAGAGGAGACCGAGGGGAGCCTATAGGGCACCCTACAGGAACCCATTAGGTTCCCCCCAGCCTTCACTGTCGCCCGACCGAACTCTTCAGCGGGGAGAGCGGGCTATGCCCGACCCACGTTGGAGGCCCCTCCGGAGGCTCTGAGCTGCGGAGGAATGCTCTTCGTGGCACCCAGGCGGGACGCTTCACGCGACCTCTGGCCCGATGCTCTGGATCGCCGGCCGGCTGGCCTGGGCTCAGGGGACGCCGACGCCCCGGAAGCGCCGGCCCGGACCCCGCTGGGTGTCCATGCGGGGCGGACGTAGACCCGGGGGAGCTGCAAGGTCGGGTAGGTCAGCTGGTTCATCCACTCGGCCAGCTTCTCGGTCGCATGCGTGTACACCCTGCGGCCGGTGGACTCACCGCCGCTATGCCCCAGGATGAGGTCGATGACCCCCTCGGGCACCGACGCATCGGCCAGCCGAGAACGGACGGTATGTCGGAGGTTGTGAGCGTCCTTGCCTGCCCGCCTCTCGAAGCCCAGCGACGCACGGTAGCCCGCGTACCAGGAAGAGAAGTAGTTGCCTGCCTGATAACGCTCGGGGACCTTGATGGCCGGAAACAACTGGACTCCGCCAAGCTCCCGGATGGCGTCGACGTAATCGAGGAAGCCCAGGCGGACCAGTTCCCGATGGATCGGCACCTTGCGGATGGAAGATGTGGTCTTGACCCCCTTCCGTCGTGCCCCAGCCTCCGTTGGCGCCGGCCGAATCCTCAACACCGGCACGCTGGCAGGCGCATGCAGGCCGTCGTCCATCCCGATGTCGTCGACCCGCAGTTGGCACAGTTCGGAGACTCGGGCGCCGGTGTGCAGCGCCAGCAATGGCACCCAGTAGGCAGCGTCCAGGCCGGCCTTGGCCTCGGCCGGGAGTCGGTACTCTCGGAACAGCGGCCCGTCAAACAGCCGAGCAACCTCCGCCAGCGAGAAGCCGCCCCGAAGTTGCGAGGCCGTGCCGCCAGCTCGCGTGTGGCGGCATCGGCCTCGGTTGGATGCCGGTAGCTGTCGCGGGAGAGCCCCACGAGACGACACGCTCGGCGCTCTGACAGCTGGTGCTCCTGCACCAGCCGGCTGATCGCCTCGCGCTTGGCCCGTGGGGCTAGCGCTTTACCCCGAGAACGCTCTTGAGCGCGTGCATGTCCAGGTGCGCCTCGGCCAGCAGCTTCTTGAGCTTGGCGTTCTCTTCCTCGAGCTCACGCAGCCGCTTGGCGTCCGACGCCTCCATGCCCCCGAACTTCGAGCGCCACTTGTAGAACGTCGCGTCGCTGAACCCGCCTCGACGGCAGATCTCCGCCACCGCCATCCCGGCCTCGGCCTGCTTGAGGAACCCGATGATCTGTTCCTCGCTGAACTTGCTCTTCCTCATGTCCGTCATTCTCCTGATGAGCGGACTTCACTTCCTTTTCCTTGGTACGGCTGGAGGGGAGCAGGTCACATGGTCAGCGGCGCCTGCTCTAGGTAACCCTTCAGGCCCTTCCGATCAGGCGTAGCACGCCCGGCGCGGACGTCCTCGAAGTGTTGAAAGGCAGCGGCGCGGAAACGAAGCAGCCTCAGTCGCGCTTCGGCCTGGATCTCGGTCTTGAGGGAGCGCCTCAGGGGCGACTTCCCGAAGAGGTGCTGGAGATCCTTCGGGATGACCACGCACGCGTGCCAGATGGATCCGCGTGGGTACAGGCCGGTTTCGCGCACGTCGTCTGCTTTGTCGGTCGGGAGGTTGACTGACACAGGCGAGTGACACAAAAACGAAGCCCCGATGCCGCCCTAAGTGCTTGTCCTAGGAGGGATCGGGGCCGAATGTGGTGCCGGTGAAGAGAGTCGAACTCCCGACCTTCGCATTACGAATGCGCTGCTCTACCAACTGAGCTACACCGGCGGCGTAAGCCCGCCACTATAGCACGGTTTGCCGAGGTTCCCGCAAGAGCCTCGTGCAACAGCTCGCTTTCCCAGGCACGGCGGGCCACGCGGCAGCAGGCCCGATACCCGCACACCACCAACGGGAAAGAGAGGGCGCCGAGAACCCGACAGGAACGCTAGGTATAGTTCGTGACTGCGCAGTCACCAAATGACCGGCGCGTTTGTCTGCTCTAGCGTCCCTCTTCACTACCGTCGGAGAAACTGCCATGCGTCACGAAACTGCCATTGCCAAAGAGACCGAACTGCGCCAGCTGGACCGGCTGGCCCTGCTGGCGATTCTCGCCATCAGCCTGGTTCCGCTGCTGCCCTACGCGCTGACCCCGCAGGGGCTGTAAGGCCGGCCGGGCCCCGCGAGGCCCGGTTCCGGCAGACGACGCCCGGGCCGCGACCCGGGCGTCGTCGTTTTCAGCGCCGCCGCGGCGTCCTCAGCGCCTGCAGCGCCGCCTGCACGATGCTCGCGGCGTCGACCTCGAAGAACTCGCGCAGCCGCCGCCGCGTGTCGCTGCGGCCGAAGCCGTCGGTGCCCAGCGTGAGGTAGCGCGCGTCGACGTACTCGGCGATCAGCTGCGGCCAGGCGCGCACGTAGTCGGTGGCGGCGACCACCGGCGCGTCGCCGGCCAGCAGGCGCTCGACGTGCGACACACGCGGCTCGGCGAGCGGCTCGATGCGGTCCAGCCGCCGGCATTCGGCGGCCTCGCGCGCCAGCTCGGCGAAGCTGGTGGCGCTGAACACCTCGCAGGCGATGCCGTGCTCGGCGGCCAGGGTTCGCGCCGCCGCCTGCACCTCGCGCAGGATCGCGCCCGAGCCCACGAGCCGCACCCGCGCCGGGCCGTCGCCATGCGTCTCCAGCCGGTACAGCCCGCGCAGCAGGTCGTCGCGCACGCCTTCGGGCAGGCTGGGCATCGCGACGTTCTCGTTGGTCAGCGTGACGTAGTGGAACTCGTCGTGCTGCTCGACCAGCATGCGCTGCAGGCCGTGCTCCAGGATCACTGCCAGCTCGCCGGCATGCGCCGGGTCCCAGGCGCGGCAGGTCGGCACGGTGGCGGCGACCACGAGGCTGGAGCCGTCCTGGTGCTGCAGGCCTTCGCCGCCCAGCGTCGTGCGCCCGGCGGTGGCGCCGAACAGGAAACCGCGCGCACGCTGGTCGGCGGCGGCCCAGATCAGGTCGCCGACACGCTGGAAGCCGAACATCGAGTAGTAGATGTAGACCGGCAGCATCGGCAGCCCGTGCACCGCGTAGCTCGTCGCCGCGGCGATCCACGAGCTCATCGCGCCGGCTTCGTTGATGCCTTCCTCCAGCAGCTGGCCGTCGGCCGACTCGCGGTAGTACAGCATCGAGGCCGCGTCCTCGGGCTCGTAGCGCTGGCCGCCGGGCGCGTAGATGCCGATCTGGCGGAACAGGCTGGCCATGCCGAAGGTGCGCGCCTCGTCGGCGACGATGGGCACGACACGCGGGCCCAGCACCGGGTCCTTCAGCAGGCCGCCGAGCAGGCGCACGGCGGCCATCGTCGTGCTCATCTCCTTGCCGTCGGCGTCGAGCGCGAAGCTGCCCCAGGCCGCCAGCGGCGGCACCGGCAGCACCGGCGCGGCCGGGTTGCGCCGCGGCAGCGGCCCGCCGAGCGCGGCGCGGCGCTCGCGCAGGTAGCGCATCTCGGGGCTGTCGTCGGCCGGCTTGTAGAACTTCAGCGCCGCGACGTCGGCGTCGTCCAGCGGCAGCGCGAAGCGGTCGCGGAAGGCCTTCAGCGCCTCGACGTCGAGCTTCTTGGCCTGGTGCGCCGTCATGCGGCTCTCGCCGGCGCCGCCCATGCCGTAGCCCTTCTTGGTCTTGGCCAGGATGACGGTCGGCCGGCCGCGGTGTGCCCGGGCGGCGGCGAAGGCGGCGTGCAGCTTGCGCAGGTCGTGGCCGCCGCGTTTCAAGGCGTCGATCTCGGCCGGGCTCATGTGCGCCACCAGCCGCTGCACCTCGGGGTTCACGCGGAAGAAGTGCTCGATGTTGTAGGCGCCGTCGTTGGCACCCAGCGTCTGGTACTGGCCGTCGACTGTGCCGGCCAGCGCCTTCAGCAGCACGTGCTGCGTGTCGCGCGCGAACAGCGCGTCCCAGTCGCTGCCCCACAGCACCTTGACGACGTTCCAGCCGGCGCCTTTGAACAGCGACTCCAGCTCCTGGATGATCTGGCCGTTGCCGCGCACCGGGCCGTCCAGGCGCTGCAGGTTGCAGTTGACGACGAAACACAGGTTGTCGAGCTGCTCGCGCGCGGCCAGCGTCAGGCCGGCGATCGACTCGGGCTCGTCCATCTCGCCGTCGCCGAACACGCCCCAGACGCGCCGGCCCTCGGTCTGCAGCAGCCCGCGCGCCTGCAGGTAGCGCATGAAACGCGCCTGCCAGACGGCGTTCAGCGGCCCCAGGCCCATCGAGCCGGTGGGGAACTGCCAGAACTCGGGCATCAGCCAGGGGTGCGGGTACGAGCACAGGCCCGGGCCGGCGATCTCCTGGCGGTAGTTGGCGAGCTGCTGCTCGCTCAAGCGCCCTTCGAGGAAGGCGCGGGCGTAGATGCCCGGCGCCGAGTGCGGCTGGAAGAAGACGAGGTCGCCCGACTGGCCGTCGGCGCTTCCGCGGAAGAAGTGGTTGAAGCCGGCCTCGAAGATCTCGGCGGCCGAGGCATAACTGGCGATGTGACCGCCGAGCTCGCCGTAGGCCTCGTTGGCGCGCACGACCATCGCCAGCGCGTTCCAGCGCAGCACGGCGAGCAGCCGCTCCTCCAGCCGCAGATCGCCCGGATAGGCGCCCTGGCGCTCCAGCGGGATCGTGTTGCGGTAGGCCGAATACGGCGGCACGTGCGGCACGACGCCCAGCTGCTGGGCCTGGCGCTCGAGCTGCTCGAGCAGGTACAGCCCCCGTTCCGGCCCGGCGTCGGCGACGACCGCCTGCAGCGCTTCCAGCCATTCCCGCGTTTCCTGCGGGTCGAGATCGGGGGATTCAAGGGATTCGGGTGCACCCATCGCGGCTCCATGCCGGCCTCGTGGGCCGGGGGCCGCAAGTCTAGGACGGACGCGTGCCGCCGGGGCGCGGCGGGGGCGATGGCGTGTCGCCGCCCTCGGCCAGCACGCGGCGCAGACGGCCGGCGATGCGCGCGGCCGGGCTGCGGCCGTTGCGGAAGGCGTCGAGCAGCGCGGCCAGCGCCGCCTCGTCGTCGGCGGCCGCGGCCGGGGCTGACGGGGCAGGCTCGTCCGACGGGACGGCCGGGGGGATGGTTCGGGTCATGGGTTTCCTTGGGCGGCGGCATCGGCCCGCCACGCTGCGCATCGTCGGCCGCACCGGGCCGGCGTGATGCGCCGAACAGCGTGCCGAATCGGGCCGTCGATGACGCCGTGTTGCGCGGTGGCGCCGTCAGCGCCGCGGGATCGTCGCCTCGATGCCGGTCGTCGCGCCGGCCGGCGCCAGGCGCAGCTCGCCGCCCCACTGGCGCACGATCTCGGCGGCGATCGCCAGCCCCAGCCCGCAATGGCCCTGGCCGCTGCGCGCCGGCGACAGGCGCACGAAGGGCTGGCGCGCCAGCTCGAACTCGGCGGCGCTCATGCCGTGGCCGTGGTCGAGCACACGCAGCAGCGCCCCGCCCTCGTGCTCTACGAGCTCCACGCGCACCGGCGCGCGCCCGTAGGCGAGCGCGTTGTCGATCAGGTTGCCGACCAGCCGCTGCACCGCCAGGTCGGCCACCGGCCAGTCGATCGGCGCGATCCGGGCCTCCACCGGGTCGCCGTGCTCGACATGGCGGCGCACCACCTCCTCGACGCTGCGCGCCAGCGGCGCGGCGCGGCCCACGGCCTCGGCACGTTCGAGCTGCACGTAGGCCAGGAACTGGTCGACGATGCGCTCCAGCGAGCCCAGGTCGGCGACCAGCGCGTCGGCCACCGCCGGCTCGCACTGGGTCTCGGCGCGCAGGCGCAGCCGCGCCAGCGGTGTGCGCAGGTCGTGCGACAGGCCGGCCAGCAGGTTCTGGCGCGTCTGCCGCCCGGCCTCGGCGACCCGCACCAGCGAGTTGAACGAAGCCGCCAGCGAACGCAGCTCCTCGCTGCCGCGGCCGTGCTCGGCGATCGGCGCCAGCGGCGCGCGCTGGCACGCGATCTCGTCGGCCAGGCGCCGGATCGGCCGCGCGACATAACGCGCGGACAGCAGCAGCGCGCCGAACACCAGCGCCGACAGCACCGCCAGCCAGGCCAGCAGGGTCTCGAACAGCACCGGCCGCGGCAGCCGGTCGTGGAACTCCAGCCACCAGCGCTGGCCGTCCACCGTCATGCCCACCAGCAGCGTGCGCGCGCCCGCCGGCCCGGGGCCGCGGTGGACCTGCGCGTCGGGCCCGAGGCGGCGCTGCAGCTCTCGCCGGATGCCGTCGAGCGCGGCGTTGCCGCCGGGCTCGACGAGCGCCGGCACCGCCGGCCGCGGCGCGCCGGCGTCGGCCGGGCCGTCGCGCCCGGGTTCGTCGCCGCCCGGCGCCCAGGGCGGCGTGACACCGACCTGGACCCGATCGCCGGACAGCCGCCGCGCCAGCGCCGGACGGTCGGGCGCCGCTGCGGCGGCCAGCGCGGTGGCGATCGTCGCCACGTGGGCCGCGGTCTCGTGGCCGAGTTCGTCGAGCACCGGCTGCAGCCACAGGTGCAGCACCAGCGCCTGCGTCAGGAAGGCCAGCGCGCCGACCAGCGCGACGCCGGCCGTCAGCCGGCCGACCAGCGTGCCGGGGGTGGCGGCGCCCACCTCAGGCCGCGGCCAGGCGCTGCAGGTGCGGCACGAACATGTAGCCGTGGCCGCGCACGGTCTGGATGTAGCGCGGCATCGCCGGGTCGGGCTCGACGATCTTGCGCAGCCGCATCACGGCGACGTCGGCGGTGCGCGCCAGCAGCTCCTCGCCGCGCGTGTGCGACACCGACAGCAGGCGCTCGCGCGAGATCGGCACCTGCGGGTTGGCCACCAGCTCGGCGAGGATCGAGTACTCGACGGTGGACAGCACGCGCAGCTCGCCGTCGACGGCGTGCAGGCTGCGTGTCGCCGGCACGAAGGTGTGCGCGCCGATGCGCACCTCGCGCTCGCCGGCCAGCGGCACGCCCGGCAGCGTGCCGCTGCGGCGCAGCACGGCGCGGATGCGCGCCAGCAGCTCGCGCGCCGAGAACGGCTTGCCGAGGTAGTCGTCGGCGCCCATCTCCAGCCCGAGCACGCGGTCGACCTCCTCGGTGCGCGCCGTCAGCAGGATGATCGGCACGCGGTCGCCCTCGGCGCGCAGGCGGCGGCAGGCGTCGATGCCCGACTCGCCGGGCAGCATCACGTCGAGCACGATCAGGTCGGGCCGGCGGCGGTGGATGCGCCGCATCATCTCCTCGGCGCTGGCCATCGCCGTCACCGACAGCCCCTGGCGCTCCAGGTAGGCCGACAGCATGTCGCGCATCGCGGGGTCGTCCTCGACGACGAAGAGGTGGTGCGGGGTGGTGTCCATCGGCGGCAGCCTAGCGGCGCCGTGTTGCTGCATGTAGCGCAGCGTTGACGCTCCGTTTCGCGGCCCCGAGGCAGGCCGACACGCGGCGTCATCGTGCGTCGCCGCCGGCAACACGCAGGCAATGTTCGCGTCGCGCGCGGGCGCTGCAATCGCCCCGCGGCGCCATGCCGGGCGCCGGACCCTCGAAGGAACGACGATGACGCTTTCCCCGATCACGCGGCGCGGCCTGGCCCTGCTGTTCGCGGCCTCCGCCCTGCTGCTGTCCGCCTGCGGCGGCGGCGGCAGCAGCGGCGGGCCCGCCCAGCTGCGTGTGTTCAACGCCAGCACCGACGTCGACTCGATCGACGTCGACCTCGACGGCACGACCGAGTTCTCGGCCGTGGCCGCCGACACGATCACCGACTACGGCTCGTTCGACGCCGACAGCTACACGATCAAGGTGCGTGCCACCGGCAGCAGCGCGGCGCTGGTCACCGGCAGCTACACGCTGGCCAAGAAGAAGCACTACACCGGCATCGTCTGGGGCCGCAGCGGCGCGCTGAAGTTCATCACGCTGCCCGAGGACGAGGACACCGACGACATCGACGACGGCTACGGCCAGCTGCGCGTCTACAACGCGACCACCGACGCCGGCTCGCTGGACGTCTACCTGACGCAGCAGGACGCCGACCTCGCCGACGCCAGCGCGCTGGCCAGCAGCGTCTCGGCCGCCACGCTGGGCAGCTACAAGGACGTCGGCGCCGGCACCTACCGCCTGCGCGTGACGACGGCGGGCGACCCCGACGACGTGCGCCTGGACGTCTCCGGCATCACGATCAACGAAGCCGAGTACGCGACGCTGGTCATCACCGCCGGCAGCGGCGGCGTGCTCGTCAACGGCGCCGTGCTGGTGCAGCAGGGCGGCCTGGCGCAGGCGCGCAACACCCAGGCGCGCATCCGCGTCATCGCCGGCGCCGAGGCGCGCGGCACGGTGAGCGCGTCGCTGGACGGCGGCACGCTGGCCACGCTGGTCTCGCCGTCGGTCGGCAGCTACCAGCGCATCGCCGCCGGCAGCGCCGAGCTGACGGTGCGGGTGGCCGGCAGCGTGGTCGGCACCACGACGCAGACCTTCAAGCCCGGCGCCGACTACACGCTGCTGGCCTACGGCAGCGCCGGCAGCGACGCCGCCTACCGTCTGGTCAGCGACGACAACCGGCTGCCGACCGCCTCGTCGCGCTACCGCATCCGGCTGGTCAACGCCGCGGCGACGAGCGGCGCCACGACGCTGTCGGTGGACTACGCCGCGCTCGTCAACGACGTCTCGCCGGGCCAGGCCTCGAGCTTCGTCACCGCGACGACGAACAGCGACGCCCGCGTGGACGTCACCAGCTCCACCGGCGGCGACTACCTGTACACGCTGACCGAGGCCAGCCTGCAGTCCTACGGCGTCTACACTGTCTTCCTCCTCGGCGGCAACGCCGCGCCGACCGGGGTCTTGCGCAAGGACCGCTGACTGGACTCCGCCCCGCCCTCCCGCCTGGCCTGGCGCCTGGCGCTGCTGCTGTCGGTGTGCGGCGTCGCCTGGCTGGCGTTCACGCCGCACCCGCCACCGCAGGCCGACACCGGCTGGGACAAGGCCAACCACGCGCTGGCCTTCGCCGTGATGGCGCTGGCCGCGCGGCTGGGCTGGCCGGCGGCGCGTGCCGCCACGCTGGCCGCGGCGCTCGCCAGCTACGGCGTGCTGATCGAGCTGGTGCAGGCCGTCGTGCCGGGCCGCAGCGCCGAGCCCGCCGACGTGCTGGCCGACCTCGCCGGTGTCACGCTGGTGCTGGCCCTGGCCGGGTGGTGGCGTCGCCGGGCCGGCAACTGAATGTTTTTACAGTGGTGGCTCGGCCCATGAGCCACTGACGCCGCACACTGTCTCCAACGTCGGGCATCGGGCCCGGCGCGCACCGGGAGACCGTGATGAACCAGGCGATCCTCGACTTCGACCTGCAGGCCCAGGCCAGCGACCGTGCCGGCTTCGAGCTGGGGTGGGACCACGCGCGCCACGGCCTCGTGCCGCCGCCGGGCCTGCTGCTCGACGGCACGCCGATCGGCCAGGGCTGGCGCGCCGGCAAGGCCGTCTTCGGCCGGCGCACGCTGACCGCCACGCGCCTGGTGCGGCGCTGGCTGGCGCTGCGCACCACGGCCTGGCGCCAGGGCGAGGCGCTGGACCCGGCGCGGCTCACGCTGCGCCACCTGGCGGCCCTGGAGACGGCGCACTGCGCGGTGACGCGGCGGGCGCTGGGCGGCGCCGCCGGCGGCGACGATGCGCCGGTGGTGGCCCGGCTCAACGCCGCGGCTGGCTACACGCCCGGCCGGCTGGCGATGCTGTGCACCCAGGCCGCCGCCGCGCTCGAGGGCCTGGACGCCGGCGCGCTGCTGCGCCGCGCGGTGCAGGCCGACGCCGGGCTGGCCGACGCCCCCGGCGGCCTGACGCCGGCGCAGGGCTGGCGCCTGGCGGTGCTGGCCAGCTTCGCGACCACGATGCCCTTCACCGAGGCGGTGCGTGTGCCGCTGCGCGTGCTGCCGCCGCCGGGCGCCGAGGTCGTCAACCCCGTGCAGCAGCTGCAGGCGCTGGTGACGCTGCAGTTCGTGTCGGCCGGCTGGAGCGAGCGCATCCGCCGCCTGGCCGCGCTGCTGCCGGCCGCCGGCGGCGACGCGCTGCGCCACGACCTGCAGCTGCTGGCCGGCGCGCTGGCCGCCCGCCTGCTGGAGGCGCGTGCCGGCACCGAGCCGCTGGCGGTGCGCCGCGCGCTGGAAGACGCCTGGGCCGACCGGCGCGTCAACCAGCGCTGGCAGGCCTTCGCCCACGCGCTGGGCGAGGCGGGGGTGCACACGCTGCTCGGGCGGGCCTTGCAGGCGCCGGCCGCCGCGGCTCGCAGCGCCGCGCCGGCATCGCCGGCCGACGGCGCCGTGCGCCCGGTGCTGCCGCGTGTGGCCATGGCGCCGGCGCGTGCGCTGCGGGTGGTGGCCGCGCCGCGGCGCGCGGCCGGCGGGGGCGCGGCGCGCGCCTGAGGCGGCGCCGCAGCGTCAGCGGTAGCGCCGCTCCAGCCAGGCGAGCAGCGTGCGCAGCGTCTGCGCCTCGCCGCCGGCCGGGCGGCCGGGGCGTGCGGTGTCGTTCCAGGCGTAGAGATCGACGTGCAGCCACGGCAGCGCCGGCGGCACGAAGTCCTCGAGGAACAGCGCGGCGTTGATCGCGCCGGCCTGCGGGCCGCGGCCGGTGTTGACGATGTCGGCGATCTCGCTCTCGATGCCGCCGTGATAGTCGCGCCACAGCGGCATGTGCCACAGCGGGTCGTGCAGCGCGAGGCCGAGGTCGACGAGCTCGCGCGCGGTGGCCGTGTCGCGGCAGAACAGCGCCGGCAGCTGCGCGCCGAGCGCCACGCGCGCAGCGCCGGTCAGCGTCGCCAGGTCGATCAGCAGATCGGGCTGGGCTTCGGCGGCGCAGGCCAGCGCGTCGCAGAGGATCACGCGGCCTTCGGCGTCGGTGTTGCCGATCTCGACGTGCAGGCCGCTGCGCGTGCGGATCACGTCGCCGGGGCGGTAGGCGTTGCCGGCGATGGCGTTCTCGACCGCCGGGATCAGCAGCGTCAGCCGCACCGGCAGGCCCAGCGCCATCACCAGCTGCGCCAGGCCCAGCGCGTTGGCCGCGCCGCCCATGTCCTTCTTCATCTGGCGCATGCCGTCGGGCGACTTGATGTCCAGCCCGCCGGTGTCGAAGCACACGCCCTTGCCGACCAGGGTCAGCTGCGGGTGCTTGGGGTCGCCCCAGTGCAGCTCGATCAGCCGCGGCGCACGCGTGGCGGCGCGGCCGACGGCGTGGATCGCCGGGAAGCCGGCCTTCAGCAGCGCTTCGCCGACGGTCTGGCGGAACTCGGCGCCGTGCTGCTCGGCGACCAGCTTCACGGCTTCGGCCAGCTCGGCCGGGCCCATGTGCTCGGCCGGCGTGTTGACCAGGTCACGCACCGAGGCGATGGCCGCGGCCAGCAGCAGGCCGCGCTGGGCGGCCGCGCTCTTGGGCAGCTGCAGCGTCGCCGGCGCACGCGCGGCCGGCTTGTACAGGTCGAAGCGGTAGGCGCCCAGCTCCCAGGACATCGCCGCCACCTCGGCCGGCAGTTCCAGCCCGTCGGGCGACAGGCGATAGCGGCCTTCGGGCAGCGCCCGCGGCAGTGCCGCCAGCGCCCACGGGTGGTCGGCCGCGCGCACGCCGGCCCAGACCTCGGCGATGGCGCCGTCGGCCGCCGGCACCAGCACGTGGCTGTCGGGCGCGGCGCTGAAGCCGGTGGCCTCGAGCCAGCGGCGCGTGGCCGCGGGCGCGGCGTCGAGGCGGGCGGCCAGGCCGGCGCGGTCGACGACACGCACGGGGATGGCGGAGGCGGCAGGTTTTTTCAGCTGGACGGACATCGGCGGCAGGCCGCACGCGGCGGCAGGACGAAAGCGGCGATTGTGATCGGTGCCGGCCACCGGACGCGGGCACGGGGGCGGCGCTTGCGGCATCATCCGCGCCCCGATGAGCCCCCGCCCTGCCCCGCCCGCCGCCGCCCCGCGGCTGTTGCTCGCCCCGATGGAGGGCCTGCTCGACTGCAGCCTGCGCGACGTGCTGACGCGTGTCGGCGGCGTCGAGCTCTGCGTCTCGGAGTTCATCCGCGTCACCGACCAGCTGCTGCCGGCGCGCGTGTTCACGCGCATCGCCCCCGAGCTGCTGGCCGGCGGGCGCACCGCCGCCGGCACGCCGGTGCGCGCGCAGCTGCTCGGCGGCGACCCGGTCTGCCTGGCCGAGAACGCCGCGCGCCTGGCCGAACTCTCGCCGGCCGGCATCGACCTGAACTTCGGCTGCCCGGCGCCGGTGGTCAACCGCCATCGCGGCGGCGCGGTGCTGCTCGACGAGCCGGAGCTGGTGCACGCCATCGTCGCCGCGGTGCGGCGCGCGGTGCCGGCCGCCGTGCCGGTGACGGCCAAGATGCGCCTGGGCCACCTGGACACGTCGCGCATGCTGGACTGCGCGCACGCGATCGCCGACGGCGGCGCCGCCGAGCTGGTGGTGCACGCACGCACCAAGGCCGAGGGTTACCGGCCGCCGGCGCACTGGCACCGCATCGCCGAGATCCGCGAGGCGGTGGCGCTGCCGGTGGTCGCCAACGGCGAGGTCTGGACGGTGGACGACGCGCGCCGCTGCCTGGCCGAGAGCGGCTGCGACGCGCTGATGCTGGGCCGCGGCATGGTCGCCGACCCGGGGTTGGCGCGGGCGATCCGCGGCGAGCCGGTGCCCGGCTGGGCGGCGCTGCAGCCGGAGCTGCGACGCTTCTGGGCGAGCGTCAGCGCGCGTGTCGAGCCGCGCCACCGCGCGGGGCGGCTCAAGCAGTGGCTGGGGCTGATGCGGCGGCGCTTTCCGGAGGCCGGCGAAGCCTTCGCACGCATCCGCGAGAGCAACGATGCGCGCCGCGTCGAGGCGCTGATGTTCGGCGAGGCGGCGCCGGCCGCCGCCGGCGCGCCCGCCTGAAGGCTCAGGCCGCGGGAGCGGCCGGGGCGTCCGCCGGCGCGGCGGCGGGCTGGCGCT
This sequence comes from Rubrivivax sp. JA1055, assembly GCF_020966565.1. NCBI lineage: Bacteria > Pseudomonadati > Pseudomonadota > Betaproteobacteria > Burkholderiales > Sphaerotilaceae > Rubrivivax > Rubrivivax sp. JA1055. The sequence goes on along the minus strand of NZ_JAJKFP010000006.1, from coordinate 31,235 downwards.
GCAGGTGCCAGTCGAGCAGCTTGCGCATGTGGCCCAGCGACACGAAGTGGGCGTAGATCAGCCCGAGCAGGCCGCTCTTGAGCAGCTCGTGCGTGGTGGCCGCGTCCAGCGCCTGCACCTTCTCGTTGTCCACCGTCAGGAAGCCGTCGACGCTGAGCTTGTTGCCGTCGGGCAGCGTGGCGTCGAAACGCATCGGGCGCAGCAGGTCCAGGTCGCGCAGGCGGCGGCAGAGCACGCGCGTGCGCTGCGTCTCGCCTTCCAGCGCCTCGAGCTGGGCGCGCGCGTTCTGCAGCACCTCGCCGGGCTTGCCGTCGGCGTCGAACATCGGCACGCCGTCGTCGGTGCCGACGCCGCTCCAGGCCGAGTCGAAGCAGACCGCGAAGTTCTCGGCGTCCATCCGGCCCAGGCACATCGGGTAGCCGCGCAACGACGCCGGCATGTAGTCGGCGCGCCAGCGGCCCTGCTCGAGGAACAGGTTCTGCTTGGGCTGCAGGCCGAAGACGGCGATCGGCGCGATGGCCGCCTTGCCGTCGTCGTCGTTGCCGGTGCGCACGAAGAAGATCGGGTAGTCGCGCGCGGCGTCGACGAACTCGATCGCGGCGATGAAGCACGAGTTGAGGTCGGCGGCGACGCTCCAGTCGGTCACCGGCAGCGCCAGCTTCAGCGCGCGGTGCTCCTTGAGGTCCACCGGCACCGGCTTGCGGTGCAGCAGCGGGATGATCATTCGTTCTCTCCTGTGTTGTCGGTGCGCGAGACGAGCACCTTGTCGACACGTTTGCCGTCGAGGTCGACGACCTCGAAGCGCCAGCCCTGCCAGCTGACGGCGTCGGCCGTCTTCGGCAGCCGGCCCAGCAGCAGCATCACCATGCCGGCCAGCGTGTTGTAGCGGCCGCGCTCCTCGTCGGGCAGGTCCTTCAGCTCGAGCCGGTCCTTGAACTCGGGCACCGGGATCAGCCCGTCCATCAGCCAGCTGCCGTCCTCGCGGCGCACGGCCCAGGCGTCCTCGTCGGTCTGGTTGCCGAACTCGCCGGTGATCGCCTCGAGCAGGTCGCGCTCGGAGATCACGCCCTGCACGGCGCCGTACTCGTCGACGACGAACACCAGGTCGGCCCGCGACTGGCGGAAGTGCTCCAGCAGCTCCATGCCCGACAGCGTCTCGGGCACGAAGACCGGCGGCGTCAGCAGCGTCTGCAACTGCGGCGTCTCGCCGCGCGACAGCGGCTGCAGCAGCACGTGCGCGCCGAGCACGCCGATGACGTCGTCCAGGCTGCCGCGGCACACCGGGTAGCGCGAGTGGCCGTGCTCGGCGATCTGCGCCAGCACCTCGTCGATCGGGGCGTCGGCCTCGAGCCAGACGATCTCGGCACGCGGGATCATCATCGAGCCGATCTGGCGGTCGTCCAGGCGGAAGACGTTGCGCACCATCTGGTGCTCCTGGGCCTCGATGACACCGGCGTCCAGGCCTTCCTCCAGGCTGGCCGCGATCTCCTCCTCGGTGACGGCACGCTGCGTGTCCTCGCGGATGCCCAGCAGGCGCAGCACCGCCTGCGTCGAGGCCGACAGCAGCAGCACCAGCGGCCGCGCGGCCAGCGAGATCCAGGTCATCGGCCGCGCCACCAGGCGCGCCACCGTCTCCGGGTAGAGCTGGCCCAGGCGCTTGGGCACCAGTTCGCCGAAGATGATCGTGACGATCGTGATCAGCACGACGACGATCGCCGTGGCGCCGATGCGTGCGCTGTGCTCGTGCACGCCGAGCGTGATCAGCCAGTCGCCCAGCGGCGCCGAGAACGCGGCTTCGCCGACGATGCCGTTGAGGATGCCGATGGAGGTGATGCCGATCTGCACCACCGACAGGAAACGCGTGGGGTCGTCGTGAAGGGCCATCGCGGCCCGGGCGCCGGGGGCGCCGTCTTCCACCATCACCTGGAGCCGGATCTTGCGTGACGCGGTGAGCGCCATCTCCGACATGGCGAAAACGCCGTTGAGCAGGATGAGGAAGACGAGAAGCGAAACGTCCATTAGAGCCGCCGCGACACGGCGGCGACGGGCTGTGGGGAGGCGCGCGAGCGTAGCAGAATCCGCGCCATGATCTTCTTCGCTGGCGACGTGCAGGGTTGTGCGGACGCATTGGAACGCCTGCTCGCCGAGATCGGCTTCTCCCCCTCGCGCGACCGCCTGGTGGTGCTGGGCGACCTGGTCAACCGCGGCCCGCAGAACCTGGCCGTGCTGCGCCGGCTGCGCGACCTCGGCGACGCCGCGGTCTGCCTGCTGGGCAACCACGACCTGCACACGCTGGCCGTGGCGCACGGCGTGCGGCCGCTGCACCGCAACGACACGCTGGGCGAGATCCTGGCCGCGCCCGACGCCGACGCCTGGGTCGACTGGCTGCGCCAGCGCCCGCTGGCGCACGTCGAGGCCGGCTGGTTGTGCGTGCACGCCGGCGTCGTGCCGCAGTGGGACACGGCCAGGACGCTGGCGCTGGCCGCCGAGGTGCAGGCCTGCCTGCGCGGCCCGGCCCTGCCGGCCTTTCTGCAGCGCATGTACGGCAACGAGCCGGCGCGCTGGGACGACGGCCTGCAAGGCGCCGACCGGCTGCGGTTCGTCGTCAACACGCTGACGCGCATCCGCTTCTGCCGCGCCGACGGCACGCTGGACTTCAAGACCAAGGACGGCGCCGCCGAGGCGCCGCCGGGGCTGATGCCGTGGTTCGAGGTGCCCGGCCGCAAGACCACCGGCGAGCCGATCGCCTTCGGCCACTGGAGCACGTTGGGCCTGGTGGTCGAGCCTGATCTGATGGCGCTGGACACCGGCTGCGTCTGGGGCGGCCGCCTCAGCGCGGTGCGCGTCGACGGCGGCCGGCAGGAACTGGTGCAGGTCGGCTGCAGCCAGGCGCAGCGGCCGGGCGCCTGAACCAGCGCCGAAGGGCCGCGCGCCGACCTAGAATCGAGGGCTCCGGCGCAAGGCCGGACGACCCTGGAAGCGTGGCAGAGTGGTCGATTGCACCGGTCTTGAAAACCGGCGACGGGCAACCGTCCGTGAGTTCGAATCTCACCGCTTCCGCCAGACATCCAATGGCAACAGGCACTCGGGACGCCCTCGAGGCCTCGCCTGCCATACGGCCAGCCCTGGCAGACAGTTCAGCGGCAGCGGACGAGTCCCGTCCGATCATCTCTGGCTGCGCGTCGGCGGCCCGTTCGCGCAGACCGACGATTCAAGTGCGTCCGACCGAGATCCTCGCTCTCGGGACGGCCGCTGCGTCGGCGAACGCTCCACCATCCCTGATGCAACGTTGCCTCCGTGGGCGCAGCGAGGTGCTGCGCACGCGCACGCCCTGAACCGGCGACGCGTACTTTACCTTTTCTAGCCAAGAACTTTCCAATTATTCCGTCGCCGCTTTACCATTCGCGCATGAACAGCCCAGACACGACCCTCATGCTTCGGCTCGTCGACGAGGACCCGCGCAATGTTGCGGGGAGGCTGGCGAGTGCCCTGAACATCTCGCGTCAAGCGGCCAGCGCGCGACTCCAGAAGGCCATGAAGGCTGGGCTGCTGGGACGAGAGGGGCACGGGGCCGGCGTTCGCTACGAGCTGCAAACCTTGAAGGAGGTTCGGCAGAGTTTTGACCGTGTCGGGTTATCGGAAGACAGGGTGTGGCAACAGCACCTGCACCCTTTGGTGGCCGATCTCGCGGAGAACGTGCGCGATGTCTGGCGCTACGGCATGACGGAGATGATCAACAACGCCGTCGATCACTCCGGATCGCCGCAGGTGCACATCCGCATGCGACGAAACGGGTTGTTCACGCAGGCCTGGGTCGTGGACGATGGCGAAGGGATCTTCCTGCGCATCCAGAGGGCGCTTGGGCTGTTCGACCAGCGAGAGGCGATCCTCGAGCTGGCCAAGGGGAAGTTCACGACCGATCCCGACAACCACTCGGGCGAAGGCATCTTCTTCTCGTCGAAGGTGTTCGACTGCTTCTACATCCGGTCCGGGCGACTGCACTTCGCGCACGACTCGGACGAGGCCGATGTTCTGCTCGAATCGAATGGGGATGCACCGGGGACCACGGTGCTCATGAAACTGGCCAACGACAGCACGCGCACCACGCGAGAGGTGTTCGACAAGTTCGCCGTGCCCGACGAATACACCTTCGCCAAGACGATCGTGCCGGTTCGCTTGGCTCAGCACGAAGGCGAGAAGCTGGTCTCCCGGTCTCAGGCCAAGCGCCTGACGATGCGGTTCGATCGCTTTCAGACGGTGATCCTGGACTTTGCTGGCGTCGCCGAGATCGGCCAGGCGTTCGCCGACGAAGTGTTCCGGGTGTTCCAGCGAGCGCACCCGCAGACCACTCTGGTCCCGACCAACATGACGCCAGAGGTGAAGTCGATGGTCTCCCGGGCCCGGGCCGCGGGCCGCGCCTCCTGAGGTACACGACGCGCGCATCGCTTGCAAACCCCGCTGCGCCGTCCATCTTGCGTCGCCCAGTGGCCTGCGGAGGACGAGCAGGCGGGGGCGATCGGCGATCAGGTTTGCTCCCCGGCTCCGCGGTCACAGCGCGAGCGGTACGGCCGGCCTCCCTTCACGGCCCCGCCATCCCCTTCGCCGCCCTGCACCCGATTCAGCGGACAATCCCCCCATGGACCAGCATGTGCCGATCACCCTCACCGACGAACTCGCCGACGACGTCGTCACCGCCAGCGCTCGCCTGAACCTCGCCAGTGGCGAGATCGGGCGCATCGAGTACCACGACTGGGACGTCGCCACCCAGGGCCACCCCTGGGAGCGCGACGACTACGAGTTCACCAGCGGCACGCTGTCCAACGCCGGCAAGGACGTCGAGTTCGGCGTCACCGTCAACCGCACCTCCGGGCAGTACTCGGTCAGCGCCGACGAGCTGCTGGAGATCAAGGTCAAGGCCGCGCAGCTGTTCGCCGGCATCAGCGGGACGGATCTGGCCGGACGCACCGGCCGCACGCACTGAGCGGCCGGCACGGCGCGCGGCACGCACCAGCGCCGTGATGCCGTCGCCGACTCGGGCCGGGCACGGCAGCGCCGTCGAGGTGCTGCTGGCCTTCCTGAAGCTCGGCCTGACCTCGTTCGGCGGCCCCGTCGCGCACCTGGGCTACTTCCACGCCGAGTTCGTCGGCCGCCGCCGCTGGCTGGACGAACGCAGCTACGCCGAGCTCGTCGCGCTGTGCCAGTTCCTGCCGGGCCCGGCCAGCAGCCAGGTCGGCATGGCGCTCGGGCTGCTGCGCGCCGGCTGGGCCGGCGCGGCGATGGCCTGGCTGGGCTTCACGCTGCCGTCGGCGCTGGCGCTGATCGCATTCGCCTACGGCATCGCCGGCCACCCCGGCCTCGCCGCGTCGGGCGCGGTGCACGGGCTGAAGGTGGTGGCCGTGGCCGTCGTCGCGCAGGCGGTGTGGACGATGGCGCGCACGCTGTGCCCCGACCGGCCACGCGCGGCGCTGGCCCTCCTGGCCGCGCTGGCGACGCTGGCGCTGCCGTCGGCGCCGGGCCAGGTGGCGGTGATCGTCGCCGCGGGCCTCGTCGGCTGGCGGCTGCTGAAGCTGCCGCCAGCGCCGCCGGGGCCGCAGGCGGTCTGGCGCGTGCCGCGCGCGGCCGGCGTCGCGGCGCTGGCGCTGTTCGCGGCGCTGCTGCTCGGGCTGCCGCTGCTCGCCGCGGCCACCGGCTCGCCGGCCTGGGCGCTGGTCGACGGCGTCTACCGCGCCGGTGCGCTGGTCTTCGGCGGCGGCCACGTCGTGCTGCCGCTGCTGCAGGCGAGCGTCGTGCCGTCCGGCGCGGTCGACGACGCCGCCTTCCTCGCCGGCTACGGCGCGGCGCAGGCGGTGCCGGGGCCGCTGTTCACGTTCGCGGCCTACCTCGGCGCGGTCGCGCAGGGGCCGCTCGCGGGCTGGGTCGGCGGGCTGGTGTTCCTGGTCGTGATCTTCGTGCCGGCGTTCCTGCTCGTCGTCGGCGCGCTGCCGTTCTGGGACACGCTGCGCCGGCGTGACGCGGTGCGCGCGGCGATGGCCGGCGTCAACGCCGCGGTCGTCGGCATCCTGCTGGCGGCGCTGTACGACCCGGTCTGGACCACCGCCATCGGCAGCCGCGCCGACTTCGGCCTGGCGCTGGCGGCCTTCGGGCTGCTGGCCTGGGGCCACGTGTCGCCGGTGATCGTCGTCGCGCTGGGCGCGGCGGCCGGCGCGCTGCTGGGCTGAAGAGCCCGCAAACGCCGCCGCCGAGCGGCCCGGACGGAACACGCGGCGCGCCTCGCGCTCGAACGTAGACTCGATGGGTCGCGGCCGAACCGTCGCACAAATCTGATGACGCCCGCGCCGCAGCACCGGCCGGCCCAGGGGAGAACGCGCCCGCCGTGAACTACAAGCACCTGCACTACTTCCTGCAAGTCGCCGAGACCGGCAGCGTGGCGGCGGCCAGCCGGCAGCTGCACCTGACGCCGCAGACGATCAGCGGCCAGATCCAGCTGCTGGCCGACCGGCTGGGCGGGCCGCTGTTCGAGAAGGTGGGCCGGCGGCTGGAACTCACCGACACCGGCCACCTGGCGCTGGGTTACGCGCGCGAGATCTTCTCGCTGGGCGCCGAACTCGAGGCCGCGGTGCGCGAGCGCACGCTGAAGGGCCGCACGCTCGAGTTCCGCGTCGGCGTGGCCGACGCGGTGCCCAAGTCGATCGCCTACCACCTCGTCGAGCCGGCGCTGAAGGTGGCGCAGCCGGTGCGCATCGTCTGCCGCGAATGGCGCCTGGACCGGCTGCTGTCCGAGCTGGCGATGCACACGCTGGACCTGGTGATCGCCGACGCGCCGGTGCCCCACTCGGTCAGCGTCAAGGCCTTCAGCCACCACCTGGGCGGCTCGGCGATCGGCGTCTTCGCGGCGCCGTCGCTGCTGGCCGGCGGCGAGCCGCCCTTCCCCGCCTGCCTGGACGGCGCGCCGCTGCTGATGCCCGGCGAGGACACGGCGGTGGGCCAGCGGCTGCGCGCCTGGTTCGAGAGCCAGGGGCTGGGGCCGCGCGTGGTGGCCGAGTTCGACGACAGCGCGCTGGCGCAGGAGTTCGGCCGCCAGGGCGTGGGCTACCTGCTCGCGCCGGCGGTGCTGGCCGACGAGATCCAGTCGCGGCTGCAGGTGCGCTGCGTCGGCACGATCGACGAGGTGCGCGAGGACTTCTACGCGATCTCGGTCGAGCGGCGCATCACCCACCCCTGCGTGCTGGCGATCACGCGCTCGGCACGCGCCGAGCTGTTCCACACGCTGCAGGGCGGGCGCGGCGCGCGCGCGGCGGCGCGCCGTGCCGGGGAGGCCGGCGCGTGAATCCGCTGCGACGCTGGCTGCCCGACGCCGAGTCGATCCGCGCCAACCGCTGGCTGCGCTGGCTGGGCCCAGCACTGCACCACCCGCGGCTGTGGCACCTGAGCCGGCGCGGCCTGGCGCTCGGCATGGCGCTGGGCTTCTTCTTCGGCCTGCTGGTGCCGCTGGCGCAGATCCCGCTGAGCGCGGCAGCCGCCGTGGCATTGCGCGCCAACGTGCCGGCCGCGGTGGCCAGCACGCTGGTGACCAATCCGCTGACCTTCGGCCCGCTGTACTACGCCGCCTGGCGCCTGGGCAGCGCCGTGCTCGGCGAGCCCGAGCCGCCGCCGGCGCCCGTGGAGGCCGAGGTCGAGCCCGACGCCGACACCGGCTGGTGGCAGCAGGCGGTCGGGCGCATCCTCGGCGTCGGCAAGCCGCTGCTGCTGGGGCTGGCGCTGATGGCCACCGGCGTCGGCATCACGACCTACTTCGTGGTCTCGGCCGTCTGGCGGCTCAACGTGCTCTGGAAGCGGCGCCGGCGGCAGCGCTGAACGCGGCGCGTTCAGTCCGCGACCATGCTCCAGCGGCCGCGCACGTAACGCTCGAAACCGCCGTCGTCGGCGAAGCGCCAGAGGTGCAGCCAGTCGTGGTGGACCAGCCGGTGCACGGCGGCGTGGCCGGCGATCACACGCTCGATGGCCGCGGCCGGCGCGTCGATCACCACCGTCAGCCGCAGCGGCTCGTGCCGCCAGCGGCTGCCGTCGTGCAGCGACTGCCGCGCCAGGCCGATGCGCAGGTCGCCGCCGTTGCCCTCGAAGACGCCGATGCGGCCGCCGACGACGTTGTGCAGCAGCTTGTTGCCGCTGCCCAGGCGCTGCGGGTCGCAGGTCGACGCGTGGTACTGCCAGTTGATCCAGTGCGTGACCAGCATCGGCGCGGTCATCAGCAGCTCCAGCACGCTGCCGTCGGCGTCGTGGGCCGGGTCGTAGTCGTGCAGGAAGACGCGGCCGTCCAGCGCGGCGCCCCGGCTGCGCGAGCGCGGCGCGATCAGGAAGGCGGCGTTGCCGGCCAGGCCCCACTCGGGCCGGGTCTGCGCGCCGTCGTTGGCGCGCCGGCGCAGCTGCTCGAGCAGGGCCGCGTGCGGCAGCCGGGCATCGAGCCCCAGCGCCGCCGCACGCTCGCGGCGCACCTGGTCGCCGGCCTGCACGAACACCGCCTGCAGGCGCGCCCAGCGGGCCCGCGCGGCGGCGTCCAGCAGGTCCAGGTCCAGCCCCTCGATCTCGTCGGTGGTGGTGTTGTGCAGCGCGGCGACGAAGGCCATGTCGGCCGGCATGGCGATGCCCCGGGCGCGCAGGCCCGCGCGCACCGCCGGCTCGTTGAGCAGCCGCGCCAGCACGCGCGCGTTGACCTCGCCGGTCTGGCCGCAGCAGGCGCCGCAGTCCAGCGCCGCGGCCTGCGCGTTGTTCACGCTCTGGCTGCCGTGGCCGACCAGCAGCACCAGCGGCGCGAGGCCGCGGTCCAGCCCCATCGTGTGCAGCACGCGTGCACCGAGCTCGACCTTCGCGCCGAGGTCCAGGCCGGCCAGCACCGGCCGGCACAGCGGCCGGTAGCGCGGCGCGTGGCCGGCACCGTCGAGCGGGCGCCGCGCGGCCGCCGGCGGGCGCAGCCATTGCGCCAGCCGGCCCAGGTAGCCGAGCCCGACCGCCTCCACCGACGAGAAGGCCGCGTTCGGCCAGACGGTGCCGGCGCCCCAGCGCCCGGCCGCCGCGAAGCGCCCGAGCCGCGCCCGGCGCGCCGGGGCCTGCAGCGTGTCACCCGCCGGGCCGAAGTCGGCCGCCGTGGCGGCCACACGCTCGCTCACGTCCAGCGCCGGCGCCAGCAGCCCGGGCAGCTGCGGGCGCCGGGCCTCGGTGGCCAGCGGCGTGTAGGCCACCGGCAGACCGAAGAAGCCGGCGAAGCCGATCGTCTGCACGGCCGGCCAGACCGACTCGACGGCACGCCGCAGCCGCTCGCTGCGAACGTCGATGCAGAACGCCGCCTGGACTTCGATGCCCGCTGGCGTGGCCGGCTCGACCGGCGCCGGCGCGACGGCACGAAGCCGGCGGGCCAGATCGCGCTGGTAGCCCGCCTCGTACGCGAGCTGCCAGACCTCGTCGACCCGCAAGGCGTCCTCGGCCTGCTGCAGCCGCCCGGGCGCACCTTCCCACTCCACCTGCAGCGCCACGAAAGCCCGCTGCGCCGCGCGGTCGTCGCGGCATTCCAGCAGGATCGCGCCCCAGGCCAGGCGGATGGCGAGCAGGTCGCGCAGGTGCTCGTCGTCGCGGCCGGCCAGGCGCGCCTCCCAGGCGAGATAGGCGCACCACGAGGCCCAGCCGTTGACCGTCAGCAGCACCGCCTCGAGGTAGTCGGCCCAGGCCGGCTCGGCCAGGCCGAGCCGGCGCAGCACCCAGCGTTCGGCCTGCACGCGCGTGGCGGGCAGCGCGGCCAGGCCGCGCGCCAGCTCGGGCAGGCCCATCAGCGCGCCGATGCCGTGGTCGTGGGTCAGCGTGTCGCGCCAGAAGGCGTAGAGCCCGCCCGGGCGCTCGGGCTGCCAGTCGGCCTGGTGGCGGTCGAAGTAGGCGGCGCAGACCTGGCTCACCTGGTGGGTGACGGCCTGGCGCCACGACAGCCGGCGCCGGCCCTGCGGATCGTCGTCGAGCACGTCGATCAGCAGCGGCAGCCGGGGCAGCCCGGGCGCCCGGTCGAGGGCCGCCACGGCCTGGGCGGCGTCGAGACCGGCGGCGCGGGCGTCGGGGTGCCGGGCCAGCGCCGCGTCGAGGTCGGCGGCGCTGATGCGGCCCGAGGCCCAGGCCTCGCGCTGCCGCTCGCGCGGCGGGAAGACGCGGATGTCGCCCAGCACCGCCAGCCGCGCGGCCACGCGGCGCACGCTGCTGCCGATGCGCTCCCAGTGCGGGTTGACGGCGATGGCGCGGTCCAGCGGCCAGGCCGGCGCGATGGCACGGCAGGCCTGGGCGCAGGCGGCGTCGATGCGCCGGTCGACGTCGGCGTCGGACGGCCGCGGCGGCTCGCGGTGGGCGGACGGTTCGGTGCCGGGGGCCAGCAGGGTCTGCATCACGGAATCCTCGTCTCGGGTCCATCGGTGGCGGCGGTCCAGCGGGTCGGCCACAGGCGCAGCACGGCGCGTGTCGCGACCTCGTCGACGTAGAAGCCGGCGTAGCTCCAGCGGCGCCAGAAGGCCAGCGCCGCCGGGCGGGCGTGCAACAGCACCAGGCTCGCGTAGAGCAGCGCCAGGCCGGCCAGCGCCACGACGCCGGCCGGCCCGTCGGGCGTGTCGACCGGGCCCAGCGGCAGCGCGTGGCCGGCGACGGTGGCCGCCGCCAGCGCGGCCACCATGGCGGCACCGGCGAGCGCGCCGTGCAGCGCCCCGGGGGCGTCGGGATGCCGGCTCGCCGGCTGCCAGAACAGCGGCGCCCAGGCCAGCGCCAGCACGCCGCTCCACCACCACGGCCAGGCCGGCACCGGCACCAGCCAGGCCTGCAGCGCGAGCAGGCCGGCGATCACCGCCGCCGACGCGAGCGGCGCGACGACGAGGCTGGCCAGCGTCGGCTCGGCGCCGCCGTGCATCGTGCGCAGCCGCGCCGTGTCGACGGCCGAGGAGGCGGCGAGGAAGGCATGCGCCTTGTACAGCGAGTGGCCGAGCAGGTGCAGCAGCGCCAGCGTGTACAGGCCCAGGCCGCACTCCATGACCATGAAGCCCATCTGGGCCACCGTCGACCAGGCCAGCCGCACCTTGACGCTGGCGCGCGTCAGCATCACCAGGCCGGCGAGCACCGCGGTGGCCAGGCCGATGCCGACCAGCAGCCAGCGCGCCAGCGGCACCGCGTCCAGCCAGGGCGCGAAGCGGATCAGCACGTAGCCGCCGAGGTTGATGACACCCGCGTGCAGCAGCGCCGACACCGGCGTCGGCGCTTCCATCACCTGGATCAGCCAGCCGTGCACCGGCAGCAGCGCGGTGCGCAGCACGACCGCCAGGACGAGGCAGACGGCGCCGGCCTGCAGCGCCGCCGACGGCGCCGCGGCCTCGAGGTGGCGCCCCAGATCGGACAGCGAGCCGGAGCCGACCTCGGTCCAGGCCAGCGCCGCGGCGGCGACCAGCAGGACGTCGGCCAGACGGTCGGCGACACGCTTCTTGTGCGCCGCCAGCAGCGCGAACGGACGGTCGCGATAGAAGCACAGCAGGTGCTGCTGGCACCCGCCGACGCCGGCCCAGGCGGCAATCAGCACCAGCCAGTGGTCGGCCAGCAGCAGCACCTGCACCGCGGCGAGCACGCCGGCGAGCGCGGCCACGTAGCGCGGCTGGCCGGGCTCGCCCTGCAGATAGCGCGACGAGAACACGCCGATGACGGTGCCCAGCAGCTGCACCAGCAGCGCCATCCAGGCGCCGGCCAGCGTGACGGCCAGCCCCGGCAGCGGCAGCGCGGCCGTGCCCGGCCCGGCGGCGAGCTGCAGGCCCAGCGCGGCGGCGGCGGCGGCGACGCCGGCCAACGCGAGCACCCGCCAGCGCGCCCAGGCCGCCGCCACGTCGGCGTCACGCCGAAGCGGCACGGCGGCGAGCATCAGCACGGCCGGCAGCAGGCTGCAGGCCGGCCACAGCAGGCTCACGAGCTTCATCGTCGGGTCTCCAGCAGACAGGCCAGGCGATGGTGCCGGCCGCCTCACGTTCTGTAAAATTCATTGATGCGAACGTTTTGATCTTTTATAAAGAACGATGTACGTCGAGCAGCTGAACTTCCACCACCTCCTGTACTTCTGGCGTGTCGCCAAGGCGGGGCACCTGACGCAGGTGGCGAAGGAGCTGCACGTGTCGCAGTCGGCGCTGTCGAGCCAGATCCGCCAGCTCGAGGAGCGTCTGGGCGAGCCGCTGTTCGAGCGCACCGGCCGCCGCCTCGTGCTGACCGACACCGGCCAGCTGGTGCTGTCCTACGCCGAGAACATCTTCGGCATGGGCCAGGACCTGCTGGGCCGGCTGCAGGGCCGCGGCCAGGGCACGGTGCGGCTGCGCGTGGGCAGCGTCGCGACGCTGTCGCGCAACTACCAGGAGAACTGGATCCGGCCGCTGCTCGCCGACCCGGCGGTGACGCTGACGCTGGAGTCCGGCATGCTCGACGAGCTGCTGCGCCGCCTGCTGCAGCACCAGCTCGACGTGGTGCTCGCCAACGAGGCGGTGCCGGCCGACCCCGACCGGCCGCTGCACTGCCGTTTCCTGGGCAGCCAGGCGATCTCGCTCGTCGGCCCGGCGGCGGCCTGGCAGGGGCGCAGCCTGCGCATGCCCGAGGACCTCGGCGGGCTGGAGCTGGCCGTGCCGGGGCCGCGCCATGCGCTGCGCGGGCAGTTCGACGCGCTGTGCGTGGCCGCCGGCGTCGCCCCGCGCCTGCGCGCCGAGGTCGACGACATGGCGATGCTGCGCCTGGTGGCGCGCGACAGCGGCTGGCTCACCGTGCTGCCCGAGGTCGTGGTGCAGGACGAGCTGCAGGCCGGCGTGCTGGTGACCGTCGGCCGCTCGGCGCAGCTGCAGGAGAACTTCTACGCCATCACGACGCTGCACCGGCACCGCATGGAACGGCTGGAGCGCCTGCTCGCGCCGCATCCGGCGCCGTCCGCCCAGCCTTGACGAGTTGTCAACGCTGGCCGGGGGGCCTCTTCGGTCGCCCGGGCCTGCGCGAGAATCCCGGGTCGGCCCGCCCCGCGGCGCGGGGCCGTCGCCGCCAGGACAACCCCAGCCACGAGTGCCGCCCATGCCCGCCTACCGTTCCAAGACCTCCACCGCCGGCCGCAACATGGCGGGCGCGCGTTCGTTGTGGCGCGCCACCGGCATGAAGGACGGCGACTTCGACAAGCCGATCATCGCCGTCGCCAACAGCTTCACCCAGTTCGTGCCGGGCCACGTGCACCTGAAGGACCTGGGCCCGCTCGTCGCCCGCGAGATCGAGGCCGCCGGCGGCGTCGCCAAGGAGTTCAACACCATTGCGGTGGACGACGGCATCGCGATGGGCCACGACGGCATGCTGTATTCGCTGCCCAGCCGCGACATCATTGCCGACTCGGTCGAGTACATGGTCAACGCGCACTGCGCCGACGCGCTGGTGTGCATCTCCAACTGCGACAAGATCACCCCGGGCATGCTGATGGCCGCGATGCGGCTGAACATCCCGGTGGTCTTCGTCTCCGGCGGCCCGATGGAAGCCGGCAAGACGCGGCTCGCCAACCCGGCGACGCAGACCGTCGAGTTCCGCAAGCTCGACCTGATCGACGCGATGATCATGGCCGCCGACCCCAAGGTCTCCGACGAGACCGTCGCCGAGGTCGAACGTTCGGCCTGCCCGACCTGCGGTTCTTGCTCGGGCATGTTCACCGCCAACTCGATGAACTGCCTGACCGAGGCGCTGGGCCTCTCGCTGCCGGGCAACGGCACGGTGGTGGCCACGCACGCCGACCGCGAGCAGTTGTTCAAGCGCGCCGGCCGCCTGGTCGTCGAACTCGCCAGGCGCTACTACGAAGGCGGCGACGAATCGGTGCTGCCGCGCGCGGTGGGCTTCAAGGCCTTCGAGAACGCGATGACGCTGGACATCGCGATGGGCGGCTCGACCAACACCATCCTGCACCTGCTGGCCATCGCCCAGGAAGCCGGCATCGAGTTCACGATGGCCGACATCGACCGCCTGTCGCGCTCGGTGCCGCAGCTGTGCAAGGTGGCGCCGAACACGAACAAGTACCACATCGAGGACGTGCACCGCGCCGGCGGCATCATGGCCATCCTCGGCGAGCTCGACCGCGCCGGCAAGCTGCACACCGACGTGCCGACGGTGCACGCGCCGACGCTCAAGCACGCGCTCGACGAATGGGACATCGCGCGCGCGCCCAGCGACGCGGTGAAGACCTTCTACCTCGCCGGCCCGGCCGGCATCCCCAGCCAGGTCGCGTTCAGCCAGGCCAGCCGCTGGCCCAGCCTGGACCTGGACCGTGCCGAAGGCTGCATCCGCTCGATCGAGAACGCGTTCTCGCGCGAAGGCGGCCTGGCGGTGCTGTACGGCAATCTCGCCGTGGACGGCAGCGTCGTGAAGACCGCCGGCGTCGACGACAGCCTGCTGGTCTTCGAGGGCCCGGCGCACGTCGTCGAGAGCCAGGACGAGGCCGTCGAGCACATCCTGGGCGACCAGGTGAAGGCCGGCGACGTCGTCGTCGTGCGTTACGAAGGCCCGAAGGGCGGCCCCGGCATGCAGGAGATGCTCTACCCGACGAGCTACATCAAGAGCAAGGGCCTGGGCAAGGCCTGCGCGCTGCTGACCGACGGCCGTTTCTCCGGCGGCACCTCGGGGCTGTCGATCGGCCACTGCTCGCCCGAGGCGGCAGCCGGCGGCACGATCGGCCTGGTGAAGACCGGCGACCGCATCCGCATCGACATCCCGAACCGCCGCATCGACGTGCTCGTCGACGAGGCGACGCTGGCCGCGCGCCGCGCCGAGCAGGACGTGCTCGGCTGGAAGCCGGCCCAGCCGCGCCCGCGCAAGGTCTCGGCGGCGCTGAAGGCCTACGCGCTGCTGGCCACCTCGGCCGACAAGGGCGCGGTGCGCGACCTGTCCAGGCTGGAAGGCTGATCGGCGCCGGGCCCGGTGCCCGGCTAACACCGATTCGCGCCGCGCGCTGCATGCCGCAGCGGCGCACTCGGTTGCGACAGCGCAAACACCGTTCGCGCGGGCGGGGCCCACGTACACTTGTTTGCAATGTCGTGGACCTGCGTCAACCGCCGCATCACCGCCTGGCTGTCGTGCCTGGTGCTGCTGTTCGCAGCGCTGGCGCCGTCGATCTCGCATGCGCTGCAGTCTTCTCGCGGCGCGGGCTGGGTGGAGGTCTGCACCGCCGAAGGCTCGCGCTGGGTCGCCGCCGGCGCCGAGGACAGCGACTCGCTGCCCGCCCAGGCCCATGGTCTGGAGCACTGTCCCTTCTGCTCGCTGCACGCGCCCACGCCGGGCCTGCCGCCGGCCGACCGGCTCGTCGTGCCGCCCGCCGGCCGCGACGCCACCCTGCCCCCCGCCTTCCTGCACGCGCCGAGCACGGCGCACGCCTGGCGCAGCGCCCAGCCGCGCGCGCCGCCGTTCGCGCTGAGCTGAACGAACGACGGGCCACCGTGCGCCGCAGCCAGCGGCGCGGCGCACGCCCGTGCATCCCCGCGGCGGACTGACCGCCACAGGACCCACCGGACGAGCTGCAGGCCAGCGCGACATGCGCGGCCGGCGGCCGCCATGCACGTCCGCCGCAGCCCGCCCCCACGCGGCCCCGTGACACGCGGGCTCGCGATCCGAACACGAGACTCCCATGACCCGACAAGGCTTCATTCTTTCCGCCCTGCCCCTGGCCGCCCTCGCCACGCTTGCCGCCTGCGGCGGTGGCGGCGGCAGCGACGACGACACGCCGAAGACCGTCACGATCGAGTTCGCCGCCGTCGCCGGCAACACGCCGATCGGCTGCGGCAGCACCGTCAGCGGCCTGGGCAGCGGCGGCGTCGACGCCAAGCTGCAGGACTTCCGCTTCTACGTCTCCAACGTGAAGCTGGTGAAGGCCGATGGCACGGAGGTCGCGCTGACCCTGCCGGCCGACGACGACTGGAACCACAGCGCCGGCGGCAACGCCGTGACGCTGATCGACCTCGAGGACGGCAGCGGCGGCTGCAGCGCCGGCACGAGCGCAACCCACACCAGCGTCACCGGCACCGTGCCCGCAGGCGACTACGTCGGCGTCAGGATGACGATGGGCGTGCCGTTCGCGCTGAACCACACCGACTACGCCTCGGCCCCGGCGCCGCTGGACGTGCAGGCCATGGCCTGGAGCTGGCAGTCGGGGCGCAAGTTCGCCAAGATCGAGGTCGTCGACCCCGACGGCAGCACCGGCACCTGGGCAGCACACAGCTTCTACGTGCACCTGGGCTCGACCGGCTGCAGCGGCAACCCGGCCAACGGCGAGACCGTCTCCTGCGTCGCCGCCAACCGCATGGACTTCGCGCTCGCCGCCTTCGACCCGGCGACGCAGAAGATCGCCGTCGACCTGCGTGCGCTGCTGGCCGGCAACGACATCACGCGCAACCAGGCCGGTGCCCCGGGCTGCATGTCCGGCGGCACCGACCCCGAGTGCGCCGCGGTGTTCCAGGCGCTGGCCATCGGCTGGAACGCCGACGGCAGCGGCAGCGGGCTGCCGGTCGACGGCGGCGCGGCCCAGACGCTGTTCCGGGCGGTGGCCAAGTGAAGCGCGGCGCCCCCGTCATCGCGGCGGGCGCCGCTGCCGTCGTGCTGGCCGCCGTCGCGGCCTGCGGCGGCGGCGGCACGACGCTCAGCGAGGAGACCGGCGGCAGCGCCGCGTGGACCTGGACGCTGCCAGCCCACTTCCCGGAACCCAAGGTGCCGGCCGACAACCCGATGTCGGCCGCCAAGGTCGAGCTCGGCCGCTTCCTGTTCTACGACCCGCGCCTGTCGGGCAACGGCCAGCAGTCCTGCGGCAGCTGCCACCTGCAGGCGCTGGCCTTCACCGACGGCCGCGCCACCGCCGTCGGCTCCACCGGCGAAGCCCACCCGCGCGCGGCGCAGCATCTGTCCAACGTCGTCTACAACGCCACGCTGACCTGGGCCAACCCGTCGCTGGTGACGCTGGAGCGGCAGATGGAGACGCCGCTGTTCGGCGAGCGCCCGGTCGAGATGGGCGTCAACGACGCCAACAAGGCCGCGGTGCTGCAGCGCCTGCGCGAGGACCGCGGCATCGCCGGCTATCCGGCGCGGTTTGCCGCGGTCTTCGCCGGCGAGGCCGAGCCCGTCAGCTGGGCCAACGTCATCAAGGCGATCTCCGCCTTCGAACGTTCGCTGATCTCGGGCCGCAGCCGCTACGACCGCTGGCTGGCCGGCCAGGCCACGCTGTCCGACACCGAGCAGCGCGGCATGAAGCTGTTCTTCGGCGAGAAGGCCGAGTGTTTCCACTGCCACGGCAGCTTCAACTTCAACGACCAGATCGTGCACGCGCGCAGCCGCATCGTGGAGACGCCGTTCCACAACACCGGCCTCTACAACCTGGGCGGCACCGGCGCCTATCCGGAAGACAACCGCGGCGTCTTCGAACTCACCGCCAGGGCCGCCGACATGGGCGCCTTCCGCGCGCCCAGCCTGCGCAACGTCGAGGTCACGGCACCGTACATGCACGACGGCAGCATCGCGACGCTGGCCGAGGTCGTCGCCACCTACGCCGCCGGCGGGCGCCACATCGCCACCGGCCCCCATGCCGGCGACGGCCGCGCCAATCCCTACAAGGACCCGCTGGTCAGCCGCATCGATCTCGACGCGCAGGAACAGGCCGACATCGTCGCCTTCCTGAAGACGCTGACCGACCACGACTTCCTCACCGACCCGAACCATGCCGACCCGTTCGCCCAGAACTGAGGCGCTGTGCGCCCTGGCCGCCGCCTTGCTGGCCGGTGCCGCACAGGCCCACGAGGCGGGGGCCGACCCGCTGCCCGAGGACCCCGGCTGGCGCGTCGGCGCCGCCGCCGCCGTCTTCGCCGCCGATGCCGACCATCGCTGGCCCGCCGCCACGCTGCCCGGCGTGCTGCTGCGCGGCAGCCCCCCCGACGACCAGCGCGGCGGCCTGACGCTGGAGCACGCGACGCTGGACGCCGCGGCGCGCTTCACGCCCCACCTCGGCGCCGCCGCGGCCATCGGCTGGCACGACGGCGACGGCGCCCACGTCGAAGCCGCCGGGCTGCACCTGCGCTGGGCCGGCCACGGCGGCGAGTACACGCTGCAGCTCGGCCGCGACACCGTGCGCCTGGGCGGCGTGATCGACCGTGCCGGCCACTACGACCGCTTCGTCCAGACGCCGCTGGCCAAACGTGCCGTGTTCGACGACGAGTGGATCGACGACGGCGCCGCGCTGGCCTGGCGCGACCCGCTGGCCGACGGCCTGCGCGGTGTCGAGGCCGGGCTGTGGCGCGGCCGTGTCTTCCCCGGCGGCGAACACGGCCCGCTGGTGCCGTCGCTGCGCCTGCACCTGGGCTGGGGCCACGTCGACGCGCAGCTGAGCGCGGCGCGGTTCCAGCCCGACGCACGCGGCTCGGCGGTGGCCACCGTCGGCGCGCCGGCGCACACCCACGGCACGCTGGACTGCCGCGCCAGCCTGCAGCAGCGTGTCTGCTTCGACGGCACGGCCGACGTGCTCGCCGCCAGCCTGCAGTGGGAGAACGACGCCGGCGACTGGACGCTGGCCGCCGCCGGCATGCTGCGCCGCGAGCGCGGCGAGCTCTACGCCACCGACGGCAGCGCCGGGCTGCGTTCACGCGTGGCCGGTGGCTGGCTCGACGCCGCCTGGCGCGCGGCGCCGGGCTGGACGCTGGCCGGCCGCCTGGAGCGGCTGGTGCCGCGCCAGAAGCTGGCCGGCGCCGGCACCGTGTCGCTGGCGCGCGCCGCGGGTTTCGACGCGGCCGGCAGCCGCCAGCGCGCCACCGCCGCGGCGCTCTGGACCTGGCGACCGGGCCTGACGCTGGCGCTGGAGACCGGGCGCGAGTGGGGGGCCGGCGCCTCCCTGTCGCAGCTCGCGCTGCGACTGATCTGGAGCGAACCCGACCTGAAGGAGATGCGGCCGTGAAGGCCGACGACACCCCCGGCCGCGGACGCCTGACGCGCCGCCGTTTCGTCCTGATGCTGGCCGCCACCCCCTGCGCCGGCGGCGCGCAGGCGCACGGCGCACGCGCCGGCGATCTCGCCATCGACCACCCGTACGCGACGCCGACGCCTGCCGGGCTGGCCACCGGCGCGGTCTACTTCCGCACGATCGAGAACCGCGGGCGCACGGCCGACCGCCTGCTCGGCGCGTCGACGCCGCGCGCCGAACGCGTGGAGATCCACCGCAGCACGATGGACGGCGACGTGATGCGCATGCGTGCCGTGCCGGCGCTGGAACTGCCGGCCGGCGCCGGCGTGCGGCTGCGCCACGGCGAGGCCGGCGCCCACCTGATGCTGTTCGGCCTGTCGGCGCCGCTGCGCGACGGCGAGCGTTTCCCGCTGACGCTGCGTTTCGAGCATGCCGGCAGCGTCGAGGTGAACGTCTGGGTGCAGACACCGCGCGGCGGCGCTCATCGGCACTGAACGGACGCCGCCCTCGGGGGCGGCGTGACGCCGTTCACGCCGCCGCGCACAACGGAATCATAAAAATCATTTCTAATATCTTGCAGCACAAACCGCGACCACAAGCCGCAGATTGCGCAACTCGCCAGGCGACTGAGCACGGTGCTGCTGCAAGCTTGCTCACGCTCGAGGGGCACTCCTAATCAATTTTGAGGACGTCGCGCCGAAATAGCAGCCAGGCCGGTGGACGGCCGGGACAGCGACAAGGCCCCGAGTGGGCCCCAACACGACGGATACCACGATGCTCACCCACCTCAAGATCGGCCAGCGCCTGGCGCTCGCCTTCGGCCTCCTGCTGGCACTGCTCGGTGCCATGGCCGCGCTGGCGGCGTTCCAGATGTCGCGGCTGGCGGACAACTCGACCTACTACGCCGTGAACCTCGTGCCGTCGTACCAGGCCGAACATGCGATGGTGATCGCGCTCGCCGACGCCCGGCGCTACGAGGCCCAGCACATCCTGTCGGAGCAGGCCAGCGACATGGACCGGCTCGAGGCACTGATCGCCGAGCGCCACAAGACGGTCAACGCCGAACTCGACCGCTACGAGAAATCGCTGGTCACCGACGATCAGGATCGGCAGCTGCTCGGCGAAGCGCGCAAGACCGTGGGTGCCTACGTCGCGGCCTGGCCGGCGCTGCAATCGGTGTCGCGCCAGATGGCCTCCGACCCGGCGAAGGGCCAGGAGGCGACGGCCTTGTTCGTCGGCGCCTCGCCGGCGTACGAGGCGGCGCAGACCGCGCTCGGCCGCTGGTGGGACTACAACGTCAAGCTGTCCGAGCAGCAGGCCGAGCGCGCCGCAGCCACCTACTCGAGCGCCCGGCTGGCCTTGATCGTGATGGTCGTCGCGGCCTTCGCACTGGGCATCGGCGCCGCGGTGCTGATCACGCGCTCGATCGTCCGGCCGCTGCACCGCGCCGTCGAGGTGGCTGGCGCGGTGGCCGACGGCGACCTGAGCCGCCGCATCGACGCCGAGGGCCGCGACGAGATGGCCGATCTGCTGCGCTCGCTGGGCCGCATGAACGACAGCCTGGCCCGCATCGTCGGCCAGGTGCGCGCCAGCAGCGACAGCATCGCCACCGGCTCCTCGCAGATCGCCAGCGGCAACGCCGACCTCAGCCAGCGCACCGAGGAACAGGCCAGCAACCTGCAGCAGACCGCGGCATCGATGGAGCAGCTCTCCAGCACCGTCAAGCAGAACGCCGAGACCTCCCAGCAGGCCAACCAGATGGCCGCGGCGGCGGCCGCCGCCGCGGCGCGCGGCGGCGAGCTCGTCGGCACCGTCGTGACCACGATGCAGGACATCAGCAGCTCGTCCAAGCGCATCGCCGAGATCATCGGCGTCATCGACGGCATCGCCTTCCAGACCAACATCCTGGCGCTCAACGCCGCCGTCGAGGCGGCCCGCGCCGGCGAGCAGGGCCGGGGCTTCGCCGTCGTCGCCGGCGAGGTGCGCACGCTGGCCAGCCGCTCGGCCGAGGCGGCCAAGGAGATCAAGAGCCTGATCGGCGCCAGCGTCGAGAAGGTCGAGGTCGGGTCGCGCCAGGTCCAGGAGGCCGGCGAATCGGTGACGGCCATCGTCTCGGAGGTCCAGCGCGTGAGCCAGCTGATCGGCGAGATCACCAACGCCACCGTCGAGCAGTCCTCGGGCATCGGCCAGGTCGGTGACGCCGTCGGCCAGCTCGACCAGGTCACGCAGCAGAACGCCGCGCTGGTCGAGGAGAGCGCAGCGGCCGCCGAGAGCCTGCGCCTGCAGGCCGCGCGCCTGGCCGAGGTCGTCGGCGTCTTCAAGCTCGCCGCGGGCGGTGTCACGCTCGCCGACACGGCGCCGACGCCGCCGCGCGCGGCGCCCGCCCGGGCCACGGCTTCGGCACCGGCACCGCGTGCGACCGCCGTCGCCGCGCCGGCACCCGCGGCCCGGCCGCGTGCCGAGCGCGCCACGGCGCCGTCCGCCGAGGACGACTGGACCACCTTCTGATACCGGCCCGCCGGCGCACCGAAGGGGTGCACCAACCGGCCGGATCACGCGGCATCCTCACGATTTCATCGATTTTTGCCGGCACGAGGCGCCGATGAGGCGGACAATCGGGCTCCACGGCCGTCCCAAGCCCCCGAGGCCAGGGCCGGCGTCATGAATCGAGAGACCGAACCGGTGCCCCAGACCCACCGCGTCCCGACCGGACGCCCGACAACCGCCGGGCGCTCCGCCTCCGGGCACGCCAACGACGCCGAACTGCAGGCCGTGCACGACGCCGTGCTGCGACTGCTGAAGCTGCACCAGAACGCGCTCGACGCCATCTCGCAGGGCGTGCTGATCAGCGACGCCAACCGCCGCACCACCTACGTCAACGCCGCCTTCGTCAGCCTGACGGGCTACTCGGCCGAGGAGATGCTCGGCGGCAGCTGCGCCATGCTGCAGGGGCCGGGCACCGCGCCCGAGACGGTGCTGGCGATGCGCGAGGCGATGGAGCGCGGCGAACCCTTCCACGGCGAGCTGCTGAACTACCGCAAGGACGGCACGCCGTTCTGGAACGAGCTGAAGATCGTCCCGGTGCGCGGCGACGACGGCACGATCACCCAGTTCGTCGGTGTGCAGCGCGACGTCACCGCGCGGCGCGACGCGATGAACAAGCTGTCGCTGGCGGCGCGTGTGTTCGAGCAGAGCAACGAGGCGCTGGCCATCGCCGACGTGCACGGCCGCTTCGTCGCCGTCAACGAGGCGTTCACGCGCATCACCGGCTACACCGAGCGCGAGGTCATCGGCCAGAACCCGAGGCTGCTGAAGTCCGGGCTGCACGACGAGAGCTTCTACCGCCGCTTCTGGGAGGAGCTGCAGACGCGCGGGCGCTGGGAAGGCGAGATCTGGAACCGGCGCAAGAACGGCGAGGTGTATCCGGAGTGGCTGTCCATCGGCCGCGTCGTCGACGAGGGCGACCGCACGGTGAACTACGTCGCCTCGTTCAGCGACATCACCGCGCGCAAGCACGCCGAGGAGAACGTGCGCCGGCTGGCCTACTACGACCCGCTGACCGGCCTGCCCAACCGCGCGCTGCTGCAGGAGCGCGCCAGCCAGGCGCTGCAGATCGCGGTGCGCACCGGCGAGCCGGTGGCGCTGATGTTCCTCGACCTGGACCACTTCAAGAACGTCAACGACACGCTGGGCCACCCGATCGGCGACCGGCTGCTCGTCGCGCTGGCGCAGCGCATGCGCCCGGCGCTGCGCGACCAGGACACGCTGGCGCGCGTCGGCGGCGACGAGTTCGTGCTCGTGCTGCCCAGCACCGACGCCACCGGCGCCAGCTACGTCGCGCAGAAGCTGCTGCAGATCGTGCAGGAGCCGGTGCAGCTCGACGGCCACGACCTCACCGTGACGCCGTCGATCGGTGTCGCCGTCTTCCCCACCGACGCCGCCGACTACGACACGCTGTTCGCCTTCGCCGACGCGGCGATGTACCGCGCCAAGATGTCCGGCCGCGCGACCTTCAGCTTCTACACCGCGGAGATGCAGGCCCAGATGGCACGCACGCTGCGCGTGGAGAACGCGCTGCGCCGGGCGCTGGAGCGCGACGAGATGCAGCTGCACTACCAGCCGCAGTGCCAGGCCGCCGACGGGCGCATCGTCGGCGTCGAGGCGCTGCTGCGCTGGCAGCACCCGGAGCTGGGCTGGATCGGCCCGGCCGAGTTCGTGCCGCTGGCCGAGACCAACGGCCAGATCGCGGTCATCGGCCGCTGGGTGCTGGACACCGCGCTGCGCCAGCTGCGCGCCTGGCAGCTCGCCGGGCTGCCGCCGCTGCGCATGGCGGTCAACCTGTCGGCGGTGCAGCTGCGCCAGCCGGGGCTGGCCGAGCTGGTGGGCGAGCTGCTGCGCCGGCACGAGGTCGACCCGGCCTGGCTGGAGCTCGAGCTGACCGAGACCATGGCCTGGGACGACCCCGAGGGCTCGGCCCGCCAGATCGCGCGGCTGCGCGCGATGGGGCTGCGCATCGCGCTGGACGACTTCGGCGCCGGCTACACCTCGTTCTCGCACCTGAGCCTGTTCCAGGCGGGCACGCTGAAGATCGACCGCTCGCTGGTCGCCGGCATCGAGCGCGGCAGCCACCAGGCGAGCGTCGTCGCGGCCATCGTCAACCTGGCGCGCACGCTGCGCATGCACACCGTGGCCGAGGGCGTCGAGACGCCCGGCCAGCGCGAGGCGCTGCTGGCCGCGGGCTGCGAGTCGGCGCAGGGCTGGCTGTACGGCCGGCCGATGCCGGCCGAGGCCTTCGAGGCCCTGATTCGCGAACGCCAGGCACCACCGCCGGGCTGACGCGGGGCCGCCCCGGCAAAACTCCGAAGGAACCCCCGGGGAAATCTCGCCGGGATAACTCGAAGCGGTTGCCGCAAACCCCTTCGGCTGCCAAACTGTGGGCCGTGACGCGGCGCTGCCGGCGTATTTCGAGGGACCGAGGCTTTTCTCCATGAATTTCGTTGCGCTGAGCCTCACGCTGCTGCAGCAAACCTGCGTCTACCTCGTCGTGGCGTATCTCCTGGCGGGCACCCGGATATTCATCCCGCTGATGCACGTGACGATCCGGCTGCCGCAGCGCACGGCCTGCTACGTCGTCTGCTCGCTGTTCTGCATCATGGGCACCTACCTCGGGCTGCACATCGACGACTCGATCGCGCACACGCGCGCCATCGGCTCGGTGCTCGGCGGCGTGCTCGGCGGCCCGGTCGTCGGGCTGGCGGTGGGCCTGACCGGCGGCCTGCACCGCTACTCGCTGGGCGGCAGCTCCGCCCTGCCCTGCGCCATCGCCACCGTCGTCGGCGGCCTGATCGGCGGCGGCTACCACCTCTACATGATCCGCCGCGGCAAGGCCGCGACCGTCTTCCGCCCGGTGCCGGTGGCGCTGGTGACGCTGGCGTCGATCGTCGTCGAGATGGCGATCCTGCTGCTGATGCTGAAGTACCCGGCCAACTGGCACCTCGTCGAGCAGATCGCGATCCCGATGGCGGTGGCCAACACGCTGGGTGCCGGCATGTTCATGCGCATCCTCGTCGACCGGCGCAAGCTCTACGAACGCCAGTCGACGGTGTTCTCGACCAAGGCGCTGGCCATCGCCGCGCGGGTCGAGGGCCTGCTGCGCGAAGGTTTCGACCCCGACGCCTCGGCGCGCGCGGCGCGTGTCGTGAAGGTCATCCAGGAGGAGACCGGCGTCGGCGCGGTGGCGATGACCGACACCCGCCAGCTCGTCGCCTTCACCGGCATCGGCGCCGACCACCACCTGCCGGGCACGCCGATCGAGTCCAAGCTGACGCTGCAGGCGATCCAGCGCAACGAGGTCGTCTACGCCGACGGCAACGAGGTGCCGTACCGCTGCTCGATCCACGCCAAGTGCCCGCTGGCCTCGTGCTTGATCATCCCGCTCACCGACGAGGAGAACCAGGTCATCGGCACGATCAAGCTCTACGAGCCGCGCAGCCGGCTGTTCTCCAACATCAACCGCACGCTCGGCGAAGGCATCGGCCGGCTGCTGTCCAACCAGATCCTCGCCGGGCGCTACCTGCGCCAGCGCGAGATGCTGGCGCAGTCGGAGATCAAGCGGCTGCAGGCCCAGATCAACCCGCACTTCCTGTTCAACGCGCTGAACACGCTGATCGCGGTGATCCGCCGCGACCCCGAACGCGCCTGCACGCTGGTCTTCAGCCTGTCGACCTTCTTCCGCAGCAACCTCAAGCGCCCGAGCGAGGACGCGCGGCTGATCGAGGAGCTGGCCCACGTCTCGTCCTACCTGGAGATCGAGCAGGCCCGCTTCGGCGACCGGCTGCAGGTCGAGTTCGACGTGCCCGACCGGCTGCAGCACATGCGCCTGCCGGCCTTCTCGCTGCAGCCGGTGGTCGAGAACGCGATCAAGCACGGCACCTCGCAGCTGCTGGGCATCGGCCGGGTCAGGATCTCGGCGCGCCAGGAAGGCGGCGACCTGCTGCTGCATGTCGAGGACAATGCCGGCCTGTACAAGCCGCCGGCCGAAGGCAACGACGGCCTGGGCGTCAACCTGGTGCGCCGCCGCATCGCCAACCGCTACGGTGCCGGCTACGGCATGGACATCGAGTGCGAGCCCGAGGTCATGACCCGGGTCACGCTGCGCCTGCCGGTCTCGGCCGGTGACCTCTGAACGGTGAGCCCCGCATGAACGTCCTGATCGTCGACGACGAAGCCCCGGCGCGCGAGGAGATCGCTCGCCTGCTGTCCCGGGTGCCCGACGTGAACATCGTCGGCCAGAGCGCCAACGCCGTCGAGGCGCTGTCGGCGATCAACCACCTGCACCCCGACGTCGTCTTCCTCGACATCAACATGCCGCAGATCAGCGGGCTGGAGCTGCTGGGCATGCTCGACCCCGACGAGATGCCGCGTGTGGTGTTCCTGACGGCCTACAGCGAGTACGCGCTGAAGGCCTTCGAGCAGGACGCCTTCGACTACCTGCTCAAGCCCGTGGACCCGGCGCGGCTGGACGTCACGCTGCAGCGCCTGCGCCGCGACGCCGCGCCGACGGCCGACCTGGCCAAGCTCGCGGCGCCGCTGCGCCAGATCCCCTGCCCCGGCCACCAGCGCGTGCAGCTGGTCAAGGTCGAGCAGGTGGAGTACGTGAACTCCACCGGCACCGGCGTGTTCATCGTCAGCACCGACGGCGTCGAGCACTTCACCGAGCTGACGCTGCGCACGCTGGAGGAGCGCACGCCGCTGCTGCGCTGCCACCGCCAGTACCTCGTGAACCCGGAGCAGATCCTCGAGATCGTGTTCCAGGGGCTCGGCGGCGCCGAGATCGTGACCCACGGCGGCCGGCGCGTGCCGGTCAGCCGCCGCCTGCTCGGCGAGCTGAAGGAGAAGCTGGGCTTCGCCTGATCAGACCGCGCCGACGACGCGCGCGAACCAGCCCTGCACGCCCGGGCGCGCCGGCTCGACGTCGATGCGGCCGTCGGGCGTCAGGCGGTTCACCGCCATCGGCACGATCTCGGCCAGCACCTGGGCGGCGTCGGCCGGGTCCAGGTCGAGGCGGCGCACCAGCTTGTCGTAAAGGCGCTCGCCGAGCGCGCGGCGCATCGTCTTGCCGTCCATCGTGTTGTCGGCGCCGTGCGTGATCCAGCCGCGCATCGCCTCGCCGCAGCCTTCGGCGTCGAAACGCGCCGCCAGCGCCATCAGGCCGCCGTCGTGCTGGCGCAGCAGGCGCATCAGCGACTGGACGAGCTTGCTGTTCTCGCCACCACAACGCCGCGCCTTGCGCGCGAGCCCGATCGCCATTTCCTCGAATTCACAGCACATCTCGACCTCGACTGGTTTCAACCCGGTGTCTCGCCGGAGTTATCTCTGAGCCCAACATAACCCCCTGCGGGGAGACTGTCGAATTTCCTCCGAGGGCGCCCCCGGCCAATACCCGGAAAACCGCCGGAGAAAACCCCTGAAAAATGCCGCTGGCGCCCGCCAGGCGACCGCCCGGGGGCCGCTGGCGACCGTTCGCCGGAAAATCCGGCGGGTGTCTCGCCAGCACCACGGCGAGCGCTCAGGCGCTCGCCGCCCGGCCGTCGATCTCGCGGTCCAGCGCCTGCGAGATCGCGCGCCAGGCCGGGCCGGCGACGCAGGCGCCGGCGTGGTCGTGCTCGACCTCGATGCGCCGGCGCAGCACGACCAGCGCGCACAGGTTCAGGCGCTGGCGCTCGGGGCCGTGCGGCACCCGCGCGGCAGCGCGGCGCAGGCCCTGACGGCGGTCCAGCGTCTCGCGGGCGACGGCCTGCACCGCGGCGGCGTCGCGCCAGTCGATGCCGAGCGCCAGAGCGGCACGCACCAGCGCACGCTCGGTGTCGCGCGCGGTGGCCTGGTAGTCGATGAATCCGGACATCACGTCCTCCACTCAGGCGGCCTGGCCGGCGCGGGCGCCGCGGCGATACAGCCACCAGTAGGCGCCGGCGACGAGCAGCGCGCCGCCGACCCAGTTGCCCAGCGTCACGACGCCGAGATTGACGAGGTACTGGCCCACCGGGATCTCGGTGGCCAGCCGGGCCTGCGCCGCGGGCTCGGCCCAGAAGCCGGCCGGCGCGAACCAGCGCACCAGCAGCCCGTAGGGCACGAAGTACATGTTGGCCACGCAGTGCTCGAAGCCGGCGGCGACGAAGGCCGTGATCGGCAGGAACATCGCGACGATCTTGTCGGTCACGCTGCGCGCGGCCAGCGACAGCCAGGTCGCCAGGCACACCAGCACGTTGCACAGGATGGCCAGGCTGAAAGCCTTGAACGGCGGCAGGCTGGCCTTGCTGGCGGCCAGGTACAGCGCGCTGGCGCCGACCTCGCCGTGCCCGGCGCCGTACTGGCCGCCGAGGAAGACGATGAGCGCGGTGCCCAGTGCACCGACCAGGTTGCCGAACCAGACGATGGTCCAGACGCGCAGCATGCGCCGCGTGTCCAGCCGGCCGCTGGCCCAGGCCATCACCATCAGCGCGTCGCTGGTGAAGAGCTGGGCGCCGGCGACGACGACCAGCATCAGCCCCATCGAGAACGCAGCGCCCATCAGCAGGCGCATCACGCCCCAGGGCAGCACGTGGTCGGCGCCGGCGATGGCGACGGTGGCGAACATCGCGCCCAGCGCGACGAAGGCGCCGCCGAGCACGGCCAGGCCGAACTGCTGGGCGGCCGAGGCCTTGGCCTTCTTGACGCCCATCTCCTCGGCGGCGCAGGCCACCGCGTCGGGGGCCAGCGGGTCCAGCAGCGGCCGGGCCGGCGCGGCGTAGGCGGCCAGCGGGTCGTCGGCGCTCAGCAGATGGCGGGGGTGGGTGCGGTCGAGCACGATCCGGCCTCCTGGCGTGTGGCGAGCGCGGCGCCGCGCCCGTCGCCGGCGAGCCGGGACAGGGTGTGCATCGCGATCATCGTTTCCTCGTTCGTCGGCAGGACGAACACCGGCAGCACCGACTCGTCGGCCGAGATCTCCAGCGCACGCCGGCCGTTGGCGTCGTCGTCGATCGCCAGGCCCAACCAGCCCAGGCGCGAGCAGACGTCGGCACGCACGGCGGGCGAGTTCTCGCCGATGCCGGCGGTGAACACCAGCGCGTCGATGCCGCCCATCGAGCCGGCCATCGCGGCCTCCTCCTTGGCGACGCGGAAGCAGAACAGCTCGACGGCGCGGCGCGCCGCCGGCTCGGCGGACTCCTGCAGCACGCGCATGTCGCTGGACAGCCCGGAGACGCCCAGCAGCCCCGAGCGCCGGTACAGCAGGTCCTCCAGCGAGTCGGCGCCCATGCCCTTCTCGCGCATCAGGTACAGCAGCACGCCGGGGTCCAGCGAGCCGCAGCGTGTGCCCATCGGCAGGCCGTCCAGCGCGGTGAAGCCCATCGTCGTGTCGACGCCGCGGCCGGCGTGCACCGCCGCCAGGCTGGACCCGTTGCCCAGGTGGCAGATGACGATGCGCTGGTTGGCGAGTTCCGGACGCAGCGCCGCCAGCCGCTGCGACACGTACTCGTAGGACAGGCCGTGGAAGCCGTAGCGCTGCACACCCTCGTAGGCCGGCTCGCGCGGCAGCGCGTAGGTGCTCGCCACCCAGGGCAGCTCGGCATGGAAGGCGGTGTCGAAACACGCGACCTGCGGCAGCTCCGGGTGGCTGGCGGCCAGCGCGCGCATCGGCGCGAGGTTGTGCGGCTGGTGCAGCGGCGCCAGCGGCACCAGGGCCTCCAGCTCGGCCAGCACCTCCGGCGTCACGCGCACCGGGCGGCTGAACGTGCGCCCGCCGTGCACGACGCGGTGGCCGGCGGCGACGATGCGGTCCTCGGGCAGCGCCTGCGGCAGCCAGTCCAGCAGGAAGGCCAGCAGCGCCTCGCGCCGCTGCGAGTCCTCGGCGTTCCAGCGCTGCCGGGCGATGACGCGGCGGTTGGCGTCGCGGGCCTCGAAGACGGCCTCGGTGCCGATGCCGGCGATCTGGCCGCTGAGCACCTGCTGCAGGTCGTCGTGGGCCTCGACGCGGCGCAGCACCGAGAACTTCAGGCTCGACGAGCCCGCGTTGAGCACGAGGCAGGATTCGTGTCGGTTCATCGCGGCCTCACTCGGCAGCGGCGCGCTGGGCCTCGGCCAGCAGCGCGGCGATGGCGCAGGACGCCAGGCGCGACCGCTGGTTGTCGGCGCGGCTGGTCAGGATCACCGGCACCTTGGCGCCGAGCACGATGCCGGCGGCGTCGGCGTTGGCCAGGAAGGACAGCTGCTTGGCCAGCATGTTGCCGGCCACCAGGTCGGGCACCAGCAGGATGTCGGCCTTGCCGGCCACCGGCGAGACGATGCCCTTGGTGCGCGCGGCCTCGGCCGAGATCGCGTTGTCGAAGGCCAGCGGGCCGTCGAGCACGCCGCCGGTGATCTGGCCGCGGTCGGCCATCTTGCACAGCACCGCGGCCTCGATCGTCGACGGGATCTTCGGGTTGACGTTCTCGACCGCCGACAGGATCGCGACGTGGGGCTGGCGGATGCCCAGCGCCTGCGCGAGGTGGATCGCGTTCTGGACGATGTGCACCTTGTCGTCCAGCGTCGGCGAGATGTTGATCGCCGCGTCGGTGATGAACAGCGTGCGCTCGTAGGTCGGCACGTGCATCACGAAGACGTGGCTGATGCGCGCGGCGGTGCGCAGCGCGTTCTCCTTGCGCACCACGGCGGCCATCAGCTCGTCGGTGTGCAGCGAGCCCTTCATCAGCGCGCCGACCTCGCCGTCGCGCGCCAGCCGCGCGGCGGCCTCGGCGGCGTCCTTCGGGCACTCGACGTCGACGATGCGGCAGGCCGAGATGTCCAGCCCGTGTTCGGCGGCCAGGGCCTGCATCTGCCGCGCCGGGCCGACCAGCACCGGGGCGATCAGCCCGGCCTGGGCGGCGTCGACCGCGGCGCGCAGCGACGGCTCGTTGCAGGGATAGGCCACCGCGGTGGGCACCGGCGCCAGACGCTCGCACTGCTTGAGCAGCGCGTCGTGCTGGTGGTGGCCGATCAGCTGCACCTCGGGCAGCTCGACCGGCGCGGCCTGCACCTTGCTGCGCGGGGCGACGACCTCGGCGACGCCGCTGGCCACCAGAATGCCGTCCTGGTTGACGCAGCCGCAGTCGAGCACGACGACACGTTCGGCCTCGCGCTTCTCGAGCACCGTCACCGTCGCGGTGATGCGGTCGCCGACGCTGATCGGGTGCAGGAAGTGCAGGTCCTGGCTCAGGTAGACCGTGCCCGGGCCCGGCAGGCGCGAGCCGATCAGGCCCGAGACCAGCGCCCCGGTCCACATGCCGTGCGCGATGACCTTGCCGTGGCCGTTGCCGGCCGCGAAACGCGGGTCCAGGTGCACCGGATTGCGGTTCTCGGAGACGGTGGCGAACAGCCGCACGTCGTCCATCGTCAGGGCCCGCGTGCGGGTCGCCGACTGGCCGACGAGGATCTCCTCGAGCGGCAGGTTCGCGCTGACGCCGTCGTCGGCGTCGATCACCGGCGGCCGCGGCGTCGCGGCGGCGGCGTGGGGGCGGGCGCCGTCGTGCAGCGCGGCGGTGGGGCGGATTCTGGTCAGCATGGCAGTCTCTGTGCGGATTCGCGGGCAACAGCAGGCCCGACCGGGGTCGAACCCGGTGTCGTGGTGGATCGGTGGTTGCAGGTGCGGCGGGCCGCTCAGGTGACCTGCAGCCCGGCCTCGCGGAACAGCGAACGCGTTCGCTCGGCCAGCTCTTCGGACGGCGGCGCCACGCCG